>JADFDI010000009.1 GCA_018262985.1 Spirochaetota bacterium | reverse complement strand
GCATCTTCCATGCCAGCTCGGCGCCTTCCTCGCGGAAGGTGGCGCGATTATTACCAGCTTCACACCGGAGTGTCAAGCGGTCCGTCGGTCATCATGCGTTTTGAGCGGATTGTAAAACCTGCGCAAGGCACGAAGCGCTTTGTAACTGTAGCGAGTTCGTCGCGACCGTGTCAAGCGTCCGATCGGCAACCGGCGACGCTTTCGGGACTCCCGGCCTTTCGGCCTGAACGACCCGTCGACGCTGTCGGTTGGTCGCCACGGACGCGGCGTCTGGCGCTTCGTCCGGTGCGAGGATGTTTATACCGGCCGGCTCCGGGAGTGTCAAGGACGGCCCGGCGCGTCAGGGGATTTTCCAGTAGAAATCCTCGTCGCCGAAGCGCCTGAAGAAAAAGGCCTCGTCGATGTCGGCCGCCCGGATGGCGTCGCGGCCGTCGAGGTCCGCGACGCTCCGCGCCACCTTGAGCGCGCCGTGGCAGGCGCGGGCCGAAAGGGAGAGGCGCCGGGCCTCCTCCTCGAAGCGGCGCCGCGTTGAGCCGTCGAGGGCGCACCAGCGCTCCACGGCGCCCGGCGGCAGCTCGGCGTTGAGCGACCAGGGGGCGCCGGAGTACCGCGAGGCCTGCCGTTCGCGGGCGGCCTCCACGCGCCGGCGGATCTCCGCGCTCGACTCGCCGGGAGGGTCCGAGAAGGCGGAAGGCTCGGGCGCGCTGAGCGGCACGCGCAGGTCGATGCGGTCGAGCAGGGCCCCTCCGACGCGCGCCCAGTAGGCGCGGATCTCGCGCTCGGAGCAGAGGCAGGCCGCCCCGGGGCGCCCGAGGTTGCCGCAGGGGCAGGGATTGGCCGCGAGCACGAGCTGGAAGCGCGCCGGATAGCTGGCGACGCGGCCCGCCCGCGCGATCGAGACCCGGCCGTCCTCCACAGGCTCGCGAAGCGCCTGCAGCACGTCGGAACGGAACTCCGAGGCCTCGTCGAGGAAGAGCACGCCGCGGTGGGCGAGCGACACTTCGCCGGGGACGAGCCGCTTGCCGCCGCCCACCATGCCCTCGAGGGAGGCCCCGTGGTGTGGGGCGCGGAAGGGCGGCCTCCGCACGAGGCCGCCCGGCGGCGCGAGCCCGGCGAGCGAGTGCGCGCGCGAAGCCTCGAGCGAAGCGCGGCGGTCGAGCTCCGGCAGGATGCCCGGGAAGCGCCGCGCCGCCATGGTCTTGCCGGAGCCAGGCGGGCCGAAGAGGAAGACGTGGTGGCCGCCCGCGGCCGCGAGCTCGAGGGCCCTTCGCAGCCCGCCCTGGCCGCGCAGCTCGGAGAAGTCGCCCGGCTCCGGCGGGACGGCCCCGGTCGGGACGGCCCCGGACGCCCCGGACGCGGAAGCCTGGCCGTGGACCGCGGGCGGGACGGGGGGCGGAAGGCCGTCGCGGAGCTCGATGAGGGCCAGGGCGGCGGCGGCGAGGTTCGGGAGCGGCCGCACGCGGACCTCGCCGAGGGCGGCCGCCTCCACAAGGTTGCCGGGCGGCACGAAGGCCTCCATGATGCCGGCGGCGGCGGCGGCGGCCACCGCGGCGAGGCTGCCCCGCACCGGCGCCACCGCGCCCGAGAGCCCGAGCTCGCCGAGCGCGAGGAGGGGCGCCCCCGGGTCGGGCACGAGGCCGGCGGTCCCGAGGATGGCCAGCGCTATCGGCAGGTCGAAGGAGGCGCCGCCCTTCGGGACGTCGGAAGGCGCGAGGTTGACGAGGACGCGGTCGACGGGAAACTCGAAACCCGAGTTGCGCACCGCGGCCCGGATGCGCTCGCGGGACTCCTTGACGGCGGCGTCCGGCAGGCCCGACAGGTCGAAGGCCGGCAGGCCCCGGCGGATGTCGACCTCCACCTTGACCAGCTCCCCCTCCCACCCCGTCGGCTCGTAGGCGTACACGACCATGGCTCCCTCCGCGGGATGCCACCGCGCGGGAACCCGGGCGGCGCTTGCGGGAGGACCGTGGAATCGGCGAGGGAAGGAAGGGCCCGGGAGGGGAACCGTCAGGTTCCTCTCCCGGACAGGATCCGGATCCTAGCGCGGACGGCGGCGGCGGAGCATGGTCAGGAAGGCGGCCGCGTAGAAGAGGGCGGGAAGGTTGGCGAAGAGCGTCTCGGCGAGCGGGACGCCGAGCAGGGTGCCGGTGCGCTCGTCGACGACGCCGAAGCGGAGGAGCAGCGAGTAGAGGATGTCCGCGTAGCCGGCGACCGTGCCGATGACCACGAGCATCCACGCGATGTCGCGGGTGCGCGACCAGAGGGCGATGGCCAGGAAGGCCGCGAGCGCGGTGGTGGCGAGGCGCGTGACGAGGGGGACGAGGGAGGCGCCGTCCATGCGCTCAAGTCCCCGCGCCCGGGCCGGCGACGCCGTACTGCTTCTGGTAGAGGAAGCGGCGGATCTTGCGCGAGCTGGTCTTTTCGAACTCGTCGGCGCGGACCACGAGGTCGGAAATTTTCATGTACTGGGCGAGCTGGCGGTTGACGCGGGCGACCTCGTCGCGCATGAGGCCGTGGACGAAGGGCGCGTCGGCGGAGCGGCCGGGGTGGGCGGCCTCGATCGCGTCGCGGTTCGGGACCAGCACCGCGACGATCTCGTCGCCCGCCGCGCCGGAGTGGGCCTTGCGGCCGACCACGAGGACCTCGAGGACGAAGGGCTGCCCCGCGAACTTCTGCTCGATCTCCTCGGGGTAGACGTTCTTGCCGCCCTCGGTGACGATGAGGTTCTTCGAGCGGCCCGTGATGAAGATGAAGCCGCGTTTGTCGATGCGGCCGAGGTCGCCCGTGCGGAGCCAGCCGTCCTCCGTGAAGGCTTCGCGGGTGGCCTCGGGGTTGTCGAGGTAGCCGGTCATGAGCGAGGGGCTCCGCACCTGGATCTCGCCGATGCCGTCCGTGCCGGGATCGGCGATGCGCACCTCGGTGAACTTGACGGCGACGCCCACCGAGTGGTTGTCGTGGTACTCAGGCAGGTTGACCGCGATGAGGGGCCCGTTCTCGCTCATGCCGTAGCCTTGCACCAGGTTCATGCCGAGGGCCTCGAAGAAGTCGGCGGTGTCCTCCATGAGGGGGCCGCCGCCGGCGACCGCGAGGCGGATGGAACCGAGGCCGGCCTTCTTCCGGAGGAAGCCCAGGAGGACGCGGCCGACGGGGAGGCCGAGGCGCGCGGCGGAGCCGGAGAGGCCGATGAGGGATCCGATGACGGAGCGCGCGAGGCCGGGGAGCTTGCGGAGCTCGCTCCGGATGCCCGCGGCGAACTTGTCGAACACGAGCGGCACCCCGATGAGGATGCTCACGCCTGAGTCCCGGATGTGCTTGAGGATGACGGTCGGGATGAGCTTCTCGGTGAAGACGATGCGGCCGCCCGCCTCGAAGGGCGCGAGGAAGGTGCAGGTGAGCGCGTAGGTGTGGTGGAGCGGCAGCATGGCTATGAAGCGGTCGCGCTCGGAGATGAGCAGGGCCATGCGGGCGGCGTTGACGTTGGCGATGAGCGCCCGGTGCGAGAGCACGATGCCCTTGGCCACGCCCGTGGTGCCCGAGGTGAAGATGATGGTGGCGGGCGCGTCGGAGGGGACCGCGGAGACCGGCGGGAGCTCGAGCTCCGGCGCCCCGTCGAGGGCGGCGCGCCAGGAGAGGAAGCCGCCCGAGTCGGAGGCCAGGTCGAAATCGAGGACGAAGAAGCCCGCCGGGGCGGCGGCGCGCGCGGCGAGGGCCTTCTGCGCGAAACGCGCCGAGCCCGCGAAGCCCTTGCAGCGGGCCGCCGCGAGCACGGTGCGTATGCCCTCCTCCTCGTAGGCGGAGTCGATCGGCACGGCCACGATGCCCTGGATGGTCGCGGCGAACCAGGCGGCCATCCACTCGCTTCGGTTCTCGGACATGACGGCGAAGGAGTCGCCGGACTTGAGGCCGCGCGAGGCGAGGAAGCGGGCGGCCTTGCGGACCTCGGCGGCGAACGCGGCGTAGGTCCAGGTCGTGTACTCGTCCGAGCCGCCGAGCTTCATGAGGAGGGCGGGCAGCTCCGCGTGGGCCTGGACCGACTGGGCGAACAGGGCGCCGAAATTGTCGTAGAGCCTGTCGGGAAGCCGCGAGAAGAGCTTTTCGAGATTCATGCCGTTTCCTCCGTCCTCGGGGCGCGCCCCGCTACCAGTCTACCCGAACGGGGCGAAAAATCGAGGCCATTCCGCTGGAGAAGCGGAGCCCCCCGCCGCCCGCCCGAACCCCGGCCTCGGGCGAGGACGGGGACCTTCAGGCGAAGCTCTCGATGTCGATCTCGCCGGCCACGGCGGGCACGGTCACGCCCCAGTTCTCCAGCACCCGCGGATGGAGCTCGCCGAACACGCCCACGCTCCTGCCCTTGCGCAGGAGGCGGGCCTGCCGGCCCGGGATGAAGCGGCCGTCCTCGGACTCCTCGATGGCCCAATCCTCGCCGAGGTAGTAGAAGAGCGCCGCGACGACGCTGGCGGCCTCGTTGTAGTTGGCCTCCGCGTGGACCGAGAGGAAGCCGAGGCGCTGCCGCGTGGCGACGCCGTAGTTCTCGGAGGCGTCGCGGAAGGCCACCTTGCCGGTCTCGAAGATGCGGTGCGGATAGGGCGCGCGGGCGCTCGCGGCCTCGCTGCCGAGCAGGCTCGGCAGGATGGATGGCCGGACGTACTCGAAGCTCTCGGTCATGGGGTTGGCGATGCGGACCACGCCCTCGCTTTCGACGCCCATGCGTTCGACGTAGTCGCGGCCGGAGCCGAGGTAGTTGTAGATCATCTCCTGGTAGCCGAGGCCGACCATGAGGCTCTTCGCCTTGCGGCTGATGCGCTCGATCGGGTGGAGCCTGCCGATGGTGAAGTCGCGCGGGCGCTCCGGCGGGAAGTCCGCCATGCCGCGGCCGATCATGACGTCCTCGACGACGTCGACCGCGTGGAGGTAGTCGTTGCGGTACTCGGGCGGGAAGGCCTGCACGAACTGGCCGTGGACGTCCGCGCGCACGCCGGCCTTCGCGAGCGACTCGACCACCGCGGCGGGCGAGAGGCTCTTGCCGAGCAGCTTGGAGGCGCGGGCGGAGTCGAGGGCGACGGGCGCCTGGAAATAGTAGGGGAAGACGACGCGACGGCCGAAGGCGGTCGGCTCGGGGTACTCGATCGCCACGGGCTGGATCTCGTACCCGGCGTCCGCGAAGTCGCAGGCGACGATGGAGGCGGAGAGCGTGACCGAGTGCAGGTCGGTGCCGGTGAGCTCGACGAGAAGGTCCGCGTCGCCGACCTGGACCGCTCCCAAGTCGTTCGAGTTGATGATGGGCGGGTAGGAGAGCACCTTGCCGCCCGCGTCGACGAGCAGGGGATGGACGCTTTCGCCCTCGAGGATGAAGCCGTACTCCTTGCCCTTCGGGTGCTCGGCGAGGGCGCGGCGCAGGGTCAGGGGCGCTTCCATGCCGAGCGGCACGAAGGAGACCGAGTCCGGGTCGACGGCCTTGTAGGCGACCGGCCAGGAAATGAGGGCGGTGCGGTAGAGGCCCATGGACACCGAGCGGCGCTTCCGGCCGAAGTTCCAGCAGAGCTTCTCCTGGGTCTGGATGACGTCCCGGAGCATGGCGTCGGAGACGGGCTTGCCCGAGATGACGAAGGCGGCCATGAAAGGCCTGACCTTCGCGACCGAGGACTCGACCTTGACCGTGTACTTCGCCGGCCGTTCGTCGCCCTCGCGCGAGAAGAAGGGGTACTCGGGAATCGGCGCGCCGTCGAGGACGCGGAGCTGCCGCGCGAGGCCGGCCGTCGACCAGAGGTCGGGGCGGTTCGTGTCGTTGAGCTCGATCTTGATGACGCGCCCTTCGGCGCCGGAGTCGCCGGGCTTGCCGCCCGCGAGGTCCCAGCCGTCGAGCTCGGCCTTCGCGCCGGGCAGGACCTCCTCGAGGGAGGCGGCGTCCCGGACGCGTCCGAGCAGGTCGAAGAACAGGCGCTCGTTGACTTCTATCTTGGGCATGTTCGCATCCTTCCTTTGGGTGTCGTCAGACCGAGAACGAGGCGCGGCGCAGGCGCACGGCCTCGATGTCGTCCGAGAAGAGCTCGCGGAGGTCGTTGAGGCCGAGGGCCATGAGGGCCATGCGGTCGATGCCCATGCCCCAGGCCAGCACCGGCACCTTGACGCCGAGCGGCTCGGTGACCTCGGGCCGGAAGATGCCGGCGCCGCCGAGCTCGAACCAGCCGAGCACCGGGTGCTTGATGTGGACCTCGACCGAGGGCTCGGTGAAGGGGAAGTAGCCGGGCACGTACTTCACTTCCTTCGCGCCGGCGACTTCCTTCGCGAACATTTCGAGGAAGCCGAGCAGGGTGCGGAGGCTCACGTCCTCGCCGACCACGATGCCCTCGGTCTGGTAGAAGTCCGAGAGGTGGGTGGCGTCGACCTTGTCGTAGCGGAAGCAGCGCGCGATGCCGAAGTACTTGGACGGCACGGCCGCCCGCGTCAGGGCGCGCGCCGAGAGCACCGTGCCCTGGGAGCGGAGGATGAGGCGCTTGGTGAAGTCGCGGTCGAAGGAGTAGCTCCAGCCGCGGCTGCCCGTGGCGCCGCCGTTCTCGTGGGCGGCGGCCACCTGCGAAAGGTAGGGCTCCTCGATGAACTTCGCGGATGTCGGCTCGGCGAGGCGGTAGACGTCGTGGATGTCGCGGGCGGAGTGGAACTGCGGCATGAACAGGGCGTCGGAGTTCCAGAACTCGGTCTCGACGAGCGAGCCGTCGAACTCCTCGAAGCCCAGCGAGACGAGCTTGTCCTTGACGCTCTCGAGGAACTCGCCGTAGGGGTTCCGGCGGCCGGGCATGAGGCGGGCCGGCTGGACGCCGACGTTGTAGGGGCGGAAGGTCCCTTCCTTCCAGCTGCCGGACTCGAGCATGGCGGGGGTGAGGGCGCCGATCTCCTCGCCCGTGACGCCGAGCTCGCGGAGCGCGGCGGCGGCCTCGGGGGCGGCGGCGGAGAGGCGGTAGACGATGGTCTCGCGCTCGGCGACGCGGAAGGCCGAGTCGCCCGCGCCGCGCTTCTTGGCGATGCCGGCCATGGCCTCGCGCTCGGGGACCGAGAGCGTCTCGTCGCCGAGGATGCCGTCCGCGGAGGCGGCGGCCCGCTCGAGGAGGGCGCGGACGGCCTCCATGCGAGGCGAGGGCTTGCCGGAGGCGGGCGTCGCCTTCTTCCCCTCGCCCATCGCGAGGATGCCTTCCTTCGAGAGCTGGCCGAAGGCGGAGCCTACGTCCTTCTGCTCGAGGCCGAGCGCGGCGGCCAGCTCGGGGAGGGTGGCGCCCCGGCCGGAGGCCACGTGGCGCAGCATGCGCTCCTCGGGCGTTCCCTTTTCCGCCAGCTCGCGACCGAGGGGGGTCAGTTCGTAGACGACGCGGGTCGAGCGGCCGGCTTCCTCGACGAGGCCCTTGGCGCCGAGCCACGAGAAGGCCTGGTTGGACTGGCCCTCCTTGTAGCCGAGCTCGGCGGCGAGCCGCCCGTTCCCGAGCTCGTCGCCGGGGCCGTAGCGGAGGAGGACCTTCGTCTCGAGGGGGTGGAGGCTCTTGGCGAGCGCGCGTGCGTCCATGGTTCGATGCTCCCTGAATGGGTGTGCGGCGCGCGCTGGCAAGGGCTCTCCGGGCGGCCGTGAGGCAGCGGGAGCAGCGAGGCGGCGCGCCGCCCGGTACCGCGCGATAGTGGCACAATTCGCCCGCCCGGTCAATGCGAGGCGGCCGGCGTAGCGCACTCCATGGTAATCGGGCTTGTCTCGGGGCCTCACGGAGCGGGGCCTGTCGGCGAAAGAACACGTCCCGCGCGCTCCCAAAACCTCGCTTGGGGACGCGAGGGGAGATCGACGAAGCCGTTCCCCGGCTTCGTCGCCGCGACCGCCCGAAGGCGGTCGCGAGACACCCGCGGCTCCGCCAGCCTCGCGGGTCGGACCGCTCCAACGTGTCTTCCGTACGCCGCAACCGCTGGCATCGAGCGGCCAGGCAATGGCGCTAACCATGGCGCTCGTGCCACCTGAAAGCGACCTTCCGGAACGATGAGGTCTCCGCAGCTCCGCCAGCCTCGCGGATCGGACCGCTCCAACGTGTCCTCGGTGCGCCGCCACCGCGGGCATTGAGCGGCCAGACAATGGCGCTAACCATGGCGCTCGTACCACCTGAAAGGGATTCCTCTGGAACGACCAGCCCTAATGAAACGTCTTTTTCCACACCAAGACACCAAGACACGAAGGGGAGACAGGGAGGATTTTGCCATCCCGGCGAAGCGACCGCCCGGAAGGGATCCTCCGGACCGGCCCCGTACCCGCCGGCAACCATGCCCCGCGCGGCCGCACCCGCTGGTGCCTCCACGGGGAAGCGGCGTGTAAGCGCTAACCCGGCGAAGCGCCTCGCGGAGCGCGGCGGGACGGCGGGTGACGAAGGAATGCGCGGCCCCGAACGCCAGTGAGCGGGTTGTGTATTCCTTCGTCAGGCCCCGCCCGGGCGCGTTCGGATGACGCCCTTCGCCGCGCTGCCAATCTTCCCGCCGCTATCCCGAACAGGCCTCGTCCGGAGCGGCGGCCGCGCGCGGCGCGGGCTTGAGCACGAGCGCGCGACCGCTCCGGCCGTCCATGAGGATCTCGAAGGGTTCCGCGAACTCGTAGCGCGCGCAGTGCGCCGTCCGCCGCGCGGGCTCGAAGGCCGCGAGCCAGTCCCAGTCGACGAAGGACTCGTCGTCGCCCCGGGGCACGTGGAAGTAGCCGACGTTCATGCTGGTCAGGTTGTGGAAGAAGTGCGAACCCAGGGACGAGTCCACGCGGAAGTCCGCGAGGTCGGCCTCGACGATGGCGCGCGCGCCCGCGATCTGCGGGAACCCGACCGGCACGCCGAGCCAGGGGTCGCGCGTCCCCCAGCGGCCGGGTCCGACGAGCAGGTGCTTGCGGCCGGCCGCGCGCAGCTCGGCGTCGAGCTCGCCGATCTCGGCGGCGATCTCCCAGGTGCGCGCGCGGTCGAAGCGCCGCGGCTCGACGACCACGAGGTCGCGCACCGTCGCGTCGCGGCCGTTCCCCATGGCGCTCGAGGTGGCGAGGAAGCAACGCTCCCGCGGCGTCGCGCCGAGCTCGATCTCCACCTTGTCCGCGTTCTGCAGGAGGGGCTTGAGCTGGAGCAGGTGGAGGACCGGCGTCTCGCCCCTGCGCCAGTCGAGGGCGTACTCGATCTCGACCGGGATGCCCATGCTCCTGGCGCCCACGTCCAGGGCCGCCTCGACCGCCTGGGCGAAGGGAAAGGCGTCGTGCTTGAGGATGTTGGCGAAGTCCACGAAGCGCGGCCCCTTGCCCGAGAAGCCGGGCACCAGGGCTCCCTCCGCGGCGTCGAAGGTCGAGACGGCCAGGCGCGCCCGGTGGTCCGACGCCGCTTCCTCGACCGGCAGTTCCGAGAGGCAGGCGGCCTCGCCCGCGGAGAGGTCGGCGTAGCGCTCCATGTCGATGGCCATGAAGGCGTGCTGCGAGCCCTCGAGCCGGTGCTCCTGCGAGACCAGGTCCAGCTTCGGCCAGCGGGGAGAGAAACGGAAGGCCGGTCCGCCCTCCACGACCCAGGAGCCGAGCCCGAGCGCCGCGACGCAGAGCCCGTCGTCGCTTTTCAGGTAGGAAACCGGGTAGTAGTTGTGCGACTGGGCCGTGCCCGAGATCGCGGGCCAGAACCAGCGCCCGGATCGCGTCCCGACCACCTGCTGCACGAGGACGGCCATGCGCTCCTCCTCGATCTTGTAGCGGGCGGCGGCGAAGTAGGCGCGGGCCTCGGGACCGTAGATGCTGGCGTAGATCAGGCGGATCGCGTCGCAGAGGGTGGCGAGCCGGCGCTCCGGGTCCGGATGGGCGTTCGGAATGAGGTAGGTGTCGTAGATGCCGGAGAAGGGCACCATCAGCATGTCCTCGAAGAGCCCGGAGGAACGCACCGCGAGCGGCCCCCTCCAGGCGTCGACGAGGCGGCGGAGGCGCTCGACCAGGGCGTGCGGCAGCGGCGCGGCCAGGAAGCGCCGCCTGAGCTCCTCGTGGTCGCGGCAGTGGTAGGCCTCCTGCCAGAGCCCGTTCGCCTCGAGGAAGCGCTCGAACTCGTCGATGCCGATGAAGGCCGTGGGCGGCACGCGGATGTCGATGCCCTTGACCCGCTCGGCGAAGGCGAGGTTGTCGACGAGGCTCTTGAGGAAGAGGATGCCCCGGCCCTTACCCCCGACGGACCCCGAGCCGAGCCGGAAGAACTCCTCGCCCGCCCCCCTGCCCGCTTCGTCGAAATTCGGGAGCGCGCCCCGCGACTTGCCGCGCCTCACCTCGTCGACGAGCCGGGTCAGGAAGCCGCGGATCTCGTCGGGGCCGGGAAAGTCCTCGACGGTGTAGGAGCGGAGGAGCCGGGCGAAGCGGATCTCGCCGCGCGCCATGAGCCAGGCGGAGAAGTGGTTGCGCCGGCCGTGCTGGAGGAGGCTCTCCTCCGGCACCACCTTGAGCAGCGCCTCGAACTCGTCCATGTTGCGCGCGCGCGCCAGCTCCGCCCCGTCCGCCGTGCGGAAGACGAAGGGACCGAAGCCGAGCCGCTCGCGGAAGAACTCGCCGAGCTCGTGGGCCAGGGTGTCGGAATTCTTGTCGACGAAGGAAGCGCCCGCCTCGAAGGCCCGCTCGCGGTTGGCGCTCTCGGCCGACTGGATGAGGACGGGCAGGTCGGGCGAGGCCGCCTTGACCCGCTCCAGCAGGGCGAAGCCGGCCTCGCCGTCCTGGCAGCCCGCGCGCGGGAAGCGCACGTCGCTGATGACCGCGAGCAGGTAGGGCTTGTAGCGGTCGAGGAGCTCGCAGGCCTCCTCGTAGGTGGTGGCATGCAGCACCTTCGGGCGCCCCCTCATGCGGAGCACCTTGTAGGTGTCCACGAGGCGCTCCTCCTCGATCAAGGCCTGGGTCTGGCGCATGACCACCGAGTACAGGAGCGGCAGGTAGCGCGAGTAGTAGCGGGTGGAGTCCTCCACGAGCAGCACCACGCGCACCAGGCCGATGCGCGTGTCGTCCTCCACGTTGCGGAGGTCCTCGACGTACTTGACCATGCCGACGAAGAGCTTCGAGTAGCCGTTCCACACGAAGACGCGGTCGACGGCGGAGAGCTCCGGGCGCGCGAGGTCGAGGCTCGCGAGGCTCGTGTTGTTCATGGCGAGGAGCAGGATGGGCGTGTCGCCGTCCGCGTCGCGGAGGGCGCGGGCGGTCGCGAGCGGGCCGTCGAAGTCCATGCCGGCCATGATGACCACCATGTCGAAGCGGCCGCCGCGGAACTGCTCCAGCGCCGATTCGCCGGAATAGGCGCAGCTGACGCGCGGGGCGGAGGAGAGGTTGAGCGAGAAGTACTCGCCGTAGATGCGCTCGGAGAGCGCCCCGTCCGACTCGAGGATGAAGGAGTCGTAGAGGCTTGCCACGAGCAGGATCTCGCGGACGCGGAAGGCCATGAGGTCGTGGAAGACGTCGCGCTCGCGGCGCTCGGCGTCGTAGGACTCGACGAGCTCGTTGAAGAACATGGGGCGCACCCTCCGTCCGGACGAGTATAGGGCGGGAAGCGGACGGGGGAAAGGAGGGCGCGACCGAGGGCGGCCGGACGGCCCGGAACGGGACGCGGCTGCCGGGCCTCCAGGATCTCGCCCCGGAGCGGGCTTCGAAGGCGGCGCCCCCCGGCGCTACCATCGCGTCGGCGTCGAGCCGGCGCCGGGAGGCCGCGACATGGGAATACTGAGGGACCAGATGGTGGATTGCATGCGGACGCGCGGCTACTCGCCGAACACGATCGAGCTGTACACGTCCTGCGTGGCGCTCTACGCGCGGCACTATGGCGCGTCCCCGCTCGAAATCGGCCCCGGCGGCATCCCGGCCTTCCTCCTTCACCTGCGCGACCTGGGCCGGAGCGATTCGACCGTGCGCGCCTACTTCGAGGCGCTCAAGTTCTTCTACGCCCTGCACGGCAGGCGGCGCGAAGTGCCCGAGCTGGCCCTGACGCGGAGGCGGAGGCGCCTGCCGCGGGTCATCGCGCGGACCGAGGTGGTCGGCCTGCTGGAAAGTTGCGCGAGCCTCAAGCTCAAGGCGATACTCTCGCTCATCTATTCGTCCGGCCTCAGGATATCCGAGGCGTCGGGGCTCGAGCTCGGCGACGTCGACTTCGCGCGGCGCACCGTCTTCGTGCGGAACGGCAAGCACGGCCGGGACCGCTACACCGTGCTGTCGCGGCGGGCCGCCGAGCTCCTTCGCGGCTACATCGCCGTCCACCGCCCCGCCACCGTCCTCTTCCCGCGGCGCGGGGATATCGCGCGGCCGGTGTCCACGGACTGGATCCGCGCGGGCTTCCACCGCCTCGCGCGGGCGCGGGGCCTCGGCGGCCGGGTATCCGTCCACGCGCTCAGGCACAGCTTCGCCACCCACCTGCTCGAGGACGGCGCCGACGTCTTCCAGGTCATGCGACTCCTCGGCCATTCGAGCATCCTTGCCACCATGACCTACCTCCACGTGCGGAACCTCGACCTCTCGCGCGTGCCGTCGCCCCTGGACCTCGCCGAGCTTCGTCCCGAAGCGGCCGATCCGGCCGGCTGCCTGATGCTCTCGGCCTGAGGCGCGGCGCGCGAACCTCGCCAATTTCCCGCCGCGCCGCTTGATCGGCCGGTGCGGACGTCGTACCATGCCCCGTCCGGCGCGCCGCGCCGGGGAAGGAAGGCGAGAGGTGAAGATCGTGAGCGCGTGCCTGGCCGGCTTCCCCTGCCGCTACGACGGCGCGGCGAAAAGCGACCCGCGCGTCATGGCGCTCGTGCGGAGCGGCGGCGCCCTGCCCGTCTGCCCCGAGCAGCTCGGCGGGCTTCCGACCCCGCGCGAGCCCTCGGAAATCGTCGGCGGCCGCGTGCTTTCGCGCGACGGCCGGGACCTCACCGAGGCCTTCGGCCGCGGAGCCCGCGCAACCCTCGACCTGGCGCGGGCCTACGGGTGCGACGAGGCGATCCTCAAGGCCCGCTCGCCCTCGTGCGGCAAGGGCCTCGTCCACGACGGGCGCTTCGGCGACGGCCTCGTGGAAGGCGACGGGCTCGCCGCCGCCCTGCTCGCTTCGGAAGGGGTCCGGGTGCGGACCGAGGAGGATCCATGGGAATAGCCTTGACCATAGTCGGCGGGCTCGTGCTGATGACCATCGCGGCCGCGGGCTTCGACTACCTCGGCCGGCGCGCGAAGGCCGCCCCGGCCGACGCGGCGCGGACGCGCGAGCTCGAGCGCAGGCTCGAATCGCTCGAGGCCCGGCTCGAGGACCGCGACGAACGGGTCGCGAAGCTCGAAGGCGAGCTCGCCTTCCTGAACCGCCTGCTCGAAGACCGTACGGGCGGAAACGGCGAAGCGAAGTGAGCATGCGCGCCGGTCGCCCCGCCGCGGTCGCGCGCGTCCTCGCGGCCATGGTCGCGGTTACGGCGCTCCCTTCCGCCGCGGCGCAAGCGACGGACGACGCGGACCTCGCCGGATATCTGGCCGCGTCGGGCGCGCTCCAGGCCGCCACGGTGTTCGAGTCCTTCGCCTACGGCGAAGCCTGGCTGCCCTGGGCCCTGCTCGGCACCGCGGG
Organism: Spirochaetota bacterium; assembly: GCA_018262985.1. Taxonomy (GTDB): domain Bacteria; phylum Spirochaetota; class Spirochaetia; order Treponematales; family UBA12059; genus JAFGNN01. The sequence continues at coordinate 101,118 of JADFDI010000009.1, read as the reverse complement.
AGCCCAAGCGGGCGTCGGACTCGCGTTCGGGACCCGGGACGCCTGGCCGCTCGCCGGGGCCCAGCTCGGCCTCTCCCTCGCCTTCGTCGCCAACGAGCTCGCCTTCGGCACGAACCTCGCGACGCCGCTCCTGTTCAATTCGGCGCACAAGCTCTCCATGTACGCGACGTACTCGGGCTACGCCGATATCCGGGCCCTTTCGGAGGACCCGGGCTACGCGGCCGGGATCGCGCGCGCTTCCTTCGGCGAACTCGCGCTCGCCCCCTTCAAGCCCGCGAGCTACGCCCCCTGGCCCGTCTGGGGCTACGTGGCCTCGATGGGCGCCTTCGCCGCCGTCTCGGCGCTCGGCGCGGCGCCGGGCGAGGCGGTCTGGGACACAGGATCGGCCTTCCTCGGCGACCGGGAGTTCCCCGTCTGGGCGGGCGTCGCTCTCATGCTGCTCCTCCAGGTGCCGAACTTCGTCATGACCGGCGTCGGCGAGGAAGCCCTCTACCGCGGCACGTACTACGAGGAGCTCTCGACCCGGCTCGGCGAGTGGCCCGCCAAGCTCCTCGACGCCTCGTGGTTCACCTTCTCGCACTTTCCCCAGCAGTGGGACGAGCTCAAGGCCATGCCGGTCGGCCGACTGCTCCTCAAGACCGCGCTCTCGTTCGCGCAGGCCTTCTGGTTCCAGTACCTGTACGAATGGCACGGCCTCGAGTACGCGGTGGCCGCCCACGCCGCGAGCGACGTGCTCGTCTTCTTCATCGACTGGCTGGCCCAGGGCGGCGTGCCGAACGAGGCGGGTTTCTCGATCAACGAGCGGACCATGATGATCGGCCTCACGTTCAAGCTGTAGAGCCGGTTCCGGAGCCGGCGCGGGAGCCGGCGCCCGGACAAGCTCACCCCGACGGCGGTTCGGGGCATCGACGAAGCCGCCTGCCGGCTGCGTCGCCGCCATCGCCAGAGGCGAGAACCGCCGCCCGAGCCGGAAAACGCGGCCCGCCGCCCAAGGGAAGTCGAAGCGAGCTCGAGGCCCCGGCGCCTATTTCCCCCGTCCCTATCCCGAACGCGCGGGAAACGAAAAGGCCGCCCCTTCCGGGACGGCCCTCGATCGATGGGGGTTTCGCGCTTACACGAGGCCCTGCGCGATCATGGCGTCGGCGACCTTCTTGAAGCCGGCGATGTTGGCGCCGACGACGTAGTTGCCCTCGAAGCCGTACTGCTTCGCGGTTTCGTAGGCGGCCTTGTGGATGTTGACCATGATGGCGTGGAGCTTCTGGTCGACTTCCTCGGCGGTCCACGAGAGGCGCATGGAGTTCTGGCTCATCTCGATGCCGGAGGTGGCGACGCCGCCCGCGTTCGCGGCCTTGCCGGGCGCGAAGGGGATCTTCTTCTCGATGAAGAGCTTCCAGGCCTCGGGGGTGCAGCCCATGTTCGAGACCTCGACGACGATCTTCACGCCGTTGGCGACGAGGGTCTTGGCGTCCTCGCCGTTGAGCTCGTTCTGGATGGCGCAGGGCATGGCGATGTCGACCTTCTGCTCCCAGGGCTTCTTGCCGGCGAAGAACTTGGCGTTCTTGTACTTCTTCGCGTAGGTCTCCACCTTGTTGCGGTCGATGACGAGCATCTCGGTCAGATAGTCCCACTTCTCCTGGGTGCCGATGCCGTCCGGGTCGTGGACGTAGCCGTCGGGGCCGGAGATGGTGACGACCTTGGCGCCGAGCTGGCTGGCCTTGATGCAGGCGCCCCAGGCTACGTTGCCGAAGCCGGAGACGGAGACGGTCTTGCCCTTGAGGCTGTCGCCCTTCGTCTTGAGCATCTCCTCGGCGAAGTAGACGGCGCCGAAGCCGGTGGCCTCGGGGCGCACGAGGGAGCCGCCGAAGGAGAGGCCCTTGCCGGTGAAGGTGCCGGTGAACTCGTTGGCGAGGCGCTTGTACTGGCCGAACATGTAGCCGACCTCGCGGCCGCCCACGCCGATGTCGCCCGCGGGCACGTCGGTGTCGGGGCCGATGTGGCGGAAGAGCTCGGTGACGAAGCTCTGGCAGAAGCGCATGATCTCGTTGTCGCTCTTGCCGTTCGGGTCGAAGTCCGCGCCACCCTTGCCGCCGCCCATGGGGAGGCTGGTGAGCGAGTTCTTGAAGGTCTGCTCGAAGCCGAGGAACTTCAGGGTCGAGAGCGTCACTTTCGGATGGAAGCGGATGCCGCCCTTGTACGGGCCGATGGCGGAGTTGAACTGGACGCGGTAGCCGCGGTTGACGTGGTACTCGCCCTTGTCGTCCATCCAGGGCACCTTGAACATGACCGTGCGCTCGGGTTCGACGATCCGGTCGAGGATGCGCTGGGCCTTGTACTTGGGCTCGGCCTCGATGAGGGGCTCGATGGACTCGAGGACCTCTTCGGCGGCCTGGAGGAATTCGGTTTCCCAAGGATAGCGGGCCTTGAGGCCGTCCAGGACTTCCTTGATATAGGCGTTCATGTGCCCTCCTGACGCGATACGTGTTGTACGTGGTCGCGGCGCCGTCGGGGTGCTCCGGATTGCCCGGAAGACCGCTCGCGGCGCCGCGAAGGAATTGTAAACCCGTTCCCGAATTCCGGCAAGGTAAATGATAAAAGTGGCGCGAATGGAGTTTCTGCATAAAGAGCGAGGCGCGGCGCATGAACATGCGGATCGGAACTAGCGTCGCGCGCGGGAAAGGGACGGGAAGAAATGCCGCGCGGCGGGGGGCGTCATCGGAGCTGTTCGGGGCGGGTCCTGACGAGCGAACGCACAGGCCACCCCGCTCCGGGGGTGGTCCGCGCGTTCGCTCGTCACCCGCCGTCCCGCACGGTTCCGCGAGGCGCTGCGCCGGGTCGGCAATCTTTCACGCCGCCATTCCGGCGGGCGGCGGCATTTCCGGCCGCGCGTTACTGCGGGCGCTTCGCCCGTGACGCTTGCGCGCGATTGCGTTACCGTCTTCGAAGCGATGGGGGAGCATTTCACTCGCCCGTCGAGGCGCTCCGCTTCGAAGCCCGCCCCGCGCCGTTACGGAATGGCGGCGTGGTGGGGATGCGATGGGGTCGACCGATACGCGGGGCGCGACCGCCTCGAGCGGTCGCGGCGCCGAAGGCGCGGAGCGCCTTCGGCGATCTCCCGATTGACCCGCCCGTCGAGGCGTTCCACTTGGAAGCCCGCCCGTCGCCGTTACGGAATGGCGGCGTGGTGGGGCATACCCGGCGACAGCTTGAGCCGTGCCAACAGCGCGGGGGGTGGCGCGGCACGGCGCGCCCCTGAGCGTCAGCGAATGGGGTGTGTCGTGCCGCGACAGGACCCCCGCTGGCGGGCATTGATAAAGCTATCCGCCGCTTTTTTCGAATGTACGTGCGATTCCCGGAAAGCTCGCGGGGCGGGGATCCTAGCGCAGCCCCGAGACCTCGTCGAAGAGGCCCGTGTACACGGGCTCCGCCGCGGCCGACGAAGCCGCGGGCGGCGCCGCCGCGTCGGGCTTCGCGGCGCGGAGCACCGCGTCCCCCACGTTGACGCGGTCGAACCACCCCGCGCTCTTCAGGATTCCCTCGGAGACTTCCTCGTCGACCGTCGTCACGGTGATCGTCGCGATCGGGCCGGAGGGCGGGCGGGCGAGGACGAGGCCGGAGGCGGGAAGAGCGACGTCGCCCTTGCGGTAGACGACGAGCTCGTCGCCGGCGGCGACGCCGTCGAGGGCGCCGAGATCGATGAGCACGCGTTCGCGCTCGCGCGCGAGGAGGGAGCCGCGGATCTCGAGGGACTCCAGGACGCGGAGCGCGACCCGCTCGGCGACGCGCTGCACGCGGTCGTTGCCGGAGCGCACGGACCGGAAGCTCGCGGAGGGCGATCCGGTGCGCGCCGAGTGGAGGGCGACGGAAAGCGAGCATTCGCGCGAGGTCTCGCGGAAGCTGACGATGGCCAGGTAGTCCGCGACGAGCTCGCGGGCGGCGCGCCACGCTCCCGCGAAATCGGGCGCGCGCACGATGCGCGCCTCGACCCGGACCAGGCCGGACGCGGAAAACGCGGAACGGAACAAGGAAGCCGCGACGGCCTCGGCGTCCGGATGCAGGGTGGAGAAGGTCGCCGGGTCGATGGCTATAACGAGCCGGTAGGGCCGCTTCGGGAGTGCGAACTGGTCCACGCGCCAACGGAACGCCACGGAATCGGCGAGGAGCGAGCGCCACGACTCGGCCTTGTCGCGGGAGTCGCGGTCGGCCTTGCCGAGCTCCTCGAGGAACTCGAGTTCCGCGAGGTAGGAGCCGTCGAGGCCGCGCAGGCGGAGAAGCTCGGCGTAGGCCTTGCGCCCCGCGGCGGCGTAGGGGTAGAGCCGCAGGGCACGACGGAACTCCGCGATGGCCCTCTCGTACTCGCGGAGCGACTGGAACGAGGCCGCGCGGGCGAAGCGCCAGTCCGCCCACGCGGAGCGCGAGGGATCCTCGAGCGGGGTGCTCTCCATGACGAGGTCCTCCGCCGCCAATCGGACGATCTCGTCGTCGGGGCGGATGCGGATGGCCGCCTGGTAGGCCGACAGGGCGCGGGCGGCGTCGCCCGAGGCGGCGCGGGCGCGCCCGAGGGCGTACCAGGCCAGGGCGTCGTCGCGGTTAGCCTTGACCGCGGCCTCCATCAGGGCGGCGGCGCCCGCGTAGTCGCCGGAACGCTGGCGGATCGATGCCAGGAGGGCGCGGGCGTCCGCGTCCGAGGGGTCGAGCTCGAGCGCGGTCGCGGCGTGCGCCGCGGCCTCGGCGGGGTTCCCCTCGGCGAGCGAGACCCTGGCGGCCACGTACCAGGCGCGGGCCTCCTCGGCGTGGTGGCGTAGCGCCTCGTCGATGCGGATCCGCGCCTCGCGCAGGGCGCCCGAGTCGAGGGCGACCAAGGCGAGGGAAAGCAGGGCGCGGGCGTTCCTCGGCTCGATCCGAAGCGCGTCCTCGAAGCGCCCGCGGGCGTCCGCCGACCTTCCGGCGCGCAGGTCCAGCAGGGCGAGCCCGAAGCGGGCCTCGAGGTCGTTGGGCAGGCCCGCGAGGGTCGCCTGGAAGGCCGCGCGGGCCTCGTCGAGGCGGTCGAGCCCGATGAGCGCGAAGCCTTCGATATTGCGGAGCGCGGCGTCGGAGGAACGGAAGGGACGCGCGCGCGCGACGTATTCGAGCGATTGGGCGTATTCGCCGAGCTCGAGGTAGCAGGAGGCGAGGCCGCGCAGGGCCTCGAAATACGCCGGATTGGCCTCGAGGGCCGCCAGCCAGGCCTCGACCGCCTCGTACCAGTCTCCCGCGAACATCAGCTCGTTCGCCCGGGCGGCCAGCACAGTCGCCGAACGAAGCTGCGCCGAGGCCGGACCGGCGGTCGCGAGCGCGAGCGCGAGCGCCGCGGCGAGAGTCCGCAAGGGCCGGCCGCTCACGGGGTTCCCCCCTCGGGCTTGCGGCGGACTATCTTCACCGAGTCGACCTTGTGGCCGTCCATGTCCTGGATGATGAAATCGAGATCGCGCCAGGCCGCCTTCTCGTAGCGGGCGGGAATCTTGCCGAACAGGTCGAAGACGAAGCCGCCCAGGGTGTCGAACTCGTCGTCGGGCAGTCCGAGGCCGAGCTCCTCGTTGAGGTCCGCCAGGTTGAGCCTGCCGTCCACGATCCAGATGCCCTCGCCGATGGTCACGACGTCCTCGCGCTCGTCGTCGAACTCGTCCTGGATGTCGCCGACGATCTCCTCGATGATGTCCTCGAGGCAGATCAGCCCGGAAACCCCGCCGTACTCGTCGATGGCGATGGCGATGTGGACGTGGCGCCGACGGAACTCGCGGAGCAGGCTGTCGATCCGCTTCGAGTCGGGCACGAAGAAGGGCTTGCGGACGACCGCCTCGAGGTCGATGGGGTCGTCGCCGCGGATTACCGCCTTGAGCAGGTCCTTGACGTAGAGGACGCCCTCGACGCGGTCGATGGTGTCGCGGTAGATGGGGATGCGCGAGTGGCCGCATTCGATCACGGTTTCCAGCAGCTCGTCCCGCGTGACGTCGATGGGCAGGAACACCGCGTCGACGCGGGGCACCATGATCTCCTTGACCGTCGTCTCGGAGAGCTCCTCGACGCCGCGGATCATGTCCCGGCGCTCGGCCACGGATTCGGCCTCGTCGACGGCGTTCTCCGCCTGCGGTCCCTTCCCGCGTCCCCGGGCCAGCGCGGCCCGGATGCGATCGCCGAGGTTCACAGTATCCGCTCCCCGGACAGGGAAGCGAGCACTTCCTCCTGTCGCGCGAGCATGGGCTCGCCCGCGTCGTTCGTCGCGTGGTCGAGGCCCGACAGATGGAGCAGGCCGTGGACGACGAGGCGCCTGAGCTCCTCGTCCTCGGACACGCCGAACTCCGCGGCGTTCCGCGGCAGGGTCTCCAGCGATATGGCGATGTCGCCGGCCAGGAAGCGGGCGCCCGCCTCGCCGTCGTCCCAGGTATCACCCAGTTCGAAGGACAGGACGTCGGTCGGCCCCTCCTTGCCGCGATAGCGCGCGTTCAGGTCGGCCATGAAGGCGTCGTCGCAGAGCAGCACGGAGACGTCCCAGCCGTCGATGGCGAGGGCGTCGAGCGCGGAGAGGGCGAAGGCGCGGAGCCTGTCCGTCCACGGAGGCGGCTCGAGTCCTTCGGCGCTCACGGCTATCCTGTTCATCGGGCGTTCTCCCGTACTTTCGGGTATTCGATGCGGGAGTGGAAATGCCCCGCGAGTATCCTGACGAAGGAGGCGACGATGGTCTCGAGGTCGCGGAAGGTCAGGTCGGCGCGCGAAAGCTGGCCGTCGCGCACGCGCTCCATGGCCAGGCCGCGGACCAGGTCCTCGAGCTTGCCGATCGACGGTTTCTTGAGCGTGCGGCTGGCGGCCTCGACCGCGTCGGCCAGCATGACCACGGCGGCCTCCCGGCTCGCGGGGGGCTGGCCCGGGTAGGAGTAATCCTCGGGAACGGCCGCCGCGTCCTTTTTCCGGGCCTTGTCGAAGAACCAGGGGATCAGGGCGTTGCCGTGGTGCTGGGCGACGATGTCGACCACCTCGCGCGGGAGTCCCAGGGCGCGGGCGCGCTCGACGCCGAGCTTGACGTGCGAGCGTATGACCGTCACCGAGAGGCGCGGATTGATGTCGTCGTGCTTGTTGCGGCCGCCCGCCTGGTTCTCGATGAAGTACTCCGGCTGGTCGATCTTCCCGATGTCGTGGTAGTAGGCCCCCACCCGCGCGATGAGCGGGTTCGCGCCGATCTCCCGGCAGGCGGTCTCGGCGAGGTGCGCCACCGTGACCGAGTGGGCGTAGGTGCCGGGCGCCACCGTCAGCAGGCGCTTGAGCGGCGGGGCGTTCAGGTCCGAGAGCTCCATGAGCCTGAAGCGCGTCGGGGCGTTCAGGGCCTGCTCGAGGAGCGGCAGCAGTCCGATGGCCAGGATGGCGCAGAAGAAGCCGTTGAGGCCCGACCACACGCCGGCCTGGAGCAGCGTGGACGCCTCCGCCCCCGAAACGAGGTCGACGGCGATCGAGGCGCCGGCCTGGATGAGGGCGAGGACCGCGCCCGCGCGCACCAGGTCGATGCGGTTGTCCGCGTCGCGCGCGGCGAAGACGCCCGCGAGCGAACCCACCAGCACGGTGACGATGGTCCGCGGGTCGAGCCCGAACGCGGTCGACGCGAGGAGGGTCGTCACCACCGCGAAGCTGGTCGCGAAGCGGGCCGACACGAGCAGGGACACGACGATGGCGGCGAAGGCGGCTGGCAGGAAAGCCGCGGGCGGCAGGCCGGGGCCGGTGGGCACGAAGCGCCGGACGAGCTGCGCCGCGACGAACATGAAGAAGGCCAGCGAAAGCGTCACGAGCAGGGTCTGGCGCGTGAAGTTGACGCCGGAGAGGGAGCTGGCGGCCGCCCGCGCGCCGATGGCGAGCGCGAAGGCGATGACGAGGGCGGCGCCGAAAACGCGCCCGAAGTCGAAGCGGCGACTGGAATCGCGGGCGGCGCGGAGCCGCTCGACGTCGGCTTCCGTGACGACGAAGCCGCGGCGCACGAGGTATTCGCCGCGCTCGACGCGCCGGACCACGGGCTCGACCCTGGCCAGGGCGGCTTCCATGCGGCGGGAGCTCTGTTCCGCGTCGAAGGGCGCGTTCGCGGAGGCGAAGCTCGCGACGATCACGGTCGCCACCTCCCGGCGCCCCGCGGGCAGGGCCCGGGCGCGGAGGATCTCGTCGGCGAGGGCCGGAACCCGCCGAAGGACGGGGGCGCGATCGACCGGCACGCGCTCGTAGGCGAGGCGGCCTTCGCGCCAGCGCCGTATCTCGAAAACGTCGGGGTTGTAGTCTTCCAGCCCCGCGTCCGGCACCTCGAGGATGCCGCGCGCGAGCAGCTCCGCGAGCGCCTGGGCCGCGGCGTCGACCGCGGTCAGGGGATCGGCCAGCGCGAGCAGGGAGGCGGCGGCTTCCTTGCCGAGCGCCCCCGGCCAGTCGCGCTGCAGGGCCAGGGCCCGGGACTCGCCCGCTTCGCGCGCGAGCAGCTCGGCCAGGTAGGACCGGAAGCGCCCGAGCTCGAGCGAGGCCTCCCTGGAGGCTTCCTCGTCGACGACGAAGACCGCCGGGACGAGCCGCCGCTCGGCGTCGAGCCGGATCTCGGTCGCGGCCTCGTCGACGTAGACCAGGTCCCGGATCGCGACCACGTCCCGCTCGGCCACCTTGCCCACCTCGAAATCGGAGACCACCGCCCCTTCCGAGAGGGGGCCGCCGGGTCCGAGCAGGGCGGCGACCGCCATGCTGGCGGCGAAGGCGCCCGCGAGGATGAGGCGATCAACCCGACTGACCTTGGTCGAGCCGAGCGCCATGGCGGCGAGCCGGGTCGCCGCCGCGCGCGCGCGCCCCTCAGTCTTCGGTTTCATAGGCCTTGATGATGGAGCGTACGAGCGGATTCCGCACCACGTCCCGCGCGTCGAGTCGCGAAACGAAGATGCCTTCCACGTCCTTGAGGACCTTCACTGCGTGCGCGAGGCCGGACTCGCCCTTCCGCGGCAGGTCCACCTGGGTGACGTCGCCCGTGATGATGGCCTGGGAGCCCTGGCCGAGCCGGGTCAGGAACATCTTCATCTGTTCGCGCGTGGTGTTCTGGGCCTCGTCGAGGATGATGACGGCGTTGTTGAGGCTGCGGCCGCGCATGTAGGCCAGCGGGGCTATCTCGATGGCGTGGCTCTCCTCGAGCCGCCGTATGGTCTCGAAGGGCACCAGGCTCTCCATGGCGTCGTAGAGCGGGCGAAGGTAGGGGCTGATCTTCTGCGCGAGGTCGCCGGGCAGGAAGCCGAGGCTTTCGCCGGCCTCCACGACGGGGCGGGTCAGGACCAGCTTGCGGCGCTTCTTCGAGAGGATCTCGCGCAGGGCCCACGCCACGGCGAGGTAGGTCTTGCCGGTTCCGGCGGGACCGACCGCGAAGCAGACGTCGAAATTCGAGAGGCCTTTCAGGAAAAGCGACTGCGCCGGCGATCGGGGGTAGATCTTGCCGAAGCCCCCCGGGACCTGGACGCAGGAATCCTTGAACCCCTCGATCTCGGCGTCGCCGCGAAGGTACGGCTCCGGATCGATGCTGGCGGCGATGGCCGCCACCAGCTCGGGCGACGAGGGCATGCCGTCCCGCACCGAGTCCACGAGCTCCCCGACCAGGCGGCGGAAGCGGTTCCGCAGGGCCTCGTCGGCGGATTCGAGGAAGATCTCGTTGCCCCGGGTGAAGACGCGGGCGCCGAGAACCCGCTCGGCCGCGCGCAGGTTGCCGTCATTGGCTCCGCATACCTCGGCGAGGAGCCCGGTGTCGTCGAGCGCCATGGCCATGCAATCTTCCAATACTGCCTCTCGGATCGCCATCGTAACCCGGCGCCCCGGAAAAATCAACCGATGCGCCCGGACGCGGCCGCGAGGGAGGCCGCGCCCGCGCGGGACGGCGGGAACGCGCGCGCCGGCGCCCTACTCGATCGCGAACTCGCCGCCCTTGCCCGTCGCCTTGGTCTGGATCTTCGGGATGGCGCGCCAGGCCGCGAGGATCGTCCAGGAGGTCTCGAACTCGTAGGTCTTCGGCACCGCGTCGGCGCGCAGCACCGGCTTCGCGCTGAGCTCGAGCGAGAGGTCCCAGTCGTGCAGCTCGCGGAGGAGCTTGACCGAGAGCGAGGAGAGCTTCCAGAGGCTCCGGTACCGCCCTTCCTGGCCCGGGCTGAAGAAATCGAAGGAATCGAGGATGTCGCGCGCGGGATTGACCGGCTCGATGGTCCCGGGAAACTCGAAGAAGCCCGGGAAGTAGCGCCAGAGCGACTGGTTGCGGGAGACGCTCGCGAAGCTCAGCGCGAGCCGGTCGGCCACCTTGAACTCGGCGCGCAGGTTCAGGGAGAGGGTCGAGTCGGTGAATTTGAGGAGGCTCTGCGAGGCGGCGAGCGAGGCGGACAGCGAGGCGTCCACCCGGCCTTTCCAGAAGGGATCCGGGCTCCAGTCGCCGCCGAGCGAGAGCGAGGCGTCGCTCGCGCGGAAGCTCTCCGAGCCGGGTATCGACTGCCATCCCAGCGGCGCCGTCGCGAGCTCGAGCCGATACCCCGTCGAGCGCCTGGCCGACAAGCTCGCGGACAGGGGGCCCGCGTCGAGGGTGGCCCGGGCGCTCTCGGGGCGCTCTTCCTCCAGGTTCCAGGACAGGTTGCCGGTCAGGCGGAACAGCCCCGCGGGCGACCAGCTGGCGTTGGCGGCCAGCGGATCCCAGGCGAAGCCGCCTTCGTCGTCGCGCGCGGCCCAGCGCGCGGAGAGCGAGACCGCGAGGCCGTTCGCGCGCAGGTCCGCCTTGCCCGAATACGATTGCCTGAGCGGCGGCAACGAGGCGGAGACCGAGAGGCTCTGCGCGTATCCGGCCACGTTCGGGGCGAAGCTCAGCGAAGCCTGGTGGGCGCCGAGCGAATCGCGGTCCCACGCGAAGGACTCGACCGCGTATACCGGATCGCTGCCGGTTCCGGACTCCCAGGCGCGCGACCAAAGCCTGGCGTCCAGGCTCCAGGAAAGGCCGAGCGAGCGGGGCAGCTCGGATTCGAACAGGTTCCCGAAGGGCCCCGAAGCGCCGAAGGGCTTCAGGGCGAGCTTGACGGAGGCGCCGGCCTTGGCCGACTCGAACTTGGCGTCCTGCAGGAGCCAGGCCTCGCGTTCCGCCGCGGAAGCGTCCGCGGAGAGCGTGGCGTGGACCTGGTCCTGGTAGTTGCCGCTCAAAACGAGCGATCCGTCCGCGAAGCCCGCGGGCAGGCCGAAGGCGAACGAGAGCTGGCCGGACGCGCGCGCGACCGCGAGGTCGTACCAGGGATCGAGGTCGATGTCCGCGGGGCCGCTCAGGCCCAGGGTCGAGAAACGGCGCTCGATCGAGCCGGCCGGTCCGAGGGTCCAGGTCAGGGAGGCGCTCGTGCCCGCGGGCCTGGAGGCCGGCGGAGAAGGCGCGCTCTCCGGGGGGACGAAGCCCTTGAGCGCGAGCCCCGCTCCGGCCGCGTCGCCCGTGACCGCGTCCGCCGCGGAAGCGTCGCCGGCCCCCTCCGCGCCGTCCTCCGGAGCGGCGTCCGCGCTCCAGGGCGCGCGGAGGGCGGGTCCTTCCGGCTGCTTCGCGCTCGCGGCGGCGGCCGGCTTCACGGAAAGGAGCGTGCCTCGCAGCGAAACCTGGGTGTCCGCGAGGAGGAGCCGCTCCGGCGCGAAGTAGTCGCGCAAGGGATCGGCCATGTAGAGCGCGTACGCCTCGTCGGCGCCCTGCGCGCGGGTCCGGGCGGTCCACGAGAGCGAGGAGCCGAGACGGTTCAGCGAGAAGGTCTCGACCCAGGGCTTCAGGACGGACAGGTTCGGGTTCCAGGACAGGTCGAATGCCTGCGAGAGCGAGGAAAGCTTGGCCGGCGGCGCCGCTTCGTCGGCGGGATCGAGGAAGGAGAACCAGTCCATGTCCTCGCTCCGGTCGCGGAAATCGCGGTTCATCCAGGGATCCGAGGCCAGCGGGATCCTGAGCGAGAGGCTGGCGCCCGAGCCCTGGAAGCGCAGGGTGGAGTCGAAGGCGAAGCGGAGCGGCAGGTTCGCGCCGAGGAAGGGGGCGTCGTTCCAGACGCTGGCCCACCCGCCGTCCCCGATGAAGGGAGTATATACGCCGCTCGACAGGAAGACCGATCGGCTGCGGGCCAGCATGAGCGAGCCTTCGGCCGTGCCCCCGAGCGGCAGCTTCGCGAGCTTCCAGTCCGCTCCGAACGCGAAGCCGAGCTTCCCGTAGGCGTCGGCGATCAGCTTGACGTAGTCGCTGCCGAGCTCCGCCTCCGCGGACGGGTCGGTCCGGAGGAAGAAGCCCTCGAGGGTCTTTCCCGTCCCCTCCGCGTCCCCGGCGAGCGAAAGCGGCAAGGTCGACTCTTTCGCCGGCGGCTTGGCGCCTACGAGGTAGGTGGTGGTCTGCACGAAGCGGCCTTCGCGGTCGCGGTAGCCGAACACGGGGTGGAAGACGAGTTCCTCCCCGGGGTAATAGAAGAAGGGCAGCCAGAGGAGCGGCGCCTCGCCGACGGAAAGCCACGCGTTGCCCACGGCCCATTCCCCTGGCGCGAGCAGCCACACCCTCGACGCCCGGATGGACCAGTGCGGGTCGTCCTCCAGGTCGCAGGAGGTGATGACGCCGTCCCGGAACGAGGCGGCTTCCCCGGCCGAGCGGATGATCTCGTCCGCTTCGAAGAAGAGCCCTTCGGCCTCGCCGATGCTGGCGTCGCGGAGGGTCCGGCCGCCCAGGAAGCGTCCGGCCCAGCTGTCCAGGTCGATGGACAGGGCGGAGCCCGTGAAGGCCTCGGCGCCCTCGGTGCGGTAGGTGACGTGCCCGCGCGCGTACACCGTGCCCAGTTCGGCGTTGTAGACGACGGAGTCGGCGAAGAGTCGGTGCACTCCGCCGTCCTCGGCCTCGAGCTCGAGCGAGACGCCGCCGGAGAGCACGGTCAGGCGTTCGCCGTCGAGTTCGAAGGAGCGGGCCGTGTCCGCCTGGAGGACGCGCACGCGAACGCCTTCGCGCGGGGCGGCTTCGGGCGGCTCGAGGCCGTAGTGCGCGTAGAGCCGCGCCCGGAGCTCCGCTTCGGTTCCCGTCTCGGGCAGGCCCAGCTCCCGGCAGCGCGCGACCAGGGCCGCGAGATCCGAGCTCTCGAGGTCCATGACGAGCGTCGCCTCGGCCAGGTCGGGTTCGGATTCCGCTCCGTCGGGTTCTTCCTCGGCGGAATCCGCGCTCAGGTCCGTTTCTCCGGCGGGAGCGCCCGCGACGGGCTCCTCCGGCGCGGTCGCCTCCTGCGCCGTCGCGGGAGCGCCCGCGGCGAGCGCAGAGAGCGCGAGGAGCGCGGCGAGAGCGTCGGCGAGGAGGCGGGGGTTGCTCGGACGGCGGGTTTTTCCCCGCGCGCGGCGCTCTGGCGGCATGGCGAGGATTCTAGCCGAGCCGGCGGCGTCCGGCAATGCGCATTCCGCCGGCGGCCCGGGCCGCTCCGTCCCTTCCGCGCCCGGCGCTCACGGGGTCCGGAGGCTGTCGGCCAGGTATTTCCCGGTCCAGGACTTCTTCGCCTTGACGATGTCCTCCGGAACGCCCTTGGCCACGACGGTGCCGCCCCGCGCTCCGCCCTCCGGCCCCAGGTCGATGATCCAGTCGGCCTGCTTGATGACGTCGAGGTTGTGCTCGATCATCGCCACGGTGTTCCCCGTGTCCACGAGGCGCTGGATGACCTCCATGAGCTGCTTGACGTCGGCGAAGTGGAGGCCCGTCGTCGGCTCGTCCATGAAGTAGAGGGTGCGACCGGTCGCGCGCCTCGCCAGCTCGAAGGCCAGCTTGACGCGCTGGGCCTCGCCGCCGGAGAGGGTCAGCGCCGACTGCCCGAGCTTGATGTAGCCGAGCCCGACCGAGAGCAGGGTGTTCATGCGGTGCGCTATGAGCGGCACGTGACGGAAGAACTCGGCCGCCTCCTCGATGGTCATGTCGAGCACGTCGGCGATGTTCTTCCCTTTATACCGCACGTCGAGCGTGTCGGAGTTGAAGCGCTTGCCGTGGCACACGTCGCAGGGGATGTAAACGTCCGGCAGGAAGTTCATCTCGATGGTGATGGTGCCGTCGCCCTGGCAGTGCTCGCAGCGGCCGCCCCGGACGTTGAAGCTGAAGCGTCCGGGCTTCCAGCCGCGCGCCTTGGACTCCGGCAAGGTGGCGAAGAGGTCGCGGATGTGCGTGAAGACGCCCACGTAGGTGGCGGGGTTCGAGCGCGGCGTCCGGCCGATCGGGCTCTGGTCGATGTTGATGATCTTGTCGATGGCCTCGAGGCCCTCGATCGAGTCGTAGTCGCCCTCGCGCCCGGCGGTGCGCATGACGCGGTTCGAGATGACGGGGAAGAGCAGGTCCGTGAGCAGGGTGCTCTTGCCCGAGCCCGACACGCCCGTTATGCAGATGAATTTGCCGAGCGGCAGCTCGACGTCGATGCCCTTCAGGTTGTGCTCGCGGCAGCCCTTGATGACTATCGAGCTGCCGTTCCCCCGCCGGCGCTCGGCGGGCACGTCGATGCGCAGCGTCCCGGACAGGTACTGCCCGGTCAGGCTCTTCTTCGACTTCATCACCTCGTCGGGCGTGCCCTGGGCCACGACGTGGCCGCCGTGCACGCCGGCGCCGGGCCCGAGGTCCACGATGTAGTCCGCCGTGCGCAGGGTCTGCTCGTCGTGCTCGACCACGATCAGGGTGTTGCCGATGTCGCGCAGGTACACGAGCGTGTCGATCAGGCGCTGGTTGTCCCGCTGGTGGAGCCCGATGGAGGGCTCGTCGAGGATGTAGAGCACGCCCACGAGGCTCGAGCCGATCTGGGTGGCCAGGCGGATGCGCTGGGCCTCGCCGCCCGAGAGCGTGCCCGCGCGGCGCTCGAGGGTCAGGTAGTCCAGGCCCACGTTGCGCATGAACGAGAGCCTCGCCTCGATTTCCTTGCGGATCTGCTTCGCGATGGACTCGCCCGTCTTGCCGAGGTCGAGCGCTTCGAAGAAGGCTATGCTCCGCTCCACGCTCATGGCCGAGAGGTCGTGGATGTTGACGTCCCCGACCGTCACCGCCAGCACCTCGGGCTTGAGGCGCTTGCCGCGGCAGGTCTCGCAGACCTTCTCGGTCATGAAGCGCTCGAGCCAGTCCTTGACCCCGTCGCTCTTCGACTCGCGCCAGCGGCGCTTCAGGTCCGCGAGGATGCCGGGAAAGCGGCTCTCGTACTCGAACTTGCCCGTGCCCTCGCGGTTCTCGTAGCGGATCTTCACCGCCTCGTCGGTGCCGTTGAGGATGGCGTCCATGACGCGGAGCGGCAGCCGCTCGAAGGGCGTGTCCAGGGTGAACTTGAAGTGCTTCGCGAGCGCCTCGAAGCGGGAGCGGTGCCAGGCCGAGTCCGGGTTGTAGGGCACGCAGCCGCCGTCCTCGAAGCTCAGGGATTTGTCGGGAATGATCAGGTCCGGGTCGAACTCGAGGCTCACCCCGAGGCCCGTGCACTCGGGGCAGGCGCCGTCCGGGCTGTTGAAGCTGAACAGGCGCGGCTCGAGCGCGGGCAGGCTGATGCCGCAGCTCGGGCAAGCGCCCTTCTGCGAGAAGAACTCCTCGAGCTCGCCTTCCTGCGTCTCGCGGACGACGATGGCCGTCCCCTCGCCCACCGAGAGCGCGGTCTCGACGGCCTCGGCAGCCCGGCGCCGCGAATCCTCCGAAAGCTTGATGCGGTCGACCACTAGCTCTATGGAGTGCTTCTTCTGCTTCTCGAGCTTGATCTCGTCCTCGAGGGACACCGTCTCGCCGTCGACGCGCGCGCGCGCGAAGCCCTGCTTCGCCGCGTCCTCGAGGATCTTGCGGTGCTCGCCCTTCTGCGCGTGGATGACTGGGGCCAGCACCTGGATCTTCGTGCCGACCGGCCACGAGAGCACCGTGTCGAGTATCTGGTCGACGCTCTGTTCCTTGATCTCGCGGCCGCACTCGGGACAGTGCGGCACGCCGACGCGGGCGAAGAGCAGGCGGTAGTAGTCGAAGATCTCGGTGACCGTGCCCACCGTCGAGCGCGGGTTCCGGTGCGTGGTCTTCTGCTCGATCGAGATGGCCGGCGAAAGGCCCTCGATGTAGTCGAGGTCGGGCTTGTCCATGCGCCCGAGGAACATGCGCGCGTAGCTCGACAACGACTCGACGTAGCGCCGCTGCCCCTCGGCGAAGATGGTGTCGAAGGCGAGCGAGCTCTTGCCGGAGCCCGAGAGCCCGGATATGACGATCAGCTTGTCGCGCGGCAGCTCGAGGTCGATGTTCTTGAGGTTGTGCTCGCGCGCGCCCTTGATGATGAGCTTGTCCATGGTTGCGGCAGAGCATAGCGCCGCCCCGCGAGGCCGGCAAGTGGGTACTTGCTTTTTGTGTAGTGGATTCTCCGGGGGAATCGGGGCGCGCCGGCCTGCGGCCGTCGGACGCTCCGCGAGCGGTCCCCGCTCCGCTCCGGGCCGCTCGCTCCCGATCACCGTCGGGGCGTTCCCTCGCGCGGAAGGCGCGCCTTCAGGGCGCGGGAAAGGCCAGCGTGAAGCGGGCGCCCGGCCCGTCGCCGATCGAGAGCTCGCCCCGGAGCTGTCCCGCCAGCGCCTCCACTATGGAGAGCCCCACGCCGCCCGCCTTCCCCGGCGCGAAGCCCGGCGGCAGGCCCGGGCCGTCGTCCCGGACCTCGAGGACGAAGTCGCCGCCCCGCCGCGCGAAGCGCACGCCGACGTGCACCGACGGGCGCCCGCCCTTCCCGTACTTGATCGCGTTCATCACGAGCTCGTTGAGCGCGAGGCCGCAGGGCACCGCCGCGTCGACAGGGAAGCCCGCCTTCTCCGCTTCCAGGTCGAGCTCGACGTCGCCCGCGGCCGCCAGGCTCCGCGTCAGGCGTTCGATGTAGTCGGAGATGTCCACCCTGCCCAGGTCGCCGGAGCGGTAGAGCTCCTCGTGCACGAGGGCCATCGCGCGGATCCGGCTCTCGCTCTCGGAGAAGAGCTCGCGCACCGCGGGATCGTCGAGCGTGCCCATCTTGAGGTGGAGCAGGCTCGAGACGATCTGCAGGTTGTTCTTGACGCGGTGGTGGATCTCCTTGAGCATGGCCTCCTTCTCGCGGAGCGAGGCCGCGACGGTCGCGCGCTGGACCTCGATCTCGCGCGTGCGCTCCGCCACCGCCGCCTCGAGGTTGCCGTAGAGCCGCGCCGTGCGGATGATCAGGGCCAGCACCGAGGACAGGCGGCCGAGCGTGTCGATGACCGTGCCGAGGTTCGCCTTGTCGAGCAGGTCCAGGAGCAGGATGGCGCCGACGGCGTTTCCCGCGTACCCGAGCGGCAGCGCGAGCGAGTCCCCGATGCCGAGCTCCGCGAGCGCCGCTCCCGCGCGGGTTCCGTCCTCCGGCGAGGCGAAGAAGGGCTCCGCGTTCGCGCGCGCCAGCCCGGCGAGGGCGACGAGGCGCCCGTCCTCGCCGAGGGGGCGCCGGCGCTCCGGCAGGACCGAGAGCAGCGCGAGTTCGGGGGATCTGCCCGGGTCCGCGCCGGGATCCGCGTAGACGAAGATGCTTTTCACCCCGACCAGCTGCCTGAGCTCGTGCGCGATGAAGGCGACGCACTCGGCCGGCCGGTCGGCCAGCGACATGGTCCGTTCCACGAGGTCGGAGAACAGGTACTCGAAGGCGCTCTCGCTCCGCTCTCCGCACGCCGGAGCCCGGGCATCGACGGCCGCGGCCGCGGGGACCGGATCCTTCGCGCCGGAGGATGCCTCGGCCTTCTCCAGCGCGGCCCGGAGCGCGGCTTCGAGGCCGCTTTTCGCGTCCGCCTTCTCCACCAGGACCGGCAGGCCGAAGCGCTCGGCGATGGCCGCGAGCGCGGCCTCCGGCACCGGCGCGACGCCCGTGTCGAGGTACACGATCTGGCTCATCTCGTCGCGCATGAAGGAGCGGGCGAGCTCCGGATCGCCGAGCCCGAGCTCGCGGGCGAACACTTCCTCCCAGCGCTCGGCCCACTCCGGCATGAAGAAGAAGGTGCGGGCCTTGCGGAGCTCGCGGTAGCGCTCCCGTCCGAGCGAGAGCTCGACGCAGTTCACGCAGGCCACCCGAGCGCGGCCCGGTCCCGCGAAGAGCTCGCGCGAACGGGGGCAGCAGTCGCCGAAGAGGCCGACCGCGGGCGCGTCGCCGGCCGCGGCGAGGAGGCCGTCCAAGGCCTCGCCGAGTTTGCCTGGATGCATGTGCAACATCGAGTCGAGGAACACGGGCTCGAAGCGAGCGCGGAGGGCCGGGTCGAGCCTTCCGTACTCGCGCGCGAAGATGCCGCAGGCCAGCAACCGGGTCTTCGCCTTCTCACGGGCCACGCGCGAGTTCCGATTCGCGGACCGTCTCCGCGAGGGCTACGAGGGTCGCCGGCTCCGTATCCCAGGGCACGTCGGCGGAGGCCGTGGCGAACACGAAGCGGGGATCGGCCGCCCGCGCCCGGAGCGCCGAGCGCGCCGCCTCGAGGACGCGCGCGAGCGGCCGCCTCGAAAGCGTGGGACCCTCGACGCCGCCGAGGAGCAGGACGCCCGGTCCGAGCGCGTCGCGCGCGGCGCCCGAATCATCGCGCTCGGCCAGCGCGAAGCCAGCCACGCCCGGCAGCCCGGCGAAGAGCGGCAGGTACTCGGCCAGCGGGTTCGCGCCATGGTGGAAGACCACCGGGAGACCCGCCGCGCCGAACTCGCGCGCGAGATAGGGGACGACCAGTTCCCTGACCAGCGCTTCCGGCAGGATGCGCGGATTGGCGAACATCACCGGAACCGCGACGAAGGCCGCGCCCGCGGTCGCGTAGGCCCCGCAAAGCGCCCTGAAGTGCTCTCCCGAGCGCTCGAGCACGCGGGCGGCCAAGTCGGGATCGAAGAGCAGGATCTCGAGCCAGGCGTCGATGCCGAGCGCCATGGCCGGCAGGTCCGAGGGGCAGGTCGCTACGGCCGCGACGGGCCGGGCGCCGGCGTTGTCCGCGGCCACGAGGCGGACGGACTCGACCAGGTACGAAAGGCGCGGGTCCGAATCGGGGCTGGGCGCCTCGCCCCCGAGGAAGGCCTGGACCGAACGGAGCGGCTTCGCGACATTGGGCGGCGCCTTTTCGGTCCAGGCCAAGGTCGCGCCCCAGGCCTCCGCCTCGAGCGGCATGGCGAAGGGACCGAAGAGCACGTCCGGATCGACGAGCGAGGCCACCGCCGCCTGCCCCCCGCGATAGCGCTCCGGCTCCCGGTAGTAGTCCTTCGGCGCGCTTCCCGCGAGCCGCGCGCCGTAGAGCGAGAGGGTCATGGCGAAGGCGCGCCTATCCGCGAAATTCCCCTGGAGCGCGGCGCCTATCCGTTCGAGGCCTGTCATGCGGCGCCCCCTCCGGAAGAGCCGCTCCCCGCGGCGGCCTCGGCTTCCGCCGCCTCGGCGGCGAGCCGCTCGAACAGGGCGGGCGCGTCCATGGCCGTGGCGGCGGTGCCGTCGCCTCCCACCTCGGCCACCAGCTCCGGGCGCATTACGAAGACCGCGCCGCCGACCGCCAGCTTGACGCGACCGGAGAGGCCGCGCCGGTCGAGCTCGGCGCGGACGCGCGCGATGTTCTCCGCGTTGGTCAGCATCATCGCGGAGACGCCGATCACCCGAGCGCCCTCCGCGAGGGCCGCGTCGACGAACTCGGCGGGCAGCACGTCGTACCCGAGGTCGACCACCCTCCAGCCGGCCACGCGCAGGAAAGCCGCGACCATGCGGCGGCCGAGCCCGTGGTAGTCGTCCTCGGCGTTGCCGACGACGGCCGCCTTCGACGGATCTTCGACCCTCGTCGTCCCCGCTGCGGAAGCGACGTCGGTCCCGGCGCCCGCCATGATGGCCTCGATGGCGTCCTCCGCCACCCGCCCGGCGACGTAGGCCACCGCGAGCGAGATGCGGTCGTGGCTCCAGCGCTCGCCGATCGACGCCAGCACCGGTCCGAGCAGACGGTTGAGCGTGGCCTCGGCTCCGTGCTCCGCGAGGAACCCGGTCACGAGGGCGCCGGCCTCCTTCGGCCGGGCGGCCAGTATGCGCGCGTAGAGTTCTTCCCGGATCGATTGGAACGTGCTTTCCACCTGGCTCCTCCGTTTCCCAGTCTCGCCCCGGTTCGCCGGGCTGTCCAGCGCGACGGGAAGGTATTATCATGGCGGAGGGGGAACGCGGAGCATGAACGACGGCCACGAGGGCGAGAACGAACGGCTGCGCGACGAGATCCGCTCGCTCCGCGAGCGCCTGGAGCAGGCGCGCGACATGCCGGAGCTGGCCAGCCAGGCCCTGCGCAAGGCCCGCGCGCGGCTCGACGAGCTCCGCGTCGCCTTCGGCGTATCCTCCGACGAGCTCGCGCGCACGCGCGCCCTGCTCATCGAGGCGTGGAAGGCCCTGCACGGGCTCGCGTTCTCGAACGGCGGGGAGGAATCGGCCTGCCCGTCCTGCGGCGGCTCCGGCTGGCACGCGGAAGGCTGCGCGGTCGGCAAGGCGCTCGACCTGACCCGCGACCCCCGCCCGCGCCGCGACGACCTCGAGGAGGCCATCGACTCGGCCTGGCGCGCGCGCTCCGGGGAGCCCGAGGGCGTCAAGGCGCGCCTGGCCTTCATGGACGAAGTCTTCGCCGAGCTTTCCCGCCGCGGCCTCGTCCGGGAAGACTGACCACGGAGGCACGGAGGCACGGAGGAAGATGGGAAAGGGCTAAACCCGAAGCTCCGTATCTCGCAGTTTCTTTGATTCTCCGTGCCTTTGTGCCTCTGTGTGGAAATTTCCTACACGTTGAATTTGAAGAAGACGACATCCCCGTCGGCGACGACGTATTCCTTGCCTTCGACGCGGAGCTTGCCGGCTTCCTTGACGGCCTTCTCGGAGCCGAGGGCGTCGATGTCGGCGAAGGAGTAGACCTCGGCCTTGATGAAGCCCTTCTCGAAATCGGTGTGGATGACGCCGGCGGCCTGGGGCGCCTTGTCGCCCGCCCGTATGGTCCAGGCGCGGCACTCGTCGGGGCCCGCGGTCAGGAAGGTGCGGAGGCCCAGGAGCCGGTAGGCCGCGTGCACCAGGGCGGTGAGCCCCGACTCCTCGAGCCCGAGCTCGGCGAGGAACTCGCGCTTCTCCTCGTCGGAGCCGAGGTCCGCGAGCTCCGCCTCGAACTTGCCGCAGATGACCACGGCCTCGGCGCCTTCGGCCGCGGCGCGCTGCTTCACGGCCTCCACGTGGGCGTTGCCGCCCTTCACGCCAGCCTCGTCCACGTTGCACACGTAGATCTGGGGCTTCATGGTGAGGAGGAACCAGGCGCGCGCGAGCTCGGACTCCTCGTCGGAGAGCGCCACCGAGCGGGCGGGCTTCCCCTCCTCGAGGGCGGCGCGGACCTTCTCGAGGGCGGCGGTCTCGAGCTCGGCCGCGCGCTTCTGCTCGCCGCCGAGCACCTTCATCGAGCGCTTCGTCTTCTCGAGCCGCTTGTCCACCGCGTCGAGGTCGGCCAGGGCCAGCTCGGTCAGGATGACGTCGACGTCGGAGATCGGGTCGACCTTGTTGGCCACGTGGACCACGTCCGGGTCGTCGAAGCAGCGCACCACGTGCGCGATGATGCCCACCTCGCGGATGTGGGCCAGGAACTGGTTCCCGAGGCCCTCGCCCTTCGAGGCGCCGGCCACCAGGCCCGCGATGTCGACGAATTCGACCACCGCCGGCACGCGCTTCTTGGGCTGGAAGAGCTCGACGAGGCGGTCGAGCCGGGGGTCGGGGACGGGCACGATGCCCACGTTGGGCTCGATGGTGCAGAAGGGATAGTTGGCGGCCTCGGCCTTGGCGCTCGAGAGGGCCGAGAAAATGGTGGACTTGCCGACGTTCGGAAGCCCGACGATACCGCAGTTGAGTGCCATGTAGTCTCCAGGGGTCTGATGCGCGGCCGCTCGCGCCGCGTTTCCTACGATAAGGTGCTCCCGCCCCCCGGGTCAATCCTCGCCCGGCCTCCGGCGGGGCGGAGCCCGGCCGCCGCGGTTATCCATCCGCCCGGGGCGGGTTTTTATTCGCGGTTTCCAAATGCGGAAAGCCGTTGTACCATGGTCGCGGCTCCGGCGGGCCCCTTCCCACCGTTCCCGCCGCGCCGCAAGGAGAAAGCCGACATGCCGAAGTTCGACTCGCTCTACTCGAAGAACGCGCTCAGCATGAAGAAGAGCGTCATCCGCGAGCTCCTCAAGCTGACCACGCAGCCCGATATCATCTCGTTCGCCGGCGGCCTCCCGGCCCCGGAGACCTTCCCCGTCGAGGACCTCCGCGTCGCCGCCGACGCGGTGTTCACCAAGCACGCCGCCAAGGCGCTCCAGTACGGCACCACCGAGGGCGACAACGACCTCAAGGCCGAGCTGATCAAGTACGAGGCGCGCCAGGGCGTCGCGCTGTCGCCGGAGAACCTGCTCATCGTCTCCGCCAGCCAGCAGGCCCTCGACATGCTCCCGAAGCTCTTCCTCGACCCGGGCGACTACGTCATCGCCGGCCGACCCACCTACGTCGGCACCATCCAGGCCATCCAGTCCTACCAGGGCAAGGTGCTCGGCGTCCCCTTCTCGCCGGACAACGACGGCTTCGACATGGTCGAGCTCGAGAAGCGCTACGCGCGCGCGCTCCGCGACGGCAGGAAGGTCAAGTACGTCTACGTCATCCCGGACTTCCAGAATCCCTCCGGCATCTGCTGGAGCCTCGAGAAGCGCAAGGCCATCCTCAAGTTCGCCTACGACCACGACCTGCCCCTGGTCGAGGACGCGCCCTACCGCGAGGTCCGCTTCATGGGCGAGACCCTGCCCTCCATCTACCAGCTCGACCAGCAGGGCGAGAACCGCGGCATCGTCGTCAACATGAAGACCTTCTCGAAGATCCTCGTGCCCGGCGCCCGCGTCGGCTGGATCATGGCCCATCCCGACCTGATCGCGAAGCTCGTCATCGCCAAGCAGGCCATGGACCTCTGCACCAACGTCTTCGCGCAGAAGTGGCTGGCCGAGTACCTCAAGACCGGCAAGCTCTACGCGGTCATCGAGAACACCTGCAAGCTGTACCGCGACAAGCGCAACCACATGGTGGCCATGCTCGAGAAGTACATGCCCAAGCGCTACGACCTGACCTGGACCAAGCCCGAGGGCGGCCTCTTCCTCTGGATCTCGCTGCCGAAGTACATCGACACCGACCAGATGATCTTCAAGGCCGTCGAGCGCAAGGTGGCCTACGTGGTCGGCTCGGCCTTCTACTTCGACGAGCCCGAGCACAACGCCATGCGCATCAACTTCTCGTACTCGAGCTTCGAGCAGATCGAGGAGGGCGTGAAGCGCCTCGCCGAGGTGGTCAAGGCCGAGATCGAGGCGCACGAGGCCGGTCCCCGCGGCCGCACCTCCCCCGAGGGAATGTAAAAGGGGGAAACGGGCGCCGGGCCGCCGCGCTCGCTTCGACTCGCCCCGAGGCGGCGGCGGCGCCTTCACCCCGCGTTCCTTGCGTTTTCCTGACATTCCGGGCCGCGTCCTTGATCGGGGGACGCGGCCCTCGCTATTTTCGTCCCCATGCGGCCCGCGGCTCCACGCCGTCGGGCGCGCCGGTCAGGCCGCGCCCGGCGGGCGGCGGACCGGCCGGGGACGGACGCTCGCGCGCCCTCCTCCGCCAGAGCCGTGCCGGCCCCCGGAAGGGGCGGCGCCCGAGGAGCGAAAGCCCATGTCCATCATCGAACTGTCGGAAGTCCGCAAGACCTACCCGCTCGGCAAGACCGAGGTGCAGGCGGTCAAGGGCGTCTCGTTCCGCATCGAGCGGGGCGACTTCATCTCGATCGCCGGTCCTTCCGGCTCCGGGAAGACCACCATCCTCAACATGATCGGCCTCGTGGACCGCCCCTCGGGCGGCGAGGTGCTGATCGAGGGCAAGCCCACCTCGAAGCTGGGCGACCGCGAGCTGACCACGCTCCGCCACGAGACGCTCGGCTTCATCTTCCAGAGCTTCAACCTGATTCCGGTGCTGAACGTGCGCGAGAACGTGGAGTTCCCCCTGCTCCTCGGCGCGAAGCGGCAGCCGAGGAAGGAGGCGGCCGAGTGGGTCGACTTCCTCATCGAGGAGGTCGGGCTCTCCGACTGGAAGGGCCACCGCTCCAACGAGCTCTCCGGCGGCCAGCGCCAGCGCGTGGCCATCGCGCGCGCCCTCGTCACCAAGCCCAAGATCGTGCTGGCGGACGAGCCGACCGCCAACCTCGACTCCGCCACCGGCGAGCAGATCATCGAGCTCATGAAGAAGATCAACCGCGACCTGGAGACCACCTTCATCTTCTCCACCCACGACGCCAAGATCGTCGACATCGCCGACCACGTGGTGCGCCTCCGCGACGGCCTCGTCACCGAGAACTTCCGCCGCGAGCGCGCGGGGGCGGAGGCCTAGATGCCCATCCTCGTGCGCATAGCCCTCCGGAACCTGCTCGAGCACAAGGCCAAGAGCTTCATCATCGGCGGCCTCCTCGCGCTCGGCGTGGTCATCCTGGTCGTGGGCAACAGCTTCATGGACACGGCCGCGGCCGGCATCCGCAAGACCTTCACCGAGAACTACACGGCCGACGTCTTCGTCCACGCCGAGACGACGGACCCGGTCAGCCTCTTCGGCGTGCAGTCGGTGGGCGGCCGCGAGGAAACCCCGGCCATCCCCGATTACGACCGGGTTCGCGCCATCCTCGAGGAGGCGGACGGCGTCGTCGGCGTGGCCAGCCAGGTCACGGGCTTCGCCCTCGCCTCCCCGCGCGACTCGGAGAAGACCGGCTTCGCCCTCATGTTCGGCGTCGTGCCCGACGAGTACTCGCGCGTGTTCGACAACGCCGTCGTGGTGGAAGGCCGCATGCTCGAGCCCGGCGAGGAGGGCATACTCCTCACCAAGCGCCAGGCGGAGCGCATGGCCGAGCACCTCGAAATCGACTTCAAGGTCGGCGACGACGTCGTGCTGACCGGCATGGGCAATTCCGGCTTCAAGATCCGGGCCGTCCCGCTCGTCGGCCTCATCGAGTACAAGGCCGACACCGAGGCGACCGAGTTCATTTCATACGTGGACGCGGACACGCTCCGCATACTCATGGGGCTCACGCTCGGCACGGACGCGGACGTGACGCTCGCGCCGGAGCAGACCGAGCTGCTCGCCTCGACGAGCGACGACGACCTCTTCGGCGCGCCGGAGACCGTCGACCTCGCCGTCGCGGCCGCGCCGGAGCCCGTCCCCGAGGCCGAAAGCGTTCCCGCCGCGGCCGCCCCGGCCACCGTGGTCGATTCGGGCGCCTGGCACTTCCTGCTGGCGCGCCTCGAGCGCCCGGGCCAGGCGGAGCGCGTCGTGAAGGAGCTCAACCAGCGCTTCGCCGAAGAAGGCCTCCCGGTCGTCGCGGAGGGCTGGAAGGCCGCCGCGGGCCCCTTCGCCCAGAGCGTCGACGTGGTCCGCATCGTCTTCAATTTCGCCATCATCATCGTGGCCGTCGTGGCCGTCATCATCATGACCAACACCCTGGTCATCTCGGTCATCGAACGCACCGGAGAGATCGGCACCATGCGGGCCCTCGGCGCGCAGAAGGGCTTCGTGCGAAAGATGTTCCTGGTGGAGACCGTCGTCATCGCCGCCGTGTTCGGCCTCGTCGGCACGGCCCTCGCCTTCGGCATACTGGGGCTGCTCTCGGCGCTGAACATCGAGGCGGGCAACGCCTTCCTCGAGATCCTCTTCGCCGGCAAGGTCTTGAGGCCCGCGGTGAACCCGATGTCGGTCCTCTGGTCCCTGGTCATGGTCACCGCGGTCTCCGTGGTCGCCCACGTGTATCCCGTGCAGCTCGCGCTCCGCGTCCAGCCGGTCCGCGCGATGCAGGCCGAGTGAGGAGGCCGCCATGCAGACCGCCATGCTCGCCTTCCGCAACCTGAGCCGCCAGAAGCGGCGCTCCTTCCTGCTCGGAGGCGCCATCGCCTTCGGCATCATGATCGTCACCCTGATCGACGGCTTCGCCGGCGCCTTCGTCGACAACGTCTCGGAGAATTTCTCCAACCTGCTCGCGGGCCACGTCTTCGTGGAGGGCGTCGAGAAGAGCCCCAAGGGGCGCGACCTCGAGATCATCCGCGACGACGCCGCGCTCCGCGAAGCCGCCGAAGCCGCGGGCATCGAGGCGAAATACGTCTCGCGGCGCTCGGGACTCCAGGGCTCGCTCAAATTCGCCGGCCGCACCGCGACCCTCGCGGTGCAGGGCGTGGACTTCGAGGCAGAGACCTTCCTGGCCGAGCGGCTCGCGCTCGCCTCGGGCAGCCTCGATGACCTGCCCCGCGACGGCATCGTCCTTCCCGAACCCATCGCCGACAAGCTCGGCGTCGAGATCGGCGACCGCCTGCTCGTGACGACGCGCACCTATTCCGGCCAGCAGAACGTCGGCGAATTCGCCGTGGCCGCCGTCATCAAGGATCCGGGCATACTCGGCTCGGTCTCGGCCTACGCCGGGCGCGACTACGTCAACGAGCTCCTCGACCTGGCGCCGGACGAGTACCAGGCCCTCTCGTTCTACCTGCCCTCGCTCAAGGGCATGGACGAGGCCGGCGACCGCCTGCACGCCGAGGTGTCGAGCCGGCTCCAGGCCTTCGAGCGCAAGGCGCCCGGCGCCGAGGGCGGGAACCCCGTCCTGGCCATGATGCGCGGCGAGGACGAGGAGACCTGGACCGGCGTGAAATACCGCGTCACCACGCTGAACGACGCGCTGGCCCAGGTGCAGCAGATCGTCGACGTGCTCGACGTCGCCAGCCTCGTCATCCTCCTGGTGCTCTTCCTCATCATCATGGTGGGCATCACCAACACCTTCCGCATCATCATGTACGAGCGCATCCGCGAGATCGGCACCATGCGGGCGGTGGGCATGCAGCGCGGCCAGGTGCGCGGGCTCTTCCTCTACGAGGCGCTGTTCCTCGCGCTCGGCGGCGCCGTGGCGGGACTCGCCGTCGCGTCGCTCGTGATGCTCGGCGTGGGACTCATCGACTTCGGGCTCGACAGCCCGCTCTTCCTCATCCTCAGGAACGGGCACATGAGCTTCCGCCTCGACTGGGCGCGCGTCGCGGGAAAGGTGGCCATCGTGGCCTTCCTGACCCTGGCCGCCGCCTTCTTCCCGGCGCGGAGCGCCGCGAAGCTCGACCCCGCCGTCGCCCTCCGCACGGCCGTCTGACACTTTTGGAGGTTCCATGAAACGCGCGATGATATCGGTCCTGGCGGCGCTCTCGGTGGCGATGGCGGGCGCCCAGGATTTCAAGGCCATGCTGCGCGAGATCGACTCGCTCGGCGACTTCGGCGGCCAGGACTTCACGGCCACCTACACCATCGTCTCGGAGAAGCCGGGCCAGAAGCCCGAGACCGTCCAGGTCCGCGTCTACCGCCGCGACGAGCGCGACCAATTCGTCTTCCTCTTCCTCAAGCCCGAGCGCCAGAAGGGCCAGGGCTACCTCAAGGTGGACGACAACGTCTGGTTCTACGACCCCGAGTCGGGGGAGTTCGCCAAGAGCACAATCAAGGAAAGCGTGCAGGACTCGGAGGCGCGCAACTCCGACCTCTCGCGCATGAGCTACGCCGACGACTACGACATCGAGAAAAGCTCCGAGGGCAAGCTCGGCGCCTACGACGTGTGGATCCTCGAGCTGGTGTCGAAGGACTCGGAGGTCAGCTGGCAGCGCGTCCGCCTCTACGTCCGCAAGGACAAGCCGCTCGTGCTCAAGGAGGAGGACTTCTCCGTCTCCGGCCGGCTCATGCGCACGGTCAGCTTCCCGCCGAGCTACATCAGCGCGGGCGGCAAGCAGATACCCTCGCGCATCCTGATCGTCGACGAGATCAACACGGGCGAGAAGAGCCAGCTGACCCTCTCGGACGTGGCCGTCGGAAAACTCGCCGACGACACCTTCACCGAGGCCTTCCTCAAGCGCGCCCGGTAGAATCGAACGAGGTAACCATGAAGCGTTTCGCGCTGTACGGTTTCATTTTCGCGGTGGCTTTCGCGGTCCTGGTTTCGCCGCTCGCGGCTCAGGATCTTTCGGACGACGACCTGTTCGGCGCCCCGGAGACGGTCGAGGAGGCCGCCGACGCGGCCGAGATCGACCGCTCCGAGTTCCTGGAGTGGGACGCCCCGCGCGTCTCGGGCCGGCTCTCCGGTTCGCTCGGCTTCTCGTGGACCTGGCTCGATCCCTGGGCCTTCGAGTCGGCGATGTACGACGACTACGCCATGAGCCCCGCCCTTTCGAGCCGCTTGACGCTCCAGGCCAAACCCGAATCCGACTGGGGCTACTACGCGGCCCTCGACCTCGCGTATCCCTTCGCCCTCGACGCGGCGCCCGGGGAGCCGACGATTCCGAACATCTCCGTCTACGCGCTCTACGCGAATTTCAGCCGGGACGACGCGCTCTTCTTCAGCTTCGGCAAGCAGCCCTTGCGCCTCGGCGTCGGGCGCTTCTTCCAGCCGGCCGACGACCTCGTGTCGCTCTCGGAGATCGACGTGTCGGATCCGGACGCCGAGCGCGAGGGACCGCTCGCCTTCACCGCGCTCTGGCCGATACCGCGCACCCTCTCGAGCGTCGCGCTCTGGACGGTGTTCCCGAAGGGCGCCGAAAAGCCGGAGGACATCATGTACGCCGCGAAGGCCAAGCACTTCTTCGGCGACACCGAGCTCGCGCTCGCCGCCGCGTACAAGTACGACGCCCCGCCCTCGGCCTTCCTCATGCTCAACTCGGGGCTCTGGGACCTCAACGTCTTCGGCGAGGCCCAGCTCAAGTACGGCTCCGAGCGCACCTTCCTCGAACCGCGCGCGGTCGCGTTTCCCGGCCTGGAATTCGAGGCCGTGGAGTACCCGGACCGCTTCTTCGCCACCGCGACGCTCGGCGCCAGCTACCTGAACCAGGAGTCGAACCTGACGGTGATGGCGCAGTACCTGTGGAACGGCGAGGCGCAGACCGAGGCGACGGTCGCCGAGGCGTTCGCGCATTACGGAGCTCAGACCGCTTTCGTAGAACTAGGCACCTTTCCTGACGAATCGCTCTTTGCCCTCGACTCGCTCCGCTGGTCGCGGCACTACGCGGCGGCCTCGGTCTCGCTCGGCGAGCTCTTCGGCGCGGAGGACCTCTCGGCCTCGATCACCGCGATGGCGAACCTCTCGGACCTCTCGGGCTTCGCGCTGCCGCAGCTTTCGTACCGCTTCTTCGACTACCTGTCCGCCAGCCTCTCGGCGCGCTTCACCTTCGGCGAGGAGGGTGACGAGTTCACCATGGGTCCTACCGGTCCCGGCAAGCCCTCGGCGTCGGCGTCGCTCTCCATCACCGTCGGCTCGGGCAGCTTCTAGAGGAAGACGATCCGCGACGAAGAAACCGCGGAGACGGCGTCTCCGCGGTTGTTATTCGACTATGCGGCCGACCACGAGGCGGGCGGCGGCGCCGGGGGGGCCGCCTTCGACGAGCTCGCCCGCGAGCCGCGCGCGGCGGTTCTGCAAGCGCTCGAGCTCCGCGAGGAGCGGTCCCTCGAGCGCGAGGTCCCGCCCGTCGTCGAGCCTGAGCACGAGCATGGAGAACGGCTCGTTGCCCACCCGCAGCACCGTCCCCTCGAACGTCGCGTCGCAGGCCCCCAGGAGGACCAGGGCGAGCAGCGCGAGCGCGGCCGCGAGGCATCCGAAGGCGAAGCGCGCGAGCGGAGGATGCGGGCGCGTCAATCGGTCACCACCACCGTCATGGACATGCCCCGGTAGAGGGTGAGCGTCCCGCTCGCCGTCCCGTCCACGACCGGCAGTTCGATGTACAGGTTGGCGGCGGGGGCGATGGAGCCCGAGGATGGAACATCGCCCAGGATCTTCAGCCCTGTTCCGAAAATTACGGTCGTGGCTCCGTCCTCTTTTTGGCGATAACGATCCAGACCAATCGAGCCTACCTGGTATGTGGTTGATCCCACCGTACCCGTAAACCATGTCCCTGAATTGAAGCGATATGGAATTTCCATTGGGTAAGCCACAGGATCGAAGGTCGAGCCGATACACGCTACTGCCCAGTCCCGCAATAGGGTCGACTCGTCCGGCTTCACATGCCCCAGGTAGGCAATCGCACTTTCAAGCGCCTGGAACCCGGTGTCGTAACTCTGCACCATTCCCTGGAAGACCTGGGGACCGTAGTTCCTGCCAAGCCATGCGGCGAACGCGTACGCGCTGCCGTAGTCATGCAGCGTGGAAAATTCTGGCGAGGGCCAATAGGTCAAGGAATCCTCGGGATACCATACGAAATAAGGCAGGAGACCGTTTTGGTTTCCCGTATCGCCCGCATCGGCCCGATCCCATGAAACGCCTCTGGGTCCGTTGATCGCAAGTTTGTAAGACACTAAATCCTCGGCCGCGGCAGAACACGTTTCGTCATACCATGTCGGAGATTGGGCGGACGCGCGTTCCACGTATTTCTCATTGAAGTGGATCATGTGCTGCAGTTCGTGCGCCAGCGTGGACCAAATTTCCATGGGACCGTCGTCGGTCGGTTCCCAGATCAGGTTTTTCCCGCCATACGGATCAGCCAGTATCGGGGCATCGATAAAAAACATCACTCTCTCGTTCGAATCGGAAAACACAGTCTTCTTATAATTGTGCAACGAATGGAAATATCCGATTATTCCGCTCTCGATATCCTGCTGTCCGATGTCCGCGATCAGGATATCGACAACATCGGCATCGGTGATGAGCGCATCGGAACGTGCAGCGACCGGGGTCGAGTAGCTGTCGCCGAAAACGCTCGATACCCAGTCATGGATATCGTTGTCGGGTCCGTCAACAAGGAATTTCGAGAGTACCGCATCAATCATTGTTTGGCTTATTGTGCTGTCGGCCAGGAGGCTATCAAGCACCCATATCGCGGCGCTGATGCCAGTATCGGTATCAGTGTCGTAAGCCATGCATGTAGCAGATGCCGTCACGGTCTCCAGTTCGCCTACGAAGTTGACTATCAGATAGGTGAACTCCTCTGGGTCTCCCACAGCGGATGTACTGAATGCAGGCTCGGATGTAACAATGGCCCTGCTCGTGTCCGCGTCAGCTTCGACGAACGCCCACGGGTCCGCGTTGAAGGCGCTGACCGCCGGGATGTCGCGGAGGTAGCGCGCGGCGGAGTCCGCGGTCGCGGAAGCGTCGAGAGCCGTCCGCGCTTCGGGCGCGGCGTTGGCCAGGGTGCCGGAAAGCGCGAAGGAGGCGCCCGGGTCGGCGTTGGTGACGACGAGGAAGGCCTGTCCGGCGACGAGGCCGCTCGCGGTGAACGACACCTCCTCGTTGCGGTCGTCGGGGGCGTGTGTGCGGAAGCGCACCGAAGGGCCGGCCGCGGTCCAGGCGGACTCGTCCGCGGCGTCGAACGACGTGGACACCGGGTAGACGGTCTCGTCGACCGGGTCCG
Organism: Spirochaetota bacterium; assembly: GCA_018262985.1. Taxonomy (GTDB): domain Bacteria; phylum Spirochaetota; class Spirochaetia; order Treponematales; family UBA12059; genus JAFGNN01. The sequence goes on along the minus strand of JADFDI010000009.1, from coordinate 69,737 downwards.
GCTGGCCGCAGGAGCCGAGGGCGGCAAGGGCGACGAGAAAAAAGGCGACGAGGGAAGCGGCGCGCGGCGCGCGCGCGGGGCGGCGGCCCCTTTTGTTGAACGTGGCGCTCATATACCCGGAATATACCGCGCGCGCGGCCAGATGGTTGCGCCGGAGGCTCAATTCCAGACGGGAAGGCGGACCGTGAACTCGGTGAAGCCGGGCCTCGACTCGAAGTCGACGCTCCCCCCGAAACCCTCGGCGAGGCGCCGCGCGACCATGAGGCCGAGGCCGAGGCCTTCGCCGCCGGTCTTGGTGGTGAAGAACGGATCGAACACGCGGTCGCGGATATCGTCGGGGATGCCGGGACCGTCGTCGCGGACGCGCGCTACCGCCATGCCGTCCTCGACGCGCGCGGAAAGGCCGAGCTCGCCCTGGTAATCCATGGCCTGCACCGCGTTCCGGATCAGGTTGTACCAGATCCGCGTCAGGTCCTCGCGCTTGCCGCGCGCGAAAACGCCGGCGAAGTCGCGCGTGACGCGGACCTTGGACAGGGCGAACTCGCTCATGAGCGACAGGGCTTCCTCGACGCTCTTCGCGACGTCGACGGGACCGAGCTCGGGCCGCGCGCCGTCGTCGAGGAAGGGCTTGAGCGCCGCCACCACTTCCGACGCCTTCTGGGCGGCCAGCGCGGCCACCTCCGCCATGCGCCGCGCGTTGACCGGCCGCAGGACCGTCTCGAGAATTTCAGCGGCGCCGGGCGTCCCGAGCAGGTCCTTGAAGCGGTCGAGGCCGGTCATGCCGCCCAGCTCATGGAGGCTGGGCGCGATTCTGGCGCCGTCCTCGAGGCCGAGCTCCGCGAGCGCGGCCTTGAGTCGCTTGAGCTCGCCCCGCGCGCCGATCCCGCCGAGCGGTGCCGCCTCGCCGGAAAGCCCGGCCTCGAGCGCCGCGTCGAACAGGGCCGCGGCCTCCGGAGCGAGCGCGGCGCGGTAGCGGACGAGCTCGAGCGCCTGGTTTCCGAAATAGGAGCGAATCGAGCCGAGGGCCGAGACGATGGCTCCGAGCGGGGTGTTGAGCTCGTGCGCGACGCCGGCGGACAGGTGGCCGAGCGCGGAGAGCTTCTCCGATTCGACGAGCAGGCGCTGGGTCCGCTTCAGCTCCGAGAGGGAGTCGTTGAGCTCGGAGGCGCGCTCGGCCACGCGCGTCTCGAGCGTGGCGTTGGCGTGCACGAGCTCGCGGTTCTTGGCCTGGACGCGTCCAGCCATGTCGTTGAGGAGGGCGACGATCTGGTTGACGTCCGGGTAGCGGGTCAGGGGCACGGGCCGCTCGTAGTCACCGCGCGCGATGGCGTCGACGCCGGAGGCGAGTCCCCGGAGGGTCCTGCCGATCTGGCGGGCCAGAATCGCCGAGAGGGCGATCGCGTTCGCCAGGCTGGCGCTCAGGATGACGGCCACGCCGAGCCCGGCGAGCAGCCTGCGGGTTTCCTCGAGCCGCCGGTCGGAGAAATGGAGCGTGACGGTTCCGACCGGGATGCCGTCGCGCTCGATGCGGCGCTCGAGCGCCTCGATGGTCGAAGGATCGGACGGCGCCGCGTCGAGGACGACGCCGGACACGGGCGATTCGACGCGGATGCCGTCGATGCGCCCGGAGGACAGCAAGGCCTCGCCGATGGCGCGGGCCTGGGCCTTGTCGATGCGGTAGAGCGGGTCGACCAGCAGATCGCGCGTCTCGTCGGCGGCCTTGGCCGCGTCGGACTCGAGCTCGCGGGCCATGGAGGCGGAGACGATGGCGATGAAGGCGAGCGCGACGAGGGCCAGGATGACCGTCGGGACGGCCACGGCGAGGAACTGGATTTCTCCCCGGAGCGTCCGCCCCGTCGTCTCGGCCTTGCCCGGATCCGGACCCATCTTCAGGCAACCTCCCCGAGCCGATGATGCGGGAAGTATAGTGCCCGGTCCGGAGGGGGCGCAAATCGGGGCGGAATCGCGGGCCGGCCATCCGCGGCTATCCGCGGCCGAGCGCCGGGCGACGGTCCGCGGCGGCAAGGCTGCGCGCGCCGCCTGCCCGGCGGAGAGCTGGGGCGGCCCCGCCGGTGCAGGGGAGAGGAGGCTGCCGCCGGCCGGCCGGGCGAAGCCCTTTTTCCCCCTCCCCCTTCCCCTACTTCGCCTTGCTTCCGACCTTGTCCGAGAGCCAGATGACGAGGAAGAAGACGCCGAGCGTGGCGAAGACCCCGACGAGGCCGCCCGCGGAGACGCCGAGCGCCTTGACCGTGTCGTCGCCGTACTTGAGCCATTCCGTAAAGCGTTCCATGCGATCGCTCCTGTCAGAGGCCCGCGACGAGCGGGACCAGGGCCAGCACCATGCCGCCCGCGATGACCGAGCCGAGCTGGCCCGAGACGTTGGATCCGATGGCGTGCATGAGGATGATGTTGCCCTTCTCCTCGTCGCTGGCCATCTTCTGGACGATGCGGCCCGACATGGGGAAGGCGGAGATGCCGCAGGCGCCAATCATCGGGTTGACCTTGCGGCCCTTGGGCAGGAAGAGGTTGACGGCCTTGGCGAAGAGGACGCCGCCCGCGGTGTCGAAGACGAAGGCCACGAGGCCCATGCCCATGATGAGCAGGGTCTTCCAGGTCAGGAAGTCGGCCGCCTTCATGCTGGAGCCGATCGTGATGCCGAGGAGCAGGGTCACCAGGTACGCGAGCTCGTTCTGCGCCGTCTGCGAGAGGCGCTCGAGGACGCCGGACTCGCGGATCAGGTTGCCGAACATGAGCGAGCCGATGAGGGGCACGGAGATCGGGGCGACGAAGCCCGCGATCATGGTGACGGCGATGGGGAACATCACCTTGAGCCACTTCGGCGAGGCGGATTCGTGGTAGGCCATGTGGATGCGGCGCTCGGCCTTGGTGGTCAACGCCTTGATGACCGGCGGCTGGATGAGGGGCACGAGCGACATGTACGAGTAGGCCGCCACCGATATGGGGCCGAGCAACTTCGGCGCGAAGACGTTGGCGACGAAGATGCTCGTGGGGCCGTCGGCCGCGCCGATGATGCCGATGCTCGCGGCCTCGCGGAGGTCGAAGCCGACCAGGGTCGCCACTATCATGGTGGCGAAGATGCCGAACTGCGCGGCGGCGCCGAAGAAGATCATGTAGGGGTTCTTGAACAGCGGCCCGAAGTCGATCATGGCCCCCACCGCGACGAAGATGAGCAGCGGGAAGAGCTCGGTCGCGATGCCGGCCTCGTAGAGGACCTTGAGGAAGCCGGGGGCGCCCGCGTGCTCCCACACGGTCTCGAGGGGCAGGTTGACGAGGATGGCGCCGAAGCCGATGGGCAGGAGCAGCATCGGCTCGTACTGCTTGACGATGGCCAGGACGATGAGCGCGACGCCCACCAGGTACATGACCAGGTGCTGCCAGGTCACCGACGTGAAGCCGATGAAGAGTTCTTCCATTTATTGGACCCTCCGTCCGGATTGCTTGCGGTCGATTCTAGGCCGGGCGGGGGGAGCCGGGCAAGCGCCGCGGCGCTCGAAGGCGGGCGGAACGGGGGGGCCGCGCTCAGGCGCGGCGGGATTCGCCCGGGCCTCCCCTTACGACGGGTTCCGCCGGGTTGAGCGCCGCGATGGCGCGGAGGCCGTCGAGCGCCAGGTCCGGCACGAAATCGAGGAAGCCCCGCTCCGGCTCGAGCAGGCGGCCGTACTCCTCTCCGGAACCCAGCGCCAGGCAGTCCTCCCCGAGCTCGGAGGCCATGCGCTCCACGACGCGGTCCACGAGGCCCGCGAAGCCGAGCGCCAGGCCCGACTGCAGGGCCTGCGCCGTGTTGCGGCCGATGGCGCGCTCCGGCGCCTCGAAGCGGGCCTCGGGCAGGAGGGCGGCGCCGCGGCTGAGCGCGAGCGCGGCCAGCTCCGGTCCCGGCGCTATCGAGGCGCCCAGGTACTCGCCCGAGGCCGACAGGGCCGAGAAGGCGATGGCGGAACCGAAGTCGACGACGACGCAGGGCCGCCCCGCGAGGCCGCGCTCGGCCAGGAGCTCGCGCGCGGCCACGGCGTCGCAGACCAGGTCCGAGCCGAGCTCGGAGGGCGAGTCGGTGCGGATCTTGAGCCCGTTGCGCACGCCGGGCCCTACGACGAGCGGCTCGAGGCCGAAAGCCTTGGCGCAGGCCTCGCGGAGCCTGGGCGCGAGGCTCGGCACCACGCACGAGAGGACGACGCGCTCGACGCGGGACGGCTCGATTCCCTCGGCGCGGAGCATCGAGCCGAGGGCGTAGGCCCACTCGTCCGCGCTCCGCGAGGGAACCGCGCCGATCCGGAAGCGCGCGTGGCCCGGATCGGGGCCGGGACCGGAAGCCGACGCCCCGACCGCGACCGAGGCGTTCCGGGCGTCGAGGGCGAGGAGCACGGCTACCTGTCCTCTTCGGCGGCGATGGAGGCCTTGCCGCCCCGGCGCGCGACGCCCTTCCAGGCGGCCACCACGGCCACGTTGACGATGGCCGCCGCGCCGGCCTCGGGGAGCCCGTTGGCGGTGACGATCGGCCAGAAGAGGTCCCAGGTCAGGAAGCCGAAGAGCGCGAGGGCGCCGACCACCAGCATGGTGTTGACGAGGCTGCCGACGATGCCGGAAAGCCCGAGCGCGGGGATCTCCAGCTTGCCGCGGAAGGCGGCGTAGGCGAGGAAGGCCGCGGGGCCCACGAGGAGGCGGGGCAGCACCGAGATGAGCGGGTTGACGAAGGCCGGGTCGAGCGGCCCCGTCGGCGCGATGGCCGCCTGGAGGAGGCTCGTGAGGCCGAACACCAGGCCGATGACGGCGCCGACGACGGGGCCTTCGAGCACCGCGCCGACGATGGCCGGCACGTGCATGACCGTCAGCGAGGCGCCGGAGAACCACGGGATGTAGCCGAGCCGGGTCAGGCCGAGGAAGGCGGCGACGGCGGAGAGCACTCCCGCCACGACGATCTTGCGGACGACGGATTTCTTCATGGCTGATCCTCCTTCGGATGATGAACGACGGGCGTCAGGTCCCCCAGGGCGAAGGCGCCCTCGAGGCCAGGAAAACCGAAAGCGAGCCGAACAGGACGAGGGCGATGCGGAGCGCCTTTTCGCCCCGCCCGGCCGGATAGGACGCGAGGCGCGAGCGGAGGCCGCCTGAATAGCCGCGCGCCTCCATGGCCTCGACCAGCGACTCCGAGCGCTCGAGGGCGCGCAGCATGAGCGGCACCAGCACGGGCAGCCAGGCCTTCACGCGCCGGAACGGGTTGCGCGTGCCGGAGCCGAAGTCGGCCCCGCGCGAAGCCTGGGCCTTGACGATGAGCTCCGCCTCGCCCGCCAGGATGGGGATGAAGCGGAACGCGATGCCGACCACGAGCGCGAGCCGGTGCGCGGGGATGCCGAGCCGCGAGAGCGGCGCCAGGATGTCCTCGATGCCGTGCACGATCTGGCTCTCGGAAGCCGTGGCGGTGAAGAGCCCGAGGGTCACCATGAGCGCCGCGAGCCGCGCCGCGATGCGCGCGGAGTTCGCGAGCTCGGCCACGGTCACGTCGATCGGGCCGAGGCGGAGCAGCGCGGCGCTCGCGTCGCCGGGCCAGGAGAGCAGGATCTGCAGCGCCATGATGAGGGCCAGGGCCGGCAGCGCGGGCTTGAGGCCGCGGAGCAGGAAGGCCGGCCGCACCCCGGCCGCCAGCGCGACGAGGAGGCCGAGCGCCATGACGGCCAGGGCCGCGTAGGTGGTGCGCGACGCGAGGGCCGGCGCCGCCAGCGCGAGGAGGCCGAGGTACTTGGTGAGCGGCGCGAAGGCGTGCACGCGCGAAGGGGAGTCGACGTATTGCCCGAGCGTGGCGTTGCGGAAGAATTCGAGGTCCTTCACGGCGAGCCTTCCGCCGCCGCGCGCGGGACGCCGCCCGGGCGCGGCGCGCCGAGGACGGCGAGCGCCTCGTCGGCCAGCGCCGCGGCGTCGAGGGCGCCGGGGGCGGACGTCAGCCCGGCGCGCCAGAGGAGTACGGACGCTTCCGCGGCCCAGGGTCGTTCGAGCCCGGGCGGCGGCTCCGTCCCGAGGAAGACCTCCGCGGGGCTTCCCTCGGCGACCACCCTTCCCTTCTCCAGCACATAGACCCGATCCGCCCGCGTCGCGTCCTCCATCGAGTGGGTCGATACCGCCACCGTCCGGCCGTCCGCCTTGAGCGCGGCCTGCAGCGCCAGCGCCGATTCCCGGCCGCCTGGATCGAGCCCGGCGCAGGGTTCGTCGAGCAGCAGGAGCTCGGGTTCCAGGGCCAGTACCCCCGCCATTGCGGCGCGGCGCTTTTCGCCGCCCGAGAGCGCGCGGACCGGGCGGTCGCGGAACTCCGCGTACGGGAGCTTCACGCGCTCCATGGCCGAGCGGACCCGCTCCACGAGCGGCTTCCCCCTCAGTCCGTGGTTGCGGGGACCGAAGGCCACGTCGTCGCCGACGCAGGTCTCGAAGAGCGCGGTCTCGGGGCGTTGCACGGCCAGGGCCGCGCGCGACCGCAGGGCTTTGAGGTCGGCGCCCTTGGCCGCCGGGTCGAGGCCCAGGACGCGCACCGAACCGGATGACGGCGCGAGCAGGGCGTTGCCGTGCTGGAGCGCGGAGCTCTTGCCGGAGCCCGTGGCGCCGACCAGCGCGACCAGTTCGCCCTTCCCGGCGCGGAGCGAAGCGCCGTCGAGCGCGAGCTTCGCAAGCTCGGTGCCGCCCAGGTACTCGTGGACGACCTTGTCGAGGACGAGCGCGTCGTCGTCGCGCGGCGGGTCGACGGGAGCGGCGTCCGACGGAATCGACGGATTCGACGGATTCGACGGACCCGCGCGCGGTACCGCCGGAGCGGCTCCGAAAATCCGGGCGAGGCGCGCGAGTTCGTCTCGGAAATCCGCGGGCGCGCTTCCTGCCGGCCGGAAATCAGGGAACGCGACGCGCACGCGGCGCGCGGCTTCGAGCGAGGCGGGCCGCGAGAGCGACCACGCTTCCAGTTCGGGGCGCTCGAACAGCTCCGCGGGCGCTCCGTCGAACGAGAGGCGTCCGCCGCTCAGCACGAGGACGCGGCGCGCGCGGAGGGCTTCCTCCATCGAATGGGTGACGTGGATGACGGTGGTGCCGCCTGAGTTGAGGCGCTCGATCAGGTCGAGGAAGCCCGTGCGTCCGGGCGGGTCGATCATGGCGGTGGCTTCGTCGAGGAGCAGCAGCTCCGGCTCGAGGGCGAGCGCGCCGGCGACGGCGAGGCGCTGCTGCTGGCCGGCCGACAGGGCCCAGGCGGGCCTCGAGCGTTCGGCGGAAAGCCCGGCCGCCTCGAGCGCCGACGCCACCCGCCGAGCGATCTCTTCGCGAGGCAGCCCGAGGTTCTCGGGGCCGAAGGCGCAGTCCTCCTCGACCACCGAGGCCACCAGCTGGTCGGCGGGCGACTGGAACACCAGGCCCGTCCGCGCGCGCAACTCCGCGAGCTCGTCGGCGTTCATCGGGTCGAGCCCGCCGACCCGCGCCGAGCCGCTTTCGATCTCCGCGAGGCCGTCGAGGCAGCGCACGAGCGTGCTCTTTCCGGAGCCGTTGGCGCCGAGGACGGCGAGGTACTCGCCCGGCTCGACCTGAAAGGATACGTCGGAGAGGGAATGGACGGGAGAACCCGGGTAGCGGTGGAAAAGCCCGCGGACGTCTACGAACGGCATGGCCCCGCCCTTCCGCGCGGAAGGGGAGCCTCGGGTCTGGTCATGCGAAACTCCCGCGTCCCGGTCGCGACGGATCCAGGCGCGGTGTCAATCTAGCGACGGGCGCCCCCGGAGTCAAGGGCGAGGCGCGTCGGGCTCCGCGGCGGGACCGGCCGGCTCCTCGCCGTTCCGCCGCTTCCGGGCCGATTTCCACGAACCGATCAGGATGGAGGCGGGCTCGAGAATGGGAACGTTCTCGCACACGATCTTCACTATGACCGTCATCGGCACCGCGAGCACGAGCCCGGCGAAGCCCCAGAGCCAGCCCCACGCGATCAGCGAGACCACGATGACGAAGGGCGAGAGCCCCAGGTTGTCGCCCATGATCTTCGGTTCGAGGAAGTTCCCGATGACCTGGTTGACCCCGAGCATCACGACGCCCACGCCGATGATGGGACCTGGTTCGGGCCAGAACTGGACCAGGGCGAAGACGCCCGCCCCGAGCCCCGCGCCGATGCTGCCGAAATTCGGGATGAAGTTGAGCACGAAGGAGATGACGCCCCACACGATCGCGAAATCGAGCCCCACGAGTTCGAGCCCGATGGTGACCAGGACGCCGGTGGCGAGCGAGATGAAGAACTTGGCGCTCAGGTAGCGGCTGACCTGGGCCACCACGTCGGTCGCGATGACCCTGATGCGGTCCGAGAGGCGGTGCTCGAAGGCGATGGCGATCTTGCTCCGGAAATGGCCGAGCTCGAGGAGGAGGAAGGTCGTCATGATGAGCACGATCAAGGCGTCGGAGAGGAAGCCGATGGAGCCTTCGGAAAGCGAGAGCGCGAGCGACTGGACCTTCGATCGCACGCCGAGCTGGCCCCAGAGGTTGCCGAAGACCGAGAGTTGCTCGTCGTAGGGCAGGCTCAGGACCTCGGCCACCCGTTCGTAGATTTCCGAGAAGCGCGCCTCGTATTTCGGGTAGAGGCCCAGGATGGTCCGCCCGCCCGTGAACACGATGGCGCCGATGACGTAGATGCCGCCCCCGAGCAGGATGAACACCGCGAGGATGGCCAGCAGCCGCGGTATCCGGAGCCGTTCGATGAAGAGCACGAGCGGTTCGAGCACGAAGGCGAGCAGGAGGGCGATGACGAGGGGGATCAGGACCGCGGCGGTGATCTTGGCCACGGCCATGAGCACGACCAGGGCCATGAAGCCGACCAGGAAGAAGTTCGCCCTGCCCGCGTTGAAGTTCTTGAGCCGGTCGTTCATCGTGCCTCCGGAAGCGCGCGGCGCCGCGCGTTCCGTCCATGAAAATGGCGCGCGGACGGACCCGCGTCAAGCGGGAGGCGCCCCGAGGCGCGCGGGGCCTGCGAGCGCGTCCGCCCTTGGCCCCCGCGCGGGGTCCGGGCTAGCATGGCGCCATGCGATGCCGCGCCTGCGCCGCCCCCTTCCCCTCCGCCCCGCCCTGGACCCGGGCACGGGGCGCGTCCTGGTTCCGCTGCCCGCGCTGCGGCCATGTCCGGGTCGAGCCGTCCGCCGTGCCGGGCCCGGAGGCCGCCGAGGCCCGCTACCGCCTCCACCGCAACGATCCCGCCGATCCGGGCTACCGGGCCTTCCTCGAGACCTTCATCGACCGCGCGCTCGCGCCCTTCGCCCCGCCGCCCGGGCGCGTCCTCGATTTCGGCTCGGGACCTACGCCCGCGCTCGCCCGGCTGCTCCGCGAGCGCGGCTACCGCGCCGAGGCGTGGGACCCGCTTTTCGCTCCGGACCGGCGCTCCCTGGCCGGCCCCTTCGCCCTGATAGCCGTCCACGAGGTGCTCGAGCACGTCCCCTACCCGTATCGCCTGCTCGCGACGCTCGCGCGCAAGCTCGAGGGCGGCGGGGCCATCGCCGTCCGCACGCGCTTCCCGCCGGAGCGCCCTGAGGATTTCGGGCGCTGGTGGTACAAGGAGGATCCGACGCATGTCGGCTTCTTCGGCCCGCCCGCCTTCGAGGCCCTCGCCCGACGCCTCGGCGCCCGGCTCGACCTGCTCGAGCCGCCCGACCTCGCGGTATTGCGCTTCCCGGGTGCCGGACGCGCGGCCGGGGACGACCGGGGGAACCGGCCCCGGCGCAGCCTCTAGGCCAGCGGAACGACCAGGACCGCCCGCGTGCCGGGCTCCGCGTCCTCGAGCCGGAATTCGGCCTTCAGCTGCAGGGCCAGCACCCGCACGAGCCCGAGCCCGATGCCCTCCACCGCCCCGGCGGCTATCCCGGGGCCGCGGTCGCCCACCTCGACGCGGAGCGCGGACAGGTCGTCCAGGCGCGCCGCGACGGACAGCTCCGCCTCCCCGTCCCCTGCCCTGCCGTGCCTGAGGGCGTTGTCCGCGAGCTCCCCCACCGCGAGCGCGAGCGGCGTCGCCGTCTCCACCGGCAGGGCGAGCTCCGGCAGCTCGCTCGCGATGGAAGCCCGCGACCCCAGGGCGGCGCGCGCCGACACGACGATGGCCTCCACGCAATCGCGGAGCGAGACCCGCGCGAAATCCTCCGCGTGGCCGAGCGAGCGCTGGACCGTCGCCAGGGTCTCGACGCGCCTGAGCGCCGAGCCGAGCACGGCCTCTCCCGAAGGGTCCGCGTCCCGCTGCCAGCGCAGGATGGAGATCACGAGCGAAAGGGTGTTGCGCACCCGGTGCTGGAGCTCGCGGAGCAGGGCCTCCTGCCGCTCGAGCGCGACGCGGAGCTGGTCGTCCCGCTCCATGAGGGCGCTCAGGTCCACCGAGGTGACGAAGACCAGGGCCAGGTCCTCCTCGTGGCCCGGCGCCGCCGTCCACTCCATGCGGAGCCTCAAGGCGCGGCCCTTGATGGACCTGGCGCGGAAATCCACCGAAAAGCGACGCGCGCCCGAGGCGATCGAGAGGATCTCCTCCAGGAAGTTGGCGTAGGATCCGTCGTCGAAGCCGACCGCGATGTTCCCGATCAGTTGCCGGCGGCTTTCCGCCTCGATCAGCTCGGCGGCCGCCTGGTTGGCGTCGAGGACGCGGACCTTCGAAGCCAGGTAGCGCACCTCGCCCGGACTGGCGCGTAGGTGGGCTTCGAGCGCCGCGCCCGAGAGGCCCAGCTCGCGCAGGCGCTGGGCCACGCCCGAGAAGTCCTCGATCCAGACCGGCGTCTGGGTGGCCAGGAAGTACTCGCCGAAGCCCGGCAGACCCGGCACGAAGGAGTCCTGCGGATCGGGATTGTGTTCGGGACCTTCGACGCCGGCCATGGCCGAATGGTATCCCGCGCCGGCCGTATCCGCAAGCGCGATATGCGGAACCGCTCGCTCCGGTTGACGCGGGTCCGTCCGCCGCCCTACCATCGGGGCCGGAGGAACGAGACATGAACCGCAAAACCGCCGCGCTCGCGGCCTTCGCCGTCCTCTTCGCCGCCGCCGCTTCCGCCCAGCTCGCCGTCCGCGTCGGCCTGGACCTGGAAGGCGGGCTCGCCACGCTCTCCACGGAAATCCTCGCCGACGGCACCGTCACGTCCTACGATCCGCCTGACGTCGTCTGGGACGAGGGCGTGGGCTTCGACCTTTCGGTCGAGTACACGCTCGAGGTCGAGCGCTTCCTGCTCGTCGGCGGCGGGCTCGCCTTCCAACTGCCCCGCGACGTCGGCGCCGCCGGCCGGAGCCTCGCCTTCCTCGCCCCGTACGCCACGGTCCGCCTGCCGCTCGAGATCGAAGGCATCACCATGGGCCCGATGGGCCGCGTCGGTCTCGCGGTAACCCTGCCGAACCAGGCCTTCAAGGACGCGGCGGGCTACGACTCCTACGGCGTCGGCGTCGACTGGTCCGCGGGCCTCACCATCAAGCTCGGCCAGGGGCTCTTCGCGGACCTCGCGTACGCGGAGTCCCGCTTCGCGGGCGATTACACCCTGCTCTCCGACCTGCGCGACACGCTCCGCTACTCGTCGGTGCAGGTCGCGCTCGGCTACCGCTTCTAGGATCCGGGGGGAAAGGGGGTTCCCCGCCCCCGCGGGGCCTCGCCTTCCACCCCCGCACCCTCTCGAGCGGCCGCCATCCGAGGGCGGCCGCTTCCATTTCACTCGGGCGGCGGCCCCGCGGCGCCGCCGCCGGCGGAGTCCCGCGGGAGCGCCTCAGGTCCGCCGCGCCAGCTTTTCCACCAGGGCGCGGAGCGCCGCGTAAAAGCGCGCCACCGAGGCTATCCGGACCGCCTCGTCCGGCGAGTGCGGGAAGCGGATGTCCGGCCCCGCGGAGATCATGTCCAGGGTCGGGCGCGCGGCGCGCAGGAGCCCGCACTCGAGGCCGCCGTGCGTGGCCCGCGCCTCGGGTTCCGCGCCGAGCGCCTCCGTCCAGGCTTCGCGCGCGGCCGCGAGCAGGGGGCTCCCGTGATCGGGCGCCCAGCCGGAGGTGCGCGCGACGCGCTCGACCGAGCAGCCGCCCGCCTCGAGGGCGCGCGCGATGCCGTCGCAGAGCCCGTCGAGCTCGTCCTCGTAGGCACCGCGCGCCAACAGCATGCCGTCCGCGACGAGGCGCCCGTCCCCGGTCGCGGCGCTCCGGACGAGGCCGATGTTCGACGAGAGCCGCGCCACGTCGTCCATGCCGTGCATCATCGAAGCGAGCCCGTCCGGCGCGGCCGCGAGCGCCTCGAGGAAGCGCCCTCCGGTTTCCGCGTCGAAGGCCGGCGGCGGCGCGGTGCCCAGGTCCTGAAGCCCGACGCGCTCCACGGCGACCCTCAGTCCGGGCTCGGCCGTCCCGAAGCGGCCGCGGAGCTCCGCGGCCGCAGCGGCCAGGCCGGCCTCGAAGCCGTCGGCGCGGCCCGCTTCGAGCGCCAGCACGGCGCGCGCCTCGCGGGGAATGGCGTTCGGCACCGAGCCGCCCTCGATTGAGACGAGCCGCGCGCCATGAACCCGCGCCGCCCCCGCGACCAGGCGCGCGAGCTCGGTGATGGCGTTCGCGCGCCCGAGGTGGATGTCGCCGCCCGAGTGCCCGCCGCGCAGGCCTGAAATACCGGCGCGGACGAAAATCTCGCCCGGCGCCACCCGGCGCGTCCGGTCCGCGCCGGCCTCGAGCCGGAAGGACATGCGCTGGCCGGTCGCGCTGCCGACGCAGATCTCGTCCAGTTTTTCGCCGTCCAGGTTCACGAGCAGATCCCCACCCAGGAAGGCGCTTTCGACGCCGCGGGCGCCGGACATGCCGCTCTCCTCGTTCACGGTGAAGAGGGCGTCGATCGGACCGTGGTCGAGCCCTCGGTCCTCGAGGAGGGCGAAGGCGGCGGCCACCCCGATGCCGTCGTCGGCGCCGAGCGTGGTCCCCGTGGCGCGGAGCCAGTCCGGATCGTCCGGATCGAGCCGCGGGACTATCGCGTCGCGGAGGAAGTCGTGCGCCGAGCCCTCGGCCTTCTGCGGCACCATGTCGAGGTGGGCCTGCAGTATGACGAGGGGCGCCCCCCCGCGTCCCGGACGGGCGGGCTTCCGCGCCAGGACGTTGCCGGCCGCGTCGCGCCGGGCCTCGAGCCCGGCCTTCCGCGCGCGTCCGAGCGCCCACTCGGCGGCGGCTTCCTCGTGGCGCGAGGGTCGCGGCACGGCGCAGAGTTCGAAGAAGGCTTCCCACAGGGCTTCCGGCGCGCCGAGCTCGTTCGCGTTCATGGCGTCCTCCATGCGCCCATGGTAGGACGCGGAGGCTCGGGCTGTCGAGCGGAACCCGCGGACGGCGGCGCGCCGCGACGTCTCCGCGCCCGCCCGCCTGAGTGCCCGCTCGCCCCGGCCCGCGCCCTGGCAGCGCCGGTCCGCGCCCGTCCGTCCGCCGGCCGCGCCCTGGCAGCGCCGGCGCGCCCGAGGCCCGACCGCTCCGCAATTAAAAAAAAGGAGGGGGAGCCCCGCCTGGGCGGGACTCCCCCTTTCGGTACCGAAGCCGTCGCGTACGGCGGGCGTTCCCCGGAGCGCGCGGGTGGTTGGCCGCGCGCCGGGGAAGCTGCGACGGTATTTTACTTGAGCCAGCCCTGCTCGACGAAGTACTTGCGGGCGCCCGGGTGGTAGGGCACGAGCATCTGGTCGTCGGCGAGGACGAGATCCTTCGTGAACTGGGTCAGGAGCGCCGAGACCGCGTGGACGGCCGGCAGGTTCTCGTAGAGGGTCTTGGTCATCTTGTAGACCAGGTCCTCTTCCATGTCCGCGCGGACGATGATGATGTCGGGCGGAGTGCCGACGGTCTCGACCGAGTAGTCCTGGTTCGGGTAGATGTTGGCCGGGATGGTGCGGCGGATGTAGAACTGGTTCTTTTCCTTGAGCTTGGCCAGGGCTTCGTCGCTGATGGGGAGCATCACGACGTCGCCCTCGAGCAGGAGCTCCTGCATGGCCGCGGCGCCGAGCGCGAGGCCGATGATGCCGCCGTCGACCAGGCCGTCCTGCATCATCTCGATGCCCTGGGCGAATTCGACGAAGCTCGGCTTGATGTCGTCGTAGGTCATGCCGTAGGCCGCGAGGGTCTCGCGGGCGTCGACCTCGCCGCCGGAGCCGACGGGACCGACCACGATGCGCTTGCCGCGGAAGTCGGCGATGTTCTTGATGCCGGAATCCTTGGTGGCCACGACCTGGAACACGTCGGAGAAGAGGCCGCCGGTGAGCGAGCGCATCCAGGGCATCTTCTCGGGATAGGGCTCGACGCCGTTCAGGGCGCGGTACGCCTCGAGCGAGCGGCAGACGGCCACGTCCGCGTCCTTGGTGCGCAAGAGGTCGATGTTGTGCGGGCTGCCGTTGGTGGCGATGGCCACGGCCTTCACGCCGGGGATGTTCGCGTTCCAAAGGGCGCTCATGGCGATGCCGGTCGGGTAGTTGGTGCCGCCGACGCCCGCGGTGCCCATGGTGATGTGCCGGATCGACGTCGGGGCGGCGGAGCTCGCCGCGCCCTCGGCCTTCGGCGCGCACGACGCGGCCAGCGCGACGACGGCGACGATCGCGAGCGCGAAGCCCGCCTTCGAAAGAAGCCTGTTCACATGGTCCTCCTCGTTCCGCCCGCGGGCGGGACTTTCCTTTCCTGAAGGACCGTCCACCGGGACGGTCCGGATTCCAAAAACGGCGACGCCGCCCCGGAAGGCCCTCGCGGGCGCTCCCGGGACGGATTCCCGGATCAGGAGGCCGGGACGACCTTCCCGCGGGACTTCATGAGCAGGATCCCCAGGGTGCCGAGCGCCGCGAGGCCGAGGCCGATCAGGTCGGTCTCCCAACCCGGGATGAGGAGCAGGACCGCGGCCACGAGGGCGATGGCCCGCAGGTAGATCGGCAGCTTCATGAGGAAGTAGCCCTCGATGGCGGTGGCGAGCAGGAACACGCCGGCCAGGCCCGACAGGGCGGAGAGCACGATGGCCCAGGCCGAGTCGGAGATGAGGATCATCTCGGGGGCGTAGATGAAGAAGAAGGGCACGATGAAACCGGCCAGGGCCAGGCGGAAGGCGATCCAGCCCACCTCGTTCGGCTTGGCGCCCGCCATGCCGGCGCCGACGTAGGCGGCCAGGGCCACGGGCGGCGTGATGGTGGAGAGCGCGGCGTAGTAGAGGGTGAAGAAGTGCGCCTGGAAGAGGGGCACGCCCATCTTGGTCAGGATCGGCACCGTGATGGACGCCGCGATGACGTAGCAGGCCGAGGTCGGCAGGCCCATGCCGAGGATGATCGAGACGACCATGCTGAGGACGAGGGCGATCCAGAGCCGGCCCTGCGAGAGCGCGACGATGTTGTCGGCCAGGATGGCGCCGATGCCGGTCATCGAGAGCACCGCCACCACGAAGCCCGCGTTGGCCATGGCCACGCCGATGGAGATGCTCGAGCGCGCGGAGTTGACGGCCACGTCCTTGAGCACCTTGTGGTCGATCCGGGTCTCCTTGCGCATCCACGAGAGGACCGCGGTGGCGACGACGGTGTAGAAGGCGGCGTAGAGCGGGGTGCGGCCCTGGAAGAGCAGCCAGAGGAGCACGCCGATCGGAATGATCATGTGGCCGTAGCGGAGCACGGTGGACTTCGTGTCGGGCATTTCCTCCTTGCCGATGCCTTTGAGCCCCAGGGAGCGGGCGCGGAGGTCGATCTGGAAGAAGACGGCGGCGAAATAGAGCACGGCGGGAATGAAGGCGGCCGTGGCGATGGTCAGGTAGGGCACGCCGACGAACTCGGCCATGATGAAGGCGACCGAGCCCATGATGGGCGGCATGAACTGGCCGCCCGTCGAGGCGGCGGCCTCGACCGCGCCGGCGAAGGCGGGCTTGTAGCCGACCTTCTTCATGAGCGGGATGGTGAAGGCGCCGGTGGTGGCCACGTTGGTGGCGGCGGAGCCCTGGATCATGCCGATGAGCGCGCTGGCGATGACGGACACCTTGGCCGGCCCGCCGGTGAAGCGGCCGCCGACCGACATGGCGGTGTCGTTGAAGAGCTTCGAAAGCCCGCTCTTGTCGAGCATGGCGCCGAGCACCACGAAGATGATCAGGTAGGTGGACGACACGCCGATCGGCATGCCGAAGATGCCCTGGCCGGTCATGTACATCATGTAGATGATGCGCTCGAGCGAGTAGCCGCGGTGCGAAAGCACGCCGGGCACGTAGCGGCCGAAGGCCGCGTAGAGCAGGAAGAGGCCCGCCAGGATCAGCAGCTGGTTGCCGACCGCGCGCCGGCACGCTTCGAGCACGAGCAGCGTGTAGAGCCCGCCCACCCAGATGTTGTGCCAGACGGCGACGCCCGCGCGAGCGGTGAAGGCGTCGCGGCTCAGGACCGTGTAGACGGTGGCCGCGGCCGAGACGACGGCTAGTCCCACGTCGAACCAGCTCGGCCTGCCTTTCGGCGACTTGCGGTGCGCGGGGAAGTAGAGGAAGGCGAGCACGAGGATGAAGCCCACGTGGATGGCGCGGTGCTTGATGGTCTCGGGCATGCCGAAGCGCGACGTGAACAGGTGGTAGCCGATGAAGACTACCGAGATCGCCGCGATGATGATCTTCCAGGTGGAGCCGAGGCCCTTGCGCCAGCGCGACTCCACCTCCTTCTGCTCGATGATCTTCTCGGCGACTTCGACGATGTTCTCGCCTTGCGCCAAGGTCTCCGGTTTCTTCTTCACGGCAACACCTCGCATGAGCGTTCGGATGGCCCCGCCCTACGGGCGGCATCGATCCGAGGTACAGGAGTAATTCTCTAAAGAATTATATCCTATATCCTATATCATCGAGTGTAGCACGACACTTTTACGCCTGCAAGTAAAAATGCTCGCGGAAAGGCCGTCCGGTTGCCAGCTCGCCGCGCGCGCCAAAATCGCGAGGGAACGGCCCGAGGCGTTCAGCGCTCGAGCCTGAGGGCGGACAGGGTGCGCCGCTCTCCGTTCTCCAGGTGCTGGCGGAGCAGGACGCCGGCCTGCTCCGGGTCGCCCTTGCGCACCGCCTCGAGTATCTCGAGGTGTTCCGCGATGACGTCGTGGACGACCTTCTCGTGCAGCTCGGGGCTGTGCTCCGCGAAGAAGCGGATGCGGTGCGACATCAGGTGGACGCGGTGGATCATGTCCTTGAGCATCGCGTTCTCCACGCGGGAATAGAGCAGCTCGTGGAGCCTGGTGTCGGTGCCGACGTAGAGCTCGTCGTCGTTCGGCGAAGCCGCGAGCTTCCTTATATCGGCCTCGAGTGCGGCCAGCTCGGCCCGGTCTATCGAGGCGGCGCTCATCCGGGCCGCGTAGGGTTCGAGAAGCCGGCGGAGCTCCCAGATGCTCCGCACGTCGTCGGCGCTGATGCCAGTGACCCGCGCCCCCTTGTTGGGAATCAGTTCGACCAGGTTCTCGGCCTCGAGCCGCACCAGGGCCTCGCGCACCGGCGTGGCGCTTACCCCGAATTCCTCCGCCAGGCGGTCGATGGCCAGCACGGTCTTCGGTTCGTACTTGTTGTCGAGGATCATGCCCTTGAGGGCCTCGTAGATCTGCTCGCGCATGGAGAGGTTGACGATCTTCTTCATGGCCCGGGAACCGCCTTTCTGGAAAAGTGCATCCTATATGATATAGCATGAGAGTACCACGTTTTAGCCTACTTGGATATGAAGGCGTCGCGGGAGGGGCGGAATCCCGCCCTGCCCGGGCCTCTCCGGAATCTGGCCGCCTTCGTTCCGATTCTTTGCTTGCCATCCCCGGAAAGTTATGCTATATAATATAGGATATAGGGTTTATTGAGCCCCGGGTACACCCGGGGGACGCGCCACGCCGACCGCGGAACTCCGCGCGGCGGCAAGGCGCAGGGGAGGCACCATGTCGAACGTGGCCGAACATATCATCCAACGTTTCAAGGAACTCGGCATACGGCGGGTTTTCGGCGTCCCGAGCGGATCCTGGCTCTACTATATGGAAGCGATGCGAAAATCCGACGTCGACTTCGTGCTGGTCTCGAACGAAGGCGCGGCCGGCGTGATGGCGGACGTCACGGCCCGCCTCTCGGGCGTCCCGGGCGCCTGTTACGGCACCGTCGGCCCCGGCGCCACGAACCTCTCGACCGGCGTCGGCGGGGCCCTGTTCGACCGCTCGCCCGTCATCGCGCTCTCGAGCGAGCCGCCGGAGCCCATGATCGGCCGCACGGTGCAGATGGCGGTCGACCAGCAGGCCCTCTTCCGCCCGCTCACCAAGTACACGACCCGCCTGGCGCCCGACCGCGTCGACCAGGAGCTCCTCAAGGCGGTGAACATCGCCGTCTCCGAGATGCCCGGTCCCGTGCACCTCGGCCTGCCCGAGGACCTGGGCGCCAGGCCCGCCCCCGAGAGCTTCCGCCCCTTCCGCCTGCCCGTTCCGGCCCCCGTGCCCGCCGCGGCCCCGGAGGACCTCGCGGACCTCGAAAGGCTCTTCTCGCTCGCCTCGAAGCCCCTCCTCGCCGTGGGGCTTTCGGCGGTCCGCTCAGGCGTCGCCGACCTGGTACGGCGCGTCGCCGAGAAGCACCGCGTCCCGGTGGTGCTGACTCCCATGGCCAAGGGGATGCTGGCCGAGGACCACGAGTGGTACGCGGGCGTCCTCTTCCACGCGCTCTCCGACGTGGTCTCGAAAACCTACCTGCAGGCCGACCTCGTCGTCGGCGTCGGCTACGATCCCATCGAGTTCAACTACGAGGACTGGATGCCGGACGCGACGCTGGCCCACCTCGACTCGGTACCGGCCGACATCGACCGCATGCGCTGGCCCCGCGTCCTCGACGCCGTGGGGAACGTCCGCGCCTCGCTCGAACGCCTCGAGGCCCTGAAGCCGATCGCCTCCGCCTGGGACTCGAAGGCCCTGGCCGAGCGCCGGGCGGCCATGTTCGCCGCCTTCGAGCCGCCGGAGGGCAGCTTCGGCGCGCGGGCCGCGCTCAAGATCCTCCGCGAGGTCCTGCCCGACGACGGCATCATGGCCTGCGACGTCGGCGCCCACACGCACCTCATCGGCCAGATGTGGCGCACG
The DNA here is from genome assembly GCA_018262985.1 of Spirochaetota bacterium. GTDB lineage: Bacteria > Spirochaetota > Spirochaetia > Treponematales > UBA12059 > JAFGNN01. The sequence goes on along the minus strand of JADFDI010000009.1, from coordinate 50,708 downwards.
CCGGCCCCCGGCCTCCAGATCATGACCAACGGCTGGTCCGCCATGGGCTTCGGCGTCCCCGCGGCCATCGCGGCCAAGCTCGAACGGCCGCGGACCAAGGTGGCCTGCGTCACGGGAGACGGCGGCTTCCTCATGAACGTCGGCGAGCTCGCCGTGGCCCGCCGCGAGAAGCTCGCCGTGGTCTTCGTCGTGCTCGCCGACCGCAAGCTCGAGCTCATCAGGCTCAAGCAGGTCAAGAAGCATTTCGAAGGCTATGGCGTCGACCTCGACGAGCCGGAGGTCCCGAGTTCGGACTATGTTTTCGGGGTGCCCGTCATCGCGGCGGACGACCAGGCCTCGTACCGCGCCGCGCTCGAGAAGGCCTTCGCCATGGACGGTCCCGTGGTCGTCGAGGCGAAGATCGCGCACGGCGACTACGACGAACTCATCCAGCGCAAGCACAGGTAAAGGGAGGAGCGGATATGTCAACGAACGGAAACGCCAAGCCCGACGGCAGGTTCGCCGCGGACCGCCTCGCGAAGGTCCAGCTCTCCGGCATCCGCCGGGTGAACGACAAGGTGCACGAGCTCGAAGCCGCCGGCCGCGACGTCATCCACTGGCAGATCGGCCGCCCGGACTTCGACACGCCGGAGCACATCAAGGACGCGACGATCGCGGCCCTGAAGCGCGGCGAGGTGCACTACGCGCCGAACAACGGCATCCCCGCCCTGCGCAAGGCCATCGCCGCGCGCACCGAGCTCGACACGGGCGTTCCGGTCGACGGCATGAAGCAGGCCATCGTCTTCGCCGGAGCCAACGAGGCCATCATGGCCTCGGCGCTCGCCCTGATCAACCCGGGCGACGAGGTGCTGATCGCAGACCCGAACTGGCCGAACTACCGCCACATCATCACCCTGGTCGGCGGCGTGCCGGTCGAGGTGCCCACGCGCGGCGAGGACGACTTCCAGCTCGACGCGGCCGAGGTTGAGAAGCGCGTCACGCCGAGGACCCGGGCGCTCTGCATCACGAGCCCCGGCAATCCGACCGGCGCGGTGCAGAAGCGCGAAACCCTCGAGGCCCTCGCCAAGGTGGCGGTCAAGCACGACCTCCTAGTCTTCTCCGACGAGATCTACGCGCGCATCTTCTACGGCGACGGGCGCGTTTCCCCGAGCATCTACTCGATCCCCGGCATGGCCGAACGCACCGTCATCATCAACGGCTTCTCCAAGACCTACTCGATGGACGGCTGGCGCCTCGGCTGGACCGTAGCCAGCGAGGAGATCACCAAGGCCGTCTACAAGGCCCGCCAGTACACCACCGTCTGCGTCAACACCTTCATCCAGCACGGCGCCGTCGCGGCGCTCACGGCGGACCAGAAGTGCGTCGACGACATGGTCTCCGAGTTCCGCAAGCGCAGGAGCATCATGCTCGAGGGCCTCAGGGCCATCGAGGGCGTCAAGGTGCCCGACCCGCTCGGCGCCTTCTACGTCTTCGCCGACGTCTCGGCCTTCGGGAAGAAGTCGAGCGAGCTCGCGGACTGGCTGATCGAGGAGCACGGCATCGCCGCCGTCACCGGCAGCATCTTCGGCACCTCGGGCGAAGGCTACCTCCGCATGGCCTACTCCTGCTCGACCGACGAGTGCGCGCGCGGCATGGCGCGGCTCAAGACCGCGCTCGATTCCCTGAGGACCTGAACAAGCCGCCGGCCCGGGGCTCGCGAAGCCCCGGGCCGGCCAGAATCCCCCCAGACCTGATGAGGAGCGAACGATGAAGACTTTCCGCGTGGCCGTCGTGGGCGCCATGGGCGCCGTCGGCACCGAGATGATCAAGACCCTCGCGCAGCGCGACTACCCGGTTTCCGAGCTCGTGCCGCTCGACATACCCGCCAACGAAGGCAAGACCGTCAAGTGGAAGGGCCAGGACGTGAAGGTCCGCGTCGCGAAGGAGGGCGCCTTCAAGGGCGTCGACGTGGCCCTCTTCTCCGCGGGCGCCGACGCCAGCGTCGCGCTCGCCCCGATCGCCGCGCGCGAGGGCGCCGTCGTCGTGGACAACTCGAGCGCCTGGCGCATGGATCCGAACGTGCCGCTCGTGGTGCCCGAGGTGAACCCCGAGGCCCTCGACGCGCACAAGGGCATCATCGCCAACCCCAACTGCTCGACCGTCCAGATGCTCGTGGCCCTGAAGCCCATCCACGACGCCTACCGCATCCAGCGGATCGTGGTGTCGACCTACCAGGCCATTTCCGGCACGGGCGCCGCGGCCATCGCCGAGCTCGGAACCCAGGCGCGCGCGTGGGTCGACGGAAAGCCCGTGGAGCACAAGGTCTACCCGCGGCAGATCCTGTTCAACGCCCTGCCCCACATCGACGTCTTCCTCGAGAACGACTACACGAAGGAAGAGATGAAGATGGTCCACGAGACCCACAAGATCATGGACCCGAACATCCAGGTGAACCCGACCGCCGTGCGCATCCCCGTGTTCCGCGGCCACTCCGAGTCGATCAACGTCCAGACGGAGAAGTCCTTCACGGTGGCCAAGGTGCGCGAGCTCCTCGAGAAGGCGCCCGGCGTCAAGGTCATGGACGATCCATCGAAGCTCGTCTACCCGACCCCGCTCGACGCGGACGGACGCGACGAGGTCTTCGTCGGCCGCCTCCGCGCCGACCCCACCGTGCCGAACGGGCTCAACCTCTGGGTGGTCTCCGACAACCTCCGGAAGGGCGCGGCCCTCAACGCGGTGCAGATCGCCGAGACCCTGGTCTCGCGCGGACTCCTCGGGAAGTAGCGAGATGGCCCTCGTCGTCCAGAAGTTCGGCGGCACCTCGGTCGCCACGGCCGAGGCCCGCGAGGCCCTGGCCGGCCAGGTCGCGCGCGAGCGCGCCGCGGGAAACCGCGTCGTCGTCGTCGTATCGGCGATGGGCCGCGCGGGCGCGCCCTACGCGACCGACACCCTGCTCGGCCTGGTGCCTGACGCGACGCCCATGGTCCGCGACCTGGTCGCCTCGTGCGGCGAGCTGATCTCGGCCTGCGTCGTGGCGGAGCTGCTCCGCTCGAAGGGCATGGAAGCCGTGCCCCTGAGCGCCTATTCGGCCGGCATCAAGGCCGAGGGCCCCTTCGGCGACGCGGAGCCCGTGGCGGCCGACTCGGGCCGGATCCGCGGCCTCGTCGACGAGGGCATCGTGCCCGTGGTGGCGGGCTTCCAGGGCGTCGACGCCGCGGGCGACCTCGTGACCCTCGGCCGCGGCGGCTCGGACACCAGCGCCGTCGCCATCGGCGCCTTCGTCGGCGCGGACCGCGTGGACATCTTCACCGACGTGCCGGGCGTGGCGCAGGCCGATCCGCGCGTCGTTCCCGAGGCGCGCTTCCTGCCCTACTTCGACTACCGCTCGATGTACCGCCTGGCCGCCAACGGGGCGCGCGTGCTCCACGACCGCTCGGCCCTGATCGGCGAGCGCTACGGGGTGCGGATCCGCGTCCGCTCCACCTTCGATTCGGGGGAGGGCACCGCGATCGGTCCCGACCCCATGGGCGCGGACGCCCCGGCCCTGCTCGGCGTCGCGCTCGTCAAAGGGGCCGATGCGGCCCGGGTGGCGGCCGTGTTCCGCCAGGGAACGCTCGCCGTCCGCCTCGAAGCCCTCGTCGCGGCCGCCGAAGCGGCGGGAGCCCGGCGCGAGGCTTCGGACGACGCGGACGTGGCCGCGTTCGCGTGCGCGCCCGACGCGGCGCCCCGCCTCGCCAAGGCGCTCTTCGCCGCGGCCGTGAAATAGGCAGCGACACGCCCTTCCTTCTCCTGGGGAGCGCGCGCCCGCCGGATCCGTCCGGCGGGCTTTTTTTCATGGCGCCCTCGCGCGCGCGGCGCGTCCGGCTCCGGCGCGACCTTCCTCAGCGGCCGGACCGGACCGCCGCCACGAGCTCGCGGAATTCGTCGTCGGCGACGAGGCGACGCTTTTCGTTGCCGAGCGCCTTGACGCGCGCGAGCAGCTCGGCCGCCGCTCCTTCGTCCAAATCCCCGAGGCCGAGTTCGGCCAGCTTGAAGGCGACGCTCGGCTTCCCGCTCTTCTTGCCGAGCACCACGGAACCCTTCCGACCGAAAAGGGCCGGATGCGTGGCGAACATGGCGAGCGGGTCCTCGACCACGAGGTTGGCTCCGATGCCCGACTCGCGGGTGTAGTTGCCTTCGCCCGCCACGGGCTTGTTGCGGGCCAGCGGAACGCCGCTCAAGGACGCGACCAGGGCCGAGAGCTCCGCGAGCGCGGCGTAGTCGCGCGACGGACCGTGGCCGTAGAGCAGGTCGAGCGCGAGGACGAGCTCCTCGAGCGGCGCGTTGCCGGTGCGCTCGCCGAGCCCGTTGACGCAGGAGTGGACCACCGAGGCGCCCGCGCGCACCGCGGCGAGCTCCGTGGCCACCGCGAGGCCGAAGTCGTTGTGGGTGTGGATCTCCACCGGCGCCCCGCTGAGGTCGCGGTATTTCCGCGTCAGGTAGGCGATGGCCTCGGGGCTCGCGCAGCCCATGGTGTCCACCAGGCCCACGGAGTCCGGCGCGGCCTCGCGCGCGACGGCCTCGAGCAGGGCGTCGAGGTCCTCCTCGCGGGCGCGCGTCGCGTCGTAGGGGAAGAAGACCGTCTTGAGGCCCTTCGCCTTCGCGTACTGGAGCACGGGCACGCTTTTCCTGAGCACGTCCTCCCAGGTCCAATGGAACTGCCCGACCAGCTTCGGCCAGCCGATGGGCACCTCGACGAGGACGCCCTTCGCGCCGCACTCGAGCGCCTTGTCGACGTCCTCCGTCATGGCGCGCGCGAAGGCGTACACCTCGGCGCGCAGGCCCAGCTTCGCGATCTCCGCGATCGCCTCGAAGTCCTCGGACGACACCGCGGGCATGCCCGCCTCGATGCGGTCGACGCCGGCCCGGTCGAGGGCCTTCGCGATGGCCACCTTGTCGGCCTTGCGGAAGACCACCCCGGGCGTCTGCTCGCCGTCGCGCAGCGTCGCGTCGTGCACCAGCACCTTCGCGGGCGCTTCGCTCCCGGTCAGCACCTCGGGCTTGAAATTCCAGGGACTCACCCAGAAGGCGCCGTCGCGCCTGAACCGTTCTTCCATGGGACATCCTCCAAGGGACCGCCGCGCGGGCGGTTCGCGTCCGTCGCGCGGCCCGGCCGCCGAGGCCGGGCCTTGCTTTATTCCGCGCGCTCGAAGACGGCGAGGACCTTCCCCGACCCGTCCGAGAGGACGAGCCGGCCGCCTTCGACCCGCCAGGCCCGGGTCTTCCGGAACATCTCGTAATACTCGACCTCGATGAGGACGTCGACGCAGAACATCTTGGTGCTCCAGAGCTCCGCGAAGGCGATGCCGTCGTCTCCGGAAAGGGTCCACTTCGTCCCGTACTGGTTGCAGCCGCTCGAGCCGCCGGCAGCGCCGTCCCCGCCGAAGGCCAGGGTGGGGATCTTCTCGCCGACGGAGTCGGCGACCGCTTTTCCGCCGAGTTCCACGAGCAGCCAGGAGCCGCCGGGAAAGGAGGGCGGGACGGGGGGGGCGAGCGGCTCCGGAACGGCCGCGCACGAGGCGACGAGGAGGAGCAGCGCGAAGGCGGCCGGAGCGGACGCGGCGGCGCGGAAAAGATGGGCGTGCTTCATGCGACCACTCTAGCGCAGCTCCTCGTCGGTGTCACGAAGCTTGGGGAAGTCAGCGAGTGCAAGTGTCACGAAGCTTGGGGAAGTCAGCGAGTGCAAGTGTCACGAAGCTTGGGGGCGGGCCTCCCCCGCGTGACGGGTGTCGAGGTGCGAGAGCTCGCGGAGCAGGAAGGCGACCGTGACCGAGCTCGCGATCAGGTCCGCCGCGGGGTAGGCGTACCAGACGCCGTCGAGCCCGAAGAAGCGCGGCAGCGCGAGGATGAGGGGAATCAGCACCAGGAACTGGCGCGAAAGGCCGAGGGCGAGCGCGTGGCGCCCCTTCCCCACGGCCTGGAAGTAGGTGGAGCCGAGGATCTGCACGGCCGCGAGCGGGATGAAGAGCACCATGGTGCGGAGCACGCGGGCGCTCGAAGCGACCAGGGCGGCGTCGCGGGTGAACATCGATACCAGGACCCCGGGGAAGATCATGAGGGCGAGCCAGGCGGCGCCCGCGATGCACGACACCGTGGCCACCGCGACGCGGATGGTCCGCTTCACGCGGTCGAAGCTGCGGGCCCCGTAGTTGTAGCCGACTATGGGCTGGAAGCCCTGGGCCATGCCGAGTATGGGGAAGATGACCAGCATGATCAGGCGGTGCGCCATGCCGTAGGTCGAGATGGCCAGGTCGCCGCCGCGCGCGCGGAGCGTCGTGTTGATGAGCAGGGCCAAGAGGCTCATGCCCGCGGACTGCACGAAGGCGGGCACGCCGAGGAAGGCCTCCTCGACGAGCAGGGCCGGACGCGGGGAGAAGTGCCGGACCTCGAGGCGTACGTGGGTCTTGCGGCGGACGTAGAGGGAAGCGAGGTAGGCGAAGGAGACGGCCTGGCTGATCACGGTGGCGAGGGCCGCGCCGCGCACGCCCATCCCGAAACCGAAGATGAAGATCGGGTCGAGCGCCACGTTCAGCAGGGCGCCGATCAGCATGCCCGTCATCGAGGCGCGGGCGTTGCCTTCCGCGCGCACGAGCGAGCTCGCGGCCATGGAGCTGGCGAAGAAGAAAAAGCCCGGCGCCACGACGCGCAGGTACTCGCGCGCGAACGGCATCACCTCCGGCCCCGCGCCGAAGAAGCGCAGCACGGAATCCGTGTAGGCCATGACGAGCGCCACCAGGACCGCGGTGACGACGGCGATGGCGGCGTAGGCCGTGCCGATGGCCCGGGCGGCGTCCTCGTCGCGCTTTTCGCCGAGCCGGCGCGACACGATGGAGGCCGCGCCGACGCCGAGTCCCTGGGCGAGCGCGGAGACGGTCAGCTGTATCGGGAAGGCGATGGTCAGCGCGGCGATGGCCAGCGGGCCGACGCCCTGGCCCACGAAGATGGTGTCCACGATGTTGTAGAGCGCGTTGACCAGCATGCCGGTGGCCGCCGGAACGCCCATCTTGAGGAGGAGGGGCAGGATGGGGCCGGAACCGAGGAAGGCCGTGCGCGAATGGGTGTCGGGGCCGTGTTGCATGGCGGCCATTCTAGCGCTCCGCGGCCGGAAGGGACAGGGGCGGGCCGCGGACGCCGGAACGCCCGGCCGGGGAACCGCGACGCCGGGCTCCTAGGCGCCCGCGATCCGGTCGCGTTCTTCCGCGAACCCGCGCGACATCGAGAGGACGCCCGGCCGCCTCAGGTCCGCGACCGTGCGCGAACCGGTCAGCAGCATGACGGTCTTGAGGACGCGCTCGACCCGGCGGCCGTAGGCCGCCACCGCCTTCGCTCCGCCCTCGGAGGCCGCGCGCGCGAGCGGCAGGGCCATGCCGGCGGCGGCGGCGCCGAGGGCCAGGGCCTTGGCCACGTCCATGCCCGTGCGCAAGCCGCCCGAGGCGAGGATCCGGCCGCCCTCCACGGGCGAGGCCGCGAGGAGGGGCGCGGTCCGGAATCCCCAGTCGGCGAAATCGAGGGCCGCCTCCAGGGACGCTTCGTCGTGGCGGTAGCCCTCGACGGAAATCCAGTTGGTGCCGCCGGAGCCGGCCAGGTCCACGTAGGCGGCGCCGGCCTCGAGCAGGAAGAGCGCGTCCGAGGGCGCGATGCCGAAGCCCGTCTCCTTGACGACGACCGGGTACGGCGCTCGGGCGATGAAGGCCGCGACGGACTCGCGGAGCCGCCTGAAGTCGCGGTCGCCGTCGTCCTCGAAGAGCTCCTGCCCCGGATTGAGATGGACGACCAGCGCGTCGGCGCCCATGAGCTCGACGAGGTCGTCCACCCTCGCGGGTTCCAGGTCGCGAAGCTGCACGGCGCCGAGGTTCCCCAGGAGCGGGACGCCGGGCGCGTGCGCTTTCAACCGGAAATGGTCGGCCAGCTCGGGGTGCTCGAGGAGGACCCGGATGGAACCCGTGCCCACGGGCACGCCGAGCTCCCCGGCGGCCAGGGCGAGCTCGCGGTTGACGCGGAAGCCCTCCGCCGAGCCGCCGGTCATGCAGGAGATGAAAAAGGGGAAGGCGACGCGCTTCCCCAGGAAATCGATGCCGGCGTCGAGCTCGTCCCAGGACAGGCCGGGCAGGGCGCGGTGCGCGAAGGAAAGCCCCTCGAAGCCCGCGCCCGAACCCTCAACCGACCCGAGCGAGGGATCGAGGCAGATCGACAGGTGCTTCGCTTTCCGCTCGCCGATAGGCCGCGCGTTCTCCATGCTGGTACTCCCTGAAGCCGTCTTCCCTGACCGACGCGAGGCGGAAGCTCGAGAGCGCCTCGATCGGGTTCACGCCGGCGCCGTAGCCGGAACCGTAGCCCTCGGCCCAGCGCTCGTAGTCCTCCATGCTCGCCGGAAGCGCGTTTTCCATCAAGCCCTCGAGGTCCCATTTGGCGATGACGGCCGGCGCGCCCTTGGCGACGGTCATGGTCGTCACGGTCATGACGTTGCCGGAACCGTAGGAGGCGACCATGATCCGCTTCCCGACGATGCCGATGCCGAGCTTCTCCCAGCGGTCGCGGAGCAGGTTCGCGAGGAAGATGTAGAGGCTGGCGGAGTAGGCGTTGCCGATGTCGGCGATGGGGTCGACGCCGCGGTAGAAGCCCCGCTCCTCGAGCCAGGCGATGGCCTTGGGCTCGTCGTAGCCGAGGCGGGAGGCGAGGAGCTTCTTCATGGCCATCTCGGGCATGTTGCGGAAGGGCGTGTGGAGGACGACGAAGTCCATCTCCTCGAGGAGCTCGGCCGGGTCGCGGCCGACGCGCTCCGCGTGGTCGGCGAAGGCGGCGTCGAGGCTCTCGTTGTAGCACTCCATGGAGTAGGTGCCCTTGACCTTGGCGGTCACGGAGCCCAGGGGCCGGAAGAAGTCGTCGACGTCGCTCGAGAAGAAGCCTTCGGAACCCGGATCCATCTCGAGCAGGCGCGGGTCGCGCTCGACGAGGATGGCCGCCGCGCCGGCGCCCTGGGTGATCTCGGCGGTGCTGCGCAAGGTATAGCGGGATATGTCGGAGGCGATCACGAGGCCCGTCTCGTCGCGGCCGGAGGCCTTGAGCATGCCGGCCACCGAGAGGAGGCCGAGGGTTCCTCCGGCGCAGGCGTGCTGGACCTGCCAGGTGGCCAGGTTCGCCGGCACCGGGAGGCCGGAGCGCTGCAGCATGCCGTGCACGTAGCTCGCGAGCGGCTTCGAATGGTCGACGCCGGTCTCGGTGCCCGCCACCAGGTAGCGGAGCTTCGCGGTCAGCTCCGCGTCGCTCTCCGAGAGGAGCTCGTGGGCCGACTCGGCCGCCAGGGTCGCCGAATCCTCGCCGGGCGCGGGGAAGCGTATGGCGCGCTGCCCGGTCACCTGGAGGGCGCGGTTGAAGTGCTTCTCGAGGGAAGGGTCGGCCTCCACGCGGCGCGAAGCCACTTCCTCGAGGTCGATGCGCATGCGGGGAACGTAGATGCGGATGTCGCCGATACCGACTTTCACGTCGTCGCCTGTCATTTCGGGGGTCTCCTTCGGGCGCGCCGCGCCTCTCGAAACCGTAGCGATACAAAAATGTTTGATGAAGTTAACATTTGCGCGGCCGGACCGGCAAGGGGAAAAGCGCGCGGGAAAACTTGCCGAGCGCGCGGCGCCGGAGCGACACTACCAGACATGAGCGTGAAAGGTAAACGGGCCGTGGTGATCGGCGCCGGCTTCGCCGGCATGGCCGCCGCCGCCCTCATGGCGAGGGACGGCATGGACGTGACGGTGCTCGAGCGGAACGCGAGCGCCGGCGGCCGGGCGCGCGAATGGAAGACGGAGGGCTTCACCTTCGACATGGGCCCCTCGTGGTACCTGATGCCCGAGGTCTTCGAGCGCTTCTTCTCCCTGTTCGGCGAAAAGCGCGAGGACTGGTACGAGCTCGTCCGCCTCGATCCCTCCTACCGCGTCTTCTTCGGCCCCGGCGAGAAGGTCGACGTGCGGAGCGAACCCGAGGCCGCGGAAGCCCTCTTCGAAGGCATCGAGCCCGGCGCCGGCGCGCGGCTCCGGGACTACCTCGAGGACGCGGCCTTCAAGTACGACGTGGCCATGAGAGAGTTCCTCTACCGCGAGTACCGCACGGTTTTCGACTTCCTCAACCGCCGCCTCATCGTCGACGGACTTAAAATGAAGGTGCTCGGCAACCTGGACGCCGAGGTGTCGCGGCGCTTCAAGGACCGCCGGCTCCGCCAGATCCTCGAGTACGAGATGGTCTTCCTCGGCACCGACCCCAAGGCCGCGCCGGGCATGTACTCGCTGCTTTCGCACGTAGACCTGACCCAGGGCGTGTTCTACCCGCTCGGCGGGCTCACCGCGGTGGCAGACGCGATCCGGCGCCTCGCCGCGTCGCGCGGGGCCAGGTTCGAGTTCTCCGCGGAGGTCGAGGCGATCCGCGCCGAGGGCCGGCGCGCGAAGTCCGTGGCCTTCCGCCGCCTCGACGCCGAAGGCAAGCCCGCCGGCGAGCGGGGGGAGCTCGAGGCCGACGTCGTCGTCGCGGGCGCGGACTACGCCCACGTGGAGACTTCGCTCCTGGACGCCTCGAGCCGGAGCTATGGCGAAAAGTATTGGGCGAGCCGCGTGGTGGCTCCCTCCATGTTCCTCGTCTACCTCGGGCTCTCGAAGCGCCTCGAGGGGCTCGCGCACCACAACCTCCATTTCCGCGAGGACTGGGGAACGCACTTCGACGCTATCTTCAGGAAGCCCGCCTGGCCCGAGGATCCGTGCTTCTACCTCTCGGCCATCACGAAGAGCGACCCCGGCATGGCCCCGGAAGGCGGCGAGAACCTCTTCCTGCTCGTCCCCGTGGCCGCGGGGCTCGCGGACGACGACGCGACGCGCGAGCGCTACGCCGACCACGCCATCCGCCACGCGGAGAAGATGCTCGGCGAGAAGCTGCTCGACTCCGCGAAGGTGAGGAGGGTCTTCAGCCAGCGCGACTTCGCGCGCGACTACAACGCGTACAAGGGCACGGCCCTGGGCCTCAGCCACACCCTCGGCCAAACCGCCGTGTTCCGGCCCTCCATGCGGAGCCGGAAGCTCGCCAACCTGCTCTACGCGGGCCAGTACACCCACCCCGGCATCGGGGTGCCCATGGTGCTGATGGCGGCGGAACTGGCGGCGAAGGCCGCGACGGAGCTCTGAGCATGGCCGGGAACGCCCAGCGCGCCGTCTTCAAGTCGGGCAGCACCACCTATTTCAACTCGAGCCTCTTCTTCCCGAAGGCCGCGCGCCGCGACGTCGAGGAGCTCTACGGCTTCGTGCGCGTCGCCGACGACCACGTCGACGCCGTCCCCCAGGACGCCGCGGGTTTCCGCGCCTTCGTCGCGCGCTACCGCGCCGCCCTCGCGGGCACGCCCGCCGGCGACCCTATAATCGACGACTTCGTCGCGCTCGCGCGGCGCAAGGGTTTCGACCCCGCCTGGACCGATGCCTTCCTCGCCGCGATGGAGGCGGACCTCTCCAAGCGCTTCTACGCCACCGAGGAGGAAACGCTCGGCTACGTCTACGGCTCGGCCGAGGTGATCGGCCTCTTCATGGCCCGCGTCCTCGGCCTGCCGCCCGAGGCCGACCATGCCGCCCGCATGCTCGGCCGCGCCATGCAGTTCATCAACTTCATCCGCGACGTCGCCGAGGACGTCAAGCTCGGCCGCCGCTACCTGCCGGTCGCGGGCACGGGCAAGGCCGCGGACTGGCTGCCCTCGAAGGCCGAGGCCGAGGCCGACCCCGAGGCCTGGGCCTCCTTCCTCCGGACCCAGCTCGCGCGCTATCGCGCCTGGAAGGCCGAGGCGGTGCAGGGCTACCGCTTCATCCCCCGGCGCGCGCGGGCGGCCATCCGCACGGCGGGCGACATGTACGACTGGACCGGCCGCGTCATCGATGCCGATCCGCTCGTGGTCTTCGAGCGAAAGGTGAAGCCCGCCAAGTGGCGCATCGTGCGCCGCGCCATCCTGAACCTGCTCTTCGGATAAGGGAGGCACGCTTGAGCTATTACCTCATGCTGGACCTGCTGGTGCTGGCGGCGCCGCTCGCCCTCTCGTTCGACCGCAGGGTGGCATTTTACCGGAAATGGCCCGAGCTCTTCGCGGCAATCGCGGCCATCGTCCTCGCCTTCGGCGCCTGGGACGTCTGGAAGACCGCCATCGCGGTCTGGTCCTTCAACGACGAGTACGCGGGCACGATCCGCTGGCTCGGGCTCCCGCCGGCCGAGTGGTTCTTCTTCGTCGCCATCCCCTACGCCTGCGTCTTCATCCTGGCCTGCGTCCGCGCCTACGTCCGCGACGCGGAGCTCGCGGCATCGCGCGCGCCCTGGCTCGTCCTGGCCGCGGCCTTCGCCCTGCCCGTCCCCTTCGTCCTCGCCCGGACCTACACGGCCGTGGTGCTCGTCTCCGCCGCCCTGGTCCTGGTCCTCGGCGCCCTCGCCTCGCCCGCCACCCTGCGCTCGCGCAACGCCTGGATCGCGCTCGGCGTCACCTACGTTCCCTTCGCGCTCGCCAACGGCATCCTGACCGGCAAGCCCGTCGTCCTCTACGACGACGCGCGCAACCTCGGCATCCGCGTCGGCACCATCCCCGTCGAGGACTTCGTCTTCAGCTTCTCGATGCTGCTCGCCAGCTTCGTCCTCTTCGACGTCTTCGGCTCGCTCTTCGCCCGGCTCCGCGCGCGGAAGGCCGGAGGCGCGTCGTGAGGGCGCCCGACCGCGCCGCGGGATTCCGCGCCGTCCTGGAGCGGCCCGGCTACGAGAAGGCGGCGGCGCTCGTCATCGCCCTCCTCTTCGCGGTGGGAACCGCCGGCCACCTCTGGTCCCCCACGCTCCCCCTCATGCTGGCCATGACGCCCTGGTTCCTGCTCCTCTGCGGCGCGGCGGTCATCGCGCCGGCCGTCCGGGCGGAAGGCGCGCGGCTGGCCGTCTGGGCGCTCGCCGCCTGGGCCGCCACTTTCGGCCTCGAGGCCCTCGGCGTGGCCACGGGCCTCGTGTTCGGCGCCTACGTCTACGGCCCTTCCCTCGGCCCCATGGCGCTCGAAGTGCCGCTCGTCATCGCCTTCAACTGGGTGCTGGTGACGCACGGCGCCTTCGTGCTGGCCCGCAGGGTCTCCCGGAACGCCGTCGCCGCGACCGTCCTGACCGGGCTTTTCGCCGCGGCCTTCGACTGGGTCATGGAGCCGGCGGCCATCCGGCTCGGCTACTGGACCTGGGACGGCGCCGACATTCCCCTGCGAAACTACCTGGCCTGGTTCCTCATCGCGGCCGCGGCCGCCCTGTTCCGCTCGATGTTCGTCAAGACGCCCGCGGCGGAGCGCGGGAAGCGCCCGGGCGAGTTCCTCGCGCTGGCCTGGCTAGCGGTCCAGGCGGTATTCTTCGCCTTGCTCAGGCTTGGCTGGGCCTTGTCGCCGGTCTGAAGAAGAGTCGCGACGGCCGCTCCACCGTTCAACGACCCTGACCATGATCATGAAGGGAGAACCCATGCTCGAGTACTTCGATCAGGCGCGGAGCGCCGTGCGGGGACGCATCAAGGAAACCCTGGAAGGCGGCGCCGCGCGCTGGGACCGCGCCGCCCCCGGGCTCGGCACCGACGCCGCGCGGCGTCTCGAGGACTTCGCGCTCCGCGGCAAGATGATCCGCGGCGTGCTGGTGCGGCTCGGCTACGAGCTCGCCTCGGGAAAGACGGCTGAGGGAAGCGCCCTCGAGGCGGTGGAACGCGCCGGCGCGGCGATGGAGCTCTTCCAGTCGGGCCTGCTCGTCCACGACGACATCATGGACCGCGACCGGACGCGCCGCGGCGTACCCACCATCCACGTCGAGTACGAGCGCGCGCTCGGGGAAGCCGGCTACGGCGACCCGGTCCACTACGGCGAAGCCCTGGGGGTTTGCGCCGGCGACCTGGCCTACTTCGCGGGCTTCGGCGTCCTCGCCTCGCTGCCCGTCGTCCCGGAGGCGGCTCGCAAGGCCGCGGAGATAGCGGCCGGCGAGCTGTGCCTCGTCGGCGCCGCCCAGATGCTCGACGTGGCGAACGGGGCCGCGCGCCCCGGCGCCCGCAACGCCTTCGCCCCCGGCCCGGCCGAGCCGGACGAGGAGGGCATACTCCGCCTCTACCGCTACAAGACCGGCCGCTACACCTTCAGCCTGCCGCTCGCCCTCGGCGCGGCCATCGCGGGCTCAGGCGACGCGACCCGGGCCGCGCTCGAAGCCTCGGGCGAGGAGCTCGGGCTCCTCTTCCAGCTCAAGGACGACGAGCTCGGCGTCTACGCCGACGAGGCCGAGCTCGGCAAACCTCTGGGCTCGGACCTCCGGGAGGACAAAAAGACCCTCTTCCGCCTGCTGCTCCTCCGCGCCGCGGAGGGAGAGACGGCCGCGCGGCTCGAGGCGATCTTCGGCGACCCGCGCGCCGGGGCGGCGGAGCTCGCCGCGGTCCGCGCGGCCGCGGAAACGCTCGGCGTCAAGGCGGAGCACGACGCCCGGATGAAAGCCTACGCGGAAGGGGCCCTCGCGGGACTCGGCGGCATCCTCGCCAAGGCGCCGGAAGCCGCCGCGCGCGCCTTCCGGGAACTGGTCGCCTACAGCCTGGAGCGGACCTCGTGAGGCCGGAGCCGCCGCCCGGCTTCCGCAAGCTTCCGGCAGCGGAGCGCCGCGCCTTCTGGGAAGATCGCCTGCTCGCCGACGAAGACGAACGCGCGGCGGCCGCCGCCACGGACGGCGCCTTCACCCTGGCCGACCTGATGGTCGAGAACGCCGTCGGCGTCCTGCCCCTGCCCCTCGGCGTCGCGACGGGCTTCCTGGTCGACGGCCGCGAGCTCTCCGTCCCGCTCGCCGTAGAGGAACCCTCCGTCGTCGCGGCCGCCTCTCACGCCGCGCGCATCGTGTCCGCCGGCGGAGGCTTTTCCACCGAGGCGGACGAGAGCGTCATGGAGGGTTACGTCTACCTCGAGGGCGTCGACGCGGCGGGCGAAGCCAGGCTCCGCTCGGCCGAAGGCGCGCGCGAGGTCGAGTCGGCCGTCCGGAAGGGACAGGCCCCGCTCGAGAAGCGCGGGGGCGGTTTCCGCGGCCTCGAGGTGGGCCGCTTGCCCGCCACGGGCCTGGTCTCGGTCGCGATCTCGGTCGACGTCCGCGACGCCATGGGCGCAAACCTGCTCAACACGGCGGCCGAAGCCGCCCGCCCCGTCGCGGAGCGCCTCTCGGGCGGCCGCGCCCTCATGTGCATCCTCTCGAACGACTCGCCGCGCCGCCTCGCGCGCGCGCGCTTCGCGCTGCCCTACGCCGCCCTCGAGCCCTTCGCGCGCGGCCTTTCCGCCGCCGAGGCCGCGCGTCGCGTCGCGCTGGCCTGCGACCTGGCCGTCGACGATCCGCGCCGCGCCGTCACCCACAACAAGGGCGTCATGAACGGCATCGCCGCGCTCGCGCAGGCCACCATGAACGACACCCGAGCCGTCGAGGCCGCCGCCCACACCTGGGCAGCGAGGACGGGCCGGCTCCGCCCGCTCACCGCGTACCGCGCCGAAGGCGAGGTCCTCCACGGCTCCATCGAGCTGCCGCTCGCGCTCGGCACGGTCGGCGGCTCGGTGGACTTGCACCCCGCCGCGCGGGCCGCGCTCCGCCTGCTCGGGAATCCCGACTCGCGCGGGTTGGCGCGGATCGCCGCGGCGCTGGGACTGGCGCAGAACTTCGCGGCCCTGCTGGCCCTCGTCACGGGCGGCATACAGGGCGGCCACATGAGGCTGCATGCCGCCAGGCTCGCGTACAAGGCCGGCGCCCGCGGCGACGAGCCGCGCCGCGCCGCCGAGCTCATGGCCGCCGATGGCGAATGGACCGCCGCAGCCGCCGCGAAGGCTCTCGCGGCGCTCCGCGCCCGGGACGGAGGAAAGCCTTGAGCGGCACCAATCCGAAACCCGCGAGCGGCGCCGCGACCCCGGGCGCCGTCCTGGTGCGGACCTCGCCGAGCCTCGCGCTCGTGAAATACTGGGGGAAGAAGCCGGGGGGCCGCAACCTGCCCGCCACCACGAGCCTCGCGGTGACGCTCGCGGGGCTCGACACGCGCACCCTCGTCCGGGTCGCCGCGCCGGGCGAAGGAGACGCGGTCCGGGTCGGCGGCGAGCTCCAGGACGCCGCCCGCTACGCGCCCTTCTTCGGCGAGGCGCGCCGGCTCTTCCGCTCCCCGCTCCATTTCGCCGCGTCGAGCGAGAACTCCTTCCCGTCGGCCGCGGGCCTCGCGAGCTCGTCCTCGGGCTTCGCGGCGCTGGCCCTCGGCTGCGCCGCCCTCTCGGGCCGGTCCGGGGGGACCCGCGCGAACGCCCTCGCCTCGGAACTGGCGCGGCTCGGGTCCGCCTCGGCCGCCCGCGCGGTCTACGGCGGCTTCACCCTCCTGCCCGCGGGCGCGCGCCGCGCCGAGCCCCTCGAGGATCCTGGCTACTGGCCGGACTTCCGCGTCGTCGTGGCGCTCGCGACGCGCGAGAAGAAGCGCGA
This sequence comes from Spirochaetota bacterium, assembly GCA_018262985.1. Lineage (GTDB taxonomy): Bacteria > Spirochaetota > Spirochaetia > Treponematales > UBA12059 > JAFGNN01. The sequence continues at coordinate 34,217 of JADFDI010000009.1, read as the reverse complement.
CTCCTCTCGCGGCGCCATGGAGCTGACCCGGACGAGCTCGCCCTACTACGCCCCCTGGGTGCGCGACGCCCGCAAGGTTTCGCGCGAGGCGCTCGCCGCCTTCCGCTCTCGCGACGCGGAAAAGCTCGGCGACCTCATGCGGCTCTCGTACCTGCGCATGCACGCGAGCGCCCTGGCGGCCGTGCCGCCCGTGCTCTACTGGCTGCCCGACTCGGTGGCGCTGATCAGGGCCTGCGCGGACCTGCGCGCCCGCGGAATCGGCGCCTGGGAGACCATGGACGCGGGCCCCCAGGTCAAGGTGTTCTGCCTGGCCCCGGAGCTCGCCGCGGTGGAGGCCGCGCTCCGCGGGGCCGTGCCCGGCTGCGAACTCATCGTGGCGAAACCCGGCGCCGGCCCGGACCTCGGCCCCGCCCCCGGCGACGGGATGATGGACCGGGGGAGCGGAACGCCATGAAACTCTCCGTTCCCGGCAACCTGCTCGTCGCGGGCGAGTACCTCGTGCTCCGCGAAGGGGGATCCGGCCTCGCGCTCGCCGTGGAGCCGCGGCTCCGCGCCGAGGCGGCGCCCTCGCCCCGCTGGAAGGTCGCGGTCCTCATGGGTTCGGGCGGCTCCTCCTGGTCGCCCGTCGACGACGGCGCGCGCCAGAATCGTTTCCTCTGGGCGCTGCTCGAGGCGGCCGAGGCGGGTCTGCGCTCGCGCGGCGCGGTCCCCCGACCGCTCGAGCTCGAGCTCGACAGCCGGGACTTTTCCCGCCCGGACGGCCGCAAGGCCGGCTTCGGCTCGAGCGCCGCCGCCGCCGCGGCCTTCTGCCTGCTCGCGGGCAGGGCGGCGGGGCTCGAAGGGAGCGCCCTCGACGCCTTCGCGCTCGAAGCGGCGCTCGCGGGACACCGCGCGGCCCAAGGCGGCCGGGGTTCCGGCTACGACGTTTACGCATCGCTCCACGGCGGCGCGGGGCTCTTCGAAGGCGGCTTGCAGCCGCGCTGGACCCCGCTGCCCGGCCTGCCCGTCCCGGAAGGTCGCGTCTTCTCCGGAAAGACTCCCGTGTCGAGCGCGGAGGCGGTCGCCGCCTTCGAAGCCTGGACGAACCGCGATCCCGGGGGGTCCGAACGCCTCCTGGCGGCCTCCGAGCGCGCCGTGCGGTCCCTGGCGCGGGCTCCCGACGCGGCGGCCTTCCTCGAACGGCTCGGGCCCGCCCGGGAAGCCGGCCTCGCGATCGGCGACGCCATCGGCTTTCCCGCCCGCCTCGAAGCGCCTCCGGGCTTCGAAAGCGCCGCCATCAAGGCGAGCGGCGCCGGCGACGAGCTCGGCCTGGCCTTCTTCCCGCCGGGCGCCCGCGACGTCCCCCCGGGCCTCGGGCGCGTCGTCCCCGCGGGAGGTCCCGCGTGGCGTACCTAGGCGAGGGCTTCGCGAAGCTCATCCTCTTCGGCGAGCACGCCGTGGTGCACGGCCGCGCGGCCGTCGCCTTCGCGCTTCCGGGCCGGTCCATCAAGGCGCGCTGGATCCCCGGCTCCGGGAGCCTCGAAGCGCGCGCGCCCGCCGGCTACGAGGCCGACGTGGCGAAGGCCTTCGCGGCCGTGGCCGAGGCGCTAGCCCTGCCGGAGCGCGGCGGACTCGTCGAGGCCGACGGGAACATACCCCCGGAGGCGGGCTTCGGCTCCTCCGGCGCGCTCTGCGCCGCCCTCGCGCGCGCGGCGGGCGCAGCCCGAGCGGTCGCCGGCCGACCCGCGTCCATCGAAGAGCTCTGGGCCGCCGCCAACGCGGCGGAGCGCGCCTTCCACGGGAACCCCTCCGGCGTCGACACGGGCCTCGCCCTGCTCGGCGGCTTCCGCCGGATCGAGCCGCGCCCGGCCTTTCCGCCGGGCGTCGAGACGCTCGAACGTCCCGGCCCCGTCCTCGTGGTGGCCGCGGCGCCGCGCGTGGCCTCCTGCAAGGCCTCGGTGGCCGCCGTCGGGCGGGCCGTCAAGGCGGGCGAGGCCCGCGCCCTCGCGGCAATCGAGGCGCTCGGGGACCTGTCGGACGAAGCCTGGCTCGCCCTGCGGAACGGCCCCTGGGACGCCGCGCTCGCCGCGCGGATCGGCCAGCTGGCCCGCCGCGCCCAGGAGAGGCTCGGCGGCCTCGGCCTCTCAACCCCGGAGCTCGACGCCTTGATCGGCGCGGGCGAGGCCGCCGGCGCGACGGGCGGCAAGCTCTCGGGCGGCGGGGCGGGAGGCGCCTTCTGGCTCGCCGCGAAAAACCGCGCGGACGCCGGGCGCGTCGCGGAAGCCGTGCGGGCCGCGGCGGCGAAGCTCGGCCTCTCCCTTCCCTTCGGACCGGAGGTCCTCCGACCATGACGCCCGGCTCGTCGCGACGCGGCCTTCGCCCCGCGGCGCTCATCGCCGCCTTCGTCCTCATCCTCGCCCCGTCCAAGGAGGCCGCCATGGCCCAGACCGTCGATCCCTACGCGGGCTTCGCTCCGGACGCGCTCGAGCTCGTCCGCTCCTCGTTCTACCGGGCGGTCGACTCGCTCGCGGCGACGGAATCCGCCATCGCGGCCCTGGCGGCCCGCTTCGGCCCCGAGCGCCGCTCCTGGCCCCTCGTCGCCCGCGCCTACCGGGCCTCGCTCGAGGGCTTAGTCGGCAAGCACGACCCGAACCTGCTCGTGAAATTCAACCGGGTCAACGCCGCGCTCGAGCAATGGCGGGGACTCGTCGAGGCGGCGCCGGACTCGCTCGAGCTCCGCTTCCTCCGCTACTCCTTCCACTCGCGGCTGCCGGCCGTGTTCGGCGTCGGGTCGTACCTGCCGGGCGACCGGGAAGCCTTGATCGCCATCTTCGAGAAGGGCGGCGACGCGCGGGTACCCCGGAACCAGGCGCTCGACATGGTCGCGTGGCTCCTCGGGGAAGGGAAGCTGTCCGCCCCCGAGCGGCGCAGGCTGGAGCTCGCCGCCGCGAAACTGCAGGCGGCGGGCAAGCCCTAGCGGCGACGGGGTGGACGCCGTCCCGCGCGGGCGCTTGACGCGGCGCCGCCTCCGCCCCGAGACTCTCCGCAGTGCGGAGGTTCCATGAATTCGATCGGCAAGCGTTCGTGGCCGGTGCTCTTCGTCTCGGACCAGCTGCAGAAGCAGACGGACGAGGGCGCCTGGCTCAGGGAGATCGTCGAGGTGCTCGCCGCCGACGGCTACTCGTCGCTCTTCGCCACGGCCTTCGGCGACGCGCGCGACGTCGTGTACTCGCGCGAGGACCTCGGCGCGGTCGTCGTCGACTGGGAGACCCGGAACGGCGGCCGTTCGAGCCGCGCCGAGGAGGAGGCAGGCCCCGGCGACGCGGCCACCCGCTTCGTCGAGTACCTCCGTTCGCGCAACGCGAACATCCCCGTCCTCGTCATCTCCGACCGTTCCTCGGTGGAGGGCATCCCGAACCGGGCGCTCGAACGCGTCTCGGGCGTCGCGTGGAAGCTGACCGACACGCCGCGCTTCAACGCGGGCCGCATCGAGCGCGCGGTCGGCGAATACGCGGCCGAGGTGCTGCCGCCCTTCTTCGAGACCCTCGTCGACTACGTGCACGAGTACAACTTCGCCTGGCACACCCCCGGCCACATGGGCGGCCAGGGCTTCCTGAAAAGCCCGTCCGGCACGGCCTTCCACAAATTCTTCGGCGAGAACATGCTGCGCGCCGACCTCTCCATCTCGGTGCCGGAATTGGGCTCGCTGCTCGACCATTCGGGCGTGGCGGGCGAGGCCGAGCGCTTCTCCGCGCGCGTGTTCGGCGCCGACCGCAGCTACTACGTGCTCAACGGCACCTCCGCCGGCAACCAGGTGGTCTGGCGGGCGACGGTCGGCCGCGGCGACGCGTGCCTGCTGGACCGCAACTGCCACAAGTCGCTCTCGCACGCCATGGTCGCCACGGGCGCGACGCCGGAGTACCTCCGGCCAGTGCGCAACGCGCTCGGCATCATCGGACCGGCCGATTTCGGCTCGGTCGATCCGTCCGGGCGCTGGGCCATGGCCGCGCTCACGAACTCGACCTACGACGGCATCTGCTACGACGTCGAGCACGCGGCGCGGAAGCTCGCCGGCGCCGCGGCGCTCCACTTCGACGAGGCCTGGTTCGCCTACGCCGCCTTCCACCCGTTGTACCGCGGCCGCTACGCCATGTCGCTCGAGGGCGGGGAGCGCCTCGTCTTCGCGACGCACTCGACGCACAAGCTGCTCACGGCGCTCTCGCAGGCCTCGATGATCCACGTGCGCTTCCCCGAGGGCGTCCGCGCCTCCGCGGAGGCCCGCGAGGATTTCCACCGCCGCTTCAACGAGACCTACATGATGCACGGCTCCACCTCGCCGCAGTACGCCATGGTCGCCTCGCTCGAGGTGGCGACCAAGATGATGCACGACAACGGCTTCGTCGCGCAGTCGGACACCCTCGAGGAAGCGATCGAGCTCCGGCGCAAGGTGGCGCGCATCGCGCGCGAGGAGAAGGCCGAAGGCGACTGGTTCTTCGACCTGTGGCAGCCGCCCTCCCTGCCCGACTCGACGACGGGCGAGCTCATGGCGGACCCCGGCGCCTGGACCCTCGTCCCGGGCGACGCGTGGCACGGCTTCCCCCGCGGGGCCTACCCCGAGCCGTTCGCCATGCTCGATCCGATCAAGCTCACCTTCCTCTGCCCCGGCCTCGACGCCTCGGGCGCCTGGAGCGAGGAAGGGGTGCCCGCGGCCATCGTGGCGCGCCGGCTCGGCGAGCGCGGCGTGGTCTGCGAGAAGACCGACTACTACTCGTGGCTCATCCTCAACTCGCTCGGCACGACGAAGGGAAAGCAGGGCACGCTCCTCGCGGAGCTCTTCCGCTTCCGCGAGCTCTGGAAGGCGAACGCCCCGCTTGAAACCGTCTTCCCCGAGCTCGTCCGCGCGCACCCGGGGCGCTACGCGGGCCAGGGCCTCCGCGACCACGGTCTCGAGATGCACCGCGCCGTCAGGTCGCTCGGCCTCATGGAGAAACTGGCCGCGGCCTCGCTCGCGGTCCCGGAGCGCGACCTGATCCCGGCGGACGCGCACCGCGCCATCGTCCGCGGCGAGGTCGAGACCGTCGTCCTCTCGGAGCTCGATCCCGTCCGCTCGCCGCGGACCGCGGCGATCATGGTGGCGCCCTACCCTCCGGGCATCCCGCTCGTCATGGGAGGCGAACGCCTCGACGCCTCCTCGCGCGCCGTCGTCGACTACCTCCTCGCCCGCGAGGAGTTCGAGGACGCCTTCCCGGGCTACGAGAGCGAGATCCACGGCGTCGAGCGTACGCCGCCCGACGCCTCGGGCCGGCGCCGCTTCACGACGCTCGCGGTCAGGGGGCGCTAGGCGCGGCCGGCGAGGCCTCGAACTGGGACCAGCGCCAGTACGCGTCGTGGTCGAGCACCCAGTCCCACGCGCCCGCCCTCCGCATCCGGGCGCCTCCGAACGAGGCCTTGAAGCGGGATAGTCCCGCGAGGGGGTGCGAACGCGCGCCTTCCGGCGCCACGCCGAGCAGGTCCATGCGCGCGGCGCCGGCTTCCGAGGCGTCCGCGAGCGCCCGGTCGAGGATGGCGCTCGGGCCGTTCGCCTCGCGGAGCTCGAGCGACGAGGCGGCGAAAAGGTACCAGGCTTCCCCGCCGTGGCGCGCGAAGACCGCCGCGGCCGCGTCAGCGCCGCCCGACTCCGCCAGGTAGAGCTCGAGGGCGAGATCGTGCCGCCGCGCCTCCTCGAACAGCGAGGCGAAGGCTTCCTCCGGATGGGCCTCGAAGCCGCGGCGCGCCGCGGTCTCGCGGTAGAGCGCGTGGAAGCGCCCGAGCCCGCCGGTTCCGAGCCTCCGCACGAGGGTGCCGCGTCGCGCGGCCGCCGCGACCGAGTGGCGGGCGCGCGGCTCCATGCGCGAGCGGACCGCGTCGGGGCCGCCCGAAAGGTCGACCACCATGGTGTCGAGCGCCGTCCCCTCCCGGCCGGCCTTCCTGAGGGCGCGGTGGCGGGTCGGGGCGTTCATGCGGAGCTCCTCCACCCAGGCGGCGAGCGGGAAGCCGGAGTCGTCGGTCCAGGCGGGCGCCATGAGGTCCCAGCGGATGAAGGCGCAGTCGGGGCCGACGCGACGCGCCGCCTCGAGCGATAGCTCCTCGAGGGCGGCGCCGCGCTCCTCCCCGCGGTCGGGGGCGGCGCCGGACGCGAAGGGCGCGACGACCTGGGCCATCGAAATTCCCTCGCCGAGCTGGCGCGCGAGCACCGGTACGCCGATGCCGGCGTCGAGGGCCCGCCAGCCGCGCCGCTCCTTCCACGCCACCCAGGCCGGATGGGAGTAGAGGCCGGAAGGCGCCGCCCCGCGCACGGGGATCGCGAGGCGCGCCTCGCCTCCCCCGATCCCGCGGATGCCGCCGGCCCGACCGGGGAGCCCCTCCGCGCCCGAGTCGTCGCGGCCCGTCGCGGCGCGCCGCGACGACCGTGAGTATCCGTGGTTCCGATCCCTTCCGACCGGGCACGCGCCCGCCGCTTCCATCGCCCCCTCCCCCCGCACCGTCGTCCGGCACCCGACCATGACGGCAAACGCGGGGAGGAACCACTCCCAGTTTACTTGTACGAAACATGTATATCCGACTACATGTCAGGTGAAGCCAGAGCCGGATGTGCGCAAGGACGCGGGGGCGCCCCATCCTCCGCCCGATCTTCCGCCGGGCCGGCGATCAGCTCGATCAGGTTCCGGCGGCGAGTAGCCCGGCGAGGTTCGCGCCGCGTTCCCGCACGCGCAACTTGCGCCGGATGTTGTGGCGGTGGCGCTCCACGGTGGCCTCGGCGATGCCGAGCAAGGCGGCGATCTCCTTGCTGGTCCTGCCGTTCCTCACCTGCACCGCTATCTCGCGCTCCCGCGGGCTCAAGGCCGGATCCGCCGCGCCGGCCGAACCGTCCGAATCGCGGGCGAGCTCCGCGACGAGGATCCCGAGGTACTCCGAGCGGCGCTCCTCGGACAGCGAAAGGTCGCGGGCGCGCTCGGCGAGCGGCAGGAGCTCGGCCGAGAGGCGCCGCCTGAACGCTTCGGCGACCGCCCGGCGCTCCTCTTCGAGCATGGAGAGTATCTCCCGGAGCGCGGCGTTCTTGGATTCGAGGTCCTTCGACGCCGCGCGGAGGCGCGCTATGAGGTCGGAGGTCCGGAGCATGGAGGCGCTCACCGCCAGCACCGAGTCGAGCAGGGCCTTTTCCTGGGGCAGGAAGACGAGGTCCGGCTCGAGGTAGCCGAGCCGGATACCGCCCGTCCAGCCCAGACCCGGATCGTCGGGCAGCCCGGCCTCGAGCCGGGCGAAGGGAAGGGACCCGCCGGAAGGCGCGCCTTCGAGCGCGGCGTGCCGGACGCCGGCGGCACTGACGAATTCCACGGCGCACGAGGCGGAATCGGGATGCCGGGTCGCCCGGCGCAGCGCGCGGGCGATGCCTGCGGCCGCCGCGTCTGGTTCCGGCGCCTCGGCGGCGAGCAGGCAGATGGCGTGGATGCAGGCCAGCTCCTTCTCGCGCTCGACGAGCAGCTCGCGCGCCGTCAAGACGGCACCGTCCGCGATGAAGCCCGCGAGAGGGGTTCCGTCCCCTTCATCGGTATCTGGAAAGTATGCGCTCGACCGTCCCGTCCTTGACCATGGCCTCGACGGTCTTCGACACCAGGACGCCGCGCTCGCCGAGCCGCTTCGCGATGGCCCATTGGTAGGCGGAGGAGGCTGGCGACCAGGGATGGATCAGGTAGCGGGCGGCGTCGCTCCCGAGGTGGTTCCTCACGTCGAATTCCCCGCCGTAGACCACGTCGATCCAGCCGGCCGCGAGCCGCTCGATGTTGCGGGCCACGGTGGCGGCGTCGTCGCGGATGAACGGCGGATCGCCGGCGAACTCCGGATAGGTGTAGCCGGTGTTCATGCCGACGCGGAGGCCCTTGAGATCCGCGGGTCCCCTGATCGTCGTCCGCGAGTCGGCCCTCGAGACGAAGACCATCCGTTCGCCGAACACGATCGAAGTCCACTCCATGAGCTCGGGCCGGGCGAGCCAGGCGGGATTGGCCATGGCCACGAGGTCGAGGCGGCCCTCGGCGATCTCGAGGTCCATGCGCTTCCGCGGCGGGAACGAGTAGGTGAACTCGAGGCCGGTGCGGCGCGCCACCTCGTCCACGAGCTCCACGACGAGCCCGCCCGTGATCCGCTCGGGCTTGCCTTCCTCGCGTACCACGATGGCGTAGGGCCTCACGTTGGGAAAACCGCCGACCACGATGGCCTGGGCGCCGAGCGTTCCGACGGCGAGCGCGAGCGCGGCGGCGCGGAACAGGAGTCGCGGTGCGTTCATTGAGCCCTCCTGCGGGTCGCGCGGAACGGCGTCGCTCGCCCGATATGCCGCGCCGGGATCATGGATGGAATATAGCGCATCCGCCCGCGGCTCCAAGGTCCCGCGCGAGCGGAACAAGGGGCTCAAGCAACGCCGCGCGCAGCGGCTCGGCGGGTGGACAAGCCGCGACCTGAAAGCCGCCGGAGACCTCAGTCCCGATCCGCCGCGCGCCGCACCGCGCAGGCGGTGTACTTGAAGGGCGGGATACGGGAGTAGGGATCCAGCTCGTCCCTCGTCAGCCGGTTGACCAGGGCGTCGCCGAAATGGAAGGGCATGAAGAGCTCCCCCTCGGCGACCTCATCGCCCACCCGCACCGTCGTCTCGAGCCGGCCCCTGCGCGAGCGCAGCTCGACCCGGGTTCCCGTCGCGAAGCCCTCGCACTCGGCGTCGCGCGGGTTCACGAGGACGTAGGACTCTTTCGCGAGCTCGACGAGGGGGACGCTGCGGGCGCTCATGGTCGACGAGTGGTATTGATAGAGGATGCGACCGGAATTCAGCACGAAGGGATACTCCGCGTCGGGCCGCTCGGACTGGGCTTCGTAGCCGACGGGGTTGAGCCGCGCGAGTCCGTCCCGGGTGTTGAACCGTTCGAGGAAGAGCGTCGGCGTGCCGGGATGCTCCTTGGTGGGGCACGGCCATTGGACGCCGCCGCCCTCGAGCCTCGCGTAGTCGATGCCGCCGAAGATCGGCGCGGCGGCGGAGAGCTCGTCCCAGACTGCCGAGGCGTCCGGATAGGTACCGATGGGCCGCCCCATGCGCTCGGCCAGCTCGAGCAATATCCGGAGATCCTCCCTCGCCCGGCCCGGGGGCTCGACCGCCTTCCGAACGCGCAGGACGCGGCGGTCGGAGTTGACGAAGGTGCCGTCCTTTTCCGCGAAGCAGGCGGAGGGGAGGACGACGTCGGCCTTCAAGGCGGTGGCGGTGAGGAAGATGTCCTGGACGACGAGGAACTCGAGGCGCTCCATGGCCTCCTCGACATGGCCAAGGTCGGGGTCCGTGTGCATGGGGTTTTCGCCCATGATCAGCATGCCCTTCACGAGGCCCTCGCCGGCGGCCTTCATGATCTCGACCGTAGTCAAGCCTTTCTCCGCGGGCAGCTCCTCGAAGGGCAGGCCCCAGAGCTCCGCCATGCGCCGGCGGTTCGCCTCGTCGGCCAGGGGCTGGTAGCCGGGCAGGTAGATGGGCGACGCGCCTGAATCCGTGGCGCCCTGCACGTTGTTCTGGCCCCGGGGCGGATCGATCCCGGCTCCAGGCTTGCCGATCTGGCCGGTAATGAGCGCGAGGTTGATCAGGGCGAAGACGTTGTGCGTGCCGACGGTCTGCTGGCTCATCCCCATGCCCGTGGCGATGATCGCGGTCGGCGCTCCCGCGTAGAGCAAGGTCGCCTTGCGGAGCGCGTCCTCCGGGACGCCGGAGATCTCGAACACCTTCTTCCCGTCGTAGGGCTCGACGGCGGCTTCCAGCTCCGCGAGCGCGGACAGGCCGCCGTAGACCCGCGTCCCGACGAAGCGCCGGTCGACCAGGCCTTCCCGGATGACGATGCGGGCCATGCCGTTGAGCACCGCCACGTCGGTCCCGAGCCGGGGCCGGAGCCAGACGTCCGCGAAGTCGGCCAGGGGCGTCCACTTCGGATCCATGACGACGAGGCTCGCCCCCCTCGCCTTGCCGGCCTTCATGTAGGTGGCGGTGACGGGGTGGGTCTCGACCGTGTTGTTCCCGACGACGAAGAGGCAGTCGGTCGTCCCGAAATCCTCGATGGAATTGGAGCCGGCGCCGTCGCCGTAGGCCTTGAGCATCGCGGTCACCGTGGACGCGTGGCAGAGGCGGGTGCAGTAGTCGACGTTGTTGGTCCCGAAGGCGACCCTGACGAGCTTGTGGAAGAGGTAGTTCTCCTCGTTGGTGCATTTCGCCGACGAATAGCCGGCCAGGGCGCCGGGACCGTGTTCCCGCTTGATCCGGAGGAAGCCCTCGGCCGCCAGGGCCAGGGCCTCGTCCCAGCCCGCCTCGCGGAAGGCGCCCCCTTCCTTGACGAGCGGTACGGTGAGCCGTTCGGGGTGGCCCACGAAATCGAGGCCGAAGCGCCCCTTCACGCAGAGGCGCCCGTCGTTCGGCGAAACCCCCTCCACGCCGTCCGAGCGCAGTATCCTTCCCCCGTGGACGCTCAGGTCGAGCTGGCAGCCGACGCCGCAGTAGGGGCAGGTGCTCGTCACGTGCCTGAGATCCCGCGGATTCCCGATGGCCTTGAAAGCCGCCCGGTTCGCCTTCTCCACGATGGCGCCCGTCGGGCAGAGTTGCGCGCACTCGCCGCAGGCATCGCATTCGGAGGCGCCCCAGGCGCCGCTTCCCGCGGATATGCGGGAATGGATGCCCCGCTCGACGAAGGACAGCACGCCCTTGCCCTGCACCTCCGCGCAGGCCTTGACGCAGCGGAAGCACTTCACGCAACGCGAGGCGTCGAAGGACAGGACGGGCGAGGATTCGTCGACGGGGGGGAAGCCCAGGCCGAGCGGGGCCATGGTCCTTTCCTCCGGCTTCGCGAGAGCGTAGCGCTCCGCGAGCTCCTCGAACTCGTCCCGGTGCGAGCCGTCGGATCCGAAGCGGACCTCCGCGGCGAGGCATTCGAGGACGAAGCGGCGGGCGGCCTCGAGCTCTTCGTCGAAGGCCGTAACCGCCATGCCCTCGCGCACCGCCGTCGAGCACGCGGTGACGAAGCCCCTCGCCCCCGCCACCTTCACGACGCAGAGCCGGCAGGCGCCGGTCGGCGTGAGCTTCCGGTGCCAGCAAAGGCTCGGGATGTCGAACCCGGCCTCGCGGGCGACCGGGAGCAGCAGGGCTCCCTCCCGCGCGCGCACCGCCTTCCCGTCGATCGTGAGCTCCACCGTCCGCGCTTCGGCCATGGCTACCCCTGGAGCGGCCCCCGAAGGTTCCTCAGGGCGCTCTTCAGGGGTAATACGGGCGACTGGCCCAAAGGACAGAGCGAGGTCTTCGCCATCAGCTCCGCCTCGGCCACCATGGCTTCGAGCGCGTCCGGCCGGTCCGCGCCGTCGAGGGCCGCCAGAGCCTTCGCGGCCCTCGCGAGGCGGGTCGTGCCGACGCGGCACGGCACGCACTTGCCGCAGGATTCGTGGGCGAAAAAGTCCATGAGGGAGATGAGCATGTCGGGAAGGGACCGGTTCCTGCCCATGACGATGACCGCGCCGGACCCCAGGGTGGCGCCCGATGCTTTGAGGGCGTCGTAGTCCATGGCCAGGTCGAGCATGCCGCCCGAGACGAAGGTGCCGGCCGCGCCGCCCAGGAGCACGGCGAGGGGCTCGCCCCCGCCCTTCACGCCGCCGGCGAAATCCTCGATCAGGGTTCGGAGCGGCAGGCCCATCTCGAGCTCGGCGAAGCCCGGCCGTTCGACGTCGCCCGAGAAGCAGAAGATCTTCGTCCCCGGGGAGCCGGCGCTTCCCATGGCCAGGTACGCGTCGGCGCCGTGCTCCGCGATCCACGGCAGGTTCGCCATGGTCTCGACGTTGTTCACCAGGGTCGGCTTTCCCCACAGGCCCTTTTCGGCCGGGAAGGGCGGCTTGACGCGCGGGTAGCCGCGCTTGCCCTCGAGCGACTCGATGAGGGTCAGCTCTTCGCCGCAGAGATAGGAGCCCGCGCCTTTCCGGATCTCGAAGTCGAAGGAGAAGCGGCCGCCGAAGAGCCCGTCGCCGAGGAAGCCCCTCGCCCGGGCCGTCTCCATCGCCTTCGCCATGCGCTCGATGGCGAGGCCGTATTCCCCGCGTATGTAGAGGTACCCGTAGGAGGAGCCGATGGCCAGGGCGGAGATGAGCATGCCCTCGACGAGGAGGAAGGGCTCCCCCTCCATGATGATCCGGTCCTTGAAGGTGCCGGGTTCGCCTTCGTCGGCGTTGCAGACCACGAAGCGCTCGCAGTCCTCGCAGGAGGCCCGCGTCGATTTCTCCTTGAGGCCGGCGGGGAAGCCGGCCCCGCCGCGGCCCCTCAGGGCCGAGCGCTCGATCTCGCCCAGCAGGGTCCCGGGATCCATGGCGAGCGCCTTGCGGAAGCCCTCGAACCCGCCGCGGGCGACGTAGGCGTCGATGTCGAGGGGATCGCCTGAGTCGAGGTGGCGGAGCGCTATGCGACGTTCAGTCGCCACGGCCGCCTCCGCCAAGAGTGGACGACGACTCGTCCGCCTCGCGTAGGGAAGCGAGGACGGACCGTATCCCGTCCGGACCTGAGTCCGCGTGGACCGTTCCGTCGACGGCGACGACGGGGGCCGACGCGCAGTGGCCGAGGCATTGGCAGGTCTCGAGGGTGAAGCGGCCCTCCGCGTCCGTCCCCTCGCCGTCGATGCCGAGCGCGCCGCCGAGCGCCTCGAGGACGCCCGCCGAGCCCAGCATGCGGCAGACGGGAGAATCGCAGACCCGGATCAGGTGGCGTCCGCGGGGCTTCAGGCTGTACATGGAATAGTAGCTCGCGACGCCCCGCAGCTCGGCCCCGGTCAGACCGAAGCGCTTCCCGGCCGCGGCGAGATCCTTCGGGTCGAGATAGTTCCGACCGGAGCGCTCCTGCGCCTCGTGGAGCCAGGAGAGGAGCTTGTCGCGCCGTTCCATCGCTTCACGATAGACCCATTGCCGGGTTTTGTCAAAAACGGTCAGGGGGTTTCGGAGACCGGGACGCCGAGCCGTCGTTCCAGGTCCTCGGGCGTGTTCAGGTTTGAGAAGAGTCCCCAGTCAGGCGTGTACGCGAGCGCCTCGGCCTCCGGAACGCGGAGGATCTCGTGTATTGAAAGGAAGCCGGCGATCGACAGCCCCCCCGCCCCCCTGCCCGCGCCATCCGGGTACGCCGCCAGGACCTGGCCGAGCGTCGCCAGCAAGCCCTTGGAGTAGAACGCGTGGAACGGCTCGACATGGGGCCCGGCACGGGTCACGCAGGCCAGCGGCGCCTCTCCCCGCGACTCGGCCGCGTCGATCGCGGCCCTCATGCGGGCGGCGTATCCGCTCGAGAAGGCGGGCATGTCGCAGGCTATGACGAAGACCCACTCGCTCGCCGCCGCTTCCAGGGCGGCATGGATGCCCGCGAGGGGGCCCCGGCCGGGGTAGCGATCGCGCACGCAGGAAGCTTCTAGCCGCCCGTAGGCCTCCGGCCGGTTCGTGGACACGAGCACTTCGCCGAATTGCGGCGACAGGGCATCGAACAGGCGCTCAGCGAGCCCTTTCCCGGCTATCGGGAGGAGGCCCTTGTCGACGCCTCCCATCCGGCTCCCGGATCCGCCCGAAAGGATGACGGCGCTCCCGTACCTCATGGCCCCGCTACCTCCTCGGGCCGCCCCGCCGCGCGCGGGGACGCATGGGCATCATACTACGGGTTCGCGCGCCGTGCCGCGACCTGCGAGCGCCGCGCCGCCCGGGGGAAAACGAAAAGGGCCGTCCTTCCGGACGGCCCTTCACTTCGCTCCCCCGTGGTGGTTCGAACACCAGACCCAGTGGTTAACAGTGGCTCGGGAGCGCTTTCATCAAGTTGCACCTAGTTTCGGACAATGCCCTTATTCATTATTCTACATGGCATTAGTATCATTGTCAATTTCACCTAGTTGCACCTAGTTTCACCTGATATGGACGCAAATTTGGAAATCTGCATCCAATTTGCGTCCAGTCCCGAAAGATATGTCAAGCATCGTCAAGGCAATAACGGTGTCGGAAATCCTGATGGCGAAGCCTCGACCTTGTCCCGATGCGCATGTCGATGATGGACGTCCGAGACGCGGGGATGCCAGTGCTCACCTGTCTCGTGCTCATGCTCGTGGCCATGGCCAAGCAACGCTACCAGAGACGATAGGGAAGAGCATATTCCCCGTTGAGATAGAGCTTGACAGCGTCGTCATCAAGTGCAACACTTGTTACATTGATTGCTCTGAGGAGGAAAGCACGGCATCCTGGCTCATGCTTACCTATTCCCTCCCCGCGGAACCCTCCTCGGCGAGGGTGCGCATATGGCGGAAGCTCAAGAGGCTCGGCGCTTTGCCCTGCTTCGAATCGAACTGGGTGCTCCCGGACAATCCGCGCTGTCGCGAGATGCTCACCTGGCTCTGTTCGGAGATCACGGAGGCGGGCGGGCGGGCCGTGCTCTGGGCCTGTGCGAGCCTGTCTCTGGGTCAGGACGAGAGCCTCCAAGCCCAGTTCCTGGCCCAGGTCGACTCGGGCTACAGCGAGATCCTCTCGAGTCTCGACTCCGAGGAAGCCGAGCTCGATAGATCCGCGCGCGAATATCTCCGCCTGCGTCAGGTGGACTATTTCGGATCGAGGAAGGGCGTGGAAGTCCGGCGGAAGCTCGATGCACTGAGGAAGGGAACGATGGCGGAAGAGGGAGGGAGCGAATGAAGTGGCTCACCTGGGAAGGCGTCGGCGTCGATCGGATGGCCTCGGCCTGGCTCATCATGCGGAGGATCGATCCCGAGCCCGAGTTCGTCTTCATTCCGGCCGGGACGGCGGCGCCAGCGGAGAGCGGCGAGGCCTTCGATATCCCCGGCGCGCGCTACTCCCATCACCGGGGGCACTGTAGCTTCCACGCCCTACTCAAGGCCCACGACTGTCGCGATCCCATCCTTGACCGCATCACGGCCATCGTGGACGAGGCTGACTCCGTGCAGGAGGTCCTCCTCGAGCCCGCCGCGTACGGTCTCGACGTCCTCTGCCGGGGAATCCGCAGGACGAGCAAGGACGATCACGAGGCGCTGCGTCGCGGTGCCGAGCTCTATGACGCTCTCTATGCCGAACTGGCGGCGGAGACTATGGCCAGCCAGTCGGATAACAATTTTGCCCAAGGAGGACAAGAATGAAATGGATCACCCGCGCCCATGTCCACGTCGACCGCGTGGCCTGCCCCTGGCTCATCCGGCGCTTCATCGACGCCGAGGCCGAATTCAGCTTCGTGGCCAAAGGGCTCGTAGAAGAGGAGGCCAAGAAGACCGGCGCCATCCCCTTCGACGCTCCCGGCGTCGAGCTCGGCCACCGTGGGGACGACTGCTCCTTCGTGTCGATCGTCAAGAAGTACGAGCTCAAGGACCCCGCCCTCCTCATGCTGGCCGAGGTGGTGAACGCCGCCGACACCGACAGACTAGAGTCGAATCCCTACGCGCCGGGCCTCGAGGCCATCGCCCAGGGATATTCTATCAGGCATCCAGACGACTTCGAGAACGTCGAAGCCCAGTTCGAGGTCTACGACGCCCTGTACGCCTTCTTCAAGTTGAAGGCCGCCAAGAAATGAGTGAGAGGAGGAGCCACAGCGCGGACCTAAGCGTGGAAGCGAGGCGGAACCTCGTCCTCCTTTTCGCGACGCGGAGTCTCAGGATGTTCGCCTACGGCCTCGTGTCGGTGGTCCTCCTCCTCTATCTCGACGGGCTGGGTTTTGGCATGGCCTCGGTGGGCCTCCTCCTCAGCCTGACCCTCCTCGGCGACACGCTGCTCTCGCTCCTCATCACGACCCAGGCCGACCGGATCGGGCGGCGGCGTATGCTCATCGTGGGAGCCCTCCTCATGCTGGCGGCGGGCTTCCCCCTCGCGCTGTCCACAAGCTTCCCCGTCATCCTGATCGCCCTGACCGTCGGCGTCCTCTCCCCGACCGGCAACGAGGTAGGTCCCTTCCTGGCCCTCGAGCAAGCGGCGCTCTCGGAGCTGCTTGCCGAGGAAGTGCGGACCGCGACTTTCGCCTGGTACAACCTGGCAGGCTCCCTCGCTGCCGCTCTCGGGGCACTCGCAGGCGGCTGGATCTCCCAGGCGCTCCAAGGTTACGGACTTGCGCCCATGGCGAGTTATCGGGCCATCGTACTCGCATACTGCGGCCTCGGACTTGTCCTGGCCCTCCTCTTCCGGGCGACAGGGCCGGCGATCGAGCCGCAGCAGGACAGGAGGCTGCCGGGGAAACTCGGCCTCGGGAGTTCTCGTGGCATCGTCGCCAGATTGGCGGCCCTCTTCTCCCTCGACGCCTTCGGCGGAGGCTTCGTCGTCCAGAGCGCCATGGCCTACTGGTTCCACCTGCGCTTCGGTGTCGGGCCTGGAATGATTGGGTCGGTCTTCTTCGCAGCCAATATCCTCGCGGGATTCTCCGCCTTGCTCGCCGCGAGGATCGCCCGGCGCTTCGGCCTGGTGAACACGATGGTCTTCACCCATCTTCCCTCGAATGTCCTGCTCATCCTCGTGCCCTTTATGCCGAGCTTCCCGCTCGCGCTGACGGTCCTACTCGCTCGCTTCGCCATCTCGCAGATGGACGTCCCGACGCGCCAGTCCTACACCATGGCCGTCGTCCGGCCCGAGGAACGCTCGGCAGCGGCGGGAATCACCGGCATCACACGGACGACCGGTGCGGCGATCTCCCCTTCCCTGGCCGGTCCCATCCTCGCCAATCCCGCGACGGCCGGCCTGGTCTTCGTGATCGCGGGAAGCGTCAAGGTCTGCTATGACCTCCTCCTCTACCGCGCCTTCCGGAGAACCGAAGTGACCGAATCTCATTCACCAAGGAACCCACGATGAGACAACTCACCGACATCGAGCTCCCTGCCCACCGGAACGACGAAGGCTTCGACCACGCTGCCTTTTCGGTCAAGCGCTCCCTCCTCTACATCGCGCATACGGCGAACGACGCCGTGGATGTTATCGATTGCGGAAGCAATAGCTACCTGGGATCGATCGAGGGGGTGGCCGGAGTCGCGGGGGCCCTCGTCTCCGATCAGGCCGGACTCGTCTTCACTTCGAATCGAGGCGAGGATACCGTCGGCATCTTAAAGCTGGGAGAAACGGGAGGTGTTCGGAAAATCCCCGTCGGATCGAAGCCGAACGGCCTGGCCTTTGATGCCGGTCGCGGCCTCCTCTATGCCGCCAACGTCGGCGAATCGCCTACGCTCGGCTCCCACAGCGTCACCGTGGTCGAGGTGGAACGCGGCTTGGCCATCCACGAGGTCTCCGTGCCCGGACGGACGCGATGGGCGATCTACGATCCCCGCGAGGACGCTATCTATATCAACATCCGGGAGCCCGCCTGTATCGCCGTCATCGAAGGAGAAAGGCCGGAGCGTGTCGCGCGGACGATCCCCATACCGGCGCTAGGACCGCACGGCCTCGAACTCGACCCCGTGACCGGGCAGCTCTACTGTGCCTGCGACGATGCGCGGCTCCTTATAGTCGATCCGCGCAGGGATAAGGTTCTGGGCGAGATACCATTGAGCGGCGCGCCGGACGTCGTCTTTCTGGACAGCGTGCTACGACGCCTCTTCGTGGCCTCGGGCAAGCCCGGAAACATCGACGTCATCGACATCGACGCGGACCGCCCGGCGGAGGTGGTACAGACCGAGCCAGGAGCGCATACGATGGGCTTCGATCCGGTGCGGCACAGGATATACGCCCTGCTCCCCGGCAGCCATTGCGCCAGGGCTTATGATTTATGATAGAGGTCAGGAGGACAGCATGAAACTCGGAATCATCATCGAGACGAACGACGCGGAGAAGGCCTGGAACGCAGTGCGCTTCGCGAACACCGCGCTCAAGGCGGGACATGAGACGAAAATCTTCCTCATGAGCGCCGGAGTGGAGATCGAAAGCATCACCCACGAGAAGTACGACGCGAAGAAGCAGATCGATCAGTACATCGAGCATGGCGGAACGGTGCTCGCCTGCGGGACCTGCATCAAATCCAGAGGGCAGGAAGGCAGCGAGGTCTGCCCCATCTCGACGATGAACGACTGCCTGGGCATGGTGGAATGGGCCGATAAGGTCGTCACGTTCTAGTCGGGTAAAACAAAGCTCGCCTTCGCGTCATAAACGGAGAGCGGCGCTATCTCGATCGTCGTGGTCTTGAGCTTGCGCGTGCCCTCGTGATGCGCCTTGACCTCGCTGAGGCCTCGCATGATGCTCTCGAACGCTTCTCCCATGGAGTCCACTCTAATCACAAGCCTCGGATCGACTGTATGAGCACATGCATGAACGTGCCCAAGGCATTCGGCCACCGATCGCGGTTGCCTTCGGCTAGAAGCATAGCTCGATCTAATGCTAGCTCCGTGAGCGGCAGATACTCCTGAACATCGCCCATGTTCTTCCCGCACGCTCCACAGAGCTGCCGCACGCGCATGGTGATTGCGGCGCACTTGCCCCGATCCAAGGCTGCGCGATCATCTTCCGGAAGTTGGCTCAGGTCCTCGAAATGAAGCAAGCGCCAAACCTCGAAGCATGGCCGAGAAACGGCCAAATGATAGCCCTTCTGGACGGCCGCGGTCGCGACGGTCGACAGCTTGGCCTCGCCCCATCGATCGTAGTCGATGACAGCCCAGAGCTCGTCGTGGGAAGACAACTTCCAGTCCCGCTTGAATGAGTCCAGCTGCTCGATGACGTATTCAGGGGCCGAGGGACTCCCGGGATCCCGCCTCAGCACCTCAACGTGCACGCGGCTCGGGCTGGCGAGGAGATAATCACGCAGGGCTTCGAAATAGGCTGGTTCTGTGTTCGTTCCCTCGCTCGCGATCACAATGAGCCGGGAATCGCGATATCCGCTTCGTCGAGTGAAGCTGCGGCGCGGCATTCAGGTCACCAACCCAAGCCCTGCGGCTTCCGGATGACCGGGATAGCCCCGAAGCGGCCAAGGAGATAGCCCTTCCGGATGTCATTGTCAAAGCGGGGCTTGAACTCCTCGAGAGAATACACCCGGGATGCGCCTTGCTTATCCTTCTCAATGAACCAGATCTCGTCCTTCCGCAACAGGTCTAGGTCGAGCAGGTCCAGGTCATGGGTTGTGGCGATAAGCTGGGATCGCGGGTTGGACTTGGCGTAGAAAACTTCGAAGAAGCTTCGGGACAGCGTCGGATGAAGACTACGATCAAGCTCGTCGACGACAAAGACCTTCTCGGCATTCTGGAACTGGACCAGCGCCGGAATGAGGTCCACCAACCGTTGCGTCCCGTCGGACTCTTCCTGGATATCGAACTCAACCGGCTTGCTGTTCTCGTCCTCATGCAAAAGGATCAGGCGGAGCACGACGAGTTCGCCTCCGTCCTTCTTCATGATGATGATCGTGGAATTGGACACCGGGTTGATCATCTGGATGGCCTTGCCGGGGCCAAGCTGACTGCGGAGCTCATTCTTCATCGCCTCGGACATTCCCGGTGCTAGGCTATCCAGCTCCGTCTCGACCACGCGGAGGCCGGCGAGTCCGAGATCGAAGGACTTGAAGTACTCCTCATAGGACGAACGAAGGGAGGCATCCGATCGAATCAGGGATTCGCGTTGGTTCAAAACGGTGTGAGGAAAGATGACTGTCAGGACATTGGCGAACCAATCGAAGACCTTCGCATAGGGATCCTTGACATTGCGGGCAACGGCTTCAGTCAGGAAGAGCTGATTAGGGCGAGTCCCGCGCGCCAGGAACTCGAAGTACTGACGCTCTTTCGCACTAGGCAGAAAGGATGGACCAAACTCGATAGCGGTCGTGGCCGAGTCGCTGGTCCTCCTGAAGACTTCCTTCTCCGAGGAAGGACCAATGCGGATAAGCCATTCTTCGACGACATGACTGGCAAGGAAGGTGAAGCCATAGGAGTATACGGAGTCGTCGAGGAGCAACTCGAACTCGACTGACGAGGGTGTGGAACTGCAAGCCGAGCATAGCCGGAATGGCAAGCGGGGAAGTTCCGCTCCGATACGCATTCCGCCGAGGATCACCTGCTGGGCCAGGAACAGGGCCTTAGCCAGGTTCGACTTGCCGGCAGCGTTGGCGCCATAAATCACTGCGGATTTCAGGAGCTTGGTATCGGAAGGCCTGAATCCAGCCGCGATATGGTCCTTATGAGCTTGGGTCTTCCCGGCGACCATGCTGAACTGCGCTTCCTCGTTGAAGGAGTAGAGATTCTTGACAGAGAATCGAATGAGCATAGCGGCCTCCGTCACATAATGTACTGCAATTCTATAGGTAAAGCAAGCTTTTCAACATCATTATGTGAATATTTCACATAATATCTTCGTCCAGATTACCAACAGCTTCAGAGCGAAGACCCCGGAGCCACGCTTGTAAAAGATCAGCAGTAGATCACGAGGTAGTGAATCCGAATCGTCTCTCGCCCTTCTTATACCCGCACTCTTGCGCCAAGAACCCGAGGACTACCTTCGTCCCCAGCACGGTCAAGGACCACACCCGCATCAGTACCGCCTTGATGTCTCCCGGCGTGAGGCTGTCCAACCTCACAAGACTCATAAGCCTCTCAGCCACTTCGATGATAGGCTCCTCTTCGGGGAAGTAACGATTGAAGAGCGTGAGAAGAAGCTATCGGATTTATTGAGGAGAAAAACCTTGGGCGGGTTTAAGCTTGCATAAAGGCCTGCCCGATAGCCTGCTCGGTTGCGCCGACCCATATACTTAGAAGGTCAGAAGCTCGGTGTTGGACTAGCTCTCGGTGAAGGAGCCCGGTGAACCGTGTGTTGCTGGTGCCAGGGAAACTGTGGAAGTGATCCTCTGGAAGGGCGGATAGAGGCGTTCGAGCGAGTACTAGCAAGTAACTTTATAACTGTCCCCATATAACTTGGCCCTGAAACGCCCTGTGGGTATAGACGAACAGCCCGCCCCATATCATGGAGCGGGCAAATGGTCATTTCAGGAAGCTGTAACGGGACTTCATGTAGCGCGCCCAGGGTTCCAGTTCCGGGTGCCGGTCCGTCGGTACATAGCGAAAGAGCTGTTCGGTCGGGATGAATCTGAACTCGTCCGGCATGAGGAGCAGTGTCGGCCAGAGCTCGTAGAGGTCACGGGAGAACTTACGGTAATGCGGCGAGGTGATGGATCGGAGTTCCTGATTGGCCCCGACTGCGAGGTGGACCACGATGACGTTGTCGACCTCAGGGATACCGACCTCCAGGATGCGGGAAGCCAGGAGCTGATGTCGAGCAAGCTGGTACATCGGCTCATAGAGTAGATATTCGATTCGGGGTACGATCTCCAGGTTGAACGGGGTAAACGGACCATAGAATATCTCGCGGTAGGTGTCCACGCGGTCCGAGCCATCCGATCGAAAACGTTTGTACTGGGATGAATAGCTCTCGGTGAACTTGACCTCGCATAGCAGGAAGACCTTGCGGTCGTCTATAGTCTCGAAGCACATCGCTGCGTCGATAGAGGTTGAGCCAGCACCGCGAATCCGGTCGGCACCGACATGAGATTCTTCTCCCAGGTAGTTGATGTCGCCCTGCCACTCGAAGGCGATGAACGCATCTTCCTCCACAGGGTGCATTCGTTTGATCTCGGGGAATTGCGGACGAAGGAAGTCAGCTAAGGCCTCGGGACGATTGCGGAACGGAAAGAGCGCGTTGATGCAGAATACTTGGCTGGAACAGGTATGGTTGGTCGGGAGGCCCGGCAATGCGGCTCCATGCCAGACGATACCCAAGCGCTCGAAGGTGGCCAGGGCATCGTCCCGAATTTCTTGGAACAAATTGTAAGCGGCAAGCTGCAATGGGAAGCAGAATGGGTGCATTTGGCTCCGGTACAGGCCCGGGGCTCTGGCCTCGCGCGGAAGAGCCTTACTGGTTAACTTCCACTCCAACTGCATCTTCTTGGCGACGGAGAGGTAATTCACGATGAAGTCCTTCCCTACGCCGTAGCGGCCATGCTGGCAGCGTTCTTGAGCACCTTCCGCGCGTAGGTGACCATGCGTTCCACGCCATCGGCGGTGTTAGCCTGACGGGCCTTGGCCAGAATCCAGTCCTGATGCTTAGGCGTGAAGGCATCCTCATTGTCCTCGAGGATCGAGCGTAGCTCATCATGGAGGCGGTTGATCTTGGTGATCTCGTCTTCGGGCTCGGGCTCGGGTTCCACCATGGAGTTTATCTTTGCCTCTGGTAAGGAACATCCAGGTTGCGCACTCGACTTGGCGCTAGACAACGCAGACTCATTGGCATGCGGTATTTGTTTGGAAGCGGGGGACTCGAAGGTCGTAGCGGGCATCGCGCTTTCGGCATCGGGGAGTTCGGCCGCGTCGTAGGGCAGACCGGACAAATCCTCGGGGAAAGCCCAACGGAAGCCCTGCGCCAGCGCGACCTTGCGGAGCATGAGCCTGGGCTGTTTAGCCCAGAACGAGGTTGGTGTACCGTCCCGTTTCTTCTGAACAGCCTCGCGCCAGTAGACCTGGTGCCGGAAGCTGTGGCTCCAGTCCCGACGCCAGATTTCCACAATCGCGACCATGTTCTCGCCTTCACCATCAATGGAAACATTCCAGCCATCCAACTTGCCAGTACGCTCGGCACGTTTAAGATAGGTTTCATATCCGACGACGATGCTCATACGGCGATTCTCGCCCTCCCCGAAAACCGCGACGTGTATCTCGCGCTTGAATGGATTGAGCTTGAAAGCTTGAGCTATCTCGATGAACTGGAGTTTCTCAGCTTCGGTGAGTTCAGTCGCAAGACCGAAAGCCTTGAGATAATCAAGGATAGTCTGCTTTTGAACGTCGGGGATGGCGGGGAGAGCCGAAAGTCCGTCTTTCTGACCGGGCGGAAACTGAGACAACTGGGCTGCTGACATTGGAAACCTCCTATAATAAGAAATCTCCAATATCTATAGAGAGCATGTCCCTACTTTGCGCACATTATCGGATGCAGACAAAAGCATGGATATGCGTACAAAACCGGGTTATAGCGTTTGACACAAGGCGTTTGCGGATCTAAAATCATAAATGCTTTGCAGAATCAGGAGTTAGAGTAGATGGAAGATCGATGGCTCTCGGTTGACGAGATTGGGCAGTACCTCGGGATAAGCTCCGACACCGTCTATCGCTGGATCGAAAAACAGGCCATGCCAGCTCATCGCATGGGACGGCTCTGGAAGTTCAAAAAGAATGAGATTGATGGTTGGGTCAAGTCTGGCGGGGCAGCTGATCCGAACATGAAGGATTCCCGCCAATGAAAATCATCGATAATATCAACTCTTTACTAGGTGATGATCTTAAGGTTTCGCTTAAAGCCAGAAGTAAGCTGAAAATCGCGGCCTCCTGTTTTTCCATGTATGCCTATGAAGCATTAAAGTCAGAGTTATCAAAACTGGATGCCCTTGAGTTCATCTTTACTTCTCCTGCCTTCATCCCCAACGAGGTTACAGACCGGCTCAAGAAAGAGCGTCGGGAGTTCTTCATTCCGAAGGCAGACCGGGAACGCAGCTTGTATGGTTCGGACTTTGAAATTCAGCTTCGGAACAAGTTGACCCAACGGGCCATTGCCCGGGAATGCGCTGACTGGATGAGGAAGAAGGCTACCTTCCGATCCAATAAAACCAAAGCCCCCATGCAACAATTTGCCTGCATTCAGCAGGGGCATGAGGATGTAGCCTACATGCCCTTGCATGGCTTTACCGCTGTTGATTTAGGCTATCAGCAGGGCGACGCGGTCTCCAATATAGTCAATCGTTTTGAAGAACCTGCCTTCACGAAGACCTATCTTCAACTGTTTGACCAGATATGGAATGATCCAGAGAAGCTAGAAGACGTAACCGGGATTATCTGCGACCATATTGCATCGGTGTACCAGGAGAACTCGCCTCAGCGTATCTACTTCATGATGCTCTACAACATATTCAGTGAGTTCCTGGATGATATCAACGAGGATGTGCTGCCCAATGATCGTACCGGCTATCAGGATACGATGGTCTGGAACAAGCTGTTCAATTTCCAGAAGGATGCGGCCGTTGGTATCATCAACAAGCTGGAAACGTATAATGGATGTATCCTGGCTGACAGTGTTGGTCTCGGCAAGACTTTTACCGCTCTGGCTGTGGTCAAGTACTACGAGCTGAGAAACCGTTCTGTCCTGGTGCTGTGTCCTAAAAAGCTGGCAGATAACTGGCTCAACTACAACAGCAACCTCAAGACCAATATCTTTGCCAAAGACCGCTTCAATTATGATGTGCTCTGCCATACCGACCTGTCCAGAACTTCGGGAGATTCTTTTGGCATTCCGCTCAACCGGGTAAACTGGGGCAACTACGATCTGGTCGTCATCGATGAATCGCACAACTTCCGCAATAATGATGCCTTCAAGGATCGGGAGACCCGCTACCAGCGTCTGATGAACCGGGTCATCAGATCCGGTGTCAAAACCAAGGTGCTCATGTTGTCCGCCACCCCGGTAAACAACCGTTTCGCGGATTTACGCAACCAGCTGGCCTTAGCCTATGAAGGCGAATCGGAGAACCTCAGCAAGAAGCTCAAAGGCGAGCACAGTATTGAGGAGATATTCCGGCAGGCCCAGATTGCCTTTAATCAATGGTCGAAGCTACCACCGGAGCATAGGACAGCCAAGGCCATTCTTGATGCCCTGGACTTTGATTTCTTTGAACTTCTTGACAGCGTGACCATTGCTCGTTCGCGCAAGCATATTCAATCGTTCTATGACACGAAAGATATAGGCCCGTTCCCTGAGCGGTTAAAACCTATATCGTTTCGCTGTCCGCTTACCGGAAAGCCGAATATTCCCGACTTCAATGCCATTTATACTCAGTTGAGCCTGCTTAAGCTTTCTGTATACGCGCCGATCAGCTACATTCTGCCCAGCCGGCTTAAAAAGTATGAAGATCTCTACGATACGCTGGTTGAGGATGGTAAGAAGAAGTTTAAGCAGATCGACCGGGAACGCAGTTTGCAGGCTCTGATGACCACCAACCTGCTCAAACGCTTGGAAAGCTCGCTTGAAGCATTCAGGCTTACCTTGGCAAGCCTGCAGAAGAACCATCAGGGCATGCTGGCCAAGATCAATGCATATAATGAGGCTGGCGGTGGTACTGTCGGGGACTGGACCGAACAGGTTGAATCCCTGGAGGCCGACGATGATGAAGTACCATTTCCTGATGAACACCAAATTGGCACAAAGGTCAAAATCAGCCTGGCTGATATGGATGTTCCATCCTGGGAACATGATCTTTTGGAGGACCTGGCTGTAATCGATGAGCTTTTATCGGTCATGTACCAAATCCAGCCGGAAGATGACGCAAAGCTGCAGCATCTGAAGCAGGTGATACAGGATAAGCTCAACAAACCAATTAACGAAGGCAACCGCAAAGTACTGGTATTCACGGCTTTTGCCGATACCGCCAACTACCTGTATGACAATCTGGCAGAGTTGTTCAAGGCCAGAGGCTTGCATACTGGCAGAGTCACTGGCAAAGATGCTCCTAAATGCACTTTAAAGAAGGGTTACGATTTTCAAACGGTCCTGACTCTGTTCTCCCCATTGGCCAAAGAGAAGGCCTTGGTGATGCCCGAGGAAAGTGGAGAAATCGACCTGCTCATCGGTACCGATTGTATTTCCGAAGGCCAGAACTTGCAGGACTGCGATTATCTTATCAACTACGATATCCACTGGAACCCGGTACGCATTATCCAGCGCTTCGGACGCATTGACCGCATTGGCTCGCGCAACAAAGTAATCCAATTGGTCAACTACTGGCCGGACATCAGCCTTGATGAATATATCAACCTCAAGGAGCGGGTGGAGAACCGTATGATGATTGCCGATGTCAGTGCTACCGGCGATGACAATGTGCTTACTGCCCAAAGCAGTGAAGTCAGTTACCGCAAGGAGCAGCTGCGTCGACTCCAAGAAGAAGTAATCGAGCTGGAAGATCTTAAAACCGGTGTATCCATAACCGACTTGGGTCTGAACGATTTCCGCATGGACCTCCTTAACTACGTAAAGCTCCATGGAGAACTCGACCTGGCTCCCAAAGGTATGCATGCGGTTGTTCCGAGCCAACCGGAGCTTGGCTTAAAGCCTGGTGTCATCTATACCCTGCGCAATTTGAATGACAAAGCCAATGTAAGCCAGCACAATCGTTTGCATCCCTATTATTTGGTTTATATCTCGCGCGATGGAGAGATACTGGCGAATCATACTGAAGTCAAGCAGCTGCTTGATCTGGCTCGCACCAGCTGCAAGGTACGGGAAGCCCCCATCACGGAGGTATGCCGTGTCTTCAATGCCCAAACCGACGAAGGCCGGAACATGAAGCTCTACTCTGAGCTCTTGGGCAAGGCTATCCGGTCTATGATAGAGGTCAAAGAAGAAAAGGATGTAGACAGCCTATTTTCTGGCGGGAAGACCAGTGCACTGACCGGAACTATAAGTGGCCTTAATGATTTTGAGCTTATCAGTTTCCTGGTTGTTCAGGAGCCTCAAGCATGAGTCTCTTGTTCGAGTATCCGCCCAAAGCTGCATTCGGCAGGGTTGTTCCCAAGAACAAGATTTATGAGCATGGTAGCCCCACTACTGCCCTGAAGGAGTATTTTGTCCGTCAAGTTGATCAGATAGTCTGGCAATACAAGCTGGCACCAGAAACCATCAACATAAAGGCCACTGCTGCTGTGCCAGAAATCCAGGTGTTCACTATTGTGCTCAAAGACGGTGAACTGAAGCCCGAGGTTTTGCGCTGCATTGACCAGGCGATTCCATTCCCGATTCTTTTTGAGTTACACTTTGAAGACAAGATAAAGCCGATTGCCGCCTATAAGCGCCCTAGCGAGGCCGATGCATCGAAATGGGTGCTTAGTGAATACTTTTCTGCTGATTGGTTGCCCTCTATTACACCTAGACAGCCACTGCCGGTAGTCTTTGATCTGGATGCCTTGTACCGATACCTATTACTGCCCTTGCTGCCATACCCGGCAAGGTCTGGGGAAGATACGCAAGCGATGATAGAGCGTATGGATAACATCCGTTTGATAGAGCGCGAGTTGGAACGTTGCGAGCAAAGGCTGCGGAAGGAAAAGCAGTTCAACCGTAAGGTGGAGATTCATGCGGAGTTAAGGGAATTGAATCATAATTTGGCACAGTTAGCTTCCAATGTGGAAGAGTAGCCTAAGAATAAGAGGAAGGATTAATTATGGACAAGCTAAAAATGCATACCCCAAACTTGACCCAAGACAATATCGCCCGCATCCGCGAGCTGTTTCCCAATTGCGTTACCGAAGCCAAGGACGACAAAGGCCAATTAAAGCTGGCAATCGACTTCGACCAGCTCAAGCAGGAGCTATCGGACTCTATCGTGGAAGGCCCGCAGGAACGCTATCATCTGAACTGGCCTGGCAAGCGCGAAGCTATGCTGACCGCCAATGCACCTATTGCAAAAACTCTCCGGCCTTGCCGGGAAGAAAGCGTGGACTTTGATACCACCAAGAACTTGTTTGTCGAAGGCGACAACCTTGATGCCCTGAAGCTGCTGCAGGAAACCTACCTTGGCAAGGTCAAGATGATCTACATTGATCCGCCGTATAATACCGGTAATGATTTTATCTACGAAGATGACTTCGCGGAGGATGCAGAAGAGTTTTTGGTTAAGTCCAATCAGAAGGATGAACAGGGGAACAGGTTGGTTGCGAATACAGAAGCTAATGGGAGGTTTCATTCGGATTGGCTGAGCATGATGTATTCTAGACTTAAGCTTGCTCGTAATATTTTGACCGATGATGGTGTTGTCTTCATAAGCATTGATGACCATGAAGTTGCCAATTTAATAGAATTAGCGAATGAGGTTTTTGGTACTGATAATTTCATTGGTTCTTTGGCATGGTTAAAAAAGAGAAAAGGTAGCTTCTTATCGAAAACAATTGTATCTGTAACTGAATGGTTGCTGGCTTATGGTAATTCAAAATCTGTAAAACTGTTTGGAGGTGTTGCCGATAGCACTGAATCCCAACCTTTAATAAAACGCACAAATAGTATTGGAATATTGAATTTCCCGGCAAACAAAGTTAAGACTAAATTACCAGATGGAAACTATGTTTCTGGTGTTTATGGTGAAGGTTCTAGTGCGGTCGAGCTCTTAAATGATTTTGCTGTAAACAGTGGTATAATTACTTCTGCTTTTACGTTAAGAGGGCCATTTATTTGGGGGCAAGATTATCTTGATAATCAATTAAAAAATGGTGCCGAGCTTATAATAAACACACAAAGTTTGCAGGTCAGAGCATATAAAGCAAATGACCCAGAAAGCTATAAAGGGATAAGTAGTTTTATAAATGGAATTGAACTGAGTGCTACTAATGAAGATGGTTATGAACAGCTTCGTGCGATCATGGCAGCAGAAAATATTATGAGTTATCCAAAACCAGTGAATTATATTAAACATATTCTGGCGGCATCTACTAATTGGGATAAAAACTCAATTGCACTTGATTTTTTTGCAGGATCTTCAACAACAGCCCACGCAGTCATGCAGCTTAACGCCGAAGATGGTGGCAAACGACAATTCATCATGGTTCAGTTACCTGAGCCTTGTGATGAAAAATCTGAAGCCTTCAAAGCTGGCTACAAGAACATTGCAGAAATCAGTAAAGAACGCATCCGCCGGGCAGGTAAGAAGATCAAGGAAGAACATGGCTTGACTGCACAGGCCCTCGATATCGGATTCCGCGTACTCAAGGTCGATACCTCCAACATGGCCGATGTCTACTATACTCCCGATGCCATCAAACAGGATTTGGTGAGTGGCATGATGGATAATATCAAACCGGATCGAACACCGGAAGACTTATTATTCCAAGTATTGCTGGATTGGGGTGTGGACCTTACCTTGCCCATTAGCCAAAAGGTCATACAGGGTAGAACCGTCTTCTTCGTCAATCAGCCGCCCTATGACCTGGTAGCCTGTTTTGATGCCGGTGTTACCGAGGCTTTGATAAAGGAACTGGCCGGGCATAAGCCGTTGCGCGTGGTCTTCCGGGATTCAAGCTTTGCCTCCGATTCTGTCAAAATCAATGCCGAACAGATATTTAAGCAACTGTCACCGGGCACCGAAGTACGGTCGATATGAGGGTGGTATAATGAAACTTAAGTTCAAAGTACAACCATATCAAACTAATGCTGTCGAATCGGTGCTAGATTGCTTTGCCGGCCAGGTGAATATGAGTGGTATAAAGTATCGTATGGACCCAGGAAACCGAAGCATCAAGGCTGGCGAAGAACCTGAGCTTGAAGGCCTTGATACCAGCCAGAGCGGCTTTAAGAATGCCGATATTCAATTGGCAGATTCAGCACTCTTGCACAATATCCAAATGGTCCAACGTAGGCAGAACTTGCCTGTTTCTGAAACATTGGTACATAGCGCAGGCTGCAAGGTGAACCTCGATGTAGAGATGGAAACTGGTACTGGTAAGACCTACTGCTACATCAAGACTTTCTTTGAGATGAACAAGCAGTATGGCTGGACCAAGTTCATCGTCGTTGTCCCCAGTATTGCCATCCGGGAAGGGGCCCTCAAGTCTCTCGAGATTACCGCTGAGCATTTTACTGAAACGTATGGCAAAAAAGCACGTTTCTTTGCCTACAACTCAAAGCAATTACATCATCTGGAGAGCTTTTCTTCCGATGCTGGCATCAATGTGATGGTTATCAATATCCAGGCCTTTGCCGCTCGTGGGGCAGATAACCGCCGCATCTATGATGAGCTGGATGATTTCCAGTCCAGAAGGCCGATAGACGTTATCAGCAGCAACCGTCCCATTCTTGTTCTCGATGAACCACAAAAGATGGAAGGTCCAGTTACAATTGAATCTATAGCAAAGTTTAAGCCGTTAATGATCATTCGATACTCTGCAACGCATAGGAAAACACATAACAAGATCCATCGCCTGGACGCTCTGGATGCCTATAACCAGAAACTCGTCAAGAAGATAGCTGTCCGGGGTATTTCGGTAAAAGGACTGGCCGGGACCAGTGCCTATCTGTACCTGGAATCCATAGAAGTATCTAAGGCGGCTCCGGTCGCCCGTATAGAAATGGAAGTCAGGCAGGGAACCGGCATTAAACGAATCATAAAACGCCTTGGTAAAGGTCGCGATCTGTTTGTTGAAGCCAATGAGCTTGATCAATATCGTGGCTTTGTTATCGCCCAGATTGATGCCACCAAGGATACTGTCGAGTTTACCAATGGGCATATCCTCTCGGCGGGGGATGCCACTGGGGATGTTACCGAGATGACGATCCGGCGTATTCAGATACGGGAAACGATTAAAGCCCACTTCGAAAAGGAACAGCAGCTCTTCAACCAAGGAATCAAGGTACTGTCCTTGTTCTTTATCGATGAAGTAGCAAAGTATCGTGATTACAGCCAGGCTGATGAGAAAGGTGAATATGCCCGAATCTTTGACGAAGAGTACGAGCAGCTGAAAAATGACTACCTGGGTGAACTTGCTTTCGACAATGAGGCTTATAGAAAATATCTGAGTGAGATAACGATAGACCGGACGCATAATGGCTACTTCTCGATCGACAGAAAAACAAAGCACTTGGTCGATCCGAGTGTAGCCGCCCGGGGCGAAGATGCCGGCCTTTCCGATGATGTAGACGCTTATGACCTCATCTTGAAGGACAAAGAACGGCTGTTATCATTCGCAGAACCGGTACGGTTTATCTTCTCCCATTCCGCCTTGCGTGAAGGCTGGGATAACCCCAATGTGTTTGTCATGTGCATGCTCAAACATAGCGACAATACCATATCGCGCCGGCAGGAGGTTGGCCGCGGGCTGCGTATCAGCGTCAACCAATTTGGGGACCGCATGGATAATCCGGCCATCGTCCATGATATCAATGTTCTTACCGTCGTAGCCAGTGAGAGCTACAAGGACTTTGTGGGAAACCTACAGAAAGAAATCAGCGCGTCACTTTCTGCCAGGCCGCGCAAGGCAGATGAAGCATACTTTACCGGGAAACTCATGCAAACCGAGACTGGAGCTATTGAAGTAACTCCTGCCATAGCCAAACAGATTTACAAGTACCTGTTAAAGCATGATTATACCGATGATTCCGACCAGGTAGCTGTTGCCTATCATGAAGCCAAAGCAGCAGACGCCTTGTCACCGCTTCCACCCGAACTCGCGCCTTACAAAGAGCAGATCTTCACGTTGATTGATAGCGTTTACAGTGATGCTATGTTGCCTGAAGTTGGCGATGACCGCAAGCCCAAGATTAACCCGCTCAATGCCAATTTTCAAAAGAAAGAGTTTAAGGAACTCTGGAGCAGGATCAACCAGAAGGCCATTTACCGCGTGGAGTTTGATTCATCCGAGTTGATCCGCAATAGTATTCGTACCCTCGACAAGGAGCTCCATGTTACGCCTTTGCAGTATACGATCCAGAAGGGTGAACAGCTGGCCCAGGTAACCGACGCGCAACTGAAAAGCGGGGACGGTTTTTCCGTAACCGCCACTTCAACTGAAGTCAACAAGGCGTCGGTTCATTCCTTTGTTACCTATGATCTCTTGGGAAAAATCAGCGAGAATACGCAGCTTACCAGGAAAACTGTAGCAGCAATACTGTCCGGACTGCACCCGGATGTCTTCAACCAGTTCAAGCAAAATCCTGAGCACTTCATAACAGAGGCTTCAAGACTGATAAACGAGCAAAAGGCCACCATCATCGTTGAGCGCCTTAGCTACGACAACATTGCCGAAACCCATGATGTAGATATTTTTACCGCCGGTCAGACCAAGCAGGATTTTACCAAGGCCGGCTCCAAGCTCAAGAATCATATTTATGACTATGTGATAACCGACTCTAAAGTGGAACGGTCGTTTGTAAACGAACTAGATACCAGCAACGAAGTTGTTGTCTACGCAAAGCTGCCAAGAGGATTTTTAATACCAACCCCAGTAGGAGACTATAACCCGGACTGGGCCATCTCGTTCAAGGAAGGTTCCGTCAAACATGTATATTTTGTAGCAGAGACCAAAGGAACAATGTCTACCATGGAACTGCGCAAAATAGAAGAAACCAAGATCGAATGCGCCCGAAAGTTTTTCCTGGAAATCAACCGAAAGCTCAACCCGGAACATGTGAAGTATGACGTGGTGGATAGTTATGGAAAGTTGATAGAGCTGGTGGGGATTTTACATCGGTGATCAGTTTATCCTTTGGAGGATCTATGGGGCCTAGAGTTTATCAGTATCGATCATCAATCGGCGTTTTCGAGCTTATAGAATCAGTGAATACTTGCGAACTACGGTTAGGTGGAGAAGTTTTAGGAATCTATTCTTCAACAACCGCAGCTTTATCGAATGTAGATACAGTGATCGCTGGTCGCTACGAATCGGATCTCATGGAGAGCCTTAGGATTCCATCCACCCTGAAAGGTTGGGATAAAACTGCCGGATAGTCTTGAAGTATCAAACAGATGCCTTACTCATACTGGCTATGTTGCTTGCTTTGCTTGGAGTCATTTTTTATGACGCAAGTAGGGTATCCATCACGGCAGAATACTTGGTGAAGGGGATAAGAATGGAAAATAGCAATCAACAAAAACTGCAATATGGTGATACTAAGCATCTGGAGCTTTTTACTTGCACCAAAAACTACACAGGATTATTTCGCCGGGCACTTCTGGGCGAGTTACAAGTATGATTAAGCTCGGTTCAATCGATTTCGATGATGGAGTCCTCGATGCGATTCGTAATAACAATCTTGTAATCTTCGCTGGCGCTGGTGTCTCGATGGGAGCACCTTCCAATCTATCCAGCTTCTGGAAGCTGACCTGTGATGTTGCTCAAGGCACAGGACTCGCCCCCACAGAACCGCTAGATCGTTTTTTGGGTCAACTGCAGCATCGGAAGGTGGCCGTACATGAGCGAGCTGCTCAATTCCTCTCACCACCAGGTAGCGCACCTAATGCTCTCCATCAAGACATCTTACGAATATTCCGTACTGCGGATCGCGTGAGGTTGGTGACGACCAACTTTGATCTCCATTTTGAGACTGCTGCGCGCATGGTATTTGGTTCAACGCCCGATGTCTACAAAGCTCCAGCCCTACCATTGGGTTATGACTTTAATGGTATCGTACATGTCCATGGAGCACTTCCTCGAGCCCAGGAAATGGTTCTGACCGATGCTGATTTCGGTCGCGCATATCTAACAGAAGGATGGGCGCGGCGTTTCTTGGTGGATGTTTTCCATCGCTTCACTGTTCTATTTGTTGGTTACAGCCATAATGATGTAGTTATGAATTACCTGACGCGAGCTCTTCCAGCTGATAATGTTGCTGGACGATTTGCACTTACAGACGAAGTAGGCAATTGGGATCTGCTGGGTATTAAGCCAATACGCTTTACAAAGCTAACTGGTTCTGATCCATTCACCGAACTATATGATGGCGTGCATCGACTCGCTGACAGAGTTACTCGCGGCGCTCTTGATTGGCAAACCCGACTAGTGGAAATCGGCAGTCATATTCCACCTATAGACGAAGAGACCATAAGTGAGGTCGAACAGGCACTACGCGACATAAGCACGATGCGCTTTTTGTTAAAAGTCGCTCGGGATCCCGAATGGCTAAAATGGTTGAATGCGCGGAAGCACCTTGATGCACTCTTTGGGAATACTGAGCTTAGCGAAAGAGAGAAGCTTCTGGCTTCGTGGGTAGCGGATCATTTCGTCATTACGCACGCCGACACAATGTTTGAGATACTTGCTTCTCACGAACTACAGCTGCAACCGCTTTTTTGGTGGTATATAGGACGAGAACTTGGTGTTAACAAGGATAAAACACTAAACGAGTCAGATCTCACACGCTGGGTCTCGATTCTACTGGCCAGTAAACCAGTCCGAGCTGATCATCACGTGCTAATGTGGCTGGCCGAAAGATGTGCTAGTAACGGATCTATTCAACTTGCCCTAAAAACGTTCTTCGCCATGAGTGAACACTACCTCATCATAAAACCTGCTTTCAATTGGTATGATGATTCAGACCATAAACGTAGCCGCTATCTAGATGCTGACTGTCCACTATGTTCAGATCAGTGGTCGCTTAATGGTAAGCGTCTATTTCACCCCATTGTTCCTGTAGCTTGACGGATCGAGGCGGTACGGGAGCAATGCTTCGCGCTCGGC
>JADFDI010000008.1 GCA_018262985.1 Spirochaetota bacterium | reverse complement strand
GCCTCGAGCTCCAGGAGCACGCCATCAACCTGGCCAAGGAGCATCCCGAGGACGTGGCCCAGCTCATCCGGACCTGGCTCCGGGAGGAGTAGCGAATGGCGTCGCAGCCGGCCCGGACCCAGTCCCGGCCTTCGGAGAAGGAACAGGCGCCCAAGGCTTCCGGCGGGAAGAAGGGCGCCAAGGGCAAGGAGCTCTCGGGCCGGCAGAAGGCCGCCATCTTCCTCGTCTCGCTCGGCTCGGAAATCTCCAGCGAGATCTTCAAGCACCTGCGCGAGGACGAGATCGAGACCCTGACCTTCGAGATCGCTAGGCTCGACGCCATCGAGCCCGAGCAGAAGGACGCCGTCCTCATGGAGTTCCAGGAACTCATGATGGCCGCGGACTTCATCACCTCGGGCGGCATCGACTACGCGCGCGAGCTCCTCGAGAAGGCGCTCGGCTCGCAGAAGGCCATCGACATCATCAACCGCCTGACCTCGAGCCTCCAGGTCAGGCCCTTCGACTTCATCCGGCGCACGGACCCGGCGCACCTCCTGAACTTCATCCAGCAGGAGCACCCGCAGACCATCGCGCTCATCCTCGCCTACCTCGAGCCGAACAAGGCCGGCTACATACTCCAGAAGCTGCCCCACGAGGCGCAGTCGGACGTGGCCCGGCGCATCGCCACCATGGACCGCACCAGCCCGGAGGTGCTCCGCGAGGTGGAGCGCGTGCTCGAGAAGAAGCTGTCCACCCTGTCGAGCGAGGACTTCACCGCCGCGGGCGGCGTCGACTCCATCGTCGAGATCCTCAACCTGGTCGACCGCACCACGGAGAAGGGCATCATCGAGAGCCTCGAGGAGGAGAACCCCGAGCTCGCCGAGGAAATCAAGAAGAAGATGTTCGTCTTCGAGGACATCGTCCTCCTGGACGACCGCTCCATCCAGAAGCTCATCCGCGAGGTCGACTCGGCGGAGCTGGCCAAGGCGCTCAAGGGCGTCGATCCCGAGGTCGCCGAGAAGATCTACAAGAACCAGTCCAAGCGCGCCGCGGCCATGCTCAAGGAAGACATGGAGTACATGGGGCCGGTGCGCCTCAAGGACGTCGAGGAAGCGCAGCAGAAGATCGTGTCCATCATCCGCCACCTCGAGGAGACCGGCGACATCGTCATCTCCCGCGGGGAGGGCGACGAGCTCGTGCAATAGCGCCCGCTCTCGGGCGCGGCCAGGGAAGGTAAGGCATGGCGAAGACGGTATTCAGG
This sequence comes from Spirochaetota bacterium, assembly GCA_018262985.1. Lineage (GTDB taxonomy): Bacteria > Spirochaetota > Spirochaetia > Treponematales > UBA12059 > JAFGNN01. Next base: position 124,964 of record JADFDI010000008.1, on the reverse strand, counting down.
CCCGCGGAGATCGTCCACCTCGGCACGAAATTCATGGTCGAGGCCCCGGGCGGCGAGGTCGAGGAAGCGGTCGCGGAGCCCGAGCCCTTCGAGGAGTACTCGGGTCCCACCGCCGACGAGCTCCGCCGCGAGGCCGAGGCTTTCAAGGCCGACTGGGAGCGCGAGAAGGAGGCCATGGCGGCCGCCGCCCGCGCCGAGGCCGAGGAGATCATCCGCCGCGCGGAGTCCGCCGCCTTCGAGGACGTCAAGCGCAAGACCGACCAGGCCCAGAAGCTCCGCCGCGAGGCGGAGGAGGAGACCGCGCGCCTGCTCGCGGAAGCCGAGTCGAAGGTGCGGCAGCTCGAGGCGGAGGCGATGGCCCGGGTCGACGCCGTGCAGAAGGACGCCTTCAAGAAGGGCTTCGAACAGGGCCGCGAGGAAGGCTACAAGGAAGGCGTGCGCGAGGTCGAGCGCCTCGTGGACCGCCTCCATATCGTCATCGACCGCGCCCTCGACAAGCGCAACGAGATCCTCGAGAAGACCGAGGGCCAGATCGTCGAGCTCGTGCTGCTCGTGGCCCGCAAGGTGGTCAAGGTCATCAGCGAGAACCAGAAGAACGTGGTGGTGTCCAACATCGCCCAGGCCCTGCGCAAGCTCAAGGCCCGGAGCGAGGTGACCATCAAGGTGAACCTGGCCGACCTCCAGCTCGCGAGCGAGCACCTCAAGGACTTCATCGCGATGGCCGAGAACGCCAAGAACCTGGTCGTCGTCGAGGACACCTCCATCGACCGCGGCGGCTGCGTCATCGAGACAGACTTCGGCGAGATCGACGCGCGCATCCAGAGCCAGCTCCACGAGCTCGAGGAGAAGATCCTCGACATCTCGCCCATCAAGGCGCGGGGCAAGGTCCAGTCTTGAGCCTCGACCTTGTCGGCAAGTACCTGGACGCGGTGGACGCCGCGGATCCCATCAAGTACGCGGGACGCGTCACGCGGGTGCAGGGCCTGCTCGTCGAGAGCGAGGGTCCGCAGGCGGTGGTCGGCGAGGTCTGCAAGATCCTCGTCCCCCGCACCGGGAAGACCGCCTGGGCCGAGGTGGCCGGGCTCCGCAAGGACGCCGTCCAGCTCATGTCCTACTCGCCCCTCGACGGCATCGAGGTGGGCTCGCGCGTCATAGCCACGGGCGAGCTGCTCTCCGTTCCCGTCTCGGAGCGCCTGCTCGGCCGGGTCCTGGATTCCATGGGCAGGCCCACGGACGGGAAGGGCGACGTCGCGAGCCCGGTCCGCTACCCCGCGGTCGCGGCCCCGCCCGACGCCCTGACCCGGCGGCGCATCACCAAGCGCGTGGTGACGGGCGTCCGCTCGATCGACGGGCTCCTGCCGCTCGGCAAGGGGCAGCGCATCGGCGTCTTCGCGGGCTCCGGCGTCGGCAAGTCGACCCTGCTCGGCATGATCGCGCGCAACACCGACGCCGACGTCAACGTCATCGCCCTGATCGGCGAGCGCGGCCGCGAGGTGCGCGACTTCATCGAGAACGACCTGGGCGAGGAGGGGCTCGCGCGCTCGGTGCTGATCGTCTCCACGAGCGACACGCCCCCGCTGGCCCGCCTGCGCGGCGCCTACGTGGCCGCCGCCGTCGCCGAGTACTTCCGCGACCAGGGCGCCGACGTCATGCTGCTCTTCGACTCGGTCACCCGCTTCGCGCGCGCCCAGCGCGAGATCGGGCTCGCGGCCGGCGAGCCGCCGGCCACCCGGGGCTACACCCCGAGCGTGTTCGACTCGATGCCGCGCCTCCTCGAGCGCGCGGGCACCAGCGACAAGGGCACCATCACCGGCGTCTTCACCATCCTGGTGGACGGCGACGACATGGACGAGCCGATCGCGGACACGGTCCGCGGCATCCTGGACGGCCACGTCGTGCTCACCCGAAAGCTGGCAGAGCGCTACCACTACCCGGCCGTCGACGTGCTCAAGAGCATTTCGCGCCTTTCGCCCGCCGTGACCGGACCGCTCACGCAGAAGGCCATGGGCGCGGTGCGGAAGCTCATGGCGGTCTACGCCGAGAACGAGGACATGATCTCCATCGGCGCCTACCAGAAGGGCGCCGACAAGGGCATCGACGCGGCCATCGCCGCCCGCGAGGGCGTCGAGGCCTTCCTGACCCAGGCCGTCGGCGAGCGCGCCCCTATCGGCGAGACCATGGCCGGACTCGCCGCCATCTCGGGCGTCGAGATTCCCGCCGCGGACTGGGAACCCTTCGCGGACCTGGCCGGACCTTCGTGGACGCCGCCGGGCGGCTACGCCCGATCGGCGCGCGCCGAGGCCGAGGCGGACGCGGCGCTGGCGCCTCCGCGCTCGACCATTCCCGTAGCCCCGGCCGGGCCCGAGCCCGTGGAAGCCTCGCCGGGCGAGGCCGGCACCGCATGAAGCGCTTCGCCTTCAGCCTTCAGAAAGTGCTCGAGGTGCGCGAATGGAAGGAAAAACGCGCCGAGGCCGCGCTCGCCGCCGCCTCGGGACGCTGCGCCCTCCTCGAGGCGGACCTGGCCGCCAACGCCGAGCGCGCCGCCGCGAACGCGCGAGAGCGCTTTTCCCCGGGGCGCACCCTCGACGATTACCGAGCCTCGGAGCGCTTCGGCGCCCGGCTCGAGGGCGAGAAGGCGAAGTTGCTCGAAAACCTCGCCAAAGCCGAGCTCGCGCGCGAGGAGGCCCGGAAGGCCTGGATCGAGGCCAACCGCGATCGCGAGCTCGTCGGAAAGTTGCGCGACCGGAAGATGGCGGAGTATTATAAGGCCGCCTCGCGCGAGGAGACCGCCCGCCTCGACGACATCGGGCAGACGGCGCGCGTCGCGCGCCGGCGCAGGGAGGCGGAGGAAGCATCCGCGGCGGAAACGGCGAGGGGAGCGTAGATGGCGTCGTTCGGAAGGCCCCGGGTCCTGGGGCGCATCGTGGTCATGCTCATCCTCATCCTCGCGCTCGTGGTCGGCGGGCTCATCTGGTTCGACTTCCTCGGCCTCGTCGACGCGAAGGCCGTGTTCGCGCCCGCCTACCGGCTGGTCGGCATCGACACCGCCGAGCGGAGCCCCTTCGACCCGGATTCGCCGACCCTCCTCGACGACGAGCGGCTCGGCAAGCAGCTCGCGACCCTCGAGGCCGGCCGCCAGGAGCTCGCCGCCCTCGCGAGCTCCCTCGATTCCCGAGAGGCCGAGCTCCAGGCCCTGGCCGAGGACCTGGCCGACCGCGAGGCCGCGCTCGCGGATCGGGAAAAATCGTTCAACAGCTCGCTCGAAGCGTTCGACAATAGAAAGGCGAACGTGGAGCAGAACGCCCGCTACCTCACCGGAATGAGGCCCGCGGACGCCGTGGAGATCCTGGGCTCGATGGACGACCAGCTGGTCATCGACGTGCTCAGGATGGTCGAGGACATCGCGCGCCGGGAAGGGACGGATTCGATCGTCGCCTACTGGCTCTCGCTGATGCCCGCCGACCGCGCCGCGGCCCTACAGCGGAAAATGGCCGAGAAACCGGCCGCGCTACCGTAAGGCCAGGGAGGCCTCGGACGCTCCGCCCTGCGATCGCGAGGAGCGGTGCGATACATGCTAGCGACCCCAGTCCAGAATCACCCGGGCGGTCCGCCAGCCAAGGCGGGCGTCGAGGGTCCGGGCCTTTTCTCCGGGCGGAAGTCCTCGAAGAAAGGCGGGAGCGGAGCCTTCGCCGCGTTCTTCGCGCGCTTCCAGTCCGCCGAGCGCGCGGAGGTCGATCCCGGTCTTCCGCGAGGCGCGAAAGCGCTCCAGCCCGGACGCGCGGCGGCGTCCCCGACGCGACGCGGCGCCGATCCGCAAGCGACCGAGCTAGTCCCCGAGACCGCCGGGAAGAGACCCGCGCGCGGGGAAGGCCCATCCATCCGGACGCCGGATCCCGTCGACGCCTTGTCGACGGACGCGACGAATCCGACCGGGAAGGATGCCCGGACGACCAAGGCGCGCGCCAAGGAAGGTCCGCGGGAAGCGTTCGGCGCCGAAGGCGCCGCGTCGCTCCTCCAGGCCGCGTCGGCGCCGAGGCCGGACGCGGGCGCCTCGGCGCAGTCCCGGAAGGAAGGCGACGAGGCGGAGCGTTCCGGCAAACTTGAAGAAAGCCCGCGGAAGCGCGGCAAGACCCGTCGGGAAGAGGCGGCCGGACCCGAACTCAAAGTCGTCGACCTCAGGCTCAAGCTCGAGGGACCGGCCGGTCCGGACGCGCAGTCAGGGCCGAGGGACGGCGGCGGCGAGCTCTCCGCCCTCCAGGGTCGCGCCGAAGGCGCCGGCGAGGGGAGCGGCAAGGCCGACGCGCCTTCCGGAATGGAGGCCGCGCGCGGGAAGAGCTTCACCGACGCGCTCGCCGCGAGGCTCGGGAGCGAAGGCGCCGTCGACATCGTCAAGGCCGCCCAGATCGTCCTCAAGGACGGCGATTCCGGCCTCATCCGCCTCCGGCTGGAACCTGAAAGCCTCGGAGGCGTCAAGATCGAGCTCCGGCTCGCCGAGAAGAGTATAGAAGGCCGCATCCTCGTCGAGAGCGAGGAGGCGAAGGCCGCGTTCGAGAAGGCCCTGGACGGCCTCAAGGACGCCTTCGCCCGCGAGGGGTTCGAAAGCTCGAGCCTCGAGGTGTCGGTCGGGAGCGAAGGACGGGAAGGGAATCCCGGCGCAGGACCCGGAGAGGACTCCGGGCCGTTCTGGTCGGAGCGGCTTTCGAGCTTCGACCGGGCGGTGCCCACGGAACGGGCGATCGAAGCCCGGCGCGCCGAAGGGCGCGTCGACATCCTGGCATAGCGACGAGGAAGGAGATTCCCGTGGATATCGCATCGCTTTCGACCGCAATGGACCCCGCCGCGCTCGCGCGCACCGAATTCGAGGTCGCCGCGCTCAACAAAGCCCTCAACGAGGGGCGCGGGCAGAAGACCGAGCTGGACAAGGACGACTTCCTCAAGATCCTCGTCACCCAGCTCCAGCACCAGGACCCGACGGCCCCGATGGAGGATCGCGAGTTCATCGCCCAGATGGCCCAGTTCTCGAGCCTGGAGCAGATGACCAACATGAGCGCGAACTTCTCGAAGGTCGCCGCCCTGCTTGGCTCGTCGGAGGCCATGGGACTCCTCGGCAAGCAGGTCGAGGTCCAGGCCGGCGACCGCGTCGTGTCGGGCCAGGTCACCCAGGTCATGCGGGGCGCGTACCCCATGGTCATGGTCAACGGATCGTTCTGGGACCTCGAGCAGGTCTCCACCGTCATAGAGTAAGGAGGCGCCGCCATGATGCGCTCATTGTATTCCGGCGTCGCCGGCCTGCAGAACCACCAGGTCCGCATGGACGTGCTCGGCAACAACATCGCCAACGTCAACACCACCGGCTTCAAGAAGGGCCGCGTGAATTTCCAGGACCTGCTCTACCAGCAGATGTCCGGAGCGGCCCGCCCCAACGAGGAGGTCGGCGGCGTCAACCCGAAGGAGATCGGCCTCGGCATGTCGATCGCCTCGATCGACACCATCCACACGCAGGGCTCACTGCAGACCACCGGCGTCATGACCGACCTCGCGGTGCAGGGCAACGGCTTCTTCATCCTCCAGCGCGGCGACCGCACCTTCTACACCCGCGCCGGCGCCCTCGGCCTCGACGCCGACGGCCGCCTCGTCAACCCGGGCAACGGCTTCCGGGTGCAGGGCTGGAACGCCACGGTCATCAACGGCGTCGAGGTCCTCAACTCGTCCGGCCCGCTCGAGGACCTGGTCATTCCGATCGGCTCGAAGGACCCGGCCAAGGCGACCTCCATGGTCGACCTGGCCTGCAACCTCGACAAACGCCTCGCGGAGATTCCCGAGGGCGCCGCCCCCGAGACGGTCCGCCAGAACACCTGGCGCGTCGAGGAGAAGGTCTACGACGCCTTCGGCATCGAGCACATCCTCCGCGTCGACTTCTCCAAGGTGGCCGGCCAGGCCAACCAGTGGCTCGCCACGGTCAACGTGGACCCGGAAGCCGCCGTCGGCACCAACGCCGCGGTCGGCGTCGACCCGGCCAACCCCGGCGGCAACACCTTCATCGTGGAGTTCTCCAACCTCGGAACCCTCCTGCGCGTCACCGACGAGAACGGCGCGACCGGTCCCGACGCGGGACAGCTCTCGATCAACGTCGGCTTCGACGTGGCCGACGCGACCGCCGTCGAAGGCGCGCCGCTCCGCCAGAACTTCCTCCTCAACCTCGGGACCGTGGGCTCGGTGCGCAACACCATAACCCAGTTCGCCGAGGCCTCGAGCACCAAGGTCTTCATGCAGGACGGGTACTCGATGGGCTACCTCGAAACCTTCAAGATCGACCAGTCCGGCGTCGTCACCGCGGTCTACTCCAACGGCTCCAACCGGACCATAGGACAGGTGGCCCTCGCCACCTTCACCAACCCCGGCGGCCTCGAGAAGACCGGCGAGACCAACTTCGTCGAAACCATCAACTCGGGCCTCGCCAACATCGGGCCCTCCGGCATAGCCGGGAAGGGCAAGATCTTCGCGGGAACCCTCGAGATGTCCAACGTCGACCTGGCCGAGCAGTTCACCGACATGATCGTGACGCAGCGCGGCTTCCAGGCCAACTCGAAGACCATACAGACGAGCGACCAGATGCTCCAGGAGCTCCTGACGCTCAAGCGCTAAGGCGCCGCTAGACGGAGGCCCCGCCGGCCGGGACGGCGGCGGGGCCATCCGCGCGGCAAGAGGAGGCGGTCCTTGATCCAGCTCACGCAGCTCGGCGGAAAGAACTTCTGGATAAACCCCCACCTCATCGAGTATATTGAGGCGACTCCGGACACTACGCTGACCATGACCAGCGGCAAGCACGTGATAGTCCGCGAGGGCGTCGAGGCGGTCGTCGACGCGATCGTCGCCTACCGCCGGAAGCTCGGCCTTTTCGGCAACGAGGAGTAGCCCGTGGATCTCGGTACCCTGATAGGGCTGATAGGCGGTTTCGCCGCGATCGTCACCTCCGCGCTCGCCTCGGGATCATCGGTCGACGCTTTCGTCGACCTGCCCTCGGTCATCATGACCATCGGCGGCTCCTACGCCGCCCTCATGACCAACTTCAGCCTGAAGGAAGGCCTCGGCATCTGGAGGATCATCGGGCTGGCCTTCAAGGTCCGGGACTTTGGCGGCCGCGCCCTGGTCGAGAAGCTGTTCGAGCTGGCCGACCGCGCCCGCCGCGAAGGCATCCTCTCGCTCGAGGAATACATCAACGAGCTCGACGACAAGTTCCTCCAGCAGGGCCTCAAGCTCGTGGTCGACGGCACGGACGCGGAGATCATCCGGACCATCATGGAGACCGAGCTCAACCAGATGAACGAGCGGCACGGCCGCTGGATCCGCATGCTCGACGTCTGGTCGAAGCTGGCGCCGGGCTTCGGCATGCTCGGTACCGTCATGGGCCTCATCGGCATGATGCGCAACCTCGAGGACAAGAGCCGCATCGGGCCGAACATGGCCGTGGCCCTCATCACCACCTTCTACGGCGCCATCATGGCGAACTACGCCTTCACGCCGCTCATGGGCAAGATGGCCGGGCAGGACCACGACGAGACCCTGATCAAGGAAATGTGCATCGAGGGCGTGCTTTCCATCCAGGCGGGCGACAATCCGCGCATCCTCCTCGTCAAGCTCGCGAGCTACCTCAATCCGGCCGACAAGGCCGCCGTCATCGACAAGTTCGGCAAGGACTAAGGGGCAGCTCGTGGCGAGGAAGAAGGGCGGGGAGCAGGGCGGCGGCGGCACCGGGGAGTGGATCGTCACCTATTCCGACATGGTGACGCTGCTCCTCTGCTTCTTCGTCGCCCTCTTCGAGACGGCCGAGGTCACCGAGCCGCAGATCCAGGCCCTCATCTCCAGCTTCAACAACGTCGGCATGGGCGCGGCCGCCGGCGGCGAGACCGTCTCGGCGGGAAAGCTCGCCGAGCTCGGCAACTCGGTCAACCAGCTGCCCTCGCTCGAGAAGGGAAAGATGCTCGCCGTGGCCAAGAAGAAGGCCGTCTCGCTCTTCCAGCCCGAGATCAAGTCGAACAAGGTCCGCGTCACGAGCGACGAGCGCGGACTCGTCATTACGCTCGCGGGCGACGCGTTCTTCAGGCCGGCGAGCGCCGAGCTGGACATCGAGGCCACCCGCGAGCTCCTCATGCGCCTGGCCGAGCTCCTCAAGAGCCCGGACCTGGGCGAGCGCCGTTTCCGCATCGAGGGTCACACCGACGCCGCGCCGACCGATCCGGACGGACCCTGGCCGTCCAACTGGGAGCTCTCGGTCGCCCGCTCCATCAACACGCTGAAGTACCTGGCCGATTTCGGCGCCGACGAGCGGCGCTTCCAGGTGGCGGGCTTCGCCGACACGGTGCCGATCGCGACGAACGACACCGAGGAGGGCCGGGCCTACAACCGCCGCATCGACGTCATCATCCTCGACGAGGGCCACCTGTAGGCCGGTCGGGCCGCGAGATCACGGAGGAACGCCATGAGCGACCAGTACGAAGACAGTTCGTTGAATTTCGACGAGTCCGGCGGCGAGCAGCCGGCGCAGGCCAAGCCCAAGGGCGGCGGCTCGGGCATCCTCCGCATACTCATGTTCGTCGGCATAGCCCTCGCGCTCATCGCGCTAATCGTCACCATCGTGGTGGTCACCGTGAGCGTGCTGAACGGCCGCGGCTCCTCGCAGACCGCGCTGCCGGTTTCCGAGGCCTACCAGGCCTCGACGCCCGCCTGGGCCGTCTATTCCGAACTGCCCAGCATCCGCGCCCGCACCGCCGATCCCGAGCCGCGCTCGGTCGTCGTCGAGGTCATCCTCGGCTATGACGAACGGGACAAGGAGCTTCAGAACGAGTTCACCACCCGCAAGGTCCAGATGCAGGACGCCCTGCGCAACTTCTTCTCCAGGAAGCTCGCCGAGGAGCTCACCCCGCAACGCGAGAGCATCCTGAAGGAAGAGATCCGGCAGATGCTCAACTGGATGGTGGAGAAGGGCGAAGTCCGCGCCATCTACTTCCGGGATCTGCAGGTGATAGAACAATAGGTTCAGAATCGCCATCCTTGGCGATTCTGAACCATCGACGAAGCGCCGGATACGGCGCTTCGTCCGTGACAGTGCGCGCATCCTGCGCTCCTCTATACGACGTTTATGACTTGAACTGAGGGAGAAGCCCCGGGTACGGGGCTTCGTCCGTTACGGTGCGCGCATGCGGGCCTTTGGCCCGCTTTCGGTAGGGTAGGGATGGTAGCGGTCGCGCTTCGCGCGACCTGGCCTCATCCTGTGCTTGCAATCCCGACATGGATGATTTGAACTGAGGGAGAATCGCGGGTACGCGATTCCGCGGGTTACGGCTCGCGCATGCAGCCCGCTTTTGGCTACAATGGGGGCCTCCCGCGGCCGATGATTGAACAGGGCCGTTGCAAAGCGGGCCCGTCCATGCAATTATGGACGGCTAGGGAGGGCCGCATGACCGAGGTCCTGTCTCAGGACGAGATAGACCAGCTCCTGACCGCGATCAACGCGGGCGACGCGGCCGAGATCGAATCGATCCGGCCGGCCGCCGACACGCGCAAGATCAAGATCTACGACTTCAAGCGCCCGGACAAGTTCTCGAAGGAGCAGATGCGCACCGTGCAGAACATGCACGAAACCTTCTCGCGCCTGACGACGACGGCCCTGTCCGCGAGCCTGCGCGTCCTCGTGCACGTGCACGTCGCGAGCGTCGACCAGCTGACCTACGAGGAGTTCATCCGCTCCATCCCGACGCCGACCACGCTGGCGGTCATCAGCATGGACCCGCTCAAGGGACAGGCCATCCTCGAGGTCGACCCGACCATCACCTTCACCATCATCGACCGCCTTTTCGGCGGCTCGGGAGAAGGCTCCAAGCTCAACCGCGAACTCTCGGACATCGAGCACTCCGTCATGGAGGGCATCATCGTCCGCATACTGGGGAACATGCGCGAGGCGTGGACCCAGGTGATCGACCTCCGCCCCCGGCTCTCGCAGATCGAGAACAACCCGCAGTTCGCGCAGATCGTCCCCCCGACCGAGATGGTGGTGCTGGTCACGCTCGAGACCAAGATCGGCGACGTCGAGGGCATGATGAACCTCTGCATCCCCTACCTGACCATCGAACCGATCATTTCGAAGCTGTCGGCGCAGTATTGGTACTCGTCGGTGCGGCGCGGCGCCACCACCGAGAACCTGAACATCCTGAAAGAGAAGCTGTCCACGGTCGAGATCCCCGTCATCGCGGAGATCGGCAAGATCGACCTGCCGGTGCGCGACGTTCTGGCCCTCCGGGCCGGCGACGTCATCCGCCTGCACACGGTCCGCGTGGACGACCCGATGGTGCTCAACGTGGGCACCAAGAAGAAATTCCTGTGCCGGCCGGGAGTCATCGGCCGGAAGATGGCCGTCCAGATCACGCAGAAGCTGGAGGACGTCGGGCAGGAGGAATTCGAGGAACTGGCGTCCGAAGGAGACGAGAACTATGAGTGACGGATCCCTGTCCCAGGAAGAGATCGATTCCCTCCTCTCGGGACTCGATTCCGGCGGTCCCGCTCCCGCGGCGAAACCCTCCGCGCCCGGCCCCTCGCGCGAGGTTCAGGCCTGGCGCGAGATCCTGGAGGGCACCCTCGAGGGGCAATCGCAGAACATAGCCATGATGACCGGCGCCGACGCGCGGATCTCCGGCGTGAAGGTGGAGCTGCTCTCGCGCGACGCCTTCCTCCAGTCGACCCCGCAGGAAGTGCTGTCGTACCGCGTCGATTTCACCGGCGGGGTGCCGGGCGAGCACGTCTTCGTCATACCGAAGGATTCGGCGCTCCGCATCGCCGGACTCGTGATCAAGGAGGACGGCCTCTCCGAGCTTTCGGACATGGCCGTCTCCGCGGTCGGCGAGCTCATGTCGACGATGACGGGCGCCCTCATCACCACCCTGAGCGACAAGTCGGGGAACCGCGGCATCCAGTCGAGCGCGGCCGACGGGAACTTCGGTCCCAAGGCCATGGTGAAGGTGCCCTCGGGCGACTTCGTCCGCGCCACCTACCAGGTCGAGATCGGCCCCAACAACGAGACCATCGTCGAGGTGTTCTCGGCCCCCTTCGTCCGCGACCTCGTGGCGGCCTCGGGCGGCGGCGACCAGGGCGGCATGTCCATGAACATGCAGATGGGCGCCTCCCAGTCCGGCGGGAACGGGATGGGCGGGCAGCAACAGCCGGGCGGCTACGGCGGCAACCTCGGCGGCATGCAGGGCATGATGGGCGCTCCCCAGGGAGGCTACGCCCCGATGGGCATGTACGGAGGCCAGGCGCCGATGATGGGCATGAGCCCGCCGAACGTCCAGCCGGTCCAGTTCGCCAACCTCGCCATGCGCCAGGCCTCGCCCGAGGCGGGCAACATCGGCCTGATCATGGACGTCTACATGGAGATGACGGTCGAGCTCGGCCGCACCCGCAAGCTCATCCGCGAAATTCTCGGCATGGGCGAGGGCACGATCATCGAGCTCGACAAGCTCGCCGGCGAGCCGGTGGACATCCTCGTCAACCACAAGCTGATCGCGAAGGGCGAGGTGGTGGTCATCGACGAGAATTTCGGCGTCCGCGTCACCGAGATCGTCAGCCCCATGGAGCGCATGGCCGACCTGGCCTGAGCGACTGCCCGAAATAAAACGCCGAAGCGGGGAGAACGCCGAGAAAAGAGCAGGGCGAAGGGTCCGGAAACGATCCAGGATCCGTGCCGATCACGCTTGCTCCGCTCTCGGCGGCCCGGCGTCGTTTCCATCCATCCCTGAACGTCAGGACATCGTAATCCTTCCTTCCGACCCTTTCCGCTTGCATACGGGAATTCGTTGCTGTACAATACGCAACGGGAGGGGAATCACGAAAAACGTCATACGCGCGATCTGCGCGGCGACGCTTTCGTCGTTCCTGGTTACGATCGCGGCCGCTCAGGCCGCAGGAGGGGCCGGAGCGGCCGAGCCAGCCGCGACGGTCACGACGGTGGACGAGACGACCCTGGTCCTGCCCGAGGCGGCGGCCGGGGAGGGAAGCGCGGAACGGCTCGACGGAAGCGTCTGGCCCTATTTCCTCCGCATGCTCCTTTCGCTCGCCCTGGTCGTGGCCGCCATCTACGGAGTCTTCAGGATCCTCAAGCGCACGGGGGGCAAGGCCGACGAGGCCGATCCCTTCATACGCGTGCTGGCCGCCACCCGCATCGGGCAGGGGCGCTGGCTGCACGTCGTCGCGCTCGGCGAAAAGGCATGGCTGGTCGGTTCCACCGACTCGCAGGTCAGCCTGGTCGCCGCGGTCGAGGACAAGGAGCTCGTCGACGCCATGGTCCTGCGCTCCGCGCAGTCCCCGGTCGCGCCGCGGACGGATTTCTCCTCCCTGCTTCAGTCGATGCTGAAGCGAACGCCCAGAGGGCGCGCCGCCGGGACGGGCGAGGTGCCGGGAACGGACTACCTCGCGCGCCAGCGGGAACGGCTCCGGAAGAACCGGGACCGTTAGGCTTCGGGGCACGCCCCGGACCCGCGCCTCCTCGCCGCGCCGGGAGGTCGGATGCGCATTCGTCTTTTCGCGCTTGCCCTCGCGCTCGCGACGGTAGCGCTTCCGATCCGCGCCCAGGATGCCGGGTACCCCGCCGCGCCGCGCGACACGGCCGTCTCGGCGCCCGTCCCGAACGCCTCGGGCGGGGCGGCCACGACCGCCATCCCGACCACGACCATCCCCTTCGTCGACCTGACGCTCCGCAGCCCCGAGGACGGCACCGAGGTCGCGTTCTCGCTGCAGCTGCTGCTCCTGCTCACCGTCATCAGCCTGGCCCCGAGCCTCCTCATCCTGATGACGGCCTTCCTGCGCATCTCCATCGTGCTCGACTTCATCAAGCGCGCGCTGTCGCTCCAGCAGGTGCCGCCGAACCAGGTGCTGCTCGGCATCGCCCTCTTCATGACCGTCTTCGTCATGTGGCCGACCATCGACTCGGTCTGGAACGATTCGCTCAAACCGCTCTCGGAAGGCTCGATCGGCGTGGAGGAGGCGTACCGCGCGGCCGAGTCGCCGCTCCGCCTGTTCATGTACCGGCAGATGGCGGCCGATCCCGAGAACATCCGGCTCTTCATGGCCATGCGCGGCCTGCCGAAGCCGGAGACCCTGGCCGACGTGCCCACCTGGGTGCTGATTCCCGCCTTCATACTCAACGAGCTCACCGTCGCGTTCAAGATAGGCATCTACCTCTACATTCCCTTCATCGTGATCGACATGGTGGTGGCGTCCATCCTCATGTCGATGGGCATGATCATGCTGCCTCCGGTCATGATCTCGACGCCGTTCAAGCTCATCCTCTTCGTGCTGGTGGACGGCTGGACCCTGCTCACCGAGCAGATCGTGAAATCCTTCCTGTGAGGGTAGCCGCGTGAGCATGGGCGAAGCCGTCGACCTCCTCCGCTCGGGGATACTCCAGGTGGTGATCCTCGCCACGCCGATCCTGCTGGTGGCCATGGTGGTGGGACTCATCGTCTCGATACTCCAGGCCACCACCTCCATCCAGGAGCAGACCCTCACCTTCGTGCCCAAGATCGCCGCCATCCTGCTCATGCTGGCCCTGCTCGGCGGCTGGATGTTCGCGAGCCTCGGCCAGTACACGCGGGACCTCTTCGAGATGATCCCGAGCCTGGCCCGGTAGGAGCGACCGGTGCTGTACGAGATCGCGAAGCAGGCGGACGTCTTCTTCCTCATTTTCGCCCGCGTCTTCGCGCTCGTCGAGACCGCGCCGCTCCTCTCGGGAGACGGCGCGCCGCAGGCGGCCAAGGCGGGCTTCGCGGCCTTCGTGTCGGCAACGATCTTCCCCTGGGTCCACGCGGCCGGGTACCCGATTCCAGCGAGCGCGCTCGGCTACGTCATGCTGGTCGCCGGCGAGGCCCTGATCGGGATCGCGCTCGGCTTCTTCCTGACCGCGGTGTTCACCGCCTTCACCACGGCGGGGCAGTTCTTCAGCCTCCAGATGGGCTTCGGCGCCAGCGAGGTCTACGACCCGCTCGCCCAGATCGAAATCCCCCTAATGGGCCAGTTCCTCAACCTGATCGCCATGCTGGTCTTCATCATGAACGACGGGTTCCGGCGCCTCTTCCTGATGGGCGTGTGGCGGAGCTTCGAGAGCATCCGCGCCGTCGACCTCGTCGCGCGGCGCGAGCTCTGGTTCGACTACGCCCTCCACGCCATCGGCGCCATGTTCGCCAACGCCCTCGTGCTGGCCATGCCCATACTCGGCGTCCTGATGATGGTCTCGGTGGGCATGGGGCTGCTCTCGAAGGCCGCCCCCCAGATGAACCTGCTCACCGAGGGCTTCCCGATAGCCATCACGACGGCCTTCCTGTTGCTCTTCTCGAGCCTGCCCTTCCTCGTCGAAGCCTTTTCCGCGATCATCGACGCCGGCTTCGCCGACCTGGCCCGCCTCATCGGGGGCGGCGCATGAGCGTCCGTGACACGGTGGTGGATATTCTTTCCATCGACTTACAGTGGTTCGTCGCGAACGGCGTGGACGGCGGGGCGGCGCAGTCCTGTCCCGTAGCGGCGATCGATATTCAGTGGTTCGTCGCGAACGGCGCTGTCGGAGCGGCGGCGCCTTCGCGCGCAGTAGCGGCGATCGATCTCCAATGGTTCGCGGCGGAGGACGAGGGGAGGACGGAGGACCCTTCCGAGTACAAGCTCCGGAAGGCGCGCGAGGAAGGGCGCGTCGCCAAGAGCCAGGACCTGGTCTCGGCCGTGGTGCTGCTCTTCGGCGCCGTGACGCTCGCCATCGCGGGACCCGCCATCGTGACGGGGCTCATCGACGCGATGCTGTGGTACTTCTCGCGCGCGGCGAGCGCGGACATCACGAAGGAAGGCGGGGCCGCCTTCGCGGTGTTCGCCTCGAAGCTGGCCTCGCTCGCCCTGCCGGTGGCGGCCGTGGCCATGGTGGCCGGCGTGGCGGGGAACATCGCGCAGACCGGCTTCCTCTTCACCACCAAGCCCCTGACGCCGGACTTCAAGAAGATCGTGCCGCGCCTCGGACAGTACCTGTCCAAGACCGTGTTCTCGATGGACGGCATGTACCGGTTCGCGATGTCGCTCGTCAAGATCGCCGTCATCGCGCTGACCGCGTGGATCGTGGTCTCCGCGGAGGCGCCGTCTTTCGGGAAGGCGGCCGAGGTGCCGCTGCTCGTCACCGCGAGCCGCGTCGGTTCGCTCGCGCTGCGCCTGGTCATCACCGCCGCGGTGGTGCTGCTCCTCCTCGCGATCCCCGACGTGATGTTCCAGCGCAGGCAGTTCAAGGAGCAGATGAAGATGACGCGCGAGGAGGTCAAGGAGGAGCGCAAGATGCACGAGGGCGACCCGCTCGTCAAAGGGCGCCTCAGGCAGCGGATGCGCGAGCTCCTCTCCCGCAACATGGCGGCCAACGTACCCAAGGCCGACGTCGTCATCACCAACCCGACCCATTACGCGGTCGCCCTCGAATGGAACCGGGAGCGCATGGCCGCGCCCGTCGTCACCGCGAAGGGCCGCGACGAGATAGCGCAGAGGATCAAGGCGATCGCGAAGGAGCACGGCGTGCCGACGGTGGAGAACCGCCCGCTCGCGCGCGCCCTCTACGCCGAGGTCGAGATCGGCGACTCCATCCCCGAGAAATACTACCAGGCCATGGCCGCGGTGCTGGCGCACGTGTACGCGATGGACGGCCGCGCGCGCGACTACGCCGCCGCGGCGACGGAGGCATGAAATGACGAGCATATACGCGGAGGCCGCCCGTGTCTGACGCCCGGCGAACGCTCGCGGAAGCCTTCGGCTCGAACCGCTCCGACTACGCCGTGGCCATAGGCGCGGTGTCGGTCATCCTCATGATCATCCTGCCGGTGTCCGGCGTCATGCTGGACGTCCTCCTGGCCGTCAACCTGACCATCAGCCTCCTCATCCTCCTCATCGTGCTCTACACGCGGAAGGCCATCGAGTTCTCGATCTTCCCGACCATGCTGCTCGTGACGACCATCTTCGGCCTCGCGCTCAACATCTCGTCGACGCGGCTCATCCTCTCCAAGGGCGCCGATTTCGACGGCCGCCTGATCCGGGCCTTCTCCACCTTCGTGGTCGGCTCCGGCGGCACCGAGGGCGTGGTCATCGGCTTCGTCATCTTCGTGGTCATCATCGCGGTGCAGGCCATCGTCATCACCAAGGGCGCGACGCGCATCTCGGAAGTGGCGGCCCGCTTCACGCTGGACGGCCTGCCCGGCAAGCAGATGGCCATCGAGGCGGAGTACAACTCGGGCGCCATCACCGAGGAGGAGGCCCGCCGCCGCAAGGAGGAGGTCCAGCGCGAGGTGGACTTCTACGGCCAGATGGACGGCGCCTCGAAGTTCGTCTCGGGGAACGTCAAGGTCGGCATCTTCATCTCGGTGATCGACCTCGTGGGCGGCTTCATCATCGGCATGGTCCTGCACGGCGAGAGCTTCCAGCTGGCGCTCGGCACCTATTCGACCCTGACCATCGGCGACGGCCTCGTGTCGCAGCTCCCGGCCCTGCTCGTATCCACGGCCACCGGCATCATCGTCACGCGCGCCAACGCCCAGGGCACCTTCGGCTCCGAGGTCAGCGCCCAATTCACGCAGAACGCGCGCATCTACTGGGTCGGCGCGGCCGTGCTGGGGCTCATGGCCTTCATCCCCGGCTTCCCCTGGTACGTGCTCCTGCCCATGGCCGTCGCGCTCGGCGTCCTGGCCTGGCGCCTCACCCGCAAGCGGATGGCCGAGGGCGAACTGGCCAAGGCCAAGGCCGCCGGGGCCGGGAAGAAAGGACCGTCGAGCGAGGAGCTCTCTCCCGTGGTGCCGCTCGACCCGATCAGCCTCGAGCTCGGCTACGGGCTCATACCGCTCGTGGACCGCGACAAGGGAGCGGAGCTGCTGGAGCGCGTCACGCGCATACGCAAGGAGAGCGCCCTCGACATGGGGCTCGTCGTGCCGCGCATCCGCATCATCGACAACATGCGACTCGAGCCCTCGGAATACTGCTTCAAGATCAAGGGCGTCGAGGTCGGGCGAGGGGTCATCCGCATGGGGTCCTTCCTGGCCATCAACCCGGGCAACGCGAGCGAGGACCTGCCGGGCGAACGCACCAAGGATCCGGCGTTCGGCCTCTCCGCGCTCTGGATCGGCGAGGAGCAGCGCGACCGCGCCGAGCGCTCGGGCTACACCGTGGTCGACGCCCCGAGCATCATCGCGACGCACCTGACCGAGATCATCAAGCGCCGGGCCTCCGAGATACTCGGACGCCAGGAGACGCAGGGCATACTCGAGGCCCTCCGCAAGGACTACCCGGCCGTGGTCGAGGACGCGCAGAAGCACCTGGGCCTCGGCGAGATCCAGAAGGTCCTGCAGGGGCTGCTGCGCGAGCAGGTGTCCATCCGCAACATGGTGGCCATCCTCGAGGCGGTCGCGGACTTCGCGGGCATCACCAAGGATCCGGGTTTCCTGGTCGAGAAGGCGCGCCAGGCGCTCGGGAGGCAGATCTGCCTCCAGTACGCGGACCAGGACAAGGTGCTGCGCGCGCTCACCGTCGAGCCGGCGCTCGAGCAGAAGATCATCGACTCGCGGGTGGACGGCCCCGCCGGTTCCTTCGCGGCGCTCGAGCCGGCCGTGCAGCGCGCGTGGATCAAGGCGCTCGCGCGGGCGGTGCAGGCGGTGCAGCAGCAGGGCCGGCTGCCGATAGTGCTGTGCAGCGAAGCCGCCCGCGCCCTCGTCAAGTCGAGCACCGAGCGGGAGATTCCCGACCTGGTGGTGCTGTCCGTGCCCGAGATAGCCAGCGACGTGAACGTGGAAGCCATCGGCGAGATCAGGCTGGAACAATGAGAATGAACGGGCCGCCGCGCGGCCACGGAAGGCGATAGCATGGAGTACTTCACCGAAACCGGTTCGACGCACCGGGAGGCCATCGAGAAGGTGCGCGCCCGCTGGGGCGACGCCGCCCAGATACTCACCCAGCGCTCCGTCCGGCAGGGCGGCCTGTTCGGCCTCTTCGCCCGCGAGGCGATCGAGGTCACCGGCTACGTCCGGCAGGTCGAGGCGAAGGAGGCCGCCAACAAGGCGCTCGACGTCGCCTCGGAGAAGCGGAGGCTGCTCGAGACCATCGAGCGCGACCGCGCGCTCGAGCGGGTGCTCGAGGAGGTGCGCTCCATCAAGGAGAGCATGGTCCCCGACCGGCGCCCCGAGGCCCGGGACGAGGAGCACCCGACCCTGGCCCGCGTCCGCGAGCTCCTCGAGCTCAACGACTTCTCCGAACGCTACCGCGAGGAGCTGCTCGAGCGCGCGCGCTCGACCTTCCCGCTCAGGGACCTGGACGACGAGCGCGCGGTGGAGGACGCCGTCATCGAGTGGATCGGCGACGACATCGTGCTGGCCGCGGAGCCCGAGGCGCGCTCGCCCCGGGTGCTCGTGCTCGTGGGTCCCACGGGGGTGGGAAAGACCACCACCATCGCCAAGCTGGCCGCCGTGTCGGCCATCGGCATAGGCGGGCAGAAGCCCCTCGACACCCGCATGATCACCATCGACAACTACCGCATCGGCGCGCGGCAGCAGATCGAGACCTACGGCAGCATCATGGGCGTGCCGGTGTCGAGCGTGGAGACCGCCGACGACCTCCGCAAGACCATAGCGATGTACCGCGAGGCGGAGCTCGTCCTGGTGGACACGATCGGCAAGAGCCCGCGCGACTCCGTGAAGCTGGCCGAGATGCGCGAGATCCTGGCCGCGTGCGGCCCGAGCGCCGAGGTCCACCTGGCCGTCGCGGCCACGACCAAGACGCGCGACATGCTCGAGATAATGCGGCAGTTCGAGCCCTTCGGCTACGGCGCCGTGGTGGTCACCAAGCTGGACGAGACGGACCGCGTGGGCAACGTGCTCTCGGCCTTGCGCGAGCGCGGCAAGCCAGTCTCGTGGCTCGCGGACGGCCAGCGCGTCCCGCAGGACATCGCTCGCGCCTCGGTCGAGCGATTTCTCATCAATCTCGAAGGTTTCGCCCCGAACAGGCCGAAAATCGAAGAGCGGTACGCCGCTAGAGAGAACCGGGACTGGAGACCGTAGCCATGGAAGACCAGGCGCAGAAGCTCAGGGAACTCGTCAAGTCGAAGCCGTCCGCCGCCCCGACGCAGAAGAAGACGCGGATCATCACCGTCGCGAGCGGGAAGGGCGGGGTGGGCAAGACCAACCTCTCGGTGAACCTCGCGCTGGCCTACGCCCAGCAAGGAAAGCGCGTCATCGTGATGGACGCGGACCTGGGGCTGGCCAACGTCAACATCATGCTCAACATGATACCCCGCTTCAACCTCTACCACGTCATCCGCAAGCAGAAGACCATGCGCGAGATCATCCTCGACACGGAGTACGGCATCCAGATCGTCGCGGGGGCCTCGGGCTTCTCGAAGATCGCGAACCTCTCCGACGAGGAGCGCCAGAACTTCGTGTCGGAGCTCTACACGCTTTCGAGCGCGGACATCATCATCATCGACACGAGCGCGGGCGTTTCGGCGAACGTGCTCGACTTCATCGCGGCGGCCGACGACGCGATCATCGTGACGACGCCCGAGCCGACCGCGATCACGGACGCCTACGGCATCATCAAGATCATCGCCACCGAGATCGAGAACCTCAACATCGGGCTCAAGCTCGTGGTGAACCGCGTGAAGTCGGTGGTCGACGGCCGCAAGGTCGCCGAGCGCCTCATCAACATCTCGGGGCAGTTCCTGAACCTCAAGGTGGAGTACCTCGGCTGCATCTACGACGACCCGATAGTCGGGCAGTCGGTGCTCCGGCAGAAGCCCTTCATGGCCGTCGATCCCAAGTCCAAGGCTTCGATCTCGGTGCACCACCTCGTCAGCCGTATCGAGAAGACGGATTTCGCCGACGACAAGGGCATCGGGCGCTTCGTGCGCAAGCTCTTCGGGAAAGACTGAGGGCGGAGCCGCCCCGCTCCCCGGCGGAAGGGGCGAGCTTGACGCGGCTCCGGATTTCGCCATACTGTAGCGGGATATGGGAGGGATGGCGATGGCGGAACTGGACGGGCGCTTCCCCGCCTGGGCGGGAGCCGGCGCGTTCGCGCTGTCCGCCCTGACGGGCGTCGTCGCGCGCGTTCCCTTCGGGGCGCTCGCGTTGCGCGCCTTCGCGTCCGCCCTCCTGTTCGCCGCCGTCGCGGCCGGAGCCTTCTTCCTGGCCCGCCGCTTCCTTCCCGAGCTTTTCGAGCCGGGAGAGAACGAAACCGCGCAAGATCGCGAAGGCCCCCGCGTCGACATCGTAGTCGGCGAGGACGGCTACGGCGAAGCGAGCGACGTCGTCGGGATCGATGCCGTTCCGCGAGGCTCCGATACGGGCGGCGTACGGCCGGTCGAGGAGCTCGAGGGCGAGGGCCTCGACGGGGAGGCCGAGGAGCTTCGCGTGGAGACGCTCATGCCGGCCGACGCCGGGGCGCCGCCGGCTCCGAGCGGCCCCGCCCGTCCCCCGGTCAGCTTCGACGACCTGGACGTCCTGCCGGATCTGGACGGTTTCACGGATTCGTTCGCCTCGCCGACCCATGGATCGGAAGAGGAAGCCGCGGCCATGGAATCGGCCGCCGCCCCGCGCAGGTCGTCGGGACCGGCGGACGGAATGGATCCGGCGGCGATAGCGCAGGCAGTGCGCACGATACTGAAAAAGGACCGGAAAGGGTAAGCCGCCATGACGAACCCCCTGCTCGAGACGCGGACGGAAGAGGAACTCTGGACGGACTATCGCGGCTCGAAGGATCCGGCCATCCGCGAGGCCTTCATCCGCCAGTACGCCCCGCTCGTCAAGTACGTGGCCGGCAAGGTCGCCGCCAACATGCCTCATTCGGTCGAGTTCGACGACTTGGTCGGATTCGGCGTCTTCGGCTTGATCGACGCGATCGACAAGTTCGACCCGGACAAGAACGTCAAGTTCAAGACCTACGCGGTGACCCGCATCCGCGGCGCCATCTTCGACGAGCTCCGCAGCATCGACTGGGTGCCCCGCTCGGTGAGGCAGAAGACGCGCGAGATCGAGGAAGCCATCGTCGAGCTGGAGTCGCGCCTCTGCAGGCCCGCGAGCGACTCGGAGATCGCGAGCTCGATGGGCGTCAGCGAGGACGAGTTCGCCCGCACCATGCTGAAGATCTCGAGCACCTCGGTGCTCTCGCTCAACGACGTTTGGTACTCCGGCGACGAGGCCGACAAGGTTTCCATCGGCGACAGCATCGAGAGTCCCACCAGCATGAATCCCGATTCCACGGTGGAGCGCGACGAGATCAAGCGCGTCATCGTGCAGGCCATCCAGGAGCTCCCCGACAAGGAGAAGAAGGTCCTCGTGCTCTATTACTACGAGGACCTGACCCTCAAGGAAATCGGCCAGGTGCTCGAGGTGACCGAGAGCCGCGTGAGTCAGCTGCACACCAAGGCCATACTCCGCTTGCGGGGAAAGCTGACCAACGTCCGGAAAGGGATAGCGTAGCGTGGCCGGGCGCGTCGGCATGGAGGGAGTGCGCGCCCTCATGGCGCGCTACCTCGAGGACGACCGGGACCGCCGCTCGGTGATCGTCGAGGCCCGCAGCGTCGAGGAGGCCCTGCGCGACGCGGGCATCCAGCTCGAGCTGCCCGTGAAGCGGCTCGAATTCGAGGTGCTCGACCGCGGCGTGGACGGCCCCCTGGGCCTCGGCGCCAAGCCCTGGCGGATCCGCGCTTACGAGACCTCGGCGAAGCGCGAGGCCGAGGCGGAAGTCGCGGGCGATACGGCGGGCGGGATCGTCGAGGCCCTTCCCGAGGAAGAGAAGGACCGCGACGGCGAGTGCTACGTCCGTCTCGGCTCCGACGGCGCCTTGCTCAAGGTGACCGCTCCGCGGGGCCGCGGCAGGCGGGTGAGCGAGCGCGTAGCCTTCGACCGGATCCAGGGCCGCGCCGTCCGTGACGTCAACGAGGAGCTGGTCCGGGACACGGTCAAGCGGGCCGAGGGCGAGTACGTCCGCGTCGGCGACTTCATCGCGAACCCCGCCAACGACGCCTTCCTGACCGTCGACGTCTTCGACCAGGAGATGCGCGCCAGCGTCCTGATGACTCAGCCCGGCCCCGGCGGCGCCGACCTTTCGAAGGACGCGATCCTCGCCTTCCTGCGCAACAACAAGGTCGTCTACGGCATCGATCCGGACAAGGTGCAGGAGCTCGAGGACAAGCCGCGCTACCGCGAGGCCATCGTCGTGGCCGAGGGTGACAAGCCCTACAACGGCAAGGACTCGACCGTAAAATTCAACTTCGAGACCGACCGGACCAAGCTCAACATGAAGGAGACCGCGGACGGCCGCGTGGACTTCAAGGAGCTGGGCCTGATCCAGAACGTGGTCGCGGGGCAGCCGCTCGCGCGCAAGGTGCCGCCCGAGCCCGGCCGCCCGGGGCGCACCGTCACCGGCAAGATGCTGCCCGCGCGCAACGGCAAGGACGTGCCCCTGCCGATCGGCAAGAACGTCCGCGTGGCCGACGACGGACAGACCCTGCTCGCGGAGATAAACGGGCAGGTGACCTACCTGAACGGGAAGATAAACGTCGAGGAAATCTTCCTGGTGCCCGGCGACGTCAACCTCAAGACCGGCAACATCATGTTCCTCGGCACGGTGGTCGTGGCGGGTTCGGTCGAGGACGGCTTCCGCATCAAGGCCTCGGGCAACGTCGAGATAAAGGGCAACGTCGGCAAGGCGGACATCTACGCCGAGGGCGACGTGATCGTCCACCAGGGCGTGACCGGCAAGGGCGGCGGCTCGATCCGGGCGGGCAAGAGCGTCTGGGCCAAGTTCATCGAGAACGCCACCATCGAAGCCGGCGATTCGGTGATCGCCTCGGACGGCCTGGTGAATTCCCAGATCTCGGCGAACAAGCGCATCATCTGCCACGGCAAGCGCGCCTCGATCGTGGGAGGCCGCTACAGGGCCTGCGAGGAAATCAACGCCAAGACGCTCGGCAGCCCGGTCGGCGGCGCCGAGACCATCGTCGAGGTCGGCTACGACCCGCGGAGCAAGGAGCGCATGGACCAGCTCGCCAAGCAGGCCGAGCAGCTCAGGAAGCAGATAGACGAATTCGAGAAGAACATCCAGACCCTCGTCGCGCTCAAGAAGGCGCGGAAGACCCTCCCCGAGGACAAGGAGGCCGTGCTGCGCGACCATCTCGCCCGCCGCGAGGAGCTGGTCGCCGAGGTCCGGAACATCGTCCGGGAGACGGAGTCGATCCAGTCCTACCTGGCGAACCTGAAGGCCAAGGGCCGCATCTCCTCCTCCGGCAAGGTTTATCCCGGCGTCAAGATCGTCATCAAGGACATCCACGAGGAGATCAAGGTCGAGCAGAAGGGCCTGACCTTCTACCTCGACAACATGCTCATCCGCACCACCAAGTACGAGGAAGTGGACGAGGAGCTCTTGAAGCGGGGGCCGCCGGATGCCTATCAAGCCGATTGACCTCCAGACGCTGTTCAGCCAGCTCGAGCAGGTCGGGCGGGAGCGCGCGGCCGGCAAGGACGGCAACGTGGGGCTCCTCCAGCAGTCGCTGCAGGGCATGGCGCAGCTCAAGAAGCGCGAGGAAGAGGCGAAGGCCGTCCGCAAACCCGAGGCTTCCGAAAACCAGGCGCCCGGCGTGAACGACCGCGAGGGCGGCAATCGGGAAGAGCGGTCCGGATCACGGAAGGGAAAGGACGGGGAAGAGGTCGCCGAAGAGCCCGCCCCGAACGTCATCACCGACCCCGAACTCGGGTCGCGCGTAGACATCTCCGGATAGCCTGAATGACGACGCTCGCCGCGGTGATCGCCCTGAACGTGACCGGCCTGCTGGCCCTCTTCCTGTACGTGCGCACGAGGCTCCGAAGGGCGCTCGACGCGGAGGGGCTGCTCGCGGACCTGCGCCGCGAAGTGTCCGCCCTCGTCGCGGAGCTGAACGCCGAGGCGGACCGCGACGTCACCCTCATCGAGGACCGTTCCGCGGAGCTGCGCCGCCTGCTCGAGGACGTCGAGCGCCGCATGGCCGTCATGCGCCGGGAAGCCGCGACCCGCGCGGGAGAGCGCGCCGTGCTCGAACGGCTCGACCTCGCGCGCGCCGAAAGCCGGACCAAGCCCGAGGCCGCCCCGACGAACGAGCCGCGACGCTCCTGGGATCCGCTCCTCGCCCGCGGAGCGGGCGTGGCGGAACCCGCGGCGGACGCGCGCGCCGCGAGGCCGGGGCGCGGGCGCGTAAGCTCGGACGCGCGGATCGAGGAGCCGGCCGGCGGAGCCTCGATTCCGCCCGGTCCCGCTCCGGGTCCCGAGCCGGAGCCTCCGCGCGAGACGGTCGCGGGTCCTTCGGAACTCCCCTTCGTAAGCTTCTCGAGCGTGCCGGTCAAAGGTCGGTCGGATTTCCGGGAGGAAGCCATCTCGCTGTGGCGGAAGGGCTTTTCCAGCGACCTGATAGCGGCCCGACTCGGATCCACCATCGCCGAGGTAGATCTCGTGGTGGGACTCGAGGAGGAGCGCGGCGCGGAGGGAGCCAGGTGAGCGGCCGCGTCATCGGCATCGATTTCGGCACCACCAACGCCCTCTGCGCCTGGCTGGACTCGGGGCGCACCGTCATCGTGCCGAACGAGCGCGGCGCGCGCTTCACCCCGAGCGTGGTCTCCTACGCTCCGGGCGGCGAGGTGCTGGTGGGGGAGTCGGCCAAGAACCGAGCCATCGCGGCGCCCGCGGACACGGTCCGCGCGGTCAAGCGCCTGCTCGGAACCAAGGCGCTCCTCAAGGTCGGCGGCCGCGAGCTGCGGGCCGAGGACGTGGCGGCGGAAATCTTCCGCAAGCTGCGTTCCGACGCCGAGCGCTTCCTCGGATTCCCGGTCGAAAGCGCCGTGATCACGGTGCCCGCGCGCTTCTCCGACGCGCAGAGGCGGTCCCTGCGCGAAGCCGCGGCGCTCGCCGGGCTGGACGCGCTCCGCCTGGTCAACGAGCCGACGGCCGCCGCGCTGGCCAGGGCCTGGCTGGATCGGCAGAAACCCGGCGCGGACACCCTCGTGCTCGTGTACGACTTCGGGGGCGGAACCTTCGACGTCACCGTCCTGCGGTCGCGCGGCTCCGCCTGCGAGGTCCTCTCGAGCGCGGGCGACGACCGGCTCGGCGGCCTCGACATCGACGCGGCCCTGTACGCCGAGATCGCGGCCGCCTTCAAGCGCGACTACGGCCTCGACGCCGAAGGGGACCTCTTCCTGAGCCAGCAGCTCTGGGACCTGGTCGAGCGCGCCAAGATCGAGCTTTCGAGCCGCGAGTCGACCGAGATCGTCATGCCCTTCATGGGTTCGGGCGGAGCGCTCTCGCATCCCTCGTTCACGGTGACGCGGACCCGCTTCGAGGAGCTCGCGCGGCCCTTCGTCGAGCGGACCGTGCTGCTCACCGCCGAAGCGCTCCGTACGGCGGAAGTCGAGCCCGCGGAGGTGGGCGCCCTGGTGCTGTCGGGCGGCTCGAGCCGCATGCCGCTGGTCGGGGAGCTGCTCGCGCCCCTCGTGCGGAGGGCGCCCGAGTCGCGGGTCAATTTCGAGGAGATCGTCGCCTCGGGCGCCGCGGTCGAGGCGGCCATAGTGTCCGGGGAGGCCGAGGGCTTCGCGGTCCGCGACGTCGCCTCGTTTTCCTACGGGGTCGAGATCGAGGGAGGGGCCTGCGCGGTCCTCGTGCAGCGGAACGAGGGCCTGCCGGCGCGCAAGCGCCGCGTCTTCACCACGATAGCGGACGGGCAGGACACCGTCGAGATCCACGTCATCCAGGGCGAGGGGAAGAAGGCAAGGGACAACCTCTCGCTCGGCCGCTTCCTGCTCGCGGGGGTGCGCAAGGCGCGCCGGGGCGAGCCGCGCATCCTCGTGGAGTTCGCCATCGACGAGAGCGACCTCCTGCGCGTGCGCGCCAAGGACCTGGACACGGGAGCCGAGCAGCGCGTGGTGGTCTCCGGATCCGGCTCGGACGACGCGGCCAAGCTGGCCCTGCTCGCCACGCGGGTCGCGGAGCTGTCCGGCCGAACGGCGCTCGAGGCCGGCCTGGCCGACGAGCTCGAGGAGGCCGTGTCCGCGGCGCGCAAGGCCGTCGCGGAGGGCGACGCCGCCTCGCGCGCGGAGGCGCGGGCGGTCCTCGAGGCCCTGGCCGGCGAGCTCTTCGCCGCCCGCGACGAGGGCGTCCCGACCCGGACGGGACTCGGCGCGGCCGGAGGCGCGCGGTGAAATCCGAAAGCGAACCCTGGGCCACCCTGGGGCTCGAGCCGGGCGCTCCCTCGGTCGACATCCGGACCGCCTACCGCCAGCTCGCCAAGCGCCTCCATCCCGACGCCTCGAAGGACCCCCGCACGGCGGGGCGCTTCGACCGCGTGGTCAAGGCCTACAAGACGCTGACGATACGCCCGGGCCTGCCTTCGGGCCGCGCGCCGCGGCCCGATCCGGCCGAGCCCGAAGCGGGGGGAGGCGGACGGAGCGGCGCTCCCGACATCTTCGCGCTCGGAGGGGTGCTCGCGACCTCGAAGGACTCGGGCGAACGGGCACGGGCGGCGACGATGCTCGGGCTTTCAGGAAGGCGGAGCGCGTGGATCTTCCTCCGCAAGGCCCTGTTCGACCGGGACGAGAGGGTGCAGGCCGCGGCCGTGCGTTCCGTCGCCGTCCTGGGCCTCAGGCAGGCCGGACCCGAACTCGCGAGCCTCTACGCGCGCGCCTCCGCCCCGCTCCGCGCCCAGATCCGCCTGGTCGCGAAGGGCACCGCCGAGCCGGTCTTCGCGGAGGCGCTCCGCGTCGCCCGAACCGAAGGCGACGCGGTCGAGCGGCTCGAGGCCGCGGCCATCCTGGCCTCGCTCGGTTCCTGAGCGGCTCCCTCCGGGCATCTCCGGCGAGTCGGGCGCGGGTCCGGAAGCCCGCGGCCGACGGCCCGTTCAGGAGCGGCTGGCGTCCGGGAAGCCGGCTTCCATCGCCGCCTTCGCGCGGAGCCCCGTCGGCGTCATCGCGAGCCCTCCTTCCGCGCTCTCCTTGAGCTGGGGGCTCATCATGTCGCCGATGGCCTTCATGGCCGAGACCACCTCGTCGAAGGGCACGGCGCTCCGGACTCCGGCCGAGTCGAGGGTCAGGGCGACCAGGGCGTTGCCCGCGAGGAAGGCGTTGCGCTTGACGCAGGGCACCTCGACGAGGCCCGCCACGGGGTCGCAGGCCAGGCCGAGCGAATTCTTGAGCGAGAGGGCAGCGGCGTTGAACGCGCGGTCCGGGTCGCCGGAGGCGAGCCAGGCGAGCGCGCCTGAGCCCATGGCGGCCGCGGCGCCGCACTCCGCCTGGCAGCCGCCCGCCGCGCCGGAAAGCGTGGCGCGGGCGGCGATGACGGCGCCGATGGCGCCCGCGACGGCGACCGCGTCCTGGAGCCTCGGGCTCGACGCCGTCAGGTCGCCTTCCCGTTCGTCGCGCCAGGCCCACAGGAGCCCCGGCACGATGCCGCTCGAGCCCGCGGTCGGGAAGGCAACGATGCGGCCGCCGCAGGCGGAGACCTCGTTGATGGCGACCGCGTAGGCGAGCGCGCGGTTCCAGAGCTCGTCGCGGACGGGCGGCTCCGCGAGCGCGTGGAGTTTCGCGGCGGCGCCGTCGGTGAGCCCCGAGACGGAGCGCTGGGGTTCCTTGAAGCCGCGCGCCAGGGCCGTGCGCGTGATGGAGAGCCGACGCGCGATCTCGTCCCGCACGGCCGCCCCGTCGCGGCCCGTCAGGAAGGCTTCTCGGGCCACCATCCACTCGGGCAGGGAACGGCCGTCGGCGGCGACGAGGGCGAGCAGCTCGGCGGCGGAAGAGAACGAGGTGCGCATGCGGATTTCCTTCCTTCAGGACACGACGGAGGGCAGGTGGACGGCGGCGAGCACCTCGCCCAGGGCCTTGATGGCCTCGAGGGCGGCTCCCGGCGGCACGCCGTCCACCTCGACGACCAGAAGGGCTTCGTCGCCCTTCTGGTTCCGGCGGCTCGCCGCGGTGGCGATGTTGACGCCCGCCGCCGCGAGGATGCCGGTCACCCCGGCGATCACGCCCGGGCGGTCCCGGTGCCGCACGAGGACCGCGTCCAGCTCGCCCGAGATGCTCGCGGGAAAGCCGTTGACGTTCTCGACGCGCACGGCCCCGCCCCCGATCGAGCTGCCCGTGATGGAGAGCTTCCGCCCGCCGCCCTCGAGCTCGACGCGCAAGGTGTTCGGATGGAGGCCCGGGTCGCTTTCCCGGACCTCGACGAAATCCACGACGAGCCCCTCGCGGTCGGCTAGCTCGCGGGCGAACGAGAGCCGCTCGTCCTCAGGGTGAAGGCCGAGGAGCCCCGCGAGGGCCGCCTTGTCCGAGCCGTGCCCGCGCCAGGTGGCGGCGAGCGAGCCGTGGAAGGCGACGCGCGCCTTTTCGGGCCGCTCGCCGAAGGCCTTGCGCGCGAGGAAGCAGATGCGCGCCACGCCGGCGGTGTGCGAGCTGGAGGGACCGATCATGACCGGGCCGATGACGTCGAACAGGGCGGGGGCGCTCACTTGGTCGCCTCGAGCCCGTAGTCCTCGAGCTTCTGGTAGAGGGTCTTCCGGCCGATGCCGAGCACCTCCGCGGTGCGGCTCTTGTTGCCGCCCTGGGCCGCGAGCGTCTCGCGGATCATGACCTTTTCGGCCTCGGCCATGCTGGAGCCCGCGGGTATGCGGATGACGTCGACGCCGCCCGCCTCGCCGACCGAGGGCGGCAGGTCGTCCAGGGCCACGAGTCCGCCCTTGGCCATCACCACGGCGCTCTCGACGCAATTGCGGAGCTCCCGGACGTTGCCGGGCCAGCGGTAGGCGTAGAGGGCCGCGCGCGCCTTGGGATCGAAGCCCTCGATGGCCTTGCCGTTCTCCTCGGCGAATTCCCGGAGGAAGGCGCTGGCGAGCAGGGGGATGTCGTCCTTCCGCTCGCGCAGGGGGGGCACGTGGATGGCCACCACGTTGAGGCGGTAGAAGAGGTCCTCGCGGAAATTCCCCTTCTCGATCTCGGCCTTGAGGTCGCGGTTGGTGGCGGCCACGACGCGCACGTCCACCTCGACCGTGTCCTCGCCGCCCACCCGCTCGAATTTGCGCTCCTGCAGGGCGCGGAGGATCTTGATCTGCACGTTCTGGTTGATCTCGCCGATCTCGTCGAGGAAGAGCGTGCCCTCGTGCGCCAGCTCGAAGCGTCCGCGCTTCCGGCCGGCGGCGCCCGTGAAGGCGCCCTTCTCGTGGCCGAAGAGCTCGCTCTCGAGCAGGCTCTCGGCCAAGGCAGCGCAGTGCACCTTGACGAGGGCCTTGTCGCGGCGAGGCGAAAGGTTGTGGAGGGCGTCCGCGACCAGCTCCTTGCCGACGCCGGACTCGCCGGTGATGAGCACGCTGGCCCGCGTCGGCGCCACGCGGCGCACCACGTCGAAGATGCGCTTCATCTCGGCGCTCTTCCCCACGATGCTCGAAATGCGCTTCTGGCTCTCCACCTCGGCGCGCAGCTCGAGGTTCTGCCGTACGAGCTCGCGCGAGGCGAGGGCGCGCTTGGCGAGCAGCGAGAGGTGCTCGAGGTTCACGGGCTTGGTGACGAAGTCGAAGGCGCCCGAGCGCATGGCGTCCACCGCGTCCTCGATGGTGCCGTGGCCGGTGAGCACGATGACCGGCACGCCGGGCCTCCGCGCGCTCAGCGCCTTGAGGAGCTCCGAGCCGGACTTGCCGGGCATGCGCAGGTCGGTGACCACGAGGTCCACGTCGTCGGACGAGGCGAGCCTGAGCCCCTCCTCGCCGTCGGCCGCCGTGAGCGCCTCGTAGCCGTCCATCCTGAAAGCCTCGGCGAGCCCTTCGCGTATGTTGCGCTCGTCGTCGACGACGAGGACGGTGAAATTCAAGCTCATTCCCTCCCTTCGGCTTCCGCGCGGAGTTCGGCGTCGTACTCGAGCAGGCGCCGCTCGGTGCGCGGCAGCGGGAAGACCAGGGTGAAGGTCGTGCCCTGCCCCGGCCTCGAGCGCACCTGTATGTCGCCGCCGTGCTCCTTCATGATCTTGTAGGTGATGGTGAGGCCGAGGCCCGTGCCGTCGGACTTGGTGGTGTAGTAGGGTTCGAAGATCTTGCCGAGGTTCTCCTCGGCGATCCCCGCGCCCGTATCGGAGATCTCCAGCGCCACGGCCTCGTCGGTCCGGGCGGTCGCGAAGCGGAGGACGCCGCCCTCCGGCGTGGCGGCGATGGCGTTCTTCGCCAGGTTGAGGATGGCCTGGCGGACGTAGCGGCGGTCGATGCGGACGCGGGGCAGGGATAGCGAGAGCGAGAGCTCCAGCCTGACGCCCGCTCCCTCGGCCTCGGGCCGCACGAGCTCGGCGGCTTCCCTGACCACCTTGTCGAGGTCGTCCTCCTCGGGCGCGACGTCCATGGGGCGCACGGCGAAGAGGAAGTCGAGCACGATGCGGTTGAGCCGGTCGAGCTCCTCCTCGACCACGTCCAGGTGCCGCGTCACCTTGCCGTCTATCTCGCAGCCGTGGCCCTTCGCCTCGGCCGCGAGCGCCTTCCGGGCCAGCTGCAGGTGGATGCCGACGGCGCCGAGCGGGTTCTTGATCTCGTGCGCGACGCCGGCGGCCAAGGTGGTCAGCGAGGCGAGGCTCTCGGCGCGACGGAGCCGCGCTTCCTCGCGCTTCTTGTCGGTGACGTCCTCGACGTGAACCAGGGTGCCCTGCACGCTCCGCTCGCGCACGAGCGGGGTGACCGACACCGACACGATGCGGGACGCGCCCTTGGAGTCAACCGCGAACGCGCGGTCGAGCTCCTTGCCGTCCGACCTGAGCACTTCCTCGAGGAAGTCCGCCAGGTCGTCGTCCGTGACGCTCTCCCAGAGGGGGCGGTCGAAGGCGCCCTCGAGGGCGAGGGGGAGCAGGCGCTCCGCGGCCTTGTTGAACAAGAGCGGCACGTCGTCCGGATCGCAGACAACGATGCCGTCGAGGGTGGATTCGAGGACCGCCTCGAGCAGCGAGTTCTCCGAGGCCACCGAGACGAGGAGGTCGCGCAGCTGGCCCGCGTCCATGCGCCAGGCCTTGGCAAGCGCGCGCTCGAGGAAGCGCCGCACCCTAGGCCCTCCGCGCCGCCGCGACGAGGCGCTCGGCGAGCGATTGCGGCGACAGGTTGAAGGTGCCGTGGTCGCGCCGGGCTTCCGCCACGAGCGCGTTCCAGCGAGTCGCGAGCGCGATGGCCTCCGGGCCGCTCCGTCGGTCCCGCGCGAGCTCCCGGAGCACGCGCGCGAATGCCTTGAGGAAGCCTTCGAAGCCCGTCGAGGCCGCGTCCTCGTCCTTCCCGAAATCGCCCGAGGCCTCGCGGAGCGCTTCCAGCGCGGCCGCGGGATCCGGATCCGACGCCGCGGCGAGCTCGGCGAGCGGCGGGTCGAGTCGTTCGCGCGCCGCGCGCTCGGCGAGCAGGGCGCCCACGAGGCCGCGCGTCCTTTCGAGCAGGGGATTGGCTCCGCCCGGAGCGCGCGAGGCCAGGAAGGCGTCGAGGCTCTCGGGCAGCGGCGGGAGGGCGCGGAACACGCGCTCGAGCACGAGGCGCGAGGCGTCGGCGTCGCGCGCTCGGAAGCGATAGGTGCGCGAGCGCGAGAGGATGGTCGCGATCATGGCGCCGCGCCGTTCGGCGCAGAGCACGAAGCGCACGCGCGAAGGCGGTTCCTCGAGCGCCTTGAGCAGGGCGTTGCGCGCGCCGTCCAGCATGCGGTCGGCGTTCTCGATGACGACGGTCTTGGCGAGGCCCGCCGGGGCGACGCGCATCCAGCGCTCGAGCGCGCGGATCTGCCAGATCGGCACCGCGTCGGGAACCAGGGCTTCGAGCTTTTGCGCGAGCGGAAGCAACTTCGGAACGAGCGCGGCGGCGCGCTCCGGATCGAGGGCGGCGCCGGGTTCCGCCTCGTCGACGAGGGCGTCGAGGTCCTGTACGAGCTGGGCGGCCTTGGCGAGCCGCCCCTCCTCGCCGTCGAAGAGCACGGGAGAAAAACGCGCGCGGAGCTTGCGGACGGCCCTGACGAAGAGGAAGCGCGCGGCCTTCTGTTCCGGCGCGCGCGAAAGGAGTTCCCCGGCCGCCGCGATCTCCGCGTGGAAGGGCTTCGGGCCGAGGAGGAGCAGATCCTGATGGAGGAGGGCGCGGTGGCGCTCACACGCGGGACAGGCGCAGTTCCAGGCGCCAGGCTCCGCCGCCTCGCAGGAGAGCCCGCGCGCGAGCTCGAGGGCCGCGCTGAGCTTGCCCGAATTCGCCGGTCCCGCGAAGAGCAGGGTCGGTGGCAGCGAGCCCGAGCGGAAGTCGGCGAGGAGGAGCGAAGCGGCCTCCTCCTGGGCGAGCAGGTTCTCGAACACGCTCAGGTCCCCGCCGGCAGGGCTTCGGCCATGAGCGGCGCGAGGAAGCGGACGGTCCAGCTGCCCGAGAGGAAGGCGTCGAGCTCGAAGAAGGGCTGGCGCTCGAGCACGATGACGGCGAGCGCGGCAAGCAGGGCGCCCTCGGCCAGGCCGAGCAGGAAGCCGAGCAGGCGGTCGAGCTGGTCGAGGTTCGCGGCCTCGAGCGCGCGGTCGATGATGCCCTCGAGCACCTTCACCACCACGAAGACGAAGATGAAGATGGCCGCGAAGGAGACGACGCCGGCTCCCGCGCTCATGCCGGTCTTGGCCCGGACCAGGCCGGCCGCGCCTTCGAAGAGCGCCACGGCCGCCCAGCCCGCGACGAAGGGGGCGGCGACCGAGAGCGCCTCGGTCACGAAGCCGCGGAAGGCGGCGCGGATGCCGAGGAGCAGGATCAAGGCGCCGAAAACCAGATCGAGCGTGTTCATCGCGTGCCCTCCGTTCCGTCATGTATTTCGCCGACGCGCTCCAGGATGCGGGCCGCGATGGCCCGGGCGGCGTCGCCGCCAGCCACTCGCCGCGAGGCTTCGCCCATGAGCCGCGCCTTCGCGCGGTCGCGCAGGATGCCGAGCGCGGCGGCCGCGAGCCGCTCGGGCGTGGCCTCGTCGCCGACCAGGACCAGCGCCGCGCCGGCGGCCTCGAAGACGCGCGCGTTGTCCACCTGGTCGCCGCGCGTGCCCGCTCCGGCCAGGGGCACGAGCACGAAGGGCTTGCCCGCGCGGCCGCACTCCGAGAGGGTGCCGGCGCCCGAGCGCCCCACCACCAGGTCGGCGGCCGCTACGATATCGGGGTACTCGGCGCCGATGAAGGGTAGGCGCCGGTAGCGAGGGCCCTCGGCCGCCGCCGCTTCGAGGGGCGCGGCCTCGCCGCACTGGTGGGCCACGAAGGCTTCCTTCGCGAGCTCCGGCAGCGCCGCTTCCACGAGGCCGTTGACCTGGCGCGCGCCCTGGCTTCCTCCGAGCACGAGGATGACGGGCACGCCTTCGCCCGCGCCGAGGAAGGCCCGTCCGCGGGCGGCGTCCCCCGAGTCGAGGTCGGCCCGCACCGGGTTGCCGAGCGCCTCGACGCGGCCGCGCAGGGCTTCCGGGAAGCGCTCGCGGGTGGCCTCGTACGCGACGAAGATCCGCTCGGCCTTCCGCGCGTTGAGCCGCGTGGCGAGCCCGGGCGTGGCGTCGGACTCGTGGGTGAACACGGGAATGCCGAGCGAGGCGGCGGCAGCGCAGGGCGGCACCGAGACGTAGCCGCCCTTGGAGAAGACCAGGGCCGGCCTGAGTCGCTTGAGGAGGCGCCGCGAGGCGAAGTAGCCGGCCAGCACCCGGAAGGCGTCGGCGAGGTTGCGGAAGTTGAGCTCGCGCCTCAGCTTGCCCGAGGGCACGGACAGGAACTCGATGCCGGCGGCTTCGACCGCGCGGCGTTCGACTTCCTTGCCCGAGCCGATCCAGACCAGGCGGCCGTCCCAAGCCTCGCGGAGCCGGGCGGCGACCGCGAGGCCCGGATAGACGTGCCCGCCCGTGCCGCCTCCGGTGAAGACGACGCAGCGCGCGGGTTTCCGTGCGCCCGAGCTCACGCGCGCGCCCCGAGCAGGTCGGCGTAGGCTTCGAGCGCGCTCCCGAGCGGCCCCTCGCCGAGCACCTGCTTGGTCAGCACCTTGCCGAGCTGGACGCCCTCCTGGTCGAAGCTGTTCAGGTTCCAGAGGAAGCCCTGGAACATCACCTTGTTCTCGAAATGGGCCAGGAGCGCGCCGAGCGCGCGCGGGTCGAGCGCCTTGCCGCGGATGAGGCTCGAGGGGCGGCCGCCCGGGAAGCGCTTGTTCGCGTCCGCGTCGTCCTTGCCGAGCGCGAAGGCGACGATCTGCGCCGCGAGGTTGGCGGCGAGCTTCCGCCGGCTCGTCGAGCCTTCCACGAGCACGTCCTCGGAAGTCTGACCTTCGAGGAAGCCGACGAACTCGAGCGGCACGGTGTCGGTGCCCTGATGCAGCAGCTGGTAGAACGAGTGCTGGCCGTTGGTGCCCGGCTCGCCGAAGACCACGGGGCCGGTGGCGTAGGCGAGCGGCGCTCCGGAGCGGTCGACGCGCTTGCCGTTGGACTCCATGTCGAGCTGCTGCAGGTGGGCCGCGAAGCGCGACAGCGCCTGGGAGTAGGGCAGTACCGCCACGGTCGGGCGCCCGAGCACGTTCCGCTGGAGGACGCCGAGCAGGGCGTCGAGCAGGGCGGCGTTCTTCATGGGGTCGGGCTCGAGGGCGAGCAGGTCCGCCTCGTGCGCGCCCGCGAGGAATTCGGCGAAGGTCTCGGGACCGAAGGCGAGCGAGAGCACGACGCCGCCCACCGCGCTCGAGGCGGAGTAGCGGCCGCCGATGAAGTCGTCGATGTAGAACGAGTCGAGGTAGCCGGGGTTCCGCGCCAGGGGGCTCGTCTCGCTCGTCACCGCCACCAGGTGCTTTCCGCTCGGGAGCCCGGCCTTTTCCAGCTTGGCCTTGGCGAGCGACTCGTTGGCGAGGGTCTCCTGGGTGGTGCCGCTCTTCGACACCAGCACGAAGAGCGTGGATTCCAGGTCGAGCCCGTCGAGCGTCGCGTTGGCGTCGTCGGGGTCGACGTTGCTGACGAAGCGCGCCTCGAGGCTTAGCCTGCCCGCGGCCTTCGCCCAAGCGGAGAGCGCGATGTGGAGCGCGCGCGGCCCGAGGTCGGAGCCGCCGATGCCGATCTGGACGACCGTGGCGAATTTCTTGCCGGTGGCGCCCCTGAGGGTGCCGGAGCGGACGAGCCCGGCGAAGGCGGAGAAGCGCGCGCGCTCGCCCTCGTAGAAGTCGCGCAGGTCCTTGCCGGCGTGGGCGGGACGCCCCGCGACCACGCCGCGGGCCAGATGGTGGAGCACCATGCGGTTCTCGCCCGTGTTCATGAACGCGCCGGAGGCCAGCTCGCGGTACTTCGCGACGCATTCCTGCTCGGCCGCGAGCCTCGCCAGCAGGGGCAGCTCGCCGTCGAGGACGTCCATGGCCGCCCAGTTCCAGGAGAGGCCGCCGCCCGCGGGAATCTCGCGGCTCCGGACGCGCTCGCCGTCGAAGGCCGCGCGGAACGCGTCGGCGCGGACCTCGGGCTTCGGAGAGCCCGCGAGCAGGGCGGCGAAGGACGGACATTCATCGAGGCGGCGAAAAGCGCTCACGGCGGGCTCCTTGAGGTCGGGAAGGCGGTCGCGGCCGGGAGGGCGCGGAGGGTGCCACCCGTGTCAGTATGGAAAGAGATACTAGAACGATTCGGCGCGGACAGGCAAGTGCGCCGCGTCCGCGGCCCCGGCGGAGCGCTCCGCCGCGAGCGCTCCGCCGCGGGGAAGAATGCTTGGCCTTCGCGGCGCGCGACATGCTATAATCGCGCGCGGAGGATCGGCAGGCGAGATGGCGAGCACCGTCACGGGAGTCGAGAAGGAATTCGTGCTCGAAACGGCACGCGACCTCAAAACCCTCCTCCGCGTCCACAAGGCCGGGTGGTCGGGCGAGGCCCGGCTCGCGTCGGTCGACCCGGACCGCCTCGATCTCGAGCTGCGCGGCGCGGCCGCGGCGATGGCCTCCTGGGATCCGGTGGCCGTCTACTTCGACCACCACGGCACCACGCTTTCCTTCGTCGCCAAGGCGCGCAAGGTGCTCGAGGACCGCGTCTCCCTCGAGATGCCGGAGCGCCTGGTCCGGGCGCCGAAGCGGCGCCACGTGCGCGTAGCCGCTCCCCGCGGCTTCTCGGCCACCTTCATCCTGGCCAACGAGCGCGTGAAGCTCGACTACCCCGAGTCCGGGGAATACGTCGACGTGGCCCCGCCCGAGGGACCCGCGGGCTTCGACGCGTCCAGCATGCCCGCCCTCGTGGCCAGCTTCCGCCAGCGCGCCCAGGCCATCTCCTCCGAGCACGCCATCGTCATGTGGAAGGGCCGCGCGCCCGACACGCTCGAGGAGCGAATCGTGGCCCGCACGGGCAAGGCGCTCTACATTCCCTCGACCAGCACCGGCCTGCCGGTTTCCGATCCCTACCCGGAGGGCCGCATCGTGACCGCCTCCGAGGAGGAGGACTTCGAAGGACCCTCGCTCTTCACCGAGGGTTCGAAGCTCGCGCGCCTGCTCGTCGAGAAGGCGATCGCGGGCGTCAACGCCGAGATCTGGTGTCCCATCCGCTATTACCAGTACGTGGTCGGATGCGTCCGTCTGGTGAACTCGCGAGAGCGCCGGATCGCCTTCGACCTCGCGGCCGTCGACCTGGCTTGGGAATTCAGCCGCATCCTGGCCTGGCTCCTCCACCGGCACGACTACTTCCGCACGGCCTCCTCGAACCCGCCGAGCCCGCGGGCGGCCAGCCTGGTCGACCTGTCGCCCGCGGGCTGCCTCGTCGCGGTGTCCCTGGCGAGCCTGCAGATCCGCCTGCAACCGGGCACCCTCGTGGACCTCGAGCTGCGCCATCCGGGCGGTCCCACCTCGCTGCGCGGCCGGGTGGCGCGGCGCTACGACGACGGACGGAATTCCTACTACGGCATCGCGTTCGAGGAAGTCCGGCCGGAGGACTCCGAGCGCCTCCATCGCCTCCTCTACGGCAAGGCCTGGAACCCCGCGGACGATCGGGGCGAGAGCGGAATCCCCGCACCGGCCGGAGCGAACCAATGATCGACGCCTTCATCGAGGACCTTTCCATCGCGTTCGAGGTGCTCCTCGACTGGCGCGCCCTGGCGGCCCTCGCGGTCTTCGTGTTCGCGTGGGCGCTCACCCGTCACGTGGCCTCGGTCTGGCGCAGGCCCGGCGGCCCGAGGCGTCGTTCCTTGGGCCGCAAGGCCGCAGCGCCCGCGAAGAGCTCCCCGGCTCCCTCGCCGGAGCCGGACGAGGACGACTTCCCCGAGGAGTGATCGAGGCGAGCGCGTCGTCGCAGTTTCGGCGCGGCGCCGCGGCTTCCCCGCACCCTTCCGTCGCGGCCCGCGCGGACGAAGCCGAGCGCCTTCGCCGCCTCGTACAGCTCCCGGGCGTCCTCGGCGCTCCAGTCGGCCAGCGCCCCCCGCCCCGGGCACGCCTTCCCGGCCGGCCCTCGCCCGCGCAGCAGGTCGAGGGTCTCGACCGCCCCGAACCTGCCCGAATTGACCCGCGCGAACTCGGCGAGGACCGCGAGCCCTTCCGGGCTTTCGCGCGCGTCGCCCGCGCATACGTCGCAGCCGCCGCAGGCGCGTTCACCGGCGCCCTCGTCGCCGAGCAGCGATAGCAGGCCTTCGCGGCGGCAGCGTTCGCGGTCGCGGGCCCAGGCGAGCAGGGCCGCCGAGCGAGTTCGCGCGACCGGGCCGTCACCCCGCGCGCGGTCGTCGGGCCCGAGGAGCAGCACCGCGAGCGCGCCTTTCCCGTCGCGGCCGGCCCTCCCGGATTCCTGCAGGTAGGCTTCGACGGAGGGCGGCGGATCCCAATGCGCCACCGTGCGGACGTCGGCCTTGTCGACTCCCATCCCGAACGCCACCGTGGCCACCAGCACGCCGTCCGCCGAGGGCATGAACCAGTCCTCCACGGCGCGCTTCTCCGCACGCTCGAGCCCCGCGTGGTACCAGCGCACCCGATCCCGGCCGAGCCGGCGGGCGAGGGCTTCCGCCGCGAGCCGCGCGCCGTCCCGCGAGGAGCGGAAGACGATCATGGGCCCCGGCCGCTCCCGCGCGAGGCGCTCGACCGCGCGGAGCTTCGATAGGCAGGGTTCCACCCGATAGGCGATGTTCGGGCGGTCCGGGTCGCCCGAGGCCAGCGTCCAGGGCAGCCCGCCGAAGAGGAGCTCCGCCACGCGCGCGAGCACGGGCGGGCTCGCGGTCGCGGTGAAGGCGGTGAGCATCGCCGGCGCGATCGATCGGAGCGAGTTCCCGAGCTCGAGATAGGCGGGCCGGAAGCTGTCGCCCCATTCCGCCACGCAATGGGCCTCGTCGACGGCGACGTGCCGGATGCCGGCCCGCGAGAGCCGGTCCAGCACCGCCGGCACCGCGAGCATCTCGGGATTCGAGAGGATGACGGGAGCCTTCCCGGTCTCGACGGCCCTGAAGACCGCTTCCCGTTCCTCAGGCGAGAGTCCGCCGCGGAGCACCGCGCACTCGACGCCGGCCGCCGCGAGCCTCCGGGCCTGGTCGTTCACGAGGGCGAGCAGGGGGTAGACCACCAGCGTGGGCGCGGCTCCCAGCAAGGCCGGCGCCTGGAAGCAGAGGCTCTTGCCCGCGCCCGTCGGCAGCACGACCATGCGCGCCGAGCGGCGTTCGCCGTCCGCGACGCCGTCGAGGATGCCGGCCATGACGAAGCGTTGCCAGGGACGCACGGCGGCGACGCCGAAGCGTCGACGGGCGAGCTCGCCGATCGGGTCGGCGACGAGCGCGGCGCCTCCGCCGCGCGAAGGGGACTCTTCCGCTTGGCTCATGGCGATGCAACGCCGGATTTTGGAGGCGACGCTTGCCTCAGGCGTTCGATGCCGCTTTGTTTCCGAAGGAAGCGGAGGACGGGCAGGCGTCCGACAGGACGCAGGCCGCGCAAGCGGGCTTTCTCGCGGTGCACACGAACTTTCCGTGGCGGTTGAGCGCGTGCGAGAGCGCCGTCCACCGCGCTGCCGGCGCCGCTGCCGCTATGCGCCGTTCGACCAGATCGGGGTCGGCCTTCGGCACGAGGCCGAGTCGGGCGCAGAGGCGGATGACGTGCGTGTCCGCGATGATGCCGGGAACGCCGGAACAGGCGCTCGCCACGAGGTTGGCGGTCTTGCGGCCCACGCCGGGCAGGCCGACCAGCTCCTCGATGGAGGCGGGCGGCGCGCCGCCGTAACGGCTTTCGAGGACGGCGGCGCAGGCCTTGAGGTGGCGCGCCTTGTTGCGGTAGAAGCCGGTCGGCTTCACCGCGGCCTCCAGCTCGCCGATATCCGCGGCGGCCATCGACGAGGCGTCGGGCCAGCGGGCGAAGAGGGCGGGCGTGACCTTGTTCACCATGTCGTCGGTGCATTGGGCCGACAGGATCACGGCGCAGAGGAGCTCGAAGCAGCTCCGGTACGCGAGCAGGGGCTCCGCGTCGGGATAGCGCGGGACGAGGCGCTGCCAGGCGAGCTCGAGGAGGTTCTCGGCGGTCAGGGGAGGGGCCATGGGGAAAGTATCCACGGCGGCGACGCTCCGTACAAGCGAGGCCGCTCCGGACTTTTCCCCGTCGCCTTGCGGGCCGGACCGCCAGGCCCTATAATTCCAGCGGAAAGGATTTCACGGAGGCTCGCATGAAACGGATTTTCATCGCCCTTTTCGTCGTCGCCGCCTTCCTCGCCGTCCTGCCCGCGGTCGCGCAGGAGCGGCCGGGCGTCCCGGTGGAACCGAAGATAAGCGACCCCTCGCCCTACTATCCCTTCCGGCTCGACGTCATCAGGGTGTTCTCCCACGCGCTCGGCTATCGCGTGGTCTACCGCAAGGGAGCGACCGATTTCGCCGAGCTTTACATCCCGGCCGAGTGGTTCAAGTCCGGAGGCAAGGCCAGCCTGGTCGTCTCCGACGATCCGGCCTTCCCGTCGATGACCATCTTCTACAAGGACGGCGTTTTCAGCCACGTAAGGCTCTACGTCAAGGCGAATCGCAAGGATTCGACCTGGGGCCTGCTGACGGACGACGCGGCCGCCGAGAAATTCAAGGTCACGGAGCTCAAGGTGGCGTTCTAGCGAAGACGGAGGCCGTCGCGCGCCCCCGCTTGCCAATTCGGCGCGGGCGAGCCATGCTGTCCCCCAGCCCGCGCGCCCGGCCCGTTCAGGTCCGCCCGGAGCGCGGCGAAAGGATTTCCATGAATCTCGACGCCGTACGCGCCGCGCTCAAGGCCGAAGGCCTGGACGCGTGGCTCTTCTGCAACTTCAAGCACCGCGACGCGCTTTCGGACGCCATAGTCGGCATGGACCCCGGCGTCACGAACACCCGCTGGTGGTTCCTCGTCGTGCCGGCCGAAGGCGAGCCGACGCGCATCGTCAATGGCGTCGAACCCGGCATACTCGACCGGATCCCCGGCGCCAAGCGCGTCTACTCAGGACGAGAAGCGCTGTCGCGCGAGCTAGCCGCGTTCCGCGGCCTAAGGGTCGGCGCCCATTGGTCGGAGACGGTCAGCGCGGTCAGCTACCTGGACCACGGCACGGCCCTCCTCCTCGAGGCGTGCGGGCTCGAGCTCCGGGGCGCCGAATCCCTCGTCCAACGCCTGCTCGGCACCCTCGACCTCAAAGGGATCGAATCCCACGAAGCCTCGGCCCGCAAGCTCTACTCGATCGTGGACGCGGTCTGGGCCGAGATAGCGGAGCGCTATCGAGCCGGAAAGCCGGTGACCGAGCGCGAGGTGCAGCGGCGCATCCTCTCGCTCTTCGACGGGCTCGGAATGGAATGCGATCACCCGCCCATCGTGGCGGCGGGACCCAATTCGGGAGATCCGCACTACGAACCCGGAGAGAACTCGAGAACCTTCGAGC
The DNA here is from genome assembly GCA_018262985.1 of Spirochaetota bacterium. Classification (GTDB taxonomy): domain Bacteria; phylum Spirochaetota; class Spirochaetia; order Treponematales; family UBA12059; genus JAFGNN01. The sequence continues at coordinate 84,099 of JADFDI010000008.1, read as the reverse complement.
CCGGCGACGTCGTCCAGCTCGACCTCTGGGCCAAGGCGAAGGCGCCGGGCGCCATCTACGCGGACATATCGTGGCTCGGCGTTTTCGGGACCGAGGCGCCGAGCCGCGTCGGCAAGGCCTTCGACGAGCTGCTGGCCGCCCGCGACGGCGCGCTCGCCTTCATCAAGGAGCGCCTGGCGGCCGGAACGCCGCCGAGCGGCGCCGAAGCGGACGCGCGCGCCCGGGAAATCCTCATCGGGGCCGGGCACGGGGCGGCCCTGCGCCACCGCCTCGGCCACGGCATCGACACGGAGTGCCACGGCTCCGGCGCGAACCTCGATTCGGTGGAGTTCCCCGACCGGCGGCTCCTCGTCGAAGGATCCTGCTTCTCGATCGAGCCGGGCATCTACTTCGAGGACTTCGGGCTCCGCACGGAGATCGACGTCTATATCCGCGACGGCGAGGCCGTCGTGTCGGGCGGGACGCCCCAGACCCGCCTGCTCCTCTGCAGGTGAAGCCCATGGACCGCAAAGCCGTACCGGACGAGCTGTTCGATTTCCTCGGGAAGTACTCCTCGTACCTCGTGGTCGGCCACAAGGAGCCGGACGGCGACTGCGTGGGCAGCCAGCTCGCGCTCGGGTCCTTCCTCCGCCGCCGCGGCAAGAAGGTCGCCCTCCTCTCGGCCGGACCCTTCACCCGGACCGAGATCATGCCCTTCGAGCACGCCTTCTCGGTCTATCCCCCCTCCGGCCTCGACGAGCGGAACGCGGCGACCATCATCCTCGATTGTTCGAGCCTGCAGCGTATCGGCCGCGTCGCCGAACGCTTGCCGAAGCTCCCGCTCGCCTTCATCGACCACCACGCCGCCGGCGAGTCCTCGGGCGAGGTCGTCTACATCGACGAGCATTCGCCGGCCGTGACGGAGCTCGTGCTCCGGGTCATAGAGGCGGCCGGCGACGCGCCGACCAGGGAGGAGGCCGAATGGCTCCTCTTCGGCCTCGCCACGGACACGGGTTTTTTCCGGCACCTCGACGAGCGCTCCGCCTTCGTCTTCGAGGCGGCCGCGCGGCTCGTCGCCGCCGGAGCCTCCCCGAAGCGCGCCTTCTCCGCGATGTACGGCGGCAAGCCGCTCCTGGTGCGGCGGCTCATGGGCGAGATACTCCACCGCGTCGAGCCGTACTTCGACGGCAGGCTGCTCGTCTCCTACGTCACGGAGGAGGACCAGCGGCGCTACGGCATCGCGAGCCGCGATTCCGACATGCTCTACCAACTCCTCATGACGGTGGCGGGCGTGGAGGCCGCCATGATCATCCGGCAGGAGACCTCGACCGACTGCACGGTGGGCCTCAGGTCCAGGGAGTTCGTCGACGTCGGATCGATAGCGGCCCGCTTCGGCGGCGGCGGGCACCGGCTCGCGGCGGGACTCGCGATAGGCGGCCGCATCGAGAGCGTCCGCGAGCGCCTGCTCGAGGCCTTCGCGGGGGCTTTCTCGCAGGATCGCGCCGACTTGCCCTGAGCGCGGACGCCAGGCGCTCGCCGCCGGACGTCCCAAGGCCACGGCAGGGTTGGCACGGTTGGTGCAATTTACATGGCAAACCTTTTCAACAAGGAGTCGCCATGGAAAAGCCGAGCGAATTGCACCTGGCGGCGCTGCGCGCCGCTTCCGGCGAGGAGGATCTGCGCGCCGCGCTCGCGCTCGTGGCCCGCGAGTTGTACCGCGATCCGCGGCGCTACGGGCTCTCCGGGGAAGACGACGTCGGAGAGATTTTTAGCCGCTACGGGGAACGGCTCGCGCGGCTCGTGACGCGCTTCGAGGAAAGGGACGTTCCCTTCGAGGCCTACCTCCGCTCGGCTACGCGCTACTTCGCGCTCAGCCTCAGGCGCCGCGGCGCTCGTTCCGCCGATTTCGAGGCCGTCGGAGAGATCGAGGCGAGCCTGGCCGTCGAGGCGCTCGAACCCGAAGCGCCCGACGGGACGGACGGGTGGATGTGCGCCGAGCGGCCCGCTTCCGGGGGGCGCGAGCCCGCGTCCAGGCCGACGCGCGCGAGCCGTTCGCTCGCGACGCGCGCCGGCTACCTCTGCCTGAAGTGCGCGCCCTGGCTCGACGACGCCCGGGTCGAGCGCTACGCCCGGCGCTCCGGCATGAGCGTCGAGCTGCTGGCCGCGGCGGTGCTGGCCGCGCGCTCCTACGGCGATCGGGCCCGCTCGCGCCTGGAACGGCGCGTCCGCCTCCGCGACGCGTCCTGGGCCCGTTATTCCTGCCTCGAACGGCGCTACCTGCGGGAGGAGGATCCGACTCGGCGGGTCATGCTCGCCGAGCGCCTCGCCCGGGAGCGGGAACGCTTCGAGAGGGCCCTCGCCCTGGTGCGATCGACGCGGACCCAGCTTCCGAACCGGCACGTCGCCATCCTGCTCGGGGTGCCCAAGGGAACGGTCGACGCCGGGCTCGCGCGGATCAAGCGCGCGGCGACGGGACTTCCCGAGGGCGCTTCCTTCCCGCTAGAATCCGGCTCATGATCGTCTATCTGGCCACCAACAACCCGCACAAGGTCGAGGAGCTCGCGCCCCTCCTTCCCGGCGTCGAGCTCCGCCTGCCCCGCGACGCGGGCGTCGCGTTCGACCCGGCGGAGGACGGCGAGGACTTCCTCGCCAACTCCCTCATCAAGGCGAGGGCCCTCCACGCCCTCGTTCGCGCTCCGGTGCTCGCCGACGACTCGGGGCTCTGCGTCGACGCGCTCTCCGGCGAACCGGGCATCCGCTCCGCGCGGTACGGGCAGGTCGACGGCGGTCCGAAGCTGGAAGCATCGGACCGCAACCGCCTCCTCCTCGAGGTCATGCGAGGCGAGCGCGACCGCTCCTGCCGCTTCGTCTGCTGCCTGACCCTGGTGCTTTCGGGCAACCGTCATTTCTCCGCCCAGGAAACCTGCGAAGGCGTCCTCCTCGAGGCTCCCCGCGGCTCCGGCGGCTTCGGTTACGACCCGGTCGTGTTCCTGCCGGAGCTCGGACGCTCGGTCGCGGAGCTCACGATGGAAGAGAAGTCGCGCGTCTCCCACCGCGGCCGCGCCGCCCGCCGGATGGCCGCCCTCCTCGCCGACCTGGTCGCCGAGCCCTGACGGGGGAAACCGCGCTTCCATTCGCGCGCGACGAAACAAAACGGCCGCCCGGAGGGGCGGCCGTTCGTTCCGTGAGGAGGGAAGGAGTCTTACTCCTTGATCCCGTACTTCTTCCGGAACCGCTCGATGCGGCCCGCGGTGTCGACCAGTTTCTGCTTGCCGGTAAAGAAAGGGTGGCAGGCCGAGCAAATTTCGACCTGGATGTTCTTTACCGTCGAACGGGTCTCAATGACATTCCCGCAGGCGCACGTGATCGTGGTGAGCTCGTACTTGGGGTGGATATCCTGCTGCACGGCAAACCTCCTTCGTGCGCCGCCATATCGGATTGCCAGAATACCGGCTTTCGCGACGGCGTGCTGATTTTCCTTCGCGCTAGTTGCCGCCCATCGGGCTGTTCATCGAGCGCAGGAAGGCCTCATTATTCTTGGATTTCATCATCTTGTCAATCAGGAGCTCGATTATCTCCACGTCGTCCATCGGGTTGATGACCTTGCGGAGTATCCACACCTTCTGGAGCTCTTCCTCGGTGAGGAGGAGCTCCTCCTTGCGGGTGCCGGACTTCTTGATGTTGAGCGCGGGGTAGAGGCGGCGGTCGGAGAGCCTGCGGTCGAGGTTGATCTCCATGTTGCCGGTGCCCTTGAACTCCTCGAAGATGACCTCGTCCATGCGGCTTCCGGTGTCCACCAGGGCCGTGGCGATGATCGAGAGCGAGCCGCCGCCCTCGATGTTGCGCGCGGCGCCGAAGAAGCGCTTGGGTTTGTGGAGGGCGTTGGAGTCGACGCCGCCCGAGAGGATCTTGCCGGAGGTGGGCACGGTCTGGTTGTAGGCGCGCGCGAGGCGGGTGATCGAGTCGAGGAGGATGACCACGTCCTTGCCGTGCTCCACGAGGCGCTTGGCCTTCTCCAGCACCATTTCCGCCACCTGGACGTGGCGCGTGGCCTGCTCGTCGAAGGTGGAGGAAATGACCTCGGCCTTGACGGTGCGCTCCATGTCGGTGACTTCCTCGGGGCGCTCGTCGATCAGGAGGACGATGAGGTAGACCTCGGGATGGTTCTTCGTGATGGCGTTGGCGATGCGCTGCATGAGGATGGTCTTGCCGGTGCGCGGCGGCGAGACGATGAGCGCGCGCTGGCCCTTGCCGATGGGGCAGAAAAGGTTGATGATGCGGGTCGAGATCTCCTCGGTGGCGGTCTCGAGGTTGAGCTTGGCGTTGGGGTAGAGCGGGGTCAGGTTCTCGAAGGGGATGCGGTTCTGCGCGACCGCCGGTTCGTCGAAGTTGACCTGTTCGACGCGCAGCATGGCGAAGAAGCGCTCGCCCTCCTTCGGGCTGCGGATCTGGCCGTACACCGTGTCGCCGGTCTTCAGGTTGAACAGGCGGATCTGGCTCGGGCTGATGTAGATATCGTCTGTGCCGGGCAGGTAGGAGTTCTGGGGCGAGCGGAGGAAGCCGTAGCCGTCGGGCAGTATTTCGAGCGAACCGTAGGCGTAGATGATGCCGCCGTGGTCGGTGTGGGCCTTCAGGGTGTGGAAGATGAGCTCCTGCTTCTTGAGCGTCACCATGTCCTCGTGGCCGATGCCGTAACTGGCGGCCAGGTCCCTGAGCTCCTTGACGGGCATGCTGGTCAGGTCGTTGATCGAGAGCCGCGAGCGGTTCTCGGTGGACTCGGGCCGCGCCGGCGGCGCCTCGAAGCCGGCCGGTCCGGTGAAGCCGGCCGGTCCGGCGAAGCCCGACGGGGCGGAGCGTTCGAAGCTCTCCTGCCGCCTCACGAAGCCCGGCGAGAAGGTGGACTTCCCGGACTCGAGCTCGGGCCGCGCTGCCCCGGCGAAGCCCTCCGGAGCCGCGCGTTCGCCTTCAGGGCGGGGAACCTTGCGCTTGATCCGTACGCGCGCGGGCTCGCGCTCGCCGGAAAGCTCGGAGTCCACGGCCTCGCCAGGTTCCGCCGTCGGCTCGGTCTCCCCGGTTTCAGCCGGTCCGGATTCGGCCTGCTCCTCTGCGAGGAGGGACGGCTGTTCCCCGGGATTGATCCCGTCGCCCTCGGCGGTCGACGCGCGCTTTTTGCGGATAACTGCCATTGACTACTCCGTGTCGCTTGATCGTTTAGCGGGATGTGGCGGGTTGTGGAGCGCTCCGGAAACGGCGCAATCGTCCCTGCCTGGAACGTCCGGGTCCTGGAACGACGGACGCTTGAATCTCTGAAATTTGATCGGGGAGCTTCGACGCGCCGGAACGGGCGCGGAACTGCACGAATGGAAAGGACTATATCCCCGCCCCCCGGGGTTGTCAAGCTTGATCGGAACCGTCCCGCTCCGGAGGGGCGCCGTCAGCCACGAGCGCCGCGAGCTGCGCGAAGGCCGCGTCCCGCGCGGCGTTCCTCACCGCGTCGCGGTCCCCGTCGAAGCGATAGCGGCGCTCGAGGGCCGCGCCGCGGAACCGGACGCCTATCCACACCGTGCCGACCGGCTTTCCGGCCGTGCCCCCCTCGGGACCCGCGATGCCGGAGACCGCGAGCGCGCAATCGGCGCCGAAGCGTCCGACGGCGCCGCTCGCCATTTCGCGAACGACCTCGGCGGAAACCGCGCCGTGCCGGTCGAGCGTCGCCGCGTCCACGCCGAGCAGCTCGCGCTTCGACTCGTTCGAATAGGAGACGACGCCGCCGAGGAAGACCGAGGACGAGCCGGGAATCGCCGTGAGGGCCGCCGCGCAGAGGCCGCCCGTGCAGGACTCCGCGAACGCCGCCGTGAGTCCGGCGGAGCGGAGCAGGGCGAACAGGCGGCGGGCGGGTCCTCCCGCCGGTTCGTGCCCGTTCAACGGGCTGGATGCTTGTCGGCCGCGCCGCCCGGCGCGTCGAGCGCTTCCTTCGCGACGGGCGAGAAGGGATCCCACGAGTCCGGGTCGCGAATCATCTCGCAGCGCCCCTCGAACACGACGCCGTCGGCGATTCGGAGCCGGGCGGTCCGGACGTTGCCGTACACGCGGGCGGTCGACAGCATTTCGACGCGGTCGGCGGCCTCGATGTCCGCGTGGACGACGCCCGCGACCACCACGCTCGACGCCTTGACCAGGCGGGCCTTTACCGTGGCGAGCTCGTCCACGACGAGCAGGCCGCGCGCGTCGATTTCGCCCTCGAAGCTGCCGGCGATGCGGAGGCTCTCGGAGAAGCCGAGGGTTCCGGAGAAGGACGTACCCTCGCCGAGCGTGGTGGCGACGGGGTAGCGGGAGGATGCCGGGGAGTTTCGGGCCATGTTCCGTCCGTTTACTTGTGGGTCATCACGAACACCCCGTCCCAGTCCTCGGGCGGCGGCTCCGCGATGTAAAGCTTGCAGCGCTTGCGGTATTCGTTGGCGGGACCGTCCGCTGGATCGATCCGGAGCGCTTTCTCGAAGAAACCGAGCGCTTCGTCGAAGCGCATGAGCTTGTAGAGTTTCCTGCCCTGCGCGAACAGGTCGAGGACCTGCCGCTTCGCCTCGCTGATCATGAGGACTCCTACTGGGCCACGTGCTCCTTGACCCGTTTGCGGATCGCGGAGAGCGAGGTCTCGCCGCGCTTGAGGCTTTCCGCCTCCGCCCTCAATGATGACGCCCGGGCGTCCAGCTCGTCAAGCTTGGCGAGCCCGCGCTTCGCGTCATCGAGGACCTTCGCCAGGGATTCCGCGGGAGCCTTCATGTCGGCGTCGGCCACGACCTTCCCGAGCGCCTCGCGGAAACCCGCGACGAAATCGAGGGCCAGGTCGGCCAGGTCCTCGGAGATGTCGAGGCGGGAATCGCGCCGCTCGATCTGGTGGATGAGCTCGTGGGTCCGGAGGACGGCCCTGATGCGGGCCAGCACCTCGGCGAAATTGAAGGGTTTGGTGATGTAGTCGTCGGCGCCGAGCTCGAGGCCCTCGATCTTGTCCTTCACGTCGTCCATGGCGGAGAACATGATGATGGGGATGTCGGCGTATTCGGCGTACTCGCTCTCGGTCTTCAGCATCCGCGTGACTTCCCAGCCGGAAAGGCGGGGCATGACGTTGTCGAGGATGATGAGGTCGGGACGGTGCTTGCGTATGACCTCGAGGGCCTCGAGGCCGTCCTCGGCCTTTCGGACTTCGAAGCCGAGCTTCGACAGCATGACGTCGAAGAATTCGAGGTTGATCTGCTCGTCGTCGACGATGAGTATGCGCTTCTTCGCGTCCATGAAATCACCCCAGTCCGCCTGAGTCCGGCGTTTCAGGGGGACATTTTCCTATACTACCGATGCGTTGTCAACCGCGAAGGCCGCGCGGCCCGCGAGGACCTCGCGATCCTCGCGGGCCGGCCGGGCGGCGCCTTAGGGCGAGCGTCGCGGACCACGAGAGGGCGAGCGCGCAGGCGGCCAGCGCGAGCCTGCCGAGCCAGGCTCCGAACTCCGCGGCCCCGCTCTTCCCCGCCCCCGGCGCGGCGAGCGGCAGCTCCGCGAGCAGTACGCCCTCGACGCCCCGTGGCAGCGAGGCGAGCACGGAACCGTCGGGGCCGAGCACGGCCGTGAGGCCGTCGGCGGTGGCCCGCGCCACGGCGAGCCCGGTCTCGGCGGCCCTGAAAGCCGACATGGCCAGGTGTTGCCGGGACATGGACGCCGAACGCGCCCACGAGTCGTCGGTCAGCAGGATGAAGGCGCGGGCGCCGCGCTCCGCGAAGCCCGCGAAAAGATCGGGGAAGGAATCCTCGAAGCAGATCGGCGTGGCGAGCGGGATCCCGTCCGACTCGAGGGGCTCGGGACCGGCGCCGGGTTGCCAGAAATAGCCGAGCTCCCGTTCGACCCAAGCGGCGAGGCGCGGGAACAGGGCCGCGGCGGGAAAGCGCTCCGCGAAGGGGACGAGGCGGGTCTTGTCGTAGTAGGCGGGCGGCCGGCCGGGTTCGGTGAGGCGGGCCGAGTTCCAGTTTACCCTGAGCGCCGGATCGCCGCCCGGGCCTTCCGAGCGGCCGGTGCCGAGCAGGACCGGGACTCCGAGCTCCGCGATGCCGTCCGTCGCCTTGCGGACGACCTTGTAGACGGCCGGATCGGGGCGATGGCGGAGGTGCCAGTCGATGGCCGGCACCACCGCGGTCTCGTGCCAGACGATCAGGTCGGGGCCGGACTCGGCGGCTTTCCTGGATAGCGCGAGCAGGCGTTCGACCGCCCGGTCGTAGTCGGCCGCGCCGGTCTGGCGACCTGACAGGGCCGCTTGAACCAGGGCGATCTTAAGGGAATCGGCGCTCGCCGTTCGGGTCGGGGGAAAGACCGCGCCCGCCGCGAGCAGGCTGAACGAGGCGGCTCCCGCCACCAGGCCGATCGCGCGGGCGCTCCTCGCGGCCGGCGGGCGGGGGAGCGGGTTTGCGTCGACGACCGCGCCCGCGGCCCTCTCCAGCTGGTCGGTCCGGAGGTAGGGACATGCTTCGACGGCGGCGGCCAGCGCCGCGTTGGCGAGCGCGACGGCCAGCGATACGGCCTCCACGCCGCCTCGAGCCGCGAGGTCGAGGGCGGGGCGGAAGCCGTAGAGCGCGTAGGCCGGAAAGCCGTAGGGGTAGGCGAGCGCCCCGACCGAGCGGAGCCGTTCGAAGGCGAGCCAGGCCAGCGGGACGAGCAGGGGCCAGGTCCGCGGAAAGCGGACGCGCAGGACGGCGATCGAGGCGAACAGGGCGGCGAAGAAGGCCGCTTCCCAGACCGCCACGAAGGCGAGCGCGCCTGGATGCCAGGCCGCGAGCCAGTGGTTCGAAAGCGCGTGGAAGGCGGAGCCGAACAGCGCGCCGAGCAGGGCGGCGTGCCGGGCCCGAGTTCCGCGCAGGGCCATGAAGGCCGGAGCCAGGGCGATGAAGACGACATAACCCGCCCCTGTTTCGAGGAGCGGGTTCGGATGGGAGAGGGCGAGCAGGATGGCGGATCCCGCCGTAAGGAGCGCTGCGCGCGCGAGGCTCACGACGCGGCCCGGGATCCTATTCTGCGTCGGATTCGGACCTGTCGGGTACCGCCTTCAGGTTCCAGGCGGCTTTCTTGAGGTCGCGGCCCGGACGGAAGGCGGCCACGCCGTGGTCCTCGACCGAGACGGGCTCGCCGGTCTTGGGGTTCCTCGCGCGCTTGCGGCCCTTGCGGATGCGGACCTCGAAGGTCCCGAAACCGCGCAGCTCGACGGTCTTGCCGCCGAGGATCGATGACTTGATCTCCTCGAAGAGGCCGTCGATCAGGGCATGGATCTCCTTGCGGCTCGCCTCGGAGCGCTCGTGGAGCGCGTCTATCAGCTCCGCCTTGGTGACCTTCATTGCGCTGCCGGTCTTCCGGCCGTTGGCGAGGGCGCGATCGTCCGTATCCCTATCCGACATGCCGCCTCCAAGGGGGCTCCCCGGAAACATGAATGCCGCGAATCAGGAACGATCCGCGGCGTTCAGTCAGGCCTGGGCGCCGAGAGCGTTGAAGAACTTCTGGAGCCTCGACTTCTTGCGCGCGGCGGTGTTCTTTTTGACGATGCCCTTGCCGGCGGCCGTGTCGAGCTGCTTGAGCGTGTCCTTGAGGGCGGCGGCCGCGGCGTTCGCGTCCTTGGCGTGCACGGCCTCCACGACCTTGCGGGCGGCGGTGCGGATGCTGCTCTTCGCCTTCTTGTTGCGAACCCGGCGCTTCTCGTCCTGCTTCATCCGCTTCTCGGCGGAACTCTGCTTCGTGGCCAAAGTATCTCCTCCAAGGGGCGCCCTGATGGGCGCGCCCAGTGCGTCAGACTGGTCTGATCGGTCGCATTACATTATAGGGTTGAGGATTACGTGTCAAGTGGAGCTGCCGGCGGGGCGCGCCAAAACGAAAGCCGCCCCCGCTGGGACGGCTTCTGGCGCTACCGGTCGTTGACGACCCGAGGGACGGAAAAAGATCAAACGAAGTCGCTGGGGCGACGCTCGACGCGCTTGCACTTCTCGCACTCGGCCGTGTTCTTGACCTTGCCGTTCTCGAAGAGGGTCTTCATCTTGACCTCGCCTCCGCAGGGGCAATAGAAACGGTGGGTGGTGCTAGAGGTACGAGAGTTCTTGCTTACGGCTGCCATTGCATGCTCCTCCGGGCAAAATTCCCCGGTCGCGGCGACCTTACCCCGGAAGTCCCCCCTCTGTCAACCTGCGCGGGTCCCGTACGGTCCGGTCGCGCCCCTCCCGGAGCGGAACCGGGCCCTCGTCGCGGGTCTCGCCCTGGCCCATAAAAAAGTGCTCCCGGGGGAAAGGAGGAAACCCCGGGAGCGTGCCCACAGTAAGGAGGAACATGGACGGGTCGCGTCGCCGACCCTACATGCAAGGAACAACGGGCGGTGCCGGGGGTTACGGCGCCTCGTCGTTTTTTCCGGGCCGCGCCCGCCCGAGGCGGATGGCGGACCTGGCGAACGCGAGCAGGCGCTCGCCGAAACCGCGGCCGTACCGCTTCGAGTAGTCGCGGACCGCCGCCTCGACCGGATAGGCTAGCCCGAATTTGCGTTTCAGGCTGTCCCAGTGACGCACGATGTAGACGTAGAGGTCGCTCGTGGTCCGGCCCGGGAAGCGCGCGAGGATGCGGGCCTCGTCGCAGATCCGCGCGATGGGGCGGTAGACCTCGCCGTACCAGGAGCGGAGCGCCTCGTCGAAGGGGATCTCCACGCTCTTCCCCTGGTTGATGTAGTACTTGTGGACCAGGATGTGCTCGAGCACGAGGTCGTACTGGCCCGGACCGGTGAAGTCGAGGGAGCGGTCGCCAGTGAGCTCGCCGAACCGGGTCTTTTCGTAGAAGTTGCGCTTCTCCCAGCCGACGACCTCGCGTTTGAGCTCGTCGAGGGTCATGTCCGGCCTGAGCCTGACCTCGGAAGCCAGCGACACCACCTCGGCGTCGATCGCCTCGATGCCCTTGAGGCGGGCCACGGACACGCGGTGGTTGCCGTCGCGGACGAAATAGGCGCCTCCGACCTCGTAGAGCTGGACGGGCGGCAGGACCACGTCGCGGAGGTGGGCCACGTCGACGCGGACCCATCGTGGCCGGAGGTGGTTCGCCTTGGGCATGAAGGTGCGGTCGAAGTCCCTGTAGCGCCCTTCGGAGCCGACGATCAGCGAGAGGGGCACGGCTTTCATGCCGCGGTAGACCTCGCCGGAGGGCTTGAGGATCTCGCGCACGTCGTCGAGCGCGAGCAGTTCGCGGCTGCCCGGGTTGAGGAAGGCCTGCATGCGGGCCAGGGTCTCGCGCACCCGCGCCCGGTCGAAATCGTCCTCGGCGCGCTGCGCGGCGAAGTCGCTCATGGCTCGAGCTCCTCCGTGTCGATGATGCAGTGCCCGAACGCGTTGACGACCGTGGTGCCGGCGTAGCGGGAGACTCGCACGTCGTTCATGTCGTAAAGGTGCACGTGGCCGTGGACGAGGTAGCGCGGCTTGACGGTGCGAATCAGCCATAGGAAGGCGCGGAAGCCTCGGTGGCAGGGGTCGTGGCGGTCGTGGATGCCCGCGGGCGGGGCGTGCGTCAGGACGACGTCGGCCGCGCGGCCGTGCACGAGTCGGTTCCACGCGAGCGCGGGAAGGAGCGCGAGCACCTTGAGGGCCATCTGCGCCTCGGTGTACTGGTTGAGGCCCTTGTTGTAGCGCATGGAGCCCCCGAACCCCACCACGATGAGCCCCGCCTCGCGCCGGCTGCGGAAACCGACGTAGGTGGCGCCGTGGGCCCGCTCGCGCTCGCGCGCGTCGAAGGCGTTGCGCGGCCGGACCCTGTCCTCGAAGCCGGGGCGGTACAGCGAGAGCTCCGCGAGGTTGTGGTTGCCGAACACGAAGAACAGGGGCTTGTTGAGGCAGCTGACGATGAACGAGAGGTATTCCATCGGGAGGTCGCCCGCGGAGAGCACCGCGTCGACTTCCTTGAAGCGCTCCCGGATCGAGGTCGAATAGACGAGCGGATCGACCTGGTCCGAGACGCAGAGCAGCCTCATCGCCTGCGCGCCTGGGGCAGCTCGACCTGGTCGAGCAGCTGCTGGAGCTGCTCCTTCCCGACGAGCTCGACGGCGCGGTTCTCGGCGAATTCGAGGGCGGTGCGGGTGAAGCCCGAGCTCGTGATGATGACGCCGCGGACGATGTTGAGCTTCTTCATCTGCTCCAGCAGGGAGCGGACCGAGGTCTCGTCGAGCACCTCGGAGACCCGGAGGAAGCGGAACAGCCGGGCCATCTTCTTGGTGCCGAGCCATTTCTCGGAATCGTTCTCCACCGTGATGAAGTCGACGCCGTTGGGGGTCTCGGCCGCGTCGCGGATGGACATGCTCATGGCCTGCATGGAGATGGACTTGCAGAGCTCCATGAAGTCATCGCGGCCGCAGGTGACGTACTCCTTCATCTTGTCGTCGGCGCGGTATTCCTGATACTGGGACAGCTTCTCGGCGACGTCGCGGAACTGGGGCTTGCGCGCGTAGATCTTCTCCCACTGCTCGATGGCCTTGTCGAGGTTGCGGGTCTTCTCGTGGCAAAGCGCGAGGAAGTAGCGGCCGTAGAGGGCCTCGCTGGCGCCTTCGTCCTTGATGCCCTTGACGGCGCGGTCGAGCTCGATGACGGCCTTGTCGAAGGCGCCCATGGCCATGTAGCAGCCGCCGCGCTCCACCAGGGCCTTGGTCTTGAGGGTCGGGCTCTTCTGGGCCCGCTCGAGCAGGAGCAGGGCGGCGGTGTAGTCGTTGGACTCCTTGAGGAGCTTGCCGAGGTAGTAGTAGGCGTCGTAGTTGGCCTGGTCGTACTTGATGGCCAGGTCCAGTTCCGAGCGCGCCTCGACCGGGTGCTTGGTGCGGTAAAGAATGTAGCCGAGGGCGTAGTGCGCCTCCCCCGAGCGCGGGTCGAGCTCGAGCGCCTTCCTGAGGTAGCCGACGGCCACGTCCGTCTTGCCGCGCTCGTCGAACAGCTTGCCGCAGGCGAGGAAGTGCTTCGCCTCCGAGGGCTCGAGCTTGGTCAGGAGGATGTACTCGGTGAGCGCCTCCTCGGTCTGGCCGAAGCGGGCGTAGAGGCCGGCCAGGGTCGCGCGGAACTTCGCCTCGGGAAGGTCGGCGCCGTAGTCGCCGATCTGCTCGGCGGCCTTGAATTCCATCAGGGCCAGCTCGGGCTTCGAGTCGGCCAGGTACACGAGGCCCATGGCGTAGCGCGCCGGTCCGTTGCGGGAATCGCGCTGGATGAGGGCCTTGGCCGCGCGGGCGGCCGCGGGGATGCGGTCCTGCTTGAGGAGCTCCTGGACGGCCGCGAGCTGCTTCGGCGCGATGACGGCCCTGACGACGAAGATGGTCAGGATGCCCAGCCCCGCGCCGAGAATGATGATGAGGAGCACTACGAACGACATCGGCTTTCCTGCATGACGCTTCGTCCTGGTCGGGGCCGGGATCGGGTCGCGGCTCCGTGGTATAGTACTATAGTCGTAGAGTAGCCGGATTTCGACATCTTTTCGAGGGGGACGCGCGTGAACGCAAGGCTCGGAACGGGTGGAACGCGCCGCGGCTCGCTTCCGGCGCTGGCGGCGGCGTTCCTTTGCCTGGCGCTGCCCGCCCCGGCGCTCTCCGAGGCGGGCGCCGCGGCGGAGGGCAAGCGGCTTTTCCTCGAGAACCGGCCCGCCGAGGCGGCTCCCTTGCTGGCGCAGGCGGTATCCGCCGACCCCGCCGACGAGGACGCCCGGCTCTGGCTCGGCATCGCCTACCAGCAGCTCGGACGCCTCGACGACGCCATCGCCGCCTTCCGGGCCGGCGCCTCGCGCCCCGGAACCCGCAAGCACGTTTTCCTCTTCAACATGGCCAACTGCTACGCCGCGCAGGGCAAGATGGTCTTCGCGGAGGAGATCTACGGCCAGGCCATCGAGGCGCGGCCCGACTACGCGCCGGCCTTCCTGAACCGGGCGAACGCCAGGATGAAGCTCGAGGCCCTGTCGGCCGCGGCGGAGGATTACCGCGCCTATCTCGGCCTCGACCCGGCCTCGCCACAGGCCGACGAGATCAGGCGGCTCCTCGAGCTGATCGCCGGCAATCTGGCCTCCGCCGCGGAGCTCAAGGCCCTGGAGGAGGCGAAACGGCTCGCCGAGGAGGCCGCCCGCCAGGCCTTGCTGGACGAGGTGGCGCGCGCCCTGCTCGAATCGGCCCAGGACACCACGAGCATCTCCGCCGGCGGCGAGGACGTCCAAGGCTACGAGGACGACCTCGAGCTGGACGACTGAGCCGGCCGCGAAGCTCTCGAAGAACGATTCCCATCCGGAGCGAACATGGCATTCGACAAGCGAAAGTTGGTCCCGATCGCGGTCGCGGCGGGCTTGGTCCTCCTCCTCTCGATCGGCGGAGTTTCGCTGCTTTCCGGCGGGCAGCGGCGGGAACGGGCCAACACCCTGGCTTTGGCCCGACAGTACCTGGAGGACGGCGACTACGGGCGCTCCCTCGACCTGCTCGACCGGCTCCTGATCAAGGATTCGGACGACGACGAGGCCCGGGAGCTCCGCGAGCTCGTCGTGGCCGCGCGCAAGGCGGCCGAGGACGGCGATTCGGACGCCCTGGCGCGCATACTCGCCCGGCTCGGCGACTCGCTCTCGAGGCCGCCGACCGTGGTGGTGGCGCCGCGGACGGCGGAGACGCCGAGCCCGGAAGGCGGAGCTTCGGGCGGCGCCGCCGCGGCTTCCGGCGGGCAGGCGCCCGCTCCCGCCGCCGCGGTTCCGGCCGGCGCGTCGGACGCCGCCGCGGCCAAGGCCGAGGAGGAAGCGCGGCGCAAGGCCGAAGCCGACGCGGCCGCCGCCCGGGCCAAGGCGGAAGCGGACGCCCTCGCGAAGCTCGGCGCCGAACGGACCGCTTTCGCGGAGGCGGCGAGGAAGGCGCTGGCCGAGGGCAAGGAAAAGCTGGAATCCGGCGACGACTCCGGCGCCGCCGAGGATTTCTCGGACGCGAAGGATGCCGCGGCCAAGGTGGGGGACAAGCGCTTCTCGAGCAACCTGCTGACCGACACGGCGGAGGCCTGGCTCGACCGCTACGAGGACGTGAAGGGCACCCCGGCCGCCGCCGACATCTCCAAGAACGTGCAGAAGGCCGCGATGGACGCCATCGCCGCGGACGGCACCAACGCCCGTCCCAACGGCACGCTCGGCGACATCTACTCCGACACCAAGCTCTACGACCAGGCCGCCTCGAGCTACAAGGAGGCCGCACGGCTCGACCCTTCGAACTGGTCCTACGTGTACGAGCTCGGCAAGGCCTACTACGGCGCCCGCAAATTCGACGACGCCCGCTCCGCCTTCGAGGCGGTCACGGGAAAGCTCAACAGAACCTACGAACCGGCCCACTACAACCTCGGCCTCACCTACCTGCAGCTGAAGGCGACGGACAAGGCCCTGGCGAGCTTCCGCGAGGCCGCCCGACTCAAGCCCGATTACGTGGGCGCCTGGGTGCAGATAGGCCGCGCTCTCTCGGCGCGCAACGACACCAAGGGCGCCATCGACGCCCTCCTCCGGGCCCTTTCCTTCGAACCGGAGAACGTCACCGCGCTGCGCGAGCTCGGCGCGGCCTACGCGAAGGCTGGGCAGAACGCCGAGGCGGAGCGTTCCTTCGAGTCCGCGCTCGCGCTCTCCGACGACGCCCTGACCAACTTCAACGCGGCGAACGTGGAGAACGCGCTCGGCAAGCACGCGGAGGCCCGCGACCACGCCGCCCGGGCCGTCGCGCTCGCGCCGAGCGTCGCGAGCTACCACTACGTGCTCGGGTTCGCGAAGGACCTCGCGGGCGACGACGACGGGGCCATACTCGCCTACCAGAAGGCGGCGAGCCTCGACGCGAAGTACGTGCTGCCGCGAATCAACCTCGGCGCCATCTACCTCGAGGGCGGCCTCGTCGACAAGGCCATGACCGTCCTGCTCGAGGCGTACAACATCGACCAGAAGAGCTTCGAGGCGAACAACAACCTCGGGAACGTCTACGGCAAGAAGGAGATCTGGGACCGCTCGGTGTTCCACTACGAGCTCGCGAAAGCGCTGGCCCCGAAGGACGCGACGGTCAGGCTCAACCTGGCGCGCGCCTACGTCTCCTGGGCGAAACTTGGCGAGGCGCGCAAGGAGTACGAGGACCTGGTGAAGCTGGCGCCGGCCGAGCCCTGGGAGGCCCGGCACGAGCTCGGCACCGTCCTGATCCAGCTCGGCGAGAAGGCGGCGGCCAAGGCGGTCCTCGAGGAACTGCTCGCGAAGAATCCCGGCTACGCGAAGGCCGCCGAGGTCAGGACGGCATTGTCGGGCCTCTAGACTATCCGCTCGACCAGGCGGAAGAGGTCTTCCTTGCGGAAGCGCGCCGCGATCGGGCGCCCGTGCGGGCAGCGCGGCACCGGCAGGGCCAGGGCGAGCGCGATGAGCTCGCGGGCGGCCGCCGGATCCAGCTCGTCGCCGTCCTTGACGGCGGCGCGGCAGGCCGCCGTGGCGCGGGCCTCGCGGCCGATCTCGCGCGGGTCGGGGCGTCGCCCGAGCAGGTCGAGGAGCGAGGCGGCGTCGGCGGAAGCCAGGCCCGCGGGCAGCGCCGTGAGGAGCCAGGTGCCGCCGTCCCGGGCCACGCGCCAGCCGGCCGCGTCGAGCTCGGAGGCGACAGCCGCCAGGTAGTCTTCCTCGGCCTCGTCGGACACCGGGAGCTCGAGCGGCACGAGGAGCTCCTGCACGACGGGAGGCTCCGAGACGAGCCGGTCGAAGAGGACGCGCTCGTGGGCGGCGTGCTGGTCGAGCAGCCAGAGCTCGCCGTCGAGCTCGAAAGCGAGGAAGACCCCGAGCGCGCGGCCGATGTACCGGAAAGCCGGAGCGCCGTCGGCCGCGGGTATGCCGGGCGCCCGGCCGGTCGCGTCGTCCGGCGCGGCCGGGCCCGCGTATCCCGATCCGGCGGAGCCTGATCCCGCGGAGCCGTACGCGGCTTCGCGCTTTTCGCGCACCAGGATCGCGAGCTTCTCCCAGGAAGCGCGCTCGCCGGGCGATGGCGCGGGCCGCAAGGCTGGAGAAGGGTGCGCGGCGCCGTCCGCGGCGGCCCCGAGGGAAGACCCCGGGCGGCCGGGGGCGGCGCCCGCGAAGGCGTCGAAGCCCGGCTGGAGGGCGCCGACCGCCCGGATGGCCGGTCCGCCCCCGAAGGCGGCGCGACCCGATTCGAGGCCGGAACGCAGGCGGTCCTGGACGGCGCGCACGACGGCGCGTCGGACCGAGTCGAGGTCGCGGAAGCGCGCCTCGCGCTTGGCCGGGTGGATGTTGAAGTCGACGAGCGCCGGGTCGATGTCTAGGAGCAGGGCCGCGAGCGGGTGGGCCCCGCCCGGCAGGAAGCCCTCGAAGGCCCAGTCGAGCGCCTGGAAGAGGCCGAACTCCTGGATGCGGCGGCGGTTCGCGAAGACCGCCATCGCGCGGCGGTCGTTCCGCCAGCGCGTCGGGCCCGCGGTGACTACGCGGCCCGAAAAGCCCGATCCCGAGAAGACGAGGTCCTCGAAGAGGGCAGGGTTTTCGCCTGCGGCGAGGCAGGCGACGACGCGCTCCACGCGCGTCGAAGGCGGCAGGCGGAGCGCGAGACGACCGTCCACGAGGTAGCGGAAGCCGAGCTCGGGGAAGGGCAGGGCCTTGTCGAGCAGCACCTGGCGGCAGAGCGCGGCCTCGCTCGCGGGGCGCTTCATGAAGCGGCGCCGGGCGGGCAGCTCCTCGAAGAGACCGGCGGCCTCGACGGCCGTGCCGCGCCGCGCGGCGAAGGGCTCTACGAACGGCTCGCGGCCGGGGCCGGCGCTGAGCCGGTGGCCTCCGGATCCTTCCAGCGCGCTGGCGATCGAGAGCCGGGAGACCGCGGCGATGGATCCGAGCGCCTCGCCTCGGAAGCCGAGCGTCGAAAGCGTCTCCAGATCGTCTATCGAAGTAATCTTGCTGGTGGCGTGCGGCAGCGTGCAGGCGGCGAGGTCGGCCTCGCCCATGCCCAACCCGTCGTCCACGACGCGGACGCTCTCGAGGCCGCCGCCCGAGAGCTCGACCGCGATCTCGCGGGCGCCGGAGTCGATGGCGTTGTCCAGGAGCTCGCGGACCACGGCGGCGGGACGGTCGATGACCTCGCCCGCGGCGATCTTGCGGGCGGTCTCGGGCGGCAGGATGCGGATGCGCGCGTCGCTCATGGGGCAAGGATAGCGCGACGGGCGCTCCGGCGGAAAGGGTTACGGGCGGGCGGCGCGGCGTTTCGGGGCGGCGGGGATGGGAAAGCCGAAAGGGAAGGCGCGATGGCGCTTCGCGCCATCGCGGCGACGAAGGTCCTGCGACCTTCGTCGATCCCCCCGAGCCATCGCGGCGACGAAGGTCCCGCGACCTTCGTCGATCCCCCCGAGCCATTTCCCCCCGGGCTCGAAAAA
The DNA here is from genome assembly GCA_018262985.1 of Spirochaetota bacterium. Classification (GTDB taxonomy): domain Bacteria; phylum Spirochaetota; class Spirochaetia; order Treponematales; family UBA12059; genus JAFGNN01. The sequence continues at coordinate 65,707 of JADFDI010000008.1, read as the reverse complement.
AAAGAAGGGCCCCCTTTCGGAGGCCCTTCCGGATCGGCGTGGACGGGATCAGAAGCTGAGGCGGGTCTCGATCGAGATGACCGGGATGATCTCCGGGCGGCCGTCCGCGAGGAAGAGGATCTCGCCCGTGGCGGGGTCGCGCGCGGTGGCGGTGCTGAAGAGCACGGCCAGGTCGAGGCCAGGGGCCTTGGGCACCGGCACGACGATCTCGCCCTTGAAGACGGTGTTCTCGTCGAAGAGGGTGACGTCGCCGCCCTCGAGACCGGCCAGGGTCCGCACGAACTTGGTGCGCTCGTAGCTGATGGAGCCCGCGGCGTCGATGACGGGGATCAGCCCCTTCTTTATGGCGAGCTTGGCCACGAAGTAGTCGTCCGCGACCGCGAGCTGGTCCATGAGCGAGCCGCCGGCCTCGGGCGACCAGGGCCAGAAGTAGCCGAAGTCGAAGGTCAGCTTGTCCTTGAGGATGGAGCCGCCGCCCTCTCCGTAGATGCCCATGACGGCGGGCTTGAGGTCGCCGTAGGCGGTCGGATCGTCGTAGTACTGCGCGTACTCCACCGCGTAGGCCGTGCGCTTCCGGTCGTAGCCGGAGTCGTAGAAGGCCGGGCGGAAGAGGCCCGTGAAGTAACGGTACTCGAGTCGCCAGTCTATGAAGAGGATGTTGCCCATGAGGCCGCTCGCGGCGCCCCAGTTGCGGAGCGTCGAGCCGTCCCATACCAGGCCCGACTGGAGGCCGGCGGCCGCGGTGCCGACGTCGGTCCGGGTGTAAGGCACGGTCAGGGCGCCCTCGGCGAAGAGGCGCGCGGAGAAGATGCCGAGGTCGACGACGGGCAGGTCGAAGTCGAGGCCCGCGGAGATGAAGATCGGGTCGCCGACGTCGGCCGCGGTGGTCGTCACGGTCATCGCCTGGTCGAGCTCGCGGGCCGGGCTCCAGTCCACGACGCCCTGGAGGCCGAGGGCCAGGCCGAAGTCCTTGATCGGGCGGGCGTAGAGCCGGCCGCCGTAGATCTCGGGGTAGAGCGCGTCGTTGACGAGGGCTTCGAAGCCCCAGCCGCCCAGGTCGAGGCCGAGGTTGAGGCCGAGCTTGCGCACGGCGGGGAAGTCTGCGTCGTTGGCGTAGTTGCGGACGATGAGGCCGTGGCCGACCGTGAAGTCGGGCACGTTGCCGAGCTTGAAGAAGAACTCGTCCTCGAGGGGCTCGCCGTACTCCAGGTAGCGGAACTTGAGCGCCGTGTCGCGGATCGCGTCCACGGCGGCCAGCACCGGTTCTTCCTTCCAGCCGTACTCGGCGCCGAAGTCCCACTCGTCGTTGCCGCGCGGTTTGTACCAGTCGGCGGGATCGAAGAGGTTGGAGGAATAGACGATGGGGAGGTAGAGGGCGGCCTCGAGCTTGCCGAGCTTGATGACGGGCTGGAGGACGGCCTTGGAGTAGGTGACTCCGTCGATGGCGATCGAACCGATCTCCATGCCGAGGTACTCGCGCATCCACTGGATGAGCGCGCTCTCGACCGCGGGTTCGGCGTCGGGCAGGATGGAGGGCTCGCCCTCGTCGCCGCCCTCGGCGATCGTGCCGTCGTCGGCGGCGGTTCCGTCGCCGGAGGCGATGTCGGAGCCCGCGCCCGTACCGGCGTCCGCGCCGATGGCCTTGATGGCGTCGATCTTGAGCTCGTCGATGCCGACGTCGCCGAATTCCGAGGCGAAGAGCTCGGCGGTGAAGGCGGCTGCCTGGAAGGTGGCGGCGAACGCGTCGGCGAACTGGCCGGCGGCGACGCTGAGGGAATCCATCAGCGAGCCGTCCGCGGCTATGCGCGCGAAGTCGACGAGGCCTTCCTTGACGGTGAGGACGTTCTTCTTCCCGTCCTCGAAGGACAGGGTGAAGTCCGTGCCGCGCACGCCGGCGACGGTGGTCGGGGTCTTGACCTCGTACTTGCCGCCCTTGGCCGCGACCGCGCGGATCTTGCCGGCCGCGAGCGCGATGATGTTCGGGTCGGCCGGGGTCGCCCCGAGCTTCTCGAGCCGGATGGTGGTTCCCCTCGCGATCTTGACGAGGGTCTTGTTCGGCACCATGCGGAACTCGGCGGTGGTGTCCGCGCCGGTCTTGATGGTCGAACCGACCGGTACGGAATCCGCCTCGAGTATGCCGGTGCCGTAGGCGAGCGTCACTCCGTCCGGGGTCACGACGGTGAGCGTCGAGCCGTCCACGAATTCGAGGACGAAGGACGGGGCGGCCGTTCCCGACTGGGCGAAGGCCCCGAGGGGAGCCAGCGCGAGCGCGAGGGCCAGGAGCGCGATGACGCGTTTCATGTCCGCATCCTCCCTTAGAACTTGATCGAGCTCGAAAGGCTCGAGGTGATGTCGAAGCCGTTCGGGGCTTCGGGGTTGTAGGTCAGGTTGTAGATCAGGCTGATGACGGCGGCGCCGGTATGGTAGTTGACGGCGGCGCCGATGACGGCGTCCTCGGGGCTCACGAGGTCGTCCCAGAAGGTTCCGGCCCTGCCGAGGAAGTACTTGTCGTAGCTCGCGTCGAAGGAGAAGCCGCCGAGGATGCCCTCCGCGAGGCGGAACGCGCCCTTGAGGTGGGGGTAGTCGGCGGGATTCGCGGTGGCGAGGGCGGGGATGCCGGAGAAGGGGCCGTCGAGCGCCGCCCGGAAGACGATCTTCTCCTCGAGGAGGGTGGTGCCGACGGTGGCGAACCAGCCGGCGAAGGCGTCGCCCGAGGGGACGGCCGCCATGACGTCGGCCTTGACGCCGCGGAACACGTCGTAGTTGGCGTCGAAGTAGACGGGGATGAAGCCGGGCCCCATGACGCGGAGCTGCGCGCCGTAGGTGAACAGGCCTAGGAGCTTGCCGCCAGCGCCGAGCATGTAGCCCCAGCGCCCCTGCGGCTGCACGACGAAGTCGGTGAAGGCCGCGAGGCTCAGGATGCCGGAGCCGAGGATGGGAGCGAACACGTCGGCGCCGTAGACGAGGACGCTGTCGACGGTTCCGGGGGTCGTGTCGTAGAGGTAGGGCGCGCGGTCGACGACGCCGGTGAGGCCCACCTGCATGGCCTCGACGATGGGGATGCCGGAGGCGGCGAGCGGTCGGACGAAGAAGCGGCCGCCGATGACGTCGAGGCGGGCCACGTTGCCGGTGAGGAACTCGAAGCCGACGAAGGGGAAGTTGAACAGCGTCCCGTCGATTCCCGCCTCGAGGCCGAAGACCCGGTACTCGGGCATGAACAGCATGTTCGAGTAGCCGCCGACGATGAAGCCGTCGCCGAGGGTCAGGTCGTCGATGGACCCGAGCTTGGCGTAGAGCGGGTCGCCCTTCTCCCGGTAGCGGACGTACATGAACTTGGGCAGGTAGAGGTCGAGGAAGCTCTTGCCTGAGTTCTGGTAGTCCGGGACCCAGTCGCCGGGGTAGATGCTGATGGCGGTGTCCGGGTCGGGATACAGCTTGAACCTTACGGAGAGGTCGATTCCTATGCCGAAGTCGCCGAAGGACAGGTCGGGCTGGAAGCCGAGCCGGGTCCAGCTCGAGGTTCCGGTCGGGCTGTCCGGGTCGGGGATGACGTCGGTGCCGAGATTGATACCCGCCTGGAAATCGAAGGACGAATCCTCCGCCAGGGCCGACGGTACGGCCAGCAGGGCGACGAGAAGCGCGCAGGCAGTGAACCTGGACATCCATATCCTCCTTGGAAGGAAACGCCGATGGCGCATCGTAAACGAACGCATGGATCAAGTATACAGCCAAACCCGCGCATTTCCATCAGGCATGCCGGGCGGAGGAGGGTTTGCGCGGCGGAAATCGCGCGGGCCGCGGCCGGCGCCGATCCGGTGGACAGCCGCCCGCGGCCGTGCTAGGGTCGGGCGGCCTTCGACGGGCTGTCGTGGCCGGGGAGGAAAGCATGGACTTCTTCGGGGAACTCGAGGCGCGCGCGAAGGCGTGCGGCAGCCTGGTCTGCGTGGGGCTCGATCCGCGCGTGGCGCCCGGTCCGGACTCGGGCAGGCGCATCGTGGAAGCCAACCGCCGCCTGGTCGAGGCTTGCGCGCCCTACGCGGCGTGCTTCAAGCCCAACAGCGCCTTCTACGAAGCCCACGGTCCCGAAGGCCTCGACGCGCTGGCGGAGACCATCGCGCTGGTGCCCGCGGGCATACCGGTGCTCCTTGACGCCAAGCGCGGGGACATCGACTCCACCGCCGCGGCCTACGCGGAAGCCGCCTTCGGGCGCCTCGGCGCTGGCGCGGTGACCCTGGCGCCGTACCTGGGCCGCGATTCGGTCGACCCTTTCCTGGCCTGGGAGGGGCGCGGGGTCTTCGTGCTGGCCCGCACGAGCAATCCGCGGGCCGGAACCTTCCAGGACCTCGCGGTCGGCGAAGGATCGCGAGCGGTGGGCGCCGACCGGAGCGGCGCCCTCTCCGTCGGGTCCGGGGCAGTCGCCGCCGAACCCCTCTACCTGCGCGTCGCGCGCGAGGCCGCCTCCTGGTCGGACCGCGTCGGACTCGTGGTCGCCGGCAACGACGAACCGGCCCTCCGCGCGGTCCGCGCCGTCGCGCCGCGAGCCTGGTTCCTGGCGCCGGGCATCGGGGTCCAGGGCGGCGACGCGGGCGCGGCTTTCCGCGCCGGCGCCCGGACGGACGGGCTCGGGCTCCTCGTGGCGGCGTCCAGGTCGGTGGCGGAAGCCCCGGATCCCGCGGCCGCCGCCCGCGCCCTCCGCGACGCCGTCAACGCCGCGCGGGAGGGGACGGCCGGCGCGTTCCCGGGCTTCGAACCCCCGGAAAAGCGCGGCGCCGGAATCGAGGCCGGGGCGACGCAGGCGGACCGCGCGGCTCCGGACCTGAAGCGACGGGTCATCGACGGCCTCATCCGGGCCGGTTGCTTCAGGCTGGGCTCTTTCAGGCTCAAGAGCGGGGCCACGAGCCCCTTCTACGTGGACTTGCGGCGCGTCGTATCGGACCCCGCGCTCTTCGCCGACGCGTCGAAGGCGTACGCGGGCCTGGCGCGCGGCCTGCGCTGGGACCGGGTGGCCGGCATCCCCGCGGCCGCCCTTCCGCTGGCCGCCGGCGCCTGCCTGGAGCTCGGGGCGCCCATGGTCTGGCCGCGCATGCCGGCCAAGGACCACGGCACGGGCGTGAAGGTGGAAGGCGATTTCCGGGCGGGCGAGCGGGTCCTCCTGCTCGACGACCTGGTGACGACGGGGCTCTCGAAGATCGAGGCGGCCGACATCCTGCGCTCGGAGGGCCTGGTCGTGGAGGAGCTCGCGGTGCTGCTGGAGCGGGGCGCGACGGGACGGAGGGAACTGGCCGAGGCCGGAATCCGCGTCTCGGCCTTCCTCTCCATCGGCGAGCTGCTGGCCCGCTGCGAGGAGCTCGGCATGATCGACGGCGCGTCGCGCGCGGCCTTGGAAGCCTGGGCGGATTCCTGACGGCGGAGCCGGGACCAGTCAGCCGGCGGAGCCGGAGTGTTGTCGGGGGGGGAGGGCGCGGATCAGCGGCGGCCGGGTTCCGCCGCGACCATATCGGCGAGCGTCCGGCCGGAGGCGAACTCGCGGAGCCTGTCGTCGAGCTCGCGCCAGACGCCGGAGGCGACGCAGGAGCCTTCCCGGTCGCAGGTGTCCTCCTTGCCGCAGATGCAGGGGGCGATGCCGAGCCCTTCGCCCGAGGCTTCGAGGATCTCGAGCAGGCTGATCTCCGCGAGGGGCCGCGCGAAGTAGAAGCCGCCCCCCGGTCCGCGGACCGAGAGTATCAGGCCCGCCTTGCGCAGCTTGAAGAAGATCTGCTCGAGGAACTCGGGGGAGATGCCTTCCTTCTCCGAGAGGATCTTGATCGAGACGGGAGAACCGTCCCGGCTGAGCCTGGCCAGCGCCAGGGCGGCGCGGAGGGCGTAGCGGCCCTTGGTCGTGATCCTCATGCAAGCGCTCCGACATTCATGATGCTTAACGCCACGATAACCTTTCGCGCCGGCTTGCGCAAGCGCGAACGGCGCTTCGCCGTGCCGATCCTCGCGGGGCGCCTCCGGAGGACCCGGTCCTCAGGAACGCCTGACGATGCGCCACGCGCGGTGCGGGCGACCGCGGAAGTCCGGCGGTATCGTGGCGTCGGTCAGGTCCTCGGCCTCGGCGCCGGGAAGCAGGGCCGGATCGAATTTGAAGCGGCGCGCGTTGGTCGAGAACCAGAGGACGCCGCCCGGCTCGAGCACCCGGAGGACGGTTCCGGCCAGCTCCGGCCAGTCCCGGCCGAGGTCGAGGTCGTCGGCCATCCTCTTGGAGTTGGAGTGCGTCGGCGGGTCGAGCACCGCGAGGTCCCACTTGCGTCCCCGCGCGGCGGCCGCGTCGAGGAAGGCCTTGGCGTCGGAGCGGACCAGCTCGTGGGCGCCGGAGCCTGAGCCGTTCAGCTCGAGGTTGCGGCGGGTCCACTCGAGATAGGTATTCGACAGGTCGACGCTCGTGGTGGACGCCGCGCCGCCTCTGGCGGCGTGGACCGTGAAGGCGCCGGTATAGCAGAACAGGTTGAGCACGCGCTTGCCCGCGCTCTCTTCCCTGACCAGGGCCCGCGTGGTCCGGTGGTCGAGGAAGAGCCCCGTATCCAGGTAGTCCGAGAGGTTGACGATGAAGCGGCAGGGGCCCTCGCGCACCTCGAGCTCGAAGGCGCGCTCCTCCTCGCGGTCGTATTGCGCGAGCCCGCGCTGCCGGCGGCGAACCTTCGCGAACACCTTCGCGGGGTCCACGCCGAGGGCGTCCGCCGCGGTCCGGGCCATCAGCTCGAGCCAGGCGCGCTCCTCGTCCTCGGGCTTGTCGTAGGGCCGCTCGTAGAGGAACAGCCGGACCGCGTCGCCGTAGCGGTCGACCGCGAGCGGCACCTCGGGGATGTCGCGGTCATAGACGCGAAAGGCCTCGAAGCCCTCGCGCCGGGCCCACTTGCGCAGGTGCCTGTCGCGCTTGCGGAGGCGGTTGGCCAGGTATTCCGCCTGGATCTCAGGCGTCGCTTCCACGCTAGGCGTTCCGCCCGTCGCGCAGCTGGGCCATCACCGAAAGCATCGCGAAGCCCGACGAGAGGTCCTCGCGCTGGGCCACGACCTCCGGCGGCAGCTTGAGCTTCTGGTTGGTGAAATTCCACATGGCGTTGATGCCGGCCTTCACGAGGCGGTCGGCGCAGATCTGCGCGTGGTCGGAGGGCACGGTCAGGATCGCGGTGCGGGCTTCGAGCCCCGGCAACAGGCGCTCGAGCTCGGCCACCGGATGCACCGGCACGCCGTGGATGGTCTTGCCGATCTTGTCCGGGTTCTCGTCGAAGGCCGCCACGATGCGCAGGCCGTTCTGGTGGAACTCGGGGTAGCCCATGAGCGCGGACCCGAGGTTGCCGGCGCCCATGACCACCGCGTTGGTGGGCTTGTCCCAACCCAGGTAGCGTTCGATCGCGACGATCAGCGCCTCGACCGGATAGCCCTTCTTCGGCTTCCCGACTATGCCCGTGATGGCGAGGTCCTTCCGGACCTGGATCGGTTCCAGGTTCAGCTCCTGGGCGATGACCGTGCCCGAGATGTAGAAATCGCCGGAGGAGCGCGAGGCCCGGATGATGTGGAGGTAGGAGGGAAGCCTCCGGACCGAGGGGGCGTTCGATACCTTGATTCGCGTCATTTTGGTTCCGTGCGGAAGAGGATAAGCGCAAATACTGCGATATATCGATAAAAAAGTCAATAAAAAGCGACGCGGAAGCGGCGGAAGGGGGCGGGAGACCGCGACGGTACGGTGGCCGGCGGGTATTGCCTCGCACGCCGCGAGCTTCCTATGATGGAAGTCCACCACGCAGCGTCAGGGAGTGCCCCATGAAGCCGATGTTCCGCAGCCTGCTTGTCGCCATTCTGTCCCTCGCGCTTCCCGCGCTGCTCTTCGCCTCGGGCGACGGCGTGATCGAGCTCGAGACCAACCTGGTGATCCAGCTCGGCGCGCTGCTCCTGGCCGTCCGGCTCGGCGGCAGCCTCGCGCATCGCCTCAAGCTGCCCGCCGTGCTCGGCGAGCTCGTCATCGGCATGGTCGTCGGACCCTACGCCCTCGGCGCCATCCCCGTGCCGGGCTTCCCCCGCGGCCTCTTCGCCGGCTCCATGGGCTCGATAGCGGTCAGCACCGAACTCTACGGCATCTCGACGGTGGCCTCGATCATCCTACTCTTCGTATCGGGGCTCGAGACCGACCTTTCGCTCTTCATGCGCTACTCGGTGCGCGGCGGCATCGTCGGGCTCGGCGGCGTCATCATATCCTTCGGCGCCGGGGCGGCCGCGGGCGCCCTCCTCTTCGGCGGCACCTTCTTCGACCCGGCGAACCTCTTCCTCGGCGTCATGTCCACGGCCACCTCGGTGGGCATCACCGCGCGCATCCTGGCGGACCGGAGGAGGATGGACAGCCCCGAGGGCGTCACCATACTCGCGGCGGCGGTCTTCGACGACGTGCTCGGCATCGTCGCGCTCGCGGTGGTCATGGGCATGGTGGAGGTGAGCCTGAAGGCCGGCAGCCTCGACTGGGGCGGCATCGGCCTCATCGCCCTGCGCGCCTTCGGCATCTGGCTCGGCGTGACCGCGCTCGGCCTCGCTACCTCCAAGGCCTTCGCGAAGGTGCTGAAGCGGCTCCACACGCCGATGGCGTTCAGCTTCGTGGCCCTCGGCTGCGCCCTGCTCCTGGCCGGCTTCTTCGAGAAGGAAGGGCTGGCCATGATCATCGGCGCCTACGTCATGGGGCTTTCGCTGTCCAAGACCGACATCGCGCAGGTCATCATCGAGAAGGTCCACGTCCTCTACGAGTTCTTCGTTCCGATTTTCTTCGCGGTGATGGGCATGCTGGTCGACGTCCGCCTGCTCGCCTCGCCTTCGGTGCTGCTCGCCGGACTCGCCTTCACCCTGGTGGCGATCGCCTCGAAGGTGCTCGGCTGCGGCCTGCCCGCGCTCTTCCTCGGCTTCAACGGGCGCGGCGCGATGCGCATCGGCGCGGGCATGGTGCCGCGCGGCGAGGTGGCCCTCATCGTCGCCGGCATCGGCGCGGCGGCCGGCTTCCTCGAGCCGACCATCTTCGGGGTCGCGGTCCTCATGACCTTGCTGACCACCCTGGTCGCGCCGCCCGCGCTCTCCGCCACGCTGGCGCTGGCCGGAACGGGAACCCGCAAACCGTCGGCCGCCGACGAAACCGTCCACGAGGACTACGAGCTGCCGAACGAGGACGTCGCGGCGCTCGTGCTCGACTCGCTCATCCGGGACCTGCAGGCCGAGGGCTTCTACGTGCAGACCATGGCCATCGAGGAGGGCATCTGCCAGGTCAGGAAGGACGCCATCGCCTTCTCGCTCGAGCGGGACGCCGCGCGCCTGTCCTTCCAGAGCGGCCGGGACGACGCCCTCTTCGTGCGGACCGCGCTCTTCGAGAGCGTCGCCAAGATCTACCAGAACTTCGCGGAGCTCCGGCGCAAGCTCGAGCCGGAGAAGCTGGCCCGCGGCATGGACGAAGGGTCCAAGGTCGGCAACGCTGGCGTGCTCGAGGCCGTGGACCGCGGCTCCATCGTGCTCGGCCTCGAGGCCGGAACCAAGGAAGAGGCCATCGCGGAGCTGATCGACCGGCTCGACGCCCGCGGGAAGCTGGAAAACCGCAAGCTCGCCCTGGCCGACGTGCTCGAGCGCGAGCGCTCGATGTCCACCGGCATGACCCGCGGCATCGCCATGCCCCACGCCAAGACCGACGCGGTGGAGCGCCAGGTGGTCGCCGTCGGCGTGTCGCGGCGCGGCATCGACTTCCAGTGCCACGACGGGTCGCCGGCCACCGTGGTCACGCTGATCCTCACGCCGAAGCGGGCGGCGGAACCGCATCTGCAGTTGCTCGCGGCGCTCGGAGCCACGCTCAACGACGAGGAGCGGAGGAGCGCCCTGCTCGCCTCCGAGGAGGTCGACGAGGCCGCGCGCGCCCTGGGCCTGCCGGAGCGCAGGACGGGCGGGAGTTCTCGAACCCGCTTCTTCCAGCATCCGACTCGCTGATCGCCTTCCGGGCGCCCGGAACCGGGCGCCCCGGGAGGGACGGACCAACCCTCAATCCCACCAGCTCCGCGCGACGTAGTCGGGCCTGAAGGCCGCCGAGCCGTGGCGGAGGACCGCCGCCGACTTCCACTCCGCGAAGAGGGGGCCGAGCCGGGCGCTGAAGCGGGCGAGCGTCGTGCCGCCCGCGACGTCCTCGTCGAAAAGCAGGACCGGCCCCGCGCGCCAGGTCGAGAGCCAGGCTTCGTCCGCCAGGGACACCACGGGCTCCTCGTCGCGCCGCTTGAACATGGACAGCCTGACGAAGTAGAGCGGGCAGTCCAGGTACTCGGCGAGCAGCAAGGCCGGCATGATCGCGCCGTGCGCCGCCCCGACGAGGAGGGCCGGTCGCCAATCGCGGAGGACCTTGTCCGCCAACGCCCGCAGCAGGGCCGGTTCGGCGCCCATCCAGGTATACCTGTCGCCTCCGCCCGAGTAGACGAAGTCCGCCAGGCCGGGCGGCATCGACTCGCGGAAAGCGGCGAGCCGCGAGGGGAAGGAGGGGTCAAGGCGGAAGGCGGCGCGCGCGAGCCCGATGGAGGCGCGGTACAGGGCGTTGGCGGCCTCGAGCTCCGCAGGGTTGCGGCGGAGCCGATAGCGCCGCGCCTCCACCAGCTCGTAGTAGACCGTCGGGTGGAGGGGCAGGCCGTGCTCGACGCAGATCTTGTGGTTGAGGGTGACGTTGACCAAGGCGGGCGCGCGGACGTAGAGGCCGAGGGCCGCCGCGATCCTGCCCGGCTCGTCGATCGCGCCAGGCGATGAGAGCAGGGCCGCGTGCCGGGCCACCGCCCCGAGGACGTCCGCGAAGGTCTCCTCGAAGACCATGGCGGGCGACGGCTCGTCCCAGCCGGTAACCAGGTGGGCGTCGATCATGCGACGAGTATAGACCGAACCGTCGGGGTCGTGGAGGTCCGGGGCGGACGGGGACCGGTCCCTTTTCCCGACGCGCGGCGTTCAGCGGCAACTATCGGCGAAGGCGCAACCCGCGCACGCGCTCCCGCCAGCCGGGCGGTCGCCCGGGGCCGGAGGCGCGTCCCGCGGTCCCGGGTCCGGAGAGCCGCCGCAGCAGGCCGGGCGCCGGCCCTTGAAGGCGCGGAGCGCGCGGAAGGCGACGAAGCCCGAGGCCCCCCCGACCGCGAGCAGGACGGCCGCGAGGTCGAGCGCGCCGCTCACCCGCCGTACCCCGCGAGCAGGCCGAGCTGCCGGACGGCGAAGGCGACGAGCCAGCCGGCCGCCAGGAGGAAGGCGAAGGAGAAGCCCAGCCACTTCCAGCCGAGCTCCGCCTTGATGGCGCCGAGCGCCGCGAAGCAGGGCGGAATGAGCAGGATGAAGAGCATGAGCCCCAGGGCGGACAGGGGACCGAAGGCGGGATCCGCGCGGAGCGCCTCGCGGAGGCTCGCGTCCGCGCCTTCCTCCTCGCCGCCCGCCGCGTAGAGCACTCCGAGCGTCGAGACGACGACCTCCTTGGCGGCGAAACCCGTTATGGTGGCCACGCCGATCTTCCAGTCGAAGCCGAGGGGCTTGAAGACCGGCTCCATGAAGCGGCCGATGCGTCCCGCGGCGCTCGCCTCGAGGGCCCGACGGGACAGCTCGTTCGCGACGAGCGACTCGAGCGCCCCGTCGTCGAGGCCGGGATCCGCCTCCGCGATCGAGCGCTCGATGGCGGCGAGCTCCGCCGCGTCCGCTTCCCGGGCGGGGAAGGTGGTGACCGCCCAGATGAGGATGGAGGCGGCCAGGATGACCGTTCCGGCCTTCTTGACGTAGAGCCAGGTCTTCTCCCGGACGTGCCAGGCGAGGCCGCCCAGGGTGGGCGCGCGCCAGGGCGGCAGCTCCATGACGAAGGGCGTGGCTCGCCCCTTGAGCACCGTCCGCTTGAGCAGGAGGGCGGAGCCGAGCGCCATGAGGACGCCGAAGGCGTAGACGAGCATGACCACGGCCGCGGCGCGGTCCGGGAAGAAGGCCGCGGACAGGAGCACGTGGACCGGCAGCTTCGCGCCGCAGCTCATGAAGGGTATGACGAGGATGGTGACGATGCGGTCGCGCGGGCTCTTGAGCGTCCGCGCGGCCATGATGGCCGGGACCGAGCAGCCGAAACCGAGCATCAGGGGGAAGATCGACTGGCCGTGAAGCCCGAACGTATGGAGTATCTTGTCGGTGGCGAAGGCGGCGCGCGACATGTATCCGGAGTCTTCGAGGATCGAGAGCAGGAAGAAGAGGATGATGATGAGCGGCACGAAGGAAAGCACCCCTCCGACGCCGCCGATCATGCCGTCCACGACGAGCGACTTGAACAGCCCCTCGGGGAGCGCGGCCGAGAGGCTCGCCGAAAGCCAGGCGAACAGGGTCTCCAGCCACGCCATCGGGTACTCGCCGAGGGCGAAGGTGAGCTGGAACACCGCCCAGAGGACGCCGACGAACAGCGGCAGGGCCAGCACCGGGTGCATGACCACGCGGTCGATCGCCTCGGTCACGGAGAAATCCGGAGTACGGGCGAGCTTGACGGATTCCTTGACCGCTCCGTGGATGTACGCGTAGCGTTGCTCCGAGACGACGATCTCGGCGTCCTTTCCGAAATGCCTCTCGACCCAGGCTATGGCCGAAGCGGCGAGCTCGAGCGTCTCGGCGGCCCGCGCGTGGGAGCCGAGCCGCGCGCGGGCGTCCGCGTCCTTCTCGAGCAGCTTGACCGCCATCCAGCGGGGGGGGAAGGCGGCCGAGAACGCGGGATCCGACGCTATGGCCGCCGTCAGGGGCTCAAGCCGCCCCTCGAGCTCGTCGCCGTAGTCGGGCAGGCGCTCGGCCGGGACGCTCCCCTCGACCACCGAGTCGACCAGGTCGAGCAGGCCGTCGATGCCGGCGCCGACCGTGCCGACCGTCCGGGCCAGGGGAATGCCGAGCACGGAGGAGAGCGCCGCGGCGTCGATGCGGAGACCCTTCGCCTCGGCCTCGTCGCTCATGTTGAGGGCGCCGACGACCGGAATGCCGAGCTCTTGGAACTGGAGGCAGAGGTAGAGGTGGCGCTCGAGGTTGGTCGAGTCGAGCACGTCCATGATCAGGTCGGGTTTCCTGTCGAGCAGGAAGTCGCGGGTGACCACCTCGTCGAGGGAGTAGGCGGTGAGGCTGTAGATGCCCGGCAGGTCCACGAAGCGGTAGACGCGGTCGCCGCGCTTCCGGACGCCTTCGCGCTTCTCGACCGTGACGCCGGGATAGTTACCCACCTTGTGGTGCGCCCCGGTCAGGGCGTTGAAGAGGGTGGTCTTGCCGGAATTCGGATTGCCAGCCAGCGCGATGACGATCTCGTCGCGGATTCGGTTCATCGGCAAGTCCCTCCGGAACCGCGACCGCGCCCGGCGATGCCGGTCCGGCCTCCCATGCCGAGTCCGCGGCCTCGCCCCCTGCCGCGTCCGCGTCCGAAGCCGCGCCCGCCGGGCAGGGCGCCTCCGAGGCTTTCGTAGTCCGACTCGACCGCGATGCCCGCGGCCTCGCAGCGCCGGAGCAGGAGGCTGTAACCGCGGATGAGCACCTGCAGGGGGCCGCGGAAGAAGGAGCGCCTTACGACGCGGCCTTCGGCGCCGGCGGTAAAGCCCATGTCGGCGAGCCGTTTTCCGACCTCGCTGTCGAGGAGGACCGATCCGACGGTGAACGCGGCGCCTTCGGGCAAGTCTGCCAGGGTCATGGAGGCTCCAATGCATGGTATAAGTTAGCAAGAGCTAACTATGAACTCCGGGAAAACGACCTGTCCGGTCGTTGTTAGCACACACTAATAGTTTTGGAGAAAAGCGTCAAGCGGTCGTCGTCCCCGAGCGATCCGATGCGGAGCCGTCGGCGGGCTCCGGAGCGCGGCCGTTCCGGTTTCCGTCCGCCCGGGCCTCCGCGACCCGGAATTCGGTCAGGTGCCGACGGTACCGCTCGGGGACGAAACGGCGCTGCAGGTCCGGATTGGCGCGGGCAGGATTGGTCGCAGCCTCGAAATAGACGCGCCACAGATCCTCGTCGAGGTCAGGGGCCTCGGGCGGCGTTCGAGCGTTTCCGTTTCCGGGCTCCGGGAAGGGGCCGGGCGCTCGAAGGGAGGCCGGGGCGCGAATCGCGGACGGGGGCGCGGCCGCGATGCCGGCGGGGCGGGGGCCGAGGCGCGCCACGGCGGCCTCGGCGTCGCGGCATGATTCGGTGAAGGCCTCGCCGTCCGGACCGCGGCCGGCGAGCGCGTTCCGCCCGAGGTCCAGCACCCCGAACGGGACGGGACCGGCCGGGTCGGAGCCGAAACGGGGCGCGAGCCTCGCGGCCAGCAGGTCGACGAGCTCGTTGTCCGGTTCGCAGGCCGCGAGCCAGGCGCGTCCGGATACCGGCTTGAAGCGGAGCAGGCCCTCGAGCCGGTGGAATTCGCGGCGCACGGCGTCGGCGGCCGCGCGCACCGCGCGACGGTCCGGGTCGGCGTGACGGTCGAAGGCATCCGGTCCGTCGCGGTCGAGGGCGAGCGCCAGGCGCAGACAGGCGAGGTCGACGGGACGGCCGCGGCGGCGGGCCATTTCGAGCTCCTCGGGGGCGCGGTGGTCCGCGAGCTCGAGCCGCACGCGAGCCCGCGAGGCGAGCAGGGCGGAGCGCCCGGGCGGAACCGCGCGCCAGCCGAACAGGCTTCGCCGGTCCGTCCGCTCCACCGCGTCCGGGCACGAGCCTTCCTCGAGCGCGAGGCCCAGCAGGGCCCAGAAGCCCGCGGCGCTGCCGTCGTACGAGACGACGTTCATGCCGCTCCCTTCCCGAGTCCGAGCTCGAGTTGCAGGGGATCGGCCGCGGGGACCGGCGGGACGCCCTCCGCGGAACCGGGATGAACGGCGCTGGGATGGGGCGCTTCGAGGGATCGCGTATCCACCGCGGGCGCGGATCCGGGTGCGTCGTCTCCGCGCGGGGCGGGCCGGTCCGAGATCAGGGCGCGGAGCCGCGGGAGGGCGAGATCCGTCCCCGCTCCGGCCGGGGCGCGGCCGCGGACGGTCACGAACCAGCGCGCGCGCTTCATGACTATGCCGAGCGAGGGAAGGGCTTCCAGGGAGAGGCCGCCGGCCCGCCGGGACTCGAGGATGCGGCGGGCGCCGGTCGCGCCGATGCCCGGCACGCGAAGCAGCTCCTCCCACGGGGCCTTCGCGAGTTCGACGGGAAAGCGGTCGAGGTGCCGGAGCGCCCAGGCGCTCTTCGGGTCCAAGTCCGGGTCGAGGTTCTCGGCGTCGTCCTCGAGGATCTCCCCGGTCGAGAAACCGTAGCGCCGCACGAGCCAGTCGGCCTGGTAGAGGCGGTGCTCGCGGAGCAGGGGCGGCGGCGAGCCGGGCAGGCGCGGATCCGTCGAGACCGGCAGGTAGGCCGAGTAGTACACGCGGCGCAGGCGTACTTCGCGGTAGAGCGCGCCGGCGAGCGCCACGATCTCGCGGTCGGAGTCGGGGCTGGCGCCGACCACGAGCTGGGTGCTTTGGCCGGCGGGCGCCCAGGCCCGGGGCCGGCGAGCGGCGCCGCGACGGCCGTCCGCGTCCTCCCGGATGCGTCCGTCGATCGAGCGCATCATGCCGACGATGGCCCGGCCGTCCTTGTCGGGCGCGAGGGACGCGAGGGCGCGGGCCGTGGGCAGCTCGATGTTGGCCGAAAGCCGGTCGGCCAGGAAGCCCGCCTCCGCGAGGGTCCGTTCGCCCGCGCCCGGTATGGCCTTCAGATGGATGTAGCCGCCGAAGCCCTCGTCGCGCCGGAGGCGCCGGGCGACTTCGTTCATGCGCTCCATGACCGTATCCGGCTCCGCGAAGACCCCCGAGGACAGGAAGAGGCCTTCTATGTAGTTCCTCCTGTAGAACGAGACGACGATGCGTACGAGCTCGTCGGTTTCGAAGGAGGCGCGCGGAACTTCGGCCGATGCCCGGTTGGCGCAATAAGCGCAGTCGTAGCGGCAGCGGTTGGAGAGCAGCACCTTGAGCAGGCTCACGCAGCGCCCGTCCTCGGTCCAGGCGTGGCAGACTCCTCCGGCGTTGGCCGCGCCGAGGGCGCCTCGCCGCGCGGATCCGCTCGAGGCGCAGGAGGCGTCGTAGCGCGCCGAGGCCGCGAGCAGGGCGAGCTTCTCCGCGGTTTCCATGCGTATACCATACAGGCGTATAGCTGTGGGCGCAAGCGGAAATTCTTGACCCTCCGCCGATTCGCTGGTAGTCTCCTCTCCATGTCAACCGGCACCCGCGAGAACTTCCTCGCCTTCCTCCGCAGCCCCCAGGGCGGCGGCTCCCCGGACAGGATAGGTGCGCCCGCAGGTACGGTTGGAGATTTTTGAGATAATCCGAACCGGGAACCGACGCGCGGCCGCCTCGAGGGGGCCGCGCTTTTTTGTCCCCGGACCTCGCGCGTCCGGGGACGGGGCGGCCTCCGGCGCGCGCCGGTCCATCCCCGTCGGGGAGGGACGGCCGAGCGAGGCCGCCCGCGATCGACCCGTTTCCAGGAGGCCCGTCATGCCCCTCATAGAATGCAGTTCGCTCTCGCGCGATTTCGGCGGGAATCCCGTCCTCGTCCAGGCGGACTTCTCCATCGAACCGGGCGAGAAGGTCGCCCTGGTCGGCGCGAACGGCTCGGGCAAGACCACGCTGCTCCGCATCCTCCTCGGCCTCGACGACGACTTCCGCGGGAAGCTCGCGAGGCGGCCGGGCCTCAGGATCGGCTACGTCCCCCAGGCCTTCCGGCCCGAGCCGGGCTTGAGTTGCGCCGCGGTCGTGGAAAGCCCCGCGCGCGCGGCCCGCGAACGGCTTTCGCGCATCGAGGAGGAGCTCGCGCGCGCGCGGCCCGGCGGCGAGGGACCCCTCCTCGAAGCTTGGGCGCAAGCGCGGGAGGAATTCGAGCGCGCGGGCGGGGACGAGGCGGAGGACCGCGCGCGGCGCCTCCTTACCATGACCGGTCTCGGCCACGCCGCCGACACGGAGGCCGCGAGCCTCTCGGGCGGCGAGCTCAACGTGCTGTCCATCGCGCTCGCCATGGCGGGCGAGCCGGAGCTGCTCGTCCTCGACGAGCCGGGCAACCACCTCGATTTCTGGGGACTCGCCTGGCTCGAGGACTTCCTCGCCGCGCTGCCGCAGGCCGTGCTGCTCGTGAGCCACGACCGCCGCATGGTCGACCGCGTGGCGACTCGCGTGGTGGAGGTGGAGGACGGACGGCTTTCGAGCTGGACGGGGGGCTGGTCGGCCTACCGGCTGGCAAAGCTCAAGCGCGCGGCGGGGCAGGGCGAGCGTTGGCAGGCTGACCGGAAGAAGCTCGAGCGTCTCGAGGCCCTGGTCGCGCGCTTCGCGGAAATCGCCCGGGCGCGCCCCGACCCGGCCTGGGGCAAGCGGCTGCGCGCGCGCCGCAGCCAGCTCGCGCGCGAGAAGGAACGCGCGACCGAACGCCCCGCCGGCGAGGCTCGGCGCATGGACGCCCGCATCGCGGTGGAGGAGGGCAAGGCCGACTTCGCGCTACGCGTCTCCGGCTATTCGCGCGCCTTCGGCGAGCGGGTGCTCTTCGAGGACGCCGCCTTCGACCTCGAGCCGGGCGAGCGGGCCGCCATCGTCGGTCCCAACGGCTCCGGCAAGACCACCTTCCTCCGCGACCTGGCGGCCGCGCCGCGCGACGGCTCGGGCAGCATCCGTCCCGGTCCCGGCGCGACCATCGGCTATTGCCCCCAGGAACCGGAGCGCGCCCCCGGGGGAGTCACGGTGTCCGGATGGATCGAAAAGCTCGGAGCGAAGCCGGACGAGGCCGCGAAGCACCTTTCCCGCTTCCTCTTCCCCCGCGACGCGCTCGACCGGCCGGTCGAGGAGCTCTCGGGCGGCGAGCGGAAGCGGCTCGACGTGGCGGCGGCGGCCTGGATAAAGGCGGACTTCCTCCTCCTCGACGAGCCGACCAACCACCTCGACGTCGCCTCGCGCGAGGCGCTCGAGGAGGCGCTCGAGGAATACCGCGGCACCGTGCTGCTCGTGTCGCACGACCGCTGGCTGCTCGATCGCGTCGCCGACCGCGTGCTCCTCGTGGAGGACCGGCGCTTCACCGCCTACGAGGGGGGCTTCGCCGAATTCTGGCGCGATCTCGGCGCGGGGCTCGGCGTCGGCCGCGTCGTCCGGCGCCCGGCGGGGAAAAACGGGGCGGATCTCGAGTCGAGGGCGGCCGACAGGACGCGGGGCTCGAAGGCCGCGCCGAAGGCGGGCTCGCGCGACGCGGAGCTCGAGAGGAGGATAATGGCGCTCGAGGCGGAGAAGGTCGAACTCGAACGCAAGTCGGCCAGGGCCGCCGCCGCGCGCGATTTCGCCCTGGCGGGCCGCCTGGCCCGCGAGCTCGAGGAGAAGAACCGCCTCGCGGAAAAGCTCTACGCCGAATGGGGCGCGTGACGCATGGAAACAAGCACGGCCTAAAAGGCACGATGGAAGACAGGCAGGTATCCGTGCATCTGTCCTGTTCCTGTCGTGCCTTCGTGCCTTGGCGTGAGGATGGTTTCAGGGATATTTCTCACACGGAGGCACCAAGGCACGAGGGGGAAGGTGAAGGCAGCAGGAATGGGAAGGGAATCCATCCACCTTCCCATCCACTTTTTTCTTGCTTCTCTTCCGTGCCTACGTGGTTCGGCTTTCTAGTGCGGCTCGCCGCGGGCCATTTTCCGGCCGTGCTCGAGGACGGGGCCGAGCACCTCCATGGCGGCGCGCACCGCCGCGGTCGAGCCGGGCAGGTTGACGACGTAGGTGGCGCCGCGCATCCCCGAATATCCGCGCGAGAAAACCGCGTTCGGCGTCTCGAGCAGGCTCTTCGCCCTGATGGCCTCGGCGATGCCGGGCACGGCGCGGTCGCAGAAGGCGGCCGCGGCTTCCGGCGTCACGTCGCGGGGCGCGGGACCGGTGCCGCCCGTCGTGAGGATCCAGTCCGCGTCGGCGTGGGCGTGGAGCGCCTGGAGGATGCGGTCCTTCTCGTCGGGCACCAGCGCGCGCCGGATTTCCGCTTCGGGCGCGGCCCCGCGGAGCAGGCGCTCGAGCTCGGGGCCCGAGCGGTCCTCGTAGATCCCGGCCGAGGCGCGGTCAGAAACGGTAACGACCGCGATCACCACGGCGGACCTCCCCTCCGACGAGCACCCGGGTGAAGATGCCCTTGCGCGGCATGACGCAGTCGCCCACGATGGCGCGGATCTCGCAACCATGGTGGCATTCCTTGCCGATCTGCGTCACCTCGAGCACGGCCGCTCCGAGCTCGAGGCGCGCCCCGACGGGAAGCTCCGCGACCGCGACGCCCGTCGTCGTGACGTTTTCCGCGAAGTCGCCCGGCGCTATGGTCGGGAGTAGCGCGCGCATGGTCTCCACGTCCTCGTCGGCCAGCAGCGAAACCTGGCGGTGCCACTCGCCCGCGTGCGCGTCGCCCTCGATGCCCCAGCCGGCCCTGAGGACGACCGCGTCGACGGGCTTCTTCTTCGTTCCCTTCGCCGTGGAGACGTTGAGGGATTCCACGGTGAACTCGCCTTCGTTGGCGATCATGGCGCCACCTCCTTGGTCTTCTCGACGAGCTCGATCTCGCGTATCCGCATGCCCTTGTCGACGGCCTTGCACATGTCCCACACCGCGAGCGCCGCGACCGAGGCCGCCGTGAGGGCCTCCATCTCGATGCCGGTCTTGTCGGTGCAGGCGGCCAGAGTCCGGATGGCGATGCCGTCGTCCCGGACCTCGAGCTCCGCCTCGACCCGCTCGATCTCGATGTTGTGGCAGAGGGGGATGAGCTCGGCCGTCCGCTTGGCGGCCATGATGCCCGCGACGCGCGCCACCGCGAGGACGTCGCCCTTTTCGAGCGCGTTGGCGCGGACGAGGGCCACCGTCCCCGGCGCGAGCTCGACGAAGGCGCGGGCGCGGGCGACGCGCTTGACGCGCGGCTTGGCCGAGACGTCGACCATGCGGGCGGCGCCGCGCTCGTCGACGTGGGTGAGCTTTCCTTCCATGTAAAACCTCGCGATGCGGGAACGCGCGTTCCCGCGGACTTCCGACAAAAAGGCTAGCCGCCGATCTGGCCGACCACGAGGTCTTCGCAGGTCGGTCCGAGGGCGGGCTTGAGCGCGACGCAACGGGCCAGGGAAGAGGCCGGATCGGCGCGGTCGAGGTCGACGCCGGTCGAGGAACGCAGGCAGGGACGAAGAGTGCCGTCGGCCAGGAGTCGGACGCGGTCGCATTTCGCGCAGGGCGGCGGACGGTCGTGCCCGTGGTCGTCGCGCTTGGCTTCCGAAAGGCTGTAGCGGGCGATGGACTGGAGGGCGACCCCCTTGGCTTCGGCGTAGTCCCGCACGAGGTCGAGCCCGCGCCCCCCGTCGTCGTCCATGACGACGACGTTGAGCTTCACCGCGAGGCCCGCCGCTATCGCCGCGTCGATGCCCTCGAGCGCGTCCTCAAGCCGGCCGCCGCGGGTCAGGGCGGCGTAGCGTTCCGCGTCGAGCGTGTCGAGCGAGACGTTCACGGAGTCGAGGCCTCGGGATTTCAGGTCGGCCGCGAAGGGCGCGAGCAGGGTGCCGTTGGTCGTCATGGCGAGGGTCCCGAGGCCCGGCACCGCGCGGAGCATGGACACGAGCGCGGGCAGGCCTTTCCGGACGAGCGGCTCGCCGCCCGTGAGCCTGAACTTGTCGAAGCCGAGCGAAACCGCGGCGGCCACGGTGTCGCGGATGGCTTCGAAGCCGACCACGCTGCGGCGGGGCATCCACGGCACGCCTTCCTCCGGCATGCAGTACACGCAGCGGAGATTGCAGCGGTCCGTCACCGAGATCCGGAGGTAGCGGATCTCGCGGTCAAAGGAGTCGCGCATCGATCTCGCTTCCCGCTTCGCGGAATTTTTCGTCGATCTCGAGGCGGACCATGCAGTCGGCGTTTTCGAGCGCCTGCAGCATCGACGAGCCGGAGTAGGGCAGGACGCGGACCCCGGAGCCCTCGCGCCGCGCGGGGAACCACTCGACCCGGTCGGCGTTCTTCCGCGAAAGGTCTCCGGCGAGGCGGAGCGTCAGGACCGGCGGCTCGTACCGGACGCCCTGGAGCCGCGCGAGAAGGGGCTTCCCGAAGAATTCGAAATTGACGAAGGTGGAGACGGGGTTCCCCGGCATGCCGAGCACGAAGCGCGCGCCTTTGCGGCCGAACCAGGTGGGCTTGCCCGGCTTCATGAGGACGCCGTGGAAGATGCGCTCGACGCCGAGCCTCGCCAGGACGGCGGGGACGTAATCGTAGTCGCCCATCGAGACGCCGCCGGAGAGTACGAGCAGGTCGCATTCCTCGAGGGCATTGGCGGCGGCGCGTTCCAGGGCGGACTCGCTGTCGGGATGCCTGCCGTGGAAGGAGGCGCGGGCGCCCGCGGCGAGCGCCATCGCGACGAGCTGCGGGCCGTTGGAGTCGTAGATGGCGCCGGGCGCGAGGGCTTCCCCCGCGGAGCGGAGCTCGTCGCCGGTGGAGATGACGCCCACGACCGGCCTCCGGGCGACGGGCAGTTCCGCGTAGCCGGCGGCGGCCAATATGCCGAGGTCCTGGGCCCGGAGCCGGCGCGGCGCCATTATCACGTCGCCCGAGCGTACGTTCTCTCCCCGGCGGATGACGTTGTCGACCTTCTCGGGCTTGGCGAAGCGCACGAGGCCGGGACCGCTCTCTTCAGTCCACTCGACCCGCTGGACCGAGACCGCGCCGGGGGGCAGGGGCGCCCCGGTCATGATGCGGGCGCATTCGCCGTCGCCGAGGGGGCGCGAATGAAGGCCGCCGGCCGCGATGGTGGCGACGACGCGGAATTCGCCGCTCGCGCCCGGCGGAAGGCCGTGGGCGAAGCCGTCCATGGCGGACTTGTCGAAAGGCGGCTGGTCGACAGGGCTTTCGAGCGAGCGGGCCAGGACGCGGCCCAGGGCTTCGGGGAGCGGCGCGGTTTCGGTCGCGACGGCGGGTTCGAGGGCTTCGATCAGGGCGAGCGCGGCGTCGGGATGTATCACTTGGCGGCCTCCGGAAGGCGGACTACGCGATCGGCGAGCTCGCGCGCGAGCGGCTCGTCATGGGTCGAGAAGACGACGGCGAGGGTCGAGCGGGCGCGGGAGGCGCGGACCGCGTCGAGGACGAGGGGACGGCTGGCCGCGTCGGCGGCGGCGGTCGGTTCGTCGAGGAGGAGCAGCTCAGGCTCGAGGACGAGGGCGCGGGCGAGGGCCACCCGCTGCGATTCGCCGCCCGAGAGCTCGCGGGCGGCGCGGCGCTCGAAGCCCGCGAGCCCGACCGCCCTGAGCGCGTCCGCGACCCGCGCTCGCAGCTCCTCGCGGGCGGGTCGCCCGCCATCGCGCGCGCTCGCGCGGAGCCCGAAGGCCACGTTGCGGAACACCGAGCCGGCGAGCAGGTAGGGCGCCTGGTGGACGTAGACGCGGCGGGCGCGGCGCGGCGCGTCCTCCGAGAGCGGGTGGCCGTCGAACTCGACGGAGCCGCGCGCGAGCGGGACGAGGCCGCCCAAGGCCTTGAGCAGGGTGGTCTTCCCGGAGCCGTTGGCCCCGAGCAGGGCCACGAGCTCGCCGCGCCGGACTTCGAAGCGATCCAGGGCGAGCGCCACCCGTTCGCCGTAGCGGATCTCGAGCCCGCGGGCATCAACGAGCGGTTCAAGCATCGCGGCGCACCAGCGCGTGGACGGCCGCGTTCACCGCGAGCGCGACGGCCAGGAGGAGCATGCCGAGGGACAGGGCGCGCTCGAAATCGCCCTTGGATGCGTCGAGGGCGATGGCCGTGGTCATGGTGCGCGTGTGGAAGCGGATGTTCCCGCCGAGCATCATGGAGACGCCCACCTCGCCCGTGACGCGGCCGAAGGCGCCGACCGCCGCGCTCGCGAGCGCGAGACGCGACTCGAAGGCGGTGGCGGCGAGGCGTCGCCATGGTCCCGCGCCGAGCGTGGTCAGGGTTTCGCCGAAGCGCGGGTCCAGCTTGGAGAGTCCCGAGTAGGCGGCGTAGACCACCACGGGCAGCGCGAGGACCGCTTGGCCGAGGATGACGCCCTCGGGCTCGAAGAGCCAGCCCAGGTCCCCGAGCGGGCCCGAGCGCGAGATGAGCGAGTAGACGGCGAGCCCGATGACGACGGTCGGAAGGGCGGTCAGCGCGCCGACGACCGAGACCAGGGCCCGCCTGAAGGGGAAGCGCCCGAGCGCGAGGGCGAAGCCTAAGGCCGTGCCCGGCAGGGCGGCGAAAAGGGTCGACCACGCCGAGAAGCGCAGGGTCGTGAGGGCGATCGACCAGGTTTCGGCGTCGCCGCCGAAGATCAGGTCGAAGGCTCCGAGGAACGGGCTCACTTCGCCGCCGGGCTCGGGAAGAAGAGCTGTTCGCCGCCGAGCTTGAACGAGGCGATGAGCGCGCGCCCTTCCTTCGAGGTCAGGAACTCGGCGAAAGCCGTCGCGCCTTCGATGTTGGCCCGCGGCCAGCGTTCGGGATTGACCGCGATGACGCCGTAGGGGTTGAAAAGGACGGGGTCGCCTTCGAAGTCGACGGCGAGCGCGGTCTTGTCCTTGACCGCGAGCCAGGTGGCGCGGTCCGCGAGCGCATAGCCCTGCAGGGCCTCCGCCATCAGGATGACGGGTTCCATCCCCTGGCCGGCTTCCTTGTACCATGCGCCCGAGGGAGCGATGCCGGCTTTCTTCCAGAGGCTCAGTTCCATGACGTGGGTGCCCGAGCTGTCCCCGCGCGAGACGAAGGCGGCCGCGCCGCCCGAAAGGCGGCCGAAGGCTTCGATCGCGTCCTTAGCGCCCGAAAGGCCGGCCGGGTCGGCTTTCGGGCCGACGATGATGAAGTCGTTGTACATGACGTCGCGACGGTCGACGCCGAAGCCGGCGGCCACGAAGGCGTCCTCGAGGGCGCGGGCGTGGACCAGGACCGTGTCGGCGTCTCCGTTCTCGCCCAGCTTGAGGGCGGCGCCCGTGCCGACGGCCACGACCTCGACGCGATAGCCGGTTTTCGCCTCGAAGAAAGGCAGGAGGTAGGCGAGGAGCCCGGAGTTCTCGGTGCTGGTGGTGGTGGCCAGGCGGATCCGGGGATTCGCGGGCGTCGGCGCGCCCACGGCCGGAGCTTCCTTGGCGCCGAGGGCAGCGAGGGGGGCGGTCGCGGCGACGAGGCAGAATACGGCGAGGGCGGCGCGAAGGCGCCTCGACGAGGTGTGCATGGTCGCTCCTTTCCGAATACGGGAGGCTCCGGCGGTTTCCCTGTCCCGGGCCCTCGGCCGGCGATCCGCTCGGGGCGGGTTCTCCGGCGCCGACCGCCCGACCAGCGCTCTTCGCGGTGAGGTCATGGCGGTTCGGAGGCATTGTCTCGCGCCTCCCGTCCGGGGAGGCGCGGAGGCATGCTAGCCCGGGAGTCCGGGGCTGTCAAGGAAAAGGCCGACGTCCGAAGGCGCCGGCCCCTTCCGCGAGCGCGGAGAACGCCGCCGCGCTAGAACTCCTCGAACTCCGAATCGAGCTCGTCGCGCTTGATGGCGATGCCGCGCTCGGCGATCCGCCGCTTCGCGGCCTCGGCGGGGGCCGGCGACGCCTTCTCCGGCTTCGCGGCGCCCGGGCGCGGCGCGTTTTCAGGTCCCGGCGCGACGCCGGCCGGCGCGGGACGCGCGGGCGAACCGGTCCGGGCGTCGGCATCCGGACTCAGCCTTCGGACGTTCGGACGAGGAGCGCTTCCCGGATTGGGCGCGGCTCCCTCGCGGAGCCGCCCGCGCGGCGGCGCGCCGCTTCCCCCGGCAGCCCGGGCCGGATTCGCGGGGGGTGGCAGGGAGGCCTCCTTGCCCGCGAGCGAGAAGAAGGCCGCCCGCCGCTTCAGGGCGTCCGCGAGCCTCGCCATCTCTCCGGTCATGGCCGCCATCTGCTCGCTCGACGCCGCGTTCGCCTGCACGACCTTGTCCAGCTGCATGAGGGCCTTGCTGATCTGTTCGGCCCCCGTGTCCTGCTCGGCGCTGGCCGCGCTGATCTCCTCGACCAGCTGGCTGGTGCGCCGGATGTCGGGAACGATCTCGTCGAAGGTCCTGGCCGCCTTCTCGGCCACGTCGACGGAGCGGACAGAAAGCTCGCCGATCTCGGTGGCCGCCTTCTGCGAGCGCTCCGCGAGCTTGCGCACCTCGCTGGCGACCACGGCGAAGCCCTTTCCCGCCTCTCCCGCCCGCGCGGCCTCGATGGCAGCGTTGAGCGCCAACAGGTTGGTCTGCCGCGCTATCTCCTCGATGATGAGGATCTTCTGGCTGATGTCCTTCATGACGCCGACCATCTCGAGGACGGTCGCGGAACCCGAGTCCATGTCGTCGGCGGCCTTGCGCGAGATCTTCTCGGTCTCGCGGGCGTTTCCGGCGTTGTTGCGGATGTTGCCCGACATCTGCTCCAGGCTTGCCGACACCTCCTCGGTGCTGGCGGCCTGCTCGGTGGCGCCTTGCGAGAGCTGCATGGCGGCGTCCGAGAGGTCGTTCGCCTGCGCCAGCAGCACCCCGGCCGAGTCCTGCACCTCGCGGACCACGCCGGACACCTTGTCGATCATCGCGGCGAAACCCGAGGACAGGGTTCCGAGCTCGTCCCCGCGCCCCGAGAGCCGCGCCCCGACGCGCGCCGAAAGGTCGCCGTCGGAGAGCCGGGTGGCGAGGCGGGAGAGCTCCACCACGGGCTTCGAGAAGCTCCTCGCCAGGAAGGCGAGCGCGACCATGGCGAGCGCGAATCCGGCGGCGGAGATGAGGGCGAGGGTCGCGATGAAGTCCCCGAGGGCGCCGTAAATGTCGGAAAGCGGCCCGTACGTCACGAGGACAGCGTCGAACTCGGGTACCGCGCGCGAAGCGAGGTAGAGTCCGGCTTTCCGGTCGATCATGAAGGGCAGCTTCCCTCCGACGACCGGCGCTTGGAGCTCCGCGGGAAGCTCGATGCCGAAGGGCGACGCCTTGAGGATCTTCGCGGGATCCTTCTCGACCAGGTAGAGGCCGTCCCGGTTCGTCAGGATGGACTTGCCGTTCTCGGACACTTTCTTGGCGGCGACGAGCTCGCCGACCCGCGCCGCCTCGATGTCGACGCCCGCGACGCCGGGCGAGGCGCCGGCGGAACCGACGCGGTAGGCGAGGCTCACGACGATCTTGCCGGTGCCGGCGTCGACGTACGGGTCGATGAACTCGACCTTGCCGCTCGCGGCGGCCGCCTTGTACCAGTCGCGCTGGGTCTGGTCGTAGGTGGCCGGGAGTTGCGTGCCGGTGGCGAGTATCATCATGCCGCCCGAGGCGTACGGGACGGTTCCGCCGAAGTAGACTTCCATCAGGTCCGGATCCTCGGACAGGATGGCGGAGACGGTCGCCTTGACCGCGAGGGCGTCCGCGGCGACCACCGACAGGGCGGCCGCCTGCGAGCGGACGGACTGTCTTTTCGGCTCGATCCAGGAACGCAGCTCCTCGTGGAGGAGCCCCGCCGTGGCGGACGAGAGCCTCTCGAGGTTCTCTTCCAGATCCGCGCGGAAGGTCGTGAAGATCAGCATCGAGATCGTCCCGAGCAGCACGAGGATCAACAGGCCCGAAAGGAGCACGAGCCGGGCCATCATCGAAAGTCCGCGCATCGTCCCTCCGTGCCGCCCCTCGGGGGCGGCCGCTGGAAGCGTCGGGAAGCTCGCGGCCCGAGTCCGAGGGTCGCGCTCGAAAAAAACCGTTCCCGAGGTCAAGTATAGGGGGGCGGCGCGGCGAGTCAAACGGCCGCTTCCCCCTCAGGCTCCCGGCATATGCCGAGCGAGGTCCGCGGCGAAGGCCGCGATCTCCTCGTCCTCCGTGTCCCACGAGCACATCCAGCGCGCGAGGCCCGCCTTCTCGTCCCAGGGGTAGAAGAACCACTCGCGGGAAAGCGGAGCGAGGCTGTCCGGCGGAATGCGCGCGAAGACGGCGTTGACGTCCACGGGAAAGGCCGGCTCGACGCCGGCGCTCGCCTTGACCGCCTGGGCGAGGCGCCGCGCGGCGGCGTTGGCGCGGACCGCGTTTTCCTTCCAGAGCCCCTCGCCGAGGTAGGCGGCGTACTGGGCGGAGATGTAGCGCAGCTTCGAGGCGAGCTGGAGCACGTTCTTCCGGAGGTGGCCGGCGCCCGCGGCGAGGGAAGGGTCGAGGAAGACCAGGGCCTCGCCGTACATGAGGCCGTTCTTGGTGCCGCCGAAGGAGAGGAGGTCGGCGGGGCCCGCGGCCTCGAGCAGGGTCGCGTCGAGGGCTGCCGCGGCGTTGGAGAGGCGGGCGCCGTCGACGTGGAGCACGAGCCGGCGCGATCGGCAGAAGGCGCCGAGCGCCTCCAGCTCGTCGGGAGCATAGACCGTGCCGAGCTCCGTCGGCTGGCTGATCGACACCATGCGCGGCAGGCTGTGGTGGATCTCGCCGAAGGGGGCGAGTCGCTCCGCGAGCAGTTCCGGCGTGAGCTTGCCGTCCGGGGTCGGTATGGCGAGCAACTTCGCCCCGACGATGCGCTCGGGCGCGCCGGTCTCGTCGACGTTGATGTGGGCGGTCTCCGCGCAGGCCACGGCCTCCCAGGGCCGGAGCACCGCTGCCAGGGCCATGACGTTCGCGCCGGTGCCGTTCCAGACCAGGAAGCTCTCCGAGTCACGGCCGAAGGTCGCCTTGAAGAGGCTTTCCGCGCGGGCGGTCCAGGGATCGTCGCCGTAGCCGACCGCGTGGCCCCGGTTCGCTCGTTCGAGGGCGGCCATGACGGCGGGGTGGACGGAGGCGTTGTTGTCGCTGGCGAACCAGCGGGGCGGGTTGTCGCGTTCGAACTTCATGGGTCCGAGGATAGCCCCGACGCGATGGGATCGCAAGCGCGGCCGGGCGCAGGGGACTGGTATAGATGTAAGGATTTTGATAGAGTGGAGATTCCGATTCATCCACGCGCGGCGCTCCCGCGGCGTTTCGATCCGCTCCTGGCGGGGAACCCGATGGTTCTTCCCGCGTGCCCGCGGTCCCGACGCGCCATCACGGCGCCGGAAGGACACTCCAATGGAAAGCAATGGTTTCGCGGCCCTCGGCCTCGACGCCGGAATTCTCGCGGCCCTCGAGAAGAAGGGCTTCGAGGAACCCACCCCCATCCAGGCGATGGCGGTGCCCCGGCTGCTATCGCCCGGCGCCCACATCGTCGCCCGGGCCCGCACCGGCACCGGCAAGACGGCGGCCTTCGGCCTCCCGCTCATCCAGCTGCTCCGCGACGCCCCTGTCGACAACAAGCCCAGGGCCCTCGTCCTCGTGCCGACCCGCGAGCTCGCGCTGCAGGTCTGCGGCGAGATCTCGACCTACCGAGGCGTCGGCCGGCCGGTCATCGCGCCGGTCTACGGCGGCGCCTCCTACGGGGAGCAGATCCGCCGCCTCGAGCGAGGCGTCGACATCGTCGTCGGCACCCCGGGGCGCGTCATCGACCACATGGACCGCGGTACCCTCGACCTGTCCGCGCTGACCCACCTCGTGCTCGACGAGGCCGACGAGATGCTGGACATGGGCTTCGTCGAGGACATCGAGAAGGTGCTCGAGAAGTCGAACCCCGAGCGCCGCGTGCTCCTCTTCTCCGCGACCATGCCGCGCGAGATCCTCCGCATCGCCTCGCGCCACCTCGGCCAGTACGAGACCATCGAGGACCAGTCCGGCCCGCTCGAGACCACGCTGACCGACCAGATCTGGCTCGAGGTGCACGAGCGCGACAAGCTCGAGGCCCTGCGCCGCGTCATCGACGTGGAGGAGGACTTCTACGGCATCGTCTTCTGCTCGACCAAGGTGGACGCCGACGACCTGGCGCGCGACCTCGCCGAGCGCGGCTACGAGGCGGAAGCCCTGCACGGCGACCTCTCGCAGTCGGAGCGGGAACGGGTTCTCGGCCGCTTCCGCACGAAGCGCACGCGCATCCTCTCGGCCACCGACGTGGCCGCCCGCGGCATCGACGTCGAGAAGCTCACCCACGTGGTCAACTTCAGCCTGCCTCACGACCCCGAGTCCTACACCCACCGCATCGGCCGCACGGGGCGCGCGGGCAACGCCGGCACCGCGCTCACCTTCGTGACGCCGGAGGAGTACCGCCGCCTCTTCTTCATCCAGCGCAGCGCCGGCAAGGCCCTCCGCAAGGGTTCCGTGCCCGCGGTGGACGACGTGCTCGACGCCAAGCGCGAGCGCATCCGGACGCGCATCATGGCCCTCGCGGGCATCGCGGTCGACGAGGAGCCCGCCGAGGAAGCCGTCGCGGACGCGGTCGCCGCCCCCGGCACGAACGCCCACGAGGGCGGGGCCGAAGCCGCCGCGCCCTCGGCCGAGGCCGGCGGCGTCTCCCCCGAGGTCGACGCCACCTCCGGTCGGGCGGACGGCGTCGCCGCTCCGGAAGCGGAGGCGCGGTCGATCGACGCGCGCTGGCTCTCGCTCGCCGACGACATGCTCGGCAAGCTCTCCCCCCGCGAGGCGGTGGCCGCCGCCCTGGCCGCTGGCTTCGAGGGCGAGCTCGACGAAACCCGCTACGCGGAGCTCCGCAACGTCTCGGTGGACGCCACCGCGAAGACGCGGCTCTTCATCGGCATCGGCAAGCGCGACAACGTACAGCGGAAGGACGTGGCCGACCTCGTCAAGAAGCTCGCCGGCATCCCCGACCGCCTCGTGGACTCCGTGGAGGTGTATGAGGCGTTCAGCTTCGCGACCGTGCCCTTCGAGGCCGCCGAGCGCGCCATCGCCGAAGCCCGCAGGCAGGGCGGCATGCCCCCGGTCCGTCCGGCGACGCCCCGCGGCGGCGACTCGAGGCCCGGCTACGGCCCGCGCCGTCCCGGCTTCCGTCCGGGCGGCCCGCGCCAGGGCGGTTACCAGGGCCGGTCAAACGGACCCCGTCCCGACGGCGATCGCCGCTACCCGGGCCCGCGCCGGGACGGAGCCGACGCCCGGCGTCCCTGACGGAACGGACGCATGAATCGAAGGCCGCCGGATCGGATCCGGCGGCCTTTCCTTTTCGAGCGGCGCGCCTACCCCGGGGCGCCGCTAGTCGTCGAGGTCGAATTCCCGGACGTCGAACCAGTGGCCCGTGCGGCTCACGAGGTCGAGCTCGGCGCGCACGATGCGGGTATGACCGTCCTCGATCTCGAGGAAGCGCGCGAAGAGCGGCCGCGAGGCCTCGGGCAGGGTGGCGACCATGTCGCGGTAGAAGGCGCTCGTCTCCTCCTCGGCCCGGAGCGCCCGGGCGAGCGCTCCTGCCTCCCCGCCTAGCGCCTCTCCGACGCCTTCCCGGCCCGCGCGGGCGATCGAGGCCTCGATGCGCCTCGGATCGGGCAGCGTCGAGCCGAGCGGCGGCAGCTCGAGCTTCCCGGACGCCTCCCAGGTCGCGAGCCTCGCCTTCAAGTAGTCCGCGTGCGAAGCCTCGTCGGCGCCGAGCGCGGTGAACAGCGCCTTCGCCGACGCGTCCGCGGCGTCCCTCGCGGCCTCGGCGTAGAGCTCGCGGATGCGTTCCTCGTACCCGATGGCAGCCCTGACGGCGTCGCCGTGATCCATGCGAATCCCTCCCCTTTGATTCGGCGGCGGTAGCGTAGGCTGCCCGCCGCCGCGCTTCGGGCGGCTAGACCGCCGCGAGCTCCTCGTCCATCCGGGCCTGGAGGACCTTCCTGCCGAAGCTCCTGATCTTGTCCTTCTTGTCGTCGTCGAGCGAGCGCGGGTCGAACATGACGAGGTCCGTCGCGGCTCCCGCTTCCTCGCGGGAGCCGACGTAGATGCCGTCCGCGAACAGGGGCACGCCCTTCAAGGAAAGGTGCATGCCGCGGAGCAGGGTGCGCGGCGCGGGCCTCCGGCCCTCCTCGAGCCGGCACGTCAATCCGGCGACGGAAAGGTCGAGCACCGCGGCCTTGACCGACTTCTCGCCGTCGGAAAAGTTCAGCTCGACCCCGGAGTCGGCGCAGGGGACGCGGACGAATTTCCGCTTCCCGCGGGCTTCGTTGGCCTCGAGCGTCTTGACGAGGATCTCCGCGGTCTTCGCGACCCCTACCTTGACCACCACGAATCCGCAGGCCACGCCGATGTCGATAAGGTATTTCTCGGAGAGCTCCGGCGAACCGGTGAGCGTCACCACGCCGACGCCCACGAGGCGCGTCGCCTCGTCGCCCATCAGGCCGCGTACCCAGGCTTCCCACTGCGGTTCCGGGAGTCCCTCGTCGAGGTTGACGAAGACGATGCTCTCCGGATGCTTCGCGAGCCAGCGCCTGAGGCGCGCATGGTCCTTGACGAGGTAGGTCTCGAACTCGGAGCGGGCGAGGATGCCCGCCACGTCGTTGATGACGCCGGGAGGATGGAGGAAGAAGACCTTTTTGCCGAAATCGCCGGTCCCGGTCATGCGCATGAGGATACTCGCGTTGAGGCGCCAGCGCAATACTCGGGCGCCCGGGCGGGGACTCCCTCGAGGCGGGATCCTCCGCCCGTCCGCTCCGCGGCCGCGGATCAGCCCGAGCCGAGTTCCTCCAGCTTCGCCTGCGCCTCCGCGGCCCTGGCCTCGTCCACCAACGCGATGATGACGTCGCCGGCCCTGAGCTCCGTGTCGCCGCGCGGCACCAGCTCGGCCTCGCCGCGCTGGACCCCGACGACGAGCGCCCCGCAGGGCCATGCGACGTTGCGGATGAAGCGGTTGGCCAGCGCCGAGCCGGAAGCCACGTGCGCTTCCACGACGGTCCGGCCGGAGCCCTCCTTGGCCAGGTCGAAGCGGGCGTCGATGCGTTCGAGAAGCACGTCGTACACCGCCCGCGAGCGGATCAGGTCCGTCACGACGTAGGCGACCAGGCACGCGGCGATGATCGAGCTGAAGTGGTTGAAGTTGCCGCTCATCTCGATGACCAGCACGGCGCCGGTCACGGGGGCGCGCACGACGCCCGTGAAGAAGGCAGCCATCCCTATGATGAGGAAGTTGAGCGTTTCCACCTCGGGAATCAGGCCCGCGGCCGCGAGGACGCGGCCGTAGAGCGTTCCGAGCAGGGCTCCCGCGACGAGCAGGGGCAGGAAGATGCCGCCGGCCGTCCCGCTTCCGTACGAGAGCGCGGTGAAGAGCACCTTGCCCGCGAGCAGGGCGAACAGCGCGCCGACGGCGAAGCGCTCCGCCGCCAGGCTCTCGACCAGGTGGTGGCCGCCGCCCAGAAGGTCGAAGCCGAGCAGGCCGATCGGCACGGCGACGAGCAGGGGCAGGACGGGGCGGGCGACCGGCGGGACGCGGAGCCTCGCGTAGAAGTCCTGGCCCGCGTAGAGCGCGCGCTTGAACAGGTCGGCCCCGAACGCCGCGAGGATGCCGAAGAGGATGATCCACGGCATGCGCGCCAGCGAGAGGACTTCCATTGAAGGAAACGCGAAGGAGGGCTTGAGGCCGAAGACGCGGCCGGCGACCATGTCTCCCGCGACGGAGGCGCCCATGGCGCAGGCGAGCAGCAGGGGCGAGAAGTAGCGGTGCAGCTCCTCGACCGCGAAGATGACCCCGGCCAAGGGCGCGTTGAAGGCCGCGGCGAGGCCGGCGGCGGCTCCGCTCGTGAGGAGGTAGCGCCGTTCCGTGGCCGGGCGCCTGAGCACGCCGAGCACGGCCTTGCCCGCGTACGCGCCGAGCTGGACCGAGGGCCCTTCGCGCCCGAGCGAGAGCCCCGCGCCGATGCCGAGCGTCGCCGCCAGCCACTTGAGCGGCAGCTCCGGCAGCCACTGGAGGCGGAAGCGGCGCTGGAAGGCGCCCTTGATCTGGGGAATGCCCGAGCCGCGCGTCATGGGGAAGCGCGTCGCGATCCAGCCCAGGAAGAGGCCGAGCGCCACGAGGCCCAGCGCCCAGGCTCCGACGAGCCAGGCCGGAGCGTCGCGAAGGCGTTCGTAGATCGAGGCGCGGAGTCCCTCTCCCGCTTCGAGCGCCAGCCGGAAGGAGAGCACGACGAAGCCGGAGATCACGCCGATCAGGACGCTCTGGAGGAAGATGCCGAGGCGGGAGCGGTACGCGTGGGTGACCATGCCGCCGATGCCGCCCGGGACGGGGCGCGGGAGGATGCCGGATGCCATGGGCTCATCCTAGCGCCGGACGGTCTTCCTGTCCAAGCGGGAGGCGTCCCCCGGACGCCCGAAGCCGTGGTATAATCCCCTCCACTTCCCCGCATGCCGCAAGGAGCTCCAATGAACGCGCGCAGGATCGTCGAGTGCGTCCCGAACTTTTCCGAAGGCCGCGACCGGGCCGTCATCGATTCGATAGCCAAGGCCGCGGCCTCGGCGCGGGGCGTCGCGGTGCTCGACGTCGATCCCGGGGCGGACACCAACCGCACCGTCTTCACCTTCGCGGGACCGCCCGAGGCGGTCCTCGAGGCCGCTTTCCGCGCCGCGCGCGCGGGTTTCGAGCTCATCGACATGTCGAAGCACTCCGGCGCGCATCCCCGCATGGGCGCCATGGACGTGTGCCCCTTCGTGCCGGTCTCCGGCGTCTCGATGGAGGAATGCGCGGAGCTGGCCCGGACGCTCGGCGCGCGCATCGGGCTCGAGCTCGGCGTGCCCGTCTACCTCTACGAGGCGGCCGCGTCCCGCCCCGAGCGGAAGAGCCTCGCGGACATCCGCTCGGGCGAGTACGAGGCCCTCGAGGAGAAGCTCGCCAAGCCCGAGTGGGCACCCGATTTCGGTCCCGCCGACTTCGTCCCGCGCTCAGGCGCCTGCGTGGTCGGCGCGCGCGAGTTCCTCGTGGCCTACAACGTCGACCTCAATACCCGCGACCGCAAGTTGGCCAACGAGATCGCGCTGACCGTGCGCGAAGGCGGCCGCGCGGCCCGCGACGCGGACGGCAACATCGTCAAGGACGCCGCGGGAAACACCGTGAAGGTGCCGGGCCGGCTCAACAACGTGCGAGCCATCGGCTGGTACATCGACGGCTACAAGCGGGCCCAGGTCTCGATCAACCTGACCGACTGGCGCGCCACGAGCCTCCACTCGGTCTACGAGACCGTCAAGGAGGAGGCCGCCAAGCTCGGACTCGTGGCGACGGGCTCGGAGATCGTGGGCCTCGTGCCTCTCGGCCCGCTCGTCGAGGCGGGCCGGTACTACCTCGCGCGCATGGGCAAGAGCGAAGGCGCGCCCGAATCCTTGCTCGTGGAGACCGCCGTGCGTTCGCTCGGCCTCGACGACGTGGCGCCCTTCGAGAGCTCGAAGAAGGTCGTCGAGTACGCGGTGGCCGAGGCGGCGCCGCTCGCCGCCATGACGGTGAAGGACTTCTGCGACGAAGTCTCCGCCGACTCCCCCGCGCCCGGCGGCGGTTCCGTCTCGGCGCTCGCGGGCTCGCTCGCGGCCGCCCTCGCGGCCATGGTCGCGAACCTCACCGTGGGCAAGAAGGGCTACGAGAAAGGCTGGGGCGAACTCTCGGCCATGGCCGTGAAGGCGCAAGCCCTCAAGGACGCGCTCATGCGCGCGGTCGACGAGGACACGCGGGCCTTCGACGCCGTCATGGCGGCCATGAAGCTCCCCAAGGCCTCGGCCGGTCAGGAGGCCGCGCGGAACGCCGCGGTCGAGGAGGCCAACAAGGCCGCCGCCGACGTGCCGCTCGCCACCGCCGAAGCCTGCCTCGAGGCCATCGGCTTCTGCGCCGACGCGGCGCGGCTCGGCAACAAGGCCTCCGCGAGCGACGCGGGCGTCGGCGCCCTGCTCGCGCGCGCGGGCTGCGAAGGCGCCGCCCTCAACGTGATCACCAACCTGGGCTCCATCGCCGACGAGGCCTTCAAGGCCGACCGGCGCGCGCGCGCCGAGGAGCTGGTCAGGAAAGCCGACTCGGCCTGCAAGGAAGTCCTCGCCGTCGTGGGGGCGCACATAGGCCGCTAGGGTCTGGAATCGGGCGGGGGAAGGATGGGGCCGGGAAGGAAAGCGCAGCTTGCCTTCCCGCTCAGTCGCCTTCCCGGACGTCGGCGGCGCAGCGCTTCGGGGCCAGCTCGCCGGTGTCGCCGAGCTGGCCGCAGGCGCCCGAGACGCCGCGGCCGCGCTTCATGCGCCGGTTGACCGTGACGCCGAGTTCCTCGAGCCGCCTTTCCATCGCCTCGACCTGGGCTCGGGACGGTTCCTTGAACGGGAGCCCGTCGACCGGGTTCCAGGGAATCAGGTTCACCTGCGCCTTCATGCGGCCGATGAAGCGGGCGAGCTTCTCGGCCTCGCCGGGGCCGCAGTTGCGGTCGCCCATGAGGGCCGCCTCGAGCGTGATCCGGTCGCCCGTCGCCTTCTGGTATTCGAGGAGGGCGGACCTGAGCTCCGCGAGGGGCCAGCGCTTGTTCACCGGCATGAGCTCCGAGCGGAGCGCGTCGTCGGCGGCGGTCAGGGAGACGGCGAGCCGCACGTGGGGGCCGTTCGCGGCGAGGTCGAGCACGCCCGGCACGATGCCGCAGGTGGAGATGGTGATCTTCCGGTAGGAGAGGTCGAAGCCGTCGGGGCTGGAGAGCACCGCGACGGCCTTCCGCACGGCCCCGAGGTTGAGCAGGGGTTCGCCCATGCCCATGAAGACGAGATTGGAGGGGCGACCGTAGCGCTTGGCGAGGTGGAGGTACTGCTCGACGATCTCGTAGGCCTCGAGGTTGCGGAGGAAGCCGAGGGTCCCGGTCTTGCAGAACGCGCAAGCCATGGGGCAGCCGACCTGGGTCGAGATGCACGCGGTCATGCGGCCCTCGATGTCGGTCAGCAGCACGCACTCGACCGCGGCGCCGTCCTCGAGCCGCACGCGGAGCTTGACCGTGCCGTCGCCGTCCTCGAGCGAGGCGTCGACGCGGGTGCCGTAGAGCGGCCCGAATTCCCGCTCGAGCCGTTCGCGCTCGGGAAGCGACAGGTCGCTCATGTCGGCGAAGGCCGCGGCGCCGCGGGCGATCCACCTGAAAACCTGGAGGGCGCGGAAACCCTTGTCGAAGCCGGCGGCTTCGGCGATCTCCGCGCCCTCCATGCCCGTGAGGGGTACGCGCACGTCCGTCTAGCGTTGGATCTTCGTGAGCAGCTCCTGGACGTACGAGTTGCGTATGCCGAGCCGCTGGAAGTCCTGGAGGGCGTCGATGGCCTTCTGCCGCTCGTTCTGGGCCAGGTAGCAGTGGGCCAGCTCGAGCGAGAGGCGGTAGTTCTTGGGGTCGTTCTGGATGAGGCGGCGGAGGCTCTCGATCGCCTCGCCCACGCGCCCCTGCATGCGCGCGATGACGGCCAGCCCGAGCACCGCGTAGACGTCGAACTCGATGTTCAGCGCCCGTTCGTAATAATCGGTGGCCATCTCGTAGTCGTTCATGGCGCGGTAGGCGTCGCCCGCGCGCGTCAGGATGACCTTGTTCTTGGGGTCCTGGGCCAGGATGCCGTTCCAGTAGTCGAGCGAGCGGCCGGATTGGCCGATGCCGCGGTAGCAGTCCGCGAGCCCGAAGAGCGCGTAGAAGTTGTCGGGCTCCTTCTTGAGGGCCTTCTCGAAGTACTCCACGCCCTGCTCGAACTGCTTGAGCTTGCGGTGGCAGTTGCCGATCGAGGTCAGCACGCGGATGTCCACGCCCTCGCCCTGCATGTCCACCATGCGCTGCCAGAAGCCGAGCGCCTCGCGGTATTCCTTGAAGTCGTAGTGGAGGTGCCCGAGGCCGATGAGGGCGTAGGGGTTGCTCTCCTCCATCTCGAGGACGCGCAGGTAGATTGCCTTCGACTTGCGGAAGTCGCGGACCTTGCGATAGGCGTCGGCCACGCGCGTCAGCACCGTGATGTTCCGGTTGTCGTGGAGCAGGTACTGCTCCCAGATCTCGATGGCCTTCTGGTACTGGTTGAGCGCCTTGAAGCAGTCCGCCAGGCCGAACAGGGCGTAGTTGTTGCCCGGATGGTAGACGAGGCACTTCTTGTAGTAGTCGATGGCGTCCCGGTGCGCGCCGCGCTTGCGGGCCGCGTCGCCGAGGCCTACCAAGGCATAGTTGTTCTCCGGATCCGTCTCGAGGATCCTCGCGAAGGACTGCTCCGCGTCCCGGATCCGGTTCTCCTTGAGGTACTGGTAGCCCTTCTTGGAGAGCTCGGAGATTTCCACGAGCTCGGGAGCCTGTCCCTCGTCGCCGTCGCGGGGCGGGGCCGGTTCGCGTTCGTGACCGTGGTTGTGGTCGCTCATGCCGTTTCCTCTTCTTCCTGCAGGATTTTTTGTATCGTCAGAGCCATCCGCCGGATGAGCTCGTCGCTTTTGCCGCGTTCATGGGCCAGCTGGTACATCTTCAGCGCGTCGACGCTCCTGCCGTCGGCCAGGTAACGGTCGCCGACGCGCACGAGGCCGTCGGAGTAACCGGTGGTCTGGAAGATCCTGCGCGCTTCCTCGAACTTGCCTGAGTTGAAGAGCTGGTTTCCCGTGCGGTTGAGCAGGGCCTTGCGGTCGGACGGCAAATCCGTCGCCGGCTCGTCGCCGGTCTTGATGAGGCCCCCCGCCGGGAACTTGTCGAAAATGTTTGCGTCCATGGTTTATGGTTCCGTCAACCCTGATAAAACTATAGGATCGTTCTCTAAAATAATCAATATCTATGATCGAAAGTTACGCCCGGAGGGGGAGAGGCGTCCCTGAAAAGGGCGAACGGGCGCGCTAGCTTCAATAAGTGCGTGTCGTTACCGCGACAGCGCGGCGAAGGGGGCACCTATATGGAAGGGCGACGCGAGGTCCGGACGATGCTTACGGTGCGGTCGGAGGCGGAAGCCTCCTTCCCGGGCTTCCTCGCCCGCGAGCCGGCCCCGCTTCCCGATGACGGGCGCGACCGGGACGTCGAGGACGTCGAGGCGCGCCTGGCCGCCTGGCTTTCGAAGGTGGACCGCTAGCATCAGGCGGGATCGTCGCGCTCCCGCCCGCGTGGATCCGACCCCTCGTCCGACATCCGCCAGAACCTGACCACCGACCTTCCGTAGCGGCGCTCGTCCACGCGCGCGAGGGGGCCGAGCTCGTCCGGGAGGGGATCCTCCTCGGGAAAGTGCATGAGCACGAGGCCGCCGTCCTTCGCGAGCCCCGCCTTCGCGACCGATTCGAGGAGCTCGAGCTTCCATGCGTAGGGGAAGGGCGGGTCGAGGAAGACGACGTCGAAGCGCTCCTTCGCGCGCAGGATGAAGCGCTCCGCCGGCACGCAGCGGCACTCCACGACTTCCCCGCCGAGCGCGGCGTTTTCGAGCAGGACGGGGAATTTGGCGCGGTCCTTCTCGACGCACACGACGCGCGAGGCGCCGCGGCTTGCGGCCTCCATGCCGAGTATGCCGGATCCGGCGAACAGGTCGAGGAAGCTCGTGCCGGAAAGGTCGCCGAGCACCGCGAAGACGCTTTCGCGCATGCGGTCCATGGCGGGACGTATGTCGAGAGGTCCCTTGGGAACCTTGAGGATCCTGCCGGACAGACGGCCGCCGGTGACGCGCACCTAGCGGTTCCGCTCGCGGATCTCGCGGCGCATGTCCATGTCCAGGTCGCGCTCCTTGATGGACGCGCGCTTGTCCGCCTGCTTCTTGCCCTTGCAGAGCCCGAGCTCGACCTTCACGCGGCCCTTCTTGAAGTAGAACGAAAGCGGGATCAATGTGTAGCCGCGTTCGTCGACCTTGCGCCTGAGGCGCTTGATCTCGTCCTTGTGGAGGAGGAGGCGCCTGACCCGGTCGGGATCGTGGTTGAAGACGCTCGACCAGGCGTATTCGGCGACGTGCACCTGGCGGAGCCAAACCTGTCCGCCCTCGATCGCGGCGAAGCCGTCGGGAAAGGAGACCTTGCCGAGCCTGAAGCTCTTCACCTCGGAGCCCTGGAGCTCGATGCCGCACTCGAAGGTCTCCTCGACCTCGTAGTCGAAGCGCGCCCTGCGGTTGACCGCGATCGTCTTGACGCCTTCCTCGCGCATGCTCCCGGCTCCTGCTGTGTACGGTGGATGGCCTCGCGGTCTTCCGGCGCGTTCCGCGCCCGGATCCGGCCGGCCCGAGGATCGACTATAGGAAAGGACGCTCAAGCTTGTCAACGCGAGGGAAAGATGCTAACCTCCGCGCCGTGACACACCCCGGGGCGGCTACATGAGACGGCGCGGTTCCTTTTCCGAGCAACGCGAGCGTCGGCGCAGGCTCCTCAACGCGATCGGCCTCGCCTTCATCCTCCTCCTCGCCTACGAACTGGTGTCAGGCGCGCTCGTCGCGCCGCTGGCCGTCGCCTCCCGGTCGATGGCCCCGGGGCTAGAGCCCGGCGACCTCGTGCTGGTGTCGACGCTGGCCTACGG
Source organism: Spirochaetota bacterium (assembly GCA_018262985.1). Taxonomy (GTDB): domain Bacteria; phylum Spirochaetota; class Spirochaetia; order Treponematales; family UBA12059; genus JAFGNN01. The sequence continues at coordinate 26,549 of JADFDI010000008.1, read as the reverse complement.
CGGACGGCTCGAACCGCTCGGCCTGCGGCTGCCGGGCGCCCGGGAGCCCGGGCGCGGCGACATCGCGCTCGTCGAAGCCCCCTGGAGCGAACGGCCTTCCACGCTCACCCTCGCCGCCGACGCCCTGCTCCGCCTGGTCACCTTCCAGCGCGTCAGCCTGACGGGGCGCTCGGCGGGCGTGGCCGACCGCGCGCTCAAGCGGATCATCGCGCTGCCGGGAGACCGCCTCTACGCGGAGGACGGGGTCTTCTACGTCAAGGTGCCCGGGGCCGGGCATTTCCTGACGGAGTTCGAGGTCTCGGGCCGGGTGTACGAGCTCGGCGCGACGTCGGCCCCCGAAGGCTGGTCCGACGAGCTGCCGCTATCGGATTCCTATCCGGAGATCACCCTCGGTCCCGACGAGTACTTCCTGGTGGGCGACGACCGCGCCGCGAGCGCTGATTCGCGCGTCTGGGGGCCGGTGGGCCGCGAGCGACTCCTCGGACGCGTGAGCTTCCGGTACTGGCCCTTCGACCGCTTCGGGCGCCCCTGATGCCCGCCTCCTCGGGCGCGGGAGGGTCGGGCCGCCGTCCCGCCGGACCGGGCCTCTACGTCCACGTGCCCTTCTGCGCCGCCAAGTGCGGCTATTGCGATTTCGCGAGCGTCCCTTCGGGGAGCGCCGACTCCGTCGCCGGAGGGCGCCACGAGCGCTTCGTCGACTCGGTGCTCCGGCGCGCCCGCGACCTGGCGCGCGAGGAAGGCATAGGACCCTTCGCCACGGTCTACGTCGGGGGCGGGACTCCCACCCTGCTCGCGCCGCCCCTGCTCGGACGGCTCATCGAGGGCCTGCGCGCCCTCGCGCCCGGCGCGGAGGAAATCACGGTGGAGGCCAATCCGGAGAGCCTCGACCGCGAGCGGCTCGCGGTCCTGGAGGTTTCGGGCGCGACCCGCCTCTCGCTCGGCGCGCAGTCCCTGGAGGACGCGGCGCTCGCCGCGGCCGGAAGAAGGGCGAGCGCCGCCGACGCCCGGAAGGCGCTCGGACTGCTCGCCGCCCGCTGGAAGGGGGCGCTCTCCGTCGATCTCATGTCGGGCTTGCCGGGGGGCACGCCCGAGGGACTGGCGCTTTCGGCCCGCGAGGCCCTCGCGGCCGGGGCGAGGCACGTCTCGCTGTACGAGCTCACCCTGGAAGAGGCGACGCCCCTCGCGCGCGCGGTCGGCGCCGGGACGGTCAGCCTGCCCGACGACGGGCTGCGAGGCGAGACCCACGCGGCGGTGGAGGCCGTTCTCGCGGGTGCCGCCCTCTTCCGCTACGAGGTGTCCAACTGGGCCTCTCGCGGTTCGGAATGCCTGCACAACCTGAACTACTGGGCCGCGGGAGAGTGGGTCGGCGCCGGTCCCTCGGCCGCGGGCCAGAAGCGGCTCCCCGGCGGCGGGGTCCGCCGACGCTCGGCGCCCGCCTCGATCGACCGTTTCCTGGCGGATCCGGCGGACGGCGAGACCGTCGAGCTCGTATCGCCGCGCGACGCCTTTTTCGAGGCGCTGATGCTCGGATTGCGAACCGTCCGGGGCGTCGACCTGCGAGGTCTCGAGGAACGCTTCGGCGCGCCGGCCGCGCGGCTCGCCCTCGATTTCGCCGCCTCGAGGCCGGACGCCCTCGCGTTCGCGGGCGGCGCCATCGCGCCGACCTCCCGCGGCATGGACATCCTCAACCCCGTGCTCGTCGCGCTCGGCGAGCTCGTCGAGCGCCGCTTCCCGGTCGGTCCCGGGACGGCCGCGGCGGGAGCCTAGGGATGGGCATCCTTTCGATCCAGTCGCACGTGGCCTACGGCTACGTGGGGAACCGTTCCGCCGCCTTCCCCCTCGAGCTGCTCGGGCACGACGTCTGGATGGTCAACACCGTGCAATTCTCGAACCACACCGGCTACGGCTCCTGGAAGGGCGAAGCCTTCGGGGCTGAGCACGTGGACGCGGTGGTCGAGGGCATCGCCGAGCGCGGCGTCCTGGCTTCCTGCGAGGCGGTGCTGACGGGCTACCTGGGCTTCCCCGCCCTCGGCGACTCGGTCCTCCGCGCGGTGGCCGCGGTGAAGGCCGCGAACCCGCGGGCCCTCTGGTGCTGCGACCCGGTCATGGGCGACTCGGAACCCGGTTTCTACGTGCGCTCCGGCATCCCCGAGCAGATCCGCGAGCGCTTCCTGCCGGTCGCCGACATCGTGACGCCCAACCAGTTCGAGGCGGAAGCCCTCTCGGGGCTCGCGATCCGCGACGACGAGAGCGCGCTCGCTGCCTGCGCGGCCATAAGGAAGGCCGGACCGGGCCTCGTCCTCGTGACGAGCTACAAGCCGGCGGCGCGGAAGCCCGGCTCGATCTGCATGCTGCTCTCGACGAGGGAGGGCGCGTGGCGCGTCGAGACCCCGGAACTCGGCTTCCCGACGCAACCGAACGGGACGGGCGACCTCGTGTCCGCCCTTTTCCTGGCGCACTGGCTCCGATCGCGGGATCCGGTGGAGGCGCTCGAGCTGGTGACGGATTCGGTCTTCTCGGTGCTGGAGCGGACGAAGCGGGACGGGACGCGCGAGCTGCGCCTGGTGCAGTCCAAGGACGCGCTCGAGCGCCCCGGCCGTCGTTTCGGGGCCGTCCCGCTCGGGGCATGACGGTCGGGCGCGCGGATTACCCGCGCCCGTACGACCGTACTGTCTACTTCTTCCTGGGGATGACGGGCACCCAGGTCTTGGTGTCCGGCATGGCCACGCCGGCGGGAAGCTCCGAAACCTTCGCGGGCATCCAGGTCTGGTTGCGGCCGAGGAAGCCGAGGCCCTTGAGCTGGCCGCGGACGATCAGCTTCTCGCCTTCCTTCCAGATGCGGCAGTTGTACTCGGATCCGTCCTCGGGATCCATGATGAGGCCCTGCCAGTCCTTGCCCTTGTCGACCATGCCGTACACGAAGTCCAGCCCGCAGGTGAGCGGATCGCCCGCGAGCGCGTCGGCGCGCGTCTTCTTGAGGACCAGGCTGTCCTTGACGGTGACGCCGTCGTCTTCGTAGGTGACGATGATGCGGCCGTACATCTTGCCGCCGTTCATGTAGAGGACGGCGATGGACTGTGCCTTGCCGGTCTTGTCGGAGATGGTCTTCCAGAGGCCGAGCACGTTGTCCGCGGCGAAGGCCGGAACCGCGAGCGCGGCCAGGAACGCGACGAGGGCGAGGGTGAACATGGGGCGTCGGATGGACATGGATGCTCCTTTCAGGCTGCCGTCCCGTCGTCGCGGGCGGCGCCGCGGCCCAGAGTATAGGCGCCCCGCCCCTTCCCGTAAAGGTTCCGAGCATTCGAGGAAGTCCGGCAAGCTGGACTCGAGCGTACGGGGGCAGCCCAATGCCGGAAAACCACGGGGTCCAGGGGGGTACTCCCCCCTGGTCGTGCTTTGGGGAACAGGGGTCTGGGGAAGAACCCCTTTCGCTCGAAACGAAAGGGGTTCTTCCCCAGTCAAACGAAGAAGTCGTAGCGTCCGGTTTCCTTGCGCTTCAGGGCCGGGTCGAAGCCGAGGTTGAAGCGCCGCTCCGCCAGCACCGTGGACGGGGGGCCGTGGCCGGGCAGGATGACGCAGGACTCGTCCTGCGAGAGCACCTTCTGCGCCAGGCCCTGCCTGAGCAGGTTGCCGCCGTAGCGCGAGAGCGTGGAGCCGATGGCGCCCGCCTCGAGGGTGTCCCCCGTGAAGAGCACGCGGTCGACGCGGTACACGATGGAATCGGAGGAGTGGCCGGGCACCGAGAGAGCCTCGGCCTGCATGCCGCAGACCTCGAAGCGCTCGCCGTCCCGGACCACCCGGCAGGCCTGGCTGCCGACCGAGGCGTTGGCCGCGAACACCGTCGCGTCGTAGATGGAACGCAAGGTCGAAAGGCCGCGCACGTGGTGCTCGTGGTTGTGCGTCACGAGCACGGCGCGGATATACCAGCCGTTCTCCTCGACGGCCACCAGGACGTCGCGGGTGAAGTCGGCCGGGTCGACCACGAAGGCGTCGCCCGTCAGCTCGTTCCCCACGAGGTAGACGTTCGAGAAGCCGTGCAGCGAGTAGTGGAAGTGGATCTTCACGAGACCACCCGGTCCGGGTCGCGGACGGCTTCCTGCGTGTTCGAGTACTTCCACGAGACCTCCTCCTCGCTGGTGAGGAGGAAATACGCCTTCTTGAGGTTGCAGTCGACGAAGTCGGTGCGGGCGAAGCGGGCCCTGACGAAGCGGGAGTTGTAGAGGTTGGAGTAGTTGAAAGTGCAGGACTGCGTCGAGATGCCGTCGAAATTGTTGTGGACGAGCTCGGAGTTCTCGAAGCTGACGTCGTGGAAGGTCGAGCCCGCGAAGCTGCAGTACTGGGCGTCGAGGCCGGAAAGGTCGCAGGAGTCGAATGAGGCGAAGTCGAAGAAGCAGAGGCGCAGCACCGCTCCCGCGAAGCTCGAGTTGCGGAAGGTCGAGCCGGCGAAGCGGCAGCCCCGGAAACTCCGACCCTCGAGGGAGAGCCCCACGAACTCGAGGCCCGACAGGTCCAGGTCCTCGATCGGCTCCGCTCCGGAGGCCAGGTCGGCGACGCGCGCGGCCGTGAAGGCGGCGCGGTCGGCCAGGTGGGCGGCGCAGCGTCCGGAGCCGGACAGCGCCAGGGCTGAGCAGCCCGGTTCGGCGCAGGTGGCGAAGGGGAACATGGAACCACGATAGCCGGAAGCGCGGCCGGTCCGCAAGTGCGGCCCGGCCGGCGCGCGCCTACCGCTTCGCCCCGGGGCGGCCGCGCCGCCCTTGCCCAAGGGCGGGGGCCGGTATAGTATCGGAGCCCATGTGCGCGAACTGCGGAGAGCCCCTGCCCCGCGAGGGCAAGGTGGGGTTCCGGGAAACCTGCCCGAAGTGCGGGCGCGAGCTCCATACCTGCCTCCACTGCCGCTTCCACAAGGCCGGCGCCCACTGGGACTGCCTCGAAACCGTCTCCGAGCAGGTGCTGGAGAAGGACCGCTCGAACCTCTGCGAGTGGTTCGTCGCCGATCCGCGCTTCCTCGTGAAAGGCCGGGCGTCCGGAGCGGCCGGGAAAGAGGCCTCGGCCCGTTCGGCCTTCGAAGACCTGTTCAAGGGGTAGCATGAACCGTTCTCCCGTGCTCGTTTTCGATTCCGGCGTCGGGGGGCTCCCGTACCTCGAGGCCATCCGCTCCTTGCTGCCCTCCGAGCGGCTCGAGTACCTCGCCGATTCCGGGCACTTCCCCTACGGACTCAAGACCCGCAAGGAGGTCGAGCGGGTCGTCAGGCTCGTCGTCGGCCGCGCGATCGCCGAGCTCCGCCCGAAGCTCGTGGTCGTCGCCTGCAACACGGCGAGCCAGGCGGCCCTGGCCGCGCTCCGCGCGGACCATCCGGACCTGCCCATCGTGGGTACGGTGCCCGCCATTAAGCCCGCCGCCGAAACCTCGCTGACGCGCGTCATCGGAGTGCTGGCCACGGCCGCCGCCGTCAAGGACCCCTACCTCGACGAACTCGTCGAACGGCACGCGTCCGGCGCGCGGGTCGTCCGGAAGGGCGCGCAGGAGCTCGTGGCCTTCGTCGAGAAGCGCCTCTTCGACGCGACGGAGGACGAGCGCCGCGCGGTCTGCGCCGAGGCGGTGGCCCCGCTCGTGGCGGCGGGGGCGGACCGGATCGTGCTGGCCTGCACGCACTTCCTCCACGTGGCCGCCGACCTGGCCGAGGCCGCGGGAAAAGGCGTCGAGACGGTCGACTCGCGGGTAGGCGTGGCGCGCCGCGTGGAATTCCTCCTCCGGGAGCGCGAGGCCCTGGCCGGAGCGGGCGAAGCCGCGCGGGGCCGGCTCCGCGTCACGGGCCCCGAGCCCGACGCGACCATGGCCCGCTTCGCGGAGCGCTTCGGCCTCGAGTGCGGGCCGTCCTTCGGCGATCTGGACGCCTGATGGACGGCGTCGTCGTCGCGGGCAGCGTCGGATCCTTCCTCGTGGAATGCGCGGACGGCGTCCGTCGCTGCGGCATCAAGGGCAAGGTACTGAAGGGGGAGGGCGCGGACGGCCGCTACAACGCCCTGGCCCCCGGGGATCGGGTGACGGTCGAGCCCGACCCCATCGACGCGGACAAGGGCTCCGTCACCGCGCTCGTGCCGCGCCGCAACCTGTTCTGGCGCTACAACGAGAAGGGCCGGGCGCGCCAGGCCATCGCGGCCAACCTGGACCTCGTGGTCTGCGTCGCCTCGCCCGTCCTGCCGCCCTTCCGGCCCCGCTTCGTCGACCGCGTGGCCATGATGGCCGAGCTCGGGGGCGTGCCGCTCCTCATCGCGCTCAACAAGGCCGACCTCGGCCTCGACGAGGAGACGACCGCCCGGCTCGAGGACTACGGCCGACTCGGCTACGGCGTCCACCTCTGCTCGGCGCGCACGGGCGAGGGCGTCGAAGAGCTTCGGGCGAAGCTCCGGGGGCTCGAGACGGCCTTCGTGGGACAGTCCGGCGTCGGCAAGTCGAGCGTGCTCAACGCCCTCGAACCCGGGCTCTCGCGCCGCGTCGGCGAAGTGTCGGAAAAGTACGAGCGCGGCAAGCACACCACGACCCAGGCGGTGCTCGTGCGCCTCGCGGACGGGGTGACGCGCATCGTCGACACGCCCGGCTTCAGGCGCCTCGCGGTGCGCGGCCTCGAGCCGGCCGAGGTCGGGCCGCTCTTTCCCGAGATCCGCGCGGCCTCCGCGGACTGCGCCCTCGGCGCGCGCTGCCGCCACCTCGACGAGCCCGGCTGCGCGGTGCTGGCCGCGGTGGAGGCGGGGGCCATCCACGACGACCGCTACGAAAGCTACGCCCGCGTCCTCGCCGAGCTCGAGTTCGAGGAAGCGCCGCGCTGGGCGAAGAAGGCGGGCAGGCCCCGCCGCGACTACGGGTACGAACACGATGACGACTGAGACGGACGCCAAATGACGAACGCCCACGCCCTCGCCCTGCTCGAATTCGGTCGCGTCCGCGAGGACGTGGCCGCGTATTGCCGCTCCGACGAGGGCCGCGAAGCCCTCGTCGCCTCCCTGCCCCTTGACGACGCGGAGGCGGTCGAGGAGCTCAAGGCCCGCGTCGAGTCGCTCCGCAAGCCCATGGACGACGGCGCGGCCCTGCCGGACGGGGTCTTCCCGCCCGTCGCCGAGGCCATGCGCGTGCTCGGGAAGGCCGGCGCCGCCCTCGACGTGGAGGAGCTCTACGCCCTCGGCATCTGGTCCGAAGCATGGGCCTCGCTCCGCGCCTTCGCGGCCGCCTCCCCGCACGAAGGCCTCAGGGCGGAGGCCGAGGCGAGCCCGGACCTGTCAGGCGTGGCCGGCGCCGTCTTCGGCGTCCTCGAGCGCGACGGGACGGTCAAGGACCTGCCCGGCCTCCGCGAGATCCGGGCGCGCATCCGCCGGGCGAACATCGACATCGAGCGCATCACCGCGGGCTTCTTCAAGGAAGAAGGCTTCCGCGCGATGCTGCAGAACGAGGTGCCCACCATCCGGGACGGGCGCACCGTGCTCGCGGTCAAGTCCAATTACCGGGGCAGGGTGAAGGGCATCGTCCACGAGGTGTCGCAGACCGGCCAGACGGTCTTCATCGAGCCGGACGAGCTCGTGCGCAAGAACAACGAGCTCGTGGAGGAGGAGGCGAAGTTCAGGCAGGAGCTCGCGCGCATACTCCGCGAGGTCACCGCCCGCATCTCTTCCATGAAAGAGGACCTCGTCGCGGCCCGTGCCGCCTGCGCCGCCGTCGACGGCCTCTACGCCCGCGCGCGCCACGCGTCCCTGAGCCGCGGCGCCTTCGCGCGGCCGGCGTCCGCGGGGCTGATCCTCCGCGAGGCGCGCCATCCCATGCTCGGCCGCTCGGCCGTCCCCATCGCCCTCGAGCTGCCGGAGGACGCGCGCACCCTCATCATCACGGGGCCGAACACGGGCGGCAAGACGGTCGGCCTCAAGACGGTCGGCCTCCTCGCGCTCATGAACCAGTTCGGGCTCGCCATCCCGGCCGCCGAGGGCAGCGCGCTGCCGGTCTTCGACGGCGTCTACGCCGACATCGGCGACGAGCAGAGCATCGACCAGTCGCTCTCGACCTTCTCGGGCCACATGCGCACCATCGGGGAGATCCTTTCGGGCGCCACGGCGCGCTCCCTCGTCCTCCTCGACGAGCTCGGCTCGGGCACCGACCCCGAGGAGGGCTGCGCCATCGCCATGAGCCTCCTCGACGAGTTCATCGCGCGCGGCTCGCTCTGCGTGGTCACCACCCACCACGGCATCCTCAAGAACTACGGCTACACGCGCGCGGGCGTGCTCAACGCCAGCATGGAGTTCGACCTCCGCACCCTCTCGCCGACCTACCGCATCCTCATGGGCATTCCCGGCGAGAGCCGCGCGCTCGACATCGCGAAGCGGAACGGCGTCCCGGTTCCCGTGGTCGAGGGCGCGCGGAAGTACCTGGACGAGGAGCGCACCGACGTGGCGGCCCTCATCCGGGGTCTCTCGGAGAAGCACCGCGAGCTCGACGCCCTCGAGGACGAGCGCAAGAGCCGGCTCCGCGACGCCATGGAGGAACAGCGCAAGGCCGACCTCAAGGAGCTGCGCCTCAGGCAGCGCGAGGAGGAGCTCCGCAGGCAGGGCATCGGCGAGCTCAAGCGCCTGCTCTCCGAGAGCCGCGCCGGGCTCGAGAACCTGGTGCGCACCCTGCGCGAAGGCGAGCTGACGCCCGAGAAGACCAAGGCCGTCAAGGAGTTCATCAAGGACTTCGAGGACAAGGTGGCCGCCGAGGAGGAAGCCTTCGACGCGCGCTTCGAGGCCAACGAGGCGGCCTCGCGCGGCCCGGTGGACTTCGCCGAGGGCATGGCCGTCACGGTGCGTTCCACCAAGAAGAAGGGCACCCTCGTGCGCAGGGCCAAGAAGGGCCACTGGCTCGTCGAGACCGAATCGCTCCGCCTGACCCTCCCCGAGAGCGACCTCGAGCCCGCGCCGGAGGAGAAGGGAGCCGCTCCGCGCGTCTTCGTCGACGCCTCGCTCGGCTCGTCCGCGAAGCCGGCCTTCGAGCTCGACCTCCGCGGCTACCGCCTGGCGGAAGCCCTGGCCGCGACCGAGAAGCAGGTGGAGGCCGCCGCGCTCGCGAGCCTCTCGCTCTTCTCGATCATCCACGGCACCGGCGAGGGCGTGCTCGGCAAGGGCATCCACGGCCTCTTGAAGAAGCACCCCGCCGTGGCCGACTACCACTTCGCTCGCCCCGAGGAGGGCGGCTTCGGCAAGACCATCGTCAGGCTGAAGTGAGGCCGCCGGACCGGGCCCGCCTCGTCAGGCGAGCGAGCCCGGGAGGGTCCGTTCCGTCAGGCGGGAGCGCCCAGGTCGGGCCACTCGACGCCCTCGCCGTCGGGGATGTCCCGGGCGGCGCGTCGGCCGAGGATGGCGGGCAGCAGGAAGGGGTCGAGGCCGGGGCGGAGCACTTTCTCGGTGCGGAGCGCGGCCAGGTTTTCCATCGTGAAAGCCTCGCCCGCCTCGATGGCCCCGAGCGCGTGGATCGAGCGGTTGGTGCGGCCGTAATTGGCCGCCTCGCTCGGCGCTAGGCGCTTCCTGCCGTCGCCGATCGTCGCGCGGACGAGCTCGGATCCGTAGCGCGCGGAGAGCTCGCGCTCGGTGGCCTCGGCTCCTTCGGATTCGGCCTCCCGGACGGCCCGGACCATGCGCGCGAACTCGTCGGGCGGCAGCGCTATCGGGTCGTCGAGACCCGGATCGTCGCGGGAGAGGCAGATGTGCTTCTCGACGATGCGCGCCCCGCGCGCGACCGCGAGCGCCGGCACGAGGACGGGATCCGCCGAATGGTCGGAAACGCCCACCGGTACGCCGAGCAGGACCGCGAGCGGCGCGAGCAGCGCGAGGTTGTAGTCGCCGGGCGGCGCGGGATAGGCCGTGACGCAATGGAGCAGGGCCGCCGGGCAGCCGACGAGCGCCGCGAGCGCGCGCTCGACGTCCCCGAGGGTGGACACCCCGCTCGACACGACGATCGGGAGGCCGTACGAGGCGAGCTCGGCGAGGAGCGGCGCGTGATTCAGTTCCGGGCTCGCGACCTTCATGGCGCGGACCCCGAGCTCGCGGAGCTCGCGCGCGCTCCGGAGGCCGAAGGGCGTGCAGAGGAAGGCGAGTCCGGCTTCCTCCGCGGCGGCCTTGCAGGCGGCGAGGAAGGCGGGGCCGGTTTCGAGGGCGCGGAAACGGTCGTACAGGGGAACCGGGCCGCCCGGCAGCGGTACGAGGCCGGTGCGGGGGTGGATGATCTCGTCCGCGTAGACGTGCTGGAATTTGACGACGTCGGCGCCCGCGCGGGAGGCGGCCTCGACCAGGGCCCGGGCCTTGCCCGGGTCGCCGGAGTGGGCGGTGCCGATCTCCGCGATCGTGAGGACCCGGTCCGCGGCGAGCCCGGGGAAACGGAAAACGGCCTCGTCCATTCGTCGCCACCTCGCGTTTTTTCCGATGCGCTCGACAAGCGCCCCGGGCTATAATAGAATACGCTCGACCGAAAGGAAACCCAAGGAGTCCTCAATGAAGCAGCTCATTTGCGACGTCTGCCGGCGCGAGGTCGCCGACCCGATTCCGGGGCGCTCGTTCTTCTTCCAGGCCCAGTACGACCTCTGCGAGGATTGCCGCGACGACCTCGAGAAGGCCATGAAGTATACCGTCCGCACGAAGAAGCCGTTCGATTCGGGCTGGTACGATTCCCTCGTGCTCGACACCATCAAGGCCGGGATCGCCCGGAAGAAGATCGAGGCGAAGGCGGGCCGCTAGGTCGCCCCGGGGATCGCCCTGCAGCGCCAAGCGCCGGGCGGTTCCCGCTGCCGCGCCCGGGCGTCCCCTCGCCCGGTGCGACGGTGCGACGCGCCGGACCGTGGTTTTCCCGAGTCCGTTGACACTTTTCGCGGACGCGTGCTAGGCTTCGCGGACGGGCCGCCTTCGGCCGCGTCATCCGCCCGCGTGGAACCCTCCAGACCGAACCGTACGGGCTACGCCGAGCGGAGCTTTCGTTCCAATCCGAACATTCCCGTCACGAGAGAAGGAGCTACGATGTCCGGCCACAGTAAATGGGCGACGATCAAGCACAAGAAGGGCGCTGCCGACGCGAAGCGCGGCCAGATGTTCACCAAGCTGATCAAGGAAATCTCGATCGCGGCGCGCATGGGCGGCGGCGACCCGGATACCAACGCCCGTCTCCGCACCGCCATCCTCAAGGCGCGCTCGTCCAACATGCCGAAGGACAATATCGACCGGGCCATCAAGAAGGGCACGGGCGAGCTCGGCGCGGCCGTCTACGAGGAGCTCGTCTACGAAGCCTACGCCCCCGGCGGGGTCGCTTTCCTCATCGAAGTCCTGACCGACAACAAGAACCGCGCCGCCGCGGAAGTCCGCAACCTGCTCACCCGGGCCGGCGGCTCCCTGGCCACCTCCAACGCCGTGCTGCGCCTCTTCGAGCGCAAGGGCGTCATCTCGCTCGACGGCGAGAAGTACGGCGAGGACGCCGTCATGGAGGTCGCCCTCGAGGCCGGCGCCGACGACATCCAGAACGAGGACGGCGAGATCGTCGTCTACACCGCCCCCGACGCCTTCGAGGCCGTGCTCAACGCCATCAACGCGAAGGGCATGGAGACGGACGGCGCCGAGGTTTCCATGGTGCCCGCGACCTGGGTCGACGTGGACAAGGACTCGGGCGGCAAGCTCCAGAAGCTCATCGACAAGCTCGAGGAGAACGACGACGTCCAGAACGTCTACCACAACGCCAACATCCCCGAGGATATCGACGAGTAAGCCCGAGCCGGACGGCCTCGGCGCGTCCGCCCTCCGAAAGGCCGGCACCCAGCGGGGGCCGGCCTTTCGCGTATTGGGCATCGATCCCGGGCTCGCCTCGGTCGGCTGGGGCGTCGTCGAGGGCGGCGCGCGACTGCGCTGCCTCGGCTACGGGCACATCGCCACCGCCGCCGACCTGCCCCTGGAAAAGCGGCTGGCCGCCATCCGGGACGGCGTCGTCGCCGTGCTCGAGGAATTCGCGCCCGACGAGGGGGCCATGGAAGCGCTGTACTTCTCGAAGAACGTGACGAGCGGCCTGCTCGTGGCCGAGGCCAAGGGAGTCATACGCCTGGCCTGCGGCGACCGCTCCCTGGCCCTGGTCGAGTACCGGCCGGACGAGCTCAAGAAGGCGCTGGTCGGCTCGGCCCGGGCGGAGAAGGCCGAGATGCAGAAATTCGTGGCGCTCGTGCTCGGGCTGGACCGGATTCCGAAACCCGACCACGCCGCCGACGCCCTGGCCGCGGCCGTCTGCCATTGCCACGCCCGGGCCGTTGATCCGCGTCTCGTCCGGCGGCTATAATCCGGCCCATGCTCAACTCAGTCCGGGGCGAGATCACCGAGAAGCGCTTCGACCGCCTCCGCGTCGACACCGGCGGCGTCGAATGGGAATTCCTCGTGAGCGGCCGCTCCATCGACGCCTTCGGCGCCGTGGGCGGGACCGCGCGCGTGTTCGCCTGGCTGCTCCATACCGACAAGGACATGCGGCTCTTCGGCTTCCCGACCGAGGCCGAGCGCGAGGTCTTCCTCCAGCTGATCAAGGTGGACGGCATCGGACCGAAGGCCGCCCTGAAGATACTGACCGGCATCCCGCACGCCGAGCTGGCGCTCGCCCTCGAGACCGAGGACCTGGCCCGGCTCGAGCGCGTGCCGGGCCTGGGCCACAAGACCAGCCAGAAGCTGGTGCTGGCCCTCAAGGGCAAGCTGGTTTCGGGCGCGGCGGGCGCCTCCCCGGCCAAGGCGGGACCGCACGAGGACATAGTCCGCGCCCTCGTCGAAATGGGCTTCGAGCGGAAGGCCACGGCCGCCGCGGTCAAGGAGGCCGCCAGGGAGGCGGGCGCGCTCTCCGGGCAGGCCCTCGAGCAGGAGCTCTTCCGCAGGGCCCTCGTGGCCCTGAGCGCGTAGGCCCGGCGTGGAGCAGGGCATGGACGAGGGACGCGGCGCGACCGACCCCGCCTGGATACCCGGCGACGACTCCGAAGAGCCGCGGCTCAGGCCGCGGGCGCTCGCGGATTTCCTCGGGCAGGAACGCCTCAAGGAGAACCTATCGGTCTTCGTGAGGGCGGCGCGCGAACGCTCGGACGCCCTCGACCACGTCTTCCTCATGGGTCCTCCCGGCCTCGGCAAGACCACGCTCGCGGGCGTCATCGCCCACGAGCTCGGCGTCGACTTCAAGGCGACGAGCGCGCCGGCCCTCGACAAGCCGAAGGACCTGGCGGGCATACTCTCCACCGTCACCGAGCGCTCGGTCTTCTTCATCGACGAGATCCACCGGCTCAAGCCCGTGATCGAAGAAATGCTCTACACCGCGATGGAGGACTTCGAGCTCGACTGGATCATCGGGCAGGGGGCGAGCGCGCGCACCATCCGCATACCCGTGCCGCCCTTCACCCTGATCGGGGCCACCACCAAGGCGGGCATGGTATCGAGCCCGCTCTCGAGCCGCTTCGGCATCAACCTGCGCTTCGGCTTCTACGGGACCGAGGAGCTCGTCGCCATCGTCAGGCGGAGCTCGCGCATCCTCGGCGCCGAGGTCGATCCCGACGCCGCCGCGCGCCTGGCCGCCTCGTCCCGCGGGACCCCGCGCGTGGTGAACCGCCTGCTCCGGCGCATGCGCGACTACGCCCAGGTCCTCGGCGACGGCCGCGTCACGCTCGCGGTGGTGGAGGAGGGGCTCGCGCGCCTCGAGGTGGACGCCTACGGGCTCGAGCGCCACGACCGCGACGTCCTCGAGGCCATCATCGGCAAGTACGCGGGAGGTCCCGTCGGCGCCGAGACGCTCGCCATCTCGGTGGGCGAATCGATCGAGACCCTCGAGGACTACGTCGAACCCTACCTGATACAGGCGGGCTTCCTGCAGCGCACGCCCCGGGGCAGGGTCGCCACCAGGCTGGCCTGGACGCACCTCGGGTTCAAGCCGCCCGAGGCGCCCGGCGCCCTGCCGTTCTGAGGCGCCGACCGGAGCGTGCGCCCGGACCGGCGTCGCCGTTCCCCTCCATCAGACTCGGGCGCGACGGAGCGCCCTACCGGAGCCTTCCATGAAGACCAGCGATTTCGACTTCGAGCTGCCCGACGAGCTCATCGCCCAGTACCCGACGCCCGAGCGCGGCGGAAGCCGCCTCCTCGTGCTCGAGCGCGCCTCGGGCGCGACGACCCACTCGCGGGTGTCGGAGCTTCCCGCCTACCTCCCCGAGGGCGCCCTGCTCGTCTTCAACGACTCCAAGGTCCGGAAGGCCCGGATCTACGGCGAGACCGAGGCGGGGGGCAAGGCCGAGTTCCTGCTGGTGCGGAAACTGCCCGACGGGCTCTGGTCCTGCATGGCCGTCAAGGCGAAGAAGCGCGTTCCCGGTTCCCGCTACCGCTTTCCGGAAGGACGCGTCGGCACGGTGGTCCGGGAGGACGGCGAGCTCCGCGTCCTCTCGTTCGAGCCCGGGCTCGACGAGGACTGGATCGAGCGGAACGGCCACATCCCGCTGCCGCCCTATGTCAAGCGCGAGGACGGCGCCTTCGACGCCGAGCGCTACCAGACCGTGCTCGCCGCGACGCCCGGCTCGGTCGCGGCGCCGACCGCGGGCCTCCACTTCACTCCCGCCCTGCTCGACGCGATACGCGCGAGGGGCTGCGAGCTCGCGCGCGTCACGCTCCACGTCGGGCTCGGCACCTTCCTCCCCGTGCGCGTCGAGGAGCTCGAGGACCACCGCATGCACGAGGAGGAGTACACCGTGTCCGCGGAAACCGCCGCCGCCTTCGCGCGCGCGCGGGCCGAAGGACGTCCCGTCGTGGCGGTGGGCACCACGAGCGTCCGCACCCTGGAGTCGGCCTGGACCGACGGAGAGCTGCGCGTCGGGGACGGCGCGACGAGCATCTTCATCTACCCCGGCTACCGCTTCAAGGCTGTGGATCGGCTCTTCACCAACTTCCACACGCCCGGCTCGACCCTGCTCATGCTGGTCTCGGCCTTCGCGGGACGGGAGCGGATCCTGGCCGCGTACGCGGAGGCCGTGAGGCAGCGCTACCGCTTCTTCAGCTACGGCGACGCGATGCTGATCCTGTAAAGGGGGGAAGGCGTCCGCGCGGCCCGTCGGCCAGCCAGGGGCGGCACGGTCCTATCAGGCGGACGGGGCCGGCTCCTGCCGCGCGGCCAGGCGCGCGGTGAAGCGCCAGTCGGCGATGAGCTCCACCAGCTCGGGCGAGAACTGCGCGTCGACGCCCGCCTTCCGCACGCCCGAGGGCAGCTTTTCCACGACCGCGACGGCGCCCGCCACGGTGAACTGGTATTTCCGGAAGAAGAGCTTGACCTGCACCGTCGCCTTGGGTTCCAGCTCCGGCGCCTGCATGGGCAGGAGGAAGTCGAGGCGCGCGCTCGTGAGCTGGAAGAGGGCCGCCTTGAAGGGCTCCCCGCCCGCGGCGATGGTGGCGTAGCTGTTGTAGCCCATGCCCTTGGAGGTCTCCGCGTTCATGGGGATCGCTGGCGAGCGGTACTCGTCGTACTCGGCCTTGAGCCGCTCGATGAGGGCGAAGTAGTCGACGAAGGCGGCCGCGAGGTCGGGCGGGCAGGGCTTCCAGCCGACGGCCACGAGGCCCACGTTGTCCCGTCCCTTCATCGGCGCGATGGAAACCACGGTGCAGCGCGCGAAGATCTTGAGGGGCTTCTGGCTGTCCGCCGGCTGCATGGAGAGCGCGAGGCCCCCGAGCGAGCCTGTATAGCGCTGGAAGAACGCGAGCTCGTCCCGCGAGAGGAAGCACAGGAGTACGGCCCGCTTGAGGCCGAGGCGGAAGGGCGCGCAGGCGAGGTTGTAGGTATCCAGCCGGAGGACGGTCTGCGAGGGGTCGATGCCGAGCTTGAGCGAGGCGAAGGGCCCCATGGCGATGAGCTCGTCCGCGTATCGCTGGAGCGCGTCCTCTGCCTGAGTCTTCTGCATACGACAGTTTTCGCTCCGTATCACCCCCGCGTCAAGCTCGCGCCTCGCGCCCGGGCGCGCCCGGACGGGGGGCGGCGGGATGTCAGGGCGCGGACACGATGAAGACGGCCGGTTCCTTGCCAGGTTCCCAGCCCCGCGCGCGCCAGGCGGCGACGGGTTCGGAGACCACCCGCTCCTCCTCGGTCATCAGGGCGAAGGCGAGGGCCAGGCGGGTATCCGGCTTGAGGACGCGGAGCGCGTCGGCGAGCAGGACCTTGTTGCGGTACGGGGTCTCGATGAAGAGCTGGGGCACGCCGCGGGAGCGGGCGGCGCGTTCCACGTCGAGCAGCGCCTTCTCGCGGGCCGAGCGCTCCGCGGGCAGGTAGCCCCGGAACTCGAAACGCTGGCCGTCGAAGCCCGAGGCCATCAGGGCCATGAGGAGGGCCGAGGGGCCCGGCCAGGGGACGACCCTCACGCCGGAGCGGTGCGCCAGCGCGACGAGCTTCGACCCCGGATCCGCGACGCAGGGGAGCCCGGCCTCCGAGACGATGGCTCCGTCCTCGCCCGAGAGCAGGGGCTCTAGCAGGGATGGGACCTCGCCGTCCTCGGTGTGCTCGTCGAGCACCGCCATCCGGACCGCGTCGAGCGCGGCCCGGTCCAGGAGCCGCGAGAGGAAGCGCCAGGCGCTCTTTTCGTTCTCCACGACGAAATACCGGATCCCGCGGACGGCGTCGACCAGCGCGGGGGCGAGCACCCGCGCGGGTTCCCCGCCGATCGGCGTCGGGACCAGGTGGAGGGCGCCGCGGGCCGGGGACGCCTTCAACGGGAGGCTCCCGCGCGGAGGGCGTCGAAGGACTCGTCGACGGCCGCGAGGAAGCGCTCTATCCAGGGCGCGCCGACGCCGTCCTCCTCGAAGCGGTTCCGCCACGATGCCCGCGCGGACTCGATATCGCGCCGCTGCAGGGGAAGTCGCTTGCCGATGAGTTCCGTCTCGGTCTCCCGGTCCCGGAGGAAGAGCGGCCCCCCGAGCGCGGCGCGGAATTCGTACAGAGAGCCCTTCGCGGCCCGGGCCAGGCAGGTGAAGAGTCCCGAATCGGCGGCCGGCCAGAGCGGATAGCCTATTTTCCGCACGAGCGAAAGGTCCCAGGGATCGAAGGGAACCCGGACGCGGACGAGTATCTCCCCGGTCGGGATCAAGGGCTTGCGGTCCCTTCCCGCGAGGCGTCCGACGGCCATCCAGCGCGAACCCGAGGCGCTCCGGAATTCGGCGATGGCGTCGAGGCAGGCGAGGGCGGGGAAGAGGTCGCCGAAGCGCTCCCGGCCGAGCAGGTTGCCGCCGAGGGTCGCCAGGTTCCTGAGTCCCTCGGTGCCGACGCCGGCCGCGGCCTCGGCCAGCGCCTCGGGAACGGCGCCTTCGCCGAGCGCGGACAGCTGCGCGAGGCTCGACATGGCGCCCAGGTCGAGCGCGCGGTCGGAGCGCCCGATGGCGCGGAGCTCGGGCACCTTGTCGAGCGAGACGATGGTGGGCGGCAGCTCGGGGCGCCGCGCCACGCGGAGCCGCAGTATCTCGGTGCCTCCCGCCCATAGCAGGGCGTCCTCGTGCTTGCGGAGCAGGCCGAGGGTTTCGATCAGGCTGGTCGGGGTGAAGATCTCGCTAACGCGCATGCGGCCACTTCCTGGCGGAGCGCAGCTCGACGGCGGCGCGTACGCCCTCGACCAGGGCCGACGGCTCGACGCAACGGCACTGCACGGTCTGCATCGCCTCCAGGATGCGCCGGTCGTCGGCGCCCGCGGCCTCCTCGAGGAGGAGGCCCGCGATGAGGATGCGCTGGGGCGTGCAGAATTCGCAGGTGGCCACGCCGGCGCGCTCGAAGCCCGCGGCCACGGACTCGCCTTCCTCGGTGCGGGCGTAGGCGCGGGGGCTGACTATCTCGGCTCCGCGTACGCGGAAGGCGGGGACCAGGCAGGCGAGCGCGAGCTTGCCGTCCATGAGCACCACGCAGCGTCCGCATCGCCCGGCCCTGCAGTCGGAACCGACGCAGGCCTTGGGGAATTCCTGGGCCAGCACGTCCGAGAGCCGGTCGGTCGCGCGCGCCCGGCACGAGACGTCGGCGCCGTCGAGGATGAAGTCGATGGTCATGTCGGGCGTATCCTTTCCGCCACCAGCTCGCCCTCCACCGGGAGCGCGTCGATGTCGATGCCGGCGGCGAGCGAGACCGCGTTGGCGAAAGCCGCCGGGACGCAGTCGAAGGGGAGCTCGCCGATGCCGCGGGCCGGGGCCCGCCTGCCCTCGGGGATGAATTCGATGCCTATAGGCGGAACCGCGGTGAGCGGCATCAAGCGGTAACCCGCGTACGCCTCGACGCCGAGACCCTCCGGCGCGGGATCCAGCCTTTCCCAGGCGCACTGGGAAAGGGCGAGGACTGCCGCGTTCTCGAGCGAGCGCCGGGCGTGGCGTTCGTCGTGGAGCCTGCCGGGGGCGACCGCGAGCCAGATGCCCGTGGCCCGCGGCTCGAGGCTCCACGCGTCGAGCTCGATCTCCACCACGGCCCCGCCGAGCGCCGCGTCCTCGAAGGGAGCGCCTTCGGCGCCGTCGGACGTCCAGGTCACCGGATTGGCCACCCGCGCCGTGCTGCGGGCCACGATGGGCAGGGGTTCGCGGAAGCGGCGGCGCTTGACGGTGGCGCAGGCCCGTTCGATGAGCGAGGCCACGATGGTCACGTTCCGGGAGAGCACCGAGGGGCCCGAATTCGGGGCGTCCCCCGTGGCGGGCGGCTCGAGCGTCACGTCGGAAGGATCGAGGGCGAGCATGGCCGCGGCGCTCTCGCGCCAGATCCGCTCGACCGAAGCGCTGCCGGGCACGGCGCTCGAGCGGATCGAGAGGCTCAGCTCCTTGTCGAGCTCGACCTCCACCGAATAGGAGTTCGGCACGGAACCGCCGACGAAGGCGCCGGACAGCTGGCGCGCGAAGGCGATGCCGATTCCTCGCCAGGGACCTTCGGCGCCGCCCGCGCGGTCCGCGAGGCTGAAGCTCGCGCGCTTGCGGTCGAAGTCGCTCATGCGCCGCAGGGCCGCCGCGAGTTCGTCGAAGGGCCAGGTTTGGCCGAAGGGCGTCCCGGTGGGGGTCGCCGAGCCCTTGCGGAGCAGGTTGCGGGCGCGCCATTCGACCGGGTCGGAGCCCGAGGCGGCGGCCGCCCGTTCCGCGATGCGCTCCATGGCGAAGTTCGACTGGGCGTCGCCGAGCCCCGCGAGCGAGCCGAGGGGAGGGGTGTCCGTGGAGACCGCGTAGCCCTTGACCGAGAGATTCGGGCACGCGTAGACGCCCTGCGCGCCGAGGCACGCCCTGGCGACGAGCTCCTCGGCCAGGGGACCGTAGGCGCCCACGTTGAGCGCCAGCGAAACCTCGAGCGCGGAGAGGTTCGACTCGCCGTCGAGGGCCGCGCGGTACGAGGCCCGATAGCGGGCGCGCTTGGGGCTGACGCGGAAATCCTCCTCCCGCGGCAGGATGAAGCGCACGGTGCGGCGGGATAGCCAGGCGGCCAGGGCGGCCTGGGCGGCCATCAGCGAAGGATACCAGATCCTGCCGTCGAGGTGGGGACCGGCGGGACCGGGTCGCACGATGATCTCGGCCGGCGGCACGCCGAGGGCTCCCGCGACGGTGTCGCGGACGTGATAGGGCCATTGCGTGCCGCACACGACCAGGAGCTTGTCGTAGTCGAAGCCGGCGAAGGCGCCCTGGGGCTCGGCGTACCAGTGTTCCTGGGAGCCGACCTCGAAGTCGCCCTCGACGATGCGGGACGCCACCGAGAACGCCAGCTCGCTGTCGCCGAGCCTCAGGGCCCTCCGCGCGAGCACCTGGTCGGAGGAGAAGCGCCCGAAATCGAGGAAGGGCGCTTCCTCCTCGACGAGGACGCTGGTCCGGTCGCGCAGCTCCTCGAGGGCCTCAAGGTCGGGGCCGACGAGGAGGGCCACCGCCTCGCCGCGATAGCGCACGCGGTTCGACGCGAGCAGGGGGACGGCCACCCCGAAGGAGCTGACCTGGTTGCGTCCCGGTATGTCGGACGCGAGGACGGCGCGGCAATCCTTGCCCAGGCGCGGCAGCTCCACGCCGAGCAGCGCGCCCCTCGGGACGGGCGAACGCACGGCCACGACGTGCAGCATGCCCGGGACGCGAAGCTCGGAGAGGGGAGTGGTCGCGGCGTCGGCGAGCTTGGAAGCGGGCATCAGGCTCCCGCTCCCGCGATCCTCCGGACCGCGGCGGCCACCTTCTCGACGGCCTCCGGGTCGAGGCCCTGCGAGGCGGGCAGGGAGATTTCCGCCCGGAAGGCGGCGAGGGCCCGGGGGAAGGACCCGGGCTCGAGGCCGTAGCGCCCGGCCCAGTAGGGCATGAGGTGCAGGGGGATGAAGTGGACGGAGGCGCCGACGCCCTCCGCGCGAAGCCGTTCGATGAACTCGTCGCGGCCGATCCCGAGGCGGCCTTCGTCGACCGAGAGCGCGTACAGGTGCCAGGCGTGCCCCGGCCCCCGCGGCGGCAGGCCGAGGCCGGGGAGGCCCGCGAAGGCCTCGTCGTAGCGGGCGGCGACGGCCTCGCGCTCGGCGAGGAAGCGCTCCGCCTTGGCCAGCTGGACCCTGCCGATGGCCGCGAGCAGGTCGGGCAGGTTGCACTTGTAGCCGGCCTCGACCACCGCGTAGCTCCAGGCCGCGGTCTTGGCGGTGTAGCGGTCCCAGACCGCGCGGTCGATGCCGTGCGTGCGCATGAGCGAGACGCGGTCCGCCACGCGGGGATCGCGGGCGACCACCATGCCGCCTTCTCCCGTGGTGATGGTCTTGGTGGCGTAGAACGAGTACACGCCGACGTCGCCGATCGTGCCCGCGTAGCCTCCGGGCAGCCTGGAGGGGAAGGCGTGGGCCGCGTCTTCGACCAGGGCGACCCCGTGGCGCTCGCAGAGCGGCGCGATGAGGTCGAGCCTGCACGGCAGGCCCCCGACGTGGACCGCGACGACCGCCTTGACCTTCGGCGTGCGCTCGAGCAGTTTGCCGAGCGCCTCCGGATCGAGGTTGAAGCTTCCCTCCTCGATATCGCAGAAGGCCACTTCCGCGCCGAGCTGCCTGGCCACGGCCGCCGTCGAGGCGAAGGTGTAGGGACTGGTCGCCACGACGTCGCCGGGGCCGACCCCGAGCGCCTCGAGCGCCAGGTGGAGACCGGAGGTGGCCGAATTCACCGCGAGGGCGCGGTCGACGCCCAGGAAGGCGGCGAATTCCTGCTCGAAGGCGAGGGCGACCTTGCCGGTGGTCAGCCAGCCGGAGCGCAGCACCTCGAGGACGGCCGCTTCCTCCTCCGGCCCTATCGAAGGCTGGGCGAAGGGGATGAAGTCAGAATTCGTTTTCATGCTCGGGCACCTCGAGGTCGGGATTCGCGGCGCGGAGTATCTCGCGCAGGCGGCGGCGGTTGCGGTATTCGCCCGGTCGGTTCCCGTCGAAGGTACAGACCGGGCGGAGTTCGGCGAGGAGCCGGTCCAGCTCCCCGCCCTCCTCGCCGTCCCGCTCGAGGACGTTGAGGCGGGGGTAGGGGGTCGGGACGATGCGCTCGTCGCTGGCCGCGAGCTTCTCGTGGAGGCGTTCGCCGCGGCGGAGGCCGATGTAGCGGATCGGGATGTCGCGGCCCGGCTCGAGGCCGCGGAAGCGTATCATCTGCTCGGCGAGCTCGCGGATGTTGACCGGGTCGCCCATGTCGAGGATGTAGGTCTTCCCCGCGGATCCGACGCCGCCGGCCTTGAGCACGAGCGAGCAGGCCTCGGGTATGGTCATGAAGAAGCGCGTCGCCTCGGGCGCCGTCACGGTCACCGGTCCGCCCTTGTCGATCTGGGCCGCGAAGAGGGGGATTATCGAGCCGCGCGAGCCGAGCACGTTCCCGAAGCGCACCACCATGAAGGCGGATCGGCCCTCGGCCCGAGACCCGGCGCGCCGGACTATGGACTCCGACAGCCGCTTCGAGACGCCGTAGACCGAAACCGGCTCGACCGCCTTGTCGGTGGAGATCAGGACGAAGCGCTCGACGCCCGCCTCGAGCGCCGCGTCGGTCAGGTTGAGCGTGCCGAACACGTTGTTCTCGACCGCGGCCACCGGGTTCTCCTCCATCATGGGGACGTGCTTGTACGCCGCCGCGTGGAAGACCACCTGGGCCTTGAGTCGCTTCAGGATGAAGCGGACGTAGTCCCGGTCCTTGAGCTCCCCGATCACGGGAACGATGGAGGTGCGCTCGCCGACCCCTTCCTCCTGCAGCAGGCGCAGGTCGCGGTCGACGCGGTAGATCGAATTCTCGCCGTGGCCGAAGAGGTAGAGGCGCTCGACGCCGGCGGAGAGGAGCTGTCCCGCCAGTTCGGAGCCGATGGAGCCGCCCGCGCCGGTGACGAGCACGCGCTTGCCGCGGAGCCAGGACAGGCTCTCCCTGAGGCCGACCTTGACCGGATCGCGGCCGAGCAGGTCCTGCGGGTCGATCTCGCGCGCCTGGATGATGTGGGGGTCGCCTTCGAGGATCTGCGCGACGCCCGGGATGATCCGGATGCGCGCGAAGCCCGCGGCCGCGAGCAGGGCGTGGAGGCTGCGCAGGAGCTCGCGCGAGGCGCTCGGGATGGCGATGATCGCCTCGTCGGCGGGTGTGAGCGAGATGAGGCTGAGCACGTCGCGGATGGGACCGAGCACGGGGATGCCCTCGACGCGGCGCCCGATCTTGCCGGGATCGTCGTCGAGGAAGGCCACGACGCTGCCGAGGACTCGCTTCCGCGCGATCTCGCGCGCGATGGCCCTGCCAGCGAACCCGGCCCCGATCACGTAGATGCGGCTTTCCTCACGCGCTTCCATGTTGGTCATCCGAACCCCTCGGGAGGCGTTCGACGAACTCGGCGCCGAGGTCGACGGCGAAGGAATCGGCGCACATGGCCAGGCGCACCTTGACGCGGCCCTTGCGCCTGTCGACCCTGACGATCGAGCCCTCGAGCCCCTTGAGGGGCCCTTCGAGGACGACGATGCGGTCGTCCTCGTCGAAGCTCACCTTCGATATATCGGCGCGGCGACCGAAGGACATGAAGTGGGAGAGCAGGTCGAGGTCCCTGCCGAACAGGGGCTTGCGGTCGATGTTGCTCGGCAGGAAGCGGCCGAAGCCGTCGATCCGCTTGATGATCCAGTAGGCGTCGGCCGGGAGCTCGTCTCCCGTCGCGCCGATGAAGACGTAACCGGGAAAGACGGGACGCTCCTCCTTCTTCGTCTTGCCGCCCTTCCGGATCGAAAGCACCCGGGTCGGAACGAAGGCTCCCGCGAGGCCCGGATCGACGCGGCGGCCGATGAGGTTCCCGACCTCGTTCTCCTTGCCGGTCCGGACCTGGGCGGCGTAATAGACCATGTGGCTGTATCCTCCGGAGGCTTCGAGTATACCACGCGGGGGACGGGGGCCGGAAGCGGGGTCGGCCGGCAAAGCGGGGCGACGGCGCGCCGGACCGGACTTCGCCGGGTTCGCTCGCCGGGGCTAATCCCGGCGCGTCCGCGGGCCGATAGGTGAAGGAGGGAAGGAATACCGTAGTGTCGAAACGCGCAGCCATGGCCGTCGCAAGCTCGCTCGTCCTCAGCCTGGCCGTCGGCGCCCACACCGTGGGCGTCGTGCTGGTCGAGGAGGACTCGCCGCTCCTCGCCCTCGTCGACAGCGCGACCGCGTCCGAGGGCCTCGCTTCGGGGGCGCTCGACGCCCTGTTCGACGCGGGGCAGATCGCGATCGGTTCGCCGACCGTACGCGGCGCGAGGGAAGCCTGGGCCGATCCGGCGTTCGCCCTTTCCGCGGCGCGCGAAGGGTGGGTGGATTTCCTCGTCCTCCTGTTCGTAAGCTATAGGGGAGGCGCGCCCGGGAAGGCCGTGGCGATACCCGCTTCGCTCTCCTGGCGCCTCGTGCGCGTGGCCGACGGAGCCCTGCTCGGGAGCGGCTCGATCGCGGGCCCCCCCGACGCTCCGGATCTCCTCGCAGGACTCGCGGTCCGCTCGAAGGCGCTCGGCGCCGCCGCCGCGCGCTCGTGCCTCGCACAGATCGACCCGTTCCGAACTCCGGGAGGGAAACCGTGAAACGCATCGCTTCCTCGCTTCTCCTGGTCCTCGCCGCGGCGACGGCCCTTTCCTCGTCCTCCTGGGAAGGCACCGCGATGATGGGCGCCTACGGGGAGTTCCCCGCCACGGGGCTCTTCGCGGCCTGCAACTCGTTCGAGCGGAACACCGCCGTCGAGGTCCGCAACATCGAAAACGATCGCGCGGTCACCGTCATCGTGACCAAGGGACTGTCGAGCGCCGGCATCTTCATGGTGTTGTCGCCCGAGGCGGCGCTCGCGCTCGGCATCGACTCGGGCGTCGTCGCCCGGGTGGCGGTCTCCGAGCCCAGGTCCGTGGCCGACATCGGATCCCCGGCCTCGCGCGGGGACACGAGCGACCCGGATTTCAACCCGTCGTTGTTGGCGCGCAAAGCCGCGGCGGAAGCCGCGGCTCGCGGCGTCGCGCCCGCGCCCGTTACCACGGCGCCCGCGGCAACCGCGCCCGTGGCGACCGCCCCCGTCGCGACCGCGCCCGTGGCGACCGCGCCGGTCGAAGCGGCGCCCGCGGCGACCGCGCCCGCAGCGACCGCTCCCGTGGCGACCGCTCCCGTGGCGACCGCCCCTGTCACGACCGCCCCCGTCACGACCGCCCCCGTCACGACCGCCCCCGTCACGGCCGTCCCCTCGACCGCGCCGACCTCCCCCAGGCCGCCCGAGCTGGTGGCGGCCGACCCCGTCCCCGAGGCCGTCTCGACGAAACCCGCCACGGGTCCCCTGCCGGCGCCGGTCCCCGCGCCGGCCAAGCCGGTCGCAGCACCCGCCCCGACTCCCGTCGCGGAGGCTCCGCGTCCTCCCGAGGTGTTCCAGACCCCGAAGATACCTTCCGCGGGGGCTTCGCTCGTCCGCTCGACCTTGGTCGAGCCGGTCGCGCCTCCCGAGCTTCCATCCGTGTTCGCGGGGCTGCCGTGGCCCGGAATGGCCGCGGCCTCGCCCCCCGACGCCTGGGCCGAACCCAGACCGCCGGCTCCCCCCGCCGCGCCCGTCCTCGTCCCCGAGGATCGGGCCTTCCTCCTCGCGCTCGAACGGGCCCGCAAGGAAGGCGTTTCCGTCTCCGCGGAACTGATGGACGCCCGCTTCCAGCTCACCCCCGAGGAGCTCGCCCTCGTCATGGCCCTCGAGCGCCCCGGCCTCGAGTCCTTCGTCGCGTCGGCCTCGCTCTACGATCCCCCGTACGACCTGAGCCCCGGAGAGCTGGCCTTCGCGCACGAGCTCCTCCGCGCCGGACGCGAGGAAGGTCCGGCCGCGGTCTTCCTCCACGATCCGTCGGCCCCGGGCGTCGAGCGGGCGCTCGCCTACGGCATCGAAGCGCCCGAGCCGCTCTCGCCCGAGGTGTCAGCCCTGCTCTCGGAGCCGGGCCTGGCTCCGGGCGAGATTCCCGGCGTCCACGATATCGTGGCCGCTCCGGCCCTGGCCATGGCCATCCCCGAGCTCGCGCTCGACGAGGGCGTGATCCGCATCGAGGAAGGAGAGTTCGCCGGCCTCCACGACTACGACGCTCCTCCGTCCGCGGAGCTCTGGCCCGGCGATTTCGCCCTGCACGATCCCGAGCCGGCCGGCAAGGAAACCCCCTCCGCGGCCTCCGGGCGCGTCCTCCATCCTTTCCCGGCCTTCGCAGAGGCGAGCCTCTCGGAACCGGACCTCGTCGACCCCGAGGCGAGCTCGCCGTCCATTCGTCCATACGGCGCCGCCTTCGACGCCGCGCTGGCCGATCCGGCGCTCGAGAGTCCCGACGGCGAACCCCGCCTGGCGGCCCCGACCGGCACCGAGGCGTCCGTCGTCCTGACGGATCCGTCGCTGGAAAATCCCGAGGCCGCCGCGCGCATCCCGGCTCCCGCCGCGAGCGCCGCCACGGCCGCCCTGGCCGATCCGGGCGCGAAGCCCGCGGCTGCCGCAACCCCTGTCGCCGCGGCTCCTGTCGCCGCGGCCCCTGTCGCCGCCCCGCTCCCGAAGGATGCCGCCGCGGCCGCGGTCGCGCCGCCATCCGCGGCGACCGGGCCGGTCGCCGTCTCGGTGGAACCCACCTCGCCGCGCCCGCCTAGCGCGGCGCCGGCCGGGACGCTTCCCGTCGTCGCCGCCGCGCCCGCCCCGTCGCCCGCCGCGGCCCCGGGCAAGGTGACCGTGGTGGCGGGCCTCGAGAAAGGCGCTTTCTACATCCAGCTGGGAGCCTACGCGGACCTCTCCGCGCTCGAGTCGGCCGCGGCGCGCGTCATGGACCTGGGAACCGTGCTCGCGGAGCGCATCGCCGGCAAGGACGGCAAAACCACCTGGCGGCTCGTGCTCGGACCGCTCGGCCGCGACGAGAGCGGCGTGGCCCTGCTCAGGGCCAAGTCGCTCGGCTTCCGCGACGCCTTCCTCAAGAAAGGCACCTGACAAGCAGTGTCACGAAGCTTGGGGAAAAGCACTAGTCAAGGGCGAAGGCCGGGACACGGCCGATCCAGTCGGTGCCCGGCGTCGGGAACAGCTTGAGCCATGCCTTCATGCCCGCCGTCGACAGGGCGCTCCT
>JADFDI010000007.1 GCA_018262985.1 Spirochaetota bacterium | reverse complement strand
CGATCCCGAGGATCTCGCGGCGTCCTTCAGCGTTGACGCCGACCGCCACGACGATGGCCCTGCTTTCGACCCGGCCGTTATTGCGCGACTTCACGTACGTCGCGTCCAGCCAGAGATAGGGCCACGCGCCGGTGATAGGACGTTCCCGGAATGCCGCGACGCGCTCGTCGATCTCGCCGCAGAACCTCGACACCTGGCTCTTCGAGATGCCTGTCATTCCCATGGCCTGCACGAGATCGTCGACCTTTCTCGTGCTCACGCCGTGCACGTAGGCTTCCTGTACGACTGCCACGAGCGCCTGTTCCGAGAGCTTCCTCGGCTCGAGAAAGGATGGGAAGTACGAGCCGGTGCGGAGCTTGGGGATGCGGAGCTCCATGGTCCCGATCCGGGTTTCGTAGGTCCGGTCGCGATAGCCGTTCCGGTGCGTGACGCGTTCGTCGTTCCGCTCGTGCTTCCCGGCGCCGACCTTGGCTTCCACCTCGAGCTCCATGAGCTTCTGCAAAGCGAACTGCCCCAGGTCGTGCAGGAAATCGGTGTCCCGGTGCTTTTCAGCCAGTTCGATCAGTGCCATGCTTGTCTCGGCCATCGTGGTGTCCCCCCTGTGGGTAGTTGTGGTGACACCAGCATCGGAGACCCACGATGGCCTTGTCTACCATCGCCGCTTTTACACCACTACGGGGGACACTACCCGTCGCTCCGCGATCGGCACTGTCGCGCCATGTCGAATCATTCTGCCTGGGGAAACCTGCCTGATTCAGCCGTGTCCGCTTTCAACAGTACGGGACACGCGAGGGAAAAGGGGGAAAAGGAAGTCGCCGGCCCATGGGAGCCGGCGACTTTACAGTGGAGGTGGCGGGAGTCGAACCCGCGTCCTGGCGCGCGTGCCGAGGGCGTCTACAGGTTTAGCCGCGCATCGGATTGTCGGGAAACGCTTGGCTTCGCGGCACGCGGCGTCTCCGTATCCAGGAATTTTTCTCGCCGCGTCCCGTCCCGGCGCGGAACGCGGCCAGCCTCGATCGCGTCGGAAGTTACGGCCGCTCGAGGCGGCGCAACCGGCTTCCGCGTCCTACCGCTTACGCGGCGAGGGCGTAACTGTCGTTGTTGGCAGTTAAAGGTTTTGCCGAATGTAAGGACATCGGCGCTCCACCTGCGACCCACGACCCGGATCGCGTCAGTCGAAACCGGGGCACCCCCTGGCTCGGACGAGAATCCGTCGATCCGTAGGATACTCATGAATCAATGCAGGGTCAATGCCCTATTTTGCTATTGTCAAGGCCAAGTAGAAACGTCTGTCGAGGCCAAGCGGAAGTGTCCCCTGCTCCGGCCGGGCAGAAATGTCCCCTCATGCTAAGGCCGGGGGGGCGAGCCCCCATTCGCCGTCTTCCGCGGATCGAGGTCCTCGACGGGGAGCGGCTTGTCCCTCCAGTAGTGATGCACCGTCCCGTCCATCCCTACCCGCGCCGTGACCCGGTCGCCCGGCTCGAGGGCGACCGGGCCCCGTCGACCCCGATCGCGCGGCGCTCGAACGCGAACTCTGACGGGCTTCAGGCTCGTGGCCTCGCGGTAGCCACTCGATAGTCGGTTCGCGGTCGATCGCTAACCCGGAGCGGCTGGCGGCAGTTCGCGAGCAACGCGGCGAGGGTGCCGTCGGCGAGCATGGCTTTGAGGGCGGCGTCGACGCGGTCGAGGAGGGAGAGGACCGCGGAGTTCCCGGGAATCGCGACATAGAGCCGCGTCGAGTCCGGCGGCGTCCGGGTCGTGCGCTCGAGCGTCTCCTTGAGACCCAGCTTCGCGACGTCCCGGGCGATGTCGGGTTCGGAGCCGCTGGCGAGGTCGATGCGCCCGGGGGCGAGCAACTCGAGGATCTGCTCCTCGAGGGCGAGTCCGACCTTACTCGGCGCGGCGTGAGAGTTGAAAGGCTCGAAGCAGGCGGAGGGGAGGAAGTGGCCGAGGCTCTCGCCGGAGAGGCCGGAGCATGGGCTGACCTACGGAGCCGAATCCTATCGGCGCGTGGAAGACCAGACTCACGGGATGGCAGGAAGTCGGGACTCACGGCCATGAACAGCTCGCGCTCCGCCGTGCGCGCCGCGACGGTCATGCGGTCGGCCTTTCCCTGCTTCATCATTTCAAGGTCGAGGACCTGCGGCGCTCCAAGGATGTCGATGGGGTCGCCGAGCCGTTTTTCCGGTTCGATGACGAGGTCGACGTCGATGTCGACGAAGCCCGGGGGGCGCGAGGGGTCGTAGGTGCGGAGGGCTGCCACGCTTCGGCGAGCATGACGAGGCGGGGCCGCGCGACGAGTGTCGACGGGATGAGCGCGCATGCCGCGAGCGCGACCGCGAGCGCGATGGCGACACGCTGGGCTTTGGCCGTGGGGAAGCTCCTCGAAGCGATCCTGTGCTCGCGACTAGGGAGGCGGGCGGAGAATTTCAATGGGATGAGGCCGGTTCGCCCGGGGATGGATGAGGGGGTCCGGGAGGGGAAGGAAGGGCGCGAGGTCGCGGTGCGCCGTCGCGGCGCGGAAGGGCGGCCTTCCTCATTCTCCGGTTCAGGGTCGGGCGCCGTCGCGAGGATGGTCCCCTTCCTTTCCCCCCGGTCAGTTTCCCCGGTCTCCTTCGATGGCGCGGTCGAGGAGGGCGCGGAGCGATGCGGAGCCGACCGTGCGGCGCGCGCTCGCGAAGAACTCGTCCATGCGTTCGGAGCCTTCGGCGCGGTAGAGGACGGCCTGGAGGCCCATTTCGAGGCGGTCGAGCTCCTTGACGAAGCGGGCCTCGGGGGTGCGGGCGGCTTCGAACTCTTCCCAGGCCGCGAGGAAGGCGTCGCGGTCCGGGTGGCCGTCGAGGGCCTTGAGGAGCGCTTCGCGCTCGAGGCGCGACTTTTCCTCGGGACCGACGCCGTCGACGGGGGTGATGTCGCCGGCGTAGGTTTCGCCCAGTTCGTGGACCAGGGCGAGGAGGAGGGCCCGGCCTCGGTCGAAGCGGGGGGAGGTTCCGGACTCGGGCCCGGACTCGGGTCCGGGCGCGGTTTCGGGCGCGGGCGCGAGGAGGGCGAGCATGGCGACGCCGAAGCTGTGCTCGGCGACCGTTTCGCAGGCTGCCTCCGGGATGCCGCGCTTGAGCCAGCCCTGGCGGAAGAGGCGCTTGAGGCGCATGACGCGGTAATAGGCTGCGAGGACGGGGTCGTCGAGGGTCGCGGAGGGAAGGATCTCGTCGGGGCCGGGCGCCTTCACGGTCATGCCTCAGTTCCTTCGGTCGAGGTCCGCGGCGCGGAGGGCCCTCTCGATGACGGCGCCGCCCACGAGGACGCCGTCCGTATCGTAGAAGACGGCGGACTGGCCCGGCGCGACGGCGCGCTGGGGGGTCTCGAAGAGGACGCGGGCGCGGCCGTCGCCGGAGGGTTCGACGCGGGCGGGCGCCGGGCGGTGGTTCTGGCGGATGCGCGCGAGGCAGTCGAAGCTTTTGCCGCGGAGCGCTGGATCGTGGACGAGGAGCTCCCGGCCTTCGAGCCCCTCGGCGAAGAGGCGTTGGTCGGAGGAGACGACGACGCGGTTCCGCTCGGCGTCGATGGCCATGACGTAGCGGGGTTCGGGACCGAGGCTCTGCCCGAGGCCGCGGCGCTGGCCGACGGTGTAGTGCACGATGCCGCGGTGTCGGCCGAGGACCGCGCCCGACTCGTCGACGATGTCGCCCGGCTCGACGGGGAGGCCCTCGAAGAGGGGGGCGTAGTCGCCGGAGACGAAGTCCTGGCTTTCCGGCTTGTCCGCGACCTCGAGGCCGAGGCGGCGGGCGGCCGCTCGTACCGCCTCCTTGTCGAGATCGCCGAGGGGGAAGATGACTCGCTCGAGGAGGGCGCTTTCCAGGCGCCAGATGAAGTAGGTCTGGTCCTTGGGCGCGAAGGCGGCGGTCCTGAGCAGGGTGGCGCCGTTCCGCCGCAGGGTGCGGGCGTAGTGCCCGGTGGCGAAGGCGTCGAACTCGAGGCCCGAGGCGCGGGCGCGTTCCACGAGGAAGCCGAACTTGAGCTCGGCGTTGCAGCGGACGCAGGGATTCGGTGTGCGGCCGGCGAGGTACTCCGAGCGGAAGTAGCCGACGACGCGCTCCTCGTACTCGGCGGCGAGGTCGACGGTGCGGTAGGGGATGCCGAGGCGGGCGCAGGTGGCCTCGCAGGCGGCGATGTCGGATTCCTCGCCGGGGCCGTAGCAGGCGTGACCGCCGCCCTCCACGAGGGGCAGGCGGCCGCTCCAGGTTCTCATGGTGAGTCCCGTGACCTCGTGGCCGGCCTCGACGAGGAGGGCCGCGGCGACGGCGGAATCGACGCCGCCGGAAAGGCCGACGGCGACTCGGCGTGTATCGTGCATGGGATCGGGCTCCAGGGCTCGCGTCTCGAGCCGGTTCCCGGCTTCGAAGGGGCGTTCCGGGGGCGCGGCTCGGACGGCGTTTTCGTTCGTCCGGGGGTAACGTTACACCGGATGCGGTGTTCGATGTAAGATGGGGGTGACGCGGCCGCCGAACCCGGAACGCTGGAGCGCGCGGCTCCGGTAGGGCGCCTATGGAGTCGCGCGCCGCCCCGATGCTATAGTGGCCCCATATTCCAGTACGCCGGAGCTTCCACCAGTGAAACGAGCAGTAGCCTCGACGATATCCCTCGCCGCCATGATCGCCGCCCTATCCGCCCAGCCGAGCGCCCCGAAGCCGCCGACCGCGCCCGCCGCTCCCGCGGCCGGAACCCCGGCGGCGCCCGCAGCCGCTCCCGGCGTCGGTTGGAAGGCCTTCGTGCTCGCGAACTACCCGGATACGGGCGACGTGGTGCAGGCCTATTTCTCCGAGCTCGTCACCGCCTATTGGACGAGGGCTCTACCTTTCGGATCCAAGGCCGTCACGGGAAAGGCCGGGGCCGCGACCGTCTCGGTGCAGGACGCCGACAAACTATGGTACGTGCTGTTCACGCGCGGCGTGAAGCTCGGCTCCGCGGGGGACCGCGTTGTTGAACGCAACAAGGAAAAATCCGGCATCCTCTTGCAGGCCAAGGTGCTGTTCCTCGACGGAACCGATTCCTACGTCCGCATCCGGCCGCCGAACTACGCCACGACGAGCCTCGACGTGGTGCTCGCCGGCGCCGTCGTGGCGAAGGACGTTCCGGTCGCCCAGATGATGCTTTACCTCGTGCCGGCGGGCCTCGATCGCCTGGCCGAGCTGAGCGCCCGCGCCTTCGACTGGAACCAGGTGTTCCGCTCCGCGCCGGACGCCGCGTCGAGCCGCCTCGCCGTAGCCCTCAAGTCTGGCGAGCTCGAGAAGGGCGCGTGGAAGCCCTTCGCGGAATCGCTCCGGAAGGCCGACGTCGCTGCCGCGGTGGCCGGCGCGACCGAGGTCGTGTCGAGCTCCTACACGCTGTTCGCGGCGGACTCCGATCCGCGCGGCGTGACTCAACCGTACGCTCCCTTCGCCCTCCACGACGCCGCCAAGGGCGGCTGGCCGCTCAAGGCCGTCCGCGCGCTCGCGTTCGAGGGTTCGAAGCTCGACGACGCGGCCTTCCTGCTGCAGGCTCCAGCCAGCGCCGACCAACCGGCCTTGAAGGTGCTCCTGGCGCCCTATCGGGGCGAGAAGGGTTTCGCGTGGGCGGCGTACGACCTCGAACGCAGGACGGCTTTCGATCCGGCAGACCTCGCCGCAGCCGATCCCGAGCGTCGGGTACGCGTGTTCCGCGTTCCCCTGACCGGCCGCTGAGCCGACCCGCCCGCCTCGTGTCGGAGCGCCTCCGGAGCCTTGCGGCACGGGGGCGCTTTGCTCATGGATCGAGGCCCGCGCGGCGGGGGCGGTCATCGGCGCGGGATTCCTGGGCGAGGCCGCGCTGGCCCGCTGGCCCGGTCATCCGGTCGAGGACGAGGGACGGCTCAGGAATTTCACGTTCAGGGAGCACTGATTCCGTTTCCTGCGGCCGCTATCCCGATCGCCTTTCCCCGGCGGAGCGCGCGCGCTTCCTCTCGCTGCTCGAGGCCTGCCGCGACGAGCGCGTGCCGGCGAGCGTGCCCCGGCGTCCTCGGAAGCCACGCAGTCCGCTTCGGGGCCACGTACCCGCTCGGCCAGACCTTCCTCGACCCGTATCCGGAGCAGCTGTCCGTGATCTCCGATCCGGGGAAGGGGCGCGATCTTTGGCCCGCGGGAGTCGGCCCCGGTTGACACGGGCGCGCCGCCTCGGGTATACAATCCGGGCACCGAATGGCGGCGTAGCTCAGTCGGTAGAGCAAACGGCTCATATCCGTTGTGCCGAGGGTTCGAGTCCCCCCGCCGCTATCGAACCGAACGAAGCCCCGCGCGAGCGGGGCTTCGTCATTTCCGGAGGCTGACCGAGATGTCGAGCATCGACTGGCGAGAGGCGAAGTACGACGAGACCTACGAGGCGGTGCTGAAGGGGCTCGCGAGGCGTAAGGAGCTCGAGGACGGTTTCGGGGCCGAGGCCGTCCGCGGAGTGCTCCGCCATCTCTACGAGCAGGACGGACAGGACTGGACCGGACGAGGCGACGTGGCGAATATCGACCTGGCCGCGACCATCGAAGCCCACGAGCATTTCCTCGCGCTCCTCGAGAAGGGCGGGAACTGAGTCCCGCGCCGCCCTCCGCGGAGCCGTGCTATACTCGCTTCCCGATGAAGCGTCTCGCCCGTCCGCTTTCCTTCGTCTTCGCCGCGGCCTTCCTCGTGGCGACCCTGGTGAACGCCAGCCTGGTCGGTTCGAGCCGGCAGGCGCTCACGCGCGCGGTGACGCGCGGATCCGGCGTGGGATCGGCGGGGCGCTGGCTGGTCGTCGCGATCATCCCGGAGGCGGGCGACTCCTTCTTCGAAGGCCTGGTCGCCGGGATCGCGCAGGGCGCGCCCGAGGCCGATCTGGCGGTGCTGTTCCACCGTTACCCGGAGTCCGAACCCGACGAGGCCCTGCGCTGGTTCGAGACGGCCCTGGCCGCGCGGGTCGACGGAGTCATCATGTACACCGCGGGGGACGACCCGGTCTCCGAGCTGGCCCGCCGCGCCCGCCACGAGGGCGTCGCCTACGTGCCGGTCGGCCGCGATCCGCCCGCCGGCACCGTCGCGGGTTTCATCGGCTCCGGCTCGCTCAGGCAAGGGCGCGAGGCCGGCCGGATCATAGGCCAAGGGCTGGGCTCCGGGGCCCGGGTCGGCGTGATCCTTCCGACCGGCGGGGACGGGGCTCCCGGGAACGAGCCGCTCCACCGCGGCCTGCGCGAAGGCCTCGCCCCCTGGCCCGGCGCGGCCATCGTCGCGACCGCGAGGTCGGGCGCGGGGGTCCTGGCGGGCGAGCAGGCGGCCTCGGAGCTCGTGCGCGCCAATCCGGGCATCAACGCCCTGGTCTGCGGCTCGAGCGTCGACACGGTCGGGGCGGCGCAGGTGGTGGTGGACCTGGCCCTGGTCGGCCGCGTGCTCATCGTAGGCACGGACGAGACCGCCGAGATCCGCCGCTACGTCGAGCGGGGAGTCGTCTCGGCGAGCATCGTGCGCGATTCGACCTGGATCGGCCGCGAGGCCGTGCGTTCCTTCGCCGCGCTCGCGGAGGGGAAGGAGCCGGGGCGGAACCTCGAGGCGGGCTACTACATCCTCTCGGCGGCCGCGGGAGCTTCCCGTTGATACCCCGCACGCTCCGCTCGAAGATCTTCGCCGGCACCGCGGTCATCCTCGTCATCATGTCGAGCGCGACCTTCTACACGGGACTCGCCTCGGCGGAGCTCGCCCGGAGCGTCGAGCTCCTGTTCCGCGACAACCTTGCGCTGAAGGAGATCAGGCTCGACCTGGCGCTTTCGGAACAGGCGCTCGCCACCTACCTCGCCACCAAGAGCTCCGACGCGCTCAAGGACTACATCGCCCGCTCCTCGAGCCTGGCCGCGCGCGCACGGCCGCTCAATCGCGAGATACGGCCCGACGAGGCCCTGCTGCTCCAGCGCCTGCTCGGCGGCCTCGTCGAGCGCTTCCTCGCCGACGCGGAGGCGGCGGTGGCCGCGAAGCGGGGGCGCGACGTGGAATCCTACGCGGCCCGCTTCGAGTCCGCCGGGCACGACGCCGACCTGGCCCGCGAGGTGCTCGCGCGGGTGGAAGGTCTTTTCATCGCGGACTCGCTCGAGGCCTTCACCGAGTTCAACGCGCGCATACCCTCGGTGCTGCTCACCAACGCGGCCATGGTGCTGGCCGCCACCGCCCTCGGCCTGGCGCTCCTCGCGCGCTACGCGTTCAAGCTCACGGAGCCGCTGTCGCGGCTCGCCGAGGCCGCCCGCGCGGTGGGGGAGGGGCGCTACGACCACGAGCTGCCGCGCCTCGACACCGGCGACGAGATCGGCACGACCGCTACCGCCTTCGCCGCCATGTCGCGCTCGGTGCGCGAGGCCTTCGAGGAGCTCAAGTCCAAGGCCGAGGTCGAGCGGAGCTTGATGGAGGAGCGAGTGCGCCTGCTCGACATGGACCACAAGCTCAAGGACGCCGAGCTGCTCGCGCTGCAGACGCAGATCAATCCCCATTTCCTGTTCAACACGCTCGCCGCCGGCCAGCAGTTCGCGCTGTCGGAAGGCTCCGACCGGACCGCCGTCTTCCTCGAGACCCTGGCCGCCTTCATCCGCTACGCGCTCAAGAGCCCTTCGCGCTCGGTGCGCGTCGCCGACGAGATCGAGAGCGTCCGCCGCTACGTCTGGCTGCTCAAGGTGCGCTTCGGCGAGCGCTACGCCTTCTCGGTGGAGGCGGACGAGGACTCGCTCGAGGTCCGCACGCCCGCGCTCGTGCTGCAACCCCTCGTCGAGAACGCGGTCGGCCACGGCTTGCGGAACCGCGAGGAAGGAGGATCCGTCCGCGTCTCGGCGCGGGTCTCCGGGACCGAGGCTTTGCTCGAGGTTTCCGACACGGGCGACGGGATGCCGGACGCGGAGATCGAGCGCGTTCTGGCGGCGCACGGCGCTTCCGACGACGCGGAGAACGGCATCGGGCTCAGGAACGTGGTCCGCCGGGTGGAGCTATCGACGGGCGGCCTCGGGCGCGTGGAGATAGAGGCGTCCGGGGGGACGGGGACGACGGTCCGCATCAGATTGCCCCTGGACGGAGGCTGGTCATGATCCGCATCCTCGTGGCCGACGACGAGCGGCCGGTGGTCGAGGGGGTCTCGATGATCGTCCGGCGCGACCTCGCGGACGAATTCGAGGTCGCGGGCACGGCCTCGTCGGGGCGCGAGGCCATCGAGCGCGCGCGGGAGCTGGCGCCGGACGTGGTGCTGATGGACGTGCGCATGCCGGGCGTCTCCGGCCTCGAGGCGATAAGGGAAATGCGCAGGCGGGGCTCCACGGCGGTCTTCGTCCTCATGACCGCGTACGAGCGCTTCGACATAGCGCGAGAGGCCGTCGAGCTCGGCGTCGTCGAGTACCTGCTCAAGCCCGTGGCCAGGGAAGCCCTGGCGGAGGCGCTCCGGCAGGCCGCCAAGGTCGTGGAGCGCAGGCGGGAAACCGAACGGGCGGAGCTCGAGCGGCGCGAGAGCGAGGAAGGCTTGCGCGCCTTCGTGGAGGAGGGCTTCCTCAGGGCGGCGATGCTCGGCGAGCGGCTCGGACCCGCGCTGCCCCGCTATCTCGCGGCGCTCGGCACCGACGCCCGGCGGCTCAGGATGGCCGCGCTCGCCTTCTCGCCGGCGCCCGGTTCGCCCGATCCCGACGGCGAGGCCCGCGCCCTCCACGCCGCGGCCTGCGCCGCCCTCCGGTACAAGACCGCCTGGGTCGGCGGTCCCCTCGCGGGCCGGATCTGCCCCGCCGTCATGTTCCTCGGACCCGACGAGGAAGTTCATGGCGAAGGGGACGCGCTCGCCCGCCTGATCGGGGAAGCGGAGCTCGGGGGAAGGGTCCGCGCGGCCGTTTCCGCGCCCCGTCCCGTCGATGAGGCGCCGCTGGCTTGGTCCGAAGCGCTCTCGAGGCTTTCGTCGGAGGACGGGAGGGAAGACCGAGCGTCGACGGCGCGGGACGGCGGAGCGCCCGGACCTGATTTCGGGCTCGACGCCGATTTCCTCGCGGCCTTGCTCGCCGGAGCTCCGGAACGGGCGGCCGCCGCGCTCGAAGCCCTGCTCGGCGCCGCGCCGGACGGAAGCGGCGCCCTCCGTCCGGCGCACGCCGGGCGGATCGCCGCCCTGCTCTCGACGGCCCTGCGCGAACTGGCGGTCCGCGGACGGGTCGACGGGCGGAAGGCGCTCGAGGCGATGGATCTCCGCGACCTGGCGGGCGCCAGCGATCCCGAGGCCTTCACCCTCGCGGTGCGCGCGCGCTTCGCCGCGCTCGGCGACGCCGCTTCCCGACCGTCGCGCCGCTCGCCCGCGCTCGAACGGGCGATCGCCTTCGTACGGGAGAACTTCGCCGCCCAAATCTCGCTCGATTCGGCGGCGGACGCGGCGGGAATCTCGGCCGGTCGGCTCTCGCGCCTCTTCGTCGA
The DNA here is from genome assembly GCA_018262985.1 of Spirochaetota bacterium. GTDB lineage: Bacteria > Spirochaetota > Spirochaetia > Treponematales > UBA12059 > JAFGNN01. Next base: position 145,577 of record JADFDI010000007.1, on the reverse strand, counting down.
GGAGACCGGCCGCGGCTTTTCCGAGTTCCTGACGGGCGTCCGCATGGAAAAGGCGCGGGAGCTGCTTTCGCGCCCCGAGGTTTCCATCAAGGAAGCCGCCGCGGCCTCCGGGTACCCGGACGCCAACTATTTCGCGCGCCTGTTCAAGAAGGAGACCGGCCTGACGCCGAGCGCCTTCAGGGGAGGGGAAGATGGAGAAGCGTGAGGGACGGAGGGTCCGCCCGCCGGAAGGACGCGCCCGGGCGGGTTTCCCCGCCCTCGCCGGCGCGCTCCTGGCGGCGCTCCTCCTGCTCGCCGCGGCGGCCCTGGGCTCGTGCGCGGAGAAAGCGCCCGGGCGGGACGACGGTCGCGTGTTGGTCGGGCTCGCCATGGACTCGCTGGTCGTCGAGCGCTGGCGCCGCGACATGGAGACCTTCGTCAAGGCGGCCGAGGAGCTCGGGGCGCGGGTCGAGGTGCGGGTCGCCGACCAGGATCCGGCGATCCAGGAGCGGCAGGTGCGCGAGCTCGTCGCGCTCGGCATCGACGTGCTCGTGATCGTGCCGAACGACGCCGACCGCGTGTCCGAAGTGGTGCGCGAGGTCCGCGCCCTCGGCGTGAAGGTCCTGAGCTACGACCGACTCGTCCGCTCCGCCGGGGTGGACCTCTACGTGTCGTTCGACAACGAGAAGGTCGGCGCCCTGATCGCGGAATCCCTGCTCAAGGCGGCGCCTTCCGGGGGCTACGTGATCGTCAACGGTCCGCGCGCGGACAACAACGCGCTCCTGCTCAACGCGGGGTTCCACCGCGTGCTGGACCCCCGGGTCGAGGACGGCCGCGTGCGCCTCGTGGCGGAGATCTGGCCGGAGACCTGGACGAGCGACGCCGCTCGCGCGGGAATGGAGGCGGTGATGGCCGGGGGCGCGAACGTGGCCGCGGTCGCGGCCGGCAACGACATGCTGGCCGAAGCGGCCATAGCGGTGCTGGCCGAGAACCGCCTGGCCGGCTCGGTCAAGGTGGCGGGCCAGGACGCGGACCTGGCGGCCTGCCAGCGCATCGCCGAGGGCTTCCAGCACGCCACGGTCTACAAACCCATCGAGCGCCTCGCCCTGGCGGCCGCGGGGTTCGCCGTCATGCTCGCGAAAGGCGAGGCGGTGCCCGCCGACTCGACCATCTCCGACGGCAAATTCGAGGTTCCCTACGTCCGCCTCGAGCCGGTGCTGGTCACGAAGGACCTGCTCGACGCCACGGTCGTCGCCGACGCCTTCCACGACGCGGCCGACGTGTACCGGAACGTCGGGCGCTGAGCGGCCGAGCGACGGAGCGGGTCTTCGCCGATCCGTGCCCGGGAGCGTATTCCGCCTCCGTTAGCACTTTTTCCGAGGAGCTTCGGCAAGAAAATGCTAGCGCTCCCCGGAAACGTCGCCGACGTCGCCAGAGTGAAGCGCAAAGCCGCGAAGCTCCTGCTGACGGATTCGCGAAACCCCCTGATGCTGTCCCTGCGGCCGCGAAGCCGCCCGCGGAGCGTCACGCCCGCGGCATCTCCCGAAGGAGGGACAGACATGAAGAAAGCGCTCGCCGTACTCTCGGCGCTGCTCCTCGTCGCCATCGTCGCGACGACCGTCTCCTGCGCCCAGCCCGAGAAGCTCGCCGTCGGCATCGTGCTGCCGACCAAGGACGAACCCCGCTGGATCCAGGACCAGACCCGTTTCGAGGCCGCCCTCAAGGCCGCCGGCCACAACGTCGAGATCCTGTTCAGCCAGGGCGACTCGTCGAAGGAGAAGGCCAACGTCGAAGCCCTGATCACCAAGGGCGCGAAGGTCATCGTCATCTGCCCGCAGGACGCCTCCGCCGCCGCCGCCGCGGCCGACGCCGCCGCCAAGGCCGGCGTCAAGATCATCAGCTACGACCGCCTCATCCGCGACACCTCGGCCGTCGACTATTACGTCACCTTCGACTCCATCGCGGTCGGCGCCGCCTGGGGCGACTACCTGATCAAGAACGCCACCGGCACGGGCAACAACCTGTTCCTCTACGCCGGCGCCGCGTCCGACAACAACGCCTTCATCTTCTTCGAGGGCGCCTGGTCGGCCCTCCAGCCGAAGATTGCCGACGGCACCTTCGTCATCCGCAACTCGTCCGAGGCCGTCGCGCTCCAGAACAAGGCGAAGCTGACCCGCGAGGAGATGGCCAAGATCATCGGCCAGGTCACCACCAACTGGGACTTCAACGTCGCGAAGAGCAAGGCCGAGGCCGACCTCACCGCGGCCGACAAGGCCTCGAAGGGCACCGTGTACATCTGCGCCCCGAACGACGGCACGGCCCGCGCCATCGCCGACGCCTTCGGCGCCGACAAGGACGTGACCAAGTACTTCATCTCCGGCCAGGACGCGGAGAAGGCCTCCGTCCAGTACATCATCGACGGCAAGCAGTCCATGACGGTGTTCAAGGACGTGCGCATGCTCGTCGACGACGCGATCAAGGCCGCCATCGCCCTCATCGAGGGCAAGGCTCCCGCCGCCCGCGGTTCGTACAACAACGGCAAGAAGGACGTCCCCGCCATCCAGTCGCCGGTCATCACCGTCGACAAGGCCAACGTGAAGAGCATCCTGATCGACGGCGGCTACTACGCCGCGGCCGACTTCACCGGGCTCTGAGCGATCCGACGGTAGCCGGGGCCCCGCCCCGGTCGCCGGCACGGCCGCCCGGGAGGCGTTCAGCTTCCCGGGCGGCCGTTCGATGGCCTGCCGGCCATGGACGATCGCCGCGGCGGCCGCCCGCTCCGGGGATCTTCCATCCTGCGCGACCATGCGCGACACTTCGACCATGGAGAACGTACGCACGATGAGCGACCACATTCTCGAGATGCGGGGCATCAGCAAGAGCTTCCCCGGCGTCAAGGCCCTGAGCGACGTCACCTTCTCCGTCCGGCGAGGCGAGATACACTGCCTGGTCGGCGAGAACGGCGCGGGGAAGTCCACCCTCATGAAGGTGCTGAGCGGTGTCTACCCGCACGGCGACTTCCAGGGCGACATCGCGCTCGACGGCGAGGTCCGGCGCTTCCGTCACATCGCCGACAGCGAGAAGGCGGGCATCGCCATCATCTACCAGGAGCTCGCCCTGGTGCCCGAGATGAGTGTCTACGAGAACCTCTTCCTCGGCCACGAGATCCGGAAGGGCTCGCTCGTGGATTGGAACGCCACCATCCACCAGTCCGTCGCGCTCATGAAGCGCGTCCGGCTCGTGGCCGACCCTTCGACCAAGGTGAAGGATCTCGGGGTCGGCAAGCAGCAGCTGGTGGAGATCGCCAAGGCCCTCTCCAGGAACGTCCGCCTGCTCATCCTCGACGAGCCGACGGCCGCCCTCAACGAGGACGACTGCGACAACCTGCTCGAGATCCTCCGCGAGCTCAAGGCCGAGGGCGTCACCTCGATCATGATCTCCCACAAGCTGAAGGAAGTCATCCGCATCGCCGACACCGTCACCGTGCTCCGCGACGGCCGCACCATCTGCACGCTCGACGCCCGCAAGGGCGAGGTGAGCGAGCCCGTGCTGATCAAGCACATGGTGGGCCGGGAGATCGACAACGTCTTCCCGCCCCGCTCGAAGAAGCCGGGCGACGAGGTCGTGCTCGAGGTGGAAGGCTGGAACGCCTGGGACCGCGCGCTCGGACGGCAGGTGCTCAAGGACGTCTCGTTCAAGGTGCGCCGCGGCGAGATAGTCGGCTTCGCCGGACTCATGGGCTCCGGACGCACCGAGCTGGCGCGAAGCCTCTTCGGGAACCCCGACGGCTACCGGGTCGAGGGCGCCGTGCGCGTCGAGTCGACCGCGGCCGACTTCCGCTCGCCGGCCGACGCGATAGGGGCCGGCATGGCCTACGCGAGCGAGGACCGGAAGCGCAACGGCCTCGTCCTCATCCAGGACGTCAAGCAGAACGTCACGCTCGCGAACCTGCGCGCCATCTCGAAGGGCGGCGTGGTGGACTCGAACGCCGAGGTCAAGGTCGCCGAGGACTACCGCAAGGCCCTCAACATCAAGACGCCGAGCATCGACCAGAAGGTGGTGAACCTTTCCGGCGGCAACCAGCAGAAGGTGTCCGTGGCCAAGTGGCTGTTCGTGAAGCCCAAGGTGCTCGTCCTCGACGAGCCCACGCGCGGCATCGACGTCGGCGCCAAGTACGAGATCTACACAATCATGAACAAGCTCGTCGAGGAGGGCATGAGCATCGTCATGATCTCGTCGGAGCTGCCCGAGGTGCTCGGCATGAGCGACCGCGTCTACGTCGTATCGGCCGGCCGCGTGGCCGGCGAGCTCCCGGTCGCCGAGGCGACCCAGGAGCGCGTCATGGAATTGGCGACGAGCTAGGGGGGAGACCACGATGATCCTGAACGACCTACGGAAGGCCCTGCGCCAGAACATCCGCGACTACACCATGTACTTCCTGCTCTTCGTCATCATGGCCGTGTTCACGGCCATGACGCGGGGGCTGTTCATGTCGTCGCGCAACATCGCGAACCTGATGAACCAGACGGGCTACATCGCGGTGCTCGCCGTGGGCATGACGCTGGTCATCGTCATCCGGCACATCGACCTCTCGGTCGGCTACCTGGCGGGCTTCATCGGCGCCGCCACGGCCATCGCCATGACTCGCTGGGGCATGCCCGGCTGGGCGACCATCCCGTTCGCGCTGCTCCTCGGCGCCGCGGCGGGCCTGGTCACCGGCTTCCTCGTCGCGCGGCTCGGCATTCCCGCCTTCGTGGCGACCCTGGCCGGCTGGCTGATCTACCGCGGCCTCCTGCTCATGGTGACCATGAAGACGGGCACCATCATCATACCCGACGCCTTCTTCAACGCCATCGGCAACGGCTACATACCCGACGTCTTCCCGTCGGAATCCGCCTTCCTGCCGGGGCTGCACAAGCTCACCCTGCTGATCGGACTCGCGGCCATCGCGCTGTTCTCGGCTTCGCAGATCCGGGCGCGCAAGAGCAAGCAGGGCTACGGCTTCGAGGTGCTGCCCCTGCCCGTGTTCGCCATCAAGCTCGCCTTCATGGCCTTCGTCATCGGCTACATCACCTGGATCTTCGCCGGCTACAACGGCATGTCCTGGACCGCGGTCATCGTCATCGTGGTGGTGGTGGTCTTCCACTTCGTCACCACGAAGACCGTGCTCGGCCGCCACGTCTACGCGGTCGGCGGCAACCCCGAGGCCGCGGAGCTCTCGGGCATCTCGGTCAAGAAGATCACCTTCATCGTTTTCGCCGCCATGGGCAGCCTCGCCGGCCTCGCGGGCGTGCTCTACGCGTCCCGGCTCCAGTCCGCGACGACCAAGGCCGGCGAGATGTTCGAGATGGACGCGATCACGGCGGCCTACATCGGCGGCGTCTCGGCCGGCGGCGGCGTCGGCCGCATCGCCGGCTCGCTCGTCGGCGCCATCGTCTACATGTCGCTCACCTCGGGCATGAACCTGCTCTCGGTGGACATCTCGCTGCAGTACATCGTGAGGGGCGTCGTGCTCGCCGCGGCCGTCATCTTCGACGTGCAGACCCGGAAGCGCCGGGGCTGACCCGCGGCGCGCACGGTTCCTGGCCGCCCGGGGTCCTCTCCTCCCCGGGCGGCCTTTTTTCATCCGAATGGCCGCCGGGAGGCGTGAAGCTCCCGAGGCGGGGTGGCGCGATGGCTCAGCTGTCGGCGCGCGAGTCGTAGATGCGCTCGAACTCGTCCTCGAGCTCGAGGAAGACGTCGACCAGGTCGGGGTCGAAGAGCATGCCCGATTCGCAGCGTATGCTGGCGGCCGCTTCCTCGTGCGTGAACGGCGGCTTGTAGCTGCGGCGCATGCGGAGCGCGTCGTAGACGTCCGCGATGGTGACGACCCGGGCGGCGAGGGGAATCATGCGGTCGAGCAGATTGTACGGGTAGCCCTTGCCGTTCCAGCGCTCGTGGTGCGAGAGCGCGATCTCGCGGGCCATCGGGTTCGGGTAGATGGAGTGGAGCAGGATGCCGCCGTTGATGGTGTGCTGGCGCATCTCGTCCCACTCGCCCTCGAGCAGCGGCCCTTCCTTGTTGAGGATGTCGTCGCGCACGCCGATCTTGCCGACGTCGTGCATGGACGCGAGGAAGCCGATCTCCTCGATGAACTCCGCGTCGACCCGGGGGAACCGCGCGTCGCGCCAGATGGCCTGGGCCATCTTCCCCGCGTAGCTGTTGACGCGCTCGACGTGGAGGCCGGTCTCCTTGTCCTTGAGCAGTGAGGCCTTGAGCAGGGCCTGCAGTATCCTGCGCAGGTCCAGCTTGCGCTGCTTGGTCACGTCGTCGAAGTACAGGAAGAAGGCGACGGGCTTCTTCCCTCCCGTGACGGGGGCGAAGAAGGGGAGGGCGCGCACGACCGTGCTCACCCGGAGCGTCTCGGGCGTCCAGTGGTCGATCTCGCCCTTCCAGGAGTGCCCGGTCGAAGGATCGGTGAGCGCGGTCCTGAAGCCCGAAATCTCCGAGCTCGGCATGCTGCGCGAGAACGATTCGAGGAAGGGGCGGTCGGCGGGGTACTCGTACAGGTCCATCATCTCCCGCAGACGCCGGTTGCGGTGCACGAAGCGGAAGTGGGCGTCCAGGATGGCGATGGCGAGGGGCGCTTCCTCGTTGCTCGTCGCGAAGCGGCGCAGGCAGGGCAGGAAATCGCCCAGGGCGTTCGCGTCCCCTTCGCTCATGGGGCTCTCCCCGCGGCTGCGTCCTGTTCCTCCGCGTCGCTCGAGCGCACGTAGACGGGTCCCTCGTCCGGGCCGGCCGGCCCTTCGAGCTCGAAGCGCCTCCGGCCGAGCTCGACGAGGGAGCGGGCCGGCGCGCGGCGGGGCTCGCGGGGCACGCGGATGCCGGACCGTTCTGAGGCGGCTTCCGCGAAGGCTTCGGCGTCCGGTCCCACGAAGAGGATTTCGCTCAATCCGGCCGTCTCCGCGAGTATCGCCCCGGGTTCGGCGTCGAGCCAGGGCGTCCGGCGTTCGCCGGAAACGTACACGGCCGCGTAGAAGCGCCCGCGGCGCGCGTCGATGACGGGAACGACGGCGGGCACCGTCCCGGCCCATTCCGCGGCGTACGCGTCGAGCGTCGGCACCCCGACCCAGGGTTTTCCGAGGGCGCTCGCCAAGCCCTTGATGGTGGCCGCCGCTATCCGGAGGCCCGTGAAGGAACCCGGGCCCGAAGCGCAGACGAACAGGTCGATGTCGCGGGCTTCGAGCGCGAGTTCCCTCATAACGAGCTCGAGGGCGCCCAAGGCCCGCTCCGCGTGGCGCGCTCCGGCGTCGATCTCCATCGCGGCGAAGGAGCCGCGCTCCGAGACGCCGTGTCCGAGCCTCGAGTCGAAGGGGTGTTTCGGGGAAGGAGCCCCCCCGCGCGAGAGCGAGTCATGTCCCCGGGCGCAGGCCGCGCACAGGACGGAGAGCGAGCAGTCGAGCGCGAGGATGTTCATGTTCCGGCTCCGGTTTTCACGCCGACGGCGAGGAGATCCACCGCGGGCCGGAAGCCGGGCGCCTCCTCGAGCCGCGCGCCTTCGATCGTGAAGCGGCGCGAATCGCCGGAGCCGATCTCGATGGCGATGGTGACCGTATCACGGGGCAGGGCGCCTTCCACGTTCTCGGACCATTCCACCAGGCAGACGCCGTCCGGCGCTAGCCAGAGCTCGCCGCCCGCATCCTCGAACTCGTCGGCGGAACGGAGGCGGTAGGCGTCGACATGGCGCAGCGGCAGGCGGCCTTCGTATTCCGAGGCGATGGTGTAGGTCGGGCTCGTGACCTCGTCCGGTACGCCGAGTCCGCGGGCGATGCCCTTGGCCAGCGTGGTCTTGCCGGCGCCGAGGCCTCCGCGGAAGGCGATGACGAGCCCCGGAGCGGCCGCCTCGCCGATGGCCTCGCCGAGCGCGGCGCTCGCCTCCGGGGAGGGTGAAACGAAAACGATCAAGGCAAACGGCCCCCGCGCTCCAGGTCGCCGACGTAACGCTTGAGCTCGCGTAGCGCGGGGACGAGGGGATACTCGAGGTCCTCGAGGAATTCGGCGCTCGCTTCCTTCGTGCCGTACGGGGTCGTCTCGATGGCGAAGCGCACCTGCTTCGAGGTCTGGCGCTGCGTCCACTCGAGGATCGCGCGCGCGGTGTAGACCCGACGATAGTAGATGGGCGTATCGAGGCGTTCGAGATCCAGGAGCTCCACTATCCTCATGGTTCGATTCTAGCCGTCGGTCCATCGGGGGTCAATCCGAGTACCCGTACACGAAGGAGAGAAGCTCGTTCACCGCCTTCCTCGAGATCTTGACGAAGCGGACATGCATCACGCCGCCTCCGCGCACGCGGTTCATCCGGACCACGGAGCCGAATACGGCGAGCTGGCCGTTGCCGGGATCGAATTCGATCTTGACGTAGCCTCCCGCGTCGAGCGGATTCGCGCTCTGCAGCGAGAGGCCGCCGGCCGACACGTCGACGACCGTGCCCGGCCAGGCCATCCGTTCCACGCGGACGTTCCGGGCGGCGTGCTTCCCGGAGCCGGCGAGCTCGACCGCGACGCGGCGGAACAGGCAGGGCGCCCGCAGCTCGCGCCGCTGGTGGCGGCGGGCGGGAAGGGCGGTAACGGCGTCCGAATGCTTGAGGATCATGGCGAGCCTGCCGCCGAGTATCTCGTAGCCGGTCACCTTGGTGCGGAACGAATACCCCTGTCGGGGCTTGGGGTAGAAATAGACGGTCATGCGCGTGCCGCGGCGGACGCGCTTCGGCTGGCCGAGGGAGTCGAGGATGGGTTCCACCGCGAGCCCGCCCGGCTCGTTGGAGCGCAGGACCGAGGGATGCGAGGACTGGTCCGACAGGATGAACGAGAGCGTGGTCTTGGCCTGCATCTGCCTGGACGAGCGGACTGGCGCGCCGTGGGTCGAGCGGACGGTCAGGTACTCGCGGATGGCGAAGAGCGTCGCCTTCTCGTTCTCGGCGACCTGCTCGCTCTCCTCGTGCTTGTCGATGCGGCGGTACACGTCACGGAAGAAGGCGTCGAGCCGCTCCTTGGTGCGGAACAGCGAGGCCGAATCGGCTACGTCGAGCGCCCGCGCGTAGCGCTCGAGGAAGGCGGCGTGTTCCTCGACGATGCCGAGGTTCCTGGCGGCCCGGCGGAAATCGCCGCGCGAGAAGCGCGAGGGGCCTCCCGCTGCGGTCCTGCCGCCGGCGCCTGAGGAGGCCTTCCGCCGGCTCGAGATCAGGTTCGCGATGAGGAGAACCAGCACGATGCCGCCGATGACCGCGAGGCCGATCAGCGTGCTCCGCGGGTCGCTCTCCTTCCAGTAACGGGTCTGGAGCGGGGGCAGCGCGAAATTCACTTCGTTTCGCCTCCGCGCGCGCCGAAGCGCGCGGCGAAGGCGCCGAACAGGGCGTCGAGCCTCGGCTCGAGCTCGTAGAGCGCCACGTCGCCGATGGCGACGGCGTCCTTTGCCTCGAAGGAAGCCATCAGTTCGCGCAAGGCGGCGTTGAGGCCCTCGAAGAAGGAAGGCAGCGCCGCGCCGTCGACCGTGAACGCGTCCGCGTCGAAGCCCCGGCGCCCGAGCTCCGGCAAGAGGCGGACCACCTTGTTCACGAGCTCGACGCAGAAGACGATGGCCGCCATGGCCTCGCGGTCGCGGGCGGTCTGGAGTAGGACGGGCACCTCGCCGAGCGTCCCCTTCTTCGAGACCCAGACCGCGGCGGCCTCGGCCAGCGCGCGTTCCGGGTCCTCGCTTTCGGAAAGGCGCTCCGCGAACGCCTTCCTGACCGGGGCGAGCCGATCGGCCAGGCCTTCCGCCGACGGGGCGGAAAGTTCCTTGGCGGCCCATTCGGAAAGCGAGGCCTCGTCGGCCGAAAGGAGGCCTTCGAAGGCGTCCCGCCAATCGGCCCAGGTCCTCGCGGCGTCCGAGGGAACGGTCGCGCCGTCGCCCGAAGCGGCGAGGTCGAGGGCGGAGAGCGCCGAGGAGAAGGCGCGGATCCTGAGCTCGCGGACAGGCGCCGATACCACCTCGACCTCGCCGGGACCTTCGAGCGGACGCGAGCCTTCCCGCGAGACGCATTCCGCGTCGAGTTCCTTCCCGTCGAGCCTGACGCCGACCAGGACCTCGCCGGATTTGTCCGCCATGTCGTCCAGGGCGGAAAGGACCTCGCCGAGCGTTCCCCCGGGCGTCCCGATGTCGATTCCGTTGCCGTTCAGCGTGATGCGCATGCATTCCCCTTGCGGTGCCGTCCTCGCGGATTGTTGAAATGACCGATGCTTTTCGTCATCCCGTCATGTTGTCAGTCGCCGGATACGGAGTTCCCGAAGTTCTCTATCGAAGTGCTGAGCGATTCCATGCGGTCGAGCGCGCCTTCGAGCGCGCCGTATTCCCTCTTGAGTTCCGATTCCTTGGCAGCGAGCTGCCGGGTCAGGGTGTCGATCATGGCGGTCTGGTCCTTGGTGCGGGCGTCGATGGTGCCGGTCTTGAGCTGGACGATGCCGCCGGTGTCGACGTAGGGACCCATGAGCGCGTCGAGCATGCGGGCCACGCCGGAATCGACGATGAGGTCTCCGTCGGTGTCGTAGCCGAACAGGCGCCTGGCGGCCTCGAAGTTCGACTCGAGGGCCTTGTCGAGAGCCTTCTCGTCGATCTCGAGGTAGCCCCGCATCTTCGAGGCGTCGTAGCCGCCGCCCCTCGAGGCGTTCGTCGAGATGCCGATGGAGGCGAGCAGCGCCATGCGCCCTTCGCCCACGGGGTAGGGGTTCATCATGATGCGCTGCAGGCTCGAGCGGAGGTTGGTGAGGCTCGAATCGGCGGAGAGCGTGCCGAGCTGCTTGCGGTAGGCCTCTTCCTCCTCGTCCGTCAGGTAGGTGACTTCGGAGATGAGCTTCTCGTCCTTCCGCTGCAACACGTTGATTTCCACCATGAGCCGGTTGTAGTTGCCGACGAGCTCGATGATGGCTTCCTTGGCGGCCTCACGGTCGGGCTCGATGACGAGCTCGACCTCATCGTCGGACGCGGATTTGAGGTTCAGCGTCACGCCGGGGATGATGTCGTCGATCGCGTTCGTCGGGCGCGCCATCTCGACGCCGTCCATGACGACGACCGCGTCGCCCGCCGTGTCGCGGGCGTTGCGCGGACGGAAGCCCCCGGTCTCGGCCGGGTCGAAGACGCGGACGCCGCGGACCTCGACGGTGCGCGAGGTGTCGCGGTTGCGCACCGCGAAGGCGGCCAGGTCGCCGGACATGAGCGAATCGAGGGTGACGGTGACCTTGCGCCAGGCGCCGTCGTCGACGGGGGCGGGCAGGGCGGCCTCCCTGCCGGACGAGTCGAGGAGGAAGAGGCTCCTCGGGTCGTCGACGACCGGCGGCGCGGGAGGCGGCGTCCAGTCGGGTACCGCGGCCTCGGACGGGGCCGAGCGTATCGTCACGCCGCCGTAGCTTATCGAGCCGGTCTCGGGCAGGACCGGTCCCGGAGGAGGGCCGGCCGCGGCTTCGGAACCAGCGCCGCGCGTGACCCTGACTTCGTATTCGAGCGTCATCCCCTTCGAGGACACGGGCGGCGAAACGGCGAGCCGCGCTGACGAGGAGGGAGCCGCCTTCAAGGTTCCTTCGACCGCCGTCACCCCGGTCTTGCCGAGGGCGGCGTCCCAGGTCGCCAGCGCGGATTCGGACGGCGCGAGCGCGCGTTCCTTCGAGAGCGCGCGCTCGAGTATGCCCGTGTCGAGCGCGAAACGCTCCGCGTCGGCGCCGAAGACGAGGCGATTGGCGGCCCCGGTGGGCACCGCCTCGATGAGGAGGGCGCGGGTGTCCGCGGTGATGGGCATGGAGCGGGCGCGGAGCAGCTCGCCGCCCTTGCGCGTCAGCGCGTCGACGAAGTCCTGGAGGCCGCCCCCGCCGTAGCGCAGCTCGACGCTCTTCTCGCCCACCATGAAGCGGTAGGTGCCGGCGGGAACCTTGTAGTCCTTGGGCAGGGTGTCCGAGAGGAAGCGGTCGGCGGTGGCGACCTTCTCGACCAGGATGGACCTGGTCTCCTCGATGGCCTCGCGCGTGGCCGCGGCCGTGAGCACCTTGGAATTCGAGGACTCCGCGGTGCGCTCGTAGAACGGGTTGTTGAAGGAGTAGAGGTTCTTGGCGCTGGTCCGCGTGGCGACCAGGCGGCCGTTGAGCTCGAGCCAGGAGTTCTTCTCGAGCTTGAGCTGCTCGAGGCGGGCCTCGGCGCGATCCTTCGGTATGGCCTCGAGCTTCATGAGGCCTTCGATGATTTTCGCCGAGTCTATCCGGCTCGTTACGCCGGGAATGTAGATGTCCGACATGGCGTGATCGGGCCCCCTCCCGGAAGGATCACGCCCGCTCGTCGAACAGGATGCCGATCACCTCGCGGATACGCTCGTGCACTTCCTGGATCTCCGCGGGCGGGATCTCCTTGATCACCTTATCGGTGTCGGCGTCGATGACCTTGACGACGACCTGGCCGAGCTTCTCGTTGAGGCTGAACTGGAGCCTGCGGTCGAAGGCTATGGTCATCTGCGCCAGTTCGCGGAGCTGGACCCCGAGGTTCGACTCGGCGGCCACCTGCTCGCGCGCCGCCCTGCGTGCGGACTCGAGCGCCAAGGCGGCCCGTGCCTCCTCGGCGTGTTGCGCTCGTTCGCCGCGCGCCTCGATGACGGGCGGCGAGACTGCCTGGATACCATGTATGTCGAGTGCCATTGCGGTTTCCTCCGTGAAACGGCCCGGCCGACTTCCTGGAAAAAGGGACGGGAGGGGGCGCGATCCCCCCCGTCGGGACTCTAAGCATGCGGGATTTCCGGAAAGACGACGTCCAGAAGCCTCTCTGTACATCCCGCGGGAACGGTTTATGCGAGCAACTGCATGACTGACTGCGAGCGCGTGTTGGCCTGGGCGAGCATGGCTCCGCCGGTCTGGTTCAGGATCTGGTTCTTGACGTAGCCGACCATTTCGGAGGCCATGTCGGTGTCCCTGATCCGGCTCTCGGCGGCCTGCAGGTTCTCGGCGGCGATCGACACGCCCTTCGCGGCCATCTCGAAGCGGTTCTGGTACGCGCCGAGGTCGGCGCGCTGCTGGGAGACGATCTTGAGGGCGGCGTCGAGGTTGCCGATGGCCTGGTTGGCCTTCTCCGGAGCGTCGATCGAGATGGTCTCCTCGGTTCCCTGGGCGCCCTGGAGGCCGAGGGCCTGGGCGGTCATGGTTCCGATGTACACCCGCTCGTTCTGGTCCATGTTCGCTCCGACGTGGAACTGCATGACCTGGTCCGACGCGCGGGCGAAGCGACCGGTCATGATGTTCATGCCGTTGAACTGGGCATGGCTGGCGATGCGGTTGACCTCGTCGATCAGCTGGCTGACTTCGACCTGGATCTGCATCCGGTCCTCGGCGGTGTAGATGCCGTTCGAGGACTGCACGGCGAGTTCGCGGATCCGGTGGATGATGTCCTGGGTTTCCTGCAGGTATCCTTCCGTGGTCTGGATGAACGACACGCCGTTCTCGATGTTCTTCGTGGCCTGGTTCAGGCCGCGGATCTGCGAGCGGAGCTTCTCGGAAACCGCCAGGCCGGAAGCGTCGTCGCCGGCGCGGTTGATCCGCATGCCCGACGAGAGCTTCTCGATGTTCTTGTTCAGGTCGAGTCCGACGACGCCCAGCTGCCTGTTGGCGTACATCGCGCTCATGTTGTGGTTGATGATCACTATGACCCTCCTTGAAGGATACGAAGGACGCATTCCTTGCGTCCCGTTCCCGCGCGCGGAGCCCGGGGTCGGAAGCCATATCGGTCCGCGCCGGCTTCCGTCCGTTCCGCCCCGCCGGCGGGGGAGGCGGGCGGCCCGAAAGCCGCCGTACCTCCCTCGCCGCCGCGCGCTAGAGGGTGTTTTTCAAAGAACCCATGCTCCGCCGCCCGTCGGGCGGCCGTACGGGCCCGTTTCCTTCCCGGGGGAGGGGAACGGGGTGGGGGCGGGAACCTTCCGGGTTCCCGCCCGACCTTCAAATATAACGCCTTACTGGAGCAGCTGCAAGACCGAGGTGGTCTTCTGGTTGGCCTGGGCGAGCATCGCGTTCGAGGCCTGGAGCAGGATCTGGTTCTTGGTGTACTCGACCATCTCCGCCGCCATGTCGGTGTCGCGGATGCGGCTCTCGGCGGCCTGGAGATTCTCGGCGCCGATGTCGATGCCGCGCACCGCGTGCTCGAGCCGGTTCTGGTAGGCGCCGAGGTCGGCGCGCTGCTTGTTCACCTTCTTGAGCGCCTCGTCGAGGATGCCGATGGTCCGGTTGGCGCCGTCCGGATCCTCGAGGGTGACGATGGACTCGTCGGCCACCTGGCGGACGCCGAGGCCCTTCGAGGTCATGGTGCCGATGTACACGCGCTCGCGCTGGTCCATGTTGGCGCCGATGTGGAACCACATGGAGGCGGTGACGATGTTCTCGGACCCCTCGCGGGCGAAGCGGCCGGTCAGGAGGTTCATGCCGTTGAACTGGGCGTGGCTGGCGATGCGGTCGATCTCGTCGACCAGCTGGCTCACCTCGACCTGGATCTGCATGCGGTCCTCGGCGGTGTAGATGCCGTTGGACGCCTGCACGGACAGCTCGCGGATGCGCTGGAGGATGTCCTGCGACTCCTGGAGGAAGCCTTCCGTGGTCTGGATGAAGCTGATGCCGTTGGCGGCGTTCTTCGAGGCCTGGTTAAGGCCCCGGATCTGCGAGCGCATCTTCTCGGAAACGGCGAGGCCGGAAGCGTCGTCGCCGGCGCGGTTGATCCGCATGCCGGAAGCGAGCTTCTCCATGTTCTTGTCGAGGTACAGGCCGTTCACGCGCAGCTGGCGGTCGGCGTACATGGCGCTCAGGTTGTGATTGATGATCATTGGAATCCTCCGTGTAGGTCGTTCGCGGGACGTCCATGCCCCGCGCGCGGTTGTCCACCGGTCCGCGTCCGGTCGAAATCCGGTACTCTTGCCGCCCCTCCGAGGCCCCTCCTTCGATCCGCCCCCGTTACGGGTAGACCTTCATGCTTACGTATCGGCAGGACGCGCGCGGGACTTGAGGGGAATTCGTCGCGCCGCGCGCGACCGGGTGCTATACTTCGCCGCGCGAAGGGGGAACCGATGAAGAAGGGAGATTTCACCCTGCGGATGGACGACGGCGTGGAGGTGTTCGCACGGCGTTTCGAGCCGGATTCGAAGCCGCGCGGCGTCCTCGTGGTGGCGCACGGCGTGGCGGAACACTCGGGGCGCTACGAGCGCCTCGCGGAGCGGCTTTCGAAGGAAGCTTGGATCCTCCTCGTTCCCGACCACCGGGGCCACGGCCGCACCGCCGCCTCTTCCGGCGGCAGGGGCTGGTTCGCCGCCTCGAAGGGCTTCTTCCGCGTGGTCGAGGACCTGCACGCGTTCCGGCTCTTCGCCGAACGGGAGTGGCCGGGGCTGCCGGTGGCGCTGCTGGGGCATTCCATGGGCTCGAGCCTGGCGCGCGCCTACATCGCCCTCCACGGCGAGGGCCTCGCGGCCTGCGCCCTTTCCGGCATAGTCGCATTGCCTCCGGCCCTGGCCGCCGCGAGCGGCTTGGTGGCGGGCCTCGGGCGCCTGCTCCAGGGTGGCAGGGGCATCGCCGAATTCGCCGATTCCATCACGCTCGGCGGTTACGCCAAGGCTTTCGAGCCTGTCCGCACCCGCAACGACTGGCTTTCCCGGGATCCGGAGCAGGTGGACGCCTACAACGCCGACCCGGACTGCGGTTTCACCTGCACCTGGGACTTTTTCCGCGACATGAGCGAGGGAAGCGCCTTCATCGCCAGGCGCTCCACGCTCGAGCGGATTCCGAGGGGCCTGCCGGTCCTGATCTTCGCGGGTTCCCGCGACCCGGTAGGCGCGGCCATCGGAGGCGTCGAGGCCCTCGCGGCCGCGTACCGCGCGTCCGGACTCGTCGACGTCACGTCGAAGCTCTATCCTGAGGGGCGCCACGAGATGCTCAACGAGACCAACCGGGCCGAGGTCATGGACGACCTGGCGGCCTGGCTCGAGCGGGCGGCGGCGGGCGGCGGGAGCGGCGCGAAGGCTTGACCGAGCCGTCCCCGCGCGGCCATAATCACCCGGCGGGTTCCCCGCGGGGGCGAAGGACCGCGGACCTCGCGTCCGCGACTCCACCGCCCGCCCTTCGCGCCCGCGGATCCGTTCCGCGAGGCGTCGCCGCGGGGCGACGCGCGGAACCGCCCGTTTCGGCAAATCCAGATAGATGCGGAGACGGCCCGCCGCGACGAGGCGCGCGCTCCCTACACAGAGGTTCGCGTGCTCACACGCTACAGCAAGGACTCCGAGGGAAAACCGGTCAGGAAAGCGCTGGTCTACGAGGCGCGGGAACACCGGATCGAGGCCAAGGCCATCGATCCCGACGCCTACCGCATCGTCGAGAGGCTCAGGGCCTCCGGCCATGACGCCTACATCGTCGGCGGCGCCGTGCGCGACCTCCTGCTCGGCCGGCACCCCAAGGACTTCGACATCGTCACGGACGCCCAGCCGCCGCGCATCCGGCGCATCTTCCGCAACTCCAGGGTGATCGGGCGCCGCTTCCGCCTGGTGCACGTCTACGCGGGGCCGCATATCTTCGAGGTCTCCACCTTCCGGTCCATCAAGGACGGCACGGTGGGCAACACCTACGGCACCATCGACGAGGACGCGCTCCGGCGCGACTTCACCATGAACGCCCTCTACTACGACCCGATCGGCCAGCTCCTGGTCGACTACGTCGGCGGTTTCAAGGACGTCATGGCCCGGCGCATCAAGCCGGTCATCCCCCTCGCCACCATCTTCCGCGAGGACCCCGTGCGCATGTTCCGCGCGGTCAAGTATTCCGCCACCACCGGCTGCCGGATCCCGCTCGGCCTTTCGATGGCCATGCGCCGCGACGCCCGCCTGCTCGCCGACGCCTCGAGCTCCCGGCTCTCCGAGGAGCTGGCGAAGGTGCTCGGGTCCGGTCGATCGGCGCCGATCTTCGAGGGGCTCTCGCGCTACAAGCTGTTGCCGCGCTTCATGCCCGCGCTCGCGGCGCGCTTCGACGCCGACCCTGGCTTCCGGGCGAGCTTCGGGAAGGCCTTGGCCGAGCTCGACGCCTCGGTGGAAGAGACCCGCGACAAGACGCTTTCGCGCCTGCTTTCCTTCGTGGTAAGGGCCGACGTCGAGGCCGCCTGCGCGGCTCCCTCCGCTTCCGACCCGAACGAGTCCTGGAGGGCCGCCGTGGCCGCCGCCCGCGCCCTGCTCGAGCCCCTCGTGATGCCGCGCGTCGAGCTCGAGGCCGCGGTGCGCCTCGTCTACAGGGCTCCCGAAGCGGCGCCCCACCAGAAGCGGAAGCGGACCAGGCGCCGCCGGAAGGGCGGGCGCTCGGCCGACGAGGGACAGACCGCCGACACCGCCGTCGAGGCGGCCTCGCGGGCTTCGGCCCCGAAACCCGTCGACGAGGGACGCAAGAGCGCTCCCGGCAAGGTCCGGGCGTCCCGGCCCGTGCCCCTGGGCGAGGACGGCGCCGAGCCGGACCGTTCGGGCGAGGCGGCGAAGCGTCGCCGGCGCAGGCGTCGACGCTCTCCGAAGGGGCAGGGCGGCGCCGGAACTTCCGCGAGCCCCGCCGGGGAGCGCTGACCGCGCGGCCGGATGGCGCCGGTTTCCTCGACTTGACACCCCTCCGGGCGATCGGCCACTATGCGCCCGTGAACGTCGACAAGCTGAACGACCTTTCGATGGAAGCGCTCTACGCGCTCGCCGAGAAGATGGGTCTCGACCTGCCGCCGGGGCTCGAGCGCGCCGCCGTCCAGGAGACCCTCGTCGAGGCCCTCGAGGAAGACCACGAGGACAGGCGCGTGGACAGGGACGCCCCGGTCCACGTCGAGGAGAAGAAATACTCGGGTTCAGAGCTCGACGATTTCGACGCTTCGCTCGACGCCGCGCCCTGCATCGAGCGCCGCTACAACGAGACTTCCGTCAGGGTGCTGGTCCGCGACCCCGCCTGGGCCTTCGCCTACTGGGACGTGAAGGACGAGGACCGGGACCGCTACGAGGCCGATCCGGAGTTTTCCGGCTACTTCCTCCGGGTCGTCGAGGAGCCTCGCGCCGAGGGCTCGTCCGCCGACCACTTCGACATAGCGGTCGGCGACGAGGACGCCCAATGGTACCTCAACCTGCCCGACCAGGATTCCCGCTACCGCATCGACATCTGCGTACGGCTCGGCGCCCGCCAAAAGGCCCTCGCCAGGTCGAACGTGGTCAGGACTCCCCGAGCCTCCTTGTCGAAGCCATTGGCCGAGCTCGAGGCGCGGAAGGCCGAGCTGCTCAGGCTCTCGGGCATCCGCGGCCTGCGCATAGAGCCGGAGGACGAACGGCACCCTTCGCGCATACTCGGAGGGGAGGAACGCGCATGAACGGAGAGCGGAGCGCCTATATCGCCCTGGTCCTCAACGCCCACCTGCCCTTCGTAAGGCAGCCGGACTACCCGCGCTTCCTCGAGGAACGCTGGCTCTTCGAGGCCATGAGCGAAACCTACCTGCCCCTCCTGAGGCTCATGCGCAGGCTCGAGGCCGACGCGGTGCCCTACCGCTTCACCCTGGTGCTTTCGCCGACCCTCATCGCCATGCTCGGGGACGAGCTCCTGAAGGACCGCTACGTCGGCTTCCTTGACCAGCAGCTCGAACTGGCGCGGCGCGAGCTCGAGCGCACCGCCGGCGACACGGCCTTCCACAACCTGGCCCGCCTGTACGAGAACCTGTACCGCATGGATCGCGACGACTTCGTCGGCCTCTACGGCCGCGACCTCGTGGCCGCCTTCGACTTCTACTACAAGAAAGGCCGCATCGACATCATGACGAGCGGCGCGACCCACGCCTTCCTGCCCATCTTCCGCGACGTGGGCCAGGTGGTGCCCGCCCAGGTGGAGACCGCGGTGGCCGGCCACCGCGCGGCCTTCGGCAAGCTCCCCTCGGGCTTCTGGATGCCCCAGCTCGGCTGGTACCCCGGCGCGGAGGACGTGCTCAGGGCCAACAACCTCCAGTTCACCGTGGTCTCGACGCGGGGCGCCCTGCTCGGCGACCCGGTGCCGGAGCGCGGCTCCTACGCGCCGACGCGCTCGGCGAACGGCCTTTCGTTCTTCATCCGCGACGTGGATTCCACCGACGCCGTCTGGTCAGAGAACTCCGGCTACCCCGCGGATCCGGCCTACCGCGACTTCTACCGCGACATCGGCTTCGACCTGGGCCTCGACTACGTGGCTCCCTTCATCGAAGAGGACCGCACCCGCATCTTCACCGGGTTCAAGTACTGGGCGGTGACGGGAAAGACCGACCAGAAGCGGCCCTACGACCCGAGCGCCGCGTACAACCGCGCCTTCGAGCACGCCGAAGCCTTCCTGCGCGATCGCGCCGCCCAGGCGGAGGCCGCCGGCCCGCACCTGGACCGTCCGCCGCTCATGGTCTGCCCCTACGACGCGGAGCTCTTCGGCCACTGGTGGTTCGAGGGGCCGCTCTGGCTGGAGGCCCTGTTCCGGCGGGCCAACGACGGCAAGATGCTGTCATTCGTCACGCTCGAGGAATACCTGAAGCTGCACCCCGACTCGCAGGAATCGGTGCCCGAGTTCTCGTCCTGGGGCGACGGCGGCTACGCGGACGTCTGGCTCAACGGCTCCAACGACTGGATCTACCGGCACGCCATCAAGGTGGCCGAGCGCATGGCCGAGTTGGCGGAGCGCTTCCCGAACGAATCGGGCCTCAAGGAGCGCGTGCTCAACCAGGCCGCCCGCGAGACCCTGCTGGCGCAATGCTCGGACTGGGCCCTGCTCATGCGGGCGGGAAAATCGAGCTCCTTCGCGCGCAAGCAGGTCGAGGACGCGGTGACCAACTTCAACCGCATCTACGAGATGCTCTGCGCGAACCAGGTCGGCACCGAGTGGATCACCCGCCTCGAGAAGCGCAACAACCTCTTCCCCTTCATCAACTACCGCATGTTCCGTCCGAGGCGCTGACGAAGCCATGGCCTTCGCCTTGACCGGGACGGTGCCCTGCGTCATCGCGCGGGCCTCGATGGCGGGCCCGCGCACCGCGCGGCTCGCGCTCGAGCCGGCCGAAGGCGCGTTCCCGCGCTGGCTGCCCGGGCAGTCGGCGACGCTCCGCCTCGTCGCGGCCTCCGCGCCGGGAACCTCGCGGATTTTCCCCGTCGCTTCGGCCCCCCACGAGGGCGGTCGCATGGAATTCCTCGTCAAGGCCGTGGACGCGTGGACCCTCCGCTTCGTGACGGCCGTCGAGGCGGGGCTCGCCGCGGACGACTACGCGCTGGTCGGGCCGCCGCGCGGGCGGCCCTGGCTCGACGGACGCTCCGCGCGCGATGCAGGGCCCCTCGTCCTCGTGGCGGGCGGTTCGGGCATCGCCTCGTTCCTGGGCCTCGTCGAGCACCTGGCCTGGGCCGACCAGGACCGGCCGACCCTGCTCCTCTGGTGGGCGCGGACCAGGGACGAGCTCGAGCCCTCGCGCGACTTCGCCGCGTACGCGAAAACCTTCCCCGCCTTTTCCTGGACCCCGGTCCTGACCCACGACCCGCTCTGGAACGGGGAGCGCGGGCGACCCGACGCGGAGTCGCTCGCCCGGCTTTCGGGAACCCTCCTGGCCGATCCAGCGACCCGCTGCTTCGTTTCGGGGCCGCCGCCCATGGCGAAGGCGGTGCGGGGCGCTCTCCGCGAGCTGGGCATCGGCCGGCGCGCGGTCCGCGTCGGGCCCTGACCGGAAGCGGCGGATGTCGAAGCCATGAAGACCAACGCCGTCCGTTTCCTCGAGGCGCGGGGCGCCGCCTTCGAGCTCATCCCCTATGAGGTGGACGAGGAGGATCTCTCCGCGGCGGCGGTGGCCGCGAAGACCGGCCAGGACCTCGAGCGCGTCTACAAGACCCTGGCCCTCCGCGGCGAACGTTCGGGCGTCTTCCTCTGCGTGGTGCCCGGCGGCGAGGAACTGGACCTGCGCAAGGCGGCCAAGGCGGCGGGCGAGAAGGCCGTCGAGCTCCTGCCGCTCAAGGAGCTCCTCGGCGCGACGGGCTACGTCCGCGGCGGCTGCTCGCCCCTCGGCACGAGGAAGCCGCTCATGGTGCTGGTGGAGGAGGCGGCCCAGCTCCACGAGCGTGTTTCGGTGAGCGCGGGCGCGCGCGGCCTCCAGCTGCTCGTCGCGCCGGACGCGCTCATGGACGCGCTCGCGGCCCAGGGCTCCGAAGCGCGCTACGCCGACCTGGTCTGAGCCGCCCTCGCCGCGCGAGGCTCCGAGGCGCGCCGCGCCGGCCCGGCCCGCACCGGCCCGTGAGCGCGGGCCTCCGCCCCGACGGTCCTCGGATCCGCCAGGCGGGCTCGACTTGCGCGAAGATCTTCGCTTTTCCATAAAGTATCTATTGACAGTAACGCGGCGCGTCCGGTATGGTGCCGTGCATGAAACATCACGACCTGCGTTTCTTCCGCATTCCCGGCGTCCTGCTCTGGCGCCGCTGAGCCGCTCCCCGCAACCGCACATCGAAACGTCGCGAAACCGCCTCACGGCCACGCCCCGCGAAAAGCGCGGGGGAAGAAGGAGACATCCATGCGTTCGCTCGAATCCGAATCCGCCCTCCGTTCCGGCTATTTCGGCGCCTACGGCGGCGCCTTCGTTCCCGAGGTCCTGGCCCCGAAACTGCTCGACCTGGCCCGCGAGTTCGAAGCCGCCCTGGCCGACCCGGCCTTCATGGCCGAGTACCGCTCCCTGCTCCGCGACTACGTGGGCCGCGAAAGCCCGCTCTACCTGGCCCGCCGCCTATCCGACGAGATCGGCGCGACCGTGTACCTGAAGCGCGAGGACCTGAACCACACGGGCGCCCACAAGATCAACAACACGCTCGGGCAGGCCCTGCTCGCGCGGCGCATGGGCGCCCGGAAGCTCATCGCGGAGACCGGCGCCGGTCAGCACGGCGTCGCGACCGCCACGGTGGCCGCCCTCTTCGGCCTCGAGTGCGCCGTGTTCATGGGCAGCGAGGACGCGCGGCGCCAGGCCCCGAACGTGGAGCGCATGAAGCTGCTCGGCGCCGAGGTCGTGACCACCGACGCGGGCACGGGCACCCTCAAGGACGCCGTGGACGCGGCCCTCGGCCACTACATCGAGCATCCCGAGGTCTTCTACTGCCTCGGCTCCGCGGTGGGACCCCACCCGTACCCCTCTATCGTGCGGCGCTTCCAGTCGGTCATCGGGGAGGAGGCCCGGCGCCAGATCCTCGAAAAGGAAGGACGGCTGCCGGACGCCTGCTTCGCCTGCGCGGGCGGCGGTTCGAACGCCATCGGCCTCTTCTCGGCCTTCCTCGACGACGAGGGCGTCGAGCTCTTCGGAGCGGAGGGCGGGGGAACCGACGTGGCCGGCCTCCGAACCGCCGCCACGCTCACGCGCGGCAAGCCGACCGTGTTCCAGGGAACCTACTCCTACTGCCTGGTGGACGATTCGGGGAACCCCGTGGACGCCTACTCGATCTCGGCGGGGCTCGACTACCCCGGCATAGGTCCCGAGCACGCCATGCTCAAGGACTCCGGGCGCGTGAAGTACGAACCGATCATGGACGACGAGGCGGTGGCGGCCTTCCGGAAGCTCTCGCGGCTCGAGGGCATCATACCCGCCATCGAGAGCGCGCACGCGGCGGCGCTCGCTGAGAAGCGGCTCGCCGACTCAGGTCGGCTGGCGATCGTCAACCTCTCCGGCCGCGGCGACAAGGACCTCGGGAGGTTCTGAGGAATCGTACCTGAACAGGCCATCGAGCCTGTTCAGGTACTACCTCGATGCGGCAATTACGGAGAAACGCGACAGCGTTTCGAGGAATTGCGGAGTCGACCAGATGAAACGCTTCGAGTGTTTCATCTGGTCGACTGGGGAAGGGTGGGTCCGGGAGGGGAACCGTCGGTTCCCCTCCCGGACAGGATTCAGGAGTTCGCGCCCTTGATCTCGCGGGCGAGGAAGCGGCCCGCCTCGCGCAGGTCGGCGAGGGTTTCGGGACCGGGCGAGCCGGCCCATTCGACGGGCTCGATGCAGTCCCACTTGAGGGGGGCGACGAGCTCGTCGTACTCCTTCTTGGCGCCGCCGACCCAGCCCCAGCTGCCGATGCGGAGGGCCTTGCGGCCCCACACGTGCTTGCGCTCGAAGATGTCGAGGGCCCAGGCCATGGGCGGGAACATCTTGTACTCGTAGGTGGGCATGGCGACGACGATGCCCTCGCTCTTCCACGCGTCGGCGAGCGCGAAGGACACGTCCTCGTTGGGTACGCGGTGGACGGAGTAGGGGACGCCCTCGTCCTCGATGCCGTCGAGCACGGCGCGCAGGCCCTTCTCCGTGTTGCCGTACATCGAGCCGTAGACGACGCAGATCTCCTTCTCGCGCGGGCCGTCCAGGTAGGCGGCGTAGCGGAGGTAGCGCTCGATGATCTTCGTCGGTTCCCTGCGCCAGACGATGCCGTGGCTCGGGGCGACCACCTTGACGTCGAGGCCTTCGAGCTTCTGCACCGCGCGCTTCACGAAGAGGCTGAAGCTCGAGACGATGTTGGCGTAGTAGCGGAGGCTCTCCTTCTCGTAGAAGGCGTGCTCCTCGGCGGAAAACTGGTCGTCGAAGACGCGGTCGCCGAGCCGGCCGAAGCCGCCGAAGGCGTCGCAGGCGAAGAGGGTTCCGGAAGCGGGCTCGAAGGTGGCCATGGTCTCGGGCCAGTGCACGTTCGGGATCTCGTGGAAGGAGAGGACGAGGCCCTTGCCCAGGTCGAGCGTGTCGCCGGACTTCACCGCGCGGACGCCTTCCTCGATCTTGTAGAAGTTCCTGACGAGCTCGAGGCCCTTGGCCGTGGCGAGGATCTCGGCTTTGGGGTTGAGGGCGCGGAACTCCGCGAGCCAGCCCGTGTGGTCGGGCTCGAGGTGGTTGAGGATGAGGTAGTCGACGTCGCCCCACGCGACGCCGACGGAGGCGAGCTCCTCCTCGAGGCGGGTCGGGGCTTCGCTCCAGTCGCGGACGAGGTCGACGAGGGCGGTCTTCTCGCCCTTGACGACGTAGCAGTTGAGGGAGACGCCGTGGGGAATGGGCCAGATGCCCTCGAAGAGGTCGTCGGTCTCGATGTCCGCGTGGAGGACGTGGACGTGCTCGCTGATGGCGTGGGCTTTCATGGATCGGCTCCGTTTCGGCATGCTCGTCTGGCGGCCGCGGCCCGCGCGGCCGGGCCGCCGAGCGGCGACCCTGTTCCAATATAGCCCCGGCGGGGCCGCTTGGAAACAGGAACCCGAGCGGTATCGCGAAGCCGGAAGCGCGCGTCCAGCGGTACCGCGGGTCGCGGAGCGGGGGGCGGGGGTAGGGCGAAAGGGATGGAGGCTCCGGGCCGGGCGCCGCCCCCTTGCCAACCCCCGCGGGTCTCCGGCATCATGGGACATGCACTCCCGCGACATCTTCCGAAACCTCTCGCCGCTCGACCATCGGTACTGGGAAGCCAACGAGGCCGTCTTCGAGGCTTTGGCCGACCGCCTTTCGGAGGAGGCCCAGGTCCGCGCGCAGGCGCGGGTCGAGGTCGCCTTGCTCGAGACCCACCTCGAGGCGAGGGGGCGGGCCGATCCGGAGCTTTTCGCGCGCCTGGAAGCGATCGCCGCCGCCCTCGACCCGGCCGAGGTGGCCGCGGAAGAGGAAAAGACCCGCCACAACGTGCGCGCCCTCGTCAACGTGCTGAAGCGCCTGGTGCCGGCGGACGCGTCGCCCCTCGTGCACCTCGGCGCGACGAGCGTCGACATCCTCGACTCGGCTCGCGCCTTGACCCTGCGCGACGCGGCGCTCGAGGTGGTCCTGCCCCTGCTCGCGGCCGTGCTCGACGAACTCGGGCGCCTGGCCCTCGAGGAGGCGGAGACGCCCCAGGTCGGGCGCACGCACGGCCGCCACGCCGTGCCGATCACCTTCGGCTTCGCGATGGCCGAGTACGCCGCCCGGCTCGGCAAGTGCCTGCCCCGGATCGAGGAGCTGGCGAAGGACCTCCGCGGGAAGCTCGCGGGCGCCACCGGCAGCTACAACGCGCTCGCCATGAGCTACGCCGACCCCGAGGCCATCGAGCGCGCCTGCCTCTCGCGGCTCGGCCTCGAGCCCTCGGAGCACTCCACCCAGCTCGTCGAAAGCGAGCACGCGCTCCGCCTGCTCCTCGAGCTGGACGTGGCCTTCGGGGTGCTCGCCAACCTGGCCGACGACCTCCGGCACCTGCAGCGGGAGGAGATCGACGAGGTGCGCGAGTCCTTCGGCGAGACGCAGGTCGGCTCGTCCACCATGCCCCAGAAGCGCAACCCCTGGAACTCCGAGCACGTCAAGAGCCTCTGGAAGGCCTTCTTCCCGCGATCCATGACCTTTTTCATGGACCAGATCTCCGAGCACCAGAGGGACCTCACGAACTCCGCGAGCGAGCGCTTCACGGTCGAGTTCGTCGCGGGGCTCTGCGCGGCCGCCAACCGCATGCTGAAGGTGCTCCGGGGCCTCAAGGTAGACCGGGCGCGCATGGCGGCCAACCTGGCCTCCGGAGCCGGGCTCGTGCTGGCCGAACCGACCTACATCCTGCTCGCCGAGGCGGGCGTGGCCGACGCGCACGAGGCGGTGCGGAAGCTCACCCTCGAGGCGGAAGCCTCGGGCGTCACGCTGTCCGCGGCCTTGGAGCGTCACCCGGAGCTCCGGGACGCGGTGTACGCGCAGCTGCGCCGGCTCGGCCACGAGGATCCGGCCGCCTTCTTCGCGCGGCCGGAGCTCTACCGCGGGCGCGCTGCGGAAAAGGCGGCGAAGCTCGGCGAGAAATACCGCGCCCTCGCCGCGCGATGGAAGGGCGGCCTGGAGGGCCTGAAGCCGCGCGTCGGGGCGGGCGGCGGCGGGGAGCCGTCCGGGAGCGGGACGAAGACGGACTGAAGGTCGGGGAAACCGGCCGCCCGCCGTCCCGTCGGGGCCGCGCGGCGCGGCCTCGAGTCGATACGGGACGGAAGGGAGGGGCCATGCCGGGGACGATCGAGGAAACCTATTCGTACGACGACATCCTGCTCGAGCCGGGCTGGTCGGAAGTGCTGCCGCGCGAGTGCGACACGCGTACCCGCCTGGCGCGCGACGTGGAACTGCGCATACCGCTGGTGAGCGCGGCCATGGACACCGTCACCGAGGAGCGCCTGGCCATCGCGCTCGCCCTGCAGGGCGGCGCCGGCGTCATCCACCGCAACCTTTCGCCCCAGGAGCAGGCCGCCCAGGTGGCCGCCGTCAAGCGCTGGATCAACTGGATCATCGAGGACCCCGTGACCGTGGAGGCGGACCGCACCCTGCGCGAGGTCCGCGTCGTCATGGCGAAGCGCGGCGTGTCGGGCCTGCCCGTGCTGGACGGCGAGGGCAGGGTGGTCGGCATCATCACCTCGCGCGACCTGCGCTTCCGCCGCGACGACGACGCCCTGGTCTCGGACGCCATGACGCGCGACCCCGTGGTGGTTCGCGGAGAGCCGACGCCCGAGTCGGCGCGCGCGAAGTTCGACGAGCACCGCATCGAGAAGCTGCCAATCGTGGACGCCGCGGGCCGCCTGGCGGGCCTCGTCACCGTCAAGGACATGGAAAAGCACGAGAGGTACCCGAACGCGGCCCTCGACGGCTCGGGCCGCCTCGTGGCGGGCGCGGCGGTGAGCCCGCAGGACTACGCGGTCCGCATGCCGCTCCTCAAGGAGGCCCGCGTCGACTTCGTGGTGCTCGACACGGCGCACGGCGACTCGCGCAACGTGGTCGAGGCGGTGGCCGCCATCCGGAAGTCCTGGCCCGAAGTGGCGGTGATCGGCGGCAACGTGGCCACGAAGGAGGGGACGCGCCGCCTCGTCGACGCGGGCGCCGACGCGGTCAAGGTTGGCGTCGGCCCGGGGTCGATCTGCACGACGCGCGTCGTGGCGGGCGTCGGCGTGCCGCAGTTCACCGCGGTGCTCCGCTGCGCCGAGGAGGCCGCCAGGTCGGGCATACCGGTCGTGGCGGACGGCGGCGTCAAGTATTCCGGCGACCTCGTGAAGGCGATAGCCGCGGGCGCGGGATCGATCATGCTCGGCAACCTCTTCGCGGGCCTCCGCGAAAGCCCCGGCCGCGAGGTCCTCTGGGAGGGCCGCATGTACAAGGAGTATCGCGGCATGGGCTCGATGGGCGCGCTCAAGGCCGGCTCCGGCGACCGCTACGGCATCGGCAAGGACGAGAGCCCGGTGCCGGAGGGCGTCGAGGGGCGCGTGCCCTACAAGGGCGAGCTCGCCCCTTTCGTGCACCAGCTCGCGGCCGGGCTGCGCAAGGGGATGGGCTACTGCGGCTGCCGCGACCTCGACGAGCTCAGGCGCTACCGGCGCTTCGTCCGCATCACCAACTCGGGCCTCCGCGAGAGCCACGCGCACGACGTGGCCATCACGCAGGAGGCTCCCAACTACGGCCGCCCGCTCTGACGGGGAGGAAGCAGCATGAACGTCGTCGTGATCGGAGCCCAGTGGGGCGACGAAGGCAAGGGAAAGATAGTCGACTACCTGGCGCGCGAGGCGGGGCTCATCGTCCGCTTCTCGGGCGGGGCGAACGCGGGACACACCATCGTGCACGGCGCGGAGAAGTACGCGCTCCACCTGGTGCCCTCGGGCATTCTCTACGGGGACAAGGTCGTGGTGCTCGGCTCGGGCATGGTCATCGACCCGGTCGCGCTCTTCGAGGAGCTCTCGATGCTCGAGTCGCGGGGGATCGACTGGAAGGGCCGGGTACTGATATCCGACCGCGCCCACCTGGTGTTGCCGCGCTACCGCGAGCTCGACAAGGCGCACGACGCCGCGCGCCGCAAACCCATCGGCACCACGGGTCGCGGCATCGGAATAGCGTACAGCCTCAAGGCGAGCCGCGACGGCCTCCGCGTGGCCGACCTGGCGGACCCGGAGCGCCTCGAGGCCCTCGAGGACGGGGACCGCGCCTTCGCCGCGGAATGGGCGCCGAAACTCCTCCCCATGGCCGTCGACCTCGTGGACCACTTGAGGTCGCACCGGAATTCCTGGACCCTCTTCGAGGGGGCGCAAGGAGCGCTCCTCGACATCGACGCGGGAACCTACCCCTACGTCTCGAGCGGCACCTCGAGCGCTGGCGGCGTGGCCACGCAGGGCGGCATCGGGCCGCGGGCCGTGGACCGGGTGCTCGGCGTGTTCAAGGCGTATTCGACCCGGGTCGGCAACGGCCCCTTCCCCACGGAATTCGACGCCGAGAGCCAGGGCGAGCTCGACCGCTTCGTCCGCGAGACCGGCAACGAGTACGGCGTCACCACGGGGCGCCCGCGCCGCTGCGGCTACCTCGACCTCGTGGCGCTGCGCTACGCGTGCGCGGCCAACTCGATCGACGGACTCGTACTGACCCACCTCGACGTCTACGACGGCCTCGACGAGTTCAAGGCCTGCGTCGCCTACCGCGTCCGCGGCCGCCTCGTCGAGACCTTCCCGGCCTCGATGCGCGACCTCTCGGAGGCCGAGCCCGTCCTCAGGTCGTTCTCCGGCTGGAAGGAGCCCATCGGCGCGGCGCGGACCTGGGACGAGCTGCCACGCCTCGCGCGCGACTACGTCGCCTTCATCGAGGAGTTCACGGAGACGCCGATCACCATGGTGTCCGTGGGCTCGGACCGCCAGCAGACCATCGTGAGGGAGAGCCCGTGGATTCGATCCTGATCCTCGACTTCGGCAGCCAGTACACCCAGCTGATCGGGCGCCGCGCGCGCCAGGCGGGCGTCTACGCGGACATCGTCCCGGGCGACGCGGTCCTCGACGAGGCGCGGCTCCGTGGCGTCAAGGGCATCATCCTCTCCGGGTCGCCCTGGTCGGTCTACGAGGAGGGCGCGCCGGCCCCCGACCCGCGCGTATGGCGCCTCGGGCTTCCCGTGCTCGGCGTGTGCTACGGCATGCAGCGCATGACGCTCGAGTTCGGGGGAAAGGTGCGCCGACTGCCCGACCGGGAGTACGGCCGCCAGGCGGTGCGCGTCGTCGCGGAGGACCCGCTCTTCCGGGGAGTCGGGCCGGAGTTCTCCAGCTGGATGAGCCACGGAGACTCGGTCGACGAATGCGCTCCCGGCTTCGAGGTCCTCGCCGTGTCGGGGAACGGGATACCCGCAGCCGTGCGCCACCGCGAACTGCCGTTCCGGGGCGTCCAGTTCCATCCCGAGGTGAGCCACTGCGAAAAGGGACTCGAGATCATCGGGAATTTCGCGCTCGGCATCTGCGGCGCGAAGCCCGAATGGACCATGGAGGCCTTCCTCGAGGACGAAGGGGAAAGGCTCCGTGCCCGCGTGGGGACGAAGCCGGTGCTGCTCCTCATCTCGGGCGGCGTCGACTCGACCGTCGCGGGCGCCCTGCTCCTCCGCTCGCTCGACCCGGAGCGGGTCCACCTGCTCTACGTCGACACGGGCCTCATGCGGAAGGGCGAGACCGAAGCGGTCCGGCGCATCCTGGGGAAGCTCGGGGCGAAGCACTTGCACGTCGTGGACGCGGAGGCGGAATTTCTCGCCGCGCTCGTCGGGCTCGAGGAGCCCGAGGCCAAGCGCAAGGCCATCGGCGACGCCTTCATCCGCGTGCAGGAGCGCGAGGTGGCCCGCCTTTCCCTGGAGGACGCGCTGCTCGCGCAGGGCACGCTCTACACGGACTTGATCGAAAGCGGCAAGGGCGTCGGGAAGAAGGCCCGCGTCATCAAGAGCCACCACAACGTCGGCACCCCGCTCGTCGAGCGGAAGCGCGCCGCCGGCCTCGTCGTCGAGCCCCTCGACCGCCTCTACAAGGACGAGGTGCGCGATTTGGGCCGCCTTCTCGGCCTCGGCGAGGACGTGGTGGGCCGGCATCCCTTCCCCGGGCCCGGCCTCGGCGTGCGCGTGCTCGGCGAGGTGACGAAGGAAGCCTGCGACGCGCTCCGCGAGGCGGACGCCATCCTCGTCGACGAGCTGAAAACCCGCGGCCTCTATTCGGAGATCTGGCAGGCCTTCGCGGTGCTGCTGCCGACGCGCACGGTGGGCGTGGCGGGCGACGAGCGCCGCTACGGCCGCGTCGTGGCCATCCGCGCGGTGTCGAGCGTCGACGGCATGACGGCCGAGCCCTTCGCCTTCCCCTGGAAGGACCTCTTCGAGATCTCGAGCCTGATCACCAACCGCGTCCCCGAGGTCGGCCGCGTCGTCTACGACGTCTCGTCGAAGCCGCCCGCGACCATCGAATGGGAATAGTAGTCACGGGGCGCGCCTCGTGCGCGCCCTCGTGACATTGGCGGACGCTTCGCGTTCGCCAATGGCTGCGCTCGGCCATCCTTGGCCTCGCCTATACGCCTGGCGCCGGCCGTGCGGCCCGTTCGCGGCGCCGAAGCGCGGACGCGCGCTTCGGCGATCGACCGTGAGGCCTTCGGCCGCGCGCCTGCGTCGCTTGGCGCCGCTTTCGGATGGGAACGGATTGTCGTGGTCGCTCGCGCGACCGCCTCATCCTCGGCCTCGCTTTCACGCCTGGCGCGGGCCGTGCGGCCCGTTCGCGGCGCCGAAGCGCGGGAGGGTGATGACGACGCGGGTTCCGGCGCCGGGCGAGGATTCGACCGAGTACGCGGCGCCCGCCTGCCGCGTGAGGACCTCGATGAGCTGGAAGCCGAGCGTGTCGGCGTCCCGGCCGTCGACGCCCCGGGGCAGGCCCGCTCCGTCGTCGGCCACCTCGAGCCGGAAGGCGTCGTCCCCGGCGGCGAGGACCAGTTCGATGGCGCCTCCGGTTCCCGGGCCGAAGGCGTGGGCGAACGCGTTCGAAAGGAGCTCGTTGAGCGCCAGGCCGAGGGGCACCGCCTGGTCGAGCGGGAGCCGCGCGCGCTCGAGCCGGGTCCGGACCGCGATGCCTCGCCCCCCCGCGTCGTGGGCCAAGGCCGCGCGCGCCGCCATCGACTCGGCGTATTCGGCGAAGTCGATGCCGGTGAAGTCCCCGGCGTCGTAGAGTTTCTCGTGGATCAGCGCCATCGAACGGATGCGTTGCTCCGAGACCGCGAGGGCCTCGCGGACCGGACCGTCCCCGTGGTGGGCCGCCTGCAGGGAGAGCAGGCTCGAGACGACCTGGAAGTTGTTCTTGACCCGGTGGTGCACCTCGCGGAGGAGCACCTCCTTCTCGGCGAGCGAGGCTTCCAGGCGCCGCCGCGCTTCGGTCCGCTCGCGCTCCGCCCCCCAGGCGCGCAGCGCGATGCGCGCGTATTCCGGCAGCCGCGCGAAGGTCTCGGGGCTCTTGACGAGGTAGTCGAGGGCGCCGCGCTTGATGGCGTTGGCCGCCACCGTCTCGGAGCCCTGGCTGGTGAGAATCAGCACCGGGAAGCGGACCTCGCCTTCTCCGTCCCGGTCTATGAGGGAGAGTCCCTCGCCGTCGGGCAGCCGGTAATCGGACACGACCAGGGCGAAGGTCCCCGCGTCGATGAGCCTCCGGGCGGCCGCCACGCCGGACGAGCGATCCAGGTCGAAACCGCCGGCCTCGTCGAACGCGAAGCGCATGAGCTCGGCGTGGTCGTCGTCATCCTCCACGAGGAGGACCCGCACGGGGACGGCCGCCCCTGGATCAGGCATGCCGGGGTTTCCGGTTCACGTCGAGCCAATAGGCTCCCAGCTCGTCGAGCAGCTCCCCGAGACGGGAGAAGTCGAGCGGCTTCACGACGTAGGAGTTGGCGAAGCGCTCGTACGCGCGGGCGACGTCGCCGTCCTCGTCGCTCGAGCTCAAGACCACCACGGGGACGGGACGGAGCAGCTCGTCTTCCTTGAGCCGCCTCAGCACCTCGAGACCGTCCACCTTAGGCAGTCGGAGATCTAGCAGCACCAGGTCGGGCAGGACCCCGGGATCCGCCGCGGCCAGGTCGCGCAGCTCGAACAGGCGCTTGAGCGCGCTCTCGCCGTCCGGGGCCCGCTCGAGCTCGAGGCGCTGCCAGGCCGTTTCGAGGCTGCGCGCCACCAGCTCGGCGTGGTCGTCGTTGTCCTCGATGAGGAAAATGCGCGTTTTCCTGGCGTCGCTCGTCATCGTGCCGCTCCGTACCATGCCGTGAACCAGCTTAGGGCATCGGCCACCCGAGCGCAAGCGAGTCCGCCCCGGTGGAAGGGACGGGGCATCGGGCCGCCGGCGGAGCGCGCCGGTACGGACGCATGCTAGCGTTCCACCAGGATCCTGCCCGCGGCCTTGTCGAGGCGGAAGCGGCACTTGCCGGCCCTTTCGCGGATTTCCAGCCTTACCCGGCAGATGTCCACGATGACGCCGGGGTTGACTTCCTGGCGGATCTCCACGGTCGCGCCTTCGTCCACGTCGAGGCGGTCGACGAGGGTTTCGACCAGCTGGATGAGCTCGAGTTCCTCGCGCTGCGAGGCCGCGAGGGCGGCTTCGACCCTGGCGCCCGGACGTTCCCTGGCGAGCGCCTTCAGCTTCGAGGTCCTCGAAGCGAGCTTTTCGAGGCGCGTCCGCGTTTCGTCGAGGCGTTGCTGGACGGCGAAATCGCTGCCGGCCTTGACCACCGTATGGATGCCGGCGTGGTTTCCGAGCACGCCGCAGGTGACGCCGCGGGCCGCCCAGATCTCGCCGCCGACGATGCGGCCGCGGTCGCCGGCCTCGACGCGGCCGAGCGTCCAAACGCGGGACGACACGATGGCCGAAACCACCCTGACTTCGCCCCGTGCCGCGATGCGGCAGGATTCGATGAAGCGGGCGGACGCGGAGCCGCCGACCCGGACCAGGGCCGTCTCCCGGCCGATCAGGCCCTGTCGGCATTCCAGGTCGCCGTGGACCGAGACGTCGCTCGCGTCGAGCGTGTCGCGGAAGACGGCTTTTCCGCCGCAATGGACCCGGAATCCGTCGCGCACCACTCCGGAAACGTCGATGTCGCCGGGGAAGTTCACGTGTCCGGTATGGTAGCCGATGCCGGTCTTCAGCCTGAGCGTCGGATCGACCGCGACGCGGTTTCCAGCGATGACGAGCCGTCCCGCCGTTTTCGCGCGAAGCACGCCGTTCGCGAATTCGACGTTCTCGCCTTCCGCGTAGGTCTGCGGGGCCAGACGGGAGGAGGGCAGGACCTTGCCGAAGATGTCGACGCCGTCCGAGCCCGGGCGCTCGCTCACCAGGGAGCCGAGGATCTCGCCTTGGGCCACCACGACGAAGGGGCTTTTTTCGCGCCAATCGACGCGGGCCGCGTCGGCCTCGTCCGGCTCGTCCGCTTCGGTCCGGGAGTCCGGTCCCGGTTCCGCGGCCGCGGCGGCCTTGCCCGAGAGCTCGACGTGCTCCGGGACGGACGGTTCGGGAGCGACGCCGCGGGCGACGACGAGGCCGATGGAGGGCTTGCGGTCCAGGTTGGCCGCCAGGCAGGCTTCCGCGATCGCCTCGTTCTGAAGCCCCGACACGATGCCGGCGCGGGCAAGCAGGTTCTCGACGTAATCGGGGGCGAGGGGAAGGCCGTCGCCGATGGGCGGATGGAGGTCGGCGCGGGCGAGCATGCCGTCGGCCTCGACCGAGACCTCGGCGTACCCGTCGTTCTTCCGATGGTCGAAGGAGAACGTGAGTCCGCTTCCGACCGCGCGCTCGTCATCCGGCATGCGATGCCCTCCTTCCCTTAATCATATCGGCAAGACCGGAGCGCCGCGCCAGCGCGAGCCGGATTCGGGGCGTTTTTCAAGCCGGGCGCGCGCCCGGACGAGGCCCGGGGGAGAGCGCCGGGGAGGGGGGTACGCGAGATCGCCGCTTGCCTGGCCCCGCGCCGTCGTGGCATGCTGGCGGCCGGCGCTAGGCGCGGCATTCGGCGCCGCGCGGAGGGGTGCGACATGACTGACCGGAACGAACGGCTCAAGGCCATCAGGAAACTGCTCAGGACCCATCGGGTGTCCTCGCAGGACGAGCTGCTCAAGCTGCTCGACGCCGAAGGCTTCGCCTTGACCCAGGCCACCCTTTCGCGCGACCTCAAGTCCCTCAAGGTCGGCAAGGTATCCGCCGGCAAGTCCGGCTACTTCTACACCGTGCCCTCCGAGGAGGAGCGCCGCGAGTCGGAGAAGAGCTACGCGCTCGACCTCCGGCGCGGCTTCGTTTCCATCGACTGGAACGACGCGGTGGTGGTCCTCAAGACCCTGACGGGCCATGGCGGCGCCGTGGGCCTGGCCATCGACAACCTCGCCTTCGAGAGCACCATCGGCTCGGTGTCGGGCGACGACGCCGTTTTCGCCGCGTTGCGCCGGGGAGCGACGGGCGAGGATTTCGCCCGCGAACTTCTGGAACGGGTGCCGGACCTCGATCTGGAACTCGACCTTCCCCCCGCGGGCGCGGGCGCGGGCGCGGAGTAAGGCGCGCCGCCTCAGTCCGGCTTCGGGCTGCCGTGCTCTCGGAACCAGGCGTGCTCCTCCGCGACGTGGGCGACCAGGTCGCCCACCTTCCATTCGAGGTTGGTCGGCGTGCTCATCGAGGCGGCCACGTTCTCGGGGTCCTTCACGGCGGTCTTCGCGGCGCGGAGTATGGCCAAGGCTTCCGCCGGTTCGAAGCCGTGGAGGAAGACGAGGCGGACCGCGGGTCCCTCGGGCTGTGTAACGCTCATGCGAACAAAGGTACCCCGCGCCGCCGGGCGGCGGCAAGCTCCGCTTGTCCGCGGCGTCCGCGCGCGAGTATCTTCGTCGAGGCGGCCGCGAAGCTTCCGCGCCGCGTCAATTCCCCCCGAACGGCGGAGAGCGATAGATGGATTACGACCGATTCACCGTGAAGGCCCGCGAGGCCGTCCAGGACGCCTCGGGCCTGGCCCGCAAGAACGACCACCCCCAGGTGGACGTCGAGCACCTGCTCGTGGCCCTGCTCGAGCAGGAGGACGGCGTGGTGCCGCCCTTGCTCGACCGGGTCGGCGTCGACCGCGCCGGCCTGTCCTCCCGGGCCGCGCAGGCCGTCGCGGCCAAGCCCAAGGTTTACGGAGAATCGGCGCAGCTCTACCTGTCGCCCGCGGCCAGCAAGACGCTCTCCAAGGCCGAGGCCGAGGCCGAGGCCATGAAGGACGAGTACGTCGCGGCGGAGCACGTCCTTCTCGCGATGCTCCAGGACGAGGGGGCCACGGGGCGCCTGCTCAAGGAATTCGGCCTGGCCAAGGCTCCCCTGCTCGCCGCGCTCAAGGACGTGCGCGGCAACCGCCGGGTCACCGACGAGGCCGCCGAGGAGAAGTACCGCGTCCTCGAGAAGTACTGCCGCGACCTCACCTCGCTCGCCCGCGCGGGCAAGCTCGACCCGGTCATCGGCCGCGACGAGGAGATCCGCCGCGTCATGCAGGTCCTCAGCCGCCGCACCAAGAACAACCCCGTGCTGATCGGCGAACCCGGCGTCGGCAAGACCGCCATCGTCGAGGGCCTCGCCCGCCGCGTCATCGAGGGCGACGTGCCCGACAGCCTCAAGGGCCGGAAGATCCTCGCCCTCGACCTGGGCTCGCTCGTGGCGGGCTCCAAGTTCCGCGGCGAATTCGAGGAGCGCCTCAAGGCCGTCATCGAGGAAGTGCAGAAGTCCGACGGCGAGGTCATCCTCTTCATCGACGAGCTGCACACCTTGGTGGGCGCCGGCGCCGCCGAGGGCTCGATGGACGCCTCCAACCTCCTCAAGCCCGCCCTCGCGCGCGGCGAGCTCCGCGCCATCGGCGCCACCACGCTCGACGAGTACCGCAAGCACATCGAGAAGGACGCGGCCCTCGAGCGCCGCTTCCAGCCCGTGCTCTGCGACGAGCCCTCGGTCGAGGACACGGTGGCCATACTCCGCGGGCTCAAGGAGCGCTACGAGGTGCACCACGGCGTGCGCATCCGCGACGAGGCCCTGGTCGCCGCGGCGACGCTCTCGGATCGCTACATCACGAGTCGCTTCCTGCCGGACAAGGCCATCGACCTGGTGGACGAGGCCGCGAGCCGCATCAAGATGGAGATCGAGAGCCAGCCGACCGAACTTGACAAGGCGGAGCGGCGCATCCTCCAGCTGACCATCGAGCGCCAGGCCCTCTCGAAGGAGGACGACCCCACCAGTCGCGAGCGCCTCCAGCGCCTCGAGAAGGAGCTCTCCGGGCTCTCCTCGACGCGCGACGCCATGCGCCTGCGCTGGCGGAACGAGAAGGACAAGATCGAGGAGCTCCGCGCCCTCAAGGGCGAGATAGAAAGGCTCAACATCGAGGAACAGCAGTACGAACGCGAGGGCCAGCTCCAGAAGGCCGCCGAGATCAAGTACGGCAAGCTGCGCGAGGCCGAGCGCCGCCTGGCCGAGGTATCCGAGCGCATCGCCTCCGAGAAGCAGGAGGACCGCCTGCTTCGCGAGGAAGTGAGCGAGGAGGACATCGCGCGCGTCGTCTCGACCTGGACCGGCATCCCCGTGTCGAAGATGCTCTCGAGCGAGGCGCGGAAGTTCATCGAGCTCGACGCCATCCTGGGCAAGCGCGTGGTGGGGCAGGCGAAAGCCATCGCGGCCATAGCCGACGCGATACGCCGCAACCGGGCCGGGCTTTCGGATCCGAATCGTCCGCTCGGTTCCTTCCTGTTCATCGGACCCACCGGCGTCGGCAAGACCGAGCTCGCCAAGGCGCTCGCCGACTTCCTGTTCAACGACGAGAAGGCGCTCGCGCGCATCGACATGTCCGAGTACATGGAGAAGCACACGGTCAGCCGCCTCATCGGGGCGCCGCCGGGCTACGTCGGCTACGACGAGGGCGGCCAGCTGACCGAGATCGTCCGGCGCCGGCCCTACAGCGTCGTGCTCTTCGACGAGATCGAGAAGGCCCATCCCGACGTGTTCAACGTGCTCCTGCAGTTGCTGGACGACGGCAGGCTGACCGACGGACAGGGCCGCGTGGTGGACTTCAAGAACGCCATCGTCATCATGACGAGCAACATCGGAAGCGAGTTCGTGCTCGCCGCGAAGGACATGGACGAGGTCCGGGGAAAGATAGCGGAGCTGCTCCGCGGCAGCTTCAAGCCGGAGTTCCTCAACCGCATCGACGAGACGGTCGTGTTCGAGCGCCTCGGCGAGGCCGAGATCGCAGGCATCGTCGAGCTTCAGCTGGCCCTCCTCGCGAAGCGCCTCGAGGAGCGCAAGATCCGGCTCGAGCTCAGTCCCGCGGCGCGCGCCTGGCTGGTCAAGGAAGGTTACGATCCCCGCTACGGGGCCCGCCCCTTGAAGCGGGCCATCCAGACCTACGTCCAGAATCCGCTCGCCCGCGAGACGCTCTCCGGCGCGGTCAAGGAAGGCGATCGGGTCCTGGTGGACGCGGGTCCCGAGGGCCTGGCGTTCAAGGTCAAGCAGTGAGGCCGGCGGAATCCGGGGATGAAGGCCACGGTCCGGCCCGGGAGGGAGCGGAGCGCGGAAGGCTCCACGGACCTTCCGTAGCCCGCCGCTTCCTGACCGATGCGCATGCCCACCTCTCGCTCGTCGCCGACCGGCTGGGAGCTGCGGCCATCGTCGGGCTGGACAAGGCCTGGTCGCCCGGCACCCGCGCAAGTGGCGAAGGGGCGACATCGCCTTTCGTCGTTGACGTCGGGGTGGACGCCGAGGACTTCGAGGAACGGAAGCGGCGCTTCGGCGGCTTTCCCTGGGTCCGCTTGACTGCGGGCGCGTGGCCCGGAAAGGTCGCGGTCGAGGGTCGCGAACGGGCGCTCGCCGCGCTCCGCGCCGCCGCCGCCGACTCGGCGTGCGTGGCCATCGGCGAGTGCGGGCTCGACTACTTCCACGACGAGGCGCCGCGCGCGGACCAGCTCGCGCTCTTCCTGGGCCAGGCCGACATCGCGCGCGAGCATGGGCTGCCGTTGGTGGTGCACTCGCGCGACGCCTTCGAGGATACCGCGGGAGCCTTGCGGGAGGCCTCGCCCTCGACGCCCGTCGTGATCCACTGCTTCGGCTACGACCGGGACGCAGCCCGGATCTTCCTCGACCTGGGGTGCTTCGTGAGCTTCGCCGGAAACGTGACGTACCGGAAGGCCGCCGCGCTCCGGGACGCGCTCGCCTACGTGCCCGAGGATCGGCTGCTCCTCGAAACCGACGCTCCCTATCTCGCTCCGGAAGGGCTGCGCGGAAAGCCGTGTTCACCGCTCGACGTCGGGCTGACCTACGACTTCGCGGCGGCGCTGCGCGATACCGGGGTGGAACGGCTCGAGGCGCTTATACGCGGGAACGCGGGCGCCGTTTTCAAGAGGCGCCGAGGCGGCGGAAGGGTCGGGGAGCCGAAGCAGCCGCGAGGCGGGACCCGGGACGGTCGCGTCGACGGCTAGAAGCCGACCGAAAGCGAGGTTCGGCCGGAATGCTTCGTCCGGAAGTCGTCGTTACGGCCCCACGCGGCGATAACCTCGAGCGTCGGACCCTTGAGGAAGGCGCCGGCGGGGAGCGCCACCTCGAGCGTGGTCCAGCCGTCCTTTTCCGTCGCGGCGCGCGCGAGGGCGAACGGCTCGGTCGGCGCGTGCGTCCAGCCCTTGCCTAGGTCCTCGGTGAACTGCGCCGTCCCGTCCTTGACGTAGGCCAGGACCATGCGCGCGCCGTCCATCTTGGGCGAGCCGAAGCCGAGGGCCACCCAGCCCGTGCCGCGGACCGTCACCGACGCGAAGAGGGTCGAAGCGTCGGCCGACAGCCGGAATCCCAGCCGCATGCCGGACGCTTCCCGGATGATCGCGTATTCCCCGTCAGCGACCGCGCCGTCGAGGGGCGCGGTCTGCGCCGCGGAGACGCCCGCGGCGAGGGCGAGCAGCGGGGCGAAGAGCAGGGCTCGGAAGGCAGTCTTCATCGTGGCTCCTTGGGCGACCGCGAGGGGTGCGCTTAAGATTACCCAAATAGTAATAAAAGCACTCCCGTGACGGCAAAAAAAACCGCCCGCTCGGGGAGCGGGCGGCGCGGCGCGACCTTCGGGTCGCGGTCGATCACCAGTCGTCGTCGATGTCGTCCTCGTCGCGGTTCTCTTCCGCGAAGAGGTCGGTGACGGCGCGGAGGTCGTCGAGGTAGATGTAGTAGACGCCGAAGGCTTCCATCGGGTCGCACTCGACCTCGAAGCCGACGATCTTGAGGCCCATCTTGCCCTTGAAGGCCGGATTGCGCTGGACGATGCCCGTGAAGCCGTCGAGGCTCTGCGGGGGAACGGCCACCGTGAGCTTCTTCCAGCCCTGGAAGTTGAGCTTCCCGAGGGTCAGCTCGTACTCCCTGCCGAAGAAGTCCTGCACGATGAGCTTCAGCATGTGGTTGTTGTTGCGGCCGGCCACCCATACGGAGATGGTCTTGGTGATGCCCTCGATGGGGATCGCGCGGCTCGGGAACAGCCGGAAGGTGTTGAAGCCGCGGCGGAAGAAGTCGACGCGGGCGCCGAAGACGAACTTGTCGGCTACCTTCGGGTCGATGCCCGCCGCGGTCTCGTCCTCGATGGCGACCTTTCCGGCGGGCGATCCGTCGAAGAGGCGGGCCTGGATGATGCCCTCGTCGGGGCTGATGGAGGCGGACCAGAATCCCGCCGACTCGAATTTCTCGACGGAGACTTCCTTCAGCTTCTGCTGCGCCGTGTCGATTCCGATCGCGGTCGGGTCGGGTTCGCCGAAGGCGGCCTGGGACCAGGCGCCGGAGGCGATGAGGAGGAGCGCGACGCTCAGCGTTGCAAGTTTCTTCATGACCTTACCTCCTTCCTCATTCCCCGGAGCCCCAGGTCTTCTCGACGAAGTCCTGATCCGTCAGCTGGTCGCCGTCGTAGAGCGACTCGAACGTGTCGGTGAG
Organism: Spirochaetota bacterium; assembly: GCA_018262985.1. Classification (GTDB taxonomy): domain Bacteria; phylum Spirochaetota; class Spirochaetia; order Treponematales; family UBA12059; genus JAFGNN01. Next base: position 105,888 of record JADFDI010000007.1, on the reverse strand, counting down.
CACCTTGAGCTGGTCGAAGTAGAAGTAGACCGCCTTCTCGTGGACCGGCGAGCCGGCCGGGGCCGGGCTCGCGGCGACCTCGGTCGGGCGGGTCCAGATCCGGAACTTGACGAGGGTGAGGCTCTCGCGGCGGGGCAGGTACTTCTTCGACTGCGGGATCGAGCTCGGGATGTTGATCCGGAAGTTCTTCCACCCGACGTGCGAGAGCTCGCCCATGTCGATGACGTGGACGATGCCCTTGTAGTCCCGGATGTAGGCCTCGATGTAGTACGAGAAGTTCGGCGACCAGATCCAGAGATCGATGGCCGAGACGCGCCCCGGCAGCGGAAGCTCCACCGGCTCGTAGGTCGCGCTCTCGCCCGAACCGCTCTTCTTACCCGGAACGAGGTCGACCCAGTTGTACTCGCGGCGGTCGAAGAGCATCGCGACGCCGAGGGCGTTGAGGCTATCCTTGTTCGCCGGATTCGAGCCGAAGACCGCGAGCGGCCACGAATTCACGTAGGCCGCCTTGGGGAAACCCTCGGTCGAGAATTTGGAACCCATGACGAACCAAGGCTGGGCTGCGGAGTCGTCGAAATCCTGTACGACTACCGATTCGATGTTGACCGTGACGTCGTCTGCCGCCAGCGGCTGGACCGTGACCAGCGCGAACGCGACGAAGGCAAGGCCGAGGATGCTGGACATGAATGATTTCATGCCGGTAACTCCTTTTACCCCATGTATCCTGGCAGGAAGCGGCTCGAAGTATATTTTCAGCCAGGGCCTTTGTCAAACCGAAAGGCCGAATAAGGGAATTTAGGCGTCAACGGGCCAGGCCGAGTTTCCGGGCGGCCTGCGCGAGCGCGGGCGACCTGGCCGCGGCGGCGGCGAAGGCCGGTCCGAGCGACAGGCGCGAGGGCGCCACGGGCGCGCCGTCCCCTGCGGCGAGCCGCGCGAGGGCGGCGGTCCAGTCGTCCTCGAGGACGAAGGCCGTCCCGGCCAGCTCCGCGTCCGCGGCGACCACGACGCCGGCCGCGGCGAGCCGGCGGACGGCCTCGGGCGTCCTCGAGCCGGCCGCCACGACCGCGTAGCGCAGGTCGAGCCGGAGCAGCGCGGTCAGCGCCGAGTCGAAGGCCGCCTGGGACGCGTCCACCGGCAGCACGCTCGTCAGGGCTTCTCTCCCGGAGACCGCCCGGTAGGCTCCGGCGAAGTCCTCGGCGCGGGCGGCGGACCTCGCCGGTCCTTCGACGAGGAACGCCGCCGCCTCGCCCGCCTCTCCGCTCGCCGAGACCGTTCCGTACAGCTCCCCGACGACCTTCCAGGCGGCGGAGCGGTCGAACGAGGCCGCGCGGGTCCGGTCGGCGAGCTCCCGCGGCACCGGCGCGTCGACGGCGAGCACGGCGGGAGGGAGGAGCTCGGGCGGCAGTTCGGCGATGAAGCGGAGCGCGAGGGGCGAGGCTAGCGCCACGGAGGCGTCGAAGACGGCGGCGGCCGCGTCCGGCGAGCGCGCGTCGAGCGTGGCGACGCGGGTGCGGGAGCCGGGCAGGCGGAACCCGGAAAATGCCGCGGCGGCCTCCGGGGAAGCCACGGCGTACAGCGGATCGAGCACCACGGCGACGACGGGGCGCTCGCACGCCGCGAGGGCGGCGCAGAGGCCGGCGGCGGCGAGGGCGGCGAAGAGCGGGCGGGCGCGTTCCCGCCGGGGCGCGGGGCGTCCGCGACGGAAAAACGTCGGGTATTGACCAGTGCTCGGCATCGCTCCTAGACTACGCTCCATACGATATCCTTAGCAAGGAGCATCCCCGATGACCAGCTACAAGGAGCTCGGCCTCGTCAACACGGTCGACCTCTTCAAGAAAGCCGTGGCGGGCGGCTACGCCATTCCCGCCTACAACTTCAACAACATGGAGCAGCTCCAGGCCATCGTGCAGGCCTGCGCCGACACGAGGAGCCCGGTCATCCTCCAGGTTTCCTCGGGCGCGCGGAAGTACGCCAACTCGACCCTGCTCCGCCACATGGCCCGCGGCGCCGTCGAGTACGCGAAGGAGCTCACCCAGGGCGCGGGCATCCCGATCGTGCTCCACCTCGACCACGGCGACAGCTTCGAGCTCTGCGTCGACTGCATCGAGAACGGCTTCTCGAGCGTCATGATCGACGGCTCGCACCTTCCCTACGACGAGAACGTGGCGCTCACGAAGAAGGTCTGCGACTACGCCCACTCGCGCGCGGACTACGTCTCGGTGGAAGGCGAGCTCGGCGTGCTCGCGGGCGTCGAGGACGAGGTTTCCGCCGAGCACAGCCACTATACCCAGCCCGGCGAGGTCGAGGACTTCGTGAGGAAGACCGGCGTCGACTCCCTGGCCATCTCCATCGGCACGAGCCACGGCCGCGCCAAGTTCAAGCCCGAGCAGTGCACGCGGACCGCGGACGGCGTCCTGGTGCCGCCGCCCCTCCGCTTCGACATCCTCGAGGAGATCGAGAAGCGCATACCCGGCTTCCCCATCGTCCTCCACGGCTCCTCGAGCGTGCCGGTCGAGTACATCAAGATGATCGAGCAGTACGGCGGCAAGCTGGACGACTCGGTGGGCATCCCCGAGGAGCAGCTGCGCAAGGCCGCCGCCAGCGCGGTCTGCAAGATCAACATCGACTCCGACGGGCGCCTGGCCATGACCGCGCTGATCCGCAAGGTCTTCGCCGAGAAGCCGGACGAGTTCGACCCGCGCAAGTACCTCGGTCCGGCCCGCGACGAGCTCAAGAAGCTCTACTCGCACAAGAACAAGGAAGTCCTCGGCTCCGCCGGCCGCGCCTGACGGAAAAAACGGATATCCGCGAAGACACGGAGATACAAGGGAATGGCACGGAACCGATTTGGTTCCGTGCCGTTTCATTTGGGGACGGTTCTCTCGCGGTGCCTCGGCGTCTCGGTGGTTTCGATTACATATCAGCGGCGGGAGAGGGAGGCGATGGCTTCGCGGGCGAGCTCGTCGCAACGCTCGTTGTATTTCTCGCCCGCGTGACCTTCCACCCACACGAAGCGGGCGCGCGTCTCGGCCACCAGGGCGTCGAGCTCTACCCACAGCTCCTTGTTCTTGACCGGGGTCTTCGACGCGGTGCGCCAGCCGTTGCGCTTCCAGCCGGAGATCCACTGGGTGATGCCGTTCTTGACGTACTGGCTGTCGGTGCGGACCTCGACGGGATCCTCGGCGCCGCGCACCGTCTTGAGCGCCTCGATGACGGCCATGAGTTCCATGCGGTTGTTCGTGGTGGTGCGCTCGGCGCCCGCGCCCTCGCGCTCGGCGGGGGTGACGACCACGAAGGCCCAGCCGCCGGGGCCGGGATTGCCGGAGCAGGCGCCGTCCGTGTAGATGATGATGGGATCCATGGAAGGGAGACCTCTTCGCGCTGGTTTTGGCCCGCAGTATGCGACGGGGAGGCGCGGGGAGGCAAGGGGAGCCCGACAGGCCCTCCGCCGGCCGGCTCGACTCCCGGGTTTCCTCAGGCTCCCGCGAGGAAGCGGAGCACGCGAGCGGCGGCCCGGTCGGGATCGTCGACGAAATGGAACAGGTGCCCGACGCCCTCCAGGACCTCGGTCTCGACCGACGCGGCTCCCGTCGCGCGCTCCCTCACCAGGCCGACCACGCGGGCCGGTACCGAGCGGTCGTTCCCCGCCCCGACGACGAGCACCCGGCAGCGGATGGCGGGTAAGTCCCGCAGCGCCTCCCGCGAGAGCCTGAGGAGCTCGGCGGCCGGCCGCACCATGTCGTCGGAGCGGTACTCGGCGTGGTAGGTCCGGCGGGGTTCCGCTTCGTCCCAGGGGGGAATCGGGAAGCCGCGGCGCACGAAGGGGACGAAGGGCGCCAGGAAGGGGGCGGCCTTGATGCGCTCGGGCAGGAGGAAGCCCGGCGCGAGGAGGACGAGCCCGTCGACCGGCACCCGCGCCGCGGCCATGGTCGCGAGCAGCCCGCCCATCGAGTGCCCGCAGGCGTACACGGGGCGGAAGCGCGAGCGGAGCTCGAGCAGGGCGTCGACCGAGCGCCTGAGCCAGTCGCGCCTGGCGGTCGAAAGGAAATCGGCGCGGCCGCTGCCGTGGCCGGGAAGGCGGGGCGCCGAAACGGCCCAGCCGGCCCGGAGCAACCTGTCCGCCAGGGGACGGGCTTCCCCCGGATAGCCCGTGAAACCGTGGATATAGAGCACCGCTCCGCGCGCGTCCCGCGGCGCCTGGTCGATGGGGAGGGCGTCGGGATGGAGGCGCAGGCCGTCCAGGGCGGGAAGCTTCATGCGGACCATCACTTCACGAACGAGAGGCTGAGGAAGGGCAGGTAGGCCACGGCGAGCGCTATGGCCAGCTGCACGAGGAAGAAGCGACGGGCGGAGCGCCAGACGGACCAGAGGGGACGGCCGAAGGCGTAGCTGCCGAGGAAGAGGTTCATGCCCACGGGCGGCGTCAGGAAGCCCACCGCCAGGTTCGAGATGAAGATCGCGGACAGGTGCACCGGGTGGATGCCGTAGAGGTCCGCGGCGGGTATAACGAGGGGCGCGAGCACCAGGACGGCCGAGAACACGTCCATGACGCAACCGGCGGCGAGCAGTACGAGGGTGAGGGCCAGAATGAACAGGTGGCGCGAGGTGATCCAGGTCGTGACGAAGCCCGTCACGAGCGAGGGGATGCCCGCGTCGATTATGAAGTAGGAGAGCCCTCGGGCCGCCGCGAGGAGCACGAGGGTGCCGCCGATGACCGGGAAGGCCCTGCGTCCCGCCGCGAGCAGCCCCGCGAGGCTGTATTCCTTGCGGATGAAGCCCCAGGCGAGCACCCAGGTGACCGAAAGCGCTCCGATCTCGAATACGCCGGCGGAGCCGGTGAAGAAGAGGAGGGCGATGAGGAGCGGGAGGGCGAGCTCCGGGATTGCGTCCAGCATGGCGCGTCCCGTCTTCGTTGCGGGCTCCTCGCGCGGCCGTTTGCCGCGTCCCCAGAGCGGAACGAGTCCGGTGGCGATGGTGGCCAGCACGAAGAGGAGGCCCGGGATGAGTCCGCCGCGGAAGAAGTCCATGAGGTCGATGGAGCGCCCGGGCCCGTAGACGAACTGCGCCGTGACGCCGTAGACGATGACCGCGAGGCTCGGCGGGAAGAGCAGGCCGATGGAGCCGCTCGCCGTCACGAGGCCCTGCGCCTTGTCCTCGGCCATGCCTTCGCCCTTCGAGATGGCGAAGGCGAGCACGGGGCCGAGGGCCAGGATGGCGACGCCGTTCGAGCCGGTGAAGGTGGAGAAGAAGGCGCAGACGACCACCGCCGCCACCACGGAGCCGCCGGGCATGCGGTGGAAGGCCGATCGGAAGAGCGTGACCAGGCGGTCGCCCGAACGCGAGGCGGCGAGCAGGAAGCCGGTCAGGGTGAAGACCGGGATGGCCGCCACGTTCGCGCTGCGGAGCATGCTCCACGATTCGCTCGCGGCCAGTTCGACGACCATGCCGTCCTTGACGAAGAGCGCCGCGGCCAGTCCCGCCATGACGACGAAGAGCGGGGCCCCCATAAGGCCCGCCGCGACGAGCAGGACCGCGAGCGGCCACGCGGCCCAGGTCGCGACGACGCTCGAAAGGGCGGCCCAGCCCTCGAGGAAGGCCGCCGAGGATCCGAACGCGTACGCGACGTTCGCCGCCGAGCCCCCGGCGAGAAGGAGGCCGGATCCGATGCCGGCGATGGCGGAGAGGAGGCGTCCGAGGAAGGGAAGGGGACTGGCCGCGAGGTCAGCCACGGCCATGCCGAGGAAGCCGATCGGGAAGGCCCAGGCCAGGTGGCTCACCCTGAGGAACCCGACCTTCTCGTCCCCGAAGCCGAGCAGGGCGAGCGAGAGCCCGGAAATGGCCCAGACCGTTTCGACGGCCACCGAGGTCGAAAGGACGAATCCCTCGCGGAGGCCGTGGCCGCCCTTGATCTCGCGCGAGCGCGCGCCCAGGGCGAGGTGGCTCCGGGTGGCCGAGGCCATCACCGCGCCGGAGAAGGCCAGCACCACGCCGAGGTGCTGGGAGAACATGGAGGCTTCCGCGAAGCCCCGGCCGAAGAGCAGCACCGCAAAGAAGTTCAGCACCGGCGCGCCGACCATGAGGATCGCCGCGATCCAGGCGGCGCCCGCCGCGATAGCCGAGGCGCGCGAGGCCGGATCCTGGGGCAGGGCGATATGGTCGCTCATGGCGCGGAGGTCCCCGCGGCGCGCAGGAGGGCATCCACGATCTCCTTCGAGAAGAGCGTCGGGGCGTAGCGGTCCCGGGTGACGGCGAAGGTCCTTCGCCATTCCGCGGCCGCGGCGGCGTCGAGCTTCGTCCGTACGAGGCCGTCCCTGACCATGGCGGCGATGCCGAGCTCCTCGTAGCGGTCGCTTTCGCGCGAGATTTCCGCGGCGGCCGCCTCGGCGGCCGCGATCAGCGCGGGCTTGAGTTCCGCGGGAACCTTGTCCCAGGTCTTCTTCGTGACGACGAGGGCGCCGAAAACGGGCGCGACCGGCTCGTCGGAGACCGCCGCGATGCTCGACCGGAAGAAGGACCACTGCGCGGACACGAGGAGCGGGCTGTAGATCATGGCGTCGAGGGCGCCCGTGGTGAGCCGCTGGATGACGGCGCCGGTCTCGGTGCGGATCGGCACCGCGCCGAGGCCCTGGAGTATGGGGGTCAGGTTGCTGTCGTCCGAGGGTACGGCGAAGCGCAGCCCCTTGAAGGCGGCGACCGAGGGGATGGGCTTGCGCGAGAAGATGCGCGCCCAGCCCGCCTTTGTCCACGCGACCACGACCAGGCCTTCCTTCGCGATCTCGCGCTCGAGGATGGGGCGGGCGGCGGCGAGGCCCCGCTCGATGGAGGCGTCGTCGACGAGCAGGCCAGGCAGGCTGAGGGCCATGACGTCCTCGGTGATGCGCGCGATGGAGGTGGACGAGAGCACGCCCGCGTCGAGCCCGAAGCGCATCTTCTGGAGTATGTCCGCCTCGTCGCCCGGCGTGCCGAGATAGAGCTTCACCGCGACCTTTCCCGCGGACACGCGCTCCCAGTCGGCGGCGAGCTTGCGCAGGCCCGTCGCCCAGGGACTGTTCTCGGGGGCGACGGTGGCGATCTTGATCTGGAGGGTCTGGGCTCCCGCGGCAGCGACCGCGAGCACGAGGAGTGGTACGAGCAACGAGCGCTTCATCGGAGCCTCCATGGAGAACCGCGCGCGGCGGGCGGTCAGAATACGAGGAAGATGTCGGCGACGGCGGCGAGCAGCGACTCCGCCTCGCGCCGCGCGAGGACGTTGGAAAGCCTCGACTCCGGCAGCGCGTCCGGGTCGACGGCCAGGGCGGCCCGGCAGGCCGCCTCGAACCCTTCGAGATCGCCCCGGGGAACGCATACGGAGCGCGCCCAGGCAACGTGGAGATCGGCCTTCATGCCTTCCGAGTAGCCGAGGGCGAGCCGGTAGGCCTCCTCGGCGCGCGCGTAGCCCCCGCCGAGTTCCTCGGGCAGCGAGGGCGCGATCTGCACGAGGAGGGATTGCAGGGCCCCGCGGTCCCAGGCCGGATCGAGCTCGAGCGCGCGTTCGAGCAGGGCCAGGGCCGGTCCGAGCAGGGCGGCGCGTTCCGGGTCGAAGGGATCGAGGGAGAAGGCGCCGAGCGAACCGGCCGCGGAGTAGTAGAGGGCGGGCACGTCCCGGGCCTTGAATTTCGCGAGCGCGGCCCGGTCGTCCGCAATGAGCTTCTCTCGCAAGCCCGGCGCCCGGCGCTCCAGGACCGCCCAGGCGCGGGACGCGCCGCGAACGTAGAGCCTGCCGGCGCGTCCGACGAGCGCGGCGCGCTCCTCCCAGCGCGAGTCCGGCAGCCGCCGCGAGGCGGGGGCCAGGAAGGAGCTGGCGTAGAGGAGCTCCATTCCAGCCGCGGCGAGGGCGAAGCCCTCGTCCTCCGGCCAGGTGGCGGCCAGGATCTCCGCGGCCTTGAGGTAGGCCGGCAAGGCCTCCGCCACGAGCTCCGGATCCTCCTCGCCGAGCATCGCCTCGGTGGCGCGGAGCCCGACGCGGCCGAGCGCGCAGGACTGGAACGCGGGCAGGGAGGCCGCGATGGCGAGCAACAAAGTGGCGATCCGGGATCCGCGAGAAGCCATGGTTCCATTCTACACTCCGGATGCGGGGTGTCAACGCGGCCTTTCGGATGCCACGGCGCCGCCGGACGGGAAAAACGGCCGATATTCGTCTATGATGATGAGGGGTGCCGGGCCGAAGAGCCACGCCACCACGAGAGGGATGTATGAGCACTCGAACGGCCCGAGCGAGCGACGGACGCGCACCGCGCGCCAATTCTGAATCCCGCGTCGCGAGGACGCTGCTGGCCGCATTGGCCGCCATCTGCCTGGTGCTGCCCGCGGGCTCCCAGGATGCCGCGGGGACGGACGCTCCGGCGGAGAGCGCCCCGGTCGCCACGCCCGCTCCGGTCGACGCGAGCGGTTCGGCCGACGGCCTCGCGCCCGCCGACGGGCTCGAGAACTGGTCAGGCAGCCTCGACCTTTCGACGCTCAAACCCGGCAAGTACAACGTGGTGGTCGAAGGCGTCGACGCGGCCGGAAACGTGCTCCGTCCCGAGCCGATCAATGTCTTCGTGGACCCCGCCTCCGATTTCCCCAACGTCAACATCGTCAATCCCTTTCCGCTGATGCGGGCGGGCGGCGACTTCAACGTCGTCGGCACCTGCGCGGACGACGACGGCGTGGCCAGGGTGGAGGTATCGCTCGACGGCGGCGAGTTCGTCGCGGCCTCGGGAGGCGCCTTCTGGTCCTACGCGCTCGAGACCGCCGAGCTGGCGGACGGCCGGCGCGTCCTCGCGGTGCGGGGCGTCGACATTAACGGTCTTGTCGGGCCCGAGACCAGGGTCTCGTTCGATCTCGACCGGACGAAGCCCCTCGCCGCCATCGAGGACCCCGTGCCCGGCTCGATCGTGGCCGGCAAGCGGGTGCTCCAGGGTTCCGCCTTCGACGCCAACAACGTCCGTTCCGTCGAGTACTCCCTCGACGACCGCGTCACCTGGACCGCGCTCGCGCTCAAGCAGGGGAAGGACCGCACCAAGGCGGGCTTCTCGATCCCGGTCGATACCGCGAAGCTCCCGGACGGCCCCCTGGTCGTCTGGCTCCGCTCGGTGGACGACGTGGGCTCGACCGAGATGTCCGCGAGCCTGGTCTACGTGGACAACACCAAGCCCGCCATCGAGATCGCGCGGCCCCTCGGGGACCTCGCGGTGAACGGCTCCTTCGCCCTGGTCGGCGCCGCGCGCGACGAGGTCGGCGTCACCTCGCTGTCGGTGGCCTTCGCCGGCGTGGAGCTCGGCGAGATCCCCCTCGTGCCGGGCAACCCGTACTTCATGAAGGTGCTCGACGCCTCGGCGGTCAAGGGCGACAAGGCCGAGCTCGTATTGAGCGCGCGGGACCGGATCGGCAACCTCACGAGGCTGTCGATGCAGGTCAAGGTGGACGCGAAGGCCGACCTTCCGGTCGTCTCCGTCCGGCATCCGGAGCCGGAGGGCATGCTCCGCGCGGGCGAGCCGCTCAGGGGCGCCATCGCCGACGACGACGGCGTCTCGGCGCTGCGCTGGTCGCTCGACGGCGCGGCTCCCGTGGAGATTCCCGCCTCCGAGGCCTGGAGCCTCGAGCTTCCGGATACGGCGCCCTCGGGCGCGCGCACGCTCAGCCTCGTGCCGGTCGATTCGAACGGGCTCGCCGGAGCGCCGCTCGTCCTCAAATTCACGCTCGACCGGGGCCCGGGGACGGTGCGCTTCGAACGCCTCGCCTCGGCCTCGGGTTCGAGGGACTTCGCCCAGGGCGCCGAGGTCCGCACGGACGGCGGCGAATTCCTCGAAGGCTCGGTTTTCGCCCCGAACGGCCTCGCCTCGCTCAGGCTCGTCGTCGGCGGCGCGGAACCCCGCGTCCTCGCGCCCGCGAAGCCGGACTCGAGCGGCGAGGTTCCCTTCCGCATCGCCCTCGACCGCTCGCTGCCGTACGGATTCGCGCCGCTGACCCTCGAGGCGGAGGACGCCTACGGCAACGCCTGGGCGGGAAAGGCGCTCCTCTACGTCGTGAACTACGGCGCGGTCCGCGAGGAAACCGGCTTCCGCTTCGTCGACCCCGCGGTCGGCGCGCCGGAGGGCGACGGACCCGGCCGCTTCACCCTCGCCGGCGCCCCCGTCTTCGGCGCCTTCCATGGAGCTCCTCTGGCTTCCATCGGCTTCGAGCCCGCCACCGACCTTGTCCGCGCCTCGTTCGACGGCAGCTCGGTGCGCGTCGAGGCGCTGAAGGAAGGCGTGACGGCCCCGACCATGATCGTCGGCCGGACGGAGAAGGGGCACGTGTTCAAGGCCGGCCCCTACGTGTTCGCCACCGATTCCGAGCCCCCGCTCGTAACGCTCGAGGCGACGGGGTTCCCCTGGTCCGCCAAGGCGCCCGTCCTGCGCGGCGCCGCGCGCGACGGAAACCGCGTTGCCGAGGCCACCTGGCGCGTCCTGCCCTCCGGCGAGGCGAGACCGCTTACGCTCAAGGCGGACGGTTCCTTCGAGCTGGCCGTGCCGGCCGCGGACCTGGCTCCCGGCGCGGTTTCCATCCTGGTGGAGGCCGCCGACGCCGCCGGCAACCGCGGCCGCGCGAGCGCTTCCTTCGGGTTCGATCCCGACGCGCCCCGCGTGCGCTTCCTCTCGCCCGCCTCCGGGGACGAGGTCTACGGGGCCGAGGACCTGGCGGCGCTCGTGGAGGACGTTTCCGGCGTCGCCAAGGTCGAATTCGCCGCGGACGGCTCGCGCTTCGAGGAAATTCCCTTCACCGACCGCTTCTTCATCCACCGCGCGGACCTTGCCGCGGACGCGAAAGCCGCGTACCGCGTGACCGACCGCGCCGGCAACGCCACCCTCGCGCGGCCGGAGGTCTCCGTCGCGGCGAAGCCCCGAGGCGAAGCCCTCGCGGACGTCGTGTCCGTCGAAGGCGGCGGGGACCTGGGCCGCCTCGAGCTCGCCGGTACCGCGGGTGCCCGGAAACTGTCGTTCAGTTCGCCGCTCCTCGCCGAGACCGAGTTCGCCTCGCTGCCGGCCGACGCGCTCCCCGCGCCCGTGCCCGCTCGGCTCCTCCTTTCCGGGGCGAGCTCGCTCAAGGGCCAGGTCTCCGTCGCCGGGCTCCTCAAGGCGGTGTCGGTGAGCTATGACGGCGGCGCGACCTACCTTCCCCTCGGCTCGTTCAAGGACGAGAAGTCCGCGAAACCCGCCCTGGCCGTCTCCCTTTCCGCGGACACCCTCAAGACGGCCGACGGCGCTCTCCGCTGGATCGTCAAGGTCGAGGACTTCTCGGGCGCCGTACTCTTCGCGCCCCTCTACCTTCGCGTCGACAACACGCCGCCCGAGCTGAGGCAGGTTTTCCCCGAAAGCGCGCAGACGACGACGGGTGGCTCCTCGCCCGCGGTGTTCCGCGCCGTGGACGCGACGGAACTTGCCTCGCTGGAATTCAAGGCCGGGGCCGCCGCGCCCGCGGCCGTCGAGGCGGGCGGCTCCCGCTGGTTCGCCCGCAGGATCGATCCCGCGTCGGAGAAGGGCGGCGCCCTCGTCCTCGCGGTGAGCGCCCGCGACCGCGCCGGCAACGTCGCCCGCCTCGAGTACCGCGCCGCGTACGACGCGGCTGCTGACGCGCCGGTCGTGAGCCCCGCGCTGCCCGAGGGCACCCTGGATCCGGGGACGATGCTCTCGCTTCAGGCGAGCGACGACGACGCCCCGCCCGCCACCAGCTTCGCGCTCGATTCGCTCGCGCCCTTCGCGGAGGGCGGGCCCGCGCTCGCCGCCGCCCTGCCCGAGACCAGCGCCGGCAGGCACACGCTCGTTATGGCCGCCGTCGACCCCTCCGGCAAGCGGACCGAGCTCCGCCGCGAGATCCTCGTCGGTGGCCCGGCGCCCGGCTTCAACGCCCTTGCCGCAGGCGACGCGAAAGCGCCGTCGCCCGTCGTGCACGGCGCCGCGTTGACCCTCGCGCCTGCCATGGCCCTCTCGGGTACCGTGTCGGCGCCGAACGGCCTCGCCTCGGTCGAGCTCTCGCTCGACGGCGGCGCCCCGCTCAAGGCGAGCCTCGGAAAGCCCGCCGCCCCCGGCGACCCGGTACCCTTCACCGTCGCCCTCCCATCCGGGCTGAAGCCCCAACGCATCCTCTTCGAGCTTCGCGCGACCGACGCGGCGGGTCTGTCCGCCCTGTCGCGCTTCGAGCTCCACGGCGTCATTCCCCCGACCGCCGGCGAGGACGACGCCGAGGGCGTCCGTTTCCACGAAACCGCCTTTGACGACCAGGGCGGGACCCCGCGCGCGCGGCTCGCGGTAGGCGAAGCGCTGACCGGCCGCTTCAAGGGCCGTCCCATAGCGTCGGTCGCCCTCGATCCGCCGCGGGCCAACCTCTCGGCCTCCTTCGACGGCTTCACGCTGCGCGTCGAGGCCCTGGCCGAGGAGATCGGAGTACCGGGCACGCTCAAGGTGCGCACGGTTGATGGCGAGGTCTTCGAGTACGGACCCTTCGTCATCGACGTCGACGAGGCCGCGCCGGCGCTCGAGCTCGCGGGTCCCGCGCAGTTCGAATGGACCAAAGGCGCGTTCCGGCTGAAGGGAAGCGCCTCGGACCGCAACGGCCTTTCCTCGCTCTCGGTCGCCCTGGCCGGCGGCGAAGCGGTCGAACTCCTCGCCGCCCCGCGACCCGGCGCCGACCCCTTCGCCTTCGACAGGGAGATTACGCTCGCGACCGTCCCCGACGGGGCCGTGGACGTCCGCGTCGTCGCGACCGACCTTTCCGGCGCCCGGACCGTCGCCCACCGAATGATCAACAAGGACACCCTGCCGCCCGAGCTCGTCCAGGTGATCCCGGCTCCGGGCACCGCCGTCAACGGCACCACCACCGTGGTCGTCGAGGCGCGCGACTCGGGCCGGCTCGCCCTCGCGACCTACCGCGACGGTCCGGCCGCCGAGGCTGAGGCGCTGGAAGGACCCGCCGTATGGGCCCGCGGCTTCGACTTCTCGCGGCTGGCGCTGCCTCTTCCGGAAGGAGGCGGCTTCAGCGCGGCTGACAAGGCCGGCAACGTCGCTGTCCTGGCCCCGGACCTCGCCGTCGACGCGGAGAAGGACAAGCCAGTCGCGGCCATCCAGACCCCGGTGGAGCTCGAGGTGCTCCGCGGCGATTTCTCGATAGCCGGAGTCGCCTACGACGACGACGGCCTCGCGGCCATCCATTACAGCGTCGATTCGGGCGACTGGGTGCGCCTGCCCATGGAGGGCACCAGCTTCACGCTCCGCGTGGCGCTGGCCGACACCACCGACAACGAGCACACGGTCGAGCTCCGGGCCGAGGACATCTACGGCATCCAGGGCGAGGTCGTGAAGCGCACCTACCGCATCTCGAAGGAAGAGCCGGTCGCCGCCTTCGTCGAACCGTCCATAGAAAAGCCGGCGCGCGGCGTGGTCCGGATCTCCGGCACCGCGGCCGATGCGAACGGCATCGGCGGCATCGCGATCTCGGTGGACAACCGCGCCACCTACAACGCGGCGCCGGGCGCCGAGGCCTGGTCCTACCTGCTCGACACCTCGGCCCTCGCCGACGGACTCCACGCCGTGGCCGCCCGCCCCGTCGACAATTACGGCACCGAGGGCTTCCACGCCAGCATCCTCAACATCGACAACACGCCGCCGCGCGCCCGCCTCGACCTGCCGGCCGACGGCGCGGAAATAGCGCGGAGCCTGCTCGCGAGCGGGCGCATCGGCGACAACCTCGCCCTGGCCTCCGCCCGCATCGAGATCAGCCCGCTCGGCGCGGCCTCGCCGCCGCTCATGGTGGTCGAGGTCCCCCTCGATTCGAGCGTTCGGAAGACCATCGACCTCTCCGCCCTGAAACCCGGCCCCTACGCCGTGCGCCTCGTGGCGCGCGACCGCGCCGACAACGAGACGGTCGCCTCGCGCACCATCCACCTGAAGGGCGGCGAGCCGGCCGACACGGTCGAGATCCTCTACCCGCTGCCGGGTTCGCGCGTCTCTGGTTCGCTCGACATCCACGGCCGCGCCGTGGTCGAGGGCGGCGCCGGGACGGTGACCATCTTCGCGGGCGACAGGGAGCTCGGCGTCGTCGAGCCCGACCCCCTCGGCTGGTTCAGCCTCCGGCCGGACCCGGATACCCTGCCGGAGGGCGAGTTCGACCTCAAGGCCGGCACCCGGAGCGCGAGCGGCAAGGCCCTGGATTCGCGCCCGAGCGCGGTCAGCTGGACGCGCCTCGGACCCTGGATTTCCATAGAAAGCCACCGGGCCGGCGCCTGGCTTCCCTACCGGCCCTTCCTCGAAGGCAAGGCCGGCTGGGCGGAGATCGCGCCGGATCCCGCGGACAAGGAAGCCGTCGCGGCGTTCAAGAAAAGCGCCAAGGAGCGAGCGCCCGTGCTGGTGGAAGCCAGCATCGACAACGGCCGCAACTGGTCGGAAGCCTCGGGAACCTCAGCCTGGAAATTCCGCCTCGAAACCCAGGACTACCCCGAGGGCGAGGTCCGCCTCATCGTCCGCGCCACCTTCGGCGACGGCTCGGTCTCGGTGGCCAAGACCACGCTGCTGCTCGACAAGACGCCGCCCACGGTGGAAATCGAGAAGCCGGTGGTCGACGGCCGCTACAACGCGAGCCTCTCGCTCTCAGGCAGCGCCGCCGACGCGAACGGCCTCCGGGAAGTGCGCATCGGGCTCCGCAAGGGCGACAAGTCCAGCTACGAGCTGCCCTCGTTCATCCAGGGGCTCTACGTCGACGCGCACATGCTGGGCGGCACGCTCTGGGAGGCGGGGCTGGGCCTCACCTTCTTCGACGACAACGTCAAGCTCCAGGGCCTCTTCGGCATGGCGCCCGAGACCGACTCGGCCGGTGTCCAGCAGAGCTTCTTCGGCATGGTATACGGAGCCAAGCTGATAGCCAACATCGCCTTCGTGCCCTTCGGGTCCTTCCTCGGGCCCGACTGGGACTGGCTCTCGCTCAACGCGGGCCTCGGCGCCAACTTCTCGTACTTCTCGGAGACCCAGAGCGAGGGCGGCCTGCTCGTGGCGGCGGTCTTCGGCCAGCTCGAGTTCCCCAAGGTCACCCTGCGGAACGCGACCATGTTCGGATCCTACGCCTTCTATACGGAAATGCAGGTCTGGGTGCTCTCGTCGGTCGTCTCGGGCGGCTTCATCCCGAGGCTGTCCTTCGGACTCAGGGCCAACGTGTTCTGAGGCAGCGGCCCCGGGGGCCGCGGGGGGAGGGGATCCGGAAGGGTCCCCTCCCTTTTTCGTCGCCGGACGCGCGCGTATCCGTGGCAAGGGGACCGTCCGGGGGAAAAGGAAGGGGAGCGTCCCCGCCAAAGCGAACCGGCCCGCCGGGAGCCCGGCGAAGGGCCCGGCCCTTCGCCGCCGTTACGTCGCGCCGCGACGTAACGCCCTTCCTTCTCCCCCGGGCCCCCTCATCCATCCCGGACCGGAGCCGGGCCGGAAAAGCGACCGAGCTTGCCGCGCCGCGGGGGGCGGGAGTATCATCGGCCCCATGCTCAAGGAATACAGAACCCTGCTCCCCTACCTCAAGGAATACCGCTTCCGCTACGTCGCGGGGCTCGCCTTCCTGATCGCCGTCGACGCGGCCCAGCTCCTCATTCCGCAGTTCATCCGGCAGGCCGTGGACCTCGTGTCCTCCGGCCGCTTCTCGACCGGCGCGGTGGCGTCGATAGCGGCGCGCATCGTGCTCGTGGCGCTGTTCATCGCGGCCGGCCGCTTCCTCTGGCGCTATTTCATCCACGGCTCCTCGCGGCGCATCGAGGCGCGGCTCCGCGACCGGCTGTTCGCGAAGCTCATGGAACTCGGCCCGCGCTTCCACCAGTCGAACAAGATCGGCGACCTCATGGCGCGCGCCACCAACGACATGCAATCCATCCGCATGGCCGCCGGCATGGGCTTCGTCACCCTGGTGGACGGGCTGTTCATGTCGAGCGCGGTGCTCGTCATCATGTTCGCGCGGAATCCCGAGGTGGCGGCCTGGACCGTCATCCCCCTGCCGCCGGTGACGGCGCTGATCATCGTCTTCGGCTCGCTCGTGGGCAAGCGCTTCAAGAAGGTGCAGGAGATCTACGCCAAGCTCTCGGAACTCGCGCAGGAGACCCTCGCGGGCATCCGCGTGGTCAAGTCCTTCGTCAAGGAGGACGCCTTCTCCGAGCGCTTCGCCGAGGCCAACGACCGCTACCGGAAGGCGTCCATGTCGCTCGTGGCCATCTTCGGCTTCTTCTTCCCCTTCATCGGCTTCCTCTCCGGGCTCTCGACCCTGGTGCTCGTGCTCGCGGGCGGCAACGCGGCCCTGGCGAACGCGATGAGCCCCGGCGACATCGCGGCCATGCTCGTGTACCTCGAGATGCTCGTCTGGCCGCTCATGGGCGCGGGCTTCATGGTCAACATGCTGCAGCGCGGAGCGGCCAGCCTGAAGCGCGTCAACGAGGTGCTCGACACCGAGCCGGACATCGCGCCCGAGCCGGGCGCGCTCGAGCTCGTGCCCTCCGGCGGCCTCGAATTCCGCTCCCTCTCGTTCTCGTATCCGGACGCCGCGTCCCCGGCCCTCCGGGACGTGTCGCTCCGCCTCGAGGCCGGCCGGACGCTCGGCATCCTCGGCCGCATCGGCTCGGGGAAGAGCACCCTGCTCAAGCTCCTGCCGCGCCTCGTGGATCCGCCGCCCGGCGCGGTCTTCGTGGGCGGGCGGGACGCGCGCGAGTACCATCCCGACTGGCTCCGCAAGGCCTTCGGCTTCGTGCCGCAGGACACCTTCCTCTTCTCCGATTCCATCCGGGCGAACGTGCTCTTCGGCGCGCCGGACCTGGACGCGGAGCGTTTCGCGCGCGTCACGGCCGTGGCCGCCATCGACCGCGACGTCGAGCTCTTTCCCCGGGGCTGGGACACCGTGGTCGGCGAGAAAGGCCTGACCCTCTCCGGCGGACAGAAGCAGCGCGTCGCCATCGCGCGCGCGCTCGCGGTGGATCCGGAGATCCTCGTTTTCGACGACGCGCTCTCGGCGGTCGACACCGAGACCGAGGAGCGCATCCTCGCCGCCCTGCTCGAGGAGCGCGAGGGAAGGACGAACGTCATCGTCTCGAACCGCGTGTCGACGCTGCGCCACGCGGACCTGGTGGCCGTGCTCGACGGAGGGCGCCTGGCCGAGCTCGGCACCCACGACGAGCTCCTCGGGCGCGACGGCTTCTACGCGGAGATCGCGCGGCTCCAGGCCCTGTCCGCCGAGGCGCCGCCCGAGGGCGGCGCGCCTGAAGGGGCGGCCGCCTCCGGCGCCCGCGACGCGGAGACGGGAGGCGCGGCATGAGCGATTTCTTCGAAAAGGACGAGGTCACCAAGGGCTACGATCCCGCGCTCGCCTCCCGCATGGTTCGCTACATGAGGCCCTACCTGGGACTCGTCGTCGCCTCGATGGCGGCGTTGGTCGTCTCGACGGGCACGGAGCTCCTCATGCCCGTGCTGGTGCAACGCACGGTGGACGAGGCCATAGTCGTCTCCTACGTGCGCGCCGACCGCGACGCGGCCGCGACCCCCGAGCTCGAGCCGCTCGCCGTCTCCGACGCGGACCCCGTCATCGGCGACTGGGTCTACCTCAGGGAGCGCCGGCTCTCCGGGCTCTCCCGCGCGACGCGCGACGCACTCGCTGCGGCGGGCGTCCTCGACCTGGAGAGCCGCTACCTCGTGGACCTCTCGGGCACCGATCCGGAGCGCGAGCGCGTGCTCGCGGAACGCCCGGAGCTCTTCGAGCGGGAAGGGGAGCTCGCCGCCATCGAGGTGTCCGAGCTCAGGGCCCTGCCGGGCGCCGACGCGAAGGCGCTGCGGGCCGAGGATTCCTCGCGCGTGCGGTCGAACATGCTGGTCTATCTCGGGCTTCTGGCCGCCTCGCTGGCCGCCACCTTCGCCCAGACCTTCGCCTCGAGCCTCGTGGGCCAGAAGGTCATGAAGGACCTCCGCATGGAGCTTTTCCGCAAGACCTCGCGGCAGTCGCTCGCCTTCCTGTCGAAGCACCCGGTCGGGCGCCTCGTCACGCGGCTCACGAGCGACGTCGAGACCATCAACCAGTTCTTCACCGAC
This sequence comes from Spirochaetota bacterium, assembly GCA_018262985.1. Classification (GTDB taxonomy): domain Bacteria; phylum Spirochaetota; class Spirochaetia; order Treponematales; family UBA12059; genus JAFGNN01. The sequence goes on along the minus strand of JADFDI010000007.1, from coordinate 87,796 downwards.
GTGCTCGCCGCCTTCGCCAAGGACTTCTCGGTCATGGCCGGCGTGCTCGTGACGCTCGTGCTGCTGGACTGGAAGCTCGGCCTCGTGACGGCGCTCACCCTGCCGCCCGTGGCGGTGGCAACCTCGATCTCGCGGCGCATGGCCCGCGACGCCTTCCGCAAGCAGCGGCAGTGGCTGTCCAAGGTCAACGCCTACATCGCCGAGCACCTGTCCGGCGTCGCGGTGGTGCGGCTGTTCGCGCGCGAGAAGGCCTCGGTCGCCGAATTCGAGAAGCACGACCGCGAGCTTCTCAAGGCCAGCCTCGGCGAGATGTACGTCTTCGCCACCTTCCGGCCGCTCGTCGAGTTCTTCGCCTCCACCTCGATCGCCGTCATCCTCTGGTACGGCTCGTCCCTCCATTCCTCGCACGCCATCAGCCTCGGCACCCTCATCGCCTTCGTGAACCTGATCCGCATGTTCTACAACCCGGTCACCGACATCTCGGAGAAGTACACCCTGCTCCAGAGCGCCATGGCCGGGGGCGAGCGCGTCTTCGCCCTGCTCGACGCGGACGAGCGGATTCCGGACCGGGGGACGCGGCGCCTCCCTTCGCCGCTCCGCGGCCGCATCGAGTTCGACCACGTCTGGTTCGCGTACAAGGAAGGGGAGTGGGTCCTCAAGGACCTCTCGTTCACGGTCGAGCCGGGCGAGATGGTAGCCATCGTGGGCTACACCGGCGCGGGCAAGACCACCATAGCCATGCTGCTCGCGCGCATGTGGGACGTGCAGAAGGGCGAGATCCGCATCGACGGCGTCCCCATCAAGGACGTGCCGCTCGCCGAGCTCCGGCGCGCCGTCCAGCCGGTCGCGCAGGACGTGTTCCTCTTCTCGGGGAGCATAGCCGACAACGTGGAGCTGCACGGCGGCCTCGGGCGCGAGGCGGTGGAGAAGGCCGCGCGCGTCGTGCACGCCGCCCCCTTCATCGAGGCGCTCCCGAAGGGCTACGACGCGGACCTCTCCGAGGGCGCCACCAACATCTCGACCGGCCAGCGCCAGCTCGTGTCGTTCGCGCGCGTCGTGGCACACGACCCGTCCATCGTCGTGCTCGACGAGGCCACGAGCTCCGTGGACACGGAGACGGAGAAGCTGCTCCAGAAGGGCCTCTCCGAGCTGCTTTCGGGACGGACGAGCGTGGTCATCGCGCACCGGCTTTCGACCATACGCCACGCGCACCGCATCCTCGTGCTGGCCGCGGGGCGCCTCGTCGAGGAGGGGCGGCACGACGACCTCGTGGTCCGCGGCGGCGTCTACTACAACCTCTACCGCCTGCAGTACGGCCGCGAGATCGTGGACGACAACGGGGCGCGGGCGAACGGCACGGAGGAGGCGGAGGCATGAGCGAGGGGCCCGGCGAGGCCTGCGTCGAAGGCAACGAGAACGCCTTCACCGTGTTCGTGCTCGCGGGCGAGAAGGTCGGCGAGCGCGTCCGCAAGGGGCTCGAGGCCGCGGGCCCCGTGGCCGCCGCGCTGCCCGTCCAGCGCTTCGACGATCCGGAAGCCTTCGCCCGGGCCGCCACGGCCTGCGACGCCGGACTCGTCATCGTGGACGAGGACGCGCCGGACGCGCGCGCGGGCGAGCTCGTGGCGCGCATCCGCGCGGCCTGCCCGGCCTGCGAGGCGGCCGTCATCGCGGAGCGTTCCGGGCTCGCCGCCGAGGTGGAACTGATCCGCACCGGCGCGGCCGCCCTCCTGCCGCGGAATTTCGGCTCCCGCGAGCTCGGCGCCCTGGTCGGGGAACTCGGCGAGCGCTACGCCCGATCGAAGGAGAGCGCCGCCCTCCTCGATTCCTCCGGCGAGCGCTTCGGCGCCATCATTTCGCACAGCGTGGAGATGGAAAAGGCGCTCTCGCTCGCCGCGCGCGCCGCCGCCAGTGACGCCACCGTGCTGCTCCGCGGCGAGAGCGGCACCGGCAAGGAGCTCGTGGCGCGCGCGATCCACGCGCACGGCCGCCGCCGCTCCGCTCCCTTCGTCCCGGTGAACATCGCCGCGCTCTCGGAGAACCTGATCGAGAGCGAGCTCTTCGGCCACGCCAAGGGCTCGTTCACGGGCGCCATGGGCGACCGCGAGGGCCGCTTCGAGCAGGCCGACGGCGGGACGCTCTTCATCGACGAGGTGGGCGACATACCGCCCGCGATCCAGGTGAAGCTGCTCCGCGTGCTCCAGTTCGGCACCTTCGAGCGCGTCGGCGAGAACCGCACGCGCAAGGTGGACGTCCGCATCGTCGCCGCCACGAACCGCGAGCTGCGCGCCGAGGTGCGGGAGGGGCGCTTCCGCGCCGACCTCTTTTACCGCCTCGACGTCATCCCCCTGCGCCTGCCGCCGCTCCGGGAGCATCGCGAGGACATCCCCTGGCTCGTGGACCACTTCGTCAAGGCCTTCGCCATCAAGAACCGCAAGGCCGTCAAGGGCATCACCGCCGAGGCCATGGCGCGCATCATGCGCCACTCCTTCCCCGGTAACGTGCGCGAGCTCGAGAACTTCATCGAGCGCGGCGTCGCGCTCTGCCGCGGCGAGTACCTGACGGAGACCGACGTGTTCCTGCTCGAGGACGAGGACGGGGGATCCACGCCGCGCGGGAGGGCGCCCGCCGGCCCGGGAGCGGCGGGGGAAGCCGGGCGGACCGTGGCTCCGGAGGGATCCTACGACGAGGAAATGTCGGCCTTCGAGCGCGACTTTCTCACCGCCGCCCTGGAGCGCGCGGACGGGTCGGTCGCGCTGGCCGCGCGGGAGCTCGGGACCGGCGAGCGGCGCCTGCGGTACCGCCTGAAGGCGCTCGGCATATAGGAAAAATATTTCCTACAATTTTTACCCACGCGACATCATCCCGCGGCCAAGATTGGAGATTTTTTCCTCCCGGCGCTATATTGGGATATACCGATAATCAAACGATCGACACAAGTCTCGATCCGGAATCGAACTGCGCCGCCACTCGCCCGAGCGGAAGAAGGGTTGGCTCGTTCAGGTTCCGGCAAGGGAGTAGTGTCGATTGGCATGAACTTTGCATGGATACTGGTATGAGTCGTTTCCCGAGCCGTCGTCCGTCCAGGGAGGATACCATGGCCTACGCCACCACGAACCCCGCCGCCCGCCGCCCTTCGCTCCGCGCGAAGCTCGGGCCTGTCGTACTCGCCCTCGCGGCGCTCGCCGGCCTCGGGACCTGCGACCTCTTCACGGTGGGCCTGGGCTCAAAGGTGGACGTGACGGCGCCCGAAGTGCGGATCACGAGCCCGGCTCAGGGAGCCTACCTGGGAGGGACGGTGACCTTCACGGGCACCGCGGCCGACGACGTCGGGGTGACCGGCGTCCGCCTCGTGGTATCGGACCAGGCGACGGGCGAAACCCTGACCACGGTGTCCGCGGAACTTTCTGGCGGGGCATTCACGGTCGCGGTCGACACCTCCGGCTTCGAGGACAAGCGCCTGCTCTTCACGGCGGTGGCGACCGACGGTTCGGAACGCTCGTCCTCCTTCGATCTCGTGGCCGTGGTCGACAACCACGCGCCGACGGTGCTCGTCAACTCTCCGACCATCTACGGCGCCGCCGGCAGTCCCCGGGTGTCGAACTACATCGACGTGCGAGGCGAAGCCTACGATTCCGGCGCGCTATCCTCTGTGATCGTACGAGCCTTGAACGCATCCGGCGCGGTGCTCGCGCAGGAGCGTTCGCTCAATCCCGCCTCGTGGAGCGTCAGCTTCGACCTCGCGGGCGCCGGCGCGGATTTGACGCCCGCCGACGAGGAAGTCGTCTACTACGAGGCGGTCGCGACGGACGCCGCGGGCAACTCGAGCACCTACTACTACCACCGCAGTGACCTGTACGGCTATCTCGACGACGTCACGCATTTTCCCTCGATCGCCGAACTGGCAACCCTCGACGACGCCAGTGCGGGGTCGGTGAACGGACTCGAATTTGCCGAACTTGCGTCCGAACGCCTCGCCCCGGGCGGAACGCTCGGCGATTTCACCTTCGACGCCGATGCGCGGCCGGCGATACTCTTCACCAACCTCAACGCCGGCGCCCCGGCGGGTTCGAACCTGCTCTCGCTGTCCTCGCCGATCACCGGTTTGGTGACCCCACCCGGTGCGGGCACCGACTCGATCAAGAGCGATACCATCGTGATCCGATATGTAAAACTCAGTGACTCGAGCCTCTACCTGAGCTTGGACGGAACCGACATCGACAACGTCAACGGGCCGATCAAGATCACCTCGCTCGACCCGAGCATCAGCTTCGTGCTCGACCCGAATCCGCCCATCCCGGAAGGTGCGTACCGTCTCGAAATGGAAATCGCGACCCAGACCGGCGTCGCGTCCGGCGTGGTGAGCGCGGAATTCACGGTCGACTCCCAGGCACCCACGCTGACCGAAACGACGCTCGGCAACGCAGTCCTCTTTACTCGTGGCGACTTCACCCTCGGTGGCACCGCTGAGGCCTCGGCCGGGCTCGACCGGATCGAGGTGGACCTCGCGCCCGAAGGTTCTTCCTTCGACGCCGCCGTCGAGACGACCATCCCCTTGTCCGGCACCTCTTCCGGCTGGTCCTGGAATTCCTCCGACGCCGCGAATTACCCCTTCGCCGACGGAGCCTGGCAGGTCCGCGTTCGTGTCGTCACCTCAACCGACAAGTCGACCGAGCTCTACCGCTCGGTGGTGATCGACTCTACCGCTCCCGATCTCGAGCTGTCCGGCTTCGGACCGCTCGTGTCCGATACCTTCGCCAACGGCGTGGTGGAATTCTCCGCCGCCGCGAGCGACGCCAACGGCATCGCCGGCGTCAGGTACTGGATCCTGCCCGCCTCCTCGCCCGAGCCGGCCTGGACCGACGCGGCCACGGGTTCTTGGGCGGGCACGCCGTACGCCGCGAGCCTCGACACGTCGACGCTCGACGATCTCGACGCGTACAAGCTCTGGATCAAGGCCCGGGACAAGACCGACAACGCCCTCAACGAAAGCGTCGTCTCGCGCGCCTTCGTCGTGAACCAGGCGTCCGACCTGCCTTCGATCGCGCTGACGCAGCCCCTCAAGGCCGAGGTCGACACGCCGGCAGAGGTGAACTCGACCAGCAACCTGTTCGGCGCGAACGCCAGGCTCTACGGCACGCTTACCGACGACGACTCCATAGACGCGGCGACCGTCGAAGTCAGTTTCGACTCGACCGACGGTGTCAACGGAACCTGGGACTCGGACCCCGCGCGGCTGATCGTCGGAGCGGACGGCGCGTCCGTCGCCTTCGAGTACGACATCTCCGCGAGGCCGCAGGGCGTCCAGTACTTCCGGATTCGGGCAGACGACCTGGCATCCGCGAAGCTCGGCAAGCCCGCGGTCACCAAAGCCTTCGGGCCTTACTATTTCGCCATCGATACGGCGAACCCCGCGCTCGCCGTCACCACGCCCAACGCCACCGGGTCGGTCCACGGCGCGGACTTCTCCATCCAGGGCACCGCCTCCGACGCGAACGGGCTCGCGGGCGGCGTCGTCGTCATCAAGGACGAGGCGAACGCCACCGTGGCGAGCCCCGCGGTCGCGGCCGGCGCCTGGAACTGGACGGTCCCCGTCGCGACGGTCGGCGAAGGCGTGCACGACTGGACCGTCGTCGCGACCGACGTTTTCAACAAGACGACCACCGTTACCGTCCGGTTCACCGTCGACCTGACCGATCCGGTCATCTCGATAACGGCTCCGGTCACCAGCGTCGTCGGGAATCCCGCCACCTGGTACCAGGGCGCGAGCCTCACCGCTTCCGGGTCGATCGACGAATCGGTCGCCTCGATCGAGTGGTCCACCGACGGCGCCACCTGGACGCCGATGACGGTCTCCGAACCCTGGAGCGTCCCGGTGCCCCTCGGGGCGCTGGGCGAGGGGAGCGGAAAGACGTTCTACCTCCGCGCCACCGACCTGGCGGGCAACGTCGGGTCGACGAGCCGCGGCTTCGGCATCGACCAGACCGCTCCGACGACCACGAGTTCCGCGCCCGCCAGCGCGAGCGCCGCGTTCGCCATCACGGGCACGGCGGGCGACTCGAACGCCTTGGCGAGCATACGCATCGTCCAGAGATTTGACGGGGACGCCGGAAGCGACACGGTCGCCTACGACTCAGCCCTCGCGGGAACGAGCGCCGCGTGGTCCACCGGATCGATCCTCCCGATCGGCGGCGTCGCCTCCGGCACTTACGAGTACTTCATCACGATCACCGACCTCGCGGGCAGGACCTACGCGACAACGAACACGGTGCTCATCGACCTCGACGCACCGGAATCGCTCTCGGTCACGGCTCCCGCCGTCGGCCGGGTGGATCTCAACGCGATCTCGGGCACCTCGTTCACCGTGACGGGCGCCGCGTCCGACGCGGGCGTGGGGCTCGCGAAGATCTGGTACCTCATCGACCACAACGCCGTCGCCGCCGCCGGCACCGCGGGCTATTCGCAGGTCGCCGCGTCCGACGGTCCCTGGTCCTTCGCGCTCGACCTGGACGTCGACGCAGCGGGGGCGGACACGGGTCTCGCGGAAGGCACCTGGTACCTCCACGTGAAGGCCGAGGACGCCGCCGGCAACCGCACCGCGGACGGGGCTGCCGTGACCGTGGAATTCGACCACGACCAGGCCGCCCCCTCGGTGACGGAGACCGCGCTCGGCACCACGAGCATCGTCGACGACAACGACGGCTTCTCGCTCTCGGGCGCCGCCTCGGACGGCTGGGGCGTCGCCTCGGTCGCCGTCTACCAGATCAAGGACGGCGGCGCCAAGGTGCTCGTTTCGACGAACGGCCCCGCCACGTCCGACGGCTGGGCCACCTGGTCGCTCGCGAGCCTGCCGCGGAACCCGGTCTCGATCGGGACACAGCAGCCCTTGACTTCGGCCAGCGACGGAATCTACGAGTACGAGATCGTGGTCACCGACCTCGCGACCAAGACCCCGGTCAACGTCCTCAAGCGCACCGTGCGCTTCGACAAGTCGGCCCCCGAGCTCGTCGTCAACGCGCCGCTCGCCGCCGAGTCGAGCTCTTCCAACCTCTACGACATTTCCGGCACCGCCCGCGACCTGGGCGCGGGCTTCGACGGAACCCTCGACGTCGAGTACCGTCTCGACGGCGGCTCCTGGACGCCGCTCGTGCTCGCCGGCACCGCCTGGAGCGCGACGGACATCGACCTGGGCGCGTCCCAGGGCGGCCACCTCTTCGAGTTCCGCGCCACCGACAAGCTCGGCAACGTGACGGCCGTCGTGGCCCGCACGCTCTACTACGACCTGGCGCCGCCTTCGCTCGACGAAACGCTCGTCGGCACCGAGGATACGCAATACCGCAACGCGAACCTGGCCTTCGCCGGCACCGCGTCCGATTCCTGGTCGCTCGCGTCCCTGACCGTCAAGGTGGACGGCGGAGCGGCCGTGCCCATCACCGTGAGCGCCGGATCGTGGACCTGGACGGCCGACGTCGACACCGACGGCGCGGGCGCGGACACGGGCCTCGCCGAAGGCGCCCACACCCTCGTCTTCACCGCCACCGACGCCGCCACCCGGACTTCGACCGTGACGAGAAGGATCAGCGTCGACACGACGCGTCCGACCCTGTCCGGCGTCACCGACCTCTCGGTCGGGTGGAAGACTCTCGAGACGCAGAACGTCGCGGGCACCGCGGCCGATGCGGGATCGGGCGTGCTCAAGGTGGAATACCGCGTCAACGGCGGCGCCTGGAGCTACATGAACGGCGTGTCGACGTTCGACGGTTCCGCCATCTTCGCGTCGGGGACCAACCTCCTCGACGTCCGCGCGGTGGACCGCGCCGGCAACGAGAGCCTCTACGCCACCCAGACCGTGCGGGTGGACACCGTCAATCCCGAAGGCTCCGTGACGACGCCCGCGGGTCTGGCCAAAGCCAACGGCCTCGCCGCTTTCGCCGTCGCGGCGACCGCGACGGACGCGCAGTCCGGCGTCGCCTCGCTCAAGGTGAAGATCGGCTCGACCGACTTCGCCAGCCCCGACGCGACGGGAACGCTCGCCGCCGGGACCGCGGCGAACGGAACCTGGACGGCCTCGATTCCCGCGGCGAACATCCTCGCGCTCGCCGAAGGACAGAAGACCGTCTACGTCCAGCTCGCGGACGCCGCGGGGCGGACGAGCGCGCTCAGCTTCCTCCTCCTCGTCGACAAGACCCCGCCCGCGCTCGTCGTCTCGTCCCATGCGGAAGGAGCCGTCGTCAACAAGGCGTTCACCTTCGCCGGGACGGCTTCGGATACGCAGGGCCTCGCAGGCCTCGCGGTCGAGGTCTGGAACCAGGCCGGCTCGGTCTGGGAGGCGCTCGCCGCGAACGGCACCTATTCGTGGAGCGCGGACATCGACACCTCGACCCTCCCGCAGGCCACCTACGACTCGTCCGTGGCCGCGGGCTTCCAGCTCCGGCTCCGCGCGGTCGCGACCGACGAGGCGGGAAGCGCCACCGTCGTCGAGCGTAACCTGCTCGTCGACCAGGACGCCGACCGGCCGATGATCCGACTGTCCAACGTCAATCCAGACGGCACCACCACGCTCAAGCTGGTGACCAAGGTGTACGGCAGCGTGTCCGACGACGACGGAGCAGTGGCCGCCGACAAGTTCTGGATCAGCCAGGACGCGGGCGCCACCTGGTCGGCGGTCGCGGTCTCCGGCGGGAACTGGGAATACTCGGTGACCGGCGCCGACGGCGCCAAGACCCTGTACTTCAAGGTCGAGGATCCGAAGGGCGCGACCTTCTCCACGGACGCCGCGCTTTCCGCAGGAAAGCCGCGCGTCTACGTGAACGACACGACCTGGATCGAGACCGGCGTTTCCTTCAGCGTCGACACGGTCGTGCCCGAGATCGGCGCGACCATCCAGGTGGACCGCACCGCGCCCTACGACTTCGCTGACGCGGTCACGTTCACGACCAACCTGCCCTTCGGCGGGACCAGCGCCGTCTTCGCGGTGCGCGCCACCGCCACCGACGCCAACGGCATCGCCTCCGTGGCGGTGGAAGTGCCGGGCGCGACGGGCTCGCCGTACGCGGCGACGCTCTCGGGCGGCTGGTACGCCACCGGGCCGATCGACGTGTCGGCCGTCCCTGACGGCTCGGTCGTCCTGACCGTCAAGGTCGACGACAACTCGGGTCTGCAGTCGACCGCGACACGGACGCTCATCGTCGACAACACGGCGCCGGAGCTGATCCACACGTTCCCGCGCTCCCTCCTCGACATCGTCAACGGCGAAATCGAGGTGACGGGACTCGCGAGCGACGGGGGCTCCGGCCTCAAGTCGGTGCAGTACAAGGTCGGCTACAACTACGCCGCCGAGACCTGGACCGACGTCTCGGGCAGCCTCTTCAGCTGGGAAATCCCCTTCACCGGCCTCGACAAGATCGATATCTACGCGGTGGCGGGCGAGGCGACCGACGTCGATCTCGACGGCATCTGGAACCTACCCATCATCATGCGCGCCGAGGACAACGCCGGCAACGTCTTCGTCGAGGATGTCACCGATTACGTCGTGTACGTCGACCCGTCCGGCGACAAACCGCGGGCTTACGTTGTCTATCCCGATCCCGTGGAACCGAACCGCATCATGGGCGGCACGATCCGCATATTCGGCACGGCGGCCGACGACGACGGCGTCGGCTCGGTCTGGATGCAGATCGACGTCGATGGCGACGGAGACTACGATGCAGCGGACGTCGATTCCCTTGGCAACGACTGGTACAACGGCGGCAACGGTCGGCAGGTAACCGGCACCGCGAGCTGGAACCAGACCATCAACGCCTCGGGCGAGTTCAACCCGCCCGACGATTCCACGCGTACCATCAACTTCCGCGTCCGCGCCCGCGACGTCTACGGCCTGGACGGCGCGTGGACGGCGAGCAATCGCATCGATGTCGACAAGAACGTCCCGCAGATCGGATCGACCCTGCCGCTGCAGGTGGAGCAGGGCGCCACGGTCCGGACCTACCTGGCCGACATGTGGCTCAAGGGCGACTGGGTCTTCACGGGTTCGGTCGAGGACGAAAGCGGCATCTCGGCGGTCGCGATCGCCGGCGACATCACGGGTAGCCTCGCGGCCAACCCCGCCTGGTTCACGCCCATCGCGAATGGCTATGCCTTCGCGATCCCGGTTGACACCGTCGCGGGCTCGTCGGGTTCCATCGAGTTCAGCATCCGGGCGTCGGACAACAACACTCCGGTGATGGAAACCACCGCGAACATCAGCCTGCGCTACGACAACAAGAATCCGACCGTCGGCGCCTACTCGGGCGCGACGCCGGTGGTGCAGAGCAATATGTCCTATCTCATCTCCTCGGGCGTGACCGAGGACGGTGCCGGCTTCGAACGGGTAGCGGTCTGGTTCCTCAGGAAGGGTGCCACATCCGCGGACGACCGGGTCTATAACCCGATGGAACTCAAGGACGCCGACGCCAACCGCACCTACGTCGAGGGCAAACCGCTCACGATGATCGACGGTCTGCCGCGCCTCGTAATCTCGGGCGGCACGCGTCCCGACGCGTACAGCATCCAGCACGCGGGACTCGTCGACAACACGAATATTCGGAAGGGCGGGCTCATCAAGATCGGCGGCATCGACCGCCTCATCACGAACTTCCAGCTCGACACCGGAACGGTGGAATGGGCCGAGCCGCTCGACGTATCGGTGACTGACGCCTCGCTCGCCTACGCCATCGTCGTGAACAACATGCTCATCGAATCGCCGGCGGCGGCAACGCCCTACGGGGCGACAGGCTATCCGTCGACCATCACGAACGACGACGGCGACGGTTTCGTCGAATCGGTCGAGCGCTCCGGCGGGCTCTATACCTGGACCGCGTCGATCAACTCGCGGAACATCCCTGACGGCCCCGTCGAGATCCACTGGACCGCCTACGACAAGGCGGGCAACTACGCCTCGGGCTCGGTCGTGACGAGCGTGCAGAACAACAGGCCGCTCCTCGCGGCGGTGACGCTCGGCACCGACCTGACCGGCGACGGCGACACCCTCGATCCGGGCGAAACCGTGCCGGCCTACAGCGCCCTGGACGGCCTCGGGAACGAGCAGGCCGAGGCGACGCTCGACTCGGCCGCGTTCGTCGCCCGCGGTCTCTCCAGCTTCGACGTCGACGTGGTGGGCGGCAACGGCGAGCTCTTCTACCGGCTGACCGCCGACACGGAAACCGGCACCGAGCTTCGCGCGCTGACCGCGCTGTGGTCGGCCCCCGATTCGGCCAACCTCGTGAAGCTGTCGCAGGCCGAGCTCGAGGACGCGAAGATCGGCGAGGGTGCCAAGACCTTCGTCTTCAAGATCTGGGATTCGACCGAAGAAACCACGCCTGGCGTCGACAGCCAGTGGGCCGTGCTCACCGTACCCATGACGGTGGACGTGGTCGACGAGGTCGCGCCGTCCGCGACGGTAAGTCCCTTCCACTGGACTTCCACGCTGGACAACAGCCTCTATCAGGGCCAGCGGACCAACGGCCACATCGAGATCGATTCCGTCACGGGTGGCGCCGGGCCGGACGTGTCGGGCAAGATCTCGGTGCGCGGTACGGCTTACGACGACCAGCGCCTGAGCGCGCTCTGGCTGTCCATCGCCGATTCCGCGAACGCGGACCGCTTCGCCTTCACGGGCGCGGCCGCGGTCAAGCGCTTCTTCGACACGAACGGCGACACCCTCGTCAACGCCTCGGACCGGGCTTACTACCGCATGGCCACCTACGACACGGCCTCGGGAACCTGGTTGGGAACCGACCGATGGGCTACAGACGGCTGGGCGTTCACGGTCACCTCGGACGACATCGGACAGGGCGGCCACGCGATCGAATGGCGGCTCGACTGGGACACCTCGAAGGTGACGGGCGTAGCCGCGCTCGACAACCTCCTGCGCGCCGTGGCCGAGGACAAGCGCCTGCCGGTTGCCAACGCGTCGGCCGACAGCTCGACGCAGACCGCGGGCGGCGCGCTTACCCCGTACTACGCGATGGACGTGGTGCCGTACATCACGGGCATCGCGAATCCCGCGAACCAGGGCCTTACCACGGACGTGCTCAGGTCCTCGACCGGGAAATACTCTGTCGAGTTCCACGCCTCCAACGTTTTCAACGTCGCCGGCTTCAACCTCGGTTCGGCGACGGTCGCCCCCGCCGCCCGGGTTTCGGCCGCGCCTATCTCGGCGCCTTCGGGCCTCGCCCCCGCGACGAGCTTCGTCTCTTCCACGGCGGCCACCGTGTCGAAAAACCTTACGCGCTCGGGCTACCTCACCTTGTTCGTCAACGGCGTGCCGTCGGTGAACAACCTGACCACGGCGAACGACCGGGAGTGGCAGCAGGAGTACGAGGTGGGAAAGCCGTACTCGTGGAAATGGACCGACGACCGTATTCTCTGGGTGTGGAACGTCACGCAGGTCATGCCGCTCGTAACCAACCAAACCTTCTACTATCCCGACATGATGATGGACGCGACGGATCCGACCTTGCCGATCTTCAGCTACGCGAACGACAACGACGGTTACACCTACCGAACCACGAGCCTGGCCGCGAGCGTCCGGCGTGCAGGACTCTATTACGAGCGGCAGACGGCCTTGGCATACGCGGATGCTTCCTGGTGGATTCTAAGCGTCGAGGACGCTTTCTCGGGTAATCCGATCGGCTTCCTTCAACTGAACCGCGACGTTAGCGAGGACGCAGCGCTCGGTACCGCAGGCACGAACTTCATCGAGCTCATCGGAGAGGACTATACGGCCCGACAGCTCAACCGCTTCCGCTACCCGAAGCTCATAGCCGAGACGAACGGTGCCGATGCGGACATCTACGTCTCGTACTACGACGCCGAATCGAGCGCGAAGAACATTACCTTCATGGCAATGCGAGCCACCGGGGCCAACACAACAGCCGCAGGATTCACCCAGGCAACGGGAGACAACACCCGGGCGGCGCCGGTCTACGTACTCCCCGCGGCGGAGGCGGGCGCCGGATTCAGCCAGTACTACGACATGGTCAAGTACGGTACCAACTCGGTCGCCATCGCCTACTACGACGAACTCATGTCCGTGCTCAGGCTCGCGTATTCGACCGCGGCAACCACCGGGAACAACGTCGCCAACACGGCGGCGTGGTCGACGGTGACGCTCGACGGCGAGCTCTACGCCGGAAGCCACGTGTCCATGACCTATGACGCGACCAACCTCTACGTCGCGTACTACGATTCCGCGAACGCCAACCTCAAGATGGTGACCGTGCCCATCGCGACGATGACGCCCTCGGCGCCGATAGTCGTCGACGCGTACCTGTCGGTCGGGACCTGGACCAACATCCAGATCATGGATTTCGACGGAGCCGGCACGGCGTACGATCCCGTGCCCGTCATCACGTACTATTCCGATTCCTTCAACGGCACCCGGAAACCCATCAAGATGGCGTTCCCGATCGGTGCCGCGAACCTCGGTCTACACGGCGTAACCGCCGCTGACGAGGAGACATTCAGCGGCGCATGGGAGGTAATGACGGTGCCGGCCGCGTCGCCTCCGAAGGGCGGCATGGAGCAGTTCAATCACACGCAGATCGCGAGTTACGCCAACAATGGCATGACCTTGCCGGTCGTCGGCTGGCTCGCGGACCGGTTGGAATTCGCCAAGCTCCAGCCCAATAACTGAGCGCCGTCCGGCGCGTATGAATGAAGCGGGCCGCCCCCGAAAGGGCGGCCCGCGCCATTCATGGAGAGTGGAGACGCCTGTCAGTACCCGGCGCCCTCCGCTTCTATGTAGGTGCGCAATTCGGCGACGAAGGCCGAGGCGGCCGCCTTGTCTTCGAAGGCGTCGCGGTCGAGCCCCGGATAGGCGCCGCCGGACGCGGCCACCCAGAGCCGGACGTCCGAAGCCTGCGCGTCGAGGGCTTCCGCGGCGGCCGAGGCGGGCGCGAGGCCCGTGGCGTCGCCGAGACGCTTCTGGACGGGGTCCGAAAGCAGGCGTTCGAGCAAGGCGAGAGCGGCCGTTTTCCGTCTCGTGTTCAAGCCTTCGGGCACGGCGCCGACGATGACGGGCGCCTGGAGGACGCGGCCCGCGTCCCGACCGACCGGGGAGAGTCCGGCCTCGTAGCCGCGGATGATCGGGAGCGGCACCGTCCGGTGCTCGGACAGGCGCATGAGGACGAAAGGCGCGCGGTCGGCCTTCATGAAGGCGGCGACGTCGGAGAAGCGCATGCGGAACCATTCCGGATGCAGGACGCCTTCGCGCCGGAGCGCTACGAGAAGATCGAGGACGGTCCGCAACCGGGTGTCACCGATCGTACGGTCGAGGATGTCGGGGAGGGTGGATCCGCCCGCGAGTTCGCCCGAAAGCTCTTCGAGGACGCCCGGTCCGGCGAGCGCGTCGACCATCGCGCCGACGAGAAGGAGCAGCGTTCCGTCGTCGCCCCCTGCGACGAACAGCGACGGACTGCCGGGATCCGCGACATCCCGGGCGAGCGTGAGGAACGCGTCCCAGCCGAGCCGTCCATCCGAGGCGCCCTTGCCTTTCGTGCCGACGCGCGTCGCCAGCTCGAAATGGTCGACGAGGAGTGGCAGGGCTGCGCGCCGCCCGTCCACCGTAACGAGGTTCCGGAGGACGGAAGGCGTTCGCCGCGCGGCAGCCTCGGACGTGGGTGCGTACTTCGCGGCGGCCGCGCGGAACGCGGCATTGGCGAATCCGATGACGAGATCGGGTTTTCGCCGGGTCGCCACCGCAGTCGCGAAACTCGCCTCCGGAACCGGCTTTTCGAGGACGTATCGCTTTCCGGCTGAAATCGCGGGGTCGGACAGGACGGCTTCGAAGGCTGAGCGTAACACCGGGCTCTCGTCGAGGATGAAAACGGTGACGGGTCTCGGGAGGACGACAAGGAGTGCCGCCAGCGCGAGCGCGACGACCGTCGCCGCTCCGACGATGAACGTGCGCTTCCGCCCCGAGAGGGTGGCCATGATCTCGTCCATCTTCTTCCTGCCCTTGCGAATCGTCCCCCCGCCCTCGGGCGCGTAACGCCCGCGCCGTACGGCGGCGGCCGCCGCCTTCCTTGCCGTAGACTTTTTCTTCCCGCCCATGATCCACCTCGTTTCGCGTGATGCGTCCGCGTTCGCCCGCCGTCGGGGACGGCCTTCGAATCCTACACCGGCTTCCCGTTCCGCGACAGGCGTCCGGAGCCTGGAAATTCCTGTCGAATCGTCTTGACCTGCGTTCTCACATGTCTTACGATATGACCATGGACATGACCATGGTGGTGAAGGAGGTGCCCATGACGCTCGCCAAGAACGCGGTCAAGGCGCGGCTCCTCGAGTACTTCCGCTACGTGGAGTCGACGGGAGAGGATATCGTCGTGACGGACCACGGCAGGCCCACCATCCGTATTTCCGCCATCCGGCGGGGCGACTCCGTGGCCGAGGTGTTCGCGGCGTATCGGGGCAAGGTCAGCATCAAGGGGGACGCGCTCGCTTCCACCGAAGACGAGTGGGGGCTTTCCTGATGGTGCTCGACACCTGCGCCCTGCTCTGGTGGACCCTGGAGCCGGAGCGCCTCTCGCCGGTTGCCGCGGGCATGTGCGATGCAATCCCCAGGACGGGCGTTCTTATATCCTCGATCAGCCTCTGGGAAGTGGGCGTCAAGGTGAAGCGTGGCAAGCTCGACATCGGCATGAGCTATCGCGAGTACTTCGACCTCGTCAACGCGCTCGGTGACCTGACGGTCGTGCCGGTCACCGAACGCGTCTGGCGCGAGAGCCTCGAACTCGAATGGGAGCACCAGGATCCCGCCGACCGCGTCATTGTCGCGACGGCGAAGCTTTATGACGACTCGCTCCTCAGCGCTGACCGGGGCATCCTCGCGTTCTATCCCAAGGCGCGCTGGTAGGCGCGGATGCGGTATCTCAAAAGCTCCCGATGAAGTCGCCGCGTTCGAGCTCCTCGACCGAGAGTTCCACGGCGCCGGCACCCTTCAGAGCCTCGAACACCGCCAGGTCGACATATTTGACCGAGAGCGGTCGCTCGAGCGAGACGCGCGTGGCCGCGTCGGACCAGACGCTCTCCTTCGGCGAGAGGGAGCCGGGCTTGCCGTACTTGGTCGAGAGCTGGGTGAAGATGGAATAGTGGTCGACCCGTCCTTCGTCCATAACGAAGGTCATGGTCCAGAGCTTGCCTTCGTAGAACTGGAACCAGGCGCGCTTCAGGTAGCTGCGCGGCGCGCCGGCCACGTCGAGCAGCAGCTCGTCCGGCCGGGGCAGCAGGCTCACGTCCGGCTGGCCGCGATAGAAAAGGAGCTCTTCGCCGAGCAGGGCTTTCGCCACTTCCTCGAAGCCCATGCCCAGCTCGATGCCTCGGAATCCTCGGGGGACGGGCAGCGGGGCGGGCGCAACGCTTGACGACCCCGCTCCGGACGCGCTCGCCGCGGGCGCCATCGTCGGCGCGGCCGTGGTGCCGGCCGGCGCCGGGGCTGCCTCCTGCGCGCCAGCGTACAACGCGAGGAGAACCACCGCGATCGGGAGGAGCGGGGTGCGGGACTTGACGGACATCGGACGGACTCCTTATCTGGCCAGCGCTATCGAAAGCGCGGTGGAAAGCTTCAGGACGTCGTCGTTGCCTTTGCGCAGGCGCTCGGCCAGGACGGCGGCGACGCGGGAGAGCACCTTGATGCCGGCTGCCGGATTCTCCCGGCACCAGAGCGAAAAGTCGCCGCGCTCGATCTGGCGTACGGCGCAGTCGGTGCGGGCGACGATGGTGGCGCTCCGCGGGTGGTCGGCGAACATGGCCATCTCGCCGAAGACCGCGCCGCCGTCGGACTTGAGGCGGTTCATCGACTTTTCGGCGGAACCGAAGTCGTGGCGACCGGTCTTGAGGGTGAGGCTCCGGGTGACGTCCACTTCGCCCTCCACGAGTATGCACATGGAGCTCGCGCTTTCGCCTTCGCGCATGATCACCTCCCCCGAACGGAGCAGGCGGAGGACGCTCAGCGCCTCCAGCCCCGAGAGCTCCGTCGCGTCGAGTTCGGCGAGGATGCCGAGCGCCTTGAGCGGGTACCCCTCGCGCCGTTTCATGAAGCTTCCGACCCCGCGCCGCCGACCAGGAAGGCGAGGTCGCCCTCCCGGATGGCGTAGCCGGCGCCCGGATCGAGGCGGACCTGTTCCTCCCCGGACCCTTCGGCCTCGAGGTCGATGTCGGCCTCGCGGAACTTGCGCTTGATGAAGGCGTCGATGGCGCTCGAGTCGTCGGAAAGGAGGTCGTCGAAGGAGACGCGCTTCTCGCGCGAAAGGACTCCCACCAGGCAGCCCTTTCCTTCCTTGAGGAACCACGCCGACGCGTCCGCGTAGCTCTTGCCGCGCAGGGTCGCGGGGAAGGGCGCCTGCCGGATCCGCGGACCGTTCCACGAGAGCAGCGAGCGAACCGCGCGCGGCACGCCGGGTTCCGCGGCCCCAGCGGCCAGCATGAAGCTCGAAAGCTCCCCTTCGAGGATTATCTCGTCGACCCGCGCGCGGCGGAGGTGCTGTTCGCTCTCCGCGCGGCGTATCTGCGCCGAGACGCTCAAGTCCTGGTCGATCGACTTGACCGCGAGCGCCGCGAGGATGACCCGCTCGTCCGCGTTCGCCAAGGTCGCGCCGCCGGTCTCGTCGGGCAGGATGACCACGCTCGACGCCGCTCCGATGGCGGCCTTCCGGAGCGTGGCCTCCTGGGTGAAGTCGCCGCGCACGAAGCGGAGCTCGAGGCCCGGGAAGGAGGCGCGGAGCGAGTCGAAGGCCTCCGGTTCCATCATGTTGACGAGCACGACGGGAACTCGGCTTTCCTGGGAAGCGGCCTCGAATCCGGAAAGGAGGCGCGAGCCGTCGCGGTTCCAGCCGAGGATCGCCCGGTGTCCGCCGAGATGGATGTCCCTCAATCCCTTGCCCTCCTTGATGCGCCGGTCGACGAAGATGGCGGCTATGGTGCCCGAGATCAGCGACGAGAGGACGACGCTCGCGACGATCATGACGATGCCGAGCGCCTTGCCCGCGTCGGTCTGCGGGGCCTTGTCGCCGTAGCCCACGGTCGCGAAGGTGACCACGGCCCACCAGAGCCCGTCGAAGGCCCTCCGGAACATGGCTCCGGAGCTCCGTTCGACGGTCCAGACGGCCAGGCCGAAGGCGGCCACCAGCGAGCCCGCGGCCAGGGCGAGGCGGGGAAGGTCGCCCGCGGGCAGGAAGCTCGGGAAGCGGCCCCGGCGCCGGCGCGGCCTGGCCCTGCGCCTGGGGTCGTCGCGGGAGCCGCGATCGTCGCGGCGCGTGTCCGAAAGGGCGCTTGAACCTCGGCGCATCCGCTCACCTCCCCGTATCCAGTATCGGCGAAGCGCGTCCCCTGCTATACTCCGCCCGATGGCAGACCTTGTCCAGTTCCCCGAAGCACCCGAGGAGCCGGCGATCGTGGTCGAGACGGATCGCTGGCTTGTCGCACAAAAACCCGCCTCCATGCATTGCGTCCGGGCCGGCAAGGGCGCGGAGCGTTCGCCGTCGCTCGCGGAATGGCTCGAGGGCGAGCGGCCTTCATGCGTCACCGCGGGCCGTCCCGGCGAGGCCGGCCTGCTCCAGCGCCTCGATTACGGCACTTCGGGCCTCGTGCTCGCGGCCAAGGATCCGGCCGCCTTCGAGGGCCTTGCCGCCGTCGCGGCCGCGGGCCGTTTCCGGAAGTCCTACGTCCTCGTCTGCGCGCCCGAGCCGGGAGGGCTCGAAGGATCGCGGCCGGCCTCGCTCGCGCCGCGAGGCACGCACGCGGATGCCTGGCGCGAGGGCATCGCGGCGGGAAACGCCGACGTCCTCGCGCGCCTCGCGGAACCTGCCCCGGGCCTGTCCGTGGCTTCGCGTTTCCGCGCCTTCGGGCCGGGCTCGCGTCGGGTGGCCTGCCTGGCCGAAGGCGCCGGGCCCGGCCGTTCCCGCGACTGGACGGGCGAGGTCTACTCGACGCTGATCGAAGCGCTGCGCGCCCTGCCGGACGGGAGCCTCATCGGCGTCGCGAGCCTCGCGCGGGGTTTCCGCCACCAGATCCGCGCCCATTTCGCGTGGATCGGCCTGCCCCTCTCGGGCGACGGTCTCTACGGCGGGCGCGACGACGCGCGGCTCCGCCTGCACGCGGCCGTCCTCGAATTCCCCGACCCCGAGGGAGGAGCGCCCGTGCGGGTCGGCCATCCGTCGTTGCCTGCGGCTCCCCCATCGGTTAGAATCGAGGAATGAGCGAGCCTTCGGCCTTCGACGACCTGGTACGGGAGCTGTCCCACGAGGAGCGTCGCGACCTGCTGCACCGGATCCGCGGCGCGGCCAAGGTGTCCGAGGAGATCCTCTTCCGCGACGAGGAGGCGGGCATGCCCGCCATCGACTACGCCGCGCGTTACCGCGAGCTCGGACTCCTGGCGCGCATCGTCGTCGCCCTCCGTTCCTTCTTCACGGGGCTTTCGCGCGACGAGGTGCTCAAGGCACGCATCCTCGAGGACGTCGCCCGGCGCGTCGAGCTCCGCTCGCCCGGCCTCGTGGACCCCCGCCGCGGCGTCCTGCTCGAGCGCTTCGCCGGGGAGCTCGCGAGCCTGCGCGACGGATCGCGCTGGTTCGTCGACTACCTCGACCGCGCGCTCGAGAAGGACAAGGGCGCGTTCTACGCCTTCACGGGGTCCGTGTTGCTCGAGGGCGTCCACCGTCGGCTCTGGGAGGAGGCCGATCCGTTCGCGGTCGCGAACAAGGATTCCTCGCTCGACGAGGCGGCGGTCAAGGCGACCGTATGGTCCATCTACGAGGACGCCATCGCCTCGATCTCGGAGGCGGAGCGGCGCCAGGTCTACGCCGACCTGCGCAGCCTCCTCTTCCTCCGCCGCCTCGCGACCTTCCTCTTCGACCGGGCCCTCTCCGCCTTCGAGACCGACGCCTCGGGCCGGCGCGCCGCGGTGCTCGCGGTGCTCAAGGACCAGCTCGCGGAGCTCGCGTCCGTGCTCGCCTCCATGGCCCAGCCTCCCTCGCTCAAGCTCATGGAGAGCCTCCTCGTCTTCGCCTCGCGCGAAGGCTTCTCGCGAGGCGACTTCGATGCCGAAGGGGAAGTGGCCGGATTGCTCGGCAAGGCGGACCTGGCGCTTTCGCGCGTGCGCGCCTTCAACCAGCGCGTGCCGCTCGTGCTGATCGTCCAGCTGGCCGCCGAGGACCCCAACTGGCGGCCGCGCGAGGCCCCCGGGGCGGAGGACTGGTTCGCGCTCTTCAGGCAGTTCTGGCGCGAGCGCCTCGAGCGCCGCCTGCTCGCGTTCGCCAACAAGCGGAAGGCTGAAGCGCTCTTCCGCGAGGTCGAGCTCTTCGCCGGGCAGGCACCGGCCTTCGACCATATCAAGAGCCGGGACGACGACCACGCGCCGGGCGTCCGGCTCGCCCCGGTCATCGCCTTCCTGGCCGGCTTCTACCGCAACGTCTTCGTGCCCCAGCTCAACCGCCCGCTGCGCATCGTCCTGCTCGACGGGGAGTTCTACAAGAAGGACAACCGCGTCGAGTACACCGAGGCCTACAACGTCCTGCTCAGGCTCGACGAGGGCGCGCGGGCCCTCGACCGGCGCCTTTCGCCCGGCGGCGAGCTTTCGGAGTCGTGGATGCAGGCCCGCGCCGAGATGGGGCATCCGCAGGTGCGTTACCGTCGCATCCAGGGCGCCCAGGCGCTCGCGGCGAAGGAGGCCGAGGATCTGGTGACCGGCGCGGTGGCTGCCATGCGCTCGATGTCCGAGGTGCTACGCGGCATCATGACCAACGAGGTGGGCGGCAAGTACGATTCCCTCGCCAACCTCCATTACCTCGAGGGGCGGGCCAACAAGGAGTTCCTCGAGTCGCTCGAAGCAGCCCGGGGGAAGATCGAGCGCGCCCTCTCAATACTCGACGAGCTTTCGACCCTCGACCTTGGGAACGGCGCGTGAGGCTCGACCGCGTTCCGCTCGACGCCGCCCTCCGTTCCTCCGGCCTCGCCGCGTTCCGCTTCCCGCGCGCGGACGGCCTCCTCGCGGGGAAGGCGCCCCTCGCCGTCCTTTCGCTCCGCGAGGCCGGTTCCATGCTATTCAGGCACGGAGCGGCGAACGGCGCGCGGGCGGCCTTCTTCCGCTCGCTCGGCGTCGAGGACGGGCGCGTCGCGGCCGTGGAGCTCGTCCACTCGAAGGACGTGCTGTGGCCGGAGCGGGCGTCCGAGCTGGAAGGAAAGAGCGCCGACGGCATCGTCGTCCGCGACCGCGCGCTCGTTCCCTCGGTGACCGTGGCGGACTGCATGCCGATCTGGCTCTACGATGAGGCCTCCGGCGCTTTCGGCGTGCTCCATTCCGGCTGGAAGGGGACGGGCATCCTCGCGCGCGCGGTGGAGGATTTCCGCCTCCGCCTCGGCGCCGAACCCGACCGTCTCTCGGTCATACTCGGGCCGGCCATCGGCGCGTGCTGCTACGCGGTGGACGAGGCCCGCGCCCGCTCCTTCGCCGAGGAATACGGCCCCGCCGCGGGTTACCTCGCGGGCGATGGAACCTGGAGGGTCGACCTCGTCGAGGCGAATCTCGCCATAGCCCGGCGGACGGGGATCGGCTCGGCGCTCGTGGTCGACGCCTGCACGTCCTGCGACCCTCGGCTCGGCTCGAACCGGCGGGAAGGCGCCGAGGGCGGGAAGCCACCGCGGGCGGAGAGACCGGGCGACGGGAATTTCACCCGGATGCTGGCCTGCGCGGGGTATTTCCCGGCGCTGGAGAACCCGTGATCCGTCCCCGCGTCATGCCGGCGCTCGCCGCGCTGCTCGTCCTCTCGGGCGGGACCGGCGCCGGAGCCCAGATCCTGCTCGCGGGCGCCGCGACCGAGTACGGACCGGTTCGGTACGTGGAGCGGGGGGATTGGTCGCGCTACGACGACGGGCGCTACGTGGGCCTGACGAGGCGCGAGACCCGCGGCGTCCTCGACGCTTCGCCCGTCGAGGGCGGGGTGGAATACCGGGGCGATTTCTACGTGCTCGAGGAGACCAGGCGCGACGAGTCGCTCTCCGCCCGCGCCGTCGACGAGGTCCTCGGCGCGGCGTGGCGCGTGGGCCCGGACGGAGCCTGGACCATGCTCGAGGATCCGGGCTGGCCCTCGTTCCGCGGCTTGCCCGCCTTTCCGAGGGAAGAGGTGCGCGTCGGCGATCGCTGGACCGCGGAAGGCGTGCGCGTGGCCGATCCGCGGGGCGAGGGCGTCCCCACCCGCGTGCCGGCGCTGGTCCAGTACGAGTTCCTGGGCGAGCGCGAGTACCGCGGCGAGCGCGTCCTCGTCGTCTCGGGAAAGTTCGCCACGCGCTACCGCGCGGGGCAGGACCCCTCCGGCGACCCGGCCCTCGAGGGCGGCGCGGGCACCCACGATTTCGAAGCGCTGATCGGAGCGGCGTCGGGGCGGCTCCTCCTCCTCCGCGACAGCTTCGACGAGACCTGGACCTACGCGGGCAAGCGCACGGTCCGCATGAAGGGTTTCATCCTGCTGTTCTACGAAGGAGCCGCGCCCATCGACCGCGTCGCGCTGGCGGACGGCATCTCGGCGGCGCTCGGGGAGCGGCCGACGGGCGCGGGCGCCGGGAGCGGCGCCGGGTCGGGCGGATCGCCCGAAGGCTCAGGGCCGGGCGCGGGAACGGGTACGGGAAGCCCGGCGGGCGACCCGGCCTCCGGCGCGGAAAGCGCGGTCAGCAAGGCGGGCTTGCCCGCCCTCGGCGAGTATCCTCTGGCGGGGCTCGAACTCAGGGAAGCGGAGCGCGGCATCGCGCTGACCATCAAGGACCTGCGCTTCGTCGCCGACTCCGACGAGCTCCTGCCCTCGGAAAAGGCCCGGCTCGACCTCGTGGCGGCCGCGCTCAAGACCGTTCCGGACCGGACCTTCCTCGTCGAGGGCCACACCGCCTCGGTGGGCCGGCCGGCCGACGAGCTCGCGCTTTCGGAGCGGCGCGCGAGGCGCGTCGTGGAGGAGCTCGTCGCCCGCGGTCTCGAGGCGCGGCGCTTCGTCTGGCGCGGCCTCGGCTCGACGCGCCCCCTCGCCCCGAACGACACCGAGGCGAACAAGGCCCTGAACCGCCGCGTCGAGATCACCATCCTCGAGGACTGATGACCGTCAGCGTTCGCCGAGGAGGGCCTTGAGCTCGCCGATGTCCTTCACGAGGCGGGTGCGGTCCAGGTTCTGGAAGCGCTTGGGGACCATCTCCTTCGAGGTGCACTCGAGCACGGCCACCAGGTTCTGAAGCTCGATCTCGTGCGGGTACGCCGGCGGCACGAAGTCGGCCATGGTCTCCTCGAGGTCCTCCTTCGTGACGAAGGTCCGTCCCTCCATCGCGGCCTTGAACTTGGCCCGGATCAGCACCGCCTCGAGGTCGGCCCCCGAGAACTCGTGCTTGAACTTCCTGAGGAGCTCCGAGGGCGCGAACCTGCGGATCGACAGGTCGAGCTTGCGCACCAGGGTGTCGAAAAGCGCTTCCTTCTCGGCCTCCGACTCGGGGTAGAACAGCGCGAGGTGCTCCTCGGCGCGGCCCTGGCGCTTCAGGTCGATGGGGATCAGGTCGGGCCGGCAGGTGATGAGGAACCAGATGATGCGGCCGCGCAGGGTCGTGTCGCCCATGAAGCTCGCGAGCTGGGCGAAGACGCGGTTCGAGGTGCCCGAGTCGCCCTCCTGGTCGCGGTTGCCGAGGAAGGCGTCGGCCTCGTCTATCATCACCGCCACCGGCGCGAGCGCCTTGAGGATGGACAGCACCTTCTCGAGGTTGGCCTCGGTGGTGCCCTGCCACTTGGAGCGGAAATTCTTGAACTTCACCATGGGCACGCCGATCTCGCCGGCGAACGCCGTCACCATGAAGCTCTTGCCCGTCCCCACCGGACCCGCGATCAGGTAGCCCATGGGCAGCACGTCGAGCCTGCCCTGCTTGAGGGCGCGCGCCGCGTGCTTGAAGCGCTTCTTGACGAATTCGTGGCCCGACACGAACGAGAGGTCGTGCTCGGTGTCGAGGAACTCGAGGAGCCCCCCGGCCTCCGCCTCGACGATCTCGCGCTTCCGGGCCTTGAGGTAGTCCATCGAAATGGGCCTGTCCTCCTGCCAGCTCTCGGCCGCCAGCCGGTTCAGGTTGACCAGGTTGAGGCCCGCCGTGATGGCGGCCACCGTCGACGGCTCCATGCCCTTGTCGAGCAGCAGGGTTTCCTTCGACTCGAGGAATTCGAGGAAGCTGCGGCGCACGGTCTCGTCGGGGATGGGGATCTCGACCTTGACGGTGGTGGGGCTCCCGACGATGCGCGGCGAGATGTCGGCCAGGTTCTCCGAAAGCAGTATGACCGACACGTCGCCTTGGGTGAACACGGGGTCGTGGCTCCAGCGGTTGAGCGTGACGAAGCAGTAGCGGTCGGCGTCGTCGAGGCGCGAAACCTCGCCCGAGGGCACCACGGTCTCGGCGTAGTCGATGATGAGCACGATGCGCTTCTTGTGCGGGATGTTCCGGAGGAAGTAGCGCTCGAGGAAGCGGAAGGCCTTGAGCGGGTCCGAAGAAAGGAGGTCCTCCTCGGGCGTCTCCGGGAATTCGGCGAGCATGGCCTTGAGGTAGTCGCGGCGCATCTCGGGGGTGCAGAAGGTCACGCCGCTCGAGCGGTCCCAGAAGACGATGATGTCGCGGTTCCCGAAGAGCACCTCGGACACGTACTCCTGGATCTTCACGAAGATGAACTCGCCCTCGTTCATCTTGTGCGGCAGGAAGTCGCGGATGTTCCCGTGGACGATGTAGAGGTTGGCGGTCTTGGAGAGGTACTTGTAGGAAAGCTCCTGCGCCCAGGCCGGCAGGATCTTGATGAACGGCAGGTTCTTGACGATGAGCTGTTCCTTCATGGGCCCTCCGCCCGAGCAGTATGCCTCGCGCGGCGCGGGGAAGCAAGCGCGGCCCCCCGCGGCGATGCCGGCGACGGGGTTCCGACAGCCTTCGCGCGTCCTTCCCGCGCCGCGGCTTTGACGCTCCGGAAGCGCCGCCTATACTCTACGGCACGGAGGATCCCATGGCCGTCCCGAGCTTCATCTACCGCTCCGTCGTCAAGCTCTTCCCGCGCGCCGCCGTGGAGATCAAGTCGGGCACCCGGCGCGAGACCTGCGCGCTCGAGCTCGTCGCCGAGGAAGGCGGCACGGCGCGCTACGTCGACAGGGAACGGCACGTCGAGCTCCTCGTGTCCTCTTCCGAGCGCGGGGGCGGCACGGCCTGGAAGCTCCGCCTGCGCAACCTCCGCGACCGCTCGGTGCGGGTCACGCGGCTCAGGCTTCCCGCGTGGAACGGCCTCGACGAGCTCCTGCCCGGCGTCGACCCCGCGCGCGTCTCCTTCCTCCGGAACGGCTACCAGTCCTGGTCCACCGTCCGCAGCTACCGCATGACCGAAAAGCCCCTGCGCCCGCGGCTCAGGCTCGTCTCGCTCGTCACCTCGAACCTCTCCAACCTGCCCTCGAACTCGCCCGGCGAGCTCTCGTCGGAACTTTACACGGTGGTCGCCGACCTCGACTCGGGGAATTCCGTGCTGGTCGGCCAGACGGGCCCGTTCGACCAGTTCCTCTACATCTTCCTCCACCTCTTGCCGGGAGGGCCGCGCCGCTCCTTCTTCGAGCTGGTCTACGACTTCGGGCGGAAGGTGCTGCCCGCGCGCGCGGAGCTCGCGCTCGACGGCCTCTGGTTCGCGAGCGGACGGCCCGACGCGGTGGTGGACGGCTACTTCGCCGAGCTCGCGCGCGAATCCGGCTACCGGCGCCCCGAGCGGAGCCCGCTCGGCTGGTGCTCGTGGTACCAGTACTACGACCGCATCGATCCGGACAAGCTCTACCAGAACCTGAAGGGCGTCAAGGAGAGCGGCCTTCCTTTCGAGTTCTTCCAGATCGACGACGGCTGGCAGAAGGGCATCGGCGACTGGCTCGAGACCCGGCCCCCCTTCGAGGGCCGCATGAGGGAGCTCGCCGACGCCATCAAGGCCGCCGGACTCAGGCCCGGGCTCTGGTTCGCCCCGTTCGCGGTGTCCAGGGTTTCGACCTTGTTCAGCGAGCACCCGGAGTACCTGCTTCGCGACGAGCGCGGGGCGCCGCTCCCCGCGGGCTACAATCCGATCTGGAAGGGCATCTACCACGGGCTGGACGCGACGCATCCTCGCTTCCGAGAATACCTCTCCGAGGTCGTCGACCGCATCGTCAAGGATTGGGGCTTCGCCTACCTCAAGTGCGACTTCCTCTTCGCCGCGTGCCTGCGCGGCGGCAACCTTCACGAGCTCGGCCTCTCGCGGGCGGAGGCCCTCAAGTCGGGCATGCGCTTGATCCGCGAGCGGGCGGGTGCCTCGACCACCATCGTCGGCTGCGGCATGCCGCTCTCGACGGGCATCGGCACCGTGGACGCCATGCGCGTCGGCCCCGACACCGGCGACTTCTGGATACGCGTCGAAGGCAAGCTCCTCCGCACCGGCGCCATGGTGGGCTTGCGGAATTCGCTCCGCGCCACCCTGGTCCGCTCGCCCATGCACGGCGCGCTCTGGACCAACGACCCCGACTGCGTCATGGCCCGGCGCAGGGACACGAAGCTCAAGGCCTCCGAGATCAAGGCCCAGTTCCACGCGGTCGCGGTCTCGGGGGGCCTCGTCGCGGTGTCCGACGAATGGGCGCGGCTCGGGCCGGGCGAGGTCGAGGAGCTCCGGAAGCTCGCGCGCATCGCCGCTGAGTGCGCGAAGGGACGCGCCTCGGCCCTGGACTTCATGGAGCGCGAACTCCCGGAGCAGTTCCACAACGACGCGGGCTGGATCGCGTTCTTCAACTGGGACGTTCCGATCCGCTCGAAGCGCTGCGACCTGTCGGCCTTCCGCGCGCGCGACCCGCGGGCCGTCGCCCTCGTGGACGCGGAGACGGGGGAACGGATCGAGCCGCTGCCGACGGTCCTGGACCTCGGCCCCATGAAGGCGCGCTCGTCCCGGCTCTTCCGCGTGGAGCGCTCGTAGGGCGCCAAGGGCGCGAAGCGCCCGTCCCGAAGGGGGCGGGCTTCTGGAGATCGACGAGCGTACGCTCGTCGCCGTGAACGGCGCGGAGCGCCCGCCCCGGGAGGGGCGGGACACGGGAGATCGACGAGCGTACGCTCGTCGCCGCCAAGGGCGCGAAGCGCCCGCCCCGAAGGGGGCGGGCTTCTGGAGATCGACGAGCGTACGCTCGTCGCCGTGAACGGCGCGGAGCGCCGTTCACGCTAGGCCCAGCGCGAAAGGATGCCCAGGTAACGGTCGCGCACCTCGCCCGCGACGTCGCGCCACGAACGGCAGAGGGTCAAGGAGGCGCCGAGTCCCACCCGCTCGAGCAGGGAGCGGTCCCGCAGCGCCGCTATGACGGTGGCCGCGTAGGCTTCCACGTCGTCGGGCGAAAGGAAGCCGTTCTCCCTGTCGCGGATGACTTCGGCCGCGGTGGAACCCGCGAGCATGACGGAAGGCGCGCGGTAGGCCGCGGCCTCGCGGACCACGAGCGGAGCGTTGTCGTACTTGGACGGGAAGAGGAAGATGTCCGCGCGCGCGTAGATGCTCTTGAGGAGCTCGCGGTCGTGGATGACCGGGTGGAAGATGACCGACCCGGCGATGCCCAGCTTCGCGACCAGATCCTTGAGCTGCTCCTTCGCGTAGCCCTGGCCCACGAAGACCATGCGGAAGCCGGGCACGGCCGCGATGACGGCCGGAAGCGAGCGGACGAGGAAATCGAGGTTCTTCTCGAGAATGTGCTGGCCGACGAACAGGCCCATCGGCGTCTCCGCTTCGAGCCCGAGGTGCCGCCCGCCCGCCGCGGCCGGTTCGTCGACGGATACGGGGGGCTGGAGGTCGATGCCGTTTTCCACCACCTGGTAGGGACCGCGGTACCCGTACTCGCGCAGGGTCAGCGCCACCGACTCCTGGGGCACCCAGACCTCGTCGACCGAATGGAAGAAGTCGACGATGCGGTCGACCTGCTCGTTGACGATCGCCTTGACCGGGAAGGCACGCATCAGGTCCTCGCGGAATTTCGAGTGGAAGGTGGCGACGATGGGGATGCGCTTCTCGCGGGCGACCTTGAGCGCCGCGCGTCCGGCCCCGAAGGGGGAGTGCGCGTGCACCAGGCTGAAGCGGCGCTTGCGCAGGATGTCCTGCAGCTTCGCGTCGAAATCCGGGATGCCGATGCGGTAGGGGGGCCTGACGATGGTGGGCACCGAGAAGTAGCGGATGACCGGGAAGGGCTCGGCGTCCTTGTGCCCGGGGAACCAGGGCGTGACGACGTAGGTCGGCCCGAGGATGCGGTTGAGCCAGAACGCGTAGTTGCGGACCGTGAGCGTGACGCCGTCCATGATCGGCAGGTAGCCGTCGTTGAACTGGCCGACTATGACGTCTTTCATGGGACTCAAGGTAGTCGCCTCCGGCGGAAGGGGTCAAGCGGCCCTCTCGCTGCGACCGACCGCTTGCGCGCGCGACGGTCGTCGTGCTATCCTTCGATCAATCCCAGCACGAGAGGTTGCGCACATGGCATACAAGATCACCGACGCCTGCGTGAACTGCGGCGCCTGCGAGCCGGAGTGCCCGGTTCAGGCCATTTCCGAGAAGAACGATCTGCGCTGGATCGATCCGGACAAGTGCACCGATTGCGGTTCCTGCGCCGCCGTCTGCCCGACCGAAGCGATCATCGCGGGCTGAACCTTCAAGAGGCTCGCGCCTCTTCGAAGGCGACGGATCGCGATCGTCTATCGCCCGGACCGTTCGTCCGCGGCATCATCCGTTTATCGGCGACGGTCGTCCCGCGAGGGGCGGCCGTTCCGTTTCAGGCGCCCTTCCCGGCCAGCCGGTCGCGGTCGCGTCGCTCCCGCGAGGCCAGCTCCAGGACCAGCTTCTCGGTCGCGTCCCAGCCGAGGCAGGCGTCCGTGACGGACAAGCCGGACGCTAGCAGGTTGCGCGGGGCCGGGTGCTGGCGTCCCGCCTTGAGGTAGCTCTCGATCATGAGGCCGCGGACCGGCACGCCGCGACGGCGCAGGGCCAGGGCCTTGAGGGCGATGCCCCGTTGGCGCTCCGGCTTCTTGCGCGAATTGTCGTGGCTCGCGTCGACGAGCAGGGAAGGCAGGAGCCCCATGGCCTCCATCGAGGAAGCGACCCGCGGCGCGAGCGATACGTTCGGACCGTCCTTCCCGCCGCGCAGCACAACGTGGGCGGAAGGATTGCCGGTGGCGTCCGACTCGACGAGGCGGCCGTCCTTGCCGATGGAAAGGGCCGTCAGGGGACGCACGGCCGCGAGCACCGCGTTGACCGCGGCGGCCGGATCGCCGTCGAGGCCGTTCTTGAAGCCGACGGGGCAGGGTATCAGGGCGGCGGCTTCGCGCAGCGAGGGCGATTCGACCGAGCGCGCGCCGATGCCGGCCCAGCTCACGCAGTCGATCCAGTAGGGCCAGAGGAAGGGGCTCACCAGTTCCACGGCCACCGGAACACCCGCCGCCAGCATGCCCGTCAGGGCGCGGCGCGCCTCGACGATGCCTTCCGCCGTTCCCTTCGAGCCGTCCAGCCACGGATCCCGCGCCAGCCCCCGCCAGCCGAGGCTGGTGCGGCTCTTCTCGACGAAGCCGCGCGCGACTATAAAAGCCTCGCCGGCCACCTTGGACGCGAGCTCGGCCAACCTGGCGGCATAGGTCGCGGCCTCGTCGGCGTCATGGATCGAGCAGGGACCGACCAGGAGGAGCAGCCTGTCGTCGCGGCCGGCGAGTATCTCGCGGACCACCGCGCGGCTCGACTCGACGAGGGCGCGCGACGAGGCGGGCAGCGCATCCTCGCGGGCAAGGTCTCCGGGGCTGGGCAGCTCGTTGCGCGACACTCTCGTTCCTCCGTTCAGGGGAGGGCGTCGCGCTCCACCGGTAGCGTCATGCAGCGCGCGCCGCCGCCGCCCCGGGCCAGTTCAGCGCCCTCGAACCCGACCGCCAGTCTACCATACTTGAAGGGATCGTCGCCCCCCCCGATGAAGTCCCTGGCGGACTTCACCATGAAGCCCGCGGCGTCGAGGGCCTCGAGCGTACGGGGATTGCACGAGTACATGAGTATCTTGCCCGGCGCGAAGGCGAAGCTGTTGGCGCCGCTCAGCCACTGCTCGCGGTCCTGCTGGATCGCATCCGATCCGCCGGTGACCACCGGCTCGAGGGACAGCCCCGCCTCCGCGAGGCCTTCGAGCAGCGAAGGCACGTCGCGGACGCTCGTCCGGCCCCGCGGATCCGCGTCGAGCCGGACGACGCGGCAACGGCGGGGGCCGAGCATACTGCGCTCGTGCACGAGGCAAGCGTCGCGGTCGATCATCGTGAAGACCATGTCGAGGTGTATGGTCGCGCGTTCCTTCGGCAGCTCCACGGCGAAAACGCTCACGGGCCTTCCGGCGGCGGCGGCCAGGGCCTTGCCGAGGGCGTCCACCGCGCGCGCGCTCGTGCGTTCCGAGACGCCGATGGCCAGAGTCGAGGGTTCCAGCACCTGGACGTCGCCGCCTTCGAAGGAGAAGCCTTGGGTCCGCAGCGCGGGTCCGTCGAGCGAGAGCTTCGGGACGCCGAGCGCCGTCGGGCTTCGGAAGATGGCGCGGTCGATCAGGCTTTCCGGGTGCCGCACGTCGAAGCGCATGGCGCAGGCGGCGGGCTTCTCCCCGAAAACGAAGCCGGCGTCGCGCATGAAGTAGAGGTTCGGCAGGGGGCCCAGATCGAAGCGGCGGCCGGAGAGCAGCGACTCGACGCCCTCGTGGCTGGCCGGAAGTCCCTCGATGACGACCCGAGCGAGCTCGGCGGAGTCCATCGCCTCGAGCTCTTCGCGCCGGCGTTCGGCCCCGTGGAACGCCAGCAGGGGATCGAGGAATTCCTTCCTGGCGGGCGCGTCGGAGAGGGCGCGCGCGAGGAGGTCCCGCGCGTCGGATACCTCCGCGACGAGCGAGAGGAAGGCGCTCAGCTCCGCGTGCTCGCGCTGCACGATGCCGAGCGGCACGATATCGTTGTAGAGGTCTTCCTCGGCGCTCTGCGGGCTCATCGCCTCGACTTCGGCCCCCGGGGCGTGGACGATCACCCGGCGCAGGCGCCCGATCTCGGACTGGATGGCAGGACTCTGGGCCATGGCTCCCCCTTCGACACGCAAGCATATCAGCGCGTCCGGGATGCTACAAGTAATATCTTTGCCAGCAAGGGTTTGCGCTGGTCCCGGCCAGGGGGGCGGAAAGCCGGTCGACGCGGATATTCTTGCGGCGCTCGTGCAAGCGGACGCCGTCACGAGGTCGGCGCGCGCCTTCGCGTTCGATATTTATGCGAAGTACGTCCCCGCCCGAGGACCGCGGGTTCTTCGACCCGGAGCGCGAAAAAAACAGTCGCGGGGCGTCGCGGGAGGAAGCCGGGATCTCGCCGGGGCCCCTGAAGGCCTCGGCGAGACCCGAATCCTCAAAATGCGAAACGTGCCTCTATGTCAACTGCAACCTGTCGTGCTTCCGCACGTTTCGCATTTCAGGCATGTTCCGTTGCGGACGAGGGTCAGGTGGCCGCAGACGGGGCAGGGGTCGCCCTCGTAACCCTTCATGCGGGCCAGGCGCGCTCCGCTCGGCGTTTTCTTCTCGGGCGCCGGATTCGCGCCCTGGGCCGCGGCGGCGGCCTTCGCCTCCTTCACGGCGGCCTTGCCCGCCTTGACGAGCTCGGCGGTGGGGCCGTTTCCGTCGGAGTGGCCGTTCCGGCGCCAGGTCTGCGTGGCCGTGGCGTCCAGGTCCTCCGGCTTCACTTGCCCGAGGTCGTCGCGCTTCATGTAGGCGATGGCCAGGTCGCGGAAGATGTAGTCGAGCACGCTGGTGGCCATGCGGATGCGGTCGTGGCCCTGGACCATGCCGTTGGGCTCGAAGCGCGTGAAGGTGAAGGCGTCCACGTACTCCTCGAGCGGCACGCCGTACTGGAGTCCGAGGGAGACGGCGATGGCGAAGCTGTTGAGCAGGCTCCGGAACGCGGCGCCTTCCTTGTGCATGTCGAGGAAGATCTCGCCGAGCGAGCCGTCCTCGTACTCGCCGGTGCGGACGAAGACGGAATGGCCGGAGATCTTGGCCTTCTGGGTGTAGCCCGCGCGACGGTTCGGCAGCGGGTGCCGCGACCCGAGCGCGGGGCGCAGCCCCTGGCCCGACGGCGCGGCCTGGGCGAGGGCGGAAGGCGCGTTCTTCTCCGTTTCCCCGCCGTCCGAGCCGAACTCGAGGGCCATGATGGAGTCCGCGATCAGGTCCGAGCCGGGCGCCAGGGCCGAGAGCGGCTGAGAGAGTTTGGAGCCGTCGCGGTAGAGCGCGATGCTCTTGAGCATGCTGCGCCAGGCCAGCAGGTGGGCGCCCTTGACGTCCTCGATGGTGGCCGAGTTCGGCATGTTGATGGTCTTGGAGATGGCGCCCGTGACGAAGGGCTGCACCGCGGCCATCATGGAAACGTGGGCCTCCCAGGCGATGGAGCGCGTGCCCTTCTTGCCCGAGGGCGTCGCTGTGTCGAAGACCGACAGGTGCTCGGGAGCGAGGCCCGGCGCTCCCTCGAGGCCCATGGTGCCGCACGCGTATTCCTCGGCGGCCTCGATCACCTCCTCGGTGAAGCCGAGGTGGCGGAGCAGGCTGAAGCCGGGCAGCTCGCGGGTTGAAGCGGGGATGCCGAGGGCGTCGAAGGCCTCGGCGCCGATGGTGGCGGGAACGAAGATGCCGTCGAGCGAGAAGGAGTCCCTGATGGCCTTCTCCGCCGAGGCGAGGGCGTCCTCGCTCACGCCCTTGGCGGCCAGGGCTTCGTACGAGGCTCCCGGCGCGCCCTTCAGGGTGCCGCGGCCGACCGCGTACGCGATGATGGCCTCGGCGGCCTTCCTGCCGTAGCCGAGCGCGGCCAGGGCCGGCGGCACGCTGCGGTTGATGATCTTGAAGTAGCCTCCGCCCGCGAGCTTCTTGAACTTCACGAGGGCGAAGTCCGGCTCGACGCCGGTGGTGTCGCAGTCCATGAGCAAGCCGATGGTGCCCGTCGGCGCGATGGCCGTCACCTGGGCGTTGCGGAAGCCGTGCTTCCCGCCGAGCTCGAGCGCATCGTCCCAGGAGGACCGAGCCGCCTCCACGATGTTGGCCGGGCAGGATTCGGCCTTGAGGCCCATGGGCGTAACGGTCAGGCCTTCGTAGTCCGCGGGCGGCGCGTCGTACGCGGCGCGGCGGTGGTTGCGCACCACGCGGAGCATGGGTTCCCGGTTCGCGTCGAAACGAGCGAAGGGACCGAAGCTGGCGGCCATGCGGGCGCTCTCGGCGTAGGCTTCGCCGGTCAGGATGGCCGAGAGGCCGGCGGCCAGGGCGCGGCCGGAGTCCGAGTCGTAGGCGTGGCCGGAGAGCATGAGCAGGGTGCCGAGGTTCGCGAAGCCGAGCCCGAGCGTGCGGTAGTCGTAGCTCCGCCTCGCTATCTGCCTCGAGGGGAACTGCGCCATCACCACGGAGATCTCGAGGACGACGGTCCAGATCCGGATGGCGTGGCGGTAGGCGTCGGCGTCGAAGCGGCGCTTCTTCTCGTCCCAGAACTGCACCAGGTTGAGGCTGGCCAGGTTGCAGGCGGTGTCGTCGAGGAACATGTACTCGGAGCAGGGGTTCGAGCCGCGGATCTCTCCGTCCGAGGGGCAGGTGTGCCACTCGTTGACGGTGCCGTGGAACTGGAGCCCCGGGTCGGCGCACTGCCAGGCGGCTTCCGCGACGCGCTCCCAGATGGCGCGCGCCTTCTCCGTCCTCATGGCCTTGCCGTCGGTGCGGCGCGTCATGGTCCAATCGCCGTCGTCGATGACGGCCTTCATGAACTCGTTGGGCAGGCGGACGGAGTTGTTGGACGACTGGCCGGAGACCGTGTTGTACGCCTCGCCCTCCCAGGAGGTGTCGTAGGCGGGGAGGGGCACGTCGAAGCGCTCCTGGGCGTAGAGGCGCAGGGTCTGGTGCATCCAGGCGGCGGGCACGCCCGCGCGGAGGGCGTCGCGGACCGCGTCGCGGAGGGCGGGATTGGCGGAGAAGGAGAAGCGGGCCTCGCCCGAGAGCCCCGAGCCTTCGATGGCGGCCCGGACCTTGGCGGCGTGCGAGCGCAGCACGGCCGAGCCGGTCGCAAGGGCCGCGACCTTGTACTCCTCCTCGCGCTTCCAGTCGACGAAGGTGTCTATGTCCGGGTGGGCGGCGTCGAGGATGACCATCTTGGCGGCGCGGCGCGTGGTGCCGCCCGACTTGATGGCGCTGGCCGAGCGGTCGGCGATCTTGAGGAAGGAGATGAGCCCGCTCGAGTAGCCGCCGCCCGAGAGCGGCTCGTTGCGCGCGCGGATGTTCGAGAAATTCGAGCCCGTGCCCGAGCCGTACTTGAACAGGCGCGCCTCGCGGGTCACCAGGTCCATGATGCCGCCGTCGTTCACGAGGTCGTCGGTGACGTCCAGGATGAAGCAGGCGTGGGGCTGGGGCCGCGCGTAGGCGCTCGCGGAGGCGAGCACCTCGTCGGTGGCGGGGTCGACGTAGTAGTGGCCCTGGGCCGGGCCTTCGATGCCGTAGACCGCGTTGAGGCCCGTGTTGAACCACTGGGGGCTGTTCGGCGCGGCCATCTGGCGCGCGAGCATGTAGAGGGTCTCGTCGTAGAAGGCCTTTTCGTCCTCTTCCGCGTCGAAGTAGCCCGCTTCCTTGCCCCACTGGAGCCAGGTGTACGCGAGCCTGTGGAAGACCTGGCGGGCGTCGTGCTCGGCGCCGGGCTTCTTCGAGGCGCCCGCGAGGCCCCGCTGGCCCTCGGGCACGAAAGCCTCCCAGGCGCGCTCGCGCCCGGCGGGCACGCCGGCCTTGCGGAAGTACTTCTGCGCGATGATGTCGGTGGCGATCTGGCTCCAGGAGGAGGGAACGACCACGCCCTCCATGAGGAAGACTGCCTTGCCGTCGGGGTTGCGGATCTCGGATACGCGCTCCTCCCAGACTATGCCCTCGTACGGACCCTTCCCGGCCTTGGTGAAACGCCGCTCGATCTTCATGCCGTCCTCCGCTTGAAGCGGCGCCGCGCGCCGCGCTGGTATCCTGTCATCACACCACTATGGGTGGTGGTATCGCTTCAATGGTGATACTAGCGACGGTAGGGGTTGCGGTCAAGAGGGAATCGCGAGTTCCCGAGGCGAAGGGATCCCCCGCCCCGGCGGCCTCGATAGGCGGTCTCGCCTTTTTCCCCTCCCGCGCGCTCCTTTCCGGTACAATGGGCCGAGCGCCGGGGATGGAGTCCGGGAACGGATCCTGGAACCGGAGCCCGGAACCGCGCATGCGCCTCAAGCGCCCCCGCGTTCCCGGCCGATATAAGGAGCGACATGAAGACAGTCGCCGTTCTCGACCTCGTGCCCGCCACGGGCCTGGCCTTCGAGCCCTTCGCCGGAGGCCCCTCCGCGTTCGAGCGCTCGCTCGCGGCCTTGCGTTCCCTGCCCGGCCTCGAGCGCGTCGTCGTGCTCGCGGCCGGCCTCGAGCCGCCTCCGGGCGACTACGAACTCGTCCGCCGCGCTTCCTGGGACGCGCCGGGCCTGATCGAGGCGCTCGGCGCCATCGCGGGCGATCCGAAGGCTCCCGGGGCCCCGGGCCTGCTGGTGCACGCCTTCGGCGACCAACCCTTCCTCGACGGGACTTTCGCCGCTTCCATGGCCGCCTCGTTCGAGCGCTGGAAGGCTGAGTTCCTGTTCGCCGACGGCTGGCCGGAGGGCTTCGCGGCGGAATTCGTCAAGCCGCGCATACTCGGTCCCCTTTCCGCCATCGCGGCCCGCGAGAAGCTGCCCTTCTCGCGCGACGCGCTCTTCCTGACCGTTCAGAAGGACATCAACTCGTTCGACGTCGAAACCGAGATCTCGCGCGTCGACCTCCGGCCCTGGCGCTTCCGGGCGGTCTGCGACACGCGCCGCGACTTCGAGGCGTCGGAGCGGCTCGCCGGGGCGGCGGGCGGGACGGTGACGGCCGAGTCCGTCCAGGACCTCTTGCCCGCCCACGAGGAAGTCCTCCGCAACCGCCCCGCCTTCATCCACGTGCAGGTCGCGGGGGGCTGCCCGCAGGCTTGCGCGTACTGCCCCTACCCGGGATTCGGCGGCGACGTGCTCGCGCGGCGCGATTTCATGGAAGCCGGCCGCTTCGACGACTTGATGGGGAGGGTCGCGACCTTCTCGGGCGACGCGGTGGTGGACCTCTCGCTCTGGGGCGAACCCTCGCTTCACCCCGATTTCGGCGCTCTCGCGGACTCCGTCCTTTCGCGGCCCGGCCTGTCGCTCATTGTGGAAACCTCGGGCGTCGGCTGGAAGGCCGGCGTGGCCGAAGGCGTCGCGGAGCGCTGGGCCGCCTCGGGCCGCGTCGACTGGATAGTCTCCCTCGACGAAACGGAACGCGGCGAGTACCAAAACCTACGCGGACCGGGCTTCGACGAGGCGGTCGCCTTCGCCGAAAAGCTGGGCTCCCTCTTCCCCGGACGCGCGCACGTCCAGGCGGTCCGGATGCTCTCGAACGAGCGCCGACTCGAGGCGTTCTGGCGCGGCTGGAAGGAGAAGGGGCTCGACGTCATAGTCCAGAAGTACGACGGCTTCGCGGGCCGCCTGCCGAACCTGACGGTCTCCGACCTGTCGCCGCTCGAGCGCCTGCCCTGCCGCCACTTGGCCCGCGACCTCGTCGTCGCCCTCGACGGCGCCGTCCTCATGTGCCGGGAAGCGCTCGCCCCGGGGATCCACCCGGAATCGGCGCCGCTCGGCAACGTGTTCGTCGACTCCCTAGAATCGATCTGGGCGAAGGGCGAGGCCGCCTGGCTCGACCACGTCCACCGGAAACTTCCCGCCATCTGCGAGCGCTGCGATGAATACCACACCTGGAACGCCTGAGCCGCGGGAGACCGCCTACACGGTCCTGGGAGGCGGGGCGAGGCCGGCCTCATCCTCGCGCGTCTCGGTGGTCGTGCTCAACCGGGGCGGCCGGCTGTATCGCGCGCGCCAGCTCCAGGATCTCGAACGGGCGGGGTTCGCGGAAGTGGTGTCGATCGAGGAGTCGGGCGAGGGGCGCCACGAGCTGGAAGCCCTCGCGTCCCGCTTCCCCTCGACGCGCTTCGCCGTGGTGCCTCCGGGGCTCTCGCCCGGCGAACGCGCCGGCATCGGTTTCCGCGAGTCGCGCTCGCCCTGGGTGCTGCTGCTCTGGAACGACCAGCGCCTGGCCGCCGGAGCGCTGTCCTCGCGCTTCGCCGAACGGCTGGAGGAGCGCTCCTGGCTCTGCGCGACGCCCTGGTTCCGGGGGCCGGGCGGCGAGGTCCTGCCCTCCGCGAGCGCGCCCGCGCTGGAAGGTTCCGGGCTCAGGGTGCTGAGCCTCGAACCCCGCGAGGACGGCGAGAAGGTCCTCTTTCCGCTCGACTACGCCGGCGTCTACTCCAGGGAGCGCTTCCTCGCCTCCGGCGGCTTCGATCCTTCCTTCCGTTCGCCTTGGTGGCAGCTCGTCGAGTTCGGGTTCCGGTGCTGGCTCCGGGGCGAGACGCTCGGATCGGCCCAGGCGCTCCGCGTCGATTACGCGGAGGCGCCCCCCTCCTACGACTCGAGCCCGGGCGGCGATTACCGGCGCTTCCACCTTCGCTGCCTCGCGCCCGTCCATCGCGGCGACTCGGCGCATCTTCCCTGGTCCCGCTTCCCGCGTTTCGCCCTCCGCGGCGGCGCGGACCTGTCGGAAGCGCTTTCCGAATTCAGGGCGGCCCGCGCGTGGGTAGCCGCCAACGCCTTCCGCTTCCGCATGGACGCCCGCGCCCTCGTCGACCTCTGGGAGCCTCTTTCGTGAGGATAGGCATCGTGCTCCAGGCCCGCCTCGACTCGAGCCGCCTGCCGCGGAAGGCCCTGCTTCCCTTCGGCGGCATCCCGATGGTCGAAGCCTGCATGCGGCGGCTCGCGCGGGTACAGGCCGCGGCGCGCGTCCTCGCCTGCGACGAGGCCTCCGCCGCGAGCTTCGCGCCCCTCGCCGCCCGCGCCGGCTTCGAGCTCGTCGCGGGGCCGAAGGAGGACGTGCTGGCGCGCTTCGCGCTGGCCATCAGGAAATTCTCGCTCGACCGCGTCGTCCGCGCCACCGCCGACAATCCCTTCGTTTCGCCGGAGCTGGCCTCGATCGTCTCGGACCGCGCCGTCGAAGCCGACGTCGATTACGCCGGGTTGACGGGCATGCCGCTCGGCCTCGGGGTGGAGGCCGTGCGAGCTTCCGCCCTGCTCGCGGCCGACGCCGAGGCGACCGACCCGTTCGAGCGCGAGCACGTCTGTCCCTTCCTCTACAGGAGGCCGGAGCGTTTCCGCGTGCTCCGCGAACAGGCTCCGCCCGAGTGCCTCTACGCGTCGGGCCGAGTCACCGTCGACACTGCCGGAGACTACGAACGAGTCCTCGAACTGGCGCGGGAGGCGGGTTTCGACCCTTCCGCGCGCCTCCTGGTGGCGACCCTCAGGGCCTTGGACTCGGGCGATTGGTCCCTCGTCCAGCCCTGGACGGCGGAGTAGGGCATGAAGCGCATCCTGCTCGTTCCTTCGGTCCGGCGGGGCAACGGTTCGGGGCACCTGGTCCGCTGCCTCTCGCTGGCCCGGGAGCTCGGACCGGGCGCCCGGGTCTTCGTATCCCGCGAAGGCGGAGAGGCTTCCTGGAGCCCAGCCGAGATCACGCTCGCCTTTCCGGGGGCCGCCGACGACATCGTGGTCGATCGGCTGGATCCCCGCGAGCGCTTCGACCTCGTATTGCTCGACCGGCGCGAAACCTCGCTCGAGGAGCTCGGCTCGTGGCACGGGCGCGGTCCCGTCGTCGCCCTCGACGAGGGGGGCGCGGCGCGCCGGGCGGCGTCCTACCTCGTCGACGCCCTGCCGCGCCCCCGCGCCCGACGTTCCGAACCCGGACCGAACCTCTCGTCCCGCGGCTACCTCGACCTGCCCGTCCACCGTCGCGAAACGGCGACCATCGCGCGCAAGGCCCTCCTCGCGTTCGGCGGAGAGGATCCGGCCGGCCTCGGCCCGAAGCTCGCCCGCTTCCTCGTGGAGAAGGGCTTCTTCGAACCCTCGCGCCTGACCCTCGTGTCCGGCGCCCTGAGCCGCCCCGGCGCCTCGCGCGACTCGATTCCGCAGGGCATCGCCGTGCTCGGCCCGGTGCAGAACCTCAAGGAACACCTGTCCTCCTGGGACCTCGTGTTCACCTCGTTCGGACTCACCGCCTACGAGGCGTCCTGGGCAGGCTGCCTCGTGGCCCTGCTGGATCCGGGCCCCTATCACGCCGCGCTCTCCCGCGAGGCGGGCTTCCCCTCCATCGGCGTCCGCGAAC
Organism: Spirochaetota bacterium; assembly: GCA_018262985.1. Lineage (GTDB taxonomy): Bacteria > Spirochaetota > Spirochaetia > Treponematales > UBA12059 > JAFGNN01. Next base: position 48,491 of record JADFDI010000007.1, on the reverse strand, counting down.
CCGACGCGAAGGCGCTCACGGCCCTGCTCGCGGACCTGACAAGCTTCGCGAAGGCTTCCGCCCGCCCCGCCCCCGCCGCGCGGGAAAGCCTGGCCGCCGCCATCGCTTCCCTTTCTTCGAAGGCCGAGGGCGTCTGCCCGGCCTGCAGGTCGGGCAGGCGCGCGGACGTCGAGCGCTACCCCGACCGAAGCTACTTCCGTTGCCGGAACTGCGGCCTCCTGTATATGGAAGGATACGCCGACAAGCCTGGACGCTACGCCAAAAGCTACTTTTTCGAGGAGTACCGCGCCCAGTACGGCCGCACCTACCTGGAGGACTGGCCGAAACTGACCGAGCTCGCGGCCTCTCGCCTAGACCTCGTGGACCGCCTCGTTCCGGCTCGGGAGGGGAAGGGGCGGAAGCTCCTCGACGTCGGTTGCGCCTACGGCGCCTTCATGGCGGAGGCCTCACGGCGCGGCTGGGAAGCCTACGGGCTCGACCTCGCCGACGACGCGGTCGCCTACGTCCGCGACTCCTTGCGCCTTCCCGCGATGGCCGCCGACTTCCAGGATCCCCGACTCGACGACCTCGTGCCCGACGGCCTCGATTGCCTTTCGCTGTGGTACGTCGTCGAGCACTTCGCGGAGCTCGGGGCCACGCTCGAACGCGCGGCCCGCCTGCTCGCGCCCGGGGGCGTCCTGGCCCTGTCCACGCCCTCCGGCTCCGGCATCAGCGCCCGCAAGGACCGTCGCGCCTTCCTGGCGGCGAGCCCCTACGACCACCTGAGCGTCTGGGAACCGGCGCGCGCCGCGCGCCTCCTCGCGCGCTTCGGCTTCCGCGTCGAGCTTGTCCGATCCACCGGCCACCATCCCGAGCGCTTCCCCGGCTCGCGGGAAGGGGATCCGGCCTGGCTCCGCTCGCTTCGCGCCGCGGCGAGCCGGGCCTTCCGCCTCGGCGACACATTCGAGATCTACGCCCGGCGCCTCGCGCCGAAAGGAAGGGCATCCTGATGCGCGTCATGATACTCGGCGCCGGCGTGATGCAACTGCCGGCCATCCGCATCGCCCGCGATCAGGGCTGGCGCGTCGCCGCGGCCGACGCCGACGCCTCGGCTCCCGGCGCGGCCCTCGTCGACGAGTTCCTGCACGTCGACCTCAAGGACCGCGACGCCCTCGAGTCCGCGGCCCGGAGGCTGCGCGAATCGGGGGGGCTCGACGGGGTTTTCACCGCCGGCACCGATTTCTCGGCCAACGTGGCCTGGGTCGCCGCCCGCCTCGGCCTGCCCGGCATTCCGTACGAGGTGGCGCTCGACGCGAGCCACAAGGGCCGCATGCGCGCGCGCTTCGAGGCGGCCGGCGTACCCTCGCCCCGCTTCGTCACGGTGGGGAGCGACGAGGATCCGACCCTCGCCGCCGAGCGCGTCGGATTCCCCTTGGTCGTCAAGCCGGTGGACAACATGGGGGCGCGGGGCTGCAGGCTCGTGACGGCGGCGCGCGAGTACGGCCCGGCCATCGCCGAGGCGCTGCGCTCGTCCCGCTCGGGCCGCGCCATCGTGGAGGAGTACGTCGAGGGTCCCGAGTTCTCGCTCGACGCCATAGTTCACGGCGACCGCGTCGAGCTTTGCGGCGTCGCCGACCGCCACATCGCCTTCGCGCCGTTCTTCGTCGAGCTGGGCCACACCATGCCGAGCGCCTACCCTCCGGACGCCATCGCCGAGGTGGTCCGCGTCTTCGAGCTGGGAGTCCGGGCGCTCGGCCTCGGTCCCGGCGCGGCCAAGGGCGACATCAAGCTCGGTAAGCGCGGGGCGGTGGTCGGCGAGATAGCGGCGAGGCTCTCCGGCGGCTACATGTCCGGCTGGACCTATCCCTACGCCTCGGGCGTCGATCCGACCCTGGCCGCCCTCCGCGTGGCCGTCGGGCTGCCGCCGGGCGACCTGGCGCCGCGGCGCGACTGGGTTTCGGCGGAACGCGCCTTCATCTCGATACCGGGGACGGTCTCCCGCCTCCTCGGGGAACGCGAGGCTCGCCTCGACCCCTACGTCAAGGACGTCTTCCTCCGCCTCGCTCCGGGATTCCGGGCGGTGTTTCCTTCGAACAACGTGGAAAAAGGCGGCAACGTCATCTCGCAGGCGCCGGACCGCGCCTCGGCCGTCGCCGCCGCGGAACGCGCCGCGCGCTCGCTGCTTCCGATCCTCGAGCCCGAGAACGCGGCCACCGAGGACTTTCTCGCCGGAGGGGGCGGGCTCATCCTGCCGGACGGCAGGGCATGGCCGCCGCGCGCCTTCGGAGAGGCTCCCGAGGAGTTCCGTGAAGCGCTCGCGCTCTTGCCGGAGGATGTTCCGGGCTCCGAACCCGGCCGAGGCGCTCCCACTCCCTACCTGCGCCTGGAGCTTTCGCCGGAGACCCTCGCTTCGCGCGACTGGCTTGGAAGGACGCTCGAGGAGTCGCTGGACCTGGTGGAGCGGCTCTCCGGCGTCCGGGCGGCGCGCCCCGGCGAGGCGGCGCTCGCCGGACGCTTCTGGAAGGCCCTCGAGCGCGGCGGTTGGCAGGCCGCCCTCTACGTCGTGGACACGGAACGCGCGCTCAGGGCAGGATGAAGCGATGAGCCTCCCCGGAAACAGTGGACCGGCAAGCGCGCCCGGACGGCGGGGAAGACCCCTCGCGGCGTTCGCCCTCGGCCTGGCGCTCGCGGCGGCCTTGACGGAACCGCGCCCCGCTTCCGCCCAGGTTCCGGCCTCCGCCGGCGCGGAGCTTCCCGCCGCCGTTTCCGTGGCGGATTTCGCCGCGTCGATCGGAGCCGTCCTGTCCATCGATCCGCTTCTGGGAACCGTCACCATCGTCAGCTCTGGCGACCGCGTGGCCTTCAAGCCCGGTTCCCCGTGGCACCTGCTCGGCGAGCGGCCCGTCCGGCTCGCTCCCGGTCGGACCGGCCCCGCGGGGCCCGTCATCGAAGGGAGCACCGCGGCCTACCTCTCCGCCTGGTTCGAGGAGCGTCGCGCCGAAAGGCTGTCGCGCTTCCGCGTCGCGGCGGTCCTGATCGACCCGGGCCACGGCGGCAAGGATCCCGGCGCCGTAGGGGAGTACGGCGCGGGCAAGGACAGGAAGAAGGTGCTCGAGAAGGACCTCGCCCTCTCCACGGCGCTCGCCGTGCGCGACTCGCTCCGCGCGCGTTTCCCCGACCGGCGCATCCTGCTCTCGCGGGAAGGCGACACCTATCCGAGCCTGGAAGATCGCGTGGAAATGGCCAACACCGTCACGCTCGGCCCCAACGAGGCCATCATCTACGTCTCGATCCACGCCAACGCGTCCTTCAACCGCAACGCCTCCGGCTTCGAGGTCTGGTACCTGAACCCGGACTACCGCCGCACCCTCGTGGATTCGGGCACTCCGGGGGTGGACGAGGAGATCGCGCCCATCGTCAACGTAATGATGGAGGAGGAGTACACGACCGAGAGCGTCCTCCTCGCGCGGTCCATCGTCGGCCGGCTCGACGCCTCGATCGGGTCGGTCTCGCGGAACCGCGGCGTCCGCGCCGAGGAGTGGTTCGTCGTCCGCAACGCGCGCATGCCGAGCGTGCTCGTGGAGATGGGCTTCGTGACGAACGAGGCGGAAGCCCGCCTGCTCGCCGATCCGGCTCACTTGCGCCGCATCTCGGACGCCGTCTATAATGGCATCGTCGATTTCATAGGCTACTTCGAAAGCCGCAAGGGACCCGCAACGCCATGAAGGATTTCCTCGACCGCATCCTTGCTTCCGCCCCCGTGGCCGCCCTCGGGCGCGCGCGAGTTCACCGTACGCTCCTGCTCGCCCTCCTCCTCGCGCTCGCCCTCGGATCCTGGGCGGCCGGCGGGGCGCGACGTCCCGTCGTCCTGCTCTTTCCTCGCGCCACCGACGGCCGCCTGGTCGGGGAGCTCCGGGCCCTGCCTTCGCGCAAGGCCGAGGCGGAAGCGGCGGAGACCCTCGCGGAACTGTTGCTCGGTCCGTCCGATCCGGACCTCGCGCCGCTCTTCGCGCCGGGCACCAAGGTCGGCGCCGTCTTGCTCAGGGACGGCGTCCTCTGGGCGGACCTGGGCGAGGGAGCCCTGGGAGAGGGCGGAGCGCCGCTCCGCGTCGCCCTCGAGGCCGCGCGCGACGTGCTCGCCCTCGCCGCGCCCGGACTGAAGGGCATTTCCATCACCATCGGCGGCCGCGTGCCGTTCGGCGGCGGGGACGAGCAAAAAAAATGAAAATATTTGACAAGGTTATTCGCCCGAATATAATTGGAGCCGAATTCGGCTCATCGACCGCCTTACAGAAAGGAGTTCAGAGTATGACAAGGAAGGTCTTCATAGCGGCAACGCTCGTGTTGCTCCTCGGGACGCTTTCGGTTTTCGCGGACGAGGCGGTCCTGATGGACTTCTCGCTCCTCAAGGCCGACACCAACGAGGATCCCCTCAATCCCGGCCAGTTCCTCGACAACGGCGCCACCGTGATGGACTTCTCCACCACCGCCGGCGCCAGCTACACCGAGGACCAGAAGAAGCAGATGGCCACCAGCCTCGCCATCGGCAACTGGGACATCACCCTCGCTTCCTCGTCCCGGACCAACTTCAACCAGGCCCTCTCCTACACCCGCGAAGCCCCCGTCATCGGCGGGACCTACACGGGCAAGACGGTCATGGGCATCCGGGTCCACTTCCCCACCGAAACCTACAACAGCTGGGCCATGGTGACCCCGCCGTTCTCGATTCCCGCCTTCGAGCGCAAGGAAGGCGGCGGGTCTGATCCGGTCAACGACCGCCTGACCCGCTTCGAGGGAACCTACAACGCGGACACCAAGATCACCACCGCCATGGGCATCGTGAAGAACGTCGGCGTCATCAAGTCGCTCGCCGTCACGGTCCGCGGCATGAACTTCCCCCACGGAATATCCCTGGTCCTCGAGGACGAGGAAGGCAAGCAGACGACGATGTTCATGGGCTACCTGAACTTCGACGGCTGGAAGGAACTCCGCTGGGACAACCCGGCCTACGTCACCGACGTCCGGAACCGCGAGCTCCGCCTCTTCCCGCTCTATCCGAAGTCCTCGCCCTTCGTGAAGCTCGCCGGCATCCTCATCACCCGCGACGCGGCCCATGAAGGCGGAGATTTCGTCACCTACGTAAAGGACGTCAAGATCCTCTACGACAAGGCCGTCCTCGACCCGGTGCGCGACATCGACGACGAGGCCGTCTGGGGCATCAACGACAAGCGCGAAGCCGACCGCAAGCTCATCGAGAGCCGGCGCTTCGGCGAGTCGCAGGTCCTCAGGTACCTCGAGAAGCTGAAGCAGGAACCGAAGTCCGAGTTCACCTCGGACACCGAGTAAGCTCTCGGGCCGAATCGGAAAGCCGCTCCTTCGGGGGCGGCTTTTTTTTCCCCGCGCCGGTTCGCGCCCCGCGCCGCCGAGCCGTCGCTTCGGCACGGTCGACGGCGCCTTCAAAGGGCGCTCTTTTCCTTTTGCCCCGGGAGCGCATCGGGTGTATCCTCGAAGCATATGGAGACGACCGAACCGGCCTTGAACCGCCTCGAGCTCGAGGAATCCTGGCGTTCCTCGCTCGCGGACAGGGAAGCCGTGGTCCAGGCCATGGCGGCTAGGATGCGGAAGGTGCTCGAGGACTCGGGGCTCAGGCCCGGGGTAAAGGCCAGGGTCAAATCCTTTCCCAGCTATTTCAAGAAGCGCATACGCCTGTACCAGCAGGCCCGCGCGACGGGCAAGCCGCCTATCCCGCTGACCGATCTGCTGGGCGTCCGCTTCGTCTGTCCCTTCATCGGAGATCTCGCGAAGGTCGAGGAGGAGCTCGGACGCGCCTTTCGCGTGGTGGAAGTGGAGCGAAAGGGAGCGGAACGATCCTTCCGGGAATTCGGCTACGAATCGATACACCTCCTCATAGAAATCCCGAAGGATCTCCGCGAGGAAGCGCCCTCGCTACAATCGGAGGTGGTCGAGGTCCAGATCCGGACCATCCTTCAGGAAGCCTGGGCGGAGGTGGAGCACGAGCTCGTTTACAAGGCCGAGTTCACGCCCTTCGACGAGCCGATGCGGCGCAAGCTGGCCGCCCTCAACGCGAACCTGACCCTGTCGGACATCATCTTCCAGGAGATCCGCGACTACCAGCACCAGCTGTCGGACGAGCTCGCCCGCCGCCGGGGCGCCTTCTACCGCAAGATAGAGCAAGCCATCGATCTTCCCTTCTTCTCCGACGTGGGACCCTCGACGCCCGTAGCGCCGAAGGCGGACCTCGATTACCTGCGCGAGTACGCCAGCTCCGACGACATGCTGCTGGCCGCCCTGGCGGCCCACAACCGGGGCGACTACCTGAGGGCCATCGACCTGTATTCCCGCATTCTCGCGCACGATCCGAGGCAGGAGGCGCGGGTGGTCATACTCAAGCATCGCGCCATGGCCTTCTTCTCCGAGTCGCGCTACGACGAGAGCCTCGAGGATTTTTCCAAGGCGCTCGAGCTCGATCCGCGCTGCTACAAGTCGGCCTACTACCGCGGCGTCATCCATTCGATACGGGCGCGGTATTCCGACGCGATCAAGGACTTCGACCGAGCGCTCGACATCCATCCCTACCATTTCTACTCGCTCATGCGCCGGGCCCAGGCCTATTTCCATCTCGCCGACTATCCGCGCGCGCTGGCCGACTGCGAGGCTGCGCAGTCCATAAACCCGGATGACGATCACTCCCGGCGCCTCGGGGAACTGCTCCGGGATCGCCTTGCCGATCACGCGTAGGCCCCGAATCCCGGGGCGTCTTGACAGGGAAGGGCGAAGAAGGGTACGTTTCGGTCGAAGCGCGTCTCCTTCGTCTATCGGTTAGGACATCGGATTTTCATTCCGACAAGAGGGGTTCGACTCCCCTAGGAGATGCCAACAGGCCGCGGACCTTCGGGTCCGCGGCTTTTTTTCGCGCTTTCCTTATCGAACGGGGTACGCGACTCCTTGACTCCGGCCTCCGCATCAAGGAATCTATGCGCATACCATATCGTCTGGAGGTTCCATGAAACGGAAAGCGCTCATCCTTGCCCTCGTTCTGCTCGCCGCCGGACAGGCCTTCGCCTACAAGGCCGCGATCGGCGGAGAATTCGGACTCAACGTCGCCGGAGGCCTCCCGAGCTCCGCCCTGCTCAGCTTCCGCCTGCCGAAATTCCCGCCGGTCATCGGACTCGGCGTCAGCATTCCCGAAGGCGGCTCGGCTTCCGCGGCCCTCCTGCTCGACTGGTGGCTCTATCAGGGCAATCTCGTATCCTTCATCAACTACTACGTCGGCCCCGGCCTCTACCTGCAGGTCGGCGACAGCGTAAGCGCGGGACTCCGCGTGCCGGTGGGACTCAACGCCTTCCCGATCCCGCCCCTGGAGCTCTTCGTCGAGTTCGCGCCCGCGGTCGGATTCCTCGCCCCTTCGGGCGTCTCGATACCCGATTGGGGACTGCAGGCCGGTTTCGGTTTCCGTTTCTGGTTCTGATCCGCAGGCGCATCGCGCGGGAAGATCGCGGCGCGTCCCCGAGGGGACGCGCCGTTCTTCTTTCCTGGCCCCTCCCCCGGGCAGCCCCGCGGACGGGCGGCGGGAAAACGTTTGACGCTCGGCACGGGCCGCTATAGACTGCTTCGAACCCACCGCCGGATTCTCGGGAGCGCTCCATGGCCGTCCGCAGGCGTATCGAAACCATAGTCATCCTCAACATCGGCGCCTTGACCGTCGTCCTGCTCGCCGTCCTCGGCGCCTTGAGCTATTTCAACGTCTTCAACTATTCGATCCAGAACGCCTACGAAATGGTGAATTTCGCCATCGCGCAGACCGACGTTCGCCTGACCATGACCTTCGAGGAGCTCGAGCGCCTGACCCGCTCGCTCGCTTCGTACGACGAGGTGCGCGCCGCGAATTTCGACCGCCTCGACCGCCTTTTCTACTGGACCGTGCACGAACGTTCCCAGGTGCTCAGGTCGGTGTTTCTCGCCACCGAGGACGGCCGGGCCTTCTTCAGGGGATACGGCACGGGCTTCGCCAACGGCTACGCCGCGCTCCCGGACCGCTACGACCCCCGGACGAAGTACTGGTACGAGACGGCGAAACGCGGGCAGGCGTTCACGGTCACCGACATCGGACAGCTCGACACGGTGAGCGCCATCGGCATCATGGGGGTCATGCCCGTTTTCGACGAGGCCCGAAGCCTCGTGGGCGTGCTCGGGGTCGACATGACCCTGGACAAGATCCAGAACATCATCCAGACCATCGAGCTGCCGAACGAAGGCAAGGGCATGCTGCTCTCGTCCCAGGGCGGCGTCATCGCAAGCCAGTTCTCGAGAGCCATGCCGGAGCTGACGGGCGAGCTCCAGCGCGCCGACATCGACGAGCTCGGCCTGGTGCTTGCGGAGCGCGCCGGGCAGCGCATCGTCACCATCGGGGGGGAGCGGCATTTCGCCGCCTACCGGCGGAATTTCATGACGGGAATGTTCATCCTGGCGGCCATGCCCTACGACCTGTCCATGGCCGGCGCCGTCGCGACCCTCCGCGTCCTGGCCGGCAGCTTCGCTGCCTTCCTGGCCATCCTCGTCCTGACGGTCACGGTGCTGATCCGACGGACGCTCAAGCCGATCCGGCCCTTGATGGCGGCCATCGACCTGATGCACGACGGCGACTTCACCGCGCGCGCCGACGTGAGGTCCAACGACGAGATCGGCGTCCTCGCGGAGAATTTCAACGAAATGGCGCGCTCCATCGAGGACCAGAACCGCCGCATCCTCGAGTATTCGAGCGAGCTGGAGCGCAAGGTCCGCGAACGCACCGCCGAGCTCGAGGAAAAGAACGAGGTGCTGCTGCGCGACCTCGCCATGGCGCAGCGCATCCAGCTGGCCATCATTCCCCACGACGACGCCTTGCCCGACCGTCCGGAGTTCGCCATGGCCGCGCGCTACCAGGCCATGGAGAACCTCGGCGGCGACCTGTACGACGTGCTCCGGCTGGGCCGCAACGTGTACGGCTTCCTGATCGCCGACGTATCCGGCCACGGCGTGCCGGCCGCCCTCATCACCACGATGGCGAAGGCAAGCTTCCAGTCCCATTCGAGGCACGGGCTTTCGACGGGCGCCATTCTCACCGAGATCAACGACGAGGTGTACCGTTTCATCGGCGACCTCGAACACTACCTGTCGGCTTTCCTATGCGTCCTGGACCTCGAGACCGGCGACCTCATGTTCACCAACGCCGGCCACCACGCCGGCCTGCTCAGGAAGGGTTCGGACGGCTCGATCGTGCCGCTCGACACCAAGGGCTACTTCATCGGCAGCTTCGAGGACGGCGCGTACGAGACCCGGCACGAACGCCTCGAGCCAGGCGACCGCGTGGTGCTCTTCACCGACGGCTTCATAGAGGCGCGGAACCACGCGGGCGATTTCTACGAGCACTCGCGCTTCGTCGATTTCGTCAAGGAGCGCGCCGACCTCGATCCCCAGGATTTCGTGGACGCCCTGACCATGGACGTCGAGCGCTTCTCGGGCGACGCGCCCCAGAACGACGATCGCGCCGTCCTGGTCGTGGATTTCAGGGCTTACGCGACCTCCCTAGGCGGGGAGGGGCGCGAGGCCGGAACGGACCAGGTTCCGGAGACCGGACGGGCGGGAATGCGCGACGCCGCCGTAGGTACTTACCGCGAGCGCTACCTGAAAGCCATCGCGCTGCTCAAGTCCGGCGAGTCGGAGGCCGCGGTGCGAGCCTTCTCGTCGCTCAAGGCCGATAGGCCCGACGACCTGCGCGTCGCGAACAACCTCGGCGTGGCCCATTACCAATCCGGGCAGATCGACAAGGCCTGGGAAGTGTTCCAGTCCGTTCTGGAGCGCTCGCCCGCCGATCCGACGGCGCTCAAGAACATCGCCTTCATCGAGAAGGCGCGTTCGGGCTTCGTAGAGGCGGATTAGGAAGCGCGGACGGGCGCCGCGGAGGCAGGCCCGCGGCGCCGGCGGCTCCCGGGCGTCCTATCGACGCTCCGCTTCGGAGAGCTCCTCCCAGCGGGCCACCGCGCGCCTCAGGTGGGGAATGACGATGGAGCCGCCGACGATGAGGCCCACGCCGAGGGCTTCGCGGTACTCGTCGTTCGAGACGCCCTCTTCCTTGGCCCGGATGGCGTGGTAGAGGATGCAATCGTCGCAGCGCAGGACCAGCGAGGCGACGAGCCCGAGGAGTTCCTTGGTTTTGGCGTCGAGCGCGCCGGGACGGTACGTTTGCGAGTCGAGGCTGAAAAAGCGCTTGATCTCAAGGCCCGCCAGGTCCATCACCTTATCATTGAGGGTTTCGCGCTCGGCCTGCCATTCCTGGACGGACTTGTCGAAGAGTTTCGGCTCCATGTTCAACCTCCGGGGACGGAAGGATAGCATCGCCCCGTCGCGGGCCACAAGCGCCGCCGCTCGGGACGATGCCGCCTGAAGGAAATGGAGATTATGGATGGCCGCTTGACGCAATATAGTAAAAACACTATATTAAGACTGCCGATCGAATCCAACCGGATCGGCGGGCGCCGGCTCCGTCCGCGCGTCGCGAAACGGGGAGGGGACGGGCGGACAGCGCCGAAACCGACCCGGAGGAGACAAGCATGGCGCAGAAGATCACGACCGAGGATTTCAAGAGCAAGGTATTCGACTGGGAGGCGAGCAAGGAGTGGAAGTACTCCGGCGACCTTCCGGCCATCATCGACTTCTACGCCGACTGGTGCGGTCCGTGCAAGATGGTCGCCCCCGTCCTCGAGAAGCTCTCCAAGAAGTACGAGGGCAAGCTGCACGTCTACAAGGTCGACACCGAGGCCGAGCCGGAGCTCGCCGGCATGTTCGACATCCGTTCCATCCCGACCATCTTCTTCGTGCCGATGGAGGGCGAGCCCCGCTTCGCGATGGGCGCGCTCCCGGAGAAGGAGCTCGAAAGGGCCATCACCGAGGTTCTCGGCGTCAGCGCCTGAGCCCCGCCCGGGAAACCGAACCACGGAGGCACGGAGGAGAGGAGAAGAGAGGGAGGATGGCGGAATGAGGGGTGCGCGGCGTCCCCATCCCGGTTTTCTCCTTCTTGGCTCCCGTGCTCCGTGACGACGTGGTTTTATTATTGGCGAGGATCGATGACCAGGCGCTCGGTGTTCTTGAAAGCCTCATCCAGAAGCGGCCCGAGGGCCGCTTTTTCGTAGGCTTCGGTCTCGCGCGCCATGTCGGCCCGGAGCAGCGGGTGGGCGGGGCTGAAGATGACGCAGCAGTCCTCGTAGGGCAGGATCGAGGTCTCGTAGCTTCCTATGCGCCTGGCGAGCGCGATGGTATCTTCCTTGTCAGTGCCGATGAGGGGCCGCAGGACCGGCAGCTTCGCGAAGGCTTCGGTGAAGCGCAGGTTTTCGGCGGTCTGGCTGGCGACCTGCCCGAGGCTCTCGCCGGTGATCAGGCAGTTGGCGCCTATCGAAGAGGCGATGCGGTCGGCGATGGTGAACATGCCGGCCCGCATGAAGAGGGTCGCGCAGTTTTCCGGCGCGTTCCGCTTGATGGCCAGTTGAGGCTCCGTGAAGGGCACGGTATGGAGGGTGACGCGACCGGCGTAGCGGGCCAGTATCCGCGCGAGGTCGCGCACCTTCTCCCACGCTTCCCTGGAAGTATACGGGTATGCGTGGAAGTAGACCGCCTCGAGGGAGAGCCCGCGCAAGGCCATGCGATAACCGGCCACCGGCGAGTCGATGCCCCCCGAGAGCAGGAGCAGGCCCTTGCCCGAGCTCCCGACCGGAAGCCCCTTCTGTCCCGCCTCGTCCCCCGAGTAGACGTAGGCCCGGTCGCGTATCTCGACGCGGACGGTGAAATCCGGCGCGTGCACGTCCACGGAGAGGCCCGGAAAGTCGGCGAGCAGGCGCGCGCCGAGTTCCCGCGAGATCCCGTAGGAGTCGAGGGGGAAGCTCTTGTCGGACCTGCGGGCTTCCACCTTGAAGGTCCGCCCGCCCGCCTCGACCCGCGACCTGGCGGCCTCACGGGCGGCGATGGCGATCTCGTCGAAGGTCTTTCCGGTCCGCGTGGCGCGGGCGTACGCGTAGATGCCGGGAATCGTGGCGAGGACGGCCTGCACGTCGGCGTCCCGTTCGGGATCGCACTCGACGAACCAGCGCCCTACGCCGGTCTGGATCCGGGCGGAAAGGCCCCGGAGCCTGTGCTTGAGCTCGTCGCGGAGCCGCCGCTCGAAATCCTTGCGGTTGCCGCCCTTGAGCACGAGCTCGCCGATCTTCACGAGGAAGAGGGTGTCCATTCGGTCGCGTCCTGTCATGCCTTGAAGCGGCGGTAGATCGAGGCGACTGCCTCGAGGAATGCGTCGAGCTCGGCCCGCGTCGACCCGGGTCCGAACGAGACGCGCAGCGCCGAGAAGGAGAGCTCCCGGTCGACGCCCATAGAGTCCAGCACTCGACGCTCCCTGGAGGCGGACGAGCAGGCGCTGCCGGTCGAGACGGCGAAGCCCGAGTCCGACAGCGCGCGCAACGAGGTCTCCCCGGCGAGGCCGGGCAAGGCGAAGGAGACTATCCAGGGCGACCAGCGGGGATCGCGAGGGACGCGGCCGAGGGGAAGGGGCGCGGCGCCCGGAATGGCCTTGAGGCCAGCGAGCAGGGCCTCCGCGAGCGCCTCGGCGCCTTCCCTGGCGGCCCGGAGATCGGCAGCGGCCTTTTCGGCCGCGAGCGCGAACGCCGAGGCCCCCGCCAGGTTCTCGGTGCCCGGCCGGATGCCGCCTTCCTGTCCGCCGCCCGACTGGAGGGTTTCCACGGGAGAGCGCAGCCAGAGGGCGCCCGTTCCGCGCGGGCCGCCGATCTTGTGGGCGGAGAAGGCGAGGGAGTCGGCGCCCAGGCCGTCGGCGCCGAGTTCGAGCTTGCCGAGCGCCTGCACCGCGTCGACGTGGAAGCGCGGAACGCGACCCTTCGCGGCCCGCTTGACGGCCGCGGCTATCTCCCGGACGGGCTGAACGGCTCCGGTCTCGTTGTTGACCGCCATGCAGGCGACCAGGGCCGTATCCGGAGCGATCGCGTCGGCGACGTTCTCGGGCCTGACGCGGCCGTCCTGATCGGGACGGACTTCGCGCAGGTTCCAACCGAGGCGCTCGAGCACGCGGGATTGTTCGTACACGGCGGCGTGCTCGATGGCCGAAACGACCAGGGAGCCGGGCGCTTTTTTCCGAAGCAGGGCGAGCAGCGGGATGGCGTCGGCCTCGGAGCCTCCCGAAACGAAATGCAGCCCCTTGGCGGATAGCCCGATCGCGCGGGCGAGCCGCGATCGCGCGGCTTCGAGCGCGGTACGCGCGGCCGCGCCGGCCTCGTGGCGGCTCGACGGGTTGCCCGGGAATTCGAGCGCGACGCGGCGCTGTTCGTCGAGCGCTTCGGGGTCGGGCGGCGCCGTGGCGGCCCAGTCGAGATAGGTCATCCGAAGCGGCGGTCGGGTATGCCCGCGGGCGCACCGCCGGACGCCGCGAAATCGGGCCTCAGGTAGAGGGCGCAGAAGCAGTGGCCGAATTCGTCGACGTCGGCCTTGGCGTAGACGCAGGGGCAGATTACCGCGGCGTCGGCCTCGCGCGAGCCTTCGGTGTCGCGGCAGGGGCAGAGGAAGTAACCGTAGCGGTTCCAGTTGACGGTGAGCCCTTCGACCAGGCTGGCGGTGAAATCCCGGTCGGGATTGGCGGTCCAGCCCTGCTTGGCGGCGACCGCCTCGACGAAAACGGCCGTGTCGGCCGTGGTCTTTTCCTTCATGTCAGGCCTGCTCGCCGAAGACGCGCTTCCAGTCCGGCTCGATGAAGCCGACGAGGGCCTCCTTGCCGTCGACCACCGCGAAGGGGAAGGCCACGTCCATCTTCCAGCGTTCCTTGAGGAGCTTTTTGGCCTCGGCCTTGGTCTCGAAGGGTATCTTGTCCATATAGAGGTAGCGGTACCGGAGGCCCCGCCCCTCGAGGAAGGCCATGGCGCGCTTGCAGAAGCCGCAGGTCGAGAGCGCGTAGACGATGACGTCCCGGGAACGGTCCGGACCGTCGACGGTGAGGTATTCGAGCGTATCGAGCATGGTCGTTCCTCCTCGCGGGAGCCAGTATAGCGGAGGGAAACGTCGATGTGAAGCGACGGGCGGCGGCGGACGGACTCCGCCGCGCGGGCGGCGCGCCGCTTGATGCGCCCGCCCCTTTGCGGCTAGATTGCTTTCATGACCGATCCCGCGCTCATCCGCAATTTCTGCATAATCGCCCATATCGACCACGGCAAGAGCACGCTGGCCGACCGCTTCATCGAGAAGGCGCGCCTCGTGGACGACCGCAAGCTCCAGACCCAGATGCTCGACAACATGGACATCGAGCGCGAGCGCGGCATCACCATAAAGAGCCAGGCGGTCACGCTTCCCTACGTCGCGAAGGACGGGAAGACCTATACCTTGAACCTGGTCGACACGCCCGGCCACGTCGACTTCTCGTACGAGGTGTCCCGCGCGATCAGCTCCTGCGAGGGAGCCATACTCCTCGTCGACGCCACCCAGGGCGTCGAGGCCCAGACCCTCTCGAACATGTACATGGCGCTCGAGCACGACCTCGAGATCCTTCCGGTCATCAACAAGATCGACATGCCCGCAGCCGACATCCCCGAGGCCAGGCGGCAGATCTCCCACGACCTCGGGCTCGACGGCGACGAGGCCCTCGAGGTGTCGGGGAAGATGGGGATCGGCATCGACGAGCTCTTCGAGGCGATCGTGGAACGGGTGCCGGCGCCGAAGGGAAAGTCGGCCGAACCTCTTCGCGCCCTGATCTTCGACTCGCACTACGATCCCTACCGCGGCGTCGTGGTGCACCTGCGCGTCATGGAAGGCACCATGAAGGCGGGCGACCGGATCCGCCTCATGTCCTCGGGCGCCGAGTACCAGATCGAGGAGCTCGGCCTGTTCAAGATGGGCCAGCGCGAATCGGCGGACCTCTCCGCCGGCGAGGTCGGCTACCTGATCGCGGCCATCAAGACGGTTTCGGACGTCCGCGTCGGCGACACGGTGACCTCCGCCGAGCGGCCCGCCACGCTGGCGCTGCCGGGCTTCCGCGAGGTCAAGCCGGTGGTGTTCTCGTCCGTCTACCCGATCGACGCCTCGGAGTACGAGGAGCTGAAGGTCGCCATCGAGAAGCTCAAGCTGAACGACGCCAGCCTCGTCTACGAGAAGGACAGTTCCGTCGCCCTCGGCCACGGCTTCCGCTGCGGCTTTCTCGGGCTCCTCCACCTCGAGGTCTTCCAGGAACGGCTCGAGCGAGAGTACGACCAGGCCATCATCATGACCGCGCCGAGCGTCGGCTACCGCGTCACCATGAAGAAGGGCGAGGTCTCGATCATCGAGAGCCCCGCCGACTACCCCGACCCCGGACTCATCGAGGCCGCCGAGGAACCCTACATCAAGGCGCAGATCATCACGCCGGTGACCTACATCGGCAACCTGATAACCCTCTGCGTCGGCAAGCGGGGCACCCAGACCAGCTTCGTCCACCTCGACGAGAAGCGCGTCGAGCTCGTGTTCGAGATGCCGCTGGCCGAGGTGCTCTTCGACTTCTACGACAAGCTCAAGTCCACGAGCCGCGGCTACGCCAGCTTCGACTACGAGGTGATCGGCTACCGGCCCACCGAGCTCGCCAAGCTCGACATCCTGATCAACTCGAAGCCCGTGGACGCGCTGGCGCAGCTCATCTACAAGCCGGGCGCGTACGAGCGCGCGCGCAAGGTCTGCGAGCGCCTGCGCGACTCGATCGACCGCCAGCAGTTCAAGATCGCCATCCAGGGCGCCATCGGCGGCTCGGTCATCGCGCGCGAGACGGTGAACCCGGTGCGCAAGGACGTGCTCGCCAAGTGCTACGGCGGCGACATCACGCGCAAGCGCAAGCTCCTCGAGAAGCAGAAGGAAGGCAAGAAGCGCATGCGCATGGTCGGCGACGTCGAGCTGTCGCAGGACACCTTCCTGGCCGTGCTCCGCGAAAAGGAAGACGACGGCGAGCGCGACAGGCGCTGAGGCGGTGGACCGGGTTCAGCGCGTCGAGGCGAGGAAGGCGAGAGCCCGCTCGATGCGGTCTTCCCAGTAGAAGGTCTCCACGAGAAGGCGGTTGCCGAAGTCCTGCGGCAGCGCCTCCGCCCGGTGCGAGTCCGCGAAATGGGCCCAATAGCCGTCGCACGAGGCGACGGCCGCTTCGACACCGGGCCGGCCGTCCCTCAACGAGGCGCGCAGCCCATGTACGAACCCGAGCTCGGCTTCCAGGAAGGCCCCGGCCTGGCGACGGGACGCGGCGTAGTCATAGGACCCGCGATCCTCGAAAGCGCCTGACGATCCGTTTTCGGTACCGAACGCCTCGAGCAGTTCGTCCGCGTCGCGGAAATCGGCCCGGGCGAGGCCGAGCTCGAGACCGCCGCCGCGCAGGTCCAGCACGCGGCCCGAGACCGGCGCCAGCTCGCGCTGGAGCGTCGCCGCGTAGGCGGCGAGCAGCGGGTCGGATAGCTCCCCGTTCCGCGTGTTGGGGCGGGACCGGCCGCCGTAGGCGATCGACCATTGGGCGGGCCTGCGGCGGACGCGGGATTGCCGCGCTTCCTCGGTCCTGAGCGCCGGCGCTCCGGCCGCGTGCGTGCGTCCGGGCCAGAAGGCGAAGTCGAGCCCAGTGAGGATGAGGGGAACAGGGCCGAGCCTCGAGGCGAGGCTCGCCGCGAACACTCCGACCGAACCGAGCGGAGGAAGGCGGGAGGCGATGAAAGGCAGCTCGCCGGCGCGGTCCAACAGGGCGAGCTCCTCCCAGCGGGTCAGGACGGCGTGAACGGGTCCGCCGACATGGCGGAAGCCCGCGGGGTGGGACGACAGGTCGCCGAAGAGCCTGATCGCGTTGCCCGAGCTCCCTGCGAAGTCGCGCAGGTTGTGCGCCTGGCCCTCGAGGACGACCACCGCGTCCGGTTCGATGCCGCGCGAGCGCAGGCAGGGCAGGGCCGTGTCGACCGCCAGGACGGCGAGCCGTTTCCGTCGCGCGAGTATCCACGGCGCGGAGCGGTCGAGGCTCGGTCCGGCGCCCGCGACGAGGATGGGCCGAGCGGCCGACGGCAGAGGCCGGAGGCGGTCGTATGGCAGCCTGCCCAGGTTGTCGAGCAGGTTCCGCGTCCAGAGCCGGCCCATGCGCGCCATGGTGGCACGGTTTCGCCACCAGGTCTGGGAATCGGCGTCGAGCGCGGCCATCACGGCGTCGTAGGCGGACGCGGCGAGGGAGCGGCCGCGCGAGAGGACGAGCTCCGCGGCCTTCCTGAAACGGCCGAGGCTTCGCGCGGCGAGCACGGCGGCCTCCGGCGTCGCGGAGACGAAGCGGACGCGGGGGTGGGACAGCAGCTCGCGGGGGATGCGCTCCCGCGCCAGCGCCTCGAGCTCGCTCTCGGCCTCGACGAGGAGTACGGCCGAGTCCGCGCTCAAGCGTTCGAGGAGTTCGGGAAGACCATAGCCGAGGAGGGGGGAGGGAAGGACGAAAAGGGTGCAGGCGGGAAGCGGCGCTTCGAGGGCGATGCGCCGGGGGACGGCGTCTGGATCGCGGGGAGCGTAGAGGAAGCCGCCCCGCCATTTCACCGAGGGAGTCCGGCCGCCGTCCGTCAGGACGGGGCCGGAGCCGCCGGACCTCACCTCACGAGCCGGACTCGCCGAGGAAGACGCGGAAGAACACCTCGTCGAAATCGTTCTTGAACCGGGCGTCGTCGAGCAGGAGCTCCGCGACCGCGTTCTGCTCCAGGTTGCCCGCGTAGTACGGCAGGTAGTAGTCGAGGATCGAGAGGCTGTCCGCGTCGGCGTCGCTCGAGTCGGTCACGCGGAAGACCACCGCGTGGGTGTCGAGGACGAACGCGCGGGAGATCGCGCCAGGTTCCTGGGAGAAGACGGCCTTCATGAAGGCGCGGTCGGCGTCGGCGCCCGCGAGCTCAGGGGAGCCGTAGGTGTCGATCCCGCCGATCAAGGGGAAACCGGAGGAGGAGAAGCCGGAGGCCAGGTTGAGCGGGAAGGGTTCGGCGCTCTTGAAGGACAGGCCGTACTCGGCCGTGGCCGCGGCGGCATCCTCGGTGGCGGCGACCGCGAAGGCGCCCGCCCGCGAAGCGGCCCAGTCCTCGATCACGCCCTTCTCCCAGGCCTTCATGTAGGCGCCGACAGCGTCGAGCGTGGCGGGGTCGGAAAGGTCGGCCGCGGCGGCGGCCTCGTCCACGCGGTAGATGATCCAGGAATCCTGGTTGGATTCGAGCACCGCGGACAGCCCGCCCTCGGGAAGGGCGAACACGGCTTCCGCGTCCGCCTCGTCGGCGAAGTCGGAGCGCAGTTCGTGGAAGGCCTTCGCGCCCACCATTCCGCCCGCGGCGGCGTACTGGTCCGTCGACGAAGTCCGGGCGGCCTCGTCGAACGCGATCTTGCCGTCGGCGATCCGGGCGCGGAGCGCCTCGGCGTCCTTCTCCGAGCTCTGGATCGTGATCCGGGATACGGAGACGGTGCGGAAAAGGGAGGCGTTCCGTCCGGCCCAGGCGGCGCGCTCGGAGGCCGGGTAGTCGTCGAGCGGGACGGCGGCGTACTCGATGGCGCGGCGCGGGGTGGCGGCCAGCTTGACGTGGGCGAGCTCCTCGGGGCTGCTTTCGAGTCCGAGCGCGTCGGCGAGGTAGCGCTCGATGAGCAGGTCCTCACGGAGGTTCTCGAGCATGCGGTTCTTGTCGAACTTGCTGACCTTGTCGAAGCGTTCCCGCGAGAAGCGTCCGTCGACCTGGAAGCTCGGGTCGGCGATGAGCTTGGCGTTGACCGCGTCGTCGCTCACGAGCACGCCGGCGCGCTCGGCCGCGTCCACGAGGGCGAAGCGGTAGGCGGTCCGCTGGAACGCGGTCATCCACACGTCGTAGATATAGTTGATGGAACCGGCCTCGTCCTGCGAGACGGTTTCCTGCTTTTCGGCGTTGACCGCCTGCACCTGGCGGGCGAAGTAGCTGCCGCTCTCGTAGGCGATGGGCCTGCCGGCGTAGGAACCGAACACGAGCCGCTTCCCGGATCCGGCGTCGGTGCCGGAGAAGGAGGGGACCACCACGAAGGCGATGACGGTGATCACCAGGATGACGATGGTGCCGTAGTAGACGAGCGGGGTCGTGTGCCGTGCGGGCGCCGCGGTTTCGGCGGCTCGGTTCTTGGTTTTCAGGGATGCCATAGGTTCCTTCCCGTATTGGTGCGCGAGGCCGTCGCGGCGCCCCGGGGCTCGCGGCCGTTCGGGGAAGTGGCGTACGACCACGACGGGGCGGCAGGATCTGCCCCGGGCGCGGGTTCCGCACGATACCACGCGCCGTGGAGACGCGTCAATCGAGAACGGCCGGAGCCTGGTCCGTCAGGCGGGCAGGGTGGAGCCGTGGAAGTCGAGGCCGTTCTTGGTCGAATGCTTGACGCGGTACATGGCGGCGTCGGCGTGGTTCAGGATCTCCTCGATCGTGTCGCCGTCGTCGGGGAAGACGGCCGCGCCCATGGAGACGCTGACGCCCGAGGCCTGCGGCAGGAAATCGAAGGGACGGCAACATTCCTCCACGATTTTCGAGGCTACCCTCTCGATGTCGCTCCGAGTGCGAGGGCCGTGGATGACCGCCACGAACTCGTCGCCGCCGACGCGCGCGACGGTGTCGCTGGCCCTGAGCGCGCGACGGAGCCGTTCCGACACTTCGATCAGGGCCCGGTCGCCCTGGATGTGGCCGTAGCGGTCGTTGATCGGCTTGAAGTCGTCCAGGTCGACGAAGATGACCGCCACTTTCCGCGCGTCGCGGCGGGCCGCGTCGAAGCCCTGCCTGAGCAGCTCGAAGAGCAGACGGCGGTTCGGAAGGCCGGTCAGCGAGTCGTGGTTGGCCAGGTGGGTGATCTGGTCGGAGGCGCGCTCGAGCGCGAGCTTCTCGCTCGTGACCACGCGGTTGAGCTCCTCGAGGCGATCGTGGATCAGGCTGTTCTCGACCGCGATGGCGACGAAGGGCGCGAGCGCTTCGAGGAGGCGCACCTGGCCCTCGCTGTAGGCGCCCGGGGCGCCCGCCTGGACGGTGAAGACGCCGATCATCCGGTCCTCGACCGCGAGCGGCATGATGACTACCGAACGCTTTCGCTTGCCCTGGTTGGTCGGCTTGAGCTCGAGGTACTTGCGCCAATCCAGGTTGACGTCGTCGATGACCACGGGCTTGCGGTTGCGGAAGGCCCAGGCCGCCAGGGACGATTTCGAGTCCAGCTGGATGCGCCAGCCGCCGCGCTCCTTGCCGTCGTCGAAGTAGTAGGCGTATTCGAGGCAGTCCTCCTCGCTTTCGCTCACGGCGATGCCGAGCACCTCGGTCGAGAGGAGGGGCGCCAGGGACTCGTGCAGGATGCCGACCACCTTGTGCAGCTCGAGGCTCGCCGTGATGCGGCGACCGATCTCGGCTATGGTCAGGATCTCGCGGTTGGCGCGTTCGAGCTGTTCGGTCTTCTCCTTGAGCTCGGTGTTGCGGAGACGGAAGATCTCGGCCTCGCGCTGGCTCCGCTCGACCTCGTAGCGGATCTGCACGCTCTTGATCTTCCGGGTGGTGTCCTCGTCGAGGATCTGCCGCTCGTAGCGCGAGAAGCGCCGGTAGTGGGATAGCGCCGCCTCGAAGTCACCGGAACGCTCCTCGGCCTCCGCGAGGAGCGAGTAGCCCCGGTGCAGCAAGGCGACGGCCCCGATCTCGTCCGCGATCGCGGTGGCCCTTTCAAGGCAGGCGAGCGCCTCGGCGGAGCGCCCCTCGTCCTCGCCGAGCAGGGCGCCGAGCTCGAAGAGCGCGGCTACCGTCTGCTTGCGGGCCCGGGCTCCCTCGGACAGGGCGAGGGCCTTGCGGAGGCGTCGTTCCGCCGTCTCGCGTTCCCCTTCCGCGCGCTCGGCCCTGCCGAGTATGGTCTCGCAACTCGCTGCCAGCAGGAGCTCCTGGCAGCGCTCAGCGATGTCGAGGGCCTTGAGGGCGAATTCGCGGGCGAGGGGGAAATTCTCGAGCCGCACGAAGGCGGCGCCCACGTTCATGAGGACGTTCGCGATGAGCTCGCCTTCCTGGTCCTCCGGCAGGAGGTCGTAGGCCCTGAGGAAGTAGTCGAGGGCTTCCTTCGCGTTGCCGAGCGCCAGGCACACCTCGCCGATGTTGTTGAGCGTGGCCGCCTCGCGGCCGTGGAGTCCGGCGTTCCGGGCGGCGTCGAGGCTGTGCGAGAAGAAGTCGAGGGCGCGGTCGAAGCGTCCCGTGTCGTAGTAGAGGGCTCCGAGCAGGTTGAGGCTTTTCGCGCGGTCCTCGGGACCGCCCGAGCGCGCGTAGATGCCGTCGGCGAGCTCGGCGGCCTCGAGGCCTCCGTGCGGATCTCCCAGGTAGCTGCGACACCAGCCGATGTTGAGCCAGGCCGAGGCCAGGCCTTGCTCGAAACCGAGCCCGGAGGCCTGTTCGCGGGCCCGGTTCGCCACCTCGAGCGCGGCGGCCGGATCGACCAGCATGAGGTCCCAGGCCTCCGCGTTGAGCGCGTCCACCGCGGCCCGCGCCGGAGCCTGGGGGGAACGGCGGGAGCCGCCGGACTTCCCGGAGCCCGCAGGTTTCACGGGAGCTCCCCCCGACGGACGCGGTCCTCGAGAGCGGCGTCGAGGGCGGTCCAGCGTCCCCCGAGGGCGATCTCGGCGGGTCCGAAGTCCGCCTTGTAGTCCATGGTGTCGGAGCCGGGCACCCAGAAGCCGAGATAGTACCAGCGTTTGCCGAGCCGCCTGCATAGCGCGATTTCCGCGGCCACCGACCAGGTGCCGACGCTCCGTTTCGCCTCGGCGGGGTCCCAGGCGAAGTAGACCGACGAGAGGCCTTCCGGAAGAACGTCGACGTAGCCGGTGGCGACGAGTCGGCCGCGCCCGGCTCCTTCCGGGGGCAGGCGGTAATCGACGGCCAGCGCGCCGTCGAGCGGATTCTGGACGAGGAAGGCCGAGTAGGCGGCGCGCGCCAGGTAGGCATCGTCCTCGGTCGCCTTTCCGAAGCGCATTCGTCGGTAGGCTTCGTAGAGCTCGAATCGTTCTTCGGTGAACTCGAGGGGCAGCGGTTCGACGACGAGATCGGCGTTCCGGCGCGCGGCGCGGCGCTGGGAAGCCGTCGGCTCGTAGCGGTCCGCGTCGACGCGTATGGGAACGCAACGGGAGCAGGCGCCGCAGCTCGGTCGATAGAAGGAATAACCCGAACGACGCCAGGCCGAGGGTAGCATGGCCTCGTAGTCGGCCGCGGAGAAGGTCGGAGACCACAGGTCGTAGACGCTCATGCTCGGAGCGTCCGAAAGGTAGGGGCATGGCCCGGTCCGCCTCGGCGCCCGGCTCATCGTCATCGTCGGTTCCTCAGAAGTCGATATTTTCCGTTTTTGGCCTATTGTCGGGATCGTGCTCGTCGAGGTAGGCGAGGGCTTCCTGCGCGGTACGCTGCACGTGCTCGTACCAGATCGTGTAGAGCTCCTTGCCGATGGAGCCGGGATAGGGAGCGCCTTCCACGTCGCTGGCCAGCTGGCGGAGGAGTGAGTAGCCTTGCTTGTCCATGTTCCGCTCCTTCACCAGGCCGGGAGTGCGCGCGCGACCGTCGAGGGGTTCCCGCGTTTCATCGATTCTACCTCATCGGCGGAGGAAATCAAGACTTCGGTCCTCTGCTCCCACGCCTCGAGGAGGCGCGCCGCGGCGCCGCGGAGCTCGGCCGCGCCCGTGGCCAGCAAGGCCTCGCGCTTGGCCTGGCGCTGCTCATCAGCGACGCCGTAGAGCTCGCGACGGAAGTCGAGGTAGGACGCCTCGGACGGCGTCGTGGGACGAAGGTCGTGGCCGGCGGAGCCGATGACCGCGTCCTCCGCGAGCGCTTCGTCGACGGCCCCGGAAGCGGCCCATTCGAGCGCCTTCCGGAAGATCGCGAAGCTCTCGCGCGGCGCGGGGTCTCGATAAGTGCCGAAACCCAGCAGCCCCTCGGCCCCGTCGGCGGAACAGTGGGCTCCGTAGGCGCCTCGCCTGACCCTGAGCTCGTCCCAGAGCATGCCGGTGGCAAGGAGGTGCGCGAGCACCTGCTCGTGCGCGTAAGCGGGGGAGGGGAAGCGGGCGGACGGCAGGACGGCGGCCGTGAAGCCGACGCGCGCGTCGAGGGACCAAGCCTCCCGCGGAGCGCTCGCCGGCGCCTCGTTCAAAGGGGGTTTGTCGGGGGCGGAGCGCGCGCAGTCGGGCAGGCGGGACAGGGCCGCGAGCGCTTCGTCGAGGACCGCGTCAATCTCCCCGGGATCCGCGCACACGTTGACGCGCGCCCCCTCCCGGCGGAAGACGGCCGGACGGAGTTCAGCGAGGCGTCCGGCGAGCGCTTCGAAGCCTCCGTCGGCGAGGTCCGAGTCCAGGTCCTTGAGGAAAAGGAGCTGGGAAGGCCCGTGCCAGAGCTCATCGAGCCGGGAGGCCTTCGAGAAGGGCGCGGAAGCCCGCGCCCCCGCGTACGCGGACCCTGCCGGCACGACCGAGCCGACCGCGTCGTTCCTGAGCTCGAGGAAGAGGTCGCGCGCGCGGTCCAGGTCGGCCAGGTCGGCTTCGGCGAGCAGCTCCGTCGCCATCGACAGTCCGGCGGCCAGCTTGCCGCGCAAGGCTTTCAGCCTGACCACGAGGAAGCTCCGCGGTTCGGCGACGGCGCCGCCCGTCGGGGTTCCGGTGGCGAGCAGGACCTGGAAGCCGGCGAGGTTCCTCGCGAGCTCGCGCTGCGCCGCGTCCCAGCGCCTCGAGGCGGTACCGGCGCCGGCGACCAGGCGCGCGAGGAGGGGGAGCTCGCGCGCGCGCGACTCCGGCAGCGCGTCGAGCGGGAAGGCGAAGTCGACGTAGGCGACTCCGTTCGCGAAGCGGGGGTGGAGGCTCGCGCGTATCGGACCGGCCGTGGCGACGCGCCGCTCCGCCACCTCTATTTTTCTCGGGATGTCGGAGCGCGCGAGCCTCGGAAGCATCGCGAGGTCTCCGGGCGCGTCCGGCCGGGATTGGCGTTCGGCCAGGGCGGCCGAGCGCGTGCGAACGTTTTCGCGGCCCGAGGCGCCGAGCGAGACCTCCAGGGCTGCGAAGGCCGTGGCCTCCGCCTCGCGTCGGGCCGCGGCGAGGCTGCCGTCGGGCCGGACCGTGAGCAGGACGCGGTGAGGATTGTCGAGCAGCAGTTCGCGGACGAGCCGCGGCACCAGGTCGGGCTCCTTCGCGAAGCGGGCGCGCAACGCCTCGAGCGGGACGTCGAAGGAGAGGGTGTCGAAGGGCGAGCGGCCGCGCATCCAGCCTCGAGCGACGCGGGAGAGGTAGCGGAGGCCGAAGCTGCCCGAGCGGCGGATCTCGCGTCCGATAAAGGCGACCGAGTCGAGCGCCGCCTCGACGTCTTCCGCCGGAACGCCTTCGTGCTCGATCTCGCGGAGCGTATCGAGGATCAAGGCTCCGATCCGGCCGGAGTCCGCGGGGTCGGCGCCGCGGAGTCCCGCCGAGAAGGAGGCCTGCCTGAGGCTCGCGTCGGCTCCCGCGTGCGGCGAAAGATCCTCGCCCAGGTCCGATTCGCGCAGGGCTTTTGCGAGGGGAGCCCCGTCGTTGCCGAGGAGCGCTTCGGACAGCACCTGCAGCGAGAGGGCGGCGTCCTGGTCGGCGCTCTCGCCGACGAGCCACGAAAGCAGCGTCGTCGCGCGCGCGTCGGAACCCGGTTCGGCCTCGAAGGCGTACTCCGCCGCGCGCGGCGCGGCGAAGGGCGCCTGGAGGGGCACGTCGGCGACTTCCTCGCCCCGACCGAAACGGGAGAGGAAACGCTCGTGGAGGAAATCGAGCTGCCGTTCGAGCTGAAAGTTCCCGTGGAGGAAGACGCGGCAGTTGGAAGGATGGTAGTGGCGCGCGTGGAAAGCCTTGAAGGCGGCGTAGCCGAGGTCGGGGATGCGCTCCGGGTCGCCGCCGGAGTCGAAGGAGTAGGGATGGCCAGGGTCGAAGAGGGTCGCCTGGCCGCGCGTGCCGATGACGCTCTCGGCGCTCGAGTAGTCGCCCTTCATCTCGTTGTAGACCACCCCGCGCCGTCCGAGCCTGCCGTCCTCGCCGTACTCGAGGCGCCAGGCTTCCTGCAGGAAGGTGTCCTCGTCGAGCCGGGGGAAGAAGACCGCGTCGCCGTAGACGTCCATCAGGTTGTAGAAATCCGCCTCCACGAGGCTCGCCGCCGGATAGACCGTGCGGTCGGCGTAGGTCATGGCGTTGAGGAAGGTGTTGAGGCTGCGCCTGGCCATGCCCAGGAAAGGATCCTTGGTCGGGAAGCGCTCCGACCCGCAGAGCACCGAGTGCTCGATGATATGGGCGACGCCGGTCGAGTCGGCGCTCGGGGTCCTGAAGATGAAGGCGAAGGTGTTCTCCTCCGTTTCGTCGACGAGGCGGAACACCTCGCAGCCCGTGGCGCGGTGGCGAAGCCAGACGCCGCGGGCGCGGTACTCGGGAACGTCCGCTTCGCGGAGGAGCTCGTAGGCCGGATGGATGCTCATCGGGCGAAGATACCCGCCCCGCGCCCGCGGGACAACCCGGCCCGCGCCGAGCTCCGTCCCCAAGCCGACGAGCTCCGTCCCCGCGTCGAGCTCTGTCCCCAAGCCGACGAGCTCTGTCCACAAGCCGACGAGCTCCGTCCCTTTCCCTTTTTTCCCCGGGCATCTCGGGCTATGATGCCTCCATGAGCCAGATAGCCACCAAGACCGGCGACGGGGGGCTGACCAGCCTCTGGTCGGGCGAGCGCGTGCGGAAGGACGACCTCCGGGTCGAGGCCTACGGGACCCTCGACGAGCTTTCGAGCTTCCTCGGGGAGGCGAAGCACCACGCGACGCTTCCGGCGGTCCGGGACGCCCTCGAGGTAATCCAGAAGGCGCTTTTCCGCGCCTGCGCCGAGCTCGCCTCGCGCGCGTCGCCCTTTCCCGACCCGATACGGGACGCCGACGAGGAAGCCATGACCGTCGCCATCGAGGCGCTCGAGGAGCGGCTCGGCCTCTCAGGCTTCGTCATCCCGGGCTCGACCCCGGCGAGCGCGAAGCTGGACGTCTGCCGCACCGTCTGTCGCCGCGCCGAGCGCCGCATCGCCACGCTCGCCCGCGAGGACGAGGTGGCCAAGCCCCTGCGTCGTTGGGTCAACCGCCTGTCGGACTACCTCTTCGTGCTGGCCCGCGAGGAGGAGCGCTCTGAAGGAAAGCTCACCTACGCGCCGAGGGGCTCCGCGTCCGCCGCCGGCGAGGGGCCGGCATGACGGGCCCGAGGTACCGGATTTCCGCCTATCGCTGGGCGGTGCTGGGCGCGACCATGGCGGTCAATTTCACCATCCAGACCCTCTGGATCTCGTACGCCCCCGTGACGGGGAGCGCCGCCGCCTTCTACGGCGTCGGCGAGGGGGCGATCGGCCTTTTCTCGATGGCCTTCATGATCGCCTTCATCCCTCTATCGATCCCGGCCTCGTGGCTCATCGACCGCATCGGCTTCGCGAAGGCCGTGGGGATCGGCGCCGTCGCGAGCGGCGTCTTCGGCCTGGCCAGGGGGCTGGCGGGAGGGAGCTACGCGCTCGCGCTCTCTGCCACCTGGGGAATGGCGGCGGCGCAGCCGCTGTTGCTCAACGCCTGGACCAAAATGCCGGCGGCCTGGTTCCCGGAAAAGGAACGGGCCACGGCCGTCGGGCTCACGACCATAGCGAACCTGGCCGGCACCGCCCTCGGCCTCGCGTTCACGCCCGTCCTGGCCGAGCGCTTGTCCATTCCCGCCATCCAGCTCCGCTACGGACTCGCCGCCGGGGCCGCGGCCCTGTTCTTTATGCTCGCGGCGCGGGAAAAGCCCCGGCTGCCGCCTGACGAGAGCGCCTCGCGCGAGCGCGCCCTCGTCCTCGACGGGCTGAAGGGCGCGCTCCGCCTGCCAGCCTTCCGGCGCTACCTGGTCCTGGCCTTCGTGGGCATGGGGGTCTTCAACGGCATCGCCACCTGGATAGAGGCCATCGTCCGTCCCCGCGGCGTCGACCCGGCCGAGGCCGGACTGCTCGGAGCCCTCATGCTGGCCGGCGGTCTCGTCGGCGCGGCCCTCTTGCCGCCGGCCTCGGACCGCGCGGGAAGGAGGAAACCCTTCATCGTCGGAGGCCTCGCCGCCGCGTCGCTCTCGCTCCTCGCGCTGTCCCTTTCGCCGGGCTTCGCGACGATAGCGGCTTCGGCGGTATCGCTCGGTTTCTTCCTGGTGGCGGTCAGCCCCATCGGCATGCAGTACGCCGCGGAAACGGCCCGTCCCGCGCCGGAAGGCGCGACGAACGGTCTCGTGTCCCTGGCCGGGCAGGCCTCGGTGGCGCTCGTCTGGGCCATGGAGGCGATCAACCGGGCGTCGGGCTCCTTTTCCGTATCGCTCGCCGCCTGCGCCGCCCTGCTGGCCCTCTCCGCCCTCCTCGCCACGACCCTCAAGGAGCCGGCGAGAGCCTGAGCCTCGGTCGTTCCCTGCCGCGCGCCCAAAGGGACGCGGGCCATCGTCGAGGCGGGCGGCGTGCGGGGGAATGGTCCCGGTGCTTCTTGATCCGGTGTGGCCGGCGTGCGTGGGTTGAACCAACACACTGCCTCGCGTCGACAGGCAGGACGGCGGGTGACGCGCGAACGCGCGCCCCGATGAGGTCGCCCGCCAGGGGCGGTCATGACAACCAATACCGTTCCGAAAGCGGACCGAAGGTTCGCAGCGCCTGCGAGCGGGGTGCGCGTATGCGCTTCAGGCTCCGCCCGGATAATGAGACGATGCGCCGGATCCGCGATGGAACTGGAGCGGCTGCGGTCCGCTACCGCCTCGGCGATCTTGGGTGTCGGCGTGCCGAAGGCCGGGATTGACATGGGCATGTTCACGTCGCCGGCGGCCGTGTTCGCCGCGGTCCGCAGGCGGCGGTCCGCTTCCCGATGGCCATTCCGGACCTCGTGCCTGTTCCCGACTTCGATTTTTTCACGCTGTTCGACCTGAATCCAAAGATGCGTACGACCCTTGCGCGTATCGATGTGTTAATGATTTACAAAAGGTGCCACAAAACCTAGTACCTATCCATCGCGAATGGTTCGCATGCTGTTCGATGCGGGAGTTTTCGCTTGACAACCCGGACTTGACGATTCATAACCATGCAAAAGTAGTACACATCATCGATCGACTTGATAAGGGTATTACATTGAGGGAATTGGGCGGACACACCATCGGTATTTTGGGAGGCATGGGGCCTGTGGCCACCCTGGATCTGTATGGCCTGCTGATCAGTTCCATTCGGCGGGATAAAGCAATAACGGAAGCCCGCCACATCGTCATCAACAATATTCCTGTACCCAACCTGTTCCAACAACCTGACGGTTTTATCCGCGGGTATCTTGCAGAGCAGACCAGACTGCTTGAAACCGCCGGGGCCAAGGTGATAGGTGTATGCTGCAACAGCGCGCACCACTTTTTCGCCAGCATGCGACAGGCGCTGTCGGACGAGGTTGTGCTTGTTGACCTGATTCAGGAAGTCTGTCTCAGCACGGAAAAAAACGGCTTCCGCAGGCCCGGGGTTTTTTCTTCCACCATGGCCAGGCCCCTGTACGAGCAACGCTGCAAATCCCTGGGGCTCAATCCGGTGATGCTTGATTCCGCCGGCCAGGGGAAGGTGGACCAGGCTATCAGCCGCATACTGTATGGCGAGCGCGGCCCGGAACTGCTGCATGAACTGGACGCGCTGGCCGCGGACAGCGCGTCGCGCGGCGCCGATTGCGTCATCCTCGGTTGCACCGACCTTCCTCTGGTGATGACGTCGGATACATGTCCCTTGCCGTTGATATCATCGACCGCCGTACTGGCCTCTGCCCTGGCACGCTTCGGCGGCGATCCCGTAACCGTCAATGGGGGCATCGTAGCCTGATGGAAATAATCAGAGTGGCACGGCCTGACGATCCAAGTTACAAAGATTTTTTAATAGCCATGGATAAGGATTTCATCCCGGCCCTCAGCCTGCGCGGCGGCGGAATCGATGCGTTTATAGAAACCGTTTTCAGGAACGAGGGCAGGACCTGGTTGGCCCGTGATGAATCGGGACCGGTCGGCAGTCTGTCATTCTGGCTGACTGATGAAAACATGGTATATGTCTGGTTCATCGGTGTCCGGGCCGATTTACGCGGTACCTTGCTCGGGGGCCGGGTAATCATGCAGCTGATGAGCACGGCTTTGCAGGCATATGAGCGCGAAAACCCGGGGGACGCCGTCGGCATACGATTTACCACCTGGGAATCGAACAGCGCCGCGATACGGCTGTATCGACTGCTCGGCTTCACCGTGGTCGGTAAAAAAGAGAATGACATGGTGGAGGGCAGAACCACCTTGTTTTATGAGGGGGAATTCTCCCTTATACGCGGAAGGCTCATGCGCCTGACGCATGGACTCTGTCAATAGACGACACTTCACGGGTTTCGAAAAAGCGTGCCTGCCCGGCATGCGGCAATCCGATTTCCCCTAGCCACGCGCCAAGCCGAGACGCGGACGACCGCGGCGTGGGTGAGATCCGAGCCCGGCGGGCCGATCCGCGAAACTTGCGGCGCGGCTCTGGAGATCCCCGCCACGCGCCAAAAGGACGCAGACTATCCGTTCGTGGAGGCGGCGCGCGAAGGCGCGGCGCGCCTTCGCGGCGACGAAGCCGAGGAACGGCTTCGTCGATCTCCAGAGGGGCAGCGTCGATTAGCTTGCTGCGTCTTCTGGAGATCCCCGCCACGCGCACAAAGCGACGCAGGCTATCCGTTCGCGAAGGCGGCGCGCGAAGGCGCGGCGACGAAGCCGAGGAACGGCTTCGTCGATCTCCAGAGGGGCAGCGTCGATTAGCTTGCTGCGTCTGCTGGAGATCCCCGCCACGCGCCAAAAGGACGCAGACTATCCGTTCGTGGAGGCGGCGTGCGGGGCACCAAACCCGGCTCGGTGCCTCGCGAGGTGCGCTTGCGCGGCGGGTGGCGATGAAACGCGCGTCCCCGACCGTAAGGGAGGGGATGAGCGTTTCTTCGACAGGACCCGCGCAGGCGTGCTCAGGAACGATACCGCGCCGCGCGGGGATTAATCCACGAGCTCGTCGTCCCCTTCGAGCACGAGATCGCCCGAGTCCCACTTCGTCTTGAACCAACCCAGGAACTCGCGCGTCGCCTTCTCGGCCTCGTCGCGGCGCACCGAGCCGAGGATGTCGTACTCCTCCATGACGACGATGCGGCGGCTCTGCGAGACGTTCGAGAGCAGCTTGTCGCGGAAGGCCTGGCTCTTGCCCTTGAGCACAGTCGCGATCTGGCGCTCGGAAAGCTCGCGGAGCGAGGCCTGCACGTCGCGGTTCCGCACGCGGAGGATGTCGTCCAGGGTGAACAGGCGCTCGCGGATGTCCTCGGAGAGCGCGGGGTCCGCCTCGTCGAGGCGCTCGAGGATCTCCTCGTCGAGGCCGCCCTGGACATGGCGCAGGATGTCGGCGAGGGCCGCGCGGCCGTCGATCTCCTCGGTGGGCGAGCTGCCGATGCGCCTGGCCTTTTCGCGCGTGGCTTCCTCGACGCGCCTGAGCGTCTCGGGATCCACCTTCTCGAGCCTGGCGATGCGCCTGACCACCTCGACGCGCGCGGCGTCGGGCAGGGCCTGGATGACGCGGCTCGCGACCCGGGGCTCGAGCCAGGGCAGGATGACCGACATGACCGTGGGGGACTCGTCCTTGAGCAGCGCGAGGATTTCCCGGTGGTCGCGCTCCGCGAGGAAGGCGAAAGGCTTCGAGGCCTCCGGGGCGGCCTTGCGGATGACCTGGCGGGCTTTCTCGTCGCCGAAGGCCGCGGCCAGCATGGCTTCGGCCACGGCCGCGCCGCCTTCGATGGTGGCGGCCTTCGTTTTGACGAGCCAGCCGAACTCGGTCAGGATCTCGTTGGCCTCCGCGGTTCCGATATGGTCGATCGCGGCGATGGCGCGGGAGACGCGCTCCACCTCTTCTGACTTGAGGTGCTTGATGACCTTGGCGGCCTCGTCCTGGCCGAGGAGGAGGAGGAACTTGGCGGCCTTCTCGACGCCCTCGGGGCCGGTTTTGAGGAGGGACTCGGCCTCGGCCGTTTCCGCCGCCGGGCGCGCCTTCGGCGGAACGCCCGTCCTCGCGGCGCTTCCCGGCTTCCGGGACGGGCCGGATTTCGATGCCCCGCCCTCGTCGTCGCCCGGCCGGGCGCGCGGAACGCGGGCGGCGTCCGAGAGGGCCTCCCTCGGGTCCCGCTTCTGCGCCGGGCGCGCGACCCGCGGCGCTTCGGATCGGGGTTCCTGCTTGGGGGCCTTGTCGTCTTCGGGCTTTTTTCCGCCATAGGCCCGGTCGAGGCGGTCTTTCATGTTCATGGTCGTGGCCCGAGTGTAGCCGCGCCCCGCGGCGCGGTCAACCGCGACGGGGCGATCCGCGAAGCCGTTCGCGGCGGACGCGGAATTCCGCCTCCATGAGCTCCGGGAGCGGCAGGGGCGAGCAGGCGACGGGCCTCGCGGCCTTGCCGTCGGCGCCGCCCACGTTGAGCGTGCCGTTCCCGACCGCTCGCTCGAGCGAGTCGAGCTCCGGCGGGTCGGGGCGTGACGCGTCGAGGATGCCGAGCGCGAGCGCGAGGACCCCGGCGGCTTCGGCCTCCGCGGCCTCGACCAGCTGGAACCAGTCGCGCGCGTCGACGCGGGAAGGGTCGCAGGGGTGGGCCCAAGGCAGCCGGCGCCGGTTGGCGATGTCGAGGTCGCCGAGGCCGCCTTCCGGGTACAGCACCGCCACGGCCCGCCGGCCCGCCTCGGGATCGAGCGAGGCCCAGGGCGCGAGCGCGGCTTCCGAGAGGCTGACCGCGGCGGGATCGGTGAAGCGGTAGAAACCCTCGCTGTCGATGAAGGCGTTGGCGACCCGGCGCTCGAGGAGCGTATCCGCGGCGAGGCGTTCGGGATAGGCCGCGCGGAGGGCGGAGGCCAGCCGGGCCGCGAACTGGCGCGGCACGCCGCCGGACGGAAGCAGCCGCTCGGCGATGGACCAGCCTCTCGGCTGGAGGCCGAGCCGCCCTTCGAGCAGGGCGGCGTCGAGCGCGCGCTCGAGGAAGGCGTGGCAACCGAGGTAGCGGGCGGTCTCGGGGCGGGACGGATCGTGCCAGCCGGAGAACCAGACGATGAAGGGGTGGCTCGAACGGTCCACGGCCGCGTGCGTGAGGAAGCCGAGGACGAAGGCGTTCCAGGCGGGTTCGGGAATTCGGAGCGCGTCGGCGACGAGCGCGCGCGCGAGGCGGCCGAAGCCGCGGCGGTGGACGAGGGTGCCGAGCGAGATGGAGACCGGCCGCGACCTCTGGCCGTGGTAGAACAGGTCCGGTCCCTGGCAGCCGAGACGGAAAAACGTCCCGAGTACCGGACCGGGAGCGGGAAGCGCGGACGTCTTCGACGCCGCGACGAGGGCGGCCTCGCCCGCGAGGGCGTGCGTGATCTGCGATGCCATTTCCACCCCACTTTAGGCCGCTCGGAAGCGCGGGACAAGGCCGGACGCGCGGCGTCTCGCCCGGTCGCCCGCCGTAAGGAAGGCGAAAGCGGCCGGGCTTTGCTCCGGGCGGCCGGAACCGGTATATTCGACGCGCGGGGCACGCGGAAGGTTGACGCGCGCTCCGGGAGAATTCCGCGCCGCCCGGGAGGATCGCATGCGCCTCTACAGTCGCCACCAGGTACTCTTGCTCGGCTCCGCGACCCTCGCGGCCGGCCTCGCCCTCGGGGCGGGCGCCGCCCTGGCCCTCAAGGGCCTCCGGGAAGGCGCCCCCGCCGCCTCGAACCCGGGCGAAGCCGAGCTTGTGGCCCCGGCGCCTGTTTCCGGCGAAGCCGGATACTCCTCTTCCTACATGGAAGCCCAGGCCCTCGCGGGGGACTTCACCGTCGAGGAAAAACAGAACATCTCCGTCTACGAGAAGTACAACGAGGGCGTCGTCAACGTCACCACCGAGGTGCTCTCGCTCAACTTCTTCCTCGAACCCGTGCCGCGCGAGTCGGGCACCGGCTCCGGGTCCATCATCGACGCGCGAGGTTACGTCCTGACCAACTACCACGTGGTCAAGGACTCCTACAAGGTCTGGGTCAACCTGGCCTCCGGCGACCGCATCCAGGCGGAGGTGGTCGGCGTCGACTCCGAGAACGACCTGGCCGTCATCAAGTTCGACCCGCCCTCCGGGACGCGGCTCACGGTGATACCCTACGGCACCTCGACCGGCCTCAAGGTCGGGCAGAAGGTGCTGGCCATCGGCAACCCCTTCGGCCTCGACCGCACCCTGACCGAGGGCATCGTCTCGGCGCTCGGGCGTCCGGTGCAGAACGGCGACGGGATGATCATCCAGGGCATGATCCAGACGGACGCCTCCATCAACCAGGGCAACTCCGGCGGCCCCCTGCTCAACAGCCGCGGCGAGATGATCGGCATCAACACCATGATCTACTCGACCTCGGGCGGCTCGGTGGGCATCGGTTTCGCGGTGCCCGTCGACACGGCCAAGCGCGTGGTGCCCGACCTGATCAAGTACGGCATGGTGAGGCGAGGCGCCGTCGAGGCCACCTTCGTGCAGCTCTTCCCCGAGCTCGTGGCCTACATGCAGGAGAAGGGCATGGCCTCCGGAGCGGAGAAGGGCCTGCTCGTGAGCCAGCTCGAGAAGGGCGGGAACGCGGAGAAGGCCGGACTCCGCGCGGGAAGCTCGGCGGTGCGCTACGGGCGCTCGGTGTTCTACGTCGGCGGCGACATCATCGTCGCGGTGGACGGCCTCAAGGTCGAGAGCATCGCGGACCTCTACGCCGCGCTGGAAGACAACAAGCCCGGCGACGAGGTCGAGGTCCGTTTCGTGCGGGGCGGCAGGACCATGACGGCCAAGGTCTTGCTTTCGGAGCGCGACGGTTAGGAAAGCCCTCGCCCGGGCGCGGGACGCGGAAGGTCCCCGGCTGACGGGGGCTTTTTCCTGGCCCGGGAGCCGACCCCCGGGCAGGGGGCCTCAGGCGAAGAAGCGGCGCACGAGGTCCCGCGAGTAGCGGGCCGAGCGCTCGACCGTGGAGAAGGACGCGATCTCGCCCGTGACGAAGGTCCGGTTCCGGCCCTGCAGCCCCTCGAAGCGCCCGTACCAGCCGCCCGCGTAGTCCTCGGGGCCGACGTGGGGGAAGTACTTCCAGTCGGCGCGGGCCATGGTCTCGACCACGCGGCCGCCGAGCCTCAGGACCTCGGCCTCCACGTTCGCGTCGATCGTCGAGCCGGGAGTCGAGCCGTCGCCGAGGACGTAGAAGGCGACCGTCCCCGTCCCGCGGTTTCGCTCGTCCCAGATCATCGGTAGCCCGAGCCCCGCGCGGGAGAAACGGCCCGGGGCGAAGCCAGAGGGGACGCGCATTCCTTCGGTCCGGACGAGGCGCACGCGGTAGTCGGTGTGCCTTATGCGGGAGGCGAGCGCGAGTTCGTCGTCCGAGGCGTCCGAGACCGCGAGGACCTCGTCCCAGGGGCAGGCGACGACGAGGCGGTCGAACTCGAGGCGGAAGGGCGCGCCTGAGCGGCGTTCCGCGCCGGATACCTCGACCGAGGCCCCGCGGCGGACGCGACCGAGCTCCATGCCGGTACGGACTTCCAGCGGGGCCGCGAGGCGCTCCCATAGCGTCTGGACGCCTTCCTTCCAATTGAAGAACTTGCGCTTGAGGGCGAGCGCGCGGGTGACGCCGGGGTCGAAGTATTTCAGGGCGTAGGCCGCGGGCACCTCGTCGTAGAAGCCGTAGCCGAAGGAGACGTAGGGAATCGACCAGAGCTTTCCGAGTGTTTCCATGCGATGCCGCGCTATCCAGGTCGAGACGGGCGCGGCGAGCTCGGCCGGAACCCCCGCGTGGCCGGGGGCGAAGGCGGCTTTCCAGCGGGGCGCGAGGAGCTGGTAGCGGGCGATCTGGGCGAGGGCCGCGGGCAGCTCGGACCGGGCGACCCAGCCCGGGAAGACGCGGGCCATGTCCCAGACGCCTCCGCCCTCGAAGGCCGTCTCGGGCGGGCGCGACGCGCGCGGCTTGCGCCAGGGCTCCATGCCCGCCCGGCGCATGAGCTCGAGCGTCGTCGCGTAGTCGGTCGTCGCAAGGATGGCCCCGAGCTCCCAGTTGAGCTCGCCCTCCCGATGGGTGCGGCACTTCCCGCCGACCCTTTCCTCCTTTTCGAGGACCGTCACGCGGGTGAAACCGGCCTCGCGCAGATAGGTCGCCGCCGAAATGCCGGCGGCGCCGGCGCCCAGTACGCAAATCCGCTCGTTCCTGTCCATGCGCGCGCTCCGTTCCGGCACCGCTCCGGTCCCTGTGGAAGTCGGGTGCCGATCCTGTTGTATCTATAATGAAGGCGCGAGTCCAGAACCCCGAGCTTGAAGCCGGATTCAGGCAAAGCGACTCCGTCCCCGCGAGCTCTGCAGTCGGCGAGCTCCGTCGTCGGAGAACTCCGTCGTCGCCGGGCTCCGTCCCCGGCGCGCATCCGGTCCGCTCGCCGGCGCTCGCTTGCCGCCCGTCCGTTGGAACGCGTATGCTCTGCCTCCGATGCATGAGCTGCCCCTCGTCATGGACGTCCTCGCCCTGGCCCTGAAGGCCGCGCCCGACGGCGCGCGCGTCACGGCGGTCGAGCTGTCGGTGGGCGCGCTTCGCGACGCGGAAGGCCCTTGGCTGGAGCGCTACTTCCGCATGCTTGCCCGCGGCACGGCCGCCGAGGGGGCCGCGCTCCGGGTGACGCGTCCCGAGGCGCGGCTTCGCTGCCTCTCCTGCGGCGCGCTCTTCGAGGCGGCCGCGCGGCCGCGAGGCCCCGCGGCCCTGGCGCGCGCCCTGGCCGCGGCGCTTGCCCGGAGGGCGCCGGAGGGGCCGGCCTGCCCCGAGTGCGGCCGGCGGGATTGCGCGGTCGAGGGCGGACTCGAATTCTCGCTCGACCGTATCGAGGTGGAGGACAGGCGGTGAACGACGGTACGGAGCGGAGGATCATAGACGTGAGGGCTTCTATCCTCGCCGAGGGCGCGCGGGAGGGCGAGGCCCTGCGCCGGCGCCTTGCCGCGCGCGGCGTCCTCGCGGTCGACGTCATGGGCTCGCCGGGGTCGGGGAAGACGACGCTGATCGAGGCGCTCGCGGCGGCGCTCGGAGCCCGGCTCCGCCTCGCGGTCATCGAGGCGGACCTCGAGTCGCGGGTGGACACCGACCGGCTCGAGGCCTCGGGCATCCGGGCGGTGCAGCTGCGCACCGGCGGCTTCTGCCACCTGGACGCGGCGATGCTCGAGTCGGGCCTGGAGGCGCTCGGCCTCGGCGCGGACTCGAGGGGAGCGGCGCCGCTCGACCTCGTGCTCGTGGAGAACGTGGGGAACCTGATCTGCACCGCGCAGGCGGACTGCGGCGCCCACGCCAACCTGGCGCTGCTCTCGGTGCCCGAAGGCGACGACAAGCCGCTCAAGTATCCCGTCATGTTCGCGGCCGCGGATTTCGTCGCGGTCTCGAAGGCCGACTGGCTCGGCCGCGAACCCTTCGACCTCGAGGCCTTCCGCGCCCGCGTCCGCGTCCTCAACCCCGCCGTGCCCGTGCATGCGGTCTCCGCGCGCGCGGGCACCGGGATAGCGGAGCTGGCCGCGTGGATCGAGGAACGTCGCGGCCGCATGCGGCGTGGCGACTGGAAGGGACCGGGCCGGAAGGGCTGAGCGGGGCGGGCAGGTCGCAGCGAGCGGGCGTGCGGAGCGTCAGGACCGGCCGCCGGGTCCCGGAGTCCGGTTCCCCATGTCGCGGACGGGAATGCCGAGGAGTCCGCGAAGGCCGGTCCAGAGCTTGCGAACCGCGCCGGGCCTGGTCGCGGCGAGCCGTTCGAGAAGTTCGGCCGTGTCGGCGGGGGGGACGGTGGCGCTCTTCCGCTCGAGCGTGACGGCGCCGAACGCGCAGGCCGCAACGCAGACGCCGCAGCCGACGCAGCGCGCCGGAACGACGCGGGCCTTGGGTTTGGCCGCGGCAGCGCCGGAGCACCGCGCCCGGAACGCGGGGACGGCGCGAGCCTTCGCGCCCTTCAACAGGACGGCGTCCATGGGGCAGCGCCGCGCGCAGGCCCCGCAGGAGACGCAGGCGTCCGGGTCTACGCGGGCGCGGAAGTTGGAGGAAACGAAGTCGGCCGGCCTCCGCATGGCCTTCACCACCGCGAAGAGGCCGCAGCAGTCCCCGCAGCAGGCGCAGAGGAACTGCGGCTCGCGCTCGTTCGAGGGACGCATGACGAGCCCTTCGCGCTCGTTCTCCGCGGCGATGGCCAAGGCCTCGTCGACCCCGATGCCCCGGCCCCAGCCTTCGCGGACGACCGTGTCCGCGTAGTCGCGGAAGACGATGCAGAGCTCGCGCCGATCGGTGGCCTTGCACGGGTGCCCGGAGAGGTCCGCGCCCTTGCGGCAGACGCAGGGCAGCACGGCGATGCGGCCGTCTGCGGCCTTGATGAGCTCGCGGAACTCCTCGTGGCTCGCCACGCGGTGCTCGCTCCGGATGGCGGCTCCGACCGGGATGACGCGGGTCTGGTGCTCGCCCGAGGCGAGGAGTTCGAGCGCGAAGCCTTCCTTGAGGAAGCTCGTCGCGTCCTCGACGCCTTCCCTGGCCAGGCTCGCCACCTGGAGCTCGTACATGCCGACGACGAAGGGCTGGAGCGCCCAGGAATCCGTGCCGGGTCGACCGAGGATCGCGCCCTTGGACGCCATGCCCCCGAGGGCGCCGCGCAGGTTCGCGGGAACCGTCCGCCCGGCGGCCGCCATGGCGCGAGCGATGGCAGGCGAATCCGAGAAGCGCCAATCCATGAAGAGGGCGATGCCGGCCTCCTCGGGCGTGAACAAGCGCCGGAGGATGCGAAGGCCGGCCTTGCCCTTCGGGTAGCCGACGGGCAGGGTGTCGAGTTTGCGTCTCAGGGCCGCGTAGGCGCTGCGGTCGTCCATGGGCGGCCATCGTCGCAGAGCCGCGTGCGCAGGGTCAAGCCCCGAGGGGAACGGGCGACTCCCACGGGGAGCTCCGGGCTTTGGGAAGGGACGGGATGCCGGCGCCGATCGGGGAAGGCGGC
Source organism: Spirochaetota bacterium (assembly GCA_018262985.1). Taxonomy (GTDB): domain Bacteria; phylum Spirochaetota; class Spirochaetia; order Treponematales; family UBA12059; genus JAFGNN01. Next base: position 10,455 of record JADFDI010000007.1, on the reverse strand, counting down.
TCAGGCGCCGTCGGCCACGAGGCGGGCCTGCTCGAGGAGGTCGGCGCACTCGCGGAGCCAGAAGGCCCGGCCGCCCCAGTCGGGGAAGTGGCGGGGGAAGGCCGCGTCGGCGCGCTGGCGCGCCTGCCAGGCCAGGTAGGACACCATGCGGAGGAAGCGGAGGCTCTCGACGGCGGCGACCGATCCGGAGGGCAGCTCGCGGAACTCGGCGTAGCCTTCGAGCACCAGGGCGAGCTCGCGGCGGCAGGCGGCCGCGTGGTCGGGCAGGAGGAGCCAGAGGTCCTGCACCGCCGGCCCCGTGGCCATGTCGTCGAAGTCCACGAGGAGGAGCCCCTCGGGGCCGCGGTCGAGGATGTTGCCGCGGTGGAAGTCGCCGTGGATGCGCTGGACGGGCAGGGCTTCGAGGGCCGCGTCCACGCGCGGCTCGGCGAGCTCGAGCGCCTCGACGAATTCGCCGCGGCAGTCGGGGTGGACCACGCCGGCGCCGAGCAGGGCTTCAGCGTCCGCCCGGAGCAGGCCCGGCGCGAGGCGGCGACGGAAGGGCGCGGCGCGGCGGGCGCCGACCGAGTGGACGCGGCCGGCCAGGGCGCCGAGTCGGAGCCAGTCGGACTCGGACTCCGCGTCGAAGCCGCGGCCCGACTTCTTGGGCCATAGCGCGAAGGGAACCTCCAGAACCGAGCCGGACTCCTCCTCGATCTCCAGGAGCTGCAGGGTGGAGCCGTCGAGCCCGGGAACGGGCGCCGCGACCGGCGCGTCCTCGGCCGCCAGTTCGGCGAGGAAAGCGTGCTCCTCGGCGATGGCGGGCAGGCTCCAGCGGCCCGGCCGGTAGAACTTGGCTACCCAGTGCCGCCCCTCCTCGTCCCGGAAGCCGAATACGCGGTTCACGTAGCTCGGAAAGGTCTCGAAGGTGCCGTCGAGGGCGAGGCCCCAGGCTTCCGCCGCGGCCTCGACGGCGAGGTTCGGATCGAGGGCGTCGAAGGGCGGGAGCGTGGAGGCGGACATCGTGCCTTCAGTTTCACCGAAAGGCGGGCACGAACGCAACAGGGCAAGATTCGCCCGAACGAGCGCAAGCGCGGACGAAGGAGGCGCCGGTAGCGGGTGCGGAGCCGCGCCACGGGGCGTCGCGCCGCCGGTTCGCGATCGAGGCCGGCGCGGCTCTCCCCCGCATCGGGACCCATGGTCTTCCAAGGACTCGGGGCCGCCCGCGGGGGATCCAGGCCGGCTTCGAGGAGGCGCGCATGCGGAACAAGCGGGCGTCGTTCCTTCACTTTCCCTTGGCGCTGCTCGCCCTCGCCCTCGCGGCGGCGGCGCTCCTTCCCGTCCGGCTCGGGGCGGCGGAGGCCGCGCCGGGAATTCTCGGTTTCGAGCCAATAGACGGCGGGGGCGGTGAGCTGCCCCCGCCACCGCCCCCACCCCCGCCACCACCGCCACCGCCTCCACCGCCTCCACCCCCGCCCGAGGAAGAGGAGCCGGGCGAGGGGGGCGGAACCGTGGTGGTCCTGCCCGAACCGGGTGAAGACCCGGGCGCGGGCGAGGAACCTGAACCTCCGGAGGAGGATCCGGGGACCGGGCAGGGCGAGGCGGGCGGGGAAGAGGAACCGCTTCCGCCTTCCGGGGAAGACGAGGACGGAGCGGAGGATCCGCCGGTCGCCCAGCCCGACCCGCTGGTGGCGGAAGCGGTCGAGCTGCTCGAGCTCGCGCGCGCCGAACTCGCGGAAGCCGCCGAAGCCCTCGCCGATGCGGAACCGCTCGAGCGCGCGGCGCTCGCGGAAGCCGTGAGCGCGGTGGCCGAAGCGGGCGCGACCGTGGCGGCGCTCGAGGAGGCGCTCGAGCTCGCGGAAGCCGAGGCGCAGAGGCGGAAGGCCGAGGAGGAAGCCGCGGCCGCGGCCGCGGCGAGCGCCGCCGCGGCCCTTGCGGCGAAGCAGGTCGGCGACCCGGTATCGCTCGCGACGGGAGCCTTCCGGCATGCGGAGCGGGACGCCGCGCTCCGGTACGGTTTGCTGGAGGCGAGCGTAAGCCGAGCCTATTCAAGCGACTCCCCGGGTTCGCTTTCCTTCGGGCCCGGTTGGACCAGCCCGGTCGACGCCCGCGTGGTGCGCGGCTTCGACTCCGGCGCGGCCGACGAGGCCGCGAGGCTCGAGGCGGCGCGCGACGCCCTTCGGACGAGGCTCGAGTCGGCGGCGGCGGAGGTCGCGGCGGCGGAAGGACGCGTCGCGCGCGCCCGGGCGGCGCTGGAAACGGCGCGCGGACGCGTCGAGGCTGCCTGGCTCGCGGCGGCACGCGCCCTCGATGCCGCGCGGAGGGCTGATTCAGACAGCGCCGAGGCGCTCGGCTGCCGGGACCTGGCGCTCGCGCGCCTCGCCGCGATCGACGGACCGGAGGGCGGGCTGGCCACGCTCGGCTCCGCCGCGCTGGAACTCGAGGCGATCGGCGGCGGGCTCGAGGACGCGCGGGAGCTCTTCGCCGCCCTCGAGGAAGGCGCGGCCGCGGCGCGCTTCCGATCCGACCTGTCGGCCGCCAACCGGGCCGCCAACCGCTCCTCGGGTTTCGACGACGACGCCTGGGCCGGGCGGCTCGGGACCGGGCGCTTCGCCCTGGTCGACGAGGCGGGCGCCATCCACCTTTATCGCGCCCTGCGCGAGGCCTCGACCTCTTCGGGCGCCCGGCATCCGGACGGTTCGGTCAACTACCGGCCTTCGGGAAGCGCCCTCGAGGCGCTCGGAGACGGAGGGGAGGAGCTCGAGCTCCTCGACAACGGCGCTTTCCTGCGACGGAGCCGCGACGGCACCCGTCGCTGGTACGATTTCCGAGGCGCGCTCCTCGGCGTCGAAGACCGGGAAGGACATCGCCTCATCGCCGCCTGGGGAGCGCGCGGCCTTTCCTCCCTGCGAGACGGCACGGGACGCTCGCTCGCGCTCGAGCGCGAACCGGCGAGCGGCCGCGTGCTCTCCTCGCGCGACGCCATAGGCCGGGTCTGGACCTACGGCTACGACGGGGCAGGCCGCCTCTCCGCCGTGCGCGACCCGTCCGGCGCCCGGACGCGATTCGGCTACGAGGGAACCTTGCTCGTCAGCCTGACGAGGGACGACGGTTCGACGCGGCGCTTCCGCTACGGGACGCTCGGCGACCGGCGGGTGCTCGTCGAGACGGAGGACGAGGAAGGCGCCGTCGAGCGCTTCCGCTACGAACCCGACGGACGGACGGCGGAATACGAGAATCCTTCGGGAATCGTCGAACGGCATCGCTTCGACGAGGGGCTCCGGACCGTGCGCGTCGAATACTCGGACGGGTCCTTCGCCGGCTTCGAGTACGACGGGGCGGGCCGCCTCGTCAAGGAGCGCAAAGCGGACGGCGGCGAATGGCGCTACGCGTACGACGAAGCCGGGAACCGGATTTCCGCGAAGGGACCGGAAGGCTGGAGCGAGGCCTACGCCTACGACGCCTTCGGCCTCGTGACGCTGGCCGTCGACTTCCTCGGGGCGCGCACGGTCTTCGAACGCGACGGGGCGGGGAGGCTACTCTCGGTGCGCCGCCCGGGCGGCGCCCTGGAGAGCTACGAGTACGACGAGGGTGGCCTCCTCGCGGCCTACGTCGACCCGAACGGCGCGCGTACCACGTACTCGTACGACGCATGGGAAAACCTGGCCGCGGTGCTGCGTCCGGACGGCTCGACCGAGCGCTTCGAGCGCGACGCGGCGGGCCGCGTCCTCGGCCATGTCGACGGCGAGGGTTTCGAATGGCGCTACGAGCTCGACGCCGACGACCGGGTCGTGAAGGTAGTCGATCCCGCGGGAGGCGTCGCGACGCGCGCGTACTCGCTGCGCAAGGACCTCGTCTCGGAGATGGACCGGACGGGTGCCGTCACGAGGTATTTCCACGACCGGCGCCACCTGCTCCTCCTCTCGGTGGACGGGGCCGGCGTGGCGCGCGGCTTCGAATACCGGGCGGACGGCCGACCCGTCCTCGAGCGGACCGGCATGGCGACTCTTGCGGAGGGCGCCTCGGGTGAATCGTCGGCGGATTGGATCGTGGCATGGGAACGCGCGACCGAGCTCGCGTACGACGGGACGGGCCGGCTTTCGCTCGAACTGATCGCGGGGACCGATCTCATGACGGCTTACGAATACGATGCGCTCGGGCGCGTCGCCGCGAAGACGGACGGCGCCGGAATCCGGACCGTCTACGAACGCGACGGCCTCGGGCGTACTCTCTCCGAAAGCGTGGACGGCGTCACGACCTGGCGCCTCGATTGGGACGCGGCGAACCGGCCGCTCTCGGCCTTCGACGCCCTCGGGAACGAGACGCGCTTTTCCTACGGCGCCGACGGCCGCCTGTCCCTGCGCGCGCGCTACGACGGCGGCCGCCTCGACTCCGAGGATCGCTACGAATGGGACTCGGGCGGCCGCCTGGTTGCGCGCGTCGATCCGCTCGGGCGCCGGTACTACCGGAGCTTCGACGCGCTCGGCCGCCTGGTCGCGGAAGGCGGCCCGAGCCGGGAGTACGGCGAGCGCGTATTCGCCTGGGACCGGCGGAGCTTGCCCGTCGAAATCGTGGAGCGCTCGGGACTGACCACGCGCTTCGAGTACGACGCGACGGGCGAGCTCGTCGCGGCCGTCGACCCGTCCGGCGCGCGGGAGCTGTTCCGCCGCGACGCCGAGGGTCGAGTCACGGAACGGGTCGACCGTTCGGGCGGCGTCTGGCTCTTCGAACGGGACGGCGCCGGCCGCGTGGTCGCCGAAACCGATCCGAACGGCGCGACGACGCGCTTCGAGCTCGACGCCTCGGGCCGGGTGCTCGTGGAGCTCGACGCGCTCGGCGGCCGCGCGGAACACCGGCGCGATCCGGCAGGCCGCGTTTCGCTCGAGATCGATCCGAGCGGCGTGGCGACGGAGCGGGCCTGGGACGCCGCCGGCAATTTGCTGGAAGTCCGGAAAGGCTCCGCGCTCGTCGAGTCGCTCTCCTGGAACTCCTCGGGCCAGCTGGTCGGCCGTTTCGACGGAGCCGTCATCCACGAGTACGTCCGCGACGCGGCGGGAAACCTGGTCGCGGAGGGCGTCGAAGGCGGATCCTTCCGCCGCTATTCCTACGACGCCTCGGGGAACCTGCTCTCCGAGACGGACCGGCTCGGAAAGACCGCGTCGTACGAATACGACGCGGCAGGGCGCCTCGTCGAGCGCCGCGATTTCGACGGCCGGGCGACGCGCTTCGAATACGACGGCCTAGACCGCGTCGTCGCGGAATACCGACCCGACGGGGATGTCGCGCGCTACGCGTGGGATCCTGACGGCCGCCTCGTCGCGGCCTCCGACAAGGACTCCTCGCTCGAGTTCCGCTACGACGCCGCGGGGAACCTCGCGTCGAGCGTGGACGCGAAGCTCGGGGTCGAAACGGAATATGGTTACGACTCGTCGGGGCGGCGTACTTCGCTCGCGCTCGGTGCTCTCTCGCTCGGGTGGAAGCTGGATGCTGCAGGACGCACCGTCGAGCTCCGCGACGCCTCGGGCGGCACGACGACTCTCGTCCGCGACGCGCTCGGTCGCGTGACTTCGATGGAGTACCCGAACGGCGCGCGCGTCGAAACGGCCTACGACGGAGCGGGCCGTCCCGTGAAGGTCGAGCGCTCGACGCGGCAACGCGGGCAGGACGCGAAGCTTCCGTCAGGCACCTACGCGTACGACGACGCGGGGCGCCTCGTCCGAGCGGACGATACGCTTTTCGGGATCAGCGTGTACGGCTACGACGCCGCGGGACGCCTCGCCTCGGTCGTCTCGGACCGGGGCGGGGAACTCGTCGACGCGGCGCTCGCGGAACTGGAACGCTTCGGCGTCGCGCTTGACCCCGGGGCTCAGGCGACCCGGGGCGGGAGCGCCGGTGGCAAGCGCTCCGACGCGGGCGAACAGGATTTCACGGTACGGTACTCGTACGACGCGTCCGGCCGGCGCGCGGAAAAGTCCACGCCCTTTGGAACGTTCGCGTACGCTTACGACGCCGAAGGACGCGTCCTCTCGGTCGGGCGGCGCGTCTACGCGAGCGACGCGAACGGGAACCTCGTCTCGGAGACTCTCGACGGGAGCCTCCGTTCCTACGCCTACGATTCATCGAGACGGCTCGTCCGGGCGACGGAAATCGAAGCGAAGGGGAAGGGCGGGAAGTCCGAAACGGTTTTTTCGATGAACTACGGCTACGACGCGCTCGGCCGGCGCGTTTCCCGCACGGAGGAAGGCGGTCCCGGTCCCGGCGACGACTCGATGGAGCGGTACCTGCGCGACGGGCTCGGCATGGACTTGCTGGCCTCCTGGTCGGAGCGCCATGGAGCCGGGGCTCTCGCCGGCATGCCCGACGCCGTTTTCGCCCGCGTCGACGGCGCCGCGCTCGCGGCGACCTGGAGTCCCGGCGCGTTCTGGCAAGGCGAACCCCATGCCGGGACCGGGGCTGAGTATTACGTGAACGACGCGGCCCGGACGGTACGGGCGGCGCTTGACCGCAACGGCACCGTGATCGATGCGCCCCGCTACGACGCGTTCGGGATGCCGCTGAACGACGAGGCCGGCCGGAGTTCCCCGCTCGGCTTCGCGGGCACGGCCCTCGACCCGGACACGGGCTTACGCGATTTCGGTTTCCGCGACTACGCGCCGGAGCTCGGCCGCTTCACGACCGCGGATCCGGCGCGCGACGGCGACGATTGGTTCGCGTTCTGCATGGACGATCCGGTGAATTTCGCCGAGCTCTTCGGCCTCAGCGCCGAGGAACTCTACCTGCAGCAGGCCCACATGGCGGGCGGCGTCTGGGTGGCGGACTATCCGGTCGCGTGCAAGCTCTTCTCGGCCTACAACGCCCTGCTGGCGGAGGGCTACCGTCCCCTCGAGTTGCCCGGCGACCGCGCGAAGCGCATGAACGACGCGCTGATGGACGGCAAGAAGAACATCGCCGAAATAGTCGCGGCGGAGTTCGGCCTCGAGATCGTCCGCGAGGCGATACCCGCCGGCCTTTCGCTCGCGGAGTTCGAGGCCTTCGTGGCCGGCCGTCCCGCGGTGGTGCATTTCGATGCCAACGACTACTGGGGCTCGAACAAGCTGGACGCGAGGCTCGAGCACGGCATAACGTATTCTGACGGCGCGTTCCGCGACTCGTACACGGGCCGCGGAGGCGTCGGGCTGGAGAGCACGCGCGGCGGAAAGGCCGCGATCGATTTCAGGAGAAATCTCGGAGGTTGGGTCTACTATCTCAGGAAAAAGGAGGAACCATGATGAATCGCAAGAGGATCGTACGGATCGGTACCTCGCCGGCGCGGCGCGTTCTCGCGCTGGTCTTCGCCCTGCTCTCGGCGGGGAGCCTCGCCTGCGCGCAGACTGCGCCGGCGAAAGGCTCCTGGAAGCTCGAGGGCGGGAGGCTTTCGACCGCCGGGTTCACCCTGGCGTTCGGCTCCACGAGCGCGGAGGCGGAGGCCCTGCTCGGCAAGCCCGCCTACATCGAGCCTTGGCCATTCTCGTTTTCGTGGCAGTATGCCGGGTTCCTCTCGCTCGACTTCGACGACGGGACGAGCCGGCTGTCCGGAGTCAGGCTCTACCTCGAGAAGGGCATCGAGGGGAAAGGCGTATCGACGAAGATCCCGCTCGAGCTCGCGAAGGTCGAGGTGTTCGGCCTCGTCGTCGACGACGCGTCCACCTGGGCCGGCATCGAAAAGCTGGCGCGAGAGCGCGGCGTCAAGATAGTCGCCGCCACGCCCGGCGAGGAGCTGGGCCTGAGCGACGGGAAGTACGAAGCCTGGTTCTACTGCGAAAAGGACCAGGGTGGCGACCTGCACTCGGTGGAATATTTCAAACGGCAATAGCGATGTACCGGATCCTGTGAAGGTAAGGCGCGGGGAAGGCCTGGACGGGCCGGAACCGCGCCTTTGGTTTTTTCCGCGATCTTATGACGCGCCGCGCCGCGGCATGATTTTCGATCGGGAAGCGCAAGCGCGGATGCGGGACCGGGCGGTATCGCTGCGACTCCGGAGCCGCCGCGGTTCGGATCATGCGCGGCATGACGCTGGCTCCGGTCGGCCCAGGAAGGAGTCCCGGCCATGGAAAAAGCGCTTCCCCCAGCCTTCGTCCTCCTCGCCCTGTACTGCGCCCGGACCGACCTCAAGAGCCTGCGCATTCCGGATCGCGCTCTGCTCGCCTTCGCCGTTCCCGCGCTCGCCGTCGACTTCCTCGAGGGCGGCGCGTCGTACGCGCGCTTCGCAGCGGCGCTCGCGGCGGGACTGGCCCTGTGGGGAGCCGGAAGGCTTTCGAATGCCGGCATGGGCTTCGGGGACGTCAAGCTGGGGGCGGCGGGCGGCTACGCGCTCGGCTTTTTCGGAGCCTGGACGATGCTCGCGGTGGCGGCCGCGTCCGGGCTCGTCGCGTTCGCGGTCCGGGGGAAGCGGGGAAGGGAGGGGCGCCTTCCCTTCGCGCCCTTCCTGGCGCTCGGCGCCGTCGCTGGGGCGCTCGTGGCGATGAAGGGCGGGATCGATCCGCTGTCCATCGATCGGTAAGGAAGCACGATGAAGAAACGCCTGACGCTCGTGACCCTCCTCGTCGCACTCGGCCTCGCGGGGGCCGGGGCCCAGACCCTGAAGGGCATGGAGTTCCGCGGCCAGGACCTGTCCGACGTGCTCCTCGCGCTCGCGCAGGCCGGGGGCGTCACGGCGGTGCCGGACGAGACCGTGCGCGGCACCGTCTCCTGGTGGTTCCCGGAGACCGGGTTCGAGAACGCCTGGTCGCTCTTCCTCGCCGCCTTCAGGCTGTACGAGCGGAACGAAGGACCGGTCCGCTACGTGAGCCGGATCCGCGCCGAATGGAACGAGGCCGCGGGTACGCTGTCCATCGACGCGGAGGACGTCGACGTGCAGCTCGTGCTCCGCGCCGCCTCGCGCGCGATGGGCCGCACCATCCTCTACGACCCGCTCCCGCGCGACGCCATCACGATCCACGCGGAAGCGCTCGCGCCTTCGCGCGTCCTCGAGATCGTCGCGAAGCGCTACCCCGGCTACACGGTCGAGGCGGCGAGCGACCACTTCTACATCCGCAAGCCCGCCACCGCGGACGTACGCGCGCCGGCGGCGCGCGGCGAGCTCTTCGCGCGGAGCTCCGAAGGCCTCTGGTCCATCGACAAGGACTCCGCCCGCTTCGGGGACCTGCTCGACGAGCTCTTCCGCCGGGAGGGCCTCGAGTACTCGCTCCTCATGCGCGCCGACGCGACGCTCGAGCGCCTCCGCTTCCGAGACAGGGGTTTCGACGAGATGCTCCGCCTCGTCCTCGAACTCGCGAACGCGGACGTCGCGGTCCGCGAGGGCGTGCGCTACGTGTTCGAGATCCAGCGGAAGGACGTGCTCAAGAAGCTCAAGACCACCGAGGTGATCCCGCTCCGCTTCGTCGCCGCGCAGGACCTGTCGGGCCTCGTGCCGCCGGAGCTCTCCGCGGGCGGCTTCTTCCGCGTGGACAAAGCCTCCAACTCGGTCATCCTCTCGGGCTCGGCCGAGGAGCTCGCGCCCATCCGCGAGTTCGTCGGGCGGCTCGACCGCCCGGTCGAGGGGAAGGGCTACTACCGCTTCCGGCCGACGGCCCTGAAGGCGAAGGAGCTCCTCGCGATGCTGCCCGCCTGGCTCGCGGCCTCGGGTCCCGTGCTCGCGCCGGACGGGGAGTCCTTCATCCTCGCGCTCACCCCCGAGCAGAAGCTCGAGGCGGACGCCTTCATCGCGGCGGTCGACCGGGGGAATCCCTCGGTGCCGATCCGGCTCCGCTACATCAAGGTCGAGGACCTCATCAAGGCCCTGCCGCCCTCGGTCGCCAAGGAGGACCTCAAGGAATCGGGCGACGCGAGCACGGTGTTCTTCGTCGGGAAGCCGGAGCGGCTCGACGCCCTCATGCGCGAGCTCGAGGTGATCGACCGGCCGAAGCCGCAGATCCGCTACGACATCCTCGTGGTGCAGTACGAGCGCTCGGACTCGGCGATCTGGAAGAAGGAGCTCGCGGCGCGGTCCGAGGAACTCGGGGGCGGGCTCGTCGATTTCGAGGACGGGGCGGTCGACCTGGCGGACGCCTTCTCGGTGGTGGGCTCGCTCGGCTCGCTCGTCTCGCTCAACTTCGACATCGTCTCGGCGCTCGGCTTCCTCTCGTCGGTGAAGCTCTCGCTCGAGATCGGCGAGCTCGACGCGCGCGTCTTCGCGGACACGACGCTCACGGCCCTCTCGGGCAACGAGGTGAAGTTCCAGAACACGAGCACCTACCGCTACCGCGACTCGGAGATCGACCCTGACACCGGTGATCCAAAATACACGGGCGTGACGCGCGAGCTCACGAGCGGCCTCATCGTGACCCTGAACGGCTGGGTCTCGGGCGACGGCATGATCACGATGGACATCCAGACCACGGTCTCCAAGCGCGGCGCGGACTCCTCGAGCTCGGGGACGAATCCGCCGACCACCACCGA
>JADFDI010000006.1 GCA_018262985.1 Spirochaetota bacterium | reverse complement strand
ACGGGCGTTGGATGGTTGAGAGGATCTGCCTTTAGTACGAGAGGACCGAGGTGGACGAACCTCTGGTGTACCGGTTGTTTCGCCAGAAGCAAGTGCCGGGTAGCTACGTTCGGAAGGGATAACCGCTGAAAGCATCTAAGTGGGAAGCCTACCTCAAGATGAACCATCCCTGGGGCTTCGAGCCCCCTTAAGGAACCAGGAAGACTACCTGGTCGATAGGCTGCAGGTGTACGCACGGTAACGTGTTCAGCCGAGCAGTACTAATCTTCCGTGAGGCTTGACCATATTATCGTTCGCTCTTCATTCATGAGCATCGCGACGCCTCGTCGTACTGGGTTTTCGAAACCCTTCGCGTTCCCGTTTTCCTTCACCAACCTTGTTTATTTTTGCCTGGTGATTATCGTGGAGAGGCCACACCCGTTCCCATTCCGAACACGGAAGTTAAGCTCTCCAACGCCGATGGTACTGCCCCTTGGGGTGGGAGAGTAGGTCGTCGCCAGGCTTTTTCTTTTTAAACGCGGCCCGAGCGCAAGCGGGACCTGGCTGTCGGGCTTGCGGGTCCGGATGCCGCGTTACGGCGCGACGCTTGAGAACGCGTCGACGTCGGTGCTATGGTTCACGAAGCATGAGATTCCGGCTGGCCAACGAAAAGCTGTACGTCTTCTCCTACTTCATCGGACTGATCGCCTTCGGATCGGCGGCCTTGAAGCTTCCCGGAGCCTGGGGTGGCGCGGGCCGGTTGTCCGCGGTGGACGCCTTCTTTACGGCGACCAGCGCCGTCTGCGTGACCGGGCTCGTCACCGTCGACACGGCGGCATTCACCAGGTTCGGGCAGTCGATAATCATGATCCTGATCCAGATGGGCGGGCTCGGACTCGTGTCGTTCGCGGCGGTCTACATCGCCACGCCACGGTCGCGAGTGAGCCTCGTCAACCGGAACATAATCCGCGATCTTTCGGTGGACGAGATCGAGCACAATCCCAGGCGCATCGTAGGCAACGTCGTGCTCCTGACCCTGCTGATCGAACTGGCGGGATGGGCTCTGATGTACCGCGGATTCAAGGCGGAGGGTTCGAGGTTTCCCGTTTTCGAGGCGGCGTTCCACTCCATCAGCGCTTTCTGCAACGCCGGTTTCTCCACGCGTTCCGAAGGCCTCAAGACGCTCCTGCATGATCATCTATCGACCGGGACGATCATGGCGCTCGTCGTTTTGGGCGGGATCGGCTTCACGGTGCTCCAGGATCTGGGACGGGTGGCGACCCGCGCGCGCCGGAGGCTCAGCTACCATACCCGGGCGGTACTGGTGAGCACCGCCGTCTTGCTGGTCGGAGCCATGACCTTTTACTACCTGGCGGAACGAAAAGGCGCCTATTCAGGGCTCGACGAGAGCGGCAAGCTGATGGCCGCGGCGTTCCAGGCCGTGACGCCGAGGACCGCCGGCTTTGACACGATAAGCCAATCAGCGCTGGGCGGCGCTTCCATCGCCTTTACGATGATCCTGATGTTCATCGGAGCCTCGCCCGGATCGACCGGCGGCGGCGTGAAGACCACGACCGTTTTCGTCGCGCTTGCCGCGGCCTTCCGGAATCCGGAGGCAGGCTCCGCGATTTCGATAGGCAGCAGGCAGCTCAATCCGCCTCTGCTCGTGCGCGCCTTCTCAATACTTGTCAAGGCGATGGCGCTCGTACTTTTTTCGTGGCTAGCGCTCGCGTGGACGGAGGCGGAGGCGATCGCATCCGGAGCAACCTCGCTCGGCGTCCTGCTTTTCGAAGCCGTCTCCGCGTTCGGTACCGTGGGCCTGAGCCTCGGGGTGACGCCGGACCTGGGCATCGCGTCCAAGATAATCCTCGCGGCCACCATGTTCGCGGGCAGGGTGGGACTCTTCGCCATGGCGATGCCGCGGCGGGCGGAAGCCATCGAACGTTGGGCGAATTTCCCGGACGCGAGCCTCATGATCGGATAGAAGCCACGCGAGCTCGGAGAGGCGCGTGATTCATCGAACCGCGCGAACAACGTGAACGCGCGGAAGCCCCGAGGGGAGGGAAGCAGTGGGCCAGCAATTCGTGATCATCGGACTGGGCGGTTTCGGTTGGCGGATGCTCGAGCGCCTCGCCGACGTCTGCGACGACATCATCGTCATCGACCGGGATGCCGAGCTCGTCGAAAAGGCGAAGGATCTGGCGCGACAGGCCCTGTCCGCGGACGCGCTCAACGAGCGGGTCATAGACAAGCTGGTGCCGCCCCAGGCCGACGCGGCCATCGTGGACCTCGGCGACTCGCTCGAGGCTTCGATACTCGTCACTAGCAAGCTCAAGCAGATGGGCGTCCGGAATATCGTGGTGAAAACCGACACGGAGGACCGGGGCGCGATCCTCACGCTCGTGGGAGCCACGCGGATAGTCTATCCGGACCGAGCCGCCGCGGACCAGATAGCGCCGGTGTTGGCGTCCCCGGAGTTGTTCGCGTACATGCCGATCGGCCCGGGCCTGGCGCTCGGGGAGGTCCGGCCGCCGGAGGATCTCGTCGGGAAGACCCTCGTCGAAGCCAATCTCAGACAGACGCGCAACGTCAACGTGGTGGCGATAAGGAAGCGGGATTCCGAGGAACTGTCCTGGGCCGAACCGACCTATACCCTGGCGGCCGAGGACACCTTGCTCGTCGCCGGTTCCGACGAGGCCCTGTTCGCCTTGAGCGGCGCCAAGCCGCCGCGCAAACGTCGCTCGATCTCCGAGTTCCTTCACGGCATCATCAAGAGCGGCGAAAAAACCGTACCAAAAGCGAAGGAAACGAATGGCATAAGCGGATAGGAACGGCGGGGCGGCGTTCGGACGCACCGCGATCGCGCAGGTCGGGTCGTCCGCAGCGGCCCGGATGATCTTCGACATCGCGAGCCCGAAGATAGCCGTCAAAGCCGGTCTCGCGGTCGACGCGGGAAGCTTCATCGACCCGATCGCCTTCACCCCGAGCGAGCCGATCGACGCCGAGGCGTACGCGCTCCGGACGTAGCGGATAGGCGCGCGGTTCCAATGAACGAAGGTGTCGGGATCGACGAGTCCAGCGCGCCTCTCGGCGGTCTCGTGTCCGCGTGGCTGGCTTCGGCCAGTCCATGGATGCGGCCTCGGCCCGGCGGATCTTCCGGTTCAGCGCGGCGGTCCGGGGCGCCATCATCCTGCCATCCCTGCCGGGCCTGCATCCGGTCAAGCAAGGAAACGGGTCCCGCTCCCCTTCCGAATGCTCGCGCGAGCCGAGGTCTGTCCCCGCGCTCCGTGCCCCTCGCTCCGCTTGACCTCGGGGGCCGCGAGTCCGTAAACTCCCGCGATGCGTCTCGGCCGAGTGGCCGAAGCGCCACCCGCGCCGTCGGCGCGGGATTCGCCGCCCGGTACCCTCCCGGATTATCCGCCGGAGCGGACCGACGGCATCCACGGCGACCGCGGCTCTCCGAAAAGGACCGCGTCGCCGGGGTCAGGAGCGCCCTCGGCGTACTCGCTGGAGGCGTCTTCCGTGGAGCGCGGGAAACCACCCGTCGCCTCCGCCAGGAGCCTCGAATGGACATCTTCCAGAAAGCGCGCGAATGGGATGAGGACAAGGTGGCGATCGCCGCCGGGTTCTATCCCTTCTTCCAGCCGCTCGACGAGACCGAGGGGACGGAGGTTACGATCAAGGGCAAGAAGGTGCTCATGATCGGATCGAACAACTACCTCGGGCTCACCACGCACCCCAAGGTCATGAAGGCCGCCCGGGACGCGCTCGACCGCTACGGTCCGAGCTGCACCGGCAGCCGCTTCCTGAACGGCACCCTGCAGATCCACCTCGATCTCGAGGAGCGCCTGGCGCGCTTCGTCGGCAAGGACGACGCCATCGTCTTCTCCACGGGCATGCAGGCGAACCTCGGCGCCATCTCGGCCATCGTCGGACGGAACGACGTGGTCATCACCGACAAGGATGACCATGCTTCCATCGTCGACGGCTGTCGGCTGGGCATGGGGGAAATCAAGCGCTTCGTCCACGGCGACCTGGCCCAGCTGGAGCGCATACTCGCTAAGCTGCCCGACGAGGTCGGCCGCATGGTCGTGGTCGACGGCGTATTCTCGATGGGCGGAGACATCGTCGACCTGCCGAAGCTGGTGGAGATCTGCGGGAAGTACGACGCGCGCGTCTACGTCGACGACGCCCACTCGCTCGGCGTGCTCGGCGGCGGGCGCGGCACCGAGGCCCACTTCGGCCTCAAGGACAAGGTCGACCTGGTGATGGGCACCTTCTCGAAGAGCTTCGCGAGCCTCGGCGGCTTCGTGGCGGGCGACAAGGACGTCATCAACTACATCCGCCACAGCGCCCGATCGTTCATCTTCTCGGCCTCGCTGCCCGCGCCCAACCTGGCCGCCGCGGCCGCCGCGCTCGAGATAATGGAGACAGAGCCGGAGCACGTCGAGAGGCTCTGGGAGAACGCCCGTTTCATGATGAAGGGCTTCCGCGAGCTCGGGTTCAACATCGGCAACACGCAGACCCCGATCATCCCCGTCATCGTCGGCGAGGACGAGAAGTGCTGCCGCTTCTACCTGGACCTGAAACAGCGCGGCCTGTTCGTCAATCCGGTCATTCCACCGGCCGTGCCCCAGGGACAGTCCTTGCTCCGCACGAGCTACATGGCGACGCACACGCGCGAGCAGCTCGAGCGCGCGCTGTCGATCTTCGAGGCGAGCGGCAGGAAGATGGGAGTCATCTAGCCGGGCGGCCCCGTCGGCCGCCGGATAAAGCGAAGCCCCCGCCGGAACGGATCCGGCGGGGGCTTTTCCATGCCCGCGCGGGGCAGGCGTCGGGGACCCGCGCCCCGGGGCGAGCGACGCGCGGAACGCTCCGGGCCTTCAGTTGCCGACTGGCGAGCCGTCCGGTGCGAAGGCGAAATCGTCGGAACAGACCGCGCAGGGCGTGCCGCGGTTGGCCTCGACGGCCTCGTCTACGCTGCCTTCGAAGAGGGTGGCCGAGCGGGAGAGCGTGGAGCAGTCCGGATCGACGTGGAAGCGGCGGCCGAACTGGGTCCAGTAGACCTGCTGGCCGGAAAGCTTGCCTTCGAGGGCCGCCTGCTGCTCGGCCGAGACCGGGTTCCAGTCCACGGAGAAGAGCCCCGCCACGACGAGCGCCACCGCGGCGACGATGGTGGCGAGCTGCTTGGTCTTCTTGTCGAGCTTCTTGTTGTTGAGCAGCAGTACAACGAGCGGTACGAAGGCGACGAGGGCGACGATGAGGCCCATGTTGTTCCAGAGGAAGAACTTGAGCTTGTTCTTTCCCGAAGCGGGCGCCAGGTCGTTGGCCTTCTTCCAGAGCAGGGAGCCGACGACCACGAAGATCAGGTCGACGACGATGCCGCCTATGAGCCAGACGGCGATGTCGCCGGGGACGTAGATGTAGCCGTTGAGGAACATGATGGTCACGGCTTCGGCGGCGATGGCGAACGTCCAGGCGAGGGCCGCGCCGATCCGGAGGCCCTTCGCGTCGCCTTTCTTCGAAACCGTTCCCGCCTCTCCGGCGGGCCGATCCGCCTTCACGCCGCTGCCTTCGGCTCCCGCCGCCTTCACGATCCTGCGCTCGACGGGCGCCTTCTTGCGTTCCGTGGCCATACTTTGATCCTCCTGTGGTCGCCCGACGCTCAGGCTCGGGCGAAAGATCATGATAGGCGCGAAACGGCGTGCGCACAACCCGGACCTCGGGTTCCGGGCGCGCGGCGGCCTTGATTTGGAAGGGAGGGGTCCGGGGAGGGGAACCTTTCCGAAAGGTTCCCCTCCTTGGACGGATCCCGGATCAGGATTCGAAACCGGGTTCGAGGAGCCCGCCTTCCACGAAAGAAAAGTAGCCGTCGGCGGAAAAGACGAGGTGGTCGAGCAGGGGGATGCCGATGGTTTCGCCCGCGGCCTTGAGGCGGCGGGTGATCTCGAGATCCTCGCCCGAGGGTTCGAGCCGGCCCGACGGATGGTTGTGCGCGACGATCAGTGCGCAGGCGCGCTCGGCCACCGCGTCCGCGAAGACTTCGCGGGGGTGGACGATGGCGCGGTTGACGAGGCCGACCGAAACGATGCGCACCGAGATGACCTCGTGGGCGCCGTTCAGGGAGACGCGGATGAAGCGCTCCTGCTTGCGGTCCGCCCAATGCGCCACGAGGGGCCAGACGTCGCGGGGACCCGCGACGCGGCGCTCGCGGTGGCCGTAGAGCCTGCGGCCGAGCTCGAGCGCGGCCGAGATACGGCAAGCCAGCGCCTCGCCGACGCCGCGCAGGGCGCTGAGCCGCTCGGGTTCGGGCGGAGTCGTGGAGCCGTCCACGAGCTCCAGGGTCTCGCGGGCGAGGGCGCGGACGTTCCGGCCCCTACCGCCCGAACCGATGACCGCCATGAGGAGCTCGAGGTCGCTGACCGCGCCGGGGCCGGAGAGGGCGAGCCGCTCGCGGACGTCGGGACGGGCGTCATTCTCGCGTTCGGGGGATTCGTAGACGGAATTCATGCTGCCTCCTCCTCCGTACCGCGCGCGGAGGCGGGAGCGCTTGCGAGCGAAGCGGGAAAAAGACGGTTGCGCGGCGCGAGGGGCTGCCCTAGACTGGCGGCATGCAGGAATTGACGGACAAGGCCGCCTGGCGGAAGAAGGCGGCGGGCATCCTGGCTTTCCGCTACCTTTCGCCGGCCGAGCTCGAGGCCGTGGTCGGCGTGGCCGGCTTCCTCCGTTACGAGCCCGGCGAGCTCGTAGTGGGCGAGGGCGAGCTGGAGAGCTACTTCTACGGCATACTCGAGGGCACGGTGAGCGTGAGCGTGCGGGATTCGTCGGAGCCGGGCGCGGCGAAGGACGTGTACATGTGCGCGCTCGGTCCCGGCGACGCGTTCGGCGAAGCGGGCCTGTTCATGAACGTGCGGCGCACGGCCAGCGTCCGGGCCGCGGACGCGGCGACGCTCATCCGGATCCATCGCTCCGACTTCTCCGCTTTCATCCGGGCGCAGAGCGCCGGCGGCAACAAGCTCCTGCTCGTCATCATCTACGGGCTCCTGCGCAAGCTCAGGGCGGCCAACCAGGAGCTGGCCTACGAGCGCAAGGCCGACCTGGACCAGACCGACGTGGACGCCCTGCTCGAGGACATGCTGGGTTCCTGACGTCTTGCGTCGGGCGGCCTCGGGGTGCTTCACTGGCGCCCATGGGAAACAGAACGTGAGCGCGACGACGATAGCCTTCCTGAGCGCGGCCGGTTTCCTGGCCGCGGCGGTCGACTCGATAGCGGGCGGCGGCGGTTTGATCAGCCTTCCCGCGATCCTCGCCGCGGGAGTGCCTCCGCACCTGGCCTTGGGCACCAACAAATTCGCCAGCACCTGCGCCAGCCTGACCAGCACCGTCAGGTTCGCCTTCTCGAAGCGCATCGATTTCAAGCTGGTGCTCTGGCAGCTGCCCTGCACCGCGCTCGGCGCCGCCCTCGGCGTGCGCACGGCGCTGGCCCTGGACGAGCGGGTGCTGAACGCCCTGATCGTCGTCATGGTCCTGGCGGTCGCGCTCTACACCTCCCTGAAAAGGGATTTCGGAGCCGCGGACCGTTTCCGGGGACACAGCCGCTCGGGGCACGCGGCCGGCATGGCTTTCGCGCTGGTCCTCGGCTTTTACGACGGCTTCTTCGGACCCGGCACGGGCAGCTTCCTCATATTCCTGTTCATCAGCGTCTACGGCTACGATTTCGTGGGGGCGGCCGCGAACGGGAAGGTACTGAATTTCGCCAGCAACGCGGTTTCGCTCGCCCTTTTCGCGGCCGGCGGGAAGATCGTGTACCCGGCGGCCGTGCCGATGGCCGCGGCGATGGTGGCCGGCGCCTGGGTGGGCACGCATATCGCCATCAGGAACGGGGCGAAGGTCATCAAGCCGATCTTCATCGTCATAGCCCTGGCCCTGTGCGTGAAGCTGGCCTGGCAAGCCTTCGCCTGAGACAGAGCTCCGCGGGGCTCCGAGGCGTGAAAGGGCGAAGAAAGTCGTGACGGGCCTTGCGCCTCCGGGGCGGACGTCTATAGTACTAGGGTGGCGTCGGCGCGGCATCAGGAAACCCCGTTCGGGTTTTCAGGCTCCGCAGGCTCCCGTCGGGAGCGCGCAGGCGACGAAAGGATGGAGGATCGGCATGAAAAGCGTGAAGGGAACGAAGACGGAGAAGAACCTGCTCGCCTCGTTCGCGGGAGAGTCGCAGGCGCGCAACCGCTATACGTTCTGGGCGAGCAAGGCCCGCGAGGAAGGCTACATGCAGATCGCGGCCATCTTCGAGGAGACCGCCAACCAGGAGAAGGAGCACGCCAAGCGCTTCTTCAAGTTCCTCGAGGGCGGCGACGTGATGGTCGACGCGGCGTTCCCCGCCGGCACGATCGACACGACCGCGGCCAACCTGGCCCACGCGGCCATGGGCGAGAACCACGAGTGGAAGGAAATGTACCCGGGCTTCGCGAAGGTGGCGCGGGAAGAGGGCTTCGAGGCGGTCGCCGCGGTCTGGGACGCCGTATCGGTGGCGGAAAGGCAGCACGCGAAGCGCTACGAGGACCTCAAGGCGAACATCGACGCGGGGCGGGTTTTCAAGCGAGACGCGAAGGTGGTCTGGCGCTGCATGAACTGCGGCTACATCGCCGAGGCGCCCGAGGCTCCCAAGGCCTGCCCGGCCTGCGCGCATCCCCAGGCTTACTTCGAGCTGCTCGGCGAGAACTGGTAAGGGAGGCTCCCATGGCCGAATTACACGCGATTTACAGGTGCGCCAAGTGCGGCAACATCGTCGAGGTCGTGCACGCGGGCGCGGGCGACCTGGTCTGCTGCGGCGAGCCGATGCAGCGCATGACGGAGAACACGGTCGACGCGGCCAAGGAGAAGCACGTGCCCGTGCTCGAGAAGGTCGCCGAAGGATGGAGGGTATCGGTCGGCGCCGTCGCGCATCCGATGGAGGACAAGCACTTCATCGAATGGATCGAGCTCGAGGCGGACGGCGTGACGCATCGCGCCGCGCTGAAGCCCGGCGATACGCCGGTCGTGGTCTTCCCCGTGCAGGCGCTCCGGGTTTCGGCCAGGGAATACTGCAACCTGCACGGTCTCTGGAAGGCTTCGCTCTGAGCTGACGCCCGTCGGGCGTTTCGGATCCGTTGGACAACCCCGCGGCGGAGGATCGCCCGGGGATCGATCGAGGAGTCAAGGATGCAGAAGTACGTTTGCGACGTTTGCGGTTACATCTACGATCCGGAAGCCGGCGATTCGGACGGCGGTATCGCCCCCGGCACGCCCTTCGAGAAGCTGCCCGCGGATTGGGTCTGCCCGCTCTGCGGCGCCGGCAAGGACTCGTTCAGTCCCGCGTGAGGTCTTTCGGACCGCGCGCTTGCGCGCGCCGATCAACCGATATAGCATGGGGCCGCCCCTCGGGGCGGCCCCGTCGCATGCCCCGGGCGGGGATGGAGCGCATGGATGGCCACCAGGGAAGATTTCCTGTTCACGATCGGATACGACGGCGAGAGCGCCGTCGTGGACGGCAAGGCGAAGGCGGCCTACGGCAAGTCGGGTACCATGGACTTGGCGCGGAAAGGCTTGTACCGAGCGGCTTTTTCGTCGGCCCTCAAGTCGGGGAAGGCCGCGGAGATGGACGAGTTCATCGAGTACTTTTCCGGTCTGACCGGCGGCGCGTACCGGTCCTCGGCCGACCTCGCGCGGCTGTTCGGCGTCGAGGAGCACCCCGTCAAGCGCGTCCTGGCGCTTTAGCCGGAGGCGTCAGGCTTGATCGTCGGCGGCGGCCAGGTCGAAGCTCGCGACAGCGCCTTTGACGCTTCCGTCGGCGCCCTGGTTGGATTCGACGCGCAAGGATCCTCCATGGAGCTCCGCCAGGCGGGAAGCCACCGCGAGTCCGAGGCCGGCGCCATCGGCAGGAACGTTCGCTCCGCCGCCTTGCTTCGAGAAATACCTGCCGAAGCCCGTCTCGAGCCGCTCGGCGAGGACGCCCGTGTCTCGTACCCTGACCACCCAGCGCGAGCGTTCCCTGGAAAGCTCGATGGAAACCCTGCCGCGTTCGGTGAATTTCAGCGCCGAGGTAACGAGATTGGTCAGGATCTGTTCGACGCGACCCGCGTCGCCGCGGGCCATGGCGGGTCGGGGGAGGACGGCGCGAAGCTCCACGCCCGCGCGCGCCAGGGGCGAACAGGATGAGACGACCGAGTCGATAGCGAGCGAAAGGTCGAAGCGCCGACTCTGGATCGCCAGGGTCCCCTTCCGGAGCCTGGCGTAGTCCATGATGTCGTCGACCAGCGAGGAGAGCCTTCTGGCCGTCCGGCCGACGAGCACCGAGACGCCGCGGAAGCGCTCAGGGAGCTCGCCGTCGGAAGACATCGTCTCCGCGAGTCCGACGATGGCGGCAAGCGGCGTGCGCAGCTCGTGCGACGTGGTGGCGAGCAGTTCGTCCTTTAGCCGATCGAGATCCTCGTATTCGCGGTCGCGGCGGTCAAGCGCGTCGCGCGTGCCCACGAGGTCCTGGGTCATACGGTTGTAGGCTTCCCGCAGGGCGCCGATCTCGTCCGAACGTTTCCGTTCGAACGCGACGGGCGGCATTCCAGCGGCCATGCGGCCGGCGAGCCCGTCCATCGCGAAGGCGAGTTCGACGACCGGATCGGCTATCCAGAGCGAGAGGATTGCCGCCGCGAGCGCGGCGAGCAGGATGCCGAGCGCGGCGAACGCGACGATGAGCGGGGCGTTGCGCGGCGCCGACTCGACCGGGGCCGTTCGCGATACCGAGGCGACGTAGGGGCCTTCCGCGTTGGCGAAAAAGGGGAAGTCGAGCGCAATCCGCTTTTCCCCGGCTATTTCGGTCTGTTCGAAGCGCGTGCCCGCGCCGGCGAGGTCCTGGAGGTAGGTCGAGGGCACGGGTCGGCCGGGCATCCCCGCGTAGGACAGGCCGAAGACGTCGAAGCGGGTGGAGAATTCGATGCGGTCGATGCCGACCGAAGGATCGTAGGATCGGATTTCGATGTCGATGTCGAGTCCGATACGGAACTCGTCGAGAACGGAGCGGTCAATTTTCGAAACGCCGGCGATGGAATGGCAGCCGCCCGAAACGTCCCGCACGCGTTCCCGCGCCATGAAGCTGATTCCGTCGCTCTCCGCGACGAACGAGACGCCCGTGACGGACGCCGAGGCGCAGTCCTCGGCGTCCACGCCGAGGGAGCTCAGCCCGTATTCGCGTTCGAGCGAAAGCAAGAGGGCGGAACGCTCCGGGGCGGAAGCGGGAAGCGGCAGCGCGGCCACCAGCCTGGGGTCATCCACCAGGACGGCCATGCGCGACGCGAGCATCTCGATCCGGCGCTTCACCAGGCTCTCTAGATAGGTCTTGCCGTAATCGAGGCGGGCGCGTTCCTCGCCGAGTTCGACCTCAGACTGGAGCTTGCCCGCGATGATGGCCAGCGCGACGATGGGAACCGCGATGACGAGCAGGACTACGGCGAAGATCCGCTGCGCCAGGCCGGAACGGAACATGGTCAATTGCCACCCCGCTCCTCGACCCGGCCGAGCGGGGGTGCGTCGATGGTGCCGAGCTTTTCCAGCCGCTCCTGGAGCACCTCCAGCATGGAGCGGGGATCGCTTTCCACCGTCCGTATGCCGAGCTCGGCGAACTCGACGTAGCCGTCGCCGCCGCCCGCGATATAGGCTTCAGTGCCGATCCGGTAGGTCCTTCCGCTCTCGAGCGGCCGGCCGCCTACCTTGACCGAACCCGGAGCGATCCGTGAAAAGGCCGGCGCCAGGGGATTCCACGCGAAGGTGATGCCCGAGACCTGGAGCCAACCGCGTCCCGCGCGAGCGTTGCCCGGGTAGGTGCAGGATCGTTCCAGCAAGGCCAGCACCTGTTCGCCGGTAGCCTCGACGACCACCACCTGGCCCGAAAAGGGAAGCACGTTGTAGACGTCGAGACGGTCGACGGGGCCGGCCGCGAAGCCCGAACGGATTTTTCCGGAATTGAGGATGAAGGCGTCGGTTCCGGCGTATTCGCGGAAGAGGTCGCAGATGAAATTTCCCATTACGGACTCGCGCTCGAGATCGGACGCGAGCGCGGAGCGAGCGTCGGCGACGTGGCGGCTCATGGTGGCGTCGAGATCGCGGCGGAGCGACGACAGGCGTTGCGAGAGCGCGTCGGACGGAGACACGGTCGACGAGTCGACGGGGATCTCCCGGAAGACGGCGTCTGCGGGGTGTTCCGGAAACGCGACCATCGATATGCGCTCGCCGTTGATGAACCGGGCGCCGGACTGCACGACCACGAGCTTTTCGCGCCCCGCCGCTTCGACCATGGAAGCCCCGTCGGGCACCGTCGCGTTCGCCGGTCCGAAATAGTACTGGTCGATTTCGGGAATGCCGAGCAGGGCGAGCGCCTCGTCCCCTTCCGGGGAGCCGGGCGCCGCGCCCCAGTAGACACCGCCGGCGAAGAGACCGATCCTGCGGGCGCCCGCGGCTCGGAGCTCGGCTGCGGCGCGCCCGGCCGCTTCCACGGAATCGAGCAAGGAAAGCCCGGCCACGTCCTTGGCCAGATTCTGGACGAGCACCTGCGATGGCGAAAGCCCGATGAAGCCCGCTCGGCTGCGCGCGTCGTAGAACCAGGGCTTCAGGTAGGACGGCGTGCGCCCTTCCCGGTCGACGATGTTCGCCGAGAGGAAGGGGAACCGGGCGGCAGTCGAAAGCGCCGCGAGGGCGTCTGCGCCGAAATAGAAATCGCGCGGCCCTACGACGAGCGCCGAGAACCCGACCTCGTTCATGAGGTCGACCACGGCGCGGCCCTTGGTGAACCACGCTTCCGGAGTGCCGTGCAGGAAGTTGAGGTTGCCGATGGCGAGGGTCCGACCGCCTTCCGCCTCGCGAGCGGCGTCGATGGCGCCGGCGAGGAGGGCGAAGCCGCCAGAGAGCCTGCCTTCGCGCTCGATGGGCTGGATGACGCCGCGCAGCGCGTTGACCTGGATCACCGACAGCGATTTGGGGCCCCCGCAGGCGGAGAGGACGCTCATTGCCGACACCGCGGTTACGAAGACGGCGGCGCGCCGGCAGGCGGCGGCTGTCGTCAGAGGGCCTGGAGTATGGCGCACTTTAGGTACCTCGACTCGGAGTATCCGAGCAGCGCGGGGTGGTCCGGCGCGGCCGGGCGTTCCTCGAGCACCCGGAAGCGTCGTCTCGCGTCGGCCGCTGCGTCGGCGATCGTGGACATGAACGAGTCGCGGTCGACCCAAGAGGAGCAGGAGCAGGTGACCAGATAGCCGCCCGGCTCGAGCAGCTTCATGGCGCGCAGGTTGATGTCCTTGTAGCCGCGGAGCGCGCCTTCGACCGAGGCCTTGTTCTTCGCGAAGGCGGGCGGGTCGAGAACGACGAGGCCGAAACGCTTGCCTGAGCGCTCGAGTTCGCGGAGCAGGTCGAAGGCGTTGGCCTCGCGCGTCGAAACCCGGTCGGAGAGTCCGTTCCGCGCCGCGTTGGCTGTCACCGCCGCGAGGGCCGGGGCGGAGGAATCGACGGCGAGTACCGACGCGGCGCCGGCGGCGGCGCAGGCGAGGCCGAAACCGCCCTGGTTGCAGAAGGCGTCGAGTACGCGCAGGCCTCCGGCGCGGCGCGCGGCGGCCGCCCGGTTGCGGGCTTGATCGAGGAACCAGCCGGTTTTCTGTCCCGAGGCGAGGTCGACCTCGAAGCGTAGGCCGTTCTCGAGCATCGTCAAGGATTGCGGAACCGAGCCCGCCAGGATGCCGACCGAGGGCTTGAGGCCCTCGTAAGCCAGCACCGGCGCTTCGGAGCGCTCCATGATGCCGTTCGGGGAGAGGGCCGCCTCGAGGGCTTCGACGACCGCGGACTTGTGCGCCGCCATGCCGGCGGCGAGCACCTGCACCGAAAGCCACGAGCCTTTCACCGCGTCCGGAGCCTCGCCGACGAAACGGTCGACGATCAGCCCCGGAAGACCGTCGGCCTCGCCGAAGACGACGCGGCAGGATTCGCGGTCGAGGTCGAATTCCGCGGCGCGCAGCTTCAAGGCGCGATCGAGGGCGGGGCGAAGGTGCGACGCGAAGGGAAGGGCTTCGTCCGAGTAGCGCCGGGCGCGAATCTTCGAGGCGGGGCTCCAGAGCGCGGTGCCTAGGAAGCGGCCGCGAGCGGACTCGAGCGCGACCGCGTCGCCGGCCACGGGCGAGCCTTGGACTCTCGCTATTTCATTGTCGTAGACCCAGGGGTGACCCCGGATGAGCCTGTCCTCCTCGCGGGGCTTGAGGACGACTCGGATCTGGTGGTGCATGACATATATCAATAAGGCTTTGCGAAGATCGGGGCAAGCCCTCGACCCGGGGGCTCCCGCGTTTCGGGCGGTGCTCTCGGGGCCGGACGCGCTATAATGGAAGCGCCGGCGGGCGCGGCCGGGTAACCGGGCGGCGGATCCCGGAGCGGAATAACAAGGCCGGACGGAGGAAGCATGCACAGGAAGCTGAACGGGAAAACCGCGGCGTACGCCGCGATGGCGCTCGCGATGGCGCTCGTCTTGACGGCATCGTGCGCGGGAGCCCCTCCGTCCACGGCGGACGCGTACGACGGCGATTCCGCCGGCGCGCCCTACGACGGGGAGTGGGACGGCAAGAGCGGGGGGTACGAGGAAGCGACCGAGGCCGCGCCTTCGATGACGGGTGTGCCCGCGCCCGCGCCGGCCGCGAAATCCTCCGAGGTTTTAGGTAGGGGCGATGTCGCCGCCGCCGCTCCCGCGGATGCCTGGACCGGCGGCTATACGCCGCCGAGCTCGTCGGGACTGAAAGCCGGCTTCTCGGACGACAATGAACAGTACAACTACTTCCTCGGGTTCCTCGAGGACTACGCGCACGTTCCTCACCGGGAACTCGACGTCTCCGACCGGGTCACGCTGCAGGTGACCGATTCCGACGGCAAGGCGGTCGCCAACGCCCTTGTGACCGTCAGGGTCGGCGGCAAGCCGGTGGATCGTGGCGTGACGCTTCCCGACGGTCGCTTCCGGCTCTACCCAGGCGCCTATGGCGAAGCGGACGATTGGGAAGTGTCGATCGAGTCGATTTCCGGCGAATGGGCGGGTACGGTCGAGGCGGACGGGCCGCGCTCGGTGGCCGCCGAGTTGCCTTCCCCCCGGAAAGTCCCCTCGCCCCTGCCGCTCGACGTGCTCTTCGTGATGGACACGACCGGCTCGATGGGCGGGGAGATCGAGCGCCTCAGGGCCACCATCGAGATTATCCACGACAACATCTCGTCGATCGCGCCGCGGCCCGAAGTCCGCTTCGGCATGGTGCTCTACAAGGACCAGGGCGACGAGTACGTGACTCGCGTGGTGCCCTTCACCGACGACCTCGAGTCGTTCCGGAAGTCGCTCTCGCTGGTCTACGCCTCGGGCGGCGGAGACTACCCCGAGGACCTCGAGGCCGCGCTCGAGGACTCGGTGACCAGGATGAAGTGGAACTCGGACGGCGTACGGCTGGCCTTCGTGGTGACCGACGCCACCGCGCAGCTCGGTTACAAGCGCAACTACGACTACGTGAGCTCGATGCGCAAGGCGCGCGCGCTCGGCATCAAGTTCCACACCATCGGCACGGGCGGGCTCGACGTCGACGGCGAGTACGTGCTCCGGCAGATCTCGCAATATACGGGCGGGCGTTACATCTTCCTGACCTACGGCGAGCGGGGGGAGAGCGAAGGCGGCGCCGAGGGCTCGGTATCCCACCACACCGGATCCAACTTCACCGCGGACAAGCTCGAGACCATCGTCATCCGCTTCGTCAAGGAGGATCTGTCGGCCCTCTCGGACGTACCGGTCGAGGCGAAGGACGACGACTACTTCGAGGCGAAACGCATCGAGGCGGAAACGAAGGACGCCACGCTCGGCAAGCTCTTCGGCGAGGCGCTCGCGAACCTGGTGGACTACTCGACGGCGAAGATCGGAGGAGCGACGCCCGTGGCCCTGCTACCCGTGACCGCGTCGGACGGCAAGCTCGCGGCCAACGCGGAGTATTTCTCGGAGCGCATCCTGCTCGCGGCGTCGGAGCGGCGACTCTTCACCATCGTGGATCGGGCGAACCTCCAGAAGATCCTCGAGGAGCTCGAGCTGCAGCTGTCCGGGCTCGTGGACGAGTCGGCGGCGGCGAAGGTCGGCGGCCTGCTCGGCGCGGAAGCGCTCGTGATCGGTACCCTGGTCGAACGCGAAGGGCGCTACGAGGTGTTCCTGAAACTGGTCCGCGTGGGCACCGCCGAGGTGCTCTCGGTGACCCGCGCCCGCATCGAGCTCGGCCTGGGCTTGTAGCGGAATCGCGGGCATTGATTCCGGGGGAGGGCGGGAGCCTTCCCCTTTTTTCCGTCGGTCGGGCCAGTCACCGCAATCGAGCTCCGTCCCTCGATCTGGATGGCCGGATCCGTTCCCAGCCATCGAGCTCCGTCCCTCTTCCGACCATCGAGCTCCGTCCCTCTATCTGGATGGCCGGATCCGTTCCCGCGATAGAGCTCCGTCCCTCTTCCGGCCGGCGAGGTCTGTCCCCGACGGCGGCGATTCCGATGGCGATCGACGCAAGCGGCGGGGATTTTTCTGCTAGTATGTGGGCGTGAAGAAGAAAAGCACCGTCTTTCGTTGCTCCTCGTGCGGCCACGACGAACCCAAGTGGCTAGGCCGCTGCCCCGCCTGCGGGGAATGGAACACCCTCCGCGAGACCTCTGTCGCGGACGCGAAGCCTCCGGCCGGATCGGGATCCGGCCGGTACTCCGTACCGCTCGCCGCCATCGATCCGGGCGAGGGCGAGCGCTTCCCTTCGGGGATCGGCGAGCTCGATCGCGTGCTCGGCGGCGGCGTCATGCCCGGCTCGGCGGTGCTCGTGGGAGGGGAACCGGGCATCGGCAAGAGCACGCTGCTGCTGCAGCTCGCGGCCCGGGCGCGGACCAAAGGCAGGGTGCTCTACGTCTCCGGCGAGGAGAGCGCGGCGCAGCTCCGACTGCGAGCCGACCGCCTCGGACTGGCGCGAGATAATCTCGAGGTGCTCTGCACGGGCGAGGTGGAGTCCATTCTCGAGACGCTCGACCGCGTGAAACCCGTGCTCGTCGTCGCCGATTCCGCGCAGACCTTGCGCAGCGAGGAAGCGGGTTCCGTGCCGGGTACCGTCAACCAGATCAAGTACGGGGTGGCGGCGCTCTCGGATTGGGCCAAAAGCCGCGGCGCGGCGCTCTTCGTCGTGGCGCACGTAACGAAGGAAGGAACCATCGCGGGACCGAAGGCGGTGGAACATCTGGTGGACACGGTGCTCTACTTCGAGCAGAACGACGCGGACGCGCGCTTCCTGCGCGCCACCAAGAACCGGTTCGGTTCGACCGACGAGCTCGGCATCTTCACCATGGGCGCGAAAGGGCTCGCGGAGCTTCCGGACCCGTCGAGCCTCTTCCTCACGCGGCGCGACGGAGCCTTGCCGCCCGGGGCGGCCGTCGCCGCGCTCTGGGAGGGCAGCCGCTGTCTGCTCGTCGAGGTCCAGGCTTTGGTTGCGCCGGCCAAGTCCTCGCTGACGCGCGTGTACGCCGACCGCGTCGACTCGCAGCGTGTGGCGCGCATCGCGGCCATCCTGGAACGCTGGGCGGGCATGCGCTTTTCCGATCAGGATCTTTACGTCAACGTGGCCGGCGGCGTGAAGGTGGCCGAGCCGGGCGCTGACCTGGCCATCGCGGCCGCCCTCTGGTCGGCGCGCTCGGGGATCGCCCTGCCGGAAGGCGCCGCGCTGGCGGGAGAGCTTTCGCTGGCGGGCGAGGTGCGTCCGGTGCGCCGGCTCCGCTCGCGGGCCAAGGCGGCGTCCGGACTCGGATTCGCCAAATTCGTGGGCCCCGCGGACGGCGGCGACCGCGACGACGAAGGATCGTCGGCCGCCACCCCGTCGTGGACGCGATCGGCGACCTTGAAGGAAGCCCTGCGCGCGCTCTTCGGCGCCGATGCCGCGAGGCGGACGGGCGGGGAGCGGCCCGGCGACTGAGGACGGCGAAACCGCGCGAGGTTCCCGTTCCATAAGGCCCTCGCCGCGGGTATACTCCGCGCCGGAGGAACCGAACGCATGAAATACGAGCTCGGCGAGCGGCCCGTGGCCGGTCTCGCGGTCCCGCTGGCGGCCCTGCGCAGCGCCTCGAGCGCCGGCGTCGGCGAATATCCCGACCTGGCGGTCCTCGCGCCGGTTTGCGAGAATGCGGGCATCCGTCTGGTGCAGATCCTTCCCGTCAACGATTCGGGTCGCCAAACGAGCCCGTACTCGGCGCTCTCGGCCTTCGCCCTGCATCCGCTCCACCTCTCCCTCGCGGCCTTGCCGGAGGCGAGGGACTTCGGAAAAGCGACGGCCGCGCTCCGCGCGCGATTCGAGCGCGATGGCCGCTTCCCCTACGACGAGCTGCTCCTCGCCAAGCTCGAACTGCTCGACCGAATCTACGAGGCGAACCTGGAGGCGATCGCCGCCGACAAGGTTCTCGACGCTTGGATCGCCGCGAATGGCTGGGTGCGGATCTACGCTGTCTATATGCGGCTGAAGAGACGCAACGAGTGGCGCTCCTGGAAGGAATGGACCGAGCACCGCGATCCCGGACCCGGCGAGATCGAGGCGCTCTGGAACGATCCGGCGCTCGCCGTCGAGCACCGCAAGCAGGCGTGGATCCAGTATCGTTGCGAGGAGCAGTTCGCCGCGGCGGCGCGCGCGCTCGCGGAACGCGGCATCGCGCTCAAGGGCGATCTGCCCATCCTGCTCAACGAGGATTCGGCCGACGCCTGGTCCGACCGGGAAACGTTCCGGGACGACCTGCGTGCCGGGGCCCCGCCCGATTCCGGGGCGCCTCTCGGCCAGAACTGGGGCTTCCCGATCTACGACTGGGACGCGCTCGCCCGCCGGGGCTACTCGTTCTGGATCGACCGGCTCAGGTCCGCCGACAAATTCTACGCGGCCTACCGCATCGACCACGTGCTCGGATTCTTCCGTATCTGGGCCCTGCCGGCCGCCGACCGAGAAGGCGCGCTCGGCCGTTTCATCCCGGGAGGGGACGTCGGACTCGACGAGCTCCGCGCGCTCGGTTTCGACGACAACCGGATCCGTTGGATATCCGAGCCGCACGTCCGGACAGCCGCGCTTCTCGGTGCCCTGGCCGGCGTTCCCGATCCCGCCGGCGAAGCGTCGCGCGCCATCCGCCTCGCTCTCGAACGTATCGGCAGCGAGGAGCTCTTCCTGTTCAAACCGTCTATACGCGGCGAGAAGGACATAGACGCGCTGGACCTCGGAGCGAAGGCGAAGGACTTCCTGTCGGCCGCCTGGCGAGACCGGGTGCTGGTCGGCAACGGCACCGGCCGTTTCGTCAAGGCCTGGCGCTGGCGCGAGGCGAGCGCTTGGGGCACCCTCTCGGACCGAGAACGCGCCAGTCTCGAAGAGCTGTTCGCCTCGATCTCGCGCCGCGACGACTCCGCATGGGAAGAGCAGGGGCGGCGGCTCCTCGGCGTCCTCAAGGGGGCGACGGAGATGCTGCCTTGCGCCGAAGATCTGGGATCGGTTCCCCCCTGCGTCGCTCCGACCCTCGCCGGGCTCGGCATCCTGGGCTTGCGGATTCCCCGCTGGACTCGGTTCTGGCATCTCGAGGGACAGCCCTTCGTTCCGCCTTCCGAGTATCCGCGCCTTACCGTCGTCGCCCCATCGGTGCACGACACATCGACCCTCCGCGAGTGGTACGAGCGCGAGGGGGAAGGAGCGCGCTTCCTTTCATTCCTCGAAAGGAAGGAGTCGAAGGCTGAGCCGTGGTCTCCCGCGATCCAGGCCCGCCTGATGGAGGCGCTCTCAGGCGCGAACTCGCTCCTCTTCGTCGCGCAGCTTCAGGACTGGCTCGGCTTAGCGCCCGGCTGGACGCCCGCCGACTGCCGCGACGAGCGCGTCAACGTGCCGGGCACGGTAACCGACTCGAACTGGACCTGGCGCATGCCGCGCACCCTCGAGGAGCTAGCGGCCGATGGGGCGTGGGCCGTCGCCGCGAGGAAGGTGGTCGCAGCCCGACCCTCGACCTGAGCGGTAGGCTGAAGGACGAACGGCGCGGGAAGCTTCCCGCGCCGTTTCTTTTCCGTGAGATTTATCCCCGTCGAGGTCTGTCCCCATTCGCGGCGTCGCGTCCGGTCCCGCCGCCCGCGCGGGCGTCCGCGCGAGCGAACCGAGGTGGTCGCCTATTTCACGGTCTCGACGCGGATGACGTTTGTCGACCCCTGCTTGGTCAGCGGTAGCCCGGCCACCACGACGGCGCGGTCGCCGGTCTTCAGGTAGCCCGAGGCCTTGGCCGCGGCGAGTCCTTCGGCCACGACCTGGTCGAGTTCGGGAGCGCCCGAATGCGAGAGAGGCACGACTCCCCAGGACAAGGCCAGCTGACGCCGAACGAGTTCGTCGGTGGCGAAGGCGATGATGGGTTGGCGGGGCCGGAGCCGCGACAGTCCGCGGGCGGCGCCGCCGGTTTCCGTGAATACGAGGATGGCGGCCGCGCCGCACTGGTACGCCATCGACACTGCGCTGTAAGTTACGATCGAAGGCAGGTCGCGGCTCCTCACCTCGGTCGGGATGAGCGCGTGGAAGGTCTCGTAGTCGAATTCGGCCTCGGCCGTGCGGATGATGGCGCTCATGGTCTCGACGGTACGGACGGGATGCTTCCCGATGGCCGTCTCGCCCGAGAGCATGACGGCGCTCGTGGAGTCGAAGCAGGCGTTCGCCACGTCGCTGGCCTCTGCGCGGGTGGGGATCGGGCTCTCTATCATCGATTCGAGCATCTGGGTGGCCGTGATGGCAGGCCTGCCAGAGTCGCGACAGACCCGAATTATGCGCTTCTGCGCGATGGGGACGGCCTCGATGGCCATCTCGACGCCCATGTCGCCGCGGGCCACCATGACGCCGTCGGCCGCCTCGACGATCTCCTCGATGTTGGCCAGTCCCTTGGCGCTCTCGATTTTGGCGATGATCCGCGTCCGGGGGCGTCCGCCTGCCTTCGTGCGCGAGCGCTGGATCAGGCGGCGGGCCTCCTCGATGTCGGTGCCCGAGCGCACGAAGGAAAGCGCCACGTACTCGACTTCGTTCTCCGCCGCGAGCGCGAGGTCCGCGACGTCCTTCGAGGAGAGGAAGGGAATGGGATAGTCGACGTTCGGGATGGTCAGATGGGCCTTCGGGCGGAGGCGGCCGGCGTTGCCGATCTTGACGTCCACCGCGCCCACGTGAATGGCGACGACCTCGCCGAGGAAGTAGCCGTCCATGAGCAGCACGCGCTGGCCCGGCTTCACGAGGGTGTCGATCTCCGGGAGGTTGGTCCACAGATGCCGCGGACCTTCAACGGCTGAACTTTCCGGATCGTCGCCCTTCCAGCTTTCGATGGTGACGACGTCGCCCGCCTCGATGTCGACCGCTTCATTGTAGCCGTACAGCCGGACCGCCGGCCCCTTGATGTCGCCCATGACCGCGAGCGGGAGGCGGAGCTCTTCGCGGACCTGCTTCACCATCTCGAGGGTCTCGAGAGCCTCGGACGCGGAGCTATGCGAGAAGTTGATCCGGAACACGTCGGCGCCGGCGCGGGCGAGGTCGCGTATCGCCTCCCGCGTCCGGGTGGCGGGTCCGATGGTGCAGACGATCTTGGTTCTCTTGAACTGGCGTTCCATGGCTACCTCTGTCGATCTTCGAAGAAATGCATCGCTATATCGACAGTCTAGCGATTCGCCCCGGCTTGCTCCAGTCCCGGCGCGTCCGGCGACGGGGACAGACCTGCCGGCGGCGCTCCAAGGTCGGGACGCGCCGAGGACTGTGCAGATTCCGTTTTCCGGAAAAATCAAATTTTCCTCGCTTGCGCTCCCGACGGCTCCTCCCCGGGGCTTGGCGAGGCTGTCGAACCGTACGCAGCGAGGTCGGTCCCTGACAATGCCGGCTTATCACGATCGATATATCCATTATCTCCAATCATAAAATGAAGCCGATAAAAAGGACACGAAACAGCGGTTTTGGCAAGCGGTTTTTTTCCGGCGACAACGTTTTCGCTTGACTTCCTCCAGACGCTACTCTATGACGGAACGCAACGCCTCATAGTAACTGGAAGGAGGAACCATGAAGCGAACTCTGTCCATCGTCGCGCTCGCGCTGCTCGTCGCGCTCGCGCTCGTTTCCTGCGCGCCCAAGGGTCCCGCGGAAATCGTCATCGGCGGCGTCGGTCCCGTGTCCGGCGAGGCCGCCACGTTCGGCAAGTCCACCCAGGAAGGCTGCGAGCTCGCGGTCGAGGAGTGGAACGCCAAGGGCGGCGTGCTCGGCCAGCAGATCAAGCTGGTCTACGAGGACGACAAGGGCGACGCGGCCGAGGGCGCCGCGGTCTGGACCAAGCTGATCCAGCAGGACAAGGTCGTCGCCATCGTCGGCACGGTCATGTCGAAGGTTTCGCTCGCCGGCGCCCCGATCTCGGAGCAGTACGGCGTGCCCATGATCAGCCCGACCTCGACGAACCCGTCCGTCACGTTCGCCGACGGCAAGCTCCGCGAGTTCGTGTTCCGCGCCTGCTTCATCGACCCCTTCCAGGGGACCGTCGGCGCGAAGTTCGCCTATGACGACCTGGGCGCCCGCAAGGCCGCGGCCATCTTCGACGTCGGCAACGACTACACCAAGGGACTCTCGGAATTCTTCCGCGACACCTTCATCGCGCTCGGCGGCGAGGTCGTGGCCTTCGAAGCCCACGCCACCGGCGCCACGGACTTCAAGGCCCAGCTGACCAAGATCGTCCAGGCCAAGCCCGACGTGGTCTACATCTCCGACTACTACAACGACGTGGCCCTGATCGCGAAGCAGCTCCGAGAGCTCGGCTTCACCGGCCCGCTCGTCGGCGGCGACGGCTGGGACAGCCCCGACCTCGTCAAGCTCGGCGGCGAGGCGGTCGAGAACGGCTTCTTCACCAACCACTACTCGAAGGACGACACCCGTCCCGAGGTCCAGGATTTCGTGCGGAAGTACACGGCGAAGTTCGGAGCGGCGCCCGACGCCCTGGCCACCCTGGCCTACGACGCCATGAACATCATGCTCGACGCCATCAGTCGCGCCGGCTCCACCGAGGGCGTGAAGATCCGCGACGCGCTCAAGGCCACGGATTTCGCCGCGGTTTCGGGGCGGACGATGTTCGACGAGCAGCATAACCCGGTCAAGGCCGCGGCGATCATCGAGATCAAGGGCGGCCAGCAGGTCTACCGGACCACGGTAGCTCCGTAAGCGGCATATCCTGAAACAAAGGGCGGGGCCGGAAACGGCCCCGCCATCCGTATCCAAGCGGGGAGTCTGCCATGGGATCAATCTTCAACCTGCAACAAGTCGTGAACGGGCTGCAGCTCGGCTCGATCTACGCGTTGATCGCCCTGGGTTACACGATGGTCTACGGCATCGTGCGACTCATAAATTTCGCCCACGGCGACTTCTTCATGGTCGGGGCCTATGCTGCCTACGGCGCCTTTTTCCTTTTCAACGCGGCGCTCGGCGGCTCGGGGCTTCCGATGGCGGGCATCGCCCTGGTGCTCGCCATGGCCGCCTCGGGCGGCATCGCGCTGCTCACCAATCGGCTGGCCTACAAGCCGCTCCGCTACAAGCCGAAGCTTTCCTCGCTGATAACCGCCATCGGCGTCTCCATGCTGATCGAGTACGTGTTCTCGGCGATTCCCTTCAT
This sequence comes from Spirochaetota bacterium, assembly GCA_018262985.1. Classification (GTDB taxonomy): domain Bacteria; phylum Spirochaetota; class Spirochaetia; order Treponematales; family UBA12059; genus JAFGNN01. Next base: position 134,830 of record JADFDI010000006.1, on the reverse strand, counting down.
CGGACCCTCGTTCCGGGCCTTCCCCGAGATCCTGCCGAGCCGGCCGATACAGATCGGACCGAACGCCACGATCTCGACGCAAGCGATCCTCGACATCGGCGTCGCCGCCGTGCTGATGATCGGCCTGACGGTACTGGTGCGGCACACCGCGCTCGGCAAGGCCATGCGCGCCGTTTCGCAGGACAAGGACGCGGCCAAGCTGATGGGCATCGACGTCGAGAAAGTGATCGGCTGGACCTTCCTGATCGGCGGATCCTTCGCGGGCGCGGCCGGCCTCCTGGCCGGCATGACCTATCCGCGCATCTTCCCCTTCATGGGAATACTCCCGGGCCTCAAGGCCTTCATCGCCGCGGTGCTCGGCGGAATCGGCAACATCCCCGGCGCCGTGCTCGGCGCCTACATCATGGGCGTGGCCGAGACCTTCGCGACCGCGTACAACTCGCTGCTCGGCGAGGGCATCGCGTTCGCCATCCTCATCGTCGTGCTGCTCGTAAGGCCGCGCGGCATCCTCGGCGAGAAGACCGCCGACAAGATCTAGGAGGACGCCGTGAAAATTCCGAGAACGCCCTGGCTGCTCGTCGTGGCCGCCGGCTTCTGGGCGGTCGTGCAGCTGCTCAGGCTCGTCGGCTTCAACGACTACTATCTGTTCATCGCCAACCTGTCGCTCGTGTACGTAATCCTGGCGGTGAGCCTCAATTTGATAAACGGCATCATCGGGCAGTTCAGCCTCGGGCACATGGGCTTCGCCGCGGTCGGCGCCTACGTGTCGGGGTCGATCACCACCCTGATATACAAGCTTTCCCCGAACGTCGCCGCGCACTATCCGGGCTTCGTGCTGGCCTTGGTCGCGGGCGGCGTCGCCGCGGCACTCGTCGGCGTGGCCATCGGCTTCCCGACGCTCAGGCTCAAGGGCGACTACCTGGCCATCGTCACCCTCGGCTTCGGCGAGATCATCCGCACGATCTTCAACAACATCGACGCGGTCGGAGGACCGCGCGGCCTGCTCGGCATCCCGAAATTCTCCACCTTCACCGTGATCCTCGCGTTCGCCCTTATCACGGTCGCGGTCATCCGCAACATCGCGGAGTCCGCCCACGGCCGCAACATGATCGCCATCCGGGAGAACGAGCTGGCCGCCGATCTCGTCGGAATCGACACCACTGGCTACAAGGTGAAGGTATTCGCCCTCGGCGCCTTCTTCGCGGGCGTGGGCGGCGGCCTCTACGCGCACCTGCTGCAGATCGCCCACCCGACGCAGTTCGGCTTCATCTACTCGGTGCAGGTGCTCATCATGGTGTACGCGGGCGGCGTCGGCAGCCTCACGGGCTCGGTGCTCGCGGCCTTCGCGCTGACCATCCTCACCCAGGTGCTGAAGAGCTTCCTCTCGTGGCTCAAGGCCGCGACGGACCTGCCGATCGGAGGCGACTGGTACATGGTGGTGTACGCCCTGCTCCTCATCCTCATAATGCTGTACCGAACGGAGGGCTTGATGGGCACCCGCGAGGCGAAGCTCATGATCATTCCCGAGGAGGACGAGAAATGAGCGCGGTCCTCAAGGTAACGGGCATGTCGCACTGGTTCGGCGGCCTCAAGGCCGTGTCGAACTTCCACTTCGAGGTGCCGGAAGGCGCCATATACGGTCTCATCGGTCCGAACGGCTCGGGCAAGACCACCACGTTCAACCTGATCACCGGCATTTACAAGCCCACCGAGGGAAAGATCGAGTTCGCCGGCGGGGACATCACCGGAGCCAAACCCTACCGTATCGTCCGCAAGGGAGTCGCGCGCACCTTCCAGAACCTGCGCATCTTCGGTTCCATGAGCGTGCTCGACAACGTCCGGGTCGCGAGGCAGTACAGGCCGGCCTCCACTTTGCTGGCCTCGACGCTGCGGCTACCTTCGTTCAAGGCCGAGGAACGCCTGCGAAAGGCGGAGGCCATGCGCCTGCTCGACGTGCTCCACCTGGCTGACCGGGCCAAGGAACAGGCGAAGAACCTGCCCTACGGCGAGCTCAGGCGCCTCGAGATCGCGCGTGCCCTCGCCACGGACCCGAAGCTGCTCCTGCTCGACGAGCCCGCGGCAGGCATGAACCCGAAGGAGGTTCAGGACCTGATGGCCCTGATCGGTCGGGTTCGGGACGAGTTCAAGGTGACTGTGTTCCTGATCGAGCATCATATGAAATTCGTCATGGGCCTTTGCGAGCGCATCAAGGTGCTCGACTTCGGCGAGACCATCGCGGAGGGAATTCCGGAGGTAGTCGCCAAGGATCCGCGCGTGCTCGAGGCCTACCTCGGCAAGAAGGGAGGCCACTGATGCTCAGCGTCAAGAACCTACAGGTCAACTACGGCCGCATCGCCGCCCTCAAGGACGTCTCGTTCGAGGTGCCCGACGGCAAGATCATCGCGCTCATCGGCTCGAACGGGGCGGGCAAGACCACCACGCTCCGCGCCATCTCCGGCCTCGAGAAGGCCGCGGGCGGTTCGATCGAATTCAAGGGAAAGGACGTCGCGGGCGTGCAGAGCCACGACCTGGTGCGGCTCGGTATCTCGCACGTGCCGGAGGGTCGGAAGATTTTCCCGACCCTGACCGTGCGCGAGAACCTCGAGCTGGCCGGCTGGACGGTCAAGGATCCGAAGGAAGTGAAGCGCCGCATCGAGGAAGTTTTCCAGTTCTTCCCGCGCGTCGCGGAGCGCGTGGGCCAACTGGGTGGCACGCTTTCGGGCGGGGAGCAGCAGATGCTCGCGGTCGGTCGCGCCATGGTCACGGGCGGGGACCTGCTCCTACTCGACGAACCGTCGATGGGCCTGGCCCCCGTCCTCGTGGACGAGATCTTCGACAAGATCGTGGCGCTCAACAAGCTCGGAACCACCATCCTGCTCGTGGAGCAGAACGCCTCCGAGGCCCTCGACATCGCGGACTTCGCCTATGTGCTCGAGGTCGGCTACACGACCATATCGGGAACCGCGAAGGAAGTCGCGGCGAACCCGAAAGTACGCGAGGCCTATCTGGGCGTCTGAGAACCGCCGAGGGGCCGCGGGCCGTCCGGACCAGCCCTCCTTCCGTCAGCGTACGGGCGGAGGCGCTCCGGGCGGCCTTTCCGTATCCGGCCGGAACGGGCGTGGCCGGAAACGAGCATGAGCGTGCGCGAGCGCTCAGGAGAGACCGAAGGACGGCGGCGACTTCCTCCGCGCCTGGAGCGGGAAGCTGAGGCGGGCGGCGAAGGGAAGCTCGCCGCGGAGCCGTTCCACGCGACCGTCGAGCTGGCGGGCGAGCGCGCTCGCGACCGGTCCTACATCGCTCGATGTACCCGGACCGCTCACCTCGCAGACGAAGTCCGGGCCGGCGTGCCTGAGGGCGACCCGGAGCGGCAGGCGTCCGGAGTCGCCCGGCTTTGCCGCCAGGCTCTTGATGGCGGGGCTGCGCGCCGTGAGGGCCTTGAGCGGCGAGAGCGCGGGCAAGGCGCGCTCCACCAGGGCGTGCAAGGCCAGGGCGAAGGGTCCGGCGCGATCGACGTCGATGTCCGAATCCTCGAGCTCGAAGTCCACGTCGGCTTGAGGGAACTCCGGATGATCCTCCGCCACCAGGTCGTGGACGACCCGGCGCGCAAGGTCCTCGAGCGGAACTGCCGCCGCGTCGCTCTCGCGAATGCACTCGCAGGCGAGCGCCAAGGTCCGCACCTTCCCGCGTGCCCGCGCCAGCGCCTCGCCGTCCCGGTCGGTTCCCGTGGCTTCCAGGGCCAGCAGCGAACGCATGACCTGCAGGTTGTTGTAGACCCGGTGCTCGATCTCGCGCAGCAAACCCTCGCGGATACGGGCCGCATCCTCGAGCGCCGCCAACGCGCGTCGGTTGCTCTCGGTTTCATCCCTGATCCGAGCTACGAAATCGGCGACGATGCGCGAGATCGCGACCACGATGACGCCGAGAATCACCCAGGCGACCATGACATAGGGTAGCGCTTCGAGAAGGACCCGGGATCCGCTTCCGAAGAGATAGGCCGCGGTCGCGAAGCCGATCGAGCCGAAGGCCAGCGCCGCCTGCAGCGGACCGCCGACCGCGCCGAGCATCAGGCCGAGGATGGCGCCTGCCGCGCCGTTCGTCAGGAGGTAGGACGAGAGCGAGAGGGGGTCGGATCGGGCGATAAGGGGTTCGAGGTTTACGTCGAGGATGGCCGCCCATACGAAGGGCACGATGCCCGCGCGGAAGTTCCCCGAGCGGATACGGAAGAAGCCGTGCCAGGCCGCCGCGAGCAGTACCGCAAGAGGAACGAAGTCCCAGCCGATCGTGAGGTTGGCGAGGTCGGCCGCGGCGATGAGCGTCGTCGCGACGGCCACGGCGCCGAGCACGAGCATCATGGCCTTGCGGAAGGTTTCACGACCGCGTTCGTCGAGGGCGTCGAGGGTGCTACGCAGAGCCGGCGGTCTCTTCCTCCTTTCCTTGCCCATGGAGCGTCTCCCGCGCGCCTGACGGCGCGCCACTTTTTCCATGATGAATCTATGGAGCCAGTATACCCCATTATCCGAACGGTTGGAGTAGCTGGCCGAAAAAAGCGTCGATGGAATCGGCGCCAGGAACCGTGACTCCCGGGCTCGACATCTTGAACATCGAATAGCATCATGGCGATATGGGAACTTTCGCCTGTCGCGAAGGATGCGGCGCGTGCTGCATCGCGCCTTCCATCCATTCGCCGCTACCTGGTCGGCAAGGCGGCAAACCCGCCGGCGAGGTCTGTCCCTGGCTGGACGCGACAATGCGTTGCGGGATCTGGGGCCGCCCGGAACGCCCCGCCTTCTGTTCGAGCCTCGCGCCGGATCCGGACATGTGCGGCTCCAGCCGCGAAGAGGCGCTCGCCCGCCTCACCGAACTAGAGCGGCTGACCGATCCGCGGTATGGATGATCCACGACCCGTCGTCGTGTTTCGCGCGCGATTTCCGAAGCTCCGTCCCCGAGGAGATCCATCCATCCTGACCGCCTCGCTCGGGGACTGTCCCTCGGCGCGGTCGCTCGTGGTGCGTCACCCTCCGGGTTGACGCCGATCCGAGGTCTGTCCCTTCCTCCTATCGAAGCTCTTTCGCCTTGACCCTTTCAAGAGCCCAGAGAGCGTACTTACGGATCCTCGGATCGGGATCGGTCTCGAGCTTCGCGAGCAGCTCCGTCCCTTCGGGACCGCCGAGGCGTTCGAGCGCTTTGGCGACGGCGGCGCGTACCTCCGGGTCCGGATCTCGGGCGGCCATGACGATGCCTCGGTAGGCCGAGCTCGTCCCGACGGACTGGAGCGCTGCTGCTGCCGCGCGTCGTACGGCTGGTTCCCGACGCCTGAGGTCCCGGATCCTGGCCTCGACCCAGCCGGATTCCTCCAAAATTTCCGTCAGAACGGGGCGCAACGACGGTACGTCCTCCTCCAGCAAAGCCGCCGCGGTCTCCTCGCCGGAGGCGCCCATGCGACGGAACGCCTCCGCCGCGAGCGTCTTGGGTTCTCCGGTCGCGTCCTTGAAACGTTCGGCCAGATAGCGGAGGTCGCGTTTCGAGGTTCGTCGCGCGAGAGCGCCGAATGCCTCCGACCGGAATTCGCCCTCGAGCGCGTCCAGAAGGAGGCCGAGCGAGGACTGATCCGCGGCTGAACCCAAGCCTTCGATCAAGGATCGCTTGACCTCATCGACCTCGTTGGGGTCGTCCAGCACGGCGCGGAGCGATTCGACCGCGGCGGAGCCGCCCGCCTCGGCGAGGGCGGCCGCGGTGGCCACGCGGACGCGCTCCACGGGATCGCGAAGGAGGCCGAGCGCCCCGGAGGCGAGCGCCTTTCCCTCGGCGAGGGCGGCGAGGGCTCGGGCAGAAGCGGCCCTCACGTCCGGATCCGCGTCGGCGAGCGCGGCTTTCAGGTCGGCCATGAAGGGTTTGGCTCCGACGGCCGGCAAGGCCGCGATCAGGGCGGCGCGCGAAGGAGCGTCGACGGAATCGAGCACCTTGCGCGCGACGCGTGCGAAGGTCTCGGGATCGGATTCGGCCAGCACCGGCGCGAATTCGGCGGCTTCTTCGATCGGCAGGGCTTGCAGGTTCTCGAGGAGCAGGGCCACCACGCCCGCCGGCTTGAGCGCGCCGAGCAGGAGCATCGCGTCCTTCCTGACGGCGCGCGGATGGCCTTGTCGTCCGGCGCGTGCGACCTTCATCGCGAGCGGTAGCGAGAGATCCGACGGTGTCCTGAGAAGGGCTGCGCGAAGCTCGTCGCGGAAGGAAAAGGTTCCATCGAGGAAGAGGTCGGCGAGCGTATCGAAGAGGACCATCCCCGCTTCCGTCCCGACTCGGGCCAGGATCCGAACCATCAAGTCGGACCGGTTGCGGCGCGCGAGAAGCTCGCCCCCCAGGGCTTCCAGGGCTGCTCGATCGCCGCGAGCCGTAATTGCCTCGATGATCGCTTCGTAGAGCTCGAGCGAGGCGGCCGAAAGGGGCGCTTCGCCCGTTAGTGCGAAGATTCGGCTCGCGAGCGGGGCCAACAGGCGGGGGTCGCCCGAGCGGGCGAGCGTGCGTGCCGAAAGCAGAAGCCCCGCCTCCGGAAGCGATGCGACCGAGGACGTGGCCAGGAAGTCGGACGCGCCGAGCGCGGCGGCGGACGCGAGCAGCTTCGCGCGCCGTTCGAATTCGCCGGGGTCGGAACGATCCGCGCTGGCCAGGCAACGCGCCAGCGATCCGCGCAGGTCGAGGTGTTCCGCCGCGGGGAGTCGCTCGCCGGATCGGCCGCGTTCGAGGTAATGGTAGGCGATGCGTTCATCCTCGACGTTTGATGGGTCGAGGCTTTCAAGGACGTGCGTCGCCTGATCCTCGTCGAGCGTCGCGGGATCTAGCGCGAGCAAGTTCGGGAAGTCCTGTGCCAACCGGGCTTTGGCCGCGTCGCGTACTTCCTTGGAAGGATCGTCCAGCCTCATGGCCGCCAGTTCCGCGCCGAGCGCCGTCCGCTCGTCGGGCAAGCCAGGCAAGGGCACGTTCTCGGCGCAGAGCCTGCGCGCGAGCGGGTGGGGATCCCGGAGACCGTCGCGCAGGGCCTTGGCGGATCGCTCGGAAGGATCGCCGGAGTAAAGACGGGTCGCGAAAACCCGCACGGCCCATTCCGGATCGCCGAACAGTTCGCGTCCGGACTCGAGCCGCTCGCCGAGCAGGATGCGGGCCGCGCGCGCGTCGAAGGGGGCTCCGCGCGACGATAGCGCGACTCTCCGGAGCGCGTACTCGCCGCCCGGTCCTTCGATCCAGGCCTGGAAACCGCGCGTCCGACGCCGCGAACCCGTCGCCTGAAGCATGCATGGGAAGATGGCGCGGTCCGGGGCGAATTCGAGCGCCAGCTTCATGGTGCCTGCGCCGCCCCTGCGCCGCGCCAAGCGCTCAGTCCATCGTTCCACGAGGCCGAGGCGCTCCGGAAGCTTCGGGAAGGGACCCGGTAGCCCGGGGAAGCCGTCGCGGGCTCCGTGCAGGATGTACTTCCTCCTTAGGAGCAGGGTGAGCGTACCGAACGGGGGCCGGGCTGGCGCTTCTTCAGCCGCGGCTACGGCGCGGAGCCGGAGCCTGAAGCGTCGTTCCCACAGCATCGCGAGCAGGAACGCGACGACGAGGGACAGACCTACTCCGAGCCAAGGCGCGAGGGGGCTGGCGAGCAGCGCGAGCGCTGAATCGATCATGACGACCTCCGTTCGGCGCCAGGCCTGATTTCCACGGCGCTGTAGATGCGAATGGGGTTGGACTTGCCTTTGACCCTCACGGGAGCGCGCTCCTCGAGCACGAAACCGTCACCGAGCAGGACGCGCGTATCCTCCGTGATGATCACCTCTCCGCCAGAGGCGACGCCTTCGAGGCGGGCCGCGACGTTGACGGTGTCTCCGATCATCGAGTAGTTCATGCGGCGGGGAGAACCGAGGTTGCCGGCTACGAGATAGCCCGTGTGTACCCCGATCCCGACCTGGAGGTGGGCCGCCTCGCCGCGGAAGAAGGTTCGCCGGGGATCCGCCACGAGCTTCTGGATTTCTATGGCGCACGACACGGCGTTGCGGGCGTCCTCCTCCTCGCTCGTCATGGGGACGCCCCATGCGGCCATGATGCAGTCGCCGATGAATTTGTCGATGAAGCCGCGCCGGCGAGCCACCACTTCGACCGCTTCGGAGAAGTACTCGTTCAGGACCTCGACGACGTACTCCGGTCTTTTCCCTTCGGAGAACGAGGTGTAGCCGCGGATGTCGGCGAAGAACACGGTGGCCCGCTTCCCCGAGCCGCCGAGTCCGGCGAGGGCGGGCGTCTCCATGAGGTGGCTGACCACCTCCTCGGAGAGGTAGCGGCTGAACATGTCCTTGATGACGCGGCGTTCCTCGACGACCACCTCGACCCGTTCCTTGAGTTCGCGCTCCCGGCTCTGGTCGGCGAAGACGAGCACGTGCCCGTCGCGTCGATCGGAGCGCTTGCCGCGGATCGGGGACAGGTTGAGCGAAAAGTCGATCTCGTGATCGCGGCCCTTGGCTATGCCCTCGATGCCGAGTACTGTGCTGCCTTCCTCCATCGAGCGTTCGATCGCCAACACCACTTTCGCCGAGAGCCGGGTACGCAGCAGCTCCGCCAGAGGCTTGCCCTCGTCCCCTGCCGTGAACCCGAAAGCCTCGGCGGACGCCTCGTTGAAGAAACGGAGGGCGCCGCCGGGATCCGCGGTCACGAGCAGGTTGGTCATCGCGCCGAAGACGCTCGCCTGATAACGCTCTAGCGCCTCGATGAGGGCGGCGCGCTCCTTGAGTTCCGCGTAGAGCCTGGCGTTGTTGAGGGTGCCCGCGGCGAGCGCGGAGTAAGCCGTGATGTAGTTGAACCGATCCCTGTCGAAATGGCGGATTTCGCGGGAATTCACCACGAGGAGGCCGACCGGGCCGCGAGGGGTCGTGAGCGGCACGGCAATGAGCGACCGCATCCGGGGGTCGAGGAGCAGTCCTTCCAGAAAGCACGGGCGACGTTCGTTGAGCACTACCGCTTCGCCGCATTCGGCTATGAACGAAACGGCGGGCTCGTCGCGGGCGAGGCGGGCCGGGGCGTCCCAAGCGCCGCGGCGCCTGGAGAGCCTGAGCGGCGCGCCGGGATCAGAGGGTTCCAGATAGAGGGTCGCGAGATCCGATCGCGTGACGTCGCACGCTTGATCGACGAGCGCCGCCTCGATGCCGGAGAAGTCGGAGACCGCGGTAAGGCGGCCGGAAGACCTGGCGAGTTCGTCGAAGGGGTCGATGGCCGGGGTCTTGACGGAGCGCCTTGACGCCGGAGCTTCGCTGCGCACGGGAACCTCCTGGCTAGTGCGGAAGCACCCCATCCAGTCTAGCGATTCCGCCGGCGGAACGCGAGTCGCGGTTCCGGTCCCGGCTCAGCGAGGTTCGCTACCCTTTTCGTCGTCGAGGCTGTGCTCGTCGAGGCCGTACTGCTCGCCGTGCTTTCCCGATCCGGCTGGCTCGACATGCACCACGATGTCGTAGACCGAATCGATACGCTCCTTGACCGCGCGCTCGACCCGGTCCGCGATCGCGTGGGCCTCGCGCACCGTCATGGATCCGTCCACCTCGATGTCGAGATCGATGTCCCACGTATTCGCGATCCGCCGGACCCGCGCCTTGTGCGGATTGCCCGCGCCCGGTACCGATCGTACCGCATCGAAGACAAGCCGGTAGGTCGTATGGCTCGTGTTGCCGTCCATGAGCTCGGCGTTCGACTCGAAGAAAATGCCGATCGCGGATTTCATGACCCAGAGGCCGACGATGATCGCGACAACCGAGTCGACGGCCGGTGCGCCCAGGAGTCGCGAGACGACCAGACCGACCAGGACCGCCAGGGACATGATCACGTCGTTCCGCATGTTGACGCCGTTGGCCACGAGGAGCTGGGAGCCATGGCGACGTCCGGCGCGGGTCTGGCTCCATGACAGGAAAATCTTGCCGACAACGGAAACTCCCGTCGCCAGCAGGGCGAAGAGGCCCGGCACCGCGGCGCCGACGCCGTCCAGAAGGTTATGCCCCGCCTGGATCGCCAGTTGGGCGCCGGCGAAGAAGATGGCGAAAGCGAGGCCGACTGTGGCCACAGTCTCCGCGCGTCCGTGGCCCCAGGGATGCTCGGCGTCTGACGGCTGGGCCGCCCAGCGCACGGTCAGGAGCGCCACGAACGAAATGAGCACATCGGTCGAAGAATCGATGCCGTCGCCGAGCACGGCGAGGGAGCCCGAGGCGAGCCCGGCGCCGATCTTGAGCGCGGCGAGAAGGGCATTCCCGGCCAGACTGATCGTCGTGGCGGTACGGATGGCGCGGCTTCGTGGATCCATCCGACCGATGCTAGGTCGCAATGGCTTGCGCGTCAACGGATCGGGAAAGCTAACACCAGGGGATGCTTTGGACACTGATTCCAGGAAGGGAAACTTGGTAGAGACGGAGGATGGAGGGAGGGACTGGAGGGATGGACTGGAGGGAGGGACAGACCTCGGAGCGTTGAAGATTGGCAACTCGTTCGAGACTAATGGAGAAACGCCGTTCAAGGGGACAGACCCTTTTGTACACCGGACAGGACAGGCTCTTTTATCGGACTCCAGTCTCCCATCGTAATCTCTCCGGCAGCGTGGCGGCAGGATCAATCCCTTGGGACTGACATCACGAGGCGACCTTTTGCGATCACCAGCCTCGGCACGAGGTCTGTCCCCATGACGACGAGATCGGCGTCGGCTCCGGCCGCGATGCGCCCCTTCCTGTCCAGGCCGAGAATCTTCGCGGGGTTCATGGTGACCGGTAGCAGCGCCGTCTTGAGTGGAATACCGAGTCGAAGAACCGCGCTTCGCAACGCGGCAAGCAGGCTCGAGCAGGTGCCGACCTCGTAACCTGAAATCCTGCCGTTCGCGTCGAAACGAGGTAGGCTTCCCTGCCCGTCGCTTGTCCAGGTGAAGCTTTCGGGAGACAGGCCTTTGGAAAGACCTTTCGCGAAGGAAGCTGAAGCTGAGGTCTGTCCCCTGTCGCTATCGATGCTCGTCAGGACGGACGGATTATTAGGCAATCCCGAAGTCTCAGGATCAGGCCGCTCCAGACCAGAAAGATCCGGTGGGGACGCGGTGAAGTCCGCGTAGCCGCCTGAGCCTATCCAAGAGAATGCAGCTTCGAGCAAGCCGGGATTGCGCCCGCAATGCGTCGGCCAGATTTGCGACCGCGGCAACTCGCCAGAGGCGATTGCGCGCTCGAGGCTCCCGAAGCCATCCGGCGCGTCGCCAAGATGGACGCATACAATCCCGGTTTTCCCCGAGAGCATTCCGCCGATTCTTGCTTCGGAGAAGAGCCTTGCGACCTCGGCATCCGTCGGGCGCGAGGAACGATGGTCGGACAAGGCGATTTCTCCAAGACCGAGTATCGGCTCAATGAACATGATGTCCTTCATGACGTCGCCAGTGAGCGTGCGCGGAGGTACGCGATAGCTCCCGGTCAAGCACCAGGCCGATAGGCCCGATTCACGAAGCGCGAAAGTTCGGGCAACCAAGTCTTCCATTGAACGTGTGATTCCGTCCGTTCCGAGCGTGCCTATCACCGTCGTCACTCCGGCACGGAACGCGTCGGCCGGGTCGAGTGGTGGTGTACGCGAGCCAAAGCCTGCCTCGCCGCCGCCGCCTGAAACGTGTACATGGCCATCGACAAGACCGGGCACCACGACCGCGCCGGCCGCGTCGATGATTTCTGAGTCGCCGGGCAGGCCTGAGGAATCGATCCGCGGCTCCAGGGCCACGATGGTTCCGCCTGCGCAGAGGATATCCCGGCGGCCCAAGGGTTCGGGAGCGAAGGTTTCGGCGTTCCGGACGAGGAGCATCATGGGACCTCCTGATCCGGGCCATGGTACGGTCGTCGCGCGGCGGTTTCAAGGAGTCGCGCGACGGCCCGCCAGGTCAGTCCTTGGGGTAGGTCTTGATGATGTGGCGGAGCGCCAGCGCCAGGACGATCGCCCCCGCCGCGATGATCGCCGCGATCCAGACGGCCGCCGTCTCCGTGGGATCCGTCCCCAGGCGCTTGATCGCGATGCCCGCGTAAGCCCAGACCACGACGAGCGGGGCCGCGAAGCCGTTGCGCAGGACGACGAAGAGCAGAGCCACTCCGAGCCCCGCGAGGATGGCGATCACGGTCCAGACAGGCTCGGCGAGTCCCCATCCATCCCAACCCAAGGTGACGAGAAGCGCCGTGACGTTCGCGATCGTGGCGACGGAAATCCAGCCAAGGTAGATGTGGATGGGCGTCGAGAGCGCGAACCGGGTGAACCGGGAACCTCGGCCTTCGGGGGACAGGGCCTTCCCGGGAACCTTCCGAGCGTGGATGCGCTCAGCGAGCGCGATGAGCGTGCCGAGGATGGCGAGCATGAAAAGGAGCGAAAGCGGCAGGAGTTGCCAATGCCAGGCGAAGATCCAGGCGATATTGGCAAGGAAGTTGCCCGTGATCAGCAATGCGTCCGTCGAATCGAACGCCCCCGCCTTTTCGCTTTTCCCGAAGCTTTCAACGAGTGCGACGATGACATAGGCCGCCAGGCCCAGGTAGATGAGGCCCCAGATCGAGAAAGTCAGGCCCATGGGAACGAAGAGGTTGGGAATGGAGTCTGATAGCTCCCCCGTATTCATGCCATTCAGGGGCAGGGCGTTCGCGAGCGCGTTGACCGCGAGCACGCCGGCGAAGGCGAGGAGAACGAGGAGGGAGAGCGCCCTCGGCGCCGATCCGGTGCTTTTCATGACAGCTCCTTGGGGGTCCTCCCGACGCGGCAGCGCGAGAGTCGCCGAACCCGATGATAAAGATAATGGTTCGAGGGTCGGAGGACAAAGCCAGGCGCCCGCTGTTTCGTGGCGCCGGTCGGCGACCTTAGGCGCGCCCGCGGCCGCTCGCAACTCGAGCTGACGGGCCGACGCCGCGAGCCGGCGGACGCGAGGGTTTCCCTCTTTCTCTGGTATCGGGCTACAATGTCCGTTTGAAAGGGAGGCATCCATGCGGGGACAGACCGAAATCACGGAAGATGTCGAGCTCCTGAATCCTGACGGAACCTTGACGCAGGAGGGCTGGGCGAGGTCCCCGCGCTGGAGATACCGTCGGGCGGCAGTCAGGGCGCCGCTCTGGCGTATCAAGGAATGGGATTACTACTACTTGCGATCCGACGAAGACGACTGTTTCGTCTGCCTGACGATGAGCGACCTAGGATACGCGGGGCTGTTCGCGTTGGCGTTCATCGATCTCGCGCGAGGCGAGGTGGCGCAGGTCGACAGCATCGTTCCGCTCACCATGCACCGCACCGGTTTCGCCGAGGAATGTGACGCCGAGGGCTCGATTGGCTACTCCGGTCGCAAACTCACCCTCGAATTCTTGAGGCATGGGTCTGTCCGGCGCCTCCGCTTCCGCGCGCCTTCCCTGGCGGCCAGGGGTGGCGTAGGACTCGAGGGCGAGGTTGAGATCGCTCAGGCGCCGGACATGGACCGTATGGCCATCGCGACGAGTTGGGCCGAGAACCGGCGTGCGTTCTACTACAACCAGAAGCTTTGTTGCATGCCGGTTACGGGCACCGTGAGGATCGGGCCGCGTTCGTCGCCGGCCGGAGGGGCATCCGTGGAGACGGTCCTCAATTTCGCTCCGGGTTCCAGCTGGGCCGGGCTTGACTGGGGGCGTGGACGGTGGACGCGCGAAAATCGTTGGTACTGGAGCTCCGCCTCAGGGACGGTCGCGGGGACGCCTTTCGGCTTCAATCTCGGCTATGGCTTCTCCGATCGGGATTCCGCGAGCGAGGACATGGCTTTCTTCGCGGGCCGCGCTCATAAGCTCGGTCGGGTGAGCTTCAATTTCGACGTGAGCGATTACCTCGCGCCTTGGCGAATGACAAGCGACGACGGCAGCTTCGAGGCGGAGTTCCATCCGGTCGTCGATCGAACCTCGAAGACGGATCTGAAGCTCGTCGTCTCGGACCAGCACCAGGTCTTCGGCCGTTTCCACGGACGGGCTCGGCTCGAGGACGGGAGCTTCGTGGAGTTCCAGGATCTCCCCGGCTTCGCTGAGGACGTGTACAACAAGTGGTAATGAGCGGGATTGAGTCGTCAAATCGAATGAGCCGGGAACGGGGATCCAGGGACAGACCTCACGGTACGGGCTGGAATGGCGGGACCCCGAGGCGCTGGGGTTTGCTCCTGGATTGAGGCGCTTCGGAAAAAAAGCCGGCCAGGGCGGGCGAGAGTGAACAGCGGGGACGGACCTAGCGGTAAGGTCCGGAGCGGGGTCGTCGAGGCGATGTGTTTTTTCCCCACAACTCGCAAGCGTCCGTGCCGTCCGGGGCGGTCTTGTGGCATGAGGCATTCGAGGATACTGAGGGACGGCGCGCTCTACCATGTCTGCGCGCGTATCGCGGGGAAGGAGCTGCTTCTGGAAGAGGCGTCGACGAAGCGGCTTTTCATGGAGACTGTTGCGCGCGCGCGGAGGAAGTACGATTTCCGGATCGAGAACTTCACCGTGATGGGCAACCATGTGCACATCCTGATACGGCCAGGCGAAGGAGCGAGCCTTTCGAAGATCATGCAATGGATACTCGGGGTGTTCGCGATGAAGCTGAACAGGTTGTATGGCCGTTGGGGGCATGTCTGGGGCGATAGGTTCATGTCGTGGGTAGTCGACGGGTTCCGCGCCCTCGTCGACCTGTTCACCTACATCGACGCGAATCCGGTCAGGGCGGGCCTCGCGGCGTATCCGCGGGAATGGACGGCTTCAGCCCTGGCCCATCGACGCCGCAGTCTACGCGATGTCGTGGGACCGCTCGGACCGGCGCTCGCTTCGCTGTTCCCGGGCCACGCGGTCGCGCTCCTCGATGGCCCGGAATGATCGGCGAGACGAAGACGAGCTATACGACCGCCGGTCGGGCACCGCCCGGCGCGATCGCGGCGCCGCCCGGGTGCGGCCGGTGCGCCCGAGGAGGAGGGTGACGTGAGCGTTCGGGCCGCCTGGGTCCCTCGGCGGGCGTGAAGGATTTCTCCTTCACCTCCCGTTCAGGTCGCGGTTTCCTCCGCGCGCTTGAGGGCTGCGGTGTATGACTTTTCGTCGACCGGGTAGCGGTCGACGAGGAAGAGAGCCGCGAGGAAGACGAGCGCGGGGACGGGGCCGATGAGGAGCCTGATGGCGCTCAAGGCGGATTCCCCCTGGGATTCCAGGGCAGAGGAGTATCCCGCAATCTGGAGGACGGCCCCCGTGATCACTGCGGACGCCGCGGTGCCGACCTTGCTCATGAAGGTCCAGACGCCGTAGAAGGCTCCCTCCTTGCGCTTGCCCGTGCGGAGCGCGTCGAGTTCGACCACGTCGGGCAGCATGGCCCAAGGCGCGGCATAGCCGAAGCCGATGCCGATGCCTGCGAAAACCATGACGCCGAGGAAGAAATTCATGCCCAGGGTATGACCGAAGGCCCAGATGAGGAGCGTCGATCCGGCGAGGATCACGAAGCAGATTTGGTAGGTGCGCTTCTTGCCGATGCGTTTCGAGACCAATACCGAGACGGGAATGAAGACCATGGCGACCACGAGCAGGATGACCATCGCCAGGGTCGTGGCGCTTTCTTCGCGGTAGAGCCACTTGAAGTAGTAGGCCAGCGTCGTCTGGACGAAAGTGAGCGCGGTCAGGTTGAGGGCGTAGGTGAAGAGCAGGATCAGGAATGCCTTGTCGCGGAAGACCACGGCGAAGGTCTCGAGGAACCCTTCCTTCGGGACGGAGGACCGGGAGTGGGGACCTTCGCGTACCGTGGCGACGGTGACGAGGGCGGTCGCGGCCATCACCGCGCCGAGCACGGCCCCGGCCGCGGAGAATCCCGAGGACTGTGTCGGGAAGAGGTTGACGATCGGTTGAACCGCCGCGGCGCCGACCATGGTTCCGATGACGGCGAATCCGAAGCGGAAGCCGTTCAAGCTCATGCGCTCGTGGTAGTCGTCGGTGAGGTCGGGCGTCAGCGAACTGTAGGGGATGTTGACGAGGGTGTAGGCGGTATTGAGGAACATGAGCGAGAGGGTCGCCCAGGCTGCCAGCGCCCAGGGGCCGTCGATCGTGGGCTTCGAAAAGAAGAACCACATGGCAAGGAACATGGGAATCGCGCCGGCGAGCATCCAGGGTCGTCGTCGGCCGAGTCGCGTACGCGTGCGGTCCGAGAGCCAACCCGTGAGCGGATCCGTGACCGCGTCCCAGAGCTTGCCGATCCAGAAAACTGCGCCTGCGAGAGCCGCGGGTAGGCCCACTACGTCGGTCAGGTAGAACAGCGTCCAGAAGCCCATGGCGGTAAAGAAAAGATTGCCGCCGAGGTCGGCGATCCCGAATCCGAGCTTTGTGCCGAGCGCGAGCTTCCCGGCCTGTATCGTTGCGGGATGTACGGAGGGAACAGGTCGCTCTGCCATGTGGCTCTCCTCGGGGGCGGGTTTCGACGCGGCGCGTGGCGCGCTCGCGAGGGAACGAAGCCTAGCGGAGCCGGGGCTCGCGGGCAAGGCGTACGGACATGGTCGGCGCGGGGATGGAGCGTCGGAAACTTCCGTGGCTCCTTTCCGTCGGTCGCTCAGGCAAGCGCGGCCTTGAGTTGCTCGATACCGTACGAGCCGAGCCTCAGGATGAGGGCGAACGCGAGTCCCCCGACGATGCTGGCGATGATATCCGTGCGCGCGGCCTTTTCTTCCTCGGCCTTGCCCATGCGGACGGCGACTTCGACCAGGATGACGGTCAGGACGGCGGCGGCGAAGACTGCAGCCGTCAGGTAGAAGCGTCCGTATCCCTCCATGAAGGAATAGAAGCGATCCGAGGCCAGGAAGATTCCGGAGGCCAGGATGCCGCGGAACAGCGAACCCAGATACTGCCGCTTGCCGACCCCGCGCGAGAGCAGGGGTAGCGCCGCAACGACGAGCACTAGGGACAAAGCTCCGAAGCTCACCCCCGCGATGGCTTCGCGCGTAAGCGTGCGGTCGAAGGCCGCCAAGTCCTGGTCCAGATAGGCGATGGCTCCGTCGAAGATGCCGAAGGCGAGTTGCGCGAGTACAAGGACTCCGATGATAGCGAGCAGGACGAAGATGCCGAGGAGGAGTCGGCGAAGGTACGATCTGACGCGACGCATGGATCGCATCGTGCCAAGGGGGACAGACCTCGGTCAAGACGGGAGTTGTTGAAGGATAGCCGGCGACCGATCGGGGACAGTCCTCGGGCGCTTGATAACCCGAATGCCGGCCACCAATGTGCCACTCCAGTGTACTATCGTGGAATCCGGGAGGTCCGCATGAACATCGCCCAGAACGTAGTCGACCGCGCCATCCACCACGTCATGGAACTGTGCCGCCTGCCGAGCCCCACGGGCTTCACCGCGTTGGCGGAAGGATACGTCGAGCAGGCTCTGCAGGCCGCCGGGCTCAAGAGCGAGCGGACCGTCAAGCGCTCGGTGCTGGTCGACCTGGGCGGCGAGGGACGGCCCCTGGTCATGGCGGCGCACATCGACACGCTCGGCCTCATGGTGCGCTCGATCAAGTCGAACGGGCGCCTGCGTTACGCCAAGATCGGCGGATTCCCTGATTTCCTGGCGCTGACCGAGAACGTGACCATCCATGCGCGCGACGGCCGGCGGTACTCAGGTACCCTGCAGCCGACCGACGCCTCCGTGCACGTCAACGCGAAGCTCGCCGAGCAGAAGCTCGACGACGAGCACTGCGAGATAGTGATCGACGAGAAGGTGTCCAAGAAGGACCATGTCCGCGAGCTCGGCGTCGCCCCTGGCGACTTCGTATCGCTCGATCCCCGGACCGTGTTGACCGAATCCGGCTACCTGAAGAGCCGCCACCTCGACGACAAGGCCAGCGCAGGCGTCCTGCTCGCGCTCGCGGAGGCTGTGGCCGCGGGCGAACTCAAGCTCGCGCGCAAGGTCTGGCTACTCTTCACGACCTACGAGGAAGTCGGACACGGCGGTGCCGTGATTCCCGAGGGCGCCGTCGAGATTCTATCTGTGGACATGGGTGCCGTCGGCGACGACCTGTCGTGCACCGACCGGCAGGTCTCCATCTGCGCCAAGGACTCGGGGGGGCCCTACGATCGTGACGTCACGCAGGCCTTGATAGAGGCAGCCGGTCGCGCGGGGTGCGATTTCGCGGTGGATGTCTACCCGCGTTACTCCTCCGACGCCAACGTGTCGCTGGCCGCGGGACACGACGTGCGCCACGGCCTCGTGGGTCCCGGCGTGTACGCGAGCCACGGCTATGAGCGGACCCATTCGGACGCCATCGCGAACACGCTGGCGCTGCTCTTCGAGTACGCGGGGCATTGATCATGGCAGAAGCCACGGCTTCGGTTCCATACCGCCTCACCTATCAGGACATCCATCGTACGGTACGCTCGATCGCGGAGCGCATCGCGGCGTCCGGCTGGTCACCCGACCTGATCGTCGCCATCGGCTCGGGCGGCTTCATTCCGGCGCGCATGCTGCGTACCTTCCTCGACCGGCCGATCTTGGCGGTGGGCGTCTCGTATTACGATGACGAGGACCGGCCGACGGACAATCCCCGTACGGTGCAGTGGATCGAGGAGGCCGAGCGGAAGCTCGGCGGGAAGCGCATCCTGCTCGTGGACGAAGTCGATGACTCGCGCTCGACACTGGCTTACTGCGTGCGCGAACTCCTGCGCCACGCGCCCGCCGAGGTGGCGGTCGCCGTGCTCCACGACAAGAGGAAGCCCAAGCGCGAGGAACTGCCGTCGGAGGTGACGCGCTACTGGAAGGGGCTCGAGGTGGATGACCGCTGGATCAAGTACCCTTGGGACGCGCCCGACATCGACGAGCACGACGCTCTGGCGCTCGGCGGGGACAGACCTTGAGGCTCGTCGGGCTCATCGGCGGTATGTCGTGGGAATCCACGGCGGAGTACTACCGGATCGTGAACGATGAGATCGCCGCGCGGCTCGGCGCTCTCTCCTCGGCGCGCCTGCTCCTGAGTTCGGTGGATTTCGGTCCGATCGCCGCGGCCATGAAGGCCGGCGACTGGGGCTCCGTTCGGGAAGCGCTCGTCGGCGAGGCTTTGCGCCTTCGGATGGCCGGGGTCGAGGCGCTCGCGCTCGCGACGAACACCATGCACCGATTCGCCGCCGATCTCGAAGCCGAGTGCGGCCTGCCGTTGATCCACATCGCCGACGCCGCGGCCACCGCGATTAAGGCCGCCGGAATCCGGCGTGCGGGGCTGCTCGGCACGGTGTTCACGATGGAGGAAGCCTTCTATCGAGACAGGCTGCGAGAGCGGCATGGCATCGAGGTCATCGTCCCGGAGCGCGCGGACCGGCTTGAGGTGGATCGTTGCATCTTCGGCGAGCTCTGCCGCGGCGTCATCGATCCGCGTTCGGCCGCGCGGCTCAAGGAGATAGCGGCCTCGCTGGCTGAAGCCGGAGCGGAAGGCATAATCCTGGGCTGCACCGAGCTCCCGCTGGCCATGCGCGACGGGGACCTGGCCGTTCCCTACTGGGACACCACCCTGCTGCACGCCCGCGCCCTCGTGGATTTCATGCTCGAAGCCTGAGCGCCACGGATCCTGACGCACGATCGGCTCGGGCGTAGCATATAATGGCAAAGCGGCGCGTCAGCCGCGCGGAGGTCCCCGTTGCCGTCAGGACACTTCCTTTCATTGCCCTTGCGTGATCCGATCGCGATTTTCCTGGTCATCGTCGCCTGCGCGCTCCTGGTTCCGGCGCTGGCGCGGCGCTTCGGATTCCCCGAAATCGTAGGTCTCATCGCCATCGGCATCGCGCTCGGTCCCTTCTCGCTCGGCGTCCTCGAGCGCGACCGCGTCATCGAGCTGTTCGCCTCGGTAGGGATCCTCTTCCTGATGTTCATAGCCGGGCTCGAGATCGACGGCAACGATTTCCGGCGGTACCGTTCGCGCAGCATCCTGTTCGGCTTCCTCACCTTCGCGGTGCCCATGGCGATCGGAATCGCCGCGGGGCTCTTGGTACTGCGCTTCGATGTCGCGCAGTCGATACTGCTGGCTTCGCTGTTCGCCTCGCATACCCTGCTGGCCTATCCGGTCGCCTCCCGCCTGCGCATTACCGGGGATGACGCTGTCGGCGTCACGGTCGGCGGGACCATCATCACGGACGTCGCCGCCTTGCTCGTGCTCGCGGTGATCGCGGGAGCGCGACGCGGGGAATTCGGCGCCGGGACGGCCATGCGCATGTCGCTCGCCTTCGCGGCGTTCACCGCCTTCGAACTCTTCGTCCTGCCGCGGGCGGCGGCCTGGGCTTACGGCAAGCTCGCGCGGCACGAGGATCTCGAGTTCCTTTTTTCGCTTGCCGTATTGTTCCTATCGGCCTTGATCGCGGAACTGGCGGGCGTCGAGCCCATCATCGGCGCCTTCCTCGCGGGCATGGCCGTTGGTCGGCACATTCCGCCCGTATCGCCCCTGGCCAATCGCCTGGAATTCTTCGGCAACGCGGTCTTCGTGCCGGCCTTCCTTCTCTCGGTCGGCATGCTCGTGAACCCGCGCGCCCTCGTGACCGACCTGGAATCGCTCGCGGTGGCCGCGCTCATGACTTGCTGCGTCATCGTCGCGAAATGGCTGGCTGCCTTCCTGATCCAGAAGCTTTCCCGCTGGTCGCGCGCCCGGCGCGGCGTGGTTTTTGGCCTGTCGGTGCCCCAAGCCGCGGCTACCCTCGCGGCGGTACTGGTAGCCTACGATCTCGGCATATTCGGCGATGCGGTATTGAACGGAACCATAGTCATGATCCTCGTCACCGTCCTGGTCGGTTCGGCATCGGTGCAGACGTCAGGACGGAAGCTGGCCGCCGAACGCGCGGCGTCGGCCGGACCGGATCCTGCGGGGCGACGGCTGCTTCTGGGTGTCGGGAATCCGGAAAGCGCGAGCCGTCTGCTCGATCTCGCGATGACGCTCCGCGGGGACGGCGCCCTCAGGGCGGTGAGCATCGTGCCCGCTGTATCGAGCGACCCGAAGGCCGTCGCCGAGGCGGAGCGGAACCTCGCCGCCGTGGCGGATCGGGCGGTCGCCGCCGGGCTGGTCGTCGCGACGGCCTACAGGGCGGACATCGACGTCGCCACGGGACTCGGCTACGCCGCCGCCGAATTCAGGGCGACGGAAATCGTGATCGGCTGGCGGACGCGGAAGTCCTTCCTCGATTCCGGCATGAGGAGGGTGCTCGACCAATTGCTGGCGGGCGGAGGTCCGCGCGTGTTCGCCGCCCGCCTGTCCGCGCCGCCCGGCACCGCCGCGCGCATGGTGCTCGTCCTGGCGCCGGGCGCCGAAGCCGAGTCTGATTTCGGGGGCTGCGTCCTCGCCCTCGCGGGCATCGCTCGGCAGCTCAAGGTGGCGCCGCGGGTCTTCGGAACGGGCGCCGGTCTCGAGGCCGCTCGCGGCGCGCTCGAGGGGCATCCGCTCGGGTCATCCATCGAGTTCTCTGATATGGAGGCGCGCGTCGGGTTGCGCGCGTTGGACGCCAAGAGGGACGAACGCGCCTTGGTGGCCTTGGTCGCGCCGAGAGCGGGGAACCGCGCTCTCGAACCGCTGCTCGGGGAGCTGGACGCTCGTCTCAAGACCCTCGACGCCATCCTCGTATTCCCGAGGGGTTCAAGCGCCCAAGTCCGGATGCCCGTTAAGCGGAGCGGTTGGCGGGGACTCGTCGACCGTCTCGTTCGCGTCCCGGGGTAGAGACGAGCGCGCTTACTGGAACAAGAGCCAGCCCGCGATGATTTCCGCCGACTTCCACCAACCGGCGAACTCCCCCGTCGCGGCGAGCGCCAGCAGCGCCATGAAGACAAGGCGCGCGGGGTGCCACAGCGAAGTTCGGTGATCGGCGGGATCTTTCGCGGCTCCGTCGGGGAAGTCCTGAAGGTCCGGCCTACCTCGCTGGTCCGTCCCCGGTACGGCAGCTTCGACTCGAGGTCTGTCTCCTCGCTTGCCCGAGTGCATCATGCTCGCGGCCGTCGTTCCGCCGTCCGGCGAAACGGAGCGAGATCTGTCCCCAGTATCCCTCTTCCGCAGTCCATCTTTGACCAAGGCGAGCAGGGTCGAGAGGCAGAAGAGCAGGGCGTAGCTTCCGAGAGCCCAGAGCCGCGCCGCTTCGGGGCGCGTTTCAGCGGCCTCCCGCAAGGCCCAGCCCGCGCGGGCGAAGACGCCGTTGAGCAGGCTCAGCTGCCCGAGCAGCATGGCCAGGCCGAGGCCGACGAGCAGGAGTCCCGATACGACGCGTACGGCGAGTCCGTGGCGCTTGAAGAAGTCCAGGAGTCCCTTGGTACGCTCGAAAAAGAGGCCTGCGGCCAGGAAAGGCAGGGAAAAACCCATGGTGTAGGAGGCGAGTAGGGCGACGGCCTGGACGGTCGTGCCCGAGCGACCCGCATAGAGCAGGATCGAACCGAGCATGGGTCCGACGCAGGGAGACCAACCGGCCGAGAAGGCGACGCCGAGCAGGAAGGCGCCGAAGGGACCGCCCTTTCCCTTGACCGGATGGAAGCGCCTCTCGATTTCCAGGAAGCGGGCGAATTCGAAGAGGGTGTTGAGGCCGAAGACCACGACGACGGCCCCGGCGATCATGGTTAGGGTCCGGCGGGCGCCTCCGATCGCGAAGGCTCCGCGGAATGCGAAGCCGAGCGCGACGAAAACCAGCGTGAAACCGAGTACGAAGAAGACCGTGCGGACGAAAACCAGCGGCCTTGAGACGGATCCTGCCTTGATCGACGAGGCGCTCCGGCCCGTGATGAACGAGAGGTAGCCAGGCACCAGGGGCAGCACGCAGGGCGAGAGGAACGAGAGCAGGCCCGCCGCGAAGGCGGCCGCGAGGCCGGGCGCTTCCGTCATCATTTCGCGGCCAGCTCCTTGAAGAACGCCACGAGTTCCGGACCGTCATACGAGCGTCCGCCGACCGTCCCGGCGATCACCATGCCGGACTTGTCCAGGATGAAGGTGGTCGGGATGCCCTGGCTCACGAACATGCCGGAGATCGCGCCCGACTCGTCGAGGTAGATCGGGAAGGTGTAGGGATACTCCTTCATAAAGGTTTCGACCGTCTTCCGGCTCTCCTGGACGCTGATGGCGACGATGTCGAAAGCCTCGCCCCGCATCTTTTTCCAGAGCGCTTCGATGGAAGGCATCTCCTGCTTGCAGGGCGGGCACCAGGTCGCCCAGAAGTTGAGCAGGGTAGCCTTGCCGGCCAGCTTGGAGGAGTCCACGGAACCTGAGGGGTAGCCGGGCAGGGTGAAGGGGGGCAACGCGACAGGCTCCGGGAAGACGAAGAAGCCGAGTGTCTCGAGCCTGTCGGCGTACCAGGGCCGCTCGGTCGCGGAGACCGGGGGCGCGAGGGCCGGAGCTTCGACCGCGCCGGCGTCAGCCGGATTTCCGGCGATGGCCGGCTCGGCTTTGGGCGCGCAGGACGTGAGGAAGAGGGACAGACCTGCGAAAGCGGCTATCAGGGCGGTTTTCATCGGATCTCCTTCGAGGCGGTGCCGGCAGGCGGATGAGTCGCACCGCGTGCGGTTCCGGGAATGGGTCGTGCCCGCGCGACGCGATCGAGCGCTGCCCGCGGACACTAAACATAACAAAAAGTCTATGTAATGGATACTGGCATTTCCATGGATCGAGAGCCGCATTCCTCGAGGTCTGTCCCTGATGAGGTAGGTGGCGGTCGTCACTGTTTCCGGAGCACTATCCCCCAGGGGCTGGTTCTTCCCGAGGTCTGTCCCTCCCGGGTGGTCCCTACAGCGAGCTCTGTCCCTCGCGGGAGCTCGATAGCCGCCCCCGGCCGTTTTTGGTATACTCAAATGCATCGACAACGAACGCAAGGAGTCCAGCGTGACCAAGACGAGCCGCCAGTTCGCCCGCCCCCGCGCCGACGAGGAAGACGAGAAGTCCGAGCGCCCTGCGGGCCCCGATCCGCTGGCCGAGAAGTTCCTCAAGACCCGGACCATCCTGCTCTCGGGCGAGGTGGACAAGGACCAGGCCGAGAAGATCGTCTCGCGCCTGCTCATGCTCGAGGCCATGTCCGAGACCGACCCGATCAAGCTTTTCATCGACTCGCCCGGCGGGGACGTCGACGCGGGTTTCGCCATCTTCGACATGATCCGCTTCGTGAAACCCCCCGTGTTCATCGTCGGCATGGGCCTCGTGGCCAGCGCGGCAGCCCTGATCCTGCTGGCCGCCCCCAAGGAGCGCCGCCTGGGCCTGCCGAACTCGCACTACCTGATCCACCAGCCACTCTCGGGCATGCGCGGCGTGGCCACGGACATCGAGATCCACGCCCGCGAGCTCGAGCGCGCGAAGCAGCGCATCAACGCCATCATCGCCGAGGAAACCGGCCAGAGCCTCGAGCGCATCGCGCGCGATACCGACCGCGACTACTGGATGAACGCCGAGGAGGCCATCGCCTACGGCCTCGTCTCGCGCATAGTCGCCAGGCGCGAGGAGCTCGGGGCATGAGGAGCGAGGTCGTCGCGGCCGCGCTCGAGCGGACCTTCGGGTCCCTGCCCGAGGAGGCCGCGGCCGGCCTCCCCGTCTATCGCGGCAAAGTTCGCGACGTCGTCGTCGGCAAGGATCGCCTCCTCCTCGTCGCGTCGGATCGCCTGTCCGCCTTCGACCGCGTCCTCTCCACCGTTCCCTTCAAGGGCGAGGTGCTCGCCCGAATCGCCGCTTTCTGGTTCCGCGAAACGGCGGATCTCGTACCGAATCATGTCATAGGTCCCGAAGAAACCGGCGGCCTCGACGTCACCGAGGCGACCGGCCGTTGCGCCCTGGTCCGCAAGGCCGACATGCTGCCGGTCGAGGTGGTCGTGCGCGGTTACCTCTCGGGCTCCGCCTGGCGCGACTACCGCGAGGGCCGTCCCGTTTCCGGCCTCGTCCTTCCATCCGGACTCGAGCGCGACGAGAAATTCCCCGTGCCGATCATCACCCCTTCCACCAAGGAAGCCGCCGGCCACGACCGCCCAGTCTCCGGCGCGGAGCTCGTCGCGTCGGGAATCGTTGAGCGCGAGCTCTGGGTCGAGGTCGAGCGGGCGGCTCTGTCCCTCTTCCGCCGCGGGCAGGAGCTCGCCGCCCGGCGCGGCTTGATACTCGTGGACACCAAGTACGAGTTCGGCCTCGTGGACGGACGACTCGTGGTGGCAGACGAGATCCACACGCCCGACTCGAGCCGGTATTGGTACGCGGACGGCTACGCCGAACGCTTCACCGCCCGCGACGCCCAGCGCGAGCTCGACAAGGAAGCCTTTCGCCGCTGGCTCATGGACCGCGGTTGGTCCGGCGACGGCGAGCCGCCTTCAATCCCCGACGAGCTGCGCGTCGAGACCGCCCTCCGCTACGTCCGCGCCTTCGAGGCGATCACCGGAGAGAAATTCGTCCCCGTGGACCTCGATCCGCAAGCGCTCGCGAAAAGCGTTGCGGATATCGCGCGCGGGCACGTGGCAGAGAACTAGAAACCGTCGCCGACGGGGGATGGGGGAAAGGGGCTTCGCCGTCAAGGCGTGCGCTTCGCCCCCACCCCCGTCCAACTTCCCGTACGGGCTTCGCCTTCACGCCGCCGCCGGCCGGTCGCCATCACGGCCATCAGGCGGCCTCGAATCGCCTCGCGCGCCCGCGAGGAGTCTTCATGCAGCGTCTCCGCCTGTCGGCGCCGATCAGGGCCCTCGCCGCGCTCTGTCCGGCGCTCGTCATCGCCGCAGCGGCCTGCGCCGGCTGCGCGCCGCCCTTGGCCTCGTCCGGAAACGACGGCGTAACGGTCATGTCATGGAACCTCATGAACCTCTTCGATCCAGTCGACTCGGGCAATGAATACGACGATTGGAGCATCGCGGAAGGCGACTGGTCGGAGGCCGATTACCGTATGCGCCTGGCGCTCGCGGCCAAGGTCATTCTGGCCTCGACGGCGGGCGGGCCGGATCTGGTGCTTGTCCAGGAGGCGGAGAACCTTCGCGTGCTCGACGATCTGGCGGCCGGACCGCTCGCGCGTAGGGGTTACGATTGGCGGGTCGTCGCGGGCGATCCCGGCGTCCTGCCAGCCGCGGTGCGGGTCGGCGTCCTCTCGAAGCTGCCGATCACCGCCGCGCGATCCCATTCGGCCGCGCTCGCCGACGGGAGTGTCGCGGACCGGGCCGTGCTGGAAATCGAGCTGGACGCCGCGGGGCTGCCGCTGGTCGTGTTCGTCAATCATTGGAAAAGCCGCTCGGGCGGCGACGCGGAAACGGAAGGCGAGCGGCGGGCGCAGGCCGGCCTGGTCGCCGGGCTGGTTGCGGCGCGGCTCGCGGAGCGTCCCGGGCTCGCCCTCCTCGTCGCGGGCGACCTCAACGAGGACCCGTCCGAGTTCGACCGGGTCGACTGGCCGACCGCCCTGGTTCCAGCCGAACGCTCGGCCGAACGACCCGCGCTCGAGGGGCGGCTCCTCTTCGCCGCGTCCGGATCGGCCTTCCCGGGCCTCGAAGAACCCGTGCTGGTCGAGCCCTGGATCGGCGCCGACGGTTTCACCTACTCCTACCGCGATTCCCGCGACCGCCTCGACCATCTGCTCTGCTCCCCCGGCCTGTACGACGGGGCGGGTCTCGAGCTCGAGTCGTTCGGCGTGCCGGAGCTGCCTTTCCTCTACGGCCCCGACGGCCTGCCCTTCGGATGGGATCCCGTCCTCCGCGACGGCTATTCCGACCACCTGCCCGTCCTTGCCGAGTTCTCGCGCCGGGACGCCTGAGCTGCCGCCCGCCGCCCGCGGGCGGGATCCGCCGGATCGCCTTTACAAGCTCCGCGGCATGACGCACGATGGACGCGGGGGTGTCCATGCCGTCGGAGACAGTGAAGGCAACGGAGCAGGGCGAGCCGTCCCGCAAGGGCGCCGAGGAAGGCGAGCGGGCGCTCGGCGAGCTCGCGGAACGGCTCGAGCTTTCATGGGCGGGCAATCTCGGCCGCTGGTACTGGGATGTGCGGAGCGGCGAGGTCGATGCCAATCCGCGCAAGCTCCGAGCCCTCGGCTGGGAGCCCGGTGAGCGCGCCTGGAAGGTGTACGACTTCACCGAGCTCATCCATCCCGAGGACCACGAGCGGACCATGCGCGCGATGCGCGACCACCTCGCCGGCCTCGCGCCGGCCTACGAGGCCGAATACCGGATCCGCAGGCGCGACGGCGCGTGGAAGTGGTTCTACGACCGGGGCTACGTCGCGGAGCGCGACGCGCACGGCGCCCCGCTCATGGTCGCAGGCATCGTGTTCGACGTCACCGAGCGGAAGGAGAACGAGCTCGCGCTCGAGCGCCTCGTGGCGGAGAAGGACCGCTTCATGTCCATCATCGCCCACGATCTCCGCAATCCCTTCACGGTGGTCGTCTCGGGGGCGGAGCTCCTCGAACGCTACGTCGACGAGCTCGAGCCCGAGCGGGTGAAAGAACTCGCGGGCCAGGTGGCTTCGCAGGCGCGGCGCACCGCCGGCCTCCTCGAGGACATCCTGTCCTGGGCCCGCTCCCAGACAGGCGGCCTCGCGCCCGCGCCGACCGATTTCCTGGTCGTCGAGTTGCTCGATGAGATCGTCTCGCTCTACGCCCGCCCCGCCGGCGAGCGGCGGATCGGCCTCGAGGTCGAATGCCCGAGCGAGCTGCGCGCGCGCGCCGACCGCTCGATGGTCGCCACGGTGCTCCGCAATCTCTGTTCGAACGCCGTGCGCCATATCGCCGCGGGCGGTTCGGTGCGGCTCTCCGCTCGCGCGACCGACACCGGGGTCGAGGTGGAAGTCTCGGATACCGGTCCCGGCATGGACGCGGAGACCCTCCGCTCCGTCCTCGAGACCGGCGCGGCGCGGCGCCGCTCGGCTACCGCGGGCTCGGGCCTCGGGCTCGCGCTGGCCCGCGAGTTCGCCTCGCGCGCGGGCGGCGGGCTCGTCATCGAAAGCTCTCCCGAGGCGGGCAGCCGCATCTCCGTGACCTTAGCCGCGGCTCCGGTCGACTGAGTCCCCCGGGCTTGGCGTGCCAGGCGAGCGGTCGCTTCGGTGTCCGCCGTCGCCCGCTCTTCAGGCGCGCTTCGGGAGCGAACCCGGCTTGCCCTTCCCCACGAAGAAGACGCCGTAGAGGGCAGTCGATACCGCGTAGAGCGCGGCGGTCAGCACGAAGCTGGCTTCGAAGCCGCTCCGCTCGATGAGTACGCCCGAAACACGGGCGGCGACCATCCACGAACCTGTCCAGTTGAGCATGCGGAGCGCGTTGAGAAGGTGGTGGCGCCGGGGCGGCACGAGGCCGAGCCCGAAGGCGTCCGACACCGGCGTCGACATGTTCATGAGGGTCTGCCGGGCAAGGAAGGCCAGGGCCACGAGGGGTAGGGCCCGTACCCAGGTCAGTACCAAAATGAAGGGAACGCTCAGGGCCTGGGACCAGAACACGAGCTCGGGCCTGCCCATGCGGCGCGCGATGCCGGGGCCGGCCATCATGCCGATGAAGGTGGCCACCTGGCCCGCCGCCACTATGCCGCCGATGGCCGAATCCGACAGGAAGAAGACATTCTTGAAATAGAGGTTGAGGTAGGGGATGGTCAGCCCCGCGCCCATGCCGGTCAGGAAGCCCGGCAACAGAAGGCGTAGGTAGAGCGAGATGGAGGGCTCCGTTTCGACGTGCGTCGCGCCGGGACCCTTGCCAGGGGCTGACCGAAGCGCTTCGCGCGCCGCGCGGGCGAGACCTTTCCCCGATGGCTGGTCGGGGCCTGCGGCGAGGACTCCGAGGTTATCCGGCACTTCGAGGTCTGTCCCTCGGGGAGGTTCAGAGGGCGGCGACATGGCGGGCTTCCGACCGAGCCTTAACCCTGAAGGGCCGCTCGGCGGCCTCGCCGCGCCTTCGTCGATTCGGGCGAAGGGCAGCGCGGCCGCGGCCGCGAAAGCCGTGCCGGCCAGGAGCGCGATGCGGTACGCGAGGAGGCCGTCGCCGAGCGCCGGCGCCAGAAGGTCGCGCGCGAGCCCTCCGAGGAGGCTTCCGACCACCCCGGTCAGCATGGAGAGCGCCCCGTTCAGGCTGAACAGGAGCAGTCGCTCCTTCTCGCCCGAGTTGCGCATGAAGAAGGGGCCGGCGCTCACCTGGAAGATCGTGGAAAAGGCGCCCGAGGCGAGGACGCTCGCCGCCACGCCGCCGGAGGGCAGCAGGGCCTGACCCGCGTAGGCGGCCGCGGTCAGGAAGGCGCCGGCGGGCAACATCCGCTCGGGAGCGATTCGCGCGATGAAGAGGCTCGCTGGCAGGGCCACCAGGGCCGAACCGAGCGCGCGGGTCGAGAGCAGCGCTCCGATGGCGCCTTCGGCGTAGCCGGCTTCCTTCAGGTAAAGGTTGAACAGGAGCTGCACCAGGTTCGAGGCGATCCAGACGAGGGCGTTGCCCGCGAGGAAGCGCTTCGCGTTGGGCGTGAAGCTCGAGAAGGCGTCGCGATATTCGGAGATGGTTCGGATGATGGGATTCACCCGGGCAGACTAGGGTTCTTCGACTGCCGGGGTCAAGGAGCGGGCGGATCCGACCCGGGCGCGGAACGGTCGCGGAAAGTGTCCACGAGGGACATACCTCAGGTCCGCGATCATGTCGCCTCCGCCGATCTCGGACGAGCGCCTTGTTTCTTCTTGACAGAAGCGTTACATTATGTTCCGCATTGTCATCTATCCCCTAAAGTCGGCTTACACTCTTGCGGATCTTTGGATCCGCGCCCTGCCGCCGCGGCGTCCGGCGGGGTCCATGTCGCCGACGCCGCGGAGGTAGAAGAAGATGAAGACCGTCACCGCGCTCCTCGCGGCGCCCGCCCTGCTCGTCGCCCTCGGTTCCTGCACCCTGTTCGGAACCGGCGATCCCCTGATCGACACCCCCACCGACGCCCAGCTCGAATCCTTCTCGAAGGTGTTCATGTCGAGCTACTGGGCCGAACGCGGCGGCGCCCCCTCCGGCGACGTCGCCCGCGCCGTCACCCCCTTCCTCCCGCGCTCCGCGGACTCGGGCGCCGCCCGGGCGACCGTGCCGGTCGACCGGCTGATTGAGTCCGTGCTTTTCTCGGACCTGCAGCCGAAAACTTTCCCGAACTACCCCGAGCCGGGGCAGACGACAAGCTTCACGGCGACGCTGGAGCACGACGAACCGACCGTCAAGGTCTACCGCATCGTCGTGACGACCACCTTTCCCTCCTCGGATCTTCGGGCGAGCTACGTGGAGGAGTATTTCGTCCGTGACGGAGACACTTCCGGCGATTTTACCAATCCGGACGGCGACTGGACCGACGACGACCCCATCGTGGATGCTACCTGGGCCCAGGACCAGAAGCACCGCGAGAAAATGGAACTCACGTTCCGCGACGGTACCAAGCGCACCGAGACCATCGTTTCGGCGAGCACTGCCGGCGGCCTGAAATTCTCACCGGCCGCATTCGACATCGATGGGTCCCTCGACCTCTCGCAGGCCTTCGTGCCCGCCTCGAGTACCGATCCGAACGTCATGTACTCATCGGTGGTCATGTACTACGTGACACCGGCAAGCAATCCGAACTACTGGTTCTGGGCTGGCTCGCTCAACCAGACCATCTTCGGCGTCCGATTCTATACCGAGGTGGCTGACCCGGACACCAATACCTACACCGCATACACTGCCAGTTTTGAACGGACGCTCTCGGTCTACACGACTGAGTCCGGCGATTTCGCGGACACAGTCTCCGGAATCACCGTCGGATCCGTTCACGAAACGCTCGCCGAGTCGGTGTTCCGCCAGCGGGTAGTGTACGCGCTTGGAACGACGGGCACCCCCCCCGACGATTACTACATAGCTGCTGGTACGGGAACGCTCACATCGCGGATGCGCACGCGCGTGGTAAATGCCGCGGGACTCCGCGATTTCATTCTCGAGCAGATTGACAGCGAAGCGCTGGCTTTCAGTCTGGCCGACTCGACTTTTTTCGCACCGACCGGCATGGCCGCGGAGATCTTGGCCGAGGATTCAAATGCCTCGGTTTTCGTTCGCGAGCAGCAAATGGACCTCCCGGACAGCGACGGCATCTTGGGCTTCGCGCTCACCGCATCGGAAGCCATTGGTCTTTCCGAGCCGCTCACCACGCTATATGTATCGATTCTCACGGGGACAGATACCAGGCTCGTGGAAGGCGCGCCCGCATCCAACGTGCTCGCTGACAGCAGCGTCTCGACTTTCCTCGGGGCCCGCACAATGGGCACCCTGATTCCCTATGCGGAAGTAACGCAGACATCGAACATGGGTGTCCGGGGTACCGTTGAGGCCTGGGTCTATATCGCCAAGTACACCGAGTCCGCCGGCATCGTCCATAAAGGTGTCGAATTAAACTTCGCCGACGAGGCCTTCTCGCTCCAAGGTTGGGGGCGCAGGGGTCAAGTAGGCATCGTGCTCGACCACGGTTCCGATAGTTCGACCTACGACTCGGTGGTCAGTTCAATCTATCTTAACCGCGGAACTTGGTACCACTTGGTCGCTACCTGGGATGCCGCTCCGAGTTCCGGGGCTCCGTACATCAATCTGTATATAAATGGAGCCCTCGACGCATCGGGTACGCCGACCGTCTCCGCCTACCATTCGAACGATTCCGACCTGCTTGTCGGATCGCAGTTGCCGGACATCTACCGCGCCCGCGATGGGTACTTCGGACTCGACGGCAAGGTGACCGGAGTGAATGTCCTAGACACCGCCCTCGATGGCGCGGCGGTTTTCGTCAAGTACAACGAGAGCAAGGACAATACATTCAATTGGTAAGCCTTGCGTTTGTCGTGAAGCTGCGCTGTTGAACGGCCGGCCCGCTCGGGCCGGCTTTTTCGTCCTCCAAGGATTGGCTGAGCTCTGTCCCCGGCGCGCCGCTCAACGCTTGACCGCCCGGAGGAAGAGCGCGCGGTCGGTGGCCGGCAGGGCCTGCGCGAGGAGCGACAGGGCGATCAGGCTCGCGATGCCGGCCGAGACCAGGTATCCTGCGCCCGGGGACAGACCTTGAAAGGTTTCTGCGATCGGCGGGAAGACGAGCGCGTTGAGGGCGAGGAAAGCGGCGGCGGCCGCGAACGCGCGTCCCTGCAGTTCGAAGTAATACAGGACGTTGATCGACGCCATGAGCACCAGCTGAAGCATGGCGCCGCCGAGCGCGATGATGGTCAGGGTCGACGCTTCCCCCGGCGAGCGAAGCAACCAAGCCGCAGCCGCGGCCGAGAAAAGCAGCTGGAAGAGGAAGAGGGATTTGAGCTCGCCGAAGACCTCCCCCCGGAGCCGGTCGCGGGCTTCGGATATGTCATCGACCGCTCCGCGCCCCACGATCCGGAGGAAGCGCCGTATCGACGAGGCGACGCCGGTCTCCGTCCAGACGGTGAAGTAGACGAGCCCGGGCACCAGGACGAGGCCCGCGAGGTAGACGGAAAGGTCGTAGCGCTCGTAAAGCGCGAACGGGGTTCCCTCCACCGGAGTACCGCGGCTGATCCAGAAGGCGAACTTGTCCGCCCAATGCCCGAGGTAGTAAAACGCGCCGGACAGCACCAGGGCGCCGCGTTTCCCGAGGTACGTGCCGATCGTTTTCCAGGGCTTCGGGGCGGGCGCGGGAGGGAAGGCCGCGAGGCTCAGGGCCAGGAGGCCGACGGCCGCCAGCGCATGGCCGACGGCGTAGCCCAGCACGGGCCCCGCCGGTCCCCACGACGTAGGCGCCAGCGCGGCGAGCGACACGGACGCCGCCATGCCTCCGGCGAAGACCAGGGCCACCTGGAGGTAGCGCCTGAGCAATGAAACGAAAAGCATGACCATCCAGAGCGCGTTGATGGCGGCGAAGAGGAGCGCCCATGCCCCGCGGTAGGCCCAGGCTCCCGGAACGCTCACCGGCAGGAAGGCCATGGCGACGATGCCGAGGACCGCGGAAGCCAGGGTCGCGAACGAGGCGAAGCGTACGAGCCAGCGCGCTCCCTCCCGCCGCTTCCCTTCCCAGATCAGGTCCGCGACGATGCGGGTGAACAGGTGCTGGGGACCTGCGAAGAGAGCGAGCGAGACCGCGTAGGCGTAGACCACCGCGGCCTGGAACTGAGGCGCCCAGGGCGAGCCGCCGCGCGCGAAGAGGAGGCGCGACGCGCTGACCGCGAGTATGGTGGTGAGCCAGGGCCCGGCCACCACCATGACGCCCGACAGGGCCGCGCCGAGGCTCCGCGAGACGCCCCGCGTGCCGATGACGCGCCTTAGTTCGAAGCCTATGCCCGCCATGGGGCCTCCCCGGAACTCGGAGCTCCGTCCCCGGGGGGCGTGGCGCCTTCCAGTCGCTCGACCGCCCAATCTCTGTCCCCGCGAGCCCTGTCCCCGCGAGCCCTGTCCCCGCGCGCGCCCGATTCTTCGTAAAAGGCTCGGTAGGCGTCGAGCATGGCCGAGCGGTCGTGACGCGCGAAGGCTTTCTGCCGGTTGCGCTTGTTGATCTCGGCGAGCTCGGCGGGATGGCGGTGCGCCCAGAGCACGGATTCGGCGAGCTTCCCGGCGTCCTTTGAAGGTGCGAGGAAGCGGTCGTCGTCGTCGAGCATCTCGGGCACGTTGCCGACCCGGGTGGCCGCCGTCGGCACGCCCGCCGCCCAGCCCTCGATGATGACCAGCGGCTGGGCCTCGCGCACGCTCGTCAGGAGCATGAGGTCGAGGAACGCGTAGTACTCGAGCACGTTCTTCCGCCCCGTGAACTCGAGCCGGTCGGAGACGCGGAGCCGTTCGGCCAGCGCGACGCACTCCTCGTAGTACTCGGGGTCCTCGTCGGTGGGGCCGATGGCGTAGAAGCGCGCCTCGGGGAGCTTGTCGAGTACGATGCGGGCCGCGGAGACGAAGGTCTTCACATCCTTGATGGGGACGATGCGTCCCACGAGGCCCACGTGGAAGCCTGGCCGCGGCGCGCGGATCACCGCGGCGAAGCGCGAAAGGTCGATGCCGTTCGGGATGACCCGGCACTTCTCGGGGGCGGCCCCGAGCTCGAGCTGCTTGCGCCGGTTCTCCTCGAAGAGCGAGGTGATGCCGTCCGCCTCGCGGTAGCAGACCGCGGAGATGCGCTTGTAGACCTTGATCCACATATCGCGCTGGTAGCCGCGGATGAAGGAGGATTTCCGGATCTCGATCTCTCGTTCCTTGTGGTAGAGCCCGTGCTCGGTGAGCAGGAAGGGTTTGCCCCTGCGCTGCCCCGCGGCCAGGGCCGCGAGCCCGGCGAAGCCGGTCGATATGGCGTGGTAGAGGTCGGCCTCCGGCGCCTTGGCCCTGAGCACGTCGAACAGCATCGAGTGCGCCGAGCGCCAGGCCCAGAAGTAGTCGGCGAAGGGATAGGCGGGGTTCCTCTGGCGGTTCATGCGACGGATCAGCTCCCACGCTCGGGGGTCCTCGACCGATCCGTCCGAAAGGTCCATGTCCTCGGGCAGGACTTCGATGAGCGCGCGGATCGAAGGCTCGGCTCCCGCGAACATGCGCAGATGCTGGCTGACGGTCTCGCCGATCGCGCGCTTCGTCGCGCCGCGGGGCGCCCGGCCCGCTCCGGCCGATCCGAGCACGACGTCGCGATGCTCGACGATGTTGGCCGGGAGCTTGTAGCGGAGCTCCTGACCGGATTTCGGCGAGATCGTGAATAGGCTGAACTCGATGTCGGGCAACCCTGTGACGAGATCCTGTACCCAGGCGCTCACGCCGCCGGTGATGTAGGGGTAGGAGCCTTCGAGGACCAGGCATACGCGGAGCGGCCTTTCCGTCAATGACTCACCCTCCGCCAGCAGTCCCGCAGGACGGCGAGCCGATCGGAATCAGGATCGCCGGGTATGGGTTCGGCTTCCTCGAGGACCCGGGCGACCGCGGGGAAGTCCCGGGCGGCGAAACGCGCGCGCGCCTCGGCGAGCCTCAGCGCCGGATCCGAGGGCGTGCGCGCGAGCGGGGAGGCGAGCCTCTCCAGCGCGCCTTCCGGATTCCCGAGTTCGACGAGGAGCCCCGACGCGGCGACCGCGATCGAGCGCCGGTCCCGTTCGGACATGCCGCCGCCCTTGCCCCCGTCGAGGGCGGCGAGAGCCTCTCCAAGGTAGAAGCGTGCGAGCACGGGCCGGGAACCGCACGCGAGGGACAGAGCTCGGTAGGCCTCAGCCAACTGGAGCGTCGCCTGAGCCGAGGGACGGGCCTTGAGCGCTTTTCGCAGCCGCTGGACCCGCCTTTCGTACCGGAGTTCGAGCGCGTTGAGACTCTCCGCGGCGAAGAGAGCGGCTTCCTTGTCGGGGCCGCGCGAAAGCCTGTCGAAAATGCGCACCAGCGCGAGCACCGTCGCCTCGTCGAGTTGTTCTCGGGCGAGCAGCCGTTCTATCTCGTCCAGGTCCCAGGGCTCTTCGAGGATCGGGCGGACGTTCACCGAGCGCCAGACGCAGACCGCTTCCTCCACCAAGCCCCGCTTCAAGGCCGCGAACGCCTGCGCCTGGGTGCGCGGCACGAAGCCTGAGCGGAGCGAACGGATGGTCGCGAGGGTGTCCACGGGCCTAGATCCTCTGAAGGGAAAGCAGGTGCTCCGCTTCCGCGAGCATCGCCTCCGCGTCGCCGCCCCCCGCGCCGGCCGAGGCGAAGCCGACGATTGCTTCGAACGGCACGTGTTCCCCGCCGATCTCGAAGGGCAGGGCAGCGAGGGTGCCGAGCAGCTCGAGGCAGTAGAGGGATACGTCGTCCGGGCCCAGGCCCGGGACGAGCAGCGCCAACTGGGAGTCCTCCCTGAAATGGAAGGCCAGCGATTTCGAGCCTTCCGAGCGATCGACGATGCGGTGGCAGGCGGCCACCAGGCGTTTCAGTTCCGGGCGCTGTCTGCCTTTCCCGAGGAGCTCGGCGAAATTCGCCATTTCGACCACGACCAGGGACAGAGCCGCCTGTTCGTAACCGAGGGTCGCGAGCTCGCGTTCGAGCGTGCGCGCCAACACGGGGAAGCCCGGCAAGCCGGTTTCCTCGTCGACCTCGCGCCTCGAGCGGAGCGCTTCGTACTCGACGATGGTCTTGAGGTAGGGTTCGGCGAGGCTCAGCACGATGGCCAGAAGGCTCTCGGTGTAGAGCGAGTAGCGTTCGAAGGGGAGATCCTCGATGACGAGGACCGCCCACGACTTTCCCTTGATGACCAGGGGGAAGGCCATGATGGCGCGCGAGCAATCGAGCCGGTCGAAGGGCGGGCCCGAGGAAGCCATGCGCGCCGAATACGGCTTGCGGTTTCGGAAGGTCCAGCCTTCCACGCTCGTCTCGGGGTCGAGCGCGGTGTCGCGCTCCTCTCCCGCCCGCCACCCTTTTACGGCGATGGGGTTCAGGCGCCCGCCGGCTTCGCCGGGTATCCAGATGGAGGCGCTCCTCGCACCCGCGAAGAGCTCGACGGTTTCGAGGATGCTGGCCAAGGCTTCGTCGAGGTTGAGGCTCGCCAGCTTGCGCACCGAGTCGTGCAGCAGGGTCACCGAGTCGCCTTGCCCCGCCACGCGATTCTCGAGCTCGCGGTTGACCCGCTCCAGGGTCTCCGTGGCGCGCTCGAGGCGCAAGGACCTGACGACGGCGTCCTTGAGGCGGGCGAGCAGCTCCGCGCGGGAGCGGTCGGCCCGGCTCCGGGCGAATCCCGCCGCGGCCAGGAGGGCGATCGACGCCGTGGCGGGAACGGGGAGCGTACCCGCGAGCGAGGAGACGAACGCCGCGTCGAACGCGTCCGCCAGGAGAGGGGCGAGGAGGAAGGCCGAGGCGCAGGAAAGAAGCCAGGTCGCGAAGCCCCAGCCGAAGCCGTAGAACGCGGCGAAGACCGGTCCCGCGGCGAGGGCGGGTAGTCCGTAGAGTCCTAACGATCCTGGCGAGGCGCCCGGCAGGAAGCCGGCGGCCCCGACGAGCAGGGCCGCTCCGAGGGCTTCCGCGGCGACGACCGCGGGGCGTTCGCGAGACAGCGTGGCGCGCACTATGCTACGAGTATCGGATCGCCACGAGCGGGGGATGAAGGTCATGAACGAACGAAAGCGAACGTTCTCCGGAGACTCGCATCGGGCCGCGCGTGCGCTCGCAGTCCTCGCGGCGCTCGCAGCTCTCGGCCCTTCCATCGCCGCCCAAGGATCGGGCGGCGTAGAACCGGTCTTCCCGCCCGAGACTCCCGGTTTCGTATGGGTCGAGGCGGAGGACGCGGTGTCCACCAATTTCGCGCGCGAAGCGACGCTCGACTATTCCGCCTCCCGTTCGCGGACGCTTCGTCTCAACCGGGAGGGCGACGCCCCCGGAGCGCCTTTCTACGCGGAATTCGCGCTGCTCGTCGAGGAAGCCGGTTCCTTCAGGCTCTTCGTCGCGGGTAGCCTGCCCGGTCCGGCGGACGAGCTCCTGCCTTCCTACGGTTCCCCCGTCAGCGTATCCGTCGACGGCGGCGCTCCGCGTCCGCTTTACCGCGAGAACGTGGCCGTGGTCGAGTCCTACGGTGTCGGCGGTTTCTGGTACGTGGCCGCCGATCGCATCAGCCTGGAAGCGGGCATGCACACTCTGCGCTTCGAGGCGGCCGAACGCCGCCGCCACGACCGGCGCTGGTACCTCGCCCTGGACGCCTTCTTCCTGCTGGCGGACGGGTCGCCCGTCGCCTCGGCGGATATTGACCGTTCCGTCCTGCCGGAGCGCTTCCCGCGCGACCTTTCCGATCGCAGCCTCGACAATCCCTACTTGACGCTCGCCCAGTACTCGGCGCGCATCGACGCCAATCCCTCCGACCGCAACGCCTATCTGAGCCTGGCCCAGGTGTACGGCATGATCGGCGACCACGCGAACGCGCTGCGCACGCTCGCGCGCGGCAAGCTCGCGGCCGGCGACGATCCGCGCTTCACGCTGCTCTCGGCGCGGAGCCGGGTCTGGAGCGGGGAGGGCGAGGAAGGGCTACGGCTCTTCCGGGATTTCCTCGGCGTTTCCGGCGGCGACCGGGCGGTGTGGGCCGAGGCCGCCAAGATGGCCGCCTGGCTCGGACGCTACGATGATTCCCTCGGTTTCTACCGCGACGCGCTCGAGCGCTTCCCGGACGACTTGAACCTCCGCGTCAATTATGGTCTGACCTTTCTATGGGCGGGACGAGCGTCTGAGGGGAACGCGAGGATCGACGAGGCGCGTACGACCGCGTTCGCGAGCGTCAATGGCGTGAAGGCTCTCGCCGAGATCTTCGCGGTCAACGGGTATCCGACCGAGGCGAGGGACGCGTACCGGGACGGCATCGGGCGCTTCCCCGACGAGCTCGAACTCTACCTGCTAGCTTCGGCCGCCAGCCTCGCGCTCGGCGATTCCGAAGGCGCCCGCTCGTTCGAACGGGAAGCCGCCGGGCGCTTCGTCCCTTCGCCGCGCCTCGACGCCCTGCTCGCGGCCCGGCGCCGCGCGGCCGAGCTCAAGGACCTCGCGCTCGCCGCGTACTCGGAGCGGCTCGAGGCGAATCCTGACGACCTTGGCCTTCGCGAGGAGCTCGTCGCCGCCTACTTCTGGAACGGCAGGCTCGAGCAGGCGGCCGCCGAAGCCCGGACCGTCCTCATCAACAAGCAGTACTTGCTGGTCGATGAGTTCGAGCGCGAGCTGGTCGAGACCTGGCGCTTGCTCGACGAGCTCGCCGTCCACCGGGCCGGCTTCCCGCGCGAGAGCTCCGGGGCGGACGCGGTCGCGGACCGGCTCGACGCCGCGCTCGCCGCGTGGGAGAAGGCCGAAGCCGAAGCCGCCAAGGCGGAGCTTGGCAGGGACGCCGCCAAGGCCGCCTCCGCGGCGGAGAACAAGGCGCGGGCGGGGACAGACCTCGCGCTCGCCCTGCTCGAAGCCGTCCATGCCCGGGACCGCGTCGCCGAGCTCTCCGACCGGTACGTCCGCGCGCTCGACGCGGCGGAGGCCGAAGCCGCCCGCGCGTCCGCCGACGCGGAACTGCTCGGCGGTTTCGGTTCCTGGGCTTGGCCGCGCGAGGGCGATATGGCCGAACTCGCTTCCCGCGCGGCGGCGGGCGAGAGCCTCGCCGCCGCCTTGCTCGACCGCGTCTCGCTCGTGGAGCGCAAGCCTGCCGAAGTGGCAAGCCGAGCGGAGCGGGCGGCGCGCTCCGCGGAACCGGCGGCCCTTCTGCCCCTCGGCGCGCGTGCCAGGACTCAGGCGCGGATCTGGCTAGAGGGTTCCTTCGGCGACGGGGACGCCGATCCGGATGCGTCGGCCTATTTCGCCCACGCCTCCGCGCTCGCGGGTCTCGCCCTCGAGTATGGCAACGACGCCTTCGTCGCGGAAGGCGCCTTCTTCATGCCCGGAGCGACGCCGGAAGAGGCGCGCGCCGCGATCGCCGTCCTGCGCGAGGCCGCGCGCGGCGCGACGGCGCTCGAGGCCCGGGCGGCCCGCGCCGTCGAGGCCCTGCATCGCCGCGCCCGCGCGCGCTTCCTCGTTTTCATGTACCGTTTCGACTCCGAGACCGTGGCCGACCGTCGCGAACTCGCCGACGTCTACCTCGCCCTCGGGCGCCCGCGGGACGCGGCGGTCCAGCTGTCCCGCGCCCTCGCCGTGGCGCCCTGGGACTCGGGATCCACCTTCGCCCTGGCGCGCGCGCACGAGCTTTCAGGCGACTGGTCGAAGGCGATGGAACTCTACCGCCGCGTCGACCAGATCGATCCGGCCCTCTCGAGCGCGGCCGTCTCCTACAACCGCCTCGCGAGCGCCCATGCCGACCGCATCGAATTCCGCGCGGGTACCGACATCGATTCAACCCGCACCACGGCTCGCGCCCGCATCGACTACGTCGCCAACCTGGAAGGGAAGATCGCCTTCGTCGGCTCGTACTCGATCGACGCGCTCCGGGTCCACAGCGCTTTCGGCGGCTCCGAGCCTGCCGTGGCCGGACTCCAGGGCATCGAGGCGGGGCTCCGCTTCTCGCTGGAAAAGCTTGGCCTCCGCCTCGACCTCGCGGCCGGCGGCACCCTCGACAATCGACTCTGGGGCGAGGAGTCCTTCCTGTTCCGGGCCTTCGAGCCCGAAGACCTCCTGCTCGCCCATCTGGTGGCGCCGAAAGCCGGGGCCGCGCTCGCGTGGTCCGGCGGTCCGTTCTCGGTCAACGCCGCCTATGTCTTCGACCAGCTGCCCGAGACCTTCCTGCCCGGCCGCGACGCCTGGTACGAGCACGCCGTCGAGCTGACCCTGGCCGCCTACAAGGAATTCACCGCAACCGGGCCGCTCGCGGCCGTCGGATTCCGGGGCTACGGAAAGCTGGCGAAGCTTTTCGCGCCCGTCGCGGGAGGCGACAACATGCTCCTCACGGCGCTGGGCGAGGGCTCCGCGACCTTCCTGTTGTTCCGTTCCCCTTGGACGGTGGCGAGCCTCGGCGGCCACGTGGTCTACGAGGATTCCGCCGATCCCGCCGCCACCGACTACTACGCCCCCGACAGGGCGCTCGTGGCGCGGGCGGGACCGCAGCTGTCCTCCTGGATCGGCGTCGGATCGAACCGCGTGCTCGGACTCTCGGCACGCTTCTGGGCAGGCGCGCGGGTAGACGCGGCATCGTCCTTGCCGAGTTTCGACGCGTCGTTCCGCGCCGAACTCTCCAAAGGCAGCCACGCGGTGTACGGAGAAGCCGCGGGTTCCTGGACGGGTGACGCGGAGGGCGTGGCCTATTGGTCGCTCACGGCGAGGATAGGCACGGCGGTGTCGCTGCCGGACTTCATCCTTCCGTGATGAGCTCGCGGCACCCGAGGTAGAAGGGGTCCTTCTCGAGGCGCGACCTCGTCTCGGCCTGCCACGCGTCCAAATCGTCCGCGCCGAGCCTGAGGTAGCCGAGGAAGGGGGCGAGACCCGCGAGCGGACGCGGCGGATCCGGTTCGCGCGCCCAATTGGCGCCGACCAGGTCGGCCGCGGTCACCGTGGCGACTACCTGTTTCGAGGCGGACGCCGGGTTGGGCGAGCCGTGCTCGAGCGCGGCGTCGACGTACACCGCGGGAAAGGACCACGATGCCAGCACCTCTGCGCCGACCCTCTTGTGGTCGGTGCCGTAGGCCTCGGTTTCCAGTTCGGAGACGCAGCGTCCCTTGAGCCGCGCTTCCAGGACCAGCGCTTCGTACGCCTTGGGACTTTCGAGCAGGAAAGCCACCTGTCCCACGTCGTGCAAAAGCCCGGCCACGAAGCACTCCTCCGCATGCTGACCGAAGCCGCAGCGCGCCGCCAGGTCGCGCGCGAGGAACGCCGTGGCGAGTGCGTGCGTCCAGAAATAGGCGTAGAAGGATGACGCGAGGTCGCGGCGGAACAGGCTCGAGCCCGTGGCCAGGATGACGAGGTTCCGTATGGTCTTGGTGCCGAGCAGGGTGAACGCCGTCTGAAGGCGCGTCACCTTGGTCTGCCGCGCGTACAGCGCCGAGTTGGCGATGCGGAGGATGCGCGCCGTCAGGCCCGGGTCGGCCATGATGACCTCCTCGAGCGCGCCGAAGCTTACGTCCTGCGAGTCGGCCATCTTGAGCACCTTCGCGGCGATGCTCGGGTTGACGGGAAGCTTCGACAGTCGGGCGGCGTAGGTGTCCATCGTGGTAGCCCCACGCTACGACGCCCCGCCCGAGCTGTCAACCGCGCGCGTTGCGCTCCAGGAACACTCCGCGCTCGAGGCCCTGGATCCGTGCGTCGCCAGCCGCGAGCTCGAGGCGCCTGAGCGCGGCGAGACACCAGGAGCGCTCGGCCTCCACCGCCGTGAAGCGACGGCCGAGTTTCCGCGCGACCACGCTCGTCGTGCCCGAACCGGCGAACAGGTCGAGCACCGCGTCGCCCGGCGCGCTCGAGGCGAGGAGCAGCTTCGCCGCGAGCTTCTCCGGCTTCTGCGTCGGGTGCTCGGTGTTCTCCGGCATCGACCAGAAGGGCACGGAGAGGTCGGTCCAGCAGTTCGAAGGCGCCGTGTCCCGCCAGCGCCCGTCCCGATCCTCGACCCAGTCCTTCGCGCCTCCCTCACTGTCGCGGTACGGGGCCAGGACGCGGCGCCTCAAGCGCACGGCCTCGCGGTCGAAGTAGGGCTCGGCTCCGGGCACGACCGCGTACCAGAGCTCCTCGTGTGCGCTTTTCCAGTTCGCGGCGGCGGCGCGGCCCTTCTCCCGTTCCCATACGATGCGGTTCCGCACCTCGACGCGCCGGGAGAGCGCGCGGTAGACCGCGCTCGAGGAGCGCCAGTCGCCGCAGACGTAGATCGACGCTCCCGGCTTGAGGAGGGACAGGGCCCGGTCGAGCCAGGCTCCGGTCCAGGCTTCGTACTCGTCGTCGGCCATCGGGGCCCAACGGCCTGAGCCGAAATCCTTACCCAGGTTGTAGGGCGGGTCGGCGACCAGGAGCGAGTACGCGCCGCGTTCCAGGCGGGGACAGACCTCGAGGACCTCGCCGTGGACCACGCG
This sequence comes from Spirochaetota bacterium, assembly GCA_018262985.1. GTDB lineage: Bacteria > Spirochaetota > Spirochaetia > Treponematales > UBA12059 > JAFGNN01. Next base: position 92,526 of record JADFDI010000006.1, on the reverse strand, counting down.
GTCGATCGCGTCGATCGGGCCGGCGCCGCCGGAGGGACAGAGCTCGAGAATTTCAGGCGAGAGCCGCCGCTCGTCCTCCTCGGTCAGGCGCAAGGTGCGGTTTCGGGGCGAGCGGGGCTTGCCTCCGGGGCCGCCGGATTCGGTGGAACGCATCCGGGCAGTGTAGCTTCCGGTCGGTAAGGGGCCAAGCCCGGACTCAAGCGAGCTCTGTCCCCCGATCGCCTCGGCCGCCCGGAAGCTCCGGGCTCCGTCCCCGCGTCCGCCCTTTCCGCGCGGGCCCTGCCCGTACTACACTCATACGAATGCCCGACGGACGACCGCTGATCGTACAGAGCGACCTGAGCCTCCTCCTCGACGCCCACGACCCTTCCTTCGAGGAGGCGCGGGCGGAGCTCGGCGTGTTCGCCAACCTCGAGAAGAGCCCCGAGCACATGCACAGCTACCGAATCACGCCGCTGTCGCTGTGGAACGCGGCCTCGGCGGGCTTCGACGCGGGCGCGCTGGCGGCGACGCTCGCGCGCTGGTCGCGCTACGAGGTGCCGGAGAGCGTGCTCGTGTCGGCGCGGGAGACCATCGCGCGCTTCGGTCGGCTTTCCTTGCGCGAGGCGGACGCGGAGGGAAGGACTCTCAGGCTCGTCTGCGCTGACCCGCGGGTCGCCTCGGAACTCGGCGCGTCGAAACGGCTCCGGAAATGGCTCGAACCTGACGGACCGGATTTCCTCGTCAAGCTGGTCGACCGCGGCACGGTCAAGCAGGAACTGATTCGCCTCGGCTGGCCGGTGCGCGACGAGGCGCCGCTCGCGGACGGCGATCCCTTCGAGCTCAGGCTTCGCGACGAGACCCTGGCCGGGCGTCCTTTCGCGCTCCGGGCTTACCAGACGGACGCGGCCTCGGCGGTGCTCGGCGACCGCGGCCCGGGCTCGGGCTACGGGGTGGCGGTGCTGCCCTGCGGCGCCGGCAAGACGGTGGTGGCCATGGCGGCCATGGCTGGCATCGGCCGGAAGACGCTCGTGGTCACCACCAACGTGGCCGCGGTCCACCAGTGGATCGACGAGCTGCTCGACAAGACCTGGATCCGCCGCGAGGACGTGGGCGAGTACACGGGCGGGGCCAAGGACGTCAAGCCGATCACCATCGCCACCTACCAGGTGCTCGTCTGGCGGCCGGACAAGGAGTCGGATTTCCCGCACTTCGAGCTATTCCGCCGCGAAAAGTGGGGGCTCATCGTCTACGACGAGGTGCATCTCCTGCCGGCGCCCGTGTTCCGCGTGGTGGCGGAGATACAGGCCGTGCGCCGCCTCGGGCTTACCGCGACGCTGGTGCGGGAGGACGGCCGCGAGGAGGACGTGTTCGCCCTGATCGGTCCGAAGCGCTACGACGCGCCCTGGAAGGACCTCGAGCGACGCGGCTTCATCGCCGAGGCGGTGTGCCGCGAGATCCGGGTGCCGCTGCCCGAGCGCGACCAGGTTCGCTACGCGGTGGCAGAGCTCCGGCAGAAGTACCGGCTGGCCGCGGAAAACCACGCGAAGCTCGAGGTGGTGCGCGAGCTCGTCGAGAACCACCCGGAGGACCACATCCTGGTCATCGGGCAGTACCTCGACCAGCTCGGGCACCTCGCGAAGCTGCTCGACGCCCCCCTCATCACGGGCAAGACGCCGAACCCGGAGCGCGAGCGGATCTACGCCGACTTCAAGGCCGGCAAGGCGCGGGTCATCGTGGTTTCCAAGGTGGCGAATTTCGCCATCGACCTGCCGGACGCCTCGGTGGCCATCCAGGTCTCCGGCGCCTTCGGCAGCCGGCAGGAGGAAGCGCAGCGGCTCGGGCGCATATTGAGGCCGAAGCAGCGCAACAGCCACTTCTACTCGATCGTGTCGCGCTGGACGGTCGAGGAGGAATTCGCGGCCAACCGCCAGCGCTTCCTCGCGGAGCAGGGTTACCGCTACGCCATCGAGGCGTGGGACGAAACGCCGTGAGGACGCGGGAGGGGAGCCGGGCGATGGCGGAGGCGTCGCCGCTCGAGGCCTGGCGCGCCGCCCTGCTCTCGGGCTCGACGCGCTTCCTCATCGAGGCCGCGCGGAACTATCTCGGGCCCTTGAGGACGCCGTACAACAAGCACGACCTCGTGTCGAGGCTCGAGGCGTTCATGCGCCGGCCCGATACGGCCGAAGCCCTGCGCGAGCTGCTCGACGAGGACGACCGGAAGGCGCTCGCGGCGCTCTCGGTTTTCGGGCCGCGGACGGAGGACGAGCTCGCGGACATCCTTGCCGCGGATGGTGACGAGGGCGCGGCGTTCGCCGCGCGCGCCCAAGTCGCCTCCTTGAGGGAGAGGCTCTGCACCTATCGCACGGGCGTCGGACCGGGCGCGCCGGTCGACGTCTCGCCGCCTTTCGCGCCGCTCATCGCGAGCCTCGCGGACCCCGCCTCGCTCTTCGGCGGCCGGCCTTCGGCTTCGCCCCCGTCGGTCACCTGGCTCGACGCCGAGACCGCCTGCGCCTTCGCGGGGGTCCTGGCGCGCGAGTCGAAGGCTTTCGGGCGCTCCGGCGCGCTCGGACTCCGGGCCCGCAAGCGGATCTTCGCGCTGCTGCCCGAGCTCGACCGGCGCGCGGAACCGGAGCCGGCGGGCGCGACGCGCGACAGGGCGGACGTCCTCGTCCAGGCGTTCCGGGGCTCGGGTTTTCTTCAGGGCGGGGACGAGGCCACGAGCTTCGACGGGGCCGCGTTCCGCGCGGCCGCGGAGGCGGGCGACAAGGCGCTCGTGGAGCGCCTGCTCGCCGGGCTGGCGCTCGCCGATGGCGGTTTCCGTGCCCCGGTTCCCGATCCGTCGGCGGCGGCCGCGTTTTGCGGAGCTTTCCTCGAGGCCGCGGCGCCCGGCACCGCCATGCCTCGAGACGGGGCGGAGCGGTTGGCCATGGCGGCCGCCCTGCGCTCCGGCGTCGCGGTATCCGCGCGCGCCTTCGTCGGCGCCATGTTGGCGGCCGGTGCCTACGGCCGGGGCGCTGCGGGCATCGCTCCCGCTCCGCAGGCCGTTTTCTGCGACGCTCCAGGGCCGGAGTTGACGCTCGAGGCGAGCATGGAGCTCCGCGCTATGCCGGGCGCCGGCGCCGCCGCGCTCTGCCTGGCGGCCTTCGTCGGTCGCCTCGAGAAGCGCGATCGCACCTGGACGCTCCGCGTCGACCGCGCTTCGGTGACGGCCGCCTTCGAGGCCGGACTGGACGCGCGCGAGATAATCGCCCGCCTCGAGGCCGCCACGGGGCGGGCGGTGCCGCAAGGCGCCGCCTTCAACCTGGAGGCCTGGGAGCGCGAGCGGAAATCGCTGCGGGTCTACCGTGGCGCCACCATCGTCGCTAGCGGGCAAGCGCAAATCCTTCTGGCGGCGGTACCGGCCTTCGCCGAGCTCGGGCTCGAGCGAATCGCCGAGGGCGCCTGGTTCGTTCCGGAGGAGCGCCTCGAGGCGGTGCTGGAGGCATTCGGAAGGGCCGGCCTGCCCGCGCCCGCCATGCACGGGTCCGCGCCAGCCGGGTCCGTCCCCCTCCGGGAGCACGTCCGCGACGGCGCCGCTCCCGAGCATGACCCGGCCGCCATCAGGGCGGCGGTCACGGGCTTGCGCGTCCTCGCCGACGGCGCCTCGGCGTCCGGCGCCTTCGATCCCGCCGCCGCGTCCGACCGCCTGGCCGCGTTGCGTGAAGCCCTCGCCGCGCTCGGCGTCGGGTCGGAACGCGAGCGGGAGCTGTCGGAACGCGTCGGGCGTCGCCTCGTGCTCACCGCGGCCCAGCTTCGCGCGGCCGATCCGGGCCAGGACCGGGGCGAGGTCGGCGCGCTCGACCACGTCGGCAAGGTCCGCGCGGTCGAACGCGCGCTCCGTTCGCGCTTCGACCTTCTCGAGCTCTCGCTGACCGGGCAGGGCGAGGAAGGCAAGGCGGCGCGAGTTCTGGTTCGTCCCATCGAGCTCAGGAGGAGGGCCGAAGGCCTCGAGCTTCGCGCCATCGTCGTGGGGGAGCGCCCCGACGATGGCATCTCCGGGAGCGGAGCGACGGATCGCCGATCGCCCCGAGCCCGTCGTTCCGGCGAACGGTTCGACATTTCCATGGCGGCCGTCGGCGCCTTGCGCCGCGTCCGCATCCTATTCTTCGGAGACGACGATGAACGTGAACAATAAGGAAGACCGCTCGCAGCTGAAGCTCGCCGTGCTGGTCGACGCCGACAACACCCAGTCCTGGATCGTCGAAGGCCTCCTCGGCGAGGTGGCCAAGTACGGCATCGCGAGCGTGAAGCGCATCTACGGCGACTGGACCACCACCAACCTCAAGCATTGGAAGGACAAGCTGCTCGACTGGGCGCTCCAGCCCATCCAGCAGTTCTCCTACACCTCGGGCAAGAACTCGACCGACAGCGCGATGATCATCGACGCCATGGACCTGCTCTACACCGAGAAACTCGACGGCTTCTGCATCGTGTCGAGCGATTCGGACTTCACGAGGTTGGCCGCCCGCCTCAGGGAGGCGGGCAAGCTGGTCATCGGATTCGGCGAGCGCAAGACCCCGAAGCCCTTCGTGGCCGCCTGCGACAAGTTCCTCTACACCGAGATCCTCAGGGAGGAGGAGGAGGAGCGCGAGAAGCCGGCGGCCGAGCGCAAGCGCCACGCCCAGGCGGCGGACTGGAAGAACGACCGCAAGCTCCGCGCCCTGCTCGTCGAGGCCGTCGAGGATTCCGCCGACGAGTTCGGCTGGTCCTACCTCGGCCCCGTGGGCCAGTACGTCACGAACCGCCAGCCCGACTTCGACCCGCGCAACTACGGCTTCCGCAAGTTCGGCGAGCTCATCCGCGGCTGCGGCTGGTTCGACGTGGAGGAGCGGCAGAATCCCAACGATTCGGGCAAGCAGATCTTCGTCCGCGCCCGCAAGCGCTAGCGTCGGGAGCGCCGGGCGCTCCCGACGGCGACGAAGCTTCGCTTCGTCGATCTTCTGTAGCATGCCGTCCCCGCCCGCGAGGGCGGGGTTTTTAGCAAATACGGCGAAGGGCGTCAGGCAAACCGGCCACGGGGGGGCCTGTCGCGAAAGAACATGCCCACTCACTCGGGACCGTTCATGGGCACGTCGTTTCGCGCCCCCCCCCGCGTCGCCGGATTCCGCGAGGCGCAGAGCCGGGTTTGCCCAAGCGCGCCGCCTTCACGGGGAAGGCGCGCTCCGGGTGCAACGCCCCGTGCCTGCGGGCGCGGGAAAACTCGGGCTTGTTTTGGGTGGCATGGTTGAGCTGCGGTTCGAAGCGCGCCTTCGACTGATCCGCACCGCGGTTCCTGGATGCGCAGCGGCGTGCTGAAGACCCGAACCCGGCTTTCCGATCCGCCAAGCGTCCAGGGCGGCGGGTGGCTCGCGACCGCCCGAGGCGGTCGCGGCGACGAAGCCGGTCCGCGGCTTCGTCGATCTACCTTTGCGCCCTTGAACGAAGTGAAAGGGTGCGTTCTTTCGCCGCCAGGCCCCGCGCAGAAAGGTTCGCGACCCGGCTCGCCGCCGTGCATGGATTCTTTCGCGCTTCCAATCCTTGAAGAGCCCATGGGCTGGCTGGTTCAATCCTTCGTTTCGGGAGGCAGGAGCCTTTTGCGGAGCGTCTCCGCCATCTCGGCGACGAAGGCGTCCGGGCCTTCGGGGGCGAGCAGGTAGGCGAGCTCGGAGCGGACCAGGGCGACCAGGTCCTCGTCCGCCATGAAGAGCCTGAAGGGGCGGACGGATAGGGCGACGGCCAGGCGTTCGAGCAGTTCCGGGGAGGGGTACTTGCGGCCTGATTCGATTTCGGCGACGTACCCGGTGGTGATTCCGGCCAGTTCGGCGAGTCCCGCTTGCGTCAGGCCGGATTCCGACCGATAACGTTTTAGGTTCCTTATCAGGACGCTCTGGAACTGGGTCACGAAACCTCCGCGAAGCTCGCGGGATGCTAGCCCCCGCTTCGCGGCTTGACAATTTGCCTATGGATGGAGCTGTATGGCCTATGGCCACGTCTAGGAAGCACGCGAAGGACGTCATGAGCCCGGGAACGCGGGGCGGCATCGAGCTTGGATCACGGGGGGCGGCCTTCGACGCGGCGTCGATGATGAAGGCGCTCAGCCTCCTGATCGAAACCCGCGGCCTCGCCGCGGAGGCGCGCTTCCACGGCGCTCGCGTGGATTCAAAGGGACGGGTAAGCCTGGTGCCCGTCCTTCCTTCCGACTCCGCCGGGCTCGGTCGGGTCCGAGCCTGGCGCTCCGCGCGGAGCTTCGTCTCGGCGCTCGCGAGCGCGGGCATTCCCGCGACCCTGGTCGAACCGCCGCTCGAGGGCGCTCAGTCTGAGGGGCCGGAGAACTCGTAGGGCGTCCACTGCTCCGCGAAGCCGGCGAAGCCGAGTTCGGCCGCGCGCGCCCGCTTTTCGTCCGCGGCGTCGCCGTAGTGCATGAGGCGGGTTTTCGCCTTGATCGCGGCCGGCAGGGTTCCGAGCTCTTCGATGAAAGCGTGCACCCCGCCGGGGAAGAACTGGCAGTCGTGGAAGATGGCCTCGAAGCCGAATTCCGCGTCCAGCGAGTTCACCATGTCCGGGTCGAACCGGGTATCGCTCGTGTAGAGGACGCGCCGGTCGATCACCACGCCGTAGCTCAAGGACGAATCGCGCCACGAGCGCGCGGAGTCGGGAATGTGCATGGTCCGGAAGAGCTGGAATTCGATGCCGCCCACCAGGGCGACCTGGCGCTCGCGGTCGGCGCCGCGCAGCTTCCGGACGGGTACGCGTTCCCAGAGGTCTTCGAAGCGCAGCCAGCGGCCGCCTTTCCGCTCGTTGTAGGCCGCGCCGCCGGCGAGGGTCCGCTTCCATAGATGCCGCGCGTAGCGTCCGGCGACCACGATGCGGGGCTTGCGCTTCGTGACGTAGCGGTTGAGGAGCATCACCTCCTCGAGGCCCCCCGAGTGGTCGGCGTGCGAATGCGTGACGACGTAAGTACTTATCTTGGTGACGGGTATGCCCAGGAGCGCGAGCGCCTCGGGCGCCCGCGTACCGCAGTCCACGAGGGCGTGGTCGCGCCCTTTCACCACGAGCAGGTTGTTCTGGTAGAATTTCTTGGAGAAGGCGGATCCGGCGCCCACGAACAGCAACGAGAGCCGTCCGTCGTTCTCGAGCGCGGCTTCCCCGGGCCCGAGGGCGCGCCTTGCTTCCAGTGAATCCATCATGTCCACTATATATCGGCCGATTCCGCATTCCAAGCCCGCGATTCTTCCGGCGCCGACAGCCCTCGACAAGCCGATACTTGTAGTGCTAGAGTAGCGTGACTAGTCATCCGCCCACCATCGAGAGGAAGAGCGTGTCGACGCTGAAAAAATACAAGAAGCTCGAGAACGGCATTGCCAGGAAGGTCGGCACGGCCGTCGGCGACGCCGCCCGGGCGGTCGGCGATGCCGCCGGCAAGGTCAACAGGGTCGGTCGGCAGAAGTTGACCGTCATGTTCGTGCCCCATACCGAAAAACGCATCGTCAACTTCCAGCTCAGCTTTTACGGCCTCGTGGCCATCGCCTTGGCGCTGGTGGCCGGGCTCGGCCTGCTCGTCTACTCGTCCGTCCGCTACACCGACGCCAGCCTCGCGCTCGCCGGCAAGGCGGACACCCTCCAGGAGACCCGCGAGGATCTCGACGCCCTCCGCGACGAGACCACGGGCCTCGTTCGTTCCGCCCGCGCCTTCGAGACGGCCCTGGCGACCACGCTTTCGCGCATCGGGGTCAAGATTTCCGATGCCTCGGATTCCTCCCGCGACGGCGACCTCGCCGCCTTCTTCGACGTCCAGGACCTCGGAACCGGCAGCCTGCGCGAGGTGGGCGCCATCCGCCAGGTGGCCGGTTACCTCGACAAGGCCATCAAGCCGCTCGAGGAGCTCGGCGCCCTCATGGAGGCGCAGGAGTCGACCCTCTCGGAGATCCCCAACATCTGGCCGATCCAGGGCGGCATCGGGCACATCTCCATGTATTACGGGCAGAACGAGCATCCGCTCTTCGGCTACTGGTACCTCCATCAAGGCCTCGACATTTCCACCTTCCGTTCCGGCGATCCGATACTGGCCACGGCCGACGGCACCGTGGTCACGGTAGCCAGCGACACCGGCTACGGCAACTACGTCATCATCATGCACAAGCACGGGTTCTTCACCCGTTATGCCCATATGCAGGTGTCGCTCGTGACGAAGGGCCAGGTGGTCCGCCAGGGGCAGCCGATCGGCCGCATCGGCAACACGGGCATTTCCACGGGACCGCACCTCCATTACGAGGTCCACCTCGGCACCGAGACGATCGACCCGCTCCGCTTCCTGCACCTCCGCAGCGCCGCGCGTTGACTCGGGCGCCCGCGCTCCGATACCATTCCAGCATGGCCGAATCCCGTGACGTCATCGTCAATACCCTGGTCGGCGCCGGTTCCTCGGTGACCGGCGACCTCGTCGTTTCCGGCATGCTCCGCATCGACGGGGACGTGGCGGGGGCGGTGCGCGCCAGCGGCAAGGTGGTGGTGGGCGGCAAGGGTCGGGTAGGCGCCGACATACAGGCCAGATCCGTCATCATCGGCGGTCTCGTGAAGGGCGATGTCGTGGTGCTCGACCGGGCGGTGCTGCTCGAAGGCGCCGTCGTCGTCGGCAACGTCTTCGCCCCGGTTTTCGACGCCGCCGAAGGCGCCGTCGTCCATGGCGACATCCGGGCTTCGGGACCGGGGAAGGGCGTGGAGGAGGCGCTCCTCGCGTTCGTGAAGGCCCACGGCACCCGAGTGCCGGAGTCCGGTCCGGGCGGCGGGGAAAACCGCTCATGGAAAAAGTAGGGCTTCAGGACAACATCCTCGCCGGGCTCGTGCCTTCGCTGTCCGGCAAGAGCGCTCGCGGCGAGCGAAAGGGAGCGAAGGAACGGCTCTCCTTCCGAGCCCTGCTCGGCAAGGCCGACGAGGCTTCGGGGGCGGAGGACGAGCTCGATGCCGGGGCCGCCGGAAGCGTCGCCGCTCCCGGAACGGTAGAGGCGAACCAGGCGGTCGAAGTCCTGCTCGACGAGGTGCACCGGCTCGGCGACGCGCTTTCGAGGAACCCGAGCGCCGACGCCATCCTCGCCTATAAAGGCGCGGTCAGGGCCTTCGTCCGGCATGTGGTCGACAAGGTTTACGCCGTCGAGGAACGCACGAGCGGTGGCAATATCCTGAAGCGGAAGAAGTACACGGCGCTGGCGGTCATCGACGCGAAGCTCGAGCGCCTCGCGGCGGAAATCATGGCGGGACAGCGCGACAAGTTGGAAATACTGCGCAAGGTCGACGAGATCTCCGGTCTGCTCGTCGACCTCTTGAGCTAGGAGCTATACGATGCCCGATTACGAACACGAGCAGTCCGAGGACGAGCTCAGGCATTTGGAGGACGAGCACGCCGGGTCGGCCCACGAGGAGCGGGAGGACGAAAGCCGCGCTCCCAAGGACCGCTCCGGCAAAAGCCTGCCCGAACCGCTCTACCGGGTACAGCTCGAGCACGCCCGCGAGACGTTCTACGCATGGAGGGAGGAGCCGGAGCCGCTCGAGCCCGGCGCCCTCGTGGTGTTGCAGACCCGTTACGGCAAGGATATCTGCAAGGTGCTCGGCATAGTGCGCAATCCCGGCTACCTCGCTCCCGACGATGTCGTCAAGATCGACCGCCTCGCGGGGAGCGCCGACCTCGAGCGTCGCGAGCAGAACCGGCCGAAGGAGGAGCACGCCTTCGAGGTCTGCCGCAAGAAGATCGAGACGCATCGCCTTTCGATGAAGCTGGTGTCCGCCCATTACGTCCTCGACGAGCCGAAGATCCTCTTTTTCTTCGCCGCGGAATCGCGCGTCGACTTCCGGGAGCTGGTGAAGGACCTGGTGGGCGTTTTCCGGACGCGGATCGAGCTCAGGCAGATCGGCGTGCGCGACGAGGCCCGCGTTACCGGCGGCTGCGGCGTCTGCGGCCGCGCGCTCTGCTGCCACGGCGTCAGCGACAAGCTCAACCCGGTCAGCATCAAGATGGCGAAGGACCAGAACCTCTCCCTCAACTCGATGAAGATTTCCGGCCCCTGCGGACGGCTGCTCTGCTGCCTGGCCTACGAGTACGGCTTCTACCGCGAGGAGCGCCGGCGCATCCCGTCCGAGGGCGCCCGCTTCACCTACGACGGAACGCTGTTCCGCGTCGTGGAGATCAACGTGCCGGCGGGCCGCATCCGACTCCACGGCGAGGACGGCCGCACCCTCACGGTGGAATCCTCCCGCTTCCAGCACGTGGACGGACGCTGGACGCTCAAGGACGAGGAAGCGTCGAAACAGGACGTTTGAGCGCGACGGAACGCCGGCGGGCGAGGAGCGGGGCGGCGAGGGACCGGGTTCCCTTGCCGCCCCGTTTCCTTCGTGACGCCGCGGCGGCGGTCGATTACTCGATGGCGACCAGCGTCAGCTCGAAGACGATCCAGGCGTTCGGGGGAATGACGCCGCCGGCTCCCTGCGATCCGTAAGCCAGCTCCGGCGGTATGGCCACCCATCGGGTTTCGCCGAGTTTCATCTCCAGCACGGTGAAATCCATGCCGGGGATGACGTAGCCGAAACCCGCCTCGAACTCGAAGGGACCGCCGTGCGCGCTCGACATGTCGAACACGCGGCCGTCCGCCAGCATCCCCTTGTACTCCACCTTGACCAGCGAACCGCGGAGCGGCGGCTTGCCCGTGCCTTCCTTGAGCACCTTGTAAAGGAGTCCACGCGGCCCTTCGACCAGGTCCGGCATCTTGGTCCTGAATCCGGCGATCATGGTTTCGCGGACCAGCTTGGCGCGCTCGTTGGCCGCGAAGACCGCCTTGGCGGCCAGCTCGTCCCAGCGCGCCTGATCCACCTTGTAGCCTTTGAATTCCGCTCCCACCCGCAGGATCTCGACCTTGTCCATGCGATCGCCCTGCGCGATGGCGTCGACCACGTCCTGGCCCGAGACGACGCGACCGAACACCGTGTGGGCGTCGTCGAGCCAGGGAGTCGCCACGTGGGTGATGAAGAACTGCGAGCCGTTCGTCGAGGGGCCGGAGTTGGCCATCGAGAGGACGCCCGGACCGTCGTGGCGCAGGGTCGGGTCGAACTCGTCGGGGAAGGAGTAGCCGGGGTCGCCGGAGCCGTCGCCCTGCGGATCGCCGCCCTGGATCATGAAGTCCGCGATGACGCGGTGGAAGGTCAGGCCGTCGTAGAAGCGCTTGCCCGCGCTCGCGTCGAGCGTGCCCTCCGCCAGGCCGACGAAATTCGCCACGGCGAGCGGCGCCTTGGCCGGTTCCAGGCGGAGCACGATGTCGCCTTTGGCCGTGCGGATGCGCGCGTAGAGGCCGTCGGCCAGGTCGAGCGATTGCGCGCCGCAGGCGGCGAGCGAAATGACGAGAAGGAAGGGCAGGATGAGGGCGACGCCTGCGCGGCGCGCGGTGCGAAGCAGGGGCATGATTCCTCCGGAACCGGATGTGATGGCGCATCGTAGCGCAGGGGCGCCGTCGGGGCAAGCGAGCCGCGCCGCGCGGGCGTCTTGACCCCCCGCGGGCCATGGCCAATAGTGTGCTCCCGGGGACAGAGCTCGGAAGAGGAACGGATCCCGGAAGAGGGACGGACCCCGGGAGGGAGGCTGCATGGGCGGGGCGGATGAAGCGTACAGGCGGCCATCCTGGGACGAGTATTTCATGGAGGTGGCCAACGCCATCGCGAAGCGGGCCACCTGCGACCGCGGCCGCTCGGGTTGCGTCATCGCGCGCGACCACCAGGTGCTGGCCACCGGCTACGTCGGCGCGCCGTCGGGGCTTCCGCATTGCGACGAAGCCGGACACAAGCTGAAGCGCCTCGTCAACGAGGACGGGACGACGTCGACGCACTGCGTACGCACCGTCCACGCCGAGCAGAACGCGATCTGCCAGGCGGCCCGGCGCGGCACGCCGATCGAGGGCGCCACGCTCTACTGCCGCATGACCCCGTGTCGCTCCTGCGCCATGATGATCATCAACTGCGGCATCGTCAGGGTGGTCTGCGAGCGTCGCTACCATGACGCGGCCGAGAGCGAGGCGATGTTCCGCGAGGTCGGCATGGTCCTCGAGTACGTCCACGACGAGGTCGAGCGCTACGAAGCCCAGTGAGCCGGCCTCGTAACCTGCTCGCCTGACGGGATCGGCCTTGCGGCCTCGACGACCGCTTGCCCCCGGCTCCCGCTCCGGGGTATTTTCTGACCGTGGCGACAAGGATTCTCTACGTGGCCGAGCTGGTCGGCAAGTCCGGCGTATTCACCCTCAGGAAGCTCCTGCCGCCTCTGGTGGCCGAACGGCGCGTCGATCACGTAATCGTGTGCGGCGACGGCGCCACCGGCGGCTCGGGGCTCGGAAAGCAGCACGCCGGATACCTGCGCAAGCTGGGCGCCGGCACGGTCACGACGGGCGACGGGGCCTTCATCAAGAAGGACATCGTCGAGCTCTTCCCGACCTCGCCATGGTTGCTCAGGCCGGCCAACTATCCCGAGGGAGGGGTTCCCGGCAAGGGCTGGCGCCTGGTGCGCGTCGGGCCGGTCCTGCTCGGCGTCATGGTTCTCCAGGGCCAGTCGGGCTTTTCCCGGACCCACCTCGAGAATCCCTTGCGGGCTTTCGACGCGGTACTCGAGCGCATGCGCGCGGAAGCCGCGCCCGCCAGGCCGCTCGTGTTCGTGGATTTCCACGCGTCGACCACCGCCGAGAAGCGGACCCTGCTCGCCCATATCGACGGGAGGGCGGCGGTCCTGATCGGTTCGCACGGGCGCGTCCAGACCGCCGACCCGGTCGTCACCCAGGCGGGTACGGCCTTCCTGACCGACGCGGGCAGGACCGGCAGCCGGGATTCCGTGGGCGGCCTGGACCCGGAGATGCGCGTGGCCGAGTACCTCACGGGCGTGCCGAATTGGGCCAAGGACGCGGGCGGAAGCCTCGAGCTTCAGGGCTGCGTCGTGGAAATAGAGGATTCCGGGCGGGCGCGGTCCATCGAGACCCTGCGCCTGCCCTGCGCGGAGGTTCTGCGTGATTGAGCGGGGTAGGGTCGTCAAGGTGGACGGACGCGTGGTGCAGGTCCGGATCGAGCAGCAGGCGGGTTGCGCCTCGTGCGCGGCGAACGGCAGCTGCGGCGCCGCCGGCACCGTGGTGAGCGCGCTCGATCGGGGCGGGCTCGCGCCAGCGCCGGGCGAATACGTCGGCGTCGAGGTCAGCGCGGCCAACCAGGCGCGCGGCGCCCTGACCATGCTCGGCCTGCCCCTCGCGCTGTTCGCGCTTGCGTACGCGGCCGGAGCGAATTTCCTGCCCGCCTCGGGAGAGGGCGTCCACGCCTTGCTCGGTCTCGGCGGCCTGGTCGCGGGCTTGGCCGTCGGCGCGCTCATCGAACGCGGCCGGAAGGAAGCCGCCATGCCTCGCCTGGTGAGGGTGGCCTCCGACGTCGGGGAGGCTCTCTAGCCGCTCGGTCCGCCCTTCCGGTCGTCGTCGGCGCGCGCCCGCGCGGGACGGCCGCGCGCCTTTTTCCGGGGCTCGATGGACAACCCACCGGAAACGTCTTATACTCCTCCCGATCGGCCCGGATCCGGATAATAAGGAGACGTCGGATGGAAACCAAGAACGGCCTGTTGATTTTCTTCATTTTCGTCGTGCTTTTCGCTTTCACCTTCATCTTCAGCCTCGACGCTCTCGCGGGCGAAAACACCGCCTACGGCATCTACGCGCTGATCGGCTTCCTTGTCTGCATAGGCATGGGATTCTTCTTCGGCTACAATTCGCACCGCAACGGCGAGGCGCTCGCCGTCTGGTTCAACGCGTACTCCGTCATCGTCTCCATCATTTTCGTGTGGTACCTGACCCGCGTCGGCACCGCCTTCGGCTGGTGGTGATTCCGGATATCCCGCGACGGCGCCTCGAGGGCGTCGCGTGAAAAAGCCCTTCCCGGAGCGGGAAGGGCTTTTTTGTGCATGATGCGCGTCGGCCGGGCGACCGGGCCACGCGGAGGCCCGGCCCTGGCTCAGCGGGAGAGCAGGGCGGCGAGCGCGTCGACGGTGAAGCCGAGGTGGCGCGCGACGTCGTCCCCCGGCCCCGACTCGCCGAAGCGGTCGATGGCGAAGACGTCGGCGTGGCTCGTGGCGATCCGTTCCCAGCCCTGCGAGGCGCCCGCCTCGACGGCGACCACCCGGGCGCCCGGCGGCACGATGGCGTCGCGAACGGGAGCGGGCTGCGAGAGGAAGAGCTCTCGCGAGAGCATCGAGACCACGCTGACCTTTTTCCCCGCCACCTTGTCGGCCGCGGCGAGCGCGAGCGCCACCTCGGAACCGGTGGCCACCACGACGAGGTCCGGTTCGCCCTCGGTCGCGCGCGCCACGTAGGCGCCGCAGCGGGCCGTGTTCCGCCAGTCCGGATCGGCCTTCGACAGTACGCTCAGGTTCTGGCGGCTCAAGGCCAGGACGGTCGGGCCATCGATCCGTTCCATGGCGAGTTCCCAGGCCAGCGCGGTCTCTTCGGCGTCGGCGGGCCTCAGCACCCGCACGTTGGGCACCGCGCGCAGGGCGGCCAGGTGTTCGACGGGCTGGTGGGTCGGGCCGTCCTCCCCGATGTAGATCGAATCATGGGTGAGCACGTAGACGACCGGCTGCCGCATGAGCGCGGAAAGGCGCAGGGCGGGCTTGAGGTAATCCGAGAAGACGAGGAAGGTGGCGCAGAAGGCCCTGAGTCCCCCGTGCAGGGAGACGCCGTTGGAGATGGCCGCCATGGCGTGCTCGCGCACCCCGTAATGGATCATGCGGCCGGAGCGGTTCGCGCGGGAATAGACGCCGCCCGCGAGCTGGGTGACGTTGGGTCCGGTCAGGTCGGCGGAGCCGCCGACCAGGTTCGGCCGGGACGCGGCGACGGCGGCGAGCGCCTTTCCCGAGGCGTTGCGCGTCGCGACCTTGTCGCCGGTCGCGAAGGCCGGCGCGGCGTAGGGCGCGAGGGGTTTGCCGGACATGAAGGCGTCGAGTTCCGCGGCCAGCGTCGGATTTTCGTTCCGCCAGGCTTCGTATTCGCTTTTCCAGGCGGAGCGGACGGCGGTGAAAGCCTTGGCGCGCTCGGCGAAATAGGTCCGCGCCTCGGGGAAGACGTGGAACTTGAGCGCGGGATCGACGCCCATGGCGGTTTTCGCCTTCGCGATCTCCTCGTCGCCCAGGGGCGAGCCGTGGACCTTGTTCGAGCCGGCCATGGTGGGCGCGCCCTTGCCGATGACGGATTCGAGGGCGATGAGGGTGGGTCTGTCCCCCGCGGCCTTCGCCTCGGCGACCATGCGGGCGATGCCCTCGTAGTCGTACATGGAGCCCTTGAGCACGCGCCAGCCGTAGGCCTCGTAACGGCCGCCCACGTCCTCGGTGAAGGTCAGATCGGTCGAGCCGTCGATCGAGATGGAGTTGGAATCCCAGAACACGACGAGCTTGCCGAGGCCCAGGTGGCCGGCGAGGCTCGAAGCCTCGGCGCTGACGCCTTCCATGAGGCAGCCGTCGCCGGCGATGACGTAGGTCATGTGGTCGATGATCTTCCGGGTCGGCGTGTTGAATCGGGCGGCCATCATGGATTCGGCGATGGCCATTCCGACGGCCGTCGCGAGGCCTTGGCCGAGGGGGCCGGTGGTGGTCTCGATGCCGGGAATCATGCCGTACTCGGGGTGGCCCGCGCAGGGCGAGCCGACCTGGCGGAAGCGCTTCAGGTCGTCGAGGGCGAGCGGATAACCGGAAAGGTGGAGGAGCGAGTAGAGGAAGGTCGAGCCGTGGCCCGCGGAGAGGACGAAGCGGTCGCGGTCGAGCCAGGCGGGATCCGCCGGGTCGTGGCGCAGGAGTTCGCCGTAGAGGAGGGCGCCGAGTTCGGCGCAACCGAGCGGCATGCCCGGGTGGCCGGAATTGGCGGTCTGGATGGCGTCCATGGCCAAGAGGCGTACGCTCGAGGCGACCTTGTCGAGGGCTGCGGTATTCATAGGGACTCCGTATCGCGTCATGGTCGCGGAAGCCTTTCGGGGCCGGGCTCCCGCTTGCCTCCATACTATTGAGCGGGAAGCGCGAGCGCAACACGGCGAGAAGGCCGGTCCGGACCGCGGTCGCCTCCGGGACGTTGCCGAGAGGGGCGCAAACCGTGTAGGATGGATACAATCATGCACCAGCCTTCACGTACGACCGCGCCCCGCGCCCGCGCGAGGGTTCCAGGCACGGCGCTCGCGGCGCTCGCCATCCTCGTCGCCCTCTCGACCTCCGCCTGCTCGCGGCTCCACGGCTGGGGCCTCGTGCTCTGGTCCGTGGACGAGCCCTCGGTCCCCTCGGGTTCCGTGGTGCCCGTGTACATCCGGTCCAACATCCAGAAGCTCTACGTCATCGGCGTGCCCGGCACCAAGGAAAAGGCCGAGGCGCCATTCTGGAAAGTCGAGATCCACGACAGCCGGAAGGAGGCCGAGAAGGCGGCGGCGGCGTTCGCGGAGAACGCGAGCCTTTACGCGGTCTGCCTCCGCGACGGGCTCCTGATCCGCAAGGAACCCCACAACCGGGCCAGCGCCACGCAGGTCTACCGGCTCCAGCTCGGCGAGGTGGTCAAGCTGCTCCGCGTCGCCGACGGCGAGCCGGTGATGACCGGCGGCCGCGAGCTCGAGGGGGACTGGTGGCTGGCCATGGCGGCCGACGGCACCCGGGGCTACGTTTTCTCGAACCAGCTCCGCGTCTTCGACGAAAAGGTCGAGGAGCGTCCGGGGATCACCGCGGGCTCGACCGCCATCGACGAGAAGAAGGTCGCCAGGCTTTTCTCCGTTACCTGGCGCCCGGCCTACTTCCAGGAGATGGTCGACGAGGAACGCGTCGACCTCGCGCGCTTCCAGCCGCGCTACGGATTCTTCGTCGATCCCGCCGCTTCCCGCGCGCGCCTCGAAACTCCCACGCGTTCGTACTCCGCCATCTACACGGGACTCTCGACGAGCGCCAACGAGGTCTCCTTCGAGGGGACGCCGTTGCGGGTCCGCTTCGAGGGAGATCGGAAGATCCTCGTGTCCGTCGCCGATGACGGCGGTAAAACCGAAGAAGCCTTCATCGATTTCGAAGGCGACGTGATCGCCCTGGTCCGCGCCGAGGAAGGCCGGCGCGCGCTGGCCTGGAATTCCTTCATCTCGGGCGGCGTCCGCTTCAGCAACGAACTCGCGGGCGTGCTGACCCTGCAGCCCGGAAACCGCTTCACCTGGGGCGCCTACGAGCGCGTCGTGGGCGACTGGCTGGCCGAGTACGCGGGCGACTCGGGTACCGCGGAGCTCGACATCTTCGTGGATCCGGCGCTGCCCGGCGGCTGGGAAGGGGGACTCACCCTCCGCTTCCCGGACGGAAGCGCGGTCCCGCTCGCCTTCCGGAGCGGCCAGGGCTGGATGGAGTTCGCGGCCATCGGAGCGGACGCGCTCGACGGCGCCCTCCTCGTGGCCGCTCCCGGCGCGCCGTTCCGCTTCGAGCGCAGCGTTCCCTAGGCTGCCATGGCCTTCGTCCAGTTCTCGGAGGTGTCGCTGGCCTTCGGCGCCCGCGACATCCTGAAAGGCGTCTCGCTCAACCTCGCCTCCGGCTCGAAGGCCGCGCTCGCCGGGCCGAACGGGGCCGGCAAATCGACGCTCATGAAGATCGTGGCGGGGCTCCTGCCGCCCGACTCCGGCGAGCGGGCGGTGCAGAAAGGCACGCGCGTCTCGTACCTCGCCCAGTCCGAGGCGGCCTTCCGCGACGGCACCGTCCGCGAGGAGGCGGAGACGGCCTACCGCGAGATCGAGGACCTGCTCGAGCGTTACGAGGAGCTCGGGCGCCGCCTCGAGGCCGCCGATCCCGCGGATCCGAAGCTCGCGGCCCTGGTCGAGGAGCACCACGCCATCCACGAGACCGTCGAGGATTCCGGCTACTGGCGACGCTCGGACCGCATCCGCGAGGTGCTGACCGGCCTCGGCTTCGCGGAGGCCGAGCTCGACCGTCCGCTCGCGGAGTTTTCCGGCGGCTGGCGCATGCGCGTCGCGCTCGCCCGCGTCATCCTCGAGAACCCGGACATCATGCTGCTCGACGAGCCCACGAACTACCTCGACCTCGAGGCCCGCGACTGGCTCGAGGACTACCTGCGCGCGTTCAAGGGCGGCTTCCTGGTGGTCAGCCACGACCGATCCTTCCTCGACGCCACGGTGCGCGAGGTCCACGAGCTCTGGAACGGCCGCCTCTCGCTCTACAAGGGCGACTACACCAATTACGAGAAGGTCCGCGCGCGCGAGCTCGAGACCCTCTTCGCCTCCTGGGAGCGTCAGCAGGAGGAGATCGCGAAGCTCGAGGATTTCATCCGCCGCTTCCGCTACAACGAGTCGAAGGCCGCCCTGGTGCAGAGCCGCATGAAGCAGCTCGAGAAGATCGTCCCGATCGAGATTCCCGAAGGGATGAAGAAGATCCACTTCACCTTCCCCGCGCCGCCGAAGTGCGGGCGGATCGCGCTCTCGACGGAGGGGCTCGACAAGGGCTACGGCGCGAAGAACGTCGTCCGCGACCTCTCGTTCCAGGTGGACTCCGGCTGGAAGGTGGCCTTCGTCGGGCCGAACGGCGCCGGCAAGTCGACGCTCATGCGCCTGGTCGCGGGCGAGGACGCCGACTACTCGGGCACCCTCCGGCTGGGTTCCGGCGTCGTCGTCGGCTACTTCGCTCAGGACGTGGCCGACCGGCTCTCCGGCGACCTCACGGTCGAGCAGGAGGCCGAGACGGTCTGCCCGACCGAGCTCCTTCCGAAGCTGCGCAACCTGCTCGGGGCCTTCCTCTTCCGGGGCGACGACGTGCACAAAAGCGTGCGCATCCTCTCCGGCGGCGAACGCGCGCGCCTCGCGCTCCTCAAGATGCTGCTCCGTCCCGCCAACCTCCTGGTGCTCGATGAACCCACGAACCACCTCGACCTCGACTCGAAGGACGTCCTGCTCGACGCGCTCAGGCGCTTCGAGGGCACCGTGCTCTTCGTCAGCCACGACAAGTTCTTCATCGAAGGACTCGCCGACCGCGTGCTCGAGCTCAGCTGCGGCTCGACGCCGCGCTTCTATCCGGGCGATTACGGCTACTTCCTCGGGAAGAAGGCCTCGCTCGACGCGGACGCCGCCGCGGCAGCCGGAACCGGAGCGCCCGCCCGGGATGAAGCGCCCGCCGCGTCCCGCTCGTGGGAGGAGGACAAGGAGCGCAAGGCGCGGCTCCGCAAGCTCCGCCGCCGCGAAGAGGAGATCCTGGCGCGGCTCGACGCCCTCGCCGCGCAGAAGGCCGCGGCCGAGCACGCCATGGGCCTGCCGGAGAACTACTCCGACGGCGCCAAGGCGAAGAAGCTCTCGGACGGCATCGCCGCGCTCGAGCGGGAAGCCGCCTCCCTGGAGGCGGAGTGGGCCGCGACGAGCGAAGAGGCGGACGGGCTGGAGGGATAATCCGAAGCCGGCGAGGGGCGTTATCGGGACACTACAGGGCGGGGCCTGACGCGCGAGAACGCGCCCCCAAGCGCCAGCGCGTGGGGTGAGTTCTCGTGCGTCAGGCCACGCCCTCATCGGCCTCGATGACGCCCTTCGCCGGTCTTGATTTGGACTCTCCCGGCAGGATGGAAACCGAGCGATGGCGCGCGCGGGGGCGGAGGGGCTATACTCGCGGCATGAAGTACCGGGAGATTCGCAAGGTGGTGACGGGGCGGCCGGCGGTGGACGGGGCGGGGGTGAAGCTCGTTCGGGTGATCGGCTCGCGCGACGTGGAGGAGTTCGATCCCTTCCTGATGCTCGACGCGTTCGACTCGACCGACCCGTCCGACTACGAGAAGGGCTTCCCGTGGCATCCGCACCGGGGCATCGAGACGGTGACCTTCCTGGCCTCCGGCCTGATCGAGCACGGGGACAGCCTCGGCAACAAGGGAAGCATCGTCGACGGCGGCTGCCAGTGGATGACGGCGGGCTCGGGCATCATCCACCAGGAAATGCCGAAGGCGGCGCCGCGCATGCTCGGCCTCCAGCTCTGGCTCAACATGCCCGCCGCGGACAAGATGAAACCGCCCGCCTACCACGACCTCGTCGCGGAGCGCATCCCGGAGGTCCGCGGGAAGGGCTGGTCGGTCCGCGTGGTCGGCGGCGAGTTCCCGGGCGCGGAAGGCGCCATGCGCGGCGCCTACGTCGACGCGACCATGCTCGACATTTCCCTCGAGCCGGGCGCGGAGCTCGAGATCCCGGTGCGGCCGGGCGACGCCTGCTTCGCCTATTCGATGGAGGGACGGGTCTCGGTCGGCGGCGGGGGCGAGTCGTTCGAGAGCCGGCGCGCGCTGCTCTTCGGCGAAGGCGACGCCGTGCGGCTCGGGGCGCCCGGGCCGCACGGCGTCCGCTGCGTCCTCTTCTCCGGGCCTCCGCTCCGCGAACCGATAGCCTGGGGAGGTCCCATCGTGATGAACACGCGCGAGGAGCTCGAGAAAGCCTTCGCGGAACTCGACGAGGGGACCTTCATCAAGCGGACCTGAAAGGGAACGCCCGCGGGGACCGGAGGCGCCGCGAAGAGGCCGGCGGGCCCGCCGGCGGACGCAACGCGAGCTGGAGGATAAAGCCCGCGCCATTTTCCCCATGGAAGCTTCGAAGCCCGGCCGACGGTGCTATGATTTCCGCCGGAGGAACCATGGACCACGTCGACAATCGGACCCTGGCGTTGTTCGCGGCGCGGAAATCGGTGCGGGCCTACGAGGACAGGCCGGTCGGACCGGAGACGCGCGAGGCGGTGCTCGCGGCGACGCTGCGCGCGCCGACCGCGGGGAATCTGCAATTGTATACGATACTCGAGATCGAGGATCCGGCCCTGAAGCGGCGCCTGTCGGAAACCTGCGACCACCAGGCCTTCATCGCGCGCGCGCCGTGGGTGCTCGTTTTCCTGGCGGACGCGCAGCGCCTCGAGGACTGGCTGACCTTTTCCGCGGTCGACGCCCTATGCGCGGCGTCGGGCGAGGAACGGAAGCGGCCGCGCGAGGGCGACCTCCTGCTGGCCTGCTCCGACGCGCTGATCGCGGCCCACCAGTGCGCGATCGCCGCGGAGAGCGTCGGCCTCGGCTCGTGCTACATCGGCGACGTGATGGAAAACTGGGAGATCCACCGCGAGCTACTGGGCCTGCCCCGCCTGGCCTTCCCGATCGCGATGCTGACCCTCGGCTGGCCGAGCGCCCAGCAGGAGGCGCGGCCCCTCACCTCGCGGGCGCCCGCCGACCTGGTCGTCCACCGCGACCGCTATCGGGAACTCGACGCGGACGGCGCGGCGCGGCTGTTCGCGCGACCGGAGTACGAGGGGCTCAAGTATCTCGAGGGTTGCTCGAACTACGGCCAGCACATGTACCGGCGCAAGCTCGCGTCCGGTTTCATGGACGAGATGCGCCGCTCCGTGGCGGCCATGCTGGAAAACTGGAAGGGCTAGCCCTCGGCCGGAACCGGCCTTCCCGCGCCGTCCGGCATCCGCCCCGGCCCCGGCTCCGGCCGCGGCCGCGGCCGCGGCGACGGGCGACGGGCGGCGGGCGGCCGCCCGGCTCAGGCCGGGTCTTTCCCGAAAAGCTCCCACATCATGATGGCGCCGGCGGCGGCGACGTTGAGGCTGTCGACGCCGGAGGCCATGGGGACGACGAGGGCTTCGTCGCAGGCGCCGACGACCTCGTCCGGAAGGCCGTAGCCTTCGTTGCCGAGCGCCAGGGCGATGGCGCGGCCCGCCGGATCGAAGCCGCGCAGCTCGCGGGAGCGGGGGCCGAGGGCCGCGGCGACGAGGGCTCGCCCGGGGCCGCGGAAGGCGCCGAGTCCGGCCAGGTCGACCCGGAGGAGCGGTCGCGCGAGCAGGTTGCCCATGCTGGTCCGCAGGGCTTTGCGCGAAAAGGGGTCGGCGCAGCCGGGGCCGAGCGCGACGGCGGCGGCCCCGAGCGCGGCGGCGCTGCGCGAGAGCAGGCCGAGGTTCTCCGGGTCGGTGACGTTCCAGAGGACCAGGGCGTGGCCGTCGGGAATCCCGGCGCCGTCCGCGCCTGGCGCGGGGATCTCCGGTCGTCGGGCGACTGCGAGCACGCCTCGGTGGAAGCCGAATCCGACCAGCTCCGAGAGATCGGGCGCGGGGAGCGTGAGGACGGGGAAGGCGCCGGCTGCGCGCGCCTCGAGCGCCGCGTGATCGGCGGGCACGCAGAGCGCCGCCTCCATCGAAAGCCCGGCGTCGAGGGCTTTGTCGAGCAGGATGCGGCCCTCGAGGACCATGAGGCCGCGCGCGGCGTAGTCGCGCTCGCGGAGGCCCGAGAAAAGGCCGAGGATTTCGGGTCCGCTCACGCGCCGCCGTCCCCGTTCGTGCCCGGCGTGCCGCCCCGGGCGCGGTCCAGGTCCACCGCTCGCCGGATGCGGCGGACGAGGGCGATCCAGGCCGCGATCACGACGAGGGGGGCGGCCCAGGCGCCGATCGGTCCGGCGAAGACCGCGAAGTCGTAGAGTCCGTGCACGAGCACGGCTACGCCGAGGCCCGCGATCGCGTGGTGTCGCGCGAGGTCCGGGGCGCGATCGCGTTCGAGGCGGGCCAGCCCGAGGCGCCAGCCCATGAGACCCGCGGCCGCGGCGTGCATCGGCACCGCGGTGAAGGCCCGCACCAGGAGTATCCACCGGTCGGCGTAGCCGTAGAGGGCGTTCTCGACGAAGGCGAAGCCGAGCGAGACGCACATGGTGTAGACGATGCCGTCCATCGCCTCGTCGAAGTTCTTCGAGCGGAAGATCCAGAGCCTGACCAGGGCGAACTTGAGTCCTTCCTCGACCAGGGCGGCCACGGCGAAGGCCCGCCAGGCCGCGTCGAGCGGCCAGGGGAACGAGCCCGAGGGCAGGTCGACGAAGGGCTCGATGGCGATGGCGGGAACCGCCGCGAGCAGGCCGAAGGCCACGGCCTTCAGCACCGCGCCCGGCGGTTCGGGACGCGCCCTGTCGCGGAGTAGCACCCAGGCGATCAGCGCCGCGGCGGGAAGGGCGGCCAGCACGAGGTTCAGGAGGAATTCGCTCATCGCCCGAACCATAACCCGGGGGCGGGGACTCGTTCCAGAGCCGCGCGCGTAGTAGAGTAGTGGCCGGTGCGCGTCGCCAACCCGGCGGCGCCGCGCGGGGGAGGGACTTCGTGAGCGGCGTGGATCGACGCCTCGCGCCTTCGGGGCTCGAGGCGGTCGTCGAGATAGGTTCGACCGGATTGCGGCTCCTGGTCGCGGAGCTGGACGGCGCGGGCGGTTTCCGCATCGTCGACCGGGCCGGAAAGCCGGCCCGCCTGGGGCGAGACGTGTTCACCCGGGGTTCGCTCTCGCGCGCTTCCATGGTCGAGGCCATCGCCATCCTGCGCGGCTTCCGCGAGCTGCTCGCCGGCTACGGCCTCAAGCCCGAGGACGCGCGCGTCATCGCGACGAGCGCGCTCCGCGAGGCTTCGAACCGCGAGACCTTCGTCGACCGCGTGTCGCTCCGCACGGGCTTCTCGATCCAGGTGGTCGAGGACATCGAGGAGAACCACCTCATGTACCTGGCTGTGCAGCGGGCCCTCGGGGACGAGTGGAAAACCCGCTCGCGCGGCTCCAACGCGCTGATCATCGAAGTGGGCGGCGGCTCGACCGAGCTGATGCTGCTCCGCCGGGGCAAGATGGCGGCGGCCCACTCGATCCGCATCGGAACCATCCGCGTCGACGAGCAGGTGCGCGCCACCACGGGCTCGGCGGCCTGGCTCGGCCGCTTCCTCGAGGACCACGTGCGGACCACCTGCGACATGCTCGAAGCCGACATGGCGCTCGACACGGTGCGCACCTTCGTGGCCATCGGCGGGGACGCCCGCTTCGCCGCGCGGACCCTGGCCGCCCACGGGACGGACGCGGAGGAGGAAGGCTACGCGATCATCGACCGCGTGACCTTCTCGGCCTTCGCCGAGGAGCTCGCCTCGCTCCGCCCGGAGGAGATCGTCAACCGCTTCCGCCTGCCCTTCGACGAGGCGGAGGGCATCGGCCCCGGCCTGCTCGTCCTCAAGCTCTTCCTGGACCGCACCGCGGCCGACGAGCTGGTGGTGCCTTCCGCCTCGATCCGCGAAGGGCTCCTGGTACGCGTGGCGCTCGGCAACGCGGCGGATTCCGACGACGAGATCCGCAGGCAGGTGCTCGCGAGCTCGGCGAGCCTCGGCCGCCGCTTCCGCTACGACGAGGAGCACGCGCTGCACGTCGCGAACCTGGCGCTCCGGCTCTTCGACGAGCTCAAGGAGGAGCACGGCCTCGGCGCGCGCGAGCGGCTCCTGCTCGAGGCGGCCGCCATCCTCCATGACGTGGGCTCCTTCATCCGCTCGAGCGGGCACCACCGCCATTCCGAGTACATCATCCAGAACAGCGAGATCTTCGGCTTGCAGCGCGACGACGCGGCCGTCGTGGCGAGCTGTGCGCGCTACCACCGCAAGCAGGGGCCGTCGAACGCGCACGCGACCTTCATGGGCCTCTCGCGCGAGGACCGCATGGCGGTGCTGAAGCTCTCGGCCCTGCTCCGCGTCGCGGACGCCCTCGACCGCGGACACACCCAGCGCGTGGGCATCGCCTCGGTCGAGCTGCGCGAGGACGCCTGCGTCATCCGCACCGAGGGCGCCCTCGAGCTCGGGCTCGAGCGGCTCTCGCTCGAGGAAAAGGGCGACCTCTTCGAGGACGTGTTCGGCCTGCGGGCGGTGCTGGCATGAAGAGCGAGTGGTTCTTCAACCGCGAGCTCTCGTGGCTCGAGTTCAACGCCCGCGTGCTCGAGGAGGGCCTGGACCGCAGCAACGCCCCGCTCGACCGGCTGCGCTTCCTGGCCATCGTTTCTTCGAACTTCGACGAGTTCTTCATGGTGCGCGTCGCCTCGCTCAAGGCCCAGCTCCGGGCGGGAGAAACCGCTCCGGACGCGTCCGGCCTGAGTCCCGCCGCCCAGTTCGAGGCGGTTTCCCGCCGCGCCCGCGAGATCGTCGGCCGGCAGTACGACTGCCTTTCGCGCGAGATCCTTCCCGAACTCGCCGAAGGCGGGCTCGAGATCGTCCGGCCGGGCTCCTGGGACGGCGAAGCCCTGCGCTACCTCGAGTCCTGGTTCGCCGAGTCGGTGCTGCCCGTGCTCACTCCCCTCGCGGTCAAGCCGGACGAGCCCTTCCCCTCCACCGGGAACCTGCGCATCCACGCGGCCTTCCTGCTCCGCGGCGAGGCGGGGACCGCGCCCGAGGCGGAAGCGTCGGACGCGGCCGAAGGAGGCCCCGCGGCCCTTCCGCCGTCGGAGGAGCTCGCCATCGTGCAGATGCCCCAGAACCTCGACCGCTTCGTGCCGGTGCCCGCCACCGGGAACGCCGTGCGCATCGCCCTGCTCGACGACGCGCTGCTGGCTTTCGGGCACGCCCTCTTCCCCGGCCGGAAGGTGCTCGAGCGCAGCCTCTTCAAGGTGACGCGCGACGCCGACATCGGCGTCGACGAGGGCCGCGACGACGACTTCGTGGCGGCCATGGAGGAGATCCTGATCAACCGGCAGAATTCGTGGCCGGTTCGGATCTCGGTCTCGGGCGACGCCGATCCCTTGGCCGCCCGGCTGGCTGCGGCGCTCGGTCTAGGAATGGAGGACGTGTACTTCATGCACGGCCCGATCGACCTCAAGGGCTTCCTCGAGCTGGCCGAGGCGCCGGGCTTCGACCGACTGCGGGCCGAGCCCTGGAAGCCGCTCGAGACCTGGTCGCCCGCGGGGCCGGAGGAAATCTTCGCTCGCGTGCGCGAGCGGGACGTGCTCCTGCACCTGCCCTACGAGTCGTTCCGGCCGGTGGTGCGCTTCATCGAGGCCGTCGCGGACGATCCGCGCGTGCTCGCGGTCAAGATGACCCTGTACCGCACCTCGGGCGACTCCCCCATCGTCAAGGCGCTCACCCGGGCCGCGCGCTCGGGCAAGCAGGTGACCGTGGTGGTCGAGCTCAAGGCCCGCTTCGACGAGGAGCGGAACATAGCCTGGGCGCAGCGGCTCGAGCAGGCGGGGGCGGTGGTGGTGTACGGGGTGGCGGGCCTCAAGGTGCACGCGAAGGCCGCCCTGGTCATCCGCCGCGAGGACGACGGCCGCCTCCGCCGCTACGCCCACCTTTCCACCGGCAACTACAACGACCGCACCGCGCGCATCTACGCGGACCTTTCCCTGCTGACCGCGTCCGAGGCCGTCTGCGCCGACCTGGCCCTCTTCTTCAACGCGCTGACCGGCCTGTCCTCCGCCCGTGGGCTCCGGACCATCGGCGTCGCGCCCTTCGACCTGAAGCGCCGCGTCATCGCCCTGATCGAGCGCGAGGCGGAGCGCAGCCATGACGAGACGCCGGGTTTGGTCATGGCGAAGATGAATTCGCTCTGCGACGAGGACGTCATCCGCGCGCTCTACCGCGCCTCGGCGCGGGGAGTACGAGTGCTGCTCAACGTGCGCGGCATCTGCACCCTGGCGCCCGGGATCAAGGGCCTCTCCGAGAACATCCGCGTCGTCTCGATCGTCGGGCGCTTCCTCGAGCACGCCCGCGCCTTCCTGTTCCTGAACGGCGGCTCGGAGGAGGTGTACCTCTCGAGCGCGGACTGGATGCCCCGGAACCTCGAGAAACGCATCGAGCTGCTCTTCCCCGTGACCGACCCCGGCGCGCGAAGCCGGATCCGCGCCATACTCGAGACCTATTTCCGCGACGAGGCGAAGGCGCGCGAGCTGGGGCCCTCGGGACGCTGGAAGCCCGTCAAGGCGCGCGTCGGAGGCGGGCTTTCGTCCCAGGAGGAATTCCGCCGGGTCGAGCGCGAGCGGAACGCGGCCCTGGCCGAGCCCGAGGCGGAGCTGACGGTGCGGAGGAAGCCCTCGGACTAGACCGTCCCGGCGCCGGCCGCGCCTCGGCGGGCGATGGCGCGGGCCGCCTTGAGGCCGTCGGCGGCCGAGCTGACGATGCCGCCGGACCAGCCGGAACCTTCGCCGACCAGGTGGAGGTTCGGGAAGCCCGCGGAGAAGGTCTCAGGGTCGCGGACCGCCTGTACGCTCGCGCTCGTCTTGCTCTCGAGCCCGAGGACGAGGCCTTCGTCGTAGCCGCGGAGCTTGCGCGCGAACTCGGCCAGGCCCTCGCGGAGCGGCGCGACCAGGGCCCCGGGCAGGAGCTCGGCGAGGTCGGCGGGAACGAGGCCGAGCGGGTAGCTCGTCGCGTCGGGCAGGCGCGAGCCCGCGCGGTTCGCGAGGAAGTCCCTGATGGTCATGGCGGGCGCGGCCCAGCCGCGCGCGAAGGCGAAGTACGAGCGTTCCAGCGCCTCGAGCCAGTCGAGCGATTCGAGCGCGCCGATTTCCCGGCCGAGCAGCGCGGGGAGGGACAGGCCCGCGACCACCGCCGCGTTGGCGAAGGGACCTGAGCGCGCGTAGTCGCTCTTTCCGTTCACCACCGAGCAGCCTTCGTAGGCGGAGGCCGGCACCACGGTTCCCCCCGGGCACATGCAGAACGAGTAGACGCCCGTGCCGTCGCCCGCCTGGGCGGCCAGGCGGTATTCGGCGGCCTTGACGCCCGGGATGCGGGGAACGCCCCATTGCGCGCGGTTGATCGCTTCCTGCGCGTGCTCGGCCCGGAATCCGACGGCGAAATTCTTGGGCCGGAACGGCACGCCGCGCGCGATCAGCGTGCGGAAGGTCTCGAAGGCCGAATGTCCCGTGGCAAGAATGAAGCGCTCCGCCTCGAGGTCGCCGGCTGGCGTCCGCAGGGCGGCGACCTTCCCTTCGCGGACCACGAGGTCCGTCATCGGCTCGCCGAAGCGGAACGCGACGCCCCGCTCTTCGAGCGAGCGGCGCAGGGCTGCCGTCATGCGGAAGAGCCGGTCCGAGCCGAGGTGGGGATGGGTCATGTAGAGGATCTCGTCCGGGGCGCCGGCCTCGATGAAGCGCCGGAAGACGTACTCGCGCTCGAAGCCGATGCCCTTGCTGCGCGACGAGAGCTTGCCGTCGGAGAAGGTGCCCGCGCATCCTTCGCCGAAGGCGTAGTTGTCCGAGGCGCCGAAGGACCCGCCCGCTTCGAAGGCGGCGATGGCGGCGGCGCGGTCCTCGACGCGGCCGCCGCGCTCGAGCACGGTCACGGCGAAGCCCGCGCGGCAAAGGTAGTCGGCGGCGAACACGCCGGCCGGCCCGGTGCCGACCACCACGACCCGTTCGTCGCGCTTCCGTCGCTCCGGCTCCAGGTCCTGGGCCGCGGGCGCCTCGCCGGAGGGGATTTCCGGCGAGCTCACCCCCACGCGGAAGAGCCAGGCTATGTCGCCCTTGCGGCGCGCGTCGAGGCTCTTCTTGAGGATGGCGAAGGTGAAGACGCGCAGTCCCGTCTTCTTCGCGACCAGCGCGCGGAGCTCGGCGTCGCCGGCCGCGGCGGGAAGGCGGATGTCGTGTTCGGCGTATCCCATGGAAGACAGCCTACGGTTTCCCGGGCGCTTGGGCAAGCGAGGGCGGCTCAGCCGAGGGGCGACTCCTTCGCCGGAAGCTCGGTTCCTCCGTCGGGGAAGCGCTTGCGCCGGGCCAGCACCAGGGCGGTGCGGAGCTCGCGCTCGGTCCGGGCCTCGGACCAGGCCTTGACGAAGGCGGGATCCTGCAGGCTCTGCGCGATCGACATGAGGGCCTTGAGGTGGAAGGTGCGCTCGTCGCGCGAACCCACCATGCAGAAGGCCGTGTAGACCACCTCGTCGCCGCCCCACTTGATGCCGAAGCGGTTGCGAACCAGCACCAGGTCGAAGAGGCTCTCGCCCTCGAGCACCACGTGGGGCAGGGCGTGGGGAACCGCGACGCCCGGATCGATGATGGTGGAAGCCTCGTTCTCGCGCGCCGCGAAGCGGCGGGCCAGGGCGGCGCCGTCCATGCGCAGGCGGTCGCCGAAGAGGTCGCCCACGTCCCGGAAGAGCTCCTCGCGGTCGACGGTGCGGTCGTAGTCGATGACGGCGGATTCCTTGACGAGCCGATCGAAGCGGTCCTCGACGATATTGTCGCGCTCCATCAGCACCTCGAGCAGCTCGTCCTCCAGGTCGTTCACCGTCGAGCCGAAGTCCGGCTCCGAGAGGCGCCGCGTCATGGTCAGGAGCGCCGAGGTCCGGTTCCAGCCGCGGCGGCCCCAGGCCAGGTACCACGCCAGGGCGGCGACGACGAAAACCGCGGCGATGACGAGCGGCACGAGGCCGGTCGAGGCGATCAGCGAGAGGTAGAGGACGATGCCCGCGATCTGCATGGCGGGGAAGAGCGGCGAGCGGAAGATGGGCCGGTAGTTCGCCATGCGGGAGGCCCGCATGAGCACGAGCCCGAGGTTCTCGAGGGCGAACACGAGGAGCAGGAAGAGCGAGGCGACCTTCGCGAGCTCCTTCGCCCCCAGACCGAGGATGACGGCCGCCATGAAGCCGCTCGTGGCGAGGATGGCCGGCACCGGCGTGCCCTTGCGCGAGACCTTCCCGAGGAAGGCGGGCAGGAGTCCGTCGCGCGCCATGGCCATGGGCACGCGGCTCGCCGAGAGGATGCCCGCGTTGGCGGTGGTGAAGAACGCGAGGAGGCCCGCCGCCGCCACGGCGACGACCGCGACTTCGGAGAGGGCCGGCGAGGCGAAGAATCCGGAGGCCGCGTCGGTGAGCGGGGAGACCGAGGACGAGAGCCTCGCTCCGTCCATGGCGCCGACGGTCACGAAGACCGCGAGCAGGTAGACGACCTGGACGACCAGGAAGGCGGCCAGCATGCCCGGCACCAGCATGCGCTTCGCGTCGCGCACCTCCTCGACCGCGGCCGCTATCTTGGTGATGCCCCCGTAGGAGATGAAGACCATGGCCGTCACGGAGAGCATGGCCTTGGCCCCCGGGAAGGACGAGGCGGAGAAGTGGACGAAGTCCATCGAGCTGTACCCGACCACGATGTACGCGACCAGTATGGCGAGCAGCGCGACCACCATGGCGACCTGGAAGCGTCCGGTGCCTTCCACGGAGAGGACGTTGACCAGGGTGAAGAGTACGAGCGCGCCCAGGGCGATCAGCTTGAATTCGCCCTCGCCGAGGCCGGGCGCCACCAGGCTGCCGAACAGGCCGATGCCGACCAGGGCGAAGGCGCTTTTCAGGGCGATGGAAAACCAGTCGGCCAGCCCCGCGACCGTGCCGACCCCGCCGCCGAAGATGCGGGCCAGGTAGAAGAAGGCGCCCCCCGAGCGGGGTATGGCGCTCGTCAGCTCGAGCTTGGAGAAGATGGCCGGCAGCATGCCGAGACCGGCCACCGCGTACGCGGCCAGCACGCCCCAGGGTCCGGCTTCGGAGAAGGCGAGGGCGGGCAGGATGAAGAGCCCCGAGCTGATCATGGCGCCGGCGCCGAGGCTGAACACGCCGATCGTGTCGAGGGACTTCCTGAGTTCCATCGGGCCTCCCGGGGCGGAATGTCGCTGCCTTCCCATGGTAAGCGGCGCGGCGGATCGGGGCAAGGTTTATTTGCCCGGCGCGTCGGTCAGGAATCCGGGAGCCGTCCGGGACGAAAGGGCTCCGCCCTTCCTTCCCGGGCCCTTCCATCCCGCCTCCTCGCGCCTTTCCCCGGCGGCGTCCTGGTCGGACCCCGGGCCTTTTCCTTTACGGAATGGAGGAACCGGGTTACGATTCAAGCTCCCCATCGTCCTCTTCCCAAGGAGAACTCCCATGCAACTCGCGCGCTACGCGGGCGATCTTTCGTCGATCGACTATCTTTCCATGCTCGTCGTCGACATCCACGGCAAGCTCCGCTCGGTCTCGCTGCCCCGCGGCTACATCACCGACAAGGTGCTCAAGCACGGCATCGGCTTCGACGCCTCGAACTTCGGCTACGCGGACGTGCACAAGAGCGACATGGTGGCCATCCCCGACCTGTCCACGGGCTTCGTGCAGGACCGCGACGGCTTCAAGGTGCTGCACGCGTTCTGCGACGTGGAGACCACCGACGGCCGGCCCTTCGACCAGTACCCGCGCACCGTCGTCCGCAAGGCCGTCGAGCGGCTCAAGGCTTCCGGAATCGGCGACGAGGCGAAGATGCTCGTCGAGCTCGAGTTCTACGTCTTCGACGACGTGCGCTACTCCACCACCACCGGCCACTCGTACTACTTCGTGGAGAGCGTGGAGGGCATCGGCGAGGAGCGCGAGGACGCGCCCCGCTTCGGCCTTTCCAAGGGCTACCACCGCCTGGCGCCGGACGACCGTTACGCCCTGCTCCGCGACCGCGCGGTCAAGGCGATGGAGGACGCGGGCATCCCGGTCAAGTACCACCACCACGAGGTCGGCGCCGCGCAGCTCGAGATCGAGCTCAACTTCATTCCCCTCTCGAAGGCCGCCGACTCGGTGGCGCTCGCGCAGTGGATCATCAAGTCCTGCGCCGACGAGATGGGCCTCCGCGTCACCTTCATGCCGAAACCCATGTACAAGATCGCGGGCAACGGCATGCACGTCCACCAGTTCGTCGAGAAGGACGGCAAGTCGATCTTCCCGGGCGAGGGGCTCTACGGCCTGTCCGAGGCGGGCCTGTCGTACACCGCCGGCTTGCTCGAGCACGCGCTCTCCGGTTCGCTGCTCGCGTTCTCCAACCCGAGCACCAACAGCTACCGCCGCCTGGTGCCCGGCTACGAGGCCCCGGTCAGCGCGACTTTCGCGCAAGGGTCCCGCGCGGCGGCGGTGCGCATTCCCGGCTACCTCAAGAAGGGCGAGGCGCGCATCGAGTTCCGCACCGGCGACGCCACCGCGAACACGCACTACTTCCTCGCGGCCATGCTGCTCGCGGGCCTCGACGGCATCGAGCGCGGGCTCGACCCGGTCAAGCTGGGCTTCGCGAACACCAAGGAAACGCCGCGCAACACCTTCCCCACGGGCCTCTACCACGTGATGAACGGGCTCCGCAAGGACCGCAAGTGGCTGCTCCACGCCTTCCCGGAGGCCCTGCTCGACGAGTGGATCCGCATCAAGGAAAAAGAGGCCGAGTACGTCTACAACGCCCCGGTCCCGCAAGAATATGAGCTTTATTTTTAATGAAGGCCGGGGCGTTGTCCGGGCCAGCCGGTTCGCGGAGCGAACCGTCCCGCGGGCGCGACGGGATCGCATCGTGCTTCTGGGCGCCCGCGAGGTGCCTCAAGAGTATGAATTGTATTTCTGAAAGGCCGGGGCGTTGCTCCGTGTCAGCCGGTTCGCGGATCGAACCGTCCCGCGGGCGCGACGGTCCGGCATCGCAAGCCTTGGGTGCCCGCGAGGTGCCCCGGGAATACGAGCTCTATTTCTAGGAGTCCCCGATGAACACCGAAACCCTGATGGGCGACGAGGCGATCGCGCTCGGCGCCGTGCACGCGGGACTCTCGGCGGCCTTCGCCTATCCCGGCACGCCGAGCACCGAGATCATGGAAACGCTGCAGGCCATGGCGGAGAAAGGCGCGACCACCGCCGACGGCGCGAAGTTCGTGGCGCAGTGGTGCGCCAACGAGAAGACCGCCTACGAGAGCGCCCTCGGCGCCTCCTACGCGGGGCGGCGCGCCATGGTGTCGATGAAGCACGTCGGCCTCAACGTGGCCGCCGACCCCTTCGTCAACTCCGCCCTGATCCGCATCCACGGCGGCCTCGTCGTGGTGGTCGCGGACGACCCGGGCATGCACTCGAGCCAGGACGAGCAGGACAGCCGCGCGCTCGCCGCCTTCGCGCGCATGCCCTGCTTCGAGCCCGCGGACCAGCAGGAAGCCTACGACATGACGCTCGAGGCCTTCGAGTTTTCCGAGAAGCACGAAGTCCCCGTCCTCGTCCGCATCACGACGCGCCTGGCCCACAGCCGGGCCGTCGTCAAGGTCGCCGCGAAGGGAAGGGCGCAGAACCCCGTCGACAAGGCCCCGCAGGACATGTCGTGGATCCTCATGCCGGCCGTCGCCCGCAAGCGCTGGAAGGCGCTGCTCGGCAAGCAGGCGGACTTCCGCGCCTACGCCGAGGAACGCTCGACGCTCGCGGCCGCGTCGAAGAAGCTCGGCGTCGTGACCGCGGGCCTCGCGCTCCAGTACTACCGCGAGAACCTCGAGGACTTCGTCGCCGCCGAGGGCGAGGCGCCGTCGCACCTCCATATCGGGCATTACCCCATACCCGCCGGAAAGCTCCGCGAGCTCTGCGCGAACGTGGAAAAGGTGCTGGTGATCGAGGACGGCTACCCCGTGGTCGAGGAAGCCCTGCGCGGCGTCCTCCCGACGCCGATCCCCGTGCTCGGCAAGATGAGCGGGGAACTGCCGCTCGACGGCGAGCTCAACCCCGACCTCGTGCGCGCGGCCCTGGGCCTTCCCGAGCGCGAGGGCGTCCCGGCGCCGGGCCTGCCCCCGCCCGGACGCCCGCCGCAGCTCTGCGTCGGCTGCCCGCACGCGGACAGCTTCGCCGCGCTCAAGGAAGCGCTGCTCGAGTACCCGACGCACGCGGTGAACAGCGACATCGGCTGCTACACGCTCGGCGCGCTCGCGCCGTACAACGCCATCGAGAGCTGCGTCGACATGGGCGCCAGCATCGGCATGGCGCGCGGCGCCGCCGAGGCGGGCCTCCGGCCGACGGTGGCCATCATCGGCGACTCGACTTTCTACCATTCCGGCATGAGCAACCTGGTCGACGCCGTCTCGCACGGCACGAACACGACCGTCTACATCCTCGACAACCAGACCACCGGCATGACCGGCGCCCAGCCGACCATCGCGCCGTCCTCGAGGCTCAAGGACCTCGTGATCGGGCTCGGCGTCGATCCTGCCCACGTCCGCGTGCTCGATGCGCACAAACGCTCGCACGAGGCGAGCGTGAAGGCCATCAAGGAAGAGCTCGCCCACCCGGGTCCCTCGGTGGTCATCGGCGTGCGCGTCTGCATCGAGGCCTACAAGAAGGAGCGCGCGAAATGAAGTACGACATCGTCCTCTGCGGCGTGGGCGGCCAGGGCGGCATCTCCGTGTCCGTCGTGATCGCGCGCGCCGCCATGGCCGCCGGCCTCGACGTCAAGCAGTCGGAGGTGCACGGCATGAGCCAGCGCGGCGGCGAGGTGCTCGCGCACCTGCGCATGTCCGACAAGCCGGTCGCGAGTCCCATCATCCCGCGCGCGAGCGCCGACCTGATCCTCGCCTTCGAGCCGCTCGAGGCCCTGCGCTACGTGCCCTGGCTCCGGAAGGGCGGGGCGATCGTCACGGCCACCGCGCCGCTCAAGAACATGACGAACTATCCCGACCCCGACGCCGTCGTCGCGGAGCTCCGCAAGATTCCGGGCGCGGTGCTCGTGGACGCGGACGCGCTCGCGAAGGAAGCCGGCAACGCGCGCGCCGCCAACGTGGCGCTCGTCGGCGCCGCCGCGAAATACCTGCCGCTCGAGGCGTCCGCCCTCGAGGCGGCCATCAAGGACCTCTTCGCCCGGAAGGGCGACGCGGTCGTCGACGCCAACCTGAGGGCCTTCGAGCATGGACGCCGCGCCAATCCGTAAGCTCGTGGACGCCGCCCTCGCCGAGGGCCGCGACGCGCTGACCGAGCTCGAGGGCCTCGCCATCCTCGAGGCCATGGGCGTGCCGACCGCGCGCCGCCATTTCGTCAAGGATTCGAAGGAAGCCGCGGCGAAGGCCCTCCTTCCGGGGCCGCGCGCGGTGCTCAAGGTCATCAGCCCCGAGATCCTCCACAAGACCGAGGTCGGCGGCGTGGCCATCGTGCCGAACGAAAGCGCCGCGATCGCGGACTCGATCCGCGCCATGGAAGCCAAATTCGCCGGCCAGAAGGTCGAGGGCTTCACGATCAACGAGTTCGTGCCCTTCGAGCCGAGGCTCGGCCACGAGATCATCGTCGGCTACCGCTTCGCGCCGGATTTCGGCCCCGTCGTGAGCTTCGGCCCCGGCGGCGTCTACACCGAGTTCCTGGCGACGGTGTTCAAGCCCGGGGCCGCCAACGCCTTCTGGAGCCCCGCGGTGTCGGGTCGCGCCGAGGTGGAGCGGGCGCTCCGGGACAACGCGGTGCGCACCCTGCTCTGCGGGGGCCTCCGCGGCACCAGGGCCGCGCTCGAGGAGAGGAAGCTCGTCGACGTGGTCGCCGCGTTCGTGGAAGCGTCCTCCCTCTTCCCGGCGCTCGGCATCCTCGAGTTCGAGGTGAACCCCTTCGCGGTCGCGAAGGACGAAAAGGGCGAAGGACGCCTCGTCGCGCTCGACGCCCTCGTGAAGATCGGCCGCCTCGAGGGCGGGGAACTCGAGCGCGTGGGCGACCGGATCGTCAACGCGGCGCAGGCCGCCCGTCCCCTCGGCAAGATCGACCGCATCCTCGAGCCGCGCAGCGCCGCCGTCATCGGCGTGTCCGAGAAGGGCATGAACAACGGCCGGATCATCCTGCGCAACCTCATCGAGAACGGCTTCGACCGGACACGGCTCTACGTGGTCAAGCCCGGCCTCGACGAGCTCGACGGCTGCCGCTGCGTGCCGGACGTGGCTTCGCTGCCGGAGAAGGTGGACCTCTTCGTGCTGGTCATACCGGCCGCCCAGGCCGCGCTCACCATCGCCGAGCTGGCCGAGGCCGACAAGGCGGAGAGCGTCATCGTCATTCCCGGAGGCCTCGAGGAGAAGCAAGGCACCGAGGAGATCGTGGGCCGCATGAAGGCGGCGCTGGCCAAGGCCCGCGCGGAAGGGGGCGGACCGCTCCTCAACGGCGGCAACTGCCTCGGCATCCGCTCGGTGCCGGGCCGGTACAACACGCTCTTCATCCCCGAGCACAAGCTGCCCATGCCCAAGGGGGAGGTGGCGCCGATCGCGGTCATCTCGCAGTCGGGCGCCTTCGCCATCTGCCGCGTCTCGAAGCACCCGCGGGTGAACCCGAAGTACGTCATCACCTGCGGCAACCAGATGGACTTGACCGTCGGCGACTACCTCGAGCGCCTCGCGGACGACCGCCACCTCGAGATCTTCGCCGTGTACGTCGAGGGTTTCAAGCCGCTCGACGGCGAGAAGACCCTGCGCGCCGTCAGGCGCATCGTCGACTCCGGCCGCTCGGTCATCTTCTACCGCGCGGGACGCACGGCCGCCGGCGCCGCGGCCTCCGCCTCGCACACGGCCAGCATCGCGGGCGACTGGCCCGTGACGCGCGCCCTCATGGCCCAGGCCGGCGCCGTGGTGGTCGAGACGCTCGACGACTTCGACGACGCGCTTACCACCTTCGCGCTGCTCCGCGGCAAGAAGGCGGCGGGCCGGAGGCTCGGCGCCCTCTCGAACGCCGGCTTCGAGTGCGTGGCCTTCGCGGACAACCTCGGCTCGCTCGAGCTCGCCGGGTTCAGCCCCGCCTCGGTCCCGCGGCTCGAAAAGGTGTTCGCCGACTCGCGCATCAGCGAGATCGTGGACGTGCACAACCCGATCGACCTCACGCCCATGGCGCCCGACGCCGCCTACGACGACACCTTCCGGACCATCCTCGACGACCCGAACGTGGACTGCGGACTCGCGGGCATCGTGCCGCTGACCGGCGCCATGAACACGCTGGGCGCGGGCGAGGGCCACGCCGAAGACGTCACGCGGGAGGACTCGGTGGCCGGGCGCTACGGCAGGATCATGGCGGAGACCGACAAGCCGTGGATCGCGGTGGTCGACTCGGGGAGCCTGTACGACCCGCTCGCGGACGAGCTCGGCAGGCGCGGCGTGCCGATCTTCCGCACCGCCGACCGAGCCCTGCGCATGCTCAACCTCTGGCTGGACGCCAGGCTGGCTCCGTAGCAGACGGGAAAACGCCGAGGCGCCGAGTCGCGGAGAGGAAACGGCAGGATCGAGGGAGGAAATCCCGGACGCCTCGCCTTCCTCTCGGCGCGCTCGGCGACTCGGCGTCGCTTCTCGTTCCCTTTTTTCCGGCTCTCGGAGCCTCGGCGTCGTGTCCGGGGGAATGGGGCGCAACTTGACCGGGGCGGAGGCGCGGTCCTATACTGGCCCGAAAAACCATGCCGACGAATCCCGGTAACGCCGAAACGTTCAGATTGCTCAGGCAGGCCGAGCTCTTCGCCGCCCTGCTCGACGACGACCTCGCCTACGTGGCTTCGCGCGCGGAGCGGCTCGAGGTTCCCGACGGCGCGGCGCTGTTCGGCGATGGGGACGAGGCGAACCGCTTCTTCGTGGTGCGATCCGGCGAGGTGCGCGTCTCGCGCGTGGTCGACGGAGCCGAGCTCGAGCTCGCCAGGTTCGGGCCCGACGAAGTCGTGGGCGACTTCGACTTCGCCGCCGGCACGCGCCGCGACGCGCGGGCCGCGGCCGTCGGGCCGACCTCGCTCCTGGTCTTCCCGCACGCCGGCGTGACCCTCGAGACCATGTCGCTGGAAAAGCCCGATACCACGGCCCGCATCCTGCTCCGCTCCCTCGCCATGGTCGCGGGCCGCATCCGCGCGGCCCGCGCGCTCATCGCCGAGAATTCCCCGTGGGTGCGCGAGCTCAGGCGGCGCATCCACGTGGACGCGGCGACGGGCCTGCGCAACCGGGCCTGGTTCGACGAGGAATTCGCGCCTTCGCTGAAGGGCCGCGCGGCCTTCGTCCTCCTCAAGCCGGAGCGTTTCAAGGAGCTGGTCGACGCCCGCGGACACGTCGCCGGCGATGTCGCGATGTCCCGCGTCGCGGCTCGGCTGCTCGCCGTCGCCAGGGTCCATCCCGGCGGCGAGGCGCTCCGCGTCCGCTCCAACGAAACCGCCGTCCTCGTGCCCGGACTCGACGCGGAGGGCGCCGTCGCCCTGGCGCGGACCATAGCGGGCGAACTCCATGCGATCGACCTGTCCGACGCGAACGGCGGCCGGCCCTTCCCGCTGACGGCTTGTTTCGCCATAGCGCTCTGGCCCGAAGACGGCGCCGAGGCGCGGCGCCTGCTCGACCGCGCGCGCGACGTGCTGCTCAAGGCGTGGCAGGACGGGGGCGGCCGCGTCTATCGGGTCCGGCCCTCCGCGAAGGCGACGGGATGAACCCGGTCGCGGATTTCCTCGCGGCCACCGGGGCCTTCGGGAACATGAGCCGGCTCGAGCTCGAGGCGCTCTCCGCCTTCCTCGGCGAGCGCCGCGTCGCGTCGGGCTCGATCGTCTTCAGCATGGGCGACACGGGCACCGAATTCTACATCGTCCGGTCCGGGCTCGTCGGCATGCGCGCGCCGCAAGCCGACGGGGTGGAGGTCGACACCTACGAATTCGGCCCCGGGCGCTTTTTCGGCGAGATGGCCATCGTCGAGGGGCTGCCGCGTTCGGCCACCTGTTACGCCCGCGTCGATTCGGAGCTGCTCGTGCTCGAGGGCATCGACTTCTACCGAATGGTCTGGGACCATCCCGTCATCGGCGCGAAGCTGCTCGCCTCGATGCGCGACGTGATGCGGACGCGGCTCGCCGAGGCGACCGGCATCCTGTCGGATCTGGTGAAGTGGGGCGAATCCGCGCGGCGGAGAACCATCGTCGACGAGGCGAGCGGGCTCTTCAACAGGCGCTACCTCGACGAGAACCTCGACGAGGCGGTGCGCCGGGGAACTCCCTGCTCGCTGCTCATGCTCGACATCGACCGCTTCCGCGAGGTCAACGCCGCCTGGGGGCTCGCCGCGGGCGACGCCGCCATCGCCTCGACGGGCGCGGCGCTTCAGTCCCTCGTCCGCGAGAACGACGTGGCGGCCCACCTTTCCGGCGACGAGTTCGCCTTGCTGCTCCGCGGCGCGGGAAAGGCCGAGGCGCTCGCGGTCGCCGAGCGGGCGCGCGCCGTCATCGAAGGGCTCTGGCTGGAATTCCGGACCGGCAGGAACGCGGCGCCCGTGCGGCTCCGGCTGACCGGCTCGATCGGCGTCTCGAGCCTGCCCGACGACGCGAAGACCGCGGAGGGCTTGCTCTCGACGGCGGACGACGCCCTCGCGCGCGCGAAGGAAAAGGGCCGGAACCGCGT
Organism: Spirochaetota bacterium; assembly: GCA_018262985.1. Classification (GTDB taxonomy): domain Bacteria; phylum Spirochaetota; class Spirochaetia; order Treponematales; family UBA12059; genus JAFGNN01. The sequence goes on along the minus strand of JADFDI010000006.1, from coordinate 53,645 downwards.
GGAAGCCGCCGGCCGACGCTGAAACGCGCGGAGAGCTTGTCCCGGCCGACGCGCGGGCTTAGACTTGCGCCATGCCCCCCGGTGCGCCGAGCGCCTTCGTCCGCTTCATGGAGCTCTCCGTTCCGAACCTCGCGCTCGGCGCCGTGGCGCTTTGCTCCGCCCTCATCCTCGTCGCGCTGCGCGAGCACCCCAGGAGCTCCCTGCGCGCCTCGCTCTTCGTCAACCTCGCGGCCACAGCCTTCATCGGGCTTGAACTGGTCGTCATCGCGTGCGGCCTGATCGAGGGCGCCATACCGACGGGCCGGCTGTTCCACGCCGCCCAGGTCGCGAGCGGAGCCTGGTTCGTACCCGCCTTCTTCCTCTACGCGCGCGCCGTGTCCGACTCGCGGCTCGGCGCGCGGCTCGACCGGGCTCTCCGGGCGATGACCATGGCCGGCGTGGCGTTCGCCCTGCTCGTCTGCGCGGCGACGGCGGCGGATCCTTCCCTGGTCATCTCGCAGACCGTCCCGTCGGCGGACGCGCATCAAGGAGCGACCTGGGCCGCCCGCGGTACGAGGGGGCCCCTGCTCTCGGCCATCAACCTCGCGTCGTCGCCTGCCTCGATCGTGGCGCTCGCCACCCTCGTCCGCGTCGCCTTCGCCCGCGCGTGGCGCCGGGACGACTGGCTCCACCTCGCGGCCGTCCTGGTGTTCATCCTGTCGAGCCTGCAGTCCCTCTCGCAGAACCTGTTCGGAGGCTTCCTCGATCCCTTCCGCGAGCTCCAGGTCTCGCGCGTGGGCCTCGGCGGCGCGACCTTCGCCGTCCTGTCGAGCCTGGCCGTGCTCGGAACCTTCGCGGCCGACGCGCGGAAGGCGGCCGAGGCGCGAGCGAGCGCGGACCGCGAGCTCGCGGAACGACGGAACGTCGAGAAGGCGCTCGAATCCTCCAAGCGCCAGCTCGCCGACATCCTGGACTTCCTGCCGGACCCCACCTTCGCCATCGACCTCGAGGGCCGGATCATCGCCTGGAACCGCGCCATCGCGGAGCTGTCCGGGAAATCCGCGGACGAGGTGATGGGGCGGGGCGACTACGAATACGCCCTGCCCTTCTTCGGCTCCCGCCGCCCCATCCTGGTCGACCTCGCGCTCAAGCCCGATCCGGCCACGGAGGCGAAGTACGATTCCCTCGAGCGACGCGGCGACTCGCTCGTGGCGGAAAACTACAACGCCTATATGCGGTCCGGAACGGGCTTCCACCTGTGGGGCATCGCCAAGCCCTTCCGCGACGCCGAGGGGCGTATCATTGGCGCGATCGAGTCCATCCGCGACATCACCCACCACAAGGAGACCGAAGCGAGGCTCGCCGATCTCGCGGCCAACCTCGAAATCAAGGTGAAGGAGCGCACCGCGGAGCTGGAGGGCGCGCTCGCCGAGCTGACGCACGCACGCGAATCCCTCGCCGTCGCCGAAAAGCACGCCCTGATGGGACGGCTCGGCGCCAGCATCGCCCACGAGCTGAACACGCCGCTCGGCGCCATCCTGTCCGCCGTGAGCGGAACCCCGGAGCGGATACTCGCGGCGATCCGCTCGCTCGCCCGGGCCGACGATACCCGCTGCCCGGGTTGCGAGGCGCTGGCGGACGAAATGGTGGAGCGCGCGGTCGCCCGGGCGATGAGCCTCGAGGACTCCTCCGAGCGCGAGGTCGTCCACGGCCTGGAGGCCGCGCTCGCGCGCGGCGGCTTCGAGAAGCCGCGTCGCTTGGCGCGGGAGCTCGCCGAACTCTTCGAGCCGGACGACGCGCTCGCCTTCGCCGCCCGGCTCGCCGGAATCCCCGCCGCGTCGTCGCTCGTGGAGTCGGTCTCCGAGGTGGCGGCGCTGGTCCGTTCCTCGCGCATAGTATCCGAGGCGGCGCTCAAGGCATCGCGGGTCGTCACCGCCATCCAGTCCTATTCGCGCACCTCGCCGGGAGAATCCGAACCGGTGGACCCGGTCGCCTCGATCGAGAACCTGCTCGTGCTCTACTACGGCGCCTACAAGCGGACGATCCGCGTCGAGCGGAGCTGGGAGTGCCGCGACAAGGTGCTCGGTTCCAAGGACCGACTCGACCAGGTCTGGGTGAACCTGGTGAACAACGCCCTCCAGGCCATGGGCAACCAGGGCGTCCTCTCGTTCTCCACCCGCCGCGACGGTTCCTGGGTCGAGGTCTCGGTCGGCGACGACGGCCCCGGCATACCCGCGGAAATCCAGGGCAGGGTCTTCGAGCCCTTCTTCACCACGAAGCGCGACGGCGAGGGCACCGGGCTCGGGCTCGACGTCTGCAGGCGCTTCGTGGAGGGCTCCGGCGGCGCCATCCGCTTCGAATCGCGGCCGGGTCGGACCGTCTTCACGGTCAGGCTCCGCGTCGCGGAAGCCCCGCCGGAGGCGGGCCCGGTCGTTCAGGACCTTCCGGCGCCGAGCGGGTGAGGGCGCGGCCGGGATCCGTGTCCCGGCCGCGTGGCGCTTACCTGACCGCGACCCAGCGGAGTATCTCGCCGAGCTTCGCCCGCTTTCCGGTCATCAGGATGCCGGTGCGGAAGATCTTCGAGGCGAGCAGCGCCATGCCGACGACGCTGGCGAAGACCGCGCCCACGGAGAGCGCCAGCTGCCACGCGGGCGGATCGGAGACCAGCACGCGGATCAGCATCACGAGCGGCGCCGTCATCGGGAAGATCGAGAGCGCCGTCGCCAGCGCGGAATCGGGCGACATGATGAACGAGGAAACCATGACCAGCGGCACGATGAGGAACAACAGCAGGGGCCAGGCCAGCTGCCCCAGGTGGTGCTCGTCCTCGCTCGCGGCGCCGAGCGCGGCGTAGGCCGAAGAGTAGAGGAAGAAGGCCAGCAGGAAGAAGACGAGCAGCCACCCGAGGTTCTCGGGGCTGATCGACGCGGGCACCGCGAGGTCGAACGCGGGACCGACCAGCTTGACCAGCGCCAGGGCGACCGAGATCCAGACGCCGTACTGCAGCAGTCCCGCGAGGCCGAGCCCGAAGATCTTGCCGAACATGAGCTCGCGGCTCGTCACGCTCGAGAGCATCACCTCGACGGTCTTCGAGGTCTTCTCGCGCACGACCGAGGCGCCGATCATCTGGCCGTAGAGCAGGACGGTCATGTAGAGCACCATGACGAAGCTCAGGGAGACGAAGAGCGCCTCCATGAAGTCGTCCTGGGTCTTCGACTCCTCGTTCCCCTCGGGGCCGATCTTGAGCACCTCGAAGGGAGCGTCGGCGAGTATGCCGCGGACCAGGGCGGGATCGATGCCGGCGGCGCCGATGCGGAGCTCGCGGGCGAAGGCGCCGAGTATCGCCCGGGTGGAGGCGTACATGGTGGCGTCGACGCCGGTCTTGGAGTAGAAAAGCGCCCGGCCCGCGTCGGGCCAGCCGGCTTCCACGACCACGTAGCCCGCGGACGAGCCGTCCAGCACGGCGGCCTTGGCCGCCCGAGGGTCGTCCGTCACGGAGACCTCGACTCCCATGCCTTCGTAGGCCGCGGCGAGGGCCTCGGCGGCTCCCGGCACCGCGCTCGAGATGGCCACCGGCCTTCCCGCCGACATGGCGGCCGGGTTGTTGGCGACGAAGGTGGGCAGCACGGTGACGGCGAGGATCAGGAAGGGTCCGAGCACGGTCAGGATGACGAAGGCTTTGTTGGCGGCCGCCATGCGGAATTCGTGGCGTACGATGAGAGCGAGCTTACGCACGGAGGGCCTCCCCGGCGCCCGCGCCGTTTCCTTCCTCGGGGCTGCGTCCGACCAGGCGGACGAAAATCTTGTGGAGCGAGGGCGCGACGGCCTCGAAGCGGCGCACGCGGAGCCTGCCCGCCACGGCGCGGAAGAGCTGGTCCGATTCCGAGCCTTCCTTGAGCTCGACCTCGATCCAGCGCGGATAGGCGACGACGGTCTCGACGAAGGGCAGGTCTTTCACGAAGGCCGCGTCGCCGTCGAACTCCAGCTGCACCGCGTTCCGGCCATGCCGTTCCTTGACCTCGGCGAGCGGCCCGTAGAGCACTTCCCGGCCTCTGTCCACGAGCAGGATGCGCTCGCAGATCTTCTCCGCGTGATCCATGACGTGGGTGGAAAAGAGCACGGTGACCCCGTCCTCCTTCAGTTCCACCATGGCGGCCAGGAGCTCGTCCTGGGCCACCGGGTCGAGGCCGGAGAAAGGTTCGTCGAAGAGGACTATCGACGGCTTGTGGGCGACCGCGCCGATGAACTGCACCTTCTGGCCCATGCCCTTGGAGAGCTCGGATACCTTCCGCTCGCGCCAGTCGGCTATGCCGAAGCGTTCGAGCCAGGCGTCGATCGAGGCGCGGGCTTCCGGGAGCTTCATGCCCTTCAAGGCGGCGAGGTACTCGAGCGACTCGCCCACCTTCGCCTTCTTGTAGAGCCCCCGCTCCTCCGGCAGGTAGCCGATGCGGGCCTTGTCCGATTCCGACAGGCGCTCGCCGTCGAACCGTATCGTCCCGGAATCCGGGGCGATGATGTTCATGATCATGCGGATGGTGGTCGACTTTCCGGCGCCGTTGGGCCCGATGAGCCCGAAGATCTCGCCGGGACGCGCCTCGAACGACAGCCCGTCCACCGCCCGCACCGTCTCGTAGGTCTTGACGACCTGTTCCACTTTGAGCACGGTACGCTCCTCCGAAGCAGGATTGGTGTCGAATATATCGAATCGCTCCGGCCGGGGGAAAGCTCCGGGGAAAAAGAAAGACCGCCCCGAAGGGCGGCCTTTCGATCGGGCCGGCGTTCCCGCGGTCGGGAGCGCCCGGCACGGTCAGTCGACGACCGTGCCGATCTTCTGGAGCCGCTTGATGAACGCGTCGGCGTCCATGATGAACTCTTTGTAGGTCCGGCCGGTCAGCATGGTGTAGCCGTCGCCGCCCGCGAAGAGGAAGTTCAGGGTGGCGAAGCTGTAGTTCTTGGCCGGATCGACGGGGACGCCTCCGACCAAGATGTTCGACACTCGGTCGCCCGCGGGCTTGGTCGCGTCGAGGGTGAAGGTCAGGTTGGCGAAGTGCGGGTAGCGGCCGTCGGCGTCGGGGAGCTTGCCCACGCCGTGCTCGATGATGGCGTCGAGCTCGGAGCCCTTGAGCGTGGTGGACCAGACGTAGTTGCCGAAGGGCAGCACGGTGTACATGATCCCCTTGGTGATGTCGCCGGCGGGGATCGAGACGCGGATGCCGCCGCCGTTCATCATGGCGATGTCGGAGCCCGCGGCGTCCTTCATGCCCCAGGCGATCAGGCGGCCGAGGTTGGTCTCGGAGGTGCGGACGATGCCGCGGGTGCCTTCGAGCAGGACGGCGCTCTTGCCGATGACCTCGGCGAAGAGCGGGGCCTGGGCCTTCTGGATCTCGTCGGTCATGGCCTTGACGGCCGCGGAGCTGACGAGGGCCGGCTCGGACTTGACGGTCATGGTCTTGGCGCTCATGGCGGCGACCTTGCGGTCCTTGCCGATGGTCAGCTCGACCACGCCGAAGCCGACGCCGTTGGCGCCGGTGGAGACGATGCGCGGCTCGGTCTTGCGGGCCGACTCGAGGCTGGTGTGGCTGTGGCCGTCGATGATCAGGTCGATCTCGGGGACGGATTCGAGCAGGGTGGCGCTGACCGGGTCGCTCGAGCCGTCGAGCCCGATGTGCGAGACGACGACGAGCACGTCGTAGAGCCCCGCGATCTCGTTGCGTACGAGGCGGGCGAGTTCGCCGACCGGGTGCTCGAACACGAGTCCCTTGAGGCCGGACGGGTCGGACTTGTAGGTGGTCTCCTGGGTCGAAAGGCCGACGAGGGCCACCCGGACGCCGCCCACTTCCTTGATGGTGTAGGCGGGGAGGACCCGGGCGCCGTCCTTGTAGATGTTGGCGGCGAGGATCGGGAACTTCGCTTCCTTGGCCAGCTCGAACAGGCGCTCCTGGCCGTAGTTGAAGTCGTGGTTGCCCGGGACCATGGCGTCGTAGCCGACCGCGCTCATCAGCTTGATGACAGGGGCGCCCTTCTCGAGGTTGACCCAGGGCAGGCCGTGGATGGTGTCGCCCGCGTCGAGGACGAGGACGTTCTTGCCGGCGGCCTTGAGGCCTTCGACGTAGCCGGCGATCTTCGGGTAGCCGACTTCGGTGGCGGTCTCGAGGCCGCGGCCGTGCATGTCGTTGGTGTGGATGATGGTGATGCCCACGTCGGCGGCGAGCGCCTTGGCGGCGGGGGCGGCGCCCGAGCTGGCGCAGCCGACGGCGAACAAGGCGAGGACGGCGGCCATTACAGCGACGTACTTTTTCATGTAACCTCCTTGAAACATATGACGATCTATCGGGAACGCCATGTTACCACCGCATCGCCCGCAGGTCAAAAGAAACCCGGCCGGAACGGCCCGAACCGCGCCCGGACGCGCGCGAAACCCTGTTGACTTTTTACTAAACCGGTTTTATACCATGACACGGGTGTTCCCACTCCCGCATCCGACCCTCGCGCAAGGAGCTCCCGATGCGCAGCGAACGAACCGCAGGCGTCCTCCTCCACCCCTCCTCGCTACCCGGGAAATACGGCATCGGCGACCTCGGCGACGAGGCGCACCGCTTCGTGGACTGGCTCGCCGAGGCGGGGCAGGGCGTCTGGCAGGTGCTGCCGCTGGGACCCACCGGCTACGGCGATTCGCCCTACGCGAGTTTTTCGACCCACGCCGGCAACGAGCTGCTCGTCGCGCTCGACCCCTTGGTCGACGAGGGACTGCTGGCCAGGAACGATCTCGCCGCCCTCGAGCGCCTGCCCCGGGGCAAGGTCGCGTACGGAGACCTGATACCCCGGAAGTCCGCGGTATTGGACAAGGCGGCCGACGCTTTCGCCGCGCGCGCCTCCGCCGCGCGGCGGGCCGCCTTCGATGCCTTCGTGGCCGAGAACTCCGCGTGGCTACCCGACTACGCCCTTTTCATGTCCATCAAGCGCGAGTACGACGCGAAGTCGATGGCCGCGGGCCGCTTCGGCGACATGTGGAGCAACTGGTGGCCGAAGGAGCTCGCCCTCGGCGACGCCGCCGCCCTCGAAGCCTGGCGCGCCGCCCACGCCGAGGGCATCCGTCGCGTCGAGATACTCCAGTTCTTCTTCTTCGCCCAATGGGACGCGCTCCGGGCCCGGGCCAGGGCGAAGGGCGTAAAAATAGTCGGCGACATCCCCATCTTCGTCGCCGCCGACTCGGTGGACGTCTGGGCGAACCGGGGACTCTTCCTCCTCGAGGACGACGGGTCGCCGATCGACGTCGCCGGAGTCCCGCCGGACTACTTCTCCGCGGACGGCCAGCTCTGGGGCAACCCGCTCTACGCCTGGAAGGCGCACGAGGCCTCGGGCTTCCGCTGGTGGATCGACCGCATCCGCGCGGCCCTCAGGCTCTACGACGTGGTGCGCATCGACCACTTCCGCGGCTTCGAGGCGTTCTGGGCCGTGCCCGCGGGCCAGAAGACCGCGCGCAGGGGCGAATGGCGCAAGGCGCCGGGCCACGAGCTCTTCAAGGCCATACGCGCCGAGCTCGGGGAGGAGCTCCCCATCATCGCCGAGGACCTCGGGCTGATAACCGAGGAAGTCCGCGACCTGCGCGACCGCTTCGACCTGCCGGGCATGAAGATCCTCCAGTTCGCCTTCGACTTCAAGGAGGGCGGAAAGGGACTCGATCCGCGCAACGCCTTCCTGCCCCACAACTACCCGCGTGAATGCGTCGTCTACACGGGAACCCACGACAACGACACCACCCGCGGCTGGCTCGACAAGGCCGGCGCCGACGAGCGCGCCTTCATGGCCGAGTACCTGGGCCTGCCGTCCTCCGCGGGTTCGGCCGAGCTCGTGGAAGGCCTCGTGCGCGAGGCCCTGAAGAGCGTCGCCGATCTTGCCGTCATTCCCGCCCAGGACCTGCTCGCCCTCGGTACCGAGGCCCGCATGAACGTTCCGAGCACGCTCGGCGGGAACTGGGCCTGGCGCCTGGAGTCCGACGCCCTCGACGCGGGGCTCGCCGGCAAGCTCGCGCGGATGACGCGGCTCTACGCCCGCTCCGGGGACTGAGGGTCCCGCCGGGGGAAGCGCCGCTTTACACCCGGCACCCCGGGCGCTATCGTTGGGGCGGCGACTCGCGAGCGAGCGCCGCATTCCACGCAGTCCGGAGGCCACAGCATGAACCCGACTCCGCAGGTCGACGCCTGGCACGACGCCACCCTCGGCGAGGCCGCCGTCAAGGCCCTCAAGAAGAACGGTTTCGACGCGATCTTCGCCGCGACGCCCGACGAGGCGGTCGAAAAGGTCATGGCCTTCATCGCCAAGGGCAAGACCGTCGGCTTCGGCGGCTCGATGACGGTCAAGGCCCTCGGTATCCAGGAGAAGGCGAAGGCGCTCGGGGCCGAGATCCTCGACCACAACGCGCAGGGTCTTTCCCCTGACGGGAAGCTCGCCGTCCTGCGTCGCCAGCTCACCTGCGACGTATTCGTCTCGGGATCGAACGCCGTCACCCTCGAGGGCGACATCGTCAATGTGGACGGCAACGGCAACCGCGTGGCGGCGCTGACCTTCGGCCCGGCCAAGACCGTGGTGGTGGTCGGCGTCAACAAGATCGTCCGCGACCTCGACGAGGCGATGGCCCGCATCGAGAGCTACGCCAGCCCCATGAACAACAAGCGCCTCGACAAGACCAATCCCTGCGTCAAGACCGGGCTCTGCGAGGACTGCGAGGGCGCCACGCGAATCTGCCGGGTCTACCAGATCCTGCGCCGCAAGCCGAGCCTCTCGGACTTCACCGTCGTCATCGTCGGGGCGCGCCTCGGGTACTGAGCGGACCGCGGCGCGGATCGCTGCGCTGATAGCGGACCGGAAAATGACGAAGCTGTCCGAAAAGGTCCTCGCGGGCCTCCCGGACAGCTTCTTTTATATAGAACGGTGCGCCGCTACCGGGCGGACGCCCGCTGATCATGGATCGGGGCGCCGGTCAGCTTTCGCATACGGGCCTCCTTGCCTTGATCGTGATGGAAACGAGCATAGGGCCGCCGCGAGCGGAAGTTCAAGGGGGCGGCGAAAAAACGCCGGAGCCGTCCGGATCCGGCGGGCGCCGCGCCAAGGGCCTCAATCCAGCGCGTCGCCGGAATCGTCGAGGGCGAGGCGCCGGTCCGTCCCGAGCAGGAGCTTCGGCACCTCGTCGTAGCGGGCGACGTTGTTCCAGTAAGTCAGTCCAGCGTTCGCCCCGTCGCGCACCCCCAAGGTCTGGAGCTCGACGTAGCGCTTGCCGTACCACGCGCGGTCATAGGACACGTCCAGGAAGAAGGACTGGGCGTAGGGCCGTATGACCACGCGGTCGCGCGCGATGGTCCTGGCCCTGAGCGTGCCCAGGTTGTAGATACGCCAGGGACGGAGCTCGGCGGGCTCGTGGGCCAGGAAGTCCTGGGCGAAGTGCGAGGGGTAGAACATGGGGCTCACCACGTCCACGTAGCGCGCGAGCAGCTCGAGGTCCTGCCCTGTCCGGGCGCCGGAGCGGTACCAGCCGTTCGCCCCGTAGATGTCGATGGAGATCGGGCCGTGCACGTTGGCTCGCGCGTGGCGCAGGAAGCTGGCGATGGCGCTTTCGCGGTCCATGCCCGGATCATGGTGGCGGTAGCTCGCGTCGCCGAGATTGACCCCGTCGGTGGGGAAGCGGATGTAGTCGAACTGCACCTCGTCGAAGCCCGAGTCGATCAGCTCGTTGGCGATGGCGACGTTGTACTCCCAAACGAGCTCGGAGTAGGGGTCGACCCAGTGTTCCCCGTAGTATTTGCGCGTCGCGGGAGCGCCGTCGGCGCCGGGCAGGATTTCGTAGCCGCGCCAGGGCGCCTTCTCCTTGGCGTCCCAGACCGCCAGCGCGCCGCCCGCGGACTCCTGCAGCGCCTTGTCCTTGAAGACCACGATGCGCGCGACCAGCCAGATGCCGCGGGCCCGGGTTTCCGCCGTGATGGCCTCGACGTCGATCGGCGCGGATACCTTGGCGCGCGCGGCGATTTTGGGGTCGCGCGGCTTGAAGCGGAGCTTGCCTTCGTCGTCCTTGAGGTCGATGACGAGCGAGTCGAGGCCCCGCTCCTCCATGAAGCCGTAGATCCGCGCGCGGTCCGCCGCGGCGGCGACGTAGCCCGTGCGGAGATAGAGGCCGTGCCGCGCGTCGGCGGCCTCGCGGAAGGCGCTCCGGGGTCGGTCGACGAGCAGCCAGAGCTCCGAGAGGGCGACCGGCGCGCCGTCCGCGTCGCGGGTCAGGACGCAGTCGAGCGCGCCGAGCCGGTCGCGGACGGCGTCGCGCAGGGCGGATTGGAGGAGCGGCTCCGCCTCGTCGCGTCCGGAGCGCGGATCCCAGCGCCGCGCCTGGCCGCGGGCCAGGTAGCGCACGCCGTCCGCCCCGGCGGAGAGCGAGTCGATTTCGCCGAAATCCCGCGCGTCGGAGCGGACGAGGGCGAAAGCGCCCGTGGCCGGATCGAGCCGGTAGAGCCTCGGGAGGAAGCTGTTGGCCGCCCAGACCTGGGGGCCGGATTCGGTCATGCGGACCGCGATGTCGGAAACTTCGTCGTGGTTCCCGGTTCCCGGCGCGAGCGCGAAGTCGCCCCGCGCCTTTTTCCAGACGGGCTTGGCGGGAATCCTGCCGTCCGGCTGCAGCTCGAGGACGAAAAGCCCTTCGATGGCGTGCGAGGCGTAGACCGTCGGGACGGTTCCGGGCACCAGCGCCACGGCCTTGAGGCCGCTCGTGGCGGAGGGACTCGCGAGGCGGTTCCAGGAGCCGCCAGAGTCGAACGAGAGCCAAAGCTCGTCCTTGGTGCAGGCGACCAGGCGCTCCGGGTTCGAAGGGTCGAGCTCCAGGTCCTTGAGGTCGGCCGGCTCCCTGAGCAGGGCTTTGGCGGCGCCGTCCCATTCCTTGATGACCTTGGACGGAAGTCCCCCGGCGCGCAGCTCGAAGCTCGCGAAGTCCCGCGTCCTTACGGGCCCTCTATCGGTGAGCAGCCAAGCGCCCGTCCCCGAAGGGATGATCTTCCGCACCTCTCCCTCGATCCATAGAGGCGTCTCGGAGCCGTCGGCGTCGATTCGGTACAGACCTTTCTCGTAGCCGGCGTAGAGAGGGTAGTACGGCCGCGCGCGAACCGCCGCGGGGGACGCGCCGGCACCCGCGGGCGGCGTTTGCGCGGATGCGGCCTGGCAGGAAGCGAGCGAGCCGGAAAGCAGGGCCGCTCCGGCGACGAGGGCGGAGAAGAGGCCCACGGCAAGGGCGAAGCGGATTTCGGGTCGCCCGGGGGCGGGCGAAGCGGATCGGGCGCGCATGAGGTACTCCGTCGTGCAGATGCTCCATCCTACATCGGAATGCCCGGCCCCGTCCTCAATGCCCGTCTCCCCGTCCCGGAGCTCCGCGATCGCGCAGGTTCGGCCGCCGCGAAGCGCCTGGACGCGAGCGCCGCACGTCCTTGACGCGCTCCGCCGCTTCAGGCTATACAGATCGTCGCCTCGCCCAGATGGTGAAATTGGCAGACACGCTAGATTCAGGTTCTAGTGCCTTTACCGGCATGGGGGTTCAAGTCCCCCTCTGGGCAGCTAAAAGTAAAAGCTCCGTCCGCCAGGACGGGGCTTTTACTTTTAGCGACAAGCCCAGAGGGGGACTTGAACCGAGCTCGCGCCGGCATGGCGCGCGAGACTCGCAGCGCGACATGCCGGTGACCTCGCAGGATGCGAGGTCAAGCGAGCGAGGCGGCCCGGAGGTCGCGCGCAGGAAGCGCGCGGCCGAAGGGATGCGCCGAGAGCGCCGGAGGCGGGCTGGAGCGGCTCGACACGAAGCCGAGCCGCGGAAGCCAAGTCCCCCTCTGGGCAACAAGAAAGGAAAACCCCGCTCGCCAGAGCGGGGTTTTTCCTTATCTTGTGATCGGCCCGGAGGGGTTTTGAGGACGCGCGGCCGGCTTGCGGACGAGGCTCCGATCGGCGATGATTTCGATCCGAAACCGCGCGCGGGCGCCTCGGGCTACCACCCGGGATCAAGCCGGCTCCGGAAAGGATCGGTCAATGAAGTACCGTTTGGTGGTGATGTTCGCGCTGCTCGCCGCGGCCCTCTCGTGGGGCCAGACCGCGATCCGCGGAGACGCGTTCGTGCTCGAGGACCAGCGGGTCTGGCTCGCGATGGCGCACACGCCGAACGGTCATTTGCTCCAGCGGGCGCCGTTCGCGGTCCCGTACTTCGAGCATCTCAACGTCGGCGCGGGACCCGAGACGCTGCGCTACGCCTTCCTCGGTTCGATCAAGGAAGCGTACGACGCCGACCTCGCGGGTTTCGATCGCGAGCGGCTCCCGGTCGGGACGGTGAAAGGCAGGGCATCGATCAGCGTGAAGATCGCCGGCCCCGCGGATTCGGCGCTCGCGGCGCTGCCCGCGGGTTTGAACGCGGACAAGGCGGGCGTCCGCTTCGCGGTGGCGGTGCTGTTCGGCGAGACGAACGAACCTTGCTTCGAAGGCGGCGGCTCGACCGATTATTGGCTCAGGCTCGTCGCCAACCGTCCGCTCCTGCAGCCCGACGGGAGGGCCCTCCTCGGATTTTCCAAGCTGGAGCAGGTTCTCCCCGCGTGGTTCAACGAGGCATGCACGCTGGACGGGGAAATCCGCCTCGGCGACCTGGTCATCGTCGCGAGGGGCGTGGTCGTGATGAAAGGCTGGAACCTCCTCGGCGTCCTCTGGGGCGACGGTTCGGAAATTTTCGGGGGACGGCGCTACCTCGCCGCGCTCGACCCCTCCACGCCGCTTTTCCCGACCTTCATTCCCTACTGGTGACTCCGGTCGGCGTCCCGATTCCGTCCGTAACAGGGCGCGATTCGCCGGCCCGATGACGGGGCGGGGTTCGGTCTGACCATGGGGAGCAGGAAATGGCCATGAGCGCATCGCGTCCGTCGAGGATCATAAGGGCGGTTTTCATCTTCCTGGCGGCCACGGCCGCCCTCGGCGCGCTCGCGTACGCCTTCCTGCCGAAGGGTCCGCGCGACCCGATGGAATACGAGGGGACGGCGGGAACGCGAAAGCCGGAAATACGGGCGCGCGAATTCGCGGTGGTGGCGGGAACGCCCTGGGCCGCGGAGGCGGGCTATCGCGTCCTCGAGGAGGGCGGCAACGCGGCCGACGCGGCCGTCGCGACCCTGCTCGCGCTCAACGTGACCCACGGCGAGGCGGCCTCTTTCCCGGGCGTGGCGCCGCTCATGTACTTCGACGCGGCGACGGGAAGGGCGGAATCCTACATCGGGGCGGGAACGGCCCCGCGCGCCGCCACCATCGAGGCGTTCCGGAAGGCCGGCTTCGAGACCGTGCCGGAACTCGACATCCGCGCCCAGCTCCTGCCCGCCTCGCCGGACGTGATCGTCGGCCTCCTCGCGAAATACGGCACGATGGGCTTCGGCGAGCTCGCGAAACCCGCCATCGACCTGGCCCGCGCCGGTTTTCCCGCGCATCGGGCCATGGTCGAGAACCTGGACTTCTCGCTGGTCGAGCGCATCGGCTTTTCCATACTGATGCCGTACAACGCGCGCGTGTTCATCCGCGGCGAATGGTGGAGGCCCGTCCACCCGAACGAACGCATGACCTTCCCCGATCTCGCCGACACCCTCGAGAGGCTGGCGGACGCGGAGCGCGCCGCCCTCGACTCCGGCGCCTCGCGCGAGGAAGCGCTGACGGCCGTCCGACGGCATTTCTACGAAGGTCCGATCGCCGAGGCCATCGTCGCCCTGCACGAGGAGAAGGGCGGCTTCATCACGCGCGAAGACCTGGCCGCCTACCGCGGCGGCTGGGAGGAACCGGTGCGCGCCGCGTGGAACGGCTTCGAGCTGCACGCCAACGGCGCCTGGTCGCAAGGCGTCATGGAAGCGTTGATATTGCGCACCCTCGAGGGCATCGACCTCGCGGCGCTCGGGCACAACACGCCGGAATACATCCACGTCGTCACCCAGGCCATCGAGCTGGCCATGGCCGACCGCGACGCTTACGTCGGAGACCCGGCCTTCGTCGACGTGCCTCTCGAGGCTCTCCTGTCGGACGCCTACGCGGCCTCGCGACGGAGCATGATGACGCAAAAGGCGTTTCCGGCCCTGCCGCCCCCCGGTGACGCGCGCGCGGGTTCCGCTTCGGAGCGGTCGAGCGGACGGGAAGGCGCGGAGGCGATCGCGGCGGTCGCGCGGCGGACCGGGATTGACCCGACGGCCGGGTCGGCGACCTCCATCCTCTCGCGTTCGGATTTTTCGGTCGGACAGGACACGAGCCAGCTCGCGGTGCTCGACCGCGCGGGAAACGTCGTCGTGATGACGCCCTCGGATTTTCCGCAGACGCCCATGGTGCCGGGCACGGGTCTCAACCTGGGCAACCGCATGACGCAGTTCCGCCTCGATCCGGACCACGTCGGCGCGCTCGAGCCGGGCAAGCGCCCCCGAATCACGCCGCACGCGCTGATCGTCACGCGCGACGGCGCTTTCTTCATGGGCCTTTCGACGCCGGGCGGCGACATGCAGGCGCAGGCGCTGGCCCAGGTGCTCCTCAACGTGACCGCGTTCGGGATGAGCCTCGACGAGGCGATCGCCGCGCCTCGCTTCTACTCGGTGTCGGCGCCTTCGTCATTCGCGCCGCACGAGTCGTATCCGGCGCGGCTCCGGCTCGAATCCGACCTGTACGCGAGCGCGGCGGCGGGCCTTCGCGCGCTCGGCTACGAGGCGATGGAGGATCCCGCGTGGCACAAGGACTACGGCGCGGTCGGCGCGATCATGGCGGACGGCGCGGGCGGCTTCATCGCCGCCGCCGACCCGCGCGAGGAGACGACCGCGCTCGGGCGCTGAACGGCGTCCGCGAATGCGCGGCCAAAAAAAACAACCGTCCGCGACTCGCGTCACGGACGGTTCCGGTCCACCGAAGAAGTCGGCTTACTTCGCCTTGGGCGGGCGGCCGCGCTTCTTCGCGGGCGCGTCGCCGGGAACGGCGGGCTTGTCGCCCGCTGGCTTGGGGGCGGCGGCTTTCGCGGCGGTTTTGGCGGCCGGCTTTTTGGCGCCGGCGGCTTTCTTGGCTACCGCCTTGACGGCGGCGGGCGCGGGGGCCTTGGCGGCGTCGACCAGCATTTTCTCGATGTTGGCGATGTCGGCGTTCAGCTTGGCGTTCTTCGTCTTGAGCGCCTCGACCGCCTTCTGGATTTTCAGGATCGGATTCGCGACCTTGGGCATGAATGTCTCCTTGGAAACGGATGCGTTCATTTTAACCGCGTCGCGTTTTTTTTACAGGCATTTTTTTATTTTTTCATCCAAAAATCGCGATCCGGTAATATTATCCATCGATTTTCCGGAATTATCCCCGGGGCCAATCATTCCTCGGGGCGGAATTTCCCGGGGACGATCGCGGAGGCCGATTTTCCGGGGATTATCCGGATGTCCGGACCGTACGCGAGGAAGGAGCCTTGATCATGGATTTCGGGAATATCGCGGAGCTGGCCCGGGGAATCTCCGAAGGCGCGACGACCGTCCGGGCGGTCGTTGATGGATATGTCGAGCGGATCGAGCGCCTGGACCGAAAAGGCCCGCGCGTGAATTCCGTCATCGAGCTCAACCCCGACGCGACCGAAATCGCGGACGACCTCGACCGGGAGCTCGCCGCGGGAAAATCGCGCGGCCCTCTGCACGGCGTCCCGATCCTGCTCAAGGACAACATCGACACGGACGACCGCATGGCGACCAGCGCGGGGTCCATCGCCCTCGAGGGATCGACCGCCCCGCGCGACGCCTTCCTCGTCGCGCGCCTCCGCGAGGCCGGAGTCCTGATACTCGGAAAGACCAACCTGAGCGAATGGGCCAACTTCCGGGGCGAGCGCTCGACGAGCGGCTGGTCGAGCCGCGGCGGGCTGACGCGGAACCCGCACGCCCTGGACCGTTCGGCCTGCGGCTCGTCCTCGGGATCGGCCGCGGCGGTGGCGGCGGGCTTCTGCGCGGGCGCCGTGGGCACCGAGACCGACGGCTCCATCATTTGTCCCGCGCAGACCTGCGGCGTCGCGGGGCTGAAGCCCACGCTCGGCCTCGTCAGCCGCTCTGGAATAATCCCGATCGCGCACAGCCAGGACACGGCGGGTCCCATGGCCCGCGGCGTCGCGGATCTCGCCCTTCTTCTCGGCGGCATGATCGGCTACGACGAGAACGACGCCGAGATGCGCGCGGCGGGGAAGCGCGAGCGGCGTGACTACGCGCGCTTCCTCGGTTCCGGCGGCCTCGAGGGAGCGCGGCTCGGCGTGGCGCGGAGCCTGGCCGGGAAAAATCCCAAAATCCTCGCCGTGTTCGAGCGGAGCCTCGAGGCCCTGCGCGGACTCGGCGCGGTTTTAGTGGATCCGGTCGAGCTTTCGAAAACCCCGAAGCTCGGCGAGAACGAACTCGAGGTGCTTCACGGCGAATTCAAGGCCGACCTCGACGCGTACCTCGCGACGCGCGGGCCGGATGTCCCGGTGAAATCGATGGAGGAGCTGGTCCGCTTCAACGAGGCGCGCGCCGACCGGGTGCTCGCGCATTTCGGGCAGGAACACCTGGTCGCGTCGCTGGAAAAGGCTCGGGCGGGACTGAAAGGATACAGGAAGGCCCGAGAGGCGAACCGGCGAATGGCGCGCCGCGCCATCGACGCGACCGTGCGCCGTCATAGGCTCGACGCCCTCGTCGTGCCCTCGGGCGGGCCGGCCTGGCCGATCGACCTCGTGAACGGCGACGCCATCGAGTGGGGCGTCGACTCGACGACCCTGCCGGCGGTGGCGGGCTATCCGCACCTGACCGTGCCCGCGGGCTTCATTTCCGGACTTCCGACGGGCCTGTCGTTCATCGGAACCGCCTGGTCGGAACCGGTCCTGCTCCGGCTCGGCCACGCGTTCGAACGGGCGACCATGGCGTTCCGCGAACCGGGCTTTTCCGGGCACGCGGAAACCTGAGCGGCCGGCGCGGCGCCGGTCCGTTTTTTCGCGTTTTTCCGGATTACGGGTTTCGCTCCTGGTTTCGCGGGTCTAGACTTTTCGGCGGAGGCGCCGCGATGGTCGAAGTCGAAGGCCTGTACCATTCATACGCGCGCGACGGGCGCTACGCCGTCGAGGATGTTTCGTTCGCCATCGCCAAGGGCGAGACCTTCGGGTTCCTCGGACCCTCGGGGGCAGGGAAATCCACTACCCAGGGCGTCCTGACGGGCTTGCTCCAGCTGCAGAAAGGCGCGGTCACGGTGGCCGGACACGACATGCGGAAGCCCGGGCGCGCCATGTTCAACCGCATCGGCGTATCGTTCGAGCAGTCGAACGTCTACGACAAGCTGACCGCGCTTGAGAACCTCGAGTTCTACCGCAAGCTCTTCGACGTCGAGACCCTCGATCCGATGGAGCTCCTCAGGACGGTGGGCCTCGACCACGTGGCGAAGAAGAAGGCGGGCGAGTTCTCGAAGGGCATGAAGCACCGCCTGACCTTCGCGCGAAGCATGCTGAACCGGCCCGAGCTCTGGTTCCTCGACGAGCCGACCACGGGCCTCGACCCAGCCATCGCGAGCGAGATCAAGGACATCGTCAAGAAACGGAAGGAGGAAGGCGCGACCATCTTCCTGACGACCCACAACATGTACATCGCCGACGAGCTCTGCGACCGCGTCGCCTTCATAATCGACGGGAAGATAAAGCTCGTCGATTCGCCGCGCGCCCTCAAGCTGCGCTACGGCGAGAAGCTGGTGCGCATCGACGCGCGGACCGAGGTCGGCGGGACGCGGAGCTAGACCCTCTCGTTCGTCGACGGAAAGGCTCGAGGACGGTCGGCCGAAGCTGGTCTTCGTACTGCAGGGCTAGGAGAGCGCGAGCCTCCGCGCCACGCTGGAAACCACGGCGGAGGCGGCTTTCTCGCGGGCGCTGCCGGGCTATCGCGCGTCGACCGCGACGACCACGCTGGAGTCGCGCCACGCGACGCTCTCCGACCGCATCAACGTGCTGCCGGTCTTCCTGGCCATGAACGCGGCGTTCATGGGGCTGTTCATCATCGCCTCGTACATTTTCCTGGACAAGGCCGAGGGCGCGGTCAAGGCCTTCGCGGTGAGCCCCGCCAAGGTATGGCACTACCTGGCGGGCAAGATGGGCGTCGTCGCCGTGACGGGACTCGCCTCCGGGCTGCTCACCGTCGCGCTCGTGGCCGGCGGGAACGTGGACTACCCGCTTTTCGTCGTCCTGCTCCTCGCGACCAACGCCTTCGGATCGGCCGTCGGGCTCTTCATCGCGTCGTTCTTCGACGACCTTTCGTCCGCGATGGGCTGGGTGTTCGGCAGCGTGGCCCTGCTCGGCCTGGCCGCGGTCTCGTA
The DNA here is from genome assembly GCA_018262985.1 of Spirochaetota bacterium. Lineage (GTDB taxonomy): Bacteria > Spirochaetota > Spirochaetia > Treponematales > UBA12059 > JAFGNN01. The sequence goes on along the minus strand of JADFDI010000006.1, from coordinate 35,318 downwards.
CTACATGCCCTCGTTCTCGCCGCTCGCGGTGCGTTTGCTGCCTTCGTACCCGATGCTTTTCGCCTTCCGCGAGACGCTGCTCGCGGCGCCGGACGCGGGCTTGGTCTGGGCGAACGTCGGCGGCTACTCGGCCGGGACGGTAGTTCTCTTCCTGTTGGCCGAGCGGCAGTACCGGCGCCGGATGACCGCATAGGAGGCGCCGATGAAACGGATCTTCGCGGTACTGCGCCGCGACCTGACGAGCGGACTCAGGGATTTCATGGTGGTCTTCGTGCTGGTCATGCCATTCATCCTGGCGCTGGCCCTGCGCCTCATCGTACCCGGGGTGGGAGCGTCCCTGTTCCGAGCCGCGGTGCTGGAGGAACAGCGCGGGGGCGTCGGGGCCTGGCTGGAGACCTACGCTCCGGTCGAGTCGGTCAGGGACCGAGCCGCGCTCGAAGCTCGCGTGCTCCGGACCGACGACGTGTTCGGGGTGGTCGAAAAAGCGGACGGCGGCCACGAGATCGTGCGGCAGGGCAACGAAGCGGGCGGCGGCGAGGCGCTGGCGCTCCTCCTGGACGCCAGGACAAATGCGGATTTCCCGTCGCCGGTCGCCGTTGGCGTCGAGGACGTCGGCTGGAAAATGTCGCCGCTCAAGCTCGAGGGCGGCAACTTCCTGCTCGTCTTCCTGACCGTGTTCGGAGGGATGCTGATCGCCCTCGGCATGGTGGAGGAGAAGATGAGCAACACGCTGTCTGCGGTGAACGTCTCGCCGATGCGGCGGGCCGAGTTCGTGGCGGGCAAGGCGACGCTAGGCTTCCTCGCGCCGGCGATCTCGTCGGTCGGCGTGATTTCGATCCTGGGTTTCGAAGGCATCGATTTCGGCATGGCCGCGGTGACGGTGCTCTGCACGGCCGCCATCAGCGTGCTCATCGGCTTCACCATCGGGCTCGCGTCCACGGATCCGATAGCCGCGGTGGCGGGCATGAAGACGGTGTTCCTGCCGGTCTTCGCCTCGGTGTTCGGCGGGATCTTCCTTTCCGAAAAGTGGCAGGTCCTGCTCTGGTGGTCGCCGCATTACTGGTCGTACCGGACCATGAAATCAATCCTGCTGAACCAGGCGAGCTGGGCCCAGGTCGGAACCTCGGCGGCCATCATACTCGGCATAACGGCCCTGGGCTTCCTGGCCCTCGCCCCGAAGATCAGGCGGGGGATGAGGCAGGCCGCGCTTCGCCTCCGGCGTGAGGTTTTTTGCACTCGCGGCCGGAAAAGCCTAGACTCGGTACGGCAAGGAGGACCGCATGAAATTCCGCAGCTTCGCGTGGTCGACGGGAGCGGCCGTACTGGCGCTCGTCTTGCTCGCAGGGTGTCCCGTGGACCCGCCGGCATCCCTTTTCACCGTTTCGGGCTCGATCGAGCGTCCCGAGGGTACGGGAAAGACCGCATACATCAAGCTTGTAACGCAGGGAGCGGATTACACGGCTCCCGCGCAATTCTCGACCTCCGTCCTCATCGTGACCGATACGGAGAATTATTCGATTCCGGACGTCGAAGCGGGCACCTATACGGTCTACGCCTTCGTCGACATGGACGGCAGCGCGGCGGGCGATCCCGATCCGCTGCCGGACTCGGGCGATTGGGCCTATGGAGCCCCCGCCGTCACCGTCACGGTGAACTCCGACCTTTCCTACCAGATTCCCGCGGGCCACTCGTCCTGGACCGTGTTCGGCGTATACTCGCTCACGGGCACGCTCGTCAGGGCCGGGCTTCCGGGAGACCTGGACGCGTACGTGAAACTCGTGCCCTCCGGCGAGACCTTCCACGCGACCGCGCTCTACGCCGATGCGGTCGTCATCGGGACCGCCGACGAAGCTTCCTACCGGATCGACGGAGTGCCCGCGGGCACCTACGGTTTCTACGCGTTCATCGACCGCAACGGGAACGCGGACGCGGGGAATCCGATGCCCGACAGCGGAGACGATATTTCGGGTTCACCCGACGTCACGGTGACACTGGCCGCCGACGCTTCGAAGCATGTGGAGGAAGCGGATTGGTCGACCTTCTTCACCTACGCGGTATCGGGCACAATCAGCAACTCCGACGCCGCCGACGGCGCGTTCGCCTATGTGAAGCTCGTGCCGGAAGGCGCGGCGGGCGACGCCGAGGCGCTCTACCTCGACCAGTCCGACGCGTTCTCCGCCGGGGCGGCCTGGTACTCGATGACGGGTGTCGCGCCGGGCACCTACGGCTTCTACGTTTTCATCGACGCGGACGCCGACGCGGGCGTTCCGATCCCGACCACCATGCCGGAGCCGGGAGAGTGGTCTTACGGGGGGGCGGTCACGGTCGCGGGCGATACTACTGGCGACGTCGGATTGACCGCCGACTGGCGGCGCTACGCGATGTTCAAGGTCACGGGCACCTTGACCCAGGCCGACGCGGCGAACGGCGACCTGGCGTACGTGAAGCTCGTCGCCGCGATGGCCGAATCGAACGCCGAGGCCGTCAGCTACGGCCTCTCGGAAGCGTTCTCCGGCGGCTCGGCTAGCTATACGCTCTGGGCGGCCAATGCGAATTATACCCTGTACGCGTTCATCGACGCCGACGCGGATATCGGAACGCCGAGCGCGACGACCCTGCCCGAAGTCGGCGAATGGTCGGCGGGAAACAAGGATACCACGACCTTCATCGTAAACGCCGACACCACGCGGGACCTGGTCGACCCGGGCGAATGGTCGAGGTACCGGCTCGGGACGGTGCTCGGCACGCTCTGGCACACGAGTTCAGGCGTCGGGACTTTCGCCTACGTCAAGCTGGTCGCTTCCGGGGACGGGCCGGGGGGAACGGCGCTCTACTCGACAAGCTGCGAGTTCGACGACACGGAACATACGGCCGACTTCCTGATGCCCGACGTTGAGTTCGGGGCTTACCGTCTCTACGCGTTCATCGACCTCGACGCGAACGCCGCGGGTTCAGGGTACATGCCGACGAACGGCGACCTCATGCCGACGGCGTACGTCTACGAGATCGACCTCGGGACGCCGGAGCTCAGGCAGGACTGCTATGACTGGACCGCGGTCTACAACATGAGCGGCATGCTCTACAAGGAATTCCTGAGCGAGGACGAAATCGCCTACATCAAGCTGGTGGAACTTGGCGCCAGCTACCAGGCCACGGCGTTGTATTCGACCAGCACGACCATCGTGCTGGCCGGCTCGGGCAACTACGCCTTCGCGCTGTTGCCCGAGGGCAGCTATTCCGTCCATTTCTTCATCGACGTGAACGGCAACGCCGAATCGACGGATTACCTGCCGGACTCGAGCGACCAGTGGGCGAGCAAGAATTTCACCCTTGGAGCGGACTCCACGACCCTCGATGTCCTCGATGCCGAGTGGGAAATTTTCCTGGTTCCGGAACCGTAAACTTCAGATGCGGCACGCTTCCGACGGAGCGCGCCAACCTGGTTTCCCAGGGCCCGGCCGGAGCTTTCCGGCCGGGCCCGCTTCCATCTCGGAGGCGAGCGGAAAAAATGCGCCCTTGCGCCGCTCCGCGTTCCGGATTACCACGAAACGATGGAAATCCAGAGCCTTTCGATCGTGGTGCCGGGCGGCTGCCCGAACGCGTGCAAGTTTTGCGTGTCGCGCATGCGCGACGACCCGTACGCGAACCTGGTGGAGCGCGACGACGCGGACGCCGCCTTGCGCGAGCGCGACTACCTCTCGCGCATGGCCTTCGCGCGCGACAACGGCTGCAACAACCTGATCTTGACCGGCGAGGGCGAGCCAGCGCTCAACCGGCGCTTCCTCGCTCGCTTCGCGGCATGGAACGCGGCGCTCGCCAAGCCCTTCCGCTGGATGGAGCTGCAGACGAGCGGGGCGGGCCTCGACGACGCGACGCTCGGCTTCCTCCGCGCGGAGCTCGGCGTCTCGACCATAGCGCTCTCGCTCTCCTCGATTTTCGACGACGGCGTCAACGCGGAGTACAACGGCGCTCCGGAGCGCTTCAGGATACGCGTCGGGGAACTCTGCGCCGCCGTCAAGGCCCGCGGCTTCAACCTGCGGCTATCCCTGAACATGACCGACGCGTACGCGAGCGGCGACGCGGGAAGGGCCTTCGCGCGGGCGCGGGAGCTCGGCGCCGAACAACTGACCTTCCGGAAGCTCTACGGCGGCCCGGGGGACGGGCCCCAGGAAACCTGGGTGCGCGAGCACTCGGTCGACCCGGCCTTCTGGCCGGCGCTGTCCGCGCACGTCAGGCGCGAGGGCCGCGCCCTCGAGCGCCTGCCCTACGGACCGGTGCGTTATTCCGTGGGCGGCGTCTCCACCGTGATCGACGACGACTGCATGGCCGCGGCCGACGAGGCTCCGGCGCTCCGCTACCTGATACTCCGCCCCGACTGCCGGCTCTACACGAAGTGGGACGACAGGGGCTCGCTCCTGTTCTGAGAATCCCCGCGAACGGTAAACTTCCCCGGCCAAACCCTGGCCGGGGCGAGCTGGCACCCGGCGGAGCCCCGCCGGGACTTCGGTAGCGAAGGGCGAAGCATCGCGGTCGCGCGAAAATAATCCGTCGCGCGAAAAACCTTGCCCGCGTCCGCCGCTCGGGACTACGCTCTCGGCGAAGTAGTAGCGGGAGGTGGCGAAATGCGGGTGAGGGTGCTCGGGACGGGCGGATTCCTGAACGCGGGACTGCGGGGCAACGCGTTCCTGGTGGACGGCCGGCTGCTGGTCGAGACGCCGCCGGACGTGGTCGCCTCGCTCGGAGCCGCGGGCGCGAGGGCGGGGGCGATCGAGGAGATCTTCATATCGCACGCGCACGGCGACCACGTGTTCGGCGCGCCCTTCCTGCTGTTCAACGCGTGGAAGGAGCGTTCGGGCGGGAAGGGGCCGCGGATCGCGGCGAGCCGGGACGTGCGCGAGCGGATCCTCGAGCTCGCGGCGCTGGCGATACGGCCGGGGCATCCGTACGTCGCGTGGATACGCGACGCGTGCGAGTTCGTCGAGGCGGCGCCGGACGCGGCGTTCGCTTTCGGGCCCTACGGGGCCGAGTGTTACCCGATGTTCCACGAGCTGCCGACACTCGGGCTCGGCTTGCGCGAGCGCGGCGGACTCCTCTTCCAGTACCTGCCGGACACGCGCTGGGACGAGCGCGTCGGGGAGTATCTCTCGCTCGGCGCCCGGCTCGCGGTCTGCGACCTGAACGGCACGGGCGGCGACCGCTCGGTGCACATGGGGGCGGAGGATATCGAAGGTCGGCTCGACGCGATCGTGCCGGCGGGAACCCGGCTGCTCGGCACGCACCTATCGGGTCCGATGGTGGCGAGGCGCGGGCGCGTCGAGTTCGCGCGCGAGGGGATGGGGTTCCGGATCGACTCAAGCGGCGTCGTGGGGGAGGACGGGGAGCATCCGCTCCCGGACGGCGTCACGATCCGCGAAGCCGGCACCGGGGACGCGGCGGCCATCGCCGCCCAGCGCGCCGCCATGTTCGTCGACATGGGCTCGAAGGATCCTGACGCGGTGGAGCGCATGCGGGTCGCGGCGGAGCGGGAGATAGCGCGCGGCCTTGAGGACGGCTCGTACCGGGCCTGGCTCGCCGAGGCGGGCGGCTCCGTCGTGGCCGGCGGCGGGGTCATCACGGCGCCCTTCCAGCCCACGCCGTCCGACCCGGCGCCCCGCAGGGCCTGGATAGTCAACGTCTACGTCGTTCCGGCATGGCGGGGGCGGGGACTCGCGCACGCGCTCATGAGCGTCATGGTCTCGTGGTGCCGCGAGCGGGGCTTCGGCGCCGTTTCGCTCCACGCGAGCGACGCCGGGCGCCCGATCTACGAGGAGCTCGGCTTCGCGCGCACGAACGAGATGAGGCTGGCGCTTGGTTGAAGTTCGCCGTGGCGCGGCGGGCGCGGGTTCGAGGCGCGGGAGAAGCGCGCATTGACACCCGGCCGCGGACGCGGACATGATCGCGGGGCGGAGGCAATCGATGAAGAAATCGTTCTGGATCGGACTCGTGGTTCTGCTCGTCATCGTGGGCGCGGCACTGGCGTGGCGCTTCCTGACGCCGCAGGGCGCCCTGGCCACCCCCGGCGCGACGGCCGCGGTGCCCGGCACCGACAAGCTGCCTGCGGCCACCATCGAGCCGCTCCGCATCGCGGGCATCGGCGGCTACAGCCTTTCGAGCGTCGACCTGGGCGACGGCCCGGTGCCCCTCCTTCGCATACCATTGGACACCTGGGGTGGCTACGCGGCCCTGTTCGCAGCGAACGGCGGCGCGAAGCCGAACCGCGACTCCGCCTTCTACCGCTCGCACCGCTTCGCCGTGGAGCTGGTGCCTGAGGAAAGCGCGCAGGCACAGCTCGACGGCTTCGCCGCCGGCCGCTGGCCGGTCATCTGGTCCGGCATGGACGGGCTGCCCCTGCTCTACGACGCGCTCAAGGCGGACAGGCGCGTGGTGCCCCAGGCCATCGGCCTCTTCGACTGGTCGGTCGGCGGCGACGGCATCCTGGTGCGCGAATTCGTGAAGCAGGGCCGCGACCTCGAGGGCAAGACCATCCTGACGAGCTCGCCAGCGCCGTACTCCTTCTTCCTGCTCTGGTACCTCGCGCAGCTCGGCATCGACCCGCGCGCGGTCAAGGTGGTCCACGTCGACGACGGCCCGGAGGCCCTGGAAACCTTCCGCGACAACCCGGGCATCGCGGCCTGGGTGACCTGGACGCCCTTCCTGACCGACGCGGTGGACGAGGGGAGCGAGGGCTACGTGAAGGGCACGCGCCTCCTCATCACCTCGAAGGACGCCAACCAGCTGATCGCCGACGTCTTCGTGGCGCGCAACGACTTCGCCCGCGAGAAGCCGGAGCTGGTGGCGGGCCTCGTGGCCGGCATCTTCGAGGGCGTGGACCTGCTGGCCAAGGATCCGGCGCCCGCCTACCGGGCCATGGCGGAATTCTACAAGCTGCCCGGCGGCGTTTCGGAGGCGAAGGGCATGCTCGACGAGGTGCACCTGGCCACCTTCCCGGAGTCGCGCATGTTCTTCGATCCGGAGAACCCGATCGGCGCGCACAAGCTTTTCTACCTGGCGCAGGAGTACTACAAGCTGCTCGGCGCGCTTCCGGGCGACGCGAGCTACGAGGCGGACCGCGCCGTCGCGCGGACGGGCATCGACGCCGCCGCGAAGTCCGGCCGCTTCGACGCGCAGGCCAACACCATCCAGGACAGTTTCAACCGCGACGCGGCCCTCGATATCAACGACCTGGAGAACCAGCGGACGGTGCTGGCCAACGACGTGCGCCTCTACTTCGAGGCCCAGCAGCTCAAGTTCGACCCGGACTCCACGCAGGCCGAGATCCGCGAGAACATGCGCCTGCTGGCGCGCGTGGCCGAGCAGACCGAGTTCCTCGGCACCACGGTGCTGAAGCTGATCGGGCACCTGGACACGAGCAAGATGGAGGAATTCCGCTCGCAGGGCGCGACTGCCTTCGTCGAGGCGAGCGCCCAGGCCAAGCTGATTTCCAAGCGGCGCGCGGAATTCGTCAAGACGCTGCTGGTCGAGCGCTTCGGCGTCGACCCCGAGCGCGTCGTCACCGAGGGGCGCGGCTGGGACTCGCCGGTCGACGCCGTGGACCACGCGGCCAACCGCCGCGTCGAGGTCCGCTTCATCAGCTTCGAATGAAACGGAGCGTCAGTCCCGGGATCCGGACCGCCCGGACCGTGCTGGTCGCCATCGCCGCGGCGCTGGCGATTCCGGCGTCCGTAACGCGCTGCGCGGAGCGGGAACGCGCCGCCGTCGAAGCGCGGGCGGCCGGAGCGGCGGATGAAAGCGTTTCCGCGGCGCAGGACGGCTACGTCCTCCGTTTCGGCGAGAACTTCAACGCGGCGCTCGCCGCCCGCGACGAGCTCGGCATAGCGGTGGTGGTGGCGGTGGACGTGTCCGGCTCCATGGCCGCCTCGCCGGCGGCCGGCGGTCGGGCCAAGTACGTACAGGCGTCGAAGGCCTTCACGCAGGTGGCGGATACCCTCGAGCGCATCGCGGCCGAGGCTCCGGAGGGCCAGGCCGTCAAGGCGGGCGTGCTCGTCTTCTCGTCGGAGGTGCGCGAGCTCCTGCCGCTCGTCACGCTCGACGCGGAAGGCCTGGCGAGGCTCAGGGCCATCGTGGAAGATCCGAAGTCCTTCAGCCCCGAGGGCTCCACGGCCATCGGCTCGGCCATCGAGGCCGGCGTCGAGGCTCTCGCCCTCTCGGGCTTGATCCTCCGCTCGCTCATCGTGGTGACCGACGGCGAGAACGCGCGCGATCCCGATCCGGCGGACGTGCTCGAGGCGGTGCGCGCGAACCGGTCGAGCGCGTCGACGGAGGACTTCCCGGTGTACACGGGCTCCACCCTGGTGAGCTTCATCGGCTTCGACATCGACGCGGGGCGCTTCGCGCCGCTCGAGGCCTACGGCGCCCGCGTCGTGGGCGCGGCGGATCAGGAGGAGCTGGCGCGGGTGCTTTCGAACCTGTTGGAGGCCGACGCGACCCGGCTCGAGGCCGCGGGCGAGGGGGTTTCGCCATGAGCGAGAAAGGCGGATCGCTGCGCGCGCTCGCCTCGGCCGGCGGGGCCGGCGTGCTTTTCGCGCTGTTCTGGCTGGCCTTGGGCATACCGCTGCCGTGGAGCGCAGGCGCGGGCGTGGCGGGCTACGCCGCGCTCTGGGCGCTTTTCTCCGGTTTGGCGCGCGAACGGAAGGAGGCGCCCATCGGGGAGTTCGTCGACCCCGTGTTGGCGAAGCGCGCCGCGGCCGCCGCGCGCGAGGCGGCCTCCTCGCTGGAGGCCACCGCCAAGGGCCTGGGGCCGCGCGACGCGCTCCTGCCGAAGCTGCGAGAGCTGTCGGGCCTGCTCGGGGCCATCGCCGCGGACGTCGAGGCCGACCCGAAGGACGCCGCGGCCGCGTTCGCCTTCGTCGCCGCCCAGGGCGAAGCTTCCGCGCGCGCCGCCAGGCTCGCGCTGCAGATCGAAACACGCGGGGGTTCGCGCGAGCAGGTGGAGGACGCGCGCGCGCGGGTCGGCGCAGCGCTCGACTCCCTGATCGCCGCGCATCGGAGGCAGCTCCACAGCCTGCAGGAGGACAACCTGGCCGAGTTGAGGGCGGAGCTCGAGACGCTCGAGGCGACGCTCGACCTGGAGGCCGACATCGACGCCGCACGCCCGGCGAAGCGCGGCGAAGGCGCGACCGGGATCACGGGCTAGCCTGGCCGACGGGCCGGGACGCGCCCGGTCGCCGGCCGTCCCGCCCTACTCGCGCTTGAGCTCGATCGAGGCCGGCTTGCGTATGTAGCGCATCTTCACGAGCTCGTCGATGAGCAGGGCCAGCACGGGCTTGCGCTTGCCGAAGAGGGCCTCGCCGTCCGCGACCGCGCCGCGCGCCGAGACGAGCAGCTCGCCGTCCTTGGTGGTGGCCCAGTACCAGCCGGTCTCGGTCCCGGCCGGGTGCGTCGAGCGGGTCTCGCCGAACCAGAAGCCGCCGTCCTCGAGCGCCGCGAAGCGGCCGTAGCCGGAGTAGCCGTGCTCGCCCACGTCCTCGAGCGTGTCGATGTCCGGCAGGCTCGCGAGCCTGATGACCAGTTTGCGGTCCGCCGCCGCGTTGCCCTTGTCCATGCAGCCACCTCCCGCGCCTTCCGGCGCGCACGCGGCGAAGTATGGAAGGTCGGGAACGATTCCGCCAGAGCGATTGAAGGGAGCCGAAGCACGGCGGCGTGGTCGGGTAACGGTTGGCGAAGCGCATCGCGCTGGACTGCGACGCGGCGGGTGGGAAGGTAGAACGCGTCCCACCGCCATCGCCGCGCCGGGCGCTCGACCGTCGGCATGAGGGCGGCGTGCTTGAGTTCAGCCCGGCGTACGCCACATGGAGCCCGGAAGGACGGCGGGTGACGAGCGGAAACGCGCGCCGTCACGCGAGAGCTTGAGCGCGATGGTGTGCGTTTCCGCTCGTCAGGCCCCGCCCGACACGGTTTCCTTCGACCCCTCGCCGCGCTGCCTTCAAGCTCGGTTTATTGATGGTCGATGGGCGCGCGACCCTTCCCGCGCTTGCGCGCCGGCGCGAAGTGGTGGATACTGGCGCGATACCGGGCGCCTACGGGCGCCCGAAGCCCTTCACGCAGGAGTGGAAAAATGCCGACCGCCGAACCGAAGCCCATGACCAAGGCCAAAGTGATCGCCTGGCTCGCCGAGAAGAACAACGTCACCAAGAAGGACGCCGCCGCCTTCCTCGAATCCGTGGTGGAGCTCGCGTACAAGGAAGCGAAGAAGAACAAGAAGTTCACGTTGCCCGGCATCGGCATCCTGAAGCTGAACAAGCGCAAGGCCCGCATGGGTCGCAACCCCAAGACCGGCGAGCAGATCAAGATCGCCGCGAAGACCACCGTGAAGATGACCATCTCGAAGGCGTGCAAGGACGCGATACTCGGCACGAAGTGAGCGTTCCCACGACTTCCTCCGATAGGCCGCCCGAGGACGGGCGGCTCCGCCCCGCCGTCGCTCGCGACGCGCGGGGCGCCTTTTCGAACGCTGGCCGCCGGTTTCGCGGCCTGGCCTCGGGCCTCGCGAGCGCGGTCGTGCTCGCCGCCCTGCTCTGGCCTGGTGACGGGCTGCCCGAAATCGACGCGCCCGGACTCGACAAGCTCGCGCACGCGGCGCTGTTCGCCCTGTGGTCCCTGGCGCTCGGCTTCGATTTCCGGGTGTTCCGCGCGAGGCCGGCGCTGCTCGTCGCGACCGCGGCCGCGTTCGGGCTGATCGGCGAAGGCCTGCAGACCCTCGCCGTCGCGCGCTCGTTCGACCTGGCCGACCTGGCCGCGGACGCGCTCGGCGGCGCGCTCGCGGCCATCGCGCTGGCCGTGGTCCGGGCTCGCGGAAATCGCTCCGGTTCTGGCGGAGCGGACTCGGGTGAAGTATCCTCCAATGGATGATGAAAACGCGCAGGGCAAGGACCCTTTCCCCGCAAAGCGCCGCCTACCCGGCCGTCGCGACCGACTCCGGTTCCGTCGCGGGCGGAGGCCTGCTCCGCAGGGCCGAACGGCTGCGTTCGATCGGGGGCGGAGAGCCGCGGCCTGACCGGGCTCCGGGGAGCGCCGGCCTTCCGGCGCCCCGCCCCGATGCTTCTCCGCCCATTGGCCGACGCGCCGCGGGCGCGGAGCGCCAGGATCGACCGGGTCGAAGTCCCGGGGCCGCTCCGGGTGCCGGACGCGCCAAGGTCCGCTATCCCATAGGCCTCAAGCTCGTCGCGATGGTCTCCGCCCTGCTCGTGTCCGCGCTGCTCGTCATGAACGGCCTGGCTTCGGTGTTCTTCCTCCGCGACGCCACGACGCGCGTCGAGGAAAACAATCACGCGATAGCCCAGCTGACTGCTCGGGCCGTGGAATCCGAGCTCCGGGCCATGGCCGACCTGGCCGCGCTGGCCTTGCGGCTCGCCGGCGCGGATCCGACCGGCGAGTCGACCGCGCGCATCATGGCGGCGAACCCCGGGCTCCTGTACGTGGCGGGACCGCTCGGAGAGGCCTTGGTCAACAGGCAGGCGCTCTCCGCGCTCGGCGCGACCGAGCGGGCTGCGCGCTCCGCGGCGCTCGCGGCTCAGGCCGAGGGGAACGCGCTCGGGGTCGACGTCGCTTCGCTGGTTTCCGGCCTGCCCGCCCTGTCTATAAGGGTGCCGTCGTCGGAGCTGGATTCGCCGCTCGTGGCGCTCGTCTCCGCCCAGTCCTTCATCGACGCCTTCGACGCCCCCGGCATCGTCGAAACCTGGGCGGTCAACGCCGACGGCGTCCTGATCCTTTCAGCCGACGCGGCCGGCCTCGCTTCGCGGGCGGACCTCTCCGGATCGCCCGTCGTCGCGGCGCTGCGGGAAAGCCACGCCGGCAATGGTTCCCTTCGGTATCGGGGAGCGGACGGCGAGGAGCGGCTCGGCGCCTTCAGGCGCACCGCCTTCGCCGGCGTCGGCGTGGTCGCGGAGGCTCCCGCGAACCTGGCCTTCGAGGCGGTCTCCGCGATCGGCCGGCGCAACTACCTGATACTCGGCGCGGTGCTCTCGATCGCCCTCGCGCTGGCGTGGTTCTTCTCGCGCAGCCTGACAGGGCCGGTGGGCGTGCTGATGGACGCCTCGCGCCGGGTCGAGGGCGGCGACTTCGCCTTCGCGGCCGAGGCCACCACGCGCGACGAGCTCGGCGCCCTGATCGAGACCTTCGGCGACATGTGCCGGGGACTGGCGGAGCGCGAGAAGATCAAGGACGCCTTCGGCCGCTTCGTCAACAAGACCGTCGCGGAACTCGCCATGAAGGGCGAGCTGAGCCTCGGCGGCGAACGCCGCGTCGCGACGGTGCTCTTCTCCGACATCCGCTCGTTCACCGCCATCTCGGAGACCATGCAGCCGGAACGCGTGGTCGAGTTCCTGAACCGCTACCTCTCGCGCATGGTCGCCTGCGTCGAATCGACCGGAGGGACGGTCGACAAGTTCGTGGGCGACGCCATCATGGCCATCTGGGGCGTGCCGGTGCGAACCGGGCGCGACACGGAGGCGGCGGCGCTCGGCGCTCTCGCGATGCGCGCCTCCCTCGAGGAGTTCAACGCCGACCGCGGCGGACCGGACGACCCGCTCATCCGGATCGGCATCGGCATCAACGCGGGGCCCGTGCTGGCGGGGCAAATCGGCTCCGAGCGGCGCATGGAGTACACGGTCATCGGCGACGCGGTCAACCTGGCCTCGCGCATCGAGGCGCTCAACAAACCCTTCGGCACGGACATCCTGCTCTCGGAGGGCGCCGCCCGCGAGCTGGGAGACGGCTGGGCCTTCGGGGAGCTTCCGCCGGTGGAGGTGAAAGGGAAGAGCGAAGCCTTGCGCGTCTACGCCCTGCTCGGGCGCGCGGACGATCCAGAGCGGCCCCGAGACCTCGACGAGTTGCGCGCCAGGCTCGGCACGGAGGCGCCGACCGAGGTTCCGGACGCGGACGGCGAGAAGAAATACCGCATCCTCGGAACGGAGCCGGGCGGGGAGGCGACGTGAAGCCGAGGGCGGCCGACCTCGCGGTGGCGATCGCGAGCGCGGCGCTCTTCCTGGCCTGCGTCGCCGGCCTCGCGCTCGATCTGCGCGCCGGGGATTCGGGCGGAGGGGAGCGCGTGGGGTCGCTCGTCCTCAAGAAGCGCGTCGCGCAACGCCGTCCGGCCGGACGCGCCGTGTGGGCGGGGATTTCCGTCAACGATCCGCTGCGTTCCGGCGACGCCATCCGCACCGACGCGGGATCCGGCGCCGTGGTGCTGCTCGACGACGGCACCGAGCTCACCCTGGCGGAGAACTCGCTGGTCCTGCTCGAGTTCGATCCGCGCGGGGCCACCCTGGAATTCGTGAGCGGCGCCGTCTCGGCCCGGCGCGACGTCGCGGGCGACGCGACGCTCAGGGTGAAGACCGCGGGCCTCGACCTCGAGCTCGGATCCGGGACGCTCGAAATCGCGGGGAAGGACGGAGCGGTCGAGGCCTTCGCGCCCTCCGGGTCGGCGACCGCGCGGGTCGCCGGGACCGAGGTGGAGCTCTCAGGCAGCGCCGGGATATCGGCCGACGCGGGCGGCTCCCGGGCCGTGTCGTACGGCATCGTCCAGACGGCTCCGGCGTCCGGCGCGGTCGTGCTGGTTCCCGGGGAAGGGCTCGGCCTCCCCGTGGACCTCGCCTGGTCCGGCGGAGTCGGACCCTGGCTGGTCGAGTTCTCGAGGACGAGGGATCTCATCGACGCGGTCGCCCTGCGGGCGTCCGGCGCGTCCTCGGCGTTCGCGCTCGAACCCGGCGCCTGGCATTGGCGAGTCAGCGACGCGACGGGCGCGACGAGCCCCGTTTCGCGGTTTTCCGTCTTCCCGTCGGCCGCGCCGGCGCAACTCGCGCCCCGTCCGGCCGAAGCGTTCGCGCCCGGCGAGTCGGTGGCGCTGGCGTGGGCCCCGGTCGAGGGAGCGTCGGCCTACGAGTGCGAGCTGGCCCGCCCGGGCTTGTCCGACGCCGCGCCCGAAATCGTCAGGACCGCGGGAGAAGGCTACGCCTTCCCGGCGAAGGAGCCCGGCGAATACGCCTGGAGGGTGCGGAGCGTGTTCGGCTACGGCGGGGCGGGTTCCGGCGAATGGAGCGAGCCCCGGGAGTTCAGGGTGACGTCAACCGCGCTCCCGCCGCCTGCCGCCGTCGCGCCGCTCCCCTCGGAGGCGACCGCGTCCTCGGGTTCGCTGCTGGCGCCGGCGGACGGGGCCTGGTTCGAGGCGGGGACTGAGCTTACCCTCGCCCGCGGCGGCGGCGGAACGGGACGGCTTTCGGTCTGGCGAGCGCCGAATCCCGATGCGCCGATCGCCGAATTCCCCGAGGCGATCGCTTCCGCGCGTTTCGTTCCGCCGGGACCGGGCGAGTACGTCTGGGGTTTCTCTTCCGGGGACGGGACGGGCGAGTCGAGGCGCTTCACGGTGCTCGCTCCGCTCTCCGCTCCCGCGCCCGTAACGCCGGAGCCGGGCGCGGCCCTGGACCTGCCCGAAAGCCGGTCCCTCGTCCTTTCGTGGAGGGCGGTGGACGGCGCGACATCCTATCGCGTGACCATCCGGACCGCCGCGGAAGGCGGCTCCGCGCTCGAGCGCACCGTCTCGGCCACGGATCTGGAAATTCGCGGAACGTCCCTCGGTCCGGGCGAGTACCTCTGGCGCGTGGTCGCGGAGGGGGAGGATCCCGACGGGAACCCGCGCTTCGGACCGCCGGCGACCGCCACGTTCTCCGTCTCGCGCTTCGGTCCGCTCGCCGCTCCGTCGCCGCTCCGACCGGCCGCCGGCGCCGCGCTGGACTTGAGCCGCGCGAGTTCGCTGGATTTCGCGTGGACCGCCGTGGCCGGCGCCAACCGCTACGAGCTCGAACTCCGCGACGCGAGAGGGCGGCTCGTCGTCCGGAGGGAAACGGTGCTCGCCTCGTGGTCCTTCCTCGATCTCGCGCGCCTCGACAAGGGCAGGTACTCGGTCTCCGTCGCGGCCTCCTACGTGGCCTCGGACGGCGTTGGCGAGCGTACGGGTCCGCCGGCTACCTGGACTTTCGTCCTTTCGGCGGAAGACCCGGAGTCAGCGCCCGTGATCGTCTCGCCGAAGGAAATCTATGTCCTCGGCGACTAGCGGAGCGCGAGCCGGGACGCGTCCTCGGCGCTTCGTGGCGCTCCTCCTCGCGTCGCTCGCGCTTTCGCTCTCCTCGCCATATTCGCGCGCGTTCGCGGAGGGAGCCGGAGTCAGGCTCGAATGGACCGCCGTCGAAGGCGCGCGGAGCTACCTCGTCGAAATCCGAGCCTCGGGCGCCGCCGGCCTCGTTCTTTCCGCGACCGCCGTCGAGCCCCGGATCGAGGCGCCGCTCGTTCCCGGCGATTACGAGATCCGCGTGTCGGCTCTCAACGTGTTCGGAAAAGCCGTCGCGGTCGGCGAGTGGACCGCCTTCTCCGTCCGCGCGACCGCCCGGCTCGAGGAGCCTTCCCTCGCGTCCCCTCCGGAAGCGGATCCGTCGAATCCCGCCTTGATCGTCATTCGGATCCACGTTTCCGGAGCCATGCCCGATACCGTCGCGAGGCTCGAAGGACAGGACGTCCGGATAGAGGCGACGCGCGTCGAACCCGGGGAGGCCGGGCTCGAAGTCGCTTTCGACCTCGCCGGCGCACCCGCGGGCGACTACGACCTGGTGCTCGAGAACCCGGGCGGCTACTCGGCCCGCATCGATGGCGCGGTCCGGGTGGCGGCGCCCGAGCCGGAACCTGAACCTGAACCTGAACCTGAACCTGAACCTGAACCTGAACCTGAACCGGAGCAGGAACCACAACCGGAGCCGGAACCACAACCGGAGCCGGAACCCGAACCAGGTACGGGGACGGAGCCCGAGCCGGAACCAGAACCGGAGTCGGCATCGGGGACAGAGCTCGAAGCGGAACCGGAACCCGCGGCGGGGACAGAGCTCGAAGCGGAACCGGAACCCGCGGCGGGGACAGAGCTCGAGCCGGGACCGGAATCGGCATCGGGGACAGAGCTCGAGCCGGGACCGGAATCGGCATCGGGGACAGAGCCCGAGCCGGGACCGGAATCGGTGGCGGGGACAGAGCCCGAGCCGGCCTTAGCGATGGTCGAGCCATCGCCGGTACCCGATCCTGAAACGGAACCGATGGCACAACCCGAGGCCGACGCGGTGGCGGTAGAGCCCGGAAGAGACTCCGTCCCGCGCCGACCCCGCGAACCTCTTCCGCTTCGTTACGAGGTCTTGGTCGGCTGGCGCCCCGCCATCGCGCTCGACGCCGATTGGGGAGGGTCGTACGGATTTGGATGGGCCGGCGCGGAGCTGGCGCTCGGCCTGAGGCTCGCGGAACCCGCTCCGGCCTGGCTTCGCGTCTTCTCGGTCGAGCTTGGGGCGACCGGTTTCCGCCTGCCCGGCATCACGGGCGCCTTCATCGAGTCGGCGGAAACGCTCGCGATGGCCGCATCCTTGGAACTTGGCGCTTCGTGGCGACCTGCCGTTTGGCTGGAGCTGGCGCTGCGGGGCGGCGGCGCCCTGTTCGTCACGCACGTGACGCGTACCGGCATGATCGGCGACTTCGACGAGTGGAGCCTGGGCGACCCGGCGGCGCAAGGGTCGCTGTCGACGCGCTTTAGCCTCGGACGCTTCCTGGTCGAAACCGGCTGCGCCTGGCAGCACGTCTTCTATATCGACGTGCCCGCCGACTTCTTGCGGCCCTTCCTCCGTTTCGGTTGGAGCTTCGGGCGCTGAACCCGCCCCTACTCGCGTTCCATCGCGCCGATGGACCACGGGAAGGTGCGCGGATTGCCCGCCAGATCGAAGTCCTCGTCAGACGAAGCCTGATCGGGATTCTCGGAACCTAAGTTCGCGAGCGCGTCGCCTTCCGTCGTGGCCGCCGGCGTCCAGTCCATCGCGGCGAAAGAAGCGTAGTCGACGATGCCGGCGAGGTCTCCGGCGAGGGCCGCGTCGAGGACGGCAAGATCGGTCGCGAGGTAGTTCGTCGCGGCGACGTCGGGAACGCTGGCGCCGCCCGGCGCCGCGAGGATGGTGTTCACGACCGTCGAGGAGATCGTCCCGCCTCCCGCGGTATCGAGCTCAAGGGCGAACGAAGTGTCCCCGTCGGCGACGACCGTGTTGCCGTACATAAGGAGATCGACCGCCTCGCCTGAATCCGCCACGATCCCGACGCCGACGGCGTCGACCATGCCGGTCGCGCCGGACGGCTTCCTCGCCATGATGGCGTTCGAGGCGAGGTAGACCGATGGCGAGCCGCCGTCCACCAGAACGCCGCGCACCGTTCCGCCGAGGTCCTCCGAAGCGCCTGCGCCGCCCCATATCCGGTTGCGGAGGAGGACCAGGTCGGCGCCGCCGACGGAAAGGATGCCGGTGGAGGAAACATCCCCGCTACCTGAGTCAAGGACGCAATCCATCAAGGTCAGGCGCCCCGTCCCCGCCATATAGATCGCCGTCGTATCCGTCGTGACGTTCGGCGCAGTATTTAGAACGGTCAAACCCTGAAGACTGGCGGCACCCGTGTACGTTCCGGGAACGGTTACGGCGGTTATGGGAGGGGCGCCGTTGGGTGGATTCCTGGTGATGCTGGTCAAGGCCGGGTTCGGCGAGCGAGCGGCGAAGTCGTCCATCCAGCCGCCCGAGATGGCGATGTCGCCTTCGAGGACCAGGCTGTTCGTGTCCACGTATTCGCCTTGCTCGATCCGGACCTGCACGGTAAGCGCGCCGGCCGGGAATGTATTCGCGAAGGCCGCCGCGAGGTCCACCGCGACCTGGGGCGTCGCAATCGGCAGCGCGGCGGTACCCTGATTCGCGTCGTCGCCGCTCGTCGAGACGTGGATGGCGAAGGAGTAGGTTTCGGGATCGACTTCTGCCGCGGCTTGGGCGCCCCAGGCGTTCTCGGCCCTGATCAGGACGTTCCAAGGGCCCAGGGATATGGACTCTCCGCCGTACGCCGCGCCCGGGACTGCGGGAGGATCTGATCCGTCGACCGTGTACGCCACGTCGGTGCAGGAATCGGCACCGACGAGCGTCGTCGTCTCGAAGGGAAGGTATTCGCCGGGCGCGGCGGCCGCGTACACGTTGGGGGCGGCGTTGACTTCAAGGGCGAGCGGACTGAACGAGGCCGTAGTCTGGAAACCCGAGCGGACCGCGACGGGACGGACCCCGCCCCAGACCGCGAAGCCGTCCACAAGGATCTGGACGCGGAGCAGGTACATGCCCGGCGCCAGGCCGGTGACGCTGTCCCAGGCGGAGGTCGCCGACGCCGCGACGGCGACGGTTCCGGATCCGCCCGGCACCGTCGCGCCGGCGGCGTCCTTGAGCTCGTAGGCGACCTCGACCGCGGCGGGCGCGAGCCTCGTCCCGTAACCGTCGCCCGGGCCGAGGAGGTCGCCGGCGTCCCAGGAAACGTAGATTCCTATCGATCCGGGCGCCTCGTCCATCGGAAGGACCAACTCGGCGATTTCGTCGTTCCAGTCGATGGTGTAGCTCACGATGCCGGTCGCCATGACCGTGCCGCCCGAGTCGAGAGCCTCGACCGTGAAGGTCCACTCGCCGAGCGCGAGGGTTTCGGCCGTCCTCAGGGTCTGGTCGTCCAGGAGCGAGGGACCGAAGCTCGCGCCGTCCGGCCCCGATCCCGACACGCTGAAGGAAGCGACGCCGGCGATGCTAGGCAGCGCGAGCGCGAAGCGCGCGGCGGCCGGATCGGCCTGGATCCCGGCCTCGGTCGCGGGCAGCAAGGGTACCGAGCAGCCGGCGCCGAAAGCGAGCGCGAGCAGCGCGATGAGCGACAGGCGCGGGAGGGCGAAAGCCCTAGGCCCGATCGAGGCTCGGCGTCGCCCGGTCATTCGGTCACCTCGAAAACCCAATCGACGGTTGCGATGGCGACGCCGTCGGCGACGACGCCGGTCAGGATGTAATGTCCGATGGCGAGGGAGCCCGTGTCGCTCGCGGCGCCGCCCACCGCGAGCGTGCCGTCCGGGGTCGCGTCCTCCAACGGCGCGCCGTTCAGGTACCAGCGATAGACTGAGGTCACGGGCAGGTCGTGGGAGATAGTGACGCTAACGGGAGTAGGCGTTCCTTGGGTCGACCAGCCGATCGTGGGAGGGAGCGTCGTGGCCCAAGTCGCCGTGCCGTCCGGCGGCGCGTCGGGCAGTTCTATCGAAATCTGGAAGGTGACGGGTCGCGCGGCAGCCGAACCGGGCTCGAGCGAGACGCGCGCGCAGGACGCGAGGACCGCGGTAGCGGCGAGGCAGGCGAGGGCTATCGGGAGCTGGCTCGGGCGCGTCATGGCGTTTTAAACATACTGCGGCGGCGGCCTGGGTTCACCCCGCACGCGGACAAATCGCATTTCCGCTGCTTCATCCCCGTTTTCCCGGGGAATGAGGACAGGAAGTGCGAACGGAGCCGCCGACGAAGCGCCTCGATGCGCTTCGTCCGTGTCAGGGGATGCGCAAGGACGCGCTTCCCTTGACTAGTCTTCCTTGCGGACCACGCGGCCGAGGCCCGAGATCTTGCTGGTGACCTCGGGATCGCCGCGGTAGCTCAGGGAACCGAGGCCGCTCAAGCTGACGTCCAGCTTTTCCGTGCGGCCGAGGTCCACGGTGCCGACGCCGGAGATGCGGATCTCCGCCGATTCCGCGTCGAAGGCCGCGGCGTCGATGCCGGAGGCCCCCGGGCTGGAGATCGAGAGCTCGCGGGCGTCGCCGACCAGGAGGATGCTGCCCGCGCCCGTGAACTCGAGCTCGAGCTCGTCGAAGCTGCCCTCGAGCCGGCCTGAGATGGTGCCGGACGACACGAGCCGGAAATCGTCCCACCCGAGCGGTCCGAGGTCGACGCGGGCCGTTCCCGTGAGCGTCAGGCGCTCGAGGTCCGGCGCGACGAGCTCCACGCGCGGCGTTCCGCCGGCGAAGGAGCGGACCGCGCCTTCCTGGCCGAGGCGCAGCGTGGAGCCGCGCAGCTCGGACGCGTAGGAGGGCAGCAGGGCGGCGTCGTGGGTGATGGTGAGGGCGAAGTCCTCGCCCCGGGTCAGCACCAGCTCGACGGGTCCGGAAATTTCCACCGTGTCGAATTCCCCGACCTGGCGGGACTCCGTGAGCCTCGAGCCGGACGCGGCGAGCTCGGTTCCGGCCGTGCGGACGACGGGCGCGTTCCGCCAGGGGGCGGGGAAGGGCAGGCTCTTCGTGGCGGCGCCGATGCCGTAAAGGGCGACGGCCGAGACGAGGGACAGGGCGACGATGTTGCGGGTTTTCATACTATCCTCCATTGCGCCGTTCCGGGCCTCGCGGGGAGCGCGGGGAAGCGGCCACACGCATACAGTACCGCGACGCGGGCCGCGGGGCAACGCCGCGCCGGAAAAAGCGGTCGATGGTATACTGCGCGACGCCCGGCGCGGCCGCGACGCCGCTCCCGAAAGGAAAGGACCCACATGGCTGCAGGCACCGCGCCCCTCGTCATCGCCCACCGAGGCTTCCGCTCGGTCGCCCCCGAGAACACCCTGGCCGCCTTCGCCGCCGCGTTCGACTCGGGCGCGTCGTGGATCGAGCTCGACGTGGCCGCGTCCTCCGACGGCGGGCTCGTGGTCATCCACGACGACACCCTCGACCGGACCACCGACGCCCGACGCCGCTTCCCTGACCGGGGAAGCTACGCCGTCTACGACTGGACCCTCGCGGAGCTGCGGGAACTCGACTCAGGCTCCTGGTTCGTGGAGCGGGATCCCTTCGGCAGGATCGCCTCGGGCGGGGTGGCGCAGGAGGCGCTCGCGTCCTTCCGGGGCGAGCGGATCCCGACCCTGCGCGAATGCCTCGAGCTGGCCCGCGTTCGCGGCGGATCCGTCAACGTCGAGATCAAGGACGCGACGGGCCGCGCCTGCGACGCGTGGATCGTTGAGCGCTCGCTCGACCTGATCCGGGAAACCGGCATGGCGGATCGGGTCCTCGTTTCCTCCTTCAACCACGAGTACCTCCGACGCTCGAGGAAGGCGGCGCCGGGAATCCCTGTCGGAGCCCTGGTCGAAAAAGTCGCGCCGGCCGATCCCATAGGCCTGCTCAGGGAGCTCGGCGCGTACTCCTACCACCCCGGCCTCGACATCCTGGAGCGCGAGGCCACCCGGGCCGTGCGCGATGCCGGCTTCGGGCTCATGGTCTGGACCGTGAACGAAATCCCCGACCTGGAGCGCATGATCGAATGGGGCGCCACGGGGGTCTTCACCGACTTCCAGGACCGCGCCTTCGAAGTAATGTCCTCGCGGTAATCCAGCTTTCCGTTGCGCGTACGTCCAAGCCGTTCTACAGTAGTGAAGTCCGCTCCGTGCCATCGATGGCCAGGGCGACGCGCCACAAGGAGGCGAACGATGAAAACGAGGAACGTGTGGGTGCTCGCGCTTGCCGCGCTGGCCATGGTCGCCATGTCCTGCGCCCCGAAGCCGCCGGAGCCCGCCAGCATCGAGTTCTGGCACGCCATGACCGGCAAGAACGGCGAGGCCGTCCAGAAGATCTGCGACGACTTCAACGCCAGCCAGGACGTCTATACGGTGACGCCCGTGTACAAGGGGTCGTACGTCGACACTATGAACGCCGGCATCGCCGCGTTCCGCGCCGGCCAGGCCCCCGCCATCATCCAGGTCTACGAGGTCGGCACCGCGACCATGATGGCCGCCAAGGGCGCCGTCAAGCCGGTCCACGTCCTCATGAAGGAGATGAAGGAGAAGTTCGACCCGAAGGCGTACATCCCGACCATCACCGGCTACTACTCGACCTCGAAGGGCGAGATGATCTCCATCCCCTTCAACTCGTCGACCGCGGTCATGTACTACAACAAGGAAGCCTTCGCCAAGGCCGGGCTCGACCCCGAGAAGGCGCCCGCCACCTGGCCCGAGCTTTTCGACGCCGCCCGCAAGATCAAGGCCGCCGGCTACGAGGCCGGGTTCACGACCAACTGGATCTCCTGGATACAGCTCGAGAACTTCTCGGCCTGGCACGACGTGCCCTTCGGCACCCTGTCGAACGGCTTCGACGGCCTCGAGGCGGAGCTCAAGATCAACGCCGACCTGCAGGTCAAGCACCTGACCAACCTCTACGACCTTTCCAAGGAAGGCGTGTTCAAGTACGGCGGCCGCGAGAACAAGGCCAACCCGCTCTTCACCGGCGGCGTGGTCGGCATCCACTTCGAGTCGATCGGCGGCTACGGCAACATGAAGGCCAACTGCAAGTTCCCCTTCGGCGTCGCCCGCCTGCCCTACTACCCCGACGTCGCGAACGCCCCGCAGAACTCCATCATCGGCGGCGCCTCGCTCTGGGTCTTCGAAGGCAAGACCGAGCCCGAGTACAAGGCCACCGCCAAGTTCTTCACCTACCTCTCGAGCCCCGAGGTCCAGGCCTTCTGGCACAAGACCACCGGCTACCTGCCCATCACCATCGCGGCGTACGAGCTCACCAAGGGCGAAGGCTACTACACGGAGAACCCGGGCCTCGAAGTGGCCATCCAGCAGCTGCTCAACAAGGCCCCGACCGCGAACTCCATGGGCATCCGCTTCGGCTACATGCCGCAGATCCGCGAGCTCGAGGACCAGACCTGGGAGGACATCCTGGCCGACAAGATCTCCGTCAAGGCCGGCCTCGACAAGATCGTGACCGAAGGCAACATCAAACTGCGCGACTTCGAGCGGCTCAATAAATAAACGCAGTCGAACAGACAAGAAACCGCGGAGGCGCTGAGACGCAGAGCAAAGAGGGAGGAAGAGGACTCGGGAAGGAATTCTTCCCCGACGGGTCCTCTTCCATTCCTCTCCGCGTCTCGGCGTCTCCGCGGTTCGATTCTCCGTAACGTCGATCCGGGAGGGGGCATGGCCAAGCAGTACGAGTTTTCATCCAAGGGATTGCCCTACCTGCTGGTTCTGCCGCAGATGGCCATCGTCCTCGTCTTTTTCTTCTGGCCCTCGGCGCAGGCCCTGTGGCAGTCCTTCTTCGTGCAGGACGCCTTCGGCCTGCGCAGCATCTTCGTCGGCTTCGACAACTACCTGAAGCTCTTCCGCGACCCCGAATACTGGGATTCGTTCGGCGTCTCGGCCGCCTTCGCGGTGACGGTGGCGCTCTCGTCCATGGGCATCGCGCTCTTCCTGGCGGCGCAGGCCAACAAGCGGATCCGCGGCGCTTCGTTCTATAAAACCATGCTGACCTGGCCCTACGCCGTGGCCACCATGGTGGCGGGCGTGCTGTGGCTCTTCATGTTCAACCCGAACGTGGGCGTGGTGGCCTGGTTCCTCAAGAGCGCCTTCGGCGTCGAGTGGAACCACCTGCTCGACTCGACGCACGCCTTCCTCCTGATCGCGGTCGCGGCCTCGTGGAAGCAGATCGCGTACAACTTCGTGTTCTTCCTGGCTGGCCTGCAGAGCGTGCCGGCCACCCTGGTGGAGGCGGCGGCCATCGACGGCGCGGGTCCCTTCAGCCGCTTCTGGCGCATCGTCTTCCCCATGCTCTCGCCGACCACCTTCTACCTGCTCGTCATGAACCTCGTGTACGGCTTCTTCGAGACCTTCCCCATCGTGCACCAGGTGACGGGCGGCGGGCCGGGCAAGGCGACGAGCATCCTGATCTACAAGGTCTGGCGCGACGGCGTCGTGAACCTCGAGCTCGGCAGCTCCGCCGCGCAGTCGGTGGTGCTCATGATCCTCGTCATCGGCCTCACGGTCCTGCAGTTCCGCTTCATCGAGCGGAAAGTCACCTACTAGGAGAGGGCCATGACCGAACACTCGCGCCTCAGGCGCTTCATGACCCACTTCTGGCTGGCGCTCGCCATCGTCGTCATCGTCTTCCCGATCTACCTCGTCTTCGTGGCGTCGACGCACACGAGCCAGGAGATCCTCTCGGCGCCGATGCCGGTGACGCCGGGGCCGCACCTCCTCGAGAACTACGCCCGCGCGCTCGGCGAAGGCGCGGAGAACCTGGGCGCCTCGGCGCTCACCATGATGAAGAATTCGCTCATCATGGCGCTCGGCATCGCGGTGGGGAAGATCGTCATCTCGCTGCTCGCGGCCTACGCCATCGTCTTCTTCAAGTTCCCCTTCCGGAGCTTCTTCTTCTGGTCGATCTTCGTGACGCTCATGCTGCCGGTCGAGGTGCGCATCATGCCCACCTACAAGGTCGTGTCCGACCTGGGCCTCACGAACAGCTACCTCGGGCTCATCCTGCCCATGGTGGTGTCGGCGACCGCCGTGTTCCTGTTCAGGCAGTTCTTCATGACGGTGCCGCGCGAAATCGCCGAGGCCTCGCAGATCGACGGCGCCGGTCCGATGGCCTTCTTCGCCGAGATATTGGTGCCGATGACGCGCACGCCCATCGCGGCCATGTTCGTCATCCAGTTCATCTACGGCTGGAACCAGTACCTCTGGCCCCTGCTCATCACGACCAAACAGAAGTATTACACGCTGCTCATCGGCATCAACCGCATGCTCTCGGGCGCCGACGTGCAGATCGAGTGGGAGATCGTCATGGCCACCACGCTGCTCGCGATGATCCCGCCCATCCTCGTGGTGGTGCTGATGCAGAAGCAGTTCGTGAAGGGCATGACCGACACGGAGAAGTGAGCCGCGGGAGAGCCCGAACGAGGAAGGAAGGGGGAATCCCTTCCTTCCTCGCGCTCCATCCAACCCCGGTCCGCCCGCCGCGGCGGCCGCCGAACCCTGGACGAGGAGACCGACCATGCTCATGAAGCGCGTGAAGAAGCTGTACGAGATCGATCCCCGCTCCTGGGAGCACCCCGCGGACCGGGCCGCCCTGGCGGCGCTCCGGCAGGTCAAGGGGCTCGACGAGCTCATCAAGACCTTCCTCTCGGTGACCACCGAGCGCGGCATGCAGCTGATGCACTACGCCTCGAGCGTCAAGGTCGGCCCGACCCAGTATCCGAAAATCAACACGATCATCGACGACCTGGTGGAGACCTTCGACTGGCCGTACCGGCCGAGGGTCTTCGTCACCCAGAGCCCCTTCTTCAACGCCCACACCTTCGGAGCCAAGGAACCCTGGATCGTGCTCAACAGCTCCATCCTCCGCACCTTCGACGAGGACGAGCTCCGCGTCGTGGTGGCCCACGAGTTCGGCCACGTGATGAGCGGGCACGCGATGTACAAGACCCTGATCTGGCTGCTGGCGAACGTCTCGCTCTCGCTGATTCCGGGAGCCCAGCTCGCCGCGCTGCCGATCATCGCGGCGCTCTCGGAATGGGACCGCAAGAGCGAGCTGTCCGCCGACCGCGCCGCCCTGCTCGCCACCCAGGTCGAGGAGCCGAGCTACCGGGTCCTGATGCGCATGGCCGGCGGCGAGGACCTTTCGCAGGTCAACCTGAACGACTTCTTCGCGCAGGCGCGGGAGTTCGAGGACCGCAAGGACCTGGTCGACACCTTCCACAAGATCCTCAACCAGCTCTGGCTTTCCCACCCGCATCCCGTCACGCGCCTCTCGGAGCTAAAGACCTGGGCCGCCTCGGGGCTCTACGCCACGATCCTCGACGGCATGTACCTGAAGCGCGAGCACCGCACCGACGACCCCGCGGCCGAGATGAAGGAAGGCTTCGACTACTACAAGCGCACCGTGGAGGAGGGCGAGGATCCGCTGTCCCGCCTGTTCACGAATCTCGGGAAGGGCATCGAGCACGCGGCCGGTGAGCTCGGGGGCGCGCTCAAGGACATCTTCAACCAGTAATTAGTGTCACGAAGCTTCCGGGTATGCCTCAATCCAACGCATATGCCGGGACACGGCCGATCCAGTCGGTGCCTGGCGTCGGGTAGAGCTTGAGCCAAGCCTTCATCCCCGCCGTGGACAGCGAGCTGCGCGAGAAGAACGCCCGAGCCTGGTAGAAGAGTCCTTCAAGACCGAACCGGGCTTCCTTGAGGATGCCCGCGACATCCGCGTGCTTCCGCCGATCATCGATGTGAGAGCCGATCAGGTATCGTTTGCGATAGTTATGGTAGCGTGCGTAGCACCAGAACCGAGCCATCCCGTTCGATGCGTTGCGAGCGTGGCAACTCGTCTTGCGTCTGTACGCGGATTGGTCCTTCCTGAGCTCCCGGTCCCAGTAGTTTACGGGAAAGAGCGGATTCCATCCGGTGCGAGGCTTCCGCGAACTTACGAGCACCCGCGCGACCATCCCCTTACCGAAGGATCCCAGCGCATGCGTTTCCAGAGCCGACGTGTATTCCTTCTTGAGATCCGTGACGAGGACGAGCGGCTGGCCACCGCGCGGCGGTCGGTCGCGGGCGATCTGGTCGAGCAGTTCCGCGAACGACCGCTCGACCGCCCGCGGTTCGTATGTGACCGTCCTTTCGAGCACTTCCCGCCGCGCCTTTTGTCTCGCTGTCATCGAGCCCGACCGGCGGAGGCTCGCGTGCGTCGCTTCCAAAAGGAAGCGCGAGTCGCCGGCGACTGAAATTGTGATGTTGTTGGGAAAGAACCGCGACCGGTCGAAGCTCTGGAATCCGTCGATGGCGACCGGCTCCCGAGGATCGGCGAGGGACCGTAAATGGGAGTGTATCGCGAGCACCTGGCGAGAGAGCCGGTCGACGCGGTTCTGAACGCTGTCCGGGGACAGTCCGAAGTGCCGACCGAGCGCGCGACCGCTCATCGAAGAGGCGAGCAGTCCTTCGAACTCACGGTAGTCGACCACCTTTTTTGCATAGTAGTCGACGCGGAAGGTCTGGGTGGAGAAGTTACGTCCACAGGTCTTGCAGCGGAACCTCGCCACCCGGCCGAACGCGCTGGTTTCGTGGTAGCCATCGCGTTCGTACCAGGATTGTTCGGTCGGCGCGAGGTGGTGAACGCATCCGGGACGCGGGCAGAAGGGCGGAACCATGGCCGAATCGGGAATTGCGAAAAGATGGTGCATGCCGGTCAACCGTCTAGAAGTAGTTCCTTCGCTTGCGCTACCCGGAAGCTTCGTGACACTCTATACGTCGTGCGCGCGCTCCTCTCCACCATCCCCGACCGGCAGATCCGCCGCTCGCTCGCGGCCTCGACCGTCGACGCGGGCCTCTGGGCCCTCATGTTCGGCCTGGCCGAGTACTTCATCCTGCCCTTCGCCATCCACTTCGGGGCGGGCACCGTCGAGACGGGCCTCGTTTCCGGCATGGGCCAGCTCGGCGTGGCCGCCGCCCAGCTCGCGGGCGCCTGGCTCGTCGCGCGCTTGAGGCGCCGCAAGGCGCTGGCCCTGGCCACTACGGCGGTGCACGCGCTGAGCTGGCTCGCGGTGCTAGCGGGCGCCGCGCTCACGGGCGACCCCCTGGTGATCGTGGTCGGCTACGCGGCGGGGCTCTTCGCCACCTCGCTCGCGGGTCCGGGCTGGCTGTCGTGGATGAACGACCTGGTGCCGGAAACCATGCGCGGCGCCTTCTGGGGCAAGCGCAACGCGGTGGCGGGCCTGGCGCAGTTCGCGGCCATCGGCGCGGCCGGGCTCGGCTTCCGCTGGGCGGAGCCGCGGGGGCTCACCTTCGAGGCCTTCGCGCTCTACTTCAGCCTCGCCACGGTTTTCCGACTCGTCGGCGTATACGCGATCTCCCGCCAGCACGAGCCGCCGATGCCCGAGGGGCTGGAGCGGGGCCGCACGGGGCTCGGCGAGTTCTTCCGTTCGTTGCCGAAAGGCAGGCTCGGCCGCTTCGTGGCCTACGGCGCCCTCACGACCTTCGCGGTCAACCTGCTGCCTCCCGTGCTGTCGGTCCACCTCCTCAAGTCCGTCGGCCTTTCGTACGGCGAGTACACCGCGGTGATGATGGCCTCGATGGTGCTCTCGTTCGTCGCCATGAGCTACTGGGGACCGCTCGCCGACCGCTTCGGCAACTACCGGATCCTGGTCCTCTGCGGCGGCGCCCTCCCGATCATGGGCTTCGGCTGGGCCCTGGTCCGCTCGGTGCCCGCCATGCTCGCGCTCCAGGTGTTCTCGGGCTTCGTGTGGGCGGGCTTCAACCTGGCCACGACCAACTTCATCTTCGACAGCGTCCACCGTTCGCGCGTGGCCCCGAGCATGGCGGGCTGGAACGCGATCAACAACCTGGCCGCCTTCGCGGGCTCGCTCTCGGGCGGGGCGATCGCCGCGCTCGCGGGGCGGTTCGAGCTTCCCTTCCTGCTGCCGGGGAACTACGCGATCGTGTTCGCCCTGTCCGGCCTCGTCCGGCTCGTCGTGTTCCTCGCGTTCATCCGCGGCTTCCGCGAGGTGCGCGCGGTGGAGCCTTCTCCGCCCGCCATCCACTTCTTCGTCTACCAACCGCTCACCCTGCTCCTCACCCGCTTCCAGTTCATCGCCGAGGCCGCCCGCGGCGGGACGCGCGGCAAGGCGGCGCCGGAAGACCAGGCTTCACGGAAGGGCGGCGACGGGGTAGAGTAGCGCTTCGAGCTCCGGGCAGCGCGCCGCGATGGAAGCGCCGCCCGATCCGGCCGCGACGCAAGGAGCCTTCCGTGTCCCAGGTGCCCGTCATCCTCCTCGTACTCGCCGTCTTCGCGCTCGTCGTGTTCGCCACCACGCGCAAGGTCCACCTCGGGCTCGCCGCGGCGGCGGGCGGCGTCGCGTTCGCGCTGCTCCGGGGCTTGTCCCTCCGGGAGACGCTCGGCGCGGCTTCGGGCGAGCTCTTCGACCCGGACACCTTGCTCCTCGTGCTGCTCGTCATGTGCATCATGGCTTTTTCCGCCGCCATGAAGAAAGGCGGCGCGCTCGCGGATTTCCAGGCCGCCGTCTCGGCGCTGGCGCCTGAGCCGCGCGCCGCCATGATCGCGGCGCCGCTGTTCATCGGCACCCTGCCCATGCCCGGCGGAGCCATACTCTCGGCGCCGCTCGTCGACTCGCTCGACCCCGAGCGCCGCTACGGCGCGGACGGGCTTTCCACCGCGAACTACTGGTTCCGCCACGGGCTCGAGCTGCTCTGGCCGCTCTACCCCGCCTTCATCCTGGCCGCCGGCATGACCGGTTTCGGTATGGGCAAGCAGGCCCTGCTCAACTGGTACGCGCTGCCCGCGGTCGTCGTCCTCGGGTGGTTCCTCGTGCTCAAGCCGCTGAAAGGAAAGGACCATCCGCCCGCCGCCGCCCGCCCGCCGGCGGGCGAGGGCCTCCGCGTCGTCGCGCGGGGGCTCGCGCCGCTCGCCGCGGTGCTCGGCGCCTATATCGTCATCGCGCTCGCCATCGGCGCGCTCGCTCCCGCGCTCGACCTCGAGGGAAGCGCCAAGGCCCTCGTCTCGCGCTACGTCCCCATTTTCTCGGGCCTCGCGCTCGGAGCCCTGGTGCTCCGTTCGCGCGCGGGAAGCTGGAAGCCCTTCGCGGGCTCGTTCAACGCGCACACCCTATCGCTCGCCTTCGTGATCGCGGGCATCCTCGTGTTCTCGGCCCTGCTCGAGGCGGGCGAGGCCGCGACGGCCAGCGCCGCCGAGCTCGCGGCCGCGGGCATCCACCCGCTCGTCGCCTGCGCGGTCCTGCCGCTCGTGGCCGGGCTCGTGACGGGCGTGGGCTTCGGTTACGTCGGGCTCGCGTACCCCATCGTGCTCGGGTTGTTTCCGCAGGACGGCGCCTTCCCGCGCGAGGCCGCCGTGGTGCTCGCCGGCGCGTTCGGCTGGGCCGGCATGATGCTCAGTCCGCTCCACGTCTGCATGGTGGTCACGGCGGAGCACTTCGGCACGGGCCTCGTCGCCATGATCCGGCGCTTCGCCCTGCCGCTCGCGGCCTACCTCGGGGTCGCGATCGCGTACGCGGCGGCGCTGGCGCGATTCCTGTAATCCGCGCGAAGCCTCCTTCGCTCCGCCCTCGATTCGGCCGGCCGCATGGCCGATAGTTGAAGCGTCATGCGATTCACGCCCTCGACGCGGCCGCGCCACCTCATCGTCCTCTTCGCGTTCGTCGGGCTCGCCACCGGCGCCGCGTTCCTCGGCTTCGACGCGGCCTGGCTCCGCCGCGACGCCGACGCCGCCCTCGCGACCTACCGGTCCGACCTGATGGCCGAGAAGGAGAACCTGGTCCGCATCCTCGTCGACCAGATCTTCCAGGTCATCGACTTCGAACGCCTGCATGCGCTCGACGACGCGGGCGGCGACGCGGCGGCCGGGGACGCGCTCGCGCGCGGCCGGCTCGTCGGCATGCTGTCGCGGCTCCGCACCGAGAACGACGGCTATTTCTGGGTGAACGAGATCATCGACTACTCGGGCGGCGACGGCTACGCGCGGCGGCTCGTGCATCCCAACCTGCCCGAGACGGTCGGCTCGCTCCTTTCGACGGACACGAAGGACGCGGACGGCCGCCTGCCCTACCTCGCCGAGCTCGAGGGTATGAAAAAGGACGGCGAGCTCCTCCAGGTCTACAAGTTCAAGAAGCCCGGCGTCGACGAGCTCGGCCTCAAGATGAGCTACGCGCGGCTCTACCGCGACTTCGACTGGGTGGTGGCGACGGGCGTGTACCTCGACGACGTGGAGGCCCAGGCGGCGGCGAAGGGCGCCGAGCTCGCGCGCGGGCTCCGGGGCCAGCTGCTCCTCCTCGGCGGTTTCACGGTCGGCCTGCTCGCGGTGGCGCTCGGCGTCCTGCTCGCGGGCGCGCGCTGGTCCTTCGCGCGCATCGCCGAGCTCGCGGAGCGCGATTCGCTGACCGGCCTCTTCAACCGCCGCGCGGGGCTCGAGCGCCTCGAGGCGGAGCTTGGCCGGGGCGGACGGGAGCGCGCGTTCCTTTCCGCCATCATGGTGGACAGCGACCATTTCAAGCAGGTGAACGACACCCGCGGCCACGAGGCCGGCGACCTCGCGCTCAGGGCCATGGCGCGCGCCTGCGCGTCCGAGCTGCGCGCCGAGGACGTCGCGATCCGCTGGGGCGGCGAGGAATTCCTTTTCTTCCTCCCGGGCGCGGGCCTCGAGTCCGCGGTCGCCGTCGCGGAACGCATCCGGCTCCGCGTCCAGGCCACGCGAATCGGCCGCGAGGGCGAACCTTTCTCGGTCACCCTGAGCGGCGGCGTCGCGGCACTACTGCCGGGCGAGGACGCCGCCTCGCTCGTCCGCCGCGCCGACCGCGCCCTCTACCGCGCCAAGGGCGAAGGCAGGAACCGGGTCGTGGCGGACGCAGGCGGCTAGGAGCCTGTCGGGCCGGCGTCGGACGGTTCGGGGACCAACGGACGGAACGCGGTTACGTCTCGGGCGCGCCCTGACCGGCGCCGAGCAGTTCGCGGACGAATGGGTGCGACGCCGCGAGCTCGGCGGGACGGCCGAACGCGGCGACGCGGCCGTCCTCGAGCACGAGTGTCCAGTCGGCGGCGCGCAGCGCGGCCGGGCTGTTCGAGGCCGCGAGCGTCGAGACCCCGCGCAATCCCTTCAGCGCCTTCCACACCGCGAGCTCGGTGGCCTTGTCGAGCGCGCTCGTCGGATCGTCCAGGACGAGGATCGCGCTGCCCGTCGCGAGCGCGCGCGCGAGCGCCACGCGTTGGCGCTGGCCGCCGGAGAGCCGCGCGCCGCCCGGGCCCGCGTCCGTGTCGAGCCCGGCTTCCAGCGCATCGAGGTCGCGCGCGAGCGCCGCGGCGGCGATCGCCCGCTCCAGGCGGGCTTCGCCTTCCGCGCCGTCGCGGCCGGCCAGTCCCATGCGGACGTTCTCTCCCACGGTGGCCGCGAAGACGCCGGGCGACTGCCCGACCCATGAGAGCCTGGGCGGCACCAGGAAGGCTTCCGGGTCATCGACGCGCGTGCCGTCCCACAGAATACTGCCGCCGGACAGCGGTGCGAGGCCCGCGAGCGCGCGGAGCAGGGTCGACTTGCCGGAGCCGGTCGGTCCCGTCACCACGGTCAGCGTGCCCGGACCGAGGTGCAGGTCCACACCCCGTACCCCTTTCCCCGAGTCCGGGTGGACGCACGAAAGGTCGTGGCATTCGAGGATGTGGCCGCCCGCGCGGTGTCCGCCCGCTGGGTCCGCTTCGGGACGCGACGGGCGCCGCTGCCGCGCCGCGATCGGGCCGAAGTCCGCGAACCCGAATGCGTCGCGAAGGCGCCGGAGCGCGAGCGCGGCCTGGCGGTACCAGGTGAGTGCCTGGCCGACGAAACCTGTGAAGGTTCCGAGCCCGGGAATCATCGTGACGAAGAGCGCGAGGTCGCCCGCCACCGTCTTTCCGCCCGAGCCCGCCAGCGAGGCGACGAGGAGCACCAGCGCCGTCGCGAGCGACTGGGGGAAGCTGAAGACGCTTTCGAGCGCGCGGCCGGCCAGGGCCACGCGGAGCTTTGCCTTTCTGTGCTCTTCGGCACGGCGCGAAATGGCGGCGACGACCGCGCCCTCCGCGGACGCGGCGGCGATCGACTCCGCCCCGTCGACCGCCGCACCAAGAAGGGCCGACCACGAGGCCGACGCCTCGAACCAGCGCGCCTTCCGCGCTTCGACCCATTTCGAAAGAAGCGCGCCGGCCGCCGGCGCGAGCGCGAGCGGGAGCAGGCAGAGCAGCGTCGCCACGGCGCTCTCGCGGGCCAGGATCCCGACCGAGACCGCGAAGGCGGCGGCGGACACGGAAATGTCGCCGACCTGGTCGACGAACGAAGTGATCTCGGTGGTCTCGCGGCGGAAGAGGCTCAGGGTGCCGGCCGGCGGCGTCTTCGGCCGGCGCGTCGCGGGCCGGTCGAGCAAGGCGCCGAGCAGGTTGCCGCGGATCAATCCGGCCAGGCCCTCGTTGATGAGCGGCCGCGACCAGGTTTCCATCGCGTCGCCTATGACCGACAGGAACCACGCGCCGAGGACGAGGCCGAACGTCAGCGCTATGTCGCCCGTTGCGGAGCGGTCTCCCGCGAGGAGGTCGAAGAAGCCCTTGAGGATCAGCGCGGGCGCGATCTGGTTCGTGAAGTACTGGAGCGTCTGCTTGGCGAAGTCGACCGCTACGGCGAGCGGCGCGCGCCGCATCAGCGTACCGATCGTCCGTAAGCCGGAAGCATTGTCACGCGGCATGGTCGTCCTCCCCTTCGCGCGCGCGGAGCAGCGCGTTCCACCGGCTGCCGGGGTCGCGTTCGAGCGAGGCCGGCGCGCCCGCCTCGACGATGGCGCCGTCCTCCATCACGATCACCGCGTCGGCGTCGCTCACGGTGGACGGGCGGTGCGCCACCACCAGCGTGGTCGCGCGGCGCGAGAGGATGCCTTCCGATTCCTTGAGGAGGCGCTCGGTGCGCGGGTCGACTCGCGAGGTCGCCTCGTCGAGCAAGAGAAAATCCGGTTCGCGGAGCGCCGCCCTCACGAGGGCGACGAGCTGGGCGTCGCCGCCCGCCAGCGCGGCCGCGTCGACCGGCGCGTCGAGGCCGCCTGAGAAGCGCGAGAACCATTCCGAAAGCCCCAGGTTCCCGACGGCTTCCAGTATGCGCGCGTCGGGAACGCCAGGGTCGAACATCGAGAGGTTCTCGCGCAGGGTCGCCGGAAAGACGGGCGAGTCCTGCGAGACGAACGCGACGCGGCGCCGCCAGGCGCTCGGGCCGTCCCGACGCGTCAGGTCGTCCAGGTCCGCGCCGTCTACGAGGACGCGGCCGGAGGCGGGCGCGAGGAACCCGAAGAGTAGCCGCGCCACCGTGGACTTTCCCGAGCCAGTGCGGCCCACGAGGCCGGTCACCGTGCCGGGCGACAGGACGAATGAAACGTCGTGGAGCGTCGGCGTACCTTCGACATAGGAAAAGCTCACCCGATCGAACCGGATTTCCGGCGGGATCGATAGCCGGGGTGCCGGGCCGCCGTCGCCGCCCGCGTCGGGCGCCCGCGAAGCCGTGCGGTCAGGGCCGGATTCCGTCGCGGGTGCGCTGCCGAACGAATCGGCCAGCTCCGCGAGCCGGTCGCGCGATGCCAGGAAACTCTGCCGCGCCGACCGGGCTCCGGCGATCTGGAACACCGATCCGTCGAGCGACTTGAAGTACGACACGGCAAGGAACGCCGATCCGGCTTCGAGCGCGCCGCGCCGCCAGCCCAGCCACAGCAGGCCGAGGAGGAGCGCGTAGCTCGCTGCGTTGAGGAGCCGGAAAGCCTGCTGCAGGGTCTTGTTCGCGACGAGGGCGCCGCGGGACGCGCCCACGTGCCGCCGGACGAGGCCGCGCAGGTCCGCCACCCGGGCGTCCGCCGCGCCCGCGGCGTGGATCGCCTCGGCCCCGCCGATAGATTCCTCGATGAAGCCGAAGAGCTTCGAAGCGGCCGCGCGCCGCTTGCCGGCCGCCGCCACGCCCGCCGAGCCCGTGGACGCGGCCAGGACGCCGACGGCGGCGGCGTAGCCGACCGCCGCGAGCGCGAGCCGCCAGTCTTCGCGCGCCATCGCGGCGACGGAGCCGGCGAGCACCAGGATCGAACCCGCCGTCTCGAAGCGGACGGAGCTCCGGTAACCGAGCACGGCGTCGACGTCTCCGTCGAGCGTCTCGACGAGCGCGCCCGCCTCGAGGCCCCCGCGGCCCGCGGGATACGCGTCGAGCATGCGACGAGTGACGCGCGCCTGCGCGGCGGCGACTGCCTTCCCCTTCGTGAGCTCGACGATCCAGGTCTTGGCGATTTGGAGGAGCTCGTAGCCGACACCGATGCAGAGATAGGCCAAAGCCCAGGCCAGTGCGAGCGCCGGCGCGCCGCCCGGGCCTGCCGCGTCTACGAAGCGCTTCAGCGCCTGCGGGAACAAAAGCACCGCGAGCCCGACCGCGAGGTGCGCTGCCGCGAGCGCGGCAATGTGCGGGACCCTTAGTGATTCAATGGTACGGTACAGTCGATCTTTTCCCAGTGTTGCTGTTTTCTGTACCACCGCTTACTTTCTCCAAACAGCACTATCGGTACAATGGTTGTCTGGGACGAAAGTTCCATTGAATATATGTATGTTTTCCGCGATGCAGAAACCTTCGTCGATACAAACAGACGCTCGAGTGCAATCTTTGCATTGCCTCCCCAATGCAGTCGGATCGGGATGTCTCAATTCTTCAAGTTCTTTCGAATGCCAAATATCTAGTATCGATGTATCTCGTATTGACAGCGAGGCAGTCCCGATTTGGAACTGACAAGTTTCGCATAATGATACAAATCCGTCTGGTCTTATGAAAATTGAAGAGATTCCTCCAGGGCAAAACTCTCTCCTGTTTATAGCCGATCCACCTTTTTTATGTATCCCACTGAGATCTATTTTAAAATCTCCTTGACTATTCAGGCTTGAAAGAAATGATTCGCATGACAGTATTGATTCATCGGGCGGTACTAGTTCAGTTGTTTTTAAATTATTGTTCGATTTAAAGGCTGTTCGAATCTTCCATGATGAAATACCGAGAGGGCGTAAAAAACGGTACAGTTTATCAAGTTCATCTTGAGATGAGTTCAAATTGGTCAGGACCGTTTGAATGTTGACGG
>JADFDI010000005.1 GCA_018262985.1 Spirochaetota bacterium | reverse complement strand
AGCAGTTCCCAGCGCAGTGTCGCAGTTGAGCCGCGACCTTTCACGCCAGGCTTACCGAACCGCCTACATGCCCTTTACGCCCAGTAATTCCGAACAACGCTTGCCCCCTACGTGTTACCGCGGCTGCTGGCACGTAGTTAGCCGGGGCTTATTCGCCGGTTCATGTCATCACCCGGGCATTCCCTCCCAGGCTTATTCTTCCCCAGCAAAAGGACTTTACAACCTCACGGCCTTCTTCATCCACGCGGCGTCGCTCCGTCAGGCTTTCGCCCATTGCGGAATATTCTTAGCTGCTGCCTCCCGTAGGAGTCTGGGCCGTATCTCAGTCCCAGTGTGGCCGTACACCCTCTCAGGCCGGCTACCCATCATCGCCTTGGTGGGCCATTACCCCGCCAACTAGCTAATGGGCCGCGGGCTCATCCTCGGACGGCGCCGTAGCGCCTTTCCCCGCAAGGTCGCAACCTCGCGGACTTATTCGGTATTACCCACTATTTCTAATGGCTATCCCCAATCCAAGGGCAGATCACCCACGTGTTACTCACCAGTCCGCCGCTCTAGGGCGGGTTGCCCCGCCTTGCCGCTCGACTTGCATGCTTAAGACACGCCGCCAGCGTTCGTTCTGAGCCAGGATCAAACTCTCCATGATATAGTCTAACGGTCCGAAGACCGCTAGTATCACGGGTCGTGTTTCGTGCGCATACGCGCACCGGCATTCGATGCCCGACCTTCAAAAGCCTTGCGGCTTCTTCAGGCCAGGCCGCTCCCTCGCTCCGCTTGCGCGTCGCGCGGAGCAGTCACCTTCCTGCTCTTCCCCATCCCTATTTCACTGTGAATGATCCACCGCGTCTTGCCAGCATCTTCCATGCCAGCTCGGCGCCTTCCTCGCGGAAGGTGGCGCGATTATTACCAGCTTCACACCGGAGTGTCAAGAAGCTCTGATCGCTTTATTTTCGCCATTTTATCGAGCCGCGTTCGGCTTCCGGTACGACGTACGCGCGGGCCGCGAGCCCGAAACGTGCCGTCAAGGCGCTTTGTCAATGTAGCGAGCGTGGAGCCAGCGTGTCAAGCATCCCGCGCAGCGCTTTTTTCGAAGAACCCGCTCGCTCGGACGTCGCAAGCGGCGTCCGAGGGCGAAGATGGTTATACCGAGGCGTCAGATCATCGTCAATAGAGATTTCATCGAAAACCGTGAATGCTTCATCGATTTTCTTTCGCAGCGAGGATAGCGGTAGCCAGTTCGGCAAAACCGGCCCCATGCGAAGCGCTTGTCACGAATTTCGGATGATGCTCCAGATCCTCGACATATTTCCGGACGTTCGCCACGCCCACGGACAAGGGGAAACGGCGGAACATCGGCTCGTCGTTCGGGGAGTCGCCGACGTAGAGGACCGAAGAGGCGTCCCGCTCCGCGTCGTATCCGTAGCGCATCGAGAGGAAGCGCTCCGCCATCGCGAGCTTGTCGTAGGAACCGAGCCAGACGTTTACGTGTATGGAGGAACGACCCATGCGCGCGCCCGAACCGGCGACGATGGACCGGATCGCCTCTACCTCGTCGGGAGGCAAGCGCGGCGGCTCCTCTCCGACGTCGATGGCGAGATCGTAGATCCTGCAGAACTGGTTCTTGGCGAGGCGCGCCGCGGGATGGGCCGCCATCACGGCTTCCGCGATCCGGGAAAGACGGTCGGAATCCGCCACGGCCACGGCGTCCGGCCAGACCCAGGATCGGAGCGTCCCGTCCTCGAGCCAAAAGGCGACGGCGCCGCTCTCGGCGATGGCGGCGGCGACGGGCCACATCCGGACCATGAGGTCGCACCACCCCGCGGGGCCTCCGGTGATCGGAATGACGGGAAGGCCTGCGTCGCGCAGGCGCCAGAGAGCCGAATAGGTCGAAGCCTCGAGCCGGCCGTGCTCGGTAAGGGTATCGTCGACGTCCGTCAGGACGAATCGGATGCCGGCGAGGGAATCCCGCGGGAGCTCGGCGAGGGGCAGCATCGCGTCGTCCTCAGGCAGCGGTCAGTTTGCGGAATTGCGCGACATAATCGATGAAGGATACCACCGACAGGATCGCGGCCAGCGCATAGGCGACCATCGTCAGGGTCTCGGCGGCGGCGAGTCCGGGCAGGGCGGTGTATTCGCGCAAAGTCACCACCGCAAGCGACAGGAGGCCGGCCGACATGTAGAGGACAGCCTTGGCCTTGCCGCCCGACCGCGCCCCCATCGAAATTCCGCGGCGGGTAAGGAGCATGCGAAGGAACATGATCGAATATTCCCGGTACAACACGAGGAGGAGGATCCAGAGCGGCATGATGCCGTCGATGGCGAAACAAAGAAAATACGTGAGCCGCGCGAGTACGTCGGCGAAGGGATCGAACAGCTTGCCGAAATCGCTCACCGTCGAGCTCGCGCGGGCGGCCATGCCGTCGAGAAGGTCGGAAACTTCCATATAGATGAAGAGGAGCCACATGGCGACGAGGACGGGAAGCGGAGGAACGAGACCCGAACGGTACAGGAGGAACGCGGCGAAAAAAACGGGAGCCAATATGATGCGGCTCGCGGTGAGCTTGTCTGCTGTGGTCATGCCGCTCAGGGTATGGATTTGACACCCCCGGTGTCAAGTTGTATCATCGGCGACGCCGGGGATGCCGGACCTTCCCGGCCGCGACGAACAGCCGCCACGCGTCCGGACGGAGTCCCCGCTCATGAAAAACCCCAACAATCGCCTGATCCGAAGCATCGAAATGACCGTGGTATCCCTTCTGGGATTCCAGGGCGTGGTTTTCCTCGCCTTCGCGCTTTCCTATGGAATCACCTCGGCTTACGCGGTTCCGTTCGCGGCTACCACCATCGGATTCCACTCCGTGGTCCTCATACTGCTGTACCGCTTCCGCGACGACTTTATTATAGAAGATACAGGGGAAAGGCTCGAGCGAGTGAATCTGGCCAACGTAGTCACGCTCGCGCGGCTTTCGTCGCTACCCACCGTGCTGTTCCTCGTGCTCGCCGCGAAGGATTATCCGATCCGGGGACCGTTGGTCGCCCTGGTGGCCGCGGTCTTCGCCACCGACTTCCTCGACGGCTGGATTTCGCGCACCCGCAAGCAAGTGACGCGGATCGGGAAGCTCGCCGACTCGACCAGCGATTACAGCCTGATCGTGGTCCTCTCCATCGTCTATCAGTATTATTTCCTCATTCCGACCTGGTTCTTCGCGCTGATAGTATCTCGGCTCGCCTTGCAGACCGTATTCGCCTTCGTGCTGCTGGCAATCCACGGCAGCTTCTTCCCCAAGGCCACCTTCCTCGGCAAGGCCACCGTGGCCGGAACCATGGGGCTCTACGCCCTCGAGACCGTCAGGCTCTTCGTTCCCGCGGGCTACGGGTGGGTCTGGACCTGGTCCGAAGGTTTGGTAGGGCTCGTGGTCGCGGCCTCGATCGTCGACAAGGTGATCGCCTTCGCCAAGCACGCGCGCCAGGCCTCGCGCCGCGACGTCGGCACGAAGGCAGCCGGCGCTGGCGCCGATGCCGATCAGACGAACAAGGAGTAGCAGATGCCGATAAAAAGCGCCCTCGAAATCGCAATGGAACGAACGACCGCGCTGAAACCGGACTCGGCCGCCATCAAGGCCAACGAACGACGCCGGGACGGAAAACGGCTCGCCGGCGAGTATCTCGCGAATCCGGACGCCGTCGACCTCAAGGCGCGCATCGAGGGCGAACCGAAGGAGGACAGGAGCTTGCTCCGGGAAGGCGCCTACGAGACCCTGGCGACGCGAATCCAACTGCCGCTTTCGCGCGATTCGGACGGCGGCGCCGACCTCGCCGTGGCGGCCAAGGGCTTCGCCGCGCTCGCCATCGGGTTCGGCGCGGAAGGCAAGGTGGAAAAGCTCTTCCAACAACTCCAGGCCTTCATGCAACGCTTCATTTCGGACGCCGACCAGCTCGACCAGGGGCTGCGCAGGCAGTTCGAGCCGCGGCTCAGGCAGCGCGAGCAGGAGGCCGCCGCCCGTACGGGGCGCGCCGTCCGCCTCGATCCGATGGCGGACCCCGAGTTCGTGAAAGTATACCAACAGCAGGCCGGCATGCTGAAAAGCCAGTACCAGGGCGTTCTGGACAAGGCCAAGCTCGATCTCGCCGCCCTCCTGGGCATCGAGCGCGAGGACCGCGGCACGGACTGAGGTTCGAGGTTCAGCCGGTCTCGGCGCCGCCCGAGTCGTCCGGTGCGGTTCCGCGTCGGTCGCGGACGGATCGGGCTCCCCGATCGACGGCGACGAGCAGGAGGGCCACGTCGGCCTGGCGCACGCCGGGTATCCGGGCGGCCTGGCCGAGGGTGAGCGGCCGCACGCGCGAAAGCTTCTCCCGCCCTTCGCTCGAGAGCGCCGT
Organism: Spirochaetota bacterium; assembly: GCA_018262985.1. Classification (GTDB taxonomy): domain Bacteria; phylum Spirochaetota; class Spirochaetia; order Treponematales; family UBA12059; genus JAFGNN01. Next base: position 218,908 of record JADFDI010000005.1, on the reverse strand, counting down.
CATCGAGAGGTAGTCGAACTCAGCCGGTATCGGGCGCGACTCGAGGCACCCGAACTTGGCCGCTTGCCTGGCTTCCTTCGCGACGTACCCTTCATAGCGGAAGTCCAGCGCGACCGCGTCGGTCCACTCCCGCGGCAGCGCGGACATTTCCGGAAGGAGCGCCTCGAGGCCCAGATCGGCCACCTTGTGGTCGCGCAAGGCCCGCGCGAAAGTCTCCCCGACGTGCGACGAGAGTTCCGCGCGCTCGGCCGCGTCCTCCCGGCTCACGGTCCGGTCCTCGAGAATCCGTCGAACGGCCGCCAAGCCTTCACGTTTCCGTTCGAAGCGCTCGACGCGCTCCCGGTCGGCGAGCCCGATCCGCATGGCGAGAGGGGTGAGCCGCGCGTCGGCCGTGTCGTGCCGGAGGGACAGACGCCGCTCGGCGCGGCTCGTGAACATACGGTAGGGCTCCGTGGCGCCGAGGGTCGCGAGGTCGTCGACGAGGACGCCGATATAGCTCTCGGCGCGCGAAAGCACGAGGGGAGGCTCTCCGCGCAGGGCGAGGGAAGCATTGATACCCGCGAGTATCCCCTGCGCCGCCGCCTCCTCGTAGCCGCTCGTGCCGTTGGTCTGTCCGGCCAGATAGAGGCCCGACAGGCGCTTGGTCTCGAGCGTGGGGAGCAGGCCGGACGGGTCGACGTAGTCGTACTCGACGGCGTAGCCGGGACGGACGAGCTCCGCCCGTTCCAGTCCGGGCACCGTGCGGATGAAGGCCGCCTGCACGTCCTCCGGCAGCGAGGACGAAAGGCCGTTCAAGTACATCTCGTCGGTGTGGTCGCCCTCGGGTTCGACGAAGACCTGGTGACGCTCCCGCCCGGGGAAGCGGACGACCTTGTCTTCGATGGAAGGACAATAGCGGGGGCCGACTCCCTCGATCTTGCCGCCGTAGAGCGGCGAACGGTGCAATCCGGCCTGAATGGCCTCCGCGGTGGCCCGGTTCGTCCAGGTTATCCAGCAGGGGCGCGAAGGTCGCGGAGGCGGGTCGACCGCGAAGCTGAAGGGACGCGGATCGGGATCGGCGTCCTGCCGTTCGAGTCGGTCGTAGTCGAGGGAGCGCGCTCGCACGCGGGCGGGAGTTCCGGTCTTCATGCGACCGACGGAGAAACCGCGGGACCTGAGCGCGATACCGAGTCCCTGCGCGGCCGGTTCCCCCAGCCTGCCCCCGGGAGCCGTCCATTCCCCGATGAAGAGCCGGCCTTCCATGAAGGTTCCGGTCGTCAGCACGACGACTCGCGCCGAGATGGAAGCCCCGCGCTCGCAGACGACGCCTTCGATCCGTCGCCCGTCCTTCGAGACGAGAAGATCCACGACCGTGTCCGCGCGGATGGCGAGCGTCGCCTCGGACTCGAGCGCCGCGCGCGCGAGGCGCGAGTACAGGTCCTTGTCGCATTGGGCGCGAGGACCCTGCACCGCCGCCCCGCGCGACCGGTTGAGTAGCCGCCACTGAAGGCTGGCGGCGTCGGCGAGGAACCCCATGGCGCCGCCGAGCGCGTCGACCTCGCGGACCAGGTTCCCCTTGGAGAGTCCGCCGATCGCGGGATTGCAGGACATTCGGCCGATGGCGTCCGGATTCTGCGTGACGAGGAGGGTTCGGTGACCTAGGCGCGCCAAGGCCCGGGCGGCCTCGATGCCGGCGTGCCCCCCGCCGACCACGATCGCTTCGTAATCCATGGCCGCCTACTTTCCGACGCAGAAGCGGGAGAAGATGGTGTCGAGCACGTCGGGCGAGGCGGTTTCGCCGGTCAGTTCCCCGAGGCTGTCGGAGGCCGCCTTGAGGTCGAGGGACACCAGGTCGAGCGGCTCGCCCGCCTCGATCGAGGCGATGGCGTCGGAAAGCGAAGCCCTCGCGGCCTCCACGAGCGCCGCCTGCCGTTCCCCGGCCAAGCCGTCGGCGCTTCCGGCTCCGCCGGGCAACTTCGCGACGATGGCGAGGGCGAGGTCCTGGAAGCCAATCCCGTCGAGCGCCGACACCGGATGGAAGCCAGCGGGAACGGGTCCGCACTCGGCTGAATCGGTCTTGTTCCAGACACGGAGCGCGTCCGGCCGGGCTTCCAGGAAGTCCCGGTCATCGTCCGCGAGTCCCGCCGTGCCGTCCACGACGTAGAGCACCAGGTCGGCCGCGTCGAGCAGGAGGCGGGAACGTCGGACGCCCTCGGCCTCGATCGCGTCGGTCGTCGAGCGAAGGCCCGCGGTATCCTGGAGCACGAGCGGTATGCCTTCGAGGTCCACCGACGCCTCGATCCAGTCGCGCGTGGTTCCGTGCTCGCCGGAAACGATGGAGCGCTCCTCGCGCAGGAAGCGGTTGAAAAGGCTCGACTTGCCGGCGTTCGTCCGCCCGGCGACGGCGACCCTGGCGCCCTCCAATCGCAGCCGGGCGCCCGCGTGGGCGGCCGACAACGCCGAGAGGGCGTCGAGCGCCGCGCGCATGGCCGGCAGCCGCCCGTCGAGCCCCCCCTCGACCTCGTCCTCCGGATAGTCCAGGAGAACCTCGCAGGCCGCGAGAATCTCGAGAAGCTCCGAGCGCATGCGCCAGATCTCCGCCGATACCCCGCCGCCCAGCCTGCGGAGGGCAGCGGCGCGGGCCTCCGCGGTGCGCGCTCGGGAAAGCTCGTCGATCGCCTCGGACTCCACCAGGTCCGCCTTGCCCGCCACGAAAGCCCTGAAGGAGAACTCTCCCGGCAAGGCCCTCCGACAACCGAGGGCGACCAGCGCGTCGACCAGGGCCGCCACCACCGCCGGCGAACCGTGGGTCATGAAGTCAACCTGGTCCTGGCCCGTCGGGCTTTCGGGCGCGCGGAAGACCGCCGCGACGAGGTCGTCAACGGGCTTGCCGTCGCGCGGGTCGATGAAGGTACCCCGGACCAGGCTGCGTCCCCTGGCCTCGCGCAGTCTTTCCGGGCGCTGGAAACCGGCCGCGACCGCATCTACGCACCCGGGCCCCGCCAAGCGGACGATGGCGAGCGCGGACGCGCCGGGCGGCGTCGCCTGGGCGACGATGAGCTCCTCGACGTCGATATATCGTTGCTGCACGCCGCAGACGATAGCGCGGAGCCGCTCCCTTCCTCAAGCCGGGCTCGAGTTCGTCCGCGCGGCGTTGACACCGTACCCATCCGCGCTAGATTGTAGGAGTCGCGCGTCGAGCTCGCGAGCCCATGGGGCCGCCTGCGCGACTCGTGCCAGGAGGCCAGAATGAAACAGTCCCGGAAAGCGTTCGCGCTCCTCGTCCTTCTCGCGTTCTGCGCGGCTCCGCTGCTCGGGCAACCCCAGGTCAGCGAAAAGAAGGAAGTCGCCATCTTCTCGCTCGGCTACTACGGTTGGGACATTCCCCTCGAGACCCTGGCCACCGTCGACATCGAGATACAGAAGGTATTCCTCGACCTCGGCCGATTCACCATCAGCGGGATGACCCAGCGCTTCAGCTCCTCGAGCGTCGACGAGTTCATCGCCGCCCTGCGGAAGGCCAAGGAGGTCGATTTCGTGATGCCGGAGAAGTACATCTTCGGCGAAGCGTTCCTGACCGAGGCGGAGTTCAACCGCCTGCTCGGCGCGTTCATCGTCGCCATACCCGTGATCACCTCCTTCGATTCCCAGTGGGTGGATTCCAAGAAGGAATGGCAGACCGAACTGAAGACCACTGTCACCTTCATCGACGTCTCCACCGGGACGACCATCGGCATCGCCGACGTCGAAAGCTCCGGATCGAGCAGGGAAACCCAGTTCAAGTCCATCCAAGGCGCGATCGACGGCATCCCGATGTCGCTCCAGTACGAAATCCGCCTGATACCGGCCTTCCAGCTCTCGACCCGCGTGCTCGCCGCCTCCGGCTCGGAGATAAAGCTGCAGATGGGCGCCGACATGGGCATCAAGAAGGGCTACGAGTTCGCCATCGTCTCCGGCGGCATGATCGGCGGCCTCCGCGACGAGCGCGAAGTAGGCCTCGTGGTGGTCAAGGACGTCGGCCCCGAGGTCTCCACCGCCCAGGTGCTCTACAGCTCGATCAAGCCCGACGCCGATACCCAGCTCCGGGAAGTGCCGCGGCTCGGGGCGGACCTCGCGGTGTTCCTCCATCCCATGAGCGAGCTCCTGTCCGGGACGACCGGTCTGACCCTCGGCCTCCGCGTGCCCGTGACGCTCGGCTTCTTCGGCACCAAACCCTGGGTATCCGCGCAGATCTACTTCCTCGACATGGGCGGCTTCAACGCCCCGCTCTCCGCCATGGCGGGCATCGAGTGGTCCAAGTACCTCGGGCGTCTCCAGATCGACACCCGCGTAGGCGCCGGAGCCGGTTCCAACCTGCTGACCAAGCTCCTCGAAGAGGCGCTCTCCACCTCGGACGACGACTGGATAACGCACTACGGCGTCACGGCGGGCATCACGGCCAACTGGCTCGTCACCCGCGACATCAAGGTCTTCGCCGAGGCGCAGTTCGACTTCATGCTCGGCATTTTCGACGCGCTCGGCGGCGGCTTCTCCAGCTATGGCGGCCCCTCGGTCGGCGTCGGCGTCACCTTCAAGCCCTGATGAGCGACTACAACGAGACGAACCTCCGCGGCCTCACGTACGAGGCCGCGGCCGCGGTGGCGCTCGAATACGCCACCGCGCTAAAGAAGGCCGAACAGGCGCTCGCCGCCGCCCGCGAAGAGGAAAGCCTCTGGAAGCGACGCGCCGCCCTGGCCCTCGAAAAGGGCATGACCGACCTCGTCGCCCCGGCGGAGGCCAAGGCGGCCGAAAGCGCGGCGAAGGTCGGCGCTCTCGACGCCGAACGCGCCGAACTCGCCGCGAAAGTGGCCCGCATGAAGGAACAGCTGCCGCTGCTCAAGATGGGCTCAAGGAGCGTGGACGCCGACCTGCTTCTCTCGGAGCTCACGATCGCGGCCGGAGGAATCCCCGGCGAGGAGGAGAAAAGCTCCGCCGCCCTGAAGCTGGACAGGGAGCTCGGAAACGCCGGAGCCGACGCCGCGCTCGAAGAACTGAAGCGGAAAATGTCCGGAGGATCCTGAGCTTGGCGGGTCGCGCGCCTCTCTTTCCCGAAGCTCCCCGCCCCCTGCTCTTCGCGCATCGCGGCCTCTCCTCGATCGCTCCCGAGAACACGATGGCCGCGTTCCGCCTCGCTCGGGAGCGGGGCGTTCCGGGCCTCGAGCTGGATATCCACCTGCTCGCCTCGGGCGAGCTCGCCGTCGTGCACGACGCGGACGCGATGCGCACCTGCGGGCAGAGCCTCCGCTTCGAGGACGCGACGCTCGGCGACGTGCGCGCCCTCGACGCGGGCTCGTGGAAGGGATCGGCGTGGAGCGGCGAGCCGGTGCCCCTGCTCGCCGAGGTGTTCGAGGAATTCGGAGACTCCATCTACTACGACATCGAGATCAAGGGAAGGACGCTCGCCGACACCGGCATCGCGGCCGCCCTCGCCCGACTCGTCGCCGATTTCCGGCTCGAGGCGAGGGTCGCCGCGTCCTCCTTCAATCCGGTCACCCTGGCGCGATTAAAGCCGCTCGCCCCGCGCATCCCCACCGCGGCCATCTGGTGCGACGAACCCGACATGCCATGGTACCTGCGGCGCGGCGAAGGCCGCTGGCTGGCGCGCTGCGATTACCTCAAGCCGGACCGACGCCTGGTGCGCCGTCCCGGTAACGGGGCTCGCGGACGGTTCTCGGACTCGAGGCGGCGAAGACCGGTCGTTCCCTGGGTGGTCGACGATGGCGCGGAAGCCCGGGAACTGCTCGCCGCGGGTTGCGTCGGACTCGTTTCGAACGACCCGAGCGCCCTCGACCTCGACGGGCATCGTTCCGCGTAGCCAAGAGCCCGCTCGACGGGAGAGACGTGAAGGGCGCCCGCGGACGCGGGCGCCCTCCTTTTTTTCCGCCGGCGGTTAGCGGACCGGATTCTGACCCGGGCCAGGGTGACGAGCGCGCCCCGGTCGCGGCCGTCAGGGAAGGCTTGAAACCAGATCCTTCCCGAAAACGTCCTTTCCGAGGGCGGAGAACGCCGATCGGCGCGCCGCGGCCTCGTCAGTCCCGACCGCTATCGAAGTCTTGTCCGCGGCGTACAGCACGACTCCGCTGACCAGGTCGACGCAACGCAGCTCGCCGCGCGCGTTCGCGAGCCAGCTGGTTCCGTCCTTCCGCGCGCTCTCGATGCGCACGACGCCGTAGATCAGGCGCTGGATGCTCGAGCCGTACGCCTTCCGCGCCGCGGCGATGATGGCCGCGTCGTCGTAGACGAGCAGCAGCTCGGGCGCGACCGGCGCGTTCCCGACCCGGAAGCGTTCGGTGGACAGCGCGGTCAACACGCCGTTCTGCGCCGTATTCGTCGGCAGCGGCTTGCCGTCGTCGCCGACCTCGACGATCGCGAGGCCGGTCGGCACGGTGCGGGCCATCGACGCCGCGTTGTAATCGAACTCGATCGAACGGCCCCTCAGATCAGCGACCAGCGCGTCCTTGAGCGCGTCGAAGCGCGCAGGCAGGCCGTCCACCAGATCGAGGTTCGCGTCCAGGTCGAGGCGGAAGCTTACTTTGGCCTTGCCCACCAGATCCGGCGGCGGAGGCAGGAACGAGACGATACCGTTCTTGTCCGAAAGCAGGCGCTCGGTCTTGGTGATCGCCCTTCCCGAGGCCTGGCGGCGCGGATAGGTCACGAACACCGAGGCGCCGACCACGCCCGGCGCGGAATCCCCTTCCCCCGCCAGCACGCGGATGACGAAGGGAGCGGGAAAGGCCACGCCCGCGCTGACGGACTCGGGGGAGGAAACGCGCTCGAGCCGCAGCTTGGCGATGGCAGCGCGCGCTTGGTTCACGTTCCGCTCGACCTTGATGTCGCCGTTCACGATGTCCTTGCCGGTGGCCGCGACGGCCGCCTCGATGAAGGATCTGACGGCGTCGACGTATCGCCCCTCCGACAGGTAGGCTTTTCCGGCGGCCTCGGGCTTCGCCACCGCGTCATCGATCTCCTTGAAGACGGCCGCGATTCGCGCCTTCTCCTTTTCGAGCTCCTTGGTCTGATAGGAGGCCAGGATGTAGACCGTGACCTTGCCGTCGTCGCGCGAAACGTAGCGCTCCTTGACGGCGAAACCGGACAGCCGACCGGCGGATTCGGACTTGACGGTCTGGACGACCGCGGCCTCGTAGCTCTCCAAGGTTCCGCGCGCCTCCGCGCTGGAATCGACGGTGACGCGGGCTCCCATGTAGTTCATGATGGATGCGACCAGGTTCGCGGTCGCGTCCTCGGATGCCAAGGCGACGTCGCCGGACGCGTCCGAGGCGCTTCCGACGAACCAGGTGTTCGCGGCATCGGGCGAGGGAACCGAAAGCACCCAATCAGGTACCTTCGTCCCGCCCTGCGCGGTCGCGCAAGCGGCGAGAAGGAGTATCGAGGCAGCGACAATACCGAATGCCCGCCGCGTGTTCATCATTCGCTCCTTGCCGGGGCGCCGCGTACGGATCCACCCCGAATACGAAGAAAGGGCACCCCCGCGCCCGCGGAGGCGGAGGATGCCCGATGGAAGGCGCCCGGCGGCTGGCCCGCGCCTCTCGGCTCAGGCGGCTGCCGCGGAAACCCTGACAGGCTTACGCCTTTCCAGGGCTAGCCCGAATCGAGGCGCGGTCGAGAACCGGAATCCGGGTCCGTACCGACCTCAATCCGCGGGCGCCGGGAACAGGATCAGAAATCCTTGCTGAAGGCATCCTTGGCGAGCTCGATGGCCCGGGCCTTCTCCTCGGTCTTCGGCTCCTCCTCGCCCGCGCGGTCGAGGATCTTCCGGAGCTGCTCGTCGAGGACGGCCTTGTCGATGGTCCAGAGCTGCATCACGCGGTACTCGTCGCGGTCCCAGGTCTTCTTGGCGTCGGGCTTGTACCAGCGGAGCTGGATCCACCATTCGCTCTCCTTCCTGAAGCCGGAGAAGCGGGCGTCGGATACGCTCTTCACGACGCGCTCGAAGTAGGTCTCGAGCGTGTCCTTGTCTCCGACCTGGGCGCCCGCGAAGGTGTCCTGGACGCGGATCGAAAGGAAGCGCGCGATCTCGGTGTCCGCCGTCAGGCGCGACGCGGCGAGCTTGGTTCCCTCGAGGTTGGCGCCGGTCGTGTCGACCACCACCACGTACTTGCCGGAGAAGCCCTCGAGCCGCTCGATGGCCTTGGGACCCTCGAGGCTGGCCACGGTCCAGCCGGGCGCGTTGGTGACGCCGAGCACGGTGCCGGCGTGCTGCAACACCTCGAACGTCGCCTTGGACTCGATGGCGGGGCCGGGGGGCGGCGGCTCGGGCTTGCTCGCGCAGGCGCCGAGCGCCAGGACGAGCGCGACCAGCGTCATGATGGACAGGAATCGTTTCACGATGACCTCCTCGGGTAATTCGGGACGGCCGGGCGACGCCCGGTTCGATACGCGGGCGTCCGACGCCCGTCGCCAAAGCCTACAATCCGCTGTTGAAGGTGAGCGCCTTCCCGCGGCTGAAAACAAGGTAGATGTCCGGCATGCCCGCGCGTTCCGCCGCGACGTAGACGGCGTCCTCCACGGCGGTCGCGCTCTTGAAGGTATACACGAGCAGGCGGGTCTCGTCGGGCGAGTAGGAAACCTGCTCGACCAGCCGGAACGACCGGGCCAAGGCCCTCCGGAGATTGGAGATGGCGCGGGCGTCCGGAGTTTTCTGGATCACCAGCTCGAAGCGTATGCCGTTCGCCAGGCTGGCCTCGATGAGGGACTTGGCCTGGTCGGTCATTTTCGGCATCGCCGTGAAAATGGAGGCCTGGACCGCGTTCGAGAGCGCCCCGTCGAGGCTGGTGGGACTCATCACCTCCGGGCTTACGAAGGAAAGCGAGCCGAGCAGCTGCGAGGTGGAAGTATCGAACAGCTTCATCACGCCCTGCGCGGAAGCATAGAAGCGGCCGGCCCGCTCGGATCCCGCGGCGCGCATGGAAATCTCGACATAGACGTCCGCGTCGAACTTCTGCGCCAGGTATTGCATGATGCCGATGGAACCGCCGGTCTCTGCCATGTAGGCGGCCTGCTGATCCTTCTTGTTGCGTTGCACCTGGTCGAAATCGATGACCGTGCGGCCCATTTTCTCGATCAGGTAGCGATTGGCCTGGGTGACCGCCATCTTGGCGAGCGCCGGATCCATGCCGGCGGCCTCGTCGATGTAGACGAGGTAATCGAGCCCGGCCAGGTAACGCTCGAGGAAGGCCCGTTCCTCGTCGGTCAGCACCCCGGGGGCGGGAGGAGGAACGTCGTCCGCCACCACGGGAGTCGGAGTAGCCGTATCGACCGGAGGAGGAGTCGTCGCCCCGGCGGGCGGGGTCCCGGTGGTCGTACCCGTGGTCGTCCCGGTTGTCGTGCCGGTGGACGGAATTCCGGTCACGAGTTCCTTCGCGCGGGCCTTGGCCGCGGCGGAGTCCGAAACGGTCCCGGCGTCCGCGTCGGCGGAGGGAACGGCCGATGGCGCGCCGGCGCAGGAAACCATGACGGCGAGCGCGAGGATCAAGACGGCGAAGGACCCGGCGGACTTCATGCGGCTCTCCTTAGGTTGACACTCGTTCGATTATAACGCTCGCTTCGGGCGTTTCCAGCCGGACGGGCCTCCGATCGTCATTTCCCGTCGGAATCGACGGGCGTCTCCGAAAGGACCGAAACATGACGCACGAAGGATCGGACATCCGGAGCGATGAAGCCGAGCGCGAGCTCCTCGCCGGCGAAGGACGCGACGGCGCGCGCGGCGCTCCGGTCGCTCGAGACGTTCAGGGTTCCCCGGTCGACCGAAATGACCAGCCCCCCCGTCGGATCGAGGCTCGCGGGCATGCGGCCGTCGGGCAGGCGGACGATCCCGTCGGGGGATATCGTGGCGAGGACGGATCCTCCGGGAAGCGCCAGGGCCAGGACGGCGTCGCCGTCGAAGCGAACGCGGAGCGGAGCGGAAACCGGGAAGGTCCGGACCAACCAGGCGCTCGCGCCGGGGTCGAGAGCGAGTCCCTCCGAAGTCGCCTGTACGCCGGACGACCGCGTGACGGAATCCGGCACGGAGGGCGATTCGAAGCCTTCCGCGGCGAGCAGGGCTGCGCCGTACTTGGCCGCCTGGTTGCGCGCCCACGCGGGATACGCGGCTCGCGGCTCGGGTGAACGCCAGACTCCGGCTTCGTCGTACAATCCCGCGGCGCCGCCGACCGTGAATCGGTCGAACGGAGCCCACTCCCCGGCGTCGATGTCGAAAAGCGCGGATTGCGACGGCGAGCCGTCGATATGCCAGGAGATCGCCAAGCGCTTCGCGACGGGCACGACGCTCGCGGAGAGCGTGAAGACGCGGGCGGGCAGCGCCGGGCCCGGCAACGCGAGGTCGCCGGCGCGGCCCGGCAGCTCGAGGTACAGTCGTCCGTCCCGGACGCTCACGACGACGGCGCCCTCGCCGTTGCCGACGCCGATGACCGGGCCGCTGGCTGCTCTATCGATCGCGAGCCTCGCGACCAACGAGAAGGCGAGGTTCCCCGCGAACGCGTCGAGCGGAGTCGAAAAGCCTTCGCCTTGGTCGAACCTGAAGCCAATTCCGCCCGACCATGCGTCGGGCAGGGGGCTTCCGGAGATCTCCGCCTCGACGCTTCCCTTCGCTTCGAGGAAATCGCCCTCGAGGCGGAAAAGGCGTTCGAAGCTCGCGGCGTCGGCGAATTCGTCACCCACGGGGGCCGCCTTCGCGGGCACCAGGATCGAGACCTTCTCCTTGAGGACGCCGCCGAGCCCGGACCTGTGGGGAACGGACGGGAACCACTCGAACGCGAGGGTGCTCGCGACCGCCTCGGTCGGCGCCCGCCAGAGCAGGCGGGCGTAGCCTTTCGAAGCGTAACCCTCGGACAGGACCACGCCTTGGGCGCTCCAGCGAACCCAAGGGTCGAAACCGTCGGCGTCCGCGTCGGCCACGAGAAGGAGCATCCCGCCCGGTCGGACGACGCCGGGATACACGGCTATCGAGGCGGCCGCCGGTTCGCGCGTCGCCACGAAGACGGCTCGGGAGATCGCCGCGCGCTCCGTTCCGTCCCGCCCCACGGCGCGGAGCTCGAGGTAGTAGGCGCCCGGTTCGAGTCCCGACGGCAGCGCGAAGGACGGAAGCTTGTCGAGCATGGACTCCACGGCCAGGTTCCGCCCGAGTTGCGGGGACGCATCGCCGGGTTCGGGATCGGGCGTCCCCATGGACAGGGTCGAGCGCAGCACGCTCGCCCCTCCTACCGCGACCAGCTCGAGCGACAGGCCGGCGGGGGCCGCAACGCCGTCGGCGAGCGAAATCCTGGGCTTGATGGCGGTTCCGGGCACGAGCAAGGCGCCGTCCGGCATCTCGAGATTGCCGATGAGCAACTCGAGGCCGTACAACTCGTCGCGCTCCGAATCGGACAGGAAATACGACGAATCGGCGCAGGCGAGCAAGCCCGTCGCGACCGCGCCCGCGAGGATGGAAGCGCGGATGGTCCTTGAAAAGCCCCTTCGGGCCATGAGAGGGAACTTGGCCATGCCTTCTATTCCATTATAACGCTTATCCGCGAACTTCCAAGCCGTGGTCGCCGGTAGCCGATCGCGCGCGGCGCCCTCGTCCGAATCGGATCAATGGAGATAAGCCGCCTCGGCCTCCACGGCCAGCTCCGTCCCCAGTTTCGCGCTCATCGCCCGCAGCGTTCCGAGGATGCGCTCGCCGTCCGACCCCGTGGCCGCCCGCGGCGCCCAGAGCCCGCGATCGATCCTCAAGGGGCGGATTTCGAGGGCCTCGACCCCGCCACCCGAGAGCGTGAGAACGAACGCGGCGGAGTCGTAGGTGGTATCGGCGGCCATGTCGAAGACGAAGTTCCCCATCGAATAGAGGATTACGCCTCTGCCGTGACGCTCCACGCCCTGCAGGACGTGGGGGTGGTGACCGAGGACCGCGGCGGCGCCCGCGTCGATGGCTGCTTGCCCGAACGAGCGCTGGAACGCGGTGGGCGAACGGGCGTGCTCCTCGCCCCAATGTACGGATACGAGCACGTAGTCGGCACCGTCCGCGAGCGCGGCGCCGACGTCCGCGACCATATGGTCCGTTACGGCGTGGGCGACGCCCGGAGTCGCCTCGCCCGCGCCGGTCACGGACCACCACGCCTCGGCGTAGGAAAGCACGGCGACCCTGGCGCCGCCCGCCTCGAGCCATGCCGGCGCGCGCGCTTCCGCGAGGTCCGTCCCCGCGCCGCTCCGCGCCACGCCGATCAGGTCGAGCGCCGCGAGGGTCTCCGCGACCGCCTTCGGACCGTGGTCGTTCATGTGGTTGTTCGCGAGCGACACGACGTCGAAGCCCGCCCAGGCGATTCCCAGGAGGGCGCCCGGATCGGCGTTGAAGGTGACGTTCTCGGGCTTGCCCGGATAGGGGACGCCGGGGTAGCTGGCCGGGCATTCCAGGTTCGCGAAGGCGAGGTCCGCGCCCTCGACGAGCGGCTTCACCGACGCGAACGGAGCCTTCCAGCCCTCGCGCGCGATCCGCGCCCCGGGAAGGCGGTCGAGCAGGATGTCCCCGACGGCGAGGAACCGGACCGCGGCGGGTTCCGGATCGGGAAGCGTCGGTATGGCGAGCTCCATCGGCAGGGACGCCGACGCGTTCGCGATGTCGTTCCCGGGCTCCGCGGCCGCGGAACAGGACGTGAGCGGGAGGACGAGGATCGCCGCCGCGACCGCTCCGACCGCGAACGCCCGCCTCATCGGATCGACGCCTCGTGGAACGCGCGCGCTATCGGGATGCGACGCCCCATGCCGAACGCCCGCGGGGATACCTTGATGACCGGGGCGGCCTGCCTTCGCTTGTACTCCGATAGGGCTACCAGCCGGACGACGCGCTTCACGGTCGCTTCCTCGTATCCCGACTCCACGATCTCCGAGGCGGATCGGTTGCCGACGATGTAGCTCGAGAGTATGGCGTCGAGGACGGCGTAGGGCGGGAGGGAATCCTCGTCCTTCTGGTCGGGGCGGAGCTCCGCCGAGGGGGGCTTGTCGATGATGGCGCGCGGTATCGGCGCTTCCCTCCCCTGGCGTTCCGCGCGCGCGTCGATCGACTCGCAGAGGGCGAACACCTCGGTCTTGAGCAGGTCGCCGATGGGCGCGATCGCGCCGGCCATGTCGCCGTACAGCGTGCAATAACCGCACGCGAGCTCGCTCTTGTTGCCGGTCGTGAATAGCATCGAGCCGAATTTGTTGGACCAGGCCATGAGCAGGGTGCCCCGGACGCGCGCCTGGAGGTTTTCCTCCGTCAGGTCGAAGGGTCTGTCCCCGAAGCCGGGAGCGAGGGCGTCGAGCAAGGCCTTGAAGGGTCCCTCGATGGGTATGGTCTCCATCCGCATGCCGAGCCGGCGGCAGAGCTCGACGGAATCGGTGATCGAACCTTCGCTGGAAAAGCGGCTCGGCATCGCGATGCCGACCACGTTCTCCGCCCCGACGGCGCGAACCGCCAGGTAGGCGACCAGGGCGGAATCGATGCCGCCCGAGACGCCGAGATGGGCCTTCGTGAAACCGCAGCGGCGCATGTAACCGCGTATGCCTTCCACGAGCGCTTCCTCGATTTCCGCCAGGCGGTCGTCGACGACCTCGATCGGCGCACCGGGATGGTCGGTGTCGAACGACAGGGTTTCGGTTCCCCAGCCCGCCATGGCCACGGGCCGGCCCTCGCGGTCGACGGCGAAGGAGCGACCGTCGAAGACCAGGGAGTCGGCGGCGCCCGCCATGTTCACGTAGACCACGGGGACGGAGCCCTCGCGGGCCAGGTCCCCGGCGAGGCGAAGCCGGGTCGCGAGCTTGCCGGCGACGAAGGGCGACGCTGAAGGCACCACGACCAGCTCCGCGCCGCGGTCTAGCAGGTCGCGGACCGGATCGACCGGATAACGCATCGCGGGGACGGGCGGTTCTTCCCACCAGATGTCCTCGCAGATGGCGAAGCCGACGCGGATGCCGGCCAGTTCGAGCACGGCGCGTTCGCGGGCCGGCTCGAAGTAGCGGGCTTCGTCGAAGACGTCGTAGGTCGGAAGCAGGGTCTTCTCCTGCCGGAAGACGACGGCCCCGTCCCTGAGGACGGCGACTGCGTTGACCAGGGACTTGCCCGAGCCGGAGCGGTTGCGGTCGACCAAGCCCACCGCGACCGCGATGCCGTCCGGCAGCTCGGCCTGCAGCTTGCGGAGGCTCTCGAGGTTTCGTTCCACGAAGGAATCCTGATCGAGCAGGTCCAGGGGAGGGTAGCCGCAAATGGCCATTTCCGGAAAGACGACCAGGTCCGGACGGGGAGTCCGCGAAAGGGCTTCGCGAACCCGTTCGACGATCAGGCGGCGGTTGCCGTCGAAATCCCCGATCACCGCGTCGATCTGCGCGAGGGCTAAACGCATCGATCCTCCGCGCCCCGCCTCGTGGCGGGACCCGCGGGCGCGCTTGCGAAGGGGGCCCGCCGATAGTACACTCCGCCCGTGAAAAAGACAACGCTCGCCATCCCGCTCGAAGATCCGATCGCCCGCTCGATCCTCGACGAATCCGCCCGCGCGGGCCGCGAAGTGTTCGCGCTCGCCCGCGGAGCGGGCGGGGAAGACGCCGCGCCGCTCGGATCCGGTAGCTTCGCGGCCGCCCGCGCCGCGGTCATGGCCGCGACCAACCGCCTCGGCCGCATCGACGCGGCCCTGCTCGTGCTCGACCCGCGCGCCCCGGATACCGACGAGAAGGGCGCGGCCGACGGCCCCCGCGAGGTCGAGCGCGTCGTAGACGCGCGGCTCAAGGGCGCCGTCCACCTGGTCAGGGAGCTTATGGCCGAATTCGAACGGATCGGGTCGGGCCGGCTCGTCCTGGCCGTCCGCGTGCCGGACGAAGCCTCGTCCGACCCGTTGACCCTGCTCGTCGACGGGGCGCTGCGCGCCTGGATCAAGGCGCTCTTCGCCACGCTCGACGGGAAGCCCTGGTATCTGCTCGCCGCCGAGCTCCGCGGCGGCGATGAGGACCAAGCGCTGCAGGCGGTCCGCAAGCTCCTCGAGGGCGACGCGACGCGCCTGGCCGGGCGCTGGCACCGCGTCGGCGGCCGACCGGGTCTTTTCGGCGCGTTCCAGGCCTGAGCGGAGGGGGCGGCGTCATGGAGCGCGGGCGGATGAGCATCGGCATCCTGACCTCGGGCGGCGACTGCCCCGGACTCAACGCGGCCATCAGAGGCGTCGCCAAGGCCGCCTCGGGCGAGTACGGCATGCGCGTCATCGGCATCGCCAACGGCTACCGCGGCCTCATAGAGGGCGAGGCCCGCGTCCTCGAGGCCGCGGACTTTTCCGGCATCCTGACGCGCGGCGGAACGATACTCGGCTCCTCCCGCGAGAAACCCTTCCATGACGAGGGCGACCAGACCGACGCCGAGCTCGGCCAGTCGAAACCGGAACTCATAATCGAGAACTACCGCCGGCTCGGCCTCGACTGCCTGGTGGCGATCGGAGGCAACGGCACCCAAAGCACGGCGCACCTGCTTTCGCTCGCCGGCCTGAACGTGGTGGGTCTCCCGAAGACCATCGATAACGACATCGCGGGCACGGACGTCACCTTCGGCTTCCATTCCGCGGTGGACATCGCGACCGAAGCCATCGACCGCCTCCATTCCACCGCCCACTCCCACAACCGCGTCATGGTCATCGAGCTGATGGGCCACAAGGCCGGCTGGCTCGCGCTCTTCGCTGGCGTCGCTGGCGGAGGGGACGTGATCCTGATCCCCGAACTCCCCTACCGGAGGGAATCGGTGGCGGAAACCCTGCGCGCGAGGGAGCGCGCAGGCAAGCCGTTCTCGATCGTCGTGGTGGCCGAGGGCGCGCTTTCGGCCGAGGAAGCCGCGCTCGACAAGAAGGAGCGCAGGAAGCGTCGCGCCGCCATGAGCTGGCCTTCGATCGGCTACCGGATCGGCGCGGAGATCGCCGGGGATACCGGCATGGAGACGCGGGTCACCGTCCTCGGCTACCTCCAGCGGGGCGGGACGCCCAGTCCCTACGACAGGCTGCTCGCCACGGGCTTCGGCGCCCAGGCCGCCCGGATGATAGCCGCGGGCGAGTTCGGGAAAATGGTGGCGATGCGGAACGGCGAAATCGTGCCGGTGCCGCTATCGGAGGTCGCGGACCGGACGCGCAAGGTGCCGCCGGGCAATCCCACGCTCAGCACCGCGCGGCTGGTCGGCGTGGGGTTCGGGGACTGAGCCCGCCCCCGCCGACCGCTTCCGAGCCAATCTACTTCAGCTTCTTCTTGAGCTTGCGGGTCGACGGCTTGGCGCCGGCTTCCGCGGCGAGCGCGGCCTCGCGCTTCGCGCGCGCCTTGGACCAGGCCATGAAGGCGCCTCCGCCGGCGATCATCAAGAGGCAGAGCAGCTGGCCCATCGAGAAATTCCACGGCGACTCGAACAGGTGCGTCGACGCGCCCCGCCCGCCGAGCTCGAGGATGTAGCCGAGCTGCTCGTCCGGTTCGCGGAAATACTCGATGACGAAGCGGATGGCGCCGTAGCCGGCGAAGTAGGCTCCGATCTGGAAGCCCTTCCAGAATCGCGGCGGCCGGGCCAGGAGCCAGAGCAGGGCCCAGAGGACCACGCCCTCGAACAGGGCCTCGTAGAGCTGGCTCGGATGCCGCGGCAGGTTGACGCGGGAGAGGCCCTCGAGGCTCATTCCGGCCTTTTCCGCGACCTCGCGGACCCACGGCAAGGTCGTATCGAAGCGGGCGGCGTGCGGGAAGACCATGCCGATCGGCGACGAGGTGACCTTGCCCCACAGCTCCCCGTTGATGAAGTTGCCGAGCCGTCCGAAGGTGTAGCCGAGCGGGATGGCGACGGCGAGCATGTCGCCCCAGGCGAGCAGGTCGAGCTTGTGCTTGCGTGTGTACAGCATAACGCCGATCAACGCGCCGATCGCCCCGCCGTGGTAGCTCATGCCCTGGAGGCCCACGAGCCGCCCGCCCTGGAAGGGCCAGAAGATCAGCCAGGGATGCGTCCAGTAGTAGCCGGAGGGGTCGTAGACGAGCGCGTGGAAAACGCGCGCGCCGAGCAGCAGCCCGAGGATGGCGGAGAAGAAGAAGCCCGCGATGTCGTCGGGATCGAGGGGAAGCTTGCGACGCCGGACCTGCAGCATGAACAGGCCGTAGGCGACCGCGAAGGCGACGACGTACATGAGGCCGTACCACCTGATCGGCAACCACTCGACGCCGGGGAAGATCTCGGGGGTGATCCAGGAAGGGAAGCGGACGTAAGCGGGACTCATCGCGGGCTCCTCGACGCCGCCCGCGGATATTCCTGAAGACGGGCGGTCCGCTCAGGTATAGCAGAAAGCCGGCCGGTCGGGAATGCCCGGCTCGCGAACCTCAGAACGGCTTTTCCGTCACCCGTCCGAGCTCCGGGTCGAAGACGTAGACGACCTTGGTTCGCTTCTGCCTCACCTCGAAGATTCGGCCGTGACTTTCGAGGACGACTCCGGGGAACACGGTGCCGCGCACGCGCACCTCGGCGGGGAAATTGGATTCGAAGCGCTCGCGGAGGTCGAAGGCCCGGAGGCTCCGTTTCTCCATCAGCTTCATGAGGGAGAGCTTTTCCCTGCGCGCCGCCTCGGGCGACGTTCCGGCGAGCTCCGATTCGCGCAGCCGACGGTCGACCTCCACGATGGCGAGCTTCAGCTTCTCGATCGCCTGGTCCTCGGCCTCGATCTGGTCGGCCACGAGGTAATCCTGCCCGAAGGAGATTTCGGTCTTGATGCCGTTCTCCGAACCGAGCTGCTGCACCTCGAGGCCCAGCCGAGCCTTGACCCTGCCTCCGATCAGCGCGCCCCGCTCTCCCGCGAGCAAGACCTTGCCGTTGGTCTTCACGATGCAGAGCAGGCAGGCGCTCTTCACCCGGACGTCCTCTACGGCGAGCAAGGTGGCCTGCTCGGCGAAGGAGATGTCGATGGTTTTCTTGGCGCGTACCGTGCCGCGACGGTGACCCTTTATACCCTCGCCGACGCGGACGGCGCCGTCGCTCGAGACCAAGGCCGCCTCCACGCCGCCCGAGACGGCGACGTCCTCCGTGGCGACGACCTGGTAACCCGAGAGCACCGCGCCCGAAACCTGGACCGACCCCGAGAACCGGATGTTGCCGCTGGCCGGACCGACGTCGCCCTTGATCGAGTGGGAGCGGGTTATGGAAAGGCGCTTCCCGTCGACCCGCAGCTCGCCGCTCCGCAGGGCCACCAAGCGGGTCTTCGACTCGTCGATCCGGTCCTCCCGGAAGGAGGCGTCCCAGGTCCATTCGCCTCCCGCGTCGCGTTCCGCGGGCACCGGCTTCCTGGAACCGAAAACGTCCACGCCTTCGGAACCCGCCTGTTTGGAGCGCTCGAGCTCCAGGATCGGCTGGCCCTCCGAGACGCCCGTGAACCGGTCCTGTTCCCTGAAATCGGCGCGCCCGTCCTCGCGGATGGTGACGCCCTTGCCGGTGGCGAGCCTCACGAGCCAGGTCGTCTTGGAGCCGCCGGAAGGCACGGCCGGAGTCCCGCGCGCGAGGATCGCCCCGGAGACGCGCCCGTCCATGCGGGATGCCGCCACCGCCTCGGCGATCGCGGCGTGGTCGATGCCCTGCTTGACCCCCGCGGCCGCGAGGGCCCGCGTCACGGACTCGGCGTCGAGCCGGGATCCGAAACCGTCCCCTTCCTCCAGGTTCGCCCGGGCCTCCATGCCGTCGTCATCCACCACGATTTCGATGATCCGCTCGCGCCATGGCAGCAAACGGAATCGGAGTTCGGCCTCCGGGCCTTCGCCGAGCGCCTCGAAGACCAGGAGCCCGGGTCGTTCGGAGACAAGGGCGTCCTTGGCGAGCTTGAGACCCTGCCCCGCGACGAGCCTGGGGGTGGATCCGGGAAGCGCCGGCAACGCGTTGCCGCGCACGTCCGAGCCAGCCTGTCCGGGCGCCGCCGCGCCGAGGCGGCCCAGTTCCTGTCCGGCCTCGACGAAAGCCGAGCGCGCGCCCGGCCCGGGGGCGGACTCCGCGAAGTCGGGAGCGAGCTCCCTCAGGCGCGGATGGGACAGGGCCGACTCCAGGAGCTCCCCAGTCCTCGCCGGCGGCTGCAAGGTGACGGACATGACGAATTCCCGGTCCGCCCCCCGCGTCGGCGCCCGACCTTCCGCGAGCAGGCAATCGGCCAGCTCGGACGCGGGCGATCGGTAGAAATCGAGTATGTCCTTCTTGATCCGTTCGGATTGCAGGCCCTTGAGTCGCGCGGCTCCGATCGCCGCGCTTACCGCCGGAAGCTCGAGCGGCCTGCCGCCCCCCCGCGCCTTGCGAAGGTAGAGCGTGGCGCGAAGGCCGTCGGGGGACACGTCGACCCGGATCTCCGAATCCTGGTCGGTGGTCAGGTTGCGGCCGGAAATCGCGACGCCTCCGGCGACAGACTCCCGCAGGATGCGGTCGACCTCGTGCTCGCCGATCAGATGATCCTTCTCGAAACCGAGCGCCAACGCGGCTTCGATCACCGAGGCGGCCGACGGGGGCGGCAAGCGCTTCGATCCGGGCTTGAAATCGAGCAGGCAGGATCCTTCGATCTCCCCCCGCCGGACCTCCGCGCGATGCCGGTCGAACGGCACGACGTCCACCCAGCGCTCGCCCATGCGGACGAAACCCGTCACCGTCGCGGCGAACTGGTTTCGCTCGCGCTTGACTCCGCGGCCGGCATGCACCGCCGGGTCATCGCCCGAGGGGATGGGGATCGGCTTGCCGTGTATGGTCTTCCCGGGCTTTCCGGGTTTCGAGGGGCTGGCGGACCCGAGACGTTGGCCTTCCTCGGCCCAGCCCACGCGCAGGACGGTGGTGTCGACGGCGATGGGTTCGCGGACTTCGCGCTTGCGCTCCTCGACGACGATCTCGCGCTTGGGCGGCAGGAAGGGAAAGGCGGCTGGCTTCCTCACCTCCCGCTCGATCCGCTCCTTTTCGATCCGCACCCTGAAGATCTCGGGAGCGCGCGCGGCGAACACGACCTCGTCCCGGTGCGGCTCGAGCTCGGGCGGGACGGCCAGCGCCTCCCACTCGACGTACTCGGGAACCACCGGTTCCGGCGGAATTCCGCGCGCCGCCCACTCGGTCACGCCTTCCCTGCCCGCGCGCGAGAACGACTTGACGAGTTCCTCGGCGCGCTTCGAAGCGCCGGCGGACAGGCCCGCGTCGAGCAGGTGCCGCGCTATGGCGCCGGCGGTCCATTCGGCCCCGTCGGGGTCGGGCTTGAAGGTGAGCACCGCGGAGAGCTCCTCCTCGTCGACGGAGAGGCTGAGCCGGCCGCGCACCGAGAGCGGAGGCATGGTCGCGCCGCCTTAGGGCTTGAAACCTTGGCCGATCGCCTTGGCGAGCTTGTGCTTGAGCAGGCGGTTCTCCTTGCGGAGTTGGCCTATCTCAAGGGCCTGGATCTTCACGGTCTCCACCAGGTCGCCGTGGCTTAGCGCTCCCGCGTGCAGGAGGTCCTCCACGTACGCCACCTTGGCCTCGAAGTCGATCTCCGCCTCCATCTCGGCGGACTGGAAGCTCTCGTCGAGGTAGGCCGTCTCGAGCGGGGAATCGTCCTCTCCCTCGGTCGAGACGATCTTGTCCGCGATGCGGTACACGGCCTGGGAGAGCACCGATTGCGGCTTGTAGCGGATGATGGGAATCCGGGATCCGAGCGCGATGTCCTGGAGGTCGTCGCGATAGATGACGCCGAGGTGCTCGAGGTCGAGGTTGAGGTATTCCTTGCAGGACCTGCGGATCTTCTGCGCCTTCTCGGCGTCCTTCGGATCCTCGAGCATGTTCATGACCAAACGGGGCCGGAAGCGGGCGGCCCGATCGGCGAAGGCGGCCGCGCTCTCCGGATCCGCCAGCGCTATCTCGTCAAGAATGGCCGGGATATAGGCTTTCTGGAGCGAAGAACCGTCCTTCCGCAGGGCTTCGAGCGCGGACCAGGCCTTGGAGCCGCGCTTGAAGGTGGTCCACATCAGGCGGAACATGGCGTTCTTGAGGAAGAGATAGGCGTTCAGCGTGGCGGTCAGCGCGGGCGCGGTGACGACGATTCCCGTCGGACCCATGAGGAAGAAGTCCAGGATGTTCGAGCTGGTGCCGGCGCCGAGATCCAGCACGAGGTAGTCGGCGTCGATGGAAAGGAGGCTCTTCACGAGGCGGTTCTTCTGCAGGGAGCTGATGTTGGCCAGCCCGGGGATTTCAGCGTCGCCGGGCACGAAGCGCAGGTTCGCCACGTCGGTGTCGAGCAGGATCTCGGAGAAGTCCATCCCGCTGACCGAGAGCCAGGTGCCGATGCCCCGGCGCGCCCCGGTCTGTCCCAGGATGACGTGCAGGTTCGAAGCCCCCAGGTCGAGGTCCGCGAGCACGACGCGCCGTCCCGATTCGGCGAGGGCGATGGCCATGTTGGCCGCGAGCAGGGATTTCCCCACTCCGCCTTTGCCCGAGGCGATCGGAACCACGCGCATCTAGTCGCTCCCCCCGCCGGTCCCGGCGTCGTCCATCGCGACGGTCTCGAAATCTTCCATTGCTTTTGGCGCGGTGCCGGGTCGTCCGTCCGGCGCGGCGGACGAGGGCCGGGCAAAGGCGAGGAACGAGCCGACCGCGAGATCCCAGGCGGCGATGGTTCCGAAACCAGCGAGCAGCGCCGCCGGTCCGAGGCCCCCCGGCGAGACGGCGGGGAGGGAAGCCACCCCGGGCATCATGATGAGCGCGGTGGCGGTCGACAGCGCCTTCGCGACGGCGAGGAAGGGCCTGAGCGGGTCGTAGCGGACCGGATCGTGCGAGAGGGCCGCCAGTCCGCACGCGACCAGCAACTGGGGGGCTACGACGTGGAGGAGTCCCCGCGAGGCGCCTGGCTCGATCCCGAGCAGCTCCGAGGCGAGGCGTACGAAGACGAAATAACGAGCGGCCTCGATGACCGCGCCGATGAAGTAGAGCCTGGAGCGCCGCATATCGCGGTAAACTCTACTTTCTAAGGATGGCACCGTCAAGGAGTTGACAGTCCATGGCGCGCGCGGGCAAATTCAAGCTATGAGCGACAAGCCGGTCATCGGGCGTCGCGGGCGGGCTCTCTGGCCCCTGCTCGGCGCCCTTCTCGTCGGAGTTTCCTTCCTCGGCGTCTCCGCGGTTCCCGCCGCGGCCGAATCGAGTTCGTACGATGCCCGGCGCTACGCGTCGATACTCCAGAACGTCTTCGACTTCGTCCTCGAGAACTACGTCGAGGAAGTGGATCCCGCCCTCCTCTACGAGGGGGCCATGAAGGGCATGTTCGACGCCCTCGGCGATCCGCACTCGGTCTATCTCGACGCGGCCATGATGTCCGACATGACCGACACCACCACCGGGGAATACGGCGGCATCGGCACGTACATTTCCAAGATTCCGCCCGACGCGCTCAAGCCCGGCGACAAGCCCTGGGTGGAGATCGTGTCCCCGATCGAGGACACGCCCGCCTGGAAGGCCGGGATCCGGCCCGGGGACTGGATCAAGACCATCGACGGCGAGCCGACCGACAGCCTCTCTATGGACGAGGTGCTCCTCAAGATCCGCGGCAAGCCCGGAACGCCGATCGTCATCACCATCCTCCGCGGAGAATCCCTCACCTTCGAGCTCACGCTGGAACGCGCCCGCATCGAGATTCCCAACATCAAGCGCGAGATGATCCCCGGCGGCACCGGTTACCTCCGCATCATCGAATTCACCCCGCAGACTTCGACCCGGGTCAAGGAAGCGCTCGATTACTTCGCGGCCAACGGCTACCGGAACCTCGTGATCGACCTCAGGAACAATCCGGGTGGCTTGCTGCAGGCCGCGGTCCAGGTGGCCGACCTCTTCCTCGACTCCGGCGTCATCGTCTCGACCAAGAGCCGGCTGGCCCACGAGAACCTGGTATACCGGGCCGAGCGGGGAGTGGCCGTGCCCGCGGGCCTTCCCATCGTCGTCCTGATCAACAAGGGCTCCGCGAGCGCGTCCGAGATCCTCGCCGGCGCCCTCAAGGACCACCGCAAAGCCTACCTGATCGGCGAGACCAGCTACGGCAAGGGTTCGGTGCAGCAGATCTACCCGATAGGCGACGGCGGCTTCAAGCTGACCATGAGCCGCTACTACACGCCGAGCGACGCCAACATCGACAAGCTCGGCATCGCCCCGGACCTCGAGGTCCGCGAACCCGACCTGACGCCCGAGGAGGAGGAGGCGCTGACGCGCATCTTCGACGAACGCCTGCTCGAGGCCTTCGCCAGGGAAAACCCCGAAGCCTCGCGCGCGACGCAGGACGCCTTCGTCCGGAAGCTGCTCGGTTCCGGGTTCAAGGTCAGGGAGGACCTGCTGCGCCGGCTGGTGCGCGACGAGATCGGTCGCACCAGCATAGCGCCGGTCTACGACCTCGAATTCGACATCCAGCTCCAGGCCGCCCTCGAGGCCTTCAAGAGCGGCAATTTCGCCGCCTTGCTCGCCGCGACGCGCTCCGTGCGGGAGCTCCAGGGAGCGGCGGCGGTGGCGGCGGAAACCCTGCCGCTGCCGAAACCGCCCTCGAACCAGTAGATCCGTGCGCCAGTTCGTCCTGCCGGAGGACTGGGACGGCGCCTCGCCCCTCCGCGTGACCGGAAAGCGATCCCGGTACCTCTCCGGCGTCCTCAGGCTCCAGCCCGGCGACCGCTTCCCCGGCGTCGATTCCGCGGGTCGCGCCTGGGATCTGGCCGTGGTCGAGATCGGAACCGGTGGAGTCCTGCTTTCCGCGACGCAAGCCGGCGAACGGAATTCCATGCTCCCGGACGTCCGTTCGGGAGCTCCGGCCCCGGAACGCTCCGCGGAACGGGCAGGGCCCCTCCTGCCCCGCATCGTCCTTGCCCAGGCGGTCACGAAAGGCCCCGCCATGGACCGCATCGTGCGGCACGCCGCCGAAGCGGGCGTAGCCCTCGTGCTCCCGGTCCTCGCGGAGAGATCGGTCCCCGATCCGGACAAGGGTCGGGTCGAACGCTGGCGCAGGATCGCGCGCGAAGCCCTGCAGCAGAGCGGTTCACCGGTGCCGACCTCGATCGGCGAGGTCCGTCCCCTCGCCGCCCTCGCCGAAGGCCTCGGCCCGGTCCGGGGCGTCCGTCGCGGGATTTTCTGCCACGAGGCTCCCCTTGCAAGGGCTTCTTTCCATCGCTATCTTGGCGAGCGGATCGACGAGCTCGTCGTCTGCGTCGGTCCCGAAGGCGGCTTCTCCGCGCGGGAAGCGACCTTCCTCGAGTCGATCGGCTTCGGGCCGGTGGGCCTCGGTCCGAACATCCTCAGGGCCGAGACCGCCGCCATCTTCGCCCTCGCCGCCGCCGAGATCGTCATCCTGGAGCGGGAATCATGGACAGCCAGCGAGTAGAACGCATTTCCGTGCTCAAGGTACCCGTCGACGTGGTCGCGGACGAGGACCTGGACGACGTCCTCAAGTCGATGTTCGACGACGGCCACCGCCACCAGATCATCCTGCTCGACGTTCCGATGCTGCTGCGCGCCCGCAGGAACCAGGAATTCAGGGCGATGCTCCAGAACGCCTCCCTGGTGATCCCCTCCTCGGCCGCGATCGTACGCGGAGCCCGCTTCATCAAGCGGCGCGAGCCGATCCGCCGCTCCCCTTTCGATTTCTCCATCAGGCTGCTCGGGGTGCTCGAACGCTGGGGAAAGTCCGTCTACCTGCTCGGGGCGGGCAGGAAGAGCCTCGAGCTCGCGGAGCGCAACATCAAGGCCACCTTCCCGGGCTTGCGCGTCGTGGGACGGCATACGGGCCGCTGGAAGCGGAGCTTCGACGAGGACATCGCCGTCGCCATCCGCAAGAGCACGCCGACGCTGCTCATGGCGGGCAGAGGCGTCCATGGCGGCGAGCGATGGATTCCGCGGAACATGGGCCGCTTCCGGTCGGGCATCTTCATCTGGAGCGGCGACCTGTTCGACGTCTACGCCGAGCGTCGCTCCAAGCCGTCCAGGCGTTCGATCGAGCGCGGGACCGAGTGGTTCCACCACCTGCTCCGCTCGCCCTGGAGGATCTTCGGCTTCCCGGGCTTCCTCCGATTCCGTTTCCTCCTGCTCTGGTACCGGATCCGGGGGCTCTGACGGGGAAGGATCGGATCGAGGCCGCCATCCTGATTATTCTACATGCAGCATCATCTATGTATTGCGCTCGGGCTGGAGTTAGGGTAAATTCCCGCCCATGTCGAGCGTCGTCCTTCTCGACCCCGATCCGACGAGGCGTCCCGCCCTCGCCGCCGCGATCGCCGTGGAGCACGAAGTCCATGCCTGCGGCGATCCGCGCGAGGCCGCGAGGCACCTCGACCGCGGAGACAGGGTCCTACTGGCCGATTCCGACGCCTACCCCACCGCCACGCTTCTCGAACTATCGCGCTCGGGAAGGGTCGCCGTGCCGATGATCCTCGCCGGCGAACCGAACCGCGCGCTCGCCGGCGCCGGCGCCGTTTTCATCGACAAACCTTTTTCCGTTACGACGATCAGGGAGGCGATGCTCGCGCTTTCCGCCTCCCGGCGCTGCGACACGACCCGGGAAGGACCGGCAGCGTATCGCCCCGCCGAATGGACAGGGGCGCCGGGCGCGGGCGACGGCCTGGACGGGCCGAGCCCGGCCATCGCGCGCGCGCGCGAGGAGATCGCCCGCTTCGCCGCCTTCGACTTTCCCGTCATGATCCTCGGCGAGTCGGGCACCGGCAAGGAGCTCGCCGCCAAGCGGATCCACCGGCTTTCGAGGAGGTCGGGCGAGCCCTTCGTGGCGCTGAACTGCGCCGCGCTCGGGGACGAGCTCGCGGCCAGCCAGCTCTTCGGCACCGAGCGGGGCGCCTTCACCGGCGCGATCGACCGGCGCGGCGCCCTCGAGGAAGCCGGGGAGGGAACGCTTTTCCTCGACGAACTCGGCGAGATGCGTCCCCCGGTCCAGGCCCTGTTGCTGCGCGCGCTCGAGGAACGCGAGACCGTCCGGATCGGCGGCGGGAAGCCCCGCGATTTCGCCGCCCGGGTCATGACGGCGACGAACGCCGACCTTTCGTCGAGCCGAATGCGACTGGACCTGCTCGCCCGCCTCGAGATCCTGGTGCTCGAGATGCCGCCGCTGCGGGAGCGCCGCGAGGACATTCCCTGGCTCGCGGCGCGCTTCCTGGCGGAGTCCGGCCGCGACAAGAGCCTCTCCGACGCCGCCCTCGAAGTCCTCGACGGGCACCCGTGGCCGGGCAACGTCCGCGAGCTCCGGAACGTCGTGTACCGGGCTGTCGTCGCGTCGGGTTCCCGCGATTCGATCGAAGCGACCGACCTGCGCTTCCACTCCCTTTCGCGGCGCGACATCGGAGGAAGGTCCTGAGCGCCCGCGAGAAGCCGCTCGAAGGCCGCCGGGCCTTCGTGGTCGGCGGCTCGGGGGGCATCGGCGCGGAGACGGCGGTCGCCCTCGCCGCCCTCGGCGCGGACCTGGTGGTACACGGCGGTTCATCCGAAGAGCGCCTGGAGGCCACGCTCGACAGGATCCGCGAGTCGGGAGCCGTCGCGAGCGGCTTCCTCGCCCGGCTCGATACCTTCGCGGACGCGGGTCCGGTTTTCGAGCGGATCGCCGGGGCGGACATCCTCGTGGTGGCCCATGGACCCTTCCTCCAGGCGCCGCTCCACGAAACCACGGCCGCGGATTGGGAACGCCTCGCCGCGATGGACCTCGCCCTGCCCGGAGCCCTGGTCTCCGCCGCGCTCCCCGGCATGCGCGCGCGCGGCTGGGGCCGCGTCCTGCTCTTCGGCGGAACCCGGACGGAGCTTCCCCGGGCGTTCAAGACCAACGCAGCCTACGCCGCCTGCAAAACCGGACTCTCGAGCCTCGCGCGATCCGTCGCGGCGGAGTACGCCGGGGACGGCGTGGCCTGCCTCCTCGCATGCCCCGGTTTTGTCGACACCGAATACCTGAGTCCCGCGTTCAGGTCCGCCTACGCGGCCAAGGCGCCGCGAGGCCGGCTCACGCCCGCGCCCGCGCTCGGCGCGTGGCTGGCCAGGCTGCTCGCCGACGAGCCACCCCTCTGGAACGGCGCGGTCCTGACGCTCGACGAAGGCCTTCCGGGCTACTGACCGCGTCGACGCTTTCAACCAAATCCGCTGGATTTACCGGGCCGTCAGGCCGAAAATGGAATGGTCGGGCCGCGTCTTCAGGTCGGGACAGGATTTGACAGACGCTTGACGAGCCACTAGGATGGTTCTACATTACGATTCGGACGCTCGGACTATCATAGTCGAAGAGGAGCACCATGAATAATAACGACATCGTTCCGGGCTTTGACGACGAGAAGGACGATAGTCTCAAGATCCGCCTCCAGAAGATCGACCAGGCCGACAACTGCCTGGCGCTCTACCTGACGGGTTATATAGATACCTACAACTCCAACTTCTTCCAGAAGCGCGTCGGCAAGGCCATCGAGGCCGGCAACGTGCGCCTGATCTTCAACTGCGGCGGCCTCAACTACGTCTCGTCGACCGGCATCGGTTCGTTCACGGCCTTCCTCAAGGCGGTCCGTCCCCGAGGCGGAGACATCGTGCTGCTCGAAATCCAGCCCAAGGTCTACGAGGTCTTCCAGCTGCTCGGTTTCTCGCAGTTCTTCAATATCAAGGACAACCTCGAGGAAGCCATCGGCTTCTTCCAGCAGGGCGAGCGGGGCGCCGCCCAGTCGGTCTTCCCCAAGGTCTTCGCCTGCCCCATCTGCAACAAGAAGCTCCGCGCGGCCCGCCCCGGTCGCTTCCGCTGCTCGGAGTGCAAGACCATCCTCGCCATCGACAATTCCGGTCAGGTCTTCCTCGGCTGACGCCCGTCAAGGGCGGCGTCCCGATCCATACAACCATCGGAGGCACGCATGAACGGACTCGAGAAGGTTGAACAAAACCTTATCGACCTCGGCGTCTCGTATCAGGAGATCGGCGAGCGCACCTGGGTGGTCGACGACCCGACGCGGGGCATAGCCCGTCTGGCGATCACGGTAACCGACGAGATCGTCTTCTTCCGGGCAAAGATAATGGACGCGCCGAAGCAGAAGCGCCTCGAATTCTTCGAGACCCTCCTCCGACTCAACGCGGCCGACCTGGTTCACGGCGCCTACGGGCTCGATGACGAGGACGTCGTGATCACCGACACCCTCGAGCACGCCAGCATGGACAAGTCGGAGTTCGAAGCCGTGCTCGACGCCATCGGCGTGGCCCTCTCCCAGCATTACCCCGTCCTCGGCAAGTTCCGGGACTGACCGTACAGGAGGCATCCATGGGAATCTTCGACCGGTTCAAGACCGTCGTCTCCTCGAACATCAACGACCTGATCTCCAAGGCCGAGAACCCCGAGAAGATGCTGAACCAGCTCCTGATCGACATGAACCAGCAGATGATCGAGAGCAAGAAGGCGGTGGCCATGGCCATCGCCGACGAGAAGAAGATCGAGCGCGAGCTGCTGGAACAGGAGCGCCAGGCGCAGGAGTGGGAGAAGAAGGCGATGATCGCGGTCCGCGCAGGCCGCGACGACCTCGCCAAGGAAGCCCTGCTCCGCCAGCAGGAGTTCGCCGGGTACGTCGGCCAGCTCAGGCCCCAGTGGGAAGGCCAGAAGGCATCGGTCGACAAGCTCAAGGACGCGCTCCGGCAGCTGCAGAACAAGATCGACGAGGCTTCGAGGAAGAAGAACATCCTGATCGCCCGGGCCAAACGGGCCGAGGCCCAGGAAAAGATAC
The DNA here is from genome assembly GCA_018262985.1 of Spirochaetota bacterium. Classification (GTDB taxonomy): domain Bacteria; phylum Spirochaetota; class Spirochaetia; order Treponematales; family UBA12059; genus JAFGNN01. The sequence continues at coordinate 190,192 of JADFDI010000005.1, read as the reverse complement.
AGAAGACGCTCGGAACGCTCGCGGGCAACAAGAGCGCCTTCGAGACTTTCGACCGCATGGCCAAGAAAGTGGACGAGATCGAAGCCCGCGCCGACGCGGCCCGCGAACTCGAGGATCTGTCCAAGGATACGAGCCTCGAGAAGCAGTTCGCGCAGCTCGAGAGCTCCGGGGCGAGCGCAGACATCATGCTCGAGGATCTCAAGCGCAAGATGCTCGGGGACGGCAAACAGGGCGCCCAGGGAGCCGGCGGAGCTACGTGACAGCAAGGGCCAGCCTACGACCGCCCCTACGGGGGCGGTTTTTTTCGGCCCTCAGGTCGATATGAAAAACCTGTGGATAACTTGTGCATGAACATGTGGGTATAATTCCTGTGCGGCGCACCCTGTATTTTCCGATGCAAGACAGGCTTGGAATATTTGGAGATATTTTGTAAAAGTTACTGGAGTTTCGGCGATATTTCTATTCAATACATGTAATTATCAAGCTGTGTATTCTTTTATCGACAACGACTACTCCATAAAAAGCAAGCTATCGCGGATTCGGGAAACGGATATGTAGAGAAACGCTGCCTAAAAAGCTGTGGATAACTTGTGGAAATCCTTGTCCGTAGAGCCTTTCTTGCCAAGCGATATGCACCGTGCTAGAGTCGACGCAATGAGAAGGACGCTGGCCGTACTGCTTCGCGCGCCTTTGGCCATGGGGGTCGTACTGATCGCCGGTGCCCTGCTCGGAGCCGTTACGGCGATCCCGGCGAGCGGATTGGCGAACGCCTTCAATCCAGGCGCCCTCGCGGCCGGCATGACCGACTCCCTTCCCTGGGCCGTCTCGCTCAGCGCCTGGTACCTCGCCATCGTTTCCGCCCGTCGCATAAAATCCCGGCTGGCGAGCCACGCGCTCGTATTCTCGATCTCCTTCCTGTTCATGTCCCTCGGCTTGTCCCTCGCCCCGCTGGTAGCCGCGCCGGCGGCGACCGGCGCTCCTCCGATCCCCCTTCCCCGTCGCTTCCTCGCGTCCGGAGAGCTGACGCTCTCCGCGGAGGAGTGGGATGCACCCATGGCGCGCGGAGTGCTCGTCGTCGACCCGGCCGCCGTCCCGCGGATGGCCTGGTACCCCGAAGCCGCCTGGTCTCCGTCGGAGGGCTTGGTCCGGGCGGGCGGAGTATCCTATCGACTCGCCCTCGACGCCCTCGGACCGGCGTCGACGCGCGCCGCGCCCTTGGTTCGCGCCGGAGGCAAGCCTTCGGACTGGATTTCCGATGCGGGGAAATCCATCCCGCTGCTCCTCATGGCGCTTTCCTTCGCCGCGCTCGCGTCCGGCGTCCGTTTCCCCGCGCGGATGTTCTCGTGGCCCATGCCCGGGGCGATGCTAGGCCTCCTCTTCGCCTGGACCGTCCCCGGGCTGTACGGGGTCCTCGGCTCCGCATCCATCACCGGGGCGCTTGAGCTGGTGGGCATTTCGCTCGAGCCCGAGATTCGCGCGGCCATCCTCGCCACCGCGATCGGTCTTCTCTTGCTCGGCGCGGATCTACTTTTCAGGCCGGCCGACGAGATCCGGGGGCGCGCCGATGCCTGAACGGAAGGTTTCGTTCTTCTGGACCGCGTTCGCCCTGCTCGCCCTCGCCTGGGGCGCGGGTTTCCTCGCTTCCCTCGTCGAGTACGCGACCTCCGCGAAGGTCATAGGCCGCTTCGCCCTCTCCTGGGAGCTCGCGAGGACTGGATCGCGCTTCCTTTCGTGGATTCCGGCCCTGGTGTTCTCCGCCTGCGCGGTCGGCGCGAACCTGGTGGCGCGGGAAGGCAGGGACCGGAGGAAAGCAGCGTCCATCGCCGGCGGGGCCGCCGCGCTGGCCCTGGCCGCGGGAGCCGCCCTCGTATTCCTCGCGCCCGTCGCCGCCGAGCGACAGCGCTCCTACGAAACCCGTAGCGCTTTGTTCCTGAAATCCCGCGAGAGCGCCGAGAAAGCCCTGCAGGACAAGGATTTCGCCACCGCGCTGGACTTTGCCTCGCTCGCGGTATCGATCGATCCGACGGAGTCCGCTTCGAGGCTGCTCCGCGACAAGGCGCTCGCGGAGTCGAATCGGCTTATCGCCCTGCCTTCCAGGGAGGAAGCCGCGCCCCGGCCGCCTGAACGGCTCGAGCTTTCCGCCGCGGATTTCCTGCGCATCGCGCTCGAGGCGGAGGCGCGAGGCGATTGGTACACGGCCCACTACGAGGCCGGCGAGGCTCTCGTCCTCGACCCGAGAATGGCCGAGGCGAGGTTGCTCCAGTCGCGAGCGTGGGAACGGATCCGCGACCTGTCGGAGGATCCCGAGCTCGCCGGGAAAGCCGACTTCTTCTCCCGGAAGCTGGCCGCCTACGGTTCGCTCCGGGAAGGGGACGCGCTCCGCGCATGGCGGGAATTCTCGCGACTGGCCGCGGAGTCACCGCGCGACCCCGACGTGACCCGGTACCTGGCGGAAAGCGAGGAAGCCTTGCGCCACCTCGCCTATTTCGCCGATGAAGCCCGCGCCGCCCTCGGCGACCACCCATCCGGACCTATCCTGGCCAGGCTCGAATCATCCGGCACCATGATCATCTTCAGCGCGACCGCGAGCGCGGCGGCCGGATCGTCCACCTGGCTCCGCGCTCCCGAACTGACCGCGGTCGCGGGAGACGAGGTCCTCTGGCAAGTCGGCGCGCCTTACGGGCTTCTCCAGTCCGACGCGCTGCTCCTGCGCGGCGTCGGCGGGAAAGACTCGGAGCCCTCCACGCTCGAACCCGTGACCTACCGCGGAGCGATTCCCTGGGAAGCCCCTGGCTCGCTGCCGGCGCCGATGGATCCGAAGGACGCGAGGCTCTTCGCGAGCCTCGGCGCGCATCCTTCGACGCTCGTGCCAGGATCCCTGTTGGAGGCGGCCCGCACCTCGTCGCGCTTCGGGCTCGATTCCTCGCCGTATGCCGCGGAACTGGCGCTACGCGCGGGAGCTATCGCGGGAACGCTCGCGCTGGCGCTCGTCGGCGCCGGCCTCGGCGTCCGGCTCAGGTCTCCGCGGCGGCCCGGGGCCTTGGTTTCGCTTTCCGGCCTGGCCCTCATCGCCGCGACCTCCTCGCCGGTCATCGCGGCGCTCGCTTCGTCCGGCGAGCGCCTGCTCGCCGCCTTCCGGGCGATCCTTCCCGGAACTGGCGTATGGCTCGCCTGGGGTGCTTCGCTCGCGGCGATCATACTGGCAGGCATCGCGGTTGCGGCCCGATATCTCTCGCGTGATTGAGTCCGTCCTCAGCGCGCTCGAGCGGAGCCGGCCGGCGCTCGTCGCGTCGGCCGGCAAGCTGGCCGGCTTGACGATCGGCGCGATCGGAGGTTCGTGGTACGGAGCCTTGGTGGGCCTCGCGCTCGGGGCCATGCTGGACGGAGCCCGAAAGCGTCGACGAGCCCAGGACGCGGACGGAGGTTCCGGAACGGGAGCCCGGGACGCCACGGCTCCGGAACGCGATGAATCGGCGGCCCTGCTCGGGGTGCCGGTCGACGCGCCTGCCTCCGCGATCAAACGGGCTTTCCGCGCGATCTCCAAGGAGAGCCACCCGGACGGTCCGACGCCGGACCCCGAGCGCTTCATGGCCGCGCGGAAAGCCTACGAGACGCTCCTCAGCAATCCTGGAGTCGCTCGATCCGGGCGCCGAGCGACCTGAGCCGCTCGGTCAGCCGTTCGTAGCCTCGTTCGATCTGATACACGTTCTTGATGGTGGAGACGCCTTCGGCGCAGAGGGCGGCAATGACCATGGCCATGCCCGCGCGGACGTCGGGGCTGACCAGCTCGGAGCCGGAGAGACGCGCCGGCCCCGAAACGACCGCCCTATGCGGGTCGCAGAGCACGATGCGCGCTCCCATCCCGATCAGCTTGTCCACGAAGAACATGCGCGATTCGAACATCTTCTCGTGGATCAGCACCATCCCATCCACCTGGGTCGCGACGACCGTCATGATGGAGGTCAGGTCAGGCGGGAAGCCCGGCCACGGCGCGTCGTCGATCTTCGGGGTCTGTCCCCCGAGGTCGGGCACGACGCGCATGGACTGCCCGGCGGGCATGGTCAGGACGTCGCCCTCGACGCTCCAGCGGATGCCGAGGCGGCCGAAGCCTATCTTCATCATCCGCAGGTCGTCCGGGTTGACGCCTTCGATCTCGATCTCGCCTCGCGTCACCGCCGCCAGCCCGATGAACGAGCCGATCTCCATGAAATCGGGACCGATCGAATAGTCGCAGCCGCCGAGCCGCTCCACTCCCTCGATCTCGAGGATATTGGAACCGATCCCCGAGATCCGCGCGCCCATCGAGACGAGCATGCGGCAGAGGTCCTGCACGTGCGGCTCGCTGGCCACGTTGCGGAGGACCGTGCGCCCTTCCGCCCTGACCGCCGCCATGACCGCGTTCTCGGTCGCGGTAACGGAAGCCTCGTCGAGGAAGATGTCGGAGCCGACCAGCTTGTTCGCGGTGAAGGCGAACACGCCGTCGATCTCGATGCGCGCCCCGAGCTCCTCGAGCGCGAGCAAGTGCGTATCGACCCGACGTCGGCCGATGACGTCGCCGCCCGGCGGCGGAAGGGTAAGTCGGCCGAAACGCGCGAGCATGGGGCCGGCGAAAAGGATGCTCGCGCGGATCTTCCGGGACAGCTCGACGGCCACGTCGGTCCGCGCGGCCGTCCGCGGGTCGATGCGCCATTCGTTCGGTCCGATGGATTCCACGGTCGACCCGAGATGGCGGAGGATGTCCAGCATGACCTGCACGTCCTCGATCTCGGGAATGTTCCGCAGGGTGACCACGTCGTCCGCGAGCAGGGTCGCGGCGATGCAGGGAAGCGCGGCGTTCTTGTTGCCGCTGGCGCGGATGCGTCCCTTGATAGGGAAGCCGCCTTCGATGCGATACTTGTACATGGGCCGAGCCTACCCGCGTCGGACGCCCTCGTCAATCGGGCCTTTCGAGACCTTCGACCCTGGATCGAGCTTGCGCAGGAACCCCGAATTCCGTATCATGCCCGTGCCGGATTCGCGGGAAGCCGGATCCCCCGGGCAAGCTTCCCCGATCGATCCCGCGGCACGCGGGCATCCGGTTTCCGCGTTATCGAGGCGCAAGATGGCATACAAGCTTGACGGGGCGAAGTTCCCCACGCTGGAAGAACTGGTCGAAGCCCTCTATCCCATGTACTCCGACAGGATGACCATCGAGGAATTCCGCGCCTACGCCGAGGCCAACGCCGAGAAGTCCTGAGCCCGAAGGGCTGGCGCGGAGCGCGGCCCGCGGGCCGCGAAGCAACGATTCCGCCGCCCGGGGGGAGGCTCGCCCAAAGATGCCTGGAATTGAAATTCGGGCTCCCGACGATTTCCATGCCCACCTCAGGCAAGGAGCGCCGCTCGCGGCCTTCGCCCGCCGCCACGCCGCGGGCTTCGCGCGGGTCGCGCCGATGCCGAACACCCTGCCCCCCCTCGCCACCCCCGCGGCGCTCGTGGACTATGTAGCGTCCATCGAACGCGCGGCCCCCGGGCTGGCCGTGATTCCCGTTTTCAAGCTGATACCCGGAATGGACGAAAACGACGTGCGGGCGCTAGCGGAGGCCGGCGCCAGGATCGGCAAGTACTATCCCGCCGGCTCCACCACCAATTCGGGCGACGGCATCCGCGATCCGGCGGAGGCGGACGAGGCCCTCGGCGCCATGCGGGATCTCGGCCTGGCCTTGGCCGTGCACGCGGAGGAACCTTCCGCCCCGGTCCTCGAACGCGAAACGGCCTTCCTGCCGGTCCTCGACCGCATCGTCCGGGCACACCCGGGACTCCGCCTCTCGGTCGAACACCTGTCCGGCGCGGCGGCCGTCCGCTGGGTCGAGGAAGCGCCGGAAACGGTCGGCGCGACGATCACGGCCCACCACCTGTGCTTCACCCTCGAAGACCTTTTAGGGGAATCGCTCGACACGGCCCTGTACTGCAAACCCCTGCCGAAGTCGGGCGCCGACCGGGCGGAACTGCGCCGCGCGGCCTGCTCGGGAAGCCGGAAATTCTTTTTCGGCTCGGATTCGGCGCCCCACGAGCCGGCGCGGAAGGCGGCGGGAGCCGCCGGGGTCTACGCCGCGCCGGTGGCGCTGGCCTTGTTGGCCGGCTGCTTCGAGGAGGAAGGCGCGCTCGACGGCCTCGAAGGCTTCATCGCGGTGCACGGCGCCGCGTTCCACGGCCTCGAGCCGAACCGCGGCTCGGTCCGGCTCTGGCGGGAGGACTGGACCGTACCGGAAGCCGTCGACGGAGTCCGTCCCCTGGCCGCCGGAAGGACCCTGCGCTGGAAAGCCGCCCGGAGCGCGTAGCCCCGGGCGGGTTCCCCGAAACTACAGCCGAACGATCCGCGACTTCGTGAGCACCTCGAAACCGGTCTCCGTCACCAGCACGTCGTTCTCGAGCCTGACGCCGCCGGCCTCCGGATCGTAGAGCCCCGGCTCCATGGTGACGACGTGGCCGGGCGCCAGCTTCCAGAGGTTGTCCTCGCGGGTGCGGACCCAGGGCGCCTCGTGCGCCTCGAGGCCGACGCCGTGCCCGAGGGCGTGCGGCATCTTCATGCCGGCCTCGTCGAAGATCGCCTCGACCCGGAGCGCGATGTCGCGGGTGGCGGTTCCCGGCCGGCACATGGCCACCGCTTCGGCATAGGCGCGCTCCACCAGAGCGACCATGCGCTCGCGCTTCGCGTCGAGCTTGCCGCGCGCGAAGGTCATGGTGACGTCGGTGGTGTAGCCGTCGAGCTTGAGGCCGAAGTCCAGGATCGACAGTCCCTCGGCGGCGAAGGGAGCGGCCGTGTAGTTCGGGAACGCGTGGATGCCGAACGAGCGCCCGGGTCCCGCGGCGAGCGTGTCGAAGCCGGTGCCCTCGCAGCCGCGTTCGCGGCAGGCGCGTTCGATGAAGAGCGCGACGTCGGCCTCGGTCTTCGCACGGCCCTCGCGCACCATGCGCTCGATCTCGTCCGCCACCTCGTCGGTGATCGCGGCGGCGCGGCGGTAAAGATCGATTTCGGCCTCATCCTTGACGGCGCGCAGGCCGAGTACGAACTCGTCGACGCCGTCGGCGCGGCAGGTGAAGTCGAGGCTCTCGACCTCCGCCGCGTAATCCACATAGACCGGATAAGGCGTGGCGGCGGGCAACTCCACGAGCGCCCCATGTGGAAGGCCTTCGTCCGCGGCGAGCGCCGCGAGGGCCTTCGCGGCCTGGCGTCCGTACTCGCCGTACGGCACTACGCGTTCGACGCTGGCGTAGCGGGCGGCCATGTTGGCGTCCCACGGCACGAGCACGGACCGGCCCTTGGCCGTCACGAACAGGAGCGAATCGCCCGGTTGTCCCGAAAGGTAGCGAATCGACGGATCGCGCCTCCCCTCGGTATCCTCGAACATCGCGGCGGCGATACCCTTGTTCTCGAGCCACGCGGCGACCTTGGCGCGGCGTTCGGCGTACTTGTCCATTCGTCTCTCCCGTAAAAGAAATCGACCGCCCGAGTATACACCGGGCGGCCGAATCCGTGGGAAGCGTAAGGAAAGGGCAGATTCCCCGGGTCGGGCGAACGGCGAAAATACGCCTCCCGGAGCATGCAGCGCTATTTGAGCGCGGCGAGCGCCTCTTTCGCGAGCGCGATGACCGAGTTCGACCAGCCGTCGTTGGTGCTGACGGCGACGAGGGCGGTCGAGACCGCGGCCGAAGCCGTCATGCGGGCGTACTGGATGCCGGCCTTCACCAGCTGTTCGCGGCGCTCGTCGCTCACGCCCCTGCGCTGCTGCGCGTCGAGCTCGAGCAGGATGTCGCGCAGGGCCACGGCCGCGGCGTCGGAGCCGTCGACGCCGAGCGCCTGCATGGCCAGCACCTTGTCCTCGACCTCGGCCGCCTCGCGGTGCACGGTCATGAAAAGCGGAACCAGCGCGCCGCCGTCGCCTTCGAGCGCCGCGAAGCCGCGGAGGGCGAGGCGGCGGAGCTCGGTCCTCTTCGCCTGCTCCAGGCGGTCGCGCGCGACGTGATCGACCGAGACGGACAGGGCCGCAGCCACGACCGAGAGTTTCCTCTCGCGGGACGCCCCGGAACCGAGTTCCAGGTTGAGCGCCTTGATCTTCCGATCCAGGCTTTCGAGCCGGACGATTTCCAGCACGGGATCCGTGGGATCCGCCGCGATGTTCGGAAGGGCCCGGGCGGCGACGTCGCGGACGCGCTTCGTATACCATCCTTCGCTGGCGAAGAACACCGGCGCGAAACCGACCGGATCGCGCAGCTTTTCCAGGGCCAGGACGGCTCCGTACGCGAGGCGTCCGTCCCCTTCGGGGTCGCCGCCCGGTCCCATGTTGAGGTTGCGGAGCAAGGTGGCGATCTTCGGCGCGTACTCGACGGCGCGCATCGAACCGATCGCCATCATCGCCTCGGCGCGGGCCAGCGGCTCCGCGACCTGCTCGACCACGGACCAGGCCGTCGGGGCGGCTTCGGCGTAGCGCCAGGCGCCGAGCCTGGCCAGGGCTTCGCGGACCGCGCGGGCGAGCAGCTCCTTGTCGGACGGCTTCGAGTAATTCGCCTGAATGGATAGAAGGTCCTCGATCGCCTCGGCGAGCACCGGGGCCGCCTGCTCGTCCTCGGACGCGCCGATCGTCGCGATCGAGGCGTATTTCTGCTGGAGCGTCACGGCGTAGCGATAGACGCGGCGGTAGACGAAGATGGACTCGTCGGCGGCGGCCGGCGGGACGCTCGCCAGGAAAAGCGCGAGCGCCGCCAGGGCCGCCGCGCGAGGGATGCGGGTCATCGGGATTCCTCCGTTGCGGATCAGTCGGAATGGGTGACGGCGCGGGTTTCCTCGCGCCAGACGTAGGAGAACTCGAGCTTCCGCCGGACGCGCCCGGCCTGGTCGTAGACCGTCGTGGCGACGCGCTCGCCGTCAGGACCGATTTCGTGGACCTCCCGGCGCTCGAGGGCGCCGGCCCTGCCGTAGCTCGCTTCCTCGACCAGGATGCCGTCGCGCCACTTGAACTCCTCGCGCCGCTCGAGCTTGCCCGCCGCGTCGGAGAGCGTTCGGACCGAAAGGCGACCGGATGAGTCGTACTTGTAGTCGAGCCGGCCTTCGAACGTTCCCGAAGGATCGTACATCTTCGCCGTGGCCAGGCGTCCGCCGGAATAGGCGTATTTCGTGACGGCGAGCGGCAAGCCGGCCGCGTCCGAGACGCGCCATTCGGCCAACCGGCCGTTGGGACCGTAGCTCCATTCCGAAACAGTGCCGCGCTCCTGGATGGATCCTTCGACAGTCTCCCGGATCTTCCGGCCTTCCGCGTCGAGCCGGATGGTCTTGCGGGAAACGAGCCGGCCCTCGGAGTCGAAGAGCGCCTCCACGACGCTCCCCGGGGCAAATTCGCGCGTCAGGATCTCGACGGGGTCGGCCCGGCCGGCCTCGACGACGATTCGCTTCAGCGCCTCGCGGTACTCCGGGTCGTATGCCCAGGCGGTGGTCCGGTCGAGGGTGCCGTCGGCCAGATAGGCCTTCTCTTCGACGAGCACCGGAACGCGGACAGTTTCGGCGCGCTCCGCGGCGACAGGCGATTCCGACCCGGCACCGACGCCCTCCAAGGGAGCGGAAGCGCACGCGGAAACCAAGAGGGCGGCGGCCGCCGCAGGGATGAGACAGAGGGCTCGTTCCTTCATCGCGATGCTTCTCCCGCGGTAATGAGTAGGGCGCGAGCGCCGAACCCGCCGGCGCGTTTGCGAACTGTAGTGGATGCTCCGACTTCTACCACGGAACGACTTGCGTGGACAACGGGGCGTCCGATGAAGCTCCGTACCCCGAACCGATGCGGCGGGGCGGCGAGCTCCGTCCCCGCTCCGCTTCGCGAGCATCGTCCCCGGCGCCGATCCGGCCGAGCTTGAGCCAGGCGCTCCCTTCAGGCTAGACTCTCCCGCGGGAGAACCATGACATGGAACGCAAGCGCATACTCACCGGGGACAGACCCACCGGCAAGCTTCATCTGGGCCACTACGTCGGCAGCCTGCAGAACCGCGTCCGCCTCCAGGACGACTACGATTGTTTCTTCATCATCGCCGACCTCCATACCCTGACCACCAAGCCCGAGAAGGAACACATCGAGGCCCTGCCGGACAACGTCCGCTCCGCCGCGCTCGACTACCTCTCGGTCGGCATAGACCCGGCCCGCTCGGTCATCTACCTCCAGAGCGCCGTCCCCGAGGTAATCGAGCTTTCGCTCTACTTCCAGAACCTGGTGACCGTGCCGCGCCTTTCGCGCATCCCGAGCCTCAAGGAAATGGCCCAGGGCGCCGGCATCGAGGAAATGCCCTTCGGCCTCCTGGGCTATCCCGTGCTCCAGGCCGCCGACATCCTCCTGCCGCGCGCCCACCTGGTGCCGGTGGGCAAGGACAACGTCGCGCACGTCGAGATCACGCGCGAGATCGCCCGCCGCTTCAACAACCTCTACGGCGAGACCTTCCCCGTCCCCGACGTGCTCGTCTCCGAGTACGGATCGCTCGTCGGAACCGACGGCAACGCGAAGATGTCGAAGAGCCTCAACAACGCCATCTTCCTCTCGGACGACGCGAAGACCGTCGAGAAGCGCGTCATGTCCATGTACACCGACCCCAAGCGCGTCAGCGCCGACATCCCCGGCACCGTCGAAGGGAATCCGGTGTTCGACTACCACGACGCTTTCAACCCGGACAAGGCCGAGGTCGAGGACCTCAAGTCGCGCTATCGTGAAGGCAAGGTCGGCGACGTCGAGGTGAAGCAGAAGCTGGCCCGCTCCATCAACGCCTTCCTCGATCCCATCCGCGAGCGTCGGGCCAAATACGAAAGCCAGTCGGGACTCGCGGACGAGGTCGTCTACGAGGGCACCATGCGCATGCGCGAGGAAGCCCGGACCACGCTGAACGCCGTCCGGAAGGCGATGGGCATGTCGGCGGTATGGAACCGCATCTCGCGCAAGGCCGAGGACGCGAGGAAGAAGCGCGAGGGGAAGTAAGCCGCTCCGGCCGAGCTTCCCCCGCCAAGTCCGGTTCCGGCGGGGCCGTCACCCCTTCGGGACGGGGACTCCGGTCGCGCTTGCCTCGCCGCCCGCGATGGCGGATACTTGGCGGCGACGAAATAACCCGGAGGCACCATGGCGAACCCTCTTTCGGCCCTGATGCGCGTTTTCACGGCGCCCTACGACGATTCGGACGTCCGGACCCGGAAGAAAGCCCGCCTGCTGGCCCCGAGCACCCTGGTCGTCGGACTTCTCGGCGTCGCGCTCGGCTCCCTAATGTTCGCCACGGGTGCGTTCGTCGTCGGAGCCTTCCTGCTCCTGCTCTGCGTCTTCTGCGGCCTCGCGCTCCTTCTCATGGCGAAGGGACGATACCGCCTCGCCTCTTCGCTGTTCCTGTACGGCCTCTTCGGCGTCATGTTCGCCGCCATCAAATTCGACGAATACCGCGACGTCTATGAATGCTACGTCTTCGGCACGCTCGGTTCCTTCTTGCTCGTCCTGACCGGCTTGCTCGCGGTGAAACGCCGGCAAGCCTGGACGATCGCCGCGCTCGACCTCGCCGCCATCGTCGCGCTCTACCTGCTCGACGCGCTTCCCGCCGACGGCGCCGTCACCGAGCTCGCCATCCAGTCGCTCGCCACTTCCGCCCTGCTCGTCGTCACCGGAGGCGCTTTCACCGCCGTCTCGATCGGCATGCAAGCCTCGCTGGTGGACGAGAGCGAGCGCTCCGCCCTGGTCGCGCGGCGCCAGTACGATTCGATGATGGTCGCGGCCGCGGAGGCCCGGGAATCGGCGATCGCGGTCGGCACGAGGCTCGCGAACGCAGCCGCCGGCCTGTCGGATTCCGCACGGGTCCTCCTCGAAGTCGCGTCGCGGGAAGTCGCGGCCATCGACGAGCTCGACAACACGCTCGGGACGGCGGCGGAGCACGAGAGCTCGGCCGCGGAGGCGCAAGCGCGGGTGCGGACCTCGCTCTCGACTTTCTCTAACCGGGTGCTCGAGGCCACCGCGGCCATCGGGCAGATGCTCCACGCCATCGAGGAGGTAAACGAGACCTCCTCGAAACGGAAGGGCGGCATCGACGACCTGGCCAACCTGGCGCGCGGCGGCGAGGAGCGGATCGAGGAGCTGGCCGCCGCCATCGAGGGCATCGTCAAGGCGGTCGAGCGCATGGACGAGATCAACACCCTCATCGGCGACGTCTCCGGCCGGACCAACCTGCTCGGCATGAACGCGTCCATCGAGGCGGCGCACGCCGGCGACGCCGGGAAAGGCTTCGCGGTGGTCGCGGAGGAGATCCGCGCCTTGTCCGAGGAAGCCGGCGAAGGATCCCGCGGCATCTCCACGCTGCTTGCCGACATCCAGACCGCGGTCGAGAACGCCACGGGCGCGAACGACGAGGCGCGCGTGTTTTTCGGCCGGATGTCGGAGGAGATACAGAACGTCTCGGAGGCGCTCGGCGGCATCCTCGTCAGGCTCGCCGAAGTCTCCGCGGGCACTACCGGCATCCGCGAGGCCGTCGACGGCTTCGGAGCCCTCGCCGAAAGCTCGGGAAAGGCGACCGAGGACACGGGCGCCGCCCTCAAGGATTCGGCCGCCAGATCGGCCGACTCGAGGATGGTCGCGGCCGGGCTCCGCGACGGGGCCGCCAAGGTCCGGACCGCCTGCGAAACCATCATGGAGGGGGCCGCCTCGCTCGAAGCCCTCGGCGCGGAGAACCTGAAACGCATGGAAGACCTGAACGCTCGCCTCTCGGCGCGCGGAGATCATTGAAAGCCAGGCCGCCGGACAATGGAGTATCAGCATGATTAAAGGAAGCGCGCCGCTCCCGGTCGTCGTCGCGACGCTGCTGTCGGTCGCCTGCGCGAGCGGACAGGTCGCCCCGGCTACGACGGGTGGCGCCCCTATCGTGATCGGGGCCGTCCTGCCGCTAACGGGCTACGGCGCAGTTTTCGGCGCGTCGGCGCTCAACGGCATGCGCCTGGCCGTCGACGAGGCGAACGCCGCGGGCGGGGCGCTCGGCCGTCCGCTCGAGCTCCGCGCCCGCGACGACAAGGGCGACGCGACCGAAGGCGCCACGGCCTACCGGGCGTCCATCGAGATCGACGGCGCCATCGCGATCGCCGGGGCCGTCATGTCGAAGATCTCGCTCGCGGGCGCGCCGATCTGCCAGGCGCGCGGCGTCCCGATGGTCTCGCCGACCTCCACGAACCCGCGCGTGACGGAGGTCGGGGATTACATCTTCCGGACGGCGTTCATCGATCCCTTCCAGGGAACCATGGCCGCGACCTTCGCCCTCGGGACGCTCGGCGCCCGGACCGCGGCCTGCGTGTTCGCGCGCGGCAACGATTATGCGGAGGGCGTCGCCGAAACCTTCCGGGCCGCCTTCACGGAGGGCGGCGGGGCGATCGCGGCCTTCGAGTCGCACGAGATGGGCGCCTACGATTTCGAGGATATCCTGGTCCCGATCATCGAAACCGCCCCGGACCTCATCTTCATCGCCGATTACTACAACGACGCGGCGTCGGTCGCGGCGCAGGCCCGGGAGCTCGGCTACCGCGGCCGCTTCGTCGGCATCGACGGCTGGGACTCCCCGGAGCTCGTGCGAATGGCCGGGAACGCGCTCGAAGGCTCGTTCTTCATCAACCACTGGCATACCGAAGCGGCGTCGCCCGAGAGCCTGCGCTTCGCCGACGCGTACCGCTTCCGATACGGCGAAAATCCGGACCTGATCGACGTGTGCGGCTACGAGTCGGCGCGGGTGATCATCGAGGGCCTCCGGAGCGCCGGCACCGTGTCGGGTCCGGCGCTCCGCGACGCCATCGCCGCGACGGAGCTCGTCCTTCCGACCGGTCGCTTCGCCTTCGACGCCGCGCGGAATCCGGTCAAATCGGCCGCGGTCATCATCATACGGAACGGAAGGTTCGAATGGTTCGCGACCGTCGATCCGCCCCGGAAATGACGCTTCCCGCTCCGAGGCAGCAGGCCCGGGCGGGCGGCGCGCGGTCGAGGAGGGACGGAGCTTGAGCGAGTCGACCGAACCGCTGCCCGGCTACTGCGGCTGGGTCGCCGCGCGCCCGATCGGCGATCCGAACCGGGACTACCACGACCGCGAATACGGATTTCCGATCGGGGACGAGCGCGGGCTCTTCCGCCTGCTCGTCCTCGAGATCAACCAGGCGGGGCTCTCGTGGTCGACGATCCTGAAAAAGCGCGCCGCCTTCGACCGCGCCTACGAGGGCTTCGAGGTGGAGCGCATCGCCTCCTACGGCCCCGCCGACCTTGAGCGGCTCCTGGCCGACCCCGGCATCATCCGCAACCGGCTGAAGATCGGGGCGGCCATCGAGAACGCCCGCCGCCTTGTCGCGCTCCGCCCGTCCTACCCGTCCTTCGGCGCCTGGCTGGACGCGCACCATCCGCGCCCCAAGGAGGAGTGGGTGAAGCTCTTCAAGCGGACCTTCGTCTTCACCGGCGGAGAGATCACGGGCGAGTTCCTGATGAGCTCCGGCTACCTAGACGGCGCGCACGTCCCGGCTTGCCCGGTCCGCGAGCGAGCCGTCCGGGCGGGCGCCGCCTGGGCCCGCGCTACTTCTTCCCCTTGAGCTTTCCCTTGGATGTTTCGACCTTGGCCATCAGGTCCTTGAAACCCTTGGAGCCGGGTTTGATGCCGAGCGACCTGGCCAGGGCGCCCCAGCCTTTGGCCTTCGCCTTGCGGTATTGGGCCAGCACCGTGTCCAGCGGCTTCTTCGAGAGCTTGGCCAGGCCGGCCGCGAGATAGATTTCCGCGGGCTGGAACTCGGCGGCCAGAGCGGCGACCTGCTTCGCCGGCACGCCCCAGGTCAGCGAAACCTCGCCCCAGAATCGGGGCAGGTCGAGCTTCGCGCTGACGTTCAGCTCGTTGAGCGAAGCGTCGAGCTTGGGATCGCCCATGCCGAACGTGATCGTCTGCGCCGGAACCGCGGTCGCCAGAACGAGGGCTACCGCGAGGGCCACGATCGACTTTACCATAGCAACCTCCCGCAATGACTTTCGCGCGCCAGAGCGTCAGCGCCCGAACGCTAACGCCCGCAGCACTGCTTGTACTTTTTCCCGGAACCGCAGGGGCAGGGGTCGTTGCGGCCGACCTTGGGCACGGCGCGCACCACCGTCGTCGGCTCGATCTCCCCCTCGTCGTAAAGCCAGGCACCGTCGATCTTGCGGAATTCCGCGCGCTCCCGATGGACGTCGCGCAGCCCCCCGCGCTCGTAGGTCGCCTCGAAGACGACCACGCCTTCGGAATCCGCCGCGCCGCCCTTCTCGACCGAGAGGATGCGGAGTCCGAGCCACTTCGACTCGCGGCTCCAGGCCGCGGTGGCTTCCGGGTCGACGCCTTCGTCCGTGACGCACGACTTCATGATCCATCCGGTCTCGCCGAGCGCGTAGGCCGAGTACCGGCTCCTCATGAGCGCCTCGGCGCTCGGGGCGAGCGCTTTGCCGTGGATGATCGGAGAGCAGCAATCGGCGTAATCGCGGCCGGAGCCGCAGGGACAGTCCTGTTTGGGCACAATCACCTCCGACGTTTATGTAGCCCGATTCGGGCGCGCCGGGCAAGGGCGCGCCCGGCCCGGAACGGATCCGCGCCTAGCCGCGCGGATCCGACACGAAGACCCCCGCGAAGGTCTCGCGGATCCTCGGACCGTCCAGCATCGGCTCGCAGGCGTCCCGCCAGGCCAGGTAGTGCGCGGTTTCCTTGTGCCGGGCGGGAGCCTCCGCGTCGCGGTATACCTCGTACAGGAGGAAGCGCGTCGGATCGTCCGACGACCTGAGCAGGTCGAAGCGCAGGACTCCAGGCTCCAGGCTCGAGGCTTTGGCGTTGTCCATGGTCGCCTCCACGAACTCTTCGAGCCGCTCGGCCTTGACCTTGATCCTTACGAGCAGGGCGTGCACGGCCCCTCCTTCCGCGCCCGGGGCGCGTCCTCGATGACAGTATAGTCCTTCGGGCAGGATAACGCCCGTCGCGGCCGCCCGGCCTTGCCGACGGAGCCCCGCTCCGTCTATCCTCTGGCCCATGGAACGGGGACGGACCCACTCAGGTGCGCGGCGGAGCGAGCGGAAGGCATGAAAAAATACGTGGTCCTGGCGGGCAACATCGGCGCCGGCAAGTCGACCCTGGTCGGCCTGCTGGCCGAGCGGCTGGGCTTCCGCCCTTATTACGAGCCGGTCGCGGAAAATCCCTACCTGGCCGACTTCTACGGCGACATGAAGCGCTGGGCCTTCAACTCCCAGGTCTTCTTCCTGACGCACCGCACCCGTTCGCACCGGGCCCTCATGGACGACCCGTGGTCCGTCGTGCAGGACAGATCCTTGTACGAGGACGCCCTGGTTTTCGCGAGGAACCTGCACGAGCAGGGCAACATGAGCGACCAGGACTGGGGAACCTATTCGGAGCTATACCGGACCGTGGCGGAACTGCTGCCGCCGCCGGACCTCGTGGTCTACCTGCGCTGCTCCGTCCCCACCCTCCGGAAGCGCATCGCGAAGCGCGGCCGCGAGATGGAAGCGGCCATTCCCGACGAGTACCTCGCCGGGCTTAACCGCCTCTACGAGGAATGGATCGACAACTTCGAGCTGGCGCCCGTCCTCGTCGTGCCCGGGGACAGGCTGGACTTCGTCGCCGAAAGCCGGGCGCTCCGGAACATCGTGCACGCCATCGAAGACCGGCTCCGCGACAAGCAGGGCAGCCTCTTCCCGGTGGGAATGTAGGGAGCCTCGGGTTTCGGATCGCGGGAACCCCGGCGCGGCCTCAACCTGGAAGGTTCCCGCCGGAATCGCCTTTTTCGGCCGCTTTGATCTGACCGTTCGCCTCCACCAGCCGCCCGAGCCCCGAAACGGCCGGAATGAAGCCGAGCAGGATGGCGGTGCCCCAAAGCCAGAGGCTGTTGACCTGCCACGCGAAGAAGCCGAAGGCGAGGCCGGCCAGCGCGCCGCGCACCATTCGCGAAACAGCCTTCTCACGGAGAGCGTACAGGCGCTCGCGACGGGCCGCCCCGGTTTCGCCCCTCGGGCGCAAGGTCATCCGGGCGGAACCATTCTCGTCCGCGGCTACGTCGACCTCGAGGCCGAGCTTCTCGAGGGCGCCGAGATCCGCGAACCGCTCTGACGCCCCCTCGTCGCGCCTGCGGGCCTCGGCTCCGCGCAGGAGGGCGGCCTCGAGGGCTTCTCGGACGCGTTTGCCGGATGAGTCCGACCCGTCCCGCGCGGCGGGCCTCGAGGCCTCGTCACCGTCCGGTTCCGAAGCGCCGGCCCGCGGCTCCGCCGAGGGAGCCTGGTCCTCGCTCGCCGCGCTTCCTTCGTCCTCCAGGCGCCAGAGGACCAAGTCCCGCTCGATGTTCTTGAGGCCGGAACCCTTGATCTCGCGGGCCCGGAGCTCCAGCTTGTTGGAAACCTGACGCCAGACGTCCTCCGAAACCAGGATGTCTCCGCCGCGGGCTTCCTGCTTGACGCGGGCGGCGACGTTCACCCCGTTGCCGTAGACGCGGGCGCCGTCGCGCCAGATCTCGCCGAGGTGGACGCCGGCGCGGACGCGCAACGGCTCCGGTCCGACGCGCGTCGCCAGGCGCAGGTGCATGGCGAACTGCAGGGCCGAAAGGGCGCTGTCGAACAGGACCATGAGCTCGTCGTTCGTCGCGTCGACGAGCTCGCCCCCATGTTCGGCGACCAGGGGATCGGCCAGATCGCGGAAGCGCTTGAGCAGCGCGAGCGCGGTCCTCTCGTCAGAGGCGACGAGGTCGGCGAAGTCGTCGAGGTCGACGAAGGCGATCGCCGCGAGCCGGGTGTCGGGCACGACGCCCTCCTCAGGCCTTTCGGGACGCGACAAAGCGCTCGACCACCGGGCGCAGCGAAGGGTCGTCCCAGGCGGCGCCCAGGATCGCTTCCAGGTAGCCCGAAGGTTCTCCCGTATCGAGCCTCGTTCCCTCGACCCGGCGATACGCGACCTTGCCTTCCGCGATCAAGCGGTCGAGCGCGCCGGTGTGGTAATACTCGCCCGCGCCGTGGGACTTCCAGCCCTCCGCGAGGTAGTCGAAGAACTCGGGCGTGTAGAGGTAGCGGCCGAGCGAGATGTCGTGGCTGGGCTCCGTTCCCTTGCCGGGCTTTTCCACGAAACCTTTCAGGTGAACGCCGTCCGGCGCCGGGTCGACCACGCCGTAACGGCTCACGTCGCCGCTCTCGTGCATCGTCGAAAGCACCGAACAGCCGGTACGCTCCCAGGTTTCGATCAGCTGGCGGGCGAGCGGCGGATTCCCGACGTGGAGGTCGTCGGGATACGCGACGACGGCCGGCTCGCCGCCGAGCAGGGGAGCGGCCATGAGCAGGGCATGGCCCGTGCCGCGCATCTCCGCCTGCCTGACGAAGGCGACCTTGAGCTTCGGGGGAGCGATCAGCGCGAGCTTGTCCGCCCGGCCCTCGCGCCGGAATATCTCCTCGAGCTCGACCTCGCGGTCGAAATAGTCGTCCAGTACCTTCTTGCGGCGGCTCGTGACCACGACCACGTCCTCGATGCCCGAGGCCACGAATTCGTCCAGCACGTAGGCGATCGACGGCCGGGTCAGGATGGGCAGCATTTCCTTCGGGATGGTCTTGGTGACCGGGAGGAAGCGGGTCCCGTAGCCCGCGGCGATGATGATTCCCTTCATGCCGCCACTGTAGCGCCGCGGGGAAGCGTCGGCAAGCGCCGCCGCGGGGACGGAGCTCGGGCGGAGCGGACCGAGTTCGCGCAAATCGGGGACAGAGCTTGTTCCTTTTCCGTCTCCGCTCTCTGGACGCGCGGGGGGGCTCCCTGTCATCCTCCAACGATGCTCCGCCGATTCGCCGCCAGTTTTTCCATCTACCGCGGTCTCCCGCGACCGGTCTACGCCCTCTTCGCGGCCGAGGTGCTGAACGGCCTCGGCATCTTCGTCTTTCCCTTCCTGACCCTCTACCTGACGCGCATCCTCGGGATGTCGCAACGCGAGGCCGGCGACTGGCTCTTCGCGGCGAGCCTCGCCTACCTGCCGGGCTCCATGCTCGGCGGCAAGCTCGCCGACCGGATCGGCCGCCGGAAGGTCATGCTGGCCAGCCAGCTCGGCGCCGGAGCCTTCCTGGCCCTCGCCGGCTCGTTCAGGCTCTCCGCCTTCCTTCCCGTATTCGTGCTGCTCTACCTTGCCTGCGACGGCGTCACCGACCCGGCGCGCTCGGCCATGACGACCGACGTGACGACGCCGGAGAACCGCCAGGCCTCGTACAGCCTGCTCTACCTCGGGCACAACCTCGGCTTCGCGGGCGGCCCCCTGATCGCGGGCTTCCTGTTCGAGAAGGCGCCATCCTGGCTTTTCTGGGGAAACGGCATCGCCGCGCTCGCGGCCTCGACCCTCGTCGTCGCGCTGGTCCCGGAGACGAAGCCGGACCGGGCCGCCATCGAGCGGAGCCTCCGGAGCGATTCGTCCGAGAAGGCGCACGAAGGCAACCTGTTCTCAGCCCTGCGCTCGCGAGGCTTCCTGGTGGTCTTCACCCTGCTGACCACCTGGTACGGCTTCGTCTACGCCCAGCACCGCTTCGCGCTGCCCCTGCAGGCGGGCGAGCTCTTCGGCGACAAAGGCGCGGCGCTCTACGGCTCGCTCATGACGCTCAACGCCCTCATGGTCATCGCGCTCAACGCGCCGATCGTCGCCGCGCTGAAGCGCTTCAAGCCCGTGGCGAACGTCGCCTTCGCGGGCGTGCTCTACGCCCTCGGCTTCGGGATGCTGGCCTTCGTCCGCTCGCCCTGGCTTTTCTTCGCCTCGACCGCGCTCTGGACGATCGGAGAAATCGTCAACGCCACGAACGAGCCGGCCTACGTCGCAAACCACACCCCCATGTCGCACCGCGGCCGCTTCGCCGCCATCCTGCCCATAGTCGGCAGCCTCGGCTACAGCGCCTCCGGCCCGGTGGGCGGTCGCGTGCTGGAAGCTTCCGGCCCCCCGGCGATGTGGATCCTGTCCGCGGCCCTGGCCCTCGGCGCCTCTGCCGGCCTCTACCTGCTCGCCGGCGCCGAGCGCCGGGCCGCGGCGCGCGCCCGCGACGCCGGTACGGTCATGCCGGGCGCGTCAAGGGAGGATCACGCGTAGCGCCTGCGCTAGCGCGATTCCGAGGTAGTTCCCGATGGCGTAACCGAGTATGCCCGTCGTGATGCCCGGCAGGATCAGGTCGCGCCGCTTCATCGAGGTCGCCACGAGCCCGACGAAGGGCGGCGAGCAGATCGCGCTGACCGAGGTGACCAGCATGGTGTCGGCGTCGATCCGGAAAACGGCGGCCAGCGCCGCGTGCACCAGGAAGGCCCCGAACATGGCGATGGCGACGTAGACGAGCGAGATGGCCGCGGCTCCCGCGAGCAGCGAGAGGTCCGCCATGGCTCCGACGGCCACGCAGAACACCAGCAGAAAGTACTCGCCGAGCTTGAAGGTCCTCGGGATGCTCCGGAGGCGCGGCGCCAGGCTGCCGAGCAGGCTGAAGGTGGTCACCGCGAGGATGACCGTCATGGTCTCCCAGTCCTTCGGCACCAGCATCGAGATGCCCATCGCCGCCCCGACCGCGAGGACCGTGAAGCCCAGGGCCAGAGCCAGGCGCGGCGGCGTCCCCTTCTCGAACAGGACCGTGAAGGACTCTTCCTCGATCGTGCGTCCCTCGGCGCCTCCGTCGCGGTCCCGAGGACCGTCCGCCGCTGCGACGCCCCGGACCGGAAGGAGCCTGCGGAGCGCCTTCGGCAGGAAGGTGATGGCGGCCAGGATGTAGAGGGCGCCCAAGGCCAGGTCCGCGGTGTGGACGCCGAGGTAGGTCGTGCGGTCCACCTCGAGCGCGGTCCGGATCGCGGCGAGGTTCGGGGTGCCGCCTGTGTAGACGCCGACCAGCATGCCGGCCACCTTCCAGGACTCGGGTACGACGCCCCGGAGGACGGCGTGCCCGACCGACGCCATGAGCGCGGCGGCGAAGGCCGCCAGGGCGAACGAAAGGCCGGCCTTCCCTCCGAGCCGCCGCATCGCCTGAAGGTCGGTGGAGAGCAGGAGGAGGGGGATGGCGACGATCACCGCGATCGAGGAAGCCAGGTCGAGCGACGCCGCCGCTCCTTCGGGCAGGATGCCGAGGTTACCCAGCACAAGGCCCGCCGCGTAGCTGGCCACGAGGGGGCTCCAGCGCGAGGCGAGCGGAACCTTCTCCTTGACGAACAGGAGCGCCACGGGCACCAGGAAGCAGAGCGCTGCGACGACCATCAGTACATCCTCCCGCGGGGTCCGTCCCCGGCTTCGCGTATCGCGTCGAAGTGGTCCAGTATCGCGGACCAGGCCCGGTCGCGCGTCGAGTCGTAGAGCAGAAGATCATGGCGCATGTGGCCCGCGTCGCCCATGTCGAAGTAGCGCGCCTCCCCTCCGCCGCCCGTCTCGTCCGCGATGATGCGGGCGTTGCGCGGATCGATCATCCGGTCTCGGACCTCGTGCAAAGCGAGCGCGGGCGCCCTCACCGAGCCGAGCCGCCGCTCGAGCGAGCGGAGCCCCTTCTGGAGCGAATGCGAGAAGGCCGCGTAGGTTCCGAGGTAGCCCCGCCAGCGTTCGTCGCCGTCCTCGCCCTCGCGCGCCGCATCGGGCATGGCCGCGCCCATGGCGGGAACGAACGGGGACAGAGCCCCCGCGAAGTAGAGGAGCGCCGACTTCATCATGCCGCGGCGGAGGGGGGCGTTGAGGACGACCGGAGAACCGATGGTCGCGATCCCGCTCGGGGAGAGCGCGTCGTTCGCGGCGAAGGCCGCGGCGATCTCGAGCGCCGCCGAACCTCCTACCGAGGTTCCGACGAGCCACGCTCGCTTCCAGCGGGGTCGGAGCCGTCGCCACAGGTCCGTTCCGAATGCCACCCAATCCTGATAGCTGAACTCGAGGATATCCCCCGGAACGGTCCCGCAGCCGGGCATGAGCGGCGCCGCGAGATCGAAGCCCCGCGACCGGGCCGCCCCTTCGACCAAGCGGTAGCACAGCGGTGTCGAGGGGAAGCCGTGGAGGCACAGGATCAGGTCCTCTCCGGGCGCCTCGACCGCCGGAAGCGGACGGTCGAGGCCGGGGCCGAAGGGTGCGGCCTCGGGCCAGGACAGGATCCGGGCGCCGGGCCAGACGATTGCGGGCGTCGACTGTGCCGACGGCTTGCTTCCGGATTCCGCGGCGTCATCGGGGACAGAGCTCATGCGCCATCATACTACGGAAATCCCGTGGACGCGCAACGCGCGACGACCACCCGAAAAGCGCTGGAGGCTCGCCAGCCCGGAGGCTATACTCAGCTCGCTGCCTCGCCGGCGTCGTCCCGGCGCAATCGTCTCCTCGAGGTGGTCGCATGGCCTCCGGAAAGCGAAAACTGCAGGTCGTCGTCACCGACAACCGCTTCGGCGAGCTCGACGTGGAGCGCGGCGTCCTCGAGCCGGCCGGCATCGGGCTCCGCGAAGCGTCCTGTTCGACGGAGCGTGACGTGGCCGAGGCTTGCGCGGACGCGGACGCCGTCCTGGTCAACCTCGCGCCGATGGGCCCGGCGGCGATAGCGGGTCTCGGGCGCTGCAAGGCGATAGTCCGCTACGGCGTGGGGCTGGACAACGTCGACCTCGAGGCCGCCCGTTCGAGGGGCATCGCCGTCCTCAACGTGCCGGGCTACTGCGACGAGGAGGTCGCCGCCCACGCCCTGGCCCTCGCGCTCGACCTGGTCCGCTCGACCACGCGACGCGACAGGGCGATACGCGCGGGCGCGTGGAACATCCGGCTGCCGACGCCCCGGCTGTCCACGATTACTCTCGGCATACTCGGATTCGGGGGAACGGGCGCCGCCCTCGCCCGGATGGCGGCCGGAATCGGCTTCGCCCGGATACTGGCCTGGAGCCCGAGCCTGGATCAGGCGAGGGTCGACCGGACGCTCGGAGACCGACGGGACGAGGGCCCGTGCCGGATCGTCGCGACCTCCTTCCGGGAGCTCCTGGCCGCCAGCGACGTCGTATCGCTGCACCTCGCCTTGGTTCCGGAGACGAAGCGCCTGCTGGGGACGCGAGAAATCGCCTTGATGAAGGAAGGCGCCCGCGTCGTCAACGTGGCCCGCGGCGCCTTGATCGATGAGGAAGCGCTGCTCTCCGCGCTGCGTTCCGGCAAGCTGGCGGGCGCCGCTCTCGACGTCCACGCGGTCGAACCGCTTCCGCCGGACAGCCCGTTCCGCCGCCGGGACGACGTGATCCTGACCGACCACGCCGCCTGGTATTCCGACGGCTCGGCGCTGGAACTCAGGAAGCGCGCCGCCGAGCTCGTGCTCCGGAGCCTGTCCTGAGCGTCACTTGCGAGCGACCTCAAGGATGGAGACCGGATTTCCCTCCCCGTCGTAGAGCCTCGCGGGATTGAGGTCGTCGGGCACCCGCTCGCCCCGGTACCAGAACACGTAGCGGTGCTGTCCCGGCGGCAGGACGAGGTCGAGCTCGTAGACGCCCGCGCTCGTCTCGACCAGCTCGTGGACGAAAGGATCCCAGCCGTTGAAGGTTCCCGCCACCGTCACGCGGTAGCCCGGCTCGCCCGAGAAGCGGAAATGCGCGGTACGACCGTCGGAATCCAGGAGATCCCAGGATCCGAGCCTGTCGGCGGGGCGCCAGGGCACGTCCACGAGGCTCAGCATGACGCCGCTCGTCGCGTCACGGACCCGGACCGGATTGGACGGATCCGGAATCCAGGCGCCGTCCACCACCAGGCGGTATCCGAGCGGTCCCCCGGGCGTCCCGCGCGCGAGCACGGGCAGCGGGTACGCGAACACGAAGGTTCCCTGCCGGTTCCGTTCGAACATGTGGACCGATCTCCAGCCTTCGTGCGCGAAGGAGACTCCGACGAAGCGGTAGGCGCCCGAAACGGCGAATACCAGATGGTCCTCGTATACTCCCGGAGCCGCGCCCGATTCGAACGAGGCCAGATACAGGTGCAGAGGCAGCGATTCCACCTCGAAGGCGGCCGCCGGGGTCGTCGCGACGAGGAGGATGACGGACAGAGCTATCGGCGTACTGAGTTTCATCGGGTTGCCTACCTTCCGGTATCGGCCGGAAAGCGGAGCGCCCTCAAGCGTTTTCGGCTATACTGGGCGCGGCATCTTCCGTAACTATACGGAGAGGGGGATTCGAGCGCTCCATGCCGCGACCAGAGGATCTCAAGCGCTTCCAGAACGATATCCGCAAGCTCGGTCGGGAAACCGAGCTGCTCGCCTCCTGGGGCGAGCAGCCCGTCGACGTCCCCCGGCCCGAGGGCTCCCCCGCATCCCCCATCGAGGACCTCGGCGAGCTGCTCGATCTTTCGGGCACGGATGCCGATAGCGCCGACGCGGAAACGCCCCTCGCCGACATCGGTTCCCCCTCGGCGGGCGAGGCGCCCTCGGACGTGGATTTCTCGTCCTTCCTCGACAGCCTCTCGCTCGAGTCCGCTCCGGCCGATACGACCGCCCCCTCCGACGCGGTCGAAGCGCCTCCCGCCGGACCGACGGAAGTAGACGACTCGGGATTCCCGGCGGACCTGCTCGCCGGGCTCGGCGAGGACCTGGCCGCCACCGACGCGCCGTCGCCCGAGGCCGGGGACGAGTTCCCTTCCACGGACGACGCGGGCGCGGAGACAGGGATCGCGGCCGACTTCGGAGACCTCGCCGACCTCTCCTTCGAAGCAGGCGCCGCGACGGAGGAAGCCTCCTCCGAGACCCCCTTCGAAGGCGCCCCGGGCGAACCGGAGTCGATCCAGGAAGCCCCCTTCGACGCGGATAGTTTCGAGCTTCCTTCATTCGAGGACGACTTCGGGCTACCCGCCGCCGGCGAAAGCGCTCCGAGCGGGGCCGACGAGCCGTCCGCGCGGACGCTGGATGAAACGATCGCCTCCGCCCAGGACCAGACGCCCGGATCCTCATCGGATGAGTTCTCCTTGCCGGACTTCGAAGCGGCCGACGCCGATTCCGGCGGTTTCGATGCCGCTTACGCGCCCGCGGAGCCTGCGGACGAACCGGGCGCTGAAGAAGCGGGCGTCGCTGCCGGGGCTCCGGAAGGCTTGGATTCCGATTTTTCGATCCCGGAGTTCGAAGAATCGGCGGAGCTTCCGTCGGCGGACGAAGAACCCGCGCCGCTGGCCGGCGTGGAGGCCGAGGGGGAAGGCTTCGAGATCGGTTTCGAGGAAGCGCCGCCCGCCAGGCGACCGAGCGCCGGAGGCGACGATTTCGACGCGTTCACCAGCAAGCTGGGCATCGAGGCCGACGCGTCCGGGTCCGACGGGCTCGGCGGATTCGACCTCGACCAAGCGGCCGCGGAACTCACCCCGGAAGGCGAGTTCCAGGAACTCGGCGGAGACCTGACGCCATCGGACACGTTCAACCTCGAGTCGGGCTGGGGACAGGATTTCCGCATACCGGGGTTCGAGGAACCTAAGCCGGAGGCGAAGCCCCGCGCCGCTCCGGCCGCCGGACGCGGCGCCGCGTCGGCGGCACGCAAGGAAGAGGCCCCCAGGGAAGTATCGCTTTCCGAGATCCAGGTGGATCGGCTCCAGGACACCTTGCTCTCGTATCCCCTCAACCTGCGCGTCGCCATCGAGGACGCGCTCGCGAACGAGCGGGGCACCGAGGCCCAGCGCGCCGACCTGGTCTGGGCGCTCGTGGAAGGCGCGCCTCCGAAAAAGGCCGCGGAGCTCGCCGGCGCGGCGCTCCACAAGCGCATCGAGGTTCCGAGGGCTTTCGAGAAGCGAACGGGCGCGGCCTTCGAGGCCGAAAAGGGCTCGCTGGCCTGGATCCTCGTCAATCGCGTGATGCCGGTCATCCTGGGCGTGGCAGCCGCCCTCGTCGTCGCCGGCGGACTCGCCTGGCTCGGCTGGAAATTCGTCTACACGCCCATAGCCGCATCCTCGGCCTACCGCTCGGGTTACGAGAGCATCCGCGTCGATCGATACGTCGACGCCGAGCGCTCCTTCGCGCGCGGCGACGCGCTCTGGCGGATGAAGAAATGGTACTACCTCTACGCCGAGGCCTACGTAGAACGGCAACAATACGCCAAGGCCGAACTCAAGTACGAAGCCCTGCTCAAAGCCTGGCCCGGGGAGAAACGGGCGGCGCTCGACTACGCGGAGCTCGAGCGCGGCGTGTTGCTCAATTACGAGAAGGCGGCGCAGATCCTGGAGCTGAACGTCCTGAGCAGGGATCGAGTCGACCCCGACGCCCTGCTCATGCTCGGCGATGTCTATCTCGAATGGGGCGACGAAATCCGCGGCGATTGGACGACCGTCGCGCGCCCTCCCCTGCCCCTTCCCGACCAGGCGACCAAGGGCTCGGCCTCGTGGCTCTACGAACAGGCGCGGCTCCGCTACGCCCGGCTGCTCGGCCGTCGCGGCTGGAAAGATCCCTACCTGGAGCGGATGCTCCGGTATTTCATCCGGGTCGAGAAGGCGGACGGCCGGGACATGCTCCCGGAGATCGAGCGCCTGGGGCGGGATTTCCTGGATGGTCGGATGAAGGCTTCCGCCCTCGCGCTCGCCGAGCTGGGAGGCTACTTCCTGGACCGGGACGATCTGGACGGCGCGCGGCGCGCCCTGCTCCTGGCCGACGAGCTCGATCCCTCCATCCCCGACACCCACTACCACATGGCCCGATACTTCAGGCGCGCCGGCGATTCCGGCCAGGAATTCCTCGCCTTGCGCAAGCTCGTGCCCGCCCTCGAGAACCTGCCCCTGCTCAGGACCTACCGGCTCGGGATGCTCATCGACGCGCTCGGCTGGACGGGGCTCCACTACCAGGCCGCGGGCGAGTTCGTGACCGCCCGCGAGCAGTACGAACTGGCGATCGCTCGTTACGAGGAGGCGTTGGCCGGCAGGCGGCTCGGACTCGACGGTCGTTTCGGCGTGAACTACGCAAGGCTCGCGGACGTGCTCTACCTCGAGGCCGGCGACGATCCGGGCTCGATTTCGCTCTACGATCGCGCCGAGAAGGCCGGCTACGTCACCAACGAAACGCGCTACCGCCGGGCCGCGGCCCTCTATCGCCTGGCCCGCTTCGAGGAAGCGCTGGTGCAGGCCCACCGGGCCTCGCTCGACGTCGACGAGACGCCGGCCTTGCTCCTGCTCACGGGGAACATCCTGGCTCGGCGCGAGGATTGGTTCGCGGCCCAATCGACGTTCGAGCGTCTTTCGAACCGGCTTCATTTCGAGCTTGAGCGCCTGCCCGTGCTGCTGCCGCAAGAACGGCCCGCTCAAGGCGAGTTGGTGGAACTGCTGATGAGGGCGACGAACAACCTGGGAGTGGCCTGGTGGAGGCTCGCCGCGCGGGCCGGCGACGCCTCGCTCCGCGGCAAGGCCATGGCGGCTTTCGCCGAATCGATGCGCCTTTTCGACGCGCTCGAGCGCGACCAGGCCACCATGGTCAAGCCGGCCGTCAAGAACCTGGCATTCCTGAACATGGATTTCGTGCTGCGGCCGCAACGGGGCATCGATCTGGAGATCTACCCGGAGGCGCCGCGGGAACTCGGTCGCTGAGACGAGGGCGGCGGCTCCGGACTTCGGCCTCGACGCCGGCGGCGCATCGCCACGCGGACTGCCGCGCCATCGCGCGGACATGGGAAGAGCGGCCTCTGGACGATGTTGGATTTGAACCAACGACTTCCACCGTGTGAAGGTGGCACTCTCCCGCTGAGTTAATCGTCCGGGGACCGCTCTCTTGAGGCGGAGTCTACCGGGACGCGCGCGACCTGTCAACGGGTACCGCGTCCCGGCGCGGATACCCCGAAAGGTCCCATCCTCCAGCGCCGAGATCCATCGCCGAGGACTGGCCTGCCCATGGCGGCGCATGCCGGAACCGATGCTTTTCGGTTCGCGAAGCGTCTGATTTTTCATACCTTCCTGCGCCCATCAGAAATCTGGCGATGCGTATTTCGTTACCCCGTTGTCTTTCTGCATGACCTGAACGAAACTCGATTCTTGGCATGTATTTTGCAAGTTATCTAAGAAACCGGAGAAGGGAACCCATGGCTGACATCCAGGCATTGCAGACAGGTCGAAGAGGCGCGGCGCTGCTCGGCCGCGAGATTCGAACAGAAGTGGTCAGAAAATCCATCCACATCGTTATCGGGATAGTCCCGACGCTCTCGGCCTGGAACCGAGGGGCGACCCTCGCCCTCCTGGCCGGGGGCATCGCCTTCTACGCGTACTGCGAGCTGCTCCGCCTGGACGGCTACGAGATTCCCTTGATCAGCCGCGTCACCTCGGCCGCGGCCAGGCGGCGGGACGCGGGGCGTTTCGTGCTCGGCCCCGTTACGCTCGGATTCGGCGCCCTGCTCGCGTTGCTCCTCTTCCCCGAGCCCGCCGCCAGCCTGGCCATCTACGCGCTGGCCTTCGGCGACGGCATTTCCAGCCTTGCCGGAAGGCTCTTCGGATCGATACGCATACCCTTCACCGGAGGGAAGTCGCTGGAGGGCAGCCTGGCGTGCTTCACCGCGGTCCTGCTGGCCTCGTGGTCCGTGACCCGCCGCCCGCTCATGTCGGTGGCGGTCGCCGCCTTCGCCACCGTGGTGGAAGCCGTGCCGAGCAAGGATCTGGACAATCTGCTCCTTCCCGTCGCGGTCGGCGCTTTCGCGCATTTCCTGTTCTAGCGCGAACGGCGCGAGGCGTCCCCCGCACGGTTGATCGACGAGCGCCGACTCGTCGCCGCGAACGGCGCTTCGCGCCGTTCGCGCTATTGCCAGAGGTAATGCCGACGCAGCGGAATGAAAGAAGCCATCGCGCCCGTCCAGAGCGCGAGAGCTCCGAACGCGAAACCCCAGGGCCCCGAGGCCTCCCGCAGCAGGACCGCTCCGAGAAGGGCCGCCGCGGATCCGGCCGCCGCGGCCAAAAACACCCTGGAGGAGCGATTGCGCGCCGCCAGAAGGAAGTTGAGCACCGCCGCGCCGACCACCACCACCTCGAAGAGAGTCGACAAGGATGCGAAGCCGCGCGGAGGCATGAGTCCGTCGGATATATCGCCGGAATTCACCGGAAGCGCGACCGTCACGCCGAGCGAAGCGAACGCCATCACCCAGACGGCGCTCCAAGGTTTGTCGTCGCGGTAACCCGAGGCGTGGAGACCCGCGGAGAACACCGCGAGCGTCCCGAAGGTCCTCGCGAACACGACGGAGCGCACCAGCAGGTCGCGGGTCTCCATCGTCGCTCCGCCGAGCGTCGCCACGCCGAGCGCGAGCCGCACGGTCTCGGCGATCAACGAGAAGAAGAAGAAGCTCAGGAAGAAGAGCTCCTGCGATACGCTGGAACTCGCCCTGAAGGCGACGAGAGCCATGAAGGAAACGGAGGAAAGCCCGGCGAACAAGGCGCTCGCCGCGCCCCACGCCGCGGTGGCGGGCAGTCCCGCCACGGAACGGGCGTCGAGTTCGCGATACCCGTCGAGGCCCGGGTAGACGGCGGCGACGACGCCGGCCGCGAGAACCAAGGTCGAAAGGAAGAAGGAAATCCTGTACCATCGGACGCGGCCGGTCGCGGTCATCGCCCCTCCCGCCTGAGCATAGCCCCGGCGCGCCCCCGGGACAAGTCGTCGAAGCGTCCGAGATTCCGCGCTAAGCCCGGCGGCGCGACGAGCCGATACTACATGCAGGAGTTCGCCCGATGAAACGGATCCTCGCGATTATTATCGCAGCAACTCTCGCGGTCGCGCCGATCTTCGCGGGCGACGTGCCCACGCTGGTCAACCTCGGATTCTCGCCGGATTCGGCGTACTTCCTGTTCGGCCAGTACGGATTGGACGCTTCGAGCGGGTTCCCCTACGCCGAGCTCTACCTGGTCGACGCGAAGCGGAACGACTTCGTAAAGGACGGCGTCGCGCGCTTCACGGCCAAGTCCCCGCTCGAGGCGGGCCAGGATCCGGTCGGAGCCCTGTTCGGGCTGTATCGCGACAGGATGGCCCTCGTCTCGAAATTCCGGATAGACCACCTCGCGCAGGGGCGCATACTCTACCTGCTGGTGGACGGCGAGAACCCCATCGACCCGATCTCTTTCCGGGACCTCGCCACCGGAGACCGTTGGACCGCCATCCTTCGCCCGGTCGTGGTCGAAAAAGGCGACGAAGCCTCGAGCTCCTTCTCGATCGACATCAAATTGACGACCAAGGCCGGGGTCGAGAAAGCCTTCACCGCCGGCAATCCGACCTTCATCCGGAACGGGGTCCGGGGCTACGTCATCCGGCGCATCCTGCTCGCCCCCGACGGCCGCACCCTCGTGTTCATCGTGGAAAAGAAGCTCGCTGCCAAAGGCGGCGATTCGGTGCGCTACATGGTGGAGACCGTCCGGATTCCCTGAGCGATCACAGGCTTCCGGCCGCGCCGCCCGATTCGCGGAGGCCGCCGGAAGCTTTCAGCATCCGACCGCCCCGATAGTGTGGGCGGTTTTCTTTTCTCCGACTCGATGAGCCGGCGGGGACGGAGCCGACGGGGGGAGAGGACCGGCGTCGGCCGAGACGGCGCCCGGGCGGCCTTCCCTCCGGCGATTGCCGAGTCGCCGCGCTTTCCGGTAGAATCGCCGTACAAATCCGACCGTTCCAAGGAACCGACCATGGCAGAGAAGATCACGAGCCGTTCCGTCGACTACTCCCAGTGGTACCTCGACATCGTCCTCAACGCGAAGCTCGCCGACTATTCCCCCGTGAAGGGCTGCATGGTCATCCGCCCGCGCGGCTACGCGATCTGGGAGCGGCTCCGCGACGAGCTCGACCGCCGCTTCAAGGCCACCGGGCACGTCAACGCCTACTTCCCCATGCTCATCCCCATGAGCTTCCTCAAGAAGGAAGCCGAGCACGTCGAGGGCTTCGCGCCCGAGCTGGCCGTGGTGACGCACGGCGGCGGCGAGGAGCTCGACGAGCCCCTCGTCCTGCGTCCGACCAGCGAGACCATCATCTGGGACAAGTACCGCGACTGGATCCAGTCCTGGCGCGACCTGCCCCTGCTCATCAACCAGTGGGCCAACGTCGTCCGTTGGGAGAAGCGTACGCGACTCTTCCTCCGCACCGCGGAATTCCTCTGGCAGGAAGGCCATACCGCGCACGAGACCTCGAAGGAAGCCGAGGAGGAAACCCTCCGCATGCTCGAGGTGTACCGATCGTTCGCGGAGGAGTTCCTCGCGCTGCCGGTCGTGGCCGGCATCAAGAGCGAGAGCGAGAAATTCGCCGGCGCCGTGCGGACCTACACCATCGAGGCCATGATGCAGGACCGGAAGGCTCTGCAGGCGGGCACCTCCCATTTCCTCGGGCAGAATTTCGCCAAGGCCTTCGACGTCAAGTTCCAGTCCCGCGAAGGGAAGCTGGAGCACGTCTGGGCGACCAGCTGGGGCGTATCGACGCGGCTCGTGGGCGCCATCATCATGACCCACTCGGACGACAAGGGCCTCGTGCTGCCGCCCACGCTCGCGCCCGAGCAGACGGTCATCGTCCCCATCTACAAGGGCGAGACCAAGGCCGCCGTGCTCGCGTACGGCGAGAAGCTGCTGGCGGCGCTGAAGGGACTCGGCCTCCGCGCCGTCTTCGACTCGGACGACTCGAACAGCCCCGGCTGGAAGTTCGCCGAATGGGAGATGCGCGGGACGCCCGTGCGCATCGAGCTCGGTCCCCGGGACATGGAGGCAGGCAAGGTCGTGATCGTCCGCCGCGACACGGGCGAAAAGGAGATCGTCGCCGCGGAGGCGGCCCCGGCGCGCGTCCTGGAGCTGATGGACATAATCCAGTCGAGCCTGCTCGAGCGCGCCCGCTCGTTCCGCCTGGCCAACACGAAACCGATCGCCACCCGCGAGGAGATGCTCGCGTTCTTCTCGAAGGAAGGCGCGGGCACCGCGGACGCCACCGGCGGCTTCGCGGAAGCGCTCTGGTGCGGCTCGGCCGAGTGCGAAGCCGGCCTCAAGGCCGAGACCAAGGCCACGCTCCGTTGCATGCCGATGGACCGCCAGGAGAACGTCTCCGGCGCTTGCGCGCTCTGCGGCGCCCCTGCGAAGCACCGCGCGGTCTTCGCCCGGAATTATTGAGAACGACCGGCGCCGACCCGGACATCCGCCGGGAACGGAGGCGGTCGCGAGGCTCCGGAGAACGGATGCCCGGTCCTGAAGCGCGCGGCGGAAGATGGAGACTCGAGGCGACGGCCGTCCTCGCGACGGCCGTCCTCGCCTTTCTTGCGCTCGCGGCCTGCGCCAGGGCCGATCCGCCTCCGATTGAGGAAGCACCCGCTCTTTCGTACGCGGACGGCTTGATCCTCTCAGTCTCGGGGGCGGGCCTGGCGGACTCCGGCCTCCGGAGCGCCCAGCCTTTCGCGCCCGCCCACGAGGCGGGCTTCGTCGCGGCGTTCGCCTCCGCCGGCGCGAGGGCCGCGGTCGCGATCAACCGCGCGGGAACCGTCATCCTCGAGCTCGAAACGCGAACCCGGACGCTCAGGCTGAAGGAGCTCCCTTCCCCGGAGTTCGCGGGAAGGACGGTCGGCTCCATGCTAGCAGACGCCGACGGCAGTTTCCTGCTCTCGCTGTATCGCCATCCCGAAGAATCCGGTCCGGACTCGGGCGGATCCCTGCTCAGGCTGGACGCTGGGACGGGCGCATGGACCGAAGAAGCGCTTCCCGATCCCATCGATTCGGCGAGCGTCTACGCGATGCACCGCCTCGAGGACGGCAGCCTCCTCGTCGCTACGCGGCGAGCCGGAGGCGAACGCGTCGAAACCTCGCGCTGGCTCGTCCCGCCCGGCGGGAAGGTCGAAGCGCTGTCCCTGACCGACTTCGAGCGACTGCTGGCGCCCCGTCCCGCCCGAATGGCGCCGCCTGCGCTTCGCGCCGCGCTAGAAAGCCTGTCCGAGGAAGCCGGCGGCGGCAGGATGCTGGCCTTCGCGCGGAAACCCCGCGGAGACGGTACCTGGTACGCCATCGGCGACGGGACTCCTGAATCCGCCGTCGAGCTCGTCGCCGCGCTGGACGCGTCGAGCACCGTCGCCTTCGCGGCCTTCCCTCGAGGTCCCGGCAAGGTGGCGCGAATCAAGGACGGGCAAGTGGAAATTTCCGACGCGGAGCTCGTCGCGCCGTCGCCGGAAGCCACCTGGAACGGCGCCTTGCTGCATGGCGAGCCGGACGAATCGCTCGTGCTCCTGCTCTCCTGGTGGGTGGAGCGCTTTCCCGACTCCGCGGGGAGCGGCGTCCTCGTACGGCCGCTCGCTGGCCCCGGACGCGCCTCCGCGCTATAGTCGTAGCGAGGTGTGCCGATGAGCCTTTCCCCGAAGCGCATCGTCCTGTCGCTCCTGCTGGCCTGGTCCATGGCCGCGTACGCCATCGAGCTCGAGGCGCTGACGCCGCGTTTCGGCTTCGCGCTGGTGGCGAACGGCGTTCCCGCGACCGACAGCGCGGCGGGACCGATCGCCGGAACCGTCGGCCTCGGGTTCCCGCTTCTGATCTTCCCCGGCTCGACCCTGTCGTTCGAACCCGGCTTCGACGTGTTTTCCTATTACTCGGAGCTGCTCGACACCCAACCAGCCACCGGCCCCGTCCTCGAGCTTCCCCGCGCCGTTCCGGCCCCCGCGGAATCCGCGGCGTCGTCCTGGACCGCCGGCTTGCTGCTCCGCGCCCCCTTCGTCTACGCGCCGCGCCTGGCAGGGAGCTTCGCTCCGACCGTCGGGTTGGGACCGGTCGTGCTAGTCCGGGTGGCGGCGGGGGGACAGACCCCGCTCGAGCTCAACGCCTGGTTTTTCGGGCAGGCCAGATACTTGTTCGCGGAGGCGCTGATCGGGTTCGAAGTCGAGCTCGCGCCGCGGATGTCGCTGGCCGCCGGGATCCGGGGCCTCTACCCTCTCGCCAACCTCTGGACCGACGCCGATCCGGCGATGGCCCTCGACGGGGCCATCCTGCACTTCAGCCTCGGCGTGCGCCTCGCGTTGAAGCGCGCGGCGGAAGCCGCGCCGCCCGCCGGAAGCGTCTCCGGGGAGGCCGGCGGCTCCGCCGCGGATTCCCCCGCGCCATGATCGCGCGCGACGCTCCGGATGCCGACTCGGCGCTCCGGGTGGCGGCGGACGCCGGACGCCTCGTGCTCGAAAGCGGCGGCGAGACCTACCGCGCGGAAGAGGCCATGCTGGCCTTCCTCACCGCGTTCGGAGCCTGGAACGGCGAAAGCTTCGCGACGCCGACCGGTTTCATGCTCTCGTGCGACGGGGAGGACGGGAAATCGCGCGCGCTCGTCCGACGCGTGCGCACGCGCCAAATGAACCTGGAGCGGATCTCGGCGATTGACTCGCTCGCCCGGAGGGCCACCGCGGGAGAGCTCGGCTTCGACGCGGTGGAGGCGGAGCTTTGCGCCCTCGAGACCCGAAGCTCGTATCCCGCCTGGCTGGCGATTCCGGGAGCGGCGCTCGGAGCGGGCTTCTTCTCCCTGCTGTTCGGCGGTTCGTGGAAGGACGCGCTCGTCGCGGGCGCGGTCGGCATCGCCCTCGGCCGGATGGTCCAGAGGATACAGCGCGCGCGGGTCTCCGACTTCTTCGCGAACATCGCGGGCGGCGCCATCACCGCCTTCCTCTGCATGGCCGCCGCGCATTGGGGCCTCGCGGACGCCGCCGACAAGGCGATCATCGGCGCCATCATGCTCCTCGTGCCGGGCGTGACCATCACCAACGGCATACGCGACATCATCGCGGGGGACCTGGTGGCCGGAATCGCGCGCATGACCGACGCGTTCATGTCCGCGGCCGGAATCTCCATCGGCAGCGGCGTCGGCCTCGAAACCTGGATGCTCCTGACGGGGGTGCTGGCGTGAACGGCATCGCCCAGATGGGCGTTTCCGCGATGGCCACCTTCGGCTTCGCCCTCATTTTCCGCGCGAAGCCCCGCGACCTGCCGCTCGCCGCCGCGGGGGGCGCCCTGGCCTGGGGCATGCGCCTGTTCGCCGGCGCCTGGTCCGGCTCCGACCCCATGGCGTACTTCGTCGCGGCGATCGCGGTCGGGCTCTACGCCGAGCTGGTCGCCACGTTGATGCGCACCCCGGCCACCGTCATCATCGTGGCGTCGATCATCCCGCTCGTGCCCGGCGGAGGTATGTTCTACACGATGAGCCAGGCCACCGCGGGCGACGCGAGCGCGGCGGCGGGCACGGGGTTCGCGACGCTGATGCTCGCCGGGGCGATCGCCGCGGGCCTGGCCGTGGCGGCGGCCCTCGCGCGGCTGGCGCCGAAGGGGTTCCGGAGGCGGACCAATCGCGGCCGGCCAGCCGGACCGATCGGCGTCTAGCGCCCTAGAAGACTGCCGAGCGCCACGCTCAGGGCTTCGATGCCGAACGGCTTCCTGAGGAACTTGAGCTTCGGCAAGGCGCGGGCCCGATCGATGCGC
The DNA here is from genome assembly GCA_018262985.1 of Spirochaetota bacterium. Lineage (GTDB taxonomy): Bacteria > Spirochaetota > Spirochaetia > Treponematales > UBA12059 > JAFGNN01. Next base: position 154,833 of record JADFDI010000005.1, on the reverse strand, counting down.
TCATCCTCGTCGTAACCGGAAACCAGCAGGATGGGCACGTCGGAACGGCGGGCCCGGAGCGCCAAGGCCAGGTCGAGGCCGGACATTCCCGGCATGGCCAGGTCCAGCACCGCCGCCACGTAAGCTTCCGAGGCCGCCTCGAAGCGCCGTACGGCCGCCTCGCCGCGGCTCTCGCCCGAAGCCTCGTACCCGCACACCTTCAGCATGCGTCCGATGCTTTCGAGCATCACCGCGTCGTCCTCGACCACGAGCACCCGGCCCAGGCCCTTGCCGGAGACCATCGGGCGAACCGCGGGCTCCGGCGCCGCTTCGGCGCCGACCTCCGACGCGAGGGCGGGCAACCGCAGCTCGATCCTCGTGCCGCGTCCCAGGGCCGACTCCACGTGCACCGAGCCCCCGTGGCGTTCGGCGATGCCGTAGACCATGGTAAGGCCGAGACCGGAGCCCTTTCCGCCGATCTTGGTGGTGAAAAACGGATCGAAGATGCGATCGAGCGTCTCGGATCCGATTCCGACTCCCTGGTCCGTCACGGATATCGCCCACGGAGCGGACGAATCGGATCCCGGCGCCTCGTCGGTGGATTCGAGACGCATCCGCTCCAGCTTGACCGTGACCAATCCGCCGCGCGATTCACCTTCCGCCCTCATCGTGGTCATGGCGTCGCGGGCGTTGACCAGCAGGTTGAGCAAGGCCTGTTCCAGCTGGACGGCTTCGCCCATTGCCATGCATGGAGACCCCGGCCGCTCGAACGCGATCTCTATCGATGGGTCGAAGGTCCGTCGGCAGAGCCTGACGGTCGAATCCACGAGCGAAGCCAGATCCACGGGGGCGAGCGTCATCTCCTGCCGACGCGAAAGGACGAGGAGCTGCCGGACCACCTCGGCGGCATTGCGGGAGGAGCGGAGTATCGACTGCACCGCTTCCTGGACCTCGGCCCTGTCCGGCGGCTGCGGATCGTCGGCCGACAGGCCGAGCACGCTGGCCGTACCGACGATGCCCCCGAGCACGTTGTTGAGGTCGTGGGCGAGCCCGGCCGCGAGGGTGCCGACCGTCTCCAGCTTCTGCGAGCGCCGGAGCTGCCGCTCGAGCCGGTCGACGTCCGCCAGGTCGAAGAACGAGATCACGACGCTCGTCGCCGAGGCCGGGCCCAGGGGCTCGAGCACCACCGAGAACGCCCGCCGTCCCGGCATGTCGAATTCCCTGCGGACGAAGGACTGCCGTTCGCGGAGGGACCGCGTCCGCTCCACGTCGGCGCCGAGCTCGGCGAGCGCGGGACACGCCTGCGCCAGTCCGCGCCCCATCAGGGCTTCCGGCTCGCGTCCGAACACGTCGATGGCGGCTTCGTTCCAGGCCTCGATGCGTCCCATCGGATTCACCACGAGTATCGGGGTCGGCAGGGCGTCGAGTAACCCGCTCTGGAAGGCGCGGAGGTCGTCGAGGCGGTTCTCGCGATCCCCGATGGCGGCCGCCATGGCGTTGACGGCCCTCGCTATATCTCCGAGCTCGTCGCGCCAGGTTTCGGGCAGGCCCGGGAGGTAGGATCCTTTCTCCACGGCGCTGATCCCGCCGACCAGGGTCTCGATCCGCCGCACGAACCAGGTGAGCGTCGCGCGATACGCCAGCGCGGCCGTCGCCAGTCCGAAGACCAGGACCGAGAGGGTGAGGAAGATGCGCACCGTCCGGAGAGGCGCGAAGAACTCGTCGCGGTAGAGGCCGGCCGCGATGACCCAATTCCAGGCTCGGTAATAAGCGACGTAGGTCAGCTTGGAGCGGGGCCGGGGTTCGCCGGGATTCTCCCAGACGTATTCGGTCCATGCCAGCTCGCCCTCGGGCCGCGAGGCGAGCGTGCCCGCGAGCGCGACGAGACCGCGGGCGACCGCTTCGCCCTCAGCGTTCGTGATGTCCGAGGCGTCGACCGAGGAAAGGCGCGGGTGGAAGATCTCGTGCAACTTCCCGTCGCCGTCGTCGTCCTCCGCGAAACTCAACGCGAAGACGTAACCCGAGGAGCGTATGCGCACGGCGGCCTTCGAGAGGTCGTAGACGAGCCTGAGCTGCATGGGTCCGTTGGCGAATTCCTGCTGCTTCCGGAAGGGAAGGCCTTCGAGCGTGGTCTCGAGCGCTCGCACGAGTTCCGGGTCGTCGACGATGTAGGCGCCCGATTCGATCCGCCCTATCTTGCGCGACGACCACGACAGGCTGGAATCCAGCGGCGAAACGACCAGCTCCGAAGCGTCGATCCCCAGCTCCACGAACAGGCGCACCAGGAAGGTGACGCTGAAGGACGCGACCCGGAATTCGGAAAGGCGGCCCGCGTAGACCCGCCTGAGGCGCGAGATGGCCGATTCGAACGTTTCCTCGCCGTGTTCCACCCGCAGCCGGTGTTCGTCCACGAGCTCGAGCGCCCCGAGCACCGCGTCCTGCACCTGGCCGCGGGCGCTCTCCTCGAAGGAGTAGGCGGCCAACCGGTACGCGAGAAAGCCCGTCACCGCGAGCGGCAGTATCGTCGCCGCGGCGACCGCCCCCGCGGCGCGCGCCGCGAGGGTCCCCCTGAAAATCCGAGCGATCTGGGAGAACGGGCGGAAGCGGGCGTATTTCATGGGCTTTCGAAGCGAGGATATAGCGAATCGCGAAACGCGGCAAGCCGCGCTTCGCTCCTCGCCCTAGTCGGCCATGGCGCCGGCGGACGTGCCCGCTCCCACCGCGGCTATCGCTTCCGCCTCCACGCCGGGCCCGGTTCCGCCGGCGTGCCCGCGGGTCAGGTTGCGCACCCAGCGCTCGCCGCGAAGCCAGAGCCAGGCCGCCAGCCACTTCACGAAGTCCGTGGTCTTGAGCAGCGCGAACATGGGCACCGGACCGATCGGAGTGAGCAACGCGAGCGCGAAAGCGCCCGGCAGGAAGAGCCCGAGGTTCACGCCCACGTCGACGATCATTCCCATCATCGTGTCGCCGCCCGCGCGCGAGACGGCGAACTGCGCGTTGATCAGAGCCCAGAGCGGCAGGTACGCGGAGATGACGAAGAGGAGCCCGCGGCTCACCTCGCGGGCCTCGGCGCTCAGGTTTCCGAACACTATGGGTATGCCGAGCGTGGAAAGCGCCTCGAGCGCGCCGAGCGCCGCTCCCGCGACGACCGCCCCGGATTGTATCCAGCGCGCCCGGTCGCGGGCTTCGTCGAGCCGGTCCGCCCCGAGGGAGCCCCCCACGGTCACGCCGGTGGCCGTGTGGATGCCGGTGAATACCAGGAAGAAGACGTTGGCGATGGTCCAGCCGGCCGCCATGCCCGCGACGACCTCGGCGCCGCCCCGCCCGTTGTAGAGCGCCGTGATGACCGTCTCCGAGACCACCCAGGTGGTCTCGGACAACAGCATCGGTCCGGACTTCCTCACCACCTCGACGAAAAGCTTGAGGTTCACGCGCGCGAGCTCGCGCAGCCTCGGGATGAAGACCGTCCGGTCGATCCGGACGAAGGCGAGGAAGGCCGCGAACTCGACGAGCCGCGCGATCACCGTCGCGATGGCAGCTCCGTTAACGCCGAGCCGGGGCGCCCCGAGCGAGCCGTAGATGAGCAGCCAGTTGAAGAAGGTGTTGACCAGGGTCGCCGCCACCGAAATGTAGAGCGGCGGCCGGGCACGCCCGATCTCCCGCAGCCCGGTCGCGATCGAGGTCGACACGGCCATCGGGATCCAGGCGATGCTGACGATGCGGAGATAACCGGCCGCCTCGGCGATGATTTCAGGCGCCGCGGGGTTGCCCCCCAGCATGAGGGCGACCATGCGCTCGGGAATGGCGAGCGTCAGTACGAGCCAGATGCCCGACACCAGCAGCGAGGCCGCCAGCTTGAAGCGGTAAGCCTGGCGCATCCCTTCTTCGTCGCCCGCGCCCTTGAACTGCGACAGGTAGATGCCGCCGGCGCCGCAGAGCGTGAAGAGCACCACGAAGTAGACGAAGTTCACCTGGTTCGCCACGTTCACCGCGGCCATGCGCGCGTCGCCCAAGCCGGCCACCATGAAGTTGTCCACGAGGGACACGAGGCTCATGACGGCCTGTTGGAGCATCACCGGCACGGCGACGCCCAGCGCGGAGCGGTAGAACGACCAAGGGCCGACGAGAGGAACGCGCGACTTCGACATCATCGCCGCCTAATCGCGTCCGAAACGGGCCAGGAATCCTGGGAGATCCGTGTAGTTGCTTTCCGCTACGAGCGTCCCGTCACGATAGTAGCGAACGTAGGGCACCTCGCGGTTCCCCAGGACCTCTTCCTTCCAGGCCATGAATTCGTCGAAGAAGGGTTCGACGTCGTACTCGACCCAGAACACGGCCGGGTCGTCCGGCCCGGAAAGGCTTTCTAGCTTGCGGCGCAAATGTACCCACTGGGGGCACCAGCCCTGGGTAAGCACGACGGCCACCCGCCGCGCGGTTCCCGTGATCTCCGTCCCGAATTCGCCCGAGGCGATCGCCGACAGGCATTGGTCCTTCGATAGCTTCGTCATGGCCGCAAGGATACCGATGGACGCGGGTTTGGCCAATGGGGACGGAGCTCCGACGGAGAAGGTTCCGCCTGCGGGGGGACAGAGCCCCGATGGGGACAGAGCTGCCCACGGGAACAGAGCTGCCCAGGGGGACGGAGCTGCCCACGGGGACAGAGCTGCCCACGGGGACGGAGCCCCGATGGGGACGGAGCCGCCGCGCGTACCCGGACGTCCTGGCTTGTGGGGACATAGCCACAGCGCCCCGATCGAGGACGGAGCCGGTTCCCACGAAAAACTTCGTCCGACCATGACGCCGAGCGCCCCGTGGAGTATGCTCCCGCCATCATGAGCAAGTCCCGCCGCCGCAGGCTCCTGCCGTTCGCGTTGGTTCCAGTGTTGACGCTTCTCGCGCCCCGCCTCGCCATGGCTCAGGATTCGCCCCCCGCTCCGGCCGGTCTTCCATCCGCCGAGGAGCCCGGGACCAACCCTCCGATCCTCACGCTCGCCACGGGTCCCGTGCTCGTGGTCGGCTACATGGACGAACTCGTCTACCGCGACTCGACCACGACCGAGCTGCTCTCGAAGCTCCGCTGGCAGCTCCTTCCCGCGGCCGGACTCAGGCTCGACGCGGTCCTGAGCCCGCGCTGGAAGGCGCCGATATCGTTCGCGCTCTCCGTGACGTCCCTGTTCCCGATGATCACGGGCACCATGGTGGACGAGGACTGGGATGTCGGCACGCTGGTCTACGGACGCTCCGAACATCAGGCACAGCTCGCGCGCGGCATGGACGCGACGATGATCGCGTCGTGGAGCTGGCCGGACCTCGGGTTGCGGCTCGGCGCCGGCGCCGCCGTCTCCGACCTTTCATGGGAAGGATGGGACGGTTCCGCGATCTACAAGTACTCGACGTACACAAGCACGCTAAAGTTCTCCGGCATCGTGATCGCCTACCGGGCTTTGAGAATCGGGCCCGCGCTTGATGTCGATTGGGAACCCTCGCTCGGCGGGTTCGATTTCCGGATCGGTATCGAACTTCGCTACCACGCGCTCCAGTGGGGCGTGGATTCCCACCTGGCCCGGCAGCCCTACGCGCCTGACACCACGTTCTTCGACGTCATGGCGGGTGGCTTCGCGCTCAATCCATCCGTTTCCGCCTCGCGCAAGCTCGCGCCCGGACTCACGACGAGCGTCCACGCCGCCGCTTCCGTCGAGCGCTGGGCGCGCGGTGACGACTACGCGATCGAGGACGACGGGACGATCACGCTCTACGAGGGCATAGCCGGCCAGGAATTCACGGCCTTCTCCCTCTCGTTCCTTGTGAGGGTCGAACGATGAGCAGGTTGCGCGGCCCGATACGGGTGCTCTCCATCGACGGCGGCGGCATACGCGGCTACGCGCCGGCCCTGGTACTGGCCGACCTCGAGCGTCGGCGGCAGAAGCTGGGTAAACCCGGAAGCCTCGCGTCCCGTTTCGATCTGGTCGCGGGCACCTCGACGGGCGCGCTCATCGCGCTGGCCCTGCAAGCGCAGGACGGCGAGGGCGGACCGGGACGGGCCATCAAGGAAATGCGCGGCTCCGGCTCGATCCTCGGGCGGCCCGCCTTCGACGCGCCTCGGCGCTTCACCTGCGCGCAAGTGGCCGAGCTGTACGAGCGCCGCGGCGGAGAACTCTTCCCCCGGCATCGCCACGAGAGCATCGGGCTCGTGCGGCAGGCCCTCTCCTCGAAGTACGACGCGGAGCCCCTCGAGCGCTTCCTCCGCGAAGCGCTCGGCGAAACGAGGCTCTCGCAGGCCGCGGGTCCCGTGCTCGTGACCAGCTACGATCCGGAACACGACGAGTCGCTCGTCATGAAGAACCTCGGCGACGGACCCGATTTCCTCGCCCGCGACGCCGCCCGCGCCTCGAGCGCCGCCCCCACCTACTTCCCCGCCGCCCGCATCCGCGAGCTGCCGCCTCCGGGCGCGCCGGAGCTCGCGGCGGGACAGATCCGGATGCGCACGCTCGTCGACGGCGGGCTCTTCGCCAACAATCCGGCCATGTGCGCCTGGGTCGAGGCGCGTAAGCTCAGGCCGGACGCGCGTCGCTTCCTCGTGGTCTCGCTCGGCACCGGCGGCGCCGTCAGGGCGTGGAACATCGGAAGGCTCGCGCGCTGGGGCTACCTGGACTGGATCGACCCCGGCAAGGGCTCGCCGCTCCTCGCCATGATGGGCCGCGCCCAGTCGGAATCGGTCGACTGGATGCTCTCGCACCTACCGGGCATCGACTACGTGCGGCTCGATCCGGACCTGAGCGCCGACGCATGCGCCATCGACGACGCCTCGCCGGCGAACCTCGAGCGCCTCCGGGCCGCGGCGCTCGACCTCATCGCCGACAACGAAGCCCTGCTCGAGGATCTGGCCGCGCGACTCTAGCGCCGCGCGGGCTCCCCCGTTCCATCGTCTGACGCCCGCCGAACGCCGGTTCCAGAAATGGTATCCTGCAGGGTGCCCATGGGACAGACAACGCACCAGGCGCGGGGCCGGTACAGAAGCCCGAGAGCGAGCCCGCCGGCCAGGCTGATGACGCACAGCCCCCAGAAGATCCGCCCGGCCGCCGCCAGCGCCGGGTAGCCCTCGAGACCGGGCAAGGCGCGGACGAGACTGCCCATCACGCAGAACATCATGAAGCCGCAAAGGCCGCGTCGGAGCGAAAGGTCCGAGAAGCTCCTCGGAAGCGCCTTCCCCCTCGAGATGGGCTTGAGCGCGAAACCAAGGGCTCGCCCCCGGGGACAGACCCCGTTGCAGAACGCGCGCTTCCGCGCCGCTCCGAAGCGGCCGAGCAGGGACAGAGCCACCGCCACGGCCATCAGGCCGGCGAGCGCGAGGCCGGCTACGGGGAAGAACCAGCCGCCGACGGCGACGGCGAGCACGAAGACGAGCGCGAGCGCGTCGAGAACGCGCCGATTCCTGGTGGCCTGCATGGTCGAATAATATATGGTTTTGTATATGTATAGCAAGACGAGACCAAGCCATCCGGGCGCGCGGAGCTCCGTCCCCGCGAGACGCTCGCGTCTGCCCTCGACCCCTTCCATCTCGGGACGCACGCTGACGGACCGGAGCTCCGTCCCTCCCGGGACCTTCGCGGCGGGACCGGAGCTCCGTCCCCCGCGACGGGACAAGAAAAGGCCGCCGGGTCCCCGGCGGCCTTCGAGACGTGGGCGGGCGAACCGCCAACGATGTCAGTCCTCCGTCGGCTCCAGCTTCCCGCGCGAGAACTCCCAGTGCTCGGGGGCGCTCCACAGGGCGGAGAGCGTCAGCTCCTTGGTGAAGACGAGCTCCTTCGGCAGGCGGTCGTAGAGCTTCATGAAGAGCTCCTCGTGCGAGAGGAGCTCGTCCATCCACTGGTCCCGGTCGACGGCCATCAGCTCCTTGAAGCGGGACTCGGGGAAGTCCTCGAGGCCCTTCCAGCTCAGGTCCTGGTAGCGCGGCATCCAGCCGATCGGGCTCTCGATGGCCTTGGCGTGGTTGTTGGCGCGCTCGACGATCCACTTGAGCACCCGGATGTTCTCGCCGAAGCCCGGCCAGAGGAAATTCCCGTCCTTGTCCTTGCGGAACCAGTTGACGCCGAAGATGCGCGGCGTGCTCTCGATGTTGCGGCCGAAACGGAGCCAGTAGTTGAAGTAGGCTCCCATGTGGTAGCCGCAGAAGGGCAGCATGGCGAAAGGATCGCGACGCACCAGGCCCACCGCGCTCTGGGCGGCCGCGGTCGTCTCCGAGCCCATGGTGGCGGCGAGGTAGACGCCGTAGGTCCAGTTGAACGACTGGTAGACGAGCGGCATCATGGTCGAGCGGCGGCCGCCGAAGACGAAGGCCTTGATCGGCACGCCGGCCGGATCCTGCCAGCGGGGGTCGATGGCGGGGTTCTGCGCGGCGGGCGCCGTGAAGCGCGCGTTCGGATGGGCCGCAGGCGTCTTGGCCTCGGGAGTCCAGGGACGGCCCTGCCAGTCGACCAGCCCCGCCGGCGGCTCCTTCGTCATGCCCTCCCACCAGACGTCGCCGTCCGGGGTCAACGCGCAGTTGGTGAAGATGGCGTTCGCGCGGATGGAGGCCATCGCGTTCGGGTTGGACTTCTCCGAGGTGCCCGGCGCGACGCCGAAGTAGCCGGCCTCGGGATTGATGGCCCTGAGCGTGCCGTCGTCCGCGGGCTTGATCCAGGCGATGTCATCGCCGACCGTGGTCACCTTCCAGCCGTCGAACGAACCGGGCGGAATCAGCATGGCGAAGTTGGTCTTGCCGCAGGCGCTCGGGAAGGCCGCGGTCACGTAGGTCTTCTCGCCCTCGGGCGACTCGACGCCGAGGATCAGCATGTGCTCGGCCAGCCAGCCGTGGTCGCGCGCCATGACGCTGGCTATGCGGAGCGCGAAGCACTTCTTCCCGAGCAGGGCGTTCCCGCCGTAGCCCGACCCGTAGGACCAGATGGACCGTTCCTCGGGAAAGTGGACGATGTACTTGTTGTCCTTGTCGCAGGGCCAGGGAACGTCCTTCTGCCCTTCATCCAACGGGGCGCCGACGGAGTGCATGCAGGGCACGAACTCCGCGTCCGAGTTCATGGCCTCGACGACCTGCCTGCCCATGCGCGTCATGATGCGCATGTTCGCGACGACGTAGCCTGAGTCCGTTATCTCGACCCCGAATTTGGAGATGGGCGATCCGAGCGGTCCCATGCAGAAGGGGATGACGTAGAGGGTCCGGCCGCGCATGCAGCCGTCGAAGAGCCTGTGGAGGATCGCCTTCATCGCCTTCGGGTCCATCCAGTTGTTGGTGGGACCGGCGTCGACCTTGGTCTTCGAGCAGATGAACGTGCGGTCCTCGACGCGCGCCACGTCGGCGGGGTCTGAGCGCGACAGGAAACTGTTCGGCCGCTTCTCGGGATTCAGTCGGATGAAGGTGCCCGACTGGACGAGCCCCTCGCAGATGGCGTGGTACTCCGCGTCGGATCCGTCGCACCAGCGGACTTGGTCCGGCTTGGTCAACGCGACCATCTCGGCCACCCATTTCTTCATCTTTTCATGCTTTACCCACACAGGCGTTTCCATGCGCGTCTCTCCTTTTCGCCGCATGATGATCGAGCCCCTATAGTGATACGGCCATTTTCCGGTTCCGTGTTGCGAAAACGGAATGCCATCGATGGCGCACCGGGCCTTCCCGAGCGCTCGCCGCGACGACCTTCGGCCGACCGGGCGCAGCGAGGTCCGGCCGGAAACATTCACGTCCGGCCTTGAACTGGCCTCCGCATCGACTAAACTCTTTGGATGCGGGTATTCCGCAAAAGGAGTTCAAATGAAGCGAATCATCCTCGCACTGCTCGTCGCCGCGATCGTCATACCGGCCGCCTCGGCCCTCGACCTCGGAGACTTCCCCCTCGGCTCATGGTTCGACCCGAACTGGAACGCGATCTGGGAGTTCTCGTCCGGCAACATCCGCATCCTGCTCGCGGACGGTACGGTCAAGGCCGACTTCGACGCGCTCACGGTCCAGAACTGGAAGATCGGCGCCGGCGCGGACGGCCCCTTCGTCGAATTCGACTGCGAGGCCACCGGCAAGCACTACAAGATCTCGAAGCCCCTCCTCAAGGCCGAGGTCGTCCTCGAAATCAAGCGCCCGGACGAGCCGGACTACCGCGTGGAGATGCCGAAGCGCTGATAGCGCCGCGCATCGATGGAAAGGCCGCCCTCGAGAGGCGGCCTTTTTCGTCAGGATCGGACATCGGGCGCGCGGCCGGGCCGGAGCTCCGGCCCGGTCGTGCCGAGGCTCTAGCGGCTTTCCGAGCGCCACAGGGCCCAGAGGCCGCTCGCGATGACCAGGTCGGTCGCCAGGGTGAGCGCCCAGGTCCAGAAATTCGGCGAGAAGCGGATGCCGTCGTTCCGGAAGCTGATGGCCTGGTAGACCTCGGTATATCCCACGCGCGCCAGCCAGAGGATCAGGATGACCATGAGCACCGTGGCGCTGGTGCGGTCGGGGATGCGGAGGAAGACGTCCGCGAGCAGGAAAAGGCCGCAGAGGATCTCGACGACGCCGAAGACCACCTCGATGGTGGTGTGGCCGCGCGAAAAACCGAAAAAGCTTTCGCCGGCCGAGGGCAACACCCCGGTCAGGCCGAGCACCACGAAGAAAACGCCCAGCGCGAAACGCTGGAATCCGACGGCGGAAACGCCTTTGGCCATGTATCGCCTCCTTTGATGAGATCGATCACAGTATACGCCGGAAGACCGCCACGTTATCCGCGCCCGGCCTTCCGCCCGCCTACTTCTTCCACTGCCAGTAGCAGTTCTTCGGCGATTCGAGCTTGCCCTCGGCCTTGAGCTTTTTCATGACCTTGTCGACCTCCTTGCGGTCGACGCCGGAGGCCTCGGCCACCTGGCCCGCGGAGAGCGCCACGCCCGACTTCTTGAAGGTTTCGATCACCTTGTCCGCGTCATCCATCGCCCGCTCCTTTGGCCGGTCCGCTAGGCGCGGCCGGCGATCCTCGCGTTCACCACCTCGAGCACCTCCGGAAGGTCCATGCCGATATCCTTGAGGTGCTCGGGCCTCGGGCAACCGTCCATGGTCCAGCCGCGGCGCCTGAACACGGCGTCGAGCAGCGACTCGTACTGCTTGGTCCGGTACTCGCGCGTTATGCGCATGCGTTCGGCGACGCTCTTGCCCGCGGGATCGACGCCGATCTTCTCCTTCATCTGCTTGTCGTAACGCTCCTCGCGCGCGAGGTACTCGTCCTCGAGCACGGGGCCCATGGCGCGGTAGGGCGGCCAGTCGTCCTCGCGGCGGCCCTTGCCCATGCGCACGTTGAAGGCGCGCTGGAAGTTGTACACGCGCTCGCTCTGCCGGATGAGCCCTGGCGGGTCGAGCTTCTCGCCGGTGATGGCGGTGTACATGTCGCAGTAGTTCTGCACGTGCTCGGGCACCTTGTTCGGTTCCGGGTGCTTCGCGTTGTCCGCCGGCTCGACGTCGTTCCAGGGCAGCTTGCACAGGCCCTGCAGGCCGAACCAGGTGCGGAACATGGGGAAGTAGTGGAGCGCCTCGGCCTTGTTCTCGAACGTGGGGATGCGGTTGTTCACCATGTCCATGAAGATGAGCCAGGCCTCGTCGTGCTGGGGGCCCTTGTTCGTCATGTAGTAGCCGCCCTGCTGCGCGAGCGATTCCTTCGAGATGTACTCCGACTGCTCGAGGCCTTTGCCGTGGAGCGCGATGTCCTTCATGAGGGCCGGGTCCGCGCCGTACTCCTTCGCGAAGTACTCCGAGAGGAACTTGACGCCCTTGCCGGCCAGGGAGCCGAAGCGCTCGCCGCGCGACATGGAGTGCAACACCTCGCAGGCGCCCTTCCAGTTTCCCCACGAAAGGTCGATGCCGTCGGTCCGCTCGCGGTTGAGGACGCCGAGCTCCTGGCACTCCATGAGGAAGCTGGTGATGGTGCCGAAGCTGATGGTGTCGACGCCGTAGGTGTCGCAATAGAAGTTGATCTCGAGCACGCCTTCGGGATCGAAGACGCCGAGATTGGATCCGCAGCCCGCGGCGGTCTCGTACTCGGGACCGTCGACGCAGACCTTGTGGCCCTTGTACGGGCCGGTCTTGAGTTCGAAGCCGTCCACCGCGTGGGCGCACGCCATGGTGCAGCCGAACCAGCAGCCGTCCGGCAGGCCCTGCGTGAAGTACTTCTCCCAGACCCAGCTCGCGAGCTCGTTGCCCTTCTCGTGGCGCCCGTACTTGTGGTTGTTGGTAGGCAGGAGGTCGTAGTCGTTCATGACCTCCATGAGGTGCGCGGTGCCCTGCCTGCGCATCTTGCACTGCTTGTCGTCGTTCTTGATGATCTCGCGGTGCAGCTTGAGGCCGGTGCGCTGCACGAGGGCCGGGTCGGCGGCCTTGTTCGAGTCCTGGACGACGCCCTTGTAGCGCACGACGAGCGCCTTGATCCGCTTGTCGCGCAGCACCGTGCCGATGCCGCCGCGGCCCGCCTGCTTGACGCGCACCCCGCCGCGGCGCTTGTCCCAGAGGCTGAAGTTGAGGAGCCCGATGAAGGAGTGCTCGGCGGCCGAGCCCGCGCTGACCACCGACACGTTCTGGCGCTCCGCCTCGTTCGCGGCGAAGGCGACCGTGAGCTCTTCGGCCAGGACGTGCGTGTCGACGCCGAGGCCGGCCGGCGCCTCGAAGATCTGTACGGTGCCCTCGTTGGAGTCGAAGAAGAGCACCACGTCCTTCGCGGCCTTGCCCTGGAGCTCGAGGGCGTCCCAGCCGCCGAACTTGAAGTAGGGGCCGAAGTAGCCGCCGACGTTCGAGTCGATCGGTATGCCGGTGAGCGGCGAGATCGACACGACGAGGCTCTTGCCCGAACCGGGGTAGTTCGTGTTTCCGCAGATGGGTCCCATGCCGATGACGATCTCGTTCTCCGGATCGTTCCACTTCGTGGTCGGCTTGACGGCGTCCCACAGCAGCTTGAGGCCGAAGCCCTTGCCGCCGGTGAAGCGCTTCTTCATGTCCTCGGAGACCGGCTTCTCGGTCGCCTTCGCGGTCCCGACGTCGACGTGCATGGTGCGCATCGCGTAGCCGCGCTCGATGGCCTTCGGCGCGAAGCGGGTCTCGGACAACAGCTTGAAATCTTCCTTCTTCACGCTCATGACGCGGCCCCTTCTTCCTTCTTGACGATCTCGAGCGCCTGTTTCGGGCATTCCTTGGCGCAGGCGCCGCAGGCCACGCACTTGAAGGTGGTCGAGTCGCCCGGGTAGTAGCGCATGGCGCCGATCGGGCAGACGGCCACGCAGGCGAGGCACCCGACGCACAGCTTCTTGTCGATCATTACGACGCCGGCGGCGGTCACGCGGATGGCCTGGACGGGGCACTCGGCCACGCATTTACGGCATTCCTGGTCGCAGGCGATCAGGTGGAACTCGTTGTTTCCACGGTCGAGCACCTGGATGGCGGAACGCGCGGGGTTGTCCTGCTTGAAATACAGGCGGCTGCAGACGGACGCGCAGGTCATGCAGCCGACGCATTTTGAGTCGTCGGTCTTGAGGTACTTGATCACGGTGGGGCTTCCTCCTCGCTCGGTCGCGAACCGGGGACGCGCGTAACGGGGCGAGCGCGAGCCCGCCTCGCGCCGCGACGCGCGTTCCTGTCGATCAGCTATCGGGGTAGGGCCAGTATAGGGGCGCCTCCGGGAATAGGCAACGTGGAATCGTCGCCGGCGAGCCGCCGCCGCGCCTCAGGCGAAGCGCACGCGCACGACGACCCCCCCGTCCGAACTCGCCGTCTCGGCTCCGCCCAGCTGCGCCACGAGGCTCGCGACGAGGTGCCGCCCGATGCCGCCTTCGCGGCCGTGCCCTTCGCTCATGCCGATGCCGTCGTCCGCGACTTCGAGCTCCAGGACGCCGTCCGGTTCCCGGCGTATGCCGACCCTGATCGAGCCGGAGCGCCCCGAGGGAAATGCGTGCTTGAGCGCGTTGGTGACCAGCTCGTTGACCACGAGCCCGCAAGGAATGGCCTTTTCTAGCGGCAGGCGGACGTTCCCGGAAACGAGGACGAGCGCCGCCTTACCGGTGACGCCGACCGTTGCCTGGAGCCCCTCCAGGATGCGGCCGAGATAGGAATCCATCGAGATGTCCGCGAAGCTTCCGCTCTGGTACAGGTCCTCGTGGACGTACGCCATGGTCTGGATTCGGTCCTGGCAGACCGCGAACGATTCCCGCGCGCGCGCGTCGTCGAGCTCGGAAGCCTGTATCGACAGAATGCTCGAGATCACCTGGAGATTGTTCTTCACGCGGTGGTGCACCTCGCGGAGCAGGACCTCCTTTTCCTCGAGGCTGCGGTTCAGCGAGGCGAAGCTTTCCTCGAGGCGTCGCTCGAGATCGACGAAGGAGCTGGCCAGGCTTCCGATTTCGTCCGGTCGCCGCGCGAGGCCCTCGACCGCGGCCGCGGCCCCGGTCTCGCCCGGCACGAGCTTCGCGGCGGTCGCGGAGAACAGCAGGATGGGACCGACGACCCGATCCGCCACGGCCCACGCGGAGGCGACCACGCCGACCAGTGCGAACGCGAGGAGGATGAGGTTCTGGCGGTCGGCGAGTTCGAGCGGCGCCATGAACGATGTTTCCGACAGGGCGACGAGGACGGTCCAGACGCTGCCGCCCGTCTCGACCTCGGCGCACGAGCCGAGGAAGCCCGAACCGCCGGATTCGAACCGGGAGACGCCTCGCGTCCTTCCGGAAGGCTCGGCGCCGCTGCACGCCCGTGCGAGGTCGGACGTGAGGACGCTCGGGCTATCGCCCGCGCGCAAGCGCGTCAGATCGGCGCCCGTTCCCGCGAGCGTCGGCGACCCATCGCTCGTCGCGACCAAGTAGCCTTCGTCGTCGACGATGACCAGGAATCCTCCTTCATGGTCGCCGACGCCCCCGATCAGCGTGCCCAAGCTGTCCAGCGCGAGGTCGACGGTCGCGACGCCGACGAACTCGCCCTTCGAATGGACGGGGACGCTGGCCGCGATGGCGAAGCTGCCGTCGGACACCAGGGCGTATGGCTCCGACCAGACCGTCCGCCCCGCCGCCACGGCGCGCTGGTACCAAGGACGCTTGCGGGGATCGTACGAGGGAATCGACCTGGCCAGCACGGTCCGGTTCCCCCGGGCATCGGACTCCCAGAGCTCGAGGGCGCCGGCGGTTTCCGCTCCGGCCCTTCCCACGCGAAGCGAGCCGTCGGCGAGCCGTTGGCTCTCCACGTACTCCCCGTCGGCGAATCCGACGCTGACGAGGTTGATCTCCGGAAACAAGGCGAGCGTCGCCCGAAGCGAAGCGCCCAGCCGGTCCATCGCCGCGCCGTCACCGGTGGATCCTCGCTGCAGGGGAGCCCAGGCCGCGACGGCTTCCCCCACGGCGAGCGGCTTGGCCAGGAAGTCCGTCACCCGTTCGGCGGCGTGCGCTCCGATCTCCTCGGCGAGCCGCAGAGCGGTCGCCCGCATCGCGTTGCGGCTGTTCATCATCGAAAGCGTCCAGGAAACGCCGAGCGCCACGGCGAACAGCGAGAGCATGGGGACTATCAGGGCGTAGCGGAGCCTGGAGAAGCCGCGGGTCCGCCCGGCACGGCGCTTGCCTGGATGCTGCATTCCAGTATCGTACAACGTCATCTCCCGGCGGTCGAGCGCCCGCGCGCGCTTTACCGCGGGGATGCGCTTCGATATGGTAGAGGAGATGCGGAACCAAACAAGGAAACGGCTGGCGACGGCCCGCGTCGGCATCGCGGGCGCCGGCGGACTCGGCTCGAACTGCGCGGTCGCGCTCGCCCGCGCCGGCGTCGGCAGCCTCGTGGTGGCGGACTTCGACGTCGTCCAGAGCTCGAACCTCGATCGCCAGTACTACTTCCTCGACCAGGTCGGACGGCCGAAAGTCGAGGCGCTCCGCGACAACATCGGGCGGATCGACCCGAACGTCCGCGTGGAGGCCGCGACCCTCAGGCTGGACGCGGACAAGGCGGCCGCGACGTTCGCCGGCTGCTCCGTGGTGGTGGAAGCCTTCGACGACGCGGCCGCCAAGGCCATGCTCATAGAAACCGTCCTCGAGCGCCTTCCGGAGGCCACGATAGTCGCGGCGTCGGGGATCGCGGGCTGGGGCCGCGTCGAGGCCCTGGGCGTGCGCCGCATGGGCAGGCTGATCCTAGTCGGCGACCTCGAGAGCGCCGTCTCCGAGGAACTGCCGCCGATGGCTCCCCGCGTCGGAGTCGCGGCGTGCATGGAAGCGGACCTGGTCCTCGAGCTGCTGCTCGGCGGCCCTTCGCCCCAGGGAGCGTGAGATGCGCGTGACCGTGAATTTCGAGCCGGAGGAAATTCCCGGCGACTCGATCAGCGTCGCCGCACTGCTCAAGATGCGGCGCTACTCGTTCCCGCTCATCATAGCGCGCATCGGCGGACGGCTCGTGGAACGGACCGACTACGAAACCACCTTCGTCCGCGAAGGCGACGAGGTGGAGCTCTACCATCTGGTATCCGGGGGATAGCCGGGTTACGCCCTTTCGTAGCTCGCGTCGATCTCCACGCACTTGCCGATGGTGCCGCAGACGGGACAGGTCTTTCCCTCCGCAACGATCCGCTCGTAGTCGGCCTGGCTCGCGGTGCCCCGGATGGTGAACTTCACCGTCAGCTTCGCGATGCGACGGGGATTGGCGGCCATCTCCTTGACGAGCTCGAAGTCGATGCCGCCGAGGACGATGCCGTTGTCGCGCGCGAACAGGGACATGACCGTGGTGGCGCAGGCTCCGAGCGAGACGGCGCAGAGGTCGGTCGGGCTGAAGGTCGAACCGTCGCCCCGATTGTCCTTCGGCGCCATGGTGCGGATGATCGATCCGGATTCGTGCGTGAGCTCGACGGTGGTGGGTCCGGTGGACCGGCCCTTCATGCGGACTGCCATGCGACGCTCCTCGTGGCTGACTCGCCCGGTCGGGCCGGGCTCCCTCGAGTATAGCACCCTCGGGCTGAACGCGCCCCGGAACGCGCGTCGAGGCTCCTAGGCGGATATGACGGCGTCGACCCCGCGGTCGCGTTCGTCCACCGGCACCGAGCCGACGAGCTGCTCGTCGAGGCAGATCCCCACGACCGAAACCGCGCCCGGTCCGGGAGACGGCGCTTCGAGCGAGGCGAGGAAGCGGTCGTAGTAACCCTTGCCGCGGCCGAGCCGGCCGCCCGTCCGGTCGAACGCGAGACCGGGCGCCACGACCAGGGTCGGTCCCGCAGCGAGCTCGTCCAGGCGGAGCGACGGCGCGTCGGACGGCGGCTCGGGGATGCCGAAGCGGTCGCGCGGCCATTCCCGCCAATGCCGGTCGAGCCGAACGAACGCGAGCCCGTCGCCCTCGATCCTCGGCACGCCCACGATCTTGCCATCGGCGAGCGCCGACTCGACGAGGGGAACCGTATCGATTTCTCGCGGCATCGGCAGGAAGGCCAGCACGACCTTGGCGTTTCGATAGCTCGCGAGGCCGGAAAGGGCCGCGCCGATCGCGCGCCCGGCTTCCTCGAAGCGCGAAGCGGGAAGCGATTCCAGCTTCGCCCGGATCGCGCGCCGCAACGCCCGTTTGTCCGTCTGGTCCATGTCTCCAAAATGCCGCCCGTTCGGTCCGGGGTCAAGCGCGACCCAACGGCGGCTGGGCGGACGCCCGGGAGTCAGGCGCCCGGCAGTTCGCCTGGGTCGTCGACCCGGCCTTGCGTCGCGGCGCCCGCCGCGCCTTCGCCAGAGTACGCCGGAAGGCGCGCGGTGAAGACCGTACGCCCCGGACGGCTTTCGAAATCGAGCGTTCCCCCGTGCGACTGGATTATGCGCCTGCAGATGTCGAGGCCGAGTCCGAGTCCCAGACCCTCGGTTTTCGTCGTGAAGAACGGTTCGAAAATCCTGGACCGGACTTCCTCCGGTATCCCCTTGCCCGTGTCCTCGATCGTCACGATGGCCGAGGATCCCTCGCGGAAGGTGCGGACGGTCAGCCGGCCCGCTCCGTCCATGGCGTCGATCGCGTTGTTGACCAGGTTGATCCACACTTGGTCGAGTTCGTCGGGACGGCCGTAGACCCGCACGTCGGTCCCGTAATCCCGCTCGACTTCGATCCCGCGCTTCAACCGGTTGTTGAGCAGGGTCAGCACGGTCTCGAGGTCGGAAGGCAGGTCCACCCTGAGGGACTTGCCCCGCTCCTCCTGGCGCGAATAGGTCCGGAGGGCGTTGACGGTCCAGGCCGCCCTTTCCGCCGCCTGCACGACGACGCGCCCCGACCGGACCGCGCCGACGAGCGCGCAGGCGGTCTCGACCAGGACGCCCGCGCGCGGACGGGTGGCGACCTTGCCGACCAGGGGCTCGCCGGGATCGTGCACGCCGAGTTCCTGGAGGCCGTCGGCCAGCACGGAAGGGTCCGGGCTTCCCGCGGCTTCGAACGCGGCCCGCATCTTCTTGAGCGCCGAGCGCCGGCCGGAGAAGCCGGGATCCGGCGTCTCGGCGAAACCTCGCCGGAGGAGCTCCTCCAGCAGGGCCAGGTCGTCCGGGGACAGCGAGGACATCAATGCCGGCAGGGCGGCCAGATGGGCCGGCAAGGTTCCCGCCAGGAATTCCGCGCTCGAGCGCAGCGCGCCGAGCGGGGTGTTGAGCTCGTGCGCCGTGCCGGCCGCCAGTCGCCCGAGGGCCGCCATTTTCTCGGAGTAGACCAGCCGGTCCCGGGTGGCGGTCAGTTCCTCGACGGCGCGGGAAAGTTCGAGATTCGCTGCCCCGAGACGCTGGTTGGCCTTCTCGAGCTCGGCGGTCCGCTCGGAGACCCTTGCCTCGAGGCCGGCGTTGAGCGCCCGCACTTCCTCGTCCATGCGGCGAAGCTCCGCGAGGGCGTCCCGGATCCGGGCGCTCTTCTCGACGAAGGCGGTGGCCAGGGCATGGACTTCCCGGAAATCGGTTTCGACGGCCGCGAGGGCCGCCGGATCCTGCCGGTCTGGATCCCAGACCTCGACGAGCGCCGACAGCCGCTCGAGCGGTCGGAGGAAGCGGCTGCGCATACGAGTCGAACGGATGACGGCGCCGAACAGGAAGAGCGCCGCCATCGAGGAACCGAGCACCGGAAACGCCGCGAGGAGCCGTTCGAGTTCGGCGCGCGGCGTGAACACGACGATACGGTCGCGTAGCAGCGGACTCTCGGCCTCCCCGACCAGCCAGCGCTCGCCGTCCGCTTCCGTCGCCCCGCCGAGCCGCTCGGGCAGGATGTCGATGCCGATGCCGGCCCGGGTGGAGGTGAGCACGCGTCCGTCGGGCGCCACGATCAGGATCACGGATCCGGCGTAATCGGCGATGCGCGCGAGCTCCACGGTTATGGCGTCGACCTCGAGGCGGCCCAACAACCAGGCTTCGCCCGTCCTTCGCGCGAAATACACGCTGGGCCGCTCGTCCTCCACGCCGCGCACGATGCCCGAGGTGACGAGTTCCCCTTCGTCCGCCTCGATGAGCAATCCGCCGGCCACGCTCGAACCCAGGTCGAAGCCCGTGAAGACCGCGGAACCCGGGGCTGAGCGCAGGATGCGGCGCACGAGCAAGCCCGGCCCGACTTCGTAGAGGTCGGAAAAATCCTCGAAATAGGCCGCGGCCTCGCGGGCCGCGGGATCGACCGCGAGCACGGCGAAGCGCTTCGACGCCCGCTCGAGGAACACGTTGACGAGGGCGCTCGCCTTCCGGGCCTCGGCCGCGCGATCCGTCCGGTAATGCGCCCCTATCCGTCCCGAGGCCAGGGCCAGCGCCGCCGACATCATGACCAGGGTGACGGCGAGGGTCGTGGCCTCCACCGCGAAGGCGAAACCTTGAAGGGTGCGACGCTTCATTCGAATTCCCGTCTCGGATCCTCGATCATGACGAGAGGGGTGTTGGAGTCGCCGAAGCGGTCGAATACGGAAAATCCGAAGCTGGTCGGCACCACGCCGCGTTCGAGGATCCAGCGCTTGAACTCGGCGGGAGTCCTCGCGCCGGAATCCCAGGCCGCGGCCAGGATCTCGAGGCCCGCGTACACGTTCAAGCTGATGAAGGTGGGCACGTAGCCGAAGCGGGCCTCGAAGCGAGCGATGTAGGCGTCGACGCGCGGATCCTGTCCCTTGGCGGGATAATGCGAGGGAAGCGTGGAACGCTCCAGGGCCGGTCCCGCGGAGGCCGCCAGGGCGGGGGTCTTGAGCCAGGGCGTGAAGACGATCCGCGCCGCGGGGTTTATCGAAAGGGCGAGCTGCGCGAAGGCGCCAGCCGACGCCTGGTAGCCTCCGACCAGCACATAGAGGATGTCGAACGGCCTTTCGAGCATGACCTTCCGCGTGGCCTCGAGGTCGAGGGCCGACATGCGGATGTCGCGGAGCCGCAGGTTCTTGCCGTCGACGCTCGTCGAAAAGCTCCAGAACGCGGGTTCCGTGTATGCGCCGTTGTCCAGGTCGCGGAGCACGAGCACCTCCGTCCCCGGCAACTTCGACACGTACTCGGCGATGCGCGCCTGTTCATAGGCAAGATCGGGGATGTTGCGAAGGATGAGGTCGTCCTTGCCGCTCAGGGCCGTGGTGGCCGAGCCGGTCACCATAGTCAAAACCCCGTCCCTCCGCATCGCGGGCTCGAGGCCGATGGCGCAGGTGGACGTGTGGCTGGTGACGAAGAACTCGAAGCCGTCGGACCGCGCCCGCTCGTAGGCCGCCAGCGCCTTCTCCGGCACCCATCCGTCGTCGTAGGGCTTCACCTCGATGTCGACGCGCTTTCCGGCCTTCGCCCGTTCCTCCAGGAAGAGCGTGGCGGCGTTGGCCTCGCTGGCCCCCACGAGCGATCCGGACTCAAGCTTGGTGAGGAGGGCGATCCGAAGCGCCGGGCGCGCGCAGGCCGCAAGGGATCCGACGAGCGCCAGCGCCAGGATCGCGCCCGTCAGCTTCCGCGGCGAGCTCCGGCGCCTACCCCGACCGGCATCTGTCATGACCTGCCTCCACATGACAACTTTAGGGCCTCACGGATACAGGCGCAAGGCGGGGTCGCGACCGCGCGGTTTCAGCCGGGTCGGGAACCCGTAGGCCGCGCCGCTTTCGGCCGTCCCGGAACACCCTCGATGGAAACGCCGCCGTCCCGCGAGGGTTTTATCCGGTAACGGCGCGGTTCCGCGGGAAACGCCGCGGCGAAGGCGCGTAGCTCGAGCGCCTCCGGTCCCATCAGCAGCTCCGGGTCGTGATCGAGCCTGAGCTCCGAAGCCTCGCCCTCGGCGAGCGCCCGTCCCCAGGCGCCGTTGAGACGGACCAGGTCGAGGATGACGGGGAGCGCCTTTCGCTGCCGAGGCTCGGTGAAGCGCTCCGACAGGAAGGCGGCCTGCGCGTCCTCGACGGCTACCGGAGTGGCGAAGGTTCCGAGACCGCCGCGCCCTTCGGCCCAGTCGGCGAAGTCTTCGAGGAAGGCGACTGGCTTCGCGCCGAGCGCCTTCAGCGCCCGCGCGAACCAGGCTACCGCCCTCCCTTTGATATAGAAGACGTCGAGCGCCTTCGCGAGGCGTTCCGCGGCGTCGAGGTCCGCCGCGGGAAAGGTCGGGGTCGAAAGCACCCGGTAAGGCGGCGCCGTTTCGCGCTTCATTCCGAAGCCGTCGGCCTGGTCGAAGAGGAGGGTCCCAGGCAATACCGAGAGGCGGAACACGTCGAGGTGGTTCGGCTCGAGCGCCATCACCCAGTCGAGGCTCGCGCGGAAGCCGGCGAGATCGTCGCCGGGCAGCCCGTAGATCAGGTCGATGCCGAACACCGCTCCCGTCTCGTTGAGCAGCCCCACCTTGCGGATGAAAAGCGAAGGATCGAGCGAGCGGCCGACCAGCTTCGAAACCTCCGGCCGCGCGGTCTGGAGGCCGATCTGCACCGAGCAGGCCAGCTCCGAGAAGAGCCGCGCCTGGACGCGGTCGAGGAATTCCGCCCGCACCTCGATGACGTAGTGGAGCCCCCGCCCCCGTTCGCGCAGGAGCCGGAGGATCCTCGCGGCGCGCTCCCGGTCGGCGTTGAAGGTCGGATCGAGGACGAGCGCCTGGCCGATGCCCGAACGGACGAAAAAATCGAGCTCCGCCTCGATCCGCTCCACGGAGAAGCGCCGCACCCCGCGATGCCCCCGCGACTCGTAGCAGAAGGCGCAGCCGAAGGGACAGCCCCGCGCCAGCTCCCAGAGCGCGCCGCCGTACGGCGAGGGATCGAGCGTGCCATCGAGCCAGGGCGACGCGAGCGAGACTACGTCCACGGGGGGAGCCCTCCCGGGCGTCGCGCGCGGAACCGCCCCGCCCGGCACGAAGACGCCCGCGGCCTCGGAAGCCGCGCCGCGCGCGAGCAGTTCGGCGATCGCGGCGACCCCGGCGCCTTCTCCCTCCCCCGCCACGATCGCGTCGAAGGGAGCCGCGCCCAGCAGGCCCTCGGGATCGGCGGTCGCCTCCGCCCCGCCGGCGATCATTTTCAGGCCGGGAACCAGCGAACGGAGCTCCCGCGCGCACGCGACGGCCAGGTCGCGGTTCCAGACGTAGACGGAGAAGCCCACCAGGTCGGGAGCGAGCGCGACGAGCCGCGCGGCGAGCTCTGTCCCCGTCTCCGTCACGTACGCGTCGACCAGGACGGGGTCTACCGAGGCGCTCGTCGCCTCCGCGTGCTTGAGCGCGCTCGCGACGCAGGCGGCGCCGAGCGGCACGTTCTGCGGGGATCGCGCCAGGTGGATCGAAACGAGGACGACGCGGGATCGGCGCGTGTCGTTGCCGTGGCCTGTTTTCATGCGCCTTCGAGTATGGCGGGACTCGGGCCTTCGCATCAATCGGCGAGATTCCGCGAATCTCGCTTGAGCCTCACGCAACGTCAGGGTTTATGATCGTCCGATGAACTACCGAGTCAAGGAGCTCGCCGAGCTCGCGGGAGTCAGCGTGCGCGCGCTGCACCACTACGACGCCATCGGACTCCTTTCCCCCGCCAGGCGCAGCCCCTCGGGCTACCGGCTCTACGGACCGGACGATCTCCTGCGCCTCCAACAGATCCTGTTCTACCGCGAGCTCGAGATGCCGCTGGACGGGATCGCGAGGGAACTCGGGCGCCCCGACTTCGACCCCGCCGCCGCGCTCGTCGCGCACCGGGCGCGGCTGGAGGAAAAGCTCGGGCGCCTCCGGAGGCTCGTAGCCACCATCGACGCGACGCTCGCCCGACTGGGCGGCGAGGAGGACGAATTGAAACCGGAAGAGCTGTACGAAGGCTTCCCGAAGGAGACCGCCGAGCGCTGGGAGCGCGAAGCGGCGGAGAATTGGGGCGACACCGACGCCTACCGCGAGTCGCGGAAGCGGGTGGGAAGGATGAGCAAGGAGCGCTGGGCGGAGGTGAAGGCCGAAGGCGGCGCGGTCGACGAGGCCCTGGCCGACGCGATGCGGCGCGGGGTCGCCCCCGAATCGGACGAGGCCCTCGCGCTCGTGGAGCGCAAGGTGGCCCACCTCAGGAATTTCTACGAGCCTTCGCGCGAGATGGTGAAGGGCCTCGGCGAGATGTACGTCCAGCACCCCGAGTTCCGCGCCCACTACGAGAAGCAGGCGCCGGGCCTGGCGGAATACCTGCGCGACGCCATGGCCGCGTGGGCGGCTTCCGGAGCTTAGGATCGGGGCGGCCGGCCTTCGCCGGTCGGCCGTCCGAGCCGGGGGCGGCCGCAGTCGCGGCTCAGCCCTCGATCGGCCGCGATGAGCGCAGGCGCTTCGTCTCGCCGCGGGTTTTCTTCGATTGGAGGCGGCGCTCCTTCGAGGCGCGGGTCGGCTTGGTGGCGACCCGCCGCTTCGGCCGCTTTGCTGCCTTGGCGATGGCGGCGACGAGGCGGCCGAGCGCCGCCTGCCGGTTGAGCTCGCGGGTGCGTTCGTCCTCGGCGGAAACGGCGAGCTCGCCGTCCCCGACCAGGCGCCCCGCGAGCCGTTCGAGGGCGAGCGCCCGCTCGGCTTCAGAGAGGCCTTCCACGAGGGCGAGGCGCACCCGCGCCCGCGCCTTCGTGTCGCGCTTGTTCACGTTCTGTCCGCCGGGGCCGCCGGAGCGCGCGTAGTCGAATTCGGCGCGTTCCCCTACCGAGCGCCTGATCAACTCGAGATCCATTCCGGAAACTCCTCCCGCGGCGGGCGCGGGACAGGACCCCGGCCCGTCCGTGGACGCGCGCGCGATCCTTTCGTTATATTATTCCCACGAATGGAAACCAACATCGAACACCCAGTGATCGTCAGGGAAAACATTTCAGAGCTCGCCCGGCTCTTTTCCTCGGGCGACGCCGCCCTGGTCGAGGAATTCCTCTACGGCCTCTTCACCCCGAGCGAGGCCGACGACTTCGCCAAGCGATGGGCCTTGGTGAAGGAGCTCGCGCAGGGCGTGCCCCAGCGCGCCATCGCGGCGGAGCTGGGGCTCTCGCTCTGCAAGATCACCCGGGGCTCGCGGGAGCTCAAGAATCCCGACGGCGCCTTCCGGCGCATGCTCAAGCTGGCGGGCGTCGCCCTCGACAGGCGCGTCGCGGACAGGACGGTCAGGAAAGCCTGAGAGCGCGTCACCTCGAAGCGCCGCCATACGGGACCGGAGCCGGAAACCCGGGGCGGGGCGTCGACCCGTCCGCGCCCCGCTCGTCAAGAAACGATCGAAGCCTTCAGTACGACCACGTCCTCCTTGGGAACGTCGCCGTGGGGCGGCCGCATGCCGGTCGGCACCTTCGCGATGGCGTCCACCACGTCCATACCCTCGACGATCTTGCCGAAGACCGCGTAGCCCCAGCCCGAGCCGACGGGCGACTTGTGGTCGAGCCCCGCGTTGTCCACCAGGTTGATGAAGAACTGGCTCGTGGCGCTGTGCGGATCGCTCGTGCGGGCCATCGAAAGCGTGCCGCGGAGGTTCCTGAGGCCGTTGGTCGCCTCGTTGCGGATGGGCTCGCCATTGTCCTTCTCGACCATGCCGGGGAGCATGCCGCCGCCCTGCACCACGAAGCCGGGGATGACCCGGTGGAAAATGGTGCCGTCGTAGAAGCCCGAGCGGGCGTAATCGGCGAAGTTCTTCGCGGTGAGGGGCGCCTTCGCGTCGTCCAGCTCGATGAGCAGGTCGCCGAGGCTCGTCTCGAATTTAACGCGCGTATTGGCCATGCGCGCCTCCTTGGTTCACATCGCTGTCCGGGCTCGATGCCCGGCGCGTCCGAAGATACCCGTTTTCGGGCGTCCGGGGAAGCGGTCGGCCCTCCGTCCGTCCCGCGGGATCCGTCCCCGGAACTCCGTCAACCCGGGTCCTTCCCCGGGCTTGGCTTCCGCCGTCCATCCACGGAGGTTCCGTCATCGCGGAACCGTCCCCGAAAAATTGACGCCGCCCATCGGGACCGGTATCCTCGAGCGAAGCTCCGCCGGGCTCCGGGCATGCGCGAAGCGCGACCGCACGGCGCCCGGGGAAGGATACGCCCCTTGAGGAAATTGATCGAAGCGCTTTCGTCCTTGAAGCTCGCCGTCGGCCTGATCGTCTACCTCGCGGTGGCGGGGATCGTCGCCACGCTCCTTCCTTCCGGTGCCGGGGGGACGGTCGCGGCGCTTCCTTCGGGTCGATCCGCCGTCGCGGCCCTGCTCGTCATCCTTCCCCTCCTCCTTTTCCTGGCAAGCCTCTCCACCTGCGCCGCGCGGCGCTTCCTGCGCCAGCTTCGCGCGAAAGGCCGGAAACGCTTCGGCCCCGACGTCCTCCACCTCGGCCTGGTCCTGCTCGTGGTCGCGGGGCTCTGGTCCTGGGCCGCCCGCGTGGAGCGCGTCGCGACGCTCGAGCCCGGCGAGGCGGCTAGACTGCCGGACGGATCGACGCTCGCGGTCCGGGACCTGCGCTTCGAAGCCTACGACGACGGACGCCCGCGCGAATGGGTTTCGGTCGTGGACCTGGCCAGGGACGGAACGACTCTGGTCGAGGCTTACGAGCTCCGCGTCAACGCGCCCCTGCGCCATGGCGGCATCACCTTCTTCCAGTCTTCCTTCCGCGACGAATGGATCCTGACGCTCCGCGACGCCGCGGGAGCCGAACTCAAGCTCGGACCGGGAGACGGACTCGCTCTCGGACCTTCGACCTGGACCTTCCTCGGCGTCGAGAATCCCGGCGGGCCGGAACCGGGGCATGCCGCGGTGCGGACCTCGGGACCGGACGGAGGAATCCGGACGCTGCTCGTCTCGGTCGGCGAGCGGTTCGAAGGACTCGAGGTCGCGGAACTTCGCCGGATCAGGGCCACGGGGATCGGCGCCGTCTCCGACCCCGCATACCAGCTCGCGCTCGCCGCGCTCGCGCTCGTCGCCATCGGCACGGCCTGGACCTTCCTCGGCAAGCTCAAGGAACCCGCATGAACCCCGGCGCCGCTTTCGCGGACGCCGCCGTCCTCTCGCTCCTCACCGCCGCCGCGATCCAGGCGCTCCGGCTGCTCCGCCATGGCGCGGCGCCGGATCCCGTCTCGCGTTGGATGCTGCTCGCCGCGTCGAACCCGACCGCGTCGTCCACACCGCGATCGTCCTCGGCCATCCGGTCTTCACGGCAGGAGCGCTGGTTTTCGGGGCCATCCGGGCCGAGCGCGCCCGGGGCCGCCGGCGGAGCCGGGATCCGAAGGATACCTGAACCCTGGCGACCCGGCTCGTCCACGCGGCCTGCCTGCAGGTCCGGCTGGTCATGAAACGGAAGGACCCGCTGCCGGCCGTCCTCGCCGTCGGGGGGTCCTTTGCGCGCTCGTCACGCTCTTCGGGGTCGACTACCCGCTTCCCGGACTCCATGCCTGCGGTTGATCGCCCCGCCGTCCCGCGAGCGGATCCAGCGATTCTTGCCGCCGGGCGGCTGGCGGACGGGGAGCCCGCCGCCTATCATTGAAGGGGGAAAGCCCGGGTGGAAGCCCGTCGCGGACACCGCAGGGACGTTCAAGGATGAAAGTCAGGAAGGAACTGGTCCAGATCGCCAGGAAAACGCTCCTCGAATCGGTGCCGCCCGACATGCACCACCGCTTGGCGCGGGAACTGTTCGAGGGTTATGACCTCCACGAGGCCACCGGATTCCCGGCCACGGTGCCGATCCCGCCCCAGGTATCGGCGCAGGTCATCGTCGACGACGCCCTGCGCCGCGATCGCTTCCTCGAGCTCGTCGAGCTGTACGTGCGCCTCGAGAAGTCGGGCTTCATGGGCCGGAGCTACCCCATCCCGCAGCTGCGCGAGATTTTCCACCTGGTCGGGCTCGAGGGCTTCACCTGGGACCAGCACACGGGCATGTTCATGGAAGATCCCCGCATGCGCCGGACCGCCGGGTGGGGACGCATCCTGCCGGGCGAGGAGCGTCGCTACTCGCTGCTACGCATCGACATCGCGCGGAACTCGCGCCTCGTACGCACCCACAAGCCGACCGAGGTCCGCCGCGCCTTCGCCGACCTGCGCGAGATGCTTACCCGTTCGGTCGAGGACCGGGGAGGCCGAATCTGGGCCTGGGAAGGGGACGGCGCCCTCGCCGCCTTCCATTTCGGCCACGCGACCACCTCCGCCACGCTGGCCGGCATGGCCCTGCTCCACGACCTCTTCCTCTACAACCGCTTCGACAACCCCCTGGAGGAACCGCTCAGGATTCGCTCCGCCGTCCACACCGGCCCCCTGCGCTTCACCGAGGACCAGGTCGAGATCCGCCGGCAGGAAACCTGCAAGGAAGCCGTCGAGCTCGAGGAACGCTGCGCCCCCCCGGACTGGCTGGCTATCTCCGCCGCGGTCGCGCCGACCCTCGACCGCGTGCTGCTCGACCGTTTCAAGCCCCTCGAATCCAAGAACGCCTGGCTCGTCTACGGCTACACCGTGAAAATGGAGGGCGCGTGAGGATCGTCGTATACGGCGGCTACGCCGGCGCGGCCGACTGGTCCGAGCTCCTGCCGGCCAGGGTCGAGGTGGAGACGATGGCCTTCTCCAGCCTCAAGCGCAGCGTCGAGCGCCGCGCCGAGCGCTTCATCTACCTCGACGCCCGCGGCATCGAAAAGGAAGCCGTCCTGGAGGCCGCCGCCTGGCTCTCCGGCCGACCGGGCCTGGCCTGGGGCGTGCTGGATCCCGAAGGCGCGGTCGACGATCCGGCGGCGCTCTTCTTCGCCGGCGCGGGCGACTACCTCGGGCCGGGCGCGCTGCCGGTGGACGAAGCGCGCCTGCGCTGCGCGCTCGCGAGGGCCCACCGCGACGACGAAACGCCGGAACCCGAACAGGCGCGGAGTTTCCCGGGCTGGGGCAAGCTCCGCGAAGGGAAGGAATACGACTTCCTGTTCTGCCACGCCGCCATCGGCGCCGCCGAACGACTCAGGGAAGCCATAGGCGAAAAGAGGCTGGCGAAGCTCCGGGAGTCGTTCGCGGCGCACATGGCCGAGATCGCGGAGGGGATCGACGGCAAGGCGTGGATCATGGATTCGCACGGCCTGCTTCTGGCCTTCCCGCCGAAAGGCCTCTCGGATTCGCCGGTCCTGGCGGCCTTCGAACTGCTTCTCGACCGGGCGCTCGTCGGCTACGAGGTGTTCAAGCTCGAAGTGCCGCTTACCTTCCGTTTCGCCTTCCACTCCGGCCGCGCGCCCTGGCGCCCGCCGGGAGCGACCGGCACCGTCGTCTCGGAAGACGTCAACTTCATCTTCCATCTTGCCAATCGCGGAGGCCATGACGGACGGATCACCATGTCTTCGGCCAGCGCGGACGCCATCCCGCCGCAAATAGCGGACCTCTTCCAGCCCGCGCCGGCCTTCGAAGGCCACGAGATCCTCGTCTCGCGCCGCTTCCTCGACTAGGCGCCAATGGGGGAAGCGCCATCGACGGCGCCGAAGGGCTCCTCGAGGGGCGATCGACGAAGCGCGCGCTTCGTCGCCGGGAACGACGCTCCACGTCGTTCCCGCTACTCCTCCTCGAAACCGTCGGCCATGACTATCCGGGAGCCTTCGCGCTCGCGCACCACTTCGATCCGCGAGGCGACGCGCGAACGCAGGGCCGCCACGTGAGACACGATGCCGATGACGCGCGCGCCCCTGATGGACTCGAGCGCGCTTATCGCCCGGTCGAGGGCTTCCTCGTCGAGCGACCCGAAGCCTTCGTCGATGAAGACCGCCTCGAGCGAAGCTCCGCCCGAGCGTTCGCGGATGGCGTCCGCGAGGCCGAGGGCGAGCGAGACCGACGCGAGGAAGCGTTCGCCGCCGGACAGGGTTCCGGTCGGGCGGGAAGAGCCCGTATAGGCGTCCCGGACCGTCAGATCGAGTCCGCCGTAACCCCGTCCGCCCTGATCCTCCACCGCGAGGCTGTACCGTCCGCCCGACATCTCGCGGAGCCTCAGGTTTCCCCGTTCCACCACGGCGCGGAACCAGGCCGAGAGCGCGTAGTTCTTGAACGGCAGCCTGCGCTGGTTGATGGTTCCCGACAGCAGCTGGGAAAGGTTGGAGAGCCTGGCGTGTCGCGCGTCGAGTTCCTGCCGTTCGGCTTCCAGTCGAGTCCGGTCGTCGACGAGCGCGCGCAGCCGTGCCGCCTCGTCGCGGGCCCGGTCGCGTTCGCCCTCGGCGAGGTCGCGCCGCCCCTCGGCTTCGGCTAGCTTGCGCGCCAGCTCGTCGACGTCGGGGAGCGGCCCTTCGGCCGCGTGAAGCGCTTCCTCGGCGGCGGCGCGCGCCGCGGCGAGCTCCAGGTCCCATTCGGCGCGGGCTTTCTCCATCTCGGCGAGTGCGCCCGGCTCGACGAAGGCGGCCGAAGCCGCGGCCTCGTCGCCGAATCCGCACCCGACTAGGGCGGCGGCGCACAGTCCCCGCGAGTTTTCGACCTCCGGCCGGAGCGCCTCGAGGCGCTTGATGGTCTCATCCATGGCGCTGGCTACGCGGGACCGCGCTTCGGCATGCGCCGCGCGATCGGCTTCTAGCTTCGCGCGGCGCGTCTCGACGACGGAACGCTCCTTCCGCGCGGTCGCGAGCCGCGGTCGCGGGTCCGAGCCTCCCGCCGCCCTGGAATTCTCGGACGCTTCGGCGTCCAGCCGCGCGAAGGTCTCGCGCGCAAGCACGAGAAGTTCATTCGCGGCCTTCAGATCCTCGCGGGCAGCCTCGACCGCCCGCGCCGCCTCGTCGCGCTTCCGCCTCAACACGGCCAGGTCGCGGAGCGCGGCCGCGGCCGCCTCGTCGGCGCGAACGGCCTCCGCGAGCGACGCCGCCGCCACGGACGGCTCGAGTTCCGTCGAGTCCGCCTCGGCGAGCTTGCCCCGGGCGACGGCGTCCGCGAGCGGACCGACTTCGGCCGCGGCTTTCGAAAAGGCCTCGAGCGCGGCGCGGCGCTCGGCCTCGAGGCTCCGGAGCGCGTCGGCGTCGGGAGCGTCGTTTCCTGTCGATCGGGCAGGGGCGGGGTGCTCGGTCGAACCGCAGACCGGGCACGGGGCGCCGGAGACGAGGGTGGCCGCGAGCGAGGCGGCGATCGAGGCGTCGCGTCGCGCCGTCTCCTCGAGCATGCGCGCGTCCAGGGCGGCCAGCCTGGCTTCCGCTTCCGCGCGCGCCGCCTCGGCCCCGGCCAGTTCCCCGGCGGAACGCTCCAGCGCCGCGCGTTCCGCCGCGCGCGCGTCGGCGCGGGCCTTCGCGTCGCGGGCGGCCTCGAACGCGGCTCTGGCCTCGTCGCGCGCCTGCTGCCGCCGCTCATCCTCGCCGTCTTCGACCGCCATGGCCGCGAAGGCGCTCTCCGCCTCTTCAAGCGCCACCCCGCGCGCGGCGGCGGCCGCCAGGGCGGCGTCACGCTCGAGCGCGGCCCGATCCCGACGCGCCGACACATCGAGCGCCCTGTCCCAAGCCACGAGCGCCGCCGTCAGGGTGCCGATGTCTCCGTCGAGCGCGGCGAGCCGCTCGACGAGAGCTGCCGATTCGACCAGCGCGGCGTCCATGGCCGCTTCGTTCGCTTCGATCTCGCGAGCCTTCGCGCGGAACCCTTCCAGGCGGAACTCGACCGAGGCCAGCTCGGCCGCGAGCCGTTTCGCTTCGCGGATGGCGGGCGCCGCTTCCGCCGCCCGACGGGCGGCGTCGATGCGTCCCTCGAGCGCGAGCAGCTCGGGCCGGCGGGCTTCGAGCGACGCCAGGCGGTTCGCGGCGGCTTCCGCGCGCCTGGCCGCGAGTAGTTTCGTTCGGGCTCCCTCCAGCGCGAGCGCCAACGCGGTCGCTTCCGCCGCGGCCGACTGCCGCCGCGCTTCCGCTTCCTCGAGCGCGACCCCCGCCGCCACGAGGGCGGGCGCGGCGCCTCCCTCCGGTTCAGCCGCCGCGACGCGGGCGAGCTCCGCCCCGACCCGAGAGGCCGCGTCCTCCGCCGCCTTCGAGCGATCGCGGGCCAAGCGGGTGCTCGCCTCGTAAAGATCCACGGGGAAGAGCTTCTCGAGCACCGCGGTCCGGTCCCTGCTGTTCATCCGGAGGAAATTCTCGAACTCGCCCTGGGGCAGTAGGACCACTTTGGAGAACTCGTCGGCGCTCAGGCCTAGCAGCCCCGTGACCGCGGCCCCTACCTCGGACACCATCGAAGCGAGGGGTTTCCACTCCCCGCTCTCGAACCGCGAAAGCGACGCCGAGGCGGGAGTGTAGTCGAGCTCGCCGTTCCGTTTGAGCCGGCGCGACGGCGGATTGCGCTCCGCCAGGTAGCGCGTGCCCGAGGCCAGGAACTCGAACGAGACGCTCGACCCTTCGCCCGGCTCCGCCCAATGCGAGGCCAGCTGCTTCTCGAAGCTGCTCCGCGCACCGGGGGCCTCTCCGTAGAGGGCGTAGGTCATGGCGTCGAACAGCGTGGTCTTTCCCGAGCCGGTCTTGCCGTGCACCAGGAACAGTCCTCCGAGCTTCTCGAAGTCGACCTCGACCGGAGCGCGGTAGGGTCCGAAATTCTCGAGCCTAAGCCTGACGGGCCGCATGTTCCGCCTCCTCGACCAGACCGGCCATCAGCGCGAGCGTATCCGCGTCCGCCTCCATCCCGAGGACTTCCTTATGGAAGGCCGAAAAATCGTCGAGCACGCCGTCGGCGTCCGCGCGCTCGATCCGGATAGGCGCGGCGCCCGGCGCGTCGACCGCGGACTCGAACGCCGCCTGGCGCACCGACAGCAGGTTCGGCAGGCGCTCGCGCAGACGCTCCACCGGATTCAGCACCGGAGCCGGATCCTCGATTACCGCCTCGATGAAATCGTCGGGACTCTCGTCGCGGGCGGCGGCCGCCATGATCTCTTCCCAGGTTCCGGTAATCCGCCTCAACGCCCTCTTGGGGCGGATCGGGACGAAATCCACCTTGGCGGGATCGACGGAATCGACGTCCACGACCAGGAAGCCGCGCTCCTGCCCCGACTCGTCGAAGGAGTAGGCCAGCGGCGCGCCTGAATAGCGCCCCTTCCCGCCCGCCGCCTGGGGCCGGTGCAGGTGACCGAGCGCCGCGTAATCGAAGATGTCGAAGAGTCCGGCGTCCACTTGCTCCGCGGCGCCCACGAAAGCCCGTTCCGATTCGCTCGCGAGCCCCCCCCTGGCGAACAGGTGGGCGACGAGGATGTTGGCGGCGCCCGGCTCCAGGCGCCGCGCGATTGCCGAAAGCGCGGCGGCGCAGAGCTCCTCCTGGGATCTGAGCCGTTCCAGCGGGGCCTCCCCGAAGTCGAGCTCGCCGGGCGCGGTTCCGGCCCTTGCGTCCGCGCGCGGTTCTCCGAAATCCGGAGGAAGGCAGCCCGGAGTCAGGAAGGGCAGAGGCCAGAACGCCGCCCGCTCCCCCTCGCGCTCGACCACGACGGGGACGACGCAAGAGGCCGCGTCGGTCCTGATGTGCACGCCGGCTCCCTCGAAAAAGCGGGCGCCGAAGGAAAGCCGCGCGGCCGAATCGTGGTTTCCGGGTACGACGATGATGGCCAGGTCGGGCCGCGCCGCCCGGAGCCCCGCCAGGAAACCGTCCAGCAAGGCGACCGCGTCGGGCGGAGGCACGCCACGATCGTAGACGTCGCCCGCGATCACCAGCGCGGCGATCGACGGGTCGCGGGCGGCTTCGGCGACGGCGGCCAGCATGGCGGCCTGCTCGTCGCGGAGCGGGCGTTCGCGAAGCGTCCGGCCGAGGTGGAGATCGGAGACGTGGATGAAGCGCATGGCCGGCCAGCCTAGCCCCGCGCCGGCCCGGGGTCAAGCGAGGACGCGGACCGCGCCGACGCGATCTCGGGTTTCGCGTCCCCGAGGCGCCGACCGTCCCAAAATTGATTATATTTAATGTCATGAATACGATCGTACGACCACTGACCAGGCGCCTCGCCTCGATTTTGGCCGCTCTGGCGGTGTTCCTCGTTCCCTGGCACGGTTCCGCCGAAGCGGTCCGCCTGTCCGAACCGCGCGTCGAGGTTCCGGCGAAGGAACGCGGCGGCGTCCGCTTCTCGCTCGCGGCCTTCCCCTACGCCTTTTCGAACCCCTGGGCCCTCGCCTTCCTGCCGGACGGCCGCGCGTTGGTCACCGAGCGCGAAGGCAGGCTCCTGCTGCTGGACGGCTCGAGCTCCGTCCCCGTAGCCGGACCGCCGAAGGTCGCGGCGGCCGGACAGGGGGGACTGCTCGACATCGCTCTCCATCCGCGCTTCGCGGAGAACCGCCTCGTGTACCTCTCCTTCGCCGAACCCGGAGCCGGCGGGGCCTCGACCGCCGTGTATCGCGCGAGGCTCGAGGAGCGTCCCGGCGCGGCGCCGGCCCTCGTCGAGGGGCGGGTCATCTGGCGGGCAGCGAAGAAAACGGGATCGGACGTCCACTTCGGATCCCGGCTCGCGTTCGACGCGGCGGGCTACCTGTTCGTCACGACCGGAGAGCGCGGCGACGGCAAGCGCGCGCGCGATCCCGCAGACGGCCAGGGCAAGGTGGTCCGGCTCCGCGACGACGGCTCCGTCCCCGCGGACAATCCCTTCGCGGGCGGCTCCGGCGACGCGCCGGCCGTCTGGTCGCTCGGCCACCGCAACGCGCAAGGCCTCGCCATCAACCCCGCGGACGGCCTACCCTGGCTGACCGAGCACGGCCCGAGGGGCGGCGACGAGGTGAACGTCGTCCTCCGCGGCGCGGATTACGGATGGGACCTGACCACCTACGGCGTGGCGTACTCGGGGGCGAAGGTAGGCGTCGGCGCGACGGCTCCGGGCGTGACGGACCCGATCCTGCACTGGACCCCGTCCATCGCTCCCTCGGGCCTTGCCTTCTACGCGGGTGGCGCATTCCCGTACTGGAACGGAAACCTCCTCGCGGGCTCGCTCGCCGGGCGGAAGCTCGTCAGGCTGGTCCTGGACGGACGCCGGGTAGCGTCCGAGGAGCTTCTTCTCGACGGCGACATCGGCCGCATCCGCGACGTGCGCGTCGGTCCCGACGGATTCGTGTACCTGTTGTCGGACGGCCCGGCCGGAAAGCTCTGGCGGCTCCAGCCCCAGCCGTAGGGCCGGCCGCCGTCGGTGCGGCGGGCGGGCGAAGCGAGCTGCCGGGTGCGCGCGATTACGGCGCCGCGGGATCAGGCGGAGGCGGACGAGTTGCCTTTCCCCGGGATCCGGCTTCGAGGCTTCCCGAAATTACAATCCCCCCGTCCGCCTATGCGTCTCCGAGCCAGGTGGCGTGGTAGGCGAACGGGGCGGCGGGTTTCGCGGCGTCCTCGGGCAGGCGCGCCCAGGCGCCGGCCCGGCCCGTGGCGGCGCACGCTTCGGCGAGGTGGCGCATCGCGATGCCGAGATCGAGTTCCTGGACGCGAACCGGTTCGAGCGCGCGATTGTAGGCGCGGTTCTCGGCGAACAGGAGCCGGATCCTTCCCGGAGCGTCGCGGACCAGACGCCAGGGCTGCCGGTTCGAGGCCGAGGGCGCGCGCCTGACCGCCTCGAGAATGCCGGCCCAGTCGCCGAGTCCGGACGCGGGCAAGGGCCGGCCGGGTTCGCCGTCGAAAAACAACTCGCGCCACGGCTTGCGGCCGTCGGAGCCGGCCCCGAGGCGGAACGCGGCGTCCACCAGGGTGCGACGGTCCGCGGGATATCCGACGGGAGATATCGCGGGAAGCAGTTCGCCCTCCGCGAGGCCGATCGCCCGCGCCGCGGCTCCGCGCGAGAAGGTACCGCCAAGCCAACAGGTGCCGACTCCCCGTTCGGCGGCTGCCAATACGATTCCCTCGAACGCGTAGCCGAAATCGACGCAGGCGTCGGGCCCGTTCTCGATCGCGCCGACCAGCCAGGCGCGGGCCCCGGAAACCACGCCGTAGGCGCCGATGCGCGCCGGCGCCCGGTCCGCGTCCTCGAGGCCGGCCTGCGCCGCGTCAAGGAGTCGGACCCTTGGCGCGGCTCCGAACGGTCCCGGGCCGGTCTCGGCCAAAACGGTCTCGAGCGCGTCCCGGTCCTCGGCATCGAGCGGCCGTCCGTCGAAGGAGCGCACCGAGCGGCGCGAAAGAAGGGTGTCCAGGGCGATGCTCATGCGGAGTACCTCAGGACGAACCCCGGAGCGGGGCCGTCGGCCAGGACCAGCTCGCCGTGGAGCTGGCGCGCGAATTCGCCGACCATGCGGAGCCCGAAGCCCTTCGCGGCGGCCGGATCGAAGTCGGGAGGGAAAGGCTTGCCGTCCGTGAGGACCGAGAGCTCGCGCCGCCCGGACGCGGAATCGCCGAAGCTCACCTTGATCGAGCCCGAGGCTCCCGCGGCGAACGCGTGCTTGTACGCGTTGGCGAGCAGTTCGTTGAGCACCAGGCCGAGCGCCGATGCCTGCCGGGCGTCCAGGGGGAGGGGAGCCAGGTCGAGGACGAGCTCGATGTCCGCGCACGAAGCGCTGCACGCGTCATGGGCGGAGCGCGCCACGGCATCGAGATAGCGGGCGGCATCCACCTTTCCGATGCTGCCGCTTTCATGGAGGATGCGGTAAAGCGAGGCGACCGTGCCGATCCGCGCGCCGATGGCCGACAGCGCGGTCCGCGCCTCCTCGCCCGCGGCGCGCGCGGTCTCGATGGCGACCAGGGCCGCGATGGTCGACAGGGAATTCTTGACGCGGTGCTGGAGTTCCCGGTAGAGGTTCGTGCGCTCGGCGAGGGCCGCCTCCGCGTGGAGGGTCGCCCGCCTCCTCACGGAGACCGCGTGGGCGAGCGCCACCATCGCGACGATGGCCACGGCCAGGGCCGCCGCCACGAAGGCGACGACGCCCCGCGTCCGCGAAAGCTGGTTGGCCCGCGTCTCGGCGAGCGCCGTGAGCCGAGCCTGGTACTCGGCGACGTCGTCCGGCGCCACCGCCTTGCCCGTGATGTCGTGGATGATCGATAGCAGCAGGTCGCCGTCCGGGGTACGCACGGGCGAGGAATAGACTTCCACCGCGTGCACCGACCCGTCGGCATGACGATGCGGAAAGATGAAGTACGAGCGCTCCTCGGTAGCGGCGCGCTCCCGTTCCTCGTCGACGGCCTCGGGCTCGAACGCGTTGACGTCCTTGATGTTCATCGTCTCGAGCACGCCGGATCGGTAGCCGTAATATGCGTCCGCGGCCGCGTTGGCCGCCACGATCCTTCCGGACTCGGGTTCGATGAGGAGCATGACCGCCGCGTGGTTTTCGACGAGGGAAAAGCCGTCGCCGCCGTCGGTCTGGGCGAAAACCCGCGCGCCGAACGGCAAGGCTGATACGAGGGCGAGGAGGAGCGGGAACGAGAGCGGCGATGGACGCTGTCGCGAAGGGCGCGGCAGGCGCCGCTGCGGGCCGCTGCGTGATGGCTCCGCTACGGTCATGTCCGCAAAGTATATGCGTGCGTTGTGCGACGGCAAGGCATGCCGCTTCCACCGCGCGCGACCCGCGACCGCGAGCCCGGGTCCGGCTGAACCGTGATGGGCGCCCGCCGCGCGCGGCGGGCGTCCCGGGCGGTGCGCCGCTACTTCTTTCCCTTGGTGCTGAGCCCGAACGGCAGGTAGAGCGGGCAGAAGGCTATGACGCCCGTGACGAGGAACACCGCCCCGAGCACGCCGAGCACCCAGGCGCCGGTACCCGTGACAATTCCCGTCGCGATCAGCACCGTGAAAAGCGCGGCGAGCGCGATGCGTATGACACGGTCGATCGTACCCATGTTCGCTTTCATGACTGCCTCCGTTTCATCCGAATATACGGAAAACACGGCCAGGGGGAAAGTTCCCCTCCGGTTCAGTCGGCGAAGCGGACGGACACATGGTCGACGCGGAAGCCGGCCGCGACGAAGGCGTCCCGGACCAAGCGCGCGAGCGAAGCCATTGCCGTCGCCCGGGGCGAGGCGCCCGTGTCGAGGTGCGGCACCACGGCCGCGAGCTCGGCGCCGAGGCCGCGAACGAGCTCCATCTTGGCCCTCTCCTCGTCCACCAGCATCGAGCGGTCCTCGGAGAGGACCGCGAAGGTTTCCGGCAGGAACTCGGCGCGGTCTGCCCGGAGGCGGGGCACCTCCACCAGGGCGACATGATCCGCGTAGCTGACGCGCGGCGGACCGTCCTCGAGGAAATCCACGTACCAACGCACCAGGTAACCCGCCCTGAAGCGGGCTTGCCAGTCCGACCGTATGCCGAGCACGGCGGCCGGGACGCGCCGGGTGCCCTCCCAAACGCCGCGGGTTTCCGCCAGCACGAGCTTGCCCGCCTCGGCGGTTCCCGCGACGAAGACGGCGACGTCCTCGACCTTGGCCGCCCGATCAGCGTTCGCCAGCGCCACGATGCCGAAGCCCGCGGCGAGGCCCGCCAGCGCGGAAACTAGGACGACGAGGAGGGTCCGCCGGAAGCGTCGCGCGGCCTTCGCGAAGCCATCGCCGCCGCGGCGCGGTCCGCGCGAAGGACGCCTCGCGCGCGTTGCGCTCCCGGTGGCTTCGGTTCCCGGGGTATCCGTATCCATCGTCTCCTCCTTTGCCGCCCGACCGAGGGTCAGCGCCCGGCGGCGACGGCCCTGACCGCCGCGGCCAGCAACGAGGTCATGCGCTCGGCGTTGGACTTGAATATTTCGAGGACGGCTTGCCAGCTGACCGGCGCCTCGTCCTCCTTCCAGCAATCGTAGTCCGTGGCCATGGCGACCGCCGCGTAGGCCAGGCCGAGCTCGTTCGCGACGATGCATTCGGGGGCGGTGCTCATGTTGATCACGTCGGCTC
This sequence comes from Spirochaetota bacterium, assembly GCA_018262985.1. Taxonomy (GTDB): domain Bacteria; phylum Spirochaetota; class Spirochaetia; order Treponematales; family UBA12059; genus JAFGNN01. Next base: position 116,804 of record JADFDI010000005.1, on the reverse strand, counting down.
CCCATGCGCGGAACATGCGCGACTCCGCCCGGGTCGAAAAGCGCGGGCCTTCGATGGTGACGACGGTGCCGGCCCGATGCGTCCTAATGCCGAGACGCTCGGCCTCCTCGGCCAGGATCCGGCGGAGCGTCTCGTCGAAGGGCTCGGCCATGCCGACGTGGTGCATGCCGTCGAGGAAGCTATCGAACACGGTGACCTCGCGGCGGCGCGTGAAGTCGATGAACTGGTCGAGGACGACGAAATCGCCGCGGCCGATATCCTCGCGGAGCGAGCCGACCGCGGTGCTCGCGATGACCTGCTCGCAGCCCGCGTCCTTGAGGGCCTGGAGGTTGGCGCGGTTCGGGATGCCCGTCGGCGGAATGTGGTGGTCGCGGTCATGCCGCGAGAGGATGACCACGGGTACGCCGCCCAGGTTCCCTTCGGTGAGGGTGGAGGACGGCGCGCCGAAGCGCGTCGTCACCGAGCGCTCGGCCGCGTGGTCGAGTATCCGCGGATCCTCGAGTCCCGAGCCGCCTATGATGCCGATCTTCGTCATCGGTCCTCCCCTTCGAATCGGGTCAAGAGCGCTCCGCAGGCATCGGCCAGCGTGCCGCCCGCGGCGAAGACGCCGTCCTCGTGCCCCTCGAGCGCGACGAGGAAGGGCAGCGCCATCCGCCCGCGCGCCAGTTCCCCGAGCCGAGTATACAACGCGACGCTACCGTACGGCGCGTCCGCGGGCGTGGAAGGATCGCCGGCGTCGAGCATGCGGCGCCAAAGGGAACGCGAATGCGCGTGGACGACCGCGCCGATCGACGGGTTCGCCGCGTAGAACGCGGCGTGGCTCAGGGCCTCGCTCGAGGGCAGCGTCGGCCCCGTGCAGTCCACGCTGGACCGCTCGAAATCCCAGGCGTCCACGACGACATAAGCCCGGCCGTCGAGCCGTTCGAGGCGACCCGTCTGCGTGCCCGTGATGACGAAGCCGCCCGCCCGGCGGCGGACCGAGACGTTGCCGTAGCCGAGGCCCGACGCTTCGTCGTGCCCGACGAGCCCCCTCCGCCACAAGCGCGAGCGCCAGCTTTCCAGCTCGACCCACTCCGCTTCGGGAAGGGTCGCGATCCGCCGGTGGCTGCCGACGGCGAATTTGATGACGCCCTCCGCCCCGCGCGGAGCGTCGGCCGAGTCGCCCGTCCCCCGATCGCCCGCCATCACGAAGCCCCGGGCCCCGGGACGGGGGACAGAGCCGGGTCGGGGGACAGAGCCGCCGCGAGACCATCCGCGTCGAACACCCCCCGCTCGGTGACGTAGCCCGTGACCAAGCGGGCCGGCGTCACGTCGAAGCCGGGATTGAACGCGCGCGCGCCCGGCGCGTAAGGCGAGACGCTTGCGTCCCCGCCGGAGCGGTCGCGGCCCCGGACGTACAGCACCTCTTCGGGCGAGCGTTCCTCGATGGGAATCGCGTCGCCGTCGCGCATGGCCGGATCGAAGCTCGGCGAGGGCAGCGCGACGAAGAAGGGGACGCCGTTGTCGCGCGCGGCGAGGGCTTTGAGGTACGTGCCGATCTTGTTCGCCACGTCGCCGTTCCGCGCCGTGCGGTCGGTGCCGACCAGCACCAGGTCGACCTCGCCGCGCCGCATGAGGTGGCCCCCGGAGTTGTCGCAGACCACGGTGTTCGGGACGCCGTTCTGAGTCAGCTCCCATGAAGTGAGGGCTCCCTGGTTACGGGGGCGAGTCTCGTCGACCCACACGTGGAGCGGGACGCCGCGCTCGCGGAGCTCGTATAGGACGGCCGTCACCGTGCCGCGATCGACCGTCGCGAGCCATCCGGCGTTGCAGTGCGTCAGTACGCGGACCCTATCGAGCCCGCGCTCGGCGCGGAGGCGCTCGACGAGGTCGGCGCCGTGGCGGCCGAGCGCCGCGTTGATGGCGACGTCCCCGTCGGCGATAGCGGTCGCCTCGGCGAGGGCGCGGCGGACGGCGTCGGACGGATCGCCCGCGTCGGCCAAGGCCGCGCGCTGGCGGGAAAGAGCCCAGCGCAGGTTGACCGCGGTGGGCCTGGCGGCCTCGAGCGTCTCGAATGCCGCGTCGAGCGCGGCGGCGAACCGGGACGGGGACAGAGCCTCGAATTCGCGGCAGGCGAGCCAGGCGCCGTACGCCGCCGCCGCCCCGATGAGGGGCGCGCCGCGGAGGTGCATGTCGCGGATGGCCGTGGCCATTTCGCGGTGGGCGCGGACGGTCTCGAAGCGCACGGCGAAGGGAAGCTCGCGCTGGTCGATCAGTTCTACCGACGCGCCGTCGACCGCGACGCGGATGGTTCGATGCTGGACGCCGTCGATGAGCATGGGGACATTGTAACCCGGCGGCAGTCGCCGCGCGCGAAATTCCCGCCCGGTCGGACGGCCCCGGACCGGCGTGCTACACTGGTCGCGGGCCGGCTCGAACCGGCCCCAAGGTGAATACAGAATGAAGACAGCGTTGAAAATCGGAACCGCGCTCGTCGCGGCGGCGGCCCTCGCGTCGTGCGCGGGCATGCAGCGCCAGAGCGTGTCCAACCTGATCGAGCCGCCCCTCGCCGTCGCGCGCGGCGCGACGCTCGCGGTGGAGCGCGCGGACGTCGAATTGACCTCGTCGCGCTCCGAGTTCGACCTGCGCGGGGTCTCGGTGACCGTGACGGCGGGCGATTCCGCCCAAACCATCGAGCTGGGCGGCCGCTACCTCGAAACCGACAACGACTTCGACCTCGGCGAGGTCGGGGTGCTCGACACCAACATCTTCAAGAAATCCGGGGTCGACGCCCGAGCCCTCGGCGTCCGGCTCGCGAAACGTTTGCAAGACGGCATCACCGGCGCGGGCGACATCCGACTGCCGGTCAACCGCGCGTACCCGGACGCCGGCGAATACGCGACGCGGAAAATTGTCTACGACTACACCGTCACCCCTTATGCCGCCTCCGTCGACGAGGGGAGCGCGCCGCTGGCGGCGATCTTCGCCGCGGCGCCCAACCCCGTCACCGCGGACTACCGCCTCTCCGTCTCCGTCGACATCCGGAGCGAGATCCTCGAGATCCTGGCGGACTATGGCTACAACACGAGCTCGTTCGGCATCATGGACAGGAAACCCGCGAAGGGCGATTACTACCTGACCTACAAGGCCTACGCGGAGTTCTCCCTCGTCAACGCGCGCACGGGCGAAGTGCTCGTCGACGAGAAGACTAAGCAGGCGATCCCGCTCGCCTATGTCGAAGGCGCCTTCGAACTCGTCCCCGTGAAGAACAAGGACGCGGCGGCGTACTCCACGTTCTTCCGGAGCTACGACTTCACCGCGACCGCCGAGGCCCTCGTCGACCGGGTGGCCGACAACCTCGTGCCCGCGTTCCGGCCCGTCTACCACAACACCGTCATCTGGGTGAAGGTCGAGGAGTAAGCGGGAAGCGTTTCCCGAGCATCCTTGCATCACGACCGGCCGGCCGCCCTCGAGGCGGCCGGTCTTTTTTCTAGCCCTCCGCGACGAGGCTCAGGCCAGTCCGTCGAAGAGCGCGAGGTTTTCCGGCCCCGGTTTCCGTTCGCCCGCCTCGAAGGATTTGACGAGCTCCACCACGCGGTCGTTGACGGGAGTCGCGACGCCGAGCCTCAGGCCTTCCGCGCGCACCGCTCCGTTGATGGCGTCGATTTCGCAGGGTCGTCCCTTCTCGAGGTCCTGCAACATGCTGGCCCGGAGCGCGCGGTGCCGGCGCGTCGCGAAGGGGATGAGGGATCGTGCGACGAAGCGCTTGACTGGGCCGCGGTAGTCGAAGAGGCGGACGATGTCCGTGCCCTGGACGGGCTCGACGCGGATGCCGCCCGCGCGCGTCACCTCGATGCACTCCTTGATGACGGCGTGGACGACTCGGCGCCGCCGATCGGTAGAGACCGCCGAGCCGAAATCGTAGCCGAGCGCGGTGGAGACTCCGCTCAGGGCCGCGTTGATGAGGAGCTTCGACCAGCGCGCGCCAATGAAGTTCCGCTCGATCGTCACGGACCCCATGTCGCGCAATTGTTCGGCGATCCGTTCGAGCCGTTCCTCGCCCACGCCCTCGCTTCCGAGATGGAACGTCAGCGCACCGGGTTCCGACGTGAGTTCCGACACGCCGGGGCCGCGGAACGTGGCGCCCCAACCCAGCGCGCAACCCGCCACCCGGTCCGCGCCCAACACCTCGGCGAGCGCGCGCTCCGGCAAGCCGTTCTGCATGGTACAGACCACGCCGCCCGGAGCGAGCCTATCCGCGAGGAAGGACGCGAGCTTCCGGTTCTCGTGCTGCTTCGTCATCAGGAACACGACGTCGTATCCGGAGCCCAACGCCGCGGGACTCACGGCCCGAACCGGCGCGACAAAATCCACCTTCCCGATGACGCGCGCGCCGTCGCGGTTCAGCGCCGCCACGTGTTCCTCGTACGCGTCGACGAGGTCGACCTCCCTGCCCGCCCGCGCCAGGAACGCGCCCAGCACCGTCCCCATCGAACCCGTCCCGTAGATGCAGAGCTTCATGACGCCAGACTCCGTCGCCCGTGGATGCGCCGCGATCAGGATCGAACGCGGGAACGGCACCCTAGCGCGCAAGCCCGCGGAGGTCAACGATTTCCATGCATTTTGAAACCCCGGCCCGGATCTTGACGAATGTTCGAAAAATGTCGACTTGATATGTAATCTTTTATTATATTTGACGTGTTGGACAGGTCGACGTAAGCTCGCCCGCGGCGAGCATCGCGGCGGTTCCCGTCCAGTCGCGATTCCGACGGCCCCTCGCGGGGTCCGGATTTCCCAAAAAGCGATCAAATCCAGGCGGAGTAAATGCCCACGCTCTCGGTCACGACCCCGTTCGCGGAAAGCGCGCGGGAATCGCCCTCGGCTTCGTCGCGCTCGCGCGTCGGCGAAGGATATGCTCCCTCGTTCCCCTCGGAGGCCGCGGACGCCGCCTTCCGTTCCGCCGACCACGTCGGCGACGCCGGAGACAGCGAATCCCGATACCGCGCCCTGGTCGAATGCCATCCGCTCGCGGTCACCGAAGCGAGCCTCGACGGCGTCATGCTGGCCTGGAACGCGGCCGCGGAGCGCCTGTTCGGATGGACCCGCGACGAAGCGCTCGGCCGGTACGCCCCGTACGTTCCCGAAGACCTCCATCGGGAGTACGATTCCATGCGCGCGCGCGTGATCGGCGGCGAGTGCTTCGTGAATCGCGAAATCGTCCGACGGCGGAAGGACGGCGTCTTCATCCGGCTCCTGCTCTCGACGAGCCCCGTGCGGGACTCGCGCGGCAGGGTGCGGTCCATCGTCGGCGTCTTCTCGGAAGCGCCGAGCCCGGATCCGGACAGGGGCAGGGGCGGAATCCGCGAAGGCTCGGACCGGCGCATCCCGGAGGCCGGCGGCGGCACTTCGGCGCGCCTCGTGGAAGCGCTGTTCGGAGCCGAGAAACAGCTCGTGCTGCACCTGGACCCCGCCGGATGCATCCGCGAGGCGGGCGAGTTCGCCCGAAGGGTGCTCGGTCGCGCCTCGATCGAGCAGCTCCGCGGCCAGGCCTGGACCGAGGCGCTGGTGCACCCGGACGATTCCGCGAGAGCCGACGAGTGCCTGGCTTCGGTCGCCGTCCTCGGCGCGGCCGAGACCAGACTGGCGTTCCGCACCGGCCACGGGGCCAGGATCGTCCTCGAGCTCTACGCCCGGCGCGTGGAGAGCGGGGACGAAGGCAGGAGCTTCCTCGTCGTCGGCTCCATCGCGGCCGACCATGCCCGGTTCCTGCCCGGGACCGAAGCGGGACAGCCGGCGGCGGGACGCATCCTCGCCAATCTCGAGGACGCCGTGATAGCCCTCGATTCGGATTGTTCGACCATCCTGGAAGGCAACCGCGCGGCCTCCTTGACCTTCGGCCTGCCGGGCGAGGACCTGGTCGGGAAGTCGCTCGACCTCTTCTGCGCCCAGGAGGAGCGGATCGCCGTCTGGGCCTCCGGCGAGCTCGCCCGGAAGGGATTCGCGCAGGGCGACGTCCGGCTCAAACGTTCCAACGGCGTCCCGTTTCCCGCGAGCGCGCAGGTGGTGCCCGTACTCGACGAAAACGGCGCGTCGATCCGAACCATCGCCGTGTTCAAGGACCTGAGCCACGAGCGCCAGATCGAAGCCGACCGCGGTTACTTGATAGGACGGCTCAAGTCGCTGGCCTCCTCCATCGCCGAGCTCGGGTCGAGGCTGGGCGCGGAAGAAGCGCCGCACCGCCTCTCGGAATGGGGCGTCACCCATCGTCAGGAGCAGATCGCGAAATGCCTCGCATCGGGCATGTCCAACAAGGAGATCGCCCGCGCCATGGAAATCTCCGAATCGGCGGTCAAGGTCCAGGTATTTTCGCTCTACCGCAAAACCCGCACGCACAGCCGGGTGGAATTCATCCGCTTCATCCGGGAGATGGGGATAGAGCCGTGAACCCGGAGCGGGCCGCGCCCAGTCCCGCGAGCGCGGCCTCGATCAAGCGCGGATAGGTTTCCTCGAAAATCCGTCCGCCCGCCGCTTCGCCGCCGTTCCCGCTGCCCGGAGCCGCGCGCTCCAGCATGAGGAAGCCGATCCCCGCGGCGGCGATGCCCCGAAGCACGTCGCGGGCATCGCCCGACGCGGAAGCCCGGGTTCCGTCGGCCGCCATCGCGAGCAAGTCCAGCACCGTCTCCCCGTCGAACGGCAAGGGGCGGCGAAGCGGGGCGCACAGCGCCGTCAGGAGCACGCGCAAATACCGACCCTGCTCGACGCAGGCCGAGGCCAACGCCGACGGCGACGCGGACGAAGCGCGCAGGAACCGCATCCTTTCCTCGAGACGCCCGAAGCACGCCATCGAAGCCTCCCGGAGGACGTCTTCCTTCGACTCGAAATAGAGGTGCACGAGGGCGGGATTGACCCCCGCCTTCGACGCGAGCTCCCTCACGCCGACCTCTCCATAGCTCCGCGACGAGAACAGCTCGACGGCCGCCTCGATCAACGCGCGCATGACGGCGGCCCTTCCCGCGGGCCTCCCCTGAACGCTTCCCTGCATGCTCTCCCCCGATGGACGATGCCTGAAAGGTACCAACGTCCGCGCGCAGGGCGCAGTTAACTTTCGTCGCAAAAGGCCACCGCGGGATCCGGCTTGGGCGATCGACCAATCGGTCGGCGCCCGACTTTGCACCAAAGTTGCGTTGCCCCGGCGCTCCGCCCCTCCTAGCTTGGTTCCATGAGGTTCCGCCCGCGGCGGAGCCGGGGAGCGGACATGAAGAGTCGAATGCGTCTGGGAACCATGCTGATCCTGGCGTTCCTTTCCTTGTCGGCCTTGAGCGCCGTCGTGGGCGTCGTGGGAATTCGGAACGTGGGAGCCATGAACGACATGGCCGACACGATGTACCGGCGCGAGCTGCTCGGGCTTTCGTACATCAAAGAGGCGAACATCAACCTGATCTACGCGGGCCGGGCCGAGAAGAACATGCTGCTGTCGAGCACGGCGGAGGACCGGACCCGGCACGCGGAAGCCGTCGGCCGGTACCAGGCTGCCATGCTCGAATACCTCGACAAGGCGTCCTGGCTCTTCGTCACCGAAGACGGTCGTCGGCTCATCGAGGACATCCGGGCGAAAGCCGCAGCCGCCGACGCGCTCAAACGGCGCGTCATCGATCTCGCGCTGCTCGAGGACCTGCAGGAGCGTCGGGCGTCGGTGACCCTGGCGCAGGGGGAAGGCCGCGCCGTAGCGGACGCGCTCGACCTGGCCATGACCGAGGCGTCGAGACGGAAGGAAGCCAACGCCGAGGACTACTCGGTCGAGACCACCAAGCTGTACGAATCGAGCGTCCGCTTCATGGTCCTTCTCGTCGCCGGATGCACCGGCCTCGGCGTACTGCTCGGCATCATCATCACCCGCGCCGTCACGCGGCAGGTCGGCGGCGAGCCCGCCGAGATCGCGGCCGCGGCGGCGAGCCTGTCCGAGGGCGACCTTTCGCTCCGCCTGGACATTCGCAAGGCGAAACCCGGCAGCATCGCCCGGTCGCTCGCGGCCATGGCCGACAAGCTGCGCGAGGTCGTAGCCGCGGTCCAGTCGTCCGTGCGCAACGTCTCGAGCGGCTCGGACGGCATGAGCGCCACGGCCGAGCAGCTGAGCCAGGGCGCCAGCGAGCAGGCCTCGAGCGCCGAGGAGGTCTCGGCCAGCGTCGAGGAAATGTCCGGATCGGTGCGGCAGAACGCGGACAACGCGAAGACCACCGACTCGCTTTCGAGGAAGGCTGCGGCGAGCGCCGAGTCCGGAGCTCGGTCCGTCGCGGGCGCGGTGGAAGCCATGCGGGAGATCGCCGCGAAGACCGGCATCATCGACGAGATCGCGAGGCAGACCAACCTCCTCGCGCTGAACGCGGCCATCGAGGCGGCGCGGGCCGGCGAGGCCGGCCGCGGCTTCGCGGTCGTCGCGAGCGAAGTGCGGAAGCTGGCGGAACGGAGCCAGAAGGCCGCGGGCGAGATCGCGGACCTGTCCTCGAAGACCGTCGAAACCGCCGACGCGGCGGGCCGGCTCATCGCCGACTCCGTTCCCGACATCCGGAAAACGGCCGACCTCGTGGCCGAGATCGCCGCCGCGAGCCAGGAGCAGACCACGGGCACCGACCAGGTCGCTCTCGCCATGTCGCAGCTCGACGCCGTGATCCAGCAAAACGCGAGCGCCAGCGAAGAACTCGCGAGCATGGCCGAGGAGCTCTCCGGGCAGGCGAGACTGCTCGAAGAGACGGTCTCTTTCTTCAAGCTCGACGCGGACGCCCCCCGCCCCGGCGCGGAACGCGGGAGAAGGACGGAGCGCGCCGCACACGTCAACGCGCGCTTCGAACGAGGTCCGGGCGACCATGGTGAACCCGTCTTCGAAGCTCCGACATCGAGGCGGTCCATCGAAGCGACTCCTCGCGGAATCGTCCCGAAAAACGACCGCACCGGTCAAGCGATCCTGGCCTCGACGGTATCCGATACCGATTTCGAGAGCTATTGAGGAGCCGGCATGCAGTACCTGGCATTCAAGCTCGACGGCGTCGAGTACGCCGTCGACGTCCGGATAGTCCAAAGCGTCGTCGAGTACGCGGGAGAGACCGCCGTCCCGAGCCGCTTGCCGTACTTCCGCGGGGTCATGGATCTCAGGGGCGAAAGCGTTCCGATCCTCGACCTTCGCGCCAAATTGGGGCTCCGGGCGGGCGAGCTCGGCTCGGACGCGTGCGTGCTGGTGTTCACGCTCCCGGGCGCCGGGGAACGGGCGCTCGTCGGCGCCCTCGTCGATGGCGTTTCAGGGGTGGTCGACCTGGAAGAAACCACGGACTCGGACGGGGACGATGCCGTACACGGCGTCTGGGAACCCTTCGTGCTCGGCATATCCCGGCTCGACGGCAGGGCGATCGTGAGGATGTCGCCGGACGGCCTCTTTTCGTCACGCGAGATCGGAGACGCGCTTGCAGGCTGAAGCGCGAAGGCGCGCGGTCCGGGACGTGGCCCACGAGGGCATCCTGCACTTCAAGACCGCGCTCGCCGCGCTCAACATCATTTCCGGCCGTTTCGACTCCGGCATCGGCGGTCGCGAGGACTCGATATCCATCGACGTGGCGCAGTATTCCTGCGAGGCGGCCCTGGCCTCGCTCCGGGAACTGGTCGAAGCCAACTCGCGGGACGGCAGCTGAATCAGGGAGCCGGCCGCGGACCGGCCGGGCACCTCGCTCGCGCGGCCGGCGTACCGAGGCTCCATCCCACGACGGTCGACCGGGTCCGAGCCAAATCCAGCTGGGCCTTTATCGAAAACGCCGTCCCACCCAAGGGCGGAACGGCGTTTTCTGGGCCCAGCTGGATTTGGCTTTAGGGCTCGGGCATCGTGCCAGAGCCCTAAAGCCCGCCTCGAGAGCCCTCTCGCGCCTTCCATGGCGCTCGTCCTCGCTCATCGCTCGGAACGGACGCCTCGGTTCAAATCCAGCTGGATCCTTATAGAAAACGCCGCCCCGCCCTTACGGGCGAGACGGCGTTTTCTGGGCCCAGCTGGATTTGAACCAGCGACCTACGGATTATGAGTCCGCAGCTCTGACCGCTGAGCTATAGGCCCGTGGCGCTAAATGCCGGGTCATGATACAAAAGTGAAGCCATCGTCGTCAATCGGAGCGCCTTTCGCGCCGATGCTGTAGGGAGCAACGCGCGCCCGGCGCGGGCTTCCACCTCGAACGAAGACAAGGACCGGCCATCGTGAGAAAGTTCCCCGTCATCTCCTCCGACGAACAGCTCAACCGCTTCATCGAGGCCCAGTGCGCGGCTTTCGGCGGCGAGTTCGAGCCCGTCTTCTTCAGCGACGGCTCGTCCGTCATCGAGTTCCTCAAGTACGAGCTCCCCGACATGAAGGTCATCTGCTTCTCCGATCCGAAAGTGGACGCGATGGCCGTGCTCGAGGAAATACGGCGCGACCCGTGGCTCCACTACGGCGGCATCGTGGCCATCCACGACCAGCTGGACGAGAAGGACCTGCGCGAGTCCATGCGCGACCAGAACGTCATCGCGATGCTCAAGAAGCGCGAACTGGCCGCCGGTTTCCAGCGCCTCCTGAAGATCGTGCGGCAGAACAAGCAGATCCTCTTCCAGCGCGGCATCCAGCAGCACCTGATCAAGAGCATTTCCGGCTCCTTCGTCATCGACAACGAGCCGCTCGACATCACCACGTATTCGAACCTCGTCACCAACTACCTCTACAACGCCAACCTGATCGACCGCGAGATGAAGGAAAAGCTCCACGTCGCGCTGCTCGAGCTCCTCATAAACGCCATCGAACACGGGAACTGCAAGATTTCCTTCGAAGAGAAAAGCGCCTGGCTCGAGAAGAACCGCGACATCATGGACCTGATCCGCGAAAAGAACCGCGATTCCGGTGTGCGGGCCAGGAAGGTCTACTTCACCTACACGATCATGCCGGAGTGGTCGCGCTTCACCATCCGCGACGAAGGCGACGGCTTCGATTGGCGCTCCCGCATCAACGCCGATCCGGCCGAGCCGGGACTCCACGGCATGGGCATGCGCATGGCCGGCATCTACGTCAAGAACCTCGCCTACAACGAGAAGGGCAACGAGGTCAGCTTCGAGATCGACCACCAGGTGGCCCAGTCGAACGTCATCCCCGCCATCTTCGAAAGCGCGCTGGAAATGAATTTCCAGGACGGTCAGTACATCTGCTCCGAGGGAGAGGCGAGCGACTTCCTCTATTACATCGTCTCAGGCCGCCTGCATGTCTACGCCAAGGGCAAGCTGGTGTCCGCGCTCACCCCGGACGACATGTTCATGGGCGAGATGAGCTTCCTCCTCTCCAACCGTCGCTCCGCCACGGTGGTGTCGAAGGGCAAGAGCACCCTGATCCGCATCTCGAAGCAGGATTTCGTCAACCTGATCAAGGACAACCCGCACTACGGCATCTACCTGGCGCGCCTGCTGGCGCAGCGGCTGGCGCGGCTCAACCTGCGCATGTCGCGGCTCAACACCGAGTATCTCAAGGTGAAGAAAATCGCCGAAACCGCCGTCGGCCAAGAGGGGCTCGAGGGCGCCTGAGTCAGCGCCCGCGGTACCTCCGGTCCGCGAGCTCCGCGGCAATGCGGCCGGACAGCAGCACGAGCGGCATGCCGCCGCCCGGATGGGCCGAGCCGGAGCAGAAGTAGAGCCCGTCGACCTCGCGGCAACGATTGGCTTGCCGGCGGAAGGCGGCCGAGGGAGAATTCGAGGCGATGCCGTAAAGCGAGCCGCCCGAGCCGCCGGTCCGGAGCGCGATGCGCGCGGGGTCGAGCGTGGCCTCCTCGACGATGGCCGCGCCGACGTTCCAGCCGAGCCGCTCCGAAAGGACGCGGATGACCGTCGCGCGGAGCCTCGCGAGCTCCGCGGACCAGTCCTGCCCTCGATCGGGCGGCGCGTTGACCAGCACGAACCAGTTGTCCCCGTCCGGCGGAGCGTCGCCCGCGGTGACGCGGCCCGTGATGTTGACATAGACGGTCGGGTCGTCGGGCAGGCGGCCCTCGTCGAAGATGTCGCGGAACTCGGCCGCGTAATCAGTCGAGAAGAAGATGTTGTTGACGCCGAGCCGCCCGTCGCGCCGCTTGATTCCCCAATAGAACACCACGCCCGAACTTGAAGGTTCCAGCCGCGCGTAGCGGCGGGCAGCCTTCGATTCAGGCGCGTTCAACAATTCGCGCCAGGTGGCGAGGACGTCCAGGTCCGAAACCACGGCGTCGGCGCGGACCTCGCCACGACGCCCCCCCGCGTCGACCCAGGCTGCGCCGACCGCGTTTCTCCCGTCAGTCAGGATGCGTTCGACCCGCGCGCCGTAACGGAATTCGACGCCTAGCTCGCGCGCGACGCGCTCGAGGGCGCGGGGTATGGCGTGGATGCCTTCCAGCACGGTCCAACCGCCCCACTCGTACTCGACGTGGGGGATGATGCCCATGGTGGCCGGCGTGCGCCAGGGGTTCGAGCCGTTGTAGGTGGCGTAGCGGTCGAAGAGCTGCACGAGGCGCGGGTCGCGGAAGCTCGCGGCGTTGCGCGCGTGGAAGCTGCGGAGCGGATCGATGAAGGGTAGCCCCAGGATCTTGGGAAGGGTTCGGAATCCGAGCCAGGACCCGATCTCGTGGATGGGCCGCTCGAGGAAGATCTCGCCCGCGATGCGCCAGAGCCGCGCGGCGTCCGCAAGGTAGCGAGTCAGCTCCTTCGAGCCGGATCCGAAGGTCCGATCCGCCTCGTCGCCGAAACGCGCGCGGTCGGCGTACGAGCCGAGCGCCGCGCCGTCCGGCCAGAAATAGGCGTAGATCCGGTCCAGGGGGACGAGCGTAAGGTAGTCCTCCAGGCGCCTCCCGAGCCGTTCGAACGTGGAGCGGAACACCCGCGGCATGGTCACGAGGCTCGGGCCGGCGTCCCAGCGATAGGCGCCGAGCCGGACTTCGGTCGCCTTCCCTCCCGGACCCTCCCCCTGCTCGAGGACTTCCACGCGCCAGCCCACGCGCGCCAGGTTCGCCGCGGCCGAAAGCCCGCCGAGCCCCGCGCCGATCACGATCGCCCTTCCGCCCATTGGTCCTCCGTCCCCGTGCCGCGGTTCTCGTGCCGCGCCGTTCCTCGCTTGCGCCGGAGCGACGCCGGTCCTAGAGTATCAGGCGCGTCCGGTCGCCGTCGCAAGGGCGAAGCGCCGCGCGCCTCCGGAGGACGCCCATGGTATCGCCAATCGTATCGTTCCTGGCCCACGCCCTCGTCCTGCTCGCTTCCGCGGCGGCCTTCGAGGGCGTCGCCTACGGCATGCACCGCTGGGTGATGCACGGCTTCGGCTGGTTCCTGCACAGCGACCACCACAGTAAATCGGGGCGCCGGCTCCAGCGCAACGACGCGTACGCGCTCGTTTTCGCGTTCGCGTCCTTCCTTCTTATCTACAACGGGTTGCTCCGCGGTCGGTCGCTCGTGGCGGCGGCGGGCTTCGGCGTCGCGCTCTACGGCCTCGGCTACGTGCTCTTCCATGACATCATGTTCCACAAGCGGATCCGGTGGCTCAGGATTCCCGCACGCGGCGCGTATCTGGAAGGCATAGTCAACGCGCACCGACGGCACCACGCCACGGCCACCAAGGAGGGCGCGACCAGCTTCGGCTTCCTCTACGCGCCGAAGCGCTTCCGAGGCCCCTACGAAGGACCCCGGCACGGCTGAAAACGGCTCCGTCCCCGCCCCTTCCGAGAACGGCTCTGTCCCCGCCCGGCCGAGAACGGCTCCGCCCCTCCGTCCGTCCCCGCCCCTTTCCCCCGTCCCCGCCCCTTTCCCCCGTCCCCGCCCCTTTCCTCAAAAAAGAAACCGGCCCCCGCAACGGGAGCCGGTTTCTCCACCGCCGTCCGCGAGGGGCTGGGGGGTCAGAGCCTGAACACCTTCCTCAGATCGGCGCCGCGGAGCACGCGGCCGTGCAGGAAGTAGAGCACCACCGCGGTCGGCGCCAGCGCGAGCGCCGCGATCGCCGACCAGTAGGGCGAGAGTCCGCCGCGGTTCAGGTCGAGGATGCCCTCGAGGATGAGCACGAAGAGCGCCGCCCCGAGGAAGATGGTGGCTACGACGTTGAGGCCCTTGCGCCGACTCGCCCCGATGACCGCCCCGACGGCGGCCACGGCGCCCATGCCGGCCCCCGCGATCGGCAGGCCGTAGGGCAGGAACCAGCCGATGCCGCGCCCGTCGAATACGTCGATCAGGAACAGGAAGAGCGGGAGGGCCGGAGCCAGCACCGCGAACACGAGCCACGGCTTGCCGAAGAGGATCAGGGGCATGGTCGTCACCAGCCAGGCGAAGCCGACCGACACGAGGGCGTAGAGGGACCAGCCGAGCCGCTGGTTGACCACCAGGTCCACGAGCAGGATCACCGCCCCGGCGAGCCCGAAGGCCAGGGATAGCAACTCGACCGCGATGCGGCGCCGCTCGGTGGCCGTCAGGTGGTAGCGGTCCTCGGGGTCGATGATCCGATCGGGATAGGCCGCGTGCGGCCGCGTCGGCTCGGCGCACTCCGCCGACCTGTGGATGGGAGCCTTGCATAGGGGGCAGGCCTCGACTCCCGCGTCGACCTCCACCCCGCAATCGCTGCAATAGGGCATGCTTATCCTTCCTTCCTCTCGTCGTGCGACGAGACGTTCGATTCGATCTTGACGTGGAGCCCGGCCTTGACCAGGCGGCGGAAGAAGATCCGCTCGAGGTCGGTTTCGACGATATTGCTGCCGAAGCTGATCGCCGCGACGTCGCCGTGGCTCACCATGGCGGCGGTGGTCTTCATGAACGGGCTCGGCGTCACCAGGACCTCGACCTTGCGAACCCTGGAGGCGATCGGCTCGGGGATTCCGGCGGGGCCCAGGTTGGTCAACAGCCCCGAGAAGAGCGATTCGCCGAGGGCGCTGTAGAGCATGCGCATGAAGGCGTTTTTGAGCGGCAACGGCAGCGCGCGGATGAAGATGCTCCGTGCGGCCTGGACGTTGCGCGTGATGGTCTTGAGGAGCTCCTTGGGCCGAAGCTGGAGCGCCATCGAGTGCTTGACCGTGTGAAGGATCTCCTCGAATTTCCAGTGCCCGAGCCGGGTGTCGACGAAGGGCATCATGAAGAGGCTGAAATTCCTCATTGTATTGGTGGGGAAGATCTTGCGCATGTTCGCCGGTATCTCGAACTTGATGGGCCTGCGCCGCCTCCGGTTCCGTTGGGTCGGGTCGGCGTCCTGGATGTCCTGGAGCGCCGCGACGTAGTGGGCCGAGAGGTACTCGGTGGCCGACGCGCCGTGCTTCCTCGACGCATCGAGCAGCTCCTTCACCGAGAGGTAGCCCGTGACGATGCGGTTCGTCCGGATCGGCAGGTGGGTACCCGGGATATGGTACGCCTTCACCTCGTGCGGCGGCGGCGGATAGCCGGGCATGCTGTACTTCGCGAAGGCATCCTCCCACTCGTCCTCGGGCGGCTCGGATTCCGGATCGAGCACGCCGTCGACGTACGCGACGTCCACCCCCTGCAGGCGGAAGTACTCGCCGAGCAGCGTCTTGAGCAGGATCAGGCCGCCGGATCCGTCGGTGATGATGTGGCAGACCTCGAGCGCGATGCGGTCATGGTAGGCCCGGACGCGATACAGATGAACGCCGCGCCGGCCGACGCCGGGCTTCTGCATGGGATAGCGCGAATCCGCGATCGGCTGCTGTGGCTCCGGATTCTTCTCCAGGTAGTACCAGAAGAGGCCGCGCCTGAGCTCGACGTGGTAGTGCGGGAAGCGCTTCGCGATGTTCGCCATGGCCTTGGACAGGATTTCGATGTTGACCGGCCGGTCGAGGGTGGCCTGGAGCCGGAAGAACACCGTTATCCGGTCCGAGATGACAGCCGGGTAGATGATGGCGGCGTGGTCGAGGGCATACCACGGGGGCATCGGTCCGCGCTTGAGGCTTTCTTCGATTTCCATGACTCCTTAGATGATACTGCACCCGTGACGGGTGCAACAGGGCGCCGCGATCGGGCGAAATCCCGCCCGAAAGCATATACTTCGGAGTCGGAGCCTTCATACCGACCCGGGAGCGCGCATGCCTTTCGACCGTAGCGTATTCACCTTGCTCGTACTCCTGTTCGGGGCGCTCTACCTTCTGCTCTGGCGACGCCGTCGCTCCGACAGGACCTCGCCCCGCGTGGATCCCTTTTTCGCCTTCCTGATCGCGGCGGAGCGCGCAACCAGCTCCTGGCGCCGCAAGGAGGTTTCGGTAGCGTGGAAACGCCGCGAAACCGAACTCGCCACGCGGCTCGTCATTCCCTTCTACCCGCGGGACATCGACACGGTGGACTTGGTCGCCAAGGCCCGCGGCCGCAGGATTCCGGTTCGACGCTACCTGCCTCCCGGCTCGGGTCGCCGGCCGGTCATCGTATATTTCCACGGCGGCGGTTGGGTGACGGGCTCGATCGAGACCCATGACGGACTGTGCCGCGGGCTCGCGGCGTCCTCCGGCTGCGCCGTCCTCTCGGTGGAGTACTCGCTCGCGCCCGAAGCCCGCTTCCCGACGCCCATCCAGGAAGGAACCGCCGTACTCGAGTGGCTGGCCGACAGAGGCGCGAGCCCTGAGTTGGACGCCTCCCGGATCATCCTGGGCGGAGACTCCGCGGGTGCCGCCATCGCCGCCGCCCTCTGCATACACCTGCGCGATCTCCGCTATGCACGCTTGCCGCCGATCGCCGCCCAGGTGCTCTTCGTACCCGCCACGGACCTCTCCCGCTTCGATACCGAGTCGTATCGGAACTTCGGCGAAGGCTACATGTTGACCGAGCGCGACATCCGTTGGTTCCGCGACCAGTACCTGCGGGACCTCTCCGACGCGTACGACCCGCTGGCGTCGCCGCTAAGGGCCGCGTCCCTGGCCGGACTCCCGCCCGCCTTCATCGCCAGCGCCGGCCTCGATCCGCTTTCCTCCGACGGAGAGCAGTACGCCAAACGCCTAAGGGAAGCCGGCGTTCCCGTCGAATTCATCAAGGTTCCCGGAGTGGTCCACGCCTTCATCGGCGTCCCGACCCGCCCCGGGCGAGAAACCCTGGCGCGCGCGGGCGCCTGGATCGCGGCGACCCTGGGACTGCCGACCGTCCGGCGCAAGTCCGGACACGATCGCACGCAGGGCCAGCGGCCGCGCCCTTCGATCAAGTCGCGCCTCGCGAAGCGCGCGCGAACCACGGGCGCCGCCGGGGACGACGACGCCGCCCCGTGGAAGCGACGCAATCGATGAGCCGAACGAGAAAGCGAGGATGGTGATGAAAACTTCCGAGGCAATTCCGGTCGGACCGGGGAACCTTTCCTCGTTCCTGGACTACTGCGCGACGCACGGGAAGGCACATGACGAATCCTTCCTTCCGGGCCCGGATTTCCGGCCGGGACCGGAAACCCCGGCCTTCATCCTCGCGAGGGACGACGGAAAGGTCGAGGGCGCCGCCTCGCTGCTCCTCGGCGGCTCCTGGGGGCGCGCGGGACGAGGACGCTTCGCGATACTCCACACGGAAGGCGCGGGAGGCTCGGGAGGCTCGGGAGGCGCGCGCGACGCTTACCGGAACCTGCTCCTCGCGTCCGCCCGGGCCGCGGAAGGCCGGGTCCGCGAACTCTACCTCTTTCTGCCGGAGACGGCCGCCGGAACGCTTGCCGCGCTCGAGGCGCTCGGCTTCTCGAGGGAGCGCGTCGTGTACGGCATGGAAGCGCCCATCCTTTCGGACATGCCTCCGGTAGCGCCGGCCGGCTGGACGCTCGAAGCCGTCAAGGCCGAGGACGAGCGCGCCGTCATGGAGTTCGTCGAGGTCCGAAACCGCAACTTCAAGGAGGTGCTCGGCGCCCACGACGCGAGCACCGAAGATGTCCTGGAGATGCTGCGTTCGGACACGGCCCTTCCGGGCGGGCTCCTCCTGCTCCGGGACCGGAACGGCACGGCGCATGGAACCTTGTTTCTCGATCGTGACGATGACGAAGGCGTGCTCTTCGTCGGGGCCGTAACCGTGGATCGTGAAGTGCGGGGGCAGGGCTTGGGGCGGTTCCTCGTTCGTTCCGCGCTCACCTTCGGCGCCGAGCGGGGCTTCACGAAAGCCTTCCTGTCGGTCAACGCCCTCAATCGATCGGCCCTGTCCCTCTACGAGGGCGAAGGCTTCGTCCAGGAGCGCGCCATGGTCTGTCTGGCCGCCTCCGTCGACGCGCTCGCGTCGCTCGGATAAACTGGTCCTTGCGGGCCCCAAGGCCCGACGCGCGGAGGTTCGCGATGGAAGAACGCATTTTCGTGGACAAGTCCCCGGTCCCCGACGCCGCACTCGTCCGCGAGCGCCTCGGCAAGGCCGCGCCCTGGTTCGAGCGGTTTGTGGAATTCGCCGAGGCGGATGGCTGGAAAGGATCGTGGAAGTATCACAACAAGCGCTACGGCTGGACCTGGAAGGCCGAGCGCAAAAAGGAATCGCTGTACTGGATGGCGCCGGCGGTCGGCGGCGTGGTGTTCGGCCTTTCGCTCCGCAAGAGCGAGAAAGAGGCGGTTCTGGGCGGCGATTTCCCGGAAACCGTGCGTAAGCCCGTCCGTATCGCGAAGGAGTTCCCGGAAGGGTACGCCGCCCAGTGGTTCGTGCATGACGGCCGCAGCTTCGATGACGCATTCACCGTAGCCCGGCTCGTGGCGGGAATGAGATGATCGCCCGCTACGCGCCGGTCTCGCCCGCGCGGCTCGCTGAGCTCGCGGCCGACGACGCGGCGCTCGTGCGCTTCCTCGAACTCGCCGAGGACGACGACGCGCTCGCACTGGACGCCGACAAGTCCTGGCACGGCATACACTACCTGCTGTGCGGCTCGCCCTGGGACGGCCAAGGCCCGTTCCATGACCTCGCCTTCGGCGGCGAAAGCCTGGGCGATGAGGACTGGGGCTACGGCCCGGCGCGCGTCCTCGCTCCCGAAGCGGTTGCGTCGATCCGGACCGCCCTGGATACGATTTCTTTTACGGCGCTCCGCGGCCGTTTCGAGACGGAGGTCCTCGGGAACCGGGAAATCCTTCCCGGTTTCGAGGACGCTTCGGATTTCGACTACCTCGAGTACCACTTCGAGCGGATCAAGGCCTGGTTCGCGAAGACCGCGGACTCGGGCGCGGCGATGCTCGCCTGGATATCCTGAACCGTCTCGAAGCGACCGGCCGGGTTTCTCGACGCCAGGGCCTCATTTGAAGAAGACTACGCCGCCCTCCGGTTTCTCATGCCGCTCGATCTCCCGGGTCCAGAACGTGCGCTCGTCCTTCTCGATCTCGAGGGTTTCATGCTTCTTGATGAAACGCCTGAATACCTGATGCGTATCAGTGTGGAAGTGGATCACGCGGCCGAGATCTCCGCCGAGGTCGGCGGAGATCAGGTCGATACCCTCCGTGCTCAGGAATTCCCTGATGAAGCGGCCGTTGACGTCGCCGACGCACTCGAAATTGTCGGAGCCGAGCGTCTCGATGATGTTGCCGGCGCCGAACGCCTTGGCCTTGATGCGCGGCTTCTCGGCCCCGAGCTTGATCATGTCGTTGATCAGGAGCTCCATCGCGTGGATGCCGTAGCGCCCCGCTTCGGTGACACTGAGCGGCATCGATTTCGCATAGCGCTTGTTCGCCAGCAGGAAATGGTTCATCCCGGCCACCCCGGCCTTCTCGTCATACAGGCAAGCGGCCACGCACGATCCGAGGAGGGTCTGCAGGATGGCCTTTCCCTGGACGACCCGATGCTCGCCGGGGTGGAGGATGATGCGCTGTTCCAGGGGCGGAGCCGTGTATGCCATGGCGCGTTTGTCCGTCATTCTCCCGGTCCGGCGGCATCCTCGATGCGCGCGACCACGGCATCGTCAAGCTGTGGAAGCAGGTCAAGCGCCTTCAGGTTTTCGGCCACCTGTTCGGGCCGGCTCGCCCCGGTGATCACGGAGCTGACGCGCGGATTCCGGGCGACCCAGGCCAGCGCCAGGCGGGCGAGCGGCACGCCGAGATCCTTGGCGATGCCCTCCAGCTTGCGCACGGCGTCGATTCGCGCATGGGTGAGGGTCGCTTCCTTGAGCCACTCGTAACCCTTCAGCGAAAGCCGGCTGCCTTCGGGGATGCCCTTGAGATACTTGCCGGTCAGGACGCCCGACGCGAGCGGGCTCCAGGTCGTAAGCCCCAGGCCGATCGAGTCGTAGAGCCGCGAATACTCCTTCTCGACCCGGTTGCGGACGAAAAGGTTGTATTGCGGCTGCTCCATCTGGGGCTTCCGGAGCTTGCAGCGGTCCGCGACATCCCAAGCCTCGCGGATCTGCTCGGCGCTCCACTCGCTGGTTCCCCAGTACATGGCCCGCCCCGAGGCGACGATGTCGGACATGGCCCAGACCGTCTCCTCTATGGGCGTGTCCGGATCGGGCCTGTGGCAGTACAGCAGGTCGACGTAATCCATGCCGAGCCGCTTGAGGGAGCCGTCGATGCCCTCGAGCAGTCGCTTGCGGTTCAGCGTATTCTTCTCGTTGGGTCCGTCATGGAGGCCCCAGTAGATTTTCGTCGAGACGAGATAGGATCCGCGGCGCCAGCCGAGGCGCTTGAGCGCGGCGCCCATGAGCTCTTCAGCCGCGCCCCCGGCGTAGGCCTCGGCGTTGTCGAAAAAGTTGACGCCCGCGTCGTAGGCGATGCGCAGGCTCGCTTCCGCCGCGTCCATGTCCACCTGCTTGCCGTAGGTCACCCAGGAGCCGAGGGAAAAGACGCTCGTGCGGATACCCGCCGAACCCAGACGCCTGTACTGCATGTCCATAGTTTCCTCCATCGTAGAGCGCCGGCCGGCCTGGAAGGGGAGAAGCCTTGCTCAATCTTCCCGGGCGGCCTCGTCGAGGCGCCGCACTTTTTCCTGGATCTGGGCCGCAAGGCTCCGCATTTCCTGAACGACGATCTTGAAGCCACGTCCCGCCGCCCCGACCCGCGCGGCCTGAATGGATCCGTTCAGCGAAAGGACCATCATCCGCTCGGCTATGTCGGCGATTTCCGCGTCCATCGACGAGATGAACTCCTGCTCGCGCCGCCGGGCGGCGAGCCGGTCGAGTTCCTCGCGCACCACGATCTCCGCCATCTTCTGCACCGGCTTGACCATGGACGGATCGCCCGAGATGCCGATGCAGGCCACGCGGCGCTCGTTCCAGGTGATCACCCCGTTGTAGCCCGCTTTCGTTCCCGCCATGCCCGCGGCCATCTCGGGCGTCACCGCGATCTCGTCCACCTCTCCGGCCATGATGCGACGGGCTCCGTCATGGATGGTCCCGACACGGGCCGGATCGGTCGACGCGATGATGACCCCGCCCTGTCCCATCACGTTGACATTGTGACCCGTCGCCTCGCCGACCAACTGGACGACGCGCCGGGCGAGCTCCGCGTTCAGGTCATCTTCGTGTGCCATTGAAGCTCCATTTCACCTGACAAACATAATCTTGCCCCGAGACTTGTCAAGCGAACCCGGCAGGGCCCGGGGCCGCCACCCATAGACGGCTACCCGGTTCCTCGGCGCGGAGGCGACAAGCCCGGTTCCGACCCGATGCGGCAGCCAAGCCCGACATCCTTGCTTCCTGCCGATTAAATTACTACTTTTACCCGGAATGGAGGCAACGCCTCGGCGTCGCTCCGACCCGACTGAATCGGGCCATCCCACAGGAGGTTCCCATGATATCGAAGAAAGTCACCGACCGGATCAATCTGCAGATCGAGCGCGAGATGGAATCCGCCTTCCTCTACCTCGAGATGGCCTCGCGCATGGTCAACGAGGGCTTCGAGGGCTTCGCCAAGTGGCTGACCATCCAGTACCACGAGGAAATGTTCCATTCCATGAAGTTCGCGCGCTTCCTGCAGGACCGCGGCGCGTCCTTCGCCGTTCCCGCCATTTCGAAGCAGGAAGTCAAGGAAACCACCATCAAGGCGCTCTTCGAGCGCGTGCTCGCCCACGAGAAGAAGGTCACCGCGAGCATCAACGAGCTCTACGAACTGGCGCTCGCGGAAAAGGACTACCCCACCCAGGTACTGTGCCAGTGGTACATCAACGAGCAGGTGGAAGAGGAGAAGAACGCCGAGGAGATCCTCCGCAACCTGGCGCTTCTCGGCGATTCGAAGCAGGGAATCTTCATGCTGAACATCGAGCTCGGAAAGCGCAAGGCCTCGATCCCCCTCGACTTCACCGAGATCGGCGGAGAGGACTGAGCCTCCGGGATCCATCCGGGGGAGAAGGGACCGCCGCCCCTTCTCCCCCGGCCCCCCGCATCCCCGCCGGCTCTCAAAGCTCTGTCCCCTTCCCGCCTGGCTCCATCGGCCCCTCGAGAAAAGCTCTGTCCCCTCGACCTCCATTGCGCCGCGGCCGCCCCGCGGTCTAGATTGTTCCCGTGAAGAACACCATCCGCAACGAACTCGCGGTCTGCGGCCGCGCCGCGGTCCACGCCCTCGCCGAGCGCCACCCGGAGCGCATCACCAGGCTCTACATCCTCCGCGAGCGGGCGCGGGAATTCGGCGAGCTCTGCTCGCGCATGGCCGCCGACAAGAAGCCCTACAACGTGGTCGCGGAAGCCGACCTCGAGAAGCTCTCCGACACGGTGCACCACCAGGGCGTCGTCGCCATGATCGAGCCGCCCCGCGTCGAGCCGGTGGACGCCCGCCTCGTCGAGGCCTGGGCGCGCGCCGGCGAGAAGGTCGTCGCGCTCGACGGCATCGGCAACGCGCTCAACCTCGGCGCCGTGGTGCGCAGCATGGCCTTCTTCGGCATCCGCACCCTGGTGGTGTCCGACGACGACGCGGACGCCAAGCCGACCACGAGCGCCTACCGCGTCGCGCAGGGCGGCATGGAGCTCGTCCGCATCCACCGCACCCAGACCGCCGCGGCCTTCGCCCGCATCGCCGAAGGCAAGCTCCTCCGCGTCGGCGCCGACCACCGCGGCAAGATCGGGGCCGGCGAGCTTTCCGCCCAGGTGGGCGCGGGCAAGGGCGTCGCGCTCTTCCTCGGCAACGAGGAGGAAGGTCTGTCCCCCGCCGTGCGCCAGCTGATGGACAAGCTCGTCTCGATCCCCGGCACCGGCGAGGTCGAAAGCCTCAACGTCGCCCAGGCCGCCACCGTGTTCTGCTGGGAGCTGGCCGGCCGGAAATCCGACCCCACTCGATAACTCTTTATAGAGAAACGCCCGCGCCCCTTGACGCCGCCCCCCGGGCGGCGTTTCAATTCGGTTCATCATCTCGAGAGGGCGCCTAGGGTTCCTCGCGGGAGCGCGTTCTGGCCGATTCGCGGCCGGATCCGCGGCTTCCGCGGCAGCGACCGAGCGGCGCCGGCGGGCGTAGCCCCGCGACACCCACGGGAAAAAAGCCCGAGGACGGAGTCTCGACCTTCGGGGCTCCCCCGCGTCCGCGCGGTCGCCCCGCAACGGGGAGACGGCCATGTCCGTCATCGAAACCCGCGGCCTGTCGAGGACCTTCGAATCGCGCGTCCGCCCTCGCGGCTTCGCCGCCTCGCTCAAGTCCCTCGTCAAGCCCGAGAGGCGCGTCGTGAACGCCGTCCGCGGCATCGACCTCGAGGTCGAACGGGGCGAGGTGCTCGCGTTCCTCGGCCCGAACGGCGCCGGAAAGTCCACCACCATCAAGATGCTCACCGGCATCCTCCACCCCTCCGGCGGCACGGCCCGGGTGCTCGGCCTCGACCCCGCGCGCGACCGCATGAAGCTGGCCATGGGCATCGGCACGGTGTTCGGGCAGAAGAGCCAGCTCTGGTACCACCTGCCCGCGAGCGACAGCTTCCGCCTGCTCGGCGCCGTGTACGAGCTCGACGACGCGACGCTCGCGCGGCGCACGGCGGAGCTCGTCGAACGCTTCGCCCTCGCGCCCTACCTCGAGACTCCGGTGCGCAAGCTCTCGCTCGGCGAGCGCGTGCGCTGCGAGATCGCGGCGAGCCTCCTCCACAAGCCCGAGATCCTCTTCCTCGACGAGCCCACCATCGGACTCGACGTGGTGGCCAAGCGCGAAGTGCGCGTCCTCCTCGACGAGCTACGCCGCGAGGACGGCGTCACGATCTTCCTCACGAGCCACGACATCGGCGACATCGAGAAGGTGTGCAAGCGCGCGGTCATCATCCACCACGGCACCGTCGTGGTCGACGAGTCGATGAAGGAGCTCAAGCACCGCGCGCTCAGGCGAAAGCGGGTCGGCGTCAAGTGGGCGGGGCCCGCCGACTCCTCGCTGCCGGGACTCGAGCCCATCAAGCGAACCGAGGACGCCGCCAAGTACGACGTCGACACCACGAAGCACCGGCTCGAGGATGTGATCTCCGCCCTCGCCGCCCGCGGCGAGCTCGTCGACCTGACCGTCGAGGACGAGCCGCTCGAGGACATCATCGCGGCCATCTTCGCGAGCCGCTCCGAGGAGGAAGCCCATGTCGCGGCCGGCGCTCGCCTATAGGAAGTACTCCGTGATCGCCGCGGTCGCGATCCGCGAGAAGTCCGCGTACCTCGCGAGCTACGCCGCGCGCTACCTGACCTACGGCCTCTTCGTGTTCGTGTTCTCGCGCATCTGGGCCGCCGTGTACGCCGGCTCCGCGAGCATCGCCGGGTACACGCGTGAGATGTCCACCTGGTACTTCATCGTCGCGGAGCTGCCGATCTTCTCGTTCAGCGCCTTCTTC
This sequence comes from Spirochaetota bacterium, assembly GCA_018262985.1. Lineage (GTDB taxonomy): Bacteria > Spirochaetota > Spirochaetia > Treponematales > UBA12059 > JAFGNN01. The sequence goes on along the minus strand of JADFDI010000005.1, from coordinate 92,159 downwards.
GCGCGCGTGTCGGAGGAGCTCAAGAACGGGCAGATCGCGTACCGCCTGGCCCGGCCCTACGGCTTCATCCCCGCCTCGTTCGCCGAGCGCGTCGGCCCCGCGCTGCTCGACCTCGCGGTATTCGGCGCGGTCGGCTTCGCGCTCGGCTTCGCGCTCGCGGGTCCCCCGCCCGTGCCCGCGGGCCTGTCGTTCGCGGTCGCGCCGGCGCTCGCCCTCTCGCTCGTCCTCTCGGCGTGCCTCCAGTTCTTCCTGCAGATGTCGCTCGCCATGACGGCCTTCCGGCTCGAGGAGAACGACGCCTTCTACTGGATCTACCAGAAGCTGGCGCTCGTGGTGGGCACCCTGATCCCGATCGAGTTCCTGCCGGACGCGGCCCGCGCGCTCGCGCGCTGGACGCCCTTTCCCGCGATCTCCTGGTCGCCCGCGCGCATCCTGGTCGCCTTCGAGCCGCGCGAGGCGCTCTCGATCCTCGGCGTCCAGGCGGCGTGGGTGCTGGCCGCCGCCCTGCTTTCGTCCGCGGTCTTCGCCGCCGGGCGCCGTCACGTCGTCGTCAACGGAGGTTGACCGTGCGCTTCGCCTCTACCTTCCGCTTCCTCGGCCGCGCCTTCGCCGTCAACGTCAAGGCCGTGCTCGAGTACCGCGTGAACTTTTTCCTGCAGGTCTTCGGCATGATGCTCAACAACGCAGCCTTCGCCGTCTTCTGGAAGGTCCTCATCGACCGCACCGGCGGCGTCGGCGGCTACGGCTTCACCGACATCATGTTCGTATGGGCCGTCTCGAGCACCTCGTTCGGGCTCGCCCACGTCGTCGCGGGCAACATCCGCTCCATCTCGCGCATGGTGCGCGAGGGCGAGCTCGACGTGTACCTGCTCCAGCCGCGCGACGTCTGGCTCAACGTCGTCTGCTCGCGCACCGTCGTCAGCGCCTGGGGCGACTTCGCGTACGGCTTCATCGTGCTCGCCCTTATGCCGGGCGTCGGCCTCGGGCGCTGGCTCGTGTTCCTCGCCATCATCCCCGCGGCCGCGCTCGTGTTCGCGGCCGCCTTCTCCGCCGCCGAGACCCTCGCGTTCTGGCTCGGCGACTCGCAGGGCATCTCGGGCGCGCTCCAGGAATTCCTCCTCTCGTTCTCGCTCTACCCCGAGACCATCTTCGAGCCCGGCATGCGCTGGATCTTCTACACGCTCGTGCCCTCGGCCTTCGTCGCCTACGTCCCGCTCGCCGCCTGGCGCAGCCTCGACTGGGGCGCCGTCGGCGTCGTCTGGGCGGCCGCGCTCGCGTGGCTCATCATCACGCGCGCGCTCTTCCGCGCGGGCCTGAAGCGCTACGAGTCGGGGAACAAGATGGGGGCGAGGATCTAGCGCGGAGAGGGAGAACCGCTCCGAGGTCGGCGCCGCCATAGCGCGGCGGCACCAGCCTCGCCGCGTCTCCCCCTGCCTCCGAAGTCCTCGTCCGGCGCGACGCGCCGGACTCCGGTCTTCTCCGGCACCCCCGCTCCTTTACCAGGCACATCAGAAGCTCTGTCCCCATATCACTGCTTGAAGTTACTTGGGGACAGAGCTGCAGTAACAGGACAGCTCCATCAGTGTCTCTGAGTTACGCCGAGATCACGAAGAACCCGAGGAGCAGGGCATAAATGACACCCATCTGCGGGGACAGAGCTACAGGATTGGGTGATTGTTTCGGGGACAGAGCTCTTTCCCCCCGGACATCGCAAGCGTTCGCTTGACCCGCGAGCGGTACTCCCGCATGCGCAAGCCGAGAATGCTGAATGATGGAGCCGTCTACCACGTCGTCGCCCGCGCGAACCGGCAGGAGCTGGTGATGGAGCGCGCCGCCATGAAAGCGCTTTTCATCCGGACCCTCCTGCGGGCGCGGGGGCGGTACGATTTCCGCCTCGAGAATTTCTGCGTCCTGGGAAACCATTTCCACCTCATGATCCGCCCCGGTCCGCGCGAGAACCTCTCCCGGATCATGCAGTGGATCATGAGCGTCTACGCCATGGCCTGGAACCGGAGACATCGGCTGACCGGCCACGTCTGGGGCCAGCGCTTCTTCTCGCGCATCGTCGAGGGTCTTGCGGCGTTCCTCGAGGTCTTCAAGTACATCGACGAAAATCCGGTAAAGGCCGGCCAGGTCCCTAACCCGCGCGGCTGGCGCTTTGGCGCGATCTGGCGACATCGCTCGGGTATTCCCGATCCGTTTGGTCCGCGGTCGCCGGTCGTCGAGCTCCTCTTCCCCGAGCATGCGAAACTCGCGCTCGCGGCGCCGCATTTGGAATGCGTGTATCGCAGGGAAGGAAGGGGGTGGCCGAAGTCCTAGTCCCCCAATTTTCGACAGCCCGCGAATAGCGTCTCGCGCCTGTAGCCGAGGTATTCATGGAACCACTCAGTCGCACAGCGATCTCCGGAAAGGCTCGAACGGCTGGACATTCCTTGACATGTGTTTGCACTGGAATATAATTCAACTAATGGAGCAATTATGAAACATCGTGCGTTGATTTTATTAAATCTTCTGATTCTTTCATCCTGCAGTCTTGGCATTATTGCTGAAATCGATTCCCCGAAGTCCAGTGTCGTGGATGAGTACATCATCCTTGCGGAGGACGGTCTTCCGATACAGATGCTTGAACGAATCAAGGTAGCATGTAAAAGCCACACCCTGGACGACAATGGAGAGACACTTCTTGCCAATGACACCACAGGCACTCGTCAGGTCGCGCTTCCTCACTCCACGCACATAAAGAGCTATACCGGCCAAGTGGTCTACATCCTCAAACAAGAACCCTTTGCCTGCGTGCAACGCGAATACAAGGTCTGGGTCTGCTCGGTTTATTTTTGCACCGCGGCGGGACTCACCTATACCGGAAGACAGGAAATCGTAGGTGCGTTATGTCCGTTTTGAAACAATCACGCCCGGCCTATCCCGCGCCGCTCCTCCTCTCGATGTTGCTGCTGGCCGCTTGTGCCAGGCAGCCGAATATCGGAGATGACATGGGCTTGGCGGACTTCAAGCGCCTGGTGGAAGAGGCCATGTCGGGGTTTGAAGGGTACGACTCCTGGTCCCTTCTGGTGGAAGCCGGGACGCGGGATTTCGAAGCAGAGCGAACGGTGGTGATACTCGGCTTCACACCCGGCACGCCGCAAGTCACGCTAAGCGAGGCGGAGCGCCTTCTTCTGGATCGAATCGCGACACGCGACCTCGATTCCTGGCAAGAAGGGCTGATCATTTCGGCCCGATATCGCTGGAACGACTTCATCATGCTGCCCTCGGATCAGGTGGTCTCGGCGCTATTGCCCTGCACGGAGCTGGAAGGCGAGCTGGAGGCAAAAGCGGCTGTCGATCGGTTGCGATTCAATCTGGTATTTTTCGATTCCCCGCAAGAACAGACCGGCATTAAGGTATACGCTTGTTCACTCAGGGATCCAAGTCCCGAAGAACGCGCCGATATCGTGGCCGCGTTTGAGTCGGCCGCGGTTGTATCGATGTCGTCACCCCGCTAGTTCATTTCGGGGTGGATGAAGCGCGAGGAAGGAAGGGATTCCCCCTTCCTTCCTCGTCCGGCTCCCTCCGGATTCACGAGCCGGCGAGGCGGCCGCACCGCGACAGGATGCCGAGCGCTACCGCGCTCAGGTAGCCGGAGGGAACTTTCTTCTGCCCGAAATCGTAGGCCTTCCAGGCTTGATACGCGGATTCGGGCGTGAAGAGGCCGCCGGGACCGGCTTTCGCGGCGAGCGCGTCGAGCATGGACCCGAGACGCGCGTCGCCCCCGATCCACGGCGCCTTCGAGAGCGCCTCGAGGACGTGGACTAGGTCGTACCAGATGAGCGGGGCCTTGGGCTTCCGGAAGTCGTCGCCCATGTAGAAGATATAGGGGTGCTCGTCCCGGCTGCGTTCCCAGAGCCGGAGCAGGCATTCGGCCGCCGCGCGCGCCTCGGGCTCCTCGCGGCGCGCGGGCAGCTCGAGGAGCAGTTCGAGCATTACGAGGGTCGCGTAGGGACACGGGTCGGATTTCTTGCCGGGGCCGCGCCACGCGCCGAGGGTCGAGGATACCGCGCAGGGGTAGCCGTTTTCGCGCGCGAGCGGGACGAGGAAGTCGATCGCCCGGGCGACGCGCGGATCGTCGCCGTAGCCCATGCGGACTAGCGCGCGCAGGATGACGGGCGCGTCGCAGAGCGCCCAGCCGCGCGTTTCCTCGCCGGAGCCGCCATGGGAGACCGACACCGTGGAAGGCAGCGCGAACGGTCCTTCCTCCGACACGCGCGACATCACGGCTTCGGCGATCACGTCGGCGCCCTCGTCGCCGCGGCGCAGGCCGAGCTCGACGGCGAACGCGAGCTTGTGGAAGGCCTGCTCGGCGCTCCTGTGGCTCGCGATGGCGGGGCCGGGCCAGGCGCGGAGGGCTTCGAGCAGCGTCGCGACGAGCGGTGACTCGACGGAAGCGCGACGCGCGGCCTCGAGGTCGGCGACCGAGCCGACGCCGCAGAGGCCGCGGTCCAGGGCGGCGAAGCGGGACCAGGGCTGGTCGGCCGTCAGCGCTTCGAGGCCCGCCCGAGAGAACGACACCTTCGACATGGAACCCTCCATCGGCGCGGCGCGCCGTCAGGCCTCATCGAATTCCTTCCCGAGCAACAGGTATTCCTCGGAAATTCCGTGCGCCTTGTAGAAGCGGATCGCGCCTTCGTTGTCCTTCATCACGCCCGCTTCGAGCTCGTCCCAGCCCTCGTCACGCGCGAGGTCGAGCGCGTGCTCGATGAGGGCGCCGCCGACGCCGAGGCCGCGCGCGCGCTCCTCCACGGCGAGCTCGTTGACGAGCACTGTCCCCTTGCGGTGGAAAGCGCTGCGGTAGCATGCGAGCGTCAGGAATCCGACGACGCGGCCGTCGAGCTCCGCGACGAAATTCCGGTAGACGCCGGGCGCCTCGGCCATGAGGGCGAAATGCTCGGCGAGGAGCGCCGCGTCGGGTTTGAAATCCTCGCCCAGCGCCGCTGCCAGTTCCGCGAGCAGCCCGCCGACGCGCGGAAGGTCCTCGCGCCTCCAGGAACGTATCGTCGTCACGCGTGCCCCCCCGCGCCATGCCCGGCGCGCAACCAGGGACAGAGCCGCCGCTCGACGGCGTCTATCGCGGCGAACAGCGCGAGCGCCATCAGGGACAGGGCCAGGATGCCCGCGTAGGTCGCCTTGTAGTCGGCCATCGAGAAGGAATTCATGATCAGGTAGCCGACGCCGTACCGCGTCGCGTAGTTCTCGGCGAAAAAGAGGGCCGACATGCCAACTCCCACGCCGAGCCGGGCGGAGGTGAAGAGCCGCGGTACCAGAGCCGGCAGGATCAGGTGCCGGAACATGCCGAGCCGTCCGAGTCCGAGCGACCTCGCGGCCAGTCGCAGGTTCGGCGGAATCTCCGCCACTCCGTCCCGTAGCGCGACTATGGTCTGGAAGATCGCCACCGTTACGACGAAGAGAATTTTCGAACTCTCGCCGATGCCGAGCGTGATCATGAATACCGGCAGAAATGCGATCTTCGGCGCCGGGTAGAGCACCGAGACGGCCGGACCGATGAGAGCGGCCGCGCGATGACTCGCGCCGATTACCATGCCGAGCGCTCCTCCCAAGACGACCTGGACCAGGGTGGCGACCAGGATGCGCGCGAGGCTCGCGCCGAGGTGGGCGGGAAGGTCGCGACCGAGTCGCCCGAACAAGGTTTCGACGGCGTCCCGGGGCGAAGGCACGGCGCTCGTCCCGAGCGCGAGGTGAAGCAGCTCCCAGGCCAGCGTGACCAGCAAAAGCCCGGCCAAGGTCTTCCGAACGTCTCGAAGTCCCGTCCGCGAGGCCGCGCCGGGGACAGGGCTCGCGCTGGATTGCATTCCCCTCATACGACGCCTCCGACGCGCAGTCGAAGGTCCATGCAGAATTCGTAGAACTCCAGTCGGTCCCGCAGGGTGGGGTTCCTCTCTAGCGGGTTCTTGACGATATGGCGTACGCGGCCCGAGTCCATCACCACGATCGTGTCGGCCAGGTAAGCGGCCTCCTCCACGTCGTGGGTTACGAGCACCAAGGTGAGTTCCCGACCGCCGGCTTCCGGACGTGAAAGCGTCAACAAGAGCCGCTGGAAGGCTTCCTTGGTCATGGCGTCGAGGGAGGCGCTCGGTTCGTCGAGAAGAAGCAGGTCGGGCTCGGCGGCCAAGGCGCGTCCGATGGCGACGCGCTGCCTCTGTCCCCCGGAAAGCTCCGCGGGATATTTGTCGACGATATCCGGAACGCCGAGGCGGTCGAGGATACCCTCGGCCTTCAATCGAGCCAGCCGTCGAGGTTCGTGCCCGGACGCTCCGGCGGTCCACGCGAGCGCGCCAAGGGCCACGTTGTCACGCGCGGTTTTCCACGGAAAGAGACCCAGATCCTGGAGCACCATCGCCGTGCCGCGGCGCGGACCCGTAACCGGCGCGCCGGCGACCCGAACCGATCCGGCGACGGGTTCGAGAAGCCCGGCTATCGAGTAGAGCAGGCTCGTCTTGCCGCAGCCCGAGCGCCCGATGACGGCGCAGGTCCGTCCCCGCCCCACCGACAGCGAGAAGGCGTCGACCGCCCGCTCAACGCCTTCGCCGCGCGGCCTCCGGTACTCGACCGAGAGGCCCGCGACCTCGACCATCAGGGTAGGGCCTCGCGGAGCAGGTACTTGCTCCAATCCAGGGCTACGGGCTTGCCCTGCAATCCGGCTATCCAAGCTGAGACCTTGGCCAGGTACGCGTCCCCCGGCATGCGCGTGGCGTGCCAGGTCGGCAGGGTCATGAGGCTCTCGACCCGCGGATCGAGTTTGAGCTTGACGACCAGCAGGCGGCGCGCGAGCTCGGGATCCTTCGCCAGGTCGGCCACCGCGCGGTCCACGGCGCGGTTGAAACGCCGGATCGCGTCCAGCTTCTCCGCGGCGGCCTTCGCGGTGAAGGCGAGGATGTCGGGATAGTAGCCGTCGGGATTCTCGAACTCGCGCTTCTCGAGGCCGGCCAGCTGGCCCATCGACGCGATCGGCTCGGGCAGGCAGGCCATGTCGATCTTGCCGGCCTTGATCATCTCGAGCCGCGCGGGAATTTCCGTAATGAAGATCTTTTCGATTTCGTAGCGTCCGGCGAGCCACGCGTCGGCCAGGTAGTTCGACACGCTGACTTCCATCATCGCGACGCGGACCGAGCGCGTCTCGACGAAGCCCTTGCGGACCAGGAACGGGAAGGCGCCGTCGGTGGACGAGGCGATGCGCAGGTCGAAGCCGCCCTGAACGTTGTAGACGAAGGCGACGAGGTCGGTGATCGTGCCGTCGACGGCGCCGGTCTGCAGGGCCACCTGGCGCTCGTTCGCGCTCGGGAACACGACGAGCTCGACCTCGACGCCCTCCGCGGCGAAATATCCGCGTTCCGCGGCGAGCAGCATCGGGGCCGCGTCGACGGCGGGCATGAGCCCGACCTTCAGCTTGACGGGAGCGGCCGCGACCGGCAGGGACAGAGCCGCCAGCATGACGAGCGTCGCGATGAATCTTCCAGCAAGCCCCGGGCGATTACTATGATCCATGAGGGCATTCCTTTCGGCTCGGCGCCGGCGTGATTGGCCCGCGCCGCCGCGTCATGGTATCGTCCCTTCCGGCACGACAACAATACCCGGAAGGGCGGAGCAGCATGACCATCCTCGACCGTACCCCCGCGGCCCTCGTCCGCGACCTCTGGAAGGCCTCGCGGCCTCTGTCCCTCAGCCTCGCGCTTTACGCGACGGGCGTTCCCGCCGCCCTAGCTTTCCGTGACGGCATTCTCGGACCGAGCGCCGGCTCCCGCGGCTGGCTGCTGCTCGCGCTCGTCACGGCGGCCGGGCTGGCCATCCAGGGCGCCACCAACTTCATCAACGACTTCTTCGAATGCGGCCAGAAGGCGGCGGCTCCTTCGACCCGCTTCGTGCGCTTCCTGGGGAAGGAACGCGAGGCTTTTTCGGTCCTGGTCTTCCTGGCCGGCCTCGCCTGCTTCGGTCTCGCGGGCCTGATCGGTCTCTACCTCGTGGCGACCGGCTCTCCGCACCTGCTCTGGGTCGGCGCGCTCGGCCTCGTCGGCGGCTACGGCTACACCGGCGAGCCCGTCGTCTACAAGCGCTTCGCCCTGGGGACAGTCCTTTCCTTCATCCTCATGGGGCCGCTCATGAACCTCGGCGCCTGGCTGGGCTACGGCGGCGCCCTCTCGTGGAAGCCCGTCCTGCTCTCGCTCCCCGTGTCGCTCCTCGTGCCGGCCATGATGCTCTCGAACGAGATCCGCGACACGGACCACGATCGCGCGCTCGGCGTCCGGACCCTCACGGTGCTGCTCGGGCGACCGGCGGGGCTCCGCCTCTACGAGGGCCTGCTCGTCGTCGCCTTCGCGCTCGCGCTCCTCCTGCCTCTCGCGGGGTCTGTCCCCAAGGGAGCCCTCGCCGCCCTCGCCGCCGCGCCGCTGGCCCTCCGCGCCCGCGCCCGCGTCGCGGCCGCCCGGCGCGACGCGATTCCGGCCACGAACATCCTCCACCTCTCCTTCGGTGCGCTCTGGATCGCCGGCATCGCGCTCGGTTGACGCCGGCGCGCCGACCCGCGTTACGCCCGGGCTCTGTCCCCCGCCGCGGCCGAGCGCCGTCCCGCGAGCCCCGTCCCACCGCGCGCGTCTTCTGCGGACCGAATTTGCCTCGGGCCGCGGCGCGCTCCATACTTTGCCGCGGAGGCCGTAAATGTTCATCAAGAAAATTGCCCGACTCATCGTGGCGCTCAACTCCAACGTGAGCCGAGGGCAGATCGCCGCCGGCATGGCCACGGGATTGCTCCTCGCCCTCGTCCCGTCCGGCAACCTGCTGTGGATCGCGCTGTTCTTCGTCTCGTTCATGACCAAGGCCAACTACGGCATGACCATGCTCGTCATGGGCGTCGGAAAGCTCCTGGTGCCGCTCCTCGCGCGGCCGCTCGACGCACTCGGCGCCTCGCTGCTCGGCATGCCCTTCCTGAGGAGCCTGTTCGAGCGGCTCTACGACCTGCCCATCCTCCCGCTGACCCGGTTCAACAACACCCTGGTCATGGGCGGGCTCGCGCTCGGGCTCGCGCTCTGGTTGCCGCTCTTCTTCGGCGCCCGCGCCCTCATCCACGCCTACCGCGAGAAGCTCGCGCCCGAGATCGCCGGAAGCAAGCTCGTCAAGGCCCTGTTCAAGATCCCGTTGGCGCAGAAGCTCGCCGGCGCCGTGTCCACGGCCTCGCGCCTCGCGCGCGCGTTCGAGTAAGGGGAATCCGCCATGCCAAAGCCCGCCGGTATCGCCAAGGCCGCGAAAGCCCCCAAGCTCGGCAAGCTCTTCCGCAAGCCGCTGTCCGAAGCGGACTTCCAGCGCAAGATCCTCAAGGCCATCGAGCAGCCGCAGGACCGCGACTTCCTTTCCGCCAGCTTCGAAGCCAGGGACGGCGTGATGGTGCCGAAGCCGGGCCTCGACGCGAAGGCCGCCGCCCGGATCGGGAAGCTCGGAAAGACCATCCTCGCCAACCGGGGCCTGCTCAAGGCCGGCCCTTTGCTCGCCACGACGCTCGTGGCCGGCGGCGCGGTCGTCTACGGCGCCTTCTTCCTGAACTCCTCGCTGGAGCGCCTCATCGAAATGGCGCTCGAATCCGTGTTCGAAGCCCGGTCCGACGTGATCGGCCTGCGCTTCGACCCGATCGGCATGGATTTCTCCATGTCCGGCCTGACCATCGCCGACCGCGACGCCCCCATGACCAACCTGGTGGAGACCGGCCGCATCGCCCTCTTCCTGAATCCCGAAGCGCTGCTGCTCGGCCGCGTCCACATCGAGGAAGCGAGCGTCGCCGCGATCGCGCTCGGCACTCCGCGCGACTTCTCCGGCGCCCTGCCCGACAAACCCGCCAGGATATCCGAGCCCGAACCGGAAGGGCCCGCCGGCCCGCCCCTCGTCGACCTCGCCGCCTTCGACGCGAAGGCCCTGCTCCGGCGCGAAATGGACAAGCTCAAGTCCGCGGAGGCCTGGACGGACGCCGGCGCGGCCTGGGACGGCGCGAAGGCCGAATGGGCCGCCCGGGCCGAAACCTCGAAGGCGGCAGTCGCCCGGCTGAAGGACTCGTCGCGCGCGGTGCTGGCCCTCGAGCCGGCGAAGATCGCCACCGCGGCCGACGCCGCGTCGGCCATCGCCAAGGTCAAGGAGGCGATCGAGGCGGCGAAAGGCGCGTCCGGCGAGGCCGTGGCCGTCGCAGGAGGCCTAGCGGGAGACGTGGAAGCCGCGCGCGCCCTCGAGAAGGCGGCGCGCGACGCCCTCTCCGCGGACCTCGCCTACCTGCTTTCGCTCGTGGATTTCCGGAGCGGCGCGGCGGCGGGGGTACTCGAGCCCGTTCTCCGCGAGGTCCTCTCGTCCAAGGCCGAGACCGCCCTCTACTACGGTCGCCGAGCCCTCGAGGCTGCCTTGAAGATCCGCGAGCTCGCGCTGCGGAGCAGGCCCGAGAACCTCGACGCTCCCGAGTCCGTCGCGGAAGACGTCTCGAAAGGCCGCGATATCCGCTTCAAGTCCGACTGGCCGGCGTTCAGGCTCGACCGCCTCGCGGCTTCCTTCCGCGCCGGCGACGCCGAATGGTCGGCCGCCCTCGAATTCGTCTCCACCGACCCGGACCTGGTTCCCGGCGCGACGGCTCTGTCCCTCGGCTGGATCCGCGGCGCCTCCGTCGTGGAAACCACGGCGGTGGCGGATCTCCGGTCCGCCTCGCCCGACGCCTTCGCCGTACGGTTCCGCGCGAGCTCCGTCCCCTTCAAGTTAACCGACCAGCTCTCCGTCATCGGGCTCGACGGTCTGGCCGGCCTCGCCGACGTTTCGGGCTCGGTCTCCGGTCCCAAGGCGGGCGGCTTCGTCGCCGCGATCGGCGCGAAGGCCGCCGGGCTCCGGGTGCTCGGCTCGAGCGGCACGATCGGAACGATCGTCGCCGGCGCGCTCGGGAAGACGGGATACCTCGACGCGGACCTGGAGTGGAGCTCCGTCCCCGGAGGAGAGGACTCGTTCAAGGCCGATACCAACGTCGACGAGCTCATCGCCTCGGCTCTGTCGGAAATGACCGCCAAGTATGTCGCCAAGGCGCGCGCGGAAATCGAACAGGCGGTTTCCGCCTGGGCCTCGGACTCGCTCGCGCCGCTGCTCGGATCCAAGTCCTCGGTCGAGGGCCTGCTCGGCGCGGCACGCGGCGACGAGAAGGCCGTCGGGGAAATCAAGACGGCGCTCGACCGGAAGCTCGCGGATCTGGAAACCCGGGCCAAGACCCTCGCGGCCGGCGCGCTGCCGGGCCTGCCCGCCTTGCCGACTCTCCCTTCGCTCAAACCCTGATCGGGGCCATAAAAACGGCGCCGCCCCCTCGGGGACGGCGCCTTTATTTCGCTCGCTCGCTTCGCGGCGCGTCAGCGCCTGAGGCCCTTCCAGAGGATCCGGACCTGTTTGTAGAGGCCTTCGCCCTCGCTCTTGGTCTCGATGTCGACGATGTCGTTTAGCGTGGTGTGTATGATGCGTCGCTCGAACGGGTTCATCGGTTCGAGCAGGACGGAGTTCCGGGTACGGCGCACCGTCTCGGCGGTCTCGTAGGCCATCCGAACCAGGCTCTCCTCGCGGCGGATCCGGTAGTTCTCGGAGTCCACGATGATCCTCGTATCTTCGCGCCCGAGCTTGCCCGCGTACACGTTGGCGAGCAACTGGATCGCGTCGAGGTTCTTCCCCTTCTTGCCGATCAGGATCGACGCGTGCTCGCTGTCGATCTTGAGGCCCAGCTTCAGTGGTTCCCTGAAAAGCACGGACACCGTGCAATCGTAGCCCATCTTCTCGACGACGGTCTTGGTGAAGTCCACGACCTGCGCCTCGAACTCGTCCGCGGGGACGGGTTCGGCCATGGCGCGCGGGGCGCGAACCATGCCCTCCTCGGACCGGGTCGCTCGCGGGCGCTCGACGCGCCGGTTTTCCACGTGGGCCTCGCGGGTGTGGACGCGGATCACGACCCGCCCCTTCTTGAAGATCCCGCCGGACTGGGATTCGACGATTTCGACGTCGAACTCGTCCCGGGCGAGGCCGAGCTCGGCGGCGGCCTGGTCGATGGCCTCCCGCTCGGTCTTGCCTTCGAATTCGTGCACCATATTTCTGTCTCCTGACGGATGGGAGGATGCTTACTTCTTGCGCGTTCCCTTGTTCGGCACGATCAGCTTCGGCGCGGCGGGCGCGGCCGCGGCGGCTTCCGCGCGCTTGGCGTGGATGATCCGGTTGATCGCGATCTGCTGGAAGATGGTCAGCACGTTCGACACGATCCAGTACACGAGCAGGCCGGAGGGCACGTCGTACAGGATGAAGAAGAACATGATCGGCATGCCGTACATCATCATCTTCATCTGGCCGGCGCTCTGGGCGCCGCTCGTGGGCTGCTGCGTGAACTTGCCGTAGAGCAGCTGGCTGGCCAGGTAGATGATGGGCAGGGCGCGGATCGCGCTGAACTTGAAGATCAGGAGCGATACGGTCGGGAACTCGACGATGGCCTCGGGCTGCGAAAGGTCGGAGATCCAGCCGGGAATGAACGACGCCCCGCGCAGGTCGAAGTGGTTGTTGAACAGCGCGTACATGGCGATGAACAAAGGAATCTGGATCAACATCGGAAGGCAGCCGGAGAGGGGGTTGTAGCCTTCCTTCTGGTAGAGGGCCGCCATCTCCTGATTCAGCTTCTGCGGATTGTTTTTGTACTTTTCCTGGAGTTCCTTGATCCGCGGCTGGAACTCGGCCATGCGGGCCGTCGCCATCGAGCCCTTCTTGGTCAAGGGGAACATGATAAGCTTGACCAGCACGGTCAGCAGGATTATGGCGACGCCGTAGTTCTTCACGAGGCCGTAGAAGAAGTTCAGACCGATCTTGAGGATGGCCTCGAGCCAGCCGAGGACGTTCCCGCCCTCGAGGACCTCCTCGAGGTTGTCGTCCGAGCGCTTGAAGGAGTTGCGGTCCGCGCCGTCGTAGCGGGCGAGCTCCCTGGAGCTTTTCGGACCGGCGTAGAACAGGAAGGTATCCGTCTGCCGGGAGGACTTGATGGCGGGGCGCGTGAACGCGAACGCGGTGATGTCGGGCTTGCCGTCGACCACCGTGGACTCGTAGGTGGTCTCCCAGTTCCCGGCGTCGGGGATGGCGATCAGGGTGAAATACTTGCCGGAGATGGCCGACCACGCGACGCGATCGCTCTTGGTCTCGAGGCCGCCTTTGGGCCTGATCAGCTTGCGCTTTCCTTCCTGGAGAACTACGAATTTCCGGAAGTCCGCCGTCTTGGACAGGTGCTCGTAGCGCGGACCGATCTGCGGACCGAAGGAGAGGGTGTAACCCTTGCCGCCCGAGTCGAGGGGCACGTAATCCCCCGTTTCGGTGGCCAGCGTTATCTCGAGCCGGAACATGTATTCGCCCGGGGCGAACTGGTACCGCTTGGAGAGCGTGAAAGGCTTCAGGGAGCCGTCTGCGCCGCGGCCGAAATAGGTGCGGGAGAAAACGATGCTGTTGGAATCGGGGCGCGAAACGTTCATGAGCTCGCGCGCCGGCGCGGCGTCCGGTCCGCCGAAGGCTATCGCGAAGCCTTCCACGTCGGCCTCCGGGTCGAGCACGAGGTCCATGACGCCGTCGCGGTCCGCGTGCTGGAGCAGCTTGAGCGAGACGAGCTCGCCGCCGCGGTTGGTGAAGGTCGCCTCGAAGACGTCGGTTTTGAGAACGGTCTTGCTCTCTGCGCTCGGCGCGTCGACCGCGGGCAGGCCCGCCCCAGCCGCGGCCGCGGAAACCTCGGGGGCGACGGGAGGCGGGGCGGCGACGAGTTCCGCGGCCTTGGGCGGCTCCGCGATCGGGGCGGGCTCGGCGACGGCCGCCGGCTCGACCGCCTGGGGAGCCTTGAGGGTCTGGAGGAAGGCGTAGCCGCTCATTACGAGCACGGAGAGCGCGACGGCGAGCAGCGTGCGCCAGTCCATGCCCTTTTCGTTCTGGTTGAATATGCTCATGGTACCGGGTCGAAGCCTCCAGGATGGAACGGGTGGCAGCGCAGGATACGCCGGACGCTCAAGCCGAGGCCCTTGACGGGTCCGTGGCGTTCGAGCGCCTCCAGGGCGTATGCCGAGCAGGTCGGATGGTAACGGCAGGATGGCGGAAAGAGCGGAGAGATCGCGAAGCGATAGGCGCGGACGAGGCCCTTAAGAACGGCGTTCAGCACCGCCTTCATGTTCTCCGCCCCCGATCGACGCCTGCCATGCAGAGGAGGCGCTTCACCTGGTCTTCGCGCTCGGCGAAGGCGTCGAAGCCTGGATAGATCACGAACACCAGGTCGCGCCCGTCTGGCTCTCCCCTGGAGAGGCGGTACGCCTCCCTGACGAGCCTGCGCGCGCGGTTGCGTCGTACGGAATTGCCGAACTGCCTGACGGGAACGAAGACGACCCGGTTCTCCTCCGTCCCGTTGGGGACGACGTGCAGGCGCAAGCCCCGCACGGAGAACCGGGTTCCCTTCTTGAAGACCACGTCGATGTCGGCACGTTTCCGTATGCGCTCGGACTTCGGGAACGCGAAGGCCCGGGCGGTCCGTCCGCCGTCGGCCACGGAACTAGTACTTCTTCTGCTCGTCGCTGGCGCTCAGCTTGATCCGGCCCTTGGCGCGTCGGCGCTTGAGTACGAGGCGACCGCCACGGGTCTTCATGCGGGCGCGGAACCCGAACTTGCGCACGCGGCGGGTCCGGCTCGGCTGGTAGGTACGCTTCATGCGAATGCTCCTTGGGAATCAAGGCGACCCGGACCGAGCCGACGCTGGGCGGTCTCGACCTGCGGGCGCCGAAATTTCGACGGAAAATCGGGGGAGTCTAGCGTGAACGCCGGCCGCGCGTCAATCGGAGCGTCCACCGCCGGAAAGCGCTTTGCGCAGGCGTTCGAGCGCCTCTCCGAGCTCCCCGGACGCCGGCGCCGCGGTGGCCGAGTTCGCCGACTCCGGATCCCCGCGAACCGCTTCCATGGTTCCGGACCATGCGGTCGCGTTCTGCTCGGAGGCGGATAGGGGGACGCGCGCCGGAACCGGTTCCTGCCCGCCGGGGGCGACGCGGAAGGAGATGCCGCGGAGCTCGAGTCTAGGAAAGCGCCTCTTGAGCTCGGCCAGAATCCTGGCCTGCGAGAACTGCAGGGTCTGGATCCACCCGGGATAGTCGGCTTCGACGAGGACTATGCCGTTTTTCACGTCCGAGATGCGCGAATGGGCGGCGGCGCGCTCTCCGGCCACCTCGGCCCATGCGGAGAAGAACCCGACCCAGCCTTCACCCGTCCTCGCTGCCTTGGGGCTTACCAAGGCGCTCACCAGGTCGCTAGCCTTCTTTACGCGCGAATCGTCCATCGTCCGTCCAGTATACCAGCGTCGATGCGGTCCGGTAAGCTTCCCATTGCTCTCCGGGCAGAAAGGTGAAGAAGGCCTGCGGAGTCGAGGGCAGCGCTTCCATGAAACGCCTGCGCTTTTCCGGATCCAGCTCCAGCAGCACGTCATCGAGGAGGAGTATCGGCGGCCGGCCGGTCTCCTCGGACGCGAAGACGGCCTGCGCTACGCGGAGCGTCAGGGCGAGCAGACGCAACTGTCCGGTTGAAGCCGAGTCGGAGAAATCTCCGGCCCCCTCCTGCGCGAAGCGGAAACGGTCGCGATGCGGGCCGGAGAGGGTGGTGGCCATCGTCAGCTCCTCCCGTCGCTTCGACCTGAGGCGCTCGACGATATCGCGGATCCCGAGCTCGACGGGCCAGGATGGTCGGTACTCGAGCCCGACCCGCGTTCCGATCCTCGAGACGGACTCGAAGCGTTCCGCGAAAACCGGATCGAAACGCGCGGCCAGCCCCGCCCTGGCCTTCGTAAGCGCCAATCCGTGCTCCGCCACCTGTTCGTCGAGCACTTCGACTACGTCGACGCGTCCTTCTCTCAACGAGGCGTTCCGCATCCTGAGGGCGCGGCGATACGAGCGCAGCCGATCCACGTAGTCCGCGGAAGCGAGGCTCGCCGTCTGGTCGAAGAAGAAGCGCCGCCTTTCGGGCTCTCCCGAGGCGAACGTGAAATCTTCGTGGCAGAACACGACCGCCGGATTGCGCGCGACGAGTTCCTTCCGATCCGCGACGCGTTTTCCGTCCTCGAGTATCCGCTTCGCGCCTTCTTCCCAGAGCACCCGGATGGAACGCTGGACCGCGCATCCATCGTCGACGTACGCCCCGAGACCCCAAGCCTTCTGTCCCTTTCTGGCGGCCTCGCCGTCCAGTGCGCTCCGAAACGAGGCGCCGAAGCAGAGCGTATAGGCCGCGTCGAGAAAATTGGATTTGCCCTGACCGTTCTCTCCGACCAGGAATACCCGTTCGGCGTCGGTGTCCACCGGCCTGTCCTCGAGGTTCCTGAAGGAGCGAGTCTCGATAGAAACGAGGCGCACCGGTTCTCCTTGGTCATGGAACGGGGAGGGCCTGCGCCCTCCCCGTGGTGTCATCCTCCAGGCTCGTACTCCGCGCGTAGGGAAGCGGCTTCGCGGTTGAGCGAAAACCCTTCCTCGCTACTCGAGCACCATCGGCATCACTATGTGGAAGTAGTCCGAGGCAGGCTCGGGTCGAAGCGTGATGGCCCGCGTCGGTTCGCTGAACTCGATGCTCACGTCCTCGCACGACATGACCTTGAGCGGATCCTCGATGTAACGGTAGTTGAGGGCGATGGTAACGTCCTCCTCCGAATACCGACAGGGGATCTCCTCGCGGGCGGCGCCGAGCTCGCTCTCCTCGCTCGCGATTGCTATCGACCCGCCCGACAGCTCGAGGAAGGTCCTGCGCGACTTCTGCTCCACGAAGATCGAGACGCGCTTCAACGCGTCGACCAGGTCCGAACGCTTGACGGTCAGCGTATGCTTCTGTGATTCGGGAATCACCTTCTGGTAGTTCGGGAACTGCCCCTCGATCAGGACGGAGCTTATCCGGTAGGACCCGAACTTCACGAACAGGTTCTTCTCGGTCACGGCCAGCTCGATCAGCCCTTCGTCGGAAGCCCGCTTCTGTATCAGGTGGAGAATCTTCGGGGGTACGATCACGCCCTTGAACTCGGGTATGGTCGCTTCCAGATGCTTTCGTACATAAGCGAGGCGTCGACCGTCGGTCGCGACCATCGCGAGGCCGTCGTCGGTCCGCTCCAGGAATACGCCGTTCATGAAGTAGCGCGTTTCGTCGTCCGAGACGGCGAAGACCGTCTGCGAGATCATATCCTTGAGCTCGCGCGCCGGCACGGAGAAATAGGCGGCTTCGTCGATGGCGGGCAACTCGGGGAACTTGTCGCTCGCTATGGTTTTCAGCTGGAACCGAACCTTCTTGAAGGTAGGCTTGACGACCGCCTTGCTATCGTCGGCCTCGAGCTCGATATCGCCCTCGGGAATGCTCGCGAGTATCCCGGAAAGCTTGTCGCAAAAGACGGTGGCCGCGCCGGAGTCGCTTACCTCGACCGGAATCCGCGTTTCAAAGGCGACCTTGATATCCGTCGCCTTGATGGCGAGACCGTCGCTGTCAGCGTCCAGCAATACGTTGGACATGACCGACAGTGCGTTTTTCGAGGCGATGATTTCCTGGGCGAACGATACTTCCCTCGCGAACGCGTTCTTCTCGCATACGAACTTCATCGGGCACCTCTTTGAGCGCTTACTCTAGCATGGTCAATCCGACCTCGCAACTGACCCGCATGCGGCAGCCTGACCGGATCCGGTTACCTCGCAAGCTTATTAGGAATGGAAATTTAAATATATCAATCATAATAGTAATAAGGGCGGTGGATTTGTGTAAAACAGGCGATACGTCTTTCAGTGCAAGGAATTACAACCCACAACGCCGGAGTACGGAACGAACGCGGTCATCCACATGTCCACCGACACGGAAAAGATCCCACAAAAGAGCAGTAGTTATACAATTCCATACAGGGCTTATCCACAGGATGGGAAAAAGGAAAAACCGAGATTTTTTTCTACCTTAATCCAAAACCCGTCAGGTTCGCGTCGAAAGTTCCTTCACGCTGACGATGAGCTTCTGGATGGTGGTTTCGAGCGAGGGATCGAGTTTCAGTTTTTCGTCGACCTTCTGACACGCGTGCATGACCGTCGTATGGTCACGACCGCCGAATTCGAGTCCGAGCTCGGTGGTCGAGAACTCCGTGATCTCGCGAGCGATGTACATGGCCACCTGGCGCGGGAAAGCTATGTTCCTGGTACGCTTCTTCCCCTTGAGGTCGTTGTAGCTCACTTTGAACTGGTCCGAAACGGTCCTGATGATGGTGTCGACCGTCACGTTTCCCTGGCGCGGTTGGCTGAAGACATCCTTCAGCTGCTGACGGGCGACGTCGAGCGTGATCTCCTTTCCGACGAGCTGGGCGTAGGCGACCAGCTTCTGGAGCGCCGCCTCGAGGTCGCGGACGTTTGAGGAGATGTTCTTCGCGATGACCTCTACGGCTTCCACGGGAACCGAGAAGGCCCAAGCTTCCGTTTTTTTACGCAGTATCGCCATGCGCGTCTCGAAGTTGGGCGGCTGCAGATCCACGTTCAAGCCCCGTTCGAAACGGCTCCTGAGGCGGTCGTTCAGGTTTTTCAATTCCGACACCGGTCGGTCGCAGGTGAAAACCATCTGCTTGCCGGCGTCGTACAATGCGTTGAAGGTATAGAACAGTTCCTCCTGGACCCCTTTCTTGTCCTGGAAGAAGTGGATGTCGTCGATCAGCAGGACGTCGACGTAGCGGTACTTGTTCTTGAAGGACTGGGCGGTCTTGTCGTGGATCGACTGGATGAACTCGTTGGTGAACTCTTCCGCGGTGATGCAGATGATGCGAGCGCTTTCCTTGGTGCGCCATACCCGGTTGCCGATGGACTGCATCAAGTGCGTCTTGCCGAGGCCTACTCCGCCGTAGATCAGGAAGGGGTTGTACGCGGTTCCCGGGTTGCTGGCGATGGCCAGGGCGGCGTTGGCCGCGAACGAGTTGTTCTCGCCGATGACGAAGTTCTCGAAGACGAAGTCGAGGCGCATCTGGGGATGCTTGCCGCGGTCGAGCTCGGTTCGCGGCGGAGGCGCCTGCCGAACAGGTTCCGTGGCGCTCCCCGAGGTTTCCGGTCGCGGGGCGACCGCGGGATCAGGATCGGTCACGGCTCGTCGGACGACCACGAAATCGAGGGCCAAGCGTTTGCCGGATAGCTCGAACAAGGTCGATTCGATGGCGTTCTGGTAGTTCTTCACGAGCTGATCACGGTAGAAGGTCGAAGGGACGCCGATTGAAATGGTATTCTCGGTGGCCGACTCGTAGCTGATGTTGAACCAGAGGCCGAACTCGTGTTCGCCGTATTTCGCCTTCAGCTGGCTCATTGCTTCGTTCCAGAATGCCGAGTAATCCCAGTTGGTCATAGTACTCCCCGGTTCACTCTATACACAACTTATCCACAAAGGCGCAAGTGCGGTTACTGTGCAATAAAGGAAGGTACCGACTGACTTTATCGCTCCGAAACGCCCCATTTACTGAATAGGCATGTAGTAAACAAAGGCAAATGCATGCTGGATATAGAATTAAAAACAGTTGCCGCAAGGATGCCCAATCATCTCAAAGAAGGGGGCCGCGCTTTTCCTTGCTGTGCATAGGCTTACAATTTTATACACAGGTTGTCCACAGGCAGGGTACAAGCGGATGGCGCAAACCTTTACAATGGAATCCAGAGCGAGTATACTCCCAACCTGCGGATCGGCAAGAGCCGGATGGACATCCCGGCAGCCTATTCGCTTCCCTACGAAACCAGGCGCGTCATGCGCCAGCCCATCATCCCCCATAGTCGCAGGTTGGTCATGGATCATTCGTATTCCGCAACCAGCATCCAGGTCCTCAAGGGCCTCGAGGCTGTCCGAAAGCGGCCCGGCATGTACATCGGGTCGACCGGCATCGACGGTCTCCACCACCTGGTCTACGAGGTCGTCGACAATTCCATCGACGAAGCGTTCGCCGGGCATTGTGACCGCATCGTCGTAGTACTCGAAAAGAACGACATCGTCCGGGTGGAAGACAACGGGCGAGGCATCCCGGTCGACCTGCACCCCGAGGAGCACGTCAGCGCCCTCGAGCTCGTCATGACCAAGCTCCACGCGGGCGGCAAGTTCGACAAGTCGAGCTACAAGGTGTCCGGCGGACTTCACGGCGTGGGCGTCTCCGTGGTGAACGCCCTGTCCTCCTGGTGCGAAGCCTTCGTCCATCTGGACGGGGCCGTCCACTGGCAGCGCTACAAGACCGGCATCCCGGAAGGACCCGTTTCCGTGGTGGATTCGACGGACAAGCGCGGCACCACCGTGCGTTTCCAGGCCGACCCCACCATCTTCGAGACCACCGTCTACAGCTTCGACGTGCTGGCGAACAGGCTCCGCGAGTTGGCTTTCCTCAACAAGGGCGTCACCATCGTGCTGCGCGACGAACGCCTGTCGACACCCAAGGAGCACGAGTTCCGCTTCGAGGGCGGCCTGCGGGAATTCGTCGAGTTCCTGAACACCAACAAGACGGTGCTCCATAAGGAGCCTGTGTACTTTACCAGCCTGAGGGACGAGGTCGAGGTCGAGGTAGGGCTCCAGTACAACGACACCTTCAACGAGTCGATGTTCTCCTTCGTCAACGGTATCAATACCCGCGAAGGCGGTACCCATCTGGTCGGCTTCAAGACGGCCTTGACGAGGAGCCTGAACGAGTACCTCAAGAAGTCGAAGTTCGCGAAGAAGTTCGACGAAACGCTCTCCGGCGACGACGTCCGCGAAGGTCTCGCGGCGGTGCTGTCGGTCAAGGTTCCGAATCCCCAGTTCGAGGGCCAGACCAAGACCAAGCTCGGCAACACCGAGGTCAAGGGCATCGTAGAGGCCGTAACCTCGGACCAGCTCGAGCTCTTCTTCGAGACGCACCCGGAAGTCATCAACGGCATCGTCGAGAAATCCGTGCTCGCCGCGCGCGCGCGCATCGCGGCCCGGCAAGCCCGCGAGCTGACCCGTCGCAAGACCTTTCTCGAAAGCGCGGGCTTGCCCGGCAAGCTCGCCGACTGCCAGGAGAAGGATCCCGCCAAGTGCGAGATCTTCATCGTGGAGGGCGACTCGGCGGGCGGCTCGGCGAAGATGGGCCGCGACCGCTCCATCCAGGCCATCCTGCCGCTCTGGGGCAAGATGCTCAACGTCGAGAAGACCCGCATCGACAAGGTCATCGGGAACGACAAACTCGCCCCTATCATCGCCAGCCTCGGCGCGGGCATCGGGGTCGATTTCGACGTGGCCAAGCTCCGCTACCACAAGGTCATCATCATGGCCGACGCCGACGTCGACGGTTCGCACATCCGCACCCTGCTCCTGACCTTCTTCTACCGCTACATGACGCCCTTGCTCGAGAACGGGTACGTGTACCTGGCCATGCCGCCCCTCTACAAGGTCGCGTACGAGAAAAAAGTGTTCTACGCCTATGACGACGCCGAGAAGGACCGGCTGCTTGCCGAAAGCGGGCGCGATCCGGACAAGGTCGCGGTCCAGCGCTACAAGGGCTTGGGCGAGATGAACCCGGACCAGTTATGGGAGACGACCATGAACCCGGGCTCCCGGAACATAGTCCAGATCAAGCTCGAGGACGCGGTGGAGGCCGAGACCATCTTCACCACCCTGATGGGCGAGCAGGTCGAGCCGAGGCGCCTGTTCATCGAGCAGAACGCGCTCGCCGTCTCGAACCTCGACGTGTAAGGCTGTTAAGGAAAGATCACGATGGCTGAAATGACCGGCAAGATAATCCCGATGCCCATCGAGGAGGAGGTGAAGACCGCCTACCTCAACTACGCGATGAGCGTCATCGTCGCCCGCGCGCTCCCGGACGTGCGCGACGGGCTCAAGCCAGTGCACCGCCGCCTGCTCTATGCCATGGACGAGCTCGGCCTTAAACCGAACGCCTCAACCAAGAAGAGCGCGCGCATCACCGGCGACGCGATGGGAAAGTACCATCCGCACGGCGATCTTTCCCTGTACGACGCCCTCGTCCGCATGGCCCAGGAATTCAGCCTGCGCTATCCGCTGGTCCACGGCCAGGGAAACTTCGGCTCGATCGACGGGGACCCGCCCGCCGCGAGCCGATACACCGAAGCAAAGCTCTCCAAGGTCGGAGACGAAATGCTCGCCGACCTCGACAAGGAAACGGTCGACTTCGTACCCAACTACGACGAGAGCCTCAAGGAACCTTCGGTGCTGCCCTCGGCGGTGCCGAACCTGCTCGTCAACGGCTCGAGCGGCATCGCGGTCGGCATGGCCACCAACCTGCCGCCGCACAACATCGTGGAAATCGGCGAGGCCATCGCAGCCTACATCGACGACCCCGAGATAAGCATCGAGGCCCTCATGCGGCACGTGAAGGGTCCCGACTTCCCGACGGGCGGGATCATTTTCGGCCGAAGGGGAATCCGAGAGGCCTACACCACTGGTCGCGGCAAGATAACCGTACGCGGCAAATTCCAGATCGAAACCATGCGCGGCGGGCGCGAGCAGATCATCTTCTCCGAAATCCCCTATGCGGTGAACAAGTCGACGCTCATCGCGCGCATCGCGGAACTGGTGCGCGAGAAGGTGATCGACGGCATCGGCGACGTCCGCGACGAATCCGACCGCGAGGGCATCCGCATCGTCCTCGAGCTGAAGAAGGGCGCGATCGCCAAGCTGGTGCTCAACCTCCTCTTCGCGCACACCTCGCTCCAGACCACCTTCGGCGTCAACGCGCTGGCCCTGGTCGGCGGAACGCCGAAGACCCTCTCGCTCAAGGACATGATCCTGCACTTCGTCGACCATCGCGTCGACGTCGTGGAGCGCCGCTCGCGCTACGAGCTCAGAAAGGCGAAGGAGCGCGCCCACATCCTCGAAGGGCTCGTCATCGCGCTCGCGAACATCGACGAGGTGGTCGCGATCATCAAGGGTTCGAAAGACGTCGACGCCGCCAAGGTCCGGCTCTGCGAACGCTTCCTGCTTTCGGAGATCCAGGCGCAGGCCATCGTAGACATGCGCCTCGGCCGGCTCACCAGCCTCGAGGTCGAGAAGCTCCAAGCCGAGCTCGCCGAGATCAAGGCCCGAATCGCCTATCTCGAGGACTTGCTCGCCCATCCGGAGAAGATCCTCCAGGTGGTCAAGGCCGAGACGATCGAGGTTTCGAAGAAGTACGGCGACGCCCGGCGCACCGAGATCGTCGCGGACGAGGTCGAGGCGATCAACATCGAAGACTTGATCCGCAAAGAGGAGATGGTCATTCTCATCTCGAACAAGGGCTTCGTGAAGCGCGTGGCTACCAGCGCCTATCGGAGCCAGGGTCGGGGAGGGAAGGGCTCCAACTCCGCCAGCCTTATCGAGGACGATTTCGTCGAACAACTCTTCGTCGCGAACACCCACGACTATCTGCTCTTCATCTCGAGCCTCGGCAAGGCCTACTGGCTCAAGGTGCACGAGATCCCCGAGGCTTCGAGGGCCGCGCGCGGCGTACACCTCAAGGGACTGCTCGCGATCAACTCGGATGAGGAAATCACGACGGTGATCGACCTCCGCGAGTTCTCCGAATCCGTCTACCTCCTGCTCGGTACGCTGCGCGGCGTGGTCAAAAAAGTCGCCACCAGCGAATTCATCAACGCCCGAACGCGCGGAATCATCGCCATCCGCCTCGACGATGGCGACAAGCTGGTGTCCGCCTGCAAGACGGCCGGCAAGGACGAAGTCGTCCTCATCACCCGGAAGGGTCAGGCGCTTCGCATGACCGAGGAAGACGTTCGCGCCATGGGCCGAGCATCCCGAGGCGTCACCGGAATCAGGCTGGCCAATGACGACGAGCTTTCCGCCATGCTGCGCGTCACCGACGGAGCGCGGATGCTCCTCCTCTCCGAGCACGGCTACGGCAAGCGCGTCGAATACTCCAACTTCAACCCGCACGGCCGCGGAACCCGAGGGCAGATGATCTACGACCCTGACGACAAGACCGGGGAACTGGTCGGCGCGATTTCGGTTCTGGACACCGACGACGTCATGGTCATCACGAGCGCGGGCAAGACCCTCAAGATCGCCGCGGACACGGTCAGCATCCAAGGCAAGGCCGCCCACGGCGTCCGAATCCTGGCAATCGACCCGCCGGACTTCGTCATCGGGCTGGATCGGATTGTCAGGGAAGAGGAAAGCGCCAGCCCGGCTCCCGAGGGAGCCGAAGCGGATTCCGAGGATACCGCGACGCTCCCCGAGGATCCTGTTCCGACCTTCGTTGAAGTCGACGAGCTTGACGGGGAAGCGTCTCCGAACTGATAACGAGGTGGAAATGCGAAGGCCCGGCGGGTTGTCCCGCCGGGCCTTTTTGTTTCACGTGGAACAGCTCAGTGGTTCCGGCGCGATAGGAATGTGTGACCGTTCTGGTGGAATTGTTCCACGTGGAACATGAGATGCTACTTCCCGATATCCTTGATGGCCTCTCCGAGGTCCCCGAACCCATCGCCTAAATCATCGAGCAAGCCCTTAACGTCGATTTTCGTGCTCTCGTTCGCAAGCTCCTTGAGCAAGTCTTCGATATTGTCCTTGATCTTGGCGAGATCCTTTTCGAGCGTCTTCCGGCGCGACGGATCGGCTTCCTTTTGGATTTGGGCTATCAGGCTTTGTGCGTCCCGATTCAGTCGCTTCAGTTTTCCCTCGATGCTGGTTCCGTCGAACAGTCCGCACGAGGAGAGAAGCAGAAAGCCGACAGCGAGGATGGCGATGATACGCAAGCTTCTTCGTGACATGGTTCCTCCTTTCTGGGCCGTGGATTCAGGACAGTAGCGCTTGGCTGGATCAGTCATCGTCCCGGGCGGGTTTGAAGTAGCGGGATGCCGGGCCTAGTGGTTTGTCCCCCGAGACGTGAACGCTCAGGTGCGTGGCGATCCGCTCGAGCGTGGCGGGACTCAGCCGGACGTGGCGCATGCGGGCGATCTCTTCCTCGAGCCTTTTCTTCTTCGCGGGTCCTACCAGCGCGAGCACCAGGGCCAGATCCTCGGCGCAGGCGATGGACAGGACGGCCGCCAGGTCGCGATCGGCGGTGGCGAGAAGGCGGGATTGCGCCGTCGCGCGTGGCGCGCTTCGCACCGCTTCGAAAAAAAGAGAAGGAGCGTCCATACGGCGATGTTCGCCTGAACGCTCCTCCAATGCAAGGGGAAAACAAGCACGGTCAGCGGATGGCTTTCTTCAACGCCTCCGCTTTGTCCGTGCGCTCCCAGGTGAAGCCATCGCGGCCGAAATGTCCGTACGCGGCGGTTTTCCGGTAGACGGGCTTGAGCAAGTCAAGTGTCTTGATGATCCCGTGCGGGTCAAGCTGGAAGACCTTGCGGATGGCGTCCGCTATCACGTGCTCCGCGACCTGGCTCGTGTCGAAGGTGTCGACCATCACCGAGACGGGTTCCGGAACGCCGATGGCGTAGGCCAGCTGCACTTCGCAGCGTTCGGCCAGTCCCGCGGCCACGATGTTCTTGGCGACGTAGCGGGCCATGTAGGCCGCGGAACGGTCGACCTTGGAGGGATCCTTCCCGGAGAACGCGCCGCCGCCGTGGCGGCCCATGCCGCCGTAGGTGTCCACGATGATCTTGCGACCGGTCAAACCCGTATCCCCGGTAGGTCCGCCGATGACGAAACGACCCGTAGGGTTGACGAAGAACTTGGTGTCCGGCGTCAGCAAGCCGGTCGGTCCCAATATCGGGCGGATGATTTCCTCTATTACGGCTTCCTTGATCGTCTTATAAGGTATTTCTGGGTCGTGCTGGTGAGAAACGACTATCGTGTCCGCGCGGACCGGCTTGTGCCCCTCGTATTCGAGCGTAACCTGGCTTTTGGCGTCGGGCCGCAGCCAGGGAATCCTTTTTTCCTTGCGGAGCCGAGTGGCGTTCTCGAGGATGCGGTGGGCGTACATGATCGGCGCGGGCATGAGCTCGGGCGTTTCCGAACAGGCGAAACCGAACATCATGCCTTGGTCGCCGGCGCCCTGCTTGCCTTCCCACTGCTTGAGATCTTCGACGTGACGATGCCCCTCGACGCCCTGGTCGATGTCGGGGCTTTGCGCGTGGATCACGTTGAGAACGGCCATGGACTCGTAGTCGATACCGTAGTCGGGATTCGTATAGCCGATGTCTTCCACGACGTCCCGCGCGAGCTGCTGGATGTCCACGTAGGTATCGGTCGTGATTTCTCCGCCGATCAGGACCATGCCGGTGGTCGCGTAGCATTCGCACGCCACGTGCGCTTTCCGATCATCCTTTAGGCAGGCGTCGAGCACCGCGTCGGAAACCTGGTCGCACAGCTTGTCGGGGTGACCTTCGCCTACGGACTCGGAAGTAAAAAGATAGCGCTTGTCCTTCATTGCCTTTCCTTTGCCTGGTCGGAAGCATGATTCGTCGACCAGGTTCATTCCGTAATTATAATGAAGATTTCCTTCGCGAGAGGCAAGGGCGCGGGATGATGACGAAAACGGGCCCGGTCGCCCGGGCCCGCGAATCGACGGGAACCCATCAGTCCCACTTGGACTGGTCGAGCTCCTTCTCGCTTTTCGCGACGATGGCCGTACCGACCATGTCCCCGGAGACGTTGAGCCAGGTGCGACCCATGTCGAGGAGGGCGTCGATGCCCAGGATCATAGCGTAGGCGGCCGCGATGGCGGAGCCTTCCGTGACGCCGAGGCCGATGGACTCGAGGACCATGAGCAACATGATGGCGCCAGCTCCGGGCACGCCCGCCGTTCCGATGGAGGCGAGCGTGGCGGTCAGGACGATGGTGGCCATCTGCGCGAAGCTGAGCGGGTTCCCGGTCGCGAAGCCGATGAACGACGCGCACACGCCGAGGTAGATGGCGGTGCCGTCCATGTTGATGGTGGCGCCGAGGGGCAGCGTGAAGGCGCCGATGGCGCGGGGGACGCCCATGTTCTCTTCGGTGTTGCGCATGGTGACCGGCAGCGTGCCGTTGCTCGACCTGGTCACGAACGCGGTGATCATCGCCTCGCGCGCGCGGCTGATGAACTTGAACAGGGACAGCTTCGAGGTGGAGAGGAATCCGCCGTAGACAACCACGAAGTGGACGATCATGGCCAGGAAGGTCGCCAGCACCACGATCAGGAGCGGTCCTATCGCCTTCGGTCCCTGCTGGGCGAAGACGATGGCGATGAGCGCGAACACGCCGATGGGCGCGTACTGCATGACGCCGCTCACGACCTTGTACATCGTCTCGGCCATGGCCTCGAAGATGCGGTAGAGCCACTCGGCCGACTCGGCCAAGCGCTTCTGCTTCGAGTCCTTCAGCACCGCGAGACCGATGCCGAAGCACAGCGCGAAGAAGATGATCGGCAGCACGTCGCCCTTCACGAGCGATTCGACGGGGTTGGTCGGAACGATGTTCAGCAGCACGTCCTTGAGGGGAAGCGCGTTGGCGGGCTTGGCTTTCGCCGCGGTGTCCGCCACGATCGAAAGACCCGCGCCGGGCTGGAATAGCTGTCCCGCCACGAGGCCGAGGATGACGGCGACAGCGGATGTTACTAAATAATAACCAAGAATTTTAACGCCGACCTTGCCGAGGCGCGACGGGGCGATGCTCGCGGAGCCCGCCACGAGCGAGAGGAAGATGACCGGCACGACTATCATCTTGAGGAGCCGGACGAATAGGTCGCCGAAGGGCTTGGCCCAGGTCGCGAAGCTTGTGGTCGCGTCCGGGAAGAATCCGAGGATTATTCCGACGATGGCGCCGAGGATCAGACCGACGAGTATCCTGACCAGCAGGTTCGTCCCGAAATACCAGGAGAAGAGCCCTTTCTTCTTTTCCGCCATGGTTGCCTCCTTCAGCGGAATGCCGGCTGGACGCCGGCGATTTCGATCATGCTACACCCGCTTTCGCCATCCGTCGATCGAGGGCGGGAATTCCGCTTCCGCGCGAATGGCACGCCTCCTTCGCGACCGTGATGACCGCGAAGCTCGACGAGCTTCGAAATGCGGTCTAGAATGACCGCAATCCACAGACTTCGGGAGAATGCCATGCCCGGATCCGAACGATACATCCTCGCGCTGGACCAGGGAACGACCACGAGCAGGGCCATCGTGTTCAACCGGAGCGGCGTGGCCATCGGTATGCGGCAATTGCCCTTCAGGCAGATCTATCCGAAGCCCGGCTGGGTGGAACACGATCCGGCGGAGATATGGTCGACGCAACTCGCGGCGGCGCGGGGCGCGATCGAGGCGGCGCAGATCCGGAGCGACCAGATCGCGGCGATCGGCATCACGAACCAGCGCGAAACGACCGTGGTCTGGGACAGGAAGACCGGAGAGCCTGTCCACAACGCAATCGTGTGGCAATGTCGACGTTCCTCTGATATCTGCGGCGAACTTCGGGCCCTAGGGGCAAGCGATCAGGTCCGCGCGCGCACAGGCCTGGTGCTCGACCCGTATTTTTCCGCAACCAAGCTCGTATGGTTGTTCAATGAAATCCCCGGATTGCGGGACAGGGCCGATCGGGGCGACCTCGCCTTCGGAACCATCGATTCCTGGTTGCTCTGGAAGCTGTGCGGCCGCCACGCCACGGACGTCACCAACGCATCGCGAACGCTTCTCTTCAATATAAATGAGCGACGCTGGGATCCTGAGATGCTTCGGCTCTTCAACATTCCGGAGTCGATCCTTCCAGACGTGGAGCCGAGCTCGGCCCTGTACGGCACGACCAAGCCGGAACTCTTCGGCGTCGGGATTCCGGTATCCGGCGTCGCGGGCGACCAGCAGGCCGCGCTCTTCGGACAGGCGTGCTTCGCCCCCGGCTCGGCGAAGAACACCTACGGGACGGGCTGTTTCACCCTGATGAACACGGGCTCCATGCCCGTCCCTTCGCGCAACCAGCTGTTGACCACCATCGCCTGGGATCTCGGGGATGGCCCAACCTACGCGCTGGAAGGCTCGGTCTTTATCGCGGGCGCTGTGGTGCAATGGCTGCGGGACGAGCTCGGTCTCGTCAAGGAAGCGGCCGAAACCGAGGCGCTCGCCAGATCCGTTCCCGACAACGGCGAGGTCTACCTGGTTCCGGCGTTCGTCGGCATGGGCGCGCCGTACTGGGACTCTGGTGCGCGCGGGACCCTGGTCGGACTGACGCGCGGCGCCACCAAGGCGCACATCGTCCGGGCCGCGCTCGAGGCGATAGCGTACCAGTCGCGGGACCTCCTCGACGCCATGGAAAAGGATTTCGGGCAGCCCTTGCCGTACATCAAGGCGGACGGGGGCGCGAGCGCGAACAGTTTCCTCATGCAGTTCCAGGCGGACGTAATTGACCGTCCGGTCATCCTGCCGGAAGTCAACGAGACGACGGCGCTCGGGGCGGCCTATCTGGCCGGACTCGCCGTCGGATTCTGGTCCGGCCTCGAGGACGTAGAGCGTAACTGGCGGAAGAAGCGCGAGTTCCTGCCTGAGATGGCCGAGTCGACGCGGGAGCGCTTGCTCGAGCGGTGGCGCGCGGCGGTGGAGACGGCGAGGTTCTACAAGTAGCGGATAAAGTCAAGGCAACCAAGGCTCGAGCGGGTACACGCTTCCCGCCAAGCGGCGGATTTCCGATGACATGGCTGGAGGGGCGAGGTTCCGCGCCTCGAGCCACTCCAGGTATGCGAGCGCCGCCGCCGGGGTCTCTTCGAGTCCCCGGATGAGCCGTGGAAGCATGGCCGCCGCGTTCGGCCAGCGGGCTTCGAAGCGACGGTCGCGACCATACGGATCGGCGAGCGCCTCCGAGACGGGCTCAAGCTGTTCCACCAGTTCCTGCCATCGATCGAGGCAAAAGGTCTGGACGAAACGCCATGCCGATAACCGCTCCCCCCGATGGAACCTGCAGAGACCTACGTAAAGGCAAGAAACCAGCTCGCCGGCCGACCACGTTGTGTCCGCGCGTGGCCTTATCCTGCCTGAATCGTTTTTTGTCACCCGTAGCCCATCCGGAAGCTCCGCCCGGCGAACGATCCATCGTCCCTCCGCGAACGCTGCGCCGGCGAGTTCGTCCGGCGTGAAAACAGCGTATTCCGCGTACACGCCATCGGCGAATAGCAGCTTCCTGCCGTCCTTCGTGTTCTCGAAACTCCAGGCTACCGGGGCGACTGCCTCGAGCCACGCGATGTCCGCGAGCCAACGCGGCTTGGATCCGGGTTGGACGATCGCGAAGAAATCCAGGTCCGACCATGCGTCTCGACGTGCGGTTTCGACGCCGACCGATCCAAGGGCGAGGAGCCCCAGTCCCTCGGAGTCCGTTAGCAGCGAGTTACCGATATCCGTCAGCCTTCGTTCCAGAATGTCGCCAGCATGCGGCACGGCCATGTCGAAGCTCCTTTCGTCGCGCCGCTTGCTAACCGTCCCGCGGACGCGTATCCTCGGTTCCGGAGGAAACCTCTGATGATCATGAACATCGAGAATGTCAGGCTCGACTGGACCGAGGACTGCAATATAATCATCGGCCAGGCGCACTTCATCAAGACAGTCGAGGATTTGGCGGAGATCATGGCCTCGTCGCTGCCGGGGGCCAAGTACGGGCTAGCGTTCAACGAGGCATCGGGTCCCTGCCTGGTGCGAACCGAGGGAACCGACCAGGGCTTGATCGCGGACGCCGTCGGCTGCGCCAAGGCGACCGGCGCGGGGCATACCTTCTACCTCGTGCTCGGAACCGGCGTCTTTCCCATCAACGTGCTTGACCGCGTGAAATCCTGCCAGGAGGTCTGTCGGGTATTCTGCGCGACGGCGAATCCGGTCGAAGTCATAGTAGCCAGGACCGGGCAGGGGGCCGGAATACTCGGCGTCGTCGACGGGGCTTCTCCCAAAGGCGTCGAGAGCGACGCCGACAAAACCGAACGCAAGGGTATGCTTCGGCGCTTCGGCTACAAGTTCGCATAAGCGTGCCAAGATTTTTTCCGGCCCCGATCCCCGCAACGGGAATCGGGGCCGGCTTCATTTATGAAGGTTCGCTCCGTTCCCGCGCGACCGCGACCAAGCGTCCGAGCCCCTCGGAGAGTTCCTCGATCGTGGCGATCCGCGTGACCCTTCCCGCGCGCTCCAGCTCCCATGCGCGCTCGATTCCCGCTCCGATCACGCGGATGACGGCGTCGTAGCGACCGTCCTCTGGCTCGATGACGCATCCGAGGCGTTCGGCGAGGCGGAACGTCCAGCCGAGGGCCACCGGGTCTTCGCCCGATATACCCACGGCGAAGGGCGCCGGCTCGCCTGGTGCGCGGAAAGCGCCGGTCGCCGGATCGAAGCGCACGACGGGGCCGTCGAACGCGCGCCCGAGCGCGCCGGATAGCGCCATGGATTCGGGCGCGCCCGAAGCGAACGCGTGTCCGCGGTCGAGGACCCAGAGTTCGTCCGCGTGTCGGAGCGCGAGGTCGACGTCATGGGTGGAGACGATCACGGCCTTGTCGCGGGATCTCGCGAGGCGGCTGGCGAGGTGGAACACTTCGATGCGGGCGGGCGCGTCGAGGAACGCGGTCGGTTCGTCGAGGACGAGTAGCGGGGCGTCTTGGGCGACCGCGCGGGCGGTCAAAGCCTTCTGCTTTTCGCCATCGGAGAGTTCCGCGAAGCGGCGCGACTCGAAACCCGCCAGTCCGGTTTCCCGAATCGCGTCGCCCACGATTTCCCGGTCGCGCTCGGTGAGCCGGTTACGCGCGTCGGTGTAGGGGTAGCGTCCGAACGAGACGATGTCGAAGACTGTGAAAAACCCCGAATCGAAGCGGTCGGTGAAGACGCAAGCGGCCATCCTGGCACGGTCTTCGACCGATAGGGATGAGACCGGGGCGCCCCGTAGCTTGACCGTTCCGGCGAGGGACGCCTGCATGCCGACGAGGGTGCGGAGCAAGGTGGATTTACCCGCGCCGTTCGGTCCGACGAGGGCGACGAAGCGGCCGGACGGAAGCGTGAGGTTCACGTCTTGAAGGAGTCGCGTCTCGGTTTTTCCGTGCTTCCAGCCGGCTACGAGGGAGGATGCTTCGAGTATGGGCGCGGAGGTCGCCGGGGACGGATCCGAGAGCGACGGACGCGGCCCTTGTCCTGCGTTTATCGGGGACAGTGCTTCGCTGGAGGTCATGCGGGGTCCTTCCCGCGGGCGCCGCGGAGGAAGACGGAAAGCACGATGGGCGCGCCGATCAGTGCCAGGATCGGATTCACCGGAAGAACCGAGCCCCCGCCGGGCGTCTGCGCGACCACGTCCGCGGCCAAGGCGAAGACGGCGCCGATCAGGGCGGACGCGGGCATGAGGACGCGGTGCGCGCTCGAGCGGAAGATCCGGCGGGCGGCCTGCGGCGCGGCGATTCCGAGGAAGGCGATGGGGCCGCAGAAGGCGGTGACGGTTCCGGCGAGTATGCTGGCGGCGACGAGTACGCGCGCCCGAGCGGGTTTGACGCGTATGCCGACGCTCTCCGCGTAACGCTCTCCCAGAAGGAGCGCGTCGAGCGGTTTCGCGCTCCGTCCCGTGAGCGCCGCGCCCAGCCCCAACGCGCCGAGGAGTACCGGCAGGCGTTCGAGCGTGACGCCGGAGAACGAGCCGTAGGTCCATCCGAGGAATACCTGGGTCTTCTGCGGCGATCCGAACCAGACCATGAGGCTGACCAGAGCCCCGGCCAGATAGCCGACGAGAAGCCCCACGATGAGGAGCGTCACGCCGTTTTCCACGCGGCGGGCGGCCGCCAGGATGAGCAACAGCACGGCGAAGGAACCGAGCGCGGCCGCGGCCGCGAGGCCGGCCCATCCGGCGAGGCCGAGCCCCGAAAGCAGGGCGGCGCCGGAGCTTCCTCCGGCAAGTAGGACCACCACCCCGACGCCGACGCTGGCGCCCGCTCCGATGCCGAGCGAGTCGGGTCCGGCGAGCGGATTGCGGAATATCGTCTGTAAAATGAGTCCCGCGAGGGCGAGCGACGCCCCGGCGGAGGCCGCGGTCAACGACTTCGGCAGGCGGAAGATGCGGACGATATCGTTCCATGCAGAATCCGAGGCGGCGCCGAACAGTGCTTTCCCGGCTTCCGAGAAGGGTATCCGGACCGATCCTAAGGCCAGGTCCGCGCCGAGGAGAAGCGCGCCGGCGACGCCGAGCAGGATGAAGCCCGCCCGGCGTCGCAACGTTTCCGCCCGAAACCCTGAAATCGGAACGGGCGAATCGCTCATTTCGCCATCTTCCGATACCAGTTGAACTCGCGATCGGAAAAGAGTTCCGGATGGAAGATCTTGGCCAGGTCGATCAGGACGAGGTCGGGGCGGAGCACGGCGTTCTCGAAGTAGTCATTTCCGCCCGATTCGGTGAGCTTGCGGTTGTTGTTCCAGACCTCGCCAGTCCCGACGACGGGTAGTTCGGCGAAGCGCGGATCGAGCGCGACCACCTCGCGGATCGTGGTCGGCAGGAGCGCCGGATTGAGCCAGACCCTCGCTTCGCGCGCCCGGTCGAACACGGCCTCGACCGAGAGTGTGAGCCCTCCCGTGCCGGAATCGTCGGACCACAGGTAGTCGCCTCCCGCGTCGGCGATGAGGCGCGCCATGAAGCTCCGTCCGCCGGAGACCGTCCATGCGCCCTGGAAAGGGCCATTGACGAGGACCGTCGGGCGGGGAGTCTCGGCGGCGGCCGCGCGCGCTTTGACGTCGAGGTAGGCCGTCGCGACGCGGTCGAAGATGGCGGTCGCCGCCGCTTCCGCGTCATAGAACGACGCGATGAACTTGACCCATTCCGCGCGACCGAGGGGGTCGGTTTCGTTCCACTCGCCGTTGAGGATGACAGGCAGGCCGGCTTCGAGCAGCTTCGGATGCGTGTCCCACTCGTTGCCCATGCCGTAGGTGAACACGGCGTCGGGTTTAAGGGCGATCAATCGCTCGACGTCGGGCATCCAGTTTCGCGTGACCTCGACCGTCTTGCCGGAGTCCACGCGGGCGCGGATTTCGGGGGAGTAAACGAAGGCCGCGCTGTCGACGCCGACCACGGTGTCGGCCTTGCCGAGCGCGACGATGGAGGGCAGGTAGCTCGTGGAGAAGGTGGCGACCGAGCGGATCGGCGTCTCGATGAAGCGGGCGCCGGAAAGGCGCGGATCGGAAGGGCGCGGCGTGCCGCGGGCGTGGAGCACGTAACGGAAGCTTTCGGTCGAGCCGGGCCAGGGCGCGCGCACCGTGACGACCTTGAACCCGGCGTAATAATCCACCGAGAAGCCCTTCGTGTAGCGGAGCTCGAGCGTCCTGAGCGGAGCCGGCGCATCGGCCGTGCTTTCACGGGTGCCGATGGCGAAGACTGCGGGCGCGAAGGCGCCCGAGACGAAGAACAGCGAGAGGACGAACGCGTGGATACGGCGCATGGTCCTCCTCCTCCCTCCGAAGAGTCGGAAAACGCTTCCACGGGCAGGTCTCCTGGCTCGCGGCGCGGATTCTCCCGATCGGCGTCGAGCCGACCGGAAATCCCGCAGGAACCCTTCCCGGACCGATTCCGGTCCAGTGGTGTCGTTCCTGCTTGTCGCCGTTCACAGTAGCGGGGGCTGCAACGGAATCGCGCCGCGAGGCGCTCACCGTTTTCCCTTTTCACCCCATGCCGCGCAACGCGCGGGTCGGGGCACCCGAGGATATGTCGTCACGATAGCGCGAGGGCCGCGGGGAGTGCAAGAGCTCCTTCCCCGAAGGCCGCGGGGGTATGAAAGCTCTGTCCCCGTTCGAGAATCTGGATCGCCCCACGCCGCGGCGTGGCCCGCTACGGGTTTGGCAGCAAGGCTTCCAGCTTCCAGAGCGCGGCTCGATACTCCGACAGACGGGTCCACCCGTCAGCCACCGTCGCGAGGGTGTCGAGCAAGGAGCGGAGCCACTCCGCTTCCATGCCCGCGCCGGCGAGGAGTTCCGCGCCCATGCGCTTTACGGTCTCGCGATGGCCGGAAAGCTTGAGCGCGGCATATTCGAGCCGGACGCGCGCGAGTTCGAGTTCGAGGCTCGCGGTGCGGATGAACCCGTCGACGCCGAGCCGCGCTTCTTCCGCGCGAGCCGTCGCCTCGGCCAGTTCGGCGTCCGCCTTGGCGAGCTTGGCCTTGGCTTCCCCGCCGTCGAATATCCGAGACGAGGTGCCGAGGCTCAGGTTGAGGCTCCAGTCGTCCTGCCGGAACCAGTCCGTCTCGAGGAAGGGGAAACGGGCGCCTTGGTACGAGAGTTCGACGCGAAGCCCC
Organism: Spirochaetota bacterium; assembly: GCA_018262985.1. Classification (GTDB taxonomy): domain Bacteria; phylum Spirochaetota; class Spirochaetia; order Treponematales; family UBA12059; genus JAFGNN01. The sequence goes on along the minus strand of JADFDI010000005.1, from coordinate 56,938 downwards.
AGGTCCGGAAGCCAGGGCTTCTTCGCGGCGGCCAGGTCGCGGGCCGCGCCTCGGGCGGACTCGAGCGCCGCGACGAGCCCCAGGTCCAGCGCGCCGATCCTGGCCATCTCAATCACCACGGCGGGATCGAAGCGGGGCGCTCTCGCGGCCGGCGCGGGAAGCTCGAGATCCTCCAGGGAAAGACCGGGCAACTCGCAGAGCGAGCGGATCCGCTGGAGGAGCCCTTCCCGACGGTTCGCCAGCTCAGCGCGGGCCGCATCCAGCTCCTTGGCCGCGATCCGCGCCTCGAGAACCTCCGCTCCGGTGATGAAGCCCGCGTCGGCGCTCCGTTCGCCGATGAAGACGAGACGGTCGGCGATGGCCGTTTGGGCATCAAGCACGAATGAAAGTTCCACGACGACCGCGAGCGCGTCGAGAGTCCCCCCGAGTTCCAATCGGGCTTCCCTTCGCGCCTTCTCGTACAGGAGGACCGCGGCGCCCACGCCGGCTCGCGCCATGTCGACGGCCGCGGGAATCTTTCCCCATGTGACGAGCGGCTGGTCGCCGATCAGCTTGAAGACGTACCAGGATGGTTCCTGACCGTCGTAGACCCTGAGGTCCTCCGCGGGAAGCGGCGTGCCCGCGTACTCGCCGAGCGTTCCGGCGCCGATGGAGACCGGTCCGACCGGGTTCCCGATCAGCGTTCCGGAGACGCTCGCGTCGAGGCGCGGCAGGCGGGCGGATCGGGCGAGCGCGAGGTCGGCTTCGCTCGCCCGGAGCCCCGCCCGCGCCGCGGCCAGCGTCGGATTGCGAAGTTCGACGAGGGATGCCAGCTCCGAGGCGGACCAGGGCGCCATTCCGTCATCGGACGCTGGTGGCGCGGCCAAGGTGGCCGGATGGAAAGGAGTCTTGAAATCGAGCGAAAACAGGTACCGGTCGGCGATCTCGAACGTCGCGGACTCCAGTTTGCCTTCGTCCGCCTGCGCGTTGGCGTGGCCCAGGACGACCAGCAGCGCAAGCAAGACCGTCGGGTGGCGCGTAGTCTTCATCCCGGTTTTCTCATTCATCCGCCACGGACAGCGAAGTCGTGCGATCGGAGCGGATGATGAACGGACCCCGGAAGGTAGTCGATACGCGGATCCACAGCGTGATCGTGCCGTAATCCGGCTTGGGTTCGCTCGTCGCGTCGCCGCGCGCCCATTCGATATTCTGGAACCGGAAGTAGCCGTGTTCGAGCTGGGTCTCGGTTTCGCGCAGGAAGGTCGTAGTCGTGTCGTCGGGCTCGGTCGTCGCCGGATCGGGCGCGGCCTCATGGCCGACATAGAGCTCCACCGACTGTCCGTCGCCATCGACCCACGATTCCGATGCTTGCTTGATGCCGTCCGCGGCAATGCCCGAGGTCCCGCCGTCGTCGATGAACAGCCGCCCCTCGATGGCGCCGGTGAACGCGTCGCGCCGCATCGTGACCGCCGCGAGAGTCACGGGATAACCATCGGAACGTGAGTCGGAAACCACTAGCTCGGAGTCTCCGGTCGTCGAGCCTGACTCGTAGAAGTGTTCCTCCTCGCCATCGCGATCGAAATCCTCCGGAGCGGCTCGAATGTCGTCCGGATCGGTAGTGGCGTCGGCCGTCCATTGTTCGCGGGAGAAAACGAGGCGGACTATCGTGGATTCATGATCGTCGGCATCGGACGGGACTTTCCGGAAGGAGATCTCCCGGTTCCACCATCCATCCGCGTCCGTCGTGACGAGCGCGGTCGGATTCCTCGGGAATGTCGCGGTCGCGATGGTTCCGGTGTCGTCATAAGTCCATTCTTCCGCCACGTAGATCGCGACCGTGGCGTTAGCGAGTCCGTCGTCGGAATCCGCGACGTCAAGCTCCTTGTCATGGTCCAGGACTTGCCCCCTGATCGACTGGACGTTGTACCGGTCCTCCAGCTTGATGATGCCCGCGCGGTAGGTCGAGTCCGAGAGGACGTAGACGGGGACCTTGTTGGGGACCAGTCCGTAGCGTGGGTGGTGGAAGAGGAGGAAGACCTCCTTGCGGTCGGCGGTCTTGCCGAATTCGGGAAACAGGTTCTCCCAAATGATACCGGTGAACTGGAAATCCCCTTGCTCGTCGGACGTCGTGCTCGCGAACCAGCGGTAGTCGGCGCCGGATCCGTCGGGCAGCGTGGCGTCCGTTCCGTCCCAGGCGGAAAGGTCCGTGGAGCGCTCGGTTTCTTCCATATATAGATAGATGGCCGCCTCGGAGATGGCCGCGTTCGCCCCGTCGTCGGCCTCGTAGATCTCCCGGTCGACCAGCCGACCTGACAGCGACGCGGTGAAGACCGAGGAACACGACGCCAGCGCGAGCGCCGCCGCCGCGATCGCGGGGAAGATCGGGAACCGGGATTTCATGGGGTCGTCTCCTTGAGCTTGGCCGTTCGGCGTTCCACGACCTCGTAGAGGACCGGAACGACGAACAGCGTAATGAGCGTGCTGGTGCTCAGTCCGGCGAGGATCGCCTGACCGAGCGGTGCGTACACCTCCGAGCCGTCACCGCGCGCGAAGGCCATCGGCAGGACGCCGACTATGGTGGTCAGCGAGGTCATGAGTATGGGTTTGAGGCGGCTCGTCGCCCCTTGGAGGATGGCGGCGCCGAGCTCCGTCCCGTCCCTTCGGCGAAGCAGGTTGGTATAGTCGACCATGACGATGGCGTTGTTCACCACCGTTCCGCCGAGAGTGATCAAACCGAGCATGGCGATGATGGAGAGCGCTGATCCGAAAAGCAGGAGGCCGCCGACCACGCCGATGAGGATGAACGGGACCGAAATCATGATGACGAGGGGTTGGGCGAATCGCTCGAACTGGATGACCATGACCGCGTAGACGAGGAAGATGCTGATCGCCATGATCAGGGTCAGGCTGGAAAGCGAATCGCCGATCAGCTCGTTGGTGCCGGTCTTCTCGATGCTCACGCCCGCGGGCAGCTCGAGGGTGGCGAGCGCTTCATCCATGCGCTTGGAGACTCCGGACTGGTCCTCTCCGACGAGGTACCCGGTCAAAACCACGGTGACCGCGCGGTTCCGTTTCGAGATGCTCGAAATGCCGGCCTCGTCCACCAGGTCGGAGAAAGCGGCGAACCGCACCACCCGGCCGTCCTGCGTCACCAGCGATATCCGATCCAGAGTGTCGGCGGGCAGGGGGCTGTCGGAAAGGGGTGACGTGACTACGATGGGCAACGCTCCGTCCGGGCCGCTGAATTCGCCCGCCTCCATACCGGTGAAGAGCAGCCGGGCGGTGAGTCCCGCCTCGTACGGGGTAATGCCCAGGGTCGCCATCGCACGCTGGGAAAAATCCGCGTACAGCTGCCGGCGGGAAAGGTCGACCGATAGTTCGGTCTTCACGACGTCCGGATCCTGGGCCAGCAGGAGCTCCACGGCGGCGGCGGCCTGCGTGGTCCGGTCGATGTCGGAGCCGACGAAGGCGAGCCGGAATCCTTGACCGCCCGTGGCCAGGGCGATGAGCGAATCGAAGCCGCCGTTGAGCACCGCGACTTCCGCGTCCTTCGTTTCGCGCTTGAGCGCCTCGCGTACGACCGTGATGATCTCGTGCACGGTGCGTTCGCGATCGGCCGTCGGGACCAGGCGGATGCGGGCGAAGCCTTGGTCCGGCGATCCCGCGATCGCGAGGGCGCTCGACGCTCCGACGTAATACGCCGCCGCCTCGATTTCCGGCACCAGCCCGGAAACCAAAGCATCGATCTCGTCCATTTTGGCGGTGCTCCGGTCGAGGGAGTAGCCGGAAGGCATGCGGACGTGCAGTTCGAACTCGCCGGTGTCGGTGGGCGGAATGAAGGAAACCTCGAGCGTTCCGAGCAATAGCACGCTGGCGGCGAGCACCGAGACGGAGAACGCGACCGTGAGCCGTTTTTCCCTTAGGGCGATCTCGAGCATGCGGCCGTAGGCGCGCTCCAGCCAGGCAAGCATCCGGTCGATGGAGTCTTCGAAGCGGCGAATGGCGGGGGGCTTTTCCGAGGGTCCGCCCTCCCGCAGGAGTTTCGTGAACAGGAAGGGTACGACCACGAGCGCGACCAGCGCCGACGCCGAAAGCGCGTAGACGATCGTAAGTGAAAGGTCTTTCATGATGATGCCGATTATTCCGCCGAGGAAGGCGAGCGGCGCGAAAACGGCGATCGAGGTGATGGTGCTCGCCAGGACGGCTGAACCGACCTCGCCGGCGCCTTTGCTGGCGGCCAGCTTCCGTTCTCCGACCCGGAGGTACCAGCTCCAGGAATTTTCCAATACCACGATCGATGCGTCCACGATCATGCCGATGGCGACGGTGATCCCCGAGAGGGAAAGCAGGTTGAGGGTCTGTCCGGAGAGCCGCATGCCGATGACCGCGAGGAGTATCGACAGCGGGATGCTCGCGCCGATGATCAGGGTGACGCGCCAGTCGTGGAGGAACAGGAAGATCACGAGGACGGCGAGGAGGATGCCCATGCCGGCGCTGCGCATCACGACGGCGAGCGAGGCCTCGGTCGTCTCCCCCTGGTCCGTGATGGTGCGCCATTCGGCCAGTCCGCCGAGCCGGGCCGTGAACGCGTCGAGCTCCTCGCGGGCGGCGGCGACGATTTCTATGGAGTTTCCGTCCTCCCGCTTGAGCACGTCGACGACGACCAGGTCCTTTCCGCCCGAACGCGCGCGGAACTCCGGAGGAACCACCTCGTAGCGGATTTCCGCGACGTCCCTCAAGTAGATCGACGAGCCGTCCTTGAAGCCGACCACCATGCCGCCGGCCTCGTCGAGGCTCGAGAACGCGCCGCGGCTGGTGAGCGAAAGGCGGGAACCCCGCCAGTCGGCCCGTCCGGCGGGTATGTTGACGTTCGCGTAGCGCAAGGCTTCATAGACGGCGATCGGCGATATGCCGCGGGATTCGAGGCGGGCCAGGTCGAGATCCACGCGCACGCGCCGCTCGGCTCCACCCCGGACGTTGACCTTGGAGACTCCGGCGATGCGCGCCAGACGGGGGACGAGGTCGTCCTCGATGCGCTTGGCCAGCGCCACCGCTTCGATCCCGGAATCGACGAGCGCGGAAAAGATCGGAAGCAGGCCGGACGCCTCGCTGACGATGATTTCGGGCGCTCCGGAGAGCCCGTCGGGGAGCGAATCCACGATGGCGTTCAACAACTCGCGGATTTGGGGCAGCTTTTGGTAGACGTCCGAGCCGTCGCGGAATTCCATGCTCACGATCGCATAGGAATCCTTGCTCGTCGAAGTGAGGGCGGAGACGCCGGCCAGGGTGGAGAGTTGGTTTTCGATCGGTCGGGTCACGGTCCGTTCAATCTCGCGGGCGTCGGCGCCTGGGTAGGTGGCCAGGACTGTCGCCTGGGGCAACCCGACCGGCGGAATCATCTCGCGGTTCAGGGAGATGTAGGAAATGCCGGCGAATACCACCAGGGATATCAGGACTATCCCGACGATGGCCGGATGACGGATCGAGAAGTCGGCCAGCTTCATCGGGTCGCCCGTTCACCGATGATCCGGACCGGCGATCCATCCTTGAGGAAGTGCTGGCCTTCGACGATGAAGCGATGATCGGAGTAGGCGCCCGGAACTTCGAAGCGGTCGTCGGTGGAGAATCCGGGTTCGATTGACAGCCGGCGCGCGATCGAGTATCCCGAGCCGTCGCCTTCCACGTACCAGAGGCCGGTTTCTCCCGCCAGCGCGTCGAAGGGTAGCGACCATGCCCCGTCCTTCCTGGCCAGCGAGAATACCGCCACTACCGACATGCCGGGGCGCAGCGTTTCCAGGCCTTCGGCGAGCTCGCAGGCGGCCTCGAAGGTCCGGTTCTCCGGGGAGACGAAGGGACTGACGGAAGCGAGCCGCGCCGCGTACGATTCACCGCCGGGGCGCTCGACGCGGGCTTCCACGCCGTTCTCCGGCTTGCCGAAATCGGCGTAGTAGCGCTCCGGCACGCGGGCCCTGACCACGAGCCGGGATAGGTCGCCGATGGTGAGCAGCGGGCGTTCCGGCGCGGCTATGGAGCCGACGGTCAGGTGTCGGACGAGGACGACGCCGTCGAGCGGACTCCGCACGGTCGCGTACTCGAGCTGAAGCCTGGCGAGTTCGTACTGGGAGAGGTAGGCGTCGAACTGGCCGCGGGCCTGGTCGTAGCTCTGTTGGCTGGCCGCCCCGGCCTGGAAAAGCTGCTCTATCCGTTCGAAGGTTCCTTTGGCGGAAAGCCAGGCGGCCTCGGCCTGCCTGAGCTGGAGCTCGTAACGGGCCGCGTCGATGCGCGCCACGACCTGGCCCTTGGAAACGGCTTGGCCGACGTCTACCGACAACTCCTGGAGCATTCCCGAGACGAGGGGGAGGACCGTCACCATGGAGTCGCTCTCGATGAAGGCGTTGAGCCGCAACTCCTTGACCAGGGGCGCGTAGCGGGGCTCTTCGACCCGAACCGGCATGGCGACCTGTTCGGGTGGAGGGGCGACCTTCCTGGCGGCGGATACGCGCGCCCAGATCGAGGAAGCGAGTATGAGGGCGAGAACGATGATCGCCGCGAGCTTGCCCGGAGAAAGACCGCGCTTCATGGAAGGACCGTTGTCGACATTCGAGGCTCCTCCTGAGAATATAGACAAGGGCCGCGGCCTTTTCAATGAATAGACATTCGTTATTGCCGATTCGTTGACGGTGTGTGCCAAACTTGAACAGGACCACGTGCCGTGGTAATCTGTCCGCGTCGGTCGCGAGGAGGTCTCGGATGGAACCCAAGGGAACCAAAGTCGGCTTTGTCGGTCTCGGCGTGATGGGCGAACCCATGGCCGGCCACCTGATGGCTGCCGGGGCATCACTCCACGTCTTCACGCGGACGCCGGAGAAGGCCAAGGCCCTCGTGGATGCCGGCGCGGTATGGCACGCGACGCCCGCGGAGCTCGCCCGCGAGTGCGATGTCGTCTTCACCATGGTCGGCTATCCGAAGGACGTCGATGAAGTCTATTTCGGTTCCAGCGGACTGGTCGCGAACGGCCGCGAGGGCCTCATCCTGATCGATACGACCACGAGCCGACCCGACCTGGCGCGGCGGATCCACGACGCGGCCCGGGCGGCCGGCCTGCGCGCGCTGGACGCTCCTGTCTCCGGCGGCGACCTGGGCGCCCGGAACGCCACCTTGACCATAATGGTCGGCGGCGACAAGGAGGACTTCGCCGAAGTCGAGCCCTTGCTCCGCGTCCTCGGAAAGACCGTCATACTCCAGGGCCCGGCCGGTTCAGGCCAGCACACCAAGATGGCCAACCAGATCGTCATCGCCGGGAACCTCACGGGGGCCATCGAATCGATGGTTTATGCCCAGGCCGCGGGGCTCGATCCGCGGCGGGTCCTCGAGAGCGTCTCCTCCGGCTCCGCGGGATCGTGGCAGCTCTCGAGCATGATGCCCCGCGTGCTCGACGGGAATTTCGCGCCGGGCTTCTACGCCAAGCATTTCCTCAAGGACCTTCGCATCGCTCTGGACTCGGCGAAGGCCATGAAGCTTTCGTTGCCCCTGCTCGAACTAGCCGAGCGCCTTTTCGGGCTCGTCGAAAAGGAAGGGAAGGGCGAGCTCGGTACCCAAGCCCTGTATCTTCTATATAAAGAGGGCAGGATCTGAGCGGCGACGATTTCCTCGATCCGCCCGTAGCGGTCGTCGAGGCCGGCCGCTTCGTCTTCGGTCGTTTCCGGGACGCGCCGGAGCGCGTCAACATGCTCGACGTCGAGCGGCCCTACCACTATCCGGTGCCGAGGTTCGTGAAGGATCTCAGGTTGAAGGAGTGGCGGGCCCTTCATTTCGGGAACGAGCGTTTCTACGGCATGGCGGCGCTCTACGACGCCAAGTTCTTCTCGCTCGCGCTGATAACGGGATGGGACAAGGTCGCCCGGCGTCGTTTCGGCTTCCGCAGGATACTCCCGGGCTCGGCCTTCCGGTTCGGCACGACGCTCGACCGTTCGCGCATCGAGTGCCGATCCCACCGCACGCGGATCGCGCTCGACCTGGACCGTTCCAGCGCGAAGGCGCGAATCCGGGCCCGATCCACGGCCCGCGACGCGGTTCCCTTCGACCTCTTCCTCGAGTATGGCATGGCGCCGCGCTCGGTGGGGCCGCAGGCGGTCTGTCTTCCCCTCGGGCTCAACCGGGCCATCTTCTCCCTGAAAATCCTCAGCCCGATCCAGGGCTTCCTCGCCATCGGGGACGAGCGATTCGCCATCGGCGGGCCCGACGCCATGGGGATGCTCGACGAACACCGCGGCTTCTACCCGTGGCGCATGCACTACGACTGGGTCTCCGGCTTCGGTCTCGACCAGAAGGGCCGTCGCGTCGGATTCAACCTTACCGACAACCAGGTGCGGGACCAGGAGCGCTACAACGAGAACTGCCTCTGGATCAACTCCCGGGTTTTCTCCCTGCCGCCGGTCCGCGTCACCAGGCCTCACGGAATCATGGGCGTCTGGATCGTGCAGGACTACGAAGGACTCGTCGACCTCGAGTTCAAGCCGGAGGTGCCCAACACCTTCCGGCGCGACCTGCTGCTCGGCCGCGCCGACTACCGTGGACCCTTCGGATCGTTCAAGGGCGTCATCAAGAGCCGTGACGGCGAGAAGGTCGAGCTCGAGAGCCTCTACGGCATGGGCGAGCGGAAGGACCTTCGAATCTAGCGTCGGGGCGCTTCGCGCCCTTGCGGCGGCGATCCCGCGCGCGTCGATCCTTCGAAACGACGCTTCGCGCCCCGAAGGCGACGAGCCCGCGTCCGGCGGCGCTCAGGTCTGGCGGCCGCTCCGCAGTTTTTCCTCGAAGCGATCGAGTTCCTTCCCGGCGAGGCCGCCCGGCCCTCCCGCGAGCCTGGCCCTGAGTTCCCGCATCTCGTCGGCGGAGAAGCGGGTGCCGCCGAGCGAGTGCCGCTCGAAACTGGCGCAGGCGACCGGCGCGACCCTGCGAGCCAGGTCGAGGAGCACCGCGGCGTACTCGCGGATCTCGCGCTGGGCATGCGGATCGAGGCGGAGCGAGAGGAAGCGGAACAGGTTGTGCAGGTCTATCTGCCAGTACCACTCGGTGTAAAGCGAGAGGGGCAGGTTGATGCGCGCCAACTCTCGGGCGAGGCCTGATTCCACCAGCGCGGAATAGGACTCGTACGCGGCCTTCTGGTCGGCGCGCATGCGGGAGATGGCGGCGGCGGCGGCCTCGGGCGCCACCGGGTCGTCGCTGCGACCCTGCTTGTTGTCCCGGCTCTGAAGGGCCACGTCCTCCGGCGCCGGGACGTAGAATTCATCCTTCATGATGGAGTAGCGTCCGGAAATTTCGTTGACCCTGGCGGTGCGGTGGCGTATCCACTGACGCGCCACGAAGACCGGGAGCTTGACGTGGAAGGTCAGCACCACCTGCTCGAAGGGAGAGGTATGTTCGTTCCGCAGAAGGTGGTCGATCAGGGCGGCGTCCTCTCGGACCGTCCGCGTTCCGGCGCCGTACGAGACGCGCGCGGCCTGGGCGATGCGCTCGTCGCCCCCGAGGTAATCGACGAGTCGGACGAAGCCCTTGTCGAGCACGGGGAACTCGCGGTCGAGGACGTCCTCTGCTTCAGGCACGGTCGTGTGCGCCATGGGGCCTCCCTGGTTCGGTCTGTCGCGAATCTTGTCCGGCAACGCGGCGCGCGTCAACCATCGCGGGGGCGACGCTCCCGCGAGGCCCGATCGCCTGATGGGGGAGGCGGGATCGGCGTCGGACGGTTCATCGGGGCGCGTCCCACGGGAATCCGGCGAAATTTCCGAAGAAGCCGCCGATCGGCGTCCGGCCGGATCCGGGGCCGTGGCAATCGGAGCCGAAGGTGAATTCGAATCCCATCGGTCCAGCGACGGTCATGATGATGTCGTTGATCCGGTCTCGGCGCGGATCCGCGTAGGCATAGACCTCGATACCCCGAACTCCCTCGTCGCGGAAGCGCTCAAGGAAGGCGACGAGGCGCGGGCGTTCGCGCTCGAGTCGCTCCGGGTCGTTCCCGAAGGCGTGGCCGGGATGCGGAATCACCGCGAAACCGCCGTCGGTTTTCACCGGTGCCATGGCTTCCGAGAGCGCGGGTTTCCGGTACTTTCCGTCCCGTAGCAGGCCGGTCTCGAAGAACGCCCTGCGGAACTCGCGGTAGCCGGCAGCCTCAGGGATCGCGCCCTTGCGCACGAGGTAGCGATACACGTCGAGGCGGCTCCAGGATAGTCCCGCTTCATGGATCGCGGGACGAGCCGCCAGGCGGATCTCCTCCAGCTCGCTGAAGGAAAGATCGGTCCTTCCGAACAGTCTGCGGGCTTCTTCGACGTGGCGTTTGGTCCGCTCGAGGCGGAGCGCTCGCAGGTTCGAGAGGAAGGCGAGCGTGGCGGGAGGGGCGGGGGCGGGGAAGTAGGCCAGGACTTCGCTTCGATAACCGAGCTCCTTGACCGTGCAATCGATTTCCACGCCCGCCCACGCGGAGATGCGCAAGGCGCCGGCTTCCGCGAGGAATTCCGGGACGCCGGCCATGGTGTCGTGGTCGGTCAAGGCCAAGCCTTCGAGCCCGGCGGCGGCTGCGAGTCGTAAGAGCTCCGGCGGGGACAAGGTGCCATCTGACCAGTCCGAGTGGACGTGAAGGTCGGCCTTCATGCGCCCCAGCGTAGCGCCGCCCCGAGCGCTTCGCAAGCGCGGGAAAGCGCCTACCCGGCGCTCCTTGACCGTCAACGGAGCGATGGCTAGGATATCCAGCCATTCCGGGGGGACGCCGAGATGTTCGAGTTGACCGATGCCGTCGTCGAAGAGGTCATCTTCGGGATGGAAAACCAGAACTGCGAATCCTGGATCGATTTCGAGACGGGAACCCTCTTCGAGCGATCCTGCGAGGACGCGGACGCGGAGGACGTCGAGCTCGCCGAGCTGGATGCGGCCACGACGCCTCGCGTGCGGGTGCCCGAATGGTCGAGCCAGGCTGGGTTCAAGCTCATGGAAGATTTCTCGAGGACCGTCTACGACGCGGTCGTCCGCGGAGAGCTCCTGGCCGCGCTGGCCCGGGGGCGCGGCGTTTTCCGCGCGTTCAAGAACGTCCTGGACGCGCGTCCCGAGATCGAGAAGCGCTGGTACGAGTACAAGCACAAGGCGATGCGGCGCGTGATCGTCGAGTGGTACGACGACCTTCGCGAGCGGCAAGGCCTGGAACGGCTCGGTCCGGAACCCGACGACCTCGACGATCTGATCGCCGAGGATTTCGAGCTTCGGGAAGGCGGGCGGGATCTGTGGCTCGACCTCCAGCCTATCTTCCGCGCCAGTATCGCCGAAGCCCTGGAGCGGTTTCCGGAAGCGGTGGTGGAATACGAATACACCCGCCTGGAGGCGGAGATCGCGGCGGGCCCGGACGAAGGCCTCCGCGTGCTCGTCGCGGAGGCCGTGCCGGGAGAGGCCGCCGGCGTCATCGTCATGCGAACCATCTTCGTCGCCGATCGGTCGTTCGGGAAGATCGTCTACCTATACGTCAAGCCGGAAAGGCGGAGGTTGGGGCTCGGTCGCCGCCTGGTCGAGGCGGCCCGCGAAAGCTTCGCCGCGAGCTCCGTCCACCATGTCATCGTGGACATGCCCTTCCTTGGCGAAGAGTTCGGGCAATCGCTCGGCGCCGTCGGCTACAAGGCGTTCGGCGCGCGCTGGATCAAGGCCGCCGAGGACTAGCGCGAAGGCGCTTCGCGCCTTCGCGGCGCCGAGCTCCGCTCGGCGATCTCTCGTGAGGGCGCTTCGCACCCTCACGGCGCCGGACTCGCGTTCGTCGATCCCCTGATGAGGCGCCTTGCTCCTTGGCGAGGCTCCTACCGGTCCGGCCAGCCGTAACGCGTCAGGTCGACGCGGCCGTCGGCCCCGACCTCGACGCCTTCCGCCGCCAGGCGCGCGACCTGTTCCTCGAATCCGCGACCTTCTCCGAGCGCGATGCCGCCGTCGCTCCTCACCACGCGGAACCAGGGCAGGTTCTCCTTCTCGGACGACGAGTGGAGCAGTCTCGCCACCTGGCGGGCGCCGTTCATCAGGCCCGCCCGAGCCGCGACCGCTCCATAACTCGCGACCCGTCCCCGGGGGATGCTCCGCAGAACCTCGACGATCAGTTGGCTGCTGGTCATGACCACAGTATACAGGCGGCGAGGGATCGGGATAGCGATTTTGTGTATGTTGACAATAAAACCCTAAGTGTAATAGTGTCTTGTCGTTGACGCGCGGGTCCGTTCGGGCCTTCGCGGCGAGGAGGCAAGATGAAGGCGTGTTTTCTTTTCCCGGGCCAGGGCGCCCAATATGTCGGAATGGGCAAGGATCTCTACGATGCCGACCCAGAGGCACGCGCGGTATTCGAGGCCGCGTCCGATTCCGCCGGCTTCGACCTTCCGAAGGCCGTTTTCGCCGGAGACGAGGAGAACCTGAAGCGGACCAGCATCGCCCAGGTGGCGCTGGCCGCCGTCGAGCACTCCCTCGTCCTGGCCCTTCGGAAGCGCGGCGTCGAGGCGTCGGCGGTAGCCGGTTTCAGCCTCGGGGAGTGGCCAGCCATGGTGGCGGCGGGCGCCCTCCCCATGGAAACGATGCTCAGGCTCGTCGCCGCGCGCGGACGCTTGATGGACGAGGCCGGGGAACGCTCCGGGGGCTCCGGAATGGCCGCCGTCATGGGGCTTTGGCCCGACGAGGTCGGCAACGCCCTCTCGGCCGCCGGAATAGCCGAAGCCTGGGTCGCCAATCGGAATTCTCCGACTCAGACCGTCATCGCGGGCACCGACGCCGGGCTCGCCCTCGCGGAAACCGCGTTGAAGTCGGCAGGCGCCAAGCGCGTCATCCGGCTCAAGGTGTCCGGCGCCTTCCACTCTCCGGTCATGTCTTCCGCGTACGAAGCCTTCAAGATCCTCCTCGACGGGATCTCCTTCGACGATCCGGCGGTCGACTTCTTCTCGAACGTCACCGGTGGCCCTGTACGCTACGGATTCGACTTGAAGCGGCTCGCCGCGAGCCAGATAGTCAGCCCGGTCCGGTGGATCGACGAAGAGTCGGCCATGATCGCGGCCGGCGTGCGCTCGTGCATCGAGGTGGGGCCGGGAAGCGTCCTCGCGGGGCTCATGAAGGGCGCGCACCCGGAAGTCGAGTGCCGGGCCTGCGGAACCCTGGCCGACCTGGACGCCATCGTCGAGGCGCTTTCCGCGGACGAGCGGGCGGCCTGAGCATGGCGAATCCGGGCTACGATTCCAGGCTGCTAGCGGGACGCTCGGTGCTGGTCACCGGCGGCTCCCGCGGCATCGGCCGCGCTATGGTGGAGCGCTTTCTCCGCGAGGGCGCCAGGGTTTGGTACCTTTCCCGCAACCGCGCCGAGGACCACCACGAGCTGGCCCTGCTCGCCGCGGAGCGCGGCGGCGCCCTCGCGCACCATGCCTGTGACGTCTCGAACGAGGTCTCCGTCGAGGCCGCCGTCGAGAAAGCCATCGCCGAGTCGGGCGGACTCGACGCCGCGGTCAACAACGCGGGCATTACCCGGGACGGACTCGTGTTCCGCATGTCGCTCGAGGACTGGAACGCCGTTCTCGGCGCTAACCTGACGAGCGTCTTCCTCGTCTCGCGCGCCGTGGCCCGCCACATGATCAAGCGCCGCGCGGGGAGCATCGTGAACGTCTCCAGCGTGGTGGGCCTGACCGGTAACGGGGGCCAGACCAACTACGCAGCGAGCAAGGCGGGCGTGGTGGGCTTTTCCAAGAGCCTGGCGCGCGAAGTGGCCGGTCGGGGCGTACGCGTGAACGTGCTCGCGCCCGGATACATCGACACCGCGATGACCGAGGCGATTCCGGAGCAGGCCAAGGAAGCGCTCAAATCCCGCATCCCGCTCGGCAGGACCGGTTCGCCGGAGGACGTGGCCGCGGCGGCGCTCTTCCTGGTATCGGATCTGTCCGCGTACGTGACGGGCGAGGTGCTCAAGGTCGACGGCGGGATGGCCATGTAGGGTCCGGATCGGCATCGGGGCGCTTCGACGCGCACGGTTTCCGGGGGCATGGTATACTTCGGTAAACGTTCGACCCTTCGAGGTCCCGATGCCGTCCCGGCCTTTCGTAGCACATCACGGATATCCCAGGCCTTTCGGCGCGACGCTGGCGTCGGGCGGGGTCAACTTCGCGGTGTTCTCCCGGGACGCCACGTCGATGATCCTCTGCCTCTACGAACGCTCGACCGACGCCGAACCCACGTTCTCGCTGACCCTCGATCCCCGGCAGAACCGTACCGGCGACATCTGGCACTGCTTCATCGAGGGCTTGGGCGCCGGCGCGCTCTACCACTGGCGCGCCGAAGGTCCGTTCATACCGGAGCGCGGGCTCCGCTTCAATCCGCACAAGGCTTTGCTCGATCCGTACGCCCGGGCCCTGACTTCCGATTTCGCCTGGAAATTCGCGTCCGCCTCGGGCTACGTGCCCGGTGATCCCGACTCGGATCTTTCCTTCTCCGCGACGGACGACTCGGGCGACATGCCGAAATGCGTCGTCGTCGATGACGATTTCGACTGGAAAGGCGACCGGCCCCTCAACTATCCGCTCCGTCATTGCGTCATCTACGAGGCGCACGTGCGCGGCCTGACCATGCATCCGAGCTCCGGGGTGGCGCATCCCGGAACCTTCCTCGGGGTGGTCGAGACCATCCCAAGGCTCAAGGAGCTCGGCGTCACCAGCCTCGAGCTTCTTCCCGTCCAGGAATTCGATTCCTTCGAGAACGCGCGGCGAAATCCGCGCACCGGCGAGCGCCTCAGGCAGTACTGGGGATACTCGACCATCTCGTTCTTCGCGCCCAAGGGATCCTACGCGGTGGACGGGTCGCTCGGAGGCCAGGTAGCCGAGTTCAAGACCATGGTGCGCGAGCTCCACGCGGCCGGCATCGAGGTGATCCTCGACGTAGTCTTCAATCATACGGGCGAAGGAAACGAACTCGGTCCGACGCTATCCTTCCGCGGCCTCGACAATCCGATCTGGTACATGCTGGACGACAACCCCCGCTACTACAAGAACTACTCGGGTTGCGGCAACACGCTGAACTGCAACCATCCGGTCGTGCGGAACTTCATCATGGACTGCCTGCACTACTGGGTCGTGGACATGCACGTCGACGGCTTCCGCTTCGACCTCGGATCGATACTCGGACGGGACCAGCGCGGGCGCCTGCTCGAGAACCCGCCGGTCATCGAGCAGATCGCGGAAGATCCCATCCTTCGACACACCAAGATCATCGCCGAGGCTTGGGACGCGGGCGGCGCCTACCAGGTCGGATGGTTCCCCGGCGGGCGCTGGGCGGAGTGGAACGACCGCTTCCGGGACGACATCCGGCGTTTCTGGCGCGGCGACGCGCACGCGCTCCGCGGGTTCGCCACCCGCATCACCGGCTCCTCCGACCTCTACCTACGCGACGGGCGCAAACCGTTCCATTCCATCAACTACGTGACCAGCCACGACGGATTCACGCTCCGCGACCTCGTCTCGTACAACGGGAAGCACAACGAGGAGAACGGCGAGGACAACAACGACGGCCACGGCTCGAATTTTAGCTATAACCACGGCTTCGAGGGGCCGACCAGGAATCCGGCCATCGAGGCCGTGCGCGCGAGGCAACAGCGCAATTTCATCGCCACGACCCTGCTTTCGATCGGCACCCCCATGCTGCTGGCCGGGGACGAGTTCGGGCGATCGCAACGCGGCAACAACAACGCGTACTGCCAGGACAACGAGGTATCCTGGATCGACTGGGGCCTCGCCAAGGACAACGCGGACCTCCTGCGCTTCGCGGCGCGGGTGGTCGAGCTCAGGATGCGCCACCCGTCCTTCAGGCGTCCGGAGTTCTTCACGGGAAAGGATTCCAGCTTCAACGCGATTCCCGACATCTCGTGGTTCCGTCCGTCGGGCGGCGAGGTGGACTGGGCGACGGACGAGCGCGCGGTGGCCATCCGAGTCGACGGCTCGCGGGCGGATATCGTGGCGGATCGCGACGACAACGACTTCTTCCTCATGTTCAACGCCTCGGCCGAGGAGCTGCGGTTCTCGGTGTGCGAGGCCCCCGTGGGGCAACGATGGTTCCGCTCCGTCGACACCGGGCTCGAGTCGCCCAGGGACGCCCTGCGACTCGGCGAGGAGGAGTTGTTGGTTCCGCAGGGTTCCTACGTGCTCAAGCCGCGCTCGATGGCCGTCTTGCTCGCCAGGAAGGTCTGAGGCTCATCCGACGTCCCGGCGAAGCCGCCGCGAACGGCACCGGCGGGCGCGCTTGGCTCGGAAGGATTTCTTAAGTATTTTCATTTCGTGATGAAGCGAACTACGAGCGGCCCGGGAGCGGGCTATGCATCCGGTCGGCGCGCGCTTGCCCGGCACCGGGATCTGGAAGCGCTCAGGCGGCTTCGGTCCGCCGTAGACGCGCTGCCTCCAGGAAGTCGGCTCCTCTCGAATCGCCTCTACTGGCTGGCCATAGCCCTGTTGCGCCTCGGCCGCCTGGACCTGGCGGTAAAAAGCCTCGCGTCCGCGCAGAAGCTCGCCCCGAGGAGCCATGCCCGAGCCCTGTACGGCCGCATGGTGAACGGATACGGCATGGCCAAATCCTCCTGCGAGGATCATGACGATTTTCGCGCGTTCTATTCGATTCAGGCGGCGCGCTACCTGGGCGAACGCAAGGCTTTTCGGGACGAACTCGAGCGGGAAGCGGTTTCCCATTCGCTGGCCGACGCATGGTTGTCCATCACCTCGTCCGGTCTGCTCGACGGGCTGGATTGCGCCGGCAAGCTGGAGCTCTTCCGGAAGGTCGACGCCAGGATTCCGGCGGCGATGTCGGACGAGCGCGGCGCAGCCGCTCGGATCGTCGCCGTGGATTTCCGGCGCGAGCGGAGGCTCGATCCCGCCGACCGTTGCACTTGCGGCTCCGGCCTTCCCTGGCGGATGTGCTGCGGGCGCACGAGTTCACCGTCAGAACGTCCGCGTGGGTAGTTTTCATACAATTCTGAGGCGCAGGGTTCCGTTCGTTTCCTTTCCACACATTCCTTCTCGGGATTCCTGTAACCCACCGTCCGTTGTCTTCAGGGACGGGCCGGGCCAGACCGCACACGGTGTTCCAAGTCATCGTCAGGCAAAGAAATAGCCAGACGGGACCGGAGGTCGGAAACTGGTGGTCTGGTGAGTAGCTTGCAGGAAGGGTTGGCACGGCGTTTGCAGTAATGGGGGTGGGAGGACCTTCATGACCACTGCCCGCACCCGCAAGCCCGTAGCCGCCCGCACCAACGCCGACGAGAACACCCTTTCCATATACCTCAAGGAAATCAACCGGATACCGCTCCTTTCCCGCGAGGACGAGGACAAGTACGCCCGCGCCGCGGCCAAGGGCGACCAGTCCGCGAAGGACATGCTCGTCAAGGGGAACCTTCGCTTCGTCGTGAACGTCGCCAAGAAGTACCAGAACCAGGGCCTGCCCCTTTCCGACCTCATCAGCGAGGGGAACATCGGCCTCATCAACGCGATCGAACGCTACGACGTCGACAAGGGCTTCCACTTCATCAGCTACGCGGTCTGGTGGATCCGCCAGTCCATCCTCAAGGCTGTGTGCGAGAAGAGCCGCATGATCCGCCTTCCCTTGAACCGCGCCAACGAGCTTGTCCAGATAGAGAAGGCGCGCAAGTACATCGAAGGAAGCCGCACCGAGGACGGCGAGATCCGCGAGATCGCGCGCATGCTCAACATGGACGCCTCCCACGTCGCCGACCTCGTGGCGGTATCGCGGGACCTCGTATCGCTCGAGACTCCGGTCTTCGACGAACGCGACTCCAGCGTGGTCGGGGATTTCGTGGAAAACTCCGGATACACCACCCCGGTCGAGACCGTCATCGAAAACAACCTCAAGGACGACATCGACGCGGTGCTCGAGACGCTTTCCGAGAAGGAAGCCGAGGTCATCCGCTTCCGCTTCGGCCTGAACGGCCGACGCGCCATGAGCCTCAAGGAAATCGGCGACCGTTTCAAGCTGACCAAGGAGCGCATCCGACAGATCGAGAAGAGCGCCTTGAAGCGCCTCCAGCAGCCCGGCCGCACCGAACTGCTCGAGGATTACGTGGCCTGAAAGTCCGTCCGTACGCTTTCGCCTTCCATTGAAGAACGGCGCTCCTCCGGGGGCGCCGTTTTCCGTTCGGCGCGGGCGGAACGGGGCGGGGCCGGACGCCGGACTCCATTGCCCGAACGGTCCCGTCTCGGCATAATTCGCGCACCACGGGAGGCTCTGGCGAAATGCTGAGTTACCGACACGGCTTCCACGCCGGGAACCACGCCGACGTCCTGAAGCATCTCGTGCTTCATGAGGCGCTGCGCTACTTGGTCGGAAAGCCGGCGCCGCTCCGCTACATCGACACGCACGCCGGGCCGGGCTCGAGCCCGCTCGGAGGCGGATTCTCCGCCCGCACGGGGGAGTTCCTCGACGGAATCGGCCGTATCTGGTCGTCGACGGACTTGCCCGAGCCGCTTCGGCGTTATCGGGAGCTGGTGAAGGGCTTCAATCCCGAAGGGTCGCTCGGGCGCTATCCTGGATCTCCCCTCGTTGCCTCCGCCGTGCTCCGCCTCGAGGACCGCGGCTTCATGTTCGAGCTGCATCCAGCCGACGCGACCGAGCTGGAGATCGCCCTCGGATCCGACCGGCGCTTCCGCGTCGCCAAGTCCGACGGACTCGCGGCCCTGCGCGGCCTGTTGCCGCCGCCCGACCGGCGGGCCTTCGTCCTGATCGATCCGCCCTATGAACGCGACGAGGAATACGACGCGGTGGTCGAGGCCGTGGACGAAGCGCGGCGGCGTTTCCCGGGAGGCTGCTACGCAGTCTGGTATCCCGTCCTGACGAAGGACGCCGCCCGCTTCCTGCCCGAGCGCGTCCTTTCGCTCGGGGGCGGAACGAGGGCGCGGATCGAGCTTCGCGTAGGACCCGAGCCCGAGGACGGCTGGGGCATGTACGGCAGCGGCCTCGCCGTCCTCAATCCGCCTTGGGGCCTCAAGGCGGCGCTCGAGGAATGCCTGCCCTATCTCGCCGACGCGCTCGGGAACGACGGGGCGGGTCGCGCGACGTTTTCCTGGGATGAAGCCTAGGACGAGGAAAGGCGGTCGCCTATGTATGGAAACGCCCCTTGAGCTACCGACGGGAAGTCGGCGCCTTCGGCGCCGGAGCGGGTGGAAGCGATCGTAATGGTCGCGCTTCGCGCGACCTGCGCTACGAACCCGCTTCACGAGCTTGGGAAGCTCGGGTAATACCGGTTATCCGAAGTCTCCGATGGCCGTTCGTCGCTGGCGCGACTCACGTCCTCGGTAGACTTCGGTCCTCGGGCCGCTGTAGCGGCCCGAGGTACGACGGTCGCCTGTAAACAGAAACGCCCCTTGAGCGACCGACGGGAGTCGAACCCGCTTCACGAGCTTGGGAAGCTCGGGTAATACCGGTATACGACGGTCGCTCAAGGGGCGCTTGTTCGGCGCTCAAAGGATGCTTGCAAAGAGCTCAAGGGGCGCTTGTTCGGCGCTCGAAGGATGCTTGGCTTTCGTGAATATACCTGCGGGGGCGGGGGGCGTCAAGGCGGGGAGGGGTCAGTACTCGACGGTGAAATCGGACCAGGCGCCGGTCGGGGCGCTCGGATGAAGAAGCACCTCGTCGACTCGCGCGCCGGGCGGTCCGCTATGGAGCCAGGACGCATAGGCTTCGCAAGCGCGCCTCGGTCCTTCGAAACGGGTCTCGACGCTGCCGTCGTCCGCGTTGCGGACCCAACCTGCCAGGCCGAGAAAGCGGGCCCGCTCGAGCGCGGAATAGCGGAATCCGACGCCCTGCACGCGCCCCGAGACGCGGGCGACGTAGGCGACGGGGGATTCAGCGGCGGGGCGCATCCTCGCCGA
This sequence comes from Spirochaetota bacterium, assembly GCA_018262985.1. GTDB lineage: Bacteria > Spirochaetota > Spirochaetia > Treponematales > UBA12059 > JAFGNN01. Next base: position 37,052 of record JADFDI010000005.1, on the reverse strand, counting down.
GGAGCTCGGAAATGCGGGCTTCGAGATCGGAATAGTCGAAGGGCTTGTAGATCACGGGGAACGGGATGTCGAAGTCCGGGCGGAGGAAGCCGGAGGTGATGAGCACTTTAAGGTCGCCGCAGAAGCGCGACAGGAACTTGATCCAGTAGTCGCCGCCGAGGACGTCCATGCGATAGTCGGTCACCACGACCCGAACCTCGTTGTCGAGTAGTTGCTTGATGGCCCCGACGCCGTCGGAGGCGACGACCACGTCGAAGCCCTTGCGCTTCAGGTAGTCGCGCAGGGTAAGGCGTATCGAGTCCTCGTCCTCGACCACGAGGACGGTGGCCTTCCTGTTATGCGCCATGTCGTGCGTCATCCGCGTGAACCTTGGCGGCGAACTCGCTGAGGGTGGAGACGAGAAGGTCGAAGTCGAGGGGCTTGCCGAAGAAAGCGTCGGCGCCGGCGGCCAGCATGCGCTCGCGCTCGGCCGGATCGTCCAGGCCGGTCATCGAGATGACGAAGGGCTTGCCGAACGCGGGGTCTTCCTTGATGCGCTTGCAAAGCGAGCGGCCGTCGACGCCGGGAAGGTCCACGTCGAGGAGGACGAAGCCGGGATGCTTCTCGGAGAGCAGGCGACCGGCCTCGAAGCCGTCGAACGCCTGGATGACGCTCATCGTGGGGAAGCGCTTTTCGAGATACCTGCGAACGATGTTGTTGAGCTCGGCGTCGTCGTCGATGACGATGGCGACGTTCCAGTCGAGATCTTCGCGAAGCCCTTCGACCAGCTCGGCGGGGATCCGCATGCCGCGCTGCTCGAGGAAGCCGGTCAGATCCTCGGCGTAAACGCGGTACTGGCCGCCCGGCGTCGTGAAGGCTTTAAGATATCCATTACGGATCCAGTTGATCGCCGTCTGGTTGACGACGCCGCAGAGGTTGGCGACTTCGAGCGCCGAGAAAATCCGGACCTTGCGCGCGCTTTTGGGCATGAAGCACCCTCTACTCAGTTTGACCCGGATATAGCACCGGACGATTCATAATTATAGCAATTATATCCATAATGTCAACATTTATGACACAATTCTTGCAAGGGCAGCGAAAGAGGCGGCTTGACCGCGGGCGCGGTCCTCCGTATCGTAGCCGGCGCCAATCGAGCGAATCCGGCCGCCTCGGGCGGACCGTTCGCGCTTCCCAGGAGACCCCATGGAACTCGACCAGGAATTCATCGACGGCCTCTCCGTCAACTCGACCGCGATCGTCGACCGGATCGCGGACGAACTCAAGGTTCGCCCCGCCCAGGTGAAGGCGGTGGTGGACCTGCTCGCCGAAGGCTGCACCGTTCCCTTCATCAGCCGCTACCGCAAGGAGCGGACCGGCGAGCTCGACGAGGTCCAGGTCCGCGACGTCTCCCACCTCAGCGTATCGTATGTCAATCTCGAGACGCGCCGCATAGAGGTCGTGAAGTCCATCCACGCGCAGGGCAAGCTCGACGCCACCCTCTACCGCAACATCATGAAGTGCGCCACCCTCGTGGAGATCGAGGACATCTACGCGCCGTTCAAGAAGAAGAAGAAGACCCGCGGCATGCTCGCGATGGAGAAGGGGCTCGAGCCGCTGGCCGAGATCCTCGTCTCGAAAGACGCGGCCGCGGTCGAAGCCGAAGCCGCCAAATTCGTCCGGGAGGACGCGGAGAAGCCGGAACTCTCCGTGGCGAGCGTCGCCGAGGCCATCCAGGGCGCCTGCGACATCGTGGCCGAGCGGCTCTCGCAGGATCCGGACAACCGCTCCGCGGTGAAAGCCTTCTATTTGAAGGACGGCCACCTGGTCGTAAAGGGCGTGGGCGACGAGGCGAAGAAAGAGAAGTCCGTCTACCAGATGTACTGGGACTTCAAGGAACCGCTCTCGCAGGTCAAGCCGCACCGCGTCCTGGCGGTCAACCGCGGCGAGAGGGAGGGCGAGCTCGCGGTCACCCTCGAGGTCGACGAGGACGTCGCGGTAACGCTGCTTTCGAACCGCGTCAACCCGGCGAACAAGTACCACGCCGAGGCGGTGGACGACTCGGTCCGCCGCCTGCTCTCGCCGGCGGTGCTCCGCGAGATCCGCTCCGACGCCACCGACGAGGCTGACGGACACGGAATCGACGTTTTCGGCACCAACCTGCGCAATCTGCTGATGTCGCCGCCGATCAAGGGGACCCGGGTGCTCGGCATCGACCCCGGCATCCGCACCGGCACCAAGTGCGCCGCCATGGACGAGACCGGCAAGTTCCTCGGCTACTTCGTCATCAACCAGGAGTTCAAGCCCGAGGAGGCGAAAAAGGCCATCGCCAAGGCGGTCAAGGAGCACGCGGTCCAGCTGATCGCGGTCGGGAACGGCACGGCGAGCCACGAGGTGCAGAAGATCGTGTCCGAGACGATCTCGGAGAACGCCCTCGACGTGCAGTACACGGTGGTGGACGAGGATGGCGCCTCGGTCTATTCGGCCAGCGACGTCGCGCGCGAGGAGTTTCCGGAGCTCGACCTGACGATCCGCGGCGCCATCTCGATCGGGCGGCGCCTGCAGGACCCGCTCGCGGAGCTGGTGAAGATCGACCCGAAGAGCATCGGCGTCGGGCTCTACCAGCACGACGTCAACCAGAAGCGACTCTCCGACTCGGTCGACGAGGTGGTCGGTTCGGTGGTGAACCGCGTCGGCGTCAACCTGAACACGGCCAGCCACTCGCTCCTCAAGTACGTCTCCGGCATCAACTCGGGCGTCGCCAAGAAGATCGTCAAGTTCCGGGACGAGAACGGCAAGATCACGAGCCGTTCGCAGCTGCTCAACATCCCCGGCCTCGGCGAGAAGACCTACGAGCAGTGCGCGGGCTTCCTCAAGATTCCCGAGAGCCCGGACCCGCTCGACAACACCTGGGTCCACCCGGAGAATTACGGGCTCGCGAAGGAGCTGCTGCCGCTCGTGAAGTCCGGCGGCAAGCCGTCGCGCGAGGACCGCGAGGCTCTCAAGGCGAAGTACGGCGTCGGCGACGCCACCATCGACGACATCGTCACCGAGCTCGGCAAGCCGAACCGCGACCCCCGGGAGGACTTCCCGAAACCCATACTCCAGAAGGGCGTCCTCAATTTCGAGGACCTGCACGAAGGCATGACGGTCACGGGGAAGGTGAAGAACGTCGTCGATTTCGGCGCCTTCGTCGACCTCGGCATCAAGGAAAGCGCGCTCATCCACGTCTCCGAGCTGGCGGACCGCTTCGTGTCCGACCCGATGGACGTGCTCAAGGTGGGCGACGTCAAGGAATTCCGCATCATCAGCCTGGATCCGGTGCGGAAGCGCATCGGGCTGTCGCTGCGCTCCGAGGGGGCGCGGCGGCAGGGCCAGGGCGGCGGCCGAGGGGCGGGACCCGAGCGACGCGAGGACGCGGAGCGGACGCCCCAAGCGCGGCCTGACGGCGCCCGCCGCGTCGTGGTGGCGCGGAAGGGCGACCGGCCGGAGGCCGGTCCCGCGGCGCGGCCTTCGGGTGGCGCGGGTGCGCGCCCCCGCGACGAGCGAAGGCCCGATCCGCGACGCGACCAGGGCCGGAAGCCGGAGCGCGAGGACGACGGCACCACCTACAACCCGTTCGCGGACCTGCTGAAAAACCGGAAGTGAGCGTGGAGACGGCAGAGGGAATCGCCGAGCGCAGGCTCGGCGCCGTCCGGGCGCGGAGCGCCCGGCGCCTGTTCGCGGACCTGCTGAAAAACCGGAAGTGAGCGTGGAGACGGCAGAGGGAAGCGCCGAGCGCAGGCTCGGCGCCGTCCGGGCGCGGAGCGCCCGGCGCCCTCCCGACCCTCGCGGAGAGCCGGATGTGAACAGGGGGCTGGCATGAACTTCACCACGATCGCGGTCGGCGCGTTCTCTATCGTCTACGGCATCGTCGTCCTGGCGCTGCGTTCGAGGGGCCGGGAGGCCGCCTTCGGCAAGCTCGCGCAGTTGAAGGAGCGCTTCGGCGCCGAGGCCGGTTCGAGGATCCATTTCATCGGCTACGTCGTCCTGCCTCTCGTCCTCGGCGCGGCGCTCGTGGCGGCCGGACTGCTCGGCGCGAACATCTTCCGCGCCGGGCGCTGAAGGCGCGTTCCGGTACCCTTCCGGCTCGAAAAGCGGCGTCCCGCGTCCTATACTCTTTCCGACAGGCCATGTCTGCGGTCCCCGGCGCGTCGCCGGGGCGGCGCGATATGAGGACGCGCCAAGGAGCTCACATGAGAAGGATTCAGGCGGCCTTGGTCGCCCTCGCGCTGCTCGCATCCGGAATGGCGGCGTTCGCGGAAGCGCCGCGAACGGTGGCCGTGACCACCGAAGCCACCCAGCTTCGCGCCAGCGGTTCGGCCACGGCCAAGGTCGTCGCCGAGCTCGCCAGCGGCGTCCCGGTTCGCGTCGTGGCGGCGGGAACCGCCACCGCCACGGTCGGCGGCCGCAAGGCTCCGTGGCACAAGGTCGCGACTGCGGCCGGCGACGAGGGCTTCGTCTTCGGCGCGGCGGTCCGGATCGTCGACGAACCGATGACCTACGAGGATTTCGCCGACGACGAGCTCTGGATGGACTACCTCGAGCTCGCGATGCGACCGGGCGAGCGCGTGTACGCGGTCGAGGGCTACGGCGGCGTCGGCGTGGGAATGGAAGGATACTGGTTCCCCACCCCCATAGACCGGTCCTACGAGGACGCGTTCCTCGTCGTCTGGGACGATTACCTCGACGCCAGCATCTTCGCGGAATACGTTCCCGAGGACTTCCCGCGCATGCTGACCGCCCGTTCCTGGTGGGTGCCCGGCTACGCGATCGAAATCGTCGGCGAAACGGACGTCGCGGACTTCCAGGCCATGGAGGACCAATACCTGGCGACCGAGGATCCCGAGCTCCTGCTGCCGGTCGGTTCCACGGTCGTGCTCGGCGCCCACACCATGGTCGACCCGAAGGACGAGGCTTCCCTGTTCTGGGCCGATGGCATGAACGCGTACGTCGGGGAGGAAACCTTCGTCGCCGAGCACGTCGGCCGGGACAAGTGGGGCTACGCCATCGTCTACGTCGACGCGGACGACGGCAGCTACTACTGGCGCATCGCCGACATGTTCCTGGTCGAGCGTTACGTCGGCGACGGCGACGGGAGCTTCTCGGGCGACGACCTGGAGTACTCGGATTACGCCGAGGAGAGCCCGGGCCTGATCAAGGTCGGGTCGGTGGTCGTGCTCGGCCGCCACGATGACGGCGACGGAGAGTACGGCCTGAATTGGGCCGACGAAATGACCGCCTTCGTCGGGAAGCGCGCCAAGGTGACCGAATTCGTCGGAAGCGACTCGGACGGATTCCTGGTCGTTTCCGTGGACTCGAACGACTATGTATGGCGCGTGCGCAACCTTACGCTCTTCGGCCGCGGCCGGCCCGGCAGCTACGGCTACAAGGTCGGCGACCGGGTGCTCGTCGGCAAGCATCGTCCGCTCGGCGAATCGGAACTGGTCTTCTGGGTCGACGAGATGGAAGCGTACGTCGGCCTGGAGGCCACTATCACCGAGCTGGTCGGCCTGGTGGAGGACGAGCTCTCCCGCAGCTTCTACGTCAGGCTCGACGTCGACGGCGGCGAGTATTTCTGGCGGGTCGAGACCCTCTCGCCCTTGGAGTGAGCACGCTTCGATTATGGAACGGGGGCGGTCCGCCGGGCCGCCCCCGTTTTTGGTTGTCATAAGGCGAGCCGACCCGAGGAGGCGCCGGGATGTCCTCCCGGAGCCGGGCTCAGCCGCCGACGTCGATGCCCGATCGGGCGAAAGCCCGGGCCGCGGCCGCGCGCAGCGGTCCGTCGTCCTCGTCGAAGCGCGCGATTTCGATTCGGTTCGCGCCGAGTCCGGCGGCGAAGCGCGCGAACGCGTCCGCCGCCGCTTCCGCGAGCGGCTCCGGGTCGGCGTCCGCCGCGAACGCGGGGCGACGGAGCTCCAGGCGCGGAACCCGGAGCAGGCCTTCGGCGCGATCGAGCTTGCAGTCGGCCTTGCCGCAGACGAAGCCGTCGCCGTCCGGGGCGCGCGCCATGACGGGCAGCGCGAAATAGCCGAAGGCCCGTTTCGTCGCGGGCAGGTAGCACTCGAGCGTGTAGTCTTCGCCGAAGAGCCGCGCCAGCCGCTTGCGGTCGATGAGGCACGGGTCGAACGGAGAGAGCACTGCCGCCCTCCATCCGGACTCCGGAGCGGCGCTTTCCGTCAGGGCCTCGCGCGTCGCGTAGTACTTCCGGCCTTCGAGCCCTTCGACGCGGAGCGGCACGAGCGAGCCCTCCTCGGTCGACTCCTCGAGAGCATCCGCGATGCCTTCGACCCCGTCCCGACGCTGGTACGCGGCCTCCTCCTTCGAGAAGACCCCGTGCGCTAGGGCGGTCCGGTCGAGATGCCGGCGCGCGTGCTCGGCGGGCGAGGGAGGGCGGAGGTCCAGCCCCGCGGGCAGGGCCCGCTCCGCCAGGTCGTAAACCTTCTGGAAGCCCCGTCGGGTAACCGAGACCAGAACGCCGGAATGGAACAGGAACTCGAGCGCCACCTTGGCTGGCTTCCAGTCCCACCAGCCCTTGCGGCCCGCGAGCTTCTCGGTGAAGTCGCGCGCCATCAAGGGGCCCTCGGCGCGTATGCGCGCGAGCGCGTGGTCGACGGCGGCATCCTCGACCCGGAACCACTCGTGTCCGTCGCGGCGGATGCGCTCCATGCGCGGGAGGCCGAAGCGCCAGTCCTCCAGCGGAATCCAGGCCGCCGCGTGGGCCCAGTACTCGATGACCTGACGCGCGCGGCCGTCCCGCGCGACGCCTTCGAGCGACGGGAGCGGATCGGCGCCGCAATCGGGGGCGCGGGTCCTGAGCACGTGGAGGTGGGCGCGCTCGACCACGCCGATGGTGTCGATCTGGAGGAATCCGGCGCCGCGGATCGCGTCGAGCGCACCGTCGATCCCTGCCCCGACCGGCTTGAACGGCGACGCCCCGGCGGCGAGCGCCAGGCGCCGGGCTTCCTTCGCCGAAATGCTTTCGACCATTCCGGGATGGTAACCCGTCCCGGACCGGAGGGCAATCGCCGCGCGGGCGCGGTCGCGACAGCGGCGCGCGGCCCGACGAACCCTTGACGCGGAACGCGCGCGCGCTATTGTAAAGGTACGTTCGCGTCGACGGCCCGGCCGTCCGTCCGCGTCGAGGAGACGGGATGCCGATACTGCGTATGCTCCCCCTCTTCCTCATCGGCGCGTCTTCGCTCGGGTCCTTCCTGCTGGGCCTGGCCGTGCTCGCCACGCGGATCGGCCGTAGCGGCGCCCGTCGCTTCGGCGGACTGTCCCTGGCCATCGCCTGGTGGGGCGCCCTCAACGTCCTCGAGTACCTGGCGCGCGGACTCCCGGCCAAGATGTTCCTCGGCAATCTCGAGTACCTCGGCATCGTGTCGGTGCCGGTGCTCTGGCACGCCTTCGGCCGCGCGTTGAGGCTGGATGGCGGGGGAGCGGCCGGCCGGAGCTTCTCTCCCTGGCTTTTCGCGCCTTCAGTCCTCGTCGCGATACTGGTCTGGTTCGATCCGGCGCTCGGCCTGGTTCGTTCGGATTTCCGCCTGCTCAACCCGGGCGGCCTCGCTCCGATCGGAAAGACATACGGTCCGGTCTTCTGGGCCTGGTCCGCGTGGTCGTACTTCCTGATCCTGAGCGGCACGTACCGCTTGCTGGCCTGGATGCTCCGGACCATTCGCGCCAGGTCCGTGCTCGCCGCCTCCTGCGCGGCGGTCGCGCTGCCCATCGCGGCCAACGCCTCCTACGTCCTGGGGCTCCGCCCCTTCGGCGTCAACGATCCGACCACGGTCGCGTTCTGCGTCTCGGGATTCTTCCTCGGCTATACCGTGTTCCGCTTCCGGCTAAGGCCCTTCGTGGGCGCGGCCCGCCGGGCGCTCGTCGACCGATCCAGGAACGGCATAGTGATCGTGGACGGGCACGGACGCATCGAGTACGCGAACGCGAGCGCGGAGCGGGTGCTCGGAGAGATTCCCCCCCACGAGTCCTACGAGGAACTCCGGAGCCGGCTCGGGACGAAGGCGGGCCTGCCGCCGGTCGGCGTCGACGCCGACGACCTCGTCCTGGACGGCGGCTCCTGGGAGGCCGCGTGGGTGCCCGTGGCGAAGCGCTCCGGCAGTCCGCGGGGTTGGGCGCTGATCCTCCACGACGAGACCCGGCGGGCGAACGCCGAGACCGCGCTGCGCGAGACCAACGAAGACCTCGAAAGGCTCGTCGGCATCCGTACCTCGGAGGCCGAAGCGGCCGTCGAGCGCCTGCGGGACGAGCTCGATACCCGCAAGCAGACCGAGAAGCAGCTCTTCTTCTATTCGCTGCACGACTCGCTCACCGGTTTGCCGAACCGCAGCCTGCTCTTGAACCGGCTCGACCTGGCGGTGCAACGCATGCGGCGCGACGGGTCGTGGCGCTTCGCGGTGCTCTTCCTGGACTTCGACGACTTCAAGCGGGTGAACGACACCTACGGCCACGCCATGGGCGACGCCTTCCTCCGCGAGGTGGCCTCGCGCCTGGTGCGCTGCGTGCGGACCGTCGACACCGTGGCGCGGCTCGGCGGCGACGAGTTCGTGGTGCTGCTCGACGAGGCGCGATCGATCGACGAGGCGCGCGAGGTGGCGGAGCGCGTCTCGGAGGACCTGGCGGTGCCCATCTTCAAGGACGGCCGGTCGATCATTCCCTCGGCGAGCGTCGGCGTCCTGTTCCCGGAGCGCGATTATCCGAGTCCCGAGGACGTGCTCCGCGACGCGGACATCGCCATGTACGAGGCGAAGGGCACCGGAAAGAACCGTTACGCGGTCTTCGAGGAAAGGATGCGCCTCCACGTGCAGGAGCGTTCGCGGCTGGTTGACGGGCTCTCCGAGGCCATAGTCTCGCGGGCCATCGGCATAGCCTACCAGCCGATCGTGGATCTGGCGACGCGGGCCGTCGTCGGCCGGGAAGCCCTGGCGCGCTGGACGCACCCCGTGCTCGGCGTGGTGGCGCCGGACGTCTTCATTCCCATCTCGGAGAATTCGGGGCTCGCGCAGCCGCTCGGCATCTACGTGCTCCGCGAGGCCTGTACGGCCGCGCAGTCGCTGCGGGGCAAGGATCCGGACGAGTCGTCGCGCCACCTGTCCGTCAACGTCAGCGCGGTGCAGCTTTCCGACCCGGGCTTCGCCGACACCGTGCTCGGGGTCCTGGAGCGCACCGGATTCCCCGCGGGCTCGCTCTTCCTGGAGATCACCGAGAACGCCCTGATGTCGGGAGGCGACGCGACCAGGCCCGGCATCGACCGGCTGCGCGCGGCCGGCGTGCGCTTCGAGCTCGACGATTTCGGCACGGGCTACTCGTCGCTTTCGTACCTGCACCGCTTCCCCGTCGACATCATCAAGGTCGACCGCTCCTTCGTGGCCGACCTCGTCCCCGAGGACCCCGCGGGCCTGCCGAAAGCCCGGGTCGCCCGCGGCATCGTCAAGGGCATCATCTCCCTGGCTCATGAGTTCGGAATAAGGATAATCGCGGAGGGAATCGAGACGGAGGACCAGGCCGCGGCGCTCCTCGAGTACGGCGCCGACCATGGACAGGGCTTCCTGTTCGGACGACCCGAACCCGCGGCGACTTCATTCGAAGACCCGCCCGAGCTCGAGGCCGCGGACGAGTGAGGCGCCGCCCCGATCCGAGGCGACCGCCTTCGCGCCGGGACTCAGGAGCCGCGATCCGTCCCCGGAGGCGGCGCGAGGGCGGACTCCAGCGCCCGCCACGCGAGGCTCGCGCACTTCACGCGCGCGGGGAAGGCGGCGACGCCGGCGAGCGCCGCGAGCTCGCCGTTCCCCTCGAGAAAGCCGCGCGGATCGTCTCCTTCCCCGCGCAAGGCCGCCTCGACCTCGCCCGCGAGGGACAGAGCCTCCGCCGGGACCAGTCCCGCCACGGCGCCGGTCAGCATGCTGGCGCTCGCGACGCTGATGGCGCAGCCGCGCGACTCGTGCAGGACGCGGGCGATCCGGCCGTCGGGCCCGAATTCGACCTTGAGCTTGAGCGAGTCGCCGCAGGTGGGGTTTTCGTGGATCTCGCCCTCGGGCACCTCGTCGAGCCGGGCGGCCCCGCGCGGCCGTCGGTAGTGGTCGAGGATGATCTCCTGGTAGAGCTCGTCGAAGTCGCTCAAGAAAAGTACCTCCGGCAGCGGACGAGCGCTTCGGCCAGGCGGTCGATCTCGTCGCGGGTCGTGTGGACCGCGAAGCTCGCGCGCGCGCTCGCGGCCAGGCCGAGCTCGCGGTGCACCGGCTGCGCGCAATGGTGGCCGGAGCGCACCGCGAGGCCTTCCTTGCCGAGGAACTGCGCGACGTCGTGCGGATGGACGCCTTCCAGGTCGAACGCGGCGAGCGGACCGCGTTCGTCGGGTTCGCCCAGGAGGCGGAGGCCTTCCACGGCGGCCAGCCGCCCGACGGCGTACGCGGTCAGGGAACGCTCCGCCTCGGCGATCCGATCGCGGCCGAGCGAGTCGAGCCAGCGGAGCGCGGCGGCGAGGCCGACGGCTCCCGCGATGTCGGGCGTGCCCGCCTCGAATTTGTAGGGGAGTTCGTTCCAGGTCGATTTTTCGAGGCGCACCGAGAGGATCATGTCGCCGCCGCCCTGCCAGGGCGGCATGGTCTCGAGGAGGGCTTCGCGCGCCCAAAGGACGCCGATGCCGGTCGGTCCGTAGGCTTTGTGGCCCGAGAAGGCGAGGAAGTCCGCTCCGAGCGAGCGGACGTCGACGCGACGGTGCGGGACGGTCTGGGCCGCGTCGACGAGGACGAGCGCGCCCCGTTCATGCGCGAAGGCCGCGATGCGCTCGACCGGGTTGATGGTGCCGAGCACGTTGGATCCGTGGACGACTCCGACCAGGCGTACGCGACCGTCTTCGAACAGGGCCTCGAGCCTTTCAAGCTCCAGTTCGCCGCGCGCGTCGAAAGGCAGGAAGCGGAGCTCGAAGCCGCGCTCGGCGGCCAGTATCTGCCAGGGCACGAGGCCCGCGTGGTGCTCCATGCCGGTAAGGAGGACCGCGTCGCCGGGACCGAGCGAGGCGCGGCCCCAGGATTGCGCCACCAGGTTGATCGACTCGGTGGTGCCGCGCGTCCAGACCACTTCCCGGGCGAGCGCCCCGAGGAAGCGGGCGACCTCCCCGCGCGCGCCTTCGTACGCCGCGGTGGCCTTTTCGGCCAGCGGGTAGAGGCCGCGATGCACGTTCGCGTTGGACTCGCGGTAGAAGCGGTCGAGCGCGTCGAGCACGGCGCCGGGCTTCTGCGTGGTGGCGGCGGAGTCCAGGTAGGCGAAGTCCGGATTCGCGGCCAGCAGGGGGAATTCCCCGCGCAGGACCGCCGGATCGAGGGGCGGGCGGTCGTCCGGGCGAGAAGGCGTTTCCGGCGCGCCGCGGGGGATCGGGGCGCTCACGAAAGGCTCCCGAGGTCGACGTAGATTGCGCCGTCCTCCACCTTGACCGCCGCGGTCCGGACGCCGCTCGTGGCGGGCAGGCCCGTCACCGCGCCCGTGCGGATGTCGAAGCGCGATCCGTGCTTCGGGCAGTAGACCGAGTCGTCCCAGACCTCGCCTTCCGAAAGCCGCGAGTACTCGTGCGAGCAGACGTCGTCCAGGCAGCGCACGCCGTCGGCCAGGCGGAACAGCGCCAGTTCCTCGCCGTGGATCACGACGCGCAGGGCGGATCCGACGGATTTCCCGAGGGCCTCGTCGTCGGCGGCTCGGACCCACCTAGGCATGGACGCCTCCCGCGGCCGCCCGCGCCATCCGCTCCGCGAGCGCCGCGGCCACGAGGTCCCGCATGCTTTCGGGAACCCGGTCGGCGATCTCCCCCGCGAAGCCGTCGGCCACGAGCCGGCGCGCCTCGGCGGACGGGATGCCGCGGGTCTCCAGGTAGTGGACCTGCGCCGGGTCGACGCGCCCGGTCGTCGAGCCGTGGGTGCACCGCACGTCGTTGGTGCCGATGGCGAGCGCGGGCAGGCTGTCGGCGCGGGCGCCGGGGCCGAGAAGCAGGTTGCGGTTGGCGAGGTAGGCGTCGGTCTTGGAGGCGGCCTTGGCCACCTCGATGAGACCGCGGAACGCGGAACGCCCGCCCGGCGCCACCACGCCCTTGTAGAGCGCGTCGCTCGCGGTTCGGGGCGCGAGGTGGCGCTGCACGGTGCCGAGGTCCGCGACCTGCTTTTCCGCCAGTACCCAGGCGCCCTCGAGGTCCGCGCGAGCGCCTTCGCCCTCGAGCCGGACCGAGGAGCGGGCGCGGACGCGCGAGGAACCCAGGTGGAACTCGCGCCAGACGATTACCGCGTTCGCGCCGAGCGCGGCGTCGAGCCTGAGGTAGGCCGGCGTTCCGTCGGAGAATGACTGGAGGATCGCGCCGTCCAGTCGGGAGCCCTCGGCCAGCTCGGCGACCACGCCTCCCGCGACCGCGCAATCGGCGTCCGAACCCGCGCCAGCGGAGCGGAATCGCGCCCGCAAGCCCGCGCGGGCGTTCCGTCCCAGCTCGAGGAAGAGCCGCGGCGCCGCGAAGGCGCCTTCTCCTCCTTCGAGGAATTCGACGACGATCGGCGCCTCGAGCCCGACGCCGGCGGGGACCAGGATCCGCGCGCCATGGCTCAGTTCCGCCCACGCGCGCGCGTCCGCCCGGTCGGGGCTGTCGACGGCGAAACGGGCGAGGCGCTCCGCCGCGGCGGCGTCGAGCACGTCGAGCCCCTCGACGCGGACGCCGGAGGCGCGCGCGGCGTCGGACAGCTCGAGCGTCGCGAGGCGGCCGCGTTCGAAGACCAGGCGGAGCGCCGGACTTTCCGCGAGCTCTGTCCCCGACGCGACCGGTTCCGGATTCGATGGATCGGGATCTGTCCCCGGCGAGCTCGGTAGCGCTTCCGCCCGTACTCCGTCCCCGTAGGGCCGGAAAGCAGTGAGCTCGGCCGGCTGGAAGGCGCAGCGCTTCCAGTCCTCGTCCCAGGGCTCCGGTTCGGCCAACGCCGAGAGCCGCGCGGCCCCCGCTGCCCGGACCGCGGCGGCGCCGCGGGGAATATCGTTCAGTTCGTCGCGCATGCTCTGTCCCTCGCTCCGCTTCCCGTCATCCTACCGATCCTTCCATTTCGAGCTCGATGAGGCGGTTGAGCTCGACGGCGTACTCCATGGGCAGCTGCTTGACGAGCGGGTCGAGGAAGCCGTTGACGATCATGGCCGACGCCTCGGCCTCGCCGAGGCCCCGGCTCTGCAGGTAGAACAGTTGTTCGTCGCCGATCTTCGAGACGCGGGCCTCGTGTTCCATGGCGACGTCGTCGCTCAGCACCTCCATAGTGGGCCAGGTGTTCGAGGTCGAGCGCGGGTCGACGATGAGCGCGTCGCAGACCACGCGCGAACGGATGCCCCGGAGCCCTTCGCCGACCTTGACCATGCCGCGGTAGCTCGCGACCCCGCCGTCCTTCGAAATCGACTTGGAGGTGACGGTCGAGCTCGTGTTCGACGCCGCGTGGATGATCTTGGCGCCGGTGTCCTGCTCCTGCCCCTTGCCCGCGAAAGCGATCGAGAGCACCTCCCCGTGCGCGCCTTCCCCCATCAGGAAGACCGCGGGATACTTCATGGTCCGCTTCGAGCCGATGTTGCCGTCGACCCACTCCATCGTCGCGCCCGCGTAGGCGACGGCGCGCTTCGTCACCAGGTTGTAGACGTCGCTCGACCAGTTCTGGATGGTCGAGTAGCGAACCCGCGAGCCGGGCAGGGCGATGATCTCGACCACCGCGCTGTGGAGCGAGTCGGTGGCGTAGACCGGCGCCGTGCAGCCTTCGATGTAGTGCACGAAGGAGCCTTCGTCCGCGATGATCAGGGTCCGTTCGAACTGGCCGAAGCTCTCCGAGTTGATGCGGAAGTAGGCCTGCAGGGGGATGTCCACCTTCACGCCCTTCGGCACGTAGACGAAAGAGCCGCCCGACCACACCGCCGTGTTGAGGGCGGCGAACTTGTTGTCGTTGTGGGGGATCACCGTGCCGAAGTACTTCCGCACCAGGTCCGGATGCTCCTTCACCGCGACCTCGGGCGAGCAGAAGATCACGCCCTTCTTCTCGAGGTCGGCGCGGATCGAGTGGTAGACGATCTCGCTGTCGTACTGCGCGCCCACGCCCGCGAGGAACTTGCGCTCGGCCTCCGGCACGCCGATGCGGCGGTAGGTCTCGCGGATTTCCTCGGGCAGCTCGTCCCAGCTCCCCTTCGGCCGGTCCTGGGGCCGGGCGTAATAGACGATCTCGTCGAAGTCGATGTCGGAAAGGTCCGCTCCCCAGGCGGGCATGGGCTTCTTGCCGAACGCGGCCAGCGCGCGCAGGCGGTTCGCCAGCATCCAGTCCGGCTCCTCCTTCAGCTCGCTGATGGCGCGCACGACCTCCTCGTCGAGGCCCTTGCGCGTGCGAAAGACGGACTTGTCGGGATACGAAAAGCCGAACTGGTACTCGCCGACGCCCGGGTCCGCGCTCGCGGGGGCATCGATGGGGACGGAGCTCGCGGCGACGGGGCCGGCGGCAGCGGCGGCGGGGACGGAGCTCGGTTTGCCGGCGGCGGGGACCGCGGCGACGGGGCCGGCCGGGACGGGCGCGCTCATGCCGAGGCCTCCGCCGCCAGGGCCTCTATTTCGGCGGGCGCCGCGGCGGCCTCTTCGCGCACCCAGTCGTAGCCTTCGCCCTCGAGCCGTTCCACCAGCTCGGGTCCGCCCGAGACGACGATGCGGCCCTTGTACATGACGTGGACGACGTCGGGCTTCAGGTGCTCGAGGATGCGGTTGTAGTGCGTGATGACTAGGGCGCCGAAATCCGGGCCGCGCAGGCGGTTCGCGCCGGCCGCCACCACCTTGAGCGCGTCGATGTCGAGGCCCGAGTCCGTCTCGTCCATGAGGGCGAGGCGCGGCTTGAGCATCAGCATCTGGAGCACCTCCATCCGCTTCTTCTCGCCGCCCGAGAAGCCCTCGTTCAGGGCGCGGTTGATGAAGGATCGGTCCACGCCCATGAAATCCATGGCGGCGCGGAGCTCGCGGAGGTAGGCGGAGACGTCCATGCCCCCGTACTCCCGACCCGCGGCCCGGGCCGAAGCCTCCTCGCGCGCCTCGACGGCGCGCTTCAGGAATTTCGCCACGGTGACGCCGGGTATCTCCACCGGGTACTGGAAAGCGAGGAAGAGGCCGAGCAGCGCCCGCTCGTGGGGCGGAAGGCCGAGGACGTCGACACCGCCGAGGGTGGCGCTGCCCGATTCGACCGCGTAGGCCGGATGGCCCATGAGCACGTTGGCCAGGGTGCTCTTGCCCGAGCCGTTCGGCCCCATGAGGGCCGCGACGCTTCCGGCGCGGATCTCGAGGTCGATGCCGCGAAGAATCGGTTTCCCCGCGACCGAGGCGCGGAGGTTCCGTATGACGAGGTCCATGTACGCTCCTTGCGCGGTCGTCGGAACGGACCGCGGGCCGTTCCCGGCGCTTCGCGCGGCTACACCGGGTAGCCGAGTTCGAGCCGGGCTTCCTCGCTCATGCGCGAGGGATCCCACGGCGGATCCCAGACCAGCTTCGGGACGACGGTCCTGACGCCGGGCAGCCGGGCGAGGCGCTCGCCGATCTCTTCGGCTATGTCCCCCGCGGCCGGGCAGCCGGGGTAGGTCAGGGTGAAGACGACCTCGACGCGGCCGTTCGGCAGCGCCGAGGCGCCGTAGACGAGTCCGAGCGACACGACGTCCATGTCGAGTTCCGGATCTTTCACCTGCTTGAGCGCCGCGAACAGTTCGGCTTCGGTCGGCATGGTCGGCTCCCCCGTGGTTTCTTTAAGTATACCAAAAAAGTAATGTATATGACAGTCCGTCCCGAGCGGTCGAGCCGTCGACGGTGGCGTCTCCGCCCGAGCCGGCGTACAATCGGTGCATGAGTCGCAGGATCAAGGGTCGCCCCGCCCGCCCCATCGTTCCGCCCTTCAAGCCGACGGTCGAGGCCGGGGCGCCGCCGGGCGCCGCCATCTATCTCGGCGACCGCGAACCGGCCGACGCTGCCGTCTCCCTCATCCAGTACGGCCCCGACGACGCCACCTTCGCCACCCCGTCGTGCGCCGAGGAGATCCTCGCCATGCTCGAGGAGGACCGGGTCAACTGGATCAACGTCAACGGCTTCGGCGACCTGGAGCTGGTCAAGACGATCTGCGGCTACCTGCGCGTCGATCCCCTCTCGGTCGAGGACGTGCTCAATACCTCGCACCGTCCGAAGGTCGAGGATTTCGGCCGCTACGTGCTGGTCATCGGCAAGATGATCCGCAACCTGCCGGACGGGGGCATCGAGTACGAGCAGGTTTCCCTCATCCTCGCGCGCAACGTGGTCGTGACCTTCCAGGAACAGCCGGGCGACTGCTTCGGTCCGGTCCGCGAGCGCATCCGCGCGGGCACCGGCAAGCTCCGCAAGCGCGGCGCGAGCTACCTGGCCTACGGCCTGCTCGACATCATCGTCGACAACTACTTCTCGGTGCTCGAAGGGCTCGGATCGCGGCTCGAGGAGGCGGAGCAGTTCGTCGACGCCGCGGGCTCCGACCCTTCCTTCATGGGGAACCTCCAGCGGACCAAGACCGAGCTCAGCCGCATGCGCCGCATCGTCTGGCCCGTGCGCGAAACGGTTACCGCGCTCCAGCGGCTCGAGTCGGACCTGATCGAGGAAGGGCTCGAGCCCTTCTTCCGCGACCTCCACGACAACGTGGTGCAGGCCCTGGAGGCCCTCGAGACCTACCGCGAGAGCGCCGCCAGCATCCGCGACGTCTACAACTCCTCGGTGTCGAACCGCATGAACGAAATAATGAAGGTGCTGACCATCATCTCGACGCTCTTCATCCCGCTCACCTTCATCGCGGGGGTCTACGGCATGAACTTCGTCCACATGCCGGAGCTGGACGAGCGTTGGGCGTATCCGGCGGTCTGGGGCCTCATGGCCGCCATCGCGATCGGCATGCTCGTCTTCTTCAAGCGGAAGCGATGGTTCTAGCCGGGCCTCGCGGCCTGCCGGGTCCGGCGCGGGGCTCCGCCTGCCCGCATATAGCCCGGGCCCAATGTTTTCCAGCTTATATATCACAATATCTATATTGACAGATATGTCCAAAATGCCCACATGGTCGCTTGACCGGTCCCGAATCGCGGGCTAGGATGGCGCGTCGGGACGCGCCTCCGTCGCCGGCGCCCGGCGTCCGCGCCATGCGTCGGCAGAACGAGCAGCTAAGGTCCGGGCGCCCCGCGCGCTTCCCGTCTTCGTTCCGTCCCCGCATCCGATTTCCCGTCTCTCGCGACACCGCAGGCGGGCGAAAGCCGCCCGAGGAAGAACCGGTCCGACCGGAGAACCCGGAAAGGAGAACCGTTCCGATATGAGCACCAAGACGTTCCGAGGCGGAGCCCACCCGCCGGAGAGGAAGGAACGATCCGCCGAACTGCCGATCGAACGCGTCGAGCAGGTCAAGCAGGTCGTCATTCCCGTCAACCAGCACTTCGGCGCGCCGATCCAGCCATTGGTCAAGGTCGGCGACTCCGTCAAGCGCGGCCAGAAGATCGCCGACTCCGACGGACGCATGACCTGCCCCGTGCACGCGTCCATCGCGGGCACGGTGAAGAAGATCGAGCCGCGCATGCAGCCGAACAACGTGGAGGGCCTCTGCGTCGTCATCGAGCCGGACGGCTCCGGGGCGACGGAGTTCATGAGCCCGCTCGACGGCTTCGCCTGCACCAAGGAAGAGGCCCTCGCCCGCATCCACGAGGCGGGCATCGTCGGCATGGGCGGCGCGGGCTTCCCCACCTGGGTCAAGCTGGCCCCGCCGCCGAACAAGCCCATCGACGTGGTCATCGCCAACGCGGCCGAGTGCGAGCCCTACCTGACCATCGACGAGCGCGTCCTGACCGAGAAGCCCGGCGACTTCGTCGAGGGCATGGCCGTCGTCATGCGCCTGCTCGGCGTCAAGCGCGGCGTCATCGGCCTCGAGGAGAACAAGAAGCACTGCGTCGCCGGGCTCGAGAAGGCCGTCGCCGAGCGCGCGCGCGGCGCCGCCATCGAGATCGTCCTCCTCAAGACCAAGTACCCGCAGGGCGGCGAGAAAATGCTCATCGTCGCCGTCACCGGCAAGGAAGTGCCCTCGGGCGGCCTGCCCATGGACGTCGGCGCCGTGGTCCAGAACGTCGGCACCTTCGTCGCCGTCTGCGAGGCCTTCCGCGACGGCAAGCCCCTCATCGAGCGCGGCTTCACCGCCTCCGGCGGCGCCCTCGAGAGCCCGAAGAACCTCTACGTACCGATCGGCACCGTCATCGCCGACCTCGTGCCCGAGGTGCTCAAGGTCGACGAGGCGAAGGTCCGCAAGGTCATCGCCGGCGGCCCGATGATGGGCGTGCCGGTCCCCAACTGGACCTTCCCCGTGCAGAAAAACACCTCCGGCGTGCTCTTCCTCGACGCGGACGAGGCCAAGGCTCCCGCCGAGGATCCCTGCATCCGCTGCGGCCGCTGCATGCGCGCCTGCTCGTGCCGCCTCTCGCCCGCCCTGCTCAACAAGGCCCTCGAGGCCGGCGACCTGGACCTGGCCCGCGAAATCGGCGTCCTCGACTGCATCGAATGCGGCACCTGCAGCTTCGTCTGCCCCGCGCGCATCCAGCTGGTCCAGCGCTTCCGCGTCGGCAAGCAGCTCCTGCGCAACAAGATAGCCAAGGAGGCGAAGCATGCCGGCAAATAGCCTCTTGCTCTCGTCGAGCCCGAGCGCCTTCGCGGGCGGCTCGACCCGGAAGGTCATGGCGGCCGTGATCGTCGCCCTGCTTCCGACCACCGTCTACGGCATCGTCCTCTACGGCGTGCCCGCCCTGCTCGTCGTGCTGACGAGCGTGGCGACCTCGGTCCTCTCCGAATGGGGCTTCCGCGCCCTCATCCGCAAGAGCGTCTCGATCGGCGACCTTTCCGCCGCGGTCACGGGCCTGCTCCTGGCCCTGGTCATCCCCGCCGCCACCCCGCTCTGGATGGTCGCGCTCGGCGCGGTCTTCGCCATCGTGGTGGTCAAGGAGTTCTTCGGCGGCGTCGGCGCCAACCCCTTCAATCCGGCCCTCGCCGGCCGCGCCATGCTCCTGATGAGCTTCCCCGCGGCCCTGACCGGCTGGACCAAGCCTTTCGCGGACGCCGTCGCGACCGCCACCCCGCTCGGCGTCTACAAGACCGCCGAGCAGGCCCTGGTGCAGGCCGGCTCGACCGCGGCCGACGCGGCCTCCGGCGCCATGGCGCAACTCCTCGACCAGCTCGGCGCGAGCGACATGGGCGGCCTCTACTGGACCATGTTCCTCGGCAACCGCTCCGGCTCGCTCGGCGAGAGCTCCATCCTGCTCATCCTGGTCGGCGCTGCCCTGCTCCTGGCGCTGGGCGTCATCCAGTGGATCATCCCCGTCGCCATGATCGGCTCGGTCTTCCTCGGATCGTGGGCGCTCGGCCTGGACCCCGTGCTGGCCGTGCTCTCCGGCGGCGTGGTCCTCGGCGCCTTCTTCATGGCCACCGACTACTCGAGCTCGCCCATGACCCCGAAGGGCAAGGCGATCTTCGGCGTCGGCGCGGGACTCCTGACGGTGCTGATCCGCCGCTTCGGCGCCTTTCCCGAGGGCGTCACCTACGGCATCCTGCTCATGAACGCGATCACCCCCTTCCTCGACACGCTCAGGGTGAAGAAGTTCGGCTTCGTGCCGCCGGCGAAACCCGCCAAGGAGGCCGCGAAGTGAAGGCCACCCTCAAGGAATCCGCGAGCCTCGGCCTGACCCTGGCCCTCTTCGCCGCCGGCGCCTGCGTCGCGCTCGCGGTGGTCTACTCGATCACCGCGCCGACCATCGACGGCCTCGAGAAGAAGCAGACGGAGGAGTCGCTCGCCGAGCTCTTCCCCCAGGCGACGAGCTTCCAGCTGATGCCCGAGACCCTCGTTTCCGCCGATCCCGCGGTGCGGTTCACCGAGAGCTACGTCGCCGTCACCGGCCCCGGCGAGCGCGTCGGCATCGCCATCAAGGCCTTCGGCCCGAGCTACGGCGGCGACGCCTCCATCCTGGTCGGCGTGGACGCGGGCAACGGCATCGCGGGCATCAAGATCCTGACCCTCAAGGACACCCCCGGCCTCGGCGCCAACGCCACGAGCCCCAACTATTTCGTGGACCGCTCGTCCGGCACCACCTGGCCCATGCAGTTCAAGGGCAAGAGCCTGTCCGACGCCTTCGAGGTCAAGAACGACGTCGTCGCCATCACCGCCTCGACCATCACCAGCAAGGCCCTGACGCGCATCGTGAAGGCCGCGGGCGACGCCGGCTACGCCCGGCTCAAGGCCTTCGCCGAAGGGGGCAAGTAATGAAGCGCCTCTGGAACATCTTCTCGCGGGGCATCGTCGTCGAGAACCCGCTACTCATGCTCATGATCGGCCTCTGCTCCGCGCTCGCGGTCACCACGAGCGTGCAGAACGGCATCGGCATGGGCGCCGCCATGACCTTCGTCATCTTCTTCG
Source organism: Spirochaetota bacterium (assembly GCA_018262985.1). Lineage (GTDB taxonomy): Bacteria > Spirochaetota > Spirochaetia > Treponematales > UBA12059 > JAFGNN01. The sequence goes on along the minus strand of JADFDI010000005.1, from coordinate 16,557 downwards.
CGGAAGTGGTCATCTCGCTCTTCCGCAAGCTCATCCCGAACTCCGCGCGCATCCCGATCTTCATCATCGTCATCGCGGCGTTCACCACCATGGTCGACCTCGTCATGAAGGCCTACACGCCCGACCTTTCTAAGGCCATGGGCGTGTTCATCCCCCTCATCGTGGTCAACTGCATCATCATGGGCCGCGTCGAAGCCTTCGCCTCCAAGGAGAAGCCCCTCGACGCCGGCGTCGACGCGCTCGGCATGGGCGTCGGCTACACCTGGGTGCTCGTCGGCATCAGCGCCTTCCGCGAGCTGCTCGGCAACGGCACCCTGGCCGGCATCCAGATCATGCCCGACGCCTACGTCCCGATCCTGTTCTTCACCCTGCCGCCCGGCGGCTTCCTGGTCTTCGGCCTCTTCATCTCGCTCAACTTCTGGCTGAAGAAGGTCTTCCCCGCGGCCGCGGACGCGGCGAAGGAGGCGGCATGAACCTTATCAAGATCTTCCTCCAGGCCGCGATCGTCGACAACGCCATCCTGATGCGCTTCCTGGCGCTCTGCGCCTTCATCGGCATGTCGAACGACGTGTCCAAGTCCATCGGCATGGGCGGCGCGGTAACCTTCGTCACGGTGCTCGCGAGCGCCGTCACCTGGCCGCTCTTCCACTTCGTGCTGGCGCCGCTCAATCTCGGCTTCCTGCAGATCCTGGTGTTCATTCTGGTCATCGCCGCTCTCGTGCAGCTCGTCGAGTTCTTCCTCAAGAAGAACGTGCCGAGCCTCTACGCGGCCATGGGCATCTACCTGCCGCTCATCACCACGAACTGCGCCATCCTGGCCGTCACCTTCGACAACATCACCAAGGGCTACGACCTGGCCGAGTCCATCGTCTACTCGGTCGGCGCCTCGGTCGGCTTCACGCTCTCGCTCGTGCTGCTCGCCGGCATCCGCGACCGCATGAAGACCGCGAACCTTCCCGCCTTCATCAAGGGGACGCCCAGCCTCTTCGTCGCGACGAGCCTGCTCGCCGTGGCCTTCATGGGCTTCTCCGGGCTGATAAAGTGAGGCCGCAGAGATGAACATCGTACTGATCACCCTGGGCTTCGCCTTCGCCCTGGCCTTCGCCATCGGGCTCATCCTCGGCGTCTTCAAGAAGCTCTTCGAGGTGCCCGTCGACCCGCGCGTGACGGCGGTGCGCGACGCGCTCCCCGGCGCCAACTGCGGCGCCTGCGGCTACCCCGGCTGCGACGCCTACGCCAACGCGGTCGCCGCGGGACAGGCCCCGGTGGACAAGTGCGCCCCCGGCGGCAAGAGCGTCGCCGAAAGCGTCGCCTCCCTCATGGGCGTCACGGCCAGCGCCGAGGACGTCGTCGCGGTCCTGCTCTGCCAGGGCGTCAAGGACAAGGCCCCGCAGAAGGGCGAGTACGTCGGCGTCAAGACCTGCCGCGCCGCCAAGATCTCCACGGGCGGCACCAAGCTCTGCCAGTGGGGCTGCATGGGCTTCGGCGACTGCGCCCTGGTGTGCATGTTCGACGCCCTCCACATGGGCGACGACGGCCTGCCGCACGTCGACTACGACAAGTGCACCGGCTGCGGCATGTGCGCCGCCGAGTGCCCGCAGCTCCTCTTCCAGATGGCGCCCAAGGCCCGCGTCGGCTCCGTGGTCACCTGCTCCAACCGCAACGTGGTCAAGGCCAACGTCATGAAGACGTGCAAGGTGGGCTGCATCAAGTGCGAAGCCTGCGTGCGCGCCTGCCCCGAGAAGTGCATCGCGATGGTCAACGGCATCCCCGTCACCGACTACTCGAAGTGCACCTCGTGCGGCGTCTGCGTCGAGAAGTGCCCGACCAAGTGCTACCACCTCCTCGAGACCATCGAGGGCAAGAGCGTCGTCGTCCGCAAGTCCGGCGTCGACGCCGCCCCCGCTGAGGTCTGAGCGGGGCGTTCGGGAACTTCCGGGGGGGAAGGCGAACGGGCTTCGACTCAAGCTCGCTTCGACCCTCCCGGAAGGCCCGCCCGCCCCATCGCGCCGCCTCTACACCCCGCGCCCCCGGCATCCGCCGGGGGCGTTTTCTTTCCGCCTCCCCACCCGCGCGGGGACAGACCCCGCGGATCGCGACCGGGGACAGACCACGCGGATCGCGACCGGGGACAGAGCTCGCGGATCGGGACCGGGGACAGAGCTCGCCGCGGCGCCTCGAACTCCAGTCGCCCGTGGCATCATGGATTCGCTATATTCAATCCATGATGCTCACGACCGGGACGCGCGTCGGCGACACCTCGGGAGGGCGGCTCTTCGAGGCCTTCCTGAAGCCCCTCGACTCGGTCGGCCTGGTGGTTTTCCGAAGGCTGACGGCGTCCGGCGCCCGCGGGCGCGTGCTCGAGGTCGGGGCGGGCACCGGCGCCAACCTGCGCTGGTACGACGGCGCCGTGGAAGCTCTGTCCCTCAGCGACCTCAAGCTCGCCCCGCTCCTTTCGCTCCGGGCCGGCCGCCTCGGACTGGCCGATCCGGTGGAGGCCGACGTCGCGGCCTTGCCCTTCCCCGACGCCTCGTTCGACACGGTCGTTTCCACGCTGCTTTTCTGCTCCGTCCCCGACCCCGCGGCGGGCTTCGCCGAGATACGGCGCGTGCTCGCGCCCGGCGGCGAATGGCGCTTCGTCGAGCACGTCCTGCCCGCGCGGTCGGGCATGGCCGCCGCGTTCCGCCGCGTCGCCCCGGCCTGGCGTCGCGTCGCGGGCGGCTGCAAGCTGGACCGCGACACGGTGGCCGCCATCCGGGCGGCCGGCTTCGAGGTGGAGCTCCTCGGGTCTGGCGGCGGCGGGGCCCTCGTCGCGGGGGTGGCGCGGCCGGCCCGGGCGCTGGCCACGCCGCCCGCTTCGGTGTAGGATTCCGATTATGGACGATTTGCTTGCAGCGGTAAAAACCGTCCTCGGCGCCCGCTCCGACGTACGGCTCGCGCTCGTCTTCGGGTCGCGCGCCCGCGGCGACTCAAGACCCGATTCCGACCTCGACGTGGCCGCGCTTTTCGATTCCGATCCCTCCCTTCTGGAGCTCGGCGGTGTGGTGAGCGAGCTCGAATCGGCCACGGGCCTTGAAGTGGACCTGGTGGAACTGCGGAACCTTCCCTCGCGCGAACCCTACCTGGCCTACCTGATCGCCGCCGAAGGCGTCGCGGCTTTCGAGCGGACTCCCGGCGCCTTCGCGGATTACAAGACCGACGCCTGCATACGCTGGTTCGACATCCAGGACTTCCACGAGCGCCAGATGCGGCTCATGCGCGAGCGCATCGAGGCGGGCACCTTCGGGAGGCCGACGGATGCGTGAACGCCTTATCCAGCTGGAAGCGAACCTCGGCATGCTCGAGCGGTTGCGGGACGCGAAGCCCTCCGGGGACCCGGGCGGGGTTTCCGGGCGCGCGTGGGCCATCCGGTACGGCCTTATCGAGTCCATCCAGATCGTCATCGATACGGCGTGCGCGATCGTCAACAGGAACAATTTGGGCGTCGCGAAGACCTACGCGGACTGCCTCAAGCGGCTCGCGGAAGCGGGCTACCTGGACAAGTCGCTGGCCGCCGTTCTGGTCCGCATCGTCGGCCTCCGGAATCTTCTCATCCATGAATACGCCACCATCGACGACGCGCGCGTGGAGGCCTCGCTCGAGGACCTGTCGGCGTTCAGGTCCTATGCCGAAGCGGTGCTTGCATTCCTGTAGGTCCGCCGCGCCGCCCTTCGCCCTTCCGAACGCTCCCCGTGTTGACCCGTCAGCCGGCGCGTCCGATACTTGAGTTCCATGCTTGCGAGTCTCGATCCGCGCACGGTTCTGCTCTCGCTCCTCCTCACGCAGGTCGTTCTGGCCCTCTTCCTGGCCTCCGCCTGGGCGAGCCACGGCCGCATGGTCCGCGGTCTCGGGGGCATGGCCGCGGGCTACGCCCTCTTCGCGCTCGGCGAGGCCCTCGTCGCGTTCCGCGGATTCATCCCCGACTTCGCGAGCATCGTCATCGGATCGCCGCTCATGCCGATCGGCTTCTGGCTGATCCTCGACGGCATCGAGCGCTCCGCGGGCTTGCGGCGCTCGTTCGTCCTACCCTTCGCCGTGACGCTCGCCGACTTCGTCGGGGCGGTGGCCTTCCTCTACATCCACGACAGCTATACCGCCCGCGCCCTCATCTTCTCCACCGGCAACGCCCTGCTCAGCGTCCACGCGGCCCTGGTGCTGGCGCGGACCTTGCCGTCGCTCGAAGGCTCCCGGCGGAAGCTCAGGATCGCGGGAGCGGCCGCGCTCGCGGGGAACGGCCTGGCCGCGCTCGGCCGGGCCGCGAGCGTGGCCGTCGTCCGGGCGGGGCGCCCGACCGGCCTCCTCGAGGCGACCCCCGCCGAGACCGCCTTCCTCTTCGCGGGGCTCGTCCTCTTCACCGTCTTCGGCTTCCTCGTGGTGCAATCGCTGAACGAGCGCATCGCGGGAAGCCTGCGCGCCGCGGCCGAGGAGCGCTCCGTGCTGCTCCGCGAGATGCACCACCGCATCAAGAACGACCTTTCCCTCGTCGAGAGCCTCGCGCGGCTGCAGGAAGGCGTGCTGGCCGAAGGCCCCGCGGCCGCCGCCTTCGCCGCCTTCGGCGAGCGGGTCAGGTCCATCGCCCTCGTGCACGACCGCCTTTCGCGCGAATCGGCGGAGGGCACGGTCGACGCGGCGGCCTACCTGCGCGACCTCGTTTCCACCCTCGGTCAGACGCGCGGCGACCCGCGCGGCTCGGTGAGGGCGCTCGTCGAGTCGTGCGAGCTCACGCTGCCGGCGGCCAGGGCCGTCACGCTCGGCCTCCTGGTCAACGAGCTGGGCATGAACGCCTTGAAACACGCCTTCGGCGACGACCGTCCGGGCACCATAACGGTGCGCCTGGAGCGCGCCGCTCCGGGACGGCTCCTCCTGTCCGTCGAGGACGACGGCGCGGGCGTCTCCTGGCCGCCCGCCAGGGCCGGCCTCGGCACCGCCATAGTCGAGGCCCTCTCGGGCCAGCTCGGCGGCAGGCTCGAAGTCAGGTCCGAACCCGGCCGAGGCAGCCGCTTCTCGGTGGAGTTCCCCGAGGTCGAGGCGCCCGAGTCGGGCCCGGCGCGTTGAGCGGACGCCGCCTATTGGCTTCGGGCCTTCTCCCGCGCTAGATTCAGGGCAACGGAGGCATGCATGAAAACGTACGCGCGCGGCATCGCGATCGCCCTGCTTTCCCTGTGCCTGGTCCCGGGCGCGCTCGCCCAGGACGAAGGCCTCGTCGTCGAGCGCTGGCCGAACGCCCTCGGCGCCAGCTTCACCTCGGCCTACGGCTTCTCGGGCGGCATCTCCTACCAGCGCTGGTTCGACAGCCTCGGCCTTTCGTTCACCGCCGGCGTCTTCTCCGACCCCGCGGCCGGCAACCTGTTCGAGTACATGGCCTACGGAGGCCTCCAGTACCGGGTCTACGCCGAGGACTTCGCCGAGTGGCTCTCGGGCGGGCTCTACCTGGCCGGCAACTTCGGCGCGCACGGTTCCATCCGCGCGGCGGATTCCTGGGACGAGCCCGGCGTCAACGTCCGCTACGGCGGCGGGCTGGGCGTCGGCTACGAGCTAGTGCTGGCCCGCCACTTTTCGCAGATGAGCGAGGTGCTCTACGTCGCCCAGATGCGCAACGCCGCCTTCGAGACCCTGGGCCTCCAGTACGTCGGAGCGTTCCGGTACCGGTACTGAATGGGATCCCATCTACCCCGGACCTCCGAGGCGTTCCGCTTCGGAGGTCTTTTTTTGTCCCCCGGCATGGCGAGCCGATCCGCGCGCCCCGCCGCTTCGATCCGATGACGGGCGGGGGCCGGACGCGCTGGCATCGCGAGTCGACTTGGTCAGGCTCGACCTCCTGCCGCCTGCCATGCGTACCTTGGTGTTGGAGCGCGGCATCGAGCTACTGCGGGCTAGATTGTGTACACGTGAACAAAATGTCCAAAACTCCAAATAGTCCATCCATTGAATATATGGGAGCGGCGTGCTAGAGTTGTTCAAAGTCTGAACGATAGCTGAACAGCACGGGCCCGAACCTTTCGCCCCGGGCCTCCGCATCCGACATCGCCGACCTCACAAGCATCCGCGAGCGCGTTCCGGCCGCCGCGTCTGCCGGCCGGCAGCTCCGTCCCCGCTCGCTCCGCCTATCCAGAAAGGCGGAGGGCCGTGGCGCGTCCCGTGAAGGAATACAAATCAGAATGAGACTCGAAACCGGCGTCCGTGAAGCGATCGTCTCCGCCGTCAAGGCCGCCGACCCCGACGCCCGCGTCTGGCTTTTCGGATCGCGCGTCGACGATTCGGCGAAGGGCGGCGACATCGACGTCGCGGTGCTGTCCCCTTCCATCGACCTCATGGCCAAACTGCGCGTCCGCCGGGCCATCCTGGACCGCATCGGCGAGCAGCGCCTCGACCTCGTCGTCTCCAGGGACGGCTCGGGCGCGTTTTTCGCCCTCGCTATCGAGAAAGGAGTCAGGCTCGATGAGTGACACGGTGATCGGCGCTTTGCGCGCCAACCTCGCGGCGATGGAAGCCGGGCTCGCCTGGCTCGATCGCTCCTACGGACGCTGTTCGGCCATCGGCGTCAAGACCGGGTACAGCCCCGACGAGTTCGACGCCTTCGAAAACCTGACTTCGCGCTACGCGCGCGCCACCGACCTGATCGTGAACAAGGTGCTCCGCTCCGTCGACTCCGCCGAGCTCCTCGCTTCCGGTACCGTCATCGACGCGGCGAACCGCGCCGAGAAGCGCGGCCTCGTCGACTCGGTCTCGCGCCTCCGCGAGCTCAAGGATCTGCGGAACGAGATCAGCTACGAGTACGAGACCGACGACCTCGCGGGCGTCTTCGCCGCCGTCCTCGCCGCGACGCCGGACTTGTTCGAGATTGGGCGGCGGGTGAACGGATATTGCGCACGATTCAAGTAGTCGACCGTGTGCCGGTCGCCGACGGCCTGGTCCCTCGGGTGCCGATACAGTGGCATGAGGACTTGAAACTTGGAACTTTATGGAAGGAACTTGCGGGTTCCGCCCGGAATTCCGCAAGTTCCGCATGACGATCCGCGTGAAAAGCGGGCGGCCGCGCGCCGACGCGGCCGCCCGCGGGAACGGGTCTAGGGAAGCCTTTAAGCTATCGAGACGAGCTCGGGCAGGGTGGCGATCTTCAGGTCCTTGCCGTTCGGGCTGGTGCGCACCACCACCCGGTACTGGCCGGCCTCGAGCTCGGGCGGAACCTGGGCGATGACGGTGCCGGGGGTAACGGTGGCGTACCTGGCCGCCCGGTGCTCGGAGCCGTTCAGGTACCAGACGCCGAGGTCCTCGCGGGTCTTGTCGAACTTGAGGCGCTGGCCGCTCAGGGCCAGGTAGTCGCCGCGCTCGCCCGTCAGGTACTCGCCGCTAGAGGCCGACGCCGCGCGGATCAGGACGGGCGCCTGCTTGTCGTAGATCTGCCCGCGCTCGACCTCGGTCTCGGCGGCCAGGGCCATCTCCTCCGTACGGTTGGGGCGGAAGTGCAGCCTGATGTCGTGGCCGTGCGCCTTGTCGCCGTAGACGAAGGGCTGGTCGGCCTGGTCGAAGGTGCCGGACGCGCAGAGGTAGAACGATCCGAAGGGAAGCTTGACGATCTCGCCCGAGGCCAGGGCCTTCCGGAGCTCCATCCAGAGCAGTTCGATGACCGCGAGGGCGTCGGGCATGGTGATGGTGGTGCGGCCCGACGCGAGCCGTTTGAGGAGGCCGCGGTAATCCACGGTGGCCGCGTGCCCGGTGTGGACCAGGTAGGCCTTGTCGCAGGTGCGCAGGTAGTTTTTGAGAGCGCTGACGTTCAATGACATTTCGAGAGCCCTTCGCGGGCGCTTCGAGTGACCTTTGTCTCGCAGAATCGTATGATGCCGTACTGTGGGGCCGCTTCCAGTCGTCCGCGTCCTTGAGTGTTTTTCGGCCTCGCCACAAGGCGCGGCCGGCCCGCGATAGCGGGCGTTCATTTCCCACGGGCCCGTGGTATTAGGAATTTCGTGTAAAATCGCCTTAACATTAGAGAAACTTTATAGTGAGGAACAAAAATATCCTATATCCTGCATTCCGCCACCGGACTTCGGGCTCCCGCGGCTCGCCGCGCCCCGCCGGGCGGCCCGCATGAGGCTTGAACCGGGTGTTCGCCGCGTCATCCTGGACCGTATCGGCGAGCAGCGCCTCGACCTCGTCGTCTCCAAGGACGGCTCGGACCCGTTCTTCGCTCTCGCGATCGAGAAAGGAGTCAGACTCGAAGAGTGAAGAAATGAATGCCAAGGCGTAAACGAATGGCTATATGATTTATTATTCACTAAAGAAATAGCAAGGAGATGAATTGTGTTGACTCTCGCTCTCATCGGCTGCGGTCGTATCAGCTTCAAGCACATAGAAGCTGCTTATAACAACAAGGATAGGATCAGACTTCTAGCATGCTGCGATCCAAAGACGGATCGTGCCGAAGCGAAGCGTGCTGAATACCTGAAAGCCGTTCCAGACGCGTCGGTAAAGGTATACGCCGACTACAAGGCGATGCTGGCGGAGCTCAAGCCCGATATCTGCGCCATCGCAACAGAGTCGGGCTACCATCCGGTCATCTCGATCGCCTGTTCAGAAGCGGGTGCACACGTTATCTGCGAAAAGCCGATGGCGCTCTCGACCACCGACGCCGACGCGATGATCGCCGCGGCAAAGAAGGCCGGACGGACGCTCACCGTCTGCTTCCAGAACCGTTTCAACGCGCCCGTGCGAAAGACACGTGATGCCCTGGAGGCGGGCCGCTTCGGGCGCATGCTCCACGGCGCCGTGCAGATCCGCTGGAACAGGAACGAAGCCTACTACGCGGAAGCGCCGTGGCGCGGCACCTGGGCGCTCGACGGCGGTACCCTGATGAACCAGTGCACCCACGGCATCGACCTGCTCCAGTGGATGATGGGCGAAGACGCGTTGCGCGTTCAGGCGGCTACCCGCCGTTTCCTGAGGCCCATCGAAGCCGAGGATTTCGGGGCGGCCATCGTCGAGTTCGCGAGCGGGGCCGTCGGCATCATCGAAGGCACCGCCGACGTCTACCCGACGAATATCGACGAGACGCTCTCGCTGTTCGGCTCTACCGGCTCGGTCGTGATTGGCGGACTCGCGGTCAATAAGGTGGAGACCTGGCGCTTCGCGGACGCGGAGAAAATCGGCGACACCGAGGCTGTCGTGTTGAATCCTTCCGAGAAGGATCCGCCGACCGTTTACGGCTTCGGCCATTCGGCGCTCTACGCGGACGTGCTCGACGCCATCCGCGACGGCCGCGAGCCGCTCGTCTCCGGCGAGAAGGGGCGCAAGGCGCTCGAGATCATCCTGGCCATCTACAAATCCCAGAAGACCGGCCTCCCCGTCGACCTCCCCACCACCTTCTCGACCAAGGAAATGAAGGGCGAGTTCGATTAATACGGACAGGATAGACAGGATGGACAGGATGGGAAAGGATTGACAGGATGATCCATGAGGAAATAACCGAAAGGATCATCGCTTCGGCTTTCCTTGTCCATCAAACCTTTGGTTATGGGTTCCTGGAGAGTGTATACAAGAGAGCATTGAGATTGGAGCTCGAGCAAGCGGGTATTCCGGTGGCCGAGGAACTCCCGATCGATGTGCTCTATAAGGGAGCCGTTGTCGGAAAATTCTATGCCGACCTCCTCGTCGACGGGAAAGTGATCGTGGAACTCAAGTCCGTCGACCGATTGATCGTCCAGCATGAGGTCCAACTGGTCAATTATCTCAAAGCTACTGGAATAGAAACCGGCTTGTTGCTCAACTTCGGACCGGCGCGAGTCGAAATCAAAAGGAAATTCCTTAATGCGGCTCCTGCCAACCCTGGCCCATCCTGTTAATCCTATCCTGATCCGGAGTGACCCGGGCAAGCAAATCAATGTAAATCTTCCGAAGAATAAGACAGCCATGACAGGATGAACAGGATGGAAAAAGAGTGACAGGACGATCTTTGAACAATTGTGCTCGGCGTCGAGGAATTCATCTTCTGCGCTTATCCTGTTTATCCTGATGCATCCTGTTTATCCTGTCCTGATTCATCTTGATCATCCTGTCCATTCAATGGAGTGAACCATGAAGGTACCGTTCTACGATTCAACCCGGGAGTATCGAGCGCGGAAGGCGGAGTTCGACGCGGCCGTGCAGGGCGTCATGTCGCGGGGCGACTTCATCCTCGGCGGCGAGGTGGCCGAGTTCGAGAAGGAGGCCGCGGCCTGGCTCGGCGCGAAGCACGCCATCGCGGTGGCGTCCGGTTCCGACGCGCTCGTCATCGCTTCCGATATCCTCGGTTTCCGCGACGGCGCGGAGGTGCTCACGCCGACCTTCACCTTCTTCGCCTCCACGAGCTGCGTCGCGCGGCTCGGCGGAAAGCCCGTGCTCGTGGACATGGACGAGGAAACCCTCGACATGGACGTCGCGCAGGCCGCCGCGAAGGTCACGGACAAGACCAAGGGCATCATCCCGGTCCACCTCTTCCTCCAGCCGACGCCCATGCAGGCCGTCATGGACCTGGCGCGCAAGCACGGCCTCAAGGTGCTCGAGGACGCGGCCGAGGCCTGGGGCATGAAGAGCCTCGTCGACGGTGCGTGGCTGAAGAGCGGCACCATCGGCGACATCGGCATCTATTCGTTCTTCCCCACCAAGACCCTCGGCGCCTACGGCGACGCGGGGCTCATGACGACGGACGACGACGGGCTCGCGAAAAAGATCCGGAGTTACCGCGTCCATGGCAGCTCCGTCAAATACCAGCACGACTACATAGGCTACAACTCCCGGCTCGACACGCTCCAGGCGGCCATCCTGCGCGTGAAGCTCCGGACCACCGACGAGTCCATCGACGCCCGGGCGCGGCATGCGAAACGCTACACCGAGAGGCTTTCCGGAATCCCCGGGCTCCGCATCCCGAAGGTCAGGTCCGATGCGCGCGAGGTCTACTATGTCTACAACATCCTCGTACCGAACCGCGACGGCCTCGCCGCAAGACTCAAGGAAAAGGAGATCGGCTGGTCGATTTACTACCCGAAGCCCCTCCATCTGCAGAAGTGCTTCGAATATCTCGGGCACAAGGAAGGCGACTTCCCCGTTGCGGAGAAGATCTCCAAGGAAATCCTCGCGTTGCCGATGTACCCCGAGCTGACCGAAGAAGAAATAGATTACGTCTGCGACGAAATCAAGGTCTTTTATCAATAACGGGCAGGATAACGGGATCGATCATCATCCGCAGAGCCAAGTTGGTTATCAACAGTAACTATTATCTGTAGCACCTATTTGAGAAATTGGCTTGTTGTGAGTTCACGAAGGAGTAAAAACATGAAGGGAGTAGCGAGATGATGCACGTTATGACGGTAGTTGGCGCGAGACCTCAATTCGTAAAAGCCGCCGTTCTTAGCAGGTTGATTCGGAAGGAAGAAAACTCGAACAAAGTTCGAGAAACGCTCGTACATACGGGACAGCACTACGACGAGAATATGTCTGAGGTGTTTTTCCGCGATATGGAAATCCCAAAACCCGACGTGAATCTGAACGTTGGTTCGGGAAACCACGGTGCCATGACAGGCCGGATGCTTGCGGGAATCGAGGAGCTTATTCTTGAGCGGAAGCCGGACGTGCTTCTCGTTTATGGCGATACGAACTCCACCCTGGCCGGCGCGCTGGCGGCTTCTAAGCTTCATGTACAAGTGGCACATGTCGAAGCCGGGCTCAGGTCGTTCATGATGGCTATGCCAGAAGAGCAGAATCGGCGTCTTACCGATCACCTGTCTTCATGGCTTTTCTGCCCGACCGAGGTCGCGATTGGTAATTTAAACGCAGAAGGTATTAAGGATTCGGGGTTCGGAAGCCATACGTCTGACCGGAAGACGGTTAAAATGACCGGGGACATTATGCTTGACGCTTCGAATTATTATCGCCAAAAAGCTGATCTCGAGACTGAACATGTGCTTGGTACTCTGCCCCAAGACTTTTATCTCATAACCATACATCGAGCAGAGAATACGGATAATCCGGAACGTTTGCGAGCCATAGTCGGAGCAATCAATTCCGTCAATGACAGGTCCGCTGTCTTTCCCATTCACCCCCGGACAAGGAAAATACTCGATCGCGAGGGGTTATCCTTCGGTCGTCACGTGCACCTTCTGGATCCGGTTGGCTATTTTGAGATGCTTCGACTTGAGGGCTCATGCTCCTTCGTGTTGACAGATTCAGGCGGGGTGCAGAAGGAAGCGTATTTCTTTCACAAGCCCTGCGTTACGTTACGAGATTCAACCGAATGGATTGAACTTGTCGACTCAGGGTGGAATGTGATCGTTGGAGCTGATCCAACGAAAATTGAACGGGCTATTCGCTCTCAGGAAACACCAGCCAGTTATCCGGCGCTGTATGGGACTGGAAACGCAGGCGAACTCATCTTGACCAATCTTCTGGCTTGAGATTCAGGAGTGATCATGGCTAACGAAATGGTTGTCATTCCTTGCGAGGGTGGAGAATACAAGCGACACGAATCCGCATATGTCGACGAAGGCGCAGTTGTGGGGGCGGGTACGCGGATTTGGCACTTCGTCCACGTCATGCCGGGAGCAACTATCGGTCAACGCTGTTCACTCGGACAAAACGTCAATGTCGGTAGTCGAGCGGTGCTGGGCAATGGGGTGAAGATTCAGAATAATGTTTCGATCTACGACGATGTTATGATTGAAGACGATGTGTTTTGTGGCCCTTCGATGGTGTTCACGAACGTTATTAATCCAAGGGCCTTCGTTGAACGTAAAAATGAATACTTGCGCACTCTGGTATGTAAGGGTGCATCCATCGGCGCAAACGCCACCATTGTGTGCGGCACGACCCTGGGTGAGTTTTGCTTCGTTGGTGCAGGTGCCGTGGTGACCAAGGATGTGCCGCCATACGCGATGGTATACGGCAGTCCCGCCCGCGTCCGCGGCTGGGTTTGCAAGTGCGGAGTTAAGCTGGGTGATGATCTTAAGTGCCCGGCTTGTGGTTTTTCCTACAAGCACACCGGTGAAGGGTTGAAGCCAATACTCGAGCATGAAGTATAGAAATAGGACTCGGAGAATTGTCAAAAGGAGCAAGCGGCTTTACTTGCCGGCACTCGATTCAGTCCGTCTTTGGTTATCCAACTACTAGCCTGGTTAGAGCCTAATTCTATTCACAAGGAGCCTGTGATGGGCGTGGTGGATTCGTTTCTTGCGAAAATTGAAAAAAAAGAAGTCGTCATCGGCGTGATCGGTCTCGGATACGTTGGCCTGCCGCTTGCTGTAACTTTCGCCCGGAAAGGCGTGAAGGTCCTTGGCTTCGAGAAGTGGGATAAGCGTGCGGCGCAGGTAAACGAGGCTAGTAATTATATCGGTGACGTGAAGGACGAGGATCTTATGCTCGTCGTTAAGGAAACAAAGAAGTTCGCGGCGACAACTGACTTCAGCCGACTAAAGGAATGCGACGCAATCATGATCTGCGTCCCCACCCCGCTCGACAAGTTCAAGAAACCCGACATGAGCTTCATTGAAAGCTCGAGTGTCGACATCGGTCGCAACATGAAGAAGGGCACGCTGGTGAGCCTCGAGAGCACCACCTACCCCACGACCACCGAAGACTTCATGAAGCCGATCATCGAGCGCGAATCGGGCATGAAGGAAGGGGTCGACTTCTGGATCTGCTTCAGCCCCGAGCGCGTCGATCCGGGCAACCACAACTACAAGACCGAGAACACGCCGAAGGTCGTGGGCGGCCTCGGTCCGGACGCGCAGAAGATCGCCATGGGCGTCTACGGCCTGGCCATCCAGAACCTGCACGGCGTCAGCTCGCCGCGCGCGGCCGAGATGGTGAAGATCCTCGAGAACACTTACCGCCTCGTGAACATCAGCCTGGTCAACGAGCTCGCGCTCCTCGCCGGCAAGATGGACATCAACATCTGGGAGGTCATCGAGGCGGCCAAGACCAAGCCCTACGGCTTCCAGGCCTTCTACCCCGGACCCGGCATCGGCGGGCACTGCATCCCGCTCGACCCGTTCTACCTCGAGTACATCGCCAAGGGCATCAACTTCGACCTGACCATGATCAACACCGCGGGCAACATCAACAACCTGATGCCCTACCGGATGATGAACAAGATCGCCTTCGCCCTGAACCGACATTGCAAGGCGTTGAACGGGTCGAAGGTACTATTCATCGGCGTCGCGTACAAGCCCGACATCGACGACCCGCGCGAGAGCCCCGCGCTCCTCGTAATGGAGCAAGTTGCGAAAAAGGGAGCGCTCGTCAGCTACCATGATCCATACATACCTCGTGTGAAAGACGAACACGGTCATGAGTGGGTCGGCGTCGAGCTGAGCGACAGGTCGATCGCGGAAGCGGACTGCGTCGTGTTTACCACCAATCATTCCTGTCTCGATGTGGACTGGATTGTACGAATGGCCAAGCTAGTCGTAGACACGCGCAACGCTGTAAAGCGTGTGCACATCGAGGACTCGAAGGTATTCAAGCTATAATTAGAAAGCAACCTTACATCATGAATGATCTGTAAAGATTTATGAATGAAGGGGACTGACTTGGGTTGACAGGAGGTCGAGAAGATTAAGTTGATATCGATATTAACACCATGAGTAGCTTCCCGACAAAAGTCAAGGAGCGGACAATAAAACTAGTCTTCGACCAAGTGTCGGAGAATTAAACACTCTAGTTAGCAAGTGTGTTGATGTCCTCAGTGATAGATAGTCCCGCGAAGACGATCCGTCGCTGAGTCTAGCAAACAGAGCGGGAGGTGTAAATCTTGACCATTGAAGAACGAGAGATATGATGAGCCATTTCGTCAAAACAGATTCTAAAGAATCATAAGATTGGTCCCCCTTCTTGTGTTTCTGCGCGTCAGCACGAACGGCCTACCGGCTTCATCCAATCGTTCAGCATAGGTCGCGTGATCGAGGCAAGTGTGAAAACGTTCGGTGCTAATAAAATCGAAAAAGCGCCTCAGTCAGAATTTCGACTCTTAGCTCGTCAGGTGTTCAGTAAAATAAACATCCTCGTACTTTCAGAGAGTGCTAGAAGTGCTCGATAATGATGTAGTCCTGAGTCCTATCTTTGATGTCCATGCTGACGCAGATTCATCGGACTTCAAGAATTCTGCCAAAGGCATCGAATATGTACTGACTGCATTTGTTGGTGTTGAAGGTAGTAGCCACGCCCCATGCGGCGACGGTGCTCTTCGAGCACCGACGTGTAGAACTCAGCGTTCATGGTGTTCGATACCCGTCACGACAGCACCTTCCTCAGAAACATATCGATTATTGCGACGTGGTGGCCGTACCTGCAATTGCCCCGGATGCAGGTGCTTCCGTAGCCTTGACCAGGTTCATCAGCCAAATGCGTTTTATGCTAAGCAGGTAAGGGTAGCGCGCCCGTCCCTTGCTGGGGGTCGAGGTTTTCTTGCCTTGTACAAGGGCTTAAGGATCACAAGATTCATGATTCTACGGACTTGTTTGAGTGTCACATCAAGTCCCGAACCGCACGCCAGAACTTGCGGTAGCCGTAGAACGGTCGCTCTCGGAGTTCATAGAGGATGATTCCGAGGAGCGTGATTTCCCGCTTGTTATCGCGAACTTCGGGCCATTAGTATTACGTTGAGTGGCTAATCGAAAGGTTCCATTATTACTCGGCAATCGAAAATTCGAAGTGGTCAGGTTCTATACCTTCGGATCGGTTCCATTCAGTGGACTATAATTTAAACCTCTTTCTCGACCTGGAACTGGCCAATCTGCGTTTACGGCTCGTCATGTTTCCGCTTCGCCGCTTCGCCGCTTCCGCATCTTTCCTTGTCTTCTCAAAGAGCTACTCCACGCTCTCGAGAAGATGCTTCTTCCAAAGTGCGACTATGTTGAGATGCGCCTTCTGGGCGTCTCCAAGCTCCTGCAATGTCTTCTCTTCCCGAAGGGACACATATTATGATTACTACTCTACGACTCCTTACTTGTGATCATGAAGGAGTCAGATCCACCTTAATTACCCTTCAACCATGTCCGAAATCATGGGCTCATTCATATGCTCGAATGAATATAGGTACTGAGTAGTTAATGTTATACAAAATACCTTCCAAATGTTAAGCAACTTCTGAAGGGATTTGGGTGGAAGCATGGAAAAAAAGAAATTCATATTTGATTCTACATTAAATATACTATCAGTTAGTTTGCCATTGTTAATAACTCAACTAGTTATTTTGCCCAAGGTTGCATTAGTTAAGGGTGAGGGGGACTATGGACTAATTATTTCGCTTATAAGTTTATCATCAGTCATTAGTATACCCTATGGCAATGCGCTGAACAATATTCGACTATTAAAAAACGACGATTATAAAAAAAGAAACCTGGATGGCGATTTTCATGCATTGCTCCTTTTCGGTTTTTGTGTCAATGCAGTAGTAATAGTTTTTGGGAGTACTATTTTTCATTTAGATTTTCTAAATTCATTTTTACTAGTCATCGTAGCTAGTATGACGCTAGCAAGGGAGTACTTGATTGT
>JADFDI010000004.1 GCA_018262985.1 Spirochaetota bacterium | reverse complement strand
CGTGCTTACTTGACAAAATCTGATGATAAAAAAATCGATATAATCCATATTCATGATCCAGAGTTATTGTTAGCAGTTAGGAAGCTGAAAAAACTAACTCGCTCGAAAATAATATTTGATTCTCATGAAAATACATCTAGGCAGATACTGAATAAAAACTATTTGCCGAGTCCCATTAGGTACATCGTTTCTTTTTTATATGCACACCTTGAGGGCTTTCTATTAAGAGATGTTGATGGAGGCATTGGAGTTACTGAATCTATCGTAAAGCTACTAAGGAAAAATGTTGCAAATGCAGTAGTTGTTAAAAACATTCCAAGGCTTGAAGGATTCCAAAATGCCAGGGCGGTTAAAAAAAATGGACAAATATGTTATTCTGGGGGAATATCAGTTGCCCGAGGAGGTCTTGTGATTGCGGATGCAGCACGAATATTAAAAAAAGAGATACATATATACGGATTATGGAATAACGATGCAATAAGAAAAAGAGCAGAAAAGGTCGGTGGCGGGTATATTGTCAACCATGGATTTATTCCTCAGGCTGATTTATATAAAACACTATCTGAGTACTCAATCGGTATCATACTATTCCAAGATACACCAAATAATCGGGATTCATATCCAAATAAGTTATTCGAGTATATGGCTGCAGGATTGGCTGTTGTCGCCTCGAATTTTAAAAACTGGATTTCAATCATTGAAGACGCTGGTTGTGGAATTTGTGTTGATCCATCAGATACCATGGCTGTGGTTGAGGCTATAAGGTCAATTACAAAAAAAGAAGATTTAGCCCTTGAAATGGGTCTGAAAGGATTTGATAAGATGTGTCATGAGTACTCCTGGGAAAAGGAATTTTCCATGTTAAAATCCTTGTACGAAAGGCTTGCCTAATGAAAGTACTATACTTGCATCAATATTTTAACACCCCCCAAATGGATGGAAGCACTAGATCATATGAAATGGCTAAAAGACTTGTCGGAAAAGGCCATAGCGTCGAGATTGTTACAACTGATCGAAATTCAGATGCAATCAATAGCTGGCGGGTTTCATACGAAGATGGCATAAAAGTAAACTGGTATAAAAATGATTACTCCAATCGAATGAGTAATATTGATCGGATCAAGTCATTCTTTCGTTTTGCAGTTGCTGCTTCACGACGAAGTTTTAGTTTGGAGTATGACGTCGTGTTCGCTACTAGTACTCCCTTAACCATCGCCATTCCGGGCCTTTTTGCATCATGGTTGCGCAAGAAACCACTAGTATTTGAAGTAAGGGATCTCTGGCCTGATGTTCCTATTGCTCTCGGGGCACTTCGAAATCCTATCTTGCGATTCGCAGCTCGAATCTTGGAATTGTGTGCATATCGATTTTCAAAAAGAATCGTTGCTTTAGCTCCCGGAATGAAAGATCATATAGCTAAAATGGGGTTAGCACCAGGAAAGATCGATGTTATTCCAAATGGATGTGATAATTATCTCTTTGCCTCAGATAATGTAAGCCCGAAATCAATCCGAGATCTCGATGCTTGGATAGGGCAAAATCCAGTAGTTCTATATACAGGAACTATGGGCGATGTAAATGGTGTTGAATATATCGTAAGATTGGCAGCTGCCATAAGATCATTGGATTTAAACATTCGCTTTATTCTAATTGGCGATGGCAAAAAACGAGATGCTGCTGAATTGCTTTCCGTGGATTTGGGTGTTCTCGAAACTAATCTACGGTTTATCGGAAAACTTCCGAAGATTCAGGTTGCGAATTGGTTAAAAATAGCAGATTTTAGTATAATCACTTACACTGGTCCGGAGATATGCTATAGAGACTCTGTGAGTAATAAATTCTTTGATTCAATTTCAGCTGGAAAGCCAGTTGTTGCAAATTTCCGTGGTTTCTCAACAATAATTGCCGAACAGTGGGGTTGTTGCAGGATACTAAGTCCATACGATTATAACAAAGCGGCGAGAGACTTAATTCAAATCATCTATGATGAGTCGTGGAAGTCTAAAGCTAAGATTGCGGCAAGGGAGCTTGCAGAAGATGAGTTTGATAGAAACAAATTAGCTGATCGACTTGAGAAGTGTCTTGTAAAAGCTGTTAGTTCTTAGCTTTGTATTCATGTAAGCATGGAATAATAAGCCCTGATCCTAAGACTATAGTGAACACATCCTTCAAATCAGATTTTGACCCATGCTGACTTCGGTGTACACAGCCAATTGAGGCCCTGTTGAACGGAAGGTTCGATATGGCAGAGAAAAGGAATTTTAACTCCGTGTTGAAGGCCGAAGCTAGCAAGATGGTGGATGAGCAAGGGATGACCTACGCGGTTGTGAGTAGAAAACTAGGCTTACCCAAGGGGACAATAGGGAGTTGGGTATCCGGCTACAGCGAGGTGAGTCTATAAGCACCTCAAGGTGGACAAACTAGCGCCGCGCTCAAGGCTGAAAAAGAGCGACTTCGCAAAGAACTTTCCGAGGCGAGATTCCAGTGCCTGGTTCCGCCCAGGGAATGGCAGCGTGTAGGACGTCATGTTCAGGGCGGCTATACGCGGGAAGTCGGTTTCATTGATTGTAACAAGTCTAATTGTATACAGATGCTGCCAAGTGTCGCGGACGCTAGTCGTGGTTTGGGCATTCGTGCCTCAACTCGGACAGTCGAGTCGCCAGACCTGGGTATGTGAAAGCCGTGCGGTCACCAATGGCTCGGTGACCTCCAGCTCGATATTGCTGAACATCCAAGGGTACTTCAGTCCAAGAATCTTCTGGTGGAATTATGTACCGCGCATGGTGATATTGTGTCACATTTCAGACCGCTTTTCACTCGACCCACACAAGAGTTTGAAGCCCCGGAGGTTTTATGAAATCGATAGCTGTTCTCGGCTTGGGCACGATCGGTATTAAGCTTGTCGAATATCTCGCTGATAAAGGGTTTAGGATTATAGCATATAATGCGAGAAATATTGAACAAAAAGAAAAAAGCTTTCTTGGCAATATTGAGAAGAAGGTACGATATGATAAGATATCGATGGAATCCATAGAGCCAATAAAGGCTAGGGTGAGGTTTACAGAAGACTTGGTGGAATGCAAGTCCGCCGACATGATTATTGAATGCATCAAAGAGGACTATGAGACCAAGGCGGTGATGTTCCGAATGCTCTCAGGGCTGGATATAGGGCACGAGAAGATAATCGCGACGACTACGTCAAGCCTCTCTCTCGAGAGATTGATTGCCGAATCTGGCATACGAGATATCGTCGGTCTTCATTTTTTTAATCCACCGACTCGGATGCGTCTAGTCGAGATCTCATATCCTGCGGAATTCAGCGACTCAAAAAGGAATCATTTACAGGAGATCTTAAATCGCCTTGATGATAAGCTGATAGTGGAAATGCCGATCGTCCAAGGTTATATAGTAAATAGGATACTATTCGCCTATATCAACTTCGCGATTGAATTCATGAGGGTGAATGGGTTCGCTCCCGATACTGTCGATGCCGCGATGAAGGCTGGGACAAACGTCCCCATGGGGCCTCTTGAGCTCTCGGATTACATAGGAAACGATATTACTTTTCAAATACTGAAAGCTTTCGCCAACGAGATCCAGGATAGCCGTTATATACCCGATCCTACGCTAGTGGAGTTGGTATCGTCGAATAAGCTTGGCAGAAAGAGCGGAGAAGGCTTTTATAACTATAGGAAAGACAGGTAAAGTGATGATTTACGATGTTCGATTGATCGACCATATGTGCGAGATATCCATCGCGCGGAATGGAAAGGCTCCCGTAGTATATGTTATGGCGAGGGTAGCATTGAACAGCAAGCTATTCCGCCTCATTTTCGGTGCTTTCGAACTACTGCTCACGGCGTTATTGACTTTGCCATATCCGATAATAAGACATTACATCAAGAAGAGTATTACATATCTGCCCGGATCTCCAAGCCTGTACGGAAACTACATCAGGGGGCTCTATTGGAAGGGAAAGCTCAAGCATATGGGCAAGAACGTTATCATAGAGCAGGGCGTAATCATAAGGTTCCCTGAAACCACGGAGCTGGACGATTTTGTGCTCCTGGACAAGAACGTCCTTCTGGAGTCTAAAAACAACAAAATAGGCAAGCGCGTTCATATCGCGGAAAGCTGCGTCATTAGCGGCGGGGGGCTTTTCCTGATGGAAGATTATTCTTGCATGGCGCATTCCTCCGCCGTCGTGACCGCCAGCGATACGCCAGCCCAAGGATATAGGGGCACCGGTCCTATGGTGCCGTTCAGGCAGAGAAAAGTTAACGTCGGTAAGGTTGTTATACGAAAGGACGCTTTCGTAGGGATGGCGGCGAGGATACTGCCGGACGTCGAAGTGGGGAGCGGCGCCGTCATCGCCTCGGCCGCTTTGATCAACAAGGACGTCGCGCCTTGGACTATAGTGGCAGGTGTTCCGGCCAAGCCGATAGGTACGCGCGAAGCCATCAGATATGAGGACCCCGATTAGTGGTAAACGTACCCCGTAGGTTATTTATTAGGAGAATGCATGATTCGATTAATGGATTTGATCCTGTCGACCGTCGCTCTTATAGTCTTTTTCCCTATGTTGCTCCCGATTATGCTTATTCTCAAGCTTACTGGCGAGCATGATATCTTCTACCGCCAAAGACGGATAGGGAGAGGCGCAAAGCCCTTTTACGTCCTTAAATTCGCAACGATGTTGCGTGATAGCCCGAATCTTCCCGGCGGTCTGATCACTACCAAGGACGATCCTCGCATGCTGCCCCTGGGTAGTTTCTTACGCAAGACGAAGCTCAACGAACTGCCTCAGCTGATAAATGTTTTCCTCGGGCAGATGAGCGTAATCGGTTATCGGCCCTTCGCCGAAGCACATTACATGCTCTATTCAGACGAGGTCAAAGCGGCAATCGGCCGGATCCACCCAGGATTGAGCGGCATAGGCTCTGTTATATTCAAGAACGAGGAGCAGATACTCCATGACGTACCTGATCGTGAACATATGCACGATCAGATAATAACCCCGTACAAAGGACAGCTCGAGACTTGGTACGTCAATCACAGGAACATCTTTACCTACTTCGCCCTGATCTTCCTGACGGTTTGGGTATTCATCCGACCGTCGAGCGATTTAGTTCGGCGAGTGTTCAAGGACCTGCCTCCCTGCCCGCCCGAGCTTGAAGCCTATCTTTGAGGAGGTAAGCGTGAAATCACTTGAAGCCATAGTAGGTTTTATTAAGGGGCTCTATCCCCAAATGGATCCCGTGCTGCTGCATCGCCCCGAATTCCTCGGTAATGAAAAGGCGTATCTTAACGAGTGCATCGATACGAAATACGTCTCATATGTCGGTCGGTTCGTAGTGGCCATGGAAGATAAGATAAAGGAATTAACCGGAGCCTGCCACGCCGTGGCTATGGTCAACGGGACCGCCGCCCTGCATATGGCGCTTCACGCCCTCGGCATTGGACCGGGTGACGAGGTTATTACTCAAGCCTTGACCTTCGCCGCGAGCGCGGCGGGCATAGCGCATTCCGGAGCCAAGCCGGCCTTCGTCGACGTGGACAGGGACACCATGGGCATGTCTCCCGAGTCGCTGCGCGGTTTCCTTGAGACCAAGACCGCCCGCAGGAACGGCATACTGGTAGATATTGCGAACGGACGAACCGTCAAAGCCGTCATGCCCGTCCATATATTCGGTCACCCCGTAAAGGTGGAGGCGATCAAGGCGGTATGCGACGAGTACGACTTGATTCTCGTCGAGGATGCCGCAGAATCGCTGGGGAGCTACAGGGCGGGGAAGCATACCGGCACCTTCGGTCACGCGGGAATACTCAGCTTCAACGGCAATAAGCTCGTAACGACCGGTGGCGGGGGAATGCTCATAACCGACGACGCCTCTGTCGCGGAGCGAGCCCGGTATGTATCGACCACCGCCAAGCGGCCGCACGCATGGGAATTCTACCACGATGAAGTGGGTTATAATCTCCGCATGCCCAGCCTCAATGCAGCAGTCGGCTATGCTCAGCTCGAGTATTTCGACAAGATCGTAGCGAATAAGCGAGAGACGGCAATGAAGTATCATGAGTTTTTCTCGTCGCTCGGGATAGCCACGTTCAAAGAGCCGGATGATTGCATATCGAATTATTGGCTCAATGCTATAATGCTCGAATCCCGCGCCGAGCGTGATGAATTCCTTAAGTACACGAATGACCGTAAGGTTCAGACTAGGCCGATCTGGACGCTCCTCAATAAACTCCCTCCATATGAGGGCTGTACTCGGGTCGACTTGCCGAACGCTGAGTGGTTCGAGGAAAGAGTAGTTAATATCCCTAGTAGCGTAAGATTATAGGGTCATCAGCATAATACCGATATAGAAAGGCATTCATGGACAATATACTCGATCTAATCGGTCGCGAAGCCGAGCTTTTTTCTTCCGATGTAAGTGCGCATGAGTGCGAGCTCATGGACATCGTATCCAATTCCCGTTTCCTCGTCATAGGCGGGGCGGGCTCTATAGGCCAGGCAGTAACTCGCGAGATATTCAGGCGCAATCCCAAACTCCTCCATGTGGTGGATATATCGGAAAACAACATGGTGGAACTGGTTCGGGATATCCGCAGCTCCATGGGATATTCCGACGGCGAGTTTGCCACCTTCGCGATCGATGCCGGAAGTGACATCTTCGACGCGTTCATGGCTTCAGGGCCAGGGTATGACTACGTCCTTAACCTCTCCGCCCTCAAGCACGTGCGGAGCGAAAAGGATCCCTGGACGCTCATGCGCATGGTGGACGTCAATGTCTTCAACACCGACAAAACCATGCGGCAGGCCAAGGCCAAGGGCGCCGGCAAGTATTTCTGCGTCTCAACGGACAAGGCGGCAAACCCCGTCAACATGATGGGCGCTTCTAAACGCATTATGGAAATGTTCCTGATGCGGCGCAGCCTGGAGCTCCCCGTGTCCACCGCGCGCTTCGCAAACGTCGCCTTCTCTGACGGCAGTTTGCTCTATGGCTTTATCCGGCGCATGGAGAAGGAGCAGCCGTTGTCTGCCCCGAATGACGTTCGCCGCTACTTCGTGACGCCCCAGGAGTCCGGTGAGCTCTGCTTGATGTCGTGTCTCTTGGGGGAGAACCGAGACCTGTTCTTCCCGAAGCTTGATGCAGGCGAGAACCTCATTACCTTCAGCCAGATAGCGGAACGTTACCTGCAGCGCCTGGGATACGAGCCGGTTGAATGCGCAACGGAAGAAGAGGCCCGAGCCCGTGTGGGAGAGCTGAAAGCCATGCGCAAGTGGCCGGTATATTTCTTCAAGAGCGACACGACAGGAGAGAAAGATTTCGAAGAGTTTTTTACGCATGGCGAAACCCTCGATATGGAACGCTTCGCTTCAATCGGGGTCATCAAGAACGCCCCGGTGTGGGATGATGCCCGGGTCAGGAATTTCGAGCAGACGATCTCTGCGATGAAGGCGAGAGGCTCGTGGTCCCGCGCGGAGCTGGTGGATCTGTTCAACGAGACTATCCCCGAATTCAACCATAAAGAAACCGGCAAGTTCCTTGATGGTAAAATGTAATGACGATGCATGATTTCATCATCCCGCACATCTAATACTTTACTATTTATTTAAGGGAGCGTGATGAAAGCAATCATCCTCGCCGGCGGTTCCGGCACCCGCCTCTTTCCCATCACCTACGCGGTCTCGAAGCAGATCCTGCCCGTGTACGACAAGCCCATGATCTACTATCCCCTCTCCGTGCTCATGTTGGCGGGGATACGTGAAGTCCTGATCATCTCGACGCCGCGCGACGTTCCGGTGTTCCGGGATCTCTTTGGAGACGGTTCGAGGCTCGGCATGCACTTCGAGTACGCGGTGCAGGAGAAGCCGAGAGGCCTCGCGGACGCCTTCCTGGTGGGCGAGAAGTTCATCGGGAACGACCGAGTGGCGCTGGTCCTGGGTGACAATATTTTCTACGGGCAGAGTTTCACCAGGACCTTGAAGGCGGCGGTCGCCAACGATGACGGAGCCATCATTTTCGGTTACTACGTCAAGGATCCGACCTCGTACGGCGTGGTCGAGTTCGACGGGACGGGGCGGGTGCTCTCGATCGAGGAAAAACCCGCGAAGCCCAAATCGCACTACGCGGTGCCGGGTCTCTACTTCTACGACAACCAGGTCATCGACATCGCCAGGCACATGAAGCCCTCGGCCCGCGGCGAGATCGAGATCACCTCGGTGAACAACGAGTACCTCGCGCGGGGCAAGCTCAAGGTGGAGCTGCTCGGTCGCGGCATGGCTTGGCTCGACACCGGCACCTACGACGGGCTCCTCGAGGCAGGCAACTTCGTCGAAGCCATCCAGAAGCGCCAGGGACTCTATGTATCCTGCGTCGAGGAGATCTCCTATCGCAACGGCTGGATCGACCGCGCGCGGCTCCTTTCCATCGCCGATGGCCTCAAGACCGAGTACGGCGCCTACCTGCGCTACGTCGCGGAGAACTGATAAGTAAACGCCATGGTTGATAGAACGCATCCCTGATAGTAAATTCAGCAGGGGGCACTATGAATACGTACACGGCGATCATCGAACGCGACGGCGACTGGTACTTCGGCTATTCACCGGAAGTCCCGGGCGCGAACGGTCAGGGTCATAGCGTCGAAGAGTGCAAGCAGAACCTGGCCCAGGCTATCGAGTTTATTCTCGAGGACCTTCGTGCCGACGTGGCGAGGGGACTTCCCGAGGACGCGATCCGGGCAACCGTGAACGCATGAAGCGCGAGACCTTCCTGCGGCACTTGAGGAAGCATCGTTGTTTCCTGAAGCGCGAAGGCGCCTCGCATTCCCTGTGGATGAATCCGGCGAATGGCGTAATGGAGGCGGTTCCGCGTCATGCGGAGATCTCGGACGGCCTGTGCAGGAAAATCTGCAAAGATTTCAAGATTCCATATCTCTACTAGAACCTGAGGGGACCTCATGCCCTTTTCTTTCACGGAAACCCCCATTCCCGGCCTTCTCGTCGTCGAGCCCCGCGCGTTTCCGGACGAACGGGGCTTTTTCATGGAAACCTTCAAGGCCTCGGAGTTCGCGGCCGCCGGCGTGACGGGGCCCTTCGTGCAGGACAACCACTCCGCTTCCGCTCGCGGCGTACTGCGGGGCCTGCACTTCCAGCGCGCGCCGCACGCCCAGGGCAAGCTGGTGCGTGTGAGCGCGGGGCGCGTCTGGGACGTGGCGGTCGATCTGCGCGCAGGCTCGCCCACGTTCGGGCGCTGGCACGGAATCGAGCTGTCGGCGGAGAATCGCCTGATGTTCTGGATTCCCGCGGGCTTTGCCCACGGCTTCGTCGCGCTCGAGGACGGTTCCGAGCTCCAGTACAAGTGCACGGCGGAATACCACGGGCCTTCGGACGGCGGCATCCGCTGGGACTCGCCCGCGCTGGCCATAGACTGGCCGCTCCGCGACGTCCTCGTCTCGCCCAAGGACGCCGCCCTGCCCGAGTTCGACCCAGAGGTACGGTACTTCTGAATTAAACCGCGAAGGCTTCGCGGACGACGGCTCCGGTTTCGCGGTAATTGCGGATCGCGAACTTCCCTTCCGGGGCCGCCATGTCGCCGGAGTACAACAAGGTTCCGAAAGGCGCTTCCGCGGGCCTGGCGGGGAAGGCTTCGAGCCCTTTGAGCAGTTCCGGATGGAAGCTCATGGAGGCCTTGATCTCTATCGGGTACGCGTCGGGTTTTCGGTCGAGCACGAGGTCGACTTCCAGACCGCGTTCGTCCCGATAAAAGTAGAGACTGGGGTTCCGCCCGGCGTTCAGGCGCGTTTTCAGGGCTTCCACGACCACCAGGTTTTCGAAGAGGTTTCCGAAGAGCGGGTCGCGCGACGCTTGCGCTGGCGTCTCGATGCCCAAGAGCCAGGTTGCGAGGCCCGGTTCCGTAAAGTAGAGCTTGGGCGACTTGGTCAGGCGCTTCCCGTAATTTCCGTGGAACGGCGGCAGCTTGAAGACGAGGTAGGATGCCTCGAGGATCGATACCCACGCCTGGATGGTCTTGTAGGAAACCCCGACGTCGGCGGCCAGCGAGCTGGCCACGAAGAGTTGCCCGGTCCTGCCCGCCAGCAAGCGGAGGAAGGTTTCGAAGCGGTCGAGCTCCTTTACCATGATCAGCGAGCGCAGGTCCCGTTCCACGTAAGTCTGGAAGTAGTTGGCATAGGCTTTGCCCGGAGTCTGGCCATGGCTCCTGACGCGCGGCAGGAATCCGGTCACCAGCGTTTGTTCCCGGCTTTCGTTCCGGATCGAGTCGCCGAGTTCTTCGAGGCTGAGCGGCAGGAGCGTCAGAACGGCGGTTCGTCCCGCGAGCGACTGGCTGATTGCCGCCCCGAGCTCGAGTTGGTGGCTGCCCGTCAGGATGAAGCGGCCTGTATCGTTTGAACGGTCCGTCTCGACCTGGATGTAGGAAAGCAGGTTCGGGACCCGCTGGATTTCGTCGATGATGAGCGGGCGTCCGAGCGACGCGAGGAATCCTCTGGGGTCGTTCGCGGCCAGAAGGCGCTGATCCGGGTCTTCGAGGTTGACGTACGCCCACTCGGGCTTTTCGTTGACGACGAAGGTCGTCTTGCCCGACTGTCGCGGCCCGAGCACGGTGACGACGGGATACTCCTTCAAGGCCTGTTCGAGTTCGCCGGCCAACGCCCGGGGAATGTACGTCATGCCCGCTCCTTGGAAGTTCAACTTCTATTTTACGCTGTATTTCTATGAATGCAAGCCTTCGGCAGATTGAAAGTTCAACTTTCAATCTGCCGAAGTCGGGCTGGCGATCTCTGTCCGCTCCTTGCTTCCTGCGGCGCCTATCAGGGCAACGCGGTGAACGTGTCGCTCAAGGACGGCTTCGCCCCGTCGCCGAGCGGTACGCCGCGTTCCTGTCCCTCCGCCCGATGGCCAGCACGAGCACTACGACCTCGCTTTCGATGACCGTGTAGACCAAGCGGATTCCTTGTTGGCGGAGCTTGATCTTGTAGCAGTCGGACAGCTCGCCTTTGAGCCGCGCGCTCGGGACGACTGGGTTCTCGAGACGACGCGCGAGCTGGTTCTTCAAGATCGATCGTACCGATCCGTCGAGGCCGTTCCATTCATCGAGCGCTTCTGGCAGGAATTTGAGCCGGTGTGTGCCCGAAGATCTGTCAGAGCCGCTCAAGGTCGACCTCGACCGCGCTCTCGACCTTGCCGAGGCGTTCACGAACGGTAGTCGTGATGCTTCGCTCCCAGGCGTCCTCGAGCATCGCCTCGTAGACCTCCGGCTCGACTACATAAAAGGCCGTCTTGTTCCGATTGAGCACGGCCACCGGCTCACGCCCCGCCTCGCGGAGCACCTTGGCCGGATTTTTCTTGAAATCGGACATGCTCACCGTCAGCTCAGTCAATATCGCATCCATTCGATAGTCCTCCACGGATACGATAATAGCGCTGAATACGGAGCCCGGAAAGGCTCGATAAGACCATTCGCTTCCTACAGCGCCCACCAGGACAGCGCGGTGATCGTGTCGCTCAAGGAGAGGACATAGGGACAGCGCGAGACGATAAGGCCCCGCGGGCAGCGCCCTGGGTTGCGCGCCATGAACGATGTGAGGTGCCGGGCGTCCTTGAGGCTCGGGTTCTCGGTCCACTTCACCTCGATCGGAAGCAGCTCGTCGCCCCGTTCCACGATGAAGTCGACCTCCGCTCCGTCGCCTCGACGAGCGGAATCCCGGCGGTCGCGTTCCGGACGCCGGGACGAATCGTACAAGTTGAGGATGGTTGCTGGATTCGGCGCGATGCCCCGATCAGCGTGGACTTGCCCGTCTGTCGCGCGCCGAATGGCGTGTGGATGAACGGCTTCGCGATCTTCTTGCCGAGAATTGGAACATAAAGCCGGAATCTGGTCTGCAAGGATCAATCGCATGTCGAAAATGTCGGTTTTTCAACATCGGCCATGAAAAACGCCAGGAAACGTTGGAACACGGTCTTTTGACCCTGATCGAGCTTATGGGGTACGATCTGCCCATGCCTGAAGAAACCACCGCCGCTTACTTCGACCCCGTCCGCGAAGCGGAATACGAGGACGAACTAAAGCGCATCGTGATGGCCGCGTGCCACGGCTTGTCGTGCCGGGTGACGCTCTTCGGCTCGCGGGCGTCGGGTCGGGCCACTAGGCGCTCGGACTTCGACCTGGCGCTCTCCGGCCTCGATGAAGGCGCTTTCCTCACGGTGAGTCGGGCCATCGAGGACGCCGTCGAGGAGAGCCGCATACCCCATGACGTCGACGTGGTTGACCTCGACCGCGCCGCCGAACCTTTCCGCACCATGGTTCTTGCTGGACCCGGAGTAGTATGGAAGAACGACTGAAGCTCCAGCTCGATCAACTATCCGAGGCGATCGCGGATTTCGAGTGTTCCCTCGATATCGATACCGGGACTTTGGATGAGGTCGTCGCCGACGCCGTAAGGGCGGGGCAGGCGCAGAAATTCGAATTCGTGGTCGGGCTGTTCTGGAAAACCGCCAAGGCGTTCCTTGACCGGATCCATGGCTTCGATCTGGCCAGCCCTAAACCGATCATCAAGAAGTACTTCGAGCTCGGGAATCTGGACTATGCGGCGCTCGACCGCATGCTCCGCGCCTTCGAGATCCGGAATTCGCTCAGCCACGTCTATCGCAAGGAAACCTTCCAGACCCTGCACGCCGAGATTCTCGGGTATCGCGGGGTATTCTCCCAAACCGCCAAAGGAATGATGGAAACCGCATGATCTGGCTCGTCGGAAATCGCGGCATGCTCGGCACCGAGCTGTCGCTCCTCTTCGAACGCGAGGGCGTCGAGTTCGTCGGCACCGACCGCGAGGTGAGCATTCTCGACCCCGCCGCCCTGGAGGCCTTCGCCGCGGGTAAGGGTATCTCGGGCATCGTCAACTGCGCCGCCTACACCGCGGTGGACAAAGCCGAGGACGAGCCGGAGCTCTGCCGCGCCCTCAACGTCGACGGGCCCGCCAATCTGGCGCGGCTCGCGAAGAATGTCGGCGCGTGGATCCTCCATATCTCCACCGACTACGTCTTCGACGGAACCGGGGACAGGCCCTACCTCGAAAGCGATCCGGTCGCTCCAACGGGCGTCTACGGAATGACCAAGGCGGACGGCGAAAGGCAGGTGCTCGAAAATTGCGCGAAAAGCGCCGTGCTGCGCACCGCTTGGCTCTACGGCGCGCACGGCCCGAACTTCGTGGCCACCATGCTCAGGCTCATGAAGGAACGACCCTCGATCGGCGTCGTGGCCGACCAGAAGGGCACCCCCACCTGGGCCGCCGACCTCGCCCGCGCCATCCTGGCCATCGCCCGCTCAGGAAGGAAGCGCTACGGCGTCTACCACTTCACGAATTCCGGCGAAACCACCTGGCACGGCTTCGCGACCGAAATCCACCGCCTCGGCCGCGAGTACGGCATCATCGAGCGCGACTGCGAAGTAAAACCCCTCCGCACCGACGAGTATCCCACCAAGGCGCGACGTCCCGCCTACTCGGTCCTCTCCAAGGAAAAAATCAAGGCCGACTACGCCGTGGAAGTCCCCGACTGGAAGCGGAGCCTGTCCGAATACTTTTCTGTGACATATCGGAATGTGGGGACCAGTCGATGAAATATGCGATGCCGTTTGCGCGAATGGACAAGGGGACGGCTGAAAACCTGTATGGGAGAACGAGGGAATTATGCTCGAAACTGCGCAGGCATCCGGTGTTCTCGACCTTGTAAAGCGTTTCGTCGAGGCTGAACGCAAAGCCTTCCCGGTGGCGGAAGCGTACCTGTTCGGCTCCTGGGCGTACGGTAGTCCGGATTCGGCAAGCGATATCGATGTGGGGCTTGTACTCGAAGGCGAAGTATCGCCGCTAGACGAATCCGCCATCTTCAGCGATGCCCAGGACTTCAACGTTCGGATTGAAACGCATGTCTTTTCGAAAGCCTATTTTGATGGCGCAAGAAAATCGATCGTTTACGACATCAAGGAAAAAGGTATAAAGATAGCCTGAACGAGCCGGCGATTATTCGTACCATCCACGAGTAGGCATGAGAGGGAGAAATCATGAGAAATTTCAAGAACATCCTCGTCACGGGCGGGGCGGGCTTCATCGGGTCGAACTTCATCCGCTGGCTGCTTTCGAACCCTGGGTTTTCAGGCCGCGTCGTCAACTTCGACGTCCTGACCTACGCGGGGAACCCCGAGAGCCTCGACGACGTGGCGGCGGCAGCCGGGAAGCGCTATGCCTTCGTCAAGGGCGACATCACGGACCGCGCCGCGGTGGAGAAGGCCTTCACGGAATTCGACGTCGACGCCGTCGTCCACTTCGCCGCGGAAAG
Source organism: Spirochaetota bacterium (assembly GCA_018262985.1). Lineage (GTDB taxonomy): Bacteria > Spirochaetota > Spirochaetia > Treponematales > UBA12059 > JAFGNN01. The sequence goes on along the minus strand of JADFDI010000004.1, from coordinate 366,420 downwards.
CCACGTCGACAGGTCCATCCACGGCCCCGAGACGTTCGTGCGCACCAACGTCATGGGCACCTTCACCCTGCTCGACGTGGCGCGGAACGCCTGGAAGGGCCGCGAGGGCGTCCTCTTCCACCACGTCTCCACCGACGAGGTCTTCGGCTCGCTCGGCGAGACGGGCAAGTTCACCGAGACGACGCCCTACGACCCCCGCTCCCCCTATTCCGCCAGCAAGGCTTCGAGCGACCACCTGGTCATGGCGTACAGCCACACCTACGGCCTCCCGGTCACGATGACCAACTGTTCGAACAACTACGGTCCCTTCCAGTTCCCCGAGAAGCTGATCCCCGTGATGATCCTCAACATGCTGGAAGGGAAGAGCCTTCCCGTATACGGCGACGGCAGGAACGTGCGCGACTGGCTTTACGTCGAGGACCACAACGCCGCCGTTTGGGCGGTCATGACGAAGGGGCGCCTCGGCGAGACCTACAACATCGGCGGCGAGAACGAGTGGGAAAACCTCCGCCTCGTGAACCGCCTGGTCGAGCTGGTCGCCGAGGAGTCGGGGAGGAACGTCGAATCGCTCCGCTCGCTCATCGCCTTCGTCAAGGACCGCCCGGGCCACGACCGCCGCTACGCCATCGACTGCTCCAAGCTGAAGCGCGAGCTCGGGTGGACGCAGTCGGTGGACTTCGACGAGGGCCTCCGCCGCACGGTGCGCTGGTACCTCGACAACCCGCGCTGGATCGAACGGGTGCGCTCCGGCGAGTACCGGACCTGGATGGAGCGCAACTACTCGGAGCGCTAGCGGCGCTCCGGGTCGGTTCACCTTCCCGGACCGTTCCGCTATACTCTTTCACCGAATCCCGACTCAGGACGTCCCATGGAAAACGAAGTTGTTCCCGTCAATCCGGCCGAGGACGAGATTTCCCTCATCGACCTCCTGGCCACCCTGCTCAGGCACAGGAAGCTGATCATGTTCGGCACGGCGGGCGCCGCCGTCGCCGTGCTGCTATTCGCCATCGGCTCGCTCGTCCTTCCGGCCGACAAGAGCTACCTGCCCAACCTCTACACGCCCAAGGCGGTGGTGCTGGTGTCCGAGGATTCGGGCGGCGGCATCGCGGGCATGCTGGCCTCGAGCGGACTAGGCAGCCTGGCCTCGCTGGCCGGGGTTTCGACGGGCGGCGGTTCCAAGGCGGAGCTGGCCATCCTGCTGGCCAAGTCCAACACGGCCGTCGACGAGCTCAACGCCGAGTTCGACTTCACCGGCCGCTACGAAATCAAGAAGAACGTCAAGAGCGAGACGCGGGCCGCCTTCCTGGAGCATTTCTCCGCCGCGCTCGACGAGAAGTCGGGAACCGTCTCCCTTTCCTTCGAGGACATCGACCCCGAGTACGCGGCCAGGGTGGTCAACCGTTCCGTCGAGATCCTCGACCGGCGCTTCGCGGCCCTGAGCGGCAAGCGCGCCAGCGAACAGAAGGGCCTGCTCGAGGGCAAGCTGGCCGACGTGCAGGTCGAGATCGACCGCATACAGGCCCAGATTTCCGTGTTCACCTCGAAGTACGGCATCCTGAGCGTCGACGCCCTGGCCACCGAGCAGGTGACCGTCCTGGCCCGCCTGCGCTCCGAGCTCATCATGAAGGACATGGAGATCGAGAACTACCTCGAGTTCTCCCGGGTGGACGATCCGGTGATCCGCCGCCTCCGCACGGAGCGGAGCAGCATCGCCTCGAAGATCGCCGAGCTCGAGAGCGGCCGTTCGAGCATCCTGCCCGGGGGGCAGGACATCACGGGCATAACCTTCGAGTACGCGGCCCTCCAGCGCGACCTCCTGGTGCAGGGCGAGATCTTCAAGCTGCTGACCCAGCAGTACGAGCTGGCCCGCCTCGACGAGGAAGGCTCGGGCCCGAGTTTCCAGGTCATCGAGCTGGCCGAGGCCCCCGACAAGAAATCGGGCCCGAGCCGCGGCATGCTCTGCGTCGTCGTCACCATGGCCGGCTTCTTCCTGAGCGTGCTGGCCGCGTTCGTGCTCGAAGCCGTCGGCAACATCCGCAAGGATCCGGAGGCCATGGCCAAGCTCCGCGGGGAGGTCCGTTCTTGAAGCGCGTCGTACTTGCAAGCCTCGTCCTCTTCCTGCTCGCGACCGGCGCCCGGGCCCAGATTTTCCTGAGCGCGGAGGACGCCGCGGGCGCCACCGCCGACGCCGCCAGCCAGGGGGCCGCCGCGGGGCTGTCCGGCTCCGACACGGTCGACAAGGCGGCGTCCTCCCTCGACGCCACGGTGACTTCCCCGGCCGGCCGCGCGGCCCTCGCCATGTCGACCCCGGACTATCCGGTGACCATCGGCGACGTGTACTCGGTGGTCTTCCTGACCGCAGGCGGCACGGTGACCATCGAGGCGCCGGTCGAGGCCGATTACCGCTTCGCCCTGCCGAACCTGGCTCCGCTGAACCTCAAGGGTCTCACCTTCCCGCAGTTCAGGGACCAGGCCGAGAAGCGCGTGCTCGCGGCTTACCCGGGCTCCTCGCCGCGCGTCTACATCAAGGCGGTGAGCGTCTTCCAGGTGTTCGTCAAGGGCGAGGCGAAGAGCTCGGGCATCCGCTACGCGTGGGGACTTTCGAGGCTGTCATCCCTGCTCGGCGAAGGGACGGCGTACGCGTCGGACCGCGCGCTCGCCGTGGTCTCCGCCGACGGGACGCGGCGGACCTACGACCTGTTCAAGGCACGCCGCCACGGCGACCTGACGCAGGATCCCTACCTCCGGCCCTTCGACACGGTGGAGTTCTCGCGCTACGAGCGCCAGGTTTCCATCGCGGGGGCGGTTCGGCGTCCGGGCGCCTACCAGCTGCTGCCGGGCGAGGGCGCCAATGAGCTCGTCGAGTACTACGCCGACGGCCTGACTCCCGTGGCGCGGCCCGACCTCGCCGTCCTGAGCCGGCGCCCCGACGCCGCCATGCCCGAGGGCTCCATGGTCTTCGTCTCGATCGGCGAGGCCGCGGGCGTCGGCCTCCGCGACGGCGACGCGTTGAGCGTGCCGGACCGTTCGTCCTACCTCCCCGTGATCTACGTCGAAGGCGCCGTCCGGACCGGCGCCGAGGCCGCCGCGCAGTACGGCACGGATCGCATTCCCTGGAAGCCCGGCGACCGGCTCTCGCGGGTGGTCCGCGCTCTCGGTGCGCGCATTCTGCCCGGGGCCGACCTCCGTCGCGCCTTCGTGACGCGCGGGGACGGAGCCGAACGGATCGCGGTCGACCTCGAACGCATCCTCTTCGCCTACGAGCCTTCCATCGACCTCGAGCTCGAGCCCGAAGACCGCCTGGTCATCCCCTTCGGCTCGCTCGACATCTTCGTCACGGGCGAGGTGACGAAGTCGGCGTGGATCAACGCCTCCGGCCTGACCCGGCTCTCGAGTGCGGCGCATCCGTTCTTCACGCGCTATTCGTCCTTCCGGGACATCGTGGTGCGCTCCGCCTCCGGCGACGAGCGCGTCTACGACCTCTTCCGCGCGGAGCGCTACGGCGAGATCGCGCAGGACCCCTACCTGGTGCCCGGCGACACGATCGTGGTCAAGCGCGCCGAGCGCATCGTCACGGTGGCGGGCTCGGTGCGCCGGCCCGGCACCTACCAGCTGCTCCCCGGCGAGGATCTTTCCGACCTGGTGGAAGCCTACGCGCTCGGCTTCACCGAGCGGGCCGACCTCGAGCGGCTCACCTTGGTGCGACCCTTGAGCCCGGTGTCGCCGACCGGCGAGAAGCTTTACTTGAAGTGGTCCGAATCGCGCGACTTCGCCCTGACGGACCGCGACTCGGTGTCGGTGGCCGGCCTCGAGGAGCTCTTGCCGGTGTGCTGGTTCGAAGGCGCGGTCGGCGCTGGCTCCGACAAGGACCGGCTCGATTCCTCTAATCGGGTGCCCTACACTTTCGTGCCCGGCGAACGCCTCTCCTCGGCGGCCAAGGCCCTGCGCGGACAGTTTTCGCCCTCCTCCGACCTCCAATCGGCCTTCCTGCGGCGCGGAACCACCCTGATACCCGTGGATCTCGGCAAATATCTGTACGACAAGGACTTTACCGACGATATTTCGCTCGAGCCCGGCGACGTGGTCATAGTGCCGTTCCGCCAGTTCTTCGTCAGCGTGTCCGGGGCCGTCGAGCTGCCGGGGCGCTACCCATACATCCCCGAGCGCGACTGGGAGTACTACGTCAACCTGGCGGGCGGCATCGACCGCGAACGGAACTCGGGGGACGCCCTCGACATCGTGACGAAGGAAGGCACGCGCCGCGCCAAGGGTTCGATCATCGAGCCCGAGGATTCCATCGTGGTGAGGTCCAACTCCTTCGTCTATACCTTCGGCCGGATCTCCGGGATCATCGGCACGGTCATCTCGGTGGCGAGCCTCGTGCTCGGCATCATACAATTCACGCGCTGAGTCCGGCGCGTCGGGTTCCCATTCAAAATGGACCGCGAGACTTCGAGAGGTGAAACGTGATATTCGCAACGACGGCAGTGATCGCGGGCATCATCAACATCTTCGCCATTCCGCTCGTGCTGGCCGTGGCGCATCGCCGCGGCTGGTTCGACCGGGCGGATGAAAGGAAGATCCACTCGGGAAACATCCCGCGGCTCGGAGGGATCGGCATCACGTTCTCGGCGGCCGCGGCCTTCGTCGCGGCGGTGGCGTGGATAGCCCCTTCGGCCCGGCAGGCCTTCCCCTTCGACCTTCCGTCCCTCGCGGTCGTCGCGGGGTTCGCGGCGATGGCGGGCCTCGGCCTCGCCGACGACTTCCTGAACCTCAAGGCGCGCTGGAAGCTGCTGGTGCAGGTGCTCGTGGCGCTCGTCGTCGTCGCGGCCGGATTCTCGTTCAAGCGCATCGCCCTGCCTTTCGGCCTGCCCGTCATCCAACTCGGTTACGCCGGTCCCGTCGTCACCTTCGTGTGGCTGGTCGGCGTCATGAACGCGGTGAACCTGATCGACGGCCTCGACGGCCTGGCCGGCGGCATCTCGGTCATCGCCGCGGGGGCCTACACCTACATGGCCTACCGCAACGGCGACGTGGCGACGGGCATCATGGCGAGCGCCGTGCTCGGCGCCGGCATCGGCTTCCTCTTCTACAACTTCCCCCCGGCCAGCATCTTCATGGGCGACGCGGGCAGCCTCTTCCTCGGCTTCGCGGTCGCCGTCCTGCCGCTCTCCCAGGCCCGGAACGGCTCGACGGCCCCGAACCTGCCCATGGCGATCACCATCGCCCTCATCCCCATCCTCGACACCGTTTCCGCCATCATCAGGCGCGCCAAGAATCGGGTACCGTTCTATACCCCCGACCGGCTGCACCTCCACCACAAGTTGCTCGGCTTCGGGCTCAACGGAAGGCAGATCCTGGCGGTCATCTACACCATGTCGCTCGCGCTGGCCATGGCCGCCATTTCGGTCACCTACCTGAGCGAAGGCGTCGCCGTGACCGTGATGTACGCCTCGTGGATCGTCGTCGGCGCCATCTTCATCCTCTTCCATTACATGAAGGAAAGCGCGGTGGTCCTCGTGCGTCCGAAGGACGGCGAGGAATAGCTATCCGATACGCTACGTAGGTCATCAAAAAACTCCACTCCCTTGTGTTCCTGCATAAAATCGCGCTAGACTTGTTCACGTTTTGAACAAGCTCGCGTGATCCATCCGACCAGTCCGGACGGTCCGCGACGACAGCGCCACGGGGCGCGACGCGCGTGTTTCGGCCGCGCGCCGAGTTGACGGGGCGTCCATCCGATCGCGCCGGAGGCAGGCTCAAGGCCTTCCTCCGGATGCCCGTATCCAGAAGCCAAACCCATGAACGACATCGCATTCGATCCCCAGGCCGGCTCCGTCCCGGAGGCCGACTCCGAGCTCATTTTGCTCGAAGGCATCTGGGAAGCGGAACGCTCCGGCGGCGGTCCCGTGACGCAGCGGCGGCTCGCGGAGGACGCGGGCCTTTCGCTGGGCTTGACCAACGCCATGCTCCGGCGCTGCGTCGAGAAGGGCTGGATCCTCATCAAGCGGGTGAACGCCCGCAAGCTCCACTACGCCATGACGGGCGACGGGATCAACGAGATCGCGCGACGCGCCTACCGCTACTTCCGCCGGGCCTCGCGCTCCGTGTCGCTCTACCGCGACCTGATCGAGGGCTTCGTGATGGAGCGCAAGCGGCGCGGCTTCGCCCGGATCGTCCTCGCGGGCCCGAGCGACCTCGACTTCCTGCTCGAGTACGCCTGCGGACGCCACGGGCTCCTCTACGCCCGCACCGGCGACCTCGAGCGCGCGGCGCGCATGGCCGCTTCGAGCGACGTCTGCGTGGTGTGGGGAGAACGGCTGACCGAGCCGCCCCGGGCGGACGGGCGAGCGGCCGCCGACGCGCTGTCCCTTCGGGACGTTTTGTTGCCGAAATCGGTATCCGGATGAGACCCCCGACGGTTTCACGTACGAGGTGGGCTACGCCATGATCGGAAAACCGGCCGCGCGCTCGATCCTGGGCGCGATTCTCGTTCTCCTGTCCGCGGCGGCGCCCGCCGGGCAGACCTTGCCGTTCGCGAAGCTGTCGGCCGACGAGTTCCGCGCGCTCGCAGGCGGAAAGCCCGTGGTGCGATCGCTCGGGTCGTACCGCGAACTGTCGCTCGCGTCCGGCGACGCGCGGGGCGGAGATCTCGTCGCCGCCATGGGGAAGCTCAAGCCGAACTACCTCGCGGAGCTGATGCTTTCCGTGCCGTCGCGCGACGCGCTCCTGCCGGCGCTCGAAGCGGCCCTGCTCGACTTCGCCTCGTACCCGGGCATCCGGTACTGGTCGGAGCGGCAGCAGACCCACTACGACCTTTTCGATTACGTGAAGGTCCTCTCGGACGTCAACGCGGGAGGCAAGCGGCGCATCAGGATCCTCGTGGCGATGGAGCCCTTCGACGACTACGAGGCGACGATCGAGCTGGAGCGGACTCAGACGACGATCGCGTTCCGCTACGTGAGCGAGGGACCGCTCGTCTACACCTACCGCGATTTCAAGGCCGCGGGCCCGGGCGACCTGGTCTGGGCCCTCTACGCCTTTCAGCGCGACGGGCGCCTGTATTGCTACGCGGCGGGCGGCGTCAAGGCGTTCGACCTGTTCGGCGCCTTCCGCGACCGCCTCGAGTCTTCGTTGGTCGGCCGCGTCAAATCGTACTTCGGCTACATGTTCGATCGCACCATCGCGCCGCTTCGGTGATTCAAGCCGCTCATGATTGGAGAACAGGATGAATAAACGAACTCCGCTCTTTCTCGCCCTCGCGTGCTCCGCCTTCCTCCTGAACGCCCAGGCGTCGGGCTTCAGGCTGGACGCCGTGGATTACGAAATCGAGGGCATGACGCGGCTTTTCGCCCTCGAGCTGGCCGCCGACGCGGAGATCGGCCGGACCTTCGAGACGCGCGAAGAGCTCGACGCCTACGCCGAGGAGATCCGCCAACGCCTCGCGAACCAGCGGCAGCTCGAATCCGTCGCGGTGGAAGTGAGCGTCGACGAGTCCGGGTCGCCGGCTTCCGCGTCCTTCCTGATCCGCGTCAAGGATTCCTGGAACATCATCGCCCTGCCGCAGCCCAAGTACGATTCCAACTCCGGCCTGCAGCTCAACGTCAAGGCGCGCGACTACAACTTCCTCGGCACCTTCCAGAAGCTCTCCGTCGACGTCATATATGAGGACGACCTCGCGGGAACCCGTACCGTCGAACTGTACTCGAACGTCACGGTGCCCTTCATGGCGGCGGGCCTGGTCTGGAACGCCTCGTTCACGCAGTCGCTCGGCTGGGTGCTGGGCGACGCGAGCGGTTCCGCGTATTCCGCCGAGCTCGGCCTGGGCGTCTCCATCCCGCTCGGCGAGCTGTCGCTCGGCCTGTCGACGGCCCAGGGCGTCAGCCTCAACGAGCTCGATTCCGACGGGACGCGCTTCGACGATTTCTGGTACCTGCGCAACTCGTTCAACGCATCGCTCGGAGCCGCCTTGCTCAAGGACCTCGGTCTCCTGCGGACCGTCTCCTGGAACGCGTATTCGGGACTCGGCGGCAGCTGGCGTCCGGGCGGCGACGTGGGCGACGAGCGCCGGGGCCCGACCTGGAACCTCGGTGCGGGCTTGTCCGGCGGCGGTTCGGACTGGATCGGGAATTTCCGGAAGGGAGTAACGGCGTCGCTCTCGACCCCGTGGTCGTACAATCTCTGGAGCGGAGCCTGGTCGGGGAGGCTGGAGGTTTCCGCCAACGCTTACCTACCCGTCGGCGTCATCGGACCGTCCGGCCGCGTCCGGGCCTTCACCATACTGACCGGCGCGAGCGATGCCGCGGCGGGCGGCGACGTCCGCGGCATCCTCAACGCCCGCGTCTCCGCCGACGCCGCGGCGTTCCTGAACCTGGACCTTCCGCTGCGCGCGCTCGAGTTCGACCCCGCGGCCTGGTTCGGGAAACCGTGGATGCGCTTCTTCGGCTTCGAGTTGCAGGCCTCGCCCTTCCTCGACGCCGCGCTGACCGACCTGTCGGGGGCCTGGCTCGGGACCGGAATGGAACTGCTCGTTTTCCCGCGCGCGGCGCGTTCGCTGATCGGGCGCGTCAGCGTCGGCGTCGACCCGGTTTCGGTGATCGAAAACCGCTCGCTCACGGCGCCGTCGCCGCGGGACGGCGCGAAGGCCTACGAGATCTTCATCGGCCTCGACACGCATTACTGAGCCGGCTCCCGGCGAGCACGCGAAAGACAAAGGCGGTATCGGACGATGAGGGCGATCATACTCGCGGCGGGCATGGGCAAGCGGCTCGGCGCGTATACGCGCGACGGCACCAAGTGCATGGTCCAGGTGAACGGCAAGGCCCTGGTGGACCACGCGCTCGAAGCGATCGAGGCGGCGGGCGTCCGCGACGTCACCATCGTGGTGGGCTACCGGAAGGAGCGGCTGATCGGGCACATCGCCGACCGCTATCCGGGCCTGCGCATCGAGTACGTCGCGAACGACGTCTACGACAAGACCAACAACATCTACTCCCTCTGGCTGGCCCGCGAACGGATGGCCGACGACGACGTCCTGCTCCTCGAGAGCGACCTGATCTTCGAACCGTCCCTGTTGCGCGAGGTGCTCGCCGATCCGTCGCCGAACCTCGCCGTCGTCTCGCGCTTCGAAAGCTGGATGGACGGCACGGTGACCCTGCTCGACGAGGACGGCAGCATAGTCAGCGTGATCGACAAGGACCATTTCCGCTGGACCGACATCGGCCACTACTACAAGACGGTCAACATCTACAAATTCTCGAAGGATTTCTCGAAGCGCTACTACCTGCCCTTCCTGGACGCCTGGCTGGCCGCCTTCGGCGACAACGTCTACTACGAGCAGGTGCTGAAAGTCCTGGCCTTTCTCGAGGACATCGACCTCAAGGGCCACCGCGTAAAGGGCAGCCGCTGGTACGAGATCGACGACCCGCACGACCTCCGCGTGGCCGAGACGATCTTCTCCTCGGCGGCCGAGAAGCTCGACCTCATGAACGCGCGCTACGGCGGCTTCTGGCGCTTTCCCGCGGTGCGCGACTACTGCTACCTCGTGAACCCGTACTTCCCGACCGAACGGCTTTCGCACGAGATCAAGTCAAGCTTCGGCGACCTCCTGTCGCACTATCCTTCGGGCGCGGCCGTGCAGGGCCAGCTCGCGGCCAAGGCGTTCGGCACCGCGGAGTCGCAGATCGTCGTGGGGAACGGCGCCGCCGAGCTGATCGACCGGCTCTTCCGCTTCCTGCCGGGTCGGGTGGCGGGCACCATTCCCGCCTTCAACGAGTACCCCGCGCGCGTCGGAGCGGATCGCTTCGTCGAGATACCGACGGGCGGGCGCGATTTCGCCTACGGGGCCGACAACATCCTCGCCGCCCTCGACGCGGGGGCGGACGCCGCCGTGCTCGTGAATCCCGACAACCCGTCCGGCCGCTTCATGCCGGAAGCCGAGGTCCTGAGGCTCGTCGCCGAGGCGGGCCGGCGCGGCAAGCGGCTGGTCGTCGACGAGTCGTTCGTCGACTTCGCCGACCGCGACGCGCGCTTCACGCTCCTGGACGAGGCGTACCTGCGCGACAATCCGCGGCTCGTCGTCATCAAGAGCGTCTCGAAGAGCTACGGCGTGCCGGGCTTCCGGCTCGGCGTCCTCGCGAGCGGCGACCTCGAGCTGGTCGAGAAGATCCGCCGCGACCTGCCCGTGTGGAACGTCAACTCGTTCGGCGAGTTCTTCCTCCAGGTGGTCGACAAGTACAAGGCGGACTACCGGCACGCGTGCGACCTGATCGCGGCCGAGCGGGCGCGCTTCGCCGCCCTGCTCGCGGATACCGGCGCGCTCGACCTGTACCCCTCCGCGGCGAACTACCTGATGTGCCGCCTGCGGAACGGCGTGTCGGCCCGCTCGCTCGCCGAGCGCCTCCTGGACGAGAAACGCATCATCATCAAGGATCTGAGCGGAAAGCGCGGCTTCCCGGAAGGCCAGTTCGTGCGCCTCGCGGTGCGCGACCGCGAGGACGACGATTACTTCATCAAGAGCTTCCGCGAGGTCCTCGGCCTCGCCGGGGCGGGAACCAAGGGAGAGACTGCATGAAAAAGGCGCTGATAACCGGCATCACGGGACAGGACGGTTCGTACCTCGCGGAGCTGCTCCTCGATAAAGGCTACGAGGTGCACGGCATCAAGCGGCGCGCCTCGAGCTTCAACACCCAGCGCATCGACCACCTCTACCGCGACCCGCACGCCAAGGGCTCGCGCTTCCACCTGCATTACGGCGACATGACGGACTCGAGCAACCTGATCCGCATCATCCAGGAAGTCCAGCCCGACGAGATCTACAACCTGGCGGCGCAGAGCCACGTCAAGGTCAGTTTCGACGAACCCGAGTACACCGCCAACGCGGACGGCATCGGCACGCTCCGCCTCCTCGAGGCCATCCGCATACTCAAGCTGGAGAAAAAGACGCGCATCTACCAGGCGTCGACCTCGGAGCTCTACGGGCTCGTGCAGGAGACGCCGCAGAAGGAGACCACGCCCTTCTACCCGCGGAGCCCCTACGCGGTGGCCAAGCTCTACGCCTACTGGATCACGGTGAACTACCGCGAAGCCTACGGCATCTACGCCTGCAACGGCATCCTCTTCAACCACGAATCGCCCGTGCGCGGCGAGACCTTCGTGACCCGCAAGATCACGCGCGCCGCCGCCCGCATCCGGCACGGCCTCGAGGAGCGGCTCTACCTCGGCAACATGGATTCGAAGCGCGACTGGGGCCACGCCAAGGACTACGTCGAAGGCATGTGGCGCATCCTCCAGCAGGACAAGCCCGACGACTACGTGCTGGCCACCGGCCGCACCACTACCATCCGCGACTTCGTCGTCATGGCCTTCCGCGAGGCGGGCATCGAGATCGAGTGGAAGGGTTCCGGCGTCCACGAGAAGGGCCACGACGCGAAGACCGGCAAGGTCCTCGTCGAGGTCGACCCGCGCTACTTCCGGCCCACCGAGGTGGAGCTGCTGCTCGGCGACCCGACCAAGGCCCGCGAGAAGCTCGGCTGGGTTCCGAGCCACACGCTGGAAGAGCTCGTCAAGGACATGATGACCCACGACCTGGCCGAGGCCGAGCGCGACGCGCACATGAAGCAGTCCGGCTACCAGATCCACGATTTCAAGGAATAGGCCCGAGGCATGGAAAAGCGCGACAAGATCTACGTGGCGGGGCACCGCGGCCTCGTCGGTTCCGCGATCATGCGAAAGCTCGCCGAGAAGGGTTACGGTACTATCGTCACGCGGACGCACGCCGAGCTCGACCTGACGCGGCAGGCGGAGGTCGAGGCGTTCTTCGAGGCCGAGCGGCCCGCGTACGTCTTCCTGGCCGCGGCCAAGGTGGGCGGCATCGGCGCCAACTCGAGCCTGCCCGCGGAGTTCATCCACGACAACCTGGCCATCGCGCTCAACGTCATCCACGCGGCCTGGAAGTACGGGACGACGAAGCTGCTCAACCTGGGCTCGTCGTGCATCTTCCCCAAAATGGCCAGCCAGCCCATGAAGGAAGAGGCGCTCCTGACCGGCCCGCTCGAGCCGACGAACGAGGCGTACGCCATCGCCAAGATCGCGGCCATCCGGCTCTGCAAGCACTACAACCAGCAGTACGGCACGAACTTCCTCTCGGCCATGCCGACCAACCTCTACGGGCCCGGCGACAACTACGACCTCGAGGGCTCGCACGTCCTGCCCGCCATGATCCGCAAGTTCCACGAGGCCAAGCTGGCGGGCGCGAGCGTCACGCTCTGGGGCGACGGGAGCCCCTACCGCGAGTTCCTGCACGCGGACGATCTGGCCGAGGCGGTGCTCCTGCTGATGGAAAAGCACGACGCCAAAGATATCGGCGAGTTCGTCAACCTGGGATCTGGCAGCGAACTGACCATACGCGAGCTGGCCGCCAAGGTGGCGAAGGTCGTCGGATTCGAGGGCGAGGTGAAGTGGGACGCGTCGAGGCCGAACGGCACGCCGCGCAAGCTCATGGACAGCTCGCGGCTTTTCGCCCTCGGCTGGAAGCCGCGCGTCGGGCTCGACGCGGGCATCGCCGCGGCCTACGAGGATTTCAAGGCACGATACGGCGCCGCAGCGCGCTGAAACCAGCATCCGAGGCGCGCGGGCGCCGGGAGCCAGCACCAATGAGCGATACGATCCGCGACGAGGACGGGAACTGGGACCTCGTCCTCAAGCCCCACGACAAGCTTCTCAATCTCAGGCTGCGGGAGCTCGTGCGCTACCGGGACCTCGTGTGGCTGTTCATCAAGCGCGACTTCACCACGGTGTACACGCAGACCATCCTCGGGCCGCTCTGGTTCATATTGAACCCGCTCGTCTCGACCATCATGTACAACTTCGTGTTCGGCAACCTTGCCAAGATCGGCACCGACGGCGTGCCGGGCCTGCTCTTCTACTACGGCGGCACGATGCTGTGGACCTACTTCACCGGCTGCCTGAACGACGGCGCCAACGTGTTCTCGGGGAACGCGGGACTCTTCGGCAAGGTGTACTTCCCCCGGCTCGCCGTGCCCGTGAGCCGCGTTTTTTCCAACCTGATCACCACGGCCATCCAGTTCGCCACGCTGATGGTCTTCTTCGCCTACTTCCTGTTCCGCGGCGCTCCGATCCGGCCTTCGTGGGCCGTGCTCGCGTTCCCGCTGCTCCTGGCGTGGATAGCCATGCTCGGCATGGGCATCGGCATGGTCATCTCGGCGGTGACCACGAAGTACAAGGACTTGAAGCAGCTCGTGGGGTTCGGGCTTTCGCTGGCCATGTACGCCACGCCCATCGTCTATCCGCTGTCGGAGGCGCCCAGGGACTTCCTCTGGGTTTTCTACGTGAACCCCATGAGCGCGCCCGTGGAGCTCTTCCGCGTCTGGTTCTACGGGGCGGGCAACGTACCCGCCTCCATGACGATAGGCAGTCTCGCGACGACCGCGGTCGTGTTCTTCCTGGGCCTGGTGCTGTTCAACCGCAACGAGCGCACCTTCGTCGACATGATCTAACGGAAGCGGGAGAAGCATCGGTGAGCGACATCGTCATCAAGGCGGAGCACCTTTCCAAATACTACCGGCTCGGCGTGGTCAACCACGGCATGCTCTACAAGGACATCCAGAGCTGGATGGCCCGCAAGCTCGGCAAGGAGGACCCGCACGGCCAGATCGGCCAGGACCACTTCGCCGACCGGCCCGAAGGTTTCTGGGCGCTCAAGGACCTCAACTTCGAGATCAAGCGGGGCGACCGGGTCGGCATCATCGGCAAGAACGGCGCCGGCAAGAGCACCCTGCTCAAGATCCTTTCGCGTATCACCGCCCCCACCGAAGGCCAGGTCAAGATCCGCGGTCGCGTGGCGAGCCTCCTCGAAGTGGGCACCGGCTTCCACGGCGAGCTGACCGGCCGCGAGAACATTTTCCTGAACGGCGCCATCCTCGGCATGAAGCGTCGCGAGATCGCTTCCAAGCTCGACGAGATCATCGATTTCAGCGAGATCAGCCAGTACATCGACACGCCCGTCAAGCGCTATTCGAGCGGCATGTACGTCCGCCTCGCCTTCGCCGTGGCCGCCCACCTGGACAGCGAAATCCTCATCGCCGACGAAGTGCTGGCGGTGGGGGACGCCTCGTTCCAGAAGAAGGCGCTGGGGAAGATGCAGGACCTGAGCGCGGGACAGGGGCGGACCGTGCTGTTCGTGAGCCATCAGATGAATGCTGTCGGCAATCTGTGTACTTCCGGGATCATCCTGGAACGTGGAAAGATCGCTTTCCAGGATGATGATATCGAGCGCGTGATAGCGATATATCAGAAGCCTGATTCGGGCGGCGGAGACCAAGGCTATTGGGAGAGTAATGATCCCAAAGGCAACGCATATTTTACACCTCTTCGAATGCAGGTCACGAATGGGGAATCGACACCATCGCCGACAATCTTGAGGGGAGATGACAAGGCAGCCATTATCCTTGACTTCAATATCGAGGAAATTAATTCCTTGCTCAATATCGGACTCACGATCTCCCGAGAAGATGGAAGCCCTGTCTATACTACCTGGATTAGGGATGTCGATACGGGGATCGAAGCTGCGCTATCTGTAGGGCATAATCGGTATCGGATCAACTTGCCTGCTTCTATCATGAATATTGGCGAATATGCCGCTGTTCTTCATGCGGGATTGCATCATACGGCCTTTATCATTCCTCCTGGGGGCGGTGCGCCTTCATTAAGATTTTCTGTAGTAGGGTCGATAGGAACCGACTTCGGAGATGATACTCGTAAGGGAGCAATTCTTCCTTTGATTTCCTGGACGAAAGAGCAATGAAGACTGCCATCGTGACCGGAGGCACATGCAATGATGCTCCGGCAATCGGAACGCTTGCACACAACCTAAAGGAAACTGCGAAAAAGCTGAACGCGGAGTTCGTGGTTTTTCATGATGGAATCTCGCTGAAAGACCAAGAAGCGATTCAGGGAATTCTACCAGCCCGCTTTTACCCTTATGTTTTCCCAGGTGAAGAAAAAACTTTCAATGAGACGATATCGGCGCACTTTTCAACAATGGTTTTTTCCAAATATGAATGCTTGCGGCTGCTGGACGAATTCGAAGTCGTGATCTGGACTGATTATGATGTTGTCCTATTGGGGGAAATCAGCGAGCTTCCATCCCTGTGTCTTGGCGGATTCGGGTTGATTCCAAGTCCTGGTGTTTCTGTACGTGATAATTTTAAACAATCGATCGTACAAGCCCTACAGGGGGCATACGATCTTGATGTACAGTCTTATTCGGCTCCTATAGTTGTTGTTTCACGAAGGTTAAAGAACCACAAAGAGCTATATAAGTATTGCATCACAAAGACCGAAGAGCTCTGGGAGCATCTGTTTTTACCAGAGCAAGGCATTTTTGAGCTGATGATCCAGGATTTTGGCATGCCTGTAGATACGATTCCGGGTGATATATACTGTGTGCATCCGAGAAATGGAAATGTGACGGAGAACGTGAAAATTCTTCATGCCTACGGACAGCCGAAGTTCTGGAATGGGTTGAAAAATACTGATTGGCTTAGTCACTACCGCGCTTGGCGACGCCAGGGTGGATCAGGGTATGACAGCATGCGCCTGGTATCCCGGTTTCTGCGCATTCTAAAAAATGCTTACAGGAAGATCCTAGGTTCAAGAGGAAGAACGGTGACATGAAAGAAGTACATGTCGCATTCGTGACTGACGAGAATTACATTCAGCATACCGGCGTTGCCATGGCTTCGGTAATCAAAAACCATGACCATGGGCGAGGGCGTCTGATCTTTCACATAATCGGACGCCCTGGTGTTATTCAGGCTTGCGAGCCTCCTTATGCCACTATATGTGTGTCGGGGAGTCTTGTATTCCATCCGATAGATTCGATCGATAGTTATAAATCTTTGCCATTGGGCATGCATTATCGGGCAGAGAATTATTTCCGCTTTGAGTTGCCTCGGCTTCTGAAAGGAGTCGATCGTTGCATCTATCTTGATGGTGATCTGGTTGTTTTGGGCGATGTTCAGGATCTTTTCGATTCAGATCTTGGCGGGTTGCCGATAGGGGCGATCGAAGAGCCATACGGATACCTGAACAATTGTGAGCGTCTGGGCATCCCGCCGGAAAATTCTTACTTCAACTCCGGTGTTCTTGTCTTGGATTTGGATGAGTGGCGGCAGGCGGATATCTCGAAAGCCTTGTTTGCCTGGGCCAACGAACACGTAGATCTCATTAAGTATGTGGACCAGGATGTCTTCAACGGCCTTCTGAACGGAAATTGGAAGCCGCTGGATTTGAAGTGGAACGTGACCTATCTCTTGAAAGACAGCGCGGAACCTAGGTTCAAGTTTTACGACAAAGTTGCCATTGATAATGCAAAGGAGAAGCCGGCGCTTGTGCATTTTGCCGGATATAAAACCAAGCCGTGGAACTATATGGATGTAAACTCGCTTGGCAAGCTCTATTGGAGCTATCTGGAACTGACACCTTGGAAAGGATACGTTCCATTGGATAAAACAATCGCGAATGTTATAAAAAAGCGTCTTGACCCTCTGGTATCAATTGTGAAGGGTAGCTTTCGAATGGTCTTGAAAGCAGTCAAGCGAGCTGTCGCTGGCAATTTGTGGCGATAACTGAAAAACGCCAGGATCCGCAGGGGATTATTTTGAAAGGCAAGGCATTCCTAACAAGAATTGTGGCCAATAGAGTCACCAAAGGCCTCTTTCAAATCTTATTGGACGCAATGGCTCAAGACCGATTCTCTCGTCTCGGCGCCTTCGCCCATTTCGGATCCGGAAGCACTATCTCGCAGCCGTGGAACTGCATTGTCGGGGTTGATCGAATTCACATAGGCGATCGCTTTCATGCAAATACAGGATTGTTTCTCGGGGCTTACGGAGATGCGACCGGAGATCCACAGATCGTCATCGGCAATGATGTTATCGTGAATTACGATTGTCAGATTACTGCTGTCTGTAAGGTGGAAATCGGTGATGAGGTATTGTTCGGTAGCCGTGTCTTGATAACTGATCATTCACATGGCGCGATCGAATCAGGCGCCATTTCCTTACCTCCAATAAGGAGGAAGCTGTATTCGAAAGGTCCCGTTTCCATAGGAAATAGGGTCTGGATCGGATCAGGGGTAGTGGTTTTACCTGGGGTGAGCATAGGAGACAATTGTATCATTGGCGCGAATTCCGTAGTGACACGAAGCTTTGGACCGGGAAGCGTTATTGCAGGGGCGCCCGCCAGGCTGGTAAGGGAGCTTGCAGATGAAAGCTGAGGTTAAAAATCCCAGATATTCCGTATTAATCCCTGCCAAGAACGGCGGTTTATATCTTCCTGCTTGCGTTGATAGCGTGACAAGGCAGGAAGGTGCGGATATGGAGCTCTTGGTTAGTGATGACTATTCAACAGATACGACGCAGGAATATCTCGCCGCCCAGGTTGACGAACGGCTTGGGGTGCTGCATCCTCCGGCGGACTTGAGCATGGCCGAGCACTGGGAATGGGTGCTCGGGCAAGCGCGCGGCGAGTGGTTGATATTCGTAGGTCAGGATGATGGGCTGCAGTCATATTTCTTCACCTTGGCCGACAGGCTGGTGCGCATCGCCGAGGAGCACGATCTGAAGGTGATCTCCTCGAGGAGAGCCTACTGGTTCTGGCCCGGATGCGAGACTTCATACGGTGACGTTGCGCTTTCTTACGGGGCGTCGGGGAAGATCTCCATTTTGCCGACGCGCTTGATTGGCTGGACGGCGTTGCTCGGTATGCGAGACTATTTCGATCTTCCGCAGATGTACACGACATCCTTGTTCCACCGATCGGTGATCGAGAGGGCCCGGAAGCTTCAGGGCGGCCGGGTGTTCGTGACGCATCCGCAGGACGCGAATCTCGCCGCGATCGCGTATTCGCTGGAGTCTCGCTACCTATATTCTGACATTCCGCTGGGCTGGGTAGGCTCGTCGCCGAGGAGCGCGGGTTTGGCGGTCACGGCATCAGGAATGGATGGACTCGAAGAACTCAAGGATTCATACTTGAAATCCGTGGACAGGTCCGCGCTTAAATGTTCGGATACCATCGGTCCGTTCTCGATCGGCTCGACCGTCCTGTATTATTTTGGGGCCTTGTTGGAAACGGATAAACTGCGGAAGGGCCGATCATGCGGCTTCCTGTCGTCCCGCACGGCAAAGCGCCTTGTTTTTTCCGCGGCCTACTCGGAGCTCTCGCATGCTGCCGACACCGCTGGCGATCGGCGAATGAGTGTTTTCCTTGAAACGGCCGCCGGCAATGCGTTTAGCCAAATCGGGCTTTCCAGGACCGGCCGAGTCTTCCTTCGGTTGGCCAGAGCCATTCTTCGCTCGCTCATAAGGCTGCGGTCGATGTGGGCTCCGCGGATAGATCCGGCGGCTGTCGGTTGGTCGAGTGTCGGCGAGGTCACGATCCACCGGAGACGGTCGGAGTTTCCCGATATTTCGCTGGAAGCCGCGCAGGAACTGATCGAAGAGATGCTCGGGATTTCGTGGGATGAATAAAGGAAACTCGGGATGGTGAACTCTCCGATCCTGTTGATAGTCTTCAACCGTCTCGACACGCTGGCGCCTGTCCTGTCGGCGATCCGTGACGTTCATCCTCCACGGCTGTTCGTGGCGGCGGATGGGCCGAGGGCTAATCGTCCTGGCGAAAAGGAAAAATGCGACCAGGTTCGCGAGTACGTGCTATCAAACATTGACTGGCCGTGCGAGGTAAAAACCAGGTTCAATGAGGGCAACCTGGGTTGCGGCAAGGCGGTTTCGAGCGCGATCACGTGGTTTTTCTCCGAGGTGGAGGAAGGAATCATACTCGAGGACGACTGTGTGCCGGCTCGAAGCTTCTTTTCCTACTGCGATGAACTTCTCGAACGATACCACGATGACGATCGTGTCATGCATATCGCGGGACACAACCCGCTTCACTCCAACCGCGCCGGAGGAGCGAGCTACTACTTCGCCCGAGTCCAGCACTGCTGGGGTTGGGCCAGCTGGCGTCGCGCGTGGAAACATTATTCGTTCAATATCGAAGGGCTTGATCGCTTCAAGGCCGAGAGGCGTCTTGAGTCGATTTTCAGTCGGAAGATCTCGAGGGATTACTGGCAAGGCATCTTCGAGCGGATGGAGCGTCACGAAATTGACACCTGGGACTACCAGTGGGTCTACTCGATCATGAAAAGCGACGGATTGTGCGTGAATCCGACCAGGAACCTGGTCAGCAACATCGGGTTCGGCGGAGGCGGTACGCATACTTTCGATGTCGATTCCCCATTCTCCAACCAGAAGCGTAACGAAATCGGGCCGCTGCGGCACCCGAAGAGCATGGTGCCCGATATTCGGCTGGTGGAGCGGATCAACAGGGTGGCTTTCGGCTTGAGGAATGATCCGATCGGGAAAATGCTGCGGCCGATAAAAAATGTCGTAAAAAAACTGATCGGATACGACAGATGAAAGTCCTGTTCGACCACCAGGCCTTTCAGATGCAGCATGTCGGCGGAGTGTCTCGGTATTTCACCGCCCTCCTGGAGGGAATTCCGGGCGCTTCGCTTTCCCTGAAGTATACGGACAATATCCACGTCAGGGCTTTGGAACGGTTCAAGGTGACGCTCGAATCCAGAGATGCCGAGTTCGCCGGATTCGCCTTCGGGCTTAGATTCCGCGGCAAGCGCAGGCTGTATCGAAACTGGAACAGGCTGTGGGGGCGTATCGCCGACGCGAATTTGGACGCGTCGATCAAGGCCCTCAAGTCCGGCGATTTCGATGTTTTTCATCCGACGTACTATGACCCCTATTTCCTGCCGTACTTGGGCGGCAAACCGTTTGTGCTCACCATACATGACATGATCCATGAGATATTCCCCGAATTCTTCTCCTTGTCTGAGCCGACGAGTCGTAACAAGCGCATCCTCGCCGAGCGAGCCGATCGTATAATAGCCGTTTCCGAGAGGACGAAGCAGGATATCGTAGAAGTTTTCGGAATACCGGACTCTCGGATAGATGTGATCTATCATGGCTCGGACCTCAAGACGACCTTGGATCGGCTCGCGCCTCGAGTGGTCGAAGGGCGATACATCCTGTATACGGGAACCCGGACGGCGTACAAGAATTTCCATTTTATGGTGGCGGCGCTGGCGCCTTTGCTCAGGGAACACCAGGATCTATCGCTCGTATGCACCGGTCCGGCTTTTTCCGGCGAAGAAGTGGCTTATATCAAGGAGCTGGGCATCCTTCAAGCGGTGAAGCATCGCTTCGTTCGCGATTCGGAGCTCGCCGACCTCTACGGCAACGCCGCGTGCTTCGTTTTCCCTTCATATTACGAAGGGTTTGGGATACCGATCCTCGAGGCTTTCGGATGCGGATGTCCGGTGGTTCTATCCGACGCAAGTTGCTTTCGCGAAGTGGCCGGCGACGCGGCTCTGTATTTCGCACCGAAAAGCGGGGAAGGTCTCCGGCGAAGCGTCCGCTCCCTGCTCGACGACGCGAAGCTCGCGGCGGACATGGTCGGAAAAGGGAGCGAGCGAGGCCTGGAATTCAGCTGGTCTAGCACCGTCGAGGGTACAATGCGGGTGTATGCCAAAGCCGTCGGTGACGGTGCTGGAAGCAGGACGGGCGACCGGGCGGCGCGCGCGTGAACCTGAGCATAATAACCGTCAACCTGAATAATCGCGCGGGTCTGGAAAGGACCTTCCGGAGCGTCATGGCGCAGAAGGACCGCGCCTTCGAGTTCGTGGTGGTGGACGGAGGATCCACCGACGGTAGCACGGACGTAATCAGGGCCAACGCGGCGGCGATTTCGTGGTGGGTCTCGGAGCCCGATTCCGGCGTATACGCCGCGATGAACAAGGGCACATCGGCCGCGATAGGCGAATACCTGCTGTTCCTGAATTCCGGCGACTGGCTCGTGGACGATGCCGTGGTCGGCAGGTTGCGCCGCGCCGTGGAAACCGGAAAGGACGTCTATTACTCGAACCTCGTCCAGGTCGAGGACCGGAGCCTGCCGGCGACGGATTTTCCGAAAACGCTCGACGTCAACTTCTTCGCCAACGGTTGCATCAACCACCAAAATTGCCTGATACGACGCGACCTGCTCGTCCGTTCGGGCGGCTACGACGAACGCTTTCGGATCGTCGGCGACTGGCACTTCTTCCTGAAGGCGTTCAAGTTCGCTGGCATTTCCTCCGAATTCCTCGGAGATCCGATAGCCTTTTACGAAGGCGGAGGCATAAGCTCTCAGGGTCGGCACGAGGCCAGGCGGCTCGCCGAAATCGCGGATGCCTTTAAGGATGTCTTCGGCGATCTGGCCCCATCGATGCAGGAATTCTACGACTACAAGCACTCTGTCTTCGGAAATACTGTGGGCTTGTTCGGTTATACGAAGACGCTCGATTTCATTTTACGGAGCTACAGATACCTGGCCAGACGATTGCCGTTCCTCCGGTCGGAACGGAAATATCCGGCGTTGTGAACGGAGGGGAGAAGCATGCACGTAACGATGATCGGAACCGGATACGTAGGCTTGGTGAGCGGCACCTGCTTCGCCGAGATGGGCAACACAGTCTGGTGCGTCGACGTGGATGTACGGAAGATCGAGCGGCTCGGACGGGGCGAGATCCCGATCTATGAGCCGGGGCTCGAGGAGATGGTCCATCGGAACGTCAAGGAAGGTCGGCTTCATTTCACCTCCGATTACGCGAAGGCGGTTCCCGGGTCGGACGTCGTATTCATCGCGGTGGGTACGCCGCCCGGCGAGGACGGCTCGGCGGACACGAAGTACGTATTGCAGGCCGCCAAGCAGATCGCCGCGCACCTGAACGGTTACGCCGTCATCGTGGACAAATCAACGGTACCGGTCGGGACTTCCGAAAAAGTCCGGGCGGCGGCTATGGCTGAGTTGGCCGAGCGCGGCATTTCCGCCGAATTCGACGTGATCTCGAACCCGGAATTCCTCAAGGAAGGCATGGCCATCGAGGATTTCATGAAGCCCGACCGTGTCGTGGTGGGCTGCGAGTCCCCGCGCGCCGAGGCGGTCATGCGAGAGCTCTACGAGCCTTTCACGCGCAATCAGCACCCCATAATCTTCATGGACATCAAGTCGGCCGAGATATCGAAGTACGCGGCCAACGCCATGCTCGCGACGCGGATCTCGTTCATGAACGAGATTGCCGCGCTCTGCTCCGCGGTCGGCGGCGACGTCAACAACGTGCGGCTCGGCATCGGCTCGGACGCGCGGATCGGTATGTCGTTCCTCTACGCCGGCACCGGCTATGGCGGCTCGTGCTTTCCGAAGGACGTCAAAGAACTAATCGCGGTCGGCGAACGCAACGGCATCGACATGAAGATCGCCAAAGCCGTGCACGGCGTCAACGAGCGGCAGAAGAATGTCCTCGTTACGATGATCGAAGGCCGGCTCGGCGCCGACCTGAAAGACAGGACCTTCGCGCTCTGGGGGCTGGCGTTCAAGCCGCAGACCGACGACATGCGCGAAGCGCCTTCGCTCGTCATCGTCCGCGAGCTGGTTCGCCGCGGCGCCCGGATAAGGGCTTTCGACCCGGAGGCGATCGGGCAGGCCAAGGGGCTTTTCGCCGATATCGAAGGCGTAATCGAATACGTCGAAGACCAGTATCAGGCGCTCGACGGCGCCGACGCTCTCATACTGGCCACTGAATGGAAGCAGTTCCGCCAGCCGGAGTTCCATGATATGGCCAAGCGGCTTAAGACGCCGCTGGTGTTCGACGGCCGGAACCAGTACGATCCGAAGCGCATGCGCGAGCTTGGCTTCGAGTACCACTGCATCGGACGAAGCGCCTAAAAGTATCGGCCGATAGAGGCTTAGTGCGGACCTGGCCTCTAAATCAAGATACCCGCGGTTCCGGTTCGGTTTCGTGGAATTCAGATGCCGGCGATCCTGCCTTGAGGAGATATCCTGTCATGGATTGGACCGTCAAGAAGGAAGCATCCGTGAACCGCGGTGAAAGCGTGAGCGCTCGCGTCAAGCCTTCGTATGGAATCATCGTCCTCACGGTTAGGGATGAACCGTACATCCATTTTGACCGGATAAAGCATAGCTATTATCGCTCCCGCGGCGTGCGCTTCGTGGACGTTCTGAACGAACCGGAACTCCGCGCTACGGAAACCCACGAGATGCTCTACGTGTCGGACTGCTGGCACCCATCCGGGATACCGGTAATGCTCGAAAAATTCCAATGGGCGCTCCGCGCCCTCCTCGCCGATCCGTCTTGGAACGATGTCGACTACTTCGTCAGGACTAATTCATCTACTTTCGTGAATATCGAGGAATTTGAACTGGAGCTCGACAGATTGCCGCGCCGCCGATGCTATGCCGGCAGCATAGTCGATCGCCGGTTCATTTCCGGAACCTGCATCATCATTTCCAGAGATGTTGCCGAATGGTTTTCGCGGGCGAAGATTTCGGGTTACCTGAACTGTCATGACGACATAGGGATTTCAAGAATGATGCGCCGCCGCCTTGTCGGGATGCGGGAACTGCCCATGGCCATGTTCGTCCGCGACGACCCGGGACAGTTGGGCGAGCTTGAAGAGGCGCTGCGCAAGTATCCGCTGGTCCGCGTCAGGAACAACGCCGATCGCGAGCTGTTCGACAAGTCGATCTGGAACCGGATCGCGGAGATAAAGGGAATTACGGGGTGGGAACGTGACGTGATCGGGATTACTGCAAGCGAAAAGGAGCGACGGATTTGAACGGCAGCGGAAAGATCATTCTCGTCACCGGCGGAGCCGGATTCATCGGTTCGCATCTCTGTGCGCGGCTTCTGGAGCGGGGCGACGACGTCGTCTGCATGGACAATTTCTTCACAGGCTCCATGCGGAACGTCGAAAGCCAGCTCGGGAATCCGCGGTTCCAGGTGGTCCGTCACGACGTGTGCCTGCCCTATTCGATGTACGTCGACGAAATCTTCAACCTGGCTTGTCCTGCGAGCCCCGTGCATTACCAGCGCGATCCGGTCGCGACCTACAAGACGAGCGTTTTCGGTGCGCTGCACGCGCTGGAACTTGCGGACAAATGGGGCGCGAAAGTGTTCCAGGCGTCCACCTCCGAGGTGTACGGCGATCCGCACGTCCATCCACAACCCGAGAGCTACTGGGGCCACGTCAACCCGATCGGGATCCGCAGTTGCTACGACGAAGGCAAGCGCGGCGCCGAGACCCTGTTTTTCGACTACCGGCGAACGCGCGGAGCTCGCATCAAGGTCGTCCGCATCTTCAACACCTACGGCCCGAACATGAACCCGGCGGACGGGCGCGTGATCAGCAACTTCATCGTTCAGGCGCTACGTGGCGAGGATATCACGATTTATGGCGATGGCACCCAGACGCGATCATTCTGCTATGTGGATGATTTGGTTAGGGGCTTCATTGGGATGATGGATACGCCTGATGAGGTTACAGGACCGGTGAACCTCGGGAATCCCGGCGAGTTCACCATGCTCGAACTGGCCGAAAAGGTCATCAAGCAGACCGGAAGCGCGTCGAAGATCGTGCACCGACCGTTGCCGCAGGATGACCCGAGGCAACGGAAACCGGACATTTCGAAAGCCTCATCGCTGCTCGGTTGGGAACCGGAAGTGGTTCTTGATGAAGGCCTCAAGCGGACGATCGAGTTCTTTAAAGGTATTAGGTGATTATGCAATCAAAGCTTAACCTTGAGTGTGATTTGGCGAAACCGTTACCACCAATAAAACAAGATAAGCTGACGCGCAGTAAGAGGATGTTCCTGGATATCGGTTGGTGTACTGGCTACATGGCTTTGCAATATCATATGGAAGATGCATGCAAAGAAAGCGGAGTTAATCTTCCTGTAAGTCCGTCGCCGCCTTACGCACTGTTTCCGCATTCTTATGTAAGCGCGTTGAGGTTTCTTGAAAAGAAAAAGAAAATTGACTACTGCTTTATCGGTAGCATTGATTCAGCTCCAAGGCATCGAGCATGGGTGCTTGATTTTGCTCGAAAGCATTTCACGGAAAATTCGGTATTTATTAATACCGACATTCGGAGCCTTGAGGACAACTATGTGCCACTAGGCGCTTTTGACCGGACAAACGATTTCGAAGCATTCTCGAGAAACAAACCAAAATCCTATGTCAATGATCAGTCTCGCGAGGCCCAGCTACGGTCTCCAAACGAACAATACTTCAAAGTATTATCAGAGAGTCGATTTGTCCTTTGCCCTCGAGGAGATGCTTCGTGGTCCTTCAGGTTCTATGAAACAATTCTGTGTGGTGCCATTCCGATCGTCCACTCTTGGCATGACACCTATAGAGCCAAGGAAGAATCCTGCCTAACCTACAAGTATCTGCTTGCCGGCAAGTTCCCGCATGTTTTTGATGAGGGGGTCGTGCTACACAATTACAAAATAATTGATAATTACCATGTATTCTGACCGTGAATTATTGTGATGTCTTTAGTTTAAATAAACCACACCGGCATCAGCCTGCCTTATGGGTACGGGAGAACCAGAAACTTGAAATACTTGATCACCGGTGTCTCCGGTTTCGTAGCTCGGCATTTCATCGATTTTGCATCCTCGGTAGATCCGGGAGCTTCATTTCTCGGACTCGACATGAGGCAACCCCTATACCGTTACAAACACCGGTTCGCGGAAGTGAATTTGTTGGATACCTCGGCCCTCGAAAGAGAAATCAAGCCGTTCGGTCCCGATTACATTGTCCATCTCGCCTCGTTCAGCAGCGTGGCCAAGAGTTGGGAACGTCCGCGAGAGAGCTTCGCGAACAACAC
The DNA here is from genome assembly GCA_018262985.1 of Spirochaetota bacterium. Classification (GTDB taxonomy): domain Bacteria; phylum Spirochaetota; class Spirochaetia; order Treponematales; family UBA12059; genus JAFGNN01. Next base: position 340,600 of record JADFDI010000004.1, on the reverse strand, counting down.
GAGCATCTTCCTCAACCTTATGGAAGCCGTGCGCGCGCTCGGAATGCCTGTGCGCGTGCTTTCAGTGGGTTCTTCCGAGGAATACGGTCCCGTCGAGCTGTCCGACCTTCCGCTCGGGGAAGGGGACCCGCTGAATCCGATCAGCCCATACGCCGTAGCACGCGTGGCGCAAGAGCAGCTTTCGCGGCTCTACGCACGGTCGTACGACCTCGATGTCGTCATAACCCGCTCGTTCAATCATGTAGGCGTCGGGCAGGAGCCGATCTTCGCCATACCTTCGCTGGTCAAGCAGTTCGCGGATTGGAGGGGGGCCGGGCCGCTCGAGCTTCTGGTGGGCGACACGTCCATCGTCAGGGATTTCCTGGACGTGAGGGACGTGGCGCGCGCCTATTATCTTCTGCTCAAACACGGCGAGTCCGGAGAAGTCTATAACGTGTGCGGAGGCGCCGGGCACAGCATCGCCGAGATTATCCGCATGATCGGCCGTATCGCGGAAAAAGACTATCGGGAGGTGATCGATCAGGGGCGCATCAGACCCAACGACAATCATGACATTGTGGGATCCTACGACAAGATCCGCATCCGCACGGGTTGGAAACCAGAGATCGGGCTGGAAGAAAGCCTGAGGGATATTTACCGCAGTTTTATGGAAGGACGCGATCGATGAGGATGCCCTCGATCATCAAGACACCGCTGAAGGCGCTCGATCTCGATTACGCATGGTATCGACTCCAGGCGCGACGGCGCCAGCGGGCCTTTTCGTCAGAACTGGGAATCCCGGTCATCAGCCCCCGGTCGCCGCAACGTAGTTCTCTCCCAATCGACATTGTCATTCCAGTTATAGACAAGGACGCGGGAACACTCCCCTTGGTGATCGATTCCGCGCGCGAGCATATAGCCCATCCTATCGGAGGGGTCTATCTCGTCTCGCCGAAGGAAAGCCCGATCATCAAGGCGATCGCCGCGGAGAAAGGATGCACGATGATCGACGAGGCCGGCCTCGTCGAGATATCCCCCCGCGACATCGACTACGTGCACGAGGGAAAGAGCCGCGCGGGGTGGGCGTACCAGCAGCTTCTCAAGTGGAGCGGCGGCAGGTTCTGCTCCAACCGACACTATCTTGTGATCGATTCCGACACCGTTTTCATCCGGCCCCAGGCTTTCGAGCTCGAAGGCAGGATGGTATTCGACTTCTGCGACGAGTTCCACCGGCCGTATTTTCGAGCTTTCGAACGCCTCTTCGGCATCACACCGCGTTCTTCGATATCATTCACGAGTCATCACAGCCTTATAGACACCGAAATCATGAGTGAGCTCATGGAGTACCTGGAGAAACGTCATTCCATGCCTTGGTACCGGGCCGTGGTAGGCGCAGTGGACGCCTCGGAAATGTCCTCGATTTCCGATTACGACAATTACGGCCAGTACGTGGCCGAGCGGCATCCGGAGAGGATAGTCGTCAGGTACTGGGCGAACAAAAGCCTCGGGAGAAAGCACCTTCCACGGCTCGATAATTTGAAGGCGAGATACTCTCGACTGTACAACACCATATCGTTCCACTCCTGGAATGTGTACTGAATGCGTTACGTCAAACTCTTCGCCGGGCTCGGCAACCAGCTGTTCCAGTATTCGTACGGACTGTGGTTGCGCGCGCACGGCGAGCGGGTTCGGTTTGTCCTTTCTCCGAGTCCGGGCTGCATCGCGGACGTGTTCGAACTCGGGGATCCGTCAATACTCGAGCTCGGCAACCCGGTCGCTTTGGCCCTGACTAAGGTCTGGGCCCGGTACGTCGAACGCGGATACGAGGTCGGATTCCACCAAAAACGCGAATACGCAGAAATCGCTCGCGAAAGCGGGCATTTCGATTTTCGGAGAGAGGCGCACTATGCCCGATCGCCTTGGGCCGATGCGGCCGGACGCGCGAACGCGGTCTCGGTGCACGTTCGCGGAGGGGATTACCTGACGGAAGGGACAGAAGGCGTCTACGGGTCGGTCTGCGGTCCTGAATATTACCGACGCTCGTTGGCCTTGGTCTCGGAGAGGGTTCCAGACGCTGAGTTCCTCGTGCTAACGGACGATCGGGACTACGCTGCTCGGGTGCTTCAAAACGCGGAGCGAGAATATCGCTTCGTTCGGGATGAATCATTCGACGGAGATCCCGGCTTCGACCTTTGGGTCATGCGGACGTGCGGTAACCATGTAATCGCCAATTCGACGTTCTCGTGGTGGGGCGCGTTCCTCGGGGCGACGCGAGGCGGCGTCACGGTCTGCCCCGACAAGTGGACGAACGACGGTTCCGTGGAATTGGACGGACTTGTTCCGCCCGAATGGATCCGCGCGCCCGCGGGCGACCGCCTGGGTGAAAAACGAAGCAAAAAGGACAATCGATGACCGATTCCGTAATAATCCACCGCGGTAAGGAATTTCCGGCGTGCATCGCGGATTTCGTGGACCAGTTCTACCTGTTCAACCGAGGCAATCCCCTCTGGCTCGTGACCGACGCGCGGTTTCCTGAGGTCGATGAACTGTGCCGGCGCCATCCGGACTGCCGAAGCGTGTCGGCCGCTGAACTCAAGCCTACGAGGCACCACCGGTTCTTTTCCCGGTGGAATCTGATGAACTCCACGTTCCGCGGCGGTTTCTGGCGCTTCGCCATCGAGCGTTTCTTCGTGCTGGAAGATCTGATGGCCGCGAAAGGGCTCGGTCCGGTCCTGCATTTCGAATACGACAACATGGTGTACTTCGACGTTTCGAAGCTGGAAGGCGTTTTCCGCGCCACCTCGAACGGGCTCAGCCTGCCGTCCGATTCGACGGTGCGCTGCATTCCCTCGGTCGTCTACGTCCGTGACGCGGAAGCGCTCGGTGATTTTTGCCGTACGTATAATCTCCGCTACCTGATCCGCAAGATGAACGACATGAACGCCTTCTCGCGCTACGCCCGTCGGCGGAAAGATCGTTGCTCCTTCCTGCCGGTCGTTCCCGCATGGTACAAGGATGGCCGGACCGAGCTGCGGTCGACATCCGGGCTGGTCACGAAGGACCTGGGCCTGCTCGACCGCGACTACGACGCGTTCGGCGGCGTGTTCGACGCGGCGGCGTTCGGACAGTACCTCGGCGGCGTGGATCCGCGGAACGACGCGGCGCTCGGTCCGGGCTTCGTCAACGAGACGGCGATGTACTCGCCCGCCGAGATGCCCGTCCGCTGGGAGCATGACCCGGAAGGCCGCCTTGTTCCGATCGCCGATTTCGGTGGGCGCCGATTTCCGATTTTCAATCTGCACATACATTCCAAGGCCTTGCACGCATTCAGGTCCGATCGGAGCGTCGAAGGAAGATGAGCGCATACACAAGGCTCTGCAGGGAATTCTACATCTTTCGCCGCTCGAGCGCGCCATACGTATCCGGAGATGGCATTCGAGCCCTGATCCGTCGACGCGTGGAAGGGAAGCGTCCCTTGTTCAGCCGCGCGGGCGCGGATGTCGTGTTCTGCGAAGGCGACCATGTCGAAAAGTTTCTTCGCGCAGAAGGGAAGAGGGCAGGACGGGAATTCGTCCTGGTCTCGGGAAACAGCGACATCAACTTCCCCGATGGAATTCGTCAGCTGTTGCCTTCCTCGCTTCGTCGTTGGTATGGCCAGAACATTCTTTTTAAAGATCCGCGCGTCTCGCCATTGCCGATCGGACTGGAGAATCGGTACTACGGCAATTCGGGAAACGTCGAGCGGATCGAGCGCATCAAGAGAGTCGTGACCGAGAAGCGTACTCGGATCTTCTACTCCTTCAATGTGGCCACGAACCGGGCGGAGCGCGAGCCCGCGCTTGCCGCCGCATCCACGCATCCACTCGGAGTGGGCAACAAGAAAAGGATCGGCGTCGAAGAATTCCAAACTATGATGGCTTCCTGCAAGTTTACGCTTTCACCCCCCGGCAATGGCTTCGACTGCCATCGCACCTGGGAAGCGCTCTATCTCGGCACGGTGCCGATCGTCAAGAAATCCGCCTGGAGCGATCATTTCGTCGCTCTCGGCATTCCGATGCTCGCGGTAGATTCGTGGGATGAGCTAGGATCGTTCGACGAAGCGAAACTCGATGATTGGTACGATACCCACCGAACTGGATTCTCTGCAGAAGCGCTATTCATCGATTATTGGAAGCATGCGATAGAGAGCAAGCCGTGAAGATCGTCAAGGTACACGGCGGGCTCGGGAACCAGATGTTCCAGTACGCCTTCGCGCGCGCGCTCGAGAAGGCGACGGGCGACGAGGTGTTCATCGACGCGTCGGCGTTCGGCGACGACCCGGCGCACAACGGCTTCGAGCTCGACATCCTGTTCCCGGTGGCGTTGCCGCTCGCGGACGCCCGGGACGTCGACCGCCTTTCCACGCGGCCCCGGGGCGCGCTCGGACGCTTCCGGCGGAAGTACTTCACCAAGGGCACCCACTTCATCGACCGGAAATTCGGGTGGCAGCCGGAGATCCTTTCCTTGACGGGCGACCGCTACTTCGAAGGATACTGGCAGAGCGAAAAGTACTTCGCGGGAATCGAAGAGGCGCTGAGAAGCGAGTTCGCCTTCAAGCCGCCGCTTTCCGACCGCAACCGCAGGCTTCTCGAATCCGTCCGTCGCCCGGTCGCCAGCGTGCACGTCCGGCGCGGCGATTACCTCGAGCACCCGAACCTCGATATCTGCACGCCCGGCTATTACCGCCGGGCGGCCGAGTCGATGCGCGCCGCCGGCGCCGCTTCGTTCCTCGTGTTTTCCGACGACCTCGAATATTGCCGGAACGCGCTCGACCTCGGGTCGACGCCGGCCACCTTCGTGGACTGGAACCGCGGCGCCTTGAGCTGGCAGGACATGGCCATGATGTCGGCCTGCGATCACCACGTCGTGGCGAATTCCTCGTTCAGCTGGTGGGGCGCCTGGCTCGATCCGTCGCCCGCGAAGCGCGTCATCGCTCCCGCGGTCTGGAACCGCCGCGAGATCGAGGACCGCGACCGCTACTACTCGTACCGCTTCGGCGATGTCGTGCCGGAGTCCTGGGAAAGGATCACCATATGAACCCGGCTCCGCGCGTATCGGTGATAATGGGCGCCTACAACTGCGAAGGCACCGTCGCCGCCGCCGTCGAATCGATGCTCGCGCAGGATTTCGAGGACCTGGAGCTCGTCGTCTGCGACGATGGGTCGAGCGACGGAACGTTTGCGGCGCTCGAGCGTCTGGCTCGGGCCGATCCGCGGGTCGTCGTGCTGCGGAACGGGCGGAACTCGGGCTTGTCGGCGACCCTCGACCGCTGCCGCTCCGCCGCGCGCGGCGGATACCTCGCGCGGATGGACGGCGACGATGTTTCGCGACCGGACCGGCTCGGGAAGCAGATCGCGTTCCTTGACGCCCATCCGGAGTACGCCTTCTGCGGCTGCTCGATCGCGCTTTTCGACGGCTCGGGAATCTGGGGCGGCATCGACTATCCGGAACGTCCGGCGGCCCGTGATTTCCTGCTCCGGAGTCCCTACGCGCACCCAACCGTCGTCTTTCGCGCCGCCTCGCTCGCGGCGGTCGGCGGCTATGACGCGGACCCCGCCATCGGCCGCTCCGAGGACTACGACCTTTTCATGCGCCTGCACGCCGCCGGCCTGCCCGGCGCGAACCTACCCGAGAGGCTGTTCGAGTATCGCGAGGAAATCGACTCGTACCGGAAGCGGAAATTCCGCTTCGCCCTGACCGAGGCGCGGGTCCGATGGCGCGGTTTCAGGCGTCTCGGGCTGATGCCCGCCGGACTCCTCTACGTGATCAAGCCGATCGCGGTCGGTCTTTTCCCGAAATCCCTCTACAAGAACATCCGCAAGGCGATCTTCGGAGGGAGGCGCGATGCTTGAGGACCTACCCGAAGATCGGCTCCGGGGCGACACTCCGCTCAGGCAGGCGCAGCTCGTCATGCTGCGCCTCCTCAAAGCCTTCCACGTCATATGCGAACGGAACGGGCTCCGCTATTGGCTCGACGCCGGCACCCTGCTCGGCGCGGTGCGTCACGGAGGCTTCATCCCCTGGGACGACGACGTGGACGTCCTCATGCCGAAGGAGGACTACGACCGCTTCGTCGCATTGGCGGCGGCCGAGCTTCCCTTCGACATGTTCTTCCAGACGCCGGAGACGGATCCCGGGTTTTCCTGCCCCTGGGTCAAGATCCGCGACCGCTACAGCCACCTTGTCGAGGAAACCGGTCCCTACCCGTATTCGCAGGCGATATTCATCGACGTCTTCCCCGCGGTGAAGGAGACGGAACGCCAGCACGCCTTCAGAGGTTTCTATTCGCTCTTGCCGCCGCTCTCGAAGCGCCCGGAACTCCCGGAAAAATCCCTTCCGCTCAAGAGCAACTTGAAGCGCGCGCTGATCGCCGCGGCGCAGTTCGCCTTCATCGCCGTGACGAGGATCGGCCCTGTCGGACGCGCGGTCGCCGCCTGGTTCGGGAAGGGAGCGAGCGCCTGGGCGTACGAGCCGCCGATCCGGTGGCGGAACCGCTTCCCCGACGAGGTGGTGTTCCCTCTCAAGGATATCCGCTTCGAGGACGCAGATTTTCGCGGCCCCGCGGATCCGCACCGCTACCTCTCCGATTACTTCGGCGACTACATGAAACCCCCGCCCGAGGAACGACGGAAAAGCGAGCACGCGGTGGGTGCCATCTACCCGATCGGACCGAATCCGCACTGGAGCGGCTTGGAGTGGGAGAAGCGCCCCTCCGGAAAGGCGGGGGAGAATTGAAGGAGCTTTCGATCGAGGATATCGCCGTCGGCGTGTTCACGTCGGCCCTCAACCTGCGCGAACGGGCCTTGTCGGTGCAGGAGACCTGGCTCCGCGATTTCCCGAACGCGCTGCTCATCGGCGGCTGGAAATCCGATCCGGAGCTGCGGATGGTCTCCCTCGGGCCGAATGTGGGCGAGGATTACGCCTCGGCCCACGAGAAACAGTTCCTCGGTCTCCTGGAATTGCGAAAGCGCTTTCCGGGCGCCTCGTGGTATTTCCTGACCGGGTGCGATGCCTACGTGTACGCCGACAATCTCCGCGCGCTGCTTGCCGGATTCGACCCGGGAATGGAGCTCTTGATCGGCGGGCATTGCGGCCAGACGGCGATCGACGGCGAACGCCTGATCTTTCCGGCCGGCGGGCCCGGCTTCGCGCTCTCGGGCGCCTTGGTCGAGGCGCTCGCTCCCGCGATTCCCGCGATCATCGGCGGCTGGCCGGCCGAGCATCCCGAGCTCGCGGGCGCGTGCGACGTCGCGATGGCGCGGCTCGCGAAGCGGGAGCGCGGCGTCGCGGTAACGTTCGCCGACGGCTTCTACTCATGTCCTCCGTACCGGTATCCCGGCAACCCCTATCTCGACGGTATCGGAAACGTCATCGATAGACCGGTATCGGCTCGACCCGTCGCCTTCCACGCCCTCGGCATCAGGGAGATGTACCTGCTCCGTCGCGGGCGCGTTCTTCGCGCTCCTGGACCGATCGCGCGCGCGTACGATATCGGCTTCCGGTTCGTGGCCAGACGGTTCCGGACGAAATCGTTGGTCAATCGCATTTCGAGAGTCCTCGCCAACCGGAGTCGAGCCCGTGGGTGATCTATTCCAGAACCTCGTCATCTTTCCGATCGAAGGGATCATCGAGCTGGTCTACCTGCTGTTCTCGCGAGTGACGCACAGCACCGGACTTGCCATCGCGGGCGTCAGCTTGGCCGTGAACGTCCTGACCTTGCCGCTGTACGCGCGTGCCGAACGGCTCCAGGCGCTGGAGCGCGAGACGAGGAAGCGGCTCCAGCCCAAGGTCGACGACATCAAGGCGGTGTTCAGGGGCGACGAGCGCTTGATGATCCTGTCGACCTACTACCGGCAGAACCACTACCACCCGATCTACGCGCTCCGGAGCAGCTTCGGGTTGTTCCTGCAGGTGCCGTTCTTCATCGCGGCGTACTCGTTCCTTTCGTCGCTGCCGGAGCTGTCCGGTCGCGGTTTCTGGTTCCTGTGCGATCTTTCGAAGCCGGACGGGCTTGTGAGCTTCGGCAGCGTCGCGGTCAACCTCCTGCCGATCGTCATGACCCTGATCAACCTGGCCGCGTCCGCGGTGTACGCGCGCGGTCTCCCGGTCCGCGAGAAAGTCCAGCTCTACGGCATGGCCGCGATCTTCCTGGCGCTGCTGTACATGTCCCCGTCGGGCCTGGTGCTGTACTGGACGCTGAACAACCTGTTCTCGCTCGCCAAGAACGTCTTCTACCGGCTGAAGCGCCCGCTCGTCGCGTTCTGGGCGGTCATGGCGATGCTCTCGGCGGGGGCAGTCGGCGCGGCCTTGTTCGTCCTCGACACCACCGCCCGCAAGCGGCTCGTCGTCGTCGCGCTCGCGGGCCTCGTGCTCGCGGCGCCGCTGCTCGCGGCGCTGGGCCGCCGTCTGCTCGACCGGATCATCGCGCCGGGATTCCGGAGCGCCAGGGAATCCTTCGGCGTCTTCATCCTGTCCGCGCTCGCCCTGACGGCCTTGGCGGGCCTCGCGGTGCCTTCGGCCCTGATAGGCAGCTCCCCGCAGGAATTCTCCTTCGCGGGCGCGACGCGCGGGCCCGCCGACTTCATCGGCCGCGCTTTCGCTGAATCGGCGGGCCTGTTCCTCCTCTGGCCTGCCTTGCTCTACGCACTGGTCGGAGCGAAGGCCCGCGCCGGCCTCGCCGCGGCGTTCGCGGTCCTGGCCGCCGGGGCCTTCGTGAACGTGTTCGCGTTCGGCGGGAGCTACGGGGCGATTTCCCCCCAGCTGCTTTTCCAGAACGCCGGCGTGCTCCGCGAAACGAAGGCGATGAGCGCCGCGAACCTGGCGGCGCTGCTCGGCGCCGCGGCCGCGGTCGTGGCGCTGATCCGCTTGCGGAAACCGCGCCTCGTGTCGGCGGTCGCGGCCCTGTGCCTCGTCGGGCTGGCGGCGACCACGGGCGCGAAGGCCTACGCCATATCGACAGGCCTCGCGGAGTTGCGCGAGATCCGCTCGTCGGACAGGTTCGAGTCGAGCGCCGGCGAAATCGAACCCGCGTACACGCTTACGAGGAAAGGGCGGAACGTCCTCGTCATCATGCTCGACCGCGGGATCGGAGCCTTCGTGAGCCACGCCATGGAGGACGACCCGGTCCTGGCCGAAAAATACCGCGGCTTCACCTGGTATCCGAACACGCTCTCGTTCAATCCGCACACGCTCGCGGGCGCCCCACCCCTTTACGGAGGCTACGAGTACACGCCGGAAGCCATCAACGCCCGCTCCGACGAAGCGCTCGTGTCGAAGCACAACGAGGCGCTGGCGGTCATGCCGCGGTTTTTCGCCGAGGCGGGATGGCGCAGCGTCGTCACCGACGCTTCCTGGGCCAATTACAGCTGGGTGCCCGACAATACGATATTCCGGCAGTATTCCGGAGTCAGCGCCTTCAACCTGACGGGCCGCCACACCCAGCGTTGGCTGGAGGAGCACGACATGGCCGTCGATCCGACGGCCCGCGTCGAAAGGTGCCTGATCCGCTTCTCCCTCCTCAAGCTGGCCCCGACGCCGCTCCGCTACGGCATCTACGATCAAGGGAAATGGTGGGACTCGCGATACGCGCCGGACGAGTACGCGGATTTCATCGACAAGTACGCTGCGCTCGACTACCTGCCCGAGCTGGTCGCGGTCGACGACGGGGCTGACTCGTTCGCGCTCATGGTCAACGACACGGCGCACGACTCGGCGGTCCTCGACGCCGATGGCTGGGTGCCCTCGAGGAACCCGCGGCGACCCGACGCGCCGCGCTTCGCCGACGACTTCACCGAGCGGACCTATCGGGTGAACGCCGCGTCGCTCCGCATGATCGGGCGCTTCCTCGACAAGCTCCGGGCCGAAGGCGTGTACGACAACACCCGGATCGTCGTCGTGGCCGACCACGGGGCGGACCTTACGCTGCCGGAGTTCGCCGGTTTCGAGCGCGATCCGACCAGCGCTCCCGGTTTCAATCCGCTGCTCATGGTCAAGGATTTCGGCTCGGATTCCGATTTCACCGTCGACCGTTCGTTCCGGACCAACGCGGACACCCCGGCCATCGCGACGGCGTCGATCGGACGCGCCGCGAACCCGTTCACGGGACGGCCGTTCCGGACGCTGGCCCCTGGCGAGAACGTGACGGTCGTCGACAAGCCCCTGTACGATCCGTCCGACCAGAAACGGAATATCTTCGATTTCGGCCCCGAAAACCTGATCGTCGTGAAGGACGATATTTTCGTCGAGGCGAACTGGGACTACGCGCGATGAATCCGCTCTACGTCGACCCGGGCACGGGCAGCGCCCTGTTTTCCATCGCCGTCGGATTGGCGACGACCGTATACTTCTTCGCCAAGCATTTCTGGGTGTGGCTGAAGGGGCGCTTCGCCCGCTCGCCCTCCGTTTCCGTACGGGTCACGGGCGCGGAACGCGCCCGGATAGTCCTGCATTCGGAAGGCGCCCGATACTGGAACGTCTTCAAGCCGGTGGTCGAGGAACTCGAACGGAGGGGCGTCGAAGCGCGCTACCTTTCGATGGAGGAGTCCGACCCGGGTCTGACCGCGGGTTACTCGAAGCTCAAGGCCTCGTATATCGGAAGCGGAAACGCCGCGTGGGCTCGAATGCGCGTGCTCGAGGCCCAGGTATGCCTTACCACCACGCCGGGACTCGACGTTTACCAGTTCAAGCGCTCGCGAGGGGTCGGGCATTACGCGCACATCCTGCACGCCGTGGACGACGCCACGTCGTACCGGCTTTTCGGACTCGACTATTTCGATTCGGTCCTGTTGTCCGGCGAGTACCAGGCGCAGGCCATCCGGGAGCTCGAAGCCAAGCGCGGCCTGCCCGCCAAGGAGCTGCGCGCGGTCGGCTCGACCTACCTCGACGTTTACGCGTCGGAGCTCGCCGCTTCGCGTTCGGAGCCGCGCGCCGGTACGACCGTCCTGGTTTCGCCCTCGTGGGGACCGAGCGGCCTCCTCGCGCGGCATGGAACGAGGCTGCTGGAGCCGCTTGCCCGGAGCGGAGTCGGGGTCATCGTGCGTCCGCATCCCCAATCGACGATATCGGAAGCGCCGCTGCTCGACGGGCTGCGGGCGTCGCTCGAGCCTTACCCCAACGTATGGTGGGATTTCGACAGGGAGAACCTGCGGTCCCTCTCGCGGGCGGACGTCATGATCTCGGACTTTTCCGGAATCATCTTCGACTTCGCGTTCCTGTTCGGTCGTCCCGTGCTGTACGCCGTCCGGGATTTCGATCCGCGTCCCTACGACGCGAGCGACGTCGGAGGACGGCCGTGGAAATTCCGGACGGTCGAGCGGATCGGGCGGGAGCTCCACGACGACGACTTCCCGCGAATAGCCGATCTGATCGCCTCGGTCCGATGCGATGCGACGGTCTCGGCGGCCATCGCGGAAGCGCGCGACGAGGCGTGGAGCCATCGCGGCGAAGCCGGCGCGCGCGTCGCGGATTTCCTGATGGAGCGATCCTGATCGGCGGGCTGCGGCGAGCGGCCGGCGACGTAAAAATTCATGATGGGAGCCGAAACCATGAAAGGCATAATTCTCGCCGGCGGAACGGCGACGCGCCTGTTCCCCGCGACGGTGGCGGTGTCGAAGCAGATGCTACCGGTGTACGACAAGCCCATGATCTACTACCCGCTGTCGACCCTGATGCTGGCGGGCATCCGCGAGATCCTCGTCATCTCGTCGCCTCGGGACATCGGGGGCTTCCGCGAGCTGCTCGGCGACGGACGCGCGATCGGGCTCGAGGTTTCGTACGCGGTGCAGGAAAGTCCGCGGGGGCTCGCCGACGCCTTCATCGTGGGACGTGATTTCATCGGCAAGGACCCCGTGGCGCTGGTGCTCGGCGACAACATTTTCTACGGACAGGGCTTCAGCGCCGTGCTGGAGCGAGCCGCGGGCCGGACCGAGGGCGCCACCATATTCGGTTATTATGTGGAAGACCCGCGCGCCTACGGCGTCGTCGAGATCGGGCCGGGCGGCAAGGCGCTTTCCATCGAGGAGAAGCCCGCGGCGCCGAAATCCAACTACGCGGTGCCGGGCCTCTACTTCTACGACAACGAGGTGGTTCGCGTCGCCGCCGGGGTGAAGCCGTCGGCGCGTGGCGAGATCGAGATCACGAGCGTGAACAATGCCTACCTCGAAGCGGGACGGCTCTCGGTCGAGACGCTCGGCCGCGGCTTCGCGTGGCTCGACACGGGGAATCCGCGCGACCTGCTCGAGGCGGCGAATTTCATCGAGACCATCCAGAATCGCCAGGGGCTCTACGTCGCGTGCCTCGAGGAGATCGCCTTCCACAAAGGCTGGCTCGACGAGGCGGGGCTCCGCGCCCAGGCGCGACGCTACGAAAAAACCGCGTACGGAGCCTACCTCGCCCGCGTGGCGGCGCGCGGATGAGTGGAGCGGCGCCGGATTTCGACGCGGCCGTTCCGGACCGGCGTCCGGAGGGCGATACCGTGCTCCGGAGCTGCCAGCTCGTCATGCTCAGGCTGCTCAAGATCTTTGACCGGATCTGCCGCGAGGCCGGGCTCCGCTACTGGCTTGATTCGGGCACCCTGCTCGGCGCGGTGCGGCACGGCGGCTTCATTCCCTGGGACGACGACGTCGACGTGAAGATGCCGCTCGCCGATTACCGGCGCTTCCTCGAGCTGGCGCCGAGCGCCTTGCCGTACGACGTGTTCCTCCAGACGAAGGAAACCGACCCCGCGCATCCGGTGGCCTGGGCGAAGTTGCGCGACCGTTTCAGCTTCATGGACGATCCCGGCGGCCCCTTCGCGTATTCGCAGGGCATCCCGATCGACATTTTTCCGGCGGCGAGGATGACGGCGCGGAGACACCGGCTCAGGAAGCTCTTCGCCCTGTTGCCGCCGTACGATCTCGAACCCGACTGGCCGCGGCGCGGCTGGTCCCTCAAGCACAAGCTCTGGAGCGGCGCCTGGGCGCTCCTGCAGGCGCTCCTGCGGCCCATCCTGCGGCTCGGACCCGTCGCGCGGGCCTTCCTCCGCTGGGGGGAGCGGAGCGGGGCGGTGTGGGCGAACGACTACCCGCTCGAGTGGATGCGCGAAGCCTGGCCCGAGGAGGCGATCTTCCCCCTCGGGCGCATCCGCTTCGAGGACGCGGAGTTCCTCTGCCCGGCGGATCCGGACCGCTACCTCTCGACGATGTACGGACCGGACTACATGACGCCGCCCCCGGAATCGGCGCGGGTCGACCATGCGGTGAACCGCTACCTCATCACCGGCCCCAATCCCCATTTTTCCGCTCTCCGCTGGGAGGACTACGAGGCGAAGAAGCGCGCCGCCGCCGGGGGGCGGGAGTGAGGATACTCCACGTCGTCACGAACGCGGACCTGGGCGGCGCTCCGCGGGTGGTGGTCGAGCTCGCGAACCGCGCGGTCCGGGACGGGCACGCGTGCGCCGTCGCGTCGGTGCCCGAGGGGCCGATGTGGGACGCGCTCGATCCGGGAGTCGAGCGAAGGCCGCTCACGCGGCTCCGACGGGAAATCTCCCCGCTGGACGATTTCCTCGCCGTCTTGGAACTGGCGGCGCTCTACCGCGCCTGGAAGCCCGAGGTTATCCACCTCCACTCCTCGAAGGCCGGCGTGCTCGGTCGGGTGGCGGCCGGACGGCTCGCGAAACGCGTGGTGTACACCATCCACGGCTTCGACACCATCTTGAAGTCGCATCGCGTCTTCTTGCCGCTGGAGCGGCTGCTGGCCCGCCGCTGCGGCGCGATCGTGCCGGTGTCCGGGTACGACGCGCGCAACCTCGTGGCCGCCGGCGTGCCCGGCGCGCACGTCCCGATTCCCAACGGGGCGACCGACCGGCTCGCGAGGCGAGCCGGCGGCGCGGCCGCCGACCGCATGCTGGCGGCGCGGTCGGAGGGCCGTTTCGTCGTGCTCTCGATCGCCCGTCTGGCGCCGCCCAAACGCTTCGACCTGTTCCTCGAGACGGCCTCGGCCTTCGATCCGGACGCCACGGCGTTCTTCTGGATCGGCGATCCGCCTTCCGCCGTGCCGCGAGCCCTGCCTCCGAACGTGGTCCTGCTCGGAGAGCTGCCCGAAGCGGGCGACTACGCGAACCTGTGCGACGCCTTCGTGCTGTTCTCGGACTACGAGGGGTTGCCCATGTCGATCCTGGAGGCGCTCTCTTGCGGTAAACCGGTCGTGGCGTCGGCGGTCGGCGGAATACCCGAGGCCGTCGACGGAGAGGTGGGCGCGGTGGTGGCCAATTCGGTCAAAGACGCCGCCCGGGCCCTGCGGTCATGGTTCGACGATCCCGCCGGACGCCTCCGCGCCGGCGCGGCGGCGCGCGCCAGATTCGAAGCGCGGTTTTCCGCCGAACGGATGTGGGCCGCGTATCGCGATCTTTATGCGTCGCTCGCCGGAACCGGTTTACTTGCCGGGGCTTTCGGCGCTAGAATCGGCAATCAAAGATGAGAAAGACGCATCGGCACCGGCAATTCAAGATCCTCCTCGCGGATATCCTGCTCCTCTATGCCACCTTGTTCCTGGCCCTCGTGGTGCGTAACGGCGAACTCCCCTCCTTGTTCGGCATCACGACCCATGTCCGCCACTTCACCCTGATCTTCGTCGGCTGGATCCTGGTTTTCTACACCGCCGGGCTTTACCGCATCGACCGACCCTTCGACGACGCGGCGTTCGCGAGACGGCTCGCGACGAGCGTGTTGGTGTCGGGCCTGGGTTCCGCCGTCTACTTCTACCTGATCCCCGAATCGCCGATCGAGCCGAAGACGGTCATCGTCATCTTCACCCTGCTGTACGCGGTGCTGTTCTGGGGCTGGCGCTACTCCTACGGGAGAATCAGGCGGGGAAGTTTCCAGCGGGTGGGGGTCGGCTTCATCGGATTCAGCGACGACGTCCGGACTGTGGTCGACGAGCTCGCGGTACGGCCCTACCTCGGATACGACGCCCGCTTCGTTTTCGACGACAAGCTTTCCTCGCGCGAGAGCGGAGCCTTGCTGCCGGTCAGGAAGCCCTCGGAAATCCGCGGGGTGGTGGATGACACCGATTCCGATCTGCTCGTCATCGCCGACGAATCCGCGATCTCGGCCGAAGCCAGGGCGGAACTGTTCGGCCTCCTGGATCTGCGGGTCAGGTTTTTCCGCCTGCCCGACTTCTACGAGATGATCCTCCGGAGAATCCCGATCGGCGCCATCAACGAGGCCTGGTTCCTCGAGAACGTCGACCTCAAGTCGAAGCGCGGCTACGAGGTGGCGAAGCGCGCCATCGATCTGGTCCTCTCAATCCTGGCGCTCCTCGTCACCGCGCCGCTCTGGCCGCTGTTCGCGCTGGCCATCAAGCTGGGAAGCCCCGGTCCCGTGTTCTTCACGCAGACCAGGGTGGGCCGCTTCGGCGTTCCCTTCCGGATCTTCAAATTCCGCACCATGCGGACCGACCGGAACGACCAGTCGCCGACCGCGGTCGGCGACGCCCGCATCACGCCCTTCGGCGGATTCATGCGGTCGACGCGGATCGACGAGATTCCGCAGGTGCTCAACATCCTGCGCGGCGAGATGAGCTTCATCGGCCCCCGCCCCGAGCGGCCGGACATCGCCGAAGAGCTCGCGAAGGCGATTCCGTACTACCGGCAGCGACACTTGGTCAAGCCGGGGATATCCGGGTGGGACCAGGTCTCCGGCGAGTACCACTCCCCGTCGATCGAGGATACGTACAAGAAGCTCCAGTACGATCTCTACTATCTCAAGAACATGTCGTTGTTCGTCGATCTCTCGATATTCTTCAAAACGATAATGACTGTCCTGCAACGCGAAGGTCGTTAGCGCCAACGCGCCCGGAGGAATGATGAAACGCCTGGTTGCCATGTTCGCCCTCGTCGCAGCGGCGTGCCTACCGCTAGCCGCCCTCGATTTCATCGCGGAGGCCGGTCTCGTCCTCGATTCGGAGGCGATGAAAGCCACGGAAGCCGCGAACGGCGTATACGGCAGCTTCGTCGGCGGGCTTTCCCATGCCGGAGACGGCGTGTCCATTTCCTGGCTGCTGGAGCTGAGCAACGAGGGCCGGTATCCGGCTCCATTCCTGGGCGGGTACTACGGCGGTTCCGCCGTGGAAATCCTCGAGGCCGGCATGAGGCTCGAGTTCGGCGCCCTCGGAGCGGCTCTCGGATACTTGCCGAACACCGACGCGGTGGATTCCCCGTATGCCCTGTTCGCCTCGGGCGCGGAGCGCAGCGCGCTGCTCGCGGAATTCTCCTACGAAAGCGAACGCTTCTTCTTCGTCAACAGATGGATCGGCCTGAACGCGAATCTCGACGGCGGCATCTACGAATCGGTCGTGACGACGGACGGAGCCCGGCTCGACGCCGACCGCGGCGCCTCGCTCAAGTACTACGGGCTGAAATTCGGCGACTTCCGGTTCGGCTTCGAGGACGCCAGCGTCTATACCGGAACCTATTTCGATCCGCTCTACTTCATGAACCCGGCCCCGGGCTTCTTCGTCCAGTACGTGACGACCGCCAGCGGACGGCCGTG
Organism: Spirochaetota bacterium; assembly: GCA_018262985.1. Taxonomy (GTDB): domain Bacteria; phylum Spirochaetota; class Spirochaetia; order Treponematales; family UBA12059; genus JAFGNN01. Next base: position 324,056 of record JADFDI010000004.1, on the reverse strand, counting down.
GTCGAGGCTCGGAAACCAGAATTCCATCCTGGGCTTATTCGCCGATTACGACGACGGCACCTGGAGCGGCTATGGCCAATGGCTCGTGGACGACATCAACATGAACCGGTTCCTCGATCCTTCCGGGGTCCAGAATCCGGACAAGATGGCGCTCTCCGCGGGCGTCGCCTGGAAGTCGCCTTGGGGAGAGCTCGCGGCCCACGCCGCCGCGGCAACAAAGTACACGTTCTCGTCGATCGGCGGGGAGTTCTACTCGTACACCTACTACCCTGGATCCGCCATCCATTCGGGCAGCTACTACGTGGGCATCCCGATCGAGGAACAGATGATCGGCTACGTCCACGGGGAGAACAGCTTCGCCGTCATGGCGACCTGGGCGGACTCGGTCGCCGGCTTCGACCTCGACGCTGGACTCGAGTTCACCCTTTCAGGCGCCAAATCGCCCGCGAACCCTTGGCATGACGGCGAGGATTGGTCGGAAACCGGCACGCGCTGGCTCGACGGCGCGCTCCTCGAGCAGCGCCTTCTCGCGACCTTCGCTGGCGTCCGCTCCTTCGGAAGCATCCAGGTCTCCATCGAAGGCGCCTTCGGCTACGTCGCCAACCGGCTCAAGCTCGCGGCCGTGGTCGACTCCAACGGGGACGGAAACCAGGAGCCGGTGTGGCGGCCTTCGGCAGGCCTGGAGCTGCTGGGCAACCTCGGAGTCCGGATCCGGTACTCGCTCGATTTCTAGCCACGGACGGAACGTCGACCGGAAGCATCCGGTTCACCTGGAAATCTCCCCGCGGGCCCGGCATCGCGCCGGGCCCGTTTCGTTTTAAATCCCCCGCGGAAACACGCGCCGGCCGTTGACCCGGACGGCGCCGGTGCCGGAGAATCCAGCCATGACGATGCGAGCCTGCCGCCTAAGCTCGGGTCGCCGCGATTCGAACGCGGCGAGCTCTGTCCCCGCTGTCTCTGCTGTCCGCGCGGACCTGTCGCGACGCCGACGGGCCAGGCCGGCGCTCCCGGTCGCGCTCGCGTTCGCGGCGGCGCTCCTCGCGACGCCGCTTGCCGCCGAAAGCGGTCGGACCTTGATTCCCGCCGGTTCCTGGGCTTTCGAGGCGCTCCGCGCGGTCCATCTCGACGCGGGACTCGTGCCGCCCCCGATCGTGGCGCCGATGCCGGTCGCCGAGCTCAGGCTGTACCTCGAGGAAATCGACGCGGCGACGCTCTCGGGGCCCGGTCTCGAGGCGTTTCGCAGGCTCGAAGCGCTGGCGGGGACGGAGCTCGCGGAGGGCGGCGGTGAAGAAGGGCTCGGCGGGGACCTGCGGGCTACCCTCGAAGTCAGCGCCGGGCTCGAGCTCCGCTACCGGAGCGACGAGACGCTGCCCTGGAGCGGAACGCCGGCGGACCGGCCTTCGCTCGTCGCCATTCCGTTCTCGCTCGAGCTCGGCGAAGCGGCGCTGGGTTTCCTGGACCTCGAGCTGCGCGAAGGCTGGTGGGTTTCGACGCTCCCCTCGACCGCCCTCGGCGGCCCGAACCTGACCAACGTTCCGGACGGGCCCGAGTACTTCGACATCCATGTTCCCCGGCGGGCCGGTATTTCGGTCGGCGGCACCTCGTGGAATTTCGCGCTCGCCCGCGACCGACTCGACTTCGGGGCGGAGGAGCTCGGCGCCCTCACGGTGTCGGAAGGCCTCGACCGCGTCGACTTCGCGCTGCTTTCCCTCTTCTCCGCGTCGCTCGGCTGGCGCACGCTCGTCATGCAGCTCGAGTCGCTTCCCGTCATCGTCGATCCGGGCGGAGCAGACTACGAGACCTCGATCCAGCGCCACCTCTACCTGCACCGCCTCGACTGGCGGCCCGCGCCGACGGTATCACTCGGGTTCACCGAAGGCGTCATGGTGGCCCAGCCGCTCGAGCTCCGCTACCTGAACCCGCTGGCCAGTTTCCACGCCTTTTCCGCGTGGAAGTACTACGGCGACCGCGATTCCTCGGTCGGCTCGCTCCTCGGCCTCGATCTGGCGTGGACTCCGTTCCGGGGGACGCGCGCCTGGGGACAGCTCGCCCTCAACCAGTTCAAGACGCCCTTCCCGAGCGAGGCGGGCTCGATCCAGCCTGATGCCTACGCGCTGCTCGGCGGCGTTTCGTATTCGCTGCCGCGCGGGGGCGGCTTCCTTTCGCTCGAGCTGGAAGGCTACTACGCGACGCCTTGGTGGGCGACGCTCTACGGCAGGGACTGGTCCTTCCTCGGAATGCGCCACGAGCTCGTCGCGCCGGTCGGGTACGCGTGGGACGACGAGATCCTCTCCTGGGTCGGCTCGCCGTACGGGCGTGACGCGCTGGTCGGTCGGCTCGAGGCCGCGTACGCCGCGCCGGGGGCTTGGGCGTTCGGGCTGGAGTATCGCTTCGCGGCGCGCGGAGAGAACGCGCTCGACCCGGGCGCCCGTTGGGACGACTGGTGGGAGAATCCCCTCGAGGGGGGAGAGGCGAGCGCGGCGCTGAGGACTCCGTCGGGCGTTCCCGTCTACGAGACGACCCTGTCGCTGTCCGGCGCGTGGCGCTTCGAGCCCTGGGAGCTGCGGGCCTTCGCGGCGTGGCGGCACGAGGCCAACGCGGGCCATGTCGAAGGCGCGCGGGCATCGGGCGTGGAGCTCTCAACGTCGGTGGTCAGGCGCCTGAATTGAGGAGCGGCCGGATCGGGTCCCGGCTCTATCGGTTCACTCCGCCAGTCTTCGGATGTAGCCCTCGACGGCCCGGTAGACCCACTTCAGCTTGACCTTGATCCGGCGCCGCGCGCTCATGGCCGAGCGGCGGATGGACGCGGAGAATTCGTAGATGCGCTCCATGCGGTCGGTCTGGGCCGCAATCGAGAATTGCTTCGACCATTCCCGGGCCTCGGCGGATTTCGCCGCGCGCAGGGCCGGATCCGTGAGCAGGCGGACGCAGGCGGCGGAGAATTCGGCCAGGTCCTCGCGGACCATGAAACCGCCGTTGTCGCCGCGCATGACGGTGCGCGTGCCCATGATGCCGACGGCCACGACGGGGACCCCGGCGGTCATGGCCTCGATGGTGGCGAGTCCGAGCGTCTCGGTCTTGGAGGCGAAGGCGAAAACCTCGGCGTTCGCGTAGGCGTGGCGCAGTTCGTTGCGGGGCAGGTAGCCGGTCACCACGACCCGGTCCGAGAGTCCGGCCCGCGCGGCCAGGCGCTCCACGTGTCCGCGTCCCGGGCCGTCGCCGACGAGGACGAGGGCCGCGTCGGGCGCTTCCCGCGCGACGCGCGCGAGGGCGGGCACGAGGAAGGCGACGTTCTTCTCCTCTGTGACGCGGCCGACGAAGAGCAGCCAGCGCTTCCCCGCGAGGACCGGGTGCCTTTCCTCGAGCCGCGCGCGCCAGGCGGCCGCCTCGGTCCGGTCCGCGACGAACAGGTTCGGATCGATGCCGCTCGGGATGATCCTGATCTTGCGCCTGATATGGTAGCCGCGGAGGACGGACGCCATCTCGGCGGTCGGCGTGACGAGGATGTCCGCGGTGCCGTAGAGGAGCCGCATGACGGTGCGCGCGAAGGTCTTGAGCGGCCGCTTCGGGAGGCGCGAAAGGTAGTTGCCGACGTAGTGCTCCCAGTTCGTGTGCGCCGTGATGAGGAAAGGATAGCCCCGCGCCTTGCACCAGAGGCGCGCCGCTATCTGGAGCGCGAATTCGGTGTTGATGTGGACGGCGTCGGGCCGGAAACGGTCGAGCGCCATGAAGACGCGGGGGAACGCGTGCAGGTGCACGAGCCGGTCCTCCACGCTGAAGCTGTTCCCCATGGAGTCGAAGCGGAGGACGCCGGGTTCGGGAATGGATCTGTCGCGCTTCGGGTATTCGGGGCAGAGGACGACGACCTCGTGGCCGCGGCGCTCGAGCTCGTCCTTGAACGACTGGATGGAAACCGTGACGCCGTTGACGCGCGGCCAGAAGCAATCCGTCACGAATGCGATCCGCACGAAACCCACCTCCACGCGGCTCGAGGCCGCGGAGGCTGAGTATACCGCGTCGGAAGGGGGAGCGGCCAGAGCGCGCGCGGCCGCGGCCCCGGGCCCGGGCCCGGCTGGGCCCGGCGATCGATGACGGGAGGGGCCGTATGCCGGGTTTCGTCGAGCTCTGTCCCCGCGCGGCGCGCGGCGCTATAATCGCCGGAATGAAGCCCCATCCTCGGCGGCGCGCGGGAACCCGCGCCCGGACCGTCCTGCTCGCCTTGATCGCGTCGGTGCCGCCGCCCCTCCTCGCCGCGCAGGAAATTCCGTCCGACTGGCGGATGATCGTCGACGAGCCGAGGGCGCTCTCGTTCGAGGTGAAGGCGTTTCCGGTACGGGACGGGGAGGCGTGGATCCGGCTTTCGGGACGCTACGAGCTGGCGCTCCGCGCTCCCTTCTCCGCCGTCCTCGACGCGTGCTGGCTCGGGATGGACGAGTCGGCGCGGATTTTTTCCCGAGTCGAATCGTCCCGAGTGCTCGAGCGGACCGACGACGCGGCGGTCGGCGAGCAGGTGGCCGGCGTGAGCGTGATGGGCTTCGAGTTCCTCTCGAGGGCGAGCTTCCTGAACACGCTCGAGCGCCCCGCCGCGGACGCGGCGCGCGTGAGCTGGAGCCTGCTCGATTCCGACGGATCGATACGGTGCGGCGAAGGCTGGTGGTACTTCGCGGAGATACGCGGGATGCCCGAGCCGGTCACCTACGTGGCGTATTATACGGAGAGCGAGATACTCAGGCTTTTTCCGGGGCAGGCCGGCGTCATGCGCGCGTTCGGCCCGGGCGACCTCGAGCGCATGCTCGGGGAATTCTCGCGCGAAGCGTACCGGCGCGCCGGGGAGCGTTGATGATGATCGCGAGGATCAAGACCCGGATGCCGGCGGGCGGCGCGGGATCGGGCGCGGGGCGGCGCGCGGTGCGGGCGGACGGGACCGGACCGGGTCCGCGGCGAATCCGGGCGCTGGCGGCGCTCCTCTGCTTCCTGGCTTTCGGAAGCGGCGCCGCGCTCGCGGCGGGAAGCGGCTCTGCTCCTTCCGATTGGCGGGCGATCGTCGACCGGCCGCGCAAGATCGACTTCGGCGTGGAGACGGCGAAAGCGCCCGACGGTTCCAAATGGATAACGCTCGACGCCTCGTACGAAGTGGTGCTCCGCGCCCCTCTCGAGGCCGTCGCCGCGGCGAACTGGCAAGCGTACGAGCGATCGCACGAGGTATTTTCGCGCGTGTTCCGGTCCCGCGTGCTTTCCCGGTCCGCCGACGAGATCGTCACGGAGCAGGAGACGGGCGTGAAGGTCCTGGGCCTTTCCTTCCTCTCGACGGCGGTTTTCCGGAATGTCCGGGCGCGCCCCGCGTCCGGGCGCGTCGAGGTGGACTTCTCCCTGGTGCGCTCGGACGGCTCGTTGCGCGAAAGCGCGGGCGGCTACGTGTTCGAGGCCATCGAGGCCGCGGACGGACCCTGGACACTGGTGCGGTACCGGGTCTCGACCGAGGTCGAAGCCCGCTTCCCCGGCCAGGCGGGAATCATGCGGACCTTCGGCCCGGCGGACCTCGAGGACGTGCTCGGAGAATTCGCGCGCGAGGTCTACCGCGTCGCGAGGGTGCCTTGAGGCGTTCGCGCCGGCGCGCCAACTTGACACCTGCGCCTCCCGCTTCGATACTGGCGGCATGGGGATCGTCGTTCCAATCCTCGTGGCCGTGGTCGCGCTCAGCTTCGTCACGCTGCTGGCGGGAGCCCTTTCCTCGAGGAAGGGCAAGGAAGGCGCGCGCAAGAAGCGTCGCGGAATCCACGCCAAGGATCGGCACCAGGCGCTCAAGGAAGCCAATCGCCGGCTCGCCGTGAACCCGAAGGACCCGGACGCCCTGGCCGTCGTCGGAGAGGCGCAGTTCATCGAGGGCGATTGGGAAAAGGCCTTCAAGACCTACGAGACCCTGGTCGAGGTGAGCGCGGGGAATCCGGAGGTCGACGAATTCGACGCGAACAAGCGCTTCGGGCTCGCCGCCCTCAGGCTGAACCGGCTCGAGGACGCCTACAAGGGCTTCGTGATCGCGCGGACGGTCATCCCCGACGACTTCGAGGTCAACTACAACATCGGGTACCTCGAGTTCCAGAAGCGCCAGTACGACAAGGCCGTCGTGGCCATGAAACAGGCCCTGGTCAGGAATCCCGAGCACGCGCCGGCGTTGCGTTACCTCGGCCACGCGCTCTTCAAGAACAAGCAGTACCGCGAGGCCCTCGGCGTGCTCCGCAAGGCGGTCGACCTTTCGCCGGACGACAAGGAATCGCTCTACGCGATCGCCGAGTGCTATTTCGAGCTGCAGCAGGTCGAGCAGGCGCTCAAGATCTTCCAGCACCTGCGCGCCGATCCCGCGCTCGGCCCCTCGGCCAGCCTCTTCGCCGGCTCCATCCACCTGAACCAGCGCCAGTTCCAGAAGGCCATCCTCGACTTCGAGATCGGCCTCAAGCATCCCGACGTCAAGATCGAGACCCTGGTCGAGCTCAAGTACCGCCTGGCCGCGGCCTACCTGCGCGAGCAGGAGATAGCCAAGGCGGTCGCCATCCTGACCGAGGTGCAGACCATCCACCCGAACTACAAGGACGTGGCGCAGCAGCTCGGCAAGTACCGCGAGCTCAACACCAACCGCAACCTCCAGATCTACCTGCTGGCCGCGACGAGCGAATTCGTGACGCTCTGCCGGAAGATCACGCTCGCCTTCTTCCCCAAGGCCAAGATCAAGATCACGGACATCCAGGTCAACAAGAACGACTGGGCGGACATCCTGGCCGAGGTGGAGACCTCGCGCTGGTCGGACATCGTCCTGTTCCGCTTCTTCCGGACGACGGGCACCGTGGGCGAGCTGATGGTCCGCGACTTCCACGCGCGCATCAAGGACCTCAAGGCGGGCAAGGGCTACTGCCTGACCGCGGGCGGCTTCACGGACGAGGCCAAGAAGTTCGTCGAGGCGCGCCTGATCGACCTGATCGAGAAACCCAAGCTGATGCCCCTGCTCGACACCATCGACGCGCGGCAGAAGGGCCTCCTGGTCGAGGACTGAAGTGCCCGCCCCGCTTGCCTCGAAAAAGCCGCATTCCCGCCCTTGAAACGCGCGCCGCGCGCGCTATCGTTCAAACCATGAACAAGATCGGTGGCGAAAAGGCTTCGAGCCCGCGCGGGCTCCCCGCGGCGACGAGGGTCGGGGCGCGTCGCGTCGCGTCGGTCCGCCCGACGCCGGGCCCGGTCGCGCTCGCCGTCCTCGGTCTCGTCCTTTCCGCGGCCACGGCCGCGTGCGCCGGGGTCGCGAAGTCCGACTTCCACGTCTCCGGCCGGGTGATCGACGCGAGCACGGGTTCCCCCATCCGCGGCGCGCTGGTGCAGGACGGAAGCTCGGGCGTATCGGTGGCCACCGGCGCGGACGGTTCGTTCGCGTTCTTCACCCGCTACGAGGACCATCCCATCCAGGCCAGCGCGGCGGGCTACCGTCCCGTCGAGGAGACGCTGCGCGCCGGACTGGTCGGCCGGAGCCCGGTCGCCGTGATCGACTTCGTGCTCGAGCCGGCCGACGGCGAGGGTGCCTCCGCCGATTGATCCGATCTTCCCCGCCGATCCGCGACCCCGTCGCGCCCGTCCCCGGGCCGGCGGGGTTCCGTTTTTTCCGGAGGGCTTGCGGTCGCCCGCGTCCGAAGCTGATCATCGAAGGCGATCGACGGGGAGGCGCTCATGGGCGAGGACTGGAAGGCGGCCGGCGGCGCCGGCGTTTCGAGGGCGAAGGTCGCGGCGCGGGCCGCCGCGACCTTCCTTCTGGGCATGGCCGCGACGGGATGCATCCTGTTCGCGAGCGCCGGGACCTTCGCGTGGCCGAACGCGTGGATCTGGCTCGGGACCTTGGCGTTCCTCATGACGGTCGCCCTCGTCGCGCTCGCGGTCCGCGAACCGGAGGCCCTCGCGCGCCGGGTCGAGTACCAGGAACGGGACAAGGCGCAGCGGAGGATCCTCGGTGCGGCCGCGTGGTACTTTCTCGCCCTCTTCGCGCTGCCGGGGCTCGACCGGCGCTTCGGGTGGTCCGAGGTACCTCCCACCGCCTCCTTGGTCGCGGACCTCGCGGTCGCGGCCGCGTACGCGCTGATCGTCGCGGTCATGCTGAGGAACCGCTGGGCGGGCAGGACGGTCAAGGTCGTCGAGGGCCAGAAGGTCGTCGACACGGGGCCCTACGCCGTCGTCAGGCACCCCATGTACGCGGGAGCGTCCGCGTTCTACCTCGCCACCGGCGTCGCGCTCGGTTCCTGGTGGGCGGCCCTGGCCGGGCTCGGCGTCCCGGTGATACTCGGCGTACGCGCGGTGGCGGAGGAGCGCACCCTCGTCCGGGAGCTCCCCGGCTACCTCGCCTACATGGAGAAGGTCCGCTGGAGAATCATCCCCGGCCTCTGGTGAGCGGGCGGTCCCTCAGAAACGGAGGACGGCGAGGCAGCGTTCGTCGTCGAGGAAGGGAACCTTGACCGGCACGATCTCCGCGGCCGCCGCCGCGGAGCCGAGGACCGGATCGCCCGAGAGCGCGGCGAGTTCCTCCCGGGTCGAATCGTGGCGACCCTTCCACGCCGCGAACGCGCCGCCCGGAACCAGGGTTTTGGAGAGCGCGCGGAAGAGCTTCGCCTCGGAAAAGGGCCTGAACGCGCGGAACGTTACGAGGTCGAAGGGACCCTTCGCGCGCTCCGCTTCCGACTCGACGAGCTCGACGTTGGAGAGGCCGAGCAGGGCCTGCTCGTTCTCGAGGAAGCGCAGGCGCTTGCCCATGCGGTCGACCAGGCTGAAGCGCCAGTCCGGCAGGAAGATCGAGAGGGGGATGCCGGGCAAGCCCGCGCCGGTGCCGACGTCGGCCAGGCGCACGGCGCCGCTCCCGGGACCGCGCGCGGCCGCGATCGATTCCCCAAGGGCCTTGAGGGAAGGCAGGGGCGCCAGGCTGTCGAGCAGGTGCTTTACGACGAGCTCGCGCCCTTCCGCCGATACGAGGCCGTAGGTCGGGTTCCAGAGTTCGATTTCGTCGCCGTAGCGCGCGAGGCGTACGAGGGCGCCGTCCGGAACCTCGATGCCGAGCGCGGCGATTCCCTGAGACAGTAGTTCGCGGTCGATGGCCATGGCGCCGAGCATAACGGAACGCGGCGCGGAGGGACAGGGCTCCGCGCCGCCGCGCCGGGAGACTATGGCCGCGCGAACGACCGCGCGGGAGCGGGGTCAGCGCTTTCCGGAGAGCTGCAGGTAGATCTGGTCGGAGAGGCCGAAGCGGGCGTTCTTCGTCATGTCCTTGGCGTACTCGTCGTAGAGCATGTCCTCGAAGAGTTCCTCGGCGTAGCCGCCGTCCACGAGCCCGGCCTTGTCGACGCTCTTCCGCATTTCGGTGAGCATCATCTTGACGAAGATGCCCTCGAACTCGAGGCACTGCTCGTAGAGCTTGCTGGAACGGTCGATGTCCTTCGCGTTCGGGAGCACGCGGGCCCCCGTGTTGGCCGCTCCCGCCGGAGCCGCCGGAGTCCGGTAGCGGAGTTCCATCGTCGCGAGGTCGATTCCCGTCATGGCTTACCGCTTCAGGCTCGTGGCCGTGCCGAGCATGTTGTCCGTGGTCTGGATGGCCTTCGAATTGAACTCGTAGGCGCGCTGCGCCACGATCATGTTCACCATTTCGCGCACCACGGAAACGTTGGACATCTCGAGGAAGCGGTGGATGGTCTTGCCCATGCCGTCGAAGCCGGGGCGGCCCGCTATGGCGTCGCCGGAGGCGTTCGAGATCTTGAAGAGGTTCTCGCCGATGGCGGTGAGGCCGACGGGGTTGGGGAAGCGGTAGAGCTCGAGCTGGCCGACGAGGATGGGTTCGTCCTGGCCCGGCACCTTGACCGTGACGCGGCCGTCCTGGCTGACGGCGATGGTCTCGGGGATGAAGTTCTCGGGCATGGTGATTTCCGGCAGCAGGCGGTAGCCGTTCGAGGTGACGAACTGGCCGTTCGAGTCGATCTTGAAGGCGCCGTCGCGGGTGTACGAGTAGCTGCCGTCGTACATGAGGATGCGGAAGAAGCCGTCGCCCTGGATGGCCATGTCGGTGACGTTCTCGGTGTTCTGGAGCGCGCCCTGGGTGAACTGGCGCTGCGTGGCCGAGAGCTTGGAGCCGTGGCCCATCTGGATGGGTACGGGGACGACTGTGTCCTCGGTGGCGGGCGTGCCGGCGTAGCGGACGGTCTGGTAGATCAGGTCCTCGAAGTCCGCGCGCATGCGCTTGAAGCCCGAGGTGTTCACGTTGGCCAGGTTGTTGGAGATCGTGTCGATGTTGGCCTGCTGGCCGATCATGCCGCTCGCCGCGGTCCAAAGGCTCCGTACCATCGCTGCCTTCCTTTTTCCCTATCGATCGCGCCGCTAGACGCGGACCACTTCGTTGATGAGCTTGCCGAGCATGGAGTCCTCGGACTGGATGGTCTTCTGGTTCGCCTCGTAGGCGCGGTTGACCTCGATCATCCGCACCATCTCGAGCACCGGATTGACGTTGGAGGCTTCCGTGAAGCCCTGGATGACCTTGGGGCGTTCGCCGCGGTCCATGAGGCGGGCTTCGCCCGATTCCTCGGTGCTCCGCCAGAGGCTGGAGCCCTGCTTAGCCAGGTAGCGCGGGGTCTCGAAGTCGACGAGCTTGATGGTGTCGAGGAGGACGGTGTCGTCCCACTGGTTCTCCTCGCGGGCCACGAGGCGTTCCTCGGGGGAAAGGAATTCGGCGTTGACCCAGACGCGGCCCTCGGCGTCGACGGTGAAGTTGTTCGCCTTGACGCGGATGGGGCCGTTCTCGCCCATGACCGGGAAGCCTTCCTTGGTCTCGAGGTAGCCTTCCTTGCCGAGCACGAAGGAGCCGTTGCGGGTGTAGCGCTCGCCCGAGGGGGTCGAGACGGCCATGAAACCCTTGCCATCGAGCGCCAGGTCGAAGTCGCTCTCGGTCTGCTTGAGGGGGCCCTGCTCGAACTCGGTGAAGAGCTCGTTGGTCTCGACGCCGGTGCCGAGCTTGCCGATGACGGGGGCCAGGTCGCCGGAGCCGAGGGGGTGGAGGTAGACGCCGTCGTCGTCCATGCGCCGGAGGAGGAGCTGGGCGAAGGCCTTGTGCACGGCGGTGTCGCGCTTGTAGCCGTCGGTGTCGACGTTGGCGAGGTTGTTCGAGATGGCGTCGAGCCGGACCTGCTGTGCCTGCATGCCGCTCGCGCCCGTATACCAACCGCGGATCACGTTCCGGTTCCTCCTGCCTTCCAATCATCGGCGGGAGCGTCCGCGGGGATTACGGGGAAAGGGGAATCAGCGCAAGGCGAGTTCGACAGGGAATTCCGGGAACACTTCAAGGATCCTGCGAATCGTCTTCAGGCTCGGATTGGGCCGCGCTTCGAGCCGCTGGTAGGACCAGAGCGACGGGAATCCGAGCTCCCGGGCGGCAGCGGCCTGCGTTAGCCGGCGGTCGGCCCGCGTGCGCCTCAGGGCTACCGCGAAGGCGAGCTCCGGGTTGACCGATACCCGCGCGAGGGTAGCATCCTCGTCGAGTCGCGCGTCGGGAAGCGGGCATGCCCGGGAAGAATCGGGCGGATCGTCGAGATAGAGTTCGAGCGCTTCGGTCATGGCTACCCGGAGCGACTGGGTCTTGCCGTCCTGGCTGATGCCTTCCTGGGTGACGCAGCCCTCGAGCTCGAGGCACTCCGCCCAGCGACCGTCGGGATCTTCATGGACCCTGAAATGGTAGGTCATGACCTCGTCTCCTTCCGCACGCTCTCCAATCGCTTGAGGAGGGCGCGTTCGATCCCCCTGTGGAGCTCGCGATGGAGGGGAATCGTCTCGCGGAACGCTCCGAGCATGACGCGGGCATGCGAGCCGCGGATCCTCACGAGGATCCAGCCGGCCGCAAGGTACCGGTCCAGCATCTCTTTGCCGCTTAAGGGCATGGAGTATTCCCGAGAATGCCAATTATAATTGGCTGCCTGTGAAATGACAAGCGCGCGCAAGGATAGGGCATGCTCCGGAACCGCGCGCCATCCGTGCCGGCGCTTGCGTGTCGTCAGCTGGTGACGAGCTTGCCCGCGTCGATCTCGTCGACGAAGATGCGGCCGTAGCGGCCGGAGCTTTCCACGAGGCCGGCGCCGGGCGCGTAGGTCTCCATGAAGAAGTACATGAGGTCGCTCATGTCGCCGTGGCTGTCGGTGCCGGTGTAGCGGTACCAAAGGTCGTTCGGGTGGGCTTCCAGGACGGAGCGGCGGTACTCGTCGCGCTCGAGCTCGGGGTCGATGCGGGCGCGCACGACGGAGCGGAGGCCGCCGTACCAGGAGCGGGCGACGCAGAAGAGGTTCAGCTTCCTCGCTTCGTCCATCCAGTAGAGTTCCGCTATACCTGCGATCGCGGGGACGCCCGTGTGGATCGTGTACTTGTCCGCCTTGGCGAAGGGGGACCAGCGCACCGTGAAGTAGGCGTCGCCCTCGTGCTCGACCTTGCTGACGTCCCATCGCATCCCTCCATGGTACTCCCGGCGGACGGAACGCCGCAAGCTCGCCCGGGCGCGGCGAATGCGTCCGCGCGCCCTGTACACGTTCCGGCTTGCGGGATAGACTGGCCGACGACGTTCGACGCCCGGGTCCGCCCGCGAGTCGTCGGACGTCCCCCTCCCGGGCGCGCCCCCGACGCGCCCGCCGGAACGTCCGCGCGAAGGGATCCGGTCCCATGCAGGAAACGCTCGAAAAGATTCTCGCCGCGGAGGCGGAAGCCCGGCGCGTCGTAGAGGACGGCCGACGCGAGGCCGAGAGCCTCGCGCGGGACGCCTCCGCCCGGTCCGAGGCCATCGTGGCTTCCGCCCGGGAACGGGCCGGCGCCCGCCTCCGGGAACGGCTTTCCGACGCTCGCGCCGAGGCCGCCGCGAAGGCCGCGGCCTCGCTGGCGGAGCGCGCCGCCGCCGCGGAAGCCGCGCGGACGGCCCTGGAGCCCAGGGTCGAGAACCTGGCGCGCGAGGCCGCCGATTTCCTCTTCGCCACCAGGCTGGAAGCGGACTAGCGGCATGCCCTCGAGGATCGGCACCTACGCCTTCCTGGCCGCCCGGCTCAGGACGCGGATCGGCAAGCTCCTGCCCGACGAGCGCCTCGAGGAGATCGCGAAAGCCGCCACGGTCGACGAAGCCCTCCTCTCGCTCCGGGGGACGCGGTACGAGGCGCTGGCCGTCCCCTGGAACGCCACGGGCGACCTGCGCGCGGTCGAGGCCGCCCTCCGTTCCATGGAGATCGACATGCACGCCGAGCTCCGCCGCGACCGCGGGGAGCCGCTCCGGTCCTTCGTCGACGCGCTCGCGCAGCGGCTCGAGGCCGCGAACCTCAAGGACGCGCTCAGGCTCTGGTTCGATGCGCGCTTCCGGGGCGGCGACGTATCCGTCCGCTCCGGCTACCTGCATCGCGCTCCCGTGGTCCATCCCCTGGATCTGGACGCGGTGCTCGAAGCCGGGGACGCGGAAGGACTGGTCGCGGCGCTCGCCGGCACGCCCTACGAGGCCGTGGCGGCCGCGGAGGCGCGGAAGGCCGTCGAGGCGGGCAGCCTCTTCGAGCTCGAGCTGGCGCTGGACCGCCTGCATTTCCGCCTGCTTTTCGACGCGTTGAGGGCCCTCGGCCCCGTCGACCGCAAGGTGGCGGAGCGCCAGGTCGGCTTCGAGGTCGACCTGACGAACCTGGCCTGGCTGGTCCGCTTCCGCGCCTACGGCGGAATGGGCGCCGAAGAGGCCTTGTCCCGCCTGATTCCCTGGGGAGCGCCGCTCGACGCCGAGGCGGTGATCGCCGCCTGGGACGCGGGAAACCTGTCCGAGGCCGTAGGCGGCATGCTGGGCGACCGGGGTCTCAGGGCCCTGGCGGGCGGCGCCGGAAACGAGCTTTCGCGGCTCGCGCTGATCGAGCGGGCCCTGCGCGAGCTCGGCCTGGTCGAGGCGCGGAAGCTGCTTGCCGGCGATCCCTTCACGGTCGGGGTGGTGCTGGCCTACTTGCGCCTCGAGCGCGAGGAGCTGGCCCGGGTGCGCGCCGGGCTCGGGGCCGCGCGGTACGGGACGGGCGCGGCGCGCGCGAGGGAGGCATCATGAGCGGTACGGCACCGATGCGCTTGCTGGTGGCCGCGGCGCCGGCTTCCGCGTCCGACGCCATTTCGCGCGAGCTGCTCGCGCTGGGCGCGCTCGACGCGGTCGCGGTCAGGGAGCTCGACGCGGCCTGGAAGGAAAAGCTTCGTCCCGACGGGAACGACGCGGCGGGCGAGGGCGCGGGAGAGCTGAGGAAGCGCGTCGAGGGCTTCTTCCAGCTCGCGGGCCGCGCGCCGGAGATCCGGAGGCCCGCGGCCGCCGGCGTCCCGGTCGACCTCGCCGCGGCCGCCCGCGTCGTCGAGGAGGTTTCCGAAGGCATCGCCGCGTCGCGCGAGCGGCAGAAGGTCCTGCAGGACGAGCTGCTCAGGCTCGAGGAGATGCGCAAGCAGGTTTCCGCGCGCTTCTCCTCCGCCGCGGGCGAGCTCGGGAAGGGCGCGTCCGGCTTCCTCTCGGTCCGCGCCGGCACGGTCTCGCGGAAAGCCCTGTCGCGGCTCGAGGCCGAGCTCGCATCGATGCCCGTCGCCCTGGTCGCGCGGCCCGCCGACGAGGGCGAGCGCGTCGACGCGATCGTGATGTCGCTCAAGCGCGACGAGCGCTCGCTGGAGTCGGCGCTGGCCCGCGCGGAGTGGCGGCAGGGCGAGCTCCCCTCCGGATCGCCGGCGGATCGGGACGAGGCGCTCAAGGGCATCGAGGCGAAGGCCGAGGCGCTGCGGACCGCGCAGCGCGCGGCGGCCGCCGGCGTCGAGACGGCGATAACGGAACGAGCGACCGAACTCTCGGAGCTGTGGACCCGGCTTCGCGTCGACGAGCTGTCCGCGTCGATCCGCGCGGGCTTTTCCTCGACCGAGCGGGCCGTGCTCTTTTCGGGATGGATACCGGCGAGCCTTAGCGCCTCGACCGAGGAGGCGCTCCAGCGGGCTTCCGGCGGCGCCTGCGTCATCGAGTGGCACGAACCGGCGAGCGGCGAGGCCCGGAAGCTCTCCGCGCCCGTGCAGCTCCGGAATCCGCGCTTCCTGGACGCGTTCCAGGGGCTCGTCACCAACTACGGCACTCCCGAATACGGCGCCGTCGATCCGACGCCCTTCGTCGCCGTCTCCTACCTGGCCATGTTCGGCCTCATGTTCGGCGACGCGGGGCACGGCCTGGTCGTGGCGCTCGTCGGCGTCCTGGGACTACTGCGCGCCCGGAAGCAGGGCCGGAAGACCGCGCTCTTCGAGCTCTTCGCCTGGTGCGGCCTGTCCGCCATGATCTCGGGCGTCCTCTTCGGGTCCTGGTTCGGCCTGCCGCTCACGGAGGCGCTTTGGTTCGACTTCCACGGGGTGGCCACCGGGGCGCACGCCGGGGGCGGCCCGGTCCGCGACGTCTACGGCATACTCGGCATCTCGATCAAGTTCGGCATGGCCGTGCTGGTGCTCGGCATCCTCCTCAACTGGTACAACCTCGTCCGGCTGCGCCGCTGGCGCGCCCTCCTCCTCGGCAAGCACGGCCTCGCGGGCGGCTGGATCTACATCGCGGGCGCCTGGATCGCCTTCGGCTTCGTCGGGAGCGGCTACCGGACCCTGCCTTCCGCGCCGGTCCTGGCCCTGCTGCTGGGTCCGCCCGTCCTGCTGCTCGGCCTCGCGGCGCCCATCGAGCACCTCGAGAAGCGCCGGCACGGCGAGTCGAAGGGCTTCCCGGTCGGCATTTTCCTGCTCGAGTGGGCGGTGGAGCTGCTCGAGGCCTTCTCGGGCTACCTGGCGAACACGCTCTCGTTCATGCGCGTCGCGGGGCTCGGCATCGCCCACGCGACCTTGATGGGCGCCTTCTTCTCGATCGCGGACATGGTCGGCGGCCGGCTTTCGGTCGCGGGCATCGCGGTGCTGCTTTCGGGGAACGTCCTCGTCATCGCGCTCGAAGGGCTTTCGGCGGGCATCCAGGCGCTCCGCCTCAACTACTACGAATTCTTCTCCAAGTACTTCACCGGGACGGGACGCGCCTACCGGCCGATCTCGCTCGAACGGACCGGAATTTGAGCGGAGGGAACATCATGGAAACTGCACGCACGTCGTTCGCGGGACGGGTCCGCGTCGGACCCTTCGGCCTCCTGGCCGTCATGGCCATCGTCGCGCTGGTGTCGATCCAGGGCGTCGGGGCGCAGGCGCGGGAGGGCGCCGAGGCCGTGGCGCCAGCGAGCTCGAACGCGGCCACCTTCGCCTTCATCGCGGCGGCCCTGGCTTTCGGCTTCGGCGCTGTCGGCGCCGGCTTCGCCATCGCCCACGTGGGAGCGGCGGCCATGGGCGCCATCGGCGAGAAGCCGGAAATCGCGGGGCAGGCGCTGATCTTCATCGCGCTCGCCGAGGGCCTGGTCGTGTTCGGGTTCATCACGGCGCTGATGATCCTCGGGAAGGTCTAGGCGTCGTGAAGTACTTCGCCGTCGGCGACGAGGACACGGTGCTCGGCTTCGGCCTCGCCGGGGTCCGGGGCCGCGCCGCGAAAAACGCCGTCGAGGCCCTGTCCGCGTTCCGGGAGGCCCTCGAGGACGGGAACGTGGGCGTCGTGCTGATAACCGAGCGAACGGCCGACCTCATCCGTCCGCAGGTCGAGGCCTGGCTCGCTTCCGGATCCTTCCCGCTCGTCGTCGAGGTGCCGGACCGCGGCGGCCGCCTGCCCGGAAGGCCGGGCCTGCGGGAGCTCGCGTCGTCGGCCCTGGGGGTCGGGGCGTGAGCGCGCGCGTCGGCAAGGGGAGGGAAGGCGTCCGGGAGACGGAGCGGACGGGCGACGTCGGGGCGCTCGTAGAAGGCATCCTGCGCGAGGCCCGCGACGAGGCGCGGCGGAGCCTGGACGAGGCCCGGATCAAGGCGGAGGCGCGCGTCGCGGCCGCGGAAACCCAGGCCGCGCGCATCGGCCAAGAATCCGATGCCGCCGCCGAGGCCCAGGTGGCCGCGATCGCGCGGGAAGCTGAATCGAAGCTCGCGGCCGAGCTCGCGCGGGCCGAACTGGCGTCCCGCGAGGCGGCCTGGAGGGCGACGGTAGCCAAGGCGCTCGAACTGTGCCGCGAAGGAGCGAGGAAGCCGGAGTTCAGCGCCACCCTGGCCCGCCTCGCGGCCGAGGCGGCCATCGGGCTCGGAGGCGGGGATCTCCTTCTGCGCGTCGGCGGCCTCGAGGGCCCGGGCCCGGACGACGCGCTGCTTCGCGAGGCGGAACGGCTGGCGCGCGAGGCCTGCGGGGTCGAGGCGAGGCTGTCCGTCGGCGAGCCCTTCGCGGACGGGAATCCGGGCGTCGTGCTCGAATCGGCCGACGGCCGCACGTCCTTCGACAATCGGCTCGAGGCCCGCTTCGCGCGGCTCGAGGGAGAGTTGAGGGCCAGGGTGTCGCGCGGGCTGTTCCGCGAGGACGAGGGCGGATCCGGCGGGGCCGGGAACGGGCGGGGCGTATCGTGATGGCGACGGGAGAACGCGCGATAGGGCGCGTGCGCAGGGTCAACGGCCCGGTGGTCGAGGCCGCCGGGGTCGCCGACGCGCGCATGCTCGAACTGGTGAGGGTCGGAGAGGCCGCCCTGGTCGGCGAGGTCATCAAGCTCTCCGGCGACCGGGCCGTCATCCAGGTCTACGAGGACACGACCGGCGTGCGCCCGGGCGAGCCGGTCGTCGGCACCGGCATGCCGCTCTCGGTCGAGCTGGGGCCGGGCCTGGTCGGGACCATCTACGACGGCATCCAGAGGCCGCTCGAAGCCCTGCGCGCCTCCGGCGGCGACTTCATCGGCCGCGGCATGAGCGCTCCGGCCCTCGACCGCGGCCGTCGCTGGCATTTCACGCCCTCGCTCGCCGTCGGGGCCGACGTGGTGCCCGGCGCGGTCCTGGGCACCGTCCCCGAGACCGCCCGCGTCGAGCATCGCGTGCTGGCGCCGCCCGACGTCTCGGGACGGCTCTCGTGGGCGGCTCGGGAAGGCGAGTACGGCGTCGAGGACGTCGTGGCCGTCGTCGAGACCTCCGCGGGCGAGCGGAGGATCTCGATGCTCCAGCGCTGGCCTATCCGCACGCCGCGGCCGGCGGGCCGGCGGCTTCCCGCCTCGGTTCCCCTCGTGACGGGGCAGCGGGTGGTGGACACCCTCTTCCCCCTGGCGCGCGGCGGCACGGTGGCCATACCCGGCGGCTTCGGGACGGGCAAGACCATGACCCAGCACGCGGTGGCCAAGTGGTGCGACGCGGACCTGATCGTCTACGTCGGCTGCGGCGAGCGCGGCAACGAGATGACCGACGTGCTCACGGAGTTCCCCAAGCTGGTCGACCCGCGCACGGGCCGCAGCCTGATGGAACGCACCATCCTCATCGCCAACACCTCGAACATGCCGGTGTCCGCCCGCGAGGCGTCGGTCTACACGGGCGCCGCGCTGGCGGAGTACTACCGCGACATGGGCTACCACGTGGCGGTCATGGCGGACTCCACCTCGCGCTGGGCCGAGGCGCTCCGCGAGCTTTCGGGCCGCATGGAGGAAATGCCGGCGGAGGAAGGCTTCCCGGCCTACCTGGCGACGCGCATAGCCTCCTTCTACGAGCGCGCCGGCTCCATGGAAACGCTGGGCGGGAGCGAGGGCTCGGTGTCGATCATCGGGGCGGTCAGCCCGCCCGGCGGCGACTTCTCCGAGCCGGTCACCCAGCACACGCGCCGCTTCGTGCGAGCCTTCTGGGCCCTCGACCGCCAGCTCGCCAACGCGCGCCACTACCCGTCCATCTCCTGGCTCGACAGCTACAGCGAGTACGCCGACGAGGTCCGTCCCTGGTGGGAGGAACGCGTCGGGCCAGGGTGGACCGCCGACCGCGCGGAAATGGTCGGACTCCTCAGGAAGGAAGTGCGGCTCCTCCAGGTGGCCAAGCTGGTCGGCTCGGACGCCCTGCCCGACAGCCAGCGCTTCGTCATCGAGGTCTGCTCGCTCTTCAAGGACGCCTTCCTCCGACAGGACGCCTTCGACGAGGTGGATCGCTACACGAGCCCGGAAAAGCAGGCGCGGATGCTCGCGCTCGTGCTGCTCTACTGGCGGCGCGGCTCGCTCGCCATCAAGAAGGGAGCGACCTTCGTCGAGCTCCGGCGCGTCAAGGCCGTGCGCGACATCGTCTCGGCGCGCTACGCGATCGCCGAGGGCGACGACAAGGCCTTCGACCGCGTCGCCGCCCGCCTCGAGCGCGCCATCGACGACCTGGAGGGCGATTATGGCCGCTGATTCCCGCGCCGACGCCTTGCGCCGCGAGCTCGCCGCGGGCCGCGAGTACCGGGGGCTCGACCGCATCGACGGGCCCCTCGTGTTCGTCAAGCGCACGCATCCCGTCGGCTACCGCGAGCTCGTCGAGGTGGTCGACGCCGAAGGACGCGTCCGTCTCGGCATGGTGCTCGATACCTCCGAGGACCTGGTGGTGGCCCAGGTGTTCGAGGGAACGCAGTCGCTGACCCTGCCCGGCTCGAAGGTCCGTTTCCGGGGCGCGCCCCTCACGGTCGGCGCGACGCGCCGCATGCTCGGCCGAACCTTCGACGGCCTCGGCCGCCCCCGCGACGGCGGCCCCGCGCCGCTCCCGGACGCCGTGAACGACGTGAACGGCCGCCCGGTCAACCCGGTCGCCCGCGAGTACCCGCGCGATTTCATCCAGACCGGCATTTCCGCCATCGACGGCATGAACACCCTGATCCGCGGCCAGAAGCTGCCCATCTTCTCGGGCAACGGCCTGCCGCACAACGAGCTCGCGGCGCAGATCGCCAGGCAGGCGCGGCTCCGCGACGGCGGCTCGGACTTCGCGGTGGTCTTCGCCGCCATGGGCGTCAAGCACGACGTGGCGCGCTTCTTCGAGCGCTCCTTCGAGGAGAGCGGCGTGCTCGACAAGGTGGCGCTCTTCCTCTCGCTGGCCGACGACCCCTCGATCGAGCGCATCGTGACGCCGCGCGTCGCGCTGACCGTGGCCGAGCACCTGGCCTTCGACCTCGACATGCACGTCCTCGTGGTCATGACCGACATGGCGAACTACTGCGAGGCGCTCCGCGAGATTTCCACGGCGCGCGGCGAGATTCCCTCGCGCAAGGGCTACCCGGGCTACCTCTACTCGGACCTCGCGGAGCTCTACGAGCGCTCCGGCATGATCCGGGGCCGCCCGGGCTCCATAACCCAGCTGCCCATCCTGACCATGCCGAACGACGACATCTCGCACCCGATTCCCGACCTGACCGGCTACATCACCGAGGGGCAGATCGTCCTCGACCGCTCCATGTTCGGCCGCGGCGTCTATCCTCCGGTGGCCGGCCTGCCTTCGCTCTCGCGCCTCATGAAGGACGGCATCGGCGAGGGCATGACGCGCGAGGACCACCCGCGGCTCGCGGCGCAGCTCTTCGCCTCGTACAGCAAGGTGAAGGACGTGCGCGACCTCGCCGCCGTCATCGGCGAGGACGAGCTCGCGCCGCTCGACCGCAAGTACCTCGAGTTCGGCGAGTTCTTCGAGCGGCGCTTCGTCACGCAGGCTCGCGACGAGGACCGCGACGTCGAGCGCACCCTCGCTCTCGGTTGGGAGGCGCTCGGCCTCCTGCCCCGGGAGGAGCTCCGCCGCGTCACCGAGGCCGACCTCGAGGCGCATTGGGTGGAGCGCGAGGCGGAGGAGGGCGCTTGAGGAACGACGCCCCGACCAGGACCAACTTGCTCGCCCTGCGCGAGGAGCTTTCCCTGGCCCGGCTCGGCCGGGAGCTGCTCGACCAGAAGCGGAAGATCCTGGCCAACGAGCTCCTGGCCCTGGTGGACCAGGGCGCCGAGCTGGAGCGGAAGGCCGACGAGGCTCTCGCGAAGGCCTGGCGCCTGCTCGAGGACGCGGCCCTGTCCGACGGCGTGCTCGAGGTGTCCATACTGGCCGGCGCGGTGAACTCCGACGCCGGCATCGAGCTCGGACGCCGCTCGGTGATGGGCGTGCAGCTGCCCGTGGTGCGCACCTCGTTCACCGAGCGCGGACCCTACTACAGCCCGCTCGACGCCTCGTACCGCGTGGACGCCGCCGCGGCCGCCTTCCGCGAGGTCCTTTCGATGATGGGGCGGCTCGCGGAGCTGCGCGTGTCCATTCTGCGCCTGGCCGCCGAGGTGCGGCGCACCGCGCGCAAGGCCAACGCGCTCGAAAAGATAGCGGTGCCCGAACTGGAGGCGGCGGTGCGACGTATCGCCGACCGGCTGGAGGAGAACGAGCGCGACTCGCTCGCGCTGATGAAGACGGTCAAGGCGAGGTTGGAAGCCGCGGCCGCGGGGGAGGCATAGGACGATGGACGGACCCATACGCAAGCTGCTCGTGTACGTGGACGGCAGCGAAGGTTCCTTCGACGCCGTCAGGCTCGCGGTCGTCCTGGCCCGGACCTTCGGGGCCGGTCTGCGCGCGCTCGCGGTGGTGGACACGCGCGCGCTCGGCGAGCTCGTCCAGGCGCGCATCTTCCTCGAGGCCGAGCGGGAGGAATACCGGCGCGACCTCGAGGGCGACGTCGGGCGCTACCTGCGCCGCGCCGTGGAGCTCGGACGGCGGAAAGGCGTCGAGGTCGAGACGAAGAGCGCCCAGGGCTCGGTTTCGGCCGAGATCAAGGCCTGCGTGCTCGAGTGCGGCATCGACCTGCTCGTGGTCGGCGAGATGGCCCAGGTCCGCAGCCGCCGCGACGAGCTCTACGACGAGGTGGACCGCGCCATGCGCACGGTGCCCTGCTCGGTCTTCGTCGCCAAGAACGGCGACCGGATCGAGGAAATCTACGATCAATTGGATTGACGGAGGCGTACCATGGCACTGGTTGAGCGAATCGAGGAACGCATCGTCAAGGTACCGCTCGAGTCCGCGACCCGCGACGGCGTCATCGACGAGCTGGTCGGCGTCCTCGCCGCGGCGGGGCTGATCGCCGACCGCGAGGCGGCGCGCGCGGCCGTGATGGAGCGCGAGGCGAAGGGAAGCACGGGCTTGGCCGAAGGCATCGCGGTACCGCACGGCAAGACGCCCGCGGTCAAGGACCTGGCGATAGCCATCGGCGTGTCCCGGGAGGGCGTGGACTTCGGCGCGATGGACGGCCTGCCGTCGCGGCTTTTCTTCCTGATCATGGCGCCGCCGGACAAGGCGGGGCCGCACATCGAGGCGCTCGCGGAGATAGCGCGCATGGCGCGCTCGAAGGCGTTCTGCCGGGCGCTCGTCGGCGCGGGCGACGCGCGCGAGGTGGTGGAGCTGCTGCGGGGCGACTAGTCAGCGAATGCGCGTCCTGCGCATTCGCTGACATCGATGAAGCGCTTCGCGCTTCGTCCGTGGCATTTCTCGGCCATCCTGGCCTCGTCCCACAATCGCGCTTCCTGCGCGTTCCGTGACATGGCCGAAGCGCAGAGCGCTTCGGCAGTGGCAGCGCTCGGCCTTCCATGGCCTCGTCCCACAATCGCGCTTCCTACGCGTTTCTCTCGACGCGGAAGAAGAGAAGGCCTCCCCGGGCGGGGAGGCCTTCCGTTTTTCCGGCTCCGCGGGTGCGGGGCCGGGCGGGGGGCTACTCGAGGAAGCCGCCGAAGACCCAGCCCTCGAAGGGCGCGGTGATGCGGTACCAGGGCGCCGAGACTCCGTCTATCACGGTTTCTTCCAAGGTGCGCTCGGCGAGCGCGACTTCCTGGGCGGCCGCGAGCTGGCCGACGACCTCGGAACCGACCACGGGCGTGCGGCGCACGTTCACCTTGTCCGCCTTCGAGACCATGGTGCCCGAAGCGCTCGAGGTCGGGACGTTCACGATGCCGCGGGCCTCGTCGACGATGGCGACGATGGCCGGGTTCGAGGCTTCCATCACGGCGTCGGAGAGGAAGGCGTCGGCGGCCTTGACGTCGATCTCCTTGCCGGAGGCCCGGCGCGCCTTGGCGAGTGTGAGGAGCTGGATGGCAGCGATGTCGCCCGAATCGACGCTTACCGTGTCGGAAGGGACGTAGACGTCGTCGAGGGGGATCTCCTCCGGCAGGAGCATCGAATCGATCTTCAGGAAGCCGTCGGCGCTTCCTGAGTCGTCGATGACGACGAGAGCGCCGGCCTTGAGCAACTGCTTGCCGATCTTGGTTTTTTTCGGTTCGGTGTAGATGAAGGTCTCGGCCGCGACGATGACGCCGAGCCGGTCGCCGACGCCGACGTAGGGCAGGCGGATCCAGCCCTCGTCGCCCTTGGCGTCGGTGGCGGCGGTGTATTCGAGCGCCTTGCCGCTCGAGCCGGTGAGATCCGCGGTCTTGCCGTGGATGGTCAGGCGGTCGGTCAGGTCGAGGCTCTTGATGTATACGGGCTTGCCGTCCTGCTCGGCCCAGAAGCCGAGGCCCTGATAGAGCACGAAGGCGGTCTGGTCGCCCTTTTTCATCGAAGGCGCGGCGGCCTGCGCGGAGCCGTCCTGGTCCGGCGCGACGGCGGCCGGGGCTTCCTGTCCGGACCCGCCGCACGAGGCGGCGAACAAGGCGAGGACGAGCAGGCTCGGGATGATCGTGGTTCGTTTCATTTATCGGACGCTCCTTTCGGCTTGATCCGTATCCGGCCCTGGCCGGATCCGGCTACGGGCATTATAGCGCGCAATCGCTCGGGGAAGAACCCGAAGCCGGATCGCCGCGGGATGCCGCGTTTCTTGTGCCCTCGGGGCGTTTCCGGGATAATGTCGTAAACATCCTGAACGGGGCTGTCCCGATCGTCCGGTTCTTTCCGGGACGGCCGAACCGCCCGTCCGAATCCGTCGGAGGAAGCATCCATGAAAACGTCGCGCACGCCCAACGTCCGCCTGAAGCGCGCCTCGGCTCCGCTCGCCGCCCTGCTCGCCTTGGCTCTCTTGGCCGCCTGCGGCGGGAAGGCCGTTCCCGAGGGGCAGGCGACCGATCCTTCGGGCGCGGGAAGCAGCTCGGGCATCGCGGCCGGCTCGAGCCCGACAGGCGGAAGCGACGGAGCGGGAACGGGAATCCGCTCGCTCGACTTCGCTTCCTTCCCCACCGTGGAATACCGGGGCGTCGGCAGCCCCGACGCGCTCGTCATGCCGGGCTCGATCCGCCACAAGGCCCACGCCTCCTACCTGGCCGATCCGTCGACCATGGTTCCCGTTCCCGTCAAGATCCCGGCTTCCGGGACTCCGGCCGTGGTCGGCAGCCGCGTGGCGAAGCTGTGGCCCGCGTCCTTCGCCGGCGCGACGGCCGACCTCGTCGAGGCCGCGGGCGGCGCGCCCCTGCCCATCGGCGCCGTGCTATCGCTCGGCGAACGGATCGAATGTCCCGACCGCGCCTACGACGGGCTCTACAAGCTCGGCGACCATTGGAACTGGTTCTACCCGGCGTCGTACGCCGGCAAGACGGGCATCGTCTTCGGCGCCGACCTCGTGGGGCTCCGCGACCGCGATCCGAGGGGCGAGCGGCTCGCGGTCGCCGCCTGGCGTTACCAGACCGAAGGCCGCTACGGGAGCTTCCACGCCCTCCGCGGCCTCGACCCACTATCCTCCGGCGTCGCCGCGCGGCTCGAGCGCGACCGCGTCGCGTTCTCGCCGGTCGAATGGGGAGAAGCCCTCTCCGACGAGATGCTGGGGCTCTACCAGGCCGAGGCCAAGGACGCCCAGCGGCCCGTCTTCGTCACCACGGACCTGGCCGCCCACGTCATCCACCTGGCCTTCGACAAGTACCTGCAGCGCGTCGAGGAGGACTACTTCGCCCCGCGCCTCGCCGCCCTGATCGACGCCTTCCTGGTAAAGCTCGACGCCCTCGAGGCCGCCGACGACGGGAGCGTGCCGGAATACGGGCGCACCCTCGCCATCGCGCGGCAGTACTTCCTGGTGCCGCGCGCGCTTCTCGAGGCGACGCCAGCCTTCACCGTGGACGATCGCGGCCGCCGCGAGTACGCCGAGGCCGACCTCGAGGCCGTGTACGGGACCTACCCCGAGGCCGTGCGGGAGACGCTCGCCCTGATCGAGGCGCACGAGGGCTGGGGCAAGGATCCGCTCATCCTCTACGACGAAGACTTCTCGCAGTACAAGCCGCGCGGCCACTACACGCGGAACGCGGCGCTCGGCCAGTACTTCAAGGCCATGATGTGGTTCGGCCGGATCCACGCCTACATGGCCCTCCGCGGGGGACAGAGCTACGTCTGGGCGAACGGCGACCCTGAAGCCCCGAAGACCGCCACGGGCCTCAGCCTCCGCCTGACGCCCATGGCCGTCCTCCTCAACCGCCTGGCTCTCGAAGACCCCTCGCTCGTCGCCGCCTGGCGCGAGCTCTTCGACCCGATCACCTACCTGATCGGAGTATCCGACGACCTTTCGCTCGACGACGTCATGCCCTTCGTCCGGAAGAATCCCGTCGCGGCCTTCCCCGCCTGGACAGCCGACGAGGACGCGGTCAAGGACTTCGTGCGCAAGGCGGCCGCCGAGCTCCGCCCGCCCCGCGTCGCGGGCAATTCCGTCGTCTTCGTTCCCTCCGGCGAAGGCGACACCCCGCCGCTGGGCTGGCGCCTCTTCGGCCAGCGCTTCACCTGGGACTCCGCGGTGCACATGGCGACCAGCTTCCCCAGACTGCCGCCGAACGACGAGATGATTCCGCGCTACTGGGTCTCGGGCCTCGACCTCATGAAGGCCTTCGGCTCGAAGACCGCCGACGCCCTGCTCTCGCGCTGGGAGAACGGCTACGCGACCTTCCCCGGGCTCGAAGGCGTCCTGGACGGATTCGAGTCCGAATTCTCAGGCCGCGACGAGGCGTTCTGGGCGGAGACCTACTACAACCGCGCGCTCTTCCTCATCAAGGCGCAGGCGCAGTTCGAACCGGGCGCGGGCTTCTACTTCACCGAGACCCCGGCCTGGGGCGCCAAGGCCCTGCTCTCGGCGCACGGCACCTGGGCCGAGCTCCGCCACGACACCATCCTCTACGTCAAGCAGGTCTACGGCGCGGAGATGTCCGGCGGCGGCGACTGGGAGCCCACCTGGCGCGTCGAGCCGATCCCGGAGCCCATCCACTACGTCGAGCCCAACCTTCCCTTCTGGACCGGGGTCCGCATCCTGGTCCGCGACCTGGCCGAGAACGCCGCGCGCATGGGCCTCCTGCCCGAGAGCTACGCCAACGCCTTCGAGACTCTCGAGGCGGTGCTGGCCGAGGCGGTCGACATCGTCAGGCTCGAGGTCGAGGACAAGCCGATATCGGAAGTCCAGAACGAGGCCATTCGTCGCATGGCGCGCCGCCTCGTGCCCGCGTCCAACCCGGAGAATCCCTGGAGCGAGGAGCTCTACTCGGGAGGCGAGCCCCAGGACGAGCGCATGGGCATCATCGCCGACGTCTACACCGCCGTGGAGCCGGCGCAGGTGCTCGAGGTCGGAATCGCGGCGCCGTACCGGATCGAGGTCCTGCTGAACGACGGCCAGGGCGGCAAGCGCGTCGCCGCGGGCTACGTCTTCAGCTACTACGAGTTCCGGCACCCGATGGACGACCGCCTGACTGACGAGCAATGGAAGGAGATCGCGTACCGGCGCGGCGCCGACCTCGCGAAATACCGGCCCTTCTGGTCCGAAGGCATTTTCGATTGAAAAGGCAACTCGGCCGCGGCCATGGCGTCGCGGCCGCCCGCCTCGAATTCACCCGCGCGCTCGCTTCGCTTTTGTTGATCCCGGCCTGCGCCGTCCTCGACGCGTGCGGGGCGGGGCCGCGCATGGAGGCGGCCGCCTCGGGGCCTATGTCGGACGGGGCTGCCGATCCGGCGGCGCTTCGCCCGTATTCCACCTGGCAAAGCCTCGGCGAGCCTCTCGTCCAGGGCTCCGTCCCCGGCGCGCCGGAGGTGATGGGGACAGACCCCGCGGGGACGGACCCTGCGCTTGCGACGCCGGCGGCGGCCCCCGGAGGGACGGAGCTCGACGCTTTGGGGACAGACCCCGCGGGCACGGCGACGGCCTCCGGAGGGACGGAGCTCGGCGCTATGGGGACAGACCCCGCGGGCACGGCGGCGGCCTCAGGAGGGACGGAGCTCGGCGGCTTCCCCGTGGGCGGCATCGCGAGCCACCATCTGCTCGCGCATGCGTGGATCGACGCCTGGTTCGCCGCGCTCGCGCGCTCGCGGACGGTGGAGACCTTCTTCATAGTTTCGCCGCGGCACTTCGGACAGTCGGGCGGCGTCGCCTCGATGTCGCTCAGGTCCTTCGCCGTCTCGGGCGGTCTCGTCGAGGTCGACGCCGCGGCCGCGCGCCGGGTGGCGGAACGGCTCGGGGCGTCCTTCGATGACACGGCCTTCACCTACGAGCATGGGGTTTCCACCTTCGCGCCCTTCATCGCGCGGCATTTCCCGGCCGCCAGGGTGGTGCCGATCGCGGTCGACGGCGAACCGCCGGTGGACCTCGCCGTCGCCCGGGCGCTCTCGGAAGCCCTGCTGCCGGAATTCCGGGGAGGCGCGGAGCGGCGCGCCTTCCTCCTCGTATCGAGTGATTTCAGCCACCATGGCACCGAGGCCGACGCTGACCGCCGCGACGCGGTCTCGCGCCGTTTCGTCGAGCGGCCTTCCGCGGAGACCTGGTTCCTCGCGGGCTGCGACAACCGGCCGGGCATGTTCGTCCTGGGCGCCCTCGCCGACGAGCTCGGAGCCGAGGGGCGCGCGCTGTGGCGGACCACCGCGCTCGACATCGCGCCGGAGCACGTGGACCCCCGCGACGTGACGAGCTACTTCTTCTCGTTCGCCGTCGCGCCCGGCTACTGAGCGGTCCGGGACGGATCGATCACGAAGCGCACCGTCGGGGCCGCGCGCCACTCGAGCGCGGCGTCGTCGAGTCGGGCCGGGTCGAGCCCGGCCTTGCGGAGCACGGCTTCCGCGTACTCGCGCGCTTTCCACCCCTCGTCGAGGGCGACGCCGACCTGGATGAGCGTCGGATCGTCCGCGGCCACGACCATGAGGGTGTCGATTCCGGGGCGCGCCTCGCGCCATGAGTCGATCCGACGGAAGTCCCCGTAAACGTTCGCCTCGACGCGGAGCGCCGCGAACTCCCAGGGAGCTATGTCCCCGTAGCGCTGATCGCGGGCGGCGAGCGCGGCCGTGGCCGCGACGGCCTCCTCGGGCGCTTCGACGTCCTTCCAGAACGAGACGCAGCCGCGGTCGCCGTCCGAGCCGATGAAGCGTATGCCGATGCCGCGCGGCGCGCCGGGTTCCATGCCCAGGAGCGGTGGAACGGCGCCGCCCGCGCCGCCCGCGCCGAGTTCGGCCGCGTCGCGCGCCGCGGCCGCGAGCGATTCGAGCCTGGCCTCGGGGAAGTCCTCGCGGAGCGCGCGCAGGTCGGAGGGCTCCGCGCACGCGGCGAGGATTGCCGCCGAAGCGAGGAAGGGACGGAGCTTGAGGATGGCGAACCGACGTCGCTTCGGAGCGGGACCGCGGGCGCGCGATGGCATGGCCGCGAGAATATACCGCGGGGCGCGATCCCGTGAAGCGCCGCTTTTTCCCGAGCCGGGCGGCGCCCCTCTCGGGCGAGCAGCTCGTCGCGGGACGGCCCGTGGAGCGTTCGGCCGCCGCGGCGGCCCGAGCCCGGCCCGACCGCGGCCCGACCGCGGCCCGCTTGACCCGCGACCCCGCCGCGGGGATACTGGCCTTCCATGAAGAAGCTTATCTTCGTGACGGGCGGCGTGTGCTCCTCGCTCGGCAAGGGCGTTACCGCCTCCTCGATCGGCGCTCTCATGGAAGCCCGCGGGCTTTCCGTCCGCATGATGAAGATCGACCCCTACCTGAACGTGGACGCCGGGACGATGAGCCCCTACCAGCACGGCGAGGTCTACGTCACCGACGACGGCGCGGAGACCGACCTCGACCTGGGCAACTACGCCCGCTTCACCAACGCCCCGATCACGCGCGCCAACTCGATAACCACCGGCCAGGTCTACGACGAAGTCATCCGCAAGGAGCGCGAGGGGCGCTACCTCGGGCGCACGGTCCAGGTGGTTCCCCACGTCACCGACGCCATCAAGGCCCGCGTGCTCGCGGTCGCCGACAGCCCCGAAGTGGACGTCACCATAGTCGAGATCGGCGGCACGGTCGGCGACATGGAGTCCATCCCCTTCCTCGAGGCCGCGCGCCAGCTGATCCACGAGCTCGGGCGCCAGAACGCGGTTTCCGTCCACGTCACCCTGGTGCCGACGGTGTCGGGCGGCGAGCTCAAGACCAAGCCGACGCAGCACTCGGTGAAGGAACTGCAGGAGGTCGGCATCCAGCCCGACGCCCTGGTGCTGCGCTCCGGCGAACCCATGGACGAGGCCATACGCCGCAAGATCTCCGCCTTCACCAACATCGACTTCGAGGGCGTCATCAGCGCCCACGACGTCGCCGACACCATCTACGAGATCCCCCTCGTCTTCCACGACCAGGGCCTCGACGTGTTCCTGCTCCGCCGCATGGGCGTCGAGAGCCGGCACGCCGACCTGCGCGCCTGGAAGGACGTCGTGCGCCGCTTCCGGGAACCGAAGCGGCGCGTGCGCATCGCGGTGGTCGGCAAGTACATGGAGCTCTCCGATTCCTACAAGTCGGTCTGGGAGGCGCTCCACCACGGCGGCATCGCCAACGAGGCGGCCGTGGATCTCGTGCGCGTCGATTCGGGCCTCCTCGAGAAGGAAGGCGCGAACCCCGAGGAGATCCTCGGCGAGGCCGACGGCGTCCTCGTGCCCGGCGGCTTCGGCCACCGCGGCATCGACGGCATGGTGGCGGCGGCGCGCTACGCCCGCGAGAAGGGCCTCCCCTATTTCGGCATCTGCCTCGGCATGCAGATCATGGCCATCGAGTGGGCGCGGAACGTGCTCGGCTGGGCGGACGCCAATTCCGGCGAGTTCGACCGGGAGACGCCGCACGCCGTGGTGTCCCTGCTCGAGGAGCAGGTCGACGTGAAGAACTACGGCGGCACCATGCGCCTCGGCGCCGGGCGTTCCGCGCTGCGCGAAGGAACCGCCATCCGCGCCGCATACGGCGCCGCCGAGATTTCCGAGCGGCACCGCCATCGCTACGAGTTCGCCAACGCGTTCAAGCCCCGGATGGAAGGCGCTGGCTTGGTAATCTCCGCGCTCACCCCCGACGGGGGCCTCGTCGAAGCGCTCGAGTGGCCGGGACATCCCTGGTCCGTCGGCGTCCAGTTCCACCCGGAATTCAAGTCGCGGCCCGTCGCCGCCCACCCGCTCTTCCGCGCCTTCGTCCAGGCCGCGGTATCGAAGAAGGGCTGAAGGTCGCATGCCGCCGCTCCCTCGCTCCGCCCGCTTCCTCCGCGACGTCCTGCCCCGGCTCGCCGCCCTCGGCCTGATCCTCGCGGGCGCCGCCTGCTCCCTCGACTACGGCGCCGAGGCGCCCGACGAGCTCGGCCCCGGCACGCCCGAACTCCTGCTTACGGGCGCCCGCCACCGCTCGATCGCGGACGGCAAGGTCGTCTTCCGCGTCGAGGCCGCGCGGGCCGAGATCCACGAGTCCAAGGGCTACACGGTCCTGATCGACGCCCGCTTCGTCGAATACGCGAAGGACGGCTCGGTCGCGACCGAGGGGCACGCCGACCGCATCAGGATCGACGCCGCCACCGAGGACGCGGAGATCGAAGGCAACGTCGTCTTCACGAGCGCGCGCGAGAAGGCGACCTTCGCGACCACGCGGCTCACCTGGAACGCGGCCGAGCGCCGGCTCGCCGGCGGCGACGACGCCCTCGTAACCGTGCGCACCGAGGACGGCACGGAGCTCCGCGGCGCCGGCTTCGAGGCCGACGCGCGGCGCGGCACCTTCCTGTTCGGCGAGGCCGTCGCCGGCTCCTTCACGCCGCCCGAGGCTGAAACCGGGTCGGCTCCGACGCCGGAGCCGGGAGCCGGGCCGTGAGGCGGATCCGCCCGGGCGCCGGGCTCCGCGCCGCCGTCGTCGCGTTGGCCCTGGCGCTCGCGCCGCCCGTCGCCGCCGAGACCTTCAGTTTTTCCGCGGACGGCATGTCCGGCAGCTTCTCGCCCGGCAAGGAGAACGCCGTGCTCTCGGGCAACGCCCGCGTCGTCTCCGGCAGCCTCGAGATCCACGCCGACCGCATCGAGATATCCGGCAAGGACTGGCGCTACGTCCGTTGCTACGGCGCGGTGGTCGCCGAGGACAAGGAGAAGGGCATCCGCTTCATCACCGAGACCTTTTTCCACGACCGCGTCGCCCGGATCAGCCGCATGGAAGGTCCCTCGACCCTCGAGGACCGGCGCAACCGGCTCGTGGTGAAGGGGTCGTGGATCGAGAACGATGACGCGACCGAGATAGCCAAGGTGCGCGTCGGCGCCCGCATCCTCCGCGAGGATCTGGCCTGCCGCGCCGAGTTCGCCCGCTACGACCGCGGCACGGGACTGCTCGAGCTTTCGGGCTCGCCCGTGGTGATCAAGGACGGCGACGAGTACCGCGCCGCGCGCATCGTGGTCGACGTG
The DNA here is from genome assembly GCA_018262985.1 of Spirochaetota bacterium. Classification (GTDB taxonomy): domain Bacteria; phylum Spirochaetota; class Spirochaetia; order Treponematales; family UBA12059; genus JAFGNN01. The sequence goes on along the minus strand of JADFDI010000004.1, from coordinate 292,596 downwards.
GACACCGAGGAGATCTGGCTCGAGGGTTCGGTGAGCGGCAGCGTGAGCGCCGCGGCCGGATCCGGCGGCAAGCCGGCTGGCGAGTCGGCACCGGCGCCCGCGACGGGGGACGAATGAGCGATTCCGACGACCGCGACGGTAGCCCTGAATTCCCGCCCCCCGACCTGTCGCCTGACGGCGACTTCCCGGCCGAGGGCTCGCCGACGGCGATTACCGCCATCCCTGACGAACCCGCCGACGAGCGCGAGGACGCGCGCCTCGAGGATATCGCGGGACCGCGGGACGGCGTCAGCCACGTACTCGAGGCGCGCGGCCTACGCAAGGCCTTCGGCAAGAAGGTTGCGGTGGCCGACGTCTCGTTCTCCATGCGCAACGGCGAGGTCGTGGGACTGCTCGGCCCGAACGGCGCCGGCAAGACGACGGTCTTCTACATGATCGTCGGCTTCCTCAAGCCCGACTCCGGCGGCGTGCTGCTCGATTCGGGACCGGTGGACGGTTTGCCCATGCACCGTCGCGCGCGCATGGGGCTGGCTTACCTTCCGCAGGATCCTTCCATCTTCCGCAAGATGAGCGTCGAGGACAACGTCGCCGCCGTGCTCGAAACCCGCACCGACCTGGACCCGGCCGGACGCAAGCGCGCGCTCGAGGAGCTTCTCGAGGAGTTCGGGGTGGCCGAGCTCCGGAAACAGGCCGGCTGGACCCTGTCCGGCGGTGAGCGCCGGCGCACCGAGATAGCGCGTGCCCTGGCCATCCGGCCCAAGTTCCTCCTGCTCGACGAACCCTTCGCGGGCATCGACCCGATCGCGGTGCAGGAGATCAAACGCATCGTCCGCAGGCTTTCGGCCAAGGGCATCGGCGTGCTCCTGACCGACCACAACGTGCGCGACACCCTCGACGTCACCCACCGGGCCTACGTCATTTCGCGCGGAACGATTCTGGTCTCGGGGACCCGAGAGGACATCCTGGCCAGCGAGATGGCCAGAAAAGTATACCTGGGGGACGGCTTCTCCATGTGAACCCGGGCGCTTCGAGGCGCCTTCAGATGGAACGACTCGCGTATTTCCTTCCCGCTCAAGCATTTGCCGCGGCGAGCTTGACGGGGAGGCGGGGCTGTGTTACATTTGCCCCGTAACCCGTGTTCGGGTCTCCCCATCATCGGCATCCCACTGGAACTCACATGCAGTACTTCGACACGCATGCCCATATCGGGCTCATCTTCGACGACCCCATCGAGCAGCTGCTCGTCTGCCAGCAGGCCAAGCAGGCCGGCGTCGTCGGCATCGTGAGCATCTGCAACAGCCTCATGGACTTCACGCAGGTTTACGAGAACCTCAAGACCGCGGAGCACGTCTTCCACGCCGTCGGCGTCTCGCCGTCGGAAGTCCAGAACCCCGGCAAGGATTGGCAGCGGCGCATCGAGGACAGCCTCAAGCTGCCCCGCGTGGTCGCCATCGGCGAGATCGGCCTCGACTACTTCCACCGCTTCGGCGATCGCAAGAGCCAGATCGAGCTCTTCATCGACCAGCTCGAGATGGCCGCCCGCTTCGACAAGCCGGTCATCGTGCACAACCGCGAGGCGGGCAAGGACGTGTTCGACATCCTCAAGGACCGCATGCCTCCGGCGGGAGCCGTACTGCACTGCTATTCCGAGGACGCCGAGTACGCGCGCCGCGCGCTCGACCTCAACCTGTACTTCTCGTTCGCCGGCAACCTGACCTACCGCAACGCGCGCAACCTCCACGAGACCGCCCAGGCCGTCCCGCTCGACCGCATCCTGGTCGAGTCCGAGGCGCCTTTCATGGTGCCCGCGGAATACCGCGGAAAACGGAACAAGCCCGAGTACCTGCCTTCCACGGTGGACTTCCTGGCGCAGGTGCTCGACCTGCCGATCGAGGAAGTCGCCGCCGCGACCACCGCCAACGCCCGCCGCTTCCTCAGGCTGGGCTGACGCCGCCTCGCGCCGCGCGGAGGACCGTCTTCCGCGCGGCGACCCGGCGCCGTCCCGGGCGCCGCCGGAGTACTTAACCGAAATGGATCACGACGCACCGCTCGAACTCGCCGGCGCCACGCTTCCGGGGCGCCTTTTCCTCGCCCCGGTCGCGGGCTACTCCGACGCGGCCTACCGCTCGGTCTGCGCCGACCACGGCTGCGACCTGGCCTTCACCGAGATGGTCAGCTCCGAGGCCCTGACGCGCGGCTCGGAGAAGACCAGGCCCCTCCTCGCGCGCGCGGAGAACGAGAAGGCCTACGCCATCCAGATTTTCGGCTCCTCGCCGATCGTCATGGCCCGCGCCGCCGCCATGCTCGAGGGCTACGCCCCGCTCCTCGTCGACATCAACTGCGGCTGCCCGGTGCCCAAGATCGTCAAGACCGGCGCGGGTTCCGCCCTGATGAAGGACCCCGCGCGCATCGCCGCCATCGTGCGCGCGGTCCGCGACGCCCAGGGCGCTCCCGTCACCGTGAAGATCCGGCTCGGCTGGGACGACTCCTCGGTCAATTACCTCGAGGCGGCGGCCGCCGCCATCGGCGCGGGCGCCGCCGCGGTCACCCTGCACGCCCGCACGCGGGAGCAGGGCTATTCCGGCAAGGCCGACTGGTCGGCCCTCAAGGCCCTGGTCGAGGCCTCGAGCGTGCCCGTGTTCGGTTCGGGCGACGTCTTCTCCGCCGGGGACGCCGCGCGCATGTTCGCCGAAACCGGGGTCGCCGGCGTCATGGTCGCGCGCGGCGCCATCGGCAATCCCTTCATTTTCGCGGAGGCCAAGTCGCTGCTCCGCTCGGGCAAGCGCCTCGAGGTCGGCTGGGCGGAGCGAATCGCGGCAGCGCGCCGGCACTACGAGCTTTCGGTCCGCTTCCTCGGCGAACGGATAGCGGGCGCGGAATTCCGGAAGGCTTTCTGCGCCTATACCAAGGGCGCGACCTGGGGCGCCGCGCTGCGCTCCGAGGCGGTCAAGGCGTCGACGCGCCCCGAGTGGGACTCGGTCTTCGGCGCCTGGGAAGCCCGCGCGCTATGAAGGCGGACGGGGCGAGCCGGTAGCGCCTCCGCGGACGGGCATCGCGGGTTTCTATTTTCGCTTCGACGCCCATTCCGCGAGCCTCCGCCGGAAATCCGAGCGGGCGTCCTCGGGCGGGTTGCGGCCGGAAGCCGTTTCCAGGAAGGGGATCGCGACCTCGGCCTCGATCGACGGCCAGTCGAGAGGCAGGATGTTCGGCGCGACGAGGTTCGGTCCCGCGACCGTCCTTCCTTCCATGGCCGGATACACCAGCGGGAACCAGCGGTCGTTGACGGCCGAGAGGGACGAGAAGCCCCCGGCGATGCCGAACACGCTCTCCGTCAGCCGGAGCCGCTTCGAGGACTGCAGGAGTTCGGCCTGCGTCGCCTCGGAGAAGAGCCAGCCGAGGAAGGCCTCGGCGCCCTGCTTGCCGTCGCCGCTCCGGAGTATGCCGGCCCAGACCGCGTCCCCGAGCACGGGAATCTTTCCGCCTTCACCGTACCAGCGGAAGTCGAGCAGCCCCCTGGAAGCCTCCGGCACGAGGAAGAAGCTGTCGGAGCGCAGCACCGCGAAGAGCGTGCGCTTTTCCAGCACCGACGCGTAGGAGGGCAGATAGAGGTACTTGAAGTGGAAGTCGTCCTCGGCTTCTATCGACCCATTCACCCGGGAGGCCCAATCGCGGAGCGTCCCGAGCGCCTTGTCGAGGCCTTCGTCGCTCCAGGCGAGCGGCGTCCCCTCGCGGAAGGAGACGCCCGAAGCCCAGGCGGCCAGCAGCATCGTTTCGCCGTCCCAGCGCGGGGAGAAGCCCATGGCGACGTAATCGCGCCCGGACTTTCGGTTGAAGGCGAGGGCCGCGGGTTCCAGTTCGGCGAGCGAGGCCACCGTTCCGACGCCCAGCGGCGCGGGATCGACGTCGCGGAAGGTCACCATGGGGAGGTTGAACGAAAGCGGCAGGAGGAGCTGGCGACCGTCGACATTGCCCTTGGCGAGCAGCTCCGGATAGAAGAGCGACTGGTTTATGGCGAGCTCGCCGAACAGGTAGTCGAGCGAGACGAGCTGCTTCCTGAACGACTCCGAGCGAAGGTAGCTTCCGATGACGAGGGCGGGCTTCCTGCGGGCGGCCGAGACCGCTTCGGACAGGGCGTCGTGGTGGCGGACCACCACCCGGTATCGTTGCTGCGAGGCGTTGAACGCCGAGGCGTATACCGCGAGCTCGGGGCGGTCGGTCCAGATTTCGGTCGGCCTCGCCGAACAGGAAGCCGAGAGGAGGGCCGTCGCGAGCGCGGAGAGCGCGGCGAGCCGGGCGGCGGCGGTGGTCCGGGTGGAGCGCATGGAGGAACCGTACCGCGCGCCGGCCGCCGCGATCAAGCCGCCGCCGGTGGATAGGTCCCGCGCGTTCAAATTCCTTCCATTTTCACCAAAATAGGTAGCGACGGACGGGGCTTCGGGCTATACTTCAGCCCCATGCAAGTCAAGGAACCCGAGATTTTTTCGTTGCTCGAGAAGATCGGCCACCATTACCGCACCAACATCGCGAACCGCTTCACGCGGCACGCGCTCTCGACCATGTCCATCGAGGGGAACGGATGGGCCCTGATCGAGGAGATGACCGAGAAGGTGGCGAACTACCGATACCAGGGCTACCATCTCGACGAGCTCTATATGCAGATACTCGCCATGGCGCGCTTCGTGTACCAGTCGCGCCGCCAGGTCGCGCCGAACCTCCGCATGCTCGCGGGCGCCTCGCGCGGCCAACGGGTCTCCGATTCCGACCGGGTCCTCCGGGACATGGCCGTCAACAACTTCGACTCGAACCTCAAGCTGCTGTCCGACATGGTCAATGACCTGTTCACCAAGGTGGCGGCCCTCGACAGGGAGGACGCCGGCGTCAGGCCGACCGTGCTATCCAGGATACCCGAGCTCAAGGAGATCGGGCGCTACCTGGTCGACTGACGCGGCTTCCCGCCCCTCCGCCCCGCTTGACAAAGGCCGGCCGCCCTCGCTATGGTGGGGCTCCGCGTGTTGGAGCGGTGTCCGAGCGGTCGAAGGAAGCGGTCTTGAAAACCGCCGAGCCGAAAGGCTCCGTGGGTTCGAATCCCACCTGCTCCGGATCCGTACGACCGGTTTGGAGAGGTGCGAGAGAGGCCGAATCGGGCTCCCTGCTAAGGAGTTGTACCCCACAAGGGTACCGGGGGTTCGAATCCCCCCCTCTCCGGTAGATCGACGCTGTCGGAAGATGGGGGATTCGAACCGAGGCCCCCGCCGACCGATAGGGAGGAAGAGGCGGCAGGGATGCCGCCGACAGGGGGCCGAGGCGGGTTCGAGGAAGCTTCCGTGATGGAAGCGACGAGAACCGAATCCCCCCTCTCCGGTTTTCTTTCCCCTTCGGGGGTTTACATAGACGAGGCTATAGCTCAGCTGGATAGAGCGCCAGATTGCGGATCTGAAGGTCGGAGGTTCGAATCCTCTTAGCCTCATCGTCTTGGAGAGATGCGAGAGCGGTTGAATCGGGCGGTCTCGAAAACCGTTGAACCCGTAAGGGTTCCGAGGGTTCGAATCCCTCTCTCTCCGATGATTCACCGGATTTAATAATGGCGACGTTTCCCATGCCCGGAGAGATGTCCGAGTGGTTTAAGGTCCACGCTTGGAAAGCGTGCGTGCTCACAAGGCACCGAGGGTTCGAATCCCTCTCTCTCCGTACCGGCCGACTCGAGCGTTTGAAGCCAGGCCCCGCGCTAGCGGCCGCCGCGAAACCCCGCCAGGCCCGGAAGGGAGCAACGGTACGCGGTAGGCGCTGAGTCGCGGCAAGCCTGGCTTCGAGCGCTCGAGCGCCTTCCTTCCTTCCTTCCTTCCCATCCGATTGCCAATCGTAATCCCTCCGGCCAAGGTTCTCGAAACGGCTCCCGACGGATCGGTTTCGCCGCGTCGCCGTCCTTGCCGCGTACTCCCCTCCGTGCTATCCTCCGCGCATGCCCTACGAGATCACCGCGTCGCGAAAACGCCCCCGCAGCTTCGGCGAGCTGGCAGGCCAGGAGTTCGTCTCGGCAACCCTGCGCTCGACGATCGAGTCGGGGCGCATCGCGCACGCGTACCTGTTCTCCGGTCCCCGCGGCTGCGGCAAGACCAGCACCGCCCGCATCCTCGCGCGTTCGCTCAACTGCGCCAAGGGACCGACCGCCGAACCGTGCGGCGAGTGCGACAACTGCAAGGCCATCCGCGCGGGTTCGAGCATGGACGTCATCGAGATCGACGGCGCGTCGAACACGAGCGTCGACAACGTCCGCCAGATCAAGGACGAGGTGCTCTTCCCGCCGAACTCGAGCCGCTACAAGATCTACATCATCGACGAGGTCCACATGCTCTCGAACAGCGCCTTCAACGCGCTGCTCAAGACCATCGAGGAACCGCCGCCCTACGTCGTCTTCGTCTTCGCCACCACCGAGCTGCACAAGGTGCCGGCCACCATCAAGAGCCGCTGCCAGCAATTCGCCTTCCGCCTCATTCCCCTCGAGACCATCGCGAGGCTCCTCCGCGAGGCCGCGACCGAGATCGGGGCGGAGGCCGACGAGGAAGCCCTGCTCTGGATCGCCAAGGAGGCGACGGGGTCGCTCCGCGACGCGTACACGCTGTTCGACCAGGTGGCGGCCTTCTCCGACGGCAAGCTGACGGCGGCGAAGATTCGCGACAAGCTGGGCCTGGTCGGGCTCGACCGCATGAACGAGCTGATGTCCGCCTGCGTGAAGGGCGAGCGGGCGACCGCCCTCGAGCGGCTCGACGCCCTCCTCGACCGCGGCGTCTCGCCCGAGCAATGGGTGGTGGACGCCGTGGAGTACTGGCGCGCCGTGCTTTTCCTCAGGAACGGCGTGGAGAAGCCCGGCTTGCTCGGCGCTCCCGCTTCCGCCTTCGATCGCGCGGTCGTCGACGCCCTGAGCCCCGAGAAGATCGAGCGCGCGCTCGCGGGCCTCCTCCAGCTGCACCGCGACCTGAGGACTTCCGTGGATCCGCGCTTCGAGCTAGAGCTGGCGGTGTCGCGGCTGTCGGGCCTGGCCGCCGCGGTGACTGCCGCCGAGGCCGCGCGCGCGGTGGACGAGCTGCGCGCCTGGCTCCGATCCGGCGCCGCGGCGTCCGCGCCCTCCTCCGCGTCCGTACCGCCGGAAGCGGCCGCGAGCTCCGGGGCCGTAAGGTTCGCCGAAGCCATGCGCTCGGTCGATCCCGAGGACCTCGGCGAAAAAAAAAAGCCTGAACGCCACGATGGTCTGAGCGAAGAACGCCGCGAACCCGGCGCCCGGGGACCGGACCTAGCCGCGTCCGGGCATGCCGCCGGCTCTTCCGACTCCGGGCTCGCGATTCCGGCCGCCGCGCTGGCGAAGCCGCGCGCGACGCCCGCGGTCGTCCAGCCGCCACCCGGCTCTTCGGTGTTCGACGAGGACGGCGACGCCGACGGGGACGACGGCTCCGACGAGGCCGCGGCCTTTCCGCGCGAGGCGCGATCCGCCCCTAGCCCACGCCCCGACGCCGTCCGCCACGATTCCGCCCCTCCCGACGGAAACCCCGCCGTCGCTCGTCCCGACGCCGCGGCCATCCGCGAGGCCACGCTCGCGCTTCTACGCAAGGCGGATTTCGTGCTCGCCGGAGCGCTCGAGAAGGCCGTCGCATGGCGCGTCGAAGGCGAGAAGCTCGTGATCGAATTCGAGCGTCCCTACGAGGAGAACATGGCGCGCGCCGAGCTGGCCCTGGTTTCGAAGCGCGTGGGCGAGGCCGGCGGCTCCGGGCTTTCGGTCGACATCAGGCCCCTGAGGCGCCAGGGCGCCGCCACGGAACGGCCGGGCCCCGACGTTCCCGAAGCCGGAACGGCTCGCGCGTCGACGCGGTCCGAAGGCGGGCCCGATCCGGTGGAGCTCGTCGAGCGGGTGTTCCGGGGCCGTCGCGTGCCGCCTGTCCCGGGCGATCATCCGGGGGGCCGCGCGAACCAGGAGGGAGGAACTCGATGAACCTGAACGACGTCATGAAGATGTTCGGCGATCCGAGGCGGATGGAGGAGATGGCGCTCCAGATGCGGGCCAGGATGCTCGAGCTGGAAGTCGAGGGCTCGGCGGGCGGCGGCATGGTGAAGGTCGTGCTGAACGGCGACTTCGCCATGAAATCCGTCGTCATCTCCCCCGAGGTCGTCGATCCGGCGGAGGTGCCCATGTTGAACGACCTTGTGCGCGCCGCGTACAACGACGCCGTCGGCCGTCTCCGCGAGCGCATGCAATCGGAATTCGGAGCGGGCGCCCAGGGCATGGGTCTTCCGGGCGTCGGGGGCCTGTTCGGCGGGGCGGGCGCTTGAAAGCCATCGAGGAGCTCGTCGGGCTCCTGTCGCGCCTGCCGGGCATCGGGAAGAAGAGCGCGGCCCGCATAGCCTTCCATCTGCTTCGCGTCGACGGTTCGTACGCGGCCGCGCTGGCCGAGCGCATCGAGGGCATACAGGCCCGGGTCAGGCTCTGTTCGGTCTGCGGCGCCTACGCCGAGGACGATACCTGCGAGGCCTGCTCCGATCCGCGTCGCGACCGTTCGACCGTCTGCGTGGTCGAGCAGCCCCAGGACGTGCTGACGCTCGAGGCCAGCCGCGAATGGCGGGGCCTCTACCACGTGCTCGGCGGGCTCATCTCGCCGCTGGACGGAGTGGGGCCGGAGCGCCTCAGAATCGGGACGCTGGTGGCTCGGGTGCGGAACGAGGGCGTGCGCGAGGTCGTGCTGGCGACCAATCCGACGGTGGAGGGCGACACCACGGCGCTTTACGTGAAGAAGGCGCTGGAGGGGACAGGCGCGAACGTCAGTCGACTGGCCACGGGCATTCCCGTCGGCGGCGACCTCGAATACGCCGACCGCCTGACCATCGCGCGCAGCTTCCGCCATCGCACCATCCTGTAGCGCGGACGGTCGGGTTCGCCGCGGGCGCCGGCCCGGGCCAGGGTCCTTCCGCCCCGTTTACCGCATCCGCTTCCAGGCGGCCAGGATGACCGGCTCGAGGCTCGGCAGCTCGTATCCGAGCTCCGCGAGCTTCGCGCGCTCGACGGAACCCTCCCAGTCCATGAACGGGTTGGCGTAGTTGCGGGCGAGGAAGGCCAGCACCAGCTTCTCGGCCTTGGTCGCGCTGTCGTCGAACATCGACTTGCGCCTGCCCCTGACGGAGGACAGCGCTTCCTCGACCGCGGCGGGAGCCTGGATGGCGAAGCTGTCGCGATAGACGTCATAGGCCCGGCCGGAAAGCTTTCTCAGGCGGTCCGAGACCGAGCCGCCGGGGCGGAGTTCCTGCGCCGGCCGGAGCGGCTTCGGCAAGGGCGCGAGCGCCCCGCCGTCGGCGGATCGGCCTTTGGCCCGGAACGTGCCTCGACCATCGGGACCGGCCGCGACGGTTTCAGGCGCGAGGGCCCGCGGCACGGAGGCCGGACGCGGCTTTACGGCATTCGCTCCGGCGTCCGGCCTTGATATCGGAACCTCGCGCGTCGCGGATGCGGCGCCCTCGACCGATCCCTTCCCGGAACCGGGCGCGGATCCGGACGCCGATGAGGTCGCGGAAGCGGCTCTCGGGACCGGGCCGCGGACCGGGACGCGCGCCTTCGAGGGCGGTATCCTTCTCTCCGGGCCGGCGACGGGGGCGGACGCGCCGTAGAGCCTCGCCTTGAGCGCCTTCCACGCCGAGCGCATGTAGAGGTCGCCCTGCACCGAGTAGCTGTAGCTCGATGAGAGGATCGTGTCGACGAGGTTGAGGATCTCGTCGTCGGTGTAGCGCTTCGCCCGCCCGACGCGGATGGCGCGCAGGACGGCGTGGTGCTGGGTTCCGTGCTTGCGGGAGTAGAGGTGGACGACCCGCTCGAAGCCGGGATCGGCCGCGCGCAACCAGTACTTGTGGCAGAAGGCCAGGACACGGTCCTCGCGCCGCTCGATGCCGGTGGGTATCTCGATGCGCGCCACGTCCTCTTCCGAGAACTCGATGCGCGAGATGTCGAAGAAGTTGCGTTTCCCCGCCTCGCGGCGGAGCTCCTCGGCCTTGGCGTACGAGCGCGCCATGAGTTCGTCGTCCCCGTACTCGTCTTCGCGCGACTGCGCGAAGAACTCCCCGACCAGGAAGCGGAGGCGCTCGACTTGGGGCCGACGGTGCGCCAGCAGGGCGGCGTGGCGCACGTGCATGTCGAGCGCGCGGGTCGCGTCGAGCTCGTCCGCCGGGAGCATGTCGACCACCCGCTCGACGGCCTTGAGCGTACCGTAGGCGTCGTTCGCCCCGACGCCCGCGAGCGGCCTCAGCAGGGCGTCGATCGACAGCCGGACGCGGCCGACCAGGGAATCCGCCAGGGTGTCCAGCTGCCGGCGCAAGGCCGCGGCGAAACGCGGATCGCGCCGCCTGTACAAGCCGAGCAGCTCGATGCGCTTCGCGTCGTCGGGGTAGCGCGCGCGAAGCCTGCCGTGGTAGACGGCCAGGGCGTCGGCGACGCGGCCGGCCTCGCGGAGCTCGAAGTATCGCTCTATGTCCGGGTCTCCACCGTAGCGCAGGTCGGGGAAGACGCTTTCGAGTATGGCGGCGCGGATTTCCGCGGTGCGGGTGCTGTCGCTCATGGCGGCGGGAGTATATACGGCCCGGAGCATGATCCGCAATCGGAGGACGCGCCGCCATCTCGAATCGCCGCGTGGGGAAAAAAGCGGCCGCCCCCTGGACGGGGGCGGCCTGCGGCTTCGGGGCGGGCGACCCTACTGGAGGAGCTGCAGCACCTGCTGCGTCTTCTGGTTGGCCTGCGCGAGCATCGCGTTGCCGGCCTGCGCGAGGATCGAGTTCTTGGTGAACTCCACCATCTCGCTGGCCATGTCGGCGTCGCGGATCCGGCTTTCGGCGGCCTGGAGGTTCTCGGCGCCGATGTCGATGCCGCGGATCGCGTGCTCGAGGCGGTTCTGGTAGGCGCCGAGGTCGGCGCGCTGCTTCGAGACCTTCTTGAGCGCGGAGTCCAGCACGCCGATCGAGCGGTTCGATTCGTCGGGGTTTTCGATCGAAAGGATCGAGTTGTCCCCGATGTTGCGCACGCCGAGGCCCTTGGCCGTCATCGTGCCGATGTAGACCCGCTCGCGCTGGTCCATGTTCGCGCCGATGTGGAACCACATCGACGCCGTTACGATGTTCTCGCCCTCTTCCCGGGCGAAACGCCCGGTCAGGAGGTTGAGACCGTTGAACTGCGCGTGGCTCGCGATCCTGTCGATCTCGTCGACCAGCTGGCTGACTTCGACCTGGATCTGCATGCGGTCCTCGGCGGTGTAGATGCCGTTGGAAGCCTGGACGGCCAGCTCGCGAATGCGCTGGATGATGTCCTGGCTCTCCTGGAGGAAGCCCTCGGTGGTCTGGATGAAGGAGATACCGTCGAGGGCGTTCTTCGAGGCCCGCTGCAGGCCGCGGATCTGGGAGCGCATCTTCTCCGAGACCGCGAGGCCCGACGCGTCGTCCCCGGCGCGGTTGATCCGCATGCCGGAGGCGAGCTTTTCCATGTTCTTTTCGACACTTCCGTTCGTGACCCTGAGAGAGCGGTCGGCGAACATCGCGCTGAGGTTGTGATTGATGATCATAACCCGTACTCCTTTCCGTAGTCGTATGTCCGGTCGTTACGACCGGTCCCGGCGTCCATGCCGGCTTGCGTGACGAAGTCCGTCGTCGCTCCTCCGGGGGGTTCCCGCCCCGCCGGAAGCGGCGCCGCGATTCGGGGCGGCTTCTGCCGCCCCTCTTCCTTCTTACTTTCGGCGGGCGGCCGCGCGACTTGACGAATTTCCGGAAAGGGAGCGTGATTCCGCTGAAAGCGGTCCGGTTCGACGGTGCATGGCGCGACTGGAACAAGCGGGGCGGACGGTGCTATCCTGCCCCCGGGGAGCGGACATGACCGTAGGACGCATCGCCGAATTGCTCGAAGCCCGCGTGCACGCGGGAGCCGGACTTGAGGATATCGAGGTGGAGGCCGCCTGCGGGGCCGACCTCATGAGCGACGTGATGGCCTTCGTCAAGGACCGCGTGGTCCTGCTGACCGGGCTCGTCAACGCCCAAGCGCTAAGGACCGCCGACCTGCTCGACATCAAGGTGGTGGTGTTCGTGCGGGGGAAGCTTCCGACCGAGGACCTGGTGCGTCAGGCCGAGGAAGCGGGCATCGCGCTCCTGTCCACGCGCTACTCGCTCTTCCTGGCCTGCGGGCGCCTTTACGAGGCGGGCCTCAGGCTCGGCGGCACGAGGGACATCGGGTAGCCTTCAAGTGGCCAGCGCGACGGCGGGGCGCTGGGCGGTCCCGCGCGCGTTCCGGCGGGCGGAGTCCTCGCGGCTGAAGCTGTAGAGCAGGCGGTAGCCGTCGCGGATCCGTCGGCCGAACACCTCGCGGATCTTGCGGTCCATGTCGGCCAGTGAATCGAACACGTAGAGCTTCTCGCGCTCGGCCCCGTTGCCGGTCCGCCAGGCGACCGTCAGGGCGTAGGGGTGCCCCATGACCGGTTGGCGGTCGTGGAGCGTGTAGTACCGCAGGCGTCCGTCCTCGCCCGTCCTGTACATGGTGATGATCATCGCTTCCCCCGTGACGAGCGCGTCCCGTCGTCCGGCTTGCGGATCGACGGACGCCCAGTATACTTGAACCTCGCGCGGACGTCATCCCGGTTCGGCGTCCGGCAAATGGAAAAATGGGGAGTTCCGACCATGAGCCACTACGGACGCTACCTCGCTGTCGTGCTTCTGGTGCCGCTGCTGGCGCTCGCGTCGAGTCTCGGCGTCGACTTGTGGATCGGCGTGGCCGGGCGCGGCGACGCGGCGCCGCTCGTGGTCCGTTCGATTTCCGCGCTCGTCCTCTTCCCGCCCTACGTCCTCATCGTGCTTCGCCGGGGGCGTCGGTTCAGGGAGCCGCTCGCGCCCATCGAGAACGATCCGGTCCGCTACGAGCGGGCCATCGTCGAGGCGGGAGCGGTGCCGCTCAAGAATTTCCTCACCTACCTCGCGTTCATGCTGGTCTTCCTGGGGGGCAACGTGGCCTGGCACCGGATAGCCGGCCTGGGACTCGGCTCGAGCGCCTGGATAGCCTTCATGGTGTCGCTGACCGCGCTCTTCTACCTGGCCGCGCTGCTCTACGTCTTCCAGGACCGCATCCTGCTCGAGAAACTGCTGTCCGAGCGACTGACCCGCTTCCCGCCCGGGCTCTACGAGGAGCGCCAGGGCCGCAAGCTCGTCATCATTCCCGTCTTCATGTCCCTCATGTCGTCCCTGACCGCGTTCGCGTTCTCCATGCTCTTCGCCGAGACGGGATTCGGTTCGGCCTCGTTGTTCGAGCGTGTCGGCAAACCGATGCTGCCCGTCATGGCCGCGTACCAGGTCATGATCGTCTCGCTCGTTGTCATATGGAAGGGCAATACCACGCGCGTCTACCGCATCACGCGAGATCGCGTCGCGCGCATGGCCTCCGCGGACAAGGACCTGACCGGACGCATCCCCATCGTGGGCGTCGACGAGGTGGCGGCCATCCAGGGCTGCATCAACGCCTTCGTCGATTCGCTCGAGTCCTCGGTCGCCGAGCTCGCGGGCGCTTTCGGAGAGATGCACGCAATCGAGCGCGAGCTCTACGACGGGGTGGAGGACGCCACGCGGGGCGCCTCGGAGGTGGCCGCCCGCATCGATTCGGTTCGCGCCCTGATAGACCACGAGGACGAGAGCGTCGCGAACGCGCTCAAGGCCGGCGCCGCGCTCGCGGAGACCGCCCGCGCCGTGGCCGAGCGCGCCCGAGCGCAGGAGGCTTCCGTAAAAAACAGCACCATGAGCGCGGAGATCGCCCTCGACGCGGTGTCGAACGCGTCCGGGCGGACGGCCAAGGTGAAGGCGCAGGTCGACGAGCTCGCGAAGGTTTTCGACGAGGGCGGAAAGTCGGTGCGCGAGAGCCTCGAGGTGGTGCGGGCGGTCGCGGACCGGTCCGAGCGCCTCACGGAGATCAATGCCGTAATCGCCCGGATAGCGAGCCAGACCAACCTGCTGGCCATGAACGCGGCCATCGAGGCGGCGCACGCCGGCGCGGCGGGCGCGGGCTTCTCGGTCGTGGCCGACGAGATCCGGAAGCTGGCCGAGACCACGGCCCGTCACACCAAGGATTCGCGCGAGAGCCTCAAGGCGGTGGTGCAGGACATCCAGCGCGCGCTCGGCGTCGCGCAGGCCAACGAGGAGGCCTTCTCCCGCATGGCCAAGGTGCTCGACTCGGTGGACGAGGAGACCGCGGCCATCGCCTCGAGCATGTCCAGCCAGGACCGCATGAACACGTCCATACTCGAGGCGCTCCGCGAGTCGCTCGAGAGCTCGGCCGAGAACGCCCGCGCCGCCGACGGCCTCGAGGAGCTCGGTACGAGGCTGGGCGACATCCTCGAGGCGCTCGAGCGGGACGCCAGCGAGACCGGGGCGGATTCGGAGAGCATGAAAGAGGCGAACGCCGCCATCCTGCGCCGCGTGGCGGGCCTCGGCGAACTCGCGACCCGGGCCGCCGCCCTCAACGAGCGCACGGCCGCGCTGGTCGCCGCCTTCCGCATCGGCTCCCGGGCGGGCGAGGCCGTCTGATGACCGGCAGGGGCGGAGGCGGCGAGGCAGGGGCGGAGGCGGACGAGTCGCCTTTCCCGAAGGGATCCCGGCGATAAAAAAACGAGGAGCCGACTCGATGGTCGGCTCCTTAAGGTCCCGCGTTTTCAGGCGGGATGGCGCTTTAAGAAAAGCGCGCTACGGGCAGGGCGTCCGTCACGTTCCGAGAGGAACCATCGAACGCGAGTGGCCGGCGTCCTTCACCGAGCGATCGCCGGCGCGTCTTCGACCGGGGGAGTGTCCAAACGATTGGCCTCCTTTGGCTTATGACGCTGTCCGCCGGACCCACGGATGGGTTGCCGGTCGGTACGGACGAATCCGTCGCCTGATTTAAAGGTAGTGCAAACCGGTCAAAAAGCAAGGGGAAAATGCAACGCCGGGCTCGATCGACGCTTCGATTTGACAACGGAACGGAGCCTGTACTATATTCTGAAACTGTCCAATACTGCCATTCTGTGTAGAAATCTGTCATTTCATGCAGGATTCCGCGGCGGCTTGACGGCCGCGCGGTTCGTATACAAGCGAGGAGCCCATCACGTGAACAAGCGCGATTTTCCGCGGGTACATTTCTACGACCAGGATTTCGTGGACATCTACGACAAGTCCTGGGCGTGGATCGCCGACTACTGGACCGTCGGCGACGCCCGGAAGGGTTTCCCCAAGGACAAGTTCTTCCATTATCCGCCCTCGCGCACGCTCGACCAGCTCGACCAGGTGTTCGCCTCCTTCTTCCTCGTCTACTCGAACCGGCTCTACGCGGCCTCGAACGGCCTCGACGCGCTCTACGGAAAGCAGGAGGAATCCGGGGCCATCCGCGGATCCTACGACCTCGAATCCGGCGAGCCGGTGCTGACCAAGGACAACCCGGAAGGACTCGCGGCGCCGCTCTTCGCCTGGGCCGAGTACAACCTCTACCACAAGACCGCCAACAAGAAGCGCGTCAAGGAGGTCATGCCCGCCCTCCACAAGTACCACCAGTGGGTGGAGCGGACCTGGAAGCGCGAGAACGGCCTGTACGCCGCGCCCCTGGCCGCCACGGGCATGGAGAACTCCCCCCGCGGCGCCGCGGTCTACCACGCGGACTTCAACGCGATCATGGCGACCAACGCGCTCTACATGTCCGCGCTCTCGGACATCCTCAACGACAAGGAAGCCAGCTTCCAGTACAAGCGCGCGTACTTCAGCCTCAAGACCCGCATCAATTCCATGATGTGGAACCACGACAAGGGGTTCTACTTCGACCTGGACGCCGCGGAGCGGCAGACCCAGGTCCGCACGGTGGGCGCGTTCTGGCCCCTGCTGGCGGAGATCCCCAACGAGGACCGGGCCGAGAAGCTGATCGCGCACCTGACCGATCCGCAGGCCTTCGGCACCGAGCATCCCTTCCCGACCCTGGCCGCCGACGACCCGAACTACGACAAGCGCGGCCTGGGTTTCCGCGGCTCGGTGCTGCCGCCCTTCACCTACATGGTCATCAAGGGCCTGGAAAAGTACAACCACTGGGAACTGGCCCGCGAGTGCGCCATCCGGCACCTGTACTTCGTGCTCGACACCATGCACGCGGCCAACGGCGAGCGCGAGCGCGAACGGGGCGAGAAGGAAGCGCGGCAGGTCATCTGGGAAGCCTACCAGCCCCAGAACGAGGGCAAGGCCGTCTGGCCCGAAAAGGCCGGATGGCCGCGTTCGCAGTTCCTGGCCTTCGGGGCCCTGTCCACCATCGCGCTCATGATCGAGAACATCGTGGGGCTCTCGATCAGCCTGCCGCGCAAGACGGTGGACTGGATCATCCCGAACCTCGAGATCATGGGCATCGAGAACATGTCGCTCAAGCGCAACATGGTCACGATACTCTCGAACAAGAGCGGAAGGGGCTGGGAAATCCACATGGAGAGCGAGAAGCTCTACTACTTCACCA
Organism: Spirochaetota bacterium; assembly: GCA_018262985.1. GTDB lineage: Bacteria > Spirochaetota > Spirochaetia > Treponematales > UBA12059 > JAFGNN01. The sequence goes on along the minus strand of JADFDI010000004.1, from coordinate 276,092 downwards.
TCAACGTGCTCAACAAGAAGAAGAAGACCCTGCCGATACCTTCGGGCAAATGCTCGATGCTGATCGACAAGCTCTAGCGTGAACGGGCGCTTCGCGCCCGTTCACGGCGACGAGCTGACGCTCGTCGATCGTCAGAGGGGCTGCTCCCGCTTCGCGCCCGTTCACGGCGACGAGCTGACGCTCGTCGATCGTCAGAGGGGCTGCTCCCGCTTCGCGCCCGTTCACGGCGACGAGCTGACGCTCGTCGATCGTCAGAGGGGCTGCTCCCGCTTCGCGCCCGTTCACGGCGACGAGCTGACGCTCGTCGATCGTCAGAGGGGCTGCTCCCGCTTCGCGCCCGTTCACGGCGACGAGCTGACGCTCGTCGACCGTCGGAGGGGCTGCGCCCGCGTGATGCGCCCGCCTCGCGTCCCTGGCGAGGCTACTTGACCTTTACCTCGATCGAGCCCATCAGGACGAAACCGCCGACCTCGACCCAGCTGCGCGCGCCGCGCACGTTCTGCGACACGTCGCGGCGGGCCGTGGCCTCTCCCATGAAGGCGAAGGCATCCATGCGGACGGGCAGGTCGCGCGGCACGATGACCACGGTCTCGCCCATGAGCACGAAGGCGTCGATGCGGATCGGTCCTGACGGCAGTTCGACCCCGCGCAGGTCGAGGGTGGTCGAGCCCATGAGCGTGAAGGCGTCCACCTTGTCGGACTGGAGCCAGTCGCCCGTCATGCGGCGGTCGCTCATGACGCAGGCGACCGAGCGCGAGCCCGATTCCAGCGGCGCCGAGGCCCGGAGGTAGCCCGGGGCCGACGCGGATCGGGAGGCGGGAGCGTTCCCGACCGGGGCCTCGCCGGGCAGGTCCAGCACGAGCGCGTCGAGCTCGGTTTCCATCCTGGCGGCCTGCGCCAGGCCCGCGCGGCGCTCGTACTCTTCCACGTCGAGTCCGTTGGTCGAGAAGGCGCTCGTCAGCCGCTCCATGACGCGCTCGCGGCGCGACTCAAGTCCGTCGGCCCCCATGGAATTCACCGGATCGGGTACGGTCCTCGCCATGTCTCATCCTCCGCGCGGGCGCTGGATATTGCGGATCCGTCAGGGAAGCGTTCCGCCTTCCCGGTTTATGGTCCGCGTCGCGCCCGCCGACGCTACACTATACAATACCGCGCGGATCGCGGACACGGATTCCGCGACGCGTCCGACGCGCGTCGGGACGCCGCGGTAGACTCGAAGGACCGCCTGGAGTTGCGCCATGAACATGAGTGACGGGGATCTGCGAGCGCTCGCCGAAAAGCGACTCGGCGAGGCGGTGCCGTTCCGCTTCCTTCCGAGCGTCGAGCGGAGGACGCTCGCGGCGGAGGCGGCCCTGGTACGGCTCGAGGCGGGAGAGGACCTGTTCCGCCTCGGCGACGCGGGCGCCGAGGCCTTTGTGCTGCTGGAGGGCTCGGTCGAATCGCTCGACACCGGACGCTCGCCGCCGTTCCGCGTCAACGTCATCGAGCCGGGCTCGCTGTTCGGCGAGCGATCCTCCATCTTCGATCTTCCGCGGAAGTGGACGGCCCGGGCCCTCGAGCCTTCGGCGTGCCTCGTCGTGGACGGCGCGCGCTTCCTCGCGCTGGCCGCGGGATCCCGCGCCTTCGCGCAAGCCCTCGGCGCCAAGCTACGCGACGGCCAAGGCATCTTCGACGCGTTCGACCACTTCCTGGCCGAGCTGCAGCGGGCGGCCGCGCTCGGCCATATCGAGATCCGCCGTTTCATGGAGCTGTACAAGAAGCTCGAGCCGGCCATCCACGCGCACGCGGGCGACGAGGGCCAAATAGACTGGGACGCCTTGCTCTACGCGGCGCGGCGGCTTCCCGACAACGTCTCGAGGACCTTCCTGTTCCTGTTGACCGACAACCTTCCCGTGGTCTACGCGAGCCCGGAGCTGCTCTTCCCGGCGGTGCCGACCGAGGCGAGGCGCCGCTTCGTCTACGAGATGCTCGGCGGCAAGGACATGGCGCTGGTCCGCACCGGCCTTTCGGACCTGCTCGATTTCGTCACCTGCCTCTGCCTCTACGCGGTGGAGACCCGGAAGATCCGCTACCGGCTGAACCATCCCGACCTGATCCTGGCGCTCTCGAACCACGCGCGGCTCGACGGCGAGGGCCGGGTATCGGACGATACCTTCCTGGCCACCCTGCCGTTCGACGCGGAGGAACGACGGAAGCTGGCCGCGATCTGGCCGCGGGGCACGGTCGACCGTATCCGCGAGATCGCCTTCCACAGGCAGGTCTACTCGGTGGACGTGCGGAAACAGGTCAACAACTACAACGGCAGGCTTTCCGAGCTCTGGACCGCGCGCATCGGCGCCGCGGCTGCCAGCCTGCTCGGCGTCGCGCCGGCGGATTTTCCCGAGGATTGGGAAGTCCATATCGTCAGCTCCAACACGCACTCGGTCTCCAACTGCCTCAACCCCTACTTCCGCGAACGGCGCGCCGACATCCTCGCCTGGGCGGATCGCTCCGGCCTGCGCACGGATGGCTGGACCGCGCCGGAGGACGAGGTCTACCACCTGGCGCGGCGCTGGTTCGAGACCGAGCGCGGCGCGCCCGCCGAATTGGCGCGTTATGAGGCGCGCTACGGCATCGAGCGGGCGAGCGAATCGGTGACCACGGGCATCCAGGCCCAGATCATCGACCTGGAGAAGCTTCGCGGCGCGGCGATCGACTCGCTGGTGCGGGACGGAGGGCCGGGGCGGGCGCGCCGGATCGTGGTCAACGTGGATTACGCGTTCGGCGAGCAGGCGGAGGAGATCATGAAGAACCTCCTCATGCTCTTCGGGCGCAACGTGCGGAGCGTCAACGTGCTCGGAAAGGCCGGCGGCCTCGCGGCGGGCCGGGGCGACGTCATTCTGCCGACCGCCTTCGTCGAGCAGCGCGGCGACGCCTTCATGCCGATCGCGTGGAACCCGTCCGAATCGCAGGCCGCGCTCCGCGCCGCGCTGCCCGGCCGGCGCGTGGTATCCGGTCCCTTGCTCACGGTGGCCGGCACGCTGCTCCAGAACCGCATGATGCTGAACTTCTACCGCCGGCTCTGGGAATGCGTCGGGCTCGAGATGGAGGGCATCTGGTACCTCCGGGCCTTGACCGAAGGCGCCCAGCTGGGCGTGCTCCGGCCGGACGTTGCGCAGCGCTTCTACTATTACGTTTCGGACGCGCCCCTCGACCGCGGATCCACCCTGGCGGCCCGCATGGGACCGCTCGAGGGCTTGCCGCCGCTCTACGCCATCACCCGCGAGGTGCTCACGCGCATACTGACGGACCCGGCCGGAGCCGAAGGAACGCGCGCCGCTGCGTCGGGGCGCGAAGAGCTGGAAGGGGGGATGGCTCGATGAGCCCGCCCGTACTGGCGTTCATCCTGGATCCGCGCCGCGGATTCCGGCTCGAAGTCCGCTCCGATCGGACCCGGGAGGACGAGGCTTCCGGCGGCGGGACCGCGACGCGCTCCGCCGTCCTCCAGAGCCGCGTCCTCGAGCCCTACGCCTTCGGCGGCTTCACGTGGGATCCGATCGAAGCGCTCGCGGAAACGGTGGTCCGGATGGATTCGGAGCTCAGCGGACTCGACGGGGAAGGACGCGCGCGTTCCGCGCTCGACGCGGTCCCGCTCGCGCTGTGGTGCCGCGTCGAGCTAGACCTCGCGCGCTTCGCCCGCGATCCGCTGGTGCGCGGGGCCTGCGACGCGGCGGCGGGAACGGAGGAGCTCGCGCGCTTCGCGGACCTTAACGGACTCTGGCGGGCCCTGCACCGCGCCGTCGCCCCCGCGGGGCTCGTTCCGGGGCGTTGGAGGCGCTGGCTGGACGGGCGGCCCTACGAAGCGCCGCGGCGCGCCGGAAGCGCCCGGCGTTCGACCGCATTGTTCGTCCGCGTCGACCGCGCGTTCCGGGCCGAACGGGAAGGCGAAGCGCCCGAAGTTGCGCGCGTCCGTTTTTCGACCGATACTGCTTCAAGGCAGTCCCCGACATGATCGAGAGAATCGGCGCGTCCGTACGCGAAAAGGCCTCGAGCTTCCTCTACGCCCTCGCCTTCTTCGGGCGGGTGGTCGACCGTTCGCTGCGTTTCTTCCGCAGGCGGCAGGTCGGCTACAAGGTGCTCGTGTTCCAGATTCTCTTCACGGGCGTGGAGGCGCTGCTCGTCAACGCGGTCATGGCCATGGCCATCGGCGCCGCCATCATCGTCATCGGCTCGTCGCTCCTTCCGCAGTTCGGGCAGTCGCGGCTCATGTACGACATCATGGTCATCGTCATCACGAAGGAGCTCGGCCCGCTCCTGACCGCCTTCATCGTCATCGCGCGCTCCGGGACGGCCATCGCGACCGAGCTCGCGGGCATGGTGGTCGGCCACGAGATCGAGGCCTACATCTCCGTCGGCGTCGACCCGATCTCGTTCCTCGTGGTGCCCCGCGTGCTCGGCATGGTTTCCTCGCTGGTCCTCCTGTCCATCTATTTCAACCTCTTCGGGTTGCTCGGATCCTTCCTGGTGGTGCAGCTCATCAAGCCGATCGCCTTCGCCGAATACTTCCAGTCGCTGCTCGCCGCCCTGGCGCCCGGCGACATCCTCTCCGGCATGGCCAAGAGCCTGGTGTTCGGCGTCATCGTCTCCACCGTGGCGAGCTACCAGGGTTTCTCGGTCGGCCGCGCCAGCACCGAGATTCCCGTGGCGGGCATCCGGGCCGTCGGGCAGAGCTTCGTCCTCTGCATCTTCGCCGACGTCCTTATAACCCTGGCGCAGTACGCATGAGCCCGGAAACCCCATCCGCCCCTTTGCTGGAGCTCCGCGGCATCAGCGCCTCCAGCGGCGGCTCCGAGATCCTCGAGGACGTCTCGCTGAAGGTCGAGCGCGGCGACCGGGTCGCGGTCATGGGGCCTTCCGGCTCGGGCAAGAGCACCCTGCTCAAGGTGGCGGCCGGCCTCGAACCCGCGGGATCGGGGCACGCCTATTTCAACGGAAGGGACATAGCCGCGCTCGGACAGCGCGAGGAGCTGGACTTCCGGAGCCGGGCGGGCTTCGGCTTCCAGGACGGGGCGCTCTGGGAGAACCAGACCGTGCTCAACAACCTCGCGCTGCCCCTGCGCATCCACCGGCCCCACCTCACGGAATCCGAGATTGCCTCGCGCGCGGTGACCCTCCTCAAGACCCTCGGCTTCACCGATTCCCCCGGGGTCCGGCCGGCCACCCTGTCGATGGGCGAACGCAAGATCGTCTCGATCGCGCGGGCCCTCGTGCTCGAGCCGGAGCTCGTGTTCCTGGACGACCCGACGGGGCACCTGGACGAGGACGCGCGCGACCGGCTCTACGCCGTCGTAGACAAGCTAGTGCGCAAGGGCGTTACGATCGTGGCGGTGACCAACAACTCGGGGTTCGTGCGGCGCTTCGCGCTGCGGCTGGTGGTCGTGGCGGACGGTCGCGTGACCTGCGACGCGCCGATGAACGTCGCGCTGGCGGCCGAAGGCCTCGGGACCGCGGCGCGATCGGTGGTCGCCCGCCTCAAGCGCTACGCCGAGCGTGACCGGCTCGACGAAATCGAGGAGAAACGATGAAATTCAGGATGCGGCACGCCGACCGGATCGTCGGGGTCTTCACCCTGCTGGCCTTCGTCCTGCTGGTGGGGGTCCTCATCCTCATGGGGGCGAACCAACGCTGGTTCTCGAAGAACTACACCTACTTCGCCCAGTTCCCGACCGCGGGCTCCGTGCAACCCGGCACCGCCATCCTCCACAAGGGCTTCCAGGTCGGCACCATTCGGAGGGTCTCGCTGAACGAGGGCGGCTCGGTGGACGCCGAGTTCTCGATCCAGGACTCCTACAACCACCTCATGCGGACGCACTCGCTGCTCGAGCTCGTCACTTCGCCGATCGGGCTCGGCAGCCAGCTGCTCCTGCACGCCGGCCGGAGCCCCGAGCCGCTGCCCGAGGAGTCCTTCGTGCCGACCGCGGACTCGACGGAAGGGCAGGCCCTCATCGAGCTCGAACTCGTCGACATTCCGCCGAAGGACGACACGATCACGCGCCTGCTCTCGAACGTGAACCCGCTGCTCGAGTCGACCTCGAAGACGGTGACCACGCTCAACCGCACGCTCACCGAGCTCAACCGGGCCTTGGCGGGCCAGAGCGAAGGCCCGCTCGGCGCCATCATCTCAGACGCCTCCGCCGCCGTCGCCCGCCTGCCGCCGACCCTCGACGGGATCAACGAAATGGTGGTCGAGGCCCGCGGCTCGGCCGTGGCCCTGCTCGACTCGGCGAACGCCATCGCGGACAACATCGAGACCATGTCGGCTGCCTTCGCGGATCCGACCGGCCTCGTGCCGAAGCTGCTGGACCCGAAGGGCTCGATCGCGACCTTCCTCGACGACAAGAACGCCCTCTACAATCGCGTCATGACCATGCTCGCCGAGGCGGAGCGCTCGGTGCGCTCGCTCCGCGAAATATCCGCGTCGCTGTCCGCCGAGATGCCGAAGCTGGCCGTAGTGCTCGAGGAGGGAAAGACCGCGCTCGTCTCGGCGCAGGACGTGCTCGAGGGCCTCAAGAACAACCCGCTGCTCAAGGGCGGCATCACCGAGCGCGAGGAGCAGGATTCGCTCTACTCGAGCATGCGCGAAGGAGCCTTCGAATGATCGATCCGTCGTCGTCGGGCATGGATGGCTGCGCGCGCGTTCCGCGCAAGTTCCGAGCGGCCGTCCGCGCGATCGGGACCGCTGCCTTCGCCGCGGTCGCCCTCGCCGCCTGCTCGAGCGCGCCGAAGACGAACACCATCGTGGTCGAGGCCAAGAACCGCGCGGCCGAGTACGCCGAGCTCGGGAATTCCTTCCTGGCGCGCGGGCGGCTCGAGGAGGCGCTCTCGTTCCACGAGCAGGCGCTCCGCGAGAACCGTTCCGTGGACAACGTCGAGGGGATCGCCGCCAGCCTCAACTCGATAGGGCGCATCTACATCGCCGCCGGCATGCTCGAACGGGCCGAGACGGAGCTGCGCGACGCGCTCGAGTACGGGCGCATCGCGGCTTCCGACGCCCAGCGCGCGCTCGCGCTCGCGAACCTCGGCGAGATCCGCTGGCTCTCCGGCGAGGCGGAGGGGGCCTTGGAGCTGTTCGAGCAGGCCATGCCGCTCGCCGCGCGCGACGACGCGGTCCGCGCCATCGTCCTCCACGACCGCGCCGTGGTGCTGCGGGCGCTCGGACGCAGGGCCGAGGCCCGCTCCGATTTCATGGCGGCGCAGGGCATCAACCAGAAGCTGTCGCGCTGGACGGAGCTGGCGGCCAACTGGTACGCGCTCGCGGGGCTCTCCCGTTCGGAGGGGCTGCTCGAGGACGCGCTGGTCTGGGCGGAGAAGGCCCTGGAGGCCGACAAGCGGGCCGAGCACTCCTCCGGGATCGCCGCGGATCTCGAGGCCTCGGGCACGATCCTGAAGGAGCTCGGGCGGAAGGAAGAGGCGTACGATCGGTATCGTCGCGCCTTCGACGTCTGGTTGGCGGCCGAGAACCGGGAAGGTACCCGGCGCGCCCTGGAAGCGCTCGCGGCGCTGGCCGACGAGCTCGGCAAGGCCGTCGAGGCCGCCAAGTGGCGTTCCCTGCTGGCCAGCCTGGAGACGGGCGCCGACCGATGAGCGGGCGCCGTCCGGCGCCCGGCCCGAATCAGCCTATGGTGGTGCCGACGAAGGGTCCGCCGTCGAGGACGGCGCGCAGGTTGCCGAGCTCGCGGCCGGCCGCGCAGACGACCTTGAGTCCGAGGGCTTCGGCCCGCTTCGAAGCCACGGGATCGAACGGGACGTTCTTGCCGGGCGTCCACTCGTCTCCGACCATGGCGCGGAAATCCTTCCACGATATGGCGTCGATCGGCCTGGCCGTCGGGTCGACGCGCGGATCGGCCGTGTGGACTTTCGCGATGTTGGAAAGGTTGACGACGGTGTCGGCGCCGAACGCCTCCGCCAGCACCACGGCGTCGTAATCCGTGGAGAAGCCGGGCTTCCATCCGGCGGCCACCAGGACCCTTCCCGTGAAGATCGAGACGGCGGTCGGATCCTGCACCACCTCGTGGGGCGCGAGCTCGCCGAAGGCGGCTTTCACGAGCTGGGCGTTGAGGCGGGTGGCCATGATGCCGATCCAGTCCTGCGCGTCCGAGTCGGGCGCGTCGACGGCCCCGCGGTAGGCGGCTTGCCAGGCGCGGGCCGGTCCGCCGCCTCCGACCACTACGACGAGCCTGCGCTCGGGGTCCGCGGAGAGCCAGTCCCGGCAGAGCGCGACGAGCGACTTGAGGAAGGCCGCGTCCGGGCCTTCGGGGGCGACTATCGAGCCGCCGAGCGACAATACCTTGGTCATGGGACCAGTATAGCAGGACGCCGCCCTCGCGCGAAAGCGCTTCGGGCGGCGTCCCTGGTACGGAGCGTCGCGGGTTACGGCTTGCCGAAGAACGAATCCGCGTCGCCGAAGAAGGAGCCCCCGGAATCTCCGAAGAGGCTGGTCTCGGAACGCATGTTGTAGAGCTTCTCGGCGTAGCGGTAGAGCGCCACGCGCTTTCCGAGCGCGTCGCGTTCGTCCCTGATTCGCCTGAGGAACTCGCCGACGGTCAGGCCGGGCCGGATCAGCTCGCGCTCGAGGCTGGTGCCGCGGACTATGGCGTCGATCTCGTCGAGACGGTAGTAGATGCGCTCGAACATGAACAAGGCCTTGCGGGCCTCGAGGATGGGGCCGTCGACTTCCTTCTTCTCGCGCATGGTCGCGGCCGAGCGCGGGTTGACCGCCGCGCCGCTCCGATCCTCGTCCATCCACTTTTTGAGGGCCGCGCTGCGCTGGATGGGCTCGAAGGCCGCGTCGAAGCGCTTCTTCAGGTCGTCGTAACGGGTCGCGTAGTCGTCGAGGAACTTGACCGCGCCGCCCTTGAACACCTCGATCTCGTCCGCGATCCAGCGGCGGGCGAAGTCCTCGCCGCTCGATATGGCGACGGGGAGCACCTTGAGCCGCTGGCCCGCCTTCCGTTCGGCGGCTCTTCCGGCGGGTACGTCGACCTTGCCGGTCTCGTCCTCCACGAAGACGGCGCCTTCGAGGCAGAACACCGAGATGGAGCCGTTCACCGAGGTGAGGACGCCGTACTCGGTGCCGCGCACGCCGGCCGTGGCGACCGCCGTCTGGACGCTCATGCTCGGCGCTCCGGCCAGCTTCGAGACCTTGCTGGCGATCTGCCCGGCCATGAGCTCGAGCGTGGTCTTCTGCGCGCCGGCCTTGGGGTCGAGCCGGATGTAGACGGCCGACTTGGGCTTCACGGTGATGGTGCCGCGCATGCCCGTGGTCTTGTCCATGGCGATGATGAGCGTGCCGTCCGCGCCGGTCTTGACGAAATCGTCGGGACGGATCGCGTCGCCGAAATTCGGGTCGCTCATGGCCTTGCCCGCTCGCGTGAGGGTGACCGCGCCTTCGACGTAGTCGATGACGCCGAACGGGGCCGGGGCGGGAGCCGTCGCGGCCACGGCGAGCGCGGCGAGCGCCAGGGCGGAAACGGCAAGGACTAGGGCGGGACGCTTCACGTTCGACTCCCCGCAGCGCGGTTTTCGTCCGCGCGGCTGTATCGTCATTCTGGGAAAAGTATACCGCATGGAAACCGCGCTTTCGAGCGCAGGTTACCATGCGGCGGAGCCTAGAAGGCGACTCCGAAAACGAGGCGCGGCCTCGCGATCCAGTCGAGTCCGAACGTCTCGCCTGTCCAGGTCGGCGACTCGGGATCCTGCCAGCGTCCGTCCGTCGCGACGAGGCCGGGGAGCTCGACGTCCACCCGCGCGCCGATCCAGGTCGTGAAGGGTCCGAGCCGTCCGCCGGCGCCGAGTCCCAGGCTCGGATACGGGGCGAAGGCGCGCCAGAGCGCGAGCCAGTCGCCCGAATCGAGCGCCGCGACCGCTCCGGTCCGGAACTCGTCGTCCACGACGCGCTCGCCCGAGAGGTCGAGGTCGATCCAGGAGCCGCGGCCGAGCGCGAGGCGGGTGCCGAGTCCGACGGACAAGGCGAGCTTCGCGTCCCACGCCTCGGGGAGGTTCTCCGCCGGGGCGCTGAGGCGGACGATCGAGAAGAGCGACTTCGTGCCGTTGCGCCAGACCGCGCTGGCGATGTCCAGCGCGGGGGCGTATTCGAAGCCGATCTCGTTGACGCCGTCGCCGATGATGTTGACGAGGCCGATCGCGACGCCATCGAGGCTGTCGGCGATGTTGATCGGGGCGATCATGAAGCCTTCGGCCTTTCCGGCGACATTGAACACGCCGGCGAGCTGCGTGCCCTCGACGTTGTCGGCGATGTTGAAGACGCCCGCGCCCTGGAAGCCTTCGAGCTCCCCCGCGATGTTGAAGACGCCCGCGCCCTGGAAGCCTTCGATGCCTTCCGCGATGTTGAAGACGCCCGAGCCCTGGAAGCCTTCGACGCTCCCGCCCGCGATGTTGAACACTCCGGCGCTTTGGAAGCCCTCGAGGGTTCCGCCCGCGATATTGAAGACGCCCGAAACCTGGAAGCCTTCGACCTTCCCCTCGGCCAGCGAGAAGACGGAGGAGGCCTGGATGCCTTCGAGGCTGCGCACGAGCGACCCGACGGCGCCGAAGGCCATGGAGGCGTCCACCGAGCCGAAGGGGATGCCGACGCCGGGCACCCAGTTGAAGACGAGCGGCCAGCGGCCGGCGTCGAGCTCCGCGGGGTAGCTTTCCCGCGACTCCGCCGGGTCGGGACTTTCGACGATGACGATGACCGTCGTTCCTCCGTCGCTGCCGGTTCCGTCGTCCGGAATGGTTCCGCCGGCGGCGTCCAGGTATTCCTGGCGGGCTTTTTCGAGTACTTCGTCCGCGTCCTGCGCGACGAGCGCGATTGCCGTCGCGGCCAGCAAGGCCGCGAGCGCGAAAACGATGCGTTTCATGGCGAAACTCCCCTTCGGGCGAGCCGAAATCGTGCCCCCTGACGGGGCGCACGCTCCAACAAGATAGCGCCGAAAAGCGCGGAATACACGGGATCGCCGCGATTGACAGGCATATCTCCAAAATCGTAGACTCAGCGCATCCTCCTGCAGGGCGACGAGGCGCGATGAACTACTCTGACCCGACCAAGCTCGGCATCCTGGCTTGCCCCGGCGGCGAAGCGTTCGCGGAATCGGTTGCCCGCAAGCTCTCGTCGATCTATCGCCGCCGCTTCGACCGGAAGTCCCTCGTGCTCGGCGAGCGCTACCACATTTCCCGGGAGCTCGTGACCCGGAAGATCAATTTCGACTTCGACATCTCGTCCGAGCTGCTCTACATCCCCGGGGACGTCAACCAGTACCGCAGTCCCCGCTTCCGCATCGACGCCCGCTTCACCATGTTCGCCAACGGCGAGATCAAGACCGAGATCGTCGATTCCGTGCGCGGCAAGGACGTGTACATCGTCCAGGACGTCGAGAACCACCTGCCGATCAAGTTCAACGGGGGAAGCGACGAGCGCGTCCTCTCGATCAACGACCACATCTTCGCCCTTCTCTCGGCCGTCGACGCCGCCACCCAGGCCGGCGCCGGCCGCATCACCCTCGTCCTGCCGACCTACCCTTATTCGCGCCAGCACAAAAAGAAGGGCCGCGAGGGACTGACCGCCGCCCGCTTCGGGCAGATAATGGAGTTCCTCGGCGTCGCGCGCATCATCACGCTCGACATCCACAGCCGCGAGATCGAGAACTGCTTCAACCGCACCCGGCTCGAGAACCTCCACGCCAGCTACCAGGTCATCCAGAAGCTCGCCGACATCATCGACGTGAACGACGACGACCTCGTGGTGGTTTCGCCGGACACGGGCGCCGTCGACCGCAACAAATTCTACGCCAGCACGCTCCAGAAGCCGCTCGCCCTGCTCTACAAGGAGCGCGACTACTCGAAGGTGACGAAGAGCGCCAACGACTCGAACATCACCGACATGAAGCTGCTCGGCGACGTCAACGGCAAGATCGTCTTCATGGCCGACGACATGCTCGGCACGGGCGGCACCCTGCTCAAGGCGATGAAGTTCCTCCGGGCGCAGGGCGCCAAGCAGGTGATCTGCGCCGTCAGCCTGCCCTTCTTCTCGGGCAGCGCCATCGACGATTTCGACGCCGCCTTCCGCGAGGGCCGCTTCACGCGTATCATCGGCACCAACGCGGTCAACCACGACGACCTGCTCAAGAAGGAATGGTACATCCAGGCCGACGTGACCACGCTCTTCGCGCAGATCATCAGCCTGTTGCACCACAACCGCTCGCTCTCGCCCATGCTCGACAACCGCGACCTGATCGCCAAGCGCATCAGGCGCTCGCAGCAGAAGAACGCCTCGGCCCAGGGCGAGCTCATCCAGGCCGAGGACCTGCCCGTCGAGCCGGCCTGAAGCCGCGCGAGCGTGAAGGTCTTCTTCCTGCCGGAGCGCCCGCGGGCCCTCCTCTTCGACATCGACGGCACCCTCTACGACGACGCGGCGTACGCCCGCTTCCAGGTGGACGTCCTGGTGGCGGAGCTCGCGCGCGTCCGCGGCCGGCCGCTCGACGAGGTCCGCGCGGAGGTCGAGCGCGTCCGGAGGGAGCTCGGCGAACGCGAGGGGCGAAAGACCACCAGCCTCGGGAACGCCATGGCCGCGCTCGGCGTCGACCTGGCCACGAGCGTGGCCTGGCGCGAGCGCCTCATCGAGCCCGCCGCCTGGCTGGCGCCCGACGCCGCGCTGGACGCGGCGCTCGCGGCACTGGCCGCCCGCTTCAGGCTCGCGGCCGTCACCAACAATCCCCGGCTCGTGGCCCTGAAAGGGCTCGCGGCGCTCGGCGTGGCCGGGCGTTTCGAGGCGGTGGTGGGCCTGGACGACACGTTCCGCTCGAAACCGGCCCGCGAACCCTTCGAGCTGGCCGCCCGCCTGCTCGCCGTGCCCATTACGGAGTGCGTCTCCATCGGCGACCGCCACGACGTGGACCTGGCCGTGCCGCTCGAGCTCGGCGCGGGAGGCATCCTCGTGGACGGGGCGTCCGACGTGTACCGGTTGCCCGCGCTTCTCTCCTGAATTCGTCCCGAATCGGGACGTCGCGGGTGTTCCGAATCCCGGCCTGACGGTATTATTGATGGATACCGAAGCGCCCGAGGAGGGGAAGTGAGACCGAATCAGTACTCAAGCGCCAAACGCCACAAGGAACTCGAGAAGCAGAAGAAGAAGGAAGAGAAGCTCCAGCGCAAGAAGGAGCGCAAGGCCGCCATCGAGGCCGGCCTGATCGACGCCGACGGCAACCCGCTCGACGCCGACGGCAACGTCATTCCCCCGGAGTCCGACGACGAAGGCGACGGATCGGGCGAAGCGGGCGACGAGGCCTGAAACGTCGCCGGACGCGGCCCCTTCCGCGGAGGAGGGGGAACGGCGTCCGACCGCCCTCATCGACCTGAGATTTCGGCGAGGGCCCAGGCGGCGAGCGCGTCGCCGAGCCGATCCAGCTCATCCGCGGATAATCCCGAGGGCAGGTCCCGCTTGGTGTGGTAGTCCGCCGTGTCGTACTCGGTGATGGACGCCGCGCCGGCCCCCGCCAGCGAGAACGGCGTGTGGTCGAGGTTCCGCACCGGCGCCTCGTGCGCGGCGCGGAAGCCCGCCGCCTCGAGCGCGGCCACCAACGAGCGCGCCAGCTTCGAGCCGGCCGGGTCGCCGAGCGAGTAGACCGAGAACGGAAGGTCCGCCTTCGATCCCAGCATGTCGAGGTTCAGCACCGCGATTCCCGCGAGGGGAAAGTCCGGCGCGCGCGCGAAGGCGGTCGATCCCGACAGGTTGACCTCTTCCCCGTCAGTCAATACCACCGCCAGATCCGCTCCGGGAAGCGCCCGGGCCAGGGCTTCTCCCAAGGCGACCGCCATGGCCGCTCCCGCGGCGTTGTCCAACGCGCCCGGGAAGTACGAACCGTCCCGATCGGCGCCGACGTGGTCGTAATGGGCGCAGACGACGAGGCGCGGTTCGGCCCCCCCGCCGTCGCCGTCGCGCGCGGCCACCACGTCGCGGCCCGTGGCGTCGACGAAGCGCAGGGGGCTTTCGATGCGCAGCCTCGTGCCCGGCGGTGACGACGCGAGCCGATCGAACGCCTCCGCCGAAACCCCCAATTTGACGTAGCCGGACTTCGGCTCGACGAGTTCGCCGGGCGCCTGGCCCGCCCAGAGCGGGCGCCTCGCGGGGTCCGTCCCGACCAGCTCGCAGACGAGGCCGGCGGCGCCGCGCGCGGCGTAGGATGCGTCATCCTCCACATCGTACAGGCGGCCCCGAACGAGCAGGATGGAACCGGGCGGGAAAGGCGCCGCCGGATCGGAGACGAGGAAGAGGGGTCCTTCCGCCGGGCCGCCCTCGTAGCCGCCCCGGGCGATCTCCCGGAAATCCTCCCGCCACTCGAAGCGCAGTGTCGTGCCGTCGGGCGCCACCGTCTCGAGCAGCGCGTCGCCCGAGTTGACCGGCACCCGTTCGGGGAAGTCCTTGAACGCGACGGCGAACCCGGCGTCGCGGAGGCGCCCGGCCAGGAGTTCCGCCGCCAGGGCGCCGCCGGGCGAACCGAGGGCGCGCCCCGAATAGGCGGGACCCGCGAGCTCGGTCGCCAGCGCGAGCACGATCGCGCCGTCGACGTCGGGCGCCGCGGCCCTTCCCGCCGGGCTCCTCCCGGAAGGCGCGCAGGCGCAGGCCGCGGCGATGGAGGCGACGAGGGTCATCAGGGCCGGCGCGGCGCGGCGGCCGCGTCCGATCTTTCCGTTCATGGCCTCAATCATGGAGCGCGGAGGGGCGTCCGTCGAGGCTCCGGACGGCGAACCGATCCGCCGCGGCGGCGAGGCGTCCTGGCGGGCCGACGTTTTTCCTTCCAGCGCGCCTGATCCGCGGTTACTATCCACGCACGAGGAGGGATCAATGTCCACAACCTTGAAAAAACTCGTGGGAGAGATCGCGCCGCCCGGCGCCGAGTGGTGCGGCTTGCGGCGCGTGCGCCTTTCCGCGCGCGCGGTGCAGGCGAAGGACGGCCGCTTCGACCTGGCCTACGACTACGTCGACGAGGGCTGCATGGTCGAGGTGCTCCACCGCGGCCAGTTCGGCTACGCCGCCGTCGCCTCGCTCGATTCCGGGGCGCTCGCTCGCGCGGCGCTCAAGGCCCTCGAGCTGGCCCGCGTAGGTTCCGCCCGGCCCGTCCACGCCTTCGACCGCTCGGTCCGGCCCGCCACGGTAGCGAACTGGGAGACGAAGCGCGCCCCGGGCCGCCTGCCCGGCGCCGACGAGCTCTGCGCCTTCGCCATCGACGCCACGCGCGCCATGCGCGCCTCGGAGAAGATCGTCCGCTCCGACTTCCTCTTCGAGCTCCGCGACGAGGAGACCGAGTTCGTCTCCACGGGCGGCGCCGAGCTCGTCCAGCGCAAGCATATCGTCGGGTACAACGCCACCGCGGTGGCCCGCGAGGGCACCCTGACCCAGCGCCGCACCCTGAACGGTCCCCGCGGCCGCACCCTGCAGGGCGGCGTCGAGCTGCTCGACTTCCCGGCCATGAAGGCCGAGGCCGTCGGAGCGGCGGAGCAGGCCGTCGAGCTCCTCTCCGCCCCCGAGTGCCCCTCGGATACGCGCGACGTGGTGCTGGCGCCCGACCAGATGATGCTGCAGATCCACGAATCGGTCGGGCATCCGCTCGAGCTCGACCGCATCCTCGGCGACGAGCGCAACTTCGCCGGTTCCAGCTTCGTGAAGCTCGAGGACATCGGCACCCTGCGCTACGGCTCGGACCTCATGAACGTGTCGTTCGACCCGGGCGTCGATGGCGAACCCGCCTCGTACGCCGCCGACGACATCGGCAACCCCGCGCGCAAGGAGCTCCTCATCGAGAAGGGCATCCTCGTGCGGGCGCTCGGCTCGCTCGAGAGCCAGGCGCGCTCCGGCAAGCCCGGCGTCGCCAACCAGAGGGCCCAGGGCTGGTTCCGCGCGCCCATCGACCGCATGGCCAACCTGAACCTCGAACCCGGCGCTTCCTCCCTCGACGAAATCATCGGCTCGGTGGAGAAGGGCGTCTGGATGGAAGCCAACCGTTCCTGGTCCATCGACGACTACCGCAACAAGTTCCAGTTCGGCTGCGAGTACGGCCGCCTGATCGAAAACGGCAAGCTCGGCGCGACCGTCCGCAATCCCAACTACCGCGGCGTCTCGTCGAGCTTCTGGCGGAGCCTCTTCAAGGTGGGCGACGCGTCCACCTTCCGGGTCTACGGCACGCCGAACTGCGGCAAGGGCGAACCCAACCAGCTCATCACCGTCGGACACGCGAGCCCGGTTTGCGCGTTCAAGGACGTCGAGGTGTTCGGAGGCGAGGCATGAGCGCGAAGAAGGACATGGAAGCCCGGTTCGGCCGGGCCTGCGACGCGCTCTTCGGCGCCTTGAAAGGCGGGGAGGCCCTGGCCGTCGAGTTCGAGGGCGAGGATTCGACCTTCCTCCGCTTCAACCGCGGCAAGGTCCGCCAGCTCGGCTCGGTCGAGCGCGCCGACCTGACCCTGCGCTTCTACGCGAACGGCCGCACCCTGGGTTCGGGTACCGGCCTTACGGGCGACGCGGACTCGGACGCCAAGGCCTGCGCCGCCCTGCTCGCGCGGCTCCGGGGCCTCGCCGCCGGGCTCCCGGAAGATCCCTTCCAGGTTCTCCCCGCCGCCACGGGAAGCTCGCGCGAGGAATTTTCCGGCCGCATGCCTGACGGCGCGCGGCTCGTCGAGGAAGTGCTCGAACCCGGCGACGCCATCGGTCGCGCGGGCGCCGACTTCGTCGGCCTCCACGCCCAGGGTCCGGTCTGCCGCGGCGCGGCCGCCAGCTCCGGGGCGCGGCACTGGTTCGCCACGGAAATTTTCGCCGCCGACTGGTCGGCCTACCTGCCGAACGGCAAGGCGGTGAAGTCCTGCTACGCGGGACGCGAATGGGACGGCGCGGAATGGCGCCGCCGGCTCGCCGCGGAACTCCCCCGCCTCGAGGCCCTGAACCGCCCCGAACGCATCCTTCCCCCGGGCGAGTACCGCGTCTGGCTCGCCCCCGACGCGGTGGACGCCTTCGTGCCATTCTTCTCGCGCATGGGCCTTTCCGAGCGCGCCTACCGCGAAGGCTCGAGCGCCTGGACCGCCCTCCGCGACGGCCGGAAGAAGCTCTCCCCGAAGTTCTCGCTCGCCCAGGACTTCTCGCTCGGCGCCGAGCCGCGCTTCAACGAGTCGGGCGAGCTCGCCCCCGAGCGCCTGCCCCTCGTCGAGGGCGGCGCGTTCGCCAACGCCATCGTCTCGTCGCGCTCGGAGAAGCAGTACGGCGCCGTCTCGAACGCGGCCCCGGAATGGGAAGGCGTACGCTCGCCCTCCGTGGCCTCGGGCGACTTCGACGACGCGAAGGTCCTCGAGTCGATCGGCACGGGGCTCTACGTCTCGAACCTGCACTACCTCAACTGGTCCGACTTCGACTCCGCGCGCGTCACCGGCATGACCCGCTTCGCCTGCGTCTGGGTGGAGGACGGGAAGATAGTCGCGCCGATCAAGGACCTGCGCTTCGACGAGAGCCTCTACCGCCTCTGGGGCGACAAGCTCGAGGCGGTGGGCTCGCGCCGCGCCTTCGTGGCCGAGACCGGCAGCTACGTGATCCGCAATCTCGGCGGCAGCCTGGTCCCGGGCATGCTGATCGACGGTATGACCTTCACGCTGTAGGAATCGTCCGGGGGGGAAAGGGCTCGCGCGTTCCTTCGGGAGCGCGCGAGCCCTCCGGGGAATCGACGAAGGGCTTTACCCTTCGTCGCCGCGACGTCGCCTTGCGACGTCGCGCCTTCTCTCCCCCGGTCCCCCTTATCCCCGGCGGTCCGCGGGCGCCCGCTTCAAAACGCGGGTTTCAGGGCGAGCACGCTTTCGGGGATCGTTATGGCGAAGCGGCAGCGCTCCGAGCCCGAGAGCGCCGATTCCAGCACCACGGCCTCGGTCTCGACGCCGAAGACCACGTCGAAGGGGAACTTGTCGTAGCCCGCGGAGCAGGCGCACCAGGCGGCCGGTACGCCGGCTCCGGTTTCCGTGATGCTCGAGGCGGCCAGGGGGCAGTGGCAGGCGAGCCGCCTCCGTTCGAGCGGATCGGTCGACTTGAGGAAGCGTTCCGGGTCGTAGGGGATCTTTTGCCGGGTAATCCTGTTTCCCTCGACGACGCCGCCCTGGATTTCCGGATTGTCGCGCACCCAGTCGACTACAGCCTGCGTGATGCGCTGCTCGTACCAGAGCTCGCCCGAGTCGGCGTGGCGCTGGAGTACGGCGACCTGCCTGTCGTGCCAGGCGGCCAGCCAGGCCGCGATGGACGGCGCGGTCAGGAAGCGCTCGCGTTCCTCGGCCCAGGCCGCGGCCGGAATGCCGTGGACGTTCCAGGCGAGGACCCGTCGGGCGTTTTCGGGGCCGAGCTCCGCCTCGAGCGCCTTGACGAAGGCGGCCGTCGCCGCCGGGTAGGACTCGGGCGGCGCGCCTTCCGGCGGCACCGTCACCCGCTCCATGACGCGGTTCCGGACTTCCGCGCCGTGCAGGGTTTCGAGGCGCTTGGCGTGGTCCGGCAGCACGCCGATCGGCAGCATATAGGCGAGCAGCCTGATCGAGACGGCGTCGAGGCCCGCCGCCATGTACCAGCGGGCGACCGCGACGAGCTCCGCCGCGCCCCAACCGGCCGCGACGCGCTCGGCCATGGCGCGCTCGACCTCGGCCGGCGTGGCGCCTGCCAGGGAACTCTCCGCGTCGCCGAGCGTCGCCCCGAATTCCTCGACAACGCGAACGGCCTCGTCGGCGGCGGCCTCGTCGAGTCCGCGCTTCGCGCAACGCTCGCGGTATTCGCGTTCGAATTCCATGCTCGCCTCCGCCGGTCCCGGTCGCCCGGCCGGGGCCAGTATAGCACGGCGCCGCGAACCGGGGAGCTTCAGCGGATCGCGCGGAGCTCCTGGGCCACCGAGAAGGCGCGGTCGCCGATCTTCTCCAGATGGCGCGCGAGGTCTATGACGGCGAGCTCGGCGCGCACCTCCGCTCCGCGTTTGAGCCGTTTCCGGGCCTTTTTGCGCAGGGCGGAACGCATGTCGTCGATCGTGCCCTCGAATTCGGCGGCCTCCGCCAGCTGCGCCTCGTCGATGGCCGCGCCCGCGTTGAGCGCGACGAAGTCGAGAAAGCGCTCGACGGTCCCGGCCACCGGCTCGAGCTCGTCGCGCTCCGAGCCCGGAATTTCCACGTCCTTCGCCCGCAGGCGGTCCTGGATCAGGGCGAGCGAGTGGCAGTCGTCGGTGATGCCCTCGAGGTCGTCCACCACGCGGAACAGGCGGCCGAGCGAATCCTGCGAATTCTCCGAGAGGTCGCGGCGCGCGCACTCGAGCAGGAATTTCGAGATTCCCTCGCGCATCTGGTCGGCGTAGTCCTCGCGCCGCGCGGAGCGGGCGAGCAGGGCCTGGGGGTCGGCCTTCGGGTCGGCGAAGGACGAGGCGTAGTCGGCGAACATGTCGCGGGCGAGCGCCGCGAGGTCGGAAATTTCCTTGCGCGCCGAGATCAGGTTGAGTTCCGCCGAGTCGACCGGCGGCGGGGCGCGGTAGCGCGCGGGCAGGCTTTCCGCGGCTCCGGGCCGCTCCTTGAACAGCCAGGACACCAGCCGGGCGTAGGGGCCGACCAGGGGGAAGAGCACGAGGGTGTTGGCCAGGTTGAACATGGTGTGGAGCATGGCGATGTGCGCGCCGATGGAGGCCTCGTCGATCGGGCCGGGGACGACCAGGTCGACGAGCGCGGAGAAGGGCTTGAGCGCGGCGATGACCCAGATTCCCCCGAAGACGTTGAAGAGGATGTGCGACCAGGCGGCGCGCTTCGCGTGCACGTTGCCGCCGAGCGAGGCCAGGAAGGAGTTGATGGTGGTGCCGATGTTGGCGCCCACCACCAGGGCCGCGGCCATCTCGAAGTCGATGATGCCCTTCGAGGCGAAGCCGATGGCGATGGCGATGGTCGCGCTCGAGGCGTTGATCAGCATGGTGAACAGCGAGCCGACCACCGTCGTGGCGGCGACCGCGATCCAGCCCCGGTGGCTAAGGGCCTCGAGGAAGAGCAGCGCGTCGCCCGAGGGCGTCGGGATGGCGGCGGCCAGGAATTCGAGGCCGAGGAAGACCATGGCGAAGCCCATGAGACCCTCGCCGTAGTTGCGCAGCCAGCGGCGCTTTCGCGCCAGGGTCATGAAGTAGCCGGCCCCGAAGATCGGCATGGCCAGCAGCGCCATCGAGACTTTCGAGACGCCGACCGCCGCGATGATCCAGCCGGTGACCGTCGTGCCGATGTTGGCGCCCATGATGACGCCGATGGCCTGGGGCAGGCCCAGGAGCCCCGCGCTGGAGAACGAGACGACCATGACCGTCGCCGCGGAGGACGACTGCAACAGGACCGTGACCGCGAAGCCGGTCAGCGTCGCGACCAGCGTGTTGCGGGTCATGAAGTCGATGGCTTTCTGGAGCCGCTCGCCGGCGGCCCGCTGGAGTCCCTCGCTGGCGTACTGGATGCCGAAGAGGAACATCGCGAGCGCGCCCGCGAGCTTGAGGGGGACGAGTGCGAAGGCTCCGTCCATCGGCGGCGCTTACCGGAATTCCCTGAGCGCCCTCGCCACGCCGAACGCGTGGTCGCCGATCTTCTCGATGTGCCGCACCAGGTCGATGATGGCGAGCTCCGCCTTCACTTCCGCGCCGGCCGACAGCCGCTTGCGCGCGCGCTTCTTGAGCTCGTCGCGCATGGCGTCGATCTTGTCCTCGTACTCCGCGGCGACGGCCAGCTGGGCCTCGGTGATCGGCTTGTTGACGTTGTCGGACACGAAGCGCAGGAACTGTTCGACGATCAGGCCGTAGGGCTGCAGGGAATCGATCTCGTCCTTCGGCAGCGCGACGTCCTTCTTGCGCGAGCGCTCGATGATGAGGGCCAGGCTGTAGGCCTGGTCCGTGACGCCCTCGAGCTCGTCGACGATGCGGAGCATGAGCCCCACGTTGTTCTGGCTGGCCTCGGACATCTCGCGGCCGGCGCACTCGAGCAGGAAGCGGGCGAGCTCCTCGCGCATCTGGTCGGCGTAGTTCTCGAGGCGCCCGTACTCCTCGAGGTTGGCGGCGTGGTCCGCGGCCGGGGACCGCACGTCGTCCCGGACGCGGGCGAACATGTCCCGCGCGAGGCCGGCCATGTCCGCGATTTCCTTCTGCGCCGTGAGCAGGTTGAGCTCGGGGCTGGAGACGATGGGGGCGGCGACGTACACGAGGCGGCTCCGCTCTTCCTCGCCGGGCTTTTCCTTGACGAGTCGCGTCACCAGGGCCGTGAACTGCGTCATGAAGGGGAAGAACAACACGGTGTTGATGGTGTTGAAGACCGTGTGGAGCATGGCGACGTGCTGGGCCACGCTCGCTTCGATGGGGCCCGGCCACATGAGGTCGACCAGCTTGAGGAAGGGGCCGAAGAGCGCGACCGCCCACAGGGTGCCGATCACGTTGAAGAGGATGTGGATCCAGGCGGTCCGCCGCGCGGCGACCTTGGTGCCGATGGAGGCCAGGAAGGCGTCGATCGTGGTTCCGATGTTGGCGCCGAGCACGAGGGCGGCGGCCAGCCGGAAATCGACCACGCCCTCCACCGCCAGGGTGATGAAGACCGCGGTCGAGGCGCTCGAGGAGTGGACCAGCACCGTGAAGAGCGTGCCGATCAGCACGCCGATCAGGGTGGCCGCGTAGCCGAGCTCGGAGAATTCCGCCAGGAAGTGGAGCACCTCGGGGCCGGGCTTCGGGATGGCGTGCGAGAGGAAGTCGAGGCCGATGAAGAGGATGCCGAAGCCGATGGCCGTCTCGCCCCAGTCCTTCACCCGACGGTTCTTCTTGACGAAGGTGGCCATGACGAAGCCGACGCCGACGAGCGGGACCGCGATCATCGACATCGAGAACTTGAAGCCGACCAGCGACACGATCCACGCGGTGACCGTGGTGCCGATGTTGGCGCCGAAGATGACGCCGACCGCCTGCGACAGGGTCAGGAGCCCGGCGTTCACGAAGCTGACCACCATGACCGTCGTGGCGGAGGAGGACTGGATCAGCGCCGTGACGCCGAGGCCGGTCAGGACCGCGGCGAGCGGCTTGCCGGTCATGAAGTTGAGGGCGCGCTTCAAGCGATCGCCCGCGGCGCGCTGGATGGAGTCGGAGAGGACCTGCATTCCGTAGAGGAAGAGGCCGAGGGCGCCGACGAGCTCGAGGATGATGACGATGACGGCCATGCGTGGCTCCTGGGGGGACGGCGGGGCGTGCGGCGCCGCCGGGCTGGAGTGTAGGTCGATGGTTGCGCCTGATTCTACCAGACGGGGGCGGTGGCGGGAAAGGGGCGGCTCTTCGGACCTGCGCTTCCCCGGCCTCCGGGGTTCCCCGCGGAGGCCGCGACGCTCGGGCCGGTTCCGGGGTATGGTGCCGCCCATGTTCGAGAAGTTGAAAGCCTGGGCCGCCAGGCTCGAGCGCGACGCCCGCGCCCTGTGGTTCGCGTACCGCGACCCCCGGACCCCCTGGTACGCCAAGGCCGTCGCCGCCGCCGTGGCCGTCTACGCCTTCAGCCCCATCGACCTCATCCCCGACTTCATCCCGGTGCTCGGCTACCTCGACGACCTGCTCATCGTGCCGCTCGGGGTGGCGCTCGCCTTGCGCCTGGTGCCGACCGTCGTGATGGCCGAGTGCCGCGAACGCGCCGAGCGCGAAATTTCAGAGAAGCCGCGGAGCCTCGCGGGAGCCGTCGTCGTCGTCACGATCTGGGCGGCGCTCGTAGCCGCCCTCGCCTTCGCGTTGTTTGCCTGATGGAGGTTTCCATGACGCATGAGCTTCCCGCGCGGCGCCGCGCGGCTCCGTTCCTCGTCCTCGCCCTGCTTCCGGTCGCCGCGGCCGCCCTGCCGCTCGCCTCGGTGGTGCCGGACCCCGCCGCGCGCGCGACGCTCCTCGCCGGCCGGGACGTCCGCGCCAGCGTCACGGGGAAGGTGACCCTGTCCCTCGCCCCCTCGTGGCCGGAGGCCGCCCGCGTGAAGGCGGCGCTCGCCTCGGAGGATCCGGACGTAGCCGTGGAGGCCCTCTTCTTCCTGCCGGAACCGGCGCCCTCCGGCGCCGATACGCGCCTCGACGCCGCCTACCGCGTGCTCCGGGGCGTCTCGAGCCTCCAGGGCATCGAGTACTACTCCGAAAGCCGCGGCCGCATGCGGCTCTTCTACGAGGAGTCGTGGCGGATAGCCGGTCCCGAGGACCGGACCCGGGTTCCCGACGCGGCGCCCGCCGTTCCTCCCGCCTTCGACCGGGTCTGGTCCTGGCAGAAGGACCTCTCCTTCGGCGGCAACGTCTACGAGATCGACTACTCGGTATCGCGCGAAGGCGCGCCGTGGTCCATAGCGATGAAGTCGACCAACCTGACCGGCATGCGCTACGGCATCGTTCCCGTCGCCGCGCCGCGGGCCCTCTCGGTCCGGGTGCATCTGGTCGCCGTCGACGAGGGCCTCGTCTTCTGGGCGGTCTCGAGCGCCCGTGCGGCGGCGGTGCCGGGTATGCGGGGCAAGCTCGAGGATTCCTTCGGGAACCGCGCCGCTGCCCTGTTCGGATGGTTCTCCCGAGTGTATCGCCTGGGGAAGGGTCCGAGCTCCTGACGGTTGTAAAAAATGTCCAAAAGCGGTAAAATCTCCTACATGGGCATGCACGCATCGTCCACGATCCTCCATGGACTCAGCGAGCGGCTCGACCGGGTCGAGGAGATCCTGCGGAGGGAGCCGGCCCGGGCTGTGGCGGAAGCGACCGAGCTCGAACGGGAAGCTGGCGCCGCCGCCGCCTGGCCCGAAGCGGCGCGTGCCGCCCGGCTCGCGGGCTACGGGGACTTCTACGGCTCGCGTCTCCGCGATGCCCGCCTCAGCTTCCAGCGCGCGCTTGCCCATCTCGGCCGCTACGGCGGCGACCGCGCCGAGGAGTCCCGCGTCAGGTCGGGGCTCGGAGGCGCGCTTTACCAGCTCGGCGACTTCGAGCGCGCCTTCCGGGAGCTCGCACGCGCGGTCCGCCTGGCCCGCGGCGCCGGCGACGCGGAACGCATCCGTGCCCTCAACAACTACGCCGTGGCCCTCTCGGAGTCGGGGCGGGAGGACGAAGCGCGCATCGCCATCGAGGAGGCCGTGCAAATCGCCTCTTCAGACCCCGTGCTCGCCGAACGTTACCGGATCACGCTCGAGGTGAACCTGAGCGACAGCTACCGCGCGCTCGGCCGCAAGGACGAGGCGCTCGCCCATGCCCGCATGGCAGCGGGCTTCGCGAGCTCCTCGGATGACCAGATCGGCATCGGGACCGCCGCGGCCGCCGAGGCGAATGCCCTGGTCGCCCTCGGACGCAACGCGGAGGCGGTCGAGCGCTTCCGCGCCTCGCTCGAGGCGCATCGTTCCCTGGGAGTGTCGATCTACGCCATCGACGCGGCGGCGGAGTTCGCGAGGCTCCTGCTCGACGCCGACCGGGTCGGCGAGGCCGAGCGGGTCGTGTTCGAATGGCTGCCCGCCGCGGAGTCGGTGGACGCGCTCAACGCTCCGGACCTGCTCCGGGCCGCCGCAGGCGTCCATGCCGCGCGCGGCCGCTACCGCGAGGCCTACCTGGCCTCGGAGCGGGCGGGCCTGCTCGAGCGCCAGGGAGGACCCGCCGCCGCGCGCCAGGCCGCGCTCGAGACCGTCGCCGACCGCTCCATCCGCAGGGCCAAGGCCACCAGGCGGCGCTTCAAGCGCTGGCAGGACGTCGTGCTCCGCGGCCTCGTCGAGCTGCTCGGCGAGCGGGACGGCGAGACCCGCGACCACGTCGAGCGCACCGCCGAGATAGTCTGGCTGGTCGGCCGCGAACTCGCCCGCCGGAAGGCCCGGCCCGGCTTCGACGCGCGCGAGGTGGCCGACCTCGCACTCATCGCTCCGCTCCACGACATCGGCAAGGTTTCCGTACGCGACGCCGTCTTCGGCAAGACCGGCCCCCTGGACTCGGGCGAGCAGGGCGAGATGCGCGCGCACGCCGAGGCGGGCCGGCTCTTCTTCCGCCGCGCCGCCCTCGACGGCATCAAGGACCGCCACCTCTCCCTGGCCGCGGACGTGGCCGGCGCCCACCACGAGCGCTGGGACGGCTCGGGCTACCCGCACGGCCTCAAGGGCGAGGACATTCCCTTCGGCGCGCGCATCATGGCCGTGGCCGACGTCTACGACGCCATCCGCTCCGAACGCCCCTACAAGCGCTCGCGCACCCGCGACGAGGCGCTCGAGTACGTCAAGGCGAACGCGGGCACCCACTTCGACCCCGCGGTCGTCGACGCCTTCATGGCCGTCGAGCCCCGCGTCGACGCCCTCTACGAAGGCGGCGCCGCGGCGTTCGGGCTGCCGTCGAAGAAAAAGGCCGCGAAGGGGCGCTAGCGCCGGGCAGGATCACTCGTTGGCGATTTCATTGGTCAACCTTGAGAGCGATTTCCAATAAGCAATACTGCGAACAGGTTAGAACTAGACCATTTGGTATGAAGTAAGCGAGCACGGATTGGCATGAAATTGAGCATCACCAATTTAGGTTTTCTTTCGATACTCCACATACCCCTGCCTAGCTCCCGCCGCCGTGACGATGAGGATGCTCTGATCTTTATACGGCGGCAATGTAGGCTTGAAGAAAAAGTGCCAGTCCCTGTATTCGAAGTCATCAAGTGAAATATGCTTCCCGCCCGATAGCCGGATTCCACTCGCCACAAATAGCTCAGCCACCTTCTCATCGGCGATCTCAATACCCGAGACAGCACGATATACGCCGACCTTCTCCCTGGTGATGACGCCGAGATCGACGAGCATTGGGAAAACAGCATCAAGCGCGATCTCCAATGTCTTATTGCTGCCATAGAGGTCCCCAACCTTTTGCGTAACATACCCGCGGCTTACTAGCTCTTGGACGCGAAACACCTTGGCTAGAATACCAAGGATATCGGCAAAAATTGGGTAAGCTCCAGCGACTATCGCAAGAATAAGCGCCGCCCTATCGGTTTTCTTTAGCTTGTTGTACCGTGTGCTCCCAATGGATTTCCGTACGAAGGAAAGAGAGACCTCGTCGTGAGTAAGGATCCTCCAGGCAAATAAAGCACCTTTTCCTGCCCTGTTTTTTCCTTCATACACCAAAGTCATCTCTGCTTTAAGCGCATCTCTGTCAATGCATCCGGTCTGAATATAATTTGCGAGATACTTTTCTATGAGCTCGATCGGAACTCTCTGGTTTATGCCAACAAATCGCGTCTTATCGCCCATCATTACCCCACTATGCCTAAAGGCACCAACATTTCAAGTACATGACTTCCGCCATGGGTCACTACCAGCGAATCGCTGCAAAATGCGGAGGTGTCCCTCAGAAAAATCGTAGGGTCCCGCTGGCCAGCCTTGGTCTCCGGATGGGAGGCAAGATAGGCGCGGGCCATGTCCTCCGAAGTAAACTCAATGTGGCGTTTGCTTCTTGAATTGGAAAGGCATCTGGAGCTCATAGAAACAGCGCCAATGCCATACGCTTCAATATTCCCGTGATCAGATGTGATATAGCACCGGAACCCCTTAGCTTGAAGCTCACGAATTAAGCGGACGATCCCGGACTCTTTAATCCAGGTATCTGTATCCTGGAAAAGCTGAGCGTTTCCCATAAGGGCGCCATGCATGAGGTCGTCAAGGTCAGTACAGACAGCGCCGAACACTTCTGCGTTCGGGAAATCGGAAATATCCAATGGAGTCAAAGTACCGAAACGGGTATAGGCAATCTCATTTCCAGTATAGCCGCGGCTGTTCCAATACTCGAAGAATACCTTCTTCTCTACCTCTGTACCGACAGAAAGGTCCGGCTTAGCCCCTCGAAAAAGCGCTTGCCTCGACCAGGCTGTGATGGATGGGAGGAAGGAGAAGACAGCTCCTGTCTTTGCGAGGAGGCCTTCTGCCTCGAGCGCCTTACTGATTTGGTGCCATTGCCAAGTATTCATCCCATCGATGACGATGAGGGCTTTTCTGCGTTCGGGCTGGGCCCTCATATACTCAAGAACACGGGTAACTACCAAGGGCCTTCGTGTACCACTGAGCGAGAACATCTGCCAGTAGCAGCGATCGACAAAATCCTGGAACCGGATATTCAAGGAATCAACAGCCTTGCCAACAACCACAGGACTTTCAGCATTCTGCGAGGACAGCGCGAGAAAATAGGCTTCTCCAAGCGAAGGTCCAAGGTCGAGCCATTCGCCGGGGACATCCTGTATGGTCCGTTCTGTTGCCTGAAGCTGCAGGAGAAGAGACTCGAGGCGCTGGATAGATTCCTCATGCTCGTCAATAAAGAAGAACGACGACAGACGAGGGTCCAAAGCATCAAAACGATCCTTGCTCACCTTCATCGGCTCGAGCAACTTCCTTGTCACAAGGTACCCAAGAGCCTTCAGGAGAAGCGGCTCGGCTAGGTTGCATGAGCCTTCACGTCCTGTGCCGAGTGCCTTGAGAGCATCCTGCAAATATGACAGTAGAATTTCTCTCGAAATGATGTCTTTCCCAAGCGGCGCAAGGCGGATCTTCCCCTCAGAATATAGATAATCCCTAACGGCTGCATTCATGCCGTCCTCATGGAATACTACATCCACCAAGGTCGCGAGGAAGCGTTCCTTGGTTCGCGATGCATAGAGGGCCTGGAGGTCGACATGATAGAGGTTCTCAAGAAGGAACCTAATGGTCCCATCATAGCCGAGGGTTTCATAGGGTTTTAGTTCGTTCAATGTGCAGAGGGCATTGTAGCTAAGGCCCTTGAGGGCAGCGGCGTCGAAGTAAGGGAAGAGGTCGCGATAACCTATGTTAGCAACCATTACCTCACCACGCATATCTGGATGAGGAACATAGGGGAATTCGACCACTAGAATGGCCTTGTTTTTCGTAACGCGTAGCTCTAGCTCGAAGACGCGACGGACGTCTAAAGCGGTTTTGCACGAATGAATGGCGTAACCAGCGTCAGAGAAAGCTTTCTGCAGAATCACGTAGGAGAACAATCCATCAGGATCGACGACGAGCACACGAGAGGTATTCGCAGGCATGAGTTTCTCGGTTATCTTCTTTACCCAGTCACTCATGACGAATCCTCAGGGCTAACAGGCAATGTAGATCAGGTACCACGCGGGAAGCAGACTCGTAATTGGCGCTCCACTCCTTGCGCTCTGTTGTAAGCTTCTGAAGACGGTAATTTCTAATCGCTTCGATACCGATCCGACTGATCTGCCTCGACTGAAACTCGAGAGCCTTGTCTTTATTCATCTTGATCCGCTCGGTAGCCTGCGCTATTTCTCGTTCCAGCTCGAGGTAACGCGGCATCAGGGTTTCCTCTGCCTTGGCCCTCAGCGATGCAAGCTCAGTCTCGGAATCGGAATATCCTGTGATCTTTCCGGGAAAGGAATTCTGGGAGATCTTGACCAAGAGATCATTGGCGAAAGCCGGAAACAGGTCACCCTCATCCGAGATGAATAGGGGGTATATCGATTCACGAGAAGAGAATTGGTTCGAGGCTAGAAGAGCCCAGAGTGTCCAGTAACCAGAAGGAGCATCCTTCAACTCGGGAATCATGATCGGTATCCGCGCGGAGTTGGCCAAAGGAACAGCATCGGCAAACATGCGCTGGATCACCTCGTGCTGGAGCGTTAGCGGTTCTGGAATAGGATTCTCAAGGCCTCTGCGAGTATCGAAGGTATATGCTTTCTCGGCCGATCCAGGCAAAGGCGCCACGATTCCGTCGCTGCTCCGCGACCAGCGTAAGCCCTTCCAGTCAAGCCAGGAGACAGTAGCGTTCTCGAGCCACACAGGTAGCGGACTGTGCCTGTACTCGTTGGACCTATCGGTTTTGATAAGGCCCGAGGCTATTGTCGGGAGGGAACCTTCCGTGCTCCGGTAGGCATTGAGCTTCTTCTTGATGTCGGAAAGCCATTCATCGCTCTGGGCCTTGAAGCGTTTGGGATCGAGGAGGGATGCCAGGAAGAGGTTGTTCACGCTATCGCGTTCGAGGGTGCTATCCAGAACGTCGCTGGTCTTGTCGATGCCGAGTTCAGCCATGATCTGGCCAAGCTTGGTCTCTATAACGTCATAGACCCGTTCGTCGACGGAGTTGCCCTGCATCACATTGACTGCAAGAACTTCATGGTCCTGGCCGATACGATCGACTCGTCCGATGCGTTGCTCGATAACCATGGGATTCCAGGGCATGTCATAGTTGAATACCACATGGGCAAACTGCATGTTGAGGGACTCACCAGCCGCGTCTGTCGAAACAAGGACTTGGGCCATGGATTTGAAAGCCTTCAGTGCCTCCACCCTCTTCTCGAAGTCCATAGAACCATTGATCGCTTCGCAGATGTATCCGCCGCGCTGGGATAATTCACGAACGAGCATGCTCTGGGTCGCGGTGAACTCGGTGAAGATAATGAACTTGGTATCGGGGTTTTCTTCGCGGACTTTGATCTCGGCCATGCGGCCGAGGAGGTATTCGAGCTTCGCGTCAAGTTCGCAATCGATAACTTCCCGTGCCTGGCGAATCAATCCATTCAGTAGTTCGAGTTCCGTGGCATAGGCAGCTTTAGTGTTCTGGAGGGCTGCGGTCACCTTCGACTCGAATTCGAGCTCAAACTGTCCGGAGTAGCCTAGCTCGAGGAGTTCGGCAGCCACAGACTCGCGGCTTGCTTCCTCACGTTCGCTCGCTAGCCGTGCAGCGCGCTTCTCCATGGCGTCCAGGATGGCCTGGGTTGAGCTAGAGAGCATGCGCTGGAAGAGGATCATAACAAAGCCATAGGATGTATTCTTGGTCGTCGATGCCAGATTGAATCCGTTGACCACATACTCGGTCAGGTCTTCGTAAAGGGCCTCCTGGCGGGCGTGGCGCTGCGGATCATACTGGACGACGACGCGCTCAGTGACCCGCGTATTGAAAAGGGCCTTCCCCTCATAATCTATCGACTGGCGCTTGTCAGTTCGCACGACATAGGGCTCGAGTTCGGGGATCGAGGGCATCCCCTCTCCCGCAAAAGCATCCGCATCAAGAAGGCCGAGGATTCGCCTGAAATGGTCGCTCTTGCCACGGTGCGGCGTGGCGGAGAGGAGGAGGACGTTAGGGATGGCATTGCAGAGTATCTGGGCCATCTGGAAGCGCCCCACAAGGTTAGAACCGCCGCCGACCTTATGGCATTCGTCAATGATGACGAGGTCGAAGTCGGCCTCTATGACGCTGCGAATGCGGTAGCGATTGTACTCCTCAACCTGCTCCTTGCTCCAGTTTTGCCGTGACTCAAGAGGCTTGAGGGCATCCATCGAGACAATGAGCTGGTTATGGGTCTTCCAGATATTGATCTCGTTCTCGGCCTCAAGCTTGGAGAAGGTCCTGGCGAGGGCGCCAATGTACTCGGAGTCGTAGATGTGAAAGGACTCGTTGAAGTGTGCCTTAAGTTCGGCTCTCCACTGTTGCATGGCCGAGACGGGGACAATGATGAGGGTACGCTTGACGATGCCGCGGAGCTTGAGCTCCTTTAGAACGAGACCGGCCTCGATGGTTTTACCCATGCCAACTTCGTCCGCCAGGAGGAAGCGAAGGTAGCTGCCGGACATGACTTTCTCGAGAGCAAGGATCTGATGCGGCAGGGGGATTATGTTGCTTTCTAGAGGCGCCAAAGAACCGCGAGCGGCCACCTCGCTCCGTATCCGCGCCACCATGGCCTTGAAGGCGAGCTCATGGAGGGAAAGCGATGTGTCATCCTCCTTGAGCTCCTCGGTAGGGATATCGAGCACTTGGGAATCGACCAAGACACGAATACGAGAAACGCTCTTCCCGAAGGTGGTCCGCGTCGAAAGCAACTCAACCTGTTTACCTTGATAGGTCATGACTAGTTTTATCCTGGGACATGGCATCACGGGCGATATCGCTCAAGCGATACCTTTGGTTCTTGCTAGTCGGTTTTCCGGGAAGTGTCTTTTCAAGCCACCCTATACTTTCCAGAGGTTCAATATAGCGGCGCCTTGCTCGGGTATCGGGCTTCAGTCTCACGATGGCAAAAAGCTCTTCTTTGGATCGGGGCTTTTCCAGACAATGCTTTAGCATCGCGACCATCACCTGGAGCGTAGTTTCGTCTTGGTGCTCGTCTTGGTGCTCGTCTTGGTGCTCGTCATCATGCTCGTCGTGGTTGTCAGCCTTCAAAGCCTTGCGGAGAAGAGCCATCAGCATCTTTGAGTCTGAGACGATGTCAGAGGCCCTAGCAGGGGGAGCTTCATAAGAAAAGGCAGAGTGCAGGTACAGCATGACGCTGAACCAGGTCCGCTCGTCGTCGGTCTCAAAGAGCGGGTTGGGAGAGCCGTTTCGCGCAAGGGTTGTCTTGATGAGCTGGATGCCGGTAAGCCGTCCTTCGGCGAGTTTCATCTCCTTGAGGAAATCGCCAAGGCGGCGGTTCCTGTAGCGCCTGGGAACGGCCGTGCCGGCAATGAGATCGACGAGGCGGATGGATCTGTCCAGGCCCCCGAGATTATAGATCCGGATCTTGCCCGGCTCAATGCGGATGCTGATAGGCTCGTGCTCCTGATAGTCGCGATGGTACACGGCGTTGACAAGAGCCTCTTCAAGCACCCTAAAAGGATAGTTCCAGACTCGTATGGCTTCGGCTCTATCCGGAACCTTAATAACCCTTTCCTCAATCACCGAGGACTGGAAGTAATCAAGGGCCTGTTTGATCTGGTTCTGCATGGGGCCATAGCAGCGTTTTTCAGAGAAGGTCCGGTCGCCCTCACCGTGCCGAAAGTCGACGATATCGATGTAGGAATAGGGGAAGAACCGTTCCGGCGACTCGTTGAACAGCATGAGGGCCACATTGCGGAGCTTCTGATGTTCCGGCGGTCCTACCAGCAGGTTCATGCGTGATAGAACGACATCCAAGTATAAGTCCTTCATTTCCTCGGCGAGCTTGCTCTCCGCCTTTCGCAGGAAATCACGAACGAACACGATATCAATGTTGTCAAGCTTTGCCTGGGCATTGGGCCTGTCATCGAAGGGCGTGCGGTTCACCAAAGCCAAGAGTTCGTCCTTATCGTTGCCTTTGGCTTCGATAGTGCTGGCATAGCGCCGTATGTAGTGTTTCCAGGTCTTTTGCTTTGCCTTGATGGATTCTGGCACCTCATAGGGGCGGTCATCGCCTCCGGGCACCCAGATAACCAGAATCTCTTTCCCGTCGACGCGCTCTATGCCCAATCGCGGCGAATACTGCGGGCGGATCAGGTTATTGAAGCCGATCATCTCCTTCTGGATAGTCGCAAGCTCAGCGGTTGACAACCCAAGGACAGGTCTGGCCGCTCGTCCATCCTTCTCCGCGACGCCGATGAGGATATACCCGCCACCAATGTTCTCGATGTCGTTCGCGAAGGCACAGATGCTTTGATAGACCTTGTCCGGATTCCAGCCCTCCTTGAATTCAAGGCGGTCTGATTCGACGGTCCGAGCACCTAATAGGTCTTCGATGGCGATAGGAAGCGTCATAGGCCGATTCTACACCCTGTCCTTGGCGATATCGTAGAACATGAGAAGCTGTTCATCCTCCAAGAGGAGGTTCTGAGGCATCTTCTCACCAAGGACGACAATACTTGCGAAGTCTTTCTTTTCCCAACATGCCTTGAAGCCTGTCCGCAGGGCTTCAACACGAAGCTCCTTGAGTTTCTTGGTCTTGGGATCATTCGCCGATTCAAGGTAGTGGTTGAACTCTTTTAGCAGAGCCTTTGTGCGAAGGGCTTCCCTGTCCTTCTCCTCGGAAGGATCAGGACAACGATAACAACCATCGGCAAGCTCAATGAAATTTTCTTCGAGGAGAGTTTTGAGCTCTATCTCTTTTTCGCCTTTTCGAGTAGCAGTATTGGCCTTGAGAAACTCTGGTTGGATATCTTGATACTTCTGCGGCTTTCGAGCAAGCCGATCCTTGAGCCAGGCCAAAGCGTCGGATTCTGAATATATAACATCAAACAGAAAGTCGATCTGCTTGGTCATTCCGAGCTTACGTTTCTGCTCCTCATATTCAGCCGCCTGATCGGGCAGGAACATCATACCATCACGATCCACGAACTTAGTTTTAAGTGATACTTGGAAATCCGCAGCATCAATAGGAATGGGCAAACCTCGCATGAGGTAATAACTGATGAGGCGATCGTAAAGAATCTTCGGGCTTCGTTCAATTACTGCCGTTGTCATTTTCTTCTTGATTATACAAATCGGTAAATGACTAAGATGTTCCGCAATAAAATCCCATACCGAAACCTCACTTGAAGATATCCTAAATTTAGTATCGAACTCACTTGAAGGCTTGTAACAGGATATTACGAGGTCCTGCTTCACAGAGGTCGGGTTCGTTACTGCATTGAAACTACCCTGCTGTTTATCAAGTGCCGCAACATTCGCAATAATAAAGCCTGCTCGCTGGATAGACGCTTGAATTCCATTCCAAACCGCAGCGGCAGTATTCGAAAACTCAACTGTCATCCACCGTCCTGGTTTTAGGCTCCGATAGTATTCTGAAAAACAACTCTCCATAAGCCGCTGATAATCAAAAAGCGATTTCCCTTGAGAGCCATTCTCAATTGCTTCTGTTTTGTTATTCGTAATTACCTTTAGCCAGCATTCCCATATGAAATTTAATTCAGAATACATAATATTCGAACCGAATGGAGGGTCAGTGAAAATATAATCAATCGAATCGTTTTCCAAGCAGGATGTTGAGGCCGAGGCGACTTGGATTACCGCTAGATGGTCCCTTGAAAACAAGCCTCGACAAATGGCTTGTATTTTTTCGTCAATTACATTCCCGATATTCTGCTCTCCCATACAGGAGGGTATATATAGTGTTCCAGCAGTCATCCCTTTCATTGGCCCGCTGGTTTTATTAATCCACAAAGGAACCCTAAACCTTGACATTTTCGTCGAAACGCTTATCCCGCCCAACACGGCTTCTAGCAAATTGATGTTTAGCGAATTATTCTTGCATTTATTAATGAAACATGCTTTGAACCAGAGATTTCTCTTGGTATAGAAGTGATGAACATGGGTGATCCCAATCCTAATGGGCTCCCCTGTTTTATCGCCTTTTGGTATTTCATTATATGGATACCAGTAAGGAATTTCAGAAGCTTCGATTTTTTTCACAAGCTCGATATCCGACAAATCAGGCTTCTTCTCAAATCGATCCTTGTTGACAGTATAGTTGATGAGCACCGGAACAATTTTGGCTTGGCGAATACTAGATGATAGCAGTGGATCATAGCTGGTCGTAAATGCCCTTCCAAGCTTTTTTGCCACCGGCCTTAGTCGCTGTGACTCGCTCGCACTCTGTTTGTTTGCTGGATCTTTGCTAACCATAGCGTCACAATGCGGGCAATTGAAGTCGTCAAGAACAATACCTTTTTCTTTATCGATTGCAGCATCCCAAAATATAATTTCATTGCCACAGGCTGGGCAGACAAAGACATCGCTCCAAACAGTGTAGTTTATTCGGCCGATCATGCCGTTCGTATGATGCGTTTCATACATCCAACCACACTCGGATTCAACTTCGGCTAGTATTCTCCTAGCTTCTCGCTCGAAAGCTCCGGTATCGACCGGTGCATTGAAATTGCATGCAATAAAGCTAGCTATAGGTGATAAATCGCCACATATGGCTTTTCGTGCACCCCAATTTGGCTTCTTAAAGCCTTGGTCAATAAATTCTGCATCGATCCGTGTTCTTAACTCAAGATCCGGGTTATCACAAAGCTGCGCCGCTACTCCGGTCATCCCCGTGCCGGCAAAGCCATCGTAAATTATATCTCCAGGCTGGGTGTAATGAAGGATATACCGCATTATTGCGGGATGAGGTACTTTTGTATGATAGCTATGAGCATTATATATAGGGTTATTCTTCCCTTCACTCACATCGGAAGCGTAGGGTTCGTGAACCTCATACTCTTCCTTGCGCTTCTTCTTGGCTACGAGGGTCTTCTTGTCTTCTTCCCACTCAGCAATAAAGTCATTGAGCCAGGGATTGGGGCAGGCAGTGTAGTAGGGAGGATCGGATAGGGCAATAATGTCGTCATCCTCACCGATTGGGAAACCTTCAAGCTTCCTCAGCTCGGGCAGCTGTTTGCGAAGCTCCTCGCGGAAATAAGCCCGACGTTCTTCATCGTTTTTATAGTCCTTACCAAGGCAATGCACCGGAAGTGAAGCTTTTGCCCCTAGCGGCGTTGCGGAGTAGAGGGTATCGGAATCAAAGAGATTATTGGTTGGCATGGGTATTCTCCTCAACAATGCGCTGGAGCGTAGTTTGGATAGGAATTTGATGGGGGCGCTCTATAACTAGGATATCGACTAAGCGAGAATGACGTTTATAAGGCAACTTTTCGGAAAAGGGCCGAATTATATATTTTAAATTTTCAAGTGACTCGTTGTATAGGATAAAGATACCAAACTGGTATTCAAACCTACCAATAAAGGTTAGGAGGGTACAAAAATCCTTTCGCACTTTTGCACTTTCGAGCTTCCCTTTTACTTCAACTACTGATGTATTTCTTTCCATTTGTCCTGGCTTATGAAAAACAAAGTCGGGATTTTGGGGGAACCTTATAAAAAAAGGGTGACCCCTTTTATCTATTTCAGCGTTTAGCGTCAATTCGCTTAATGTCAGATGGTTTTCTTGAAGGGATCTCAGCTGATGGTACAGCTCATAACAGAATACTCGTTCCCTGATGATACCTGCCGGGTTGTACATCGTCTCAAGGTTGAAATAGGGTTCCTCGACTCTGCTGAGCGCGGTAGAGAACCAAGCGAGTATTTCCTCCCTCATTATTTCCCTTCTACAAAGACGATGCGGACCTTGGCCCTTTCCTTCCCAGTACTGGCTTCATTCAGGAAGTGATCAAAGGCTTCGCGGGCTTCCTCGATAGTCATGGGCTTGTGGAAAATCATCGCCAAATCCTGAACGCCCAACTCAACCTTCTCGAAGCCCTTGGAAAGCTCACTCAGAAGTTTCCTTAGCTTTCCGGCATTGTCAGGCTCGAGCTCCACCTTGCCATCGCGGAAGCCTTCTACAAGCTTGCGGGAAACCACGTCCAGGACCTCGAGGTTGGCCTTTATGCTTGGGTCTTTGAAGATCGCACGCATCGCACCAACCCATTTCTCCAGGATCGCGTCGAGCTGGTCCTTCAGATCCCGAATGGCATAGGTGGGCTTGTCATAGAACTCGCGGGGATTGAAACCATGATAGGGCTCCTCGATCACGCGAGCCTTTGTGAGGGAATGGTCGGCTTCTTTGAGCGAGCCGATCCGGTTCACCCAGTTTTCATACTCGGTACGGGAGATGAACTCCACGTCCTTGATAACGTCGCACACCTGCTTAGTTCTAGAGGCGAGCAAGGCATCCTTCTGGAGGGAGTCCGTATGGGACAGTCGGCACTTGAGGTACTGCGCCATATAGTAGTCGGCGTAGCGATCGACAAGCGATTTGAGGAGGGACTCGTACTTTGTGTATTCGGTGTCCTTCCCGGCCTGGAGGACAGTCGGCAGAGAGGCGATAGCCTTTTCCATATCCTCGTAGAGGGGAGATTCGCTTGCAACGACGTAAGACAAGGCTGTAGAGAGATAGCCGACGAGAGCTTCGAATCTGCCGCCTCGCTCACTCAGCTTCTCTATCCGGTCACAGTCCTTCCAACCCTCGAAGGCGGTATCGAGTTCAGCCACCTTATAGCGGAAGCTCTTGAGCTTTCCAAAAGTGTCATAGGCCTGGATGCCGTCAAGGACAGAACCGAGCTTGTCCAGGGTATCGGAAATGCGTGTCACCTCCGCCGGATCGAGGAGATCGACATTCCTGCATCGGATCCCCTTGGCGAGAGCGCTCTTGATCCGCGCCACCCGTTCCGCCCTCTTCTTCGCCTCGGTGAGGATCCGAGCGAGGGTATCGGCTTTCTCAAGCTCGGCAGAAAGATCAGGTAGGCCAAGATGGCCAAAGAGCGCTTTGATCTCCTTGATCGGCAGGCCCACCGGTTCACGAATGCTCTGAAAACTCGAATAGTCCTCGTCGCCCAGCTTCAGGAGTTCCTGATCGATATTCGTCGCGATGAGGGATTTCGAGCCCGACCAGGCGATCTCGATATCGCCTTTGAAGACCATGGCAGCCAGCACGACAAACTCGAGCTGATGGTCGAGCTTGAAATCCTTTGAATACCAGAGGTTCTGGGCAATATAGTGCGGATAGAGGATCTCATCGCGGTTCAGCACCTTCCCCTGTCCCTTCGCCAGGAGGAGCTTGCGGATGCTGTCCGCGTAGCGGGAATTGCGTGTATCGATGGTCGCGCCGTTGATGAGGCCAAGCCCCGCTAGGATGGCTTCTCCATCGCGGTTTGCTTGGGAGAAGGTGACGATCTTCTTGAGGGCGCTCTTGATCCGCAGATCGAAGTTGTCCTTGCTGAGCGGGCTCAGGAGGTCGGTGAAGGCGGGATAGTCGGCGAACTTGTCGCTGAACTGTTTGTTGAGCACCTTGGCGGAAACGGCAGAGAATATGGCGTCTTTGCCTGCTCCATCACCAGGCAGTTGGTAGGCCTTGAGGAGGGTCTCGGTACCCTTGTAGATGACCGTAGTCCGTTCAACATACTCTCGCTCGAATAGCTCGATGGCCTTCTTCCGGTGCTCGTCGATCTGGCTGCGGAAGAGGGCTTTCTGGTCGCTCGACGCATTGGCCTCAAGGGCCTTGGAAGCTCCATAGAGCAGGATACGGTCCTTGAAATCCTTACTGAAGCCCTTCATCTCGAAATAGACCTCATCGGCCTCGTCATTGCGTGAGATGGCGTGAAAGAGGGGGCAGAAGAAGAGGTAGTACTGCTGGATCGGTTCCGTTGTGCTGCGCTCGTTGGGATTGCCAAAGAAGATATAACCGAGCCTGAAGCTCTTCTTGTCGATCCACTCGAGGCTGTGCTGCCAGATCTTGAAACCGGTGCGATAAGTGTTCTGCTGAAGGCCGATGACGTACTGGAGGAACTCAAACCAATACTGGTCGGCCTGCTCCTCGTTACGCTTCAGGACCGTGTCGGCATAGTCGCGGATGATCTGCTGGATATTGATGCCGCCCTCGGTGCGCAGGTAGAACTGGCCCGATACTGTGTCTTGGTCGACGTATTGGCCAGCGGTGGCGGTCTTGAGCTGATTGGCGACGCTCTCAATGGCCTGCACCAGAAGCTCGGGATCGGCCGCCCCAGAGATGGTCTGGCAGAGATCCTCTTTGAGGTTGACGGCGCTGGCGCCATTGCGCTTGTCCAGGTCATCCGAAAGAATGCGGATCGCGAGCGCATTCGCGATCTGCCGCGCCAGGTTCCTTCGCGGCGCCCTCCCCTGCACGAAGTGGCCATCGATACGGTCGTAGACGATATCGATCTTGTCCTTCACCGCCCGGATATCGGGTATGGTGATCATCGAAGGCGTCGAGGAAAGGTCTTCCCAATAGGTATCGTAGGTGATGAGGCCGGGCCTGTCGGCGGGTACCTCGGAGTCCATGAGAGCGGAGAAACGCGACGAGAGGACTTTGAGGATCTCGCGCTGGCTCTTCCCCTGCTTGATGCGCTCGAAGTGGCCGACATAGCTCGGATGGACGGGGAAAAGGTCCACGTACTCGTTTAGGCTCGTATTGATGCCATCGAAAAGCGGAGCGAAGGCTAGGAGGTGCTCCCGGATCATCTTCTTCTGGTGCTCGTTCTTCTTGAGCAGCCTTTCCTTGACGACGTAGGCGACATCGTCCTTGGTGATGATGAGGTCTGCGAATCGGTCCTCGACCTTGTTAAGCATCTCGGCGGCGAACTGGAATTCAGGCGCACGGTAGAGCAGCTCCTGGACGCCGAACATGATCTTGAAGCGACTGCCGTCGCAGGCCTCGCCCACCTGGCGGAGGAGCATGAGGTCATTATTGAGCGCTGTGGGATCGCGGCCTTTGAGGTACTCGAGCATCTCATCGATGACGACGAGAAGATGCTTATCGGGGAAGGCCGCCTCGAAGACTGCCATCATGTCCCCGATCTGCTCTTTCCAGGAAAAATTCGAGTGCTCATCAAAACGATAGGCTACCTTCTCCTTCTCGAGGAAGCGCTCGATTTGGGCAAAGAGGATATCCTTCAGCGACTTGTCAGTGCCAATCTCGAAGCGAAGGACCTTGTAGTGCCCAGCGATATCGGCAAAGGCCGACTTCATATCAGGGTCGGAAAGGAAATGGACCCGCTTTGCATCCTCAGCGATGGCCGCCACAAGTGCCATAAGGTGCGACTTTCCCGTACCGTAGCTACCGACGATCTGCACGCCCCTCGTCTCGCCGACTGGATCGGGGTTGAGGTTCTTGAGGACGGCCTCGTGGAGATCTTCCTTGATCTTTCGTGAGAAGACATAGGTTTTCACGATATTCTCGGCCGTGCTGTCGCTGCCGCTCTCGACGAGCTTGACGACGGAGGTGATGGGTTCAAAGCTGATCAGTTCACGGTACTTCATCGGGCAACTCCATGTTTGTGATCGTA
Organism: Spirochaetota bacterium; assembly: GCA_018262985.1. Lineage (GTDB taxonomy): Bacteria > Spirochaetota > Spirochaetia > Treponematales > UBA12059 > JAFGNN01. The sequence continues at coordinate 236,533 of JADFDI010000004.1, read as the reverse complement.
TGCGAGGGGAACAGGAAGCCATATCCCGGCTCAGCCTCATCCCAGACAAAGCGCGTCCCATCGACTATCGCATAGTCCCAGACCAGGACCACGACGGCATCGAGGGACAGCTCGAGGAACAGCTTAACCGGATTGAGGTCGAGGTCGGGCTCGAGAAGGATGCCAAGATTGCTTAGGATAAGACCTCTAGATTCCGCTTCCTGTGCCGCCAAGCACTGGCGGAGGGTCGACCTGAGAAAATCATCGATATCGAGGCTCACGTGCTTTCCGGGAGGATTTCTAGTGAGCTCGTCAGCGACGAGCCTGCCCACATCCAAGCGCGGGTAGTGAATCCCCCAAGAGAATGCTTCAAGGTCTCGGGATTTGATCCAGTAGAGCTTGTTGCGTTTGAGGGTATCCATGTGTCCCATCATTCGGCTATCCTCTTTATAAATCTATATTTCTTAAGCATATACAATGTTTCTCCGTGCTTCGACGTACACGTTGAACATAGCCTTTCAATTATCAGTCCGGAGTGTGGTCCTGTCAATGTTCTGGTTGCCAGTCGGTCAAATCATGAGCCAAGCATTGGCAGGAGAATAGCCATGGAAACGAGCGTCGGTTCGATCCTCGACGCGATTTCGACCCTGAGCCTCGAGGACCAGGAGCTGGTCGACGAGATTATGCGCAAGCGGATCATCGAGGCCAAACGGGAAGAGATCCGCGCGGACTATCTTGCCAGTCTTGAAGAGCGGGCGCTGGGCCGCGCCAGTTCTGGCACGGTCGGGGCCTTGTTCGAAAACCTCGTCTAGATCGGCACCCACGACGAAGTGTATTGAACCGCTGCACCCGATAAGTTGGGCGCCGTCCCTCCGGGAGTCCGCCTGCAATAAGTGGGGGTAGCGAAGGCCACCGCAGGCGCGAAGCGCCGAGGAGGCCGTAGCGAGGGGGAGCCGCCTCCGCGCAGGCACCACCCCCGCCCCGAAGTCTGAACGGGAAGCGCGCCCGCCCGCCCGTCGGGTCGCGGCGTGCTGGCGCAAACCCGGCGAAGGTTTTTATCGAGGCGGGCCGAATGGTGGGTGACTCAGGAAAAGACGCCCCCGAAGCGAGACCTTGAGCGGAGCGGGGTGTATTTTCCTGAGTCAGGACCCACTCGGTCCGGCCCAAATAAAATTCCTCGCCGCGCTTTCCCCCATATGCGCGCGCGCTTCCCGCCGTCACGGTCGGGAGCGCTCCCCCTTCATCCCTCGACCAACTTCTCCACCGCCTCGAACAGCGCGGGCATGAGCTGCTTCTTGCGCGAGAGGACGTCCTTGAGCTCGTAGACGTTGGGGAGGACGCGCGGGTAGCGGAGCTGGGCGTGGAAGTCCTTGTCGGCCTCGAGGAAGAGCAGGCTCGAGAGCTCGGTGACGTCGGTGGCGAGCAGGGCGGCGAAGAGGTGGCGGCCGGCCTTGCGAGAGGCGGCGAGCTCGGCGAAGAGCTCGTCGGAGCGGCCGAGCAGCTCGACGGTGGACGCGACCTCGACCTGGCTGACGGTGAACTTGCGCTCGAGGAGCTCGTACTCCTTCAGGTCCATGCGCACCACCTCGGCGGCGGGCTTGAGGGCCGCGGCGCTCGAGGCGGTCATGATGTCGGCGCCGAGGGTCTCGACGTCGAGGTCCGCCAGGTTGGCCAGGTATTCCGCGGTTTCGCGGTCGGTCTCGGTGGTGGTGGCGGAGCGCAGCACGAGGGTGTCGGAGAGGATGCCGCCGAGCAGGATCGCGGCGATGGGCTTGGGGATCGGCACCTTGTACTCGCGGTACATGAGGGCGACGATGGTCGAGGTCGAGCCGACCACGCGGTTGATGAAGGTGATGGGGTATTTCGTGGAGAACGAGCCGAGGCGGTGGTGGTCGATGACCTCGACGATGCGGTAATTCTCGGCGCCCTCGATGGCCTGGCCGAGCTCGTTGTGGTCCACGAGGATGAGCTCGACGTTGGGCTCGCGGATCAGGTCGCCTTCGGAGAAGAGGCCGACCACGCGGCCCTCGTCGTCCACCACGGGAATCGAGCGGCTCGGCGATTCCGCGAGGAGCTCGCGCGCGCGGCGCAGGGGGTCGGTGCGCAGGGCGGGTCGGATGTCCGAGTCGCCCATGGTCTCCACCGGCGTCGAGTAGATGACGAGGAGGCTCGTGGAGCTCGTGTCGTAGGGCGAGACGAGCACCGAGACGCGGTTGCGCTCGGCCAGCTCGCGGAGCTCGCGGTCGAGCAGGTTGCCGTTGGTGATGACCAGGGCCCGGACCTTCGACTCGATGGCGTAGCGCTGGACCTCGGCGCGGTCGCCCACGATGACGATGGCGTTCTCCTTCGCCTCGCCGTCGAGGTGGCGCTTGAAGCTGTCGGTCTCGAGGGCGGCGACGAGGACGTGGGCGCGGAAGATCTCCTCCTCCTCGAAGAGGACGACGGGTTGCGCCTTGATGGTCGAGGCGAGGCGACCGACGCTCGTGGGGATGACGGCCTTCTTCCGCGGGTTGATCTTGCGGAGGATGTTCTGCGCGAAGGCGGAATAGTGCAGCATGGAGCGGTAGCGGCCCGTCTCGTCGACGATGGGCAGGGCCTTCTGGCCGCTCGTGCCCATCATCGAGAGGGCCTCCCAGAGGGGGGTGCCGCGGTGCACGGTCAGCGGAGGGTCGCCGAGGTAGTGCTCCACCTTCGGCAGCAGGTCCGGCAGGAAGAGCGGGGCCTCGACGCCGAAGCGCTCGAGGATGTACTCGGTCTGCGGGTTCAGGTTGCCGGCGCGCGCCGCGACGCAGCGCTCGAGGCCGAGCTCGCGCTTCAGGTGCGCGTAGGCGGCCGCCGAGACCACGGAGTCGGTGTCGGGGTTGCGGTGGCCGAGGACGTAGGTCGTGCGGTTCATGCCGGGTTCTCCCAGAGGGTGACCGAGCGGGCCTCGAAAGTCGTGCCGCCGCCGAGCGGGCGGGCGTGGTCGACCAAGGCGCGCGAAGGGTCGAATGCGAGCGGCAGGACGGCCGCGCGGTCGGAAAGGTTGACGACGCCGTCCATGGAGCGGTCGCGCGAACTGACGCGGTAGACATCGCGGAAGTCGGGGATCCGGAGGGCGGCGCACTCGGCGGGGGCGAGGCGGTCATAGAGGGCGACGACGCGCGCGGTGAAGGCCTTCTCCTCCGCTTCGTCGAAGGCTTCGGGGTCGTCGGAGAACATGACCTGCGAGGCGAAGAGGAACGAGACGAGGGCGACGGTCTCCTTCTCGGTTTCGGTGAGCCCCATGTTCTCGGTGCGGCAGAAGACGACGTCGGGGTCGTTGACGAAGGCGGCGCCGTCGAGCGGGGCGCGGCCGATCGTGTCCTTCATGTTGACCCACGCGGAGGGCCTTCCCGCGTGGTTCACGAGGCGGGTCTGGAGGTCGTCCCAGCGCTCGAGGGTATCGGCGCCGATGCGCATGAGGGGCAGGCGGTCCCGGGAAAGGCCGAGCGGGGCGCCGCAGCCGAGGTAGGCGACGGGCTTTCCGGAATGGGTGCGTTCGAGGCGGGTCAGGCGCCCGACGGCGCGGCGGTAGATCCTGTGGACCGCGTCGGGGCGCGACCAGGCTCCGACGTGGGCGCCGGCGAAGAGGAAGTCGAGCTTGAGGTAGCGGAAGCCCCAGTCGTTCGCGGCGGTTTCGATGAGCGCTTCGAGATAGTCGAGCACCTCGGGCACCGTGAGGTCGAGGCCGTGCCAGTCGCCGTCCCAGGCGGGCTGCCAGCCGACGACGGCGGGCCTGCCGCGCGCGTCCTTCAGGATCCAGTCGGGATGCTCGGTCATGATCGGCGCGTTCGAGCGGACGGCGAAGGGAGCCATCCAGAGGCCGGGTATCAGGCCCTTCGCCTCGATGTCGGCCGCCAGGGCCGCCATGCCGCCGGGGAAGCGGCTGTCGTTCGGGCGCCAGTCGCCGACCGTGCGCTGCCAGCCGTCGTCGACCTGGAAGACGGTCGGCTTGCCGCGGCGGAGGTAGTACTCGTTGAGCAGGTTGTCGTTGGCGGCGATGGCCTCGAGGTCGGCGCGGATCAGGCGCCCGTCGATGTCGGAATAGTGGTTGTACCAGGACTCCCAGCCGCCGGGCACGAGGCGCTTTCCCTTCTCCCCGAGGAACTCGAGCTTCGCGAAGGCGGCGCCATTGCCGAGGACGGCCTTGAGGCGGTCGCGGGCTACGAAGAAGTCCGGGGCGTGGAAGAAGGCCGCTTCCGCGACGGTCTCGCCTTTCGCGTAGCGGGCGCCGGCGCAGAAGGCCTCGAGGCCGAGCGTGCCGCGTTTGCGGTCGAGGCGGAACGTGAGCGGGGCCAGGTCCGGGTCGGTGGCCGCGAAGGCGAGGATGCCGCCGGAGCCGTCCGCGGCGCGGAGCCAGCCCGAGAAGCAGGCCTCGGCGCGGCCGTCGCGGCGGGGCGGGAGGTGGCGCTCGTTGTAGAGGTTCAGCTTGGTGACCAGGCGGACGCGGCCGTGGCGCTCGCCCGGGGCGAGCTCCCAGCCCGGCGACCAGGACTGCCAGCCGTTCGCCCAGAAGAAGGCGGTACGGGCGTCGGCGGAGGCGTCGCCGGGCGGCGTTCCGGCCAGCGCGGCCAGTTCCGGAAGGGGCGCGTCCTCGAGGTCGAAGGCCGCGGGCGGCTCGAAGTCCTCGAGGGCTTTCCAGGCGAGGAGCGAGCCCGGAACGCCTCCGGGAAGCGGTCGGACGCTGCGTTCCAGGCGGGGGTCGGTCATGGGGGCGCTCCTTTTCCTGAATCGCGAAGTATGGTACTATCCGCCCGTCGGGGTGTCAAACGAGGCCCCGGCCGCGGGTACGCCCGCATCTTCCAGCGGGCCTCCGGCGCGTACCGGAGGCTCCTGTCAACAACGGGACGACGCATGGTCAAACTGTACGCCTTCCTCGGCAATCATGGCCGCGAGCATCGCGGCAACCGGCACAACGTGGCGTGGCAGTTCCTCGAGAACCTGCCTTTCTTCGGTTCCCTGAAATGGGAACGGGGCTTCCGCGGGCGCTGGGCCTCGCGCGAGACCGACGGCGGGCGGGTCTGGTACCTCTGCCCGGAAACCTACATGAACCTCTCCGGCGACTCGGTCGCCGAGCTCATGCGCTTCTACAAGATCCTGCCCGACGAGCTGCTCGCCGTCCACGACGAGCTCGAGCTCATGTTCGGCACGGTCAGCCTGAAGCGCGGCGGCGGCCTGGGCGGCCACAACGGCCTCCGCTCCATCCGCGACCGCCTGTCGACGCCGGACTACCTCCGCTTCCGCTTCGGCATCGGCCGGCCCGACCACGACGACGTCGCGGGCTACGTGCTCCAGGACTTCAAGGCCGAGGAGCGGCGCCGCCTCGAGGACTGCGTGTTCCCCAAGGCCGCGGAGCTGCTCGCCGAGATCGAGCGCGACGGCTTCGACGCCGCGTTCGCCAAGAACCAGAAGGTCAACTGTCTTCTGGAGCAGGAGCTCAGTAGTAAAGTTTCTTGATCAGCTTGTCGTCCTTGCGCCAGTCCTTCTGGACGGCGACGCGGAGGCTGAGCCTGACCTCGTAGTCGAAGATCGACTTGAGGTCGCGCTCGGCCTCCTCGCGTATGGTGCGGATCATCTCGCCGCCCTTGCCGATCAGGATGCCCTTCTGCGATTCGCGCTCCACCACGAGCTCCGCGGTGTACACGAGGCTGCCGTCGTCCTTCCGCTGCGCGTCGACGAAGCGCACGAACACCGAGTGCGGCACTTCCTCGCGGCCGTGGAGCAGAACCTTCTCGCGCACGATCTCCGCGATGCGGAAGACGGGCTCCTGGTCGGTGTAGTACTCGGCCGGGTACCAGGCGGGGCCTTCCGGGGCGCGCGCGAAGAGGGCGTCCGCGAGCGCGTCGAGGCCGTCGCCCTTGAGGGCGGAGAGCTCGAGCACGGGCGCGTCGGGCAGGCGCTCGGCGACGAAGGCGCAGGCGCGCTTCGAGTCGGCTTCGCGCAGGTCGGTCTTGTTGACGCAGGCCAGGGTCTTGGCCGCGAAGGGGGCGAGGAGCGCCGCGATGGCTTCCTCCTCGGCGCCGGCCTCGCGCGAGGCGTCGACCAGGTAGAGGATCAGGTCCGCCTCGCCGAGCGAGCCTACGGCCAGGTCGCGGAGGCGCTGGTTGAGGCGCTTGTCCGAGTCGTGGATGCCCGGCGTGTCGAGGAACACGAGCTGGCCCCGCGCGTCGTTCTTGATGCCGCGGACCGTGTTCTTGGTGGTCTGCGGCACCGGCGAGACGATGGAGATCTTGCCGCCGCAGAGGGCGTTGACCAGGGTGCTCTTGCCGGCCGAGGGGCGGCCGACGACGGACACGAAGGCCGCCTTGGTTCCGGGGTTCGGGGTATCGCTCAAGAAGGGTTCTCCTCTTTGGTCTTGCCGCCGCGTATGGCCGCGGCGAGGACTTCGTCCGCCGCTCCCTCGGGATACTCGAGCCCGGTGAAGCGGACGAACTGCGCCTCCGCCTGGTGGCGGAGCATGCCGATCCCGCCGGCCGTGCGGCAGCCGGCGGCGCGGGCGCGGGCCAGGAAGGGCGTGACGGCGGGATTGTAGATGGTGTCGAAGACGGCTTCGCTGCCGTCGAAGTCGTACCAGTCGAGCGGGTCGCCGGGCGGGCCGCCTTCCATGCCGACCGTGGTGCACTGGACGATGAGGGACTTGTGGCGGGAAAGGAGCTCGACCGCGCGTTCGGTCATGCCGCTCCACTCGAAGCCGAAGCGCTCCGCCAGGGCCTTCGCGCGCGTCATGTTGCGGTTTACCACGCAGACGTCCGCGCCCAGCCGCGAGAGGACCCAGGCCACCGCGCGCGCCGCGCCGCCCGCGCCGATGATGGCGCAGGGCAGGCCCGCGAGGTCCGAGGTCCCCAGGAATTCGAACAGGGCCTTCTCGAAGCCGACGGAGTCGGTGTTGGCGCCGGTCCAGCCTTGCGCGCTCCGGACCACGGTGTTGCAGGCCCCGATGGCGTCGACCTCGGTGGTGCGCTCCACCAGCCAGGGCAGGATGCGCTCCTTGAAGGGCACCGTGACCGAAAAGGCCCTGAGGTGGAGGAAGTCCGCCAGCTCGAGGAAGCGCTCGATGGAATCGGCGGGGAAGGGCAGGTAGACGGCCTTGAGGTCCCGCGCGGCGAAGCCCGCGTTGTGGATGGCCGGGGAGAGCGAGCCGAGCACGGAGGATCCGCCGAGTATTCCGAAGACGGCGAAGTCGCGCCCGATCTGTCGCCAGCGGTAGGTGCCGTCCAGCACCGACGGGTCGACATGGCCGGGCCCCGCGCTGCGGAGGCCGGCGGCGAGGGCGGAGGCGTAGGTGATCGAGGAGCCGAGCCCTTCGGCAAGCACGCGCGTGCAGAAGCCGTAATCGCCCATGCCGACGACCACGCGCTCGGAGTGGGGCAGGTCGGCGAAATATCGGAAGAGCGCGGTCAGGTCCGCCACGCCGCGCGGCGTGGCGGCGAGCTTCGGGATCTCCGCCGGGTCCGCCTCGAGCTGGCGCCAGGTCGCGTCCAGGTCGTCCGGCATGCCCTTGGGGAAGTGCATCGAGCGGATGATGCGGGTGCCGAAGGTGCGGGCGGCCTCCTCGAGCGCGGGGATGCGGAAGTCGCTCTCGATGTCGATGTAGGCGAAATTCCTGCGCGGATCCTGGCTCGCGAAGGAAAGGCCCTTCGCCAGTATGACCAGGCGGACGCCTTCGCCTTCCTCGAACAGGCCGCCGTCGGCCTTCCGCCGCACGGTCAGGATGACGGGGATGCCCGCGAGGCGCGGGAAACGGCGGATGGCGAACCATTCCTGGGGTTCGAGGCAATCGACGCGCAGCTCGCAGAGGTCCGCGAGCCCCCGATAGCGCTCGAGGGCGGCCAGGTTACCGTCTATGGTGCTCGCGGTGAGGCTGAGGCAGAGACGCGACATCAGGGCGTCCCGGCGGAGCCGGTGCCGCGGAAGCGACGCGGGGGCTCAGAAATCGGCGCGGTACGCGTAGAGTTCCTCCAGCACGCCGTCGGCGCGGGCGACCGCCCTGAGCCGGAGCGGCCAGGGGGCGTTCGGCAGGCTCCATTCCCAAGCCGCGAGGGAGGGCGTCCCGACCGAGCCGGCCGGGTCGGAAGCTCCGGAAGGGTTCCCGCCCGACCAGGCGGGCTGGCCGAGCAGGGAGAAGGCCTTGTCGACGGAGTCGCCGGGTTTGAGGCCGAACAACGCCACGAGCGATCCCTTCGCCAGGCCGACCTGCCACACCCGATCGCGGTACCAATACAGGTCGAGCCCGTAGTCGTAGGAGAAGACGGCGTCGTCCTGCCATGGCTCGGCCCCGCGGGCCACGTACAGGGAATGCGGCGTGCCGAGCCGCGCGAAGACGGCCGCGGGATCCAGGCCGATGAGGGTCTCCGGGGCGGTCGCCGCGGCCGGAAGCGTCGCCGGCGGCGCGGTCGCTTCCGCGGACTGGGGCGTCGCCCGTGGAGCCAGGGCGAGCAGGGCGAGGAGCATGGCGGAGCGGAGGCCGAGGGGTGTCACGGTTCCTACTCTAACCGGGGCGGCGAGCGCGACGCAAGGCCGCTCGAGGTTGAGAATCGACAGCCTTTCTGCGACAATGGCGAACGAGGAGAAGCATGGTGGCAGCTCGTAACGGCAAGGACAGCATCGACGCGGCGGCGGCCCGGGCCCGCCTTTCCGACATTCTCGAAGGCATACGCGCGGCGGGCGACGCGGAGCGGCTCGACGAGGCGCGTTCCCTCTTCCGTTCGTCCGTACCCCTCCACCTCAGGGCCTACGTCGCGGCGGCCATGCTGCTCGAAGCGCTCGATCGCGGCGATCCGCGCGGACAGCGTGGCGGCTCCGGGCGGTCAGCGCGCCGCGAGGAAGGCCGGAAGCGCGGGGAGGACGCGGCGGGCGGGCGGGAGCCGCGCCAGGATGCCCCCAAGGCCAAGCAAGGGAAGGAGGCCAAGCTCGAGCCGCGGCGCGACGCCGGGGCGGATCTTCCCCGGACCGAGGAGCTTCCCGAGGCGCGCATCAAGGAAGGCCGCCTTTCGGGAGAGGGCGTCACCCTGTTCGTGGGGATGGGCCGCAGGCAGCGCATGAACGCTCGCGGCCTCTACCGGCTCCTCTCGGATCTGACGGAGCTCGGGGAGGACCAGGTCGGCGAGGTCCGGAGCCGCGACAACTACTCCTTCGTGGAGGTCGCGCCGGAGGCGGTCGAGACGGTCATCGCCGCGCTCGACGGCGCGACCGTGCGGGGGCGCAAGCTGACGGTGAGCCTGGCGCGCAAGAAGGAAGAGCGTGGCGGCGCTCCCGGATCCGGGGCGGATGACGAAGCCGCGGCCGGGCGGCGGGTCGCCTTCATCGACGCGGATTCCGGGTCCGGGGAGTATCCGGACGGGGACGGCCTCGATGGCGCGAGCGAGCCGGGCGGGGATTCCGAGGTGGATCCGGACGAGGGGCGATGAGCGCGACGCGCTTGAACCGGTAGGGAGCCTAGCGAAGCAGTTCCCGGATGAGCGCCCAGGCCAGCCCCGCGTTGACGGCCAGGCCCGCTGACAGTACGAGCGCGGCGGAACCCTGGAGCAAGTCGGCCGCCCGTTCGCGGGCGGCCGCTTCGTCAAGCCTGTCCCGGAGCCGGAGCACGTCGCGACGCGCCCGCAGGACGCGCCCCGCGTCCCAGAGCCGGCGGTAGAGCATGAGGGCCGCCACTCCGGGCGGGGCGAGCGGCAACGCGGGCGCGAAGGCGATGGTCAGGGCGGCCGCCGCGACGAAGGACGGGGCGCGCCGGAGCAATGCCGATCCGGCGAGCACGCTCATCGAAACCAGTCCCGCGGCCATTCCGATCTGCGTCGCGGGGCTCCAGTACTCGTTGCGGGCCCGCGCGGACCAGAGCGCGCGTTCGAGGGCGTGCGAGTCGTCGCCGTCGTGGATGAGCACGAGCCCGCCCGGCGCGTCCGCCACCGAAAGCACGGGTACGCCCGCCTCGATGGTGACGGTGCCGTGCGCCAGTATCCGGGTACCCTCGAACAGCGCGCCGAGCCGCGACCAGGGAAGCTTGTCCACCCGTTCGTCGGCGCGCTCGAGGAGCGCGGCCGTGCCGTCCGCGTCCGGGGACTCCGCGGCCTGGTTCGCCAGCGGATCGCCCTGCGGCAACACCAGGACTCCTTCCGATCCCGGTTCCACTATCAGGGTCGAATCGGCGGCGCGGACCCAGATGCGTCCATCGCCCTGGAGCGCCTCGATGGCGCCTTCCACCCGGTAGCGGCCCAGCGTGCCCTCGAGCCCGGCTCCGCGCTCGAAGCGCCACCGCGGCGCGGCCCGGGCGGCGAGGATGCGCGAACGGACCGAGCGCCAGAGCGAACGGACCCGGAACGCGCCCGCGAGCGGGACCGCGACGTAGAACAGCAGGGCGAGGCCGATCGCCTCGAGTACGGGAGTCAGCACCCAGCTTCCCCCGCTTGACCCGACCGCGGTCGCCCGGCACGATACGGGACCATGATCATGAGCCTGAGTGTAGGCCCCCTCGGGGTCGACGTCTACCTTTGGCAGTGCGCCCCCGGCCGCTGCGTCGTCGTCGATCCGGGCGCCGAGCCCGAGCGGATACTCGGGGCCCTCGACCGCGAAGGGCTCGAACCCGCCCTCGTCGCGCTGACCCACGGGCATCTCGACCATACCGCGGCCCTGCCCGCCCTGCTGGCCGCCCTCCGCGGACGCGGCGTCGAGCCGCCGGTGGCCATCCATCGCGCGGACGCCCGCTACCTCGGTCCCGAGGGGGAGGAGACGAACCGGCGCATCTTCGCGGACATCGGCGGTCGCGGCTACTTCGAGCGCTTCAGGGTCGAGCTGCCGCCCGCCGACGTCCTGCTCGAGGACGGTGACCTTCTGCCCGGCACCGGCTTCCGCGTCATCCACACCCCGGGACACAGCTCCGGTTCCTGTTGCTTCCACGACGAGGCGGAAGGCGTCCTGGTCTCGGGCGACACCCTGTTCCGCCGAGGCGTAGGCCGCACCGACACCTTCGACGGCGACCAGGCGCTGCTCGAGCGTTCGATACGGGAGCGCCTCTTCGCGCTGCCCCGCGACACGCGCGTGTATCCGGGGCACGGTCCGGCGACCTCGATCGGGGCGGAGCTCGGCGCGCTCGATTGAACAGGAGCGCGATTTCGGGCGATACTCCGCCCATGAATTCCCGCAAGCTGCGCGTCACGCTCCTGCTGCTCGCCGCGTTCGTCGCGAGCCTTCCCATTTCCGCCTGCGCCGCCTCGCGCCCCCCGGCCGAGCCGCGTCGCCGTACCGAGCTGCAGCTCGGCACGGTCTGCACCATCACCTTCATGGACGGCGGCGACGAGGCCGCCTTCGATTCGGTCTTCGCCCGGCTCGCCGAGATCCACGCGCGCATGAGCGCCCAGGAGCCCGGCTCGGAGCTGAGCCGGATCGCCGACGCGGCCGGCGAGTCGCCGGTCGCCGTCTCCCCGGACACGTTCGCGGTGATCGAGCAGGCCCTGCGCTTCGCCGAGCTTTCGGGCGGAGCCTTCGATCCCACCATCGGACCCCTGGTCAGGCTCTGGGACATAGGCGGCGACGGTGAGCGCATTCCGTCCGCGGCCGAGATCAAGGCGGCGCTCGCGCTGGTCGACCGGAACGCCGTCGTCCTCGACCGGGCGAAGCTCACCGTGTTCCTCCCGAAGGCGGGCATGCGCCTCGACCTCGGCGCCATCGCCAAGGGTTACGCCGCGGACGAAGCCGCGCGCATCATGCTGGAGCGCGGCGTCAGGGCCGGCATCGTGGACCTGGGCGGGAACATCATGACGGTGGGCCGCAAGCCGGACGGCGCCCCGTGGCGCGTCGGCGTCCAGAACCCTTTCTCCGACCGCGGGGAGTACCTCGGCATCGTGTCGAGCGAGGCGAAGACCGTGGTGACGAGCGGCGTCTACGAACGCTTCTTCGAGGAAGGCGGCAGGCGCTACCACCACATCCTCTCGACCGCCGGCGGCTACCCGGTCGAGAACGGGCTGTGGGCCGTGTCGATCATCGCCGACCGCTCCATCGACGCGGACGGGCTCTCGACCAGCGTCTTCGCGCTCGGGCTCGAGAAGGGCCGCGCCCTCGTCGAGTCGCTGCCGGGGGTCGAGGCGGTGTTCATCGACGCGGAGAAGCGGATCTACCTCAGCTCGGGCGCCTCGAAGCTCTTCACGCTGACGGACAAGGCCTTCACGCTCACCGACTAGCGGCCGCCCTCGCGCCCGGCGCTACGGCCGGCGCGCGGGGAAGGCCAGGCCCCAGAAGCTCTGTCCCCCGAATTCGAACTCGTCGATCACCTCGAGGCCGGCCTTCGCGGTGTGGGCGCGGAACGAGCGGGGATTCGCCTTGTTGATGAAGGTCGTCCCGACCGCGTAGCGATCCGCCATGCCGCGTCGGGCGGCCTCGAACAGGGGAAGGAACACGCCCTTCCCCCGCTCGGCGCGTTCGACGCAGATAGGTCCGTACTGGTAGGAGTTCCGCCGGTCGATGCCGACGCCGGCGAAGTCGATGCCTTCGAAGCGGGCGATCATCAGGTCGAACATGGGCCGGCCGGCCCAGTAATCCCAGCCCGCCGCCATGGCGTAGCCGACCACGTTTCCGTCGCGCGCCGCCACGAAGAGACCGTCGCGCGCGATCAGGCCGATGAGCTGGTCAGGGGTGAAGGGCGTCGTGACGAAGCCGTCCTTCCGCTCCTCCTCGCCCAGGTTGGCGACGAGGGTCAGTTCCTGCAGGCGGAGCACGCCGGGAAGGTCGGCTTCGACGCCGGGCCTGAAATCCACGCCGCGGGCCCTCAGTTTCCCGCGGGAGCGGCTTCCTCGGAACGCCGCGCCGCGAGCCGCGCCCGCACGAAAAGCTCCGGCGCGCCGTAGGAGACCCAGGCGCCGACCAGCGCGTAGCGGAGGAAGCGCCAGAGCGCGTAGCTGGAGGAGCCTTCGCCCGGCAGGATCAGCTTGCCGCCGACGTAGATGGCGGCCAGTCCCGCCGCGCCGAGGAGCAGGCGGAGCAGCTTCGCGCCGAGCCGGCCCGAGGCGGCGTCGAAGCCGAGCCGTTCCGACTGCCAGGCCGCGCCCGCCGCCATGCCGAAGAAGGCGCCGCCCAGGTTCGTCTCCTCGGGGGCCAGGGCGTTCATGCCGAGCGTGAGCGCCGCCGCCAGGAGTATCTTCCAGCGCAGGTCGAGCTCGCCTATCCATTTCTCGACGGGGGCGCCCCAGGACAGCCAGGGCAGCACGATGGCCGCGCCGAGCGCCCAGCCCGCCAGCACGTCGGTCGGGAAGTGGACGCCGAGGTAGATCCGCGACAGTCCGACGAGGAACGGGATCGACAACGCGAGGACGAGGCCCCAGGGTTTGCGGAACGCGGGCGCCAGCATGCCCCAGAAGGTGGCGGTGCCCTGGGCGTGGCCCGAAGGCAGGCCGAAGCTCTCCTCGTGGAGCATGCCCACGGTCGGGTCGAGCTCGAAGGGGCGCGGTTGCGCGAACAGCACCTTGAGCCGGCCGTTCAGCCAGGCGGAAAGGAAGACGGCGGCGCCGAGGCGGATGCCGCGCCGCTCGTCCACGCACCAATAGATGACGGGCAGCGCGATCAGGTAGAACCATTCCGAACCGAGCTCGGTGACGGCGCGTACGATCCCGTCGAGGACGGGGTTCGAGACGGTCTGGAAGGCGCGGCTGACTTCGACTCCCCAGGCGAGCAGGTCCTGCATGGCGACTCCTTGCTGCGTTCGTTTCCAGCCTACGGCATCGGGGACCGGGCGCGCAAGCGCTCCTCCCGTTGACGACATCCCCATGGCATAGTAGGAATATGTCCCGGGCCGGCGTGGCGGAATGGCAGACGCGGCGGACTCAAAATCCGCTGTCCGCGAGGACGTGAGGGTTCGAGCCCCTCCGCCGGCAAATGACCCTGGAGCGCGCGCTCGGAATTCTCGGCGACCCGGCCCGCCCCCTGCCGGGCGACGCGGCGCGCGCCGCGATGCTCCCGCCCTTCCGGCGCGAAAGCCCGCCGGAGCTCGCGCGCTCCCCTTGGCGCCGCGCCGCGGTCCTCGTGCTCCTCCATGGGTCGAATGACGGAAACGTTTCCTTCCCCCTCATCGTGCGGCCAGCGGGGCAGGGCGTGCACGCGGGCCAGGTCTCGCTTCCCGGCGGCGCCCTCGAGCCGGGCGAGTCCGCCGAAGCCTGCGCCCTTCGCGAGACCTTCGAGGAGCTCGGCGTCGATCCCGGTTCGATGTGTGTCGTCCGGAGCCTGAGCCCGCTCCGCGTCCCCCCGAGCCGCTTCCAGATCCAGCCCTTCGTGGGCGTGGCGCGCGCCGGGCTCGCGTTCCGACCGAATCCGGCGGAAGTCGCCGCCGTGTTCGAGGTCGGGCTCGGCGAGCTGCTCGATACGCGCGCGCGCGCGTCGTTCGAATTGCCGCGGCGGGACCGCGCGTGGTCCGTCCCCTGCTTCGAGTTCGATGGCCGCCGGGTCTGGGGCGCCACCGCGATGATCCTGGCCGAGTTGGCGGGCCTCCTGGCCGCCGATGCGGATGGCGGCGCCTCGTGAGGCCCCGGAGCGACGAGGACCGACGCGTGCTCGAGCATACCGGCCGGGTGCTCGAAGGGCTGCGCAAGGTCCGGGGCTTAAGCCGCGAGGAAGCCGCCGAGCTCGCGGGCCTGCACCCGAACACGATCAAGCGCGTGGAATCCGGATGCCTCGAGGCTTCCACCCTCGTGGTCACCATGTTCTGCGCCGCGCTCGGTTGCGGGAAGGTGGAGATCACGAGCGAGGGCTTCGTTCCGAGCCTGGACGGCGCGGACGCCCGGGAACGGGCGTGCCGCATCCGCATGATGCCTCCGGCGCGCATCGCCTGGCGCACCGGCGAGTCGGTGGCCGCCCTGCGCGCCGACCTGGGACTCGGTCTCCGGAGCTTCGCGGACCGGGCGGGCGTGCACTACAACACCGTCTGGAACCTCGAGCGCGGCCTCGTCGTGCCCTCCATCCTGACCCTGTTCAGAATCTGCCGCGCCTTCGACATCGTGGCGCTCGACGTCGAAGGCGAGCGTCTGACCCTGAGGTCCCGGGGCGCTTCGTCACAATAACGGGTCTGTTCGGGCTCTCGCTTGCGCGTTATCGATATGGATTGATCCAAACAACGCGCAAGGAGCCTTCATGAAAACAGTTTCGATCCGCGCGGCCGCCCTGGCCGCGGCAGCGCTGGTCCTCTGCCTTTCGTTCTCGTCCTGCGACCTGCTCGGCCTGATCGGTGTCGATCCGACCGAGGACGACACCTACGCCGCCAACGTCGACCTCCGCTACGGCAACCTGGCCGGAAACGTGAGCTTCCCTGCGGACAGGGTCGCCTACGTGACGTCGATGATCTATGTGACCTCAGGCGCCACCTTGACTATCCAGCCCGGTGCCGTGGTCAAATTCGCGCCAGACACGGGCATCATCGTCGAGTCCGGCGGACGGATCGTCGCTGACGGCACTCCGGCGGATCGCATCGTCTTCACCTCGATTAAGGACGACACGGCGGGCGGCGACTCGCTCCTGGACGGAGCGGGCGTTCCCCACGCCGGAGATTGGCGCTACATCTGGATCAACACGGGTTCGTCGGCCAATAGCTTCGCCTATTGCGACTTCGCATTCGGCGGCGACAATTCGGAATCGGTCCTCTACCTGGACGACGAGGCGGACGTTTCGTACTGCGACTTCCACGACAACGGCGGCGGCACGCCCGGCTCCGGGATTGACGAGGCTGTTCTTCATATCCGCCATTGGAACGCCGGGACCTCGGTGCAGTACAATCGCTTCTGGAACAACCGCTGGCCGCTAGCCATGCCTCCCCAGCTTAGCCTCGATAACACCAACCAGTTTTGGGTTGACCACGATGGCGATTCGGAGACGCCTCCCGCGGGCAACACCTACAACGTGATCGCCCTCGACCTGTCGGATTCCTATATCGCCGCGAGTGATGCGCTCTGGGCGGAGGACGAGGTGCCGTTCTGCGTCTACATCGGCACGGTCTACGTCGGCGACGAGGGCCATGCCCATATCCTCGAGCTCGGCGCGAATACCGTCGTCAAATTCGCGGGCGAATATGCGGCCATCTGGATAGAGACCGATTCGGATATGGTAGCGAGCGAGGCGAACGGAAACGTTTTCACTTCCATCGCCGACGATTCGGCGCTCGGCGATTCGAACCAGAGCGCCGTCGCGGCCGCCGCCGACGACTGGTGGGGTATCTGGGACGAAAATCTTGGCGCCGGCTCCGGCGACTACTGGCCGAACGACGCCGCCATGGTGTTCTACGCGGCCAATACTCCCTGACGACCGAGATAAATGAATGGCGAAGGGGCGGCTCCGGCCGCCCCTTCCGCCTTCTCGCGCCTTCAGTCCACCTTCACGAGCCCCAACGCCTGCCTGAGCGCGCCGAGGTGCCAGGCGCCGTGGGCCAGCTGGCCGAAGATGCCGGTCAGGTTCATCGGGTCGCTCCAGCAGAGCCCTCGCGAGACGGCGTCCTTGAGGGCCGCGTGCTCGGCGCGCAGGCCCTCGAGCAGTTCCTTCCACGCCAGCTCGTCCACGGCGCGGACTTTCCAGCTGGCCTTCCAGTCCGCGGTGGCGTGCACGTTCTCGCCGCGGAGCGCGCGGTTGGCCAGGTTCAGCGCGAAGCGCTCAACGCCGGCGGTATTCGCTGCCGTCGGGCTCGCGCTCGAGGAAGCGGTACTCGATCAGGTAGCGCCTGATGGTCACGTGGTCCTCGAAGGCGGGGCCGAGCAGGGCGTTCACCTCGGGCTCGGTGTAGGGCCGGTCGCGTTCGAAGCGCTCGGCCACGCGGCGAAGCAGCACGAGCTTTTCCTTCTGCTTCTTCGGCCACTGCCTGATCTGCGGCCGCGCGTCCGGGTGGAAGTACTTGGCCTCGATGGCGGCGGCTTCCTCCTCCGTCACCTGGGCGCGTTCGTCGGGGGTGGGAAGGTCCGCGGGGTACTCGACGAAGCGCCTGGCGGGAGCCTCGCGCTCCGACACGAGGGCCATGAGCGCGACGAGTACCCGGGCCTCGCCTTCGCGCCTGCGCAGCTGGAAGCGGTGGTTGCGCACGGTGGATTCCGTGCGGCCGCCGAGCTCCTCCGCGATGGCGCGGTCGCCCTTTCCCGCGGCCAGGCCGCGGATCAGGGTTTCCTGGACTTCGGTCAGCCCCGTGCGTTCGCGCCCCAGGTCGAGCAGGGCTTTTAAGGGGCCGCCGTGCGTGGCCTCGACATGTTCTCCGACCGCCCGTTCCGCGGTCCCCAGGCCGCCTGAAACCGGGTGGACAAGGCCCTCGTTGAAGGACGCCGTGCAATGCAGGCAACGCAGCACGCCGGCCCCGGCGTCCCGGGACCAGCCGCGGCAGAGGTCGCCGATGCATTCTAAAGCGACTTTCGTGGCACTGGTTGGTTCCATGACAAACAAATACGACAAACGTCTATAGATGTCAAGGCCGACGAACGAGCCCCGGAACCCTCAGCGGGTGGCTTCCTGTACGTCCTCCTCGTCCATGGCCTCGAGCACTGTCTCGCCGAAGCTCGGAGAGGCGCGATCCTCCTTGCGGCGGTAGAGGTCTATGTCCGAGCGGTGCAGGATGCCCGCGGCGTCGGCCGCCTCTCCGGCGTGCACGCCCAGGCTTACCGTGAAGTGTCCGCCCGCGCAGGTGACGGCGGCCTTCTCGAGGGCGGAGGCGATGCGGTCGCGGGCGGCCTCCGCCGCCTCGGAGCCGGTGCCCGGCAAAAGGACGAGGAATTCGTCCCCGCCGAAGCGCGCGACCGCGTCGCAGGAGCGGCTCGTGGCGCGAAGCGTCGCGGCCACCCGCTTGAGCACCTCGTCGCCGGCGGCGTGTCCGCGCGAATCGTTGATGAGCTTGAAGCCGTCGACGTCCGCGATGATGAAGGCCAGCTCGCCGCCGTAGCGCGCCACGCGGCGGCGCTCGCGTTCGAGCGTGCGCTCGAGGCCGCGGCGGTTGAGCAGGCCCGTGAGCGGATCGGTCATGGCCTCGCGGCGGAGCTGGTCCAGGAACACGGCCCGCTGGATGGCTATGGCCGCGAAGTCGGCGATGGTGGCAAGGGTTCGCATCTCGAGCGCCGAGAAGCGGGTGCCGTCGAGCTTGTTGATGAGCTCGATGACGCCGAACACCCGTTCGTCGGTGCGGAGCGGCACCGCGATGATCGATTCGGTGACGAAGCCGGAAAAAGCGTCGACCCGGGACGAGAAGCGCGGATCGGTCCTGGCGTCCTCGACGACGAGCGCCTGGCCGTTCGCCACGACCCAGCCGGCCACGCCCTCGGTGGCCGGTATCCGCTTGCCCCGGAGCCGCTCGCCCGCCTTGCCCACGGCCACGCGGAACACGAGCTCGTCGCGCTTCCGGTCGAGCAGCAGGACCGACCAATTGAGCGGCGCGAAGCATTCGCCGATCCGCGCCATGATGCGCTCGAGCACGCCGCGCACGGTCGTTTCCGAGACTATGTCCTTGGCGATAGCGGTGAACCAGGAAAGGCGGATCAGGTCGTCGATGTCGTCGCCGGGCATGGGGAACCTCCGCGCCCCGTCCGGACGACGGCGCGTCCTTCCATGTTAGCGCGCGGAGGCGTCGTTCTCCATGCCGCCTTCGTCGGCTCCGCGGCCGGCGGAGGATGCTTTCGGCGCCAGGAGGCGGGCGCTCGCGGCGACCAGGAGCAACTGGAAGGGCAGGGCGAGGGGAAGGGATCCCGCGAGCAGGGCCAGCAGCGCGACGAGGGACAGGGCCGCCGCGAGGAATCCGGCGGAAAGCCGGACGAAACGGCGCTTTCCCGCAGCGTCGAGCGAGGGCCGGAGGCGCGCGAAGCGGAAGCCCAGGAAGGCGGCGAGGGGTAGGACCGAGAGCAGGCCGACCAGCGGCGGCGAAAGGCTCATGAAGCGGTCTCCCCGAGCAGGCGGGCGGACGCGAAGGGGAGGCCGGGATCCCAGTCGAGCACGGACACGCCCGAGCCGAGCAGGCGCGAGAGCAGGAAGCGGTTTTCCACGGTCGCGAGGCGCAGCGCGAGGCAAGTCGCCTCGTCGTCGCTTCGGCCGGCCCGCGCCACGCGCGCGGCGCCGAGCGGATCGGGCCTGAGCGCGACGACCGAATAGCCGAGCGCCGCGAAGCCGCGGAGGGGGGCTACGTCCCGTTCGAGCAGGGGGCTGGCGACGACGACGAGGGAGCGCGGCGGGAAGATGCGGGTCGGCAGGGCTTCGAAGCGCTCGAAGGTGGCGTGGTTACCGAGCCTGGCGCCCGCGGCGGCCCGGCGGACGCGGAGGCGCTGGGTCCGGCCCATGCCGGGCGGCACCCAGTCGATGCCCGCGCCCGAGCTCATGAAGGCCACGCGGCAGCCTTGGTCGAGCAGGAGCTCGGCCAGGCTCAGGGCGGCGGCCGCGCAGGACTCGAAGAGTCCCGCGTCGTCGTAGGCGGACGCCCTGGAATCGAGGATGACCCCCGCGTCGATGGCCCGGCCTTCTTCGCGGAGGTTGACGATGATCCGTCCCCAGCGCATCTCGGCCTTGCGGTTGAGGCTGCGGAGCGGGTCGCCGGGGGAGTAGTCGCGCGTCGCGGAAAAATCGATGCCCGAACCGGTCCGGGACGATCGGGTTCGCCCCGCGAAGGGACGCACCGCGCCGGCGCCGAACGCCGCCTTGGGCGGGGCGAGGGGTTTCGGCGGCACCACGAGGGCTTGCGGGCAGGGTACGGCGGCTTCGGATCTCAGGTCGAAGAACGGATCGAGCGCCGCGGCCCGGACTTCCCCGAAGCGCCAGAAACCGCGGGGCAGGGTCGCGACGTAGCGGATTTCCGCTTCGGCTCCCGACGCGAGGCTGCCGCGCCATTCCGTCGAGCCCGCGACGAGCGTCGCTCCGGGCGGCAAGTCGTCTGAGACGCGGAGCGACTCGAGGCGCGCTCCCCGGTTCCGCACCGTCACCGTGACCTCGAACGGCGCACCCGATTCCACGAACGTTTCCGACAAGGCCCGATCCGCCTCGAGCGAGATCCGGGGCGGCGCGACGAATTCGCCCGCGAGCGCCCAGGCCGCCAGGGGCAGGGCCGCCGCGAACCAGGCGCCTTCGCCGCCCAGGGCGCCGAGAGCCGCCAGCGCGAGCGCGAGCGAAAGCGCCGCGGCGCGCGGAAGGCTCACCGCGACTCGACCTTCGGCACCGGCACCGAGGCCAGCGCGTCCTCGACCACCTCGCCGACCCGGGTCTCGTTCGCCCAAACCTCGGGCTTGAGCACGACGCGGTGGACGAGGGCCTCGAAGGCGCACCACTTCACGTCGTCCGGCAGGACGAAGGAGCGGCCTTCCATGAGGGCGCGCGCGCGCGACAGCTTGAGCAGGGCCAGGGACGCGCGCGGGCTCGCGCCGACGGCGGCGCGCCGCGACTCCCGCGTCGCGCGGGCCAGGTCCACCGCGTAGGCCATCACGTCGCGGTCGACGTGCACGCGTCCCGCGGCCTCGCGGAGGGCGAGCAGGTCGGATGCGTCGCAGACGGGCCGGATGTCGGGGTCCTCGGTGGTCCGCGCCGCCCGTCGCGCGACCAGCTCGATTTCCTCGTCGCGCGTCGGGTAGCCGATCGACAGCTTGAGCAGGAAGCGGTCGAGCTGGGCTTCGGGCAGGGGGAAGGTGCCCTCGTACTCGATGGGGTTCTGCGTCGCGATGACCATGAAGGGCGCGGGCAGGGCCAAGGTCTGTCCCTCGAGGGTGGCTTGCCGTTCCTCCATGGCCTCGAGCAGGGCGGACTGGGTTTTCGGCGGCGCGCGGTTGATCTCGTCGGCCAGCACGAAGTTGGCGAAGATCGGTCCTTCCACCAGCTTGAGGCCGCCCGTCGCGCGGTCGAGCACGAAGGCGCCGGTGATGTCCGCCGGGAGCAGGTCGGGCGTGAACTGGATGCGCTTGAACGAGCTCGAGAACGAACGCGCGAAGCTGCGGGCCGCGAGGGTCTTGGCCAGTCCCGGGTTGTCCTCGACGAGCACGTGGCCGCCGGCTATGGCGGCTGCGAGCAGCCGCTCGAGGAAGTCCTGCTTGCCGACCACGGCCCTCGACACCTCGTCGAGGAGCAGCGCGCAGGTTTTCGCCGCGTCCGCGGGGCCCGGGGACGCCGACGGGGCGCGGCCGGGCGTCGTTTCTTCCTTGTTCATGGAATCTTTCCACCTTTCGCGTCTCCGTCGGGGAGGCGCATCCGTGCTTCCGGAAGGACTTCGAGCGCGGCGAGCGCGGACTCGAGGCGGAGCGCGAAGCTTTCGTCCGTCCGTCGCGCCGGAGCGCCGCGGGGGGCGGAGACGAGGTGCTCCTCGGCCAGGAATGCGATGAGCTCCGCGTCGTCGAGCGAGCCGTCGGCGACGAGGGCGTTGAGGTTCGGTTCGAGGCGCCTGCCGGTGGCCAGGGTGACGGCCCCGGCCGCGAGCTTGCGGCAGCGCGCGACCAACTTGTCGCGGTAGTAGCCGCTCCGGCGGGCTTCCCGTACGAGCGCGGCCAGGGCGGAGACGGACTCGCGGGCAGGGACCGCGGGCGCCGTCGCTCCGGGTTTCGCTCGGGGCCGGGCGCGCCTCCCGGCGAGGCCCGAGCCGAGCGCGCCGAGGGCCAGCGCGAACATCGCCATGCCCAGTCCCCATCGCGCGAGCGCCGGAACCAGTAAGCCGACGGAGTGCTCAGGCATCGCGTCGCTCCACGGGCGTTCCGGCGCGCGTCCCGCGCTCTATCGCGTCGAGCGCCGCGAGGGCCGCGCCTCGCTCGGCTTCGCCGCAGGGTTCTCCGGAGTAGCGCGCCTTCTCGAAAACCGCCGTCAAGGCCGCGACTTCGGGGCGCGAAACTCCTTTCCGGCCGAGCAGGGCCGCGAACTCTCGCGCGGTCAGCGCCCGGCCGCCGCGCTCTCCGCGCGCGGCCTCGCCATAGAGCGCGCACATCGACCCGTAGCAGGCGATGATGGACTCGCGCGCCGAGCCGCCCCGCGCGAGCGTTCCCGCGATTTCCGCGAGCCGCCCCGCCTCGACCGGGGCATCGTCGCCGGGTTCCGCCGAGGGCGGAGCCTCCGCGTCCTTGCGCGCGCGCGAGAGCAGGGCGACGACCGCGGCCAGCGCGAGGAAAACGGCGACGAGCGAGGCGGGGTCGCGCTTCCCGCCGTCATCGTCGTCGTACTCTCCTTCGATCCCGTCCCAGCTCGACGCCGCCTGGGAGACCGGCGTCCCGTTCCGCCCCGCGCCGCCGCCGGCGCCCGAGCGCTCGAAGCCTTCGTCGAGGACGGGCACGGCGCGGAACAGCGCGTAGAACGACGCAACGAGGAAGATGACGATGGCCGCGAGGGCGAAGGCGCCGCCCTTCTCCTTCGGCTTCTCCCGGGCCGGAGGAGCGCCGTCCTTCATGCGCGCCCTCAGCGCGGCCCGCCAGGCTATCAGCGAGACGATGCCGACAACGCCGACGAGGACGAGAACCAGCTCCACCGCCGACAACGCGTAGCGCCCCGCGGACGCGGCTCCCATGCCGGCGCTTCCGCGCAGCAACCGGCCGAGCGCCGCGAGGGCGGCAGACTCGGGCGGCGCGGGCGTCGACGCGAGGGCGCAGAGGGCGAGCCCCGCGAGCCCGGCGACGGCGCGGTTCCGGGTGCGGTCTGTCGGCGAAGAGGGCATCGGGGCTCCGGCGTCTGGATTGCGCGGCGGGTCCGTCCCCGCCCCGCGCGCGATGATAGACCGGGTCTTTCGCGGCGGTCAACGCGAGACTCGCGACGGAGCTCTGTCCCCAAAGGCGCGGGGTCTGTCCCCGCGAGCCCCGCGACAGCCCGGCCCGTTTCCGGTAAAATCGAATATATGGAAAGCATGAAAGCCGTGGACTCCTGGGCCGAGCTCCAGGAACTCGTCCGCTCCGAGAAGGCCCTGCTCGTCTACGTCTCGACCCCGACCTGCGGCGTCTGCGCCTCGATGAAGCCCAAGGTCCTCGCCCTCGCGCGCGAGCACTTCCCGCGCATGGCCGTCCGCTACCTCGACGCCGCCGCCGTGCCCGAGGCCGCGGGCCAGCTCTCGGTCTTCGCCGTGCCCGCGGTCCTCGTCTTCTTCGAAGGCCGCGAGACCGTCCGCGAAGCCCGCAACTTCGGCATCGCCGAGCTCGGCGCGAAAATCGACAGGTACTACTCGATGCTCTTCGGGGACTGACCGGGAGAGAAGGGGCTGCCGCCCCTTCTCCCCCAGACCCCCTTTTCCCCGCTTCCCCGCTACCACACGAAGGGCACGAGGCGCCAGGTGCGCGCCGCCCACGCGCGGTACTCGTCGCCGAAGCGCTCCGCGAGCAGCCGCTCCTCGAGGCGCGTCCGACCGACCAGCATGGGCAGCAGCGCGGCGACCGCGAACGCGGCGCTCCCGACCGCTCCGAGCGCGATCGCGACTCCGCAGTAGAGCAGGAGGTCCGCCGCGTACATCGGATTCCGGAGCGCCCGGTACGGTCCCGAGGTGACGAGCCTGTGGTCCTCCTGGACCAGCACCTTGGGCGAGCCGAACCTGCCGAGGGTCAGGCGCGCCCACGCGAGGAGGACGCCGCCTCCGAGAGTCGCCGCGAGCCCGATCCACCACAGCGCGGAAAGCGCCGCCTCCGGCAGCCAGCGCCGCGCCAGCAGGTCGCGCTCGATCCAGGGCAGCCCCAGGAGCAGCGGGCTCGCGACGAAGAAGGTGTAGACTTTCCAGGTGGCGTATTCGTCCTTTTGCGAACGGGTCGCGAGCGAGGGCCGGACGAAGACGTCGAAGCCGATGGCGAGGTCCGCCGCCAGGATGACGGCGAAGGCGCGCGTATCGGCGAGCGGCCCTCCCGGCCAGATGAGGATGACGAGGTCCTCGTACGCGAGGAGGACCAGGATGCCGAGCGCCTTGCCGATTTTGGCGACGATCCGGCGCTCGCGCCGCGGTGGTTTCTCGGTTCCGGCCATCGGAGGCACCTCCTTCCGGATATGAAGTATCGGGCTCCGTCCCCCGGGCGACCAGCCTCGTCCCCGACGACGGCGCCCCGTGCGCGGCCGGATGCCGCGAGCCCTTCGATCCTTCCGTCGTTCCGCCGCCTCGCCCTGATTCGGCGACCGGATCGCCCGCCCCGCAATCCTGACAAAAACGCTTGACCATTTCGCCGCCCGGCGCGAACCTTTCCGGGTGCGGCGCGTCCGCGCCGCCGGAGGTGATCCATGGCCATCCAGGCTTACGTCAATTTCGCCGGGAACTGCCGCGAGGCGCTCGCGTTCTACGCCAAGGCCTTCGGGGCCCCCGAGCCGAAGATCATGGCGTTCGGCGACATGCCGCCCGACCCGGGCTTTCCCCTGGGCCCCGAGAGCAAGGACCTCGTCATGCACGCCGAGCTCGAGTTCGCGGGAGGCAAGCTCCTCTTCTCCGACACCCCGCCCGGCATGCCCCTGACCATGGGCGACAATATCAGCCTCATAGTCCAGTGGAAGAACGAGGCCGACATCCGCCGCTGGTGGGACGCCCTCCAGCCCGGCGGCAAGGTCGGCATGCCCCTCGGTCCCACCTTCTGGTCGAAGCTCTACGGCTTCGTCACGGACCGCTTCGGTGTCGGCTGGCAGTTCAACCTGGAGGACTGAAGCGCCGTTCCAGGAAGTACGCGAGCCGACCGGACGCCCCGAGCGGCTCCTCGCCGACCCGCTCGAGGCCGAAGGCCGCGTAGACGGGCAGGTTGGCGGGGTCGGTGGTCTCGAGGCGGTACGACGTAAAGCCGAGTTCCCGGAAGCGCGCTTCCGCGTATAGGAACGCGGCTTTCATGAGGCCCCGTCCCTTGAGCTCCGGGAGGACGCCCGCGCTGTAGAGGTGCAAGGCCGCCGGATCGCGCGCGCGTCCCCGCTCGAAGCGCGCCACGGCCCGTTCGAGCGCGCGCATGCCCAGGAGCTCGCGGGGGCGGAGCGCGGCCAGGAAGCGGAGCGCGTCGACGAGCCCCCCCGAGCGCGCGACCCGGCCGAAGTTGACGCCGCTTCGATCGCGATCCTCCATGAAGGTGACGTAGCCGACCGGCCTTCCGTCCGTGACCGCTACGACCACGTGGCCGTAGCGGTTGATGGCGGCGCCCATGAAGCCGAAAAGGGCGCGGAGCGCCCGGCTCCGGGCCTCGGGCCGCGGCACCACGCGGATCCAGTTGTCGTGCTCCATGAAGGCGAGGCCGAGCGTGTCCGCCAGCGCGGCGACGCCCGCGCGGTCGAGGCGGGGCGCGGTCCTGCCGTCCGTGTAGAAGATCACGCCCCCGCTCCCGCCGCGGCCGCCGCCAGGCAGGCGCGCAGGAAGGCGGGCGCCTTGCGTTCCAGCGTGAGCACGTAGTCGACGCCCGCGTGCGTGAAGTTGAGCGTCGAGCGCATGGTCAATCCCACGCCCTTGAGCTCCGCCGCGGGCAGGCGGGCGTCGAGCGCGCCGCGCAGTTCGAGGGCCCCGTTCCGCCAGGCGGCCTCCACCGGCCCGATCTCGCGGCGTTTCAAGACCTCGTAGTCGTTGGCCGCGAGGAAGCCGGGCGAAGCGAACGCGGTCGCCGCCAGTTCCGCGTCGAGCGTCCGCTGCCAGCGGTCCCAGGCCACGGTGTCCTCGAAGCGGAAGCCGTGGAGGAAGCCGTACTCGTCGAGGGCTCCCGAGGCGCCGCAGTTCCGGCACCGCAGTCCGTTTCCCTTCGCCTCGAGCGAATGGAACGCGCCGCATTCCGGGCAGGCGTAGAGGAGGTCGTCGAGGCCCTCGGCGAGGCGCGCGCCCGGCCGCGGAATCATGAGTTCTTTCTGCCGCTCGAAGTCGTTGAGGTACAGGGCCCTTTCGATGGCCGCCGCGACCTCGCGCGGCGATGCGGCGCGGACCTCCTCCGCGCTCATCACCATTTCGTAGCGCAGCTCGATGGTCCGGTTCTTACGCGGCGCCGTCGCCCAGCGCGGCGACGAGAGATGGCCGCCCGCCACCCGGCAGGCTATCACGTCGAGGCCGGCCTTCTTCGCCAGCACCGCGATGCCGCGCTCGACCGGACCGGTCTCGCCGGAGAAGGTGATGTCGCCCTCGGGGAACACGAGGACGGGATAGCCCCGCTCGAGGGCCGAGAAGAGCTCGCGGACGGTGCGCACGTCGCCGCCGCCCTTGGGCGCCATGATGCAGCGCGCGATCCGGGTGATGACGAAGCGCTCGAAGGGGTGCACGAAGAGGTCGCGGCTCGCGACGATGTGCGGCGTGATCCGGAAGGGCATGGGCACGTGGACCACGTCCATCGCGAAGGTATGGTTCGCCACGAGGATGAAAGGTTCCTTCCGCCGGAAGTCCACGCGCGGGTCGACCACGTCGATGCGCCGCGCCACGACGCGCATCCAGAGCTCTACGAAGGGCCTCAGGATCGAGAGGGCGATTTCCGAGCCGCGGTCGGCGGCGCTTTTCCGGGGGCGGCTGCTGGTTTCCACGGTGCCTCCGCGGGCCAGTATCGCCGCGAAGCGCTTCGCGGGCAAGCGCGCGAAGCGCTTCGCGGCGATCCCGTCCGCGGGCAAGCGCGGGTGGCGGACCGCCGGGGCTCGTCGGGGCCGGACGCGCGGCGTGCCGCCGCTCCGAGTCCGGCCCCGCCCCCCGTCAGCCTTTGCGCGGCTTCGTCCTTCCCTCGCCGAAGTATTTCTCGCTGCGGTAGCGGAGCCAGACGCGGAGCTCCTGCGGGATCCCGTCCTTCAGGGGCTTGGAGAGCGTGGCGTAGAGCGCCAGCGCGCGGTCGCGCTCGCGGCGGCAGGCCAGGTTCTCGTGCGCGTCCCAGTGCTTCCGAGCCAGGCGGATCAGGCGGATCGTTTCCTTGAGCGCCGCCTCCCCCGCGAGCCTCTTCCCGCGCTCCGCGGCGCTTTCGCCTTCGCTCATCGCTCCTCCCCTCCCGCCCGGAACAGGTTCCGGATCGCGCGCGCGTAGACCTCGCAGGCGGCCTCGATCTCGGCGACCGGGCAGCGCTCGTCGCGCATGTGCGCGAGCGCGAAGTCGCCGGGGCCGAAGCCTATGGTGGGGATGCCCAGCCGCACGGTCGACACGGCGTTCGTGCTGAAGTCCCAGAATCCGAAGCCGCGCCCGTCCGGTCCGAGGACCTCGGCGCGCGCCGCCGTGAAAGCCAGCGCGAGCGGCGCGTCGTCCGGGAGCCGCCAGGCCGCGTGGAAGGGGACGTACTCGACCTCGAGGCCAGTCCAGGTTTTCCGGCGGAGCGTGCCGGGTTCCCAGCGAGCCCCCGTGCCCTCGACGAGCGCGTCGAATTCCGCCCTGACCGCTTCCTCGCTCTCGCCGGGCGCGAGGCGCCGGTCCAGGTAGAGCTCGCACGCCGACGGCACCGCGTTGAGCGAGACGGCCTCGCTCGCGATCCGCGTCAGCGCGAGGGTCCCGCGGGGCGCCGGGCCCTCCGAAAGCTCGAGGTTCCGCCGCTCGACGCGTTCGATCACCTTGGCCATCGGGTACACCGCGTTGACGCCCTTCTCCGGGGCGGCCCCGTGCGCGGACAGGCCTTCCGAGCGGACGACGACCTGCGCCTTGCCCTTGTGACCGGTCATGATCCTGTTCGAGGAAGGTTCGCAGACCACGCAGGCGTCCGGCCGGAGGCCGAACTCGCGGAAGAGGTGGCGCAGGTTCTCGCCGTCGCAGTCCTCCTCGAGGCAGGTGCACGAGACGAGGACGGTGTTCCCATCGGTCCAGCCCGCGCGCGCCGCGAGCGCGGCGGCGTATATCGAGGCGGCCGCCCCCGACTTCATGTCGACCGAGCCGCGTCCCCGGAGGAAGCCGTCGCGCACCGTTCCGGAGAAGGGCGGCGCGGCCCAGAGCCCGGCGTCGTCGACGCCGACCGTGTCCGCGTGCGAGTCGAACAGGACGGTCCGGCCGCCGGAACCGATGCGTCCGAGGACGTTGCCGAAGCCGTCGATCCGGACCTCGTCGTAGCCGAGCGCGCGCATCCGCTCCGCGACGAGGCGGATGGCGCGTTCCTCGCGCCCCGAGGGGCTCTCGACGGCCACCAGCTCCGCGGCGAACGCGACGAGCGCCTCCCTGTCCTTCCGGTCGAACGTGAACGAGCCCTTCATGCAGCGCCTCCGGAGGCCATTGTAGCGCGGACGGCGGCCGAGGGTCGAATCTTCCGTTCGAGGCCGCGGACGCCGCTCGTTCCGGTAAGCGACTCCGCCGCCGAATGGTTCGCGCGGATCAAGCGAGCGCTCCGAAAGAAGGGGCGCTCCGTCCCCGTCGCCGACGTCCGGATCGTTCGCCGACGCTTCGCGTCGGACGGCGCCGAAGGCTGAGGCTTTCGGCGCTCTTCCAAAGGATGGAGCACGGCGCCCGCCTGCTCACCTTCGACCGCCATTTCGAGGAAATCGACGGCCGCTCCGCCGGGAGCCCAGAGGAATTCGCGTCAACGATCGCATCGTCGTCATCCATGACGTACCCGAGCTCCGGTCGGGGCATCGCGTGGCACGCCATGCGCGCTTCGCGCGCTTTCGGTAGGGAAAGGATTGTAGTGGTCGCGGACCGCGACCGCCTCATGCGCGCTTCGCGCGCTTTCGGTAAGGAAAGGATTGTAGTGGTCGCGGATCGCGACCGCCTCATGCGCGCTTCGCGCGCTTTCGGTAAGGAAAGGATTGTAGTGGTCGCGGACCGCGACCGCCTCATCCCTGGCGCGCGAGGGAGACGCCCGGATCCGGTAAAAAAAGGGGCCGCCCCCGAAAGGGCGGCCGCTCGCTCACAACCACATCGCGGAGTATCCGCGAGGCAGGCGTCACTTCCTCACGTTGTAAAAAGCCGTCCGACCGGCGTATTCGCGAAGCCGCCTTGCGGCGGCCTCGCGGGGCGGAACGGGCTGGCGCCCGTTCCGGCTCACAACCATCTCGCCTCGTACCTGCGAGGCGATCGTTTACTTGTGCACGTTGTAAAAGGCCTTCTTCCCCGCATACTCGCGAGGCCGCCTTTCGGCGGCCTCGCGGGGCGCTTCGGGCCTACGCCCGAAGCGGCTCATAACCACATCGCGGAAAATCCGCGACGTCGATGTCACTTGTGCACGTTGTAGAACGCCTTCCTTCCGGCATATTCCGCGATGCCTTCCATGGCGTCCTCGATGCGGAGGAGCTGGTTGTACTTGGCGACGCGGTCGGTGCGGCTCATGGAACCGGTCTTGATCTGGCCGGTCTCGCGCGCGACGACGAGGTCCGCGAGGAAGGTGTCCTCGGTCTCGCCGGAGCGGTGGCTGATGATGGCGGTGTAGTTGGCGCGCTTGGCCATCTCGATGGCCTCGATGGTCTCGGTGACCGTGCCGATCTGGTTCAGCTTGATGAGGATCGAGTTGCAGGCGCCCATGCCGATGCCCTTCTCGAGGCGCTCGGTGTTGGTGACGAAGAAGTCGTCGCCGACGACCTGGACGCGGTTGCCGAGGGCCTTGGTCATCTTGACGTAGCCTTCCCAGTCGTTCTGGTCGAGCGGGTCCTCGATGGAGACGATCGGGTACTTGTTCACCCACTTGGTGAAGAGCTCGATCATCTCGTCGGCGCTGAAGAGCTTGCCGGGGTTCGACTTCCAGAACTTGTAGCCTTTGCGGTCGCCCTCGTCGAAGAGCTCGCTGGACGCGCAGTCGAGCGCGATGCCGAGGTCCTCGCCGGGCTTGTAGCCGGCCTTCTCGATGGCCTTCATGATGTAGTCGAGCGCGTCCTCGTTGCCGATGCTCGGGGCGAAGCCGCCCTCGTCGCCGACGTTGGTGTTGTGGCCGTCGGCCTTGAGCAGGGACTTGAGGTTGTGGAAGACCTCGGCGGTCATGCGCACCGCCTCGCGGAAGCTCTGGGCGCCCACGGGCATGACCATGAACTCCTGGAAGTCGATCTTGTTGTCCGCGTGCTTGCCGCCGTTGACGATGTTGGCCATCGGGACGGGCAGGAGGGTGGTGTGGGCGCCGCCCAGGTACTTGTAGAGGGGAAGCTCGAGGAAGTTGGCGGCGGCGCGGGCCACGGCCATCGATACGCCGAGGATGGCGTTGGCGCCGAGCTTGCCCTTGTTGGGGGTGCCGTCCAGGTCGATCATGGTGCGGTCGATGTCGACCTGCTCGGTGCAGTCGAGGCCGCAGATCTCGCCGGCGATGGCGTTGTTGACGTTCTCGACGGCCTTGAGCACGCCCTTGCCCAGGTAGCGCTTCTTGTCGCCGTCGCGGAGCTCGACGGCCTCGTGCTCGCCGGTGGAGGCGCCGGAGGGGACGGCCGCGCGGCCGACGGTGCCGTCCTCGAGGACGACGTCGACCTCGACGGTGGGATTCCCGCGGGAATCGAGGATCTCGCGCGCTTCGACGTATTCGATGATGGACATGGGTACGCTCCTTGTTCGGTGGTTTCCCGGAAAGCGATCTATCGATATCGAATGAAAGCGTATCGGTCGGGGGGCTCTAGGTCAAGCGCGAGGGGCGCGAAGCGCCCCTCGCGGCGACGAAGGGCGTCGCCCTTCGTCGATTATCCGATAGGGCGCGCTGCTCGCGCGCCCTGCTTCGCGCCCCTCGCGGCGACGAAGCGCTATGCGCTTCGTCGATTTCTTGTGAGGGCGCGCTGTTCGCGCGCCCCGCTTCGCGCATGTCGCCGCCAGGGCGCGGAGCGCTTTGGCGCCTAGCCGTTGATGATCTCGTAGATGCGGTCGAGGTCCTCGGAGCTGAAGTACTCGATCAGGATTGAGCCCTTCGATGCGTCGCCCTTGATGGAGACCTTGGTGCCGAGGAGGCCGATCAGTCGCTGCTCGACGGCGGCCAGGTCGGGGTCGAGCCGTTTGGGCGCGTGCTCCGCGGCTTTCGGGTGGGAGGGGCCCTTGTGGCCTTTATTGAGCTCCTGCGCGAGACTCTCGGCTTGCCTGACGTTGAGGTTTTCCTCGACGCAGCGGCGCGCGAGGAGTATCTGGTCCGCGGGGTTAAGCGCCATGAGCAGGGCCTTGGCGTGCCCCGCGGAGAGCGCGCCGTCGCGCACCGACTGGAGGGCTTCGGCGGGCAGCTTGAGGATGCGGAGCGCGTTCGCGACCGCGGGCCGGCTTTTGCCGACCTTGGCCGCGGCCTCCTCCTGCGTGCAGCCGGTCAGGGACATCAGGGCCTTGTAGGCCTCGGCTTCCTCCACCGGATTCAGGTCCTCGCGCTGGACGTTCTCGATCAAGGCTATCTCGAGGCGCTTCTCGTCGGAGTAGGAGCGGACGATGACCGGCACGTCCTTGAGGCCCGCGATGCCGCAGGCCCGCCAGCGGCGCTCGCCGGCCACGATGCGGAAGCCGCCCGCCCCGTCGTCCTCGACGATGAGGGGCTGGATCACGCCGTGCAGCTTGATCGACTCCGCGAGCTCCGCGAGCCCTTCGTCCGAGAAGCTCTTGCGGGGCTGGCCGGGGTTCGGGGCGACGCGCTTCAGGGGCACGGAGCGGACGCCGTCGCCGCGCGGCTCGGCCGTGCCGGGAGCGCCGGTCAACTCGCCCTGGACGGGCGGAGCGCTTGGCGGTTCCATGACGTTGTCGGGAATCAGGGCGCCGAGGCCCTTGCCGAGGCCGAACTGCTTGGCGGCCATCAGGCTGCCCCGCCCGGGGCGTCGCGCGCGAGGAGCTCGGTCGCCAGCTTCTCGTAGGAGCGGGCGCCGATGCAGCCGGGGTCGTAGAGGCAGATGGGCACGCCGTGGCTCGGCGCCTCGGAGAGCCTTACGTTGCGAGGCACGATGGTTCGGAACACTTTGTCCTTGAAGTATTCGGTCACCTGCTGGACCACGTCCTGGGCGAGCCGGGTGCGGGAGTCGTACATGGTGAAGAGGATGCCCCCGATGCGTAGCCGCGGGTTCATCCCTTTCTGGACCAGCTGGACGGTCTGGAGGATGAGGGAAAGGCCCTCGAGCGCGAAGTACTCGCACTGCAGCGGCACCAGGACCTCGTCGGCGGCCATGAGGCCGTTCAGGGTCAGGATGCCGAGCGAGGGCGGGCAGTCAATCAGGATGAAGTCGTACTCGCTCCGGATGCTTTCGAGGACGCGCTTCAGGTAGTCGTTGCGGTCCTCCTTGTCGACGAGCTCGACGGTGGCGCCCGAGAGGTCGATGGAGGACGGGACCAGGTGGAGGTCCTTCACCTTGGTCGCGACGATGGCGTCCTTGATCGGGAGGCCGGAGGCGATGACTTCGTAGATGCCTTTCGAGGCGCCCGCGCCGCCGACGCCGCTCGTGAGGTTGGCTTGCGGGTCGAAGTCGACGAGGAGGGTGCGCTTTCCCGCGAGCGCCAGGTAGGCGCCGAGGTTGATGGCGGAGGTGGTCTTGCCGACGCCGCCTTTCTGGTTGACGAAGACTATTATTCGGCCCATGGAGCGTCCTTCCGGTTCGGGAGGTTCGTCAGTCTAGCATGCTCGGCAAGCGGGCGGCTAGCGATCGGGGAGCGAAGCGCCCGGGCGTCGGACCCTCGCTTGACCCGTGCGGGCGGCGGGCGCTAAATTCCCCCTCGAGAGGTATCCAATGCTGGAAGAACGCGTCCGGAAAGCCATAGAGGAAGTCCGCCCCTCGCTGCAGGCCGACGGCGGGGACATCGAATTCGTTTCGCTGGAAGAGGGCGGCAAGGTCACGGTGCGCCTGACCGGCGCCTGCGGCAGCTGTCCCATGGCCACCTTCACCCTCAAGCAGGGCGTCGAGAACTACATCAAGAAAGTCATTCCCGAGATCAGCGAGGTCAACCAGGCCCTCTGATCCGCTCCCGTCAGCCAACGCGAAGCCCCGGGTTCGAGGTCCGACTCCTCGAATCCGGGGCTTCCGCCATCATCCCTGCCATTCAAAGGAGCGGTGCTACCTGACTCCCTCGTCGCAGGCCTCGCGCGACGCGGGAGTCGCGGCGCGGAAGCCTTGGCTTCCGCGATCATCCCTGCCGTTCGAAGGAGCGGTGCTACCTGACTCCCTCGTCGCAGGCTTCGCGCGACGCGGGCGTCGCGGCGCGGAAGCCTTGGCTTCCGCGACCATCCCTGCCGTTCGAAGGGGCGGTGCTACCTGACGCCCTCGTCGCAGGCTTCGTCGACGGTGGATACGCGGGCGCCTTCGGCGCTGAAGGGGTGGGTGCAATCCTCGAGCGGTATCGGTGACATCCGCTCGCCGCAACAATCGGGAATCGGGGTTCCCGCTTCCAGCACTTTCTCGTCGCCGCAATGCTTGCATCGGTACGCCTGTCGGGCCATGGTTCGCCTCCTGCGGCGCATGAGAACCCGGGGGAGCTTCGGGCCGCTTCCGGAGGCGCGGCCTCCGGTCAACCGTCCATACAGGCCGCTCCCGCGTCCCGTCGGCGCCGTTAATTCTGATTAAAATAGTAAGACGCACGGGAGAAGGCAACGACCGGGGCTCGGCGACCCCTTCGAATGCGTGGGACCGGCCCGCGGCCCTCAGGCTCCGGACGAGCGGCTCTCGGCCACGATGGCCGAGATGCGCCCCGCCATATCCTTGAGCGCCACCTGCTCGCGCACGCCGCCGAGTTCGTAGGCCACTTTCGGCATGCCGTACACCACGCTCGACTCCTCGTCCTGTCCGAGGGTCCAGGCTCCTTCGCGGTACATCGAAGCGAGCTCGCGGGCGCCGTCCCTGCCCATGCCCGTCATGATGACGCCGAGCGCGCGATTCTGGTACTCCTTCGCGGCGCTCGCGAACAGCACGTCCGCGCTCGGCCGGTGGCCGTTGACGGTTGGGTCGTCGGAGAGGCGAGCCACGGCGGCCAGGGCTTTCCGCTCGACGAGGATGTGCTTGTCCCCCGGGGCGATGAGCACGCGGCCCGGCCTGAGCAGGTCGCCGTCGGCGGCTTCCTTCACGTCGAGGGGACAGATGCGGTCGAGGCTGCGGGCGAATTCCTCGGTGAAGCCGGGAGGCATGTGCTGCACGACCACGACGGGCGCGGCGAGCGCCGGATCGATGGCGGCCAGCACCTCGCGCAACGCGTTCGGGCCGCCCGTGGAGATGCCGATGGCCACCAGGTCGACGGGGCCTCCGTCGCGGAGCGGCACGGGGCGCTCGTTCACCTTCCGCTCGGGCAGGCGGTCCTTGGTGCCCCGCAGCTCCGGGAAGGCGAAGGCCTTCTCCGGCAGGTCGAAGCGGTAGCTCGCGGCGCGCTTGCCGCGGGCCTTGCGGTACTGGGTGCCGTAGACCAGGAGCAGTCGCGAGAGCTCCTGCGCGACGGTGTGGAGGTCGGCGGACACCGACCCCGAGGGCTTGGTGAGGAAGTCGGCCGCGCCGAGCGCGAGCGCGTCCATGGTTATCTGGGCGCCTTTCCGGGCCAGGCTGGAAAGGATCACCACGGGAATCTCGATGCCGAGGCGCTTGCGCTCCTTGAGGAACTCGATGCCGTTCATCTCCGGCATCTCGATGTCCAGCACGATGACGTCCGGGTCGCACTTGGGGATCTTCTGGAGCGCGAAGAGCCCGTTCATGGCGCGGTCGGCGACGACGAGCCCCGGGGTGCCCTCCACGATGCGCGTTATCAGGTTGCGCATCAGGGCGGAGTCGTCGACGACGAGGACGGAGACGGGCTCGGAGGCGGGGTCTTTCACGGGATCCTCCGGATCAGGCGTTCTTGCGGTAGAAGCAGGCCCACTCGGTCTTCACGAATTCGAAGCGCGTGTTCATGCCGAACAGCGACTCCGAATGCCCGATGAAGAGGAAGCTTTTCGGGGCCATGGCGTCCCAGAAGCGTTCGATGGTGGCCTTCTGGGCGGCCTCGTCGAAATAGATGAGGACGTTGCGGCACATGACGACGTCCACGTTCCGCAATCCGGAGTCGTTCTTGAGGTTGTGGTAGTCGAAGCGGACCGTGCGCTTGACCTGGTCCTTGATCTGGTAACCGCCGGGCACCTTCTCGAAGTGCCTGGCGAGGTACTCGTCGGGGACGCCCTGGATGCGCGAGTCCGCGTAGAAGCCTTCCTTGGCCACCATCAGCGATTTCAGGCTGATGTCGGAGGCGACGATCTCGGGAGTCCAGCCGGCCGGCAGGGTTTCCGCGAACAGCATGGCGACCGTGTAGGGCTCCTCCCCCGTCGAACAGCCGGCGCTCCAGAAGCGAAGCTTGCGATCGGCCGACGGGCCGCGGAGCTTCGCCAGCTCCGGTATCACGTAGCGCTCGAGGGCGTCGAAGTGGGCCTGGTTGCGGAAGAAGCGGGTCAGGTTGGTCGTGACCGAATCCAGGAGGACCTTGAGCTCCTCCTTGTCCTTGAGGAGGAGCTCGTAATACTCGCGCAGGTTGTCGAGCTTCTTGTCCCTGAGCCGTTCGCGAAGGCGGCTCTCGAGGATGGAGCGGTTGGTCGCGGAGAAGTGGATGCCGCTTTCGTCGTAGATCAGCTTGCGGTAGAGCTCGAAATCGGCGTCGGCCAGGATATCAGCCATGCTGGCACCTTCCCTTCCGCGGATGCAAGCCGCGCGATCGTCCGTCGGGAACGGCATTCCATCCCCGCCCGAGCTACCATCAGGGCTCGAGGGCGCGGGAAAAAGGATAGTGCCCGGCCGAAGGGGTGTCAAATACCGGGGCCGGAGGCGGGCGGGCGCGAATTCCGTCCGCCCGCGCGCTATCTTAGCCGGCATGACGCGCAAGAACCGGAAAATCGGACTCGATGTCCGCGGCGTCGCGCTCGATCCGGCGGACGCGGATCCAGTCGTGATCCTTGAGGATCGCGAGCGCCGCTTCACCTTGCCGGTCCCGGTCGGACCCTTCGAGGCGGGCGCCATCATCCTCGAGCTCGAGGGCGTCAAGCCTCCCCGGCCCCTGACCCACGACCTGCTCGCGGATTTCCTCCGCTCGCACGGCTTCCGCGTCGAGTCCGCCGAGCTTTCGACGGACGAAGGCGGCGCGCTCAAGGCCTCTCTGTCCTACCGGAAGGGACTCGGACGATGGCGGCGGGAGCTCCGGCCTTCGGACGCCATCGCGCTCGCGTTGCGCCTCAAGGCGCCGCTCCGGGCGGCTGCATCCGACCTGGTGGAACGGGTCGAGGCCGGCGAGGGAACCGTCGCGGTCGACCCGGCCAGAGCCGACGGCCTCTGGTGGCTCGAGGCCCCCGAGCGGCAGCCGGAGCACGGCCGACGGGAGCCGGGCTGAGGCTTTCCGGCGGCGGGTTCCCGCCTTGCCCGTAGCGGATCGATCGGATAATAATCTATAGTATGCTCTTCATGCAAAACGTGTTGGAATTCTTCAGGAACCTGTTCGGGCTCGGCGGAGCCGACTCGCTCAAGAGGGCGGAGCTCCGGCGGATACACCGCGAGCTCGCGCAGATCCGGCCTCCGGTCTACCGGCCGAAGGGCAACGTCGTGCTCCCCGGCCTCGCGCAGGGCGCGCTGGCGTTCGCATCCTCCATCAAGCCGCTCGTGGACGTGGCGCGCAGGTCGATAGCGAGCACCGACATACGCGTGTCGCAACGCTTTTTCGAGCTCCTCATCGACGCGGAGCTGCCGGAATCGGAGCAGGAGCGCAAGCGCTTCTTTTCGTATGACGGCATGAAGGAGCGCATCGAGAACGCCGTTCGCCCCTCGGAGGAATTCGAGGCGCTCGGCAGGGAATTCCAGGGCTTCCTCCGCCAGCTCGAGGCCCTTTCGCTCAGGAACCTCGACGCGGAGCTATCGGAGGTGGACCGCTTCACCGAAGTCTGCAGGCACGACTGGGAACGGCTGCTCGGGCTTTTCGACCCGGGAGCCAACCTGGACGCGCCCGGCTGGAGACCCGATTTCGGTCCGGTCGAAGGCGAGACCATCCTTCCCGAGCTGCTCGACGTGCACTTCGTCCTGTACGGCTTCGCCTTCACCGAAGTCCTCGTCCGCGACATGCTCCGCATCGTGGAGCGCCAGGCGCCGGGCAGCGACTCCAGCCGCCGCCAGAAGCTCGACAAGATCGCGGCGGCGGCGAACAAGGCCCTGTCGGGACGCTTCTCGACGGAAACGCTGCTGCTCCTGCTGCGGGCCCTCAAGCGGGATCCGTCCTTCGAACCCAAGATCGCGCGGGAGCGCCGCGACTGGATCGGCGACTACCGGCGCCGCCTGGCGGCCCAGTTCGAGAAGGACCGCGACCGCCTGGTGCGCGAGCAGCACGAGAACGCGATCGGCACCGACATCGAGGAACTGCTGCGCGGCATCGAGATCTTTCCGGTGGACGGCTACGACGAGGAGAACGACGCCTACCTCCGCAAGGAGAGTCCCCACTCGTTCACCCACATCAAGCCGCTCCGCATCCTCAAGACCTTCGTGTCCGGAATCTTCGAGCCGCGGATGATGGAGCCGATCAAGCGCGTCCTGGTCGAGGGTTACTTCGACAACAAGAACTACCAGACCAACCTGGCCAACATCCTCTATCAGTGCGAGCGCTCCGCGGGCCGTATCGCCGAGTTCGAGGACGGGCTCCGGGGAACGGGTCGGATATCGATCACCGCGCTGCGCCGCTACATCGAGGAGCTCCGTCGCGGCAAGGACATCTCTAGCTTCCTGCAGAGGCTCGTGGACGCCATCAACCAGAAGGCGCGGGAAATTTGCGAGGACGAGACGGGCCTCTTCCAGATGCTCGGGGAATCGCTCGGCGAGCTCATCGCCGACTATCGCCGCTCGAGCCCCGACCTCGTGACCAACATCCGCACCCTGGCCGGGCCGCGGAACCGCGACGTGATGGCCCAGCTCCAGGGCGCCAAGCGCAGCATCGACGTCCTGGTGAAGATCATGCGGAACTACACCTACGTGAAGGCGCCCGCCTCCGTTCCCGAGCCCGGACCGGACCTGGACGTCGATCTCCCCATCACGTCCTAATCCCTCGCCGGGTTCCGCGGAGGGCCGAGCTTGACGCCCTTTCGGGGCCCGTGCTAGAAACGGCCGTGCGCGCCCGAGTTCCCGCCGAGCGTCCCGGCTCCGGAGACGCCCTCGGCCATTATTGCGGAGTCGCCGGCGCGCGCGCGCCCTCCCCCGTCGATCTCAGCCAGCGCCTCTTCTACATGCTCTTCGCCCTGCAGCACCGCGGGCAGGAGAGCGCAGGCATCGCCACGTTATTGCCGGACGGCCGCCACCTGGCCGACCGGCGCGAGGGCATGGTGGCCGAGGCGCGCGAACGCTGGCTTTCGGGCGCCCCCTCCGCCGCCGGCGTCGGGCACGTGCGCTACTCCACCGAGGGCGGCTCGGGGCTCCGCAACGCCCAGCCCCTGGCGGTGGAATGCACCAAGGGGCGCATCGCGCTGGCGCACAACGGCAATATCTCGAACGCCGCCGAAATCCGCGCCGCCCTGTCCGCGGAAGGCGCCATCTTCCAGACCGCGGCCGACTCCGAGCTCATCCTCCACCGCATCAGCCGCTCGAAGGCGGTCGGCATGGAGGACGTGCTCCGCGACGCGCTCAGGCCCCTCGAGGGAGCCTACAGCCTGGCCCTGCTCTGGGACGACAAGCTGCTCGCCATCCGCGATCCGCGCGGCTTCCGTCCCCTCCACGTGGCGCGCAAGGACGGAGTCTGGTACGTCGCGAGCGAGACCTGCGCCCTGCATCCCTTCGGCGTCGAGTTCGAGCGCGAGGTCGAGCCGGGCGAATGCGTCGTCATCGACGGGAACGGCATGCGCTCGACGCGGCTGTTCGAGCCGGAAAGCGCCCTCTCCCGCTGCGTCTTCGAGCTCATCTACTTCGCGCGGCCCGACAGCCGCGTGTTCGGCCGCTCGGTGCACGAGGCGCGCCGGCTCCTCGGCGCCGCGCTCGCCGAGGACGATACCGTCGAAGCCGACGTGGTGGTGCCCGTTCCCGACTCGGGAACCCTGACCGCGATGGGCTACGCCGCCCGCCGCGGTCTTCCCTTCGAATTCGGGCTGACGCGAAACCACTACGCGGGCCGCTCCTTCATCATGCCGACCAAGGCCGACCGCGAGCTCGCGGTCCGCATGAAGCTGCACCCCGTGCGCGAGGTGCTCGAAGGCAAGCGCGTCGTCATGATCGACGACAGCCTGGTGCGCGGCACCACGAGCAAGGCCATCGTGCGCCTGCTCAAGGAAGCCGGCGCGAAGGAAGTGCACCTCCGCCTCGCGAGCCCCGAGCTCAAATGGCCCTGCTACTACGGCATCGACATCCCGACCCGCGAGGAGCTCGTGTCCAACCGGCTCGACTCCGAGGGCATCGCGGACTTCGTGGGGGCGGATTCCTGCCGCTTCCTGGACATCGAGCGCCTCGGCGAGGCGCTCGGGACCGAAGGGTGGTGCAAGGCCTGCTTCGACGGCCGGCACCCCTGCCCCGTGCGGGGCGGCGCGACCGGGAAGTGCGGCGTCCTCGACGCGGCGGCGACCGGCCGGACCTAGGCGCGACGCGGGCGGGAGAGCGGCGCGGCGGCGCTCCCCGGCATCCCGTTCCGTTCCCGCCGGACAGGCGGGAGGGACGATGGCGATCGACAGCTACGAGAAGGCCGGCGTGGACATGCGGAAGGGCGACGAGTTCGCCGACTTCATCAAGGGCCTGCCCTCGAGGGCCGTGTCGAAGGGCCTGGGCGGCTTCGCGGGCGGGCTCCCGATCGACGCATCCAAATGGAAGGAACCGATCCTGCTCTCGACCACCGACGGGGTGGGCACCAAGCTGCTCGTCGCGAAGAAGCTCGGGCGCTGGGACAGCATCGGCATCGACCTCGTCGCGATGAACGTCAACGACCTGGCCGTGTGCGGGTG
Source organism: Spirochaetota bacterium (assembly GCA_018262985.1). GTDB lineage: Bacteria > Spirochaetota > Spirochaetia > Treponematales > UBA12059 > JAFGNN01. The sequence continues at coordinate 196,982 of JADFDI010000004.1, read as the reverse complement.
CAAGCCCCTTTCCTTCCTCGACTACATCGCGACGGGGAAGATCCGCGAGGGCGTGCTCCGCGACGTCATCAAGGGCGTGGTGGCCGGCTGCGAACAGGCGGATTGCGTCCTCACCGGCGGCGAGACCGCGGAAATGCCGGACGTCTACGGAGCCGACGACATCGACCTCGCAGGCTTCTGCCTCGGGCTCGTGGAGAAGTCTGACCTGCTGCCGAAGCTGGACCGCATCCGCGAAGGCGACGCCGTCCTCGGCCTGCCCTCGTCCGGCGTTCACTCCAACGGCTACTCGCTGGCGCGCAAGTGCGTCGACCCCGACGACCTCGCGACCTGGGAGGAACTGCTCACGCCCACGCGCATCTACGTCCGCGAACTCATGGAGCTCACGACGACGGGGAAGCTGCTCGCCGCGGCCCACGTCACCGGCTCGGGACTCGAAGGGAATTTCGACCGCGTCATCCCGGCGTCGCTGCGCGGCGACTTTTCCTGGGATTGGCCGCGGCCCGGCATCTTCCGGAAGATCGCCGAAGGCGGCAAGGTCGGCGAGGAGGAGATGCGCCGCGTCTTCAACCTCGGCGTCGGCATCGCCTTCGTGGTGCCGCGCGAGGCCGCCGACGAGGTGCTGGATTTCGCCCGATCGCGCGGCATCGCGTGCTTCCGCATGGGCAGCCTGGTCCGGCGCTGAGCGGACGGGGAACCACGGGCATGGCAAAACTTGCGGTGCTGGCCTCGGGGAATGGCTCGAACTTCGAGGCGCTAGCGCGAGCGCTCGAGGGGAGCGCGCACCGCCTCGTCCTCCTCGTCCACGACCGGAAGGACGCGTACGCGCGCGAGCGGGCGGCGAGGCTCGGCATTCAGGCGCGCTACGTGCCGTACGCGGGCCGGGCGCGCGGGGAGGCCGAGGCCGAAATCGACGCGGCGCTCGACGCCGCGGGGACGGAGCTCGTCGCGCTCGCGGGATTCATGCGCCTGTTATCGCCCGGGTTCGTGGAACGCCGGGCGGGGCGGCTCGTCAACGTGCATCCGTCGGTGTTGCCCGCCTGGCCCGGCGTCGACTCGGTCCGCCGCTCCTTCGAAGCGGGCGCGGAGGAGTTCGGCGTGACGGTCCACTACGTGGACTCAGGGACGGACACGGGGCCGGTCATCGCGCAGCGGAAATTCGCGCGCTGGAGCGGCGCGACGCCCGAGGCCGTCGAGGCGCGCGTCCACGAGCTCGAGCACGGGCTTTACCCGCGCGTCGTCCTCGACTTGCTCGACCGGATCGAGGCCGCGCGGGATGGCGCACGAAACGGCGAGCCCGTCGGGCAGGCTTCACGAAGCCCGGCCCGGCGCGGCGCGGGCGCCGAAGGGGGCGCGCGGTGAGGGTCATGGTGCTCGGCTCCGGCGGACGCGAGCACGCCTTGGCCTGGAAGCTCGCGCGCGAGGACCACGCGGTTTTCTGCGCGCCCGGCAACGCGGGCACGGCGGTCCTTCCGCGCGCGCGGAACCTACCCCTCGATCCCGACGATCCGGCCGCCGTCGTCGCGGCCGCGCGCGAGACGGGGACGGAGCTCGTCGCGGTCGGGCCCGAGGCGCCGCTCGTAGCGGGCGTGGCGGATGCCCTGCGCGCCGCGGGCGTCCCCTGCTTCGGCCCGGGCGCCTCGCCCGCGCGACTCGAATCCAGCAAGGCGTTCGCCCGCGGCTTCATGGAGCGGCACGGCATACCCTGCGCTCGCACCGCGCGCTTTTCCGGTCCCGGCGCGGGGACGGAGCTCGAGCGCTTCGTGGCCGCGAACCCGGGGCGCCTCGTCCTCAAGAAGAGCGGTCTCGCGGCGGGGAAGGGCGTCCTCGAGTCGGACGATCCCGCCGAGCTTCTCGCCTTCGGCCGCTCGGTGCTCGCCGCCGACGAGCTCCTGGCCGAGGAGTTTCTCGAAGGCTTCGAGCTCTCGGTCTTCGGCGTCTCGGACGGCTCGGACTTCGCCATCCTGCCCGCGGCGCGCGACCACAAGAAGGCCTTCGAGGGAGACTCCGGCCCGAACACCGGCGGCATGGGCGCCGTGGCGCCGGAGTTCCGGGCGGACGCCGCCCTGATGGCCCGGGTCCGCGCGGAGCTCGTCGAGCCCACGTTCTCGGCCATGGCGAAGGAAGGCCTCGCGTATCGCGGCGTCGTCTTCTTCGGCGTCATGGTGACGGCTTCGGGCCCGAAGCTGCTCGAGTACAACGTCCGCTTCGGCGACCCCGAGACCCAGTCGCTCCTTCCGATCCTGCCGGACGGCTTCGGCGAACTGCTCCGGGGCGCGGCGGAGGGCCGGCTCGAACCGGCCCTCGTCCGCGCCTTCGAAGCGCGACCCGATCGGTACGCTTGCGGTTTCGTCGTGGCCGCGCCGGGCTACCCCGGTCCTTACCCGAAGGACCTCGCCGTCCGCTCGCTGCCGGAAACGCAAAATTCCCCAGGACTGCTCTTCCACGCCTCGACGACGCGCGACGCCGATGGTATTTTGCATACCGGCGGCGGGCGTTGCTTCGCCGCGGTCGGGCTCGGCGCGGATTCCGCGCGCGCCCGCGAGAACGGACTCGCGCTGGCGGCGGCCGTCGACTTCGACGGGGCGCGCTTCAGGCGGGACATCGGCGCGTAAGGCGGCCGGAAAAGGAAACGGACATGGAACTCGGAAGGCTTATCGTCTGGATGATCTTCGCCATCACGATGGCGGGCATCTCGATCCCGATCATGGGGATCCTCACCTCGAAGCGGCCCCGCGGCAACGCGCCCGAGCTCGAGCGCAAGGTCAAGGAGCTGGAAGGCCGGCTCTCCCTCCTCGAGCACGAGAGCGCCGAGAAGACGCTGCAGATCGAGACCCTTCGCCGCGACGTCGCCTTCGCGAACAAGCTGCTGGAGGGCAGGTAGGGACGTGGGATTTTCGTTCCGTCCACTGGACGCCGAAGGTCCGGAGGAACTCTACGCCGCGTTCATGGAAGCCTTTTCCGACTACGCGGTTCCGGTGACGGCGACCTTCGACGATTTCCGGACCATGCACCGGCGGCGCGGCGTCTCGTACGCCGCGAGCGTCGGGGCCTACGAAGGCGGCAAGCTGGCGGGCTTCGTCTTCAACGGGACGGGGACCTGGCGCGGCGCTCCCTGCGCCTACGACGCCGGCACCGGCGTCCTGCCGGCCTGGCGAGGCCGCGGCCTCACCGCGGCCATGGCCTCGGCCTCGATCGAAACCTTGGGCAAGCTCGGGTTCGGGTCGTGGCTCCTCGAAGTGCTCGTGGGCAACGAGAAGGCGCACCGCGCCTACCTCAAGGCGGGCTTCCGCGAGACTCGTCGCTTCGCGTGCCCCGAGGGGACCGTCGTCGGCCCGGAGCAGCCCGGACTCGAGGCGGAAGCCCGCGCCGGCGTCCGCGTCCTCGAGCGGGCGGCCCGGGACGTCGCGGCTTTCGCCTCCTGGCGGGACTGGGAACCTTCGTGGCAGAATTCGGACGAGTCGCTGGCGCGGAACCCCGAGCCTATGACCACGCTCGTGGCGTTCGAGGACGGGAACGGCGGGCGCGGAGCCACGCCGGGCGAGCCCGTCGGCTATCTCGTCGCCACGCGGAAGGGGAGCGTCGCCCAGCTCGCGGTGCGGCCCGACCGGCGTCGGCGCGGCGTCGGGCGCGCCTTGGTCGCGGCGCTGGCGTCGCGTACGGGCGGGACCGTCCGCTACATCAATGTCCAGTCTGATGACCGGGCCACGCTCGGCCTGTTGTCCTCGTTCGGCATCGGCGCCGGCGTCGAGCAGCGCGAGATGGAGCTCCGGCTCGCTGGCGGGAGGGAGTTCCCGTGAGGAACGCGGCGAACGGCGCCAGCCGGGAGCCGCTCGCCGTCGGTGACGTGGTCGCGCTCGTCGAGCGCAAGCGCATGCGCACCCTGCGCCTCCGCATCGTCCCGCCCGACGGCGAGCTGCGCGTCTCGGCCCCCGAAGGAATGCCGCTCGCCGAGATCCGCCGCTTCGTCCATTCGAAGCTCGAATGGATCCGGCGCCACCGCGAGGCCGTCCGGGCCCGGTCGGCCGCCGCTCCCGCCCATCCCCTCGCGCGCGACCGCATCGAGCTCTGGGGCGAGGAGTACGCGCTCTCGGTCGCGGAAGGCGCGGGGGGCGCGCGCGTGGAAGTCCTGGATGGAAGCATCACGCTCCGCGCGCGCCCGGGCTCGGGCGAGGCCGCGCGTTCGGCCCTGCTCGACGCCTGGCTCGGCGAACGCCTGCTCGAGCGGGCGGGTCCCCTCGTCGAAGCCTGGTCCCGCCGGCTCGGCGTGAAGCCCGGCCCGGTCCGCGCCCGCCGCATGAAGACGCGCTGGGGCAGCTGCAGCGTCCGGACCGGCGCCATCCGGCTCGCCCTCGCTCTCGCCTCGAAACCGCCCGTCTGCCTCGAGTACGTCGTGGTCCACGAGCTCGCGCACCTCGTCGAGCCCGGCCACGGCCCGCGCTTCCGCGCCATCCTGGACCGCGTCCTGCCCGACTGGAAGGAGCGGAAAGCCCTGCTCCGCGGGCCGTCCCGCGCCTGAAGGCGCGGAACCGGTCCGGCTGCCGAGCTTCGTTCCCGTTTCCGTTCTCCCGGGCTCGAAAATACATTACTGTTATGGTATACTATAACCACGCGGCGTCCCGCCGCGTGGAGGCGGACCGTGCGGAAGATCGTTCCCCATCTCTGGTACGACAAGGAAGCGGGCGAGGCCGCGGAGCTCTACGTCTCGGCCTTCGAGGGCTCGCGTATCCTGAACCGCGCGGTCATCGAAGGCACGCCCTCTGGCGACGCCGAGACGATCGCCATCGAGCTCGCGGGCACCGAAATCCGGATGATCTCCGCGGGGCCGTACTTCCGCTTCACGCCCTCGGCCTCGTTCACGGTGAACTGCGCGGACGCCGCCGAGGTCGACCGTCTGCACGCCGCCCTCCGCCCCGGCGGCGCCGACCTCATGGAGCTCGGCGAGTATCCCTTCAGCCCGCGCTACGCCTGGATCGAGGACCGCTACGGCCTTTCGTGGCAGCTCTCCGCGACGGGGCCGGCCGCCCCCGGCCGGAAGATCGTCCCCACCCTGATGTTCACCGGGACGAACGCCGGGAAGGCGGAAGAGGCCCTGCGCTTCTGGTCCGCGCTCGTCCCCGGCTCCTCCGTCGGGACGATAGCCCGTTGGGAGGAAGGCGCGCCGTACGACAAGCCGGGGACCGTCATGCACGCCGCTTTCGAGCTCGGCGGCATCCCCCTCGCCGCCATGGACTCGGGGTACGCGCACGGCTTCGGCTTCAACGAGGCCGTCTCGTTCATGCTGTACTGCGAGGACCAGGCCGAGCTCGACCGCTCCTGGGAGGCGCTCTCCGCCGTGCCGGAGGCCGAGCAGTGCGGCTGGCTCAAGGACCGCTACGGACTCTCGTGGCAGATCGTCCCGACCGCCATGGACGCCATGATGGTCGATCCGGACCCGGCGCGCCGCGCTCGCGTGGTCGAAGCCTTCCTGCAAATGAAGAAATTCGACCTCGCAGCGCTCGAGCGCGCCTGGCGCGGCGACTGAAGTCCCGAGGGACAGACCCCGAGGGACAGACCCCGAGGGACAGACCCCAGGGGACAGACCCCAGGGGACAGACCCCAGGGGACAGACCCCGAGGGACAGACCCCGGGGGACAGACCCCAGGGGACAGACCCCGGGGATAGACCTCGGCGCCGAGGGACGGAACACCTCGACGTCGAACTGTTCGGTCCTTCGGCGTCGTTCAGTCGCAGCTCCGTCCCTCGCGTCACTCGAGCCGTGCCAGCACCGCGCGCAAGGCGGGAACCAGGGCGCGCAGGTCCTCCTCGCCCCCGTCGCCGAGGCAGGAGACGAGGGCCGCCGGGATGCCCGCCGCCTTCTCCTCGAGCTCCGTCCCCATCGAAGTCGGTTCGACCCTCACCGAGCGCTCGTCCTCGGGCGTCCGCGTCCGCGTCACGAGCCCCGCCTTTTCCATGCGCTTGAGGAGCGGCGACACCGTGCCGGAATCGAGGCGCAGGAGCTCCCCGAGCCGTCCCACGCTCATGGGGCCGTGCTCCCACAGGGCCAGCAGGGCCAGGTACTGCGGATAGGTCAGGCCGAGCGGCTCGAGGAGCGGCCGGTAGAGCTCCATGACGCGGTGCCCGAGCCGGTACACGAGGAAGCAGACCTGGGCGTCGAGCGCGAGCTGCGGCCGGCTCATGAAGTCAGCAGCTTTTCGATGTCCTTGCGGATGCTCGAGGGCAGGGTGGCAGGCGCGTAGCGCTTCGCCTTCGAGCCGTCGGGCCACACGAGGAACTTGGTGAAGTTCCAGGAAAGGTCGCGCTTCCCGAACATGCCCGGCGCCATTTCCTTGAGCAGGGCCATGAGCGGGTGCGTCCCCGGCCCGTTCACGTCGACCTTCCTCGTCAGCGGGAACGTGACGCCGTAGCCCACCTTGCACGCCTCGACCATGTCCTCGTCGCCCACCGGCTCCTGGTTCGCGAACTGGTTGCACGGCATGCCCAGCACGAGGAGGCCGCGCGGGCCGTAGTCCTCGTGCAGGTCCTCGAGCGACTCGAACTGCGGCGCCAGCCCGCACTTGGTGGCCGTGTTCACGACGAGCATCGGCCTGCCCTTGCGGGTCGAGAGGTCGAGGGTCCTGCCCTTGGTCAGCTCGAGCGTGAAGTCGAAGGGGTTCTTGTTCACCGTAGTCTCCTTGCCGGTGAATATATTGCGCACAACTTAAAAGGGCAAGCGCCGCCCCGCCATCGAGCTCTGTCCCCGTTCGTGAAGGAATCGTCCGGGAAGGCAACCGACGGTTTCCTTCCCGGGCCCATCCTTCCCTTCGGGCGCTTACCCTCTTTCCCGCGCTTCGGCCGCTTTCAGGCGAAGGCTTCGAAGCCGCCGCCGGTGTTCCGCGCTGCGGCGATTTCCCGCTCGGCCTCGCGCGCGAGGCGCCAGGCTTTCGCCGCCACGGCCTGGTCGGCGGCGGACGGGTCTCCCGGCGCCCGGGCGGCGGCCAGCACGGCGCGGGCCTTCCGGAGGCTCGCCTCCGGGTCGCCGGGCACCGGAGCCAGATCCACCTTGATCGAGGCGCCGGTCGCGTAGGAGCGCCCGTCGGCGCCCTTCGCCGTGGAGAAGTCGACCATTGAGGCCGCGTAGGGGCCGAGCGCGGAGAGGTGGGTCGGTTCGTGCGAGCGGACGACCGCGTCGCGCGCGGCTGCCGCGTCCTCGTCGAGGACGAAGCGCGGCGCCTCGCCCATGGCTCCGCCGCGTCCGGGGCGCGCGGCAGCGTCCCTCCCGCCGATCCGCACCACGAGCACCTCGCGACCCTCGCCGCGGCGGACCGGCGAAACCGGGTGTGCGGCGTGGACCCCGGAGACGGGCCCGACGCCTGGAACCTCGTAGACGACGCGCATGGCTCGCCTTCAATTATACAGCCGCCGCCCGCTTCCGCGAGGGCGCCGAAAGCGGGCGGCGCTACAAGCGCTCGCCTTCCCGGAGCGCGGCCAGGGCCTTCACGAGCAGTACGGCCGTCGCGAGGCTCGCGTCGTCAGTCACGGCGACGCGGAGTCCCCAGCCGCCCTTGGCGCCCGCCTCGGGTTTCCGCGCGTCGAGCGCCGCCGCGACGGCCTCGTCCTCCCGCAGCTCCTCGAGCTCGAGGGCGCGCGCGGCGAGCGCGACCTGGAAGCTCCCCGGCGCGACCGTGATTTCCGCGAGGGCCTTGTCGCCGTCGTGGAGCTTGAGCTTCCAGCCGTACTTCGGGCCGTGGTGCTTCCACTCGCGTTCGTAGCCCTCGGCGGCCTCGAGGACGGCGCGGTAGCGGGACAGGGCCGGTCCGAGCGCCGCGGCGAGCGCGGCCTCGTCGGGCGCGGGATGCTCGGGAAGGAATGCATTGTCGTTCATGGGCCCATTGTAGCGCGGAAGGGGGCGGCGCGGCTCGAGCTCAGGCCGGACCCAGCTGCCGGGCCCGACGCATCCAGCCGGCCTCCATGGAGGCGACGACGGCGGGGGCGGCGTTCGACTCGGGCAGCTCGGCGACCGAGGTCCAGGCCGGACCCGAAAGCGACGTCATCCGCTCCCCCCGCTCGCGCACGAACGCTGGCTTGACGCCGAGCTCCGCGGCGAAAGCCGCGAAAGCCGACGCGTCGACGCGCTCGATCCGGTACTCGCCGCCGATCCGCATCGAGAGCTTCGTGTCCAGGGCTTCCCAGAACGTCGTCGCGACCAGGTCGTAGAAGGGCGCGAGCGCGATGCGCCGCCCGCGATGCAGGAAGGAGAAGTTCTTGCCGTGCGCGTCGCAGTTGCCGAGCAGGAAGTTGAAGAGGGCCGCGTCGACGATCCGCTCCAGGTCGCCCGCGGGATTCGCGCAGCTTCGCCGCACGAGGGCCGCCAATTCGGCGAAACCGGGGCCGCCATCCGCCTGGTATTTCCGATCCGGCATGATGCCGAGTGCCTGGCAGGCGTCCTCCTGATGGACTCGGGTGATCGAGCCGTCGGCCTCCGCGACCCGGTCGAAGCGCTCGACCACGAGCACCGGCCGGCCGAAGTCCATTACGCGGGCCGCGGGCACGGCGAGTCCGAGCGAGGCCGCGATCCGGAGCGACAGGAATTCCACGTGCGCGAGGCCCGGGAATGCCTTCGGTTCCGGCTTGAGGATGTGCGTGGTCGGTCCCGGACCCCGTGGCCTGAACCATCGACCGTCGCGCGCGAACAAGGGCAGCTTGTCCTGGGCGCCCGCGAGCGAAAGCCTGGCGCCGCCTCGCGGGGCGAGAAGCGGGATCCGGTCGGAACGGTCGAAGATTTCCGCGAGTCGCGCGGGCGGAAGCTCTTCGTAACCGTCATCCGCGTCGGAAGCGGGGAAGTCCTCCGCTTCGCCGCCTTCCGGTACGAGGCTGACCGTACCCGCGCACTCGCCCGCGAGGGCCGCGAGGAGCCTGAGCGGCGAGGTTTCCGAGACGTGCAGGTAGTCGGCGATGCGCCTGCGGAGCTCCCCGTCGGGCAGGAGTCCCGCGAAGAACGGGAGAGACCTGCCTTGGGGATAGGCCTTCTCCCGGAGCGGCAGCGAAATCGAGAGCGCGTACGCCGCCGGATCCGAGAGCCAGGTCCTGTCGTAGGAGAACACGACCCCATCTTCCCGTGTCGATTCCAGCGTCCCGACAGTGTGTCCGTCGAGCAGGACCCGAAGCCTCACGCCTCGGCCCCTCGCTCGGCGAGGTAGAGGTCGAGGCCGAGCGTGGCGACGACTGCGAGGACCTTCCCCAGTTCGACCGTGGACTTCGCGTTCTCCAGATCCGAGATGAAGCGAACCCCCGTGCCGCAGAGCGAGGCGAGGCGCGCCTGCGTATAGCCCAGAGCCTTTCGGCGCTCCCTGATTGCGAGCGCGAGGGTGGCGGGCTCAAGGATGCGGGTCATGCGATCAGTTTGGTATTCCCGATCGGGAAAAACAAGATGGAGTTGTCGAATACATTACCGAACGGGAATGCGGCTATGCGCGCCAGCAGCAAAATACCGTACGGGAATGTCGGACGCCTCGAGCGGCCCTTTCAGGCCTTTACCGACAGGACCCCGTACAGCTCGGTGATTACGTGGCGCACTTCTGCCGCCGCTTCCGGCGGAATGTTCCCGACGAAGCCGCGGAGCCGCGCCTTGTCGATGGTCCTGATCTGGTCGACGGCGATCTCGGCCTCCCGGCCGGCCACTTCCGTCTGGACGCGGCTCGGCCAGGCCGGGTGGAGCCGCGAGGTGATCGGGCACACCACCACCGTGGCGAGGAAGCGGTTCATGTCCTCGTCGCTGACCACGAGCGCGGGACGGGTCTTGGCGATCTCGGAACCGCGCGTCGGATCGAGCTCGACCCGGTAGACGCCGTAGCGCTCAACGCTCGAGACCATCGCCCGCCGTCCCGTCCCAGTCCGACCACTCCGCTTTTTCGGCGACCTCTTCCGCCATCCGCCGGTACGCATCCGCCCGGTCCAGCTTGCCGCCCGCGCGGGGTGCGGGCCGGACCAGGATGCCCTCGGCGCGCTCCTCGAGCACGAGCTCGTCGCCTTCCGAGAGCCCGTAGAGTTCGAGCAGCCGCGCCGGGAGTCTGAGCCCCCGCGAGTTACCGATGCGCACGACCGATGCCTTCATGTGATTACGGTAATTACGGGGCTCTCATGTGTCAACCGGAATCGGCGCTCTTTCGGTTTTGGGCGGTGATCATTTCGGGAAGGAACTTGGCGGTTCGTGCTGGAGTCGGGTTTCGCCTGAGAGCGGAATCAGTCCAGTAACTAAAAGTTGACAACGAGGAGGGGGGAATTATAATCCGCCCGTGCGGCGAATCGGCTCCTCGAAGCCGATTAACCTCACGTTGTTCCTTCTGCGCATAAACGCGGGAAATCGAAATCATGGAGGAATCATGGCAGAAGAAACCAAGCGGTGTCCCATGTGTGGAGAGGAGATCCTCGCCGTGGCGGTCAAGTGCAAGCATTGCGGATCCGTTCTTGCCCCGAATGCGTCGAGTGTAGGCTCTCCGTCCGCCGACCGGAGCTCGGATGGTGCCGATGAAAACTATGGATTAAAAAAACCACTTTCGATATGGAATATCCATAAGGTAAAAAACCCTGAAAAATACGGTGGCTTCAAGATCGGCACATACAGGCTTCTGAGCCTGGCATGTACGGGAGCTATAACGGGGCCGATTTTCTACTTGGCCTTTCGGAAGGACCCGTCGAAAGTGCGCCGTACTCAGGCAAAAAGCTTCTTGATCTCCGGAATCGTTTGTGCGGTTTTTTGGATTCTGCTATTGGCAAGTGGCGGGGCCGATCCCTACGGCTATGTGGACCTCGTAAAGAATGGTCATCTGTCGCAATATCCCGACATGACCGTCGGCGAGGTGGTGGACAGGTCTTTCAAAAATCCGAAATGGGAATCTGGCGAATCCGAAAGCGGGATCAAATTCGTGAATGTGGAAGGAGCCATTGAACTCTTGGGTCTACCGCAGGAGGTCCTGCTGCAGTTCGTGATCGACGATGAGGATCAATCATTCCAGGTGCGCGCGATAGAAGTCAATGGAGAAGAGACAGACGGTTTGGGGTGGGGCTTGGTGCTGGGTTCCATATTTACGGGCGAGTAAGGTCGGTGGGCTTGCCGGTGCGAGTCGGACGACTCGTGCCGGTGAACTCTCCCTGGGTGCAGATCTGAATAAAATTCCATAGGAGTATGCCATGTTCAAGAAAATCCTGTACGTAATCGGAGCCGTCATGGCGGCTCTCGCGGCCGAGGGGCTCAATCGGTTCGGCGGGCTCGTCGCCGAGTTCGGTGGCGAGGACACCGGTTTCTATATCGTCTTCCTGTTGATCGCGATCGCGGCGGTGGTCGTTTTCATCGTGGCGTTCTTCAAGCCCATCCCCGAGCTCTTGAAGTGGTTGCTTTTCGCGGGACTGCTTGCGTCCTCCGGCTTGATGCTCAACGCGCCCAATTTCCCGGTGACGATGCAAATCCTGCTCGGTCTTGTCGTCGCCGCGCTCGCGACGCTAGCGATACCCGGCAGACCCAAGGTTGTTGCAGCCGTGGCCGTCGAGCCGAAGAGCTGAGAACGATGATTTCATGAGGGATAAGCCGGGGAACCGTCTGGTAACCCCGGTTTTCATTTGGCGGGAATCACCGATTTACAAAGCGACCGGCCAGAAGCCCGAATCCCACCATCATCATCCACGCTATCGACATGAGCCCGCCGGGCGCGGCGACCGCCGTGGCGACGGTGTCGACGCCGGGCACGAAGGTGACTAGGACCAGGTAGGCGGCGAGGAGCGCGTTGCCCCCGAAGCCGAGCCAGGCGAGGGCGGGCGGGAAGCGGCGGCCCTTCGGCATGGAGAGCGAGAGGAGCAGGTTCGCGACGAGCGGCAGGAGGAAGCTCGGGAATACGCCTGCGCCTCCGTGCGCGCCCCTGGCCAGGATGGCCTCGCCCGCGGCAGCCAGGGCCGCCCGCTGCGCGATTTCGCCCGCGGCGAGGTAGTCCCGCGAAAGGCCGAGCATCGGCAGCGCGGGATTGCCCGCCGCGAACACGGCCGCCCCGACGAGGGACAGACCCCAAGCCAGGCCCGCCAGCTTCGAACCCTTGTCGCGGAGCGCGACGTATACCGCGTAGAGCGCCGGCAGGAAGAGCAGCGTGGTGACGAGGTTGAGGAGGTCCAGGTTGTAGAGCCCGAGGAGCGGCGAGGCCTCGAGCTGCGCGAAGCGCTCCGCCGCCGTCCGGGGCAGGGCCTCGAGGTTGCCGCCCGTCATGGTGCCGACGGCGACGTCGGCAAGCGAGAGCGCGGCGACGAGCAGGGCCGCGATTCCCCCGAAGAGGAACGCGCCGTCGCGTTTCCCGCGTTCCGCGGTCGCGCCCTTCGCCGTGCCGTTCGCCATGCCCGTGCCCGCGCGGGCGTTGATTCCAGCCATGATATTCACTCCTTTCCGTTCATTTCGACGTAGTACGAGAGCATCAACGCGCCGCCGCGCTCGAGTTTTTCGCCGTAGAAGCGGTTGATTTCGTCGAGCGGGTAATCCTTGGGGCGGTACCTGGCCGGGATCGGCGGCTCGCCGAGCTCGACGCGCTCGAAGTGCACGGGACCCACGTAGAGCAGCCGCCGCGCGAGCTCGTCGTCCGCGAGGCCGTCCGGGAAGAATCCGCGGAGGACGGCCAGGTATTCCGCGAGCTCGCGCCGGCGGGCCTCGAGGTCGAAAAGTTCGAGGATGCGCCGCGCCTGGTCCTCGTCGTCGAGCTCGGGGCAGGTGAACAGGTGCAGGTGGCTCTCCAGGCCCAGGTCGCGGACCGCGGCCCGGAGCGGCGCGGTTTCGATGCGGCCGTTGATGTAGGCGTTCTGCGCGAGCTTCCGGAAGCCGAAATCCTTGAGGGTCTCGCGGAGCGCGGCGCGCTCGTCCGTGTCCTCGCTCTTGAACGAGAACACCGCGACGACGAAGCCCTCGGGCCGGGAGCCGGAATGGATGACGGCGTTGCCCCGCGCGAGCTGGGCCGGCGAAAGGCGGTAGCGCTTGACCCCCGCGGCGTCCGCCTCGACCACGAGGCTGCCCTCGGCCTTCGCCCGGGAGAGCGCGGTCCGCGTCGCGCCGTCCGAGATTCCCGCGAAGCGCGCGAAGTCGCGGATGCCCTCGATCCGGGGCCAGGGCAGCCCGGACAGGCTCGCCAGGTTGGAGCGGAACGCGGCCGGCGTGTGGACCGCGGCTTTCGCCGAGATCGGGTAGGCCTCGCGGAAGTCGGGCGCCCGCGAGCTCGATCCCGGGTTTCGCCTAGCGGGCACGGGCGAGGTGCCAGGCGATGTTGCCGCCCACGAAGAACACGAGGACTATGATCACGTCGATGGTCGCGCCGCGTCCGTCACGGAAGAAGGCGATGTCCTTGAAGCGGGGGATCAGCGCGGACCAGGCGCCCGTGGAGAGCGATACGGCGCCCGAGTGCAGGAAAGCGAGGACGAACCAGCCGGCCGCCATGCTGACCAGGAAATTGACGGGATTGAACGTAGACGGGTTCATGTGAGCCTCCTTGCCGTGTTGTTACATCAACACTGCATGTGAAGGAGTATTGTAACAATGCCGCGCAAGGGTCAAGAGGGCTTTGTTCAAAAAGGCGATAAGTTTTGGAAAAATGTAACGACTATCGTCTCGAAGCTCGCCCGGAGGATCTTCGGGCCGAGGGGTATGCCGTCCGGACTATCCGAAGCTCTCGACCCGCATCGCGGCGCAGGTCTCGCGGAGCCGGGCGTCGTTGCTGAGCAAGGTCGCGTCGTTGCGCCGGGCCAGTACCGCGTAGAACATGTCGTACGCGGAATGGTCGTGGCGGATGCTCTCGGCCGGCGCTTCCTTCCAGAGCTCCATGCTTCCGAAGAAGTCGTCCACAAGCTCGACGCCGTCCGTGACTCGCTCCTGGCATTCCGCGTGGTCGAGGAATCCCGCCCGGTGGTATTTCCAGAGCACGTTGGCGAGTTCGGCGACGAAGAGGTCCGGGGCGATCACCCAGGAAGCGGCCTCGAAGCGCTCGGCGTAAAGCCCGTATTTCTCCTTCCGGAGGATGATCTGGACCGCGGCGCTCGCGTCGAGCACGAGGGTCACCGCTCGCGTCCTTCCCGGATGAGGGCGACGTCGTCGATCGCGTCAGCGCCCGCGGGAGCCTCCCGGGTCTCGATGCGATCGAGGACAGCCCGTCTGCGTTCGCGGTTCGACCGCTCCTGGCCGAAGCTTTTTTCGAGCAGGACCACGACTTGCTGTGCGATGGTCCGGTTCTCGAGGCGGGCCCGGACGGTGATCTTCCGGTAGAGGTCCTCGGGACATTCGCGCACCTGCAGCAAAGGCATGGCGTCCTCCTGCATACAATATACAGCCGAAAGTATGCGGCAACAAGACCGGGACAGAGTCGATCCTGTTTCCCTACGCCCGCTCCGGCTTGGCCTCGCGGCCGGGTGAAATGACTTCCATGACGGCGGAGGGCACCGGCGACCGCTCCATGCCGGCGTCCCTCAGAGGTAGGCGACGGCCGCCGCGGCCGCGAGTGCGGGCGCGAGGAAGTGATACCAGCGCCGTCTCGACCGCGCGAGGACCGCGACGACGCCGAGACCGCTCGCGAACGCGATGATGAGGAATATCCCGGAGCGCTCGTGGAGCTGGACGCCGAACCCTATCCAGGACGTTCCGAGCGCGGCGGCCAGCGCCGCTGCCTTGAACGGCTCGGGCGCCCGGGTCCGGTAGAGTATGGCGCAGAGACCGCACAGGACCAGTCCGTATCCGACCCGGAGCGGGCCGACGAACCTGTACGAGCCCTCGCGGTTCGCGAAGGTCTCGAACGTGGCGAAAAGCCCGAAATAGAGCGCGAACGCCAGCGCGAAGAACATGAGGCTCGTGCCGGCTACGACGAGCACATTGAGGATTTCCTTCTTGACGTCGAGCTTGCCGGCCATGAAACCACCCCCCGATCGATTTATGGATGGAAGTCCGCGCCGGTACGGTCACATGGCGCGCGACGGTGCCGTCGCCTACGCCCGTTCCAGCAGCGCCGCGCGGTCGAGCGCGAAACCGTCCACGACCGCCGAGGGAACCGGGCTCTGATCCGCACCCCAGGGCTCGCGGAGGTCCGGCTTTCCGTAACGGCCGTCGGGGCCGAGTTCATGGCGCTCGAACCACTTGCCGGCCGGGTCGATTATCCAGTACTCGCGCACGCCCGCTTCCTCGTAGACGCGGTATTTCTCGCGCTGGTCCTTGCCGGACGTGGAGGGCGAGAGGATCTCGAGGACCAGGTCCGGGGCGCCGCGCACGAACGCGTCGCGCACCTTGGCCGGATCGCACACGACGATGAGGTCGGGCTGGACGACCGTGTCCACCTCGGCGTCCGCGTCCGTCGGACGCCGCGGCAGGAGTACGTCCACGGGCGAGAGCATCGCCTCGCAGGATTTGCCCGCGAGCAGGGTGCGTAGCGAGAAGTACAGGTCGCCGACGAGCCGCTGGTGAGCAGTCGTCGGCACGCCCGTCGTCCAGGCCTCGCCGCGGATCAGCTCCCGACGCTCGTCGTCGGGCCAGGCGCGGTAGTCGCGATACGCGTAGCGCGCGGAAAGATCGACAGCGGGATCTGCCACCGGTTTCATCCCTCCATGATACACCACCGCCCGCTGTTCCCGCCACGCTTGCGCATCGCAGGCGATGTTCAGGGATCCATGCCTCCGATGATCACGGGGCCATATTCATAAAGAAGACTTGGTCAGTCGCCTCGCTGTGACCCGAAAGGCACGCATTGTCAAAACCCGATAATCTCAAGCAGCTCCCCGGTTCTCATTCGCAATACGATCTCGCTTCCATGGATCGTATTCCCAATCGTATGCTCGAACGACACTCGCAGTTTCTCCATGTCGAGAGAGGTCGCCTTCTTCGCGTAGTAGAGTGTTTCTCCAGGGTTGAAATGAAACATCCAAAGCTCTCTATCGCTTGATGCGTCAAAAGCGAAAACACCCAGGCTGCTTGGCAAGATCAGGATCTCGCCATTGTAAAAAAACGGCAGCACTTCCGTCGTCGGAAGCGAGGATAGCGTTTCCCACGTGCCGGCCGACGGGGAATACCGATATAGGTTGTGGATGTACACTCCGGGTTCATCCGAAAAACCGATCTCTAAAAAAAGGTCCGTCGCTGTCTGGAGAAATTGAATTCCCGACACCGCGATCACCGAACGCTCCAGTACGACGGATCCGGCTTCATTTTCAAGTGCACGCCGGAAAACCAGATTTCCCGTCGAGTCGATGCTTATCCTCTGGTTCTCATTCCCGATCAACCACATCGTGCTTGATTGATCCGGTTGGATGATGCCAACCTCAGGCGCTTCCGACGAAATAAGGAAATCCTGGCCGAAAAGTCTGGCTGCGCATATTCCAATAATCAGCAGGATATTCAGCTTCTTGAAGGGATGAATCTGTGCAGCATGGGGAGCGATTGATCTTTCCGGGAATTCCATGGACGAATTGCCTAAACGCATCGTTGACTCCTAGTACGCCGATCCGTGCCAAGTCGAAATCTTTGTAATCACACGGTTGCAGCAATTATTCCAGTTCAGGTAATTTGAGCACACAAAGGTTTTTTCCTCCACCGCATACTCGTAGGTGAAGCCTCCATCGCTCTCCGTACCTCTTTCGATGATGTCCACGCTTAACAGGATCCAGCCGATTCCGATCATGGAACATGCCCCGGAATATTGAAAGTCGCCATGACAAATTCCGTCTGTATGTGGACAATGCCTGCCCGAAGAGGGGCCAGTCGCAACAGTCGTGTGCCCGTAGTTCCGCGCATGCCGACTGCTCTCATTGATCGAAGGAATCCATGAGTCGTCGTTTTCGATCAACACTTCAAGGACATCCAAACCAAAAGGTTTGCCTAGAATATCCAGGGAAATTTCATTAAGCCTTTGGGACATTTGAACATTCAGATCAGCCCTGGAGAGCTCAAGTGTATCTCCCGATCTGCCATCTGTTATCATAGCCTGGACATCATTCATTCCGATTTTTGCGGGATCAACAATCGCGCAGGCCGCCAATGAAAGTACCGAACCGAGGAGTATGCCGATTTTATTCATGCCGATCTCCTTCGAAACATTGAAATCTTGCCATTCCACCCGTTCCGGATGAGCGGGATGCACTTGTCCTTTTTCTATTGTCCTGTCGAACCAAGACGCGTATAAAGGAATCTAAAAAATGGCGTGACCAAGTCGGATCCTGAGTAGTATGTTGTCATTCTACGCCCGCTCCAGCAGCGCCGCGCGGTCGAGCGCGAAGCCTTCCACGACCGCGGAGGGCACCGGCGACCGGTCCGCGCCCCGGGGCTCGCGGAGGACCGGCTTGCCGTTGCGGCCGTCGGGACCGAGCTCGTGGCGTCCGAACCATGTGCCCGCCGGGTCGACGATCCAGTACTCGCGCACGCCCGACTCCTCGTAGACGCGGAATATTTCGCGCTGGTCCTTGCCCGAGGTGGAGGGCGAGAGGATCTCGACGACGAGGTCCGGGGCGCCGCGCGCGAACGAGTCGCGCACCTTGGCGGGATCGCAGACCACGATGAGGTCGGGCTGGACGACCGTGTCCACCTCGTCGTCCGCATCGGCCGGACGCCGCGGCAGGAGGACGTCCACCGGGGCGAAGAAGGCTTCGCAGGGGCCGCCTTCCGGCAGCGCGGCGAAGACGTCGCGGTACAGCGATGCCAAGAGACGTTGGTGCGCCGTCGTCGGCGCGCCCATCATCCAGGCTTCGCCGCGGATCAGCTCCCAACGCTCGTCGTCGGGCCAGGCGCGGTAGTCGCGGTACGCGTAGTGCGCGGAAACGTCGATTGCGGGATCGGCCACCGGTTTCATTCCTCCATGATAACCCACCGCCCGCCCGCCCCGCCACGCTTGCGTCCGCCGCTCAACCCCGCATCACCCGAACCTCCGCGTCGCCGCCGCCGTGGAAGCCGCCCGTAAAGAGTGGGGGTAGCGTAAGCGACCGCAGGGCGCCACGCGCCCGAGGACGCTGAAGCGTGGGGGAGCAGCGTCGGGAGAGCGAAGCACCCGCCCTGAAGCGGGAAGCGCGCCCGCCCGCCCGACGGCAAGCGGCGTGCAAGCGCAAACCCGGCGTCCGCTTTTACAGGGCCAGGTAGCACGGCGGGTGGTGAGCGGAAACGCGCCCCCGAGCGCAGCGCAGCGGAGCGAGAGGGGTGCGTTTCCGCTCACCAGGCCCCGCGCTGATGGGCTTTGATAAAATTCCACGCCGCGCCTGCGGTCGAGTTGCGCGCTTCCCGTAGTCCTGGAGAGGTGTGCTCCCCCATTCGCCTAGAGCGTGCCTGCGAGCAACGGTATCGCGAAGAAGTTCCCGATCGCGGCCAGCAGGGTCGACACGAAGAACACGAGGAGGATGTGCGTGACGCGGTTGCGGTAGAAGCCGCGGAAGCTCGCGATGTCGTCCTGCAGCGACTCGAAGTCGGCGACGGAGGGTTTGCGGACGTACGCCTCGGTGAGGCCCGCGAAGAGGCCGACGCCCACGAGGGGGTTGAGCGTGGCGACGGGCGCGGAGACGAAGCTGACGAGGATGGTGAGGGGATGCGCCAGGCAGAGGGCCGAGCCGAGCGCCGCGAGGCCGCCGTTCAGGAGCACCCAGAAGCCGAGCATGCGGAGGCTGGCCAGGGCGCCGGAGCGGAGGAAGCTGAGTCCGAAGAGGGCCACGAGGGCGGCCGGCAGGGCGTAGGGGAGGATTTTCGAGAAGAGGCCGGGGCCGGGCACCGTGTCGATCTCCGCGACGTCGGTGGCTTCCTCGCCGCGCGCGAAGCGGCCGAGCCAGTCCTCGATGCCGGCGGCGTGCCCCGCTCCGACGACGGCCAGGATGCGCGCGCCTTCGGAGGTCCAGATCTTCGCGGCCAGGTAGCGGTCGCGCTCGTCGATGAGCACCTTCTTGACCGAGGGCAGGTAGTCGGCGAGCTCGGCCATCATGGCGTCGAGCTCGTTCTGCTCCTTGAGCTTCTCGATCTCCTCGGGGCTGACCTCGTCGCCGCCCGCGACGCCGGAGAGGAGGCTGGCGACGAGCTTGGCCTTTCCCCAGAGACCGCTCATGGTCCAGGCGCGGCGGAGCGTCACCTGCACCTCGCGGTCGCAGAGGCTCCAGGGGATGCCGGCCTTCTCGGCGGCTTCCACGGCCGCGAGCATCTCGGCGCCGGGCTTGGTGCCGGAGCCGGAACCCATGCGGCGTTGGAAGGACGAGAGCGCGAGGTTGGCCAGGAGGAGGAAGCCCTTGCCCTGTTTGAGCACCTTGGCGATGTCGAGGGCGCGCCAGTCGGAGCCCTTGGTCAGCGAGCCGTGGCGGCCCGGGTCGAGCTCGACGCAGACGCGGTCCGGTTTTTCGGTTTCGATGGTGTCGACGACCTCGCGCACGCTCTCGGCCGAGACGTGGGCGGTGCCGACGAGGATGAATTCGCGTTTTCCGTGGACGATGCGGCGGACGGCGGGCATGGGGACTCCGTCAGGATCGATGTGCGCGCAGCGAGCGGACGGCGTCGAAGAAGCGGGCGCCGAGCGCCTCCTCGCCGGGAAAATCGGAAAGGGCGATGCGGCCGCCGGCGGAACGGCCGTGGCCGCCGCCGGAGCCTATGCCCGCGACGAGCGCGCGCGCGGCGTCGAAGGCCGGCACGAGCGGGTCGCGCGAGCGGATCGAGATGCGCACGCCCTCGTCGTCGACCGAGGCGACCAGGGCGACCGAGACGTCCTCGGCGCGGAGCGCGAAGTCGGCGAGCAGGGCGGGCGCCTCGATGTCGCGGGCCCGGCCGACCACTGCGTACAGGGCCGAGTCGGCCAGGGTCGCGGACTGGAGCGCGGTCGCGATGAGCCTGAGCTCGCCGGGGGCCAGCGCGGTCTTGACGAGCCGGGCCGCCTGGTCGCGGTCCGCGCGCGATGATAGCCAGTGGAAGGCTTCCACGTCGAGGGGGCCGGCCCCGCGCGAGAGGAAGTCGGTGTCCGCCTGCAGGCCCGCGAGCAGGGCGGTGGCGACGCGGCGCTCGGGCTCGAGGGCGGCTTCCCTCCAGTAGTCGACGATGATCGAGCAGCAGGAGCCCGAGTCGATGCGGAGGTCGGCGAAGGGGGCCGCGGGCGCGGCCGCGGGGACGTGGTGGTCGATGGCCGCGGCCAGTCGGCCGGGAAAGAGCTCGACGTTGCCGTTCTCGGGTATGCAGTCGACGGCGACGATCGAACGCCCGCCGAACGCTTCGTCTGGCGGGGTGGCGACCGGGGCTCCGAGCTCGCGGGCCATGTTCGCGAGGCTTCGCGAGCGCAAGCCCCCGCGGAAGGCGGGCGCGGCGTCGTAACCGCGCGCGGCGAGCAGGCTGGCCAGGGCCCAGGCGGCGCCGAACGCGTCGACGTCCGGGAAGTCGTGCGCTTGCGCGATGACGGGCAGGCGGCGGTCGAGCGCCGCCTCGAGGGACGCGAGGGCGCCCGCCGGCTTCACGGCTT
Source organism: Spirochaetota bacterium (assembly GCA_018262985.1). GTDB lineage: Bacteria > Spirochaetota > Spirochaetia > Treponematales > UBA12059 > JAFGNN01. The sequence goes on along the minus strand of JADFDI010000004.1, from coordinate 176,547 downwards.
GGCCGGTCCCAGCCGCTTCGCCTCGGCTTCCGCGAGGCGGTGCCAGATGGTGCCTTGCCGGTCGAGCTCGAGCGCGAGTCCGATATAGGTGGCGCCGAGCTCGGGCCGGCCCTTGGCTATCCAGTACTCGCCGAGCCAGACGAGCAGGGCGGCTTTCATGTCGAGGCGCTTTTCCGCGCCGATGCGCAGCTCGATCTCCGAGCTCGACCCTGCGCGGTCGTAGAAGAGGCGGAGGGCCAGCCATTCCGAGGGGAATTTCTCGCGGTCGATGGAGGGAAGCACCTTTCCGGCGAAGGCGCGCGCGCCCTCGGCGTCGCCGCCCCGGGCGAGCGACACGGCCGCCATGACGGCGTACTCGTACTGGACGGGACTCATGCGGAAGGCGGCTTCGAAGCCTTCGCGCGCGGTCTTCCAGTCGCCGGAGCGGAACGCGACCGTGCCGATGGATTCGTTGGCGTACCAGTAGTCGGGCTCGAGCGCGAGCAGCTTCTTGTAGTCTGCCAGGGCTTCGGCGTCGCGGCCGGCTTCCTCGTGGATGCCGGCGCGGTAGACGTAGGGCAGGAAGTCGGAGGGATCGAGCTCGATGGCGCGCGAGAAGTCGGCGAGCGCCTCTTCCGGGCGTCCGAAGTCGAGCAGCAGCTGGCCGCGCTCGATGCGGTGCCAGGCGGAGTCCGGATCGAGCTCCACGGAGGCGTCCAGGTCGTCGAGGGCCTCGAGGTAGCGGCCGAGCTTGTAGCGGGCGCGGGCCCGGTCGGAATAGGCCAGCGAGGATCCGGGGTGGGCGGCCACGGCGCGGTCGAGGAAGGAGGCCGAGGCCTTGTAGTCGTCCTTGCGGTAGGCGGCGCGGCCCATGCCGAGCAGGGCGCCCAGGTTGGCGGGGTCCGCGGCGAAGGCGCGGCGGTAGTAGTCCTCGGCCTTGGCGTAGGCGCCGGCCTCCCAGTGGAGGTCGCCGTACGCGGCCAGGGCGTCGGCGTGCGCGGGCTCGAGGGACAGGGCCTTGTCGAGGGCGGCCTTGCGGCCGGCCGCGTCGCCGGACCACGAGGCGAGTTCGGCGGCGAAGAACCAGGGCTCGGCGCTCGAGGGGGCGAGGACCTTGGCTTCCTCCGTGGCGGCGCGGGCGCCGGCCAGGTCGCCGGCCGAGGCGCGGACCGAGGCCAGCACGAGGCGGCGGTCGACGTTCGCGGGTTCGGCGGCGGCGTAGGACTCGGTCTTGGCGAGCGCGGCTCCGAGCTCGCCCTTCGCGAGCAGGGCGTGGATCTGGTCGAGCGTGACGAGCTCGCGGACGACCGGATCCTTGAGCTCGGGGACGGGACCCGCGCTGCCGCAGGCGGCAGCCAGCAGGGTCAGGATCGAAAGGGAGATGGCGATCACGTATCCCGCGACGCCGCGGGTGATCGTTCGGACTGCGCGTGCGCTCATCGTCGGCTCCAGGTCGATGCGTGGGGTGGCGAGGCCGTCATGATAGCCTCGGGCGCTCACCCGGGGCAAGCTTGCACTTCGGCCCTTCCTGCGCTACAGTCCGAAACCGCCATGAAATACGGATCCCTCTGGCGGGGCTTGGGCCTCGCCGCTCTCTATATCGGCATCATCGTCGCCCTCGTGCTCATCCAGTTCCCGAGGGAAGGCGGTTTCCTCGTCGAGTCGGGCGAATTCGCCCTGCGCGCGGAGCGGGCCGAGGGCGGAGAACCGGGGTCGCGCGAAGGCGGCCCGATTTCCGCGGCGTCGCTTTCGTTCCAGGGACTCACGCTTGATTTCTCCGCCGAGCGACCGCTGTCCTGGACCGACGCCAAGGGCACCCGGAGGACTTCGGCGCCGGCTTCCTTCACCGCGCTCGCGGCCGGCTTCCTCGTGGAATTCGAGGGCGGACCGGTCCTGCGCGCGCTGTCGTCGCCGGACGGCGGCGCCTCCGTCTCCATCGACTCGGCGCGGGAAGTTTCGGTTTCATGGAGGCTTTCGCGCGGGGCGCGCCTGGATGAAGGCTCCGGTGGAACGCTCGTGCTCGCGCGCGGCGGCTCGACCTGGTCGCTCGGTATTCCCGGCGCGGCGCTCGACCGCGCCGCTCGGATCATGAGGCTGTCCGGTACCGCGCTCGTGCCCGCAGCCCTGACGATGGCGCCGGTCGCGGCGCCGGCCGCGTCGTCCGCCCCTGCCGTCGCGACCTTCGTCGAACAGGCGCCCATGGAGGGCTCGGCTTGGGCCGCGGTGCGCTCCTCCTACCTCGACAAGACCTGGGCGGGGCTCTCGGCCCGGCGCTGGATCGCCACCGAAGGAGCGTGGGCGGATTCCGCGGGGGGAAGGGCGCCCGTGGAGGCGGCCGCCGTGGCCTACCTCGCCGAGGCTTGGTCGCGCGGGGCCGGACCTGCGGCCTTCGAGCGCGTGGCCGCCGTGCGCGCGGCGCGGCCCGCGGAATTCTCCTGGCTCTCCGCGCCGTACTTCGGCGACATCGTCAACGCGATGGGCAGGCTGGAGGAGGCCGACCTCGCGGAGGTGCGCCGAATCGAACGCGCCATCGCCGAGAATTCCGCCTCCATATTCGACGGCGAGCGCCTCGTGCCCTTCCTGCTCGACCGCACCCCGTATTCGCTCGCGCGCTCGGTCTTCGCCTGGGCCCAGGGCGTCGATCCGGCCTCGCTCGACCCGCGGCGGGCCGTCGGAGCCCTCGAGGCATGGCTCGACGGCTTCGAGTTGCTGGGCGCCGACGCGAATCCTTTCGCCCGTTTCGAAGCCGTCGCCGAGCGCGTCATGCTTCCCGCCGTGCGGAAAACCGCGCAGGGGTACTTCTACCGCGCCGGTGGCTCAGGAGAGATGGATCCGAGGCTCGGGCTCAGGGCGGGCTACGCGCTCATCCGTTACGGCGAGAGGTCCGCCAAGTCGACCATGGTCGGCGTCGGCCAGAGCCTCGTGGCCGGGGTGCTTGCCCTGGCGGACGGCGACGGCTTCCTGCCGTCGGCCGCTTCCCTCAAGGATGGCTCGCTCGTCGTCGGCTCGTCCTCGCTGGCCCCCGAGGCGGTCTACGACCTCGTCGCGACGAATCCCCGCTATCCCCGGCAGGTGTCGTTCTACCGCGAGCTCGGGCCGGGAGCCTGGGCCTGGACCGTGGCGTCCCGGGTTTCGGTGGTCAAGGAGACGGGAAGGGCCGTGTACTCGTTCGAAAACCCCGTCGGCTACGCCCATTTCGCCGCCGTCTACGGCGTGGCTCCCTATCAGACCATCCGCATCCACGGCATCGACTACCGCATGGATCCGGCCTTCGAACGCTACGAGGTCTCGGGCTTCAACTACAAGCGCGCCTCGAACTCGCTCTACCTCAAGCTCCGTCACCGGCAGCCGACCGAGACCGTCGTCTTCGTCTACTGAGCGACCGGCCCCGGGCGCGAGCGGGAAATCGCGATCCGCGCGTTCGTCGCCGCGTGCTTTTCAAGCGAGAGCCGCTTCCGCTGGCCGCGCCTCCCGCGCTATCATGCGGCACGCCATGCGCATCGAAACGAGTTACCTCGATCCGGCGCTCGACGGCCGCGCCTCGTCCCTCGGGGCCGCCGCCGGAGCCCGCCTCGGCCACCCGGTCCGCTTCGCCCTGGTGGACGCCGTTCTGGTCGACCGTCCCTTGCCGCCCGGGCCCTGCGTCGACGCCTTCGTCGACCCGGTGGTCCAGGTCGCGGACGTCGACGCCTGGGCGGCCGCACGCCCCGCCCTGGCCGGTTGGTCGGCCTTGCTGGAGGTCGCGTGGCGGCCCGGCGTCACCGACGCCCTGGCCCTCACCGCGTGCGAAGCCCTCGAGTTCGCCCTCGGGCGCGACGCGCTCGGGGACGCGCGCTTCTCCACGGCCCGGCAATACCTGGTCTACGGCGAGCTCCGGGCGGGTGACGCGGAAGCGCTCGCCGCCTCGCTGCACAATCCCCTCGTCCAGTCAGCGCTCGTCATCGGCTCGGCGGAATGGAAAGCCGGCGCGAGGCCTCCGACGAAGCATCCGGCGCCGGGCGCCCACGACCCCGCCGAACCCGCCTGGTTCGACCTGGCCGCCATGGACGACGACGCGCTCGGTCGGCTTTCCGCGGAGCGTGTGCTCGCGCTTTCGGGCGAGGAACTGGCCGCCATCCGGGCCCACTACGCGGACCCGGAGACGCGGCGCCGCAGGGAGGCCGCCGGCCTTCCCCCCGAGGCGAGCGACGTGGAGCTCGAGATGCTCGCCCAGACCTGGAGCGAGCACTGCAAGCACAAGATCTTCAACGCGGACATCGAGTACCGGACCCCGGAAGGGACCAGGAGCATCCGCTCGCTCTTCAAGACCTACATCCGCGCGACCACCGAGGCGCTCGCGCCGTCCAAGCCCTTCCTCCGCTCGGTCTTCACCGACAACGCCGGCGTCGTGGTCTTCCATCCGGGTCAGGCGCTCTGCGTGAAGGCGGAGACCCACAACAGCCCCTCGGCCCTCGACCCCTACGGCGGAGCCATCACGGGCATCGTCGGGGTGAACCGCGACGTCCTCGGCACGGGCATGGGCGCGAAGCCGATCTTCAACACGGACGTGCTCTGCTTCGCTCCTCCTTCAACTCCCGACGCCGAGGTGCCAGAAGGCCTCATCGCGCCGCGCGACGTGCTCGAGGGCGTGCACCGCGGCATCGTCGACGGCGGCAACCAGTCGGGCATTCCCACGGTGGCCGGCGCCTTCCTCTTCGACGAGAGCTGGCTCGGCAAGCCTCTCGTGTTCTGCGGCACCGGCGGCGTCATGCCGGAATTCCTGGACGGCGAGCCTTCGTGGGAAAAGTCGATCCGTCCGGGCGACCTGGCCGTCATGCTCGGCGGGCGGGTCGGCAAGGACGGGATCCACGGGGCCACCTTCTCGAGCCAGGCCCTCGACGAATCGAGCCCGGTCGGAGCCGTGCAGATCGGCGACCCCATCATCCAGAAGCGGATGACGGACTTCCTGCTCGAGGCCCGCGACGCGGGGCTCTACCGCTTCGTCACGGACAACGGCGCCGGCGGGCTTTCCTCCAGCCTCGGCGAGATGGCGCGGGAATCCGGCGGCGTCCGCGTCGACCTGGACGCCTGCCCTCTCAAGTACCCGGGCCTTTCGCCCTGGGAGATCCTCGTTTCGGAAAGCCAGGAGCGGATGAGCCTGGCCGTGCCGCCCGAATCGTTGGACGCTTTCATGGACCTGGCGCGGCGCCGCGGCGTCGAGGCCACCGCGGTCGGCGAGTTCCTCGACTCGGGCTCGGTGGAAATCCGGGCGAACGGGGGAAGGACCGTCGGCCTGCTGCCGCTCGAATTTCTGCACGACGGCCTGCCGCGCATGAAGTTGCGCGCCGCGCTTCCCGCCGCGACGCGGGGGGCAGGCCCCGTGCCCGAGCGCTCGGACTGGACGCCGGTCCTGTTCGACATCCTCGCCGAGCCGAACGTCGCCTCGAAGGAAGCCTGGATCCGGCAGTACGACCACGAGGTGCAGGCGCGCTCGGTCGAGAAGCCCATGGTCGGCCTTCGCCGCGACGCGCCGGGCGACGGGGCGGTCATCCGCGCGGATCTGGGAAATTTCCGCGGCTACACCGTGACCCACGGGGTCTGTCCCCGCTACGGTCTCGACGACGCGTACAGGATGGCGGCCTGCGCGGTGGACGAGGCGTACCGCGCCCACGTCGCGCTCGGCGGCGACCCCGAGCGCGCCGCCGCCTTGGACAACTTCTGCTGGCCCGATCCGGTCGAGTCGGAAACGACGCCCGACGGCGCGGCCAAGCTGGCCGCCCTCGTGCGCGCGTGCGAGGGCCTGTCCGAGGCCTGCCTCGCCTACGGCCTCCCGCTCGTCTCGGGCAAGGACAGCATGAAGAACGATGCCCGCGCGGGCGGCCGGACCATCTCCTCGATCCCCACCTTGCTCGTCACGCTGGCGGGCGCCATCGACGACGTGCGCAAGGCCTCGTCGACCGACTTCCTCGAGGAGGGCGATCTCGTCTACCTGCTCGGTTCGACGCCGGGCGCCCTCGGCGGATCGATGCTCGAGCGCGTGGACGGAGCGGATAAGCGCGCCCGCGGAGAGGACGGACCGTCCTACGGCCGGGCGCCGATTCCGGATTTCGCGGCGGCCAAGGCGCTCTACGCGACGGTGCACAAGGGCATCTCCGGCCGCATGATCCGTTCCTGCCACGACCTTTCCGACGGGGGCCTCGCGGCGGCGCTGGCGGAGAGCTGCCTGGGCGGCCGGCTCGGCATCACGGCGCGCGTGGACGGCCTGCCCGGACTCGATCCCGGCGCCCCCGACTACGCGGCGCGCGCCCTCTTCGCCGAGGATCCTTCGCGCTTCGTCGTCTCGATACGCCGGGTCGACCGCGAGCGCTTCGAGACCACCTTCGCGGCCCACCCCTTCCGCCTGCTCGGCGTCCTGGACGGGGAGCCGCGCCTCGAGCTCCGCCGCGGCGGCGAGGTCCTGGTCCGCGCGACGCTCGACGCGCTCGAAGCCGCCTTCAAGACTCCCTTGGTTCCCGGAGGCCGGCCATGAACGTCCGCGCGATCGTGCTGGCCGGTTACGGCTTCAATTCCGACCCCGAGCTGGTCGAGGCTTTCCGCCTGGCCGGCGCGACGCCCGAACGCCTGCACCTTTCGGACCTGCTCGCCGATCCCGCCCTGCTCGAAGGCGCCGCGATAGTCGCGCTGCCCGGCGGTTTCTCCTTCGGCGACCACCTCGGCTCGGCCCAGGTGGTCGCCAACCTGCTGCGAACGCGGCTTTCGGACGCGCTGCGCGCGCACCACGAGCGGGGCGGCCTCACGCTCGGCATCTGCAACGGTTTCCAGGCCCTCGTGAAGTCCGGCTTCCTTCCCTGGCCGGAATCCGGCGAGCGCTCGGTGACGCTGGTCCACAACGAGTCCGGCCGCTTCGTCGACGACTGGGTCCGGGTTTCCTTCGACGCCTCGGGCGCCTGCGCCTGGACGAAGGGCCTGTCACCCCGCGAGCTGCCGATCCGGCACGGCGAAGGCCGCTTCACGGCGCGCGACGCGGCGGTCCTCGAGCGGGTCGAACGGGAGGGGCTCGTCGCGCTGCGCTACGAGGGCGTCAATCCCAACGGCTCCGCCAACGGCATCGCCGGGCTCCGCGATCCGAGCGGCCGCGTGATCGGATTGATGCCGCATCCGGAAGCCTTCCTCCTGCCCGAGAACCACCCGCTCCGGCGCCGCGGTTTCGAGGGCGGCACGGGCCTGCCCTTCTTCGAGAACGCGGTCAAGGCCGCCGCGGCCGCTTTCTAGGTTTCCATCGTGGCGAGCCACCCCGATCCGGCCTATACTGGTCGCATGGAAGACGAGCGAACCGGCGTGGCGGGAATCGACTGGTCGGCCGGTCCCGAAGCGATCCGGACCGCCTGCGAGAAGCGGATCTACGACCTGGAGCAGTTGCTGGAAATTTCCAAGAGCCTCAACTCGACGCTCGAATACCCCATCCTGATCGACTCGATCCTTTTCACCATCATGGGCCAGCTGCGCGTCGTGAAGGCCGGGCTCTTCTCGAAGAAAGGACTCGAGTCGCCGACCTTCTCGCTCTACCGGAACTTCAAGGGCTTCGAGATCGACCAGAAGGTCGACTACAGCTTCCCCGAGGACCACGAGCTCGTGCGCTTCCTCGCCCGCAACGCGGGGGTTTACCGCTACGGCGAGCTCATCTCGCGCGTGCCCGAGGCCGCGGAGCTCCCCGCCCTGCGCGCGCTCGGCCCGGACCTGGTCGTGCCGCTCAAGGCCAAGGGCGCGGTGAACGGCGTCATCCTGCTCGGCGATCGCATCGACAGCGATGGTTTCTCGGACTACGAGCTGAACGAACTGCTCGCCATAGCCGACCTGGCGGCCGGCGCCGTCCACAACGCGTTCCTGTTCGAGATGACCACCACCGACATGATGACCAAGCTCAAGCTGAAGCACTATTTCTACACGGTGCTGCTCGAGCGCATGGAAAAGGCGGCCGAGCGCGGCAAGGATCTTTCGGTCCTCATGCTCGACATCGACCATTTCAAGCAGTTCAACGACACCTACGGGCATTCCTGCGGGGACGCGGTGCTCAAGCAAGTGGCGCGCACCCTGCGCGAGAGCGTGCGGCCGAGCGATCTGGCCGCGCGCTACGGCGGCGAGGAATTCTGCGTGCTCCTGCCGGACTCGGACGAAAGCCGCGCGCTGGCCGTGGCCGAGCGGGTCAGGTCGGCCATCGAATCCGCCCGCACCGAGTACGAGGGCCTTTCGCTCCAGGTGACGGTCTCGGTCGGGGTCGCGCATTACCGTCCCGGCTTTGACGTTTCCGGCCGCAACCTCATCGACCGGGCCGACAAGGCCCTCTACCAGTCCAAGCAGGCGGGCCGGAACCGCGTCACCGCCGCGGCAAGTCCTTGAGCCGCCTCTTCGCGACGGCGGGCGACGGAAGCGTCCGCGTCGTCGAGAACTCGCCCGCGCGCAGCGTGCTCACCTCGCTGCTGCTCGCCGGCGTGCCCATCCGCCACGACTGCGGCGGCATCGCGCGCTGCGGCACCTGCCGCGTCCGCGTCGGCGGGGAAGGCGCGGGCCTTTCCGCCATCGGGGCGTCGGAGCGGGAACGGCTCGAAGCCCTGAAGGCGCCGACCGGGGACCGTCTTGCCTGCCAGGCGCGCACTGCGCGCGACCTCGAATTCGAGATCCTCGACTCCGGCGAACCGGGGCGCGAAGGGCTCGGCGGCCACCGGGGATCGGACTGATGGACCCGGGCCGGGACTGGTGGAAGCGGGCGGTTTTCTACCAAATCTATCCGCGCTCCTTCATGGACTCCGACGGCGACGGGGTCGGGGACCTTCGCGGCATCCGTTCGCGGCTGCCCTACCTGGCGCGGCTCGGCGTCGACGCGCTCTGGATCAGCCCTTTCTTCAAGAGCCCGATGAAGGACTTCGGCTATGACGTGGCCGACTACCGCGACGTCGACCCGCTCTTCGGCTCTCTCGACGATTGCCGCGCCCTCGTCGCCGACGCGCACCGGCTCGGCCTCCGCGTGCTCCTGGACCTGGTGGCTAACCACACGAGCGACGAGCATCCCTGGTTCGTCGAGGCGCGCTCGTCGCGCGACCATCCCCGCCACGGCTGGTACCTCTGGCACCCGATCGACCGCCGCGACGCGTTCGGCCGTCCCGTCCCGCCCAACAACTGGAAGAGCCTCTTCGAACTGCGCTCGGCCTGGTTCGAGAACGCGGCCACCGACGAGCTGTATCTCGGCACCTTCACCCGGCACCAGCCGGAGCTCGACTGGCGGAACCCCGCGGTGGCCGAGGAATTCGCGGACGTTCTCCGCTTCTGGTTCGCGCTGGGGGTCGACGGATTCCGACTCGACGTCGCCACCGCCTACTTCAAGGACGCGGAACTCCGCTCGAACCCCTTCTCGTGGAAGCCGCTCGACCTTTTCCAGCGGCACGTCTACGACCGCAACCGGCCCGAGGTCTTCGGCGCCCTGGCCGGCTTGAGGAAGGTGGCCGACGAGGCGGGCGAGCGGGTGCTCGTCGGCGAAACGCACGGCCGCGATCCGGCCCTGGCCGCGGCCTGCCACGGGGAACGTGGCGAAGGCCTCCACATGGCCTTCAACTTCGAGTTCCTGTTCCGGCCCTGGAGCGCGCGGGCCTTCCGCGACTCGGCGCGCGCCTGGTACGCGGCGCTGCCGGAAGGCGCCTGGCCCAACTTCACGCTGTCGAACCACGATCAGCTCCGGCACGCCCGGAGGTACCGGAAGGCCGGCTTCACCGACGCGCGAGCCCGGGTCGCGGCGGCCATGCTCCTGACGCTCCGGGGCAGCCCCTTCCTGTACTACGGCGAGGAGCTCGGCATGGAGGGCTCGTTTCCCCGGCGCCGCGAACTCCGCGATCCGCTCGGCATCGCGACCTGGCCCCTGCGCGCCTACGGGCGCGACCCGGAGCGCGCGCCGATGCAGTGGGATTCGTCCCCGAACGCGGGTTTCACGGAGGGGCGGCCCTGGCTGCCGCTCGAGCCGGGGTGGCGCGGACGGAACGTCGAGGCCCAGGAACGCGACCGCGGCTCCGTGCTGAATTTCTACAAGGCCCTGCTCGCCTTGAGGCGTTCGCGCCCGGAGCTCGCGCTCGGCGACCTCGCGTTCGTCGGAGAGGACCCGGACGTGCTCGCCTACGAACGGCGCGGCGATGGAGGGGCGGCGGGCGAGGGGCGAGTCCTCGTCGTCCTCAATTTCGCCTCGAAAGACCGCCGCTTCGAGCTGCCCTCGGACGCTTCGGTCCTCCTCGGCACGCACCGCGAGGCGGGCGCGCGGAACCGGGCGGGACGGACGGAGCTACGTCCCTGCGAGGTCCTGCTGCTCGAAGGCCGAGACTGACGCCAAGGGCGCGGAGCGCAATCGGAAGCCGATCCGGAAGATCGCCGAAGCCTCAAGGCTTCGGCGCCGCCAAGGGCGCGGAGCGCAATCGGAAGCCGATCCGGAAGATCGCCGAAGCCTCAAGGCTTCGGCGCCGCCAAGGGCGCGGAGCGCAATCGGAAGCCGATCCGGAAGATCGCCGAAGCCTCAAGGCTTCGGCGCCGCCAAGGGCGCGGAGCGCAATCGGAAGCCGATCCGGAAGATCGCCGAAGCCTCAAGGCTTCGGCGCCGCCAAGGGCGCGTAGCGCAATCGGAAGCCGATCCGGAAGATCGCCGAAGCCTCAAGGCTTCGGCGCCGCCAAGGGCGCGTAGCGCCCTTGGCGCCTAGCCAAAGAACAGGTACTCGAGCTCCGACGCCGGGAGCGCGCGGCTGAACAGGAAGCCTTGGGCGCAGTCGCAGCCGACGTTGCGGAGCAGCTCGAACTGGGTCGGGTTCTCGACGCCCTCGGCTATCACCTTTATGCCCATCTCGTGGGAAAGCCGGACCACGCTCTCGACGATCGCGAAAGCCCGTTCGTTGGTCTCGATGTCGCGAATGAACTCGCGGTCGATCTTGACCACGTCCACGGGCAGGTTCTTGATGTAGGCCAGCGACGAGTAGCCGGTGCCGAAGTCGTCCACCGAGATCGAGATGCCGAGCGCCTTGATGCGCGAGAGCACCCGGGCCGCATCCTCGAGGTCGTCGCAGATGGTGCTCTCGGTGATCTCTATTGAGAGGCGCGAGGGGTTGACGCCCGTCTCGAGCAAGGCCGCGGCGAGCGAGTCGACGAAGCCGGGATCCTTGAGCTGGATCGGCGAGACGTTGAAGGCCACCCGCAGGTCGGGGCCGCCTTCGCAGGACCAGGCGCCGCCCTGCCTGCAGGCCGTCCGCAGCACCTGTTCGCCGAGCTCCCCTATCATGCCCGAGCTCTCGGCCACCGGTATGAAGCGCTCCGGCGAGATGGAGCCGTGTCCGGCGTGGTACCAGCGCGCGAGCGCCTCGACGCTCACGAGCTCGCCCGAGGCCACGTCGATGACGGGTTGGTAATGCACTGACAGCTTGCTTCGCTCGAGGGCGTCCCGGAGGTTGTCCTCGAGGAAGGCGCGGTCGCGGAGCTCGAGGTCGATGTCGGGGCGGTAGAAGTTGAGGGCCGAGCGACCGCGGTCCTTGCTGGCTTGGAGGGCCAGGTCGGCGTTCGCCATGAGGGTTCGCGCGTCCGTCCCGTGCTCGGGGAAGCGCGCCAGGCCCATGCTGGCGCGGGCGTGGACGGCCTTGCCGGCGACCTCGAAGGGCGCGGAGAAGGCGCCGAGGATGCGCGAGGCGGCTTCGGCGCCGTCCTGGTCCCGTTCCAGCCGGACTATCAGGCTGAACTCGTCGCCGCCGGAACGGGCCAGGAAATCGCCGGAGCGGACCGCCGCCGCGAGTCGTTCGGCCACGGCCTTGAGGATGCGGTCGCCGTCCTCGCGCGACAGTTCGGTGTTGATGCGCTTGAAGTTGTCGAGGTCGATCAGGGCGACCGCGAAGCACGGCCTGCCCGGCGCCGAGATGAGGGTCTCGAGGCCGGATGAGAATAGCTCGCGGTTGGGAAGCCCGGTCAGGGCGTCGTGGCTCGCGCTGTATTCGAGGCGTTCCCTGGCACGATCGACTGACGAGAGGTCGCGCAGGTGTCCCGCGTACCAACGGCGGCCGGCTTCGTCGCGGAGCGCCGAGACGGCCAGCTCGTAACCCCGCGCGGCGCCGCGGCGGTCCCTGCGGCGGATCACGCCCCTCCAGTGGCCGAGCGTGGCGAGGGCGTTCCGGGCCTCGAGGGCCCGTCCCTCGTGGTCGTCCTCCGGGAAGAGCGCGTCGATGCAGGCGTCCACGAGCTCGAAGGAAGGAAGTCCCGCCACCCTGCCGAGCGCGGGGTTCGTCCAGGCGAGCGTGAACCTGTCGTCGGCGAAGAAGGCGCCGTCCGGCATCAGGTCGAGTAGGCGTCGGGCCAGGCGGAATTCGGTCCCGACGTCGGGCCGTTCCGTACCGATTCCCGCTCCCTGGACGGGCTCGGCCCGCCGCCCTCCGGCTTCGTCAAAGGTTCCGCTCATTGGGGCTCCGTGCGCACGTGTTCCTTGTTGGCATCGGCGCCTCCGGCGCTATACTTGAGCGAATGCGCACCACCACCCTCCTGGCGCTGGTCTTCCTCGTCGTCGCGGCTCCGGCCCAACCCAACGCCGCCGATGCCGCCTGGGATCGTTCCGTATCAGACTACGGCAGGGGGCTTTCGCTGCAGCCCCGACGGATGTCCTGGCGCATCGAGGAGCTCGACGCCGCGGGCGCCGTCGTTTCCTGGGAGGAGGTGGAGACCCTGCTCGAGCGGTCGGATGCCGGCACCCGCGGCACGGTCGTCTCCGCGCGCAAGGACGGCGAGGACGTCACCGAGGCCTGGCGGAAGCGGTTCGAAAAGGGAAGCGCGGGGGACGGTCCGCCGTCATGGGGCGACGGCTTCCGCGCCACGCCCTTCGATCCGGATTTCCAGGCGGGACGGATCGTGTCGGCTCCCTATCTCGCGGTGGACGAGGGAAGGACCCGGATATTCAGGCCTTACGAGCTGTCGGCCGGGGGGAAAGCCAGGGCGAAGGGCCTGCTCGTCAGCGACGAGTCGGGGGAGCCGCTTTACGCTCGCCAGACCTGGGATCCCCTGCCTCTCGGAGTTTCGACCATGGACGCGGTGATACGTTACGCGCGCGGACCGGCGGGCGAGCTCGTCGTCGCCTCGCTCGAGTACCGCGCGGACGCATCCCTGCTCTTCGTGAGGAAACGCTTCCGCTTCTTCCTGCGCTTTTCGGACTGGGCCTAGGCGCGGCCCTGTCCGGTCGCGGGTTCCGGTGCGGTCCGCCGCTAGGCCGACGGGTCGAGAAAGGAGTCCGGCTTCCGGGCGAGCTCGACGGGGGCCCGCTTGCCCGCGCAGGCGTAGACGTAGAGCGAGAGGAAGTGCCGTTCGAAGGCGGCCCCGCCGGAACGGAGCGCCAGGTCGACGTCGGCGCCGAAGGCCGCGAGCTCCGCGCAGACGGCGGACGGCCAGCGCTTCCGGGCAGCCTCGAGGCCGGATAGCTGCTTCCGGCTGGTGGCCCTGAGCCGCCTGCAGGCTTCGTCGAACGCGACGCCTTCGCCCATGAGGGCGTGCAGCTTCGAAACCCTGCGCATCGACCACTGGAGGCCCGCCAGGATGCCCGGTCCCGAGCCTTCCCGGCCCGATAGCACGGCGTCGAGGGCTTCCAGGGCGGCCGGCAGATCCCCCCGCGCCATCAGGTCGAAGACGCCGAAGGCGTCCACGCCCCGCGTGCGTGCCACGTACTGCTCGACGGTCTGGGCGTCGACGGTGCCCGCGGATCCCAGGAATTCCGCGATCCGCCCGCACTCGGCCTCGATGGTCGCGGAATCGCTTCCGACCAGCGTAAGCAGGGCGTCGAGCGCCTCGTCCTCGATGCGGAGCCCGGCGCCGCGGAACCAGTCGCGGGCCAGTCGCTCCTTTTCGTCCTCCCGGAGTTCCCAAAACGTCGTCTTGCGGTCTTTGCCGGCGGCGTCCTCGAGGGCCTTGTCGAAGCCGTAGCCCTCGGTCACCAGGACGAGGGTCGTGCGCTCGGCCGGAGCCTTGATATAGGCGGCCAGCGGCCCCGTCGCCGCTTTGCCTTTGATGAGCTCGGCGTCGAAGACGAGCACGAGCTTGCCGGGCGAGAAGAGCGAACCGTTCCGGAGCAGGTCGAGGAGTTCCTCCACCGGGGTGTCGCCGGCGTAGCGGCGATGTTCCTCGGGGGCCTCTCCCCACTCCTTCGCGAGGCGGCCCTTGAGTTCGGCGATGCGCCGGTCGCGGCGCCCCGTTTCGGGGCCGGCCAGGAGGAGTACGGACTCGACCACCATGTCAGTAGACGCGGATCACCCCGCGGAGCTTGCCGAGCACGCGGGCGTCCTGGGTGTAGATGGGGGCGTAGGCCGGGTTCTCGGCGGCCAGCCTGATGCGGCCGGCCTCCCTGTAGAAGCGCTTGAGGGTCACGGCGTCGTCGATCATGGCCACGACGATCTCGCCGTCGGAGGCCATCGGGCGCTCCTCGATGACGGCGATGTCTCCGTCGAGGATGCCCGCGTCGCGCATGGAGTCGCCGCGGACCCTGAGGGCGAAGCACTGGCGGTTGCGGGTCATCTCGGTCGGGACGTGGACGGAGCCCTCGAAGTTCTCGTCGGCGAAGATGGGCTTGCCCGCGGCTACCGACCCGAGCAGGGGCACGTCGCGTACGTCCCCTTCCGGCCGCTCGCGCCGGAGGACCTCCATGGCCCGCGATCGGTTCTCGCCGAGCCGGAGCGCCCCCTTCTTCTCGAGCGCCTTCACGTGGTCGTAGGCGCCCTTGACGGAAATGCCGAAGTGCTCGGCGATCTCGCGGATGGTGGGCGGGTAGGAATGCCGCTCCACGTGGTCCGTGATGAAGGCGAGGACCTCGTTCTGCCGTTCGGTCAGCGACTTCATTCGTTTGTCCCGATTCCGTATTTACGGATCTTGGCATGGAGGTTGCTAGGGTAGACCCCGATGGCCTCGGCCGCTTTGGCCACAGTATAACCGCAGTCGCGGAGCTTTTGAACAAGATAATTCCGTTCGAAAAGATCCTTGGCGGCGGCGAGCGGCAGGTCCAGGTACTCGTCCGGCACCAGCGCCCTCACGGAGCGGGGGCTCGCGGAGCCGAGCAGTCGGGCGACCGTCTCTCCCGAGATGCTGCCCTCGTCGGACAGCACGTCCACGCGCTCGACGAAGTTCCTGAGCTCGCGCACGTTCCCGGGCCAGGGGTGGCCGGCGATCAGCCGGGCGGCCTCGAGCGAGAAGGTCCGGAGCGGGGAGCCGGGACGCGCCGCGTCGGAGAGGAAGCGCTCGGCCAGCTCGACGGCGTCGCCGGGACGTTCCCGGAGCGGAGGTATCTCGATCGGCACCACGGCCAGGCGGAAATAGAGGTCCTCGCGGAAGCGCCCGGCGTCGATCTCGGAGCGCAGGTTCTTGTTGGTGGCCGCGATGACCCGGACGTCGGCCTCGATGGTCTCTTCGCCGCCGACGCGCTCGAAACGCAGCTCCTGTATGGCCCTGAGCACCTTGGCCTGGGCCGACAGCGACATGTCGGCCACCTCGTCGAGGAACAGGGTGCCGGAACGGGCCGCCTCGAAGCGGCCGATGCGGCGCGAAGCGGCGTCGGTGAAGGCCCCTTTCTCGTGGCCGAACAGCTCGCTCTCGATCAGCGCGTCCGGAATGGCGGCGCAGTTGACCGCCACGAAGGGTCCGTCGGAACGCTCCGACCGCTCGTGGATGCTCCGCGCGACGAGTTCCTTGCCCGTGCCGTTCTCGCCCGAGATGAGGACGCGCGCGTCGGAGCGGGCGCTCTGCTCCACGAGGGAGCGGACCGTTTCCATGGCGGCCGACGAGCCGACCAGCTCGAGCGCCGGCGCGACCGCGCGCTTCAAGCGGCGGTTCTCCGCGCGGAGCTCGCGGATGGCGAGCGCGTTCCGGACGGCGGCGAGCAGGCGGTCGAGGCTGATGGGCTTTTCGACGAAATCGAAGGCGCCGAGCTTGAGCGCCTGGACGGCCATGTCCACGCTGGCGTGTCCCGAGATCACTATGGTTTCGAGGCCGGGCCTGGATTCCTTGATCTTCGCGAGCACGTCCATGCCGCCGACCCGCGGCAGCCACACGTCCAGGACGACGAGGTCGACGGGGTCGAGTTCGAGGGCGTCGAGGGCGGCTTGCCCGTCCTCCGCGACGAGCACGCGGTAGCGCTCGTCCTCGAGCACTTCGCGGACGGTCGTCCTGATGCCCGGCTCGTCGTCCACGACGAGGATGGTCGGCTTGCTCACGTCGATAGGCTCCGGTCCATGGGAAGGTCGATGGTGAACACCGCGCCGGCGCCCTCGGCCGACTCCAGCGTGATCCTGCCGCCATGGTCTCGCAGGATGCGGTCCACTATGGCGAGCCCGAGCCCGGTGCCTTCCGGCTTGTCGCTGATGTAGGGCTCGAAGATGTGGTCGCGAATGGCCATCGCCACGCCGCGGCCCGTGTCGCGGACGCGGAGCCTACAATACCGGTTGTCGGCGGCCTTTACAAGGTCGGCCCGGAAAGAGATTTCGCCGCGGCCGTCCATGGCGTCGATGGAGTTCTGCACCAGGTTGGAGACCGCCCGCCTGAGCTGCGAGCGGTCGACCGGCAGCACGAGGTCGCCCGGCACGGCGCTCGCGTCGAAGGCGACCCCCGGATAGGATGCCCGGTAGGGAGCCACCGCTTCCTCGATCAGGCTGGCCAGGTCGATCCAGGCGGGCTCCGGCACCGGCAGGCGCGCGAAGTCGCGGAACTCCGCCAGCAGGGCGTTCATCGACTCGACTTCCTTTATTATCGCCATCATCGAGGTCTCGACGATTTCCCCGATCGAGGACGGCTCGCTCCTCCAGCGGCGGAGCACCCGCTCCGCCGACAGCTTGATCGGCGTCAGCGGATTCTTGAGCTCGTGGGCCAGGCTGCGCGCTATCTCGCGCCAGGCGCTCGCCTTGCCGGACGCGGCGGTTTCGTCGCGCGATCGCGCCACGGCGACCAGCATGCGGTTGAAGGCGGCGAGCAGGCTCGCGATCTCGTCGCCGGGCTTGGCCATGAGCCGGGGGGTGAGGTCGCCTTCGGCGGCGAGGCGCATGGCTTCGTCGAGCGCCTCGAGCGGACTGGTCATCGAATCCGCCGCCGAGACGCCGAGGAGCAGCGCGACCAGGGCTCCGGGCAGCGCGAACGCCGCCATGAACCAGGCGAGTTCGATGGGCAGGCTTTCCCGGCGCGACCTTAGGGCGGCGATCTCCGTTCCGGCCAGTTCGAGCGACTCGGCGCTCTCCTCCAGGGCTCGGTCGGTTTCGGCCAGCGCGACCGCGGAGATGCCGAGCGCCGGATCGATCACGACCCGGTAGCGGATCCGCGTGCGTCCGCCGGCAGTCTCCCGCGCCAGGAAGCCGGACCCGTTCATGGAAGCCGCCACCCGTTCCCGTTCCGCCTGGCTTGATCGCGGTCCCTGCAAGAGGGCGACCGGCCGCTCCGCCCATCCGAGCTCGCGGCCGTCGGCGGCGTAGATTCCCACGCCGATGACGGCCGGCTCGCGGGCCGCCAGCTCGTCGAGGAGGCGGGGCGCTTCGAGGTTCCAGCGAGCGGCCAGGCGCGGCGCGTCGAGCACCATGAGCCGCTCGAGCCTGGACAGGCGCTCCTGGTCCTCGGAGAAGGTCCTGACGCGCGCGCCCTCCACCGCCGTCGCGATATTCTCGCTGGCTGGGGCTTCCAGGGAGAAGGCCAGCAGCTTGCCGAGGAAGATCGCGGTCGGGATGAAGGCCAGGGCGGCCACGCTGAAGAAAAGGACGGCCAGCCGGAGCCGGAGCCTCGAGCCGAAGGCCCGTCGGGCCGCGTCCATGGCGAGGGCGCGGGTTCTCAGGACCAGGCCGGCGATCACGGCGAGGGGGACGAGGGCCAGCAACGCTACGCCGACGTAGTCGCCCGGCGCGCGGCGTCCCGGGTCGCGCGCCATGAAATCGCCGGCCAGCGCGAGCGAGCCGATGAAGAGCAGCACGTACAGGATCAGGACGGACAGGACTTCCGTCCTCGAGCCGCCCCGACGCCGTCCTTTCATTCCTCCTCGAACCGGTTCCCGAAGAGGCGCGCCAAGGCCTCCACGGCCTCGGCCTCGTCGGCGCCTTCGGCGGCGATGACGATTGGCGTGCCGTAGGAAGCGCCGAGCGTCAGGATGCCCATGATGCTCTTGGCGTTGATGGAGTCCGTGCCTTTTTTCAGGTGCACGCGCGAGGCGAATTTCCCGGCCGTTTGCACGATGAGCGCGGCCGGTCGCGCGTGGATGCCAGCCCTGTTGGTGATCGTCACTTCGCGTTCCGTCATCGCGCGCTCCTCGTCAACGCTCGCTTCGCGCGGGGTCCCGGGAACCGCCGCCCCGCCCGAGTCAGTCGTCCTGTCCGAAATAGACGGCCCGCGCGCTCTCGCTTTCGAGCCAGCGCAGGATGTTCTGGTTGAACTCCCGCGCGGAGTGGTATCCCATCTTCTTGAGCCGCTCGTTCATGGCCGCGGTTTCCACGATCACCGGGATGTTGCGGCCCGGCTTTACCGGAATGTCGAGCTTCGGAACCTTGACTTCCAGGATCTCCGTCAGGTTCTCGTCGGTGCCGATGCGGTCGTAGACCTTCTCCGGATCCCAGAGCTCGAGGTCGCAGACCAGCTGTATCTGCTTCTTGTCGCGGATGGCGCCGACGCCGAACAGGTGGGTGACGTTGATGATGCCGAGCCCCCGGATCTCCATGTGGTGGCCGATCACCTTGTTGGCGCCCTGTCCCATCAGCACGTTGCCGTTCACGCAGCGGATCTCGACCACGTCGTCGGCCACCAGGCGGTGGCCGCGCTCGATCAGCTCGAGGGCCGTTTCGCTCTTGCCGACGCCGGAATCGCCGGTCAGCAGGATGCCGATGCCGAAGACCTCCACCAGGACGCCGTGGATGGTGGTCTGCGGCGCGAACACGTCGGAGAGCACGCGCAGGAGGCGGCTGGAGAACTCGCTGGACGAGAGCTCGGTCTGCAGCACGGGACAATCGGCCGCCTCGGCGAGCCGCATGAAGATGCGGTCGGGCTGGAGGGAGTTGGCGAAGACGCAGCAAGGGATCGGGAACTGGAAGAAGCGCTCGAGCGTGTCGGAACGGCCCTCCGCGGCCAGCTTTTCCAGGTACGCGCACTCGCCCTGCCCGAATATCTGGATGCGCTCGGCGCCGAAAGCCTCGTAGAAGCCCGACAGGGTCAGGCCGGGGCGGTTGATGTCGGGCACGGTTATCTCGCGCACGAGCCCTTTCCGGCCGCCGAGGCAGCGCAGGTCGAGGGCGTTGTGCTCCCTCAGCTCGAGGTCGAGGAGGTCGAGTACCGTGAAGCGCCGCTTTTCGTCCATTCCGCGGGAAGCATACTACGAAGCGCCACCGTTCGCAACGCGCGGCGCCGGGGATAAAAAAAGGCCGCCCGGCCAGCCGGGCGGCTTCTCCTCGAGGGCGCGGGGCGCGCCCGCTCCGGGCTCAGGCCTTGCGGTCCTGCACCTTGCCCTTTTCCTTGGCGATCTTCTGCTCGAGCCGGTCGATCAGCTTGTCGATGCCCGCCGTCAGCTCGAAGTCGTGCTCCACCAGGTGGGCCTGGGCGCCCCAGCGGAAATTCACGGTGCATTCGCACTTGAAGTCCTTCTCGTGGGTGAACGCGAACAGCAGGTCCACCACGAGGTCCTTCGCGTACGCGAGCCGCTCGAGCTTCCGGTCGAGGAAATCCCGGTTGACTTGCGAAAGCTCGAAATGCACGGAACGGACGTCGACGGTCATACAGCCTCCTCGGTATCGATGCGATCGGCGGCCCCCGCGGGTCCGCCGCCGTTAAACGGATCGGATTCGCGCGCCGCCTTCTAGACGTGCCGCCTGCCGAACGAGGAGTCCATGTTGAGCTCCTGCCGGTACTTGGCGACGGTCCTCCGGGCCAGCTTGATGCCTCGACGCGCCAGGAGGTCCGCGATGTCCTGGTCGGACATGACGGCGGTCTCCTCTCCGATGAGCTCCTTGATCACCTGCTTGACGCCCTCCTTGGAGAAGCGGGAGCCGCCGGAGCCGGCGCCCGAGATGGAGTTGGTGAAGAAATAGCGCAGCTCGAAGATGCCCCAGTCGGTTTGGACGTACTTGCGGTTGGCGATGCGCGACACCGTGGTCTCGTGGACGCCCACCTCGCGGGCCACGTCCTTGAGGGTCAGCGGCGCCAGGTGCTTCGGCCCCTTGCCGAAGAAGGCGCGCTGGAATTCGACCACGGCCTTGGCCACCTTGAGCAGGGTCTTGTTCCGCTGGTGGAGGCTCTGGATGAAGAAGCGCGCCCGCCGGACGTTGTCCTTGACGAAGGCGTCCGTCGACTTGTCGTGCTTCTCCTCGGTCAGGCGGTCGAAGAAGGGGTTGATGCCGAGGACGGGTATCTCCTCGTCGTTGAGCACGATGACGAACTCGCCGTCCTTTAGCTTGACGAGCAGGTCGGGAATGACGAAGCGCGGCTCGGATTTGGAGAAAAGGCGGCCGGGGAAGGGATTGAGCCGCTTCACGTAGGCCAGGAGCTCCGCGAGGCCGTCCTCGTCGAGCTTGAGGCGCTTCCGGATCTCCTCGTGCTTGCCCTTCTCGAGCAGCTCGACGTGGTCGCGGAGCACCGCCAGGACCGGCTCGGGGGCGTCGGGGTCGAGCTCGGCCTGCGACAGCAGCGATTCCCGGTAATCGGCCGTGCAGCAGCCGACGGGCTCGAGCGAGCGGATGACGCCGATCACAGCCTTGGTATCCTCCGCCAGCCTGAGGGCGTCCTCACGGGCGAAGAGCTCGGTAACCAGGCCGAAAGGGTCGGTGCGGTTGAAGCCGTCGTCATCCAGGTTGCGGATCAGGGCCTCGCCGATCTCGCGGGCTTTCGCGGAGATGGGCTGCAGCCTGAGCTGCCAGAGCAGGTGGTCCTGCAGGGATTCGGCCTCGGCGATGGAGCCTTCCATGAACATGCGCTTGGCGTCGTCGTCGCGGCGCGAGGAGCCCGCGAAGCCGGGGTCGGAGGCGGTGTCGAACATTTGCTCGGCCGCTTCCGTCTCGCGCTCCTCGGGAAAGCTTTCCAGGGAGACCTCGGAGCGGTCCTCCACCACCTCGAGGGCGGGGTTCGCCTCCACCTCGGCGACGATCTGCTCCTTGAGTTCCGCCACGGGCAGGGCCATGAGCCGGATGCTCTGTATCATTTGGGGACTGAGCTTCTGGCGTTGTTCCTGCGCGAGGACCGGCTTCTGGAGCTGCACGGATACTCCTTTCGGATGCGATGCCTTTCAGGCGGTACCGTTTAAATGGTAGCGCCCTCGGGGGCCTTGTCAAGCAGAGCGGACCCTCCATCGGTCGCCGCCGGGCCGATCGCGCCTTCCGCTTGACCCTGGTCGCGCCGCGTCGTTACTTTATCCCCAATCCATCAATTACGCGGACAAGGTGTGCCAATGTCGAAACATCAGCAGACCCGCGGCGACGCCAACGCGCCGTCGGAGAATGATCGGGAGGGCCAATCCCCGGCCTCGGCCGACGCTTCCGCCCTCGAGGCCCGGGTCAAGGAGCTTGAAGGCGCCAACGCGGCCTTGCAGGAGGAGCTTTCCTCGCTTAAGGACCAGTACCTCAGGAAGCTCGCCGACTACGAGAATTTCCGGAAGCGCATGTTCCGCGAGAAGGACGACGCCGTCCAGTTCGCGAATTCCAGCCTCATAGTGGACCTGATCGGCGTCATCGACGACTTCGACCGGGCCGCGGCCAGCGCCGACGCCCACGGGCACGACTACGCGGCCTTGCACGACGGCGTACGCATGATCCACGCCCGGCTGATCGGTCTCCTCGAGAGCAAGTACGGTCTCAAGCGCTTCGATTCCGCCGGTCAGGTCTTCGACCCGAACCTCCACGAGGCGATAGCCTCCGAGCAAGGCGATTCCGAGGAGCCGACCGTATCGGAGGAGTTCCTCGCCGGCTACCGCCTGCACGACCGCGTGGTGCGTTGCGCCAAGGTCAAGGTGGCCATGCCCGGCGGCACCCAGGCGTCCCCCGGCTCGCCGGAAGCAGACGCTCCGGCCGGCGATCAGTAACGACACCACGCGCGACCGCGGTCGCGTTCCATAGCAAGGAGAACGGAATGGGCAGGATAATCGGCATCGACCTCGGGACCACCAACTCGTGCGTATCGGTCATGGAGGGCGGAGAGCCCCTCGTCATCGCCAACTCCGAGGGCCAGCGCACCACGCCCTCGATCGTCGGCTTCACGGCCAAGGGCGAGCGCATCGTCGGCCAGCCGGCGAAGAACCAGATGATCACCAACCCCGAGAACACGGTCTACTCGATCAAGCGCTTCATGGGCCGGCGCTACGGCGAGGTCGGCAACGAGACCAAGCTGGTGCCCTACCACATCGTCGAGAGCGGCAACGACGTCCGCGTCGACATCTCGGGCAAGCAGTACAGCCCGCAGGAGGTCAGCGCCTTCATCCTGCAGAAGATGAAGAAGACCGCCGAGGACTACCTCGGCGAGACGGTCTCCGAGGCCGTCATCACCGTCCCCGCCTACTTCAACGACGCCCAGCGCCAGGCCACCAAGGACGCCGGCAAGATCGCCGGCCTGGAGGTCAAGCGCATCATCAACGAGCCGACCGCGGCCGCGCTCGCCTACGGCTACAACAAGGACCAGAAGAAGGACAAGATCATCGCCGTGTACGACCTCGGCGGCGGCACCTTCGACATCTCCATCCTCGAGCTCGGCGAGGGCGTCTTCGAGGTCAAGTCGACCAACGGCGACACCCATCTCGGCGGCGACGACTTCGACCGCCGCATCATGCAGTGGCTCATCGACGAGTTCAAGAAGGACTCCGGCATCGACCTCGGGCAGGACCGCATGGCCCTCCAGCGCCTCAAGGAGGCCGCCGAGAAGGTCAAGATCGAACTGTCGAACGTCCAGCAGGCGGAGGTGAACCTCCCCTTCATCACCGCGGACGCCTCCGGCCCGAAGCATCTCCAGAAGAGCCTTTCGCGCGCCAAGTTCGAGCAGATGATCGACGACCTGCTCGAGCGCTCCAAGGAGCCCTGCCGGAAGGCGCTTTCCGACGCCGGCGTCAGCGCCGCCCAGATCGACGAGGTCATCCTGGTCGGCGGTTCGACCCGCATCCCCAAGGTCCAGCAGATCGTCAAGGACCTGTTCGGGAAGGACCCTTCGAAGGGCGTCAACCCGGACGAGGCGGTCGCGGTCGGCGCGGCCATCCAGGGCGGCATCCTGGGCGGCGACGTGAAGGACGTGCTCCTCCTCGACGTCACCCCGCTCTCGCTCGGCATCGAGACCTTGGGCGGCGTCTTCACCCGCCTGATCACGCGCAACACCACCATCCCCTGCCGCAAGAGCCAGATCTTCTCGACGGCCCAGGACAACCAGAACGCCGTGAGCATCAACGTGCTGCAAGGCGAGCGCGAGATGGCCAACCAGAACCGCACGCTCGGCCGCTTCGACCTGGTCGGCATCCCGCCGGCTCCTCGCGGCGTTCCCCAGGTCGAGGTCACCTTCGACATCGACGCCAACGGCATCGTCCACGTCTCGGCCAAGGACCTCGGCACCGGCAAGGAGCAGAAGATCCGCATCGAGGCCTCCTCCGGGCTCAACGATTCCGAGATCGAGCGCATGGTCAAGGAAGCCGAGGCCCACGCCGAGGAGGACAAGCGCGAACGCGAGCGCGCCGAGGTCCGCAACGAGGCGGACACGATGATCTACTCGACCGAGAAGAGCCTCAAGGATTACGGCGACAAGGTTTCGGCCACCGACCGCGAGGCCATCGAGGCGGCGGTCAAGGATCTCCGGGCCGCCATCGAGGCCAACGACGCCGCGGCCATGCGCGAAAAGCTCGAGGCCCTCAAGACCGCGTCCTACAAGCTCGCGGAAGAGGTCTACAAGGCCGCCGGACCCCAGGGCGCGCAGGGCGGAAGCGAGGCCGGCCCCGGTCCCGATTCAGGCGCGCAGGGTTCCTCCGGAACCGGCCCGAAGGACGCCGAGGACGCCGACTACCGCGTCGTCGACGACGACGACAAGAAATAGGGTCCGGAGAAATCGGACGCCGAGACGCCGGGACGCCGAAGGTAGACGGCATGGGAAGGCCGGGGCGGCAGGGTTCCGGGCTTCCGGACCGGGGCCCGGAAAGGGTTCTCCTCCTTCGTCTTTCCCGGCGCCTCGGCGCCTCGGCGTTTCATTCTTCGCGGTAAGGATTTCCCGTGGCTAAACGCGATTATTACGAGGTGCTCGGCGTCCAGAAGGGCGCGAGCAAGGACGACATCAAGAAGGCCTACCGCAAGCTCGCCGTGGCGAACCACCCGGACAAGAATCCGGGCGATCACGCCGCCGAGGAGCGGTTCAAGGAAGCCACCGAAGCCTACGAGGTCCTCGGCGACGACCAGAAGCGCCAGGCCTACGACCAGTTCGGCTTCGCCGGCGTCGAGGGCATGGGCGGCGGCGCGGGCGGCGCGCACGACTTCAGCTCGGTGTTCCGCGATTTCGAGGACATTTTCGGCTTCGGGGATTTCTCCGGCATTTTCGGGGACATCTTCGGCGGCGGAAGGCGCCAGGGCGGACGCAGCCGGCCGAACCAGGGCCGCAATCTCCGCTATGACGTCGAGCTCGACTTCGAGCAGGCCATCTTCGGCACCTCCCTCGAGATCTCGTATTCCCGCGAGGACGCCTGCCAGACCTGCCAGGGTTCGGGAGCCCAGGCTGGCGGCGGCCGCCGCGTGTGCGGCACCTGCCAGGGCTCGGGCCAGGTCCGGCGCAGTTCGGGCTTCTTCTCCATAGCCCAGCCCTGTCCGACCTGCGGCGGCGAGGGCTACGTGGTCGAGCGCCCCTGCCGCGACTGCCAGGGTACGGGCACGACGAAGAAGCGCCAGAAGATCAAGGTGACCATTCCCCCGGGAGTCGACGACGGCAAGCGCGTGGTCATTCCCGGCCAAGGCGACGCCGGCCCGAACGGAGGCCAGAACGGCGACCTCTACGTCTTCATCCGCGTGAAGAGCCACCGCCATTTCGAGCGCGACGGCGCGGACCTCTACTGCGCCATGCCCGTCACGCCGGTGCAGGCCATACTCGGCGCCGAGATCGTGGTGCCCACGATCGAGGGCAAGAAGATCAAGCTGTCGGTTCCGCCGGGAGTCCAGCACGGCAAGATACTCCGCATCCGCGAGGAGGGCGTGCCCCAGCAGGGCGGCCGCCGCGGCGACATGTACGTGAAGCTCATGCTCCGCGTGCCCCAGGCCGCGAAGCTCTCCAAGCGCGCCCGCGAGCTGCTCGAGGAGCTCGCCAAGGTCGAAGGCTCGAGCCCGGAACCCGAGCCGATCCCGCTCGAGGAGTTGAAGAACGCCTGACGCGCTCAGGCCAGAAGGTGCTCGAGGAGTATCCTGAAGCCGAGCCCGACGAGCACCAGCCCGCCCGCGATCTCGGCGCCGCGTTCGAAGCGCGCGCCGAGCCGCTTGCCGAATTCGATCCCCGCCAGCGAGAGGACGAAGGTGACGCAGCCGATGACCGCCGCGGGGACGGCGATCGGCGCGCCGACGAGCGCGTAGCTCGCGCCGACCGCGGCGGCGTCGACGCTGGTCGCCACGGCCATGAGCAGCACCATGCGGAGGCTCCGGATGTCGTGGCGGCGGACTTCCTCTTCGTCGCAGCTCGGGTCGTCCTTCACGCCGAAGCTCTCGGCGATCATGCGCGCGCCGATGAAGGCGAGCAAGCCGAACGCGATCCAGTGGTCGAAGCCCTCGATGTAGCTCGCGAAGGCGCCGGCGGCCAGGTAGCCGCCGAGGGGCATCAACGCCTGGAACAGGCCGAACGCGAAAGCGGCGCGGACGGCGTGGCGGAAGCGGAGCTCGGCCGCGCAGATGCCGGATGAGACGGAAACGGCGAAGGCGTCCGCGGCGAGGGCGAGCGCGACGAGGAAGTAGCCGGGAATCGCTGACATGGCAGGAAGCATACCGGAGCTTCGGACGGCGAGGCAACACGCGGCGCTTCTTGACAGCACCGTCCGGCTTCGCGAGGCTTCGCGGCGGGAAGGATGGGGGACGCCCTGCTGGACGAATCGGCCGACCGGAGTCGCGCGTTGCTCGACCGCGCCCTCGGATGCGTTCTCGAGCAGCCGGGGCGTCCGCTGGATAGCCTCGGCCGGCCCGGCGGCCTGGTCGAGCTCGCGTCCGGCATCGAGACCATCGTCGTCGGCGACCTGCACGCGGCCCTGGGCAACCTGGAGGCCATACTCCGCCACCGCGGCAACGGGCGAAGGCTGGCCGAGGGCAGCGCCTGCATGCTCATCCTCGGGGACGCCCTGCACGACGACCGGCCCGGCCGTCTGGACGACATGTCCGGCTCGATCGCGACGCTGGATGCGCTGTCGGACCTGCTGGCGCGCCACCCCGGGCGCGTCTGCTACCTGCGCGGCAACCACGACGGTTTCGACGGCCGCCTCCGGAAGGGCGGCGTCGCCCAGGGGACGGCCTTCCTCCGGGCCTTGCTCGCGGCGCGGGACGTAGGCTATGTCGAGGCCGCCAGGCGCTTCTTCGACGCCCTGCCCCTGTTCGCGATCGGCGAGGGTTTCGTCGCGACGCACGCCGGCCCGCCGCGCGGCGGATGCGGGCGCGACGCCTTGATCGACGCCGCGGGCGATCCCGAGCTTTCGTCGCAGCTCGCGTGGAACCGCCTGTGCGTTTCGCCGCGGGGGCCCGGTCCCGGGGAGTACGGCCCGGAGGACCTCGCCGCCACGCTAGCGCGCCTGCGCCTGCCGCCCGGCACCCATTTCATCGTGGGGCACAATCCGCTCCGGGGAACGGGGGACGGGAGCGGGGTCTGGCTCGACGCGCTCGGCGTCGCGCGCCACCACATCATCTACTCGGGGTACGGAAGCCGGGCCCCGTATCTTTCCATGCGGGGCGGCCGGCTCTCGGTCCATTCGGCGCGGGAACCGTGAGGGCCGACGCGGAGGGCTTCAGCAAGCCCTGAGCAGCAGCTTCGAGGCGACGGCGCGGAGCTCGGCGCGGGCGGGAATGGGGGGCAACCGGTCGATTTCCCTGAGCGCCCGTCGGGTGTACCGCGCGGCTTCCTCGCGGGCGGTCTCGACGGCGCCGGACTCGCGAACCAAGGCCACCGCGCGGCGCACGGTTTCCTCCGCAAAGGGCGGCCTGGCCAGCAGCGCGTCGAGCTCGGCCCCGCGCGTCGAGCGCGCGACGATGAGGGGCAGGGTGCAGACGCCCTCCGCCAGGTCGCGGCCGAGCGGCTTGCGGACGGTCTCCTCGCAGCCCTCGAAGTCGAGCACGTCGTCGATGATCTGGAAGGCCATGCCGATGTCCCAGCCGGCGCGGCGGAGGCGCTCCGAGGTTCGCGGGGCCACCT
Source organism: Spirochaetota bacterium (assembly GCA_018262985.1). GTDB lineage: Bacteria > Spirochaetota > Spirochaetia > Treponematales > UBA12059 > JAFGNN01. The sequence goes on along the minus strand of JADFDI010000004.1, from coordinate 149,226 downwards.
TCGACTCCGAGGCGCCCGCGTGGAAGGCGAGCGAGAAGAGGAGGGCGGTCTTGCCGGCGACGCGGCGCAGGTACTCCCGGCGGCCGATGGAGAAATCGTAGGCGCCGAAATCCTGGCGCACCTCGGCGACGCAGATGTCCTCCACGAGCCGGGCGATCAGCCGGGCGTTGGCCGGACTCGCGGATTCGGAGGCCAGGCGGAAGCAGCGCGCGAGGAGGAGGTCGCCCGAAAGCACCGCGACGGTCTCGCCGTGGCGCGCGTGGACCGTCGGAACGCCGCGGCGAGTGGGCGCGCCGTCGATGACGTCGTCGTGGATGAGCGTCGCCGTGTGGAGCAGCTCGATGGCGGCGGCCAGGCGCGTGATGTCGGGACGCTTCGGTTTGCCGAAACGCGAGGCGAGCAGGAGGAAGGCGGGCCTGAGCAGCTTGCCGCCTTCCGCGACCAGGTCCGACACGGCGTCGGAGGCGGGAAAGTCGTCGCGGCGCGCGATCTCGGCCATGACGCGGCGCACCTCGGCCAGATCGCTCGAGAGCTCGGGATGTTCGTTCCAGAAGTCGGTCATGCGGTACTCGTTGGATGGTCGGAATGAAAGGCGGGCCGCCCGCGTGGGCGGCCCGCCGGTCGCGATTTTATCGAAGGAAGCGGATCACTTCGAGGGGTCGTCGCCGTAGAAGTGCCACTTGCGGGCGAACTTCGTGCCGTTCCACCAGCGCTTGAGGAAGGGCACCATCCAGTTGTCGAAGCCGAAGGCGCGGCCCGCGCCGCCCATCATCAGGATGCCCGCGAACACGAACCAGAGCTGGTCCCAGGCGAACATGCCGGAGAAGGTGAAGACGAAGCACATGCCGATGCTGGCCACGGCCGCCACCCAGGTGAAGAGGCCGCCGAAGAGAGCGAGGCCGATGCCGATCTCCATGGCGACGATCATGAGCTGGAAGGCCTGGAAGGGCAGGAAGGCGAAGATGCCGTCCATGAAGGTCTGCCGGAACCAGGTGACGAAGCCGGAGTCGTAGGGGATGATGGCCTGCGTCAGGTCCCAGACCTTGCCGAAGGCCTGCGTGGCGCCTTCGGCGACCGCCTCGGCGCCCTCGGCCACCCACTCGCTGGCGGCGGCGACCGCTTCGGCCGCGGGCTCGACCCACTCGCCGGAGGCCGCGGCGGTGGCCTCGACGGCCGTCTCGGCGCCTTCGACCCATTCGGCCGAGGCGGCGCTGGTGGCTTCCGCGACCTTCTGGCCGGCCTGCACCACGCCCTGGGAGAACATCCAGCCGGACTTGGAGCCGGAGCCCCAGGCCAGCCAGCCTTCGCCGATCTTGTTGACGCCCTCCATCACCCACATGAGGCCGAGCCACATGCGCAGGAGCAGCGGCCAGTAGCCGCGGACCTTGTAGGAAGCGAACGAGCCGATGAAGGAGCGGCCGTTCTTCATGTCGAGGAACTCGTGCTTGACGTATTCCCAGACCTGGTTGACGCCCGCGATGTTGAGCAGGTACCAGCAGTTGATCATGTGCTTCATCGCCATGGCGATGAAGCCCTTGGACTTCATGCCGCCGGCGTTGGCCACCGCGTAGCGGCCGCCGATCGACACCATGAAGCCGTGGAAGTTGGACTTGAACTCGTGGCGCTTGCCCGTGCCCTCGATCTCTTCGATGATGTTGGCGGCCGCGACCTCGGCGGTCTGGTGGGCGGCCTCGACGATCTGCGGAACCGGCTTGCCGTCCTCGAGCAGGAAGGAGTTGTCGCCGGCGACATAGACGCCCGGATGCCCGACGGCGCCCATGCCGGAGTCGGCCTGGAGCCGGCCGCGGCCGCGTTCGGCCTTGGCCAGCCCGAGGCCGGCCGCGAAGGACGAACCGGAGACGCCGCAGGTCCAGATGAAGGTCTCGGTCTCGATGGCGCCCTTGTCCTTGAGGAGCACCTTGCCCGGCTCGGCGCCGACGATGGGCGTGTTGAGCATCATCTCGGCGCCGTGCTTCGCGAGGTACTTCTCGGTGGCCGCGCGCAGCGGCTCCTCGAGGATGGGCAGGATGGAAGGCAGGGCCTCGACGTTGACGATGCGGACTTCCGACCTGTCGATGTGGTGCTTGCGGCACATGACATCGCGGTGCTCGACGAGCTCGCCGAACATCTCGATGCCGGTGAAGCCCGCGCCCGCGACCACGAAGGTCAGGAGCTTGCGGCGCTTGTCCGGATCGGGCTCGGCGGCGGCGCGGGTCCAGACGTCCTCGACGTGGTTGCGGATCTTCATGGCGTCGTCGAAGGACCAGAGCGTGAAGCTGTTCTCCTTGACGCCGGGGATGCCGAAGAACTCGGGCTGGGCGCCGAAGCCGACGACGAGGTAGTCGTAGGCGTATTCGCCGCGCTCGGTCTTGACGAGCTTCCTGTCGAGCTCGACGCCGGTGACGGTGTCGAGGACGACGTCGATCTTCTTGGTGGCGAAGATCTTCCGGAAGGGAACCTGGACCGACTCGGGTTCGGTGCGCCAACCGGCGACCTCGTGGAGCTCGGTCATGAGGGTGTGGAAGGGAAGCTTGTCGATGAGCGTGATCTTCACGTCATCGCGCTTGCGGAAGCGCTTCTCCAGGATCTTTCCCGCCCAGACGCCGGCATAGCCGCCGCCGAGGATCAGGATCCGCTTCTGGTCTGCCATATGGACTCCTCTCGAGTATCGATGCCGAAGCGTGGTATAGATTTTGGACATTGCGTATATTGAAGGAAGATCCTGACAGGGTCAAGTGCCTATTTTATATATAAAAAATGATTCTGTATTGAGAATATCATATATAGCGGTCATTTGGGACCGATGGAGGAACGAATGCGCGGGGACTGGATAGAGATTTTCGGAACCGCGGCCTCGGCCGTGGTCGCCGTCTCGCTCACCATGAAGAACATCAAGCGGCTCCGCATCCTCAACCTGGTCGGCGCCGCCGGTTTCACCGTCTACGGCGTCCTGATCGGGGCGCTGCCCGTCTGGATCCTGAACCTGTTCATCGTGCTGATCGACGCCTGGTACCTCTACCGGATGGGCGCCACGCGCTCGGCCTTCGACACCCTCGAGGTGGACCTGGCGAGCTCGGATTACGCGAAGCTCTTCCTCGACCATTACGCGAAGGACATCGCGCGCTTCGAGCCCGGCTTCAGCCGCGAGTCCGCCGCCGGCTACACCGCGGAATTCATCCTGCGCGACATGGTGCCGGTCAGCATCGTCGTCTGGAAGCGCGCGGCCGACGGCCGCGTCGAGATCGCGCTGGACTACGCGGCCCCGAGCTGGCGCGATTTCAAGAACGCCGAGTACTGGTTCTCGAGCGTCGGCCGGCGCCTCTCCGGCGGCAAGCCCACGGTCTTCGTGGCCAGGACCGCGGTGGCCGAGCACGCCCGCTACCTCGAGCGCATGGGCTTCGCGCCGGGAGCGACGGGGGCTGACGGACGCCGCGAGTACTCGATGCGCCTGGAACCCCGGGCGTCCGACTGAGGACGGGAAGGGAACGGGAACCGAACGCGCTTCACATCCGCCCCCGGGGAAGCTATATTCCACGCACGGGCGGCCGCCTGACGGCAATCCCGCGGCTCCGCGGACCGCGGGCGAGTCCGCGTCCCCGGCGCCATCGAGCCCCGTCTCCGCGGACCCTGGCTTCCGCGCATCCTTACGCCACGAGAGACCCAGCATGGATATCGAGGATTTCGGGCTTCCGCCCGCAGCGAGCGCGGCCGCGAAGGCCGCCGGATACGGATCTATGGCGAAGCACGCCGAGGCGGTCGCCGCGCTCGCCTTCGGCGAAGGCCTGAACCTGCTCGTCGCTTCGCGGCTCGGACCGGGCGGCGAGGCCGCCTGGCTCCTGCCGTCGTTCCGCTGGATGGCCGGCGGGGACGGGCGCAGGACCCTCGCGGTCGTCGCCGCGGACGAGCAGGTCGGGGGCGTCCTGGACAAGGTCCGCGCCCTGTCGCTCGCGGCCGGCGTCGAGGCCACCGCGCTGGGGCGCATCGCCGACGCGTCGGACGCCGACGCCCCCGTCGTGGTCTGTTCCGCCCCGACGCTTTCCGCCCGGATGGAAGGCGGGGCTTTCCCGGTCGACGGTTTCGGACTCGTCGTCGTGCTGGAAGCCGAACGGCAGGCGCCCGGGGCGCTCGCCCTCCTGGCCGACACCGACGCGGCTCCGGCCGCGCGGCGCGTCCTCGTGTTCTGCGAACGCCAGGGACCGGAAGCCCGAGCCGTCGCCGAGGCCCTCGCTCCCGGATTCCGCCTCCTCGAGCTGGAAGCCGGCTCCGAACGGGCGCGGACGGTTCCCTGCCGGATCCTGCGATCGCCCGCGGCCGACAAGGCCCGGCTCGCCGCCGGCCTCCTCGGCTCGGCCCGGGGCGGACCGGTCGCGGTGCTCTGCAACCTCTCCGCAACGGCTCGGGAGCTCCACGCCGCGCTGCGCGCTTTCGGCGTCCCTGCGAGGCTCGTGGAGGAGGGCGTCCGCCGCGGACGCGCGCTCGACCTGCTGCGCGGCGCGAAGGGCTCGCCGACGGCCTTCGTCATGACCGACGCGGAGGCGGCCGCCTTCCCCCCCGGAGCCTTCCCGCTCGTGCTCGACTACGACCTGCCCCTCGAAGGCGAGCCCTGGCTGGCGCGCTCCGGCCTGCTCGACGCGGAGGCGCCGGGCGCCGAGGTGATCGGGATAGCCTGCGAACGCTACGATTTCGGCCTTCCGGCCATCGAACGGGTGCTCGGCGCGAGCCTCCCGGTGCTCGACGCCGACCCCTCGCTCTTCGCGGAACTTCCCGCGCGCGAGGCCGCTGCCGGGCGTGAGCGCGACCGGACCGAAGCGCAACGCCGCGACGCCGGCCGGCGGGACGACCTCGGGCGGTCCGAACCGCGCGCCGTCCAGCGGAATCGGCGGGAACAACGGGGCGATCGGAGGTCGGGCGGGGAAGGTCCCGATCCCCTGGCGGCCGCGGCCATCCGCGCCGGCATTTCCGCCATCACCGGGCAGATGCCCGCCGAGGCGCCGTCCCGGCCCGCGGCGGGCGACGCGACGCGGGCTTCCGCCGGGCGGACGGGCGACGGCCAGCCGTCGGCGGGCGCCGGCCGGAAGCGCCGGAAGCGCGGTCGCGGAAAATCCCGCGAGAACGAGGGAAGCCCGGTTCCGGCGAAGCCGGATCGCGCGGCCCGAGGGGCCGGAGAACCTCGGACCGGAAACGGCGGCTCGGCAAATGGCCGCGGTTCGGGCGGGCCCGGGACGGGCGGCGTCCCGGGCAAGGGGAACCGGCGCGGCGGAACCCCGAACGCGCGTCGGGACCGGGAGCGTCGAGGCTCGGGTTCCGGCGCCCTCGAAGGCGCCGATCCCTACGCCTTGCCGATGGAGGAGCGGCTCAAGCTGTACCGCGAGAAATACGGCTCCGCCAAAGCCGGCGGCGGTCGGCAGGACCAACCGAAGCGCCTGGGAGAACCGGGCGGTACGAAGCGCCCGGCAGGACGGAAGCACGGCCCGGATCGCGCCCCGCGCGAGGGACGGCCGGCGGAGCGCGAACCCTCCCAGAAGGCAACGGGAGCCGATAGCCCGCGCGAGGTCGCGCGCGAACCCGCCCGCGGCGAGTCCAAGCCGGGCCTGTTCGGCAGGCTCTTCGGCGGCAAGCGGAACCCGTCCGAATAGCGGCGCCGCGCGAGCCCCATGCCACGGCCTTCCCGCCGCCCCCCACGGCGGGAAGGAGCGCCGCCCCGCCCGCTTCCGACGCCCGACGCGAAGCCCCCGCCCCTTCCGTGAAGACGGACGCCGCGCCTCGGGGCGGGTAGGGCGAGCTGGAAAACCGCGGGCTGTTCTTCCATACTTTCCCATCATCCACCCGTATCGAAATCGTTTTCTGTGTGTCGATTGACAGCTAAACCGGTTTTCCTTTAGGCTTTGGCCCGCCGCCTGCGCGGCCGCAGACCGTTTCCGCGAGGGGTATCCAATGAAGATAATCGCGCATACCGTGAAGCCGAAGATTCCCGCGCGCCTCAAGGCGCTCGAGGAGATCGCGCACAACCTCTGGCTGTCCTGGAATTTCGACGCGGTGATGCTCTTCATCCGCCTCGACTACGAAGTCTGGCTCCAGAGTCGCCAGAACCCCGCGCGCATGCTCGGCATGGTCAGCCAGGACCGTTACGAGGAACTGGCCAAGGACGACTCCTTCCTGGCCGCCCTCGACCAGGTGGCGGCCGCCTTCGAGCGCTACAAGAAGGGCGAGGCCTGGCACAAGGGCAAGGGCAAGGAGACGATCGCCTACTTCTCGATGGAGTACGGCCTCGACGTCTCGCTGCCCATCTATTCAGGCGGCCTCGGCATCCTGTCCGGCGACCACATGAAGACCAGCTCCGACATCGGCCTGCCGCTCGTGGGCGTCGGTCTCCTCTACCGGCAGGGCTACTTCCAGCAGTACCTGAACGCGGACGGCTTCCAGCAGGAGTCCTACCCCGAGAACGACTGGTACAACATGCCCGTGAGCCGCTGCCTCGACGCCAAGGGCGAGGCGGTCAAGATCTCCGTCGAGATGGCGGGGCAGATCGTCGTGGCCCAGGTGTGGGAGGCGAAGATCGGGCGCTCGTCGCTGTTCCTGCTCGACACCAACATCGACGACAACACGCCCGAGAACCGCCTGATCACCGCCACCCTCTACGGCGGCGACAAGGAGAACCGCATCCGCCAGGAGCTGCTGCTCGGCGTGGGCGGCATCCGCGCCCTGCGCGCGCTCGGCATCGACATCGGCGTGGCGCACATGAACGAGGGCCACTCGGCCTTCCTGGCGCTCGAGCGCATCCGCGAGCACATGCGGAACGACGGCTTCACCTTCCGCGAGGCCGCGCAGGCGGTCTGGCCGACCCACCTCTTCACCACGCACACTCCCGTGCCGGCCGGCAACGAGCGCTTCGGCATCGACCTGATGGAGAAGTACTTCCGGACCTGGGCCCAGGAGCTCGGCCTCGAGTGGCACGAATTCCTGGCGCTCGGCCGCGAGCGGCCCGAGGACATGAGCGAGCCCTTCTGCATGACGGTGCTGGCGCTCAAGCTCTCCGCCTACTCGAACGGCGTCGCGGACCTGCACGGCGTCGTCTCGCGCGACATGTGGAAGGGACTCTGGGCCGGACTGCCCATCGACGAGGTGCCGATCGGCCACGTCACCAACGGCGTGCACCCCCGCACCTGGATCAACCACGGCCTTTTGGACCTGCTCGACCGCTACTTCGGCCCGCGCTTCCTCGAGGAGCCGACCAACCTCGACATCTGGGACCGCATCGACCGCGTGTCCGACGAGGAACTGTGGCGCACCCACGAGCGCCGCCGCGAGCGCCTCGTGGTGTTCGCCCGCGACCGCCTGCGCAAGCAGCTGAAGCGCATGGGCGCGAGCGACATGGGCCTCGTGCGCGCGGAGGACGCCCTCTCGCCCAACACCCTGACGCTCTCGTTCGCGCGGCGCTTCGCGACCTACAAGCGCGGCGCCCTGCTGCTTTCCGACCCGGACCGCCTGCTCAAGCTGCTCTCCGACCGCGACCGGCCCATCCAGCTCATTTTCGCCGGCAAAGCCCACCCGCACGACCTGGCCGGCAAGGAGCTGATCAAGGAGCTCGTGCACTTCTCGCGCCGCTCGGACGTGGGCAGCCGCATCGTGTTCCTGGACGACTACGACATGACCATGGCCCGCTACCTGGTGTCCGGCTCCGACGTCTGGCTCAACACTCCGCGCCGGCCCCTCGAGGCCTCCGGCACCAGCGGCATGAAGGCCGGCATGAACGGCGTGCTCAACTGCTCGGTGCTCGACGGCTGGTGGGCCGAGGCCTACACGCCCGAGATCGGCTGGGCCATCGGCAAGGGCGAGCAGTACACCGACGAGGACCTGCAGGACGAGGTCGAGTCCAAGGCGCTCTACGACATCCTCGAGAGCGAGGTCATCCCGACCTTCTACGAGCGCGGCCGCGACGGCCTGCCCCGCGGCTGGATCAAGCTGATGAAGAATTCCATGCGCGAGGTCGGCAAGCAGTTCGCGAGCCACCGCATGCTCATGGAGTACGCCGAGAAGTTCTACTACCCCGCGCTCGACAACTACCGCGAGCTCGCCAAGGGCAAGTTCCTCGACGCGAAGGACACGGCCGCCTATCTCGACAAGGTCTACCGCGAGTGGCCGGGCGTCGCCATCCCCGAGCTTTCCACCGACGCGAAGCCCATCATGGAGCGCGGCGACAAGGTGACCGCCACCGCGAAGGTCAAGCTCGGCGCGCTCTCGAGCGACGAGGTCGAGGTGGAGCTCTACCACGGCGCCGTCTCGAGCCAGGGCGCCATCGTGGACGCCGAGCGCGTCCCCATGAAGGCGGTCAAGAAGTCCGGCGAGTTCGTCGAGTACTCGGCGTCGGTGGTCTGCACGCGCACCGGCCAGCAGGGCTACTCCGCGCGCGTCCTCCCGAAGCACGACAAGCTGGCGCACCCGTTCATACCGGGACTCGTCAGGTGGGCTTGAGGACGGAGAACCTCTGCGCCGCTTCGCGTCGCTTTCGGAAAGGAATCGATGGTAGCGGTCGCGCTTCTCGCGACCTGACCTCATCCGCTACTGATCAGTAAACCAAGGGATTCGTCCGGGAGAGGAACCTGTCGGTTCCCCTCCCGGGCCCTTCCTTCCCTTTGAAAATACACGCTCCTCCCGCACCGCGCTCCTTCCACGCTTTCAATTCGACAAGCACTCCACCGGAAACCTCGATGCGCGCGTCGAAGGCGACATGCCATACCCGACACTCAAGAGCGGTTCCCTTTCCCGAGTCCCGGGCGTTCCGCGGACGTGACAAGGGATGTCAGGCAGGGGTGCAATATGCATTGTGCGCGGGCGCGTCCAGGGGTACAGTCTTGGGCGGATGAACAATCTGTAGAATCCGCGCCGGGAGACATCGTTTGCAGTGGATAGCCCCCCAGAACAAGGACGTCGCCGTCCAGTCGCTCGAAAAGAAGCTCTGGTCCGCCGCCGACCAGTTCCGCGCCAACTCCGGGCTCAAGGCCCAGGAGTACTCGGGTCCGATTCTCGGCCTCATCTTCCTGCGCTTCGCGGAGGTGCGCTTCGCGAAGCAGCGCGCCAGGCTGGAAGCCGCCGGCGGCAGCTCCCGCCGCGGCAGCCGCGTCGACGAACCCGACGCCTACCACGCCGACAACGTCCTCTACCTCTCCCCCGAGGCGCGCTTCGAATTCCTTTTGACCCTGCCCGAGGCGGCCGACGTCGGCGCCAAGGTCAACGCGGCATGCGCGAGGTCGAGAAGCGCAACCCCCAGCTCGCGGGCGTGCTGCCCAAGACCTTCAACCTCTTCACCGGCACCCTGCTCAAGGAGCTCTTGAAGAAGATCTCCGAGATTCCGGCGACGCTCGACTTCGACGCCTTCGGCCGCATCTACGAGTATTTCCTCGGCGAGTTCGCCATGAGCGAGGGCCAGGGCGGCGGCGAGTTCTACACGCCTGCCGGCATCGTCCGCCTGCTGGCCCAGGTGATCGAGCCCTTCCACGGCCGCATCCTCGACCCCGCCTGCGGCTCGGGCGGCATGTTCGTCCAGTCGGCGCGCTTCGTGGCCGAGCACCACGAGAACCCCGCCGCCGAGCTTGCCATCTGCGGCGTCGAGAAGACCGACGAGACCGGCCGCCTCGCCCGGCTCAACCTGGCCGTGCACGGGCTCGAAGGCGACATCCGCCACGGCGGCAACGTCAACAGCTACTACGACGACCCGCACGCGGCCGTCGGAGCCTTCGACTTCGTGCTCGCCAATCCGCCCTTCAACGTCAACGCGGTGGACAAGGATCGCCTCAAGGACTCGGTCGGCCCGGGCCGCCGCTACCCCTTCGGCCTGCCGCGCACCGACAACGCCAACAACCTGTGGATCCAGCTCTTTTACTCCGCGCTCAACGCGACGGGCCGCGCCGGCTTCGTCATGGCCAATTCGGCTTCCGACGCCCGTTCTTCCGAGCAGGAAATCCGCCGGAAGCTGATCGAGGCGAACGCGGTCGACGCGATGGTCGCCGTCGGTCCCAACATGTTCTACACCGTCACGCTGCCCTGCACGCTCTGGTTCCTCGACCGGGGCAAGGCGGGCACCAAGCGCGCGGGCACCGTGCTCTTCATCGACGCCCGCCACATCTACCGCCAAGTGGACCGCGCCCACCGCGACTGGACGGAAGCGCAGATCGGCTTCATCGCCAACCTGGTGCGCCTCTACCGCGGCGAGGCGCCGGACCCGACCCTGGGCGGCGACGAGACGGCGGCCAAGTTGAAGGAAGTCTTCGGCAAGAAGCCCAGGTACGCCGACGTGCCGGGCCTCTGCAAGGCGGCGACGCTCGCGGAGATCGAGGCGCAGGGCTGGAGCCTCAACCCCGGCCGCTACGTCGGCGTGACCCCGGGCGAGGACGTAAGCGACGAGGATTTCAAGGAACAGCTCGAGGAGCTCAACGAGGAGCTGGAAACCCTCAACGCCCAGGCGCGCGAGCTGGAAGCGACCATCGCCGCGAATGTGGCGGGGATCTTGGAGGCGTGAGAATGGCGGCCTCCGCAATGCGTAAAGTGAAATTGAAAGAGGTCTGCGACCGGATCACTGTCGGCCACGTAGGACCGATGGCAGACAAATACACTCCAGAGGGCATCCCGTTTCTTCGGTCGCAGAACATCACGCCATTCCGACTGAATGTTGAAGACCTCAAGTACGTGCCTCGCGAGTTCCACGAAAAGCTTCGTAAGTCTGCTCTGCGACCTGGCGACGTCGCTGTTGTTCGCACTGGCTACCCCGGAACGGCGTGTGTAATACCGGAAACATTCAAGGAGCTAAATTGCGCGGACCTCGTCGTAATAACACCATCCTGTGAACTCAACCCGCACTATTTGGCTGCTATCTTCAACTCTGCATGGGGCATTGCTTCGGTTGCTGGCAATTTAGTAGGTGTTGCCCAGCAGCACTTCAATATTGGCGCAGCCAAGGAACTTGAAGTGCTACTTCCGCCTCGAACGACGCAGGACCGCATCGCGGGCATTCTGTCGGCCTACGACGAGCTGATCGAGAACAGCCAGCGGCGCATCAAGATCCTGGAGGCCATGGCCCGCTCACTCTACCGCGAGTGGTTCGTCCGGTTCCGCTTTCCCGGCCACGAAAAGGTCAAGCTCGTCCCGTCGCCGCTCGGGGAGATTCCGGAGGGGTGGGAGGTGAAGGTTGTCGAAGAAATCGTTAAGCGGATTCCGGTCGGTAAGAAGTATGATACGAAGACTGTGAATCAGACTGGTGCAGTGCCGGTTTTTGATCAAGGTAAAAGCGGCATCATCGGCTACCACGACGACGAACCTGGGGTGTTTGCGTCGGATATTTCACCAGTGATCGTCTTTGCGAATCACACCTGCTATCAGCGCCTCGTTCACAACCCGTTCTCAGCAATCCAGAATGTGCTGCCGTTTGTTCCGAGTACCGGTATACCGAGAAACATCTACTGGCTTCATTGGGCAACAAACGGTCTAGTGATGTTTAATGATTATAAAGGCCACTGGCCGGAATTTGCCTCAAAGGCAGTGATTGTTCCTACCCCCGAAGTATGCAAATTGTTCGGCAATTTTGCTGCGCCATTGTCCTGGCAGATAATGAAGTTAGAATCCCAAATCGAAAACCTCCGCCGTACCCGCGACCTGCTCTTGCCGCGGTTGCTGTCGGGGCAAATCGACGTGGAATCCTTTGAGATCGAAACTGATGAAGTACAAATGGAGGTAACCAGATGAACCTGCACTTCGGGACCCCGAATGCCATCCGCTCTGTCGCGGAGGCCTTGCCGCTGTATGGCGAAAAGGAGTTTGAATCACCGACCCGATCGACCATCCCGATGCTGGCCTTGCTCAAGGACGACCCGGCCTTGTTCAGGAAGATAGTCAGCCAGCTCGGGTTTCCCGGTGATTACGATATTTTCCTCGAATACACCGTCGGCCCGTTCGGCGGCCGGGGCAAGGCTTCGCATACGGACGTGATGCTGGCCGCGGGGAAAGACTCGCTGGCCATAGAAGCGAAGTGGACCGAGCCGATGTACCCGGTTGTCAAGGACTGGCCCAAGAAGGGTGAGATCAAGACGCCGAACCAGCAGGCCGTCCTGAAGGGATGGCTCGATGTCCTGGCAAAGCGCTCAGGTCACTCCTTGAACTCTGGCGACTTCGACGGAGTGGTCTATCAGATGATACACCGGGCGGCGTCGGCGGCCTTCGTCAGCGAGCGGCCCCGTCTGGCCTATTTCCTTTTCAAGCCTTCGCCCGATCCAAAGTCGGCCACGCCGGAGGCCATCCTCGGCAAACTCGATGCCCTTTGGACCCTGCTGGGCAAGCCTGAGGGATTTCCGTTTTACGTCGTGGAAATTGAAATCGCGCCGCTGGAAGCCTATAAAGCGATTCAGCCGCTGAAGAAGGCGGATGAGGCGACTGCCGAGGCAGTAGCCTCCGCGCTGCAGGATTCCAAACCATTGTTCCGATTCGTCGGCCATACGATACATCGAGTGGGACAGTAAGCCGGCAAAACAAAATGAACAAATACCTCGGCACGCTGGATCGCGTACTGCGCCCCGGCGTGAAGGCTCTGCCATGAGTCCCCACGCCTACACCGAAGACCGGCTCGTCGAGCGACCCGCCGTCGGGCTGTTCGAAGTAGTCCATCTTTCCCCGGACCGCGCCGCCGGGTTTGATGGGCCGCATGATGAACCTGTCAGGATTACATGTTATAATCCTGACAGGTCGAGTGGTGTAAGAGGTACCTAATTGCTTGCTGATAAATTACTTTCAAGGATTTACGGCATGAAGAGGGGTTGGTGCTTTACCCCAAAAGACTTTCTCGACCTGGGCTCCCGGACAGCCATCTGGCAGGCCCTGTCCCGCCTGGAGAAAAAAAGCGTTATCCGCAAGCTCATGCGTGGTGTGTACGACTATCCCGAGAAAAACGCCTTTCTTGAGGGCTATGCCAGTCCGGATCCGGATCGGGTAGCCCGGACCATAGCGCGAGGCAATAGCTGGAACATCGTCCCGGACGGGACTACGGCGCTCAACCTCATCGGCCTTTCAACCCAGATTCCAGCCGAATGGAGCTACCTGACCGATGGCCAAAACAGGCGCTACGAGCTGGATGGCATTCGTATCGTATTCCGTAAGCGAGCCAACAAGGAGACCTCGGAACTCTCCAAGGATTCAGCCATCCTGGTGCAGGCCATCAAGACGCTTGGCAAGGATGCCATCGACGACCGCGTCTTGAAGAAGCTGGGTGAATATCTCCCTGCCTCTTCCTGGGCAAAAATCGTCAAGGAGTGCCGCTACGTAACAGGCTGGGTGCTCGAGGTTCTCAAGCAAGCCGCCGACCGCGCCACCGCCATGGAAGGCCGGGCATGATCGCGCTGGCACGGGGACCGGACCGGCGCAGGCGGGAATTGTTCCGCGAGACCTCCCGAACGATGGGCGTCCACGAGGCCATCATCGAGAAGGATTTCTGGGTGTGTCTTGTCTTGCGGATGCTCTTCTCGTCCGAGCGCTGGGGGGGCAGTATGGTCTTCAAGGGCGGGACCAGCCTGTCCAAAGTCTTTAGGGCGGTAGAGCGCTTTTCCGAGGACATAGACCTCATTCTGGACTGGCGTGAATTGGGGTACTCCAAGGACGATCCCTGGCTGCCCGAAAGCAAGAGCAAGAAAGACCGGTTCGTAAAAGCGACGGCACCCATGACGCGGCAATTCCTGAACGAGGTATTTGTGCCATCCCTCCGGGAGCTCTGCGCTCGTGAGCTGGGAACGCTCCTGACCATCCGGGCAGACGAGGATATCGTCAAGGTCGAATACCCGAGGGCATTCGACAATCCATCCATCATTCCCTACGTCATTCTGGAGCTGGGTCCACTCGCTGCATGGACGCCGCACGAGGATGCCGTAATCACCCCCTATGCCGCCGAACGGTATCCCGGCGTGTTCACGACCCCTGACTGCCACTTGAAGGTTGTCACCATCGAACGCACGTTCTGGGAAAAAGCGACCATACTGCACCAAGAATACCATCGTCCCGCCGACAAGCCGATGCCTGCTCGATATTCCCGACATTACTACGATGTATCCAAGCTGGCCGTGGACTCGATCGCCGACGCGGCTCTCAAGCGGATCAGTCTCTTGCCCAAGGTCGTTGAGTTCAAGGAACGCTTCTATAAGGTGCCGTGGTCGAATCTTGCCAACGCTCGACCTGGTTCGTTTCGCTTGGTTCCGCCGGCCGCACGCATTCCGGATCTTGAGCGCGACTACCGGGCTATGGGCTCCATGTTCTTCCATTCGGAACCATCGTTCGAGGTCGTTTTGGAAACATTGGATCGCCTCGAATCGCGTATCAACACGGCGACACGGCATCCTGGAGCGAAGGACGCATCATGACCGCCCACGCCTACACCGAAGACCGGCTCGTCGAGCGGCCCGCCATCGGGCTGTTCGCCGCGCTCGGCTGGGCTACCGAGTCGGCGCTGGAAGAGAGCTTCGGTGCCGGAGGCACGCTTGGGCGCGAGGCCAAGGGCGAGGTGGTGCTGGCGGAGCGGCTGCGCTCGGCGCTCGGCAGGCTCAACCCCGGCCTGCCTGCCGAGGCCATCCAGACCGCCGTCGACGAACTCGCGCGCGACCGCTCGGCCATGAGCCTCGAAGCAGCCAACCGCGAGGTCTACCGACTGCTCAAGGACGGCATCCCGGTCTCCGTCCCCGACCGCGAGCGCGGCGGGCAGAAGGCCGAGCGCCTCCGCGCGGTGGATTGGGAAAACCCGGAACAAAACGACTTCCTGCTCGTGAGCCAGTTCAGCGTGGTCGGCAGCCTCTACACCTGCCGGCCCGACCTCGTGGGCTTCGTCAACGGCTTGCCCTGGGTGGTGATCGAACTCAAGAAGCCCGGCGTGAGCGCCCGCGCGGCCTTCGACGAGAACCTGACCCACTACAAGAAGCAGATTCCGCAGCTCTTCTGGTACAACGCCTTCTTGATCGCCAGCAACGGCACGGACAGCCGCGTCGGCTCGCTGACCGCCGACTGGGAACGCTTCTTCGAGTGGAAGCGCGTCGAGCGCGAGGACGAACCGCGCCGCGTATCGCTCGAGGTGATGCTGCGCGGCACCTGCGACCGCGCGCGCCTCCTCGATCTTGTGGAGAATTTCACGCTCTTTTCCGAGCACAAGGCCGGGCTGGTAAAGATCCTCGGCCAGAACCACCAGTTCCTCGGCGTCAACAACGCCGTCCGCGAGATGCTGAAGGCCCGCGCGTCGGGCGACGGGCGCGGCGGCGTGTTCTGGCAGACCCAAGGCTCCGGCAAGAGCTTCTCGATGGTGTTCTTCGCGCAGAAGGTGCTGCGGAAGCTGGCCGGCAACTGGACCTTCGTGGTCGTCACCGACCGGGTGGAGCTGGACGACCAGATCGCCAAGACCTTCAAGGCCGCGGGCGCGGTGGGCGAGGCCGAGGGCGACCGATGCCACGCCTCGAGCGGCGCGCAGCTGCGCGAACTCCTGCGCGGCAACCACCGCTACGTCTTCACGCTGGTGCACAAATTCCAGACGCCGGAGCCGTTGACCGACCGGGCCGACGTGATCGTGCTGACCGACGAGGCCCACCGCAGCCAGTACGATACGCTGGCGCTCAACATGCGCGCCGCGCTGCCCAAGGCGCTGTTCCTGGCCTTCACCGGTACGCCCTTGATCGCGGGCGAGGAGCGCACGAAGGCAGTCTTCGGCGACTACGTGTCGATCTACGACTTCCGGCAGTCGGTGGAGGACGGCGCGACGGTGCCCTTGTTCTACGAAAACCGCACGCCCGAACTGCAGCTGGTCAATCCCGACCTGAACGACGACATCTACCGACTGATCGAGGACGCCGAGCTCGACTCCGAACAGGAGGAGAAGCTCGAAAAGGTTCTGGGTCGGCAGTACCACCTGCTCACCCGCGACGACCGGCTGGAGACGGTGTCCGAGGACCTCGTGCGGCATTTCCTGGGGCGCGGCTTCGCGGGCAAGGCCATGGTGGTGTCCATCGACAAGGCCACGGCGCTCCGGATGCACGACAAAGTGAGGAAGCACTGGGCCGCCGAGACGGCGCGGGTGCGGGCCGAGCTGGCCGAGCTCGCGTACCGGCCGGGCGACGGGGAAGGGACGGCAGACCGGGCGGGGCGCGCCGCCCGCCGGGCCGAATTGAAGGCGCGCCTCGACGTGCTGGCCACCACCGACATGGCGCTGATCGTGTCGCCCGCCCAGAACGAAATCGAGCGGATGAAGGAGCTCGGCCTCGACATCGAGCCGCACCGCAAGCGCATGAACGAGTCGCAGCCCGCTCTGGACGAGAAGTTCAAGGACCCATCCGA
Source organism: Spirochaetota bacterium (assembly GCA_018262985.1). Taxonomy (GTDB): domain Bacteria; phylum Spirochaetota; class Spirochaetia; order Treponematales; family UBA12059; genus JAFGNN01. Next base: position 132,885 of record JADFDI010000004.1, on the reverse strand, counting down.
CCCGCTGCGCCTGGTCTTCGTCTGCGCCATGTGGCTGACCGGCTTCGACGCCCCGAGCTGCTCCACGGTCTACCTCGACAAGCCGATGCGCAACCACACCCTGATGCAGACCATCGCCCGCGCCAACCGGGTGTTCTCCGGCAAGCATTCCGGCGTGATCGTGGACTACGCCAACGTGTTCGCCTCGCTGGAAAAGGCTCTGGCCATCTACGGCGCGGGCAAGGAAGGCGAGAACCCGGTCAAGGACAAGGCGCGGCTCGTCGCGGAGCTGCGCGAAGCCGTCGCGGCGGCCACGGCGTTATGCGCCGCGCGGGGCGTCGATCTGGCCTCGATGGAAGCCCTGCCGCCGGGCGGAATGGAACGCCTCGCCGCCTTCGAGAACGCCATCGACGCCCTGATCGGCCCCGATATCGTGCGGCGGGACTTCCTCGCGCACGAGAAGCTCGTCGCCACGCTGTATCGCGCGGTGAAGCCCGACCCGGCGGCGATCGAGTCTTCGGCCCGCGTGGCGGGCCTCGCCGCTCTGGCGGGCGCGATCCGGGCCTTGCTCAGCCCCGATCCGCCGGACATCGCGACCATCCTGAAACGGATCGGCGAACTGCTCGACGACTCCATCACGGGCCTGAAGGTCCGCGAGGGCGGGCCCCCGGCCATCGACCTTTCGAAGATCGACTTCGAGGCGTTGGCCAAGCGCTTCAAGGAGTCCAGGCACAAGAACACCGACCTCGAGGCCCTCAAGGCGGCCATCAAGGCCAGGCTGGAGCGGCTGGTCAGCCTGAACCGCACGCGGGCCGACTTCGCGGAAAAGTTCGAGGCGCTGATCGAAAGCTACAACAACGGCAGCCGCGACATCGAGCAGCTGTTCGAGGAACTGCTGAAGCTGTCGAACAGTCTCGACGACGAGCAGGAACGCCACGTTCGCGAAAACTTGAGCGAGGAAGAGCTGGTCATCTTCGACATCCTGACGCGGCCGGCCCCGGATCTGAGTTCCGATGAACGGGCCGAGGTGAAGAAGGTCGCGAAGGAATTGCTGGCGCGCCTCAAGCAGCTCCTGGTGCTGGACTGGCGGCAGAAATCCGCGGCGCGGGCATCGCTCAGGATGGAGATTGAAGCCACGCTCGACCAAGGGTTGCCGGGAGTCTACGAACGACAACTGTACGCGGACAAGTGCGCGGCGGTCTTCGAGCATGTGTACGAGAACTATCCGGAGCGGGATTCGAGCGTCTACTCCGGAGTGGCGTAAGGCGGTGATCACGGGCGGCAACGCTCGCCCGCGTGCGCTATACTGCTGACCATGTCCGCCAGGCGTCTTTTTTCGAACACGCTCCCCGCGCTCGCCGTCGCCGCGCTCGCGCTGCTGGCCGCGGAGTGCGCGCCGGGCAAGCGGGCGGACGCGCCGCGGGCCTCGGGCGGGGTGCTCGACTTGCGCGGATGGAATTTCGACGAGGGTCCGGTCGCGCTGGCGGGCGAGTGGGAATTCGCCCGGGGTCGCTTCGTGGATCCGGAAGGCGCCTTCGGGGACGGAGCCGCCGCGGGAGCTTTCCTGCCGCGGGAGGTTCCCGACCGCTGGCGGGACGACGACGCCGGCGGCGTCGAGGGCCGGGGCGGCGGCACCTACCGGCTGCTCGTGCGGGTCCGGCCCGGCGTGGGCGCTCTCGCCCTGCGCTTCACCACCATCGCGACTGCCTTCGAGGTCTACGCCGACGGCGAGCTCCTCGCGTCGGGCGGCAGGCCCGCGCTCGCGGCTTCATCGGCCGTGGCGGGCTACCGACCCGCGGCGGTCGAGCTTCCGGCGGCCGATGACGGGCGCATCGAGCTGGTGGTCCGGATCTCCAACCACGAGTACCGCGAAGGCGGGATGTGGCGCGCGTTCGCCCTCGGACGCGCGGAGGCCCTGATCGGCGCCAAGCGCTTCCGCGACGCCTACTCGCTCGGGCTCGCGTGCGGCCTCGCCGCCATGTCGGTCCACGCGATGATCCTGTTCATCCACCGGCGGAAGGAACGGAGCTACCTTTATTTCTCGCTGTTCGCCGCGCTCGTGGCGGCCCGCGCGCTGGTGACCGGGGAGTACGTGGCGGTCGACATCTTCCCCTCGCTCGGCTTCGAGGCCGTCGTCCGCGTCGAATACGCCACGGCCTTCCTCTCCTTGCCGATCGGGGTCCTCTTCTTCATCTTCCTCTTCCGCGACGAGGCGCCCGGCTTCCGCCTGCCCGCGCTCCTGCTGGCGCCCGTGGCGCCCTTCCTCGTCCTGCTGGTCGCCGCCCCCTTGCCCGTCCTGACGCGCAGCATCTTCTGGTTCTACGCGGTCGCCTGGGTCGTCATGCTGGCCACCCTGGTCTTCGTGCTGCTCCGCGCCGCCATACGCAGGAAGCCGGGCGGCCTGGTGCTGCTGGTGGCGGGCATCCAGCTGGGCCTCGCGGCGATGAACGACATGGCCTATTCGTCCTTCTCGTTCCCCACCGCCGACCTGATCCCCTTTTCGCTGGTGTTGTTCATCCTGGCCCAGGATTTCGTGCTCTCGAGGCGCTTCACGCGCGCCTTCGACGATTCGGAGCGGCTCTCCCGCGAGCTCGAGCGGACGAACCGCGACCTCGAGACCCTGCTCGCCGAGAAGGAAACGCACGTCAAGGAGATCCACCACCGCGTCAAGAACAGCCTCCAGATCGTCTCGAGCATCGCGGCGCTGCAGGCGCACAAGTCCGGCAGCGCGGAGACCGCCGCCGCGATGGCGGCCCTGCGCGACCGCATCCGGTCCATCAGCCTGGTGCACGAAAAGCTGCACGGCACCGCGTCGGGTTCCCTGCTCGACCTGGGCGACTACGTCGGGGATCTCGCGCGGCGCCTGGTTTCGGGGCTGGCGGGCGGGCAGGGGCCGGAGCTCGCGCTCGAGCTCGAGCACGTGCAGTTGCCGATGGACCTCTGCGTGGATCTCGGGCTCGTCGCGTCCGAGCTGATCGCCAACGCGTTCCGCCACGGGCTCGAGGGGGGCAAGGGGCGGCTCTCGGTGAAGCTCGGGCGCGAAGGCGACGAGCTCGTGCTGGTGGTGTCCGACGACGGGCCCGGGTATCCCGAGGGCTTCACCGCGGAATCGGGAAATTCGCTCGGGTTCAAGATCGTCAGGAGCCTGGCGCGGAAGCGCGGCGGCGTCCTGGCCTTGAGGACCGAGGGCGGCGCGCGCGCCGAACTGCGGCTCCCCATGCCGCGCGATGGCGCGTCCGGCGCCTGATCGCGACATTTTCCCTTCTATTACCGGACGAGCCGCGCTAGAATCTCAAGGACGCGCCCGCGACCCCGGGTCGACCGCGCGCGAAGGCCGTCCCCGAGAAGGGCTCGGCCAGCATTCCGGAGGAACCGTGAGCAACGCCGAAACCATCCTGGTCGTCGAGGACGAACCCCTCGTCGGCGAGGAAATCCGCGAGGACCTCGAGCGCCTCGGATACCGGGTCCCCGAGGTCGTGTCCTCGGGCGACGACGTCGTGCCGGCGCTGGCGCGCACCAAGGCCGACCTGATCCTGATGGACATCGCGCTCGACGGCTCCACCGACGGCATCGAGGCCGCGTTCCAGGCCAAGGTCGAGTTCGACGTGCCGGTCATCTACCTGACCGCCTACTCGGACAGGGCCACGCTCGAGCGGGCGGCGGCCACCGACCCGGCGGGCTACCTGCTCAAGCCCTTCGACGAGCGCGAGCTCGCGGCGAACGTCCGCATGGTGCTGGCGCGCGAAAAGCTCCGGAAGAACGCGGGCGAGGACCTCGGCCGCTACGGCCCGGTGCTGGCCGCCCTGCCCGAGCCGGTGCTGGTGGTCGGCATGGACGAGCGCGTCGTCCACGGCAACCAGGGAGCCGCGGACCTGCTCGCGACGCACGGCGTCGAGCGCCTGCGCGGCGAGAAGATCGAGCGCTTCCTGATCGGCCTGGGCGACCAGGGGCTCGGCGCCGCCGGCAAGGACGCGCGCTTCGCCGTCCGCGCCATGGACGGCAGTTTCCCCTCGGCCACCGCGCGCGTCGAGGCGCTCGGCGGAAGGACGGGCGGCCGGAGCGGTTCCATCGTCCTCTTCGAGCAGATGGGGCAGAACGAGCGCTCCATCCTCGAGCATTCGGCGCGCCAGGCCAACCAGGCGCTGCAGTCGGTGCTGCCCAAGGACGGCGTCGCCATGCCGGACCTCGCGACCGCCGGCTTCCACCTGGCCTGCCCCGCCGGCTCCGGGGACCTCTACGACGTGTTCCCGCTCGGTCCGGGGCGCTGGGGCTTCTATTCGCTCGACGTCATGGGGCACGGCACCCTGCCCGCGCTCTTCGCCTACGCCCTGCACGACGTGGTGCGCTACGCGGCCGGCGGCGGCATGGTCGGCATGCCGGGCGCGCCGGGTCCTGAGCGCAGCGCGCCGGCCACGGTCGTCCGCCGCCTGAACGAGAAGTACGCGTCCTCCGGCGACATGCCCTTCTTCACCATCGCCTACGGCGACTACGACGCGGCCACGGGCGCCTTCCGCCTGGCCCGCGCCGGCCACCCGCCCGCCCTGCTGCTGCGCCGCGACGGCTCGGTCGAGATACTCCGCTCGGCCGGAACGGCGCTCGGCGCCTTCCGCGAGATCCAGACCGAGGAGCTTTCGGGCACGCTCAAGCCCGGCGAGCGGCTCGGGCTCTTCTCCGACGGCCTGCTCGAGGCCTTCGACCGGGACAACCCCGGGCACGCGATCGACCTCCTGGCCTCGCGCTTCGGAGCGCTGGCATCGGTTAAGCCCTCGGAGGCGGTGCGCGCGCTCGGCGAGGCGGCCGGCGCCAGCGTGGCCGGGCACGGTTCCCGCGACGACATGAGCGCCCTCATCGTGGAACGCCCCGCATGAGCGAAGCGCGCGACGTCCTGGTGATAGGCGCCGGGGTTTCGGGCGCGTGCGTCGCCCGCCGCCTGTCCGCCTACGAGCTCGACGTCGTACTCGTCGACCGCGAGCCGGACGTCTCGTTCGGCACTTCGAAGGCCAACTCGGGCATCGTCCACGGGGGCTTCCACCACCCTGGGACCAAGCTCAAGGCCCGCCTCGAGATGCAGGGCAACCTGATGTTCGAGCGCCTGAAGCGCGAGCTGGACTTCCCCTTCGAGCGCTGCGGCATCGTGGTGGCGGCCCTGCACGACGAGGAGATGCGAGCCATCGAGCAGCTGCACCGCCAGGGCCTCGAGAACGGCGCGGTCGGCATCGAAATGTGCTCGCGCGAGCGCATCCTCGAGCTGGAGCCCGCCCTCGGGCCCGAGGTGGTCGGCGGCCTGCACGCCCCTGGCGGCGGTATCGTGGAGCCGTACCGTTTCGTGTTCGCCGTGGTGGAGTCCGCCCTCAAGAACGGCGTCAGCCTCCGGACCGGCTTCAAGGCCGTCCGCGCGGAGCGTTCGGGCGAGGCCTGGCGCGTATACTCGGAGGATGGCCGCGTCATCGAGGCGCGTTGGGTGGTGAACGCGGCCGGACTGTACGCCGACGAGGTCTCGCGGCTGTTCGGCGCCGAGGAGTTCTCGATCAAGCCGCGCAAGGGCGAGTACTACCTGCTCGACCGCGCGGCCAAGGCGAAGCCCCGCAAGGTGGTCTTCCCCGTCCCCGCGGCCAACTCCAAGGGCATGCTCGTCATACCCACCGTCGAAGGGACGGTGCTCGTGGGTCCGACCGCGGACGACGTCGAGGATAAAAGCGATTTCGGGACCACCCGCGAGCGCCTCGAGCGCATTCTCGCCTCGGCGCGCAGCCTCGTCCCCGCCGTCTCCGAGGCCGACGTCATCGCGAGCTTCGCGGGCCTCCGTCCGATAGCCGGCGACGACTTCTACATCGACCTTTCGGCCAAGGCGCCGAACCTCGTGCAGGTGGCCGGCATCCAGTCGCCCGGCCTGACCGCGAGCCCGGCCATCGGCGAGTACGTCAAGGACCTGCTCAAGAAGGGCGGCCTCCGACTCGTGGAAAAGGCGTCCTACGATCCTTTCCTCGAACCCAAGCGACGCGTGCGCGAGACCGACGCTTTCGGCATCGACCGCCTGGTGGCCGAGGATCCCGCGTACGGCAACATCGTCTGCCGCTGCGAGCGGGTGTCCGAGGCGGAGATCGTGGCCGCGATCCGCGCGGGGCACGACACCCTCGACGGGATCAAGTACTTCACCCGGGCCCAGATGGGCCGCTGCCAGGGCGGCTTCTGCACCTACCGCATAATCAAGATCATCATGCGCGAGACGGGCAAGGGCTGGAACGAGGTTACCAAGCGCGGAGGCGCCAGCCGCCTCGTGGAGGGCGAGCTGTGACCACCCTGAAACCCGACGCCGTCGTGGTAGGCGGCGGGGCGGCCGGCATGGCCGCGGCCCTCGAGCTCGAGAAGGCCGGACGCTCCTGCGTCGTCGTGGAGCGGGAGGAAGGGCTCGGCGGCATCCTCATGCAGTGCGCCCACGCGGGCTTCGGCCTCGTGGAGTTCGACGAGGAGCTGACCGGCCCCGAATTCGCCGAGCGCTTCGCCGAGAAGGTGCTCGCGTCGAAGGTGACGGTGCTCGACGGGGCCACCGCGCTCGAGCTGCGCGACGAGGGCGAGCGCAAGGTGCTGGACTGCTGCTCCGCGAAGCGGGGCGTGGTGCGGATCGAGGCGCGCGCCGTCGTGCTGGCCATGGGCTGCCGCGAGCGGAACCGCGGCAACGTGCGCATACCCGGCTCGCGGCCCGCGGGCGTCTACACGGCGGGCCTGGCCCAGCGGCTCGTCAACATCGAAGGCGTCGTGCCGGGGCGACGGGTCGTCGTGATCGGCTCCGGCGACATCGGCCTGATCATGGCCCGCCGCATGAGCTGGATCGGCGCCAAGGTCGAGGCGGTGGTGGAGATCCTTCCGTACCCCTCGGGCCTGACGCGGAACATCGTCCAGTGCCTCGAGGACTTCGGCATCCCCCTCTACCTCGGCCACCAGACCACGCGCATCTTCGGGAAAGACCGCGTCGAGGGAGTGGAGATAGCGCCCCTCGAGAACGGCTCGCTCGACCTTTCGCGCGCGCGGACCATCCCCTGCGACACGGTCCTGCTCTCCGTCGGCCTCGTGCCCGAGAACGAGCTCTCCCGCGGCGCCGGCGTGGAGCTCAATCCCGCCACCGGCGGCCCGAAGGTCGATTCCACGCTCATGACCAGCGTGCCGGGCGTTTTCGCCTGCGGCAACGTGCTGCACGTCCACGACCTGGTGGACTGGGTGGCGGAGGAGGCGCGGCGGGCCGGCGCCCACGCGGCGGCCTGGCTCGGCGGGGAGCGTCCCGGTCCCGAGCTCCGCGTCAAGGCCGGCGCCAACGTCCGCTACGTCGCGCCGGTCAAGGTCGACCTGACGCGGAAGAACCGCGTGTACTTCCGCTCGCTCGCCGTGCTGCACGGCGCCACGCTCGAAGCCAGGATCGACCGGCGCGTGGTCAAGAAGCTGCGCAAGGGCCACGTGCAACCGTCCGAAATGCAATCCATCGAGCTGGGGCCCGAGGACTTCGCCGACCTGGTCGAGGCGGGCACGGACGCCGTGCTCGAGATCGCCCTCGTGCAGGAGCGCCTCTGATGGAACGGGATCTCGTCTGCGTCGTCTGCCCCATGTCGTGCGCGCTCAAGGTCCGGCTCGGCGAAAACGGCACGGTCCTGACGAGCGGCAACCGCTGTCCGCGCGGAGCCCGCTACGCCGCCGAGGAATTCCTCGACCCGCGGCGCGTGGTCAGCGCCACCGCCCGCATCCGCGCCGCCGACGCCCCCGCGCGCGGGGAGGTCGGCGCGGTGGCCCGCGTGCCCGTCCGCACGGCGGCGCCTTTTCCGAAGGAGCGCGTCGCCGAGCTGCTCGAGGCCGTGTACGCCTTGGACGTGGCGCTGCCGGTCAGGCGCGGCCAGGTGCTCATCGCCGACGCGCTCGGCACGGGGGTGGACCTGATCGCGACGCGGACGCTGCCCTTTCCCCCGACGGAAGCCTGAGGGCCGGGAATGCCCGGGACCTGCAACTTTCGCGCGGCGGCCGGGTCTAAGCAGGTGGAAGGGATCCCCCGGGAGCCCTTCCGAACACAGTGACAGGTAGGTACGACATGCCTTCGGCCGCTTCGCAGGTCCTGGTTTCCATAATCCCCATCGTCGGCATCGTCATGGGAAGCGTGGTCATCTTCTTCTGGATGCTCTGGAGCCATCGCGAGAAGGTCGCGATGATCGAGAAGGGCCTCTATCGCCCGGCCTCGCTCGACCTCGTGCTCCTTTCGCTCTTCGCCGGGATCCTCCTTTCCTGCGTCGGCGCGGTGCTGACGGTGATGCTCTCGCTGCTCGACGGCTTCGGCTACGGCTTGCTCGGGGGCGTCATTCCGCTGGCCGTGGGAATCGGCCTCGTGGTTTTCTACGTCCTCGGCGGGAAGGCCGTCGACGGGAACGGTCGGGCGTGAGCGCGGGATCCGCCGGCGCCTCCGGCGCGACGGGCGGGTCCGCCGGAGCTTCCCGCGCGGAGGCCTCGGACGAAGAGCTGGTGGCCATGGTGCTCGACGGCGACCGAGAGGCCTTCGCCGGCATCGTCCGTCGGCACCAGGCCAAGGTCTTCAGGCTCGGCCTCGGCTTCTTCAAGGATCCGGACGATGCCGCGGACTTCGTCCAGGACGTCATGATCAAGGCGTACCGGCACCTGGCGTCCTTCAAGGGCCGCTCGCGCTTTTCCACCTGGCTCTACCGGGTGGCCTGGAACGCCGCGGCCCAGGCCAAGCGCCGGAAGCCCCGCTACGAGCCGCTCGAGGCCGACCCCGAGGACGCGTCGCGGTACTCCGCCGAGGAGCTGGTCCTGCGCTCAGAGGCCGCGGCGGCCCTGCGCGCCGCGATGGCGGAACTGCCCGAGCGCTACGCGGCCTGCGTCGACCTGTATTTTTACCACGAGTTGAGCCTCGCCGAGATCGGCGAGGTGACCGGCTTCCCCGTGAACACGATCAAGAGCCACGTGTTCAGGGCCAAGAAGCAGCTGCGTACAGCCCTGGAAGGGCCGGAGGAGCGACGATGACCTGCGAGGATTTCAGGAACCGCCTGGATCGGGCGGACGGCACGAGGCCCCGCGGCATCGACGCGGTCGCGCACATGGCGCGCTGCCCCGCCTGCCGCGAGCTGGCGACCCGGCAGGCCACGGCGCTCGACCTCTACCGCGCGCCCTTCGCCGGAGGCGAACGCGATTTCGTCCGCTCGGTCATGGAGGTGTTGCCCTTCCTGCCCAAGCCGCGCCGGGAGGTGGGCCTCCGCGAATGGGCCATGGTGGGACTCGCGCTGGCGGGCAGCTCGATAGTAGCGGCGGTCTCGCTCGAGGCCGGCTTGGCCGAAAAGGCGTTCGGGACGAGCTACGTGCTGCCGCTCGGCATCGTCTTCGGGCTCGCGCTGACCGCCTACGGCCTCGTGTTCATAGCGAGCCACCTCGAGCTGCTCGCCAAGACCTTCCACGTCCGCGAACGCACCCCGTAAGATTCGCCCACCGGGATGACCGCGGCCGCAGGGAGCAGACTCCGTGCGGCCGCGGCTTTATCGCTTCAGTTGCCTTCCTTGACGATTTCGATCTTGATGCCCTCGGGCTGCTCGACCTGCTCCTTCGGGGGCACCGAGATGCGCAGGATGCCGTTGGTGAAGACGGCCTTCACGAGGCCCTGGTCGAACTTGTCCGCGGGGACGTAGTACTTCTGCTTCTCCACGTCCTTCAGCTTGAGCCGGCGCTTGATGTAGCGCACGCCCTCGTCCGCGACGCCCTCGAGGCCGATGCGGGCCGAGAAGATCATGTAGTCGCCCTGGAAGGACAGGCTGATGTCGTTCTCCGAGAAGCCGGAGAGGGCGAACTCGAAGACGATCGAGCGGTCCTGCGTCAGGTAGATGTTCATGGGCGGGTAGGAATAGGACGGGTACCAGTCGGCGTTCTCGTCCTGCCCCTCGCCGAACCAGGGTCCGCGGGGACCGTGCGGTCCTTCGTGGCCGGGGCCGTGCCCGAAGTTGTCGCGCATCTCGTTCCCGAAGGAACGGGCGGCGTCGAAGATCTCGTCCAGCATGGATCCGATGTCCACGTACATGCGATTGCCTTTCATGGCAGTGCTCCCGCGACGACGCGGCGTTCGCGTCCGTCGCATCCGACGTGATGGCCCCCCGTACGGAGCGGCCTTCCGGACGGCTCGCCCCGACCGGGCGCGAACCATCCTTCAGTAAAAATAAGCCCGCGCCGGGCTTTTATCAAGCGCGACGCGGGCCGTCGTGAAACCGTAAGGAATCGGGCGGGCTCCGGGGCAGCCCGGCGTCCGCCCGGAGTGGCTTACGGGGCGGGGTACATCATCGGGAGGGACACCTTGGCGCCGGCGGCGGCCAGGTCCTCGGGGATGAACTTCCAGTTGTTGTCGGTGCCGACATTGACCACGCCGGTCTTGCCCTCGAACCACTTGAGCATGTAGAAGCGGAGGTCCTTGGTGGTGGCGCTCGTCACCTTGGCCATGGTCAGGATCTCTTCCTTGGTGAGGCCGGTCGCGGCGAGGTGTCCGCCGCCGCCGGAGGCGCGGTAGGAGTTGATGGCCACGGTGTAGACCTTGTCGAGCACGAAGGCCGAGCCGTCGTCCATGGAGAGGATGGCGACGCGCTCGCCCGCGGGCTTGGTGACGTCGACCGTGTACTTGATGCCGGCGGCCGAGTCGTAGTTGTAGGGGCGGATCTTGGTGTCATAGCTCTTGTAGCGCTCGTTCCAGATCGGCTTGCCGGAGGAGTCCTTGGCGAAGTTGATCAGGGAGTCGTCCGGGGAGTCCATGGTGTCGATCCAGCCAGCGTACGAGGACTCGAGGAACTTGTCGATCTGGGCGCCCGTCAGCGACATGGTGTAGAGGAAGTTCTCGTACTTGTAGAGGTTGAACATGTCGCGGACGTAGAGCGTGCCGTCGGAGCTCGACGGGACGACGGAGGTGTTGTCGAGCGGGGCGGTGATGGAGATGTCCGCCGGCTTGAGGCCGTTGGCCGGGTTGCGCGTGATTTCGAGCTGGATGGTGTGGATGAGGTCGACGAAGGCCGAGTCGGCTGTCATCGAGTCCTTGGCGTAGATCTTGCCTTCCATCTTGCCGACCGGGCGGTCGACCCAGGCTTTGACAGCGTCGTATTCGGGCTGGAACTTGGCCATGAAGGCGGCGTCGGCGGGCACGCCCTTCACGCTCACCAGGGAGCCTTCGACCTTCTTGGTCCAGGACTTGGTTTCCTTGTCCCAGAGGAGCTCCAGGCGGACGACGGGCACGGACTGGGCGCCGGCGAGGCCGCCGTAGATCGGGACGACCTTGCCGTTCGGATCGGTGACGATCTTGCCGGCCTTCTTGGTGGCGGGATCGTAGCCGGGGCCCGACCAGCCGGAGTGGTCGTGGCCGACGAAGATCATGTCGAAGCCGGGAACGCGCTCGGCCACCAGCTGGCTGGCGTTCTCGTTGGCGACCTTGTCGGCGGTGACGCCGCCGTAGGTGTAGTCGACGCCGGCGTGGAAGAGGCCGACGAGCACGTCGGGCTTCTCGGTCTCCTGGATGATCTTCACCCACTTCTGGGCGGAGACGATCATGTCCTCGAACTCCATGCCGGTCCAGAACTGGGGCGGCAGCCACTCGGGGATCTTCGGGCTGACGAGGCCGAGGACGGCGATCTTCACGCCCTGGCGCTCGATGATGGCGTACGGCTTGAAGTAGGGGTTGCCGTCGGGCTTGACCGCGTTGGCGGTGACCACGGCCGCGTCGAGCTCGGCGTAGAGCTTGTCGTAGACGCCGTGGCCGGCCTCGATGTCGTGGTTGCCGACCGAGACGGCGTCGTAGCCCATGAAGTTGAGCATCTCGCCCCACATGTGCGGGACGTCGACCTTCTCGAAGTTGGAGTAATAGACCGTCGGCTGGCCCTGGAGGCTGTCGCCGTTGTCCAGGAGCACCACCTCGTTGCCGGGCTTGGCGCGCTCGGCGTTGACGATGGTCGAGATCTGGGCCAGCGAGGTGTCCGAGGGCTTGGCGGTGATGAAGTTGTACGGGAAGACCGAGCCGTGGACGTCGGTCGTCTCGATGAAGGTGATGACGAGCGGTTCCTCGGCGTACTTCTCGAACGGCGAGGCGCACGAAACGATGGCGAGCAGGGTCGCGGCGAGCGCGAAACCGAGCATGATTCGCTTGCGCATGGGATCTCCTTTTATGGCGGTATTCCGGCCGCGTCCGCGGCGGGAACGAACATTGTACACCCGCTTCCGGGTAGCTCAAAGCGATATCGCCCGCCGCAGACGGGAAAGTCCGGTCGGAGGGACGAGAACGCTCAGCGGCGGAGGCGCTCGAGCTCCCGGACCTTCGCGGCGGCGGCGCGGAACGCGTTCCGGTCGCCCAGGACCTCGCACGCGTCGCGAAGGTTGAACCAGGCGTCGTAGTCCTCCGGCGCGAGCGCGACGGCGCTTTCGAAGCAGGCCCGGGCCTCGGCGTGGCGACCGGCCACGAAGCGGACCACGCCGAGGTCGTTCCAGGCGGCCGCGAGCTCCGGATCGAGCTCGAGGGCGCGGCGGTAGAGCCGCTCCGCCTCCTTCGCCTCGCCGCGCTCCCAGGCCGCGAGGCCGAGCGAGAGGACCAGGTCCGCGCGCTCCCCGCCCGCCTCGAGCGCCCTGGCGAAGGCTTCGTCGGCCTCGGCGGCGCGTCCCGCGCGCTGGAGGGCCACGCCGAGGTTGTAGGCCAGGTCGGCCGAGCCGGGGTCGAGCGCCAGGGCCTCGCGGAAGGCCTCGGCGGCTTCGAGGGGCCGGCCCGAGTCGGACAGGGCGCGTCCCTTCTCGTCCAGTTCCCTGGCGCGATCGAACTCGTCCATCGACCTTGCCTTGGCTCAGCGGCCTCGCGCCGGGCGGCGCGAGGGGACTACGGCCCAGTCCCAGGGGCCTAGCGCGCGGCCGAGGAGGCGCCGCGCCTTGGCCGAATGGTTGAGGAGGAGGTCGACGCGGCGCCCCGATTCGTCGAGCCGCGGGACGCGCTCGACGTCGGCCCCGAGGAAGCGCGCGTCGACGCCGGCCTCCTTGAAGATCCGCCGGTAGAGGAAGACCATGCCGAGGGGATCGGGACTGGTGCCGAGGTACCAGACCCGGCCGCGGCCGAGCGCGTTGACCGTCGCGCAGGGAGTCCCGCGGTAGTGGAGCGAGCGGTCCGTCCACCACGCGACGGGCTCCGCGGTATCCGGCTCGACGAGGTCCGCCCAGACCGTGCCGCGGGCCGGGAGCAGCCCCACGCGCAGGCGCGCCGATCCCCCGCCGAGGCTCTCGAAGCGGCGCACCGTGACGCCCGCGAGCGGCCGGAAGAGTCCGGGGAGCGGCAGGTCCGGCGAGAAGTTGCCCAGGGTGCGGGCGCCGGCGCGGAAGCCCAGCACCAGGGTGCCGCCCGCGTGGACCCAGGCGCCGAGCCGTTCGACCAGCGCCGGATCGGCCATCTGGTGTAGCGGCAGCGACACGATCCTGTATCGCCCGAGGGTTTCCGCGTCGAGCGATTCCGCGCCCAGCGCGTCGGCGCCGACGCCGAAGGTGGCGAAGGGGGCGAAGGCGCGCGCGAACTCCATGTCGAAGCCCGCCTGCATCCAGGGCGTTTCGCGGAGCGTGAGACCCTCCGACAGGTACTGTTCGCGCAGCACGCGCGCGTCGTCCTTGCGGAACGCGACGCAGGCCTCGGCCGGCGCGCGGACCGAAGCCAGCGCGTCGAGCTCGGCCTTGGCGCGGGCGGCGGTCTCGCGCAAGGCCGCCCCGCGCGAGGTTTCGCGGTCGTCGCCGTCGTGAAGGCCCAGGCAGAGCTGCTCCTGTCCGTAGGGAGCGGTGCGCCAGCGGAACCAGACTATCCGGTCGGCGCCCCGCGCGATCGCCTGGACCGTCCACAGGGCGGCCTGCCGGTCGTCGGGCAGGCGGCCGAGGGCGACGTGGCCCTGCATTCCCGCGAACTGCTCCATGACCGTGAAGGGCTTCCCGTCCTTGAGTCCGCGGACGTGCGCGAGCATGCCCGCCGTCGCCTGCCATGGAAGCGGCGCGTCCTGGGGTCCCCAGATGGGGTAGTTGTCCCAGCTCGCGAAATCCATGGACGCGACGAGCGAGCGGTGGTCGATGGCGTTCGAAAGCGGCGGCGGGTAGAGGTTCGTGGTGATCCACTTTCCCGGCGCGACACGCTCGCGGAGGGCTGAGACTTGCGCGTCGGCGAAGGAGACGGCGGAATCGGAGCAGAAGCGGTCGTAGTCGAGAAGGAGGCCGGGGTTGTGGTGGGAGGAAACCTGGTCGCGCGGAACCGGGACCTGGTCGAAGCGCTCGTACGCCGCTCCCCAGAAAACCGTGCCCCAGGCGGCGTTCATCGCGGCCGGAGTCCGGTATTTCGCCTCGAGCCAGCGGCGCCAGGCGGCCTGGCAGTTCTCGCAGACGCAGCGGTCCGAGCCCTCGTGTCCGAGCTCGTTGTCGACCTGGAAACCGGCGACGCGGCGGTCGTTTCCATAGTGGTCGCCTATGGCCGCCGCCAGGCGGGTCGAAGCCTCGCGGTAGCCCGGGTGGTTGAAGCAGCCCGCGCGCCGCGTGCCGTAGTCGCGCGTCAGGCCGGATGGGTGGACCTGGAGCATGCCGGGGAACTCGTCGAGGAGGCGCGGCGGGAAGGTGGCCGTCGGCGTGCCGACGATCGCCTTGATCCCGTGGCGATCGAGCGCGGCGAGGGCTCGGTCGAAAAGGCCGAAGTCGTAGCGGCCCGGCGCAGCTTCCACGAGGGCCCAGGCGAATTCCATGACGCGAGCGACGCGGATTCCGAAGTCGGCCATGCGCCGCGCGTCGTCGTCCCACCTCGATTCGTCCCATTGCTCCGGATACCAATCCACCCCGAACTCAAGACCCATGATCACTCCTCGATGAAATCCTACGCCGGGACGCCGGGACGTCGCGAGGAAGGGGAAGACGACGAATCGAAAAGGCGCGGATGATCGAGATCGCGCGTTGATCCGGACAATCCCGATTCCATCGTTCCCTCGGCGTCTCGGCGCCTCGGCGTTTATTCGCGCTATGCGCGGGTTTTGGACATGCAGGTTTCCAGGTAGAAGCGGACGGCGCCGTCCTCGGGTACCAGCTCGAGCGCCTTGCGGAAATGGAACATGGCGTCGGAGAAATCCTTGCCGTAGTACGACAGCATGCCCTGCTCGAAGAAGGTGTTGGCGCGCATCTTGCGGTCGAAGAGCGCCGGGTCGAGCCCGTCGAGGATCTCGAAGATGGAGACGGGCGCCGCCTTGCCCATGACCCGGACCTTGCCGAAGAAGCGGTAGTGGTAGGAACCCGGGTCGGACAGGGTCTTGAAGCACTGCTCCGAGATGACGATGCCCAGGTTGAAGGCCTTGGCGATGGCCTGCAGCCTCGAGGCGAGGTTAACGGAGTCCGAGACCACGGTATTTTCCATGCGCTCGTCGACCCCGACCACGCCGAGCATGAGGTCGCCCGTGTGGATGCCGACGCCCATTGCGATGGGCGCGTAGCCTGAGTTCGCGCGGTGCCGGTTGTACTCGATGACGCGCCGCTGCATCTCGACGGCGGCGGCCACGGCGTCGTCCGCGGCGCGCTGGCCGGGGAACAGGGCCATGATAGCGTCCCCGATGTACTTGTCCACGAAGCCGCCCCGTTCCTTGATGACCGGCACCATGCGGGCCAGGTAGGAGTTGACGAAGCGGAAATTCTCCTCGGGGGTCAGGCGCTCCGAGAGCGAGGTGAAGGAGCGGATGTCCGAGAAGAAGATGGTCATCTCGCGGCGGACGTGGTCGCCGAGCTTCAGGTCGACGATGCCGGCCTTCTGCAGCTCGTCGAGGAACTCGCGCGGAATGAAGCGTCCCATCGATGTCTCGAGCCCCTCGACGTAGCTGCCGAGGTGGGACGCGGCGTCGAAGGCGTCGCAGACTTCCTGCAGGCTCGCCGAGAGGGCCGCGAGCCAGAGTATAGCGACGCCGGCCGGCTCGAGGGCGAGGTTGGAAAGCACCGAATCGCGGAGGGGAATCCTCGCCGCGAAGGCGGCGGCTGCAGCGACGGAGGCAGGCAGGATGAGGCGCGAGCAGGCCGTCCCCTTGAAGGTGTTCCGCACGACTCCGATGAAAAGCGCGAGCCCCGCGATTACGAGCGCGACCTGGGCGGCGGCCCCCAGCGCGCGCGCGGGGATCGGGGCCAGCGCGGCGGCGGCGGCGAAGGGCAGGGGCAGGACGACGGCGAAGATCCTCGCGGCCTTCGGCAGGCCGCCGGGGGCCAGGGTGGAGAAGAGGAGGCCGAGCAGGGAGACCTGGAGCGCGTTCGTCGCGATCAGCCCGCGTTCGAGGACCATGTCGCCGAAGGGAAGCAGGCGGAGCCAGGGGGAGCCGCGGAACGCGTAGTAGGCCGAGAGGGTGAACGCCCAGGCGGCCAGGACCGGCAGGTCCCGGTTGGCCGAGCGGCTGAGCCGCAGCGAGAGCGCGAAGACGCCGGCGACGGCGAAGAAGGCCGAGAAGAAGACCACGAGCGCGGCGGTGCCGACCCGGAAATCGAAAAGGCGTTCGGCGGGACCGAGCAGGATGAAGGAACCTTGGGGAGGGGGCGACTCGAGCAGGCGGTCGCCGCGCTCGACGCCGAGCTCGAGGTTGGCCGCGTTCCCGTCGGCCACGAAGCGGAGAGGCGGCGGCGTGCGGCCGATCCGGTAGGAGTTGCGCAGGAAGATCGGGGTGCCGTCGACCGCGACGCGCGAGAGGTTTTCAGGATGGGGCAGGGAAAGCCAGTATTCGCCCGGTCCCGGCAGCGCGACCGTCGCCCGGTAGCTGACCGTTCCCTCGGCCCGGTCGGGGGAGAGGAAGGACCAGGGTCCCGGCCTCAGGGGGACGTCGACGTCGGAGGCGCCGCGTTTGTCGATCCGCTCCCAAGTTCCGGCCATGATGAGGACCGAGTCGCCCGAAAGCCTGGCGCCCGCGGCTCCCGTGGGAGCCGCGAGGGAACAGGAGGCGAGGACGGCGAGCGGCGGCAGCAGAGCCAGGGCCGCGAGGCGGGTCGACAAGGCGCGGACCGCGGCGGGCGCGCGGGCCTTCCGGGCATTTTTCTCCATGCGACGAGTATCGGCCGCGCGGCCCCGGCTTTCCAGTCGCTCCCGCCGCGAGTCCCGCTGAACGGGGCAGTCGCCGCGGGAGCCCGGGAGCGGGCGCCGGGGCGCGCGAAGTCCCCGAACCCTCAGGCCGCGGCGGCCGCCTTTTCCTTCTCCATCTTCGAGCCGGCGAACACCGCGAGCACCAGGGCGATCGCCTGGAAGCCGACCGAGGCCGCGACGAGCAGGGCCGGCGAGAAGCCGTACAGCCAGCCGAGGATGGCCGACCCGCCGAACCAGAACGCGCCGAACACGGTCTGGAAGAGCCCGAAGGAGCGGCCGCGGAAATCCTTCGGCGTGTGGTCGGCGATGGCGGCCTTGAGCACCGACTCCTGGGTGCCGACCGAGATGCCCCAGAGCGCCATGCCCGCGAGGATGGCGGGCAGGCCGCCGAGGAACACGAGCGGCGCGGTGAAGAGCTCCGCGACGAAGAGGCCGACCAGGGCCTTGTAGCCGATCCGGTCGTAGAGCCAGCCGAAGAAGAGGGCGGCGGCCGCGTCGACCGCCATGGCGCCCGCGTAGAGCAGGGGGATGAAGGCGGGCTGGAGCGCGGCGGTTTCCTTGAGGTGGAAGGCGATGAGCGGGAAGTCCGTGATGCCGGCCGCCAGGAAGCCCGCCGCGACGATGAGCAGCCAGAGGCCGGGGCTGATGCCCCTGGTCCCGAGCCTGGGCGTCTTCGATTCGAGCTCGAAGGCGTCGGGCCTCGGGAAGAAGAAGCGCGCGACGCCGAGGCTGGCCACCGCGGCGACGGCGGGGATGAAGAGCAGCACGAGCCCGGCCCTGAGCCCGCCGATGCCCGCGCCGTCGGGGCGCAGGAAGAGGAGCAGGGAGAGCAGGGCCGGCCCGAGGAAGGCGCCGATCTGGTCCATGGCCTCGTGGAGGCCGAAGCCGAAGCCGCGGCCCGTGGCGCTGGCGGCGTAGGCCAGCATCGAGTCGGCGGCGGGCTTGCGGAAGGCCTTGGCGATCCGCTCCAGCAGGAGCAGGGCGATGGCGACGCGCCAGTCGCCGGTGAAGGCGAGCAGGGGGAGCGCGGCGAGCTGGAGCGCGTAGCCGACGAACACGATGAGCCAGTAGCGCTTCGAGCGGTCGACGAGCGCTCCCGAGAAGTAGCGGAGCCCGTAGCCGAGGAATTCGCCGAGGCCCGCGGCCAGCGAGAGCGCGAGGGCGCCGGCCCCGAGGAAGTTCATGTACTGGCCGGTGAGGCTCCGGCCGCCCTCGTAGGTCATGTCGGCGAAGAGGCTGACGACGCCGAGCAGCACGATGAAGCCGATGGCGCCGATCCTGCCGGTCGCCTGGGAGCGTTCCTTCTTCATATAAGCACCTCGCGGTGGAGTGGTTTGCCGGACGCATGTAACGTACTCGGCCGGGCGAGGCCGGTCAAACCGGAACCGCGCGTCCAAGCGCGCCTGACGAGAGGCGGCCCCGTTGACCCCCGTGGCGCGAGCCGGTATCGTGGCCGGACACCCTATGCGCGACGTCCTCGTCTTCGGCACCTTCGACATCCTCCATCCGGGCCACGCCTGGTTCCTCCGCCGCGCCCGCGCGCTCGCGAAGGGCGGTCGCCTCGTGGCGGTCGTGTCCCGGGACGCCTTCGTGCGCCGCGTGAAGGGCCGCGAGCCGGTCTTCCCCGAGGCGGAGCGCATACGCCAGCTCGCGGAAAGCGGCCTCGTGGACGCGGCGACGCTCGCGGACGAGGAGCAGGGGAGCTACGGGGCGCTCTCGCGCGAGAAGCCGGACCTGGTCTGCCTCGGCCACGACCAGGTGGAACTCGAGCGCGACCTCCGCGCCTGGCTCAGGCGGAACGGCGTCCGCATCGCCGTCAGGCGCCTCGGCGCCCATCGCCGCGAACGGCACAGTTCCACGGCCTACCGCGAGGCGGTCGCCCCCGCGAAGGTGGCCATTCCCCCCGCGAAGGACGGCGCGCGGCATAGCGCCGGCATGGAGGCGGTGCTCGTCTTCGGGGCGCTCTCGCTCTTCTTCGCCGCCATCGAGTACCTCTTCCCCCGGCCCGTGCCCTTCATGCGGCTCGGGCTTTCGAACCTGCCCCTGCTGCTGGCCATCGATTTCATGAGCCCCTGGCATTTGCTCCTCGTCACGCTGACCAAGGTGATCGGGCAGGGAATCGTCAACGGCACCTTCGCGAGCTACGTGTTCGTGTTCTCCGCCGCGAGCTCGCTGGCGAGCCTCGCGGCCATGCTCGCCCTCAAGGCCCTGTTCCGCCGCCATATCGGCGACCTGGGACTGGCCGCCGGCGGAGCCCTGGCCTCGAACCTCGTGCAGGCCTGGCTCTCGCTGATCGTGGTGTTCGGGCCGACCGCGAAGGTCATCATCCCCTGGCTCTTGGGCATCGGCACCGCGACGAGCGTGGTGGTGGGCCTGCTCGCGGCCCGCTTCCGCGCCAAGTCGGCCTGGCTCGCCGCCGTGGAGGCCGCGTATGCCGGCTCGCGCTAGGCCGGTGGTCGGCCCGAACGCGGCGCTCGCCGCGGGCGTCGCGATGGTCGCCGCCTTCATCGCCCAGTCGAGCCTGATCCTGCTGGCGCTCGAGTGCGTCGCCTTCTGGTTGCTCGCGCGCGCGGCCGGAAAGCGCATCAAGCCCTTCTACTTCCTCGGCCTGGCCTTTTTCGTGGCCTTCTTCGAGCTGCTCGCGCCGCGCGGGCTCGCGCTCTTCGCCGTGCTCGGCTTCCGCGTGACCGACGAGGCCCTGCGCGCCGGCGTCGTGAAGGGCCTGACCATCGCCGGATCCGTGCTCGGCTCCCTGGCCGCCATCCGCCGCGAACTCCGGCTTCCGGGGCGCGCGGGCTGGTTCCTCTCGCAGGTGCTGGTGCGCTTCGACGCCATCATGGCCGCCAAGCGCCGCGTCAAGGCCGACGACGTGGTCGGCAGCCTCGACGCCCTGCTCTTCGAGCTGTTCCCGCCCGAGCGCTTCGGCGAGGCCGGCGACGCCGAGGCCGCCCCGCCCGAGCGCACGAACCTCGCGGGAGCCCTCGTCCTGGCGGCGACGGCCGCGCCCTTCCTGCTCGCGCTGCCCCTGGCCCGCCTCATGCCGCTCTGAGGGAACTGGGCGCCGCCTTCGCCCCGGCGCCGCCCCTCCGGGGAAATTTGCCCCGCGCGCCGCGTCGGGCTATAGTCCTGCCATGGACGTCATGATCGTGGAGGACGAGATCATCATCCAGCTCGCGACCGCGCACATGGTCGAGTCGCTCGGGCACCAGGTGCTCGCTCGGATCCAGAGCGCGGAGGACGCGCTCGAGCGGCTCGAGCGGCAGACGCCCGACCTCATCCTCATGGACATCCACCTGGACGGCCCCATGGACGGCATCGAGGCCGGCGCCATCATACGGGACCGCTGGAAGGTCCCGCTCGCCTACGCCAGCGCCTACACCGACGGCGAGACCCTCCGCCGCGCCGCCGAGACCGAACCCGTCGCCTTCCTGGCCAAGCCCGTCACCCTCGAGAACTTCCGCGAGCTCTTCGACCAGGTCGACTGCTGACCCGCCCCCCTGGCCCGCGCCGTCGTCGCATAGGCGCCGCCACTCCGGTTTCCGGAGTGGGGGTAGCGGAAGCGACCGGAGGGCGCGCCAGGCGCGCCCGAGGACGCTGTAGCGAGGGGGAGCCGCGTGCGTGCGAGCAACGCAATCGCCCGGAAGCCGGGAAGCGCGCCCCCGTCCGGCGGGCGCGGCGTGCAAGCGCAAACCCGGCAAGTGCCTTTATCGGGGCTCGCAGGACGGCGGGTGACTCAAGAATACGCGCCCCCAAGCGAAGCGAAGCGGCGCGCCGGGGTGCGTATTCTTGAGTCAGGCCCCGCCCCGGCCGGTCCCGATAAAGCCCCTCGCCGCGTTTTCTGGCGTTTGCGCGCTTCCCGTAGTCTGGGTGGGGCGTGCTCCCCCCTTCGAATTCGAGATTTTCGCCCTGTCCCCTTCCCCTGTCCGGGCTTAGAATAGGAAACGCCGTATATTTATGCAGGATCCGTGCCTATCCATGAGTTAGAATAAACTAATATCGATAAGGGCTTATTGATACAATTTGAATCCTATGTTAGCTTGGCCGCGCCGGGGCTCCCGAGCCCGGCCATGCACCGGAGGGTACGAATGGCAATCGCCCAACTGGAGTTTCCGAAGGAACTCGCCGCCTTCGTCGAGGAATGGAAGACGAAGCCGGGCAACCTGATCATGATCCTGCACCGCATCCAGCAGGAGTACGGCTACATTCCGCGCGAGGCGGCCGAGACGCTCTCCCGGATGATCGACCTGCCGCTGGCCAAGATCTACGGCGTGGTCACCTTCTACCATTTCTTCAAGACCAAGAAGCCCGGCAAGAACCGGCTCGCCATCTGCATGGGAACCGCGTGCTACCTGAAGGGCGGCCAGGCCCTGCTCGAGGAGGCGCGCTCGATCCTGAACATCGAGGGCGACGAGGTGACCGACGACGGGCTCTATTCCATCGACGCGGTGCGCTGCGTGGGTTGCTGCGGGCTGGCGCCCGTGCTCATGGTCGGCGACGAGGTCTACGGCAAGGTGACCGTTGAGCAGCTGCCGGAGATCATCGCGAAGCACCGCAACTGACCGTGCACCGGGATTTCGGCGATTACGTGCTCGACATCGTGCAGAACGCCGTCGAGGCCGGCGCCCGGAACATCGGGCTCCGAATCGCCGAATCGGACGGCCGCGTCGAGGTCCTCGTCGAGGACGACGGGTGCGGCATGGATCGGGACGAGCTTTCGCGGGCGCTGGACCCCTTCCACACGGACGGGACCAAGCACGCGAAGCGGAAGGTGGGCCTCGGGCTCCCCTTCATGGTCCAGGCCGTCGAGGCCGCGGGCGGGACCTGGTCGGTCGAGTCGGAAAAGGGGAAGGGCACGAGGGTGCGCTTCGCCTTTCACCTCGGCCATCCGGACGCGCCGCCCGTCGGGGACCTGCCGGGCCTGGTTTTGTCGCTGATGGCCTTCGAGGGCGGCTACGAGCTCGAGGTCGCGAGGACGAGGGAAACGCCGGGCAAGAGCCGGCTCGCATGGAGCGCCCGGCGCTCCGAGCTCGCCGAGGCGGCGGGAGGACTCCGCGACGCGGAATCGCTCGCGCTCGCGAAGGCCTTCCTGGAATCGCAGGAAGCGGATTGAAGGATCGGGCCGGGGGATGGTCCCGCGGCATGAAGCAGGGTTAAGGAGAGCGAACATGGCGAAGATGACGCTCGAGCAGCTCAGGAAGCTGCGCGAGGAGAAGAAGCGGGACATCGAGCGCCGCGAGACGGAGGGCAAGGAAATCCGGATCATCGTCGGCATGGGCACCTGCGGCATCGCCGCCGGCGCGCGCGTCGCCTTCGACGCCATCCTGGCCGCGGTCGAGCGCCACGGCATCGGCGCGAGCGTCGTGCTGGCGCAGACCGGCTGCATGGGGCTCTGCCACGTCGAGCCGACCGTCGAGGTGCTCGTGCCGGGCATGCCCGACACCATCTACGGCAAGGTCGACGCCGCGACCGCCACGAAGATCGTGGACCGGCACGTCGTCGCGCGCGCCCTCGTGAACGAGCACATCTACGACCGCCCCGCGGCCGACATCATCAGGAACTGAGGGCGGAGGGGAACGATATGGCCTACAGGCAGTACATGCTGGTCTGCGGCGGCACCGGCTGCGAGTCCGGCAAGTCCGACGAGATCTACAAGCGGCTGATCGCCGAAGCGGACGCCCAGGGCGTGAAGGACGCGGTCCAGATCGTCAAGACCGGCTGCTTCGGCTTCTGCGAGAAGGGACCCATCGTGAAGGTCCTTCCCGAGGAGTCCTTCTACGTCGAGGTCAAGCCCGACGACGCGAAGGAGATCATCGCGGAGCAGGCGGTCAAGGGCCGCGAGGTCAAGCGCCTGCTCTACGACAAGTCGACGCGCAAGTCGAACAACAAGATCGATGACATCGAGTTCTACCAGAAGCAGTTCCGCATCGTCTTGAGGAACTGCGGCGTCATCAACCCGGAGAACATCGAGGAGTACATCGCGCGCGACGGCTACGCCGCGCTCGAGAAGGCGCTCTTCCAGATGAAGGGCGAGGACGTCATCGCCGAGCTCAAGACCGCGGGGCTCCGCGGCCGCGGCGGCGCCGGCTTCCCCACCTGGCTCAAGTGGGACCTGACCCGCAAGGCCCCCGGCGACGTGAAGTACATCATCTGCAACGCCGACGAGGGCGACCCGGGCGCCTACATGGACCGCTCGACCATCGAGGGCGATCCGCACTCGGTGCTCGAGGCCATGGCCTTGGCCGGCTACGCGATCGGTTCGAACAAGGGCTACGTCTACATCCGCGCCGAATACCCGCTGGCCATCGACCGCCTCAAGATCGCCATCGCGCAGGCGAAGGAATACGGCCTGCTCGGCGACGACATCCTCGGCTCGGGCTTCTCGTTCGACGTGGAGATCCGCCTCGGCGCCGGCGCCTTCGTCTGCGGCGAGGAGACGGCCCTGATGCGCTCGCTCGAAGGCAACCGCGGCATGCCCGTGCCGAAGCCGCCGTTCCCCGCCATCTCGGGGCTCTGGAAGAAGCCGACCGTCATCAACAACGTCGAGACCCTGGCCAACATCCCGGTGATCATCACCAAGGGCGGCGCCTGGTTCGCCAAGATCGGCACCGAGAAGTCGACGGGCACCAAGGTGTTCGCGCTGACCGGCAAGGTGAACAATTCCGGCCTCGTCGAGGTCCCCATGGGGACGACGCTGCGCGAGATCATCTTCGACATCGGCGGCGGCATCCGGGGCGGCAAGAAGTTCAAGGGCGTCCAGACGGGCGGACCCTCGGGCGGCATCATCGTCGAGAAGGACCTCGACGCCCCCATCAGCTACGAGAGCCTCGCGGCCCTCGGCTCGATGATGGGCTCCGGCGGCATGATCGTCATGGACGAGGACGACTGCGTGGTCGACGTCTCCAAGTTCTACATGGAGTTCTGCGTCGACGAGTCCTGCGGCAAGTGCGCCCCCTGCCGCATCGGCACCAACCAGATGCACGACATCCTCGACCGCATCACCAAGGGCAAGGGCGAGGAGGCCGACCTGGCCCGGCTCGAGCGCATCGGCAAGGCCATGACCAAGGCCAGCCTCTGCATGCTCGGCGGCTCCGCGGCCAACCCGACCCTCTCGACCATCCGCCACTTCCGCGAGGAGTACCTGGCGCACATCCGCGACAAGAAGTGCCTGACCGGAAAGTGCAAGGACCTCGTGACCTACTCGATCGATCCGTCGAAGTGCATCGGCTGCACGCTCTGCGCCAAGAAGTGCCCCGTGCCCTGCATCGCCGGCGAGCGCAAGCAGGCCCACGTCATCGACGCGTCGCGCTGCGTGAAGTGCGGCGAGTGCTACGCCGTCTGCAAGTTCGGCGCCGTCGTCAAGAACTGAGGAGAGCCGCAATGATCAACGCGAAGATAAACGGTATCGAAGTCCACGTCGCGCCGGGGACGACGATCCTCGACGCGGCCTCGAAGGTCAACGTCAAGATCCCCAAGCTCTGCCACAACCCGGACCTCGAGCCCTGGGCGGCCTGCGGCATCTGCGTGGTCAAGAACGGCAAGAGCCCCAAGATGCTCCGCGCCTGCTGCACCCCGCTCGAGAACGGCATGGAGATCGTCACGAACGACGCCGAGCTCGTCGAGACGCGCCGCACGGTCATCGAGCTCATCCTCTCGACCCACCCGGACGACTGCCTCCAGTGCCCGCGCAACCAGTCCTGCGAGCTCCAGACCCTCGCCGCCGAGTTCGGCATCCGAGAGCAGTCCTTCCCGAAGCGCCTGCGCGGCCTTTCGAAGGACACGTCCACCAACACGCTCATCCTCGACCCCGAGAAGTGCGTGCGCTGCGGCCGCTGCGTCAAGGTCTGTCAGGACATGCAGAACGTGTGGGCCATCGAGTTCCTCGGGCGCGGCGAGAAGACGCGCATCGCGCCCGCGGGCGACGTGGCGCTGGCCGACGGCCCGTGCATCCGCTGCGGCCAGTGCTCCGCGCACTGCCCGGTGGGCGCCATCTACGAGAAGGACGAGACCGGTCCCGTCTGGGACGCCCTCATGAAGGAAGGCCCCGACGCCA
This sequence comes from Spirochaetota bacterium, assembly GCA_018262985.1. Lineage (GTDB taxonomy): Bacteria > Spirochaetota > Spirochaetia > Treponematales > UBA12059 > JAFGNN01. The sequence goes on along the minus strand of JADFDI010000004.1, from coordinate 107,755 downwards.
AGACCTGCGTGGTGCAGATAGCCCCCGCGGTGCGCGTAGCCCTCGGCGAGGACTTCGGCCTGCCGCCCGGCACCGTGCTCACGAAGAAGATCTACGCGGCGCTCCGCCGCATGGGCTTCGACGTCGTGTTCGACACGAACTTCTCCGCCGACCTGACCATCATGGAGGAAGGCACCGAGTTCGTGCAGCGCTTCACCAAGGACCCGACGGCGCTGCCGCTCATCACGAGCTGCTGCCCGGCCTGGGTGGACTACATGGAGAAGTACTACCCGGACATGATCCCGCACTTCTCCACCGCCAAGAGCCCCCAGCAGATGATGGGCGCCATGATCAAGACCTACTGGGCGCAGAAGGCGAACGTCGACCCCGCGAAGATCTTCTCGGTTTCGGTCATGCCCTGCACGGCCAAGAAGTACGAGAACAAGCGCGACAAGACCATGTTCTCCTCCGGCTACCAGGACGTCGACGTGACCCTGACCACCCGCGAGCTCGCGCGCATGATCAAGCAGGCGGGCATCGACCTCCTGAATCTGCCCGACGAGGAAGCCGACAGCCCGATGGGGCCGTACACGGGCGCGGGCACCATCTTCGGCGCCACGGGCGGCGTCATGGAGGCGGCCCTCCGCACCGCCTACACCCTGGTGACCGGCGAGGAGCTCAAGGACGTCAACTTCACCGGCGTGCGCGGCATCTCCGGCATCAAGGAAGCCTCGGTCCACATCAAGGGCACCGAGATCAAGGTTGCGGTGGCGCACCAGATGGGCAACATCGAGACCGTGCTCGACCAGATCCGCGAGGCGAAGAAGGCCGGGAAGCCCATGCCCTGGCATTTCATCGAGGTGATGGCCTGCCGCGGCGGCTGCATCGGCGGCGGCGGCCAGCCCTACGGCGCCACCGACGAGGTGCGCGAGGCCCGCATGGCCGGCATCTACAACGACGACCAGAAGTCGACCTACCGCTGCTCGCACCTCAACCCGTTCATCAAGCAGGTGTACGACGAGTTCCTCGGGAAGCCGAACTCCGGCAAGGCCCACGAGCTGTTGCACACGCACTACCACGAGAAGGCGCTCTACACGAAGTAGGCAGCCCGCTCCGCGGCGGCGTCGGGCATTCCCCGGCGCGCCGTATCCAGCCGTTTCAGGGTCGTCCGGTTCCTCCTGCCGGGCGGCCCGTTTTTTTGCCCCGCGCACCCCGCGCGTCGCGGAGCTCCCTTTTTTGGCGGCTGCCGATAGCCCCGGCCGTGATACTTATTTAATGGAGTTTTTCGACATTCGGTGCTATGTTACTATGGAACGGCTCCGGGGACGGGGCCGCGGAGGATGCATGGCGCTGATACTGCTGGTGGACGACGACGAACTCATCCTCGAAACCACATCGAAGATACTCATGCACGCGGGGCACGAGGTCCTGCCCGCCCCCGACGCCGAGAAGGCGCACGCGTTGCTGGCCGGGCAGAGCCCGGACCTGGCCCTGGTCGACGTCATGCTGCCCGGTAAGGGCGGCCTTTCCTTCATCATGGAATCCTTCGGCGCGGACTCCGCCTGCAAGGTGGTGGTCATGTCGGGAAAGGTGGGCGTCGGGCTCGAGTCGTTCCGCGGCCTCGAGGGCCATTTCGGCGTTCGCGCCCTGCTCCAGAAGCCCTTCGGCGCCGCCGAGCTGCTCGACGCGGTCAACGCCGCCCTGACCAAGGCCTGCGTTTAGCGGGCCGGGTTCGCGCGCTCCGCCTCAGCGGCGGGGAGCTGAGTCCGCGCTTTGCGGCCCTATCCGCACCACGATCTCGGCTTCCGCGTCGACGCCCTTGAGCGAACCGACGAGGCCGAGCACCGTGTCGCGCACGAGGGCCTCGACGAAGGGGACGAGCGGGACTTCCCTGCCGTCGCACAGCACGCTCGCGCGGCGCTCAGCTTCGTTTTCCATGCCAGGCCTCCAGGAACCGGGAAAGGGCTTCCGCGTCGAGCGGGGCCAGGACCGCGAGGCCGCGCGCGCGGGCCGTTTCCGCGAGGGCGGGGCGGTCCGTGACCAGGGCGTCGACCGTGTCGAGGGGGAATTTCAGCTCGCCCGCGCTCTCCGCCCCGCCCGCGACGAGCACGGCCGGGGCGCCTTCGATGCGCGCGCCTTCCACGAGCACGACGCGCGCCTCGGGGAAGAGCCGCGCGAGGAAGTCGCGGTCCGGCGGCGCCTCGCGGTGGAGCGAGAGGTGGAGCTCCCCGCTCCCGAGTATGGCCGTCTCGGCTCCCGCGTCGAAAAAGCGCCGCGAGTCCTTGCCCGGCGCGTCCCGGTCGCCCGGGTGCTTCGTTACTTTCAGGGCGGCGCACGGGACGCCGCGTCCGGAAAGTAGGCGGAGTGTCGCCTCGGCCAGCGCCGTCTTGCCGGAATCCGACCAGCCTACGAGGCAGCCGATGACGATGCGGCGGGAGGGCGAAGCGGGCTTTCCGGTGCCTGGACGTGAGCCCGTCGCCCGGACCGGCGAGGGCGGCCGAGTTGCCTTTTCTTTCCCCATCAATCTTCCGCCTTTTCGATGATGGTGCCGGCCGTGACGCCCTCGCCGGATTCGCGCGCTTCCGCGCCCGTGACGCGCACGAGGTCGTAGCGCGCGAGCTCGAAGAAGCCCGAGGCCTTCGCGGCAGGGTCGCCCGATTTGGCGCTCAGCGCGACGCGTCCGCGAGCGTCGCAGACCAGGTAACGGACGCGGCCTGACTTGTTGAGCATGGGCTCGGAGACGACGCGGCGGAAGCCCTGCGGGGCGGCTGGCGGCACCCGGGCGGGCGAGAGCGCGAACCAGGCGGCCTTGAGCTCGTCGCGGCCTAAGCCGGCCTCGCGGGCCAGGGCGGCCACGGTCGGCGGCACCTCCCAGGGCGCGGCGTCGTGGCAGGTGTGCGAGGGGCCCGCGGCGAGCGCGGGGCAGGGTATCGGTGCGGGGCAGGGCGCGACGACGGACCAGCCGGCGGCTGCGAGCGCGTCGCGGAGCGCGATGGCGTCGCGGCTCGTGGCGAGCAGGGCCGGTTCCACGATGATGAGGAGGCCGTCAGGCGCAATGAGGGGGCGGAGCGAATCGATGAAGGCCGCGCGGCGCGCGACGCGGTCGGGGAGGCCCTTCCAGAGCTCGTTGAGGCTGTGGCCGAAGGCGACTGCGTCGTAGGGGCCGGGCGGGAGGATTTCGGGGGACAGACCCTCGAGGTCGGCCGCGAGGGTTTCCACGCGGGGCGGGCCGTCCGGCGCGAGGCCTTCGGGCGGGTTTTCGAGGATGCTCCGCGCGAGGGACAGGGCTTCGGGGGACGCGTCGACGAGGACGAGTTCGCGGGCGCCCGAATCCGCGAAGGCGGCGGCGACCGGACCGGGGCCGGAACCGAGGTCGAGGACGTGCCGGCGCGGACCCGCCTTCGAGAGCGCCAGGGCGCGCGCGGCCTGCGCGTACGAGACGGGCCAGTAATAGAGCAGGTAGGCTTCGAGTAGCGCGGGATCGCGCATGTAGGGAGCGCCGACGAGTTCGCGGCCGCCGGTCAGCCCGCGCTGGAGGCGGAGCAGGGCCTTTCCGACGGTGGCGAGGCGGGCGGGGGGAAGGACGGCCGGGACGGCTGGCGGAACGGGCCTATGGCCGTCCTCGCCGGAAGCGAGCGCGGGGAGCGAGGCCGCCCTGCGTTCCAGCGCGGTCGGACCCTGATGTGCCACGGCTTAGCCGGCCCTCGGCATCGGCGCGAGCGGCTCGGGTTCGGGCTCGTCGCCGGGGTCGTTCGCTCCGAAGCCGGCCAGGAAGAGGACCTTGCGCAGGGCCTCGGGCAGGGCGTCGGTGAGCAGCCGCCGCTCGGGGCTCTCGTTCGGGCGCACGGCCTGGAGCTCCGCGGCGAGGTCCGACATGAGAGGCGGCACGGCCCCGAGCTCGCGTACGACCGCTTCGCCCTTCCACGAGCGCGCGGTCCGGCCCGGAAGGGCGTCCATGCGGCGGCAGAGCGCGAAGCCCGGCGCGCCGTCCCTGGAGCGGACTCCGGAAAAGCCGAAAAGGCGGCAGATGAGGGGGCGGCCTTCGTAGACCGAGCAGTGGGCCGGGTCGTCGAAGCGGTAGAAGGGGCAATGCGGCGCGTCGCGCTCGGCGTCGGAAAAGCCCTCGAGGGCCAGGGCCCGGGCGCGTTCGGGGCTTTCGCGCGCCAGGCAGGCGGCGAGGTACGCGGCCTCGAGCGGAAGGACGTCGGGAACGAAGGTTTCGCAGCAGCTGCCGCAAGCCTCCGGGCAGGCGACGTCGCTCGCCTCGCGGAAGGCGGCCATCTCGAGCGCGGCGCGCCCGTAGACGCGGTGGACGCCGGATAGGGCGTCCATGAGGTCGCCAAAGGGGAGGCCCGGGGGCAGGATTTCGTGGAGTTGCTTCATGGAGGTACCGGTGCCGCGAGAGTAGGGAAAGCGGGCCGGGCGGGTCAAGCGGGGGAGGGGGACGGGAAGGGGATGCCCGGCGTCCGGCGGGCAGATCCGGCCTGGCGCGCCGGCTCAGTCCCGCGCCGCGCCGGGCTCGTGAACGGCCGCGTCGTGGCCAGCCTCGCGGTCGACGCCGTCCGGGGCGCCGCCGTAGGGCGCTGCACCTTCGGCGGCGTGGAGGGCTTCCCCGGCCGCGGCGGGCTGGCCGCCGTGACGCCGCTCCCGGAAGCGCGTCTCCTCGACCGCGGCCGCGGCGGCGGCCTGGACCGCGGCGGCGAGCGTCGCGGGAATGCCGCCGGCTTTCGCGATGGCGGCGTTCTCGGCAGCGGCCAGCGCTTCGAGGCTGCCGAAGGCCTTCATCACCTTCGCGGCGCGTCCGGGGCCGATGCCCTCCAGGTCCTCGAGGGCGGGGAAGCGGAGCTCCTTCTCGCGGAGGCGCCGCGAAAGGCCCGTGGCGAAGCGGTGGGTCTCGTCGCGGACGGCGACGAGGACGCGGAGCGCGGCCGAGTCGTGCGCGAGCGCGATGGCGGCCTCGGCGCCGGGGAGCCACACTTCCTCGTTCTCCTTCGCGAGCCCCGCCACGGGTATGTCGGAAAGCTCGAGCGCGTCGAGCACCCCGCGGGCGGCGTTGACTTGCCCCAGGCCGCCGTCCACCAGCACCAGGTCCGGCAGCTCGGCGCCTTCGTTGAGCAGGCCCGAGTAGCGGCGCCCGACCGCCTCGCGCATGGACGCGAAGTCGTCGATGCGGCCGCCGAGCGAGCGCATGCGGAAGTGGCGGTAGTTCTTCTTGTCCGGCACGCCGTCCCGGAAGCTGACCAGGCTGGCCACGGTGTGCTTGCCGGAAAGGTGCGCGATGTCGAAACCCTCGATGCGGGCGGGCAGGACTTCGAGGCCGAGGGCCTTGCGGAGCTCCTCGAGGGCCTCCACGTCGCCGGCCTCGCGGCGCCGCTTGGCGAGGTCCTCCTTCGCGTTGTGGACGGCCATGGCCATGGCGGCCTCGTGGCGCTTGCCTTCGGGCGGCGCGAACGCGGCCTCGACGCCGAGCTCGCGGCGGACCCATTCGGAGAGCAGGGCGGCGTCGAGCTCTCCCGAGACGTAGACCGTGGGAGGCGGGGGGCGCTCGCGGTCGTAGTAGCTCGTGACGAAGGACTCGATCGCTTCCTCTTCGCTGCCGAAGGCGCGGACGCGGAAGAGGTCGCGGCCCGCGAGCCGCCCCCCGCGCATGGAGAAGACCGTGAAATCGGCGAGGCTGCCGTCGATCGCCCAGGCCAGGTAGTCGCGGCTCTCGGGGTCGAAGTCGACCACGCGGTTGTCGCCGCGGAAGCCCTCCACGGCGGCGATGGCGTCGCGCAGGCCCGCCGCCTTCTCGAAGGCCAGCTCGCGCGAGGCGTCCGCCATGCGCGATCGCAGGTCCGCGAGCAGGCCTTCCGTGTCGCCGGAGAGCAGGCGCTCCACCTCGGCCACGCGCTCCGCGTACTCCTCCTTGGTCACCTTGCCCGCGCAGGGCGCGGCGCAGCGCCCGATGTGCCAGTACATGCAGGGCGCCTCGCGCTTCCTCATTTCGCGGCAGCGGCGCAGCGGGAAGAGGCGCTTCACCAGGTCGAGGTAGAGGTCGATGATCTCGGCGCTCGGGAAGGGACCGAAGTAGCGGCTGCCGTCGTCGACCACGCGACGCGTGCGGAAGACGCGGGGGAAGTCCTCGTTCGTCACCCGGATGACGGGATAGGTCTTGCCGTCCTTCAGGTTGATGTTGTACTTGGGCGCCCACTTCTTGATGAGCTCGTTCTCGAGCAGGAGCGCTTCGTACTCCGTGGCGGTCAGGATCCACTCGATCGAGGCGATGCGCGAGACGAGGAGGCGGGTCTTGGTGTCCTTGCGGCCCGTGAAATAGGAGGAAAGTCGGTTCTTGAGGACCTTCGCCTTGCCGACGTAGATTATCGTTCCCTCGGCGTCCCGCATGAGGTAGACTCCGGGGGACTCCGGGGCGCTCCGCGCCACGGCTTTGGGCTGCATCGTTGTAGCTTCATTGTCCGGCATGTCGTTTCGATAATAAGGTACAGGGAAATGTCCGCAAAGGGAATCGCCGTCGCCGCCTGCCTCCTCGCCGTCTCGGCGGGAGCCTCCGTCGCCGAGACGACGCTCCGCGTCGATCCGGCGACGGTCTCGCCGTCGTCGCCCGAGCAATGGGTGCTCGAAGGACTCCGCAGGGTTCCCGGCGCGGCCGGCGGCTTCGATTTCGTCCTCGACGAGGCCCGCGGAAAGCCGGGCCCGGGCGTCGACCTCCTCCTCGGCTTCGACGAGGCCGCCCCGGTCGACGCGACGGGACGCTGGGCGGCGAGGCCCGCCAGCGCGCCCGAGCTCGCGGGCGGATCCCGCGCCTTCATGGGAAGCGGCGCCGCCAGCTTCCGCTCGGGGGAAGGTCCCTTCCTGCTCGACCCGCGAGCGAGCGAGGTGCTCGGCCCCGGCGCCGCGCCCGGCGATTTCTCCATCTCGTTCTGGACCTGGCCCGCCGTCGCCGAGAACGGTGAGATCCTGCTCCGCTGGCGCTCCGTGCGCCGCGAAGGTACGGGCGGCGCCGTCAAGGTGGCGCCGCAGAGCTTCGACTTTTCCATAGTCCGCGACCGGCCGGCCTGGAGCTTCGTCGATTTCTTCGTGCCTCCCGGGCAGCCCGGGAGCGCCCCCACGCGCGTGGAGCTCGTCGGCGCGTCGATCATGGTGCCGAGGACCTGGACCCACCACCTGCTCCGCTTCGATTCCTCGACGGGGCTCGTCGAGTACCTGATGAACGGACGGGTGGAGGCGACCGCGTACGCCACCCCGTCGGGGCGCGAGGCGGCTCCGGGAACGGGGGTCGCGGGCCGGACCGTGTTCGCTCCGCGGATCGGCGAGGCCGCGCCGATCGAGATCGGCCCCGAATACGCCGGGCTCGTGGACGAGTTCTCCATCGCCTCGCGCTTCGTCGCCGAGGCTCGGTCCTCGCGCTACGGCGCCTCGGGCGGCAGCGCCGTCTCGCCGGTCATGGACCTGGGCTCGGCGCGCGCCAGGCTGCTTTCGATCGCGGCGCGACGACGGACTCCCGGCGATTCGGGCGCCTCCTTCATGTACCGCGTGGCGGAGGAAGCCTACGGCTGGAGCGCCGCGAGTCCGGAATGGACGCCCTTCGATCCGGATCGGCCCCTGCCCGGCGGACCGCGCGGGCGCTACGTGCAGCTCCGCGTCGAGCTTTATCCCGACGGACGCGGCGCCGCGGGCGCCAGCTTCTCGGGCTTCGAGCTGCGCTACGAGCCGGACCTGCCTCCTCCGCCCCCCGCCCGGCTCCTCGCGACACCGGGCGACGGTTCCGTGACCCTGCGCTGGACGCGGGTGCCCGAGGCCGACGTGGCCGGTTACGCGGTCTGGTTCGGCACGAGGCCGGGAGAGTACTTCGGCGTGTCCGCCACGCTCGGCCCCGGTCCCTTCGACGCGGGCCGGGCGCTCGAGTTCACCGTGGGCGGGCTGGAGAACGGCACCGTCTATTACTTCGCCGTCGCGTCGTACGACGCGGCGGGCCCGGTCGGCGCGGGCGAATTCTCCGTCGAGGCCTACGCTCGGCCGCTCAGGACCCCGAAATGAGGCAGCATCCGGGCGGTTCCGCCCTGCTCGAGAGGGCGCGCAACGCCATAGTGCTGCGCGATTTCGACACGGCCGCCGAGCTGGCCACGCGGAAGCTCCGCGAGGAGCCGGAATCGCGCGACGCGCGCATCGTGCTCGGCACCGCGTACTTCCGCTCGAACCGCGCCGCGGACGCGCTCGCGGCCTTCCTGTCCGTGCTCTCCCGCAACGCCGACGACGTCGAGGCGCTCGCCGGAGCGGCCGCCGCCTACCTCAAGGCGGGCAAGGCCCAGGACGCGCTCACGGCGCTCGGCCGCGCCATGAAGCTCGACCCGAACAACGCGGAGCTGCGCTTCGAGGCTGGCAACGCCCATCGCCAGGCGGGCGACCTCGATTCCGCCGCCTTGATGTACGAGTCCGCCATCGAGGCCGACCGCGAGCTCGCGATCGCCTACAACAACCTCGGCACCGTCCACCTGGCCAAGGACGACCCCGAGGCGGCGGTCAGGGTCCTCTGGCGGGGCCTTTCGATCGACCACAACTATCCTTCCTTCCATTACAACCTCGGCATCGCCTACGAGTCCCTCGGCAAGCTGTCCGACGCCGTGGCCGAGTACGAGCAGGCGGTCAAGGCCCGGCCGGGCTGGGTCGACGCCATGCTCAGGCTCGGGTCGGCCCTGCTCGCCTCGGGACGGGCCAAGGACGCGGGCGAGGAGTACGCGCGCGTGCTGGAGGTCTACCCGGGATCGGCCGCGGCCCTCGACGGGCTCGGTCTCGCCGCCGCCGCGCTCGGACGCCCGGACGAGGCCATCGACCGCTTCCGCGCGGCGCTCGAGACCGACCCCGGCTACCTGCAGGCGGCCGTCCACATCCAGGAGACCCTCGAGGCGAACGGACGGAGCGCCGAAGCGCTCGAGCGCATGCTCGACCTGGTCCGGCTCATGCCGAAGAACGGCACCCTGCGCTTGCAGCTCGCGCGGCTCCAGCGCACGCTCGGCCACCGGGACGAGGCGCTCGACTCGGTCGGCAAGGTGCTCGCCGCCGAGGGCGACCGGCTCGACGCCCTCAAGCTCAAGGGCGCCCTGCTCCAGGAGACCGGCGATCCGGAAGGCGCGCGCCGCGCCTGGGAACGCATCGTCGAGCTCGATCCCTCGCAGTCCGATTTCCGCATAGAACTGGCCGCCATCCATTCCGCCGCCGGGCGGCACGCCGAGGCCGTCGAGGAGCTTCGCGACTTCCTCAAGCTCCGGCCCGCCGACCCGCGAGGCCGGCTCGCGCTGGGTCGAGCCCTGCTCGCGGGCGGTCGGGCGGACCATGCGCGGCAGGTGCTGCTCGAGCTGCTCCGCGACCGTCCCGACGACGCGGAGGCCTGGGAGTCGCTCGCGGAGGCCTACCGCGCGCTCGGCGACCACGAGCGCGCCGTCGCCGCCGCCGACCGCCTCGTGAACCTGCGCGGCCGGCGGGGCTCCGAGGACGACCTCGGACAGTTGCAGGAATCGCTCGACATCTACGAAAAGGCCGTCGGCGCCTGGAGCACCGAGCTCGGCGAAGCCTGGGACCGCAACCTGCGCGTACTCGGCGAGGGGCTGCGCGCCGACGCGGAACCCGCCGAGGAGGCCGCGCGCGAGGTTACGCGCGAGGAACAGCTCGAGGCCATGCTGGCCGCCGCCTCGGCCCAGCCGATCGGCGTCGACGAGGCCGAGGAGCTCGTCTTCCTCGACGAGCGCGAGGAAGCCCTCGACGTACCCGAGGAACCCGAGGACGAGCCCTTGCTCGAGGAGGAGGAGGAGGCCGTCGACGAGCTGCTGCTCGGACAGGACCTGTACGGGCCCTCCGGCGGCGGGTCCTCCGGGGGCGGTCGCGGATCCGGAGGCGAAGACGAGGGCGGCGGACGGGGCGGCCCGGAGTCTCGCGGCCGCGGCGGCGAGCCGGATTCCGGGATCGGAAGGCCGCGGGAACCGGAGGAAGCCTCCCGGCCGCCTCTCCGGCAGGATTGGCAGCAGGAGCCGCCGTACCAGCCGCCGCAGTACCCCCCTCAGCCGCCTTCCCCCCAGCAGGCGGCTCCGCGACCGCAGCGGGATTATCCGCCGCCGCAATACGCGCCGGTCCCGCGATACGAGCCCTCTCCGCCGCCGCAGTTCCCGCAGTATCCCCAATATCCCCAGTACCCGCAGCCCGCGCCGATCATCCAGGTGCAGTATCCGCCTCAGGCGCCGCAGGCCGCGCGGCCCAAGCCGCCGCCCCTCGAGCCGCCGGATCTTTCGCAGCCCGAAGACCTGGACGCGGAGGACGCGGGAACGGCGGCGCCGGAGGATTTCGGTGACGAGCTCCCCCTCGACCTTCCGCCCTTCGAGGAGTCCGGAGAGGAACCCGGGCCCGCGCCGGACGATGAGGCGCCGTCGGCGGAGGAAGCGGAGACGTCCGGCCCCGACGACCTGTCGATCGAGGAAGACGAGGAGCTGCTCGAGGATGCGGAGGAAGCCGGGTTCCTTGAGCCCGAGTCCGAACCCGAACCCGCAGGCGAGCCCGAACCCGAACCCGAACCCGCGGCGCCGGATGGGGGCGTCGGAGAAGCCCCGGGCGGAGACCTTGGAGCCGGGACGCCGGCCGGAGCGTCCGGGACCGGCCCCGGCGAAGGCCGGGACGACAAGCCCTGGATCGACCCGCTCGGCCAGAAGACCGCCGAGCTGCTGGCCTACCTCCGGGGACTCGCCGGGGAGCTGCCGCCTGAAAAGAAGGCCGCGTTCGACGAGAGCGGCCTCGGGCGGCGCATCGACGGCCTCATCACGGCCATGCTGCACGAGGACGCCGAGCCCTTCCTGGCGCCGCCGCCCGAAGCGCCGCGGCGGCGGGCCGCCGACCGCGTCGCGGCCGAGGCTCCTCGCCGCAGGGCCGACGACCGGGCCGCGGCCGAACCGCCCCGCAGGCGCGAGAGCGACCGCGCCCTTCCCGAGACCCCGAGCGGGCGGCGCTGGTCCGATCGCCTTCCGCCCGAGCCCGCGACCGAGCGCCCGCCGCGCGGTCGGCGCGCCGCGGATTTGGCGACGCCGCAGGCTCCCGCGGCGGAAGCCGAGACGCCGACCGTGCTGGGCATACCGGTTTCGCTCAAGATGGCCAAGCTGATCGAGATCATGAAAAGGGAGAAGAACGATGCCGGGCGATAACCTTTCGCGCGTCAAGGACTACATCCGCTCCATGCCGGCGCTCCCGACCACGGTGGCCAAGGTCCTCGAGGTGTGCAACAACCCGAAGACCAGCCCCGTCGACCTAGACCGCGTCATCTCCCTCGACCCGGTGCTCATGGGGCGCGTGCTCAAGCTGATCAACTCGGCCTACTACGGCCTCGGCAACCAGATCACCAGCCTGGTGCGCGCCATCATCATGCTCGGCATCAACACGGTGAAGAACCTCGCCCTCTCCACCGCCATACTGGACCGCTTCGGCGGCAAGGGCGAGTTCCGGGCCCTGAACATGGAAGGCTTCTGGAGGCACTCGCTCTGCGTCGGCGTCACGGCCAAGCTGATCGCGCGCCGGCGCGGCGTCGACCCGAAGAGCCTGGAGGAGTACTTCGCCGCCGGCCTGCTCCACGACATCGGCAAGATCCCGCTCAACAACGCCCTCGCCGACGGCTACGTGCGCACCATGGGGCTCGCCGACATGGAGCGCATCTCGCTGAGGCTCGCGGAGCGGCGCTCCGTCGACCTGGACCACGGCGAGAGCGGGGCGATGGTGGCCGAGGCCTGGAAGCTCGACGGGCCGATCGCCGACTCGATACGGTGGCACCACGACCTCGCGGCCTACGAAGGGCCGCACCGCCAGGCCGTCCTGACCGTGGCGGTGGCCAACTATTTCGCCAACCGCGAGGAGATCGGCTTCTCGGGCGACCGCTATCCGGAGAAGTTGCCGCCCGAGGTCTGGGAGGAGCTCAAGTTCCCGAAGGCCCTGCTCGAGGAGCTCGAGCAGCCGGTGAACCAGGAGATAGAGAAGGCCAAGATCTTCCTCAAGATGGGGGGCGCCTGATGCTCAGCCTCAGGATCTGGGGCGACCGGGGTTCGATGCCGACCCCGGGGCCCGACACGGTGGTTTTCGGCGGGGACACTTCCTGCCTCGAGGTGCGCGCCGGCGAGCGGCTCGTCATCATCGACGCGGGCTCCGGCATCCGCCGGCTCGGCGACCACTTGATGAAGACCGACTTCAAGAAGGGGCCGATCGACACCGACATCTTCCTGACCCACACCCACTGGGACCACATCATGGGCTTCCCCATGTTCACGCCCATCTACGTCCCGGGCACGAAGATCCGCATCCACGGCCCCCTTCCGCTCGACGGCGACAGTCTCGAGCGCATCGTGGGCACCCAGCTCTCGCACCAGTACTGGCCGGTGCGGCAGGCGGAGCTTTCCGCGGATATCACGTACGAGCACCTGCGCGAGCAGCTGATCGACCTGGGCGACGGCACGACCATCCGGACCAAGTACCTGAACCATCCCATCCTCTGCCTCGGCTACCGCATCGAGCGCGAAGGCTTCTCCATCGTCACCCTCTACGACCACGAACCCTACCGCAACGTCTTCCCGACCGACCCCGAGGATCCGTCCTACGACGACTTCGCGGCCACCGAGGGCATGCTCGCCGCGAAGGAGGAGAACGACAAGATCGACGCCTTCATCGCCGGGGCGGACGTCCTCATCCACGACGCGCAGTACACGGCGAAGGAATACCTCGCCTCCAAGCTCGGGTGGGGACATTCGAGCTTCGAGCACGCCATCAACGCGGCGCACCGGACCGGCGTCAAGCGCCTCGTGCTGTTCCACCACGATCCGAACCGTACTGACCTCGAGCTCCAGGAGCTCGAGCTGTTCTACCAAGGGAAGGTCGGGGGACGTACTTCCCTCAGGATCGAGATGGCGCGGGAAGGCTCGGTGTTCGCTTCCACCGACGGGGCGAGCGGCTAGTCGGGCCGGACCGTCGGCGAGCTTGAAAAACCGGCTCCCATCCCGGACACTTGTCGCATGCCCCGCAAACACGCCGCCAACCAAGCGTTCGCCCGCCTGACCATAGCCGGCTCCGACGCGGCCGACCGGGCGGCCCTCGTCCGCTCGGCCGATCCCGGCGTCGATGTCGAGGTCGTGGAGACGGTCGATCCCGCCGCGCTCAGGGAGCTCGTCGCCAACGACCGCGCCGATTCCGCCCTGGCCCTGGACTCGAGGCAGTGGCCGGGTCTGGCCGACGCCCTTCCGAAACGCGCCATGGCGCTGATCGGAAGGGCGGGCGAAGGCGGAGCCTCGCCGGAGGGCGTCGCCCGCTTCGCCCCGGGGCCGGAGCTCGGCGTGGCGCTCGCGGCCTGGGCGCGCGGCGTCGCCTCCGGTCGCTCCCGCGACGCTCGTCGCTACGAGGACCTCGTGCGCGCCCTTCCGGACCTCGTCTACGAGCTGGACGTCGAGGGGCGCTTCGTGTTCGTGAACGAGGCCGTCGGACTCCTCGGCTACCGGAGCGAGGAGCTGATCGGCAAGCACTTCTCCGTGCTGCTCCATGACCAGGACGCGACCGCCTTCGACCGCGATTCGGTGCTCGGCCTGTTCAAGGGCGTCCGCACCGGACCGGGGCTCGCTCCGCGGCTCTTCAACGAGCGCAGGGGTATCGACCGGCGCACGGAGAACCTCGAGGTCCGGCTGAAGCGGGCCCCCGGCTCGACCCCTTCCGAGGACATGATCGCCACGGTAATCGCCTTCGGCGAGGTTTCCTCCGCCGGCGAATATTCCGGCGGCGACTTCGTCGGCTCGGTGGGCATCGTCCGCGACATCACCTTGCGGCTCAAGAGCGAGGAGACCCTGCGCAAGCTCTACCTGGCCGTGGAGCAGCTTTCGAGCTCGGTGCTGGTGGCGGACGCCTCCTTCGTCGTGGAATACGCCAACCCCGCCTTCTTCGCCCTGGCCGGCCTCGAGCCCCAGGAAACCATCGGCAAGGACCTGTTCCGGCTGCTCGGCTTCGACCACGCCCGCGCCCGCAAGGTCGGCGCCCTGGTCCTCGACGGCTTCGACACCCGGCAGGAGAGCTCGGTGCCGCGCGGCAACGGGACGCCGGTCCGAGCGGTCGCGGCCTTCTCCCCGGTGCGTTCCCCCCGCGGCGGCGTGACGCACGCGGTGACCATCCTCGAGGACTCCAGCGAGCGGCGCGCCTCGGAGGAGCTCCTCCGGGCGGCGAAGGAGGAGGCGGAGCGCGCGGCCCGGACCAAGAACGACTTCCTGGCCAACATGAGCCACGAGCTCCGGAGCCCGCTCGCCGGCATCGTGAACGCCGCGGAGCTGGTCAGGCTGCAGCCGGAGGAAGCGTCCCGGCTCGCGGACTCGATCGAGGCCGCCGCGCGCCGCCTGCTCGAGACGGTGCGGGGCATCCTCGACTACGCCCGCTCCGAGTCGGACGGCTTCGTGCCCCGGCCGGGCCCCTTCCGGCTCGGGGACTTCCTCGAGAAGGTCTGCGCCGCCCACCGCGCCGAGGCGGCCCGACGCGGCATCGCCTTCACGGTCGAGGCCGACGGCGACGAGACCGTGATCAGCGACGCCGAGCTGCTCGGCCGCGCGGTCGGCGCCCTTGTCGAGAACGCCGTCAAGTTCACCGAGCAGGGCACGGTCTCGGTGCTCGCGCGCGTCGAGAGGAAGCCCGGCAACCCGCCCTGGCTTTCCGTCCGGATCGCGGACACCGGGATTGGGATCGCGGACGAGCTGGAAGGCCGGGTCTTCGAACCGTTCCACCAGGGCGAGGCGGGTTATTCCCGGACCCTCCCCGGCGCGGGACTCGGGCTGGCCCTGGCCCGCAACGTCGTGCGCCAGCTCGGCGGAGAAATCGGCTTCTCGCGGAGCCAGGACGGCGGCACGGTCTTCCAGGCCCTCGTGCCGGCGGGAGTTTCGAGCCCCATGGAATCGGACGACGCCGAGCCCGCCGAACAGCGCGGTCTTTCGATCCTGTTGGTGGACGACAACGAGGTGAACCTCGAATACCTGCGCGCTATCTTCGAATCTCGCGGCCACCGCGTCCACGCCGCCATGTCGGGCATCGACGCCCTCCGGATCATCGACGGGCGGCTGCTCGACGCGGCGGTCGTGGACATCCAGATGCCGGGCATGAGCGGCGTGGAGCTCGCGGGGCGGATACGGTCCTCGGGCGGCCGCGTGGCCGACCCGGACATGCCCATCCTCGCCTTGACCGCCTACGACCCGGCCGAGATAGAACGCTCGGGCGTGCGCTTCGACGCGGTCTACCAGAAGCCCGCCGACGCGAACCGCCTGATCTCCGCCGTCGCGTCGCTCGTGGCGCGGCTGGATTCGTTCTCGCCCGATTTCTTCGACCGGCAGTACCACCGGGACGCGGAAGGAAGAAGCGCCGCCCTCGAGTCCGCCCGCCGCCTGGGCACCCCGGCCATCGCCGCCCTCCTGGCGGCCGCGACCCGGGAGGCCGAGGCGGATCCCGCCCGCGACGCGGCGGTCGACTTCCGCGGCGAGGCGGAGCGTTTCCGCGACGCCCTCGCGCGCGTCGGAGCGGCGGCCCAGGCCCGCGCGGTCGCTCGCCTGACCTCGCGCTTCCCGACGGAGGATCGCTCCGTCGTGCTCGCGGCGCTCGTCCGGCTTTCCGGATTCTGGGAGCGGGCGCTGGCCGCCCTCGACGGAGTCGCGACATGACCTGGATCTTCAAGCGCTGTCCAGCTTGCGGCGCCGACGGCATCGAATGGGTCGGCGACCGCTTCTGGCGCTGCCCGAGCTGTCGCTTCGAATACTTCCACAACGTCGCGGCGGCGGCCGGCGTCATCGTGGACTCGGGCGGCGGCGTGCTCCTCTTCGAACGGACGCGGGAGCCGTCCCGGGGGCTCCTGGCCCTGCCCGGCGGCTTCGTCGATCCGGGCGAGCGCGCGGAGGACGCCGCCATGCGCGAATGCCGCGAGGAGCTGGGCTGGACGCCCCCCTCGCTGTCCTTCCTCGCGACGTTCCCGAACCGCTACGAATGGAACGGCGTGCCGTATTCCACCTGCGACATCTTCTTCTCGACGCGGGCCGAGGGCATGCGGGTCTCGGAATTGCGCATGGACGAGACCGAGGGCCGCGCCCCGGTCATCGTGCCCTTCATGGAGATCAACTACGCCCGCCTCGCCTTCGAGTCGAGCCGGAGGGCGCTCAGGCTCTACACGGAGCTGCAGTGGCGCATTTGAAGCCCCGGCGGAGGTAGCGAAGGCGCGGATCCGGCGCCCGTAGCCGACGTCCCGTCAAAGTCCGGCCAGCGTCCGCCAGCCTTCGGGATCGAACCCGATCACCGCCCGGCGACCGTCGCGGACTATCGGGGTGCGGAGCAGCAGCGGATCGGCGAGGGCTTCCTCCTCGGGATCGTGCTCCATCCACGAAAGGCCGCGCTTCGCGTACCGGGGACCCGAGGCGTCGAGCAGCGCGTCCTTCCCCACCGCGTCGCGCACCGCGCGCAGTTCGCCCGGGCTGATGCCCTTCTCGGCCAGGTCGACGAACTGGTAGCGGACGTCCCGCTCCTTGAACCAGCGCTCCGCCTTCTGCGTGTCCCTGCACTTCCTCGTGCCGAAAACCTGGATGGCCATGCGGAAAGCATAACGAACCCGGCTTGACGCGCCAATAGTAAAAAGGTATAATAATACCACAATGCCCGCTAACGACATCGTCCATTTTTCCGACGCCGCCCTGATCGCCATCCACGCCCTGGCCGTCCTCGCCGAGGGCGACGCCGACGGGCCCCTGGTGCCTGCCAGGGACCTCTCCGCCGCGATCGGCGCCTCGGACAACCACCTCTCCAAGGTGATGCAGCGCCTGTCGAAGAGCGGGCTGGTGCTCTCCACCAAGGGACCGTCCGGCGGCTTCCGCCTGGCCCGCCCCGCGGCCGAGATCAGCTTCCTCGACGCGGTCGAGGCGATCGACGGCGAGGTCCGTCCGACCTTCTGCCCCTTCCGAAAGGGGCGCTGCGACCGCCGGCTCTGCATCTTCGGCGACGAGATCGAGCGGCATTCCCGGGAGCTGACCGAGTTCCTCCGCGACCGCACCTTCGCGGCGGCCGCGCTGCCCCGGCGCAAGCTGGAACCGGGCGAGGCCGATTGGCGCAGCGCCCGAGAAGCCGCCGCGAAGCGACTGCCGGCCTGAGCCCGGGCCGCCCGCCGGACAAGCCGATTGTTCATCCATAAAAAGCAATAGAGTACCGAGTAACTTGAAAGGAGCGACCATGGCCACGCGAACGATAATCGAGATCGACGAAGAGCTCTGCAACGGCTGCGGCCTCTGCGCGGGCGGCTGCCCGGAGGGCGCCATCCGCATCGTCGACGGCAAGGCCCGCCTCGTGGGCGACAGCCTCTGCGACGGCCTCGGCGCTTGCGTCGGGGACTGTCCCCTCGGAGCCATCGCGACGATCGAGCGCGAGGCCGTGGCCTACGACGAAGCCCTCGTCATGGAAGGCATCTCGGCCAAGGGCGCCAACACCATCGCGGCGCACCTGGAACACCTGGCCCACCACGGCCAGGCGCTCTGGTACGGCGAGGCCGTCGACTGGCTCCACGCCCGCGGGCTCGCGGTGCCCCCGCACGACGGCCTCGGCCACTACGCCCGGCCGAAGCCCGCCGCGACGGCCCGCCCCTTCCAGGAGACGCACGGCCACGCGGGCTGTCCCGGCCACGCCGCGCGCAGCTTCTCCGCCGCGCGTCCCGCGGCCCCGAAATTCGCGCCGCTCGGCGCCCCGTCACGATCCTCCTCGACCGCTTCGGGCTCGGCCCTCGAGCAGTGGCCTATCCAGCTCCACCTCATCAACCCGCGCGCGCCGTACTTCCGGGGCGCCGACCTGCTCGTGGCGGCCTCGTGCACCGCGTTCTCGACCTCGGCCTTCCACGACGGGCTCCTCGACGGCCGCAAGCTCGTCATCGGCTGCCCCAAGCTGGACTCCGGCCTCGACGAGTACGAGGACAAGCTGGTCGCGCTCATGGAGGATTCCGGCGTCAACAGCGTCACCGTGGCCATCATGGAGGTGCCCTGCTGCGGAGGCCTCTCGGCCCTCGTCCGCAAGGCCCTCGAGCGCTCGAAGCGCAAGGTCCCCGTCGAGACCGTCGTCGTCTCGATCGAGGGCGGAACCCTGAACCGCCGCTAGCGGCCAGACTTGCAGGAGGAAACCATGAACGCGATCCGCATACTCGAACACGAGCACGAAGCCATCCTCTTCGGCATCGGGCTTACGGAAAAAGCCCTCGCCCGGGCGCTCGAAGGCGACGCTTCGGCGAAATCCGACCTCGGGGAACTGGTCGACTTCATCCGCGGCTTCGCCGACGCCTGCCACCACGGCAAGGAAGAGGGCATCCTCTTCCCGGCGCTCGAGAAGGCCGGCATCCCCAACGCCGGGGGGCCCATCGGCCAGATGCTCGCCGAGCACGTCCAGGGGCGGACCTACGTCTCGGCGATGCGCGCGGCCCTCGCGTCCGGCGAGCTCCGAACCTCCTTCGCCCCGGCCCTCGCGGGTTACGCCGCCCTCCTCCGGGCCCATATCGAAAAGGAGAACGAAGTCCTCTTCCCGATGGGCGAGCGAGTCCTCGACGCCGCCGCCCTCGAGGCGCTCGGCGCCGAGTTCGACGTCCACGAGGAGACCGTGATGGGCAAGGGCGAGCACGAGCGGCTCCACGCCATGCTCGACCGCCTCTCCGCGCGCTACCCGTAAGGGACGGAACCGTTCACGCGGGGCGTCGAAAGGCTTCGAGCAGTTCGACGGCCTGAAGGGGCGCCTTCGCGGGCCCGGAGGGGCCCGCGAACCGGCCCCTCCGCGAGCAGTCCTCGCCGCTCGCTCCGCGCCCGGCTCCGGTCTGCTCGCTGCGGCTCCTGGCGCGGATTCCGGGCCGGGCGGCGACCGTCCCCGGATTCCGTTGCGCCGTCGGCCGACATCCGTTACGATTTTCCTGCGTCCCCGCGGATATGGCAGGGGAGGCGCGGAGGTCGGCCGATGTTCGGATTCGTGGAACGCGCGTTGATGGGCCTGGAGTCCTTCGGGGACGCCATGGACAGGGCCCGCGCCAGGGCCCTCGGCTGGATCTCGCTCGCGCTGGTCCCGATCGCCGTGGCGCTCTCGCAGCTCTTCGCCCAGCGGGCGATGCGCCTGGGCGTGCTGGCCGTCGTCGCCGTCGGCGTCCTCATCCTCGCGCTCATCCGCCTGCGCGCCCTCGACGCGGCCGTCGTGATCTTCGTCATCCTGCTCTCGATCGTGGTCGACTCGATCGTCTTCCTCCAGCCGCTCCAGGACAACGAGGTCTTCATCATCGCCGCCCTGCAGCTCTTCGTGCTGGCCATCTCGAGCCTGGTCTCGAACACGTCGGCGCCCGCGATCGGCGGCCTCGGGATCGGATTCGGCGCGATCGCGCTGCAGTTCCTGGTCAAGGCCCGTCCCTACGCCGGATCGGCCTTCGTCCAGCCCGTCGACTACTTCGTCGCGGCCTTCGTGCTCGGGATCGGCGGCTTCGTGCTCGTTCTCGTTTCCCGGCGCAACCGCGCCGCGCTCGCGAGGGCGAAGGCCGCCGCCGCGGAGGAGCACCGGAGGTCGCAGGTGTACGCGGCCGTGCTCTCCGACGCGCGCCGCGGGCTCGACGCGGGCGAGGGCCTGACCGGCAGCGCCGAACGCACGAGCCGCTTCGTCGACGAGATCGTCGGCAGCAACCGCGTCGTCGACGAGCGCCTCGGGCTCCTGCAGGCCCAGGTGCGCAAGCTCGAGGACGCCACCAAGGCGATGTCCGGAGCCGCCGCCGAGGCCGATTCCGCGGTGAACGACCAGGTGGCCGTCGTCGAGGAGACCAGCGCCGCCGTGGTGGAGATGACCGCCTCCATCGAGGCGATTTCCCGCATCGCGCGCGAGCGCCAGGCGGCCATCCAGTCGCTCGCGGACGACGCGGCGCGCGGGCAGGAAGCGATCCTCCGGGTGAACGCCGCCATGGACGAGCTCCGCGGCCGCGTGGCCAGCACGGGCGAGATCGTCAAGGTCATCAAGAAGGTGGCGAGCCAGACGGGACTGCTCGCCATGAACGCCTCCATCGAGGCCGCCCACGCGGGCGACGCCGGCGGCGGCTTCGCGGTGGTCGCCGAGGAGATCCGCTCGCTGGCCGACGAGACCGCCCGCAACGCCAAGATCATCGCCGAGACGCTCGGCGCGGTGAACCAGTCCATCGGGCAGGCGTCCTCCGTCAACGACGAGGCCTCGCGGGCCTACAACGTGGTGCGCACCGAGATCGACAAGGTGTCGGCCGCCATCGGCGAGATCGCGCAGGGCGTCGCCGAGCTCTCGGGCGGCACCGACGAGATCAACCGCGGCACCACGCAGTCGGTGAACGCCTCGCAGGCGGTCCGCGGCGCGGTCGGCACCGTGGTCGAGCGCGTCGCCGAGGTGGAGACGGGTCTCGCGGCCCAGGAAGCGGCCGCGAGCGCCATCGTCGAATCCATCGCCGTCATGAGCGGGCGCCTGGACGGTTTGGCGGCCGAGGCGGAGCGCGTGCGCGAGGCCGGTTCGGCGAACCACGCCACGCTCGTGGCCCTCGGCCGCAGCCTCTCGCGGCTCAATGCCGCGGCGGGCGCCGGGCCGGCGGCTGAAGACGGTGCTGACCTCGCCGACGACCAGGTCGAAGACGCCGCTCCTGCATGACGGAATTCCTTCCGTCCGACGGTTCCATCCTGCTCACCGGCGCCGACGGTTTCTTGGGCGCCAACGTGTCCCGCGCGCTGGTCGCTCGCGGCTTCCGCGTACGGGCCCTGCTCCAGCCGGGACGGGAGGTCGGCACGCTCGACGGCGTGCCGGTCGAGATCGTCAGGGCGGACCTGGCCGACGCCGCGGGCCTTCCGTCCCTGCTGGCGGGCGTCGGCGCGGTGGTCCACACGGTCGCGTCCACCGCGGTCTGGCCTTCGCGGGATCCGCGCCAGCGGGCCCTCAACCATGACGTGGCCCTCGCCCTCGCCCTGGCCGCCCGCGATGCGGGAGTCCGCCGCTTCGTGCATGTGGGCACCGCCAACTCCTTCGCGGCCGGTTCCAGGGAAGCGCCGGGCGACGAGCGCGGCCCGTACGACGCGGGCCGCTTCGGCCTCGACTACCAGGATTCCAAGCGCGCCGCGCAGGAAAGCCTGCTCGGACTGAACCGGGACGGTTTCGAGCTCGTCGTCGCGAACCCGACCTTCATGTTCGGCCCTTTCGATTCGAAACCCGGCTCGGGCGAGCTGCTCGTGCAGGTGGCGCGCGGCAGGGTGCCGGGCAGCGCCCCCGGAGGTCGTTGCTTCGCCGACGTCCGCGACGTGGCCTCGGGTATCGTCGCCGCGCTCGAACGCGGGCGTCCCGGGGAATGCTACATCCTCGGCGGCGAGAACCTCCCCTACGCCGAAGCCTTCGCGCTCGTTGCCCGCGTCTGCGGCACCCGCCCGCCCCGGCTCCGCCTGCCGGCCCCGGCGGTGCTGGCCTTCGGCGCCATCGGGAGCGCTTTCGCGGCCCTGACCGGGAGGCCGCCGAAGGTGAGCCTGGCCATGGCGCGTATTTCCTGCGAGGGCCAGTACTACAGCTCGGCCAAGGCCGTCGCGGAGCTCGGCTATGCCATCCGGCCGGTCGCCGAGGGCATCGCCGCAGCGCGAGACTGGTTCCGGGCGCGGGGCATGCTGTGAAGGGTCCCGTCCTCGTGACGGGCGCCTCGGGCTTCGTGGGCGGCGCGCTCGTCGCCCTGCTCGCGCGCAGGGGCGTCGCGGTGCGCGCTGCGTACCGCCGCGCGGAAGCTCCCCCGCGCCTCGCCGCGCTGGCGGCTTCCGGCGTCGAGCTCGTCCGCGCCGATCTTTCCACCGAGGAAGGCGCGGCGCGGGTCGCCAGCGGCGTCCGGGCCTGCGTCCACGCAGCCGCGCTCGCGAGCGACTGGGGCAGCGACGCCGCCTTCCGCGCCGCCAATGTGGACGCCGCGATCCGGACCGCGCGGGCCGTGGAGGCCGCGGGCGGCTCGCGCTTCGTGCTGGTCGGTTCGATTTCCGTGCACGGCTTCGGTCCCCATCGCGGCAGCGACGAGTCGGGTCCCTGGTACCATCCCCTTCGCCACGCGTACGCGCGCTCCAAGCTCGAAGCCGAACGCGCCGTGCTCGCCATGGACAGGACGGGTTTCGAAACGAGCTGCGTCCGGCTCGGCTGGGTATACGGTCCGGGCGACGAGGGCAGCACCTACCGCATGCTCGACGCCGCGAAGGCCGGGCATTTCGGCTGGATTGGCGACGGCGGGAACCGTACCTCGATGATCCACGTCGATGACGCCTGCTCCGCGCTCGCGGCGGCGCTCGATTCGCCCGAAGCCCACGGACGCGCCTTCGACACGGTCGGCGACGAATCGATCGCGTGGCGCGAACTCGCGGCCCTGGTGTACGAGGCGGCGGGAGCGACGGGGCGCCCGATGCGCTTGCCGGCGCCGATCGCGCGGCTCGCCGCGTCCGCGCTCGAAGCCGCCTGCCGCTTCGTCGGATCAAAGAAAGAGCCGGCTCTCACGCGCTACCGCGTGGACCGATCGACCGTCGAGTACGTGTTCGATTCCTCGCTCGCCAAACGCCTGCTCGGCTTCGCGCCTGCCCGAGGCATACGCGAAGGCCTTTTCGAGGCTGCCGCCGCCTGGCGCCGCGACCGCGGCCTCGGCGTCGAGTAGCGCCCCGGCACCGCTCCAAGCCCTCTCGCCGTGCCGGGCCGGGCCGACTCAGGTCTTCGCGCCGCCCGACAGCCGCGGATTCTTCAGCGCGCACGAGAGGTCGTTGCCCAGAGCGAGCGCCAGGTGCGCGACGAAGGCCGGAACGACGCTTCCCCATCCGAGGGTCATGAGGGAGGCCGCGACGCCGAAGAGCAGGGCCGCCGCGGCTTCCTTCGAGTTCTTGGGCAGGTGCGCGAAGGCGTAGAGCCCGGTCTGGACGGCAACCGCCGTCGCCGGTCCCGCGCTCAGGAGCATGGAGAGCAGCATGCCGCGGAAGGCGAACTCGTAGGCCCAGAGGTAGAGCGCCCAGCTGCCGAGCTCGTTGGCGAGGGCGGCGGGCCGGGGAAAGTCCGGCCGGGGAAGGTACTGCGGATAGTTGGCCAGGTCCGCGGGCGATTTGCGGGCGAGGAAGCCGACGCCGAATGCCGCCACCACGATCCCGACGAGCGGCAGGGCCCATTCGTCGGGGTTCCCGAGGCCGTGCGTCTCGATACCGGGCAGGCGAAGCCCCAGGAGCCGGTAGGCGATTCCCGGGACCAGGTAGAACGCCAGAAAGAAGGCGATGCGCGAAGCGAGGACGCGGTCGGGTCCCAGCCTGCCCGGTCGGTCGTTCGACGGCAGCCCCCGGAGCGCGATGAAGGCGACGTACGCGGCGGCGAGCCAGAGCGCGAGCGCCCCCGAGGCGAGATCGGCGGGAATCCTGGGGTTCATCTGGCCGACCCTTTGGCGGCCACCTTTTCTGCGAACCTGGCCGCGTCGATGACGGCCCGCACGTGCGTTCCCTCGCCCACCTTTTCCAGTTCGTCGAAGCACTCGACCCTGAAGCTCAGCATCTTGCCGTCCACCGCGACCAGGACCGCCTTCGCCGTGACGCGCATGCCGACGGGCGTGGCGGCCAGGTGCTTGACGTCGAGATGATAGCCCACGGTCGCCTTGCCGGGCGGCAGGAGCGGATCGACGGCGGACAGCGCCGCTTCCTCCATGTGCAGGATCATCATCGGCGTCGCGTAGACCGCCACGCCGCCGGAGCCCAGGTGGCTCGCGGTGTGCTCCTTCGCGACGACCAGGCTGCGTTCGCCCGTGAGCCCGGGTTTCAGTTCTTCCATATTCGCCTCCCCCGCGCGACCATGGTAGCCCGGGCCCGAGCGCGGACGCAACGCTCCACGCCATCGGAACAGGCGAGCTCCCGCAGGCGTTTCCCGCGGTTGACCTTGAGGCCCCGCTGCCTTACTGTTCGGCGCACGGGGGAACGAGTCAGTGAAGGTCCGGGTGTACGCGCCGCCGCTCGCCGATCCGGCCGCCATCGATTCCGACGGCTTCGTGACGCTGCCGGAAGGTGCCACCCTGGGCGAGCTGCTCGCGTCGCTCCGGGTTCCGCTCAGGCCGCTGGCCGCCCTGCTGTGCATGGTGAACTGGCGGCGGGCCACGCTCCGGACCACGCTGCGCGACGGGGACACGGTCGGCTTCGTCGGGCTCCTGCCGGGCGGTTGACAGGGAGAATAACAGGAGGCCTCGATGAAGGCGTGCATGGGCAAGGTGCTGGTCGTGGACCTCGGGTCCGGGACGATGGAAGAACGCGCCATCGGCGAGGAGCTCTACCGCGACTGGCTCGGCGGCATCGGGCTGGCCGCGCGGCTCCTCTGGGATATCGTCCCCGAGGGCGCCGACCCGCTCGGCCCCGACAACGCGCTCGCCTTCATGACGGGGCTCCTCTGCGGCACGGGCTCGGTCATGACCGGCCGCTGGATGGTCGCCACGAAGAGCCCGCTCACCGGCGGCTGGGGCGACGCGAACTGCGGCGGCAACCTCGCCCCGGCCCTCAAGAAGTGCGGCTGGGACGGCGTCATCTTCACGGGCGTCTCGGAAAAGCCGGTGCGCTTCGTCGCGGACGACTCCGGCGCGCGCCTCGAGGACGCCTCGGAGCTCTGGGGCCTCGACGCCATCGTGACCGAGGAGCGCATCCTCGCGGGCGCGGCCGCGTCCGGCGCGCGGAAGCCCGCGGTGGCCTGCATCGGTCCCGCCGCGGAAAGGCTTTCGCTCATCTCCGGAATCTCGAACGACGGGGGACGGTACGCCGCGCGCTCGGGCGTCGGCGCCGTCATGGGGTCGAAGAAACTCAAGGCCCTCGTCGTCTCGGGAACGAAGACCGTGTCCTGCGCGGATCCCGCCGCCGTCAAGGCCATCTCGAAATCCTTCACGGAGAAGCTGGGCCGGATGAAGCTGCCCGGCATCTTCAAGGGCTGGCTCCTGCCCGTCGTCGGCAAGGCGCTCGGGGCGCCGATCGTCGCGCCGGTGGACGGCCTCCTCTCCGCGGCCATCTTCAAGAAATGGGGCACCATCTACAACAACGTGGCCGGCATGCCGAACGGCGACTCGCCGGTGCTGAACTGGGGCGGCTCGGTCAAGGACTTCCCCCACCGCCGCTACATGCGGCTCGACCCCGACCGCGTCATCGCGCGCGAGACGAAGAAGTACAGCTGCTACAGCTGCGTCATCGGCTGCGGGGGCATCTGCTCGACCGAGGGCCTCGGCCTCGCGAACGACCACCAGCACAAGCCCGAGTACGAGACCTGCTGCGCCTTCGGCGCCCTCATCGGCTCCGACGACCTCGACGCCATCTTCCGCATCAACGACTTCTGCAACCGCTCGGGCCTCGATACCATCTCCGCCGGCAACACCGCCGCCTTCGCCATCGAGTGCTTCGAGAACGGCGTGCTCGACTCAGGCGATACGGGCGGCCTCGAGCTGCGCTGGGGCGACGCGAAGGCGGTGGAGGCCCTGCTGCGGATGATGGCAGCCCGCCAGGGCTTCGGCGACACGCTCGCGGACGGCGTGAAGCGCGCGGCCGAGCGCATGGGGAAGGGCGCCGAACGCTACGCGGTGCACGCGGGCGGACAGGAGCCGGGCATGCACGATTCGCGCATGGACCCCATGATGGGGGTCAGCTTCGCCTGCGACCCCACCCCGGGCCGCCACACGGTTTCCGCCGGCGTCTACTTCAACGTGTCGCACCTCTGGGAGTACTCGAGCTGGGTGCCCAAGGTGACGCGCCCCTACCCGAAGGCCTCCGAATACGCCGCCACGGAGGAAGAGGCGCTGAAGAGCGTGGCCGGCGCGGCCCTGAAGCAGGTGCTCGACGCGGCCGGCGGCTGCCTCTTCGCGCTGACCGCGGGGCTCCAGCACTGGAACCTCTTCGGCTACCTCGACGCGGCCACGGGCGTGAAGCGCACGGGGGACGAGTACCTGGAGCTCGGCAAGCGCATCCAGACCCTGCGCCAGGCCTTCTCGGTCCGCGAGGGCGTCGAGCCCCGGGAGAATCTCGGCCATCCGCGGCTCCGGGGCGAACCGCCTCTCGGCAGAGGACCCCTCAAGGGGCGCACCGTGCCGCTCGAGGCGATGGCGTCGAATTACTGGAAGGCGCTCGGCTGGGACGAGACGACGGGAAAGCCCTCGGAGAGGACCGTCGCCGCGCTCGGGGTCGAAGTGCCCGTGGATTACGGCGTCGGACGGGTGCGATGAGCGCGGTTTCCGAACTGGAACCCCGGATGGAACGCCTGGAGTCGCGGCTCGCCTGGCTCGAGGACGCCCTGGGCGAGCTGTCGCGCCAGGCCTTCGAGCGCGAGCGCCGCGTCGACCGCCTGGAGGCGACGGTGCGCAAGCTCTCCGAGCGCCTCCGCGACTCCGGCGGCCACGAGCTGCCGCCGCCCGAGGACGAACGGCCGCCGCATTACTAGCCGGTGAACGCGCAGCCTTGCGCGCGCGCAGGCATCGCCGAAGCGCCGAAAGGCGCTTCGGCCGTGCTTGCGGCTCGCCATACTGGCTCGACCGGCCAGGGGCAGCCGGCTCAGCAGGCTTTCGAGAGCGCCTCGAGCTCGGCGCGGGTCCTCGCCCGCGGCGTCCGTCCCGAAGCCAGCAGCCGGTCCGCGAAGCGCGCGTACCAGGCCGCCGCCTGCACCTGGATGACGAAGCCCCAGGTGACGATGAGGGCTGCCTCGCCACCCCTCGGTCCGGCCACGGCCATGAGCAGCGCGAGGGCGATGGACAGGTTGCGGAGCACGGTCCCGAAGACCAGGGCCTTCGCGTCGCCGGGCGCGAAGAACAGGCGGCCGACCAAGGTGCTGATCCCGAAGTTGGCGGCGTAAAGCAGGGCGACCGGCCAGAAGCTCGTCCAGAGCAGCGCCGGCTCGGCGAGTATGGCCTTCGAGCGCATGGCGATGGCCACGAACACGAGGGCGAGCACGCCGAGGGTCGAGGCGCCGGGGAGCAGGGGTTTCGCTTCCTTCGCGAAGCGCTCCGCGCCGAGCCTCCGTTCGAGCGAGGCGCGGATGATGGCGCCGAGCGCGAGCGGCAGGGCCACCACGATGCCGATCTGCGTCGCCACCATCGAGGGCGGCATGGCCACCTCGGCTCCGAGCAGGGCGGACACGTAAAGGGGCACCAGCAAGGCGCCCGAGACCAGGCCGATGACGGTCATGCGCACCGCTTCCGGCACGTTCCCGTTCGAGAGCCCCGTCCACGACACCGTCATGCCGCTCGTAGGGAGGAGGGCGGCGAGCAGGAGGCCGAGCCTGAGCCAGGGCTGCCCCGGGAACGCGAGCAGGCCCAGCCAGAACGCGATGAAGGGAATGGCGAGGAAGTTGATGGCCAGGGCCGCGAGCTGTACGCCCGCCGCGCCCGTCGCGAACAGCTTCCTGAGCTCGACGCCGACCATCATGGGCAGCACGAGCGCGAAGGTGAGCGGCAGGACCGCTGCCTTGAGCGGAGCGGCGTCGAAGGCCAGACCGTAGCCGAAACCGGCGAGCATGGCGAGGGGAAGCAGGACGACCAGGCGGTCCTGTATGAAGGCCGAGGTCCTGCGGAGGATGGCGTGGCTCATGACACTTCCTTGCGTTCGTCGTCCGGACGCGGGTTCGAGCGCCGGCGGCGATCATGGCCGGCGCGACCGGGGCGGCTCGACATGTCGCGCACCGTGCTGAGGCCGACCATGATCTTATGAAAGTACAATATATAAAAAATACTATGTTAATCAAGCAGGGAAGCGAGCCTGCGACCGGATGGTGGGGGCATTGCCCGGTGCGTCGGCAAAACTCCAATATCCCGCGTGCGTTTTGACTTCTTGTGCCGGGCGGGGTAGAATTCCATCATCTTTCAAGTTTCCGGCCGGAAAACCGGGCGGACGCCATCCGCGAATCCCCCGCGCTTCCTCCGCCGTACCGAGGACCGCCATGTCCGGTGCCACCCGCGTTACGTTCATCGCTCTCTTCGCGGCGCTCGTCTGCGCCGCCGGTCTTCAGGCGCAGTCCGCCGGTCTCGAATTCTGGGTCAAGCCGGCCGGCGCCATACCGCTCGGGCCGGTCGTATCCGGCGGCGAGATTCCGTACACGCTCGGCGGAGGGGGCCAGGTCGAAGGAAGGTGGGCCTTCCCCTTCGTCGACTTCCTCAGGCTCGGCGCGGTGGTCGGCTACTCGACGCATCCGACCACCGGTTCCGACGCGCTCTCGCAGCTGCGCCTGGGCGCCGCCGTTTCCGCGCCGCTGGCCGTCGCGGGTCCATTGGGAATCGAGCTCGGCGCGGCGGGCGGCTACGGCTTCGGCTTCTATCGCGGCGCGACGGGCGGCTATCCGTGGCTGGACGCCCGCGCGGCGCTCACCCTCTCGCTGGCGCGCTCGTTCGGCCTCGCCCTCGGCGCCTCGTACCTCGAGGTGCCGGGCCTCTACCGCGGCGTCGACGTCTCGCTCGGCGTCTCCTTCTCGCCCGGCGGAGGGACGCGGCCAGCGCGCATCGAGTTCCTCGGCATCGAGCTCAAGCCCGTCTTCCCCGTTTTCTACAAGTACTACGACGCCAATCCGGTCGGCACCCTCCGGTTCCGCAACGACGAGTCCTCCGAAATCCGCGACGTCCGCGTGACCCTGTTCTCGAAGAGCTTCATGGACGCGCCGAAGACCTGCGCGAGCGTCCCGCGCCTGGCCAAGGGAGCCGAGCTCGAGGTGCCGCTGCTCGCCCTGTTCAACCGCGAGATCCTCCAGACGACGGAAGGGACCAAGGCGAGCGCCGAGCTCGAGATCCGCTATACGCTCGGCGGCGAGGAAGCGGTCGCGAAGCGCACCATCTCGATGGAGGTACTCTACCGCAACGCCATCTCGTGGGACGACGACCGCAAGGCCGCCAGCTTCGTCACCGCCAAGGATCCGGCCATCCTGGCCTTCGCCAAGGAGATCGCCGGTTCGGTGCGCGAGCGCGACGCCTCGGGCTTCATCCTCCAGTTCCGCCAGGCCCTGGCCATCCAGGAGGCCCTGTCGATCTACGGCATGAACTACGTGGTCGACCCGAAATCCTCCTACGCGGAGCTTTCGGCCTCGGACGCGTCGCTCGACTACATGCAGTTCCCCGGGCAGTCGCTGACCTACCGCGCCGGCGACTGCGACGACCTGACCGTCCTCTACTGCGCCCTGCTCGAGGCCGCGGGCATCGAGACGGCCTTCGTCACCGTGCCGGGGCACATCTACGCCGCCTTCTCGCCCGGCGTCGATCCGTTCGCGGCGTCGCGCTGGTTCCCGCGGACCGAGGACACCATCGTCTCGGGCGGTCGCCTCTGGATTCCCGTCGAGACCACGATGGTCCACGACGGCTTCCTCCGCGCCTGGCAGGAAGGCGCCCGGCAGTGGCGAGAGGCTTCGGCCCGCGGCATGGCCGCCCTGATCCCCGTGCGCGACGCCTGGAAGACCTACGAGCCGACCGCCTCCGCGGACGACGCGCGCGTAGTCTCGCCGGACCGGACCAGGGTGCTTTCCCGCTACGACGAATCGTGGAAGCGCCTCGTGAGCTTCGAGATCGCCGCCCGCGAGAAGTCCCTCAAGGAAGGACTCGCGAAGAAGGATGACCCTGCCGCCCGGAACAAGCTCGGCGTGCTCTACGCCACCTACTCGCTCTACGACCAGGCCGAGGCCGCGTTCGCCGCGGGCGCGCGGAGCCAGCACCTGCCCTCGATGGTCAACCTGGCCAATATCCGCTTCGTCCGCAAGGATTACGCGCGCGCCCTCGAGTCGTACCAGGCCGCGCTGAAGCTCGACCCGAAGAACGCCGCCGCGCTTTCCGGCGCCGCCCGCTCCGAATACGAGCGCGAGAACTACGCCGCGGCCCGCGAGTGGTACGAGAAGCTCAAGGCCGTGAATCCCGAGCGCGCCGCGTCCTGCGCCTACATCGTCGAGGCCACGGGCGCCGAAGCCCGCTCGGCCGCCGGCGACGAACGCACCGTCATGGAATGGGGAGAATAGGGGGCAGCATGAAAACGTGGAAGGGAAGGACCTTGGCCGCTCTGGCGGCGATGGCGGTGCTACTGGCTTTTGCATGCGATTCCGGCCTGCTCGATCTTATCGACGATTCGATCGTGGCCGAGCGGGAGTACTCCCTCGTGATCAGCTCCGATGCGGGCTGCACCGCGGAACCGTCCGGAACCGTCACCGTCCGCCATGGCGTCGATACGGGAGTCAGCGCCACCCTCGCGGACGGCTACTCCTTCGGCGGCTGGGAGGTGCTGAGCGGGGAAGGCGTGACGATCCAGGATCCCGCCGCACCGAGCACGCTCATCAAGCTCGTCGCAGGCGACGCTTCCGTCAGGGCGAAGGCTTCGATCAAGACCTATACCCTGATCATCGAGGACGACGGGCACTGCACCACGGTTCCGTCCGGATCGATGACGGTGACCCACGGCGTTCCGACGGCAGTCAGCGCGACGCCAGCCGCCGAGTATGATTTCGTCGAGTGGGAATTCCTTTCGGGTACCGGCACCATCGCCTCCTCGGGTTCCGCCGCCACGCAGGTTACCCTCACCGTCGGCGACGCTACCGTGCGCGCGCGCTGCGCCTTGGATACCTATTCCCTTTCCGTGTCGGCTACCACGGGCGGCACGACCAGTCCGAGCGGCACGGTCTCCGTCGAATCCGGGGTGGCGCGTGAAATCAGCGCCACCGCCTCGACAGGATACCACTTTACCGGATGGGCCAAGACCGGTGGCGCAGGGTCGGTGGTATTCGGGAACGCGGCATCGGCTTCTACCACGGCGACCGTCACCGGTGGCGACGCATCCATCCAGGCTGGTTTCGCCATCAATACCTACACCCTGAGCGTCCAGTCGGACGGCGGAGGCAGCGTAAGCCCTGCCAGCTCAAGCGTGAACCACGGCGGAAGCGTATCCATAACGGCCGTGGCCGACGTGGCCCACGACTTCGTGAACTGGACGAAGGTCGCGGGCGTCGGCTCCGTCGTTTTTGCAAACTCACTGAGCCCTTCCACCACCGCGACGGTGACGGACGGGGACGTCACCGTTCAGGCGAATTTCAGACTGAAGGAGTATACGCTCGGAATTTCCGCGGGAACGGGCGGCTCGGCAACTCCTTCCGGAAACCAGCTCGTGCAATACGGCGTGCCCATCGGCATCGCGGCGACTCCGGGAACCGGTTACAATTTCGCCGGTTGGACGAAGACCGGCGGAACGGGCACCGTCACGTTCGGCAATTCGGCCTTGGCTTCCACGACCGTTGCCGTGACGGGCGGATCGGCGACCATCCAGGCGAACTTCTCGCTCAAGCAGTACACCCTCAACGTCTCGTATGCGGGCTCGGGCAGCGTTTCGCCATCGGGTAACGTCACGGTGACCCACGGTGTCCCGCAATCCATCGTCGCGACGCCGGGATCGGGGCAGGTCCTGACGGGTTGGTCGGTCGTTTCCGGCACCGGCGCGAGCATCGCCGACCCGGCGAGCGAGTCCACCTCGGTCACCCTGACCGGAGGCGACGCCTCCGTCCGGGCAACGTTCGCCGAATACCACGGATTCCAGACCATCGCAACGAACCCGTCCAGCGCCACCAACACGGCCGTATTCGGCAATCGGGTGTTCGTAGTCTATTACGACGGTTCGACGGGCGACCTCATGTACATGCGCTCCGGTGACTATGGAAAGACATACACTTCACCGATCGCGGTCGATTCAAGCGGAGACGTCGGGCAGTACTGCAGCATGAAGGTGCTCAGAAGCTCCGGCATTCCGTCCGACTTCTACACGGTGGAGGTCGCCTACTACGACGCGACAAACGCCAGGCTCAAGTTCATTTCCTTCGACTCGCTCGCCACGAGCGGCTTCGCTCCCGTCGTGGTGGACTCGGGCAGCGTGGGGCAGTACTGCCGGTTGGCCTACGTGACTCCAGCCCTGAATACGACGAAGCGCGTGATCGCGTACTACGACGCCGGCAACCAGAGCCTCAAGCTGGCCAAGCGCGGAGCGAACGCGACCGATCCTTGGTACGTGGAAACGGTTTTGGATGACGCCAGCCTCGATATCGGCAAGTATTGCGACATTACGGCCGGAGCCCTCCTTTCCAGCACCGTATATCTGTCGTTCGTCAATGGCGGTACACGGGTGGGCCGCGCATACACGAGCGCGGTCAACTGGACCGGGACCACGACCTGGACCACGACGTTTTACAATGCCGCGAATACGGTTGATTACACGGGCATCGCCCTGAGCGGCGCGAACGGGGTGATCAGCTTCCGGGCCAACAGCGTGCTGAAGGTTCTCAAGTCTTCCGACTCGTTCGTCAATGTCGGAATCGCCTCGACGGTCGATTCCAATACCAATGCCGGGCAGAACGCCAGGATACAGTACGTCGACAGCGCTTTCAGAATCTGCTATGTCCGCAACTACCAGAGCGGAGCCACGGTTTACAAGGGCGTCTACTTCCTGAGCTCCACCGACAACGGCGCCACATGGACTAAACGGACGGTGGTTGACTCATCGTTCGGGGCGGGAGGCGTCGGGATTCCGTCGCTGGCCTTCGACGGCTCCAGGGTGTATTGCACCTATTCGAGCATGAGCGGGATCATCAGCGAGCCGGTCGCCTTGGTTCAGGCGAAGTCGCTCGACGGCGGCGTTACCTGGTAGGTTCTGAATCTCATCCGGGGCGGGAGGGGGCTACCTCCCTTCCCGCCATCGGACCGGGATGGATAGGCCCCAAGGACTGGAAATTCCTCCAGGGCTCCGCCTTTGACGTCCCCGAACTCCTGCGATACTATAAACAGTAACCACCCACGCACCCGGACCCCTCCGTCCCGCTACAGGCGCTACAACCGGATCCCCCTGCGCGTATCCTCCGTCGAAGCGAGGAAACCATGCGCACGATCCAAGCGAACCGCCGCCTTCAGGCGAAGGCCGTCGTCGCGATCCTGCTCGCCGCTACCGCCGCGTCCTGCGACGCCGGCCTGCTCGATGACATCGCCTGGGACAACATCCCCTCGTACACGCTGACCATATCCGCCGGCGAAGGAGGCTCGGCCGTGCCGAGCGGGGCCGTGTCCGCGAAGAAGGGCGTGGCCATGTCGCTGACCGCGACCCACGATACGGGTTACCACTTCGTCGAATGGACGGTGGAGAGCGGCGCGGGCGTCAGCTTCGGCGACACGTCCCGGGCCATCACCACCGTCACCCTGGCGGACGGCAACGCCGCCATAAAGGCCAACTTCGGAATCAACAACTACACGCTTACCGTGACCAAGACCGGGACGGGCACGACCGCGCCGTCCGGGAGCGTGGGGGTGACGCACGGGGTAGCCTATCCGATAAGCGCCAGTCCGGACTCCGGCCAGGTATTCAAGGGGTGGAGCGTCACGTCGGAGACGGCCGCGGCCATCGAGAGCCCCTTGTCGGCTTCAACGTCCGTGACTCTGAGCGAAGGCGACGCGACGGTGAGCGCGGCGTTCGAGGAGTGGCACGGTTGGCAGGACCTCGCCGCGGCGGGCGCGTCCTGCTCGGATACCATCGTCGACGGTACGGACGTCCACGCGGTCTGGGTCGAAGGCGGCGCCTTGAAGTACCGGCTTTCCGAGGACGGCGGAATGACCTGGGGCGACGCGCTGACGCTCGACGGCTCCGGGAACGTCGGCGCTTCGTGCAGCCTTGGTCTGGTGCGCGATGCCATCACGAACATGGTCGTGGTCGCGTACTACGATTCAGCGGCGGGCGACCTGAAAACCGCGCGATTCTTTGAGGGCGACACGATGCCGACCTTGACCACCATCGACTCGACGGGCGACGTCGGGAGCTCCTGCCAGTTGGCGGCGGCTCCGCCGTACGATGACCTCGTTCTCAAGGCCGGCGGCGTCTGCATCGCGTACTACGACGCGACGAACGGCGACCTCAAGATCGCGAAGAGCCTCTTGGGTTCGTCATGGTACGTGGAGACGGTCGACTCGGGCGGCGACGTCGGGTCCTTCTGCTCCATCACGCACGGCACGAGCAAGGACGGCGAGTGGTTTATCTCCTACGTCGACGCGACGAACCAGGACATCAAGTGGGCCCGCGCGTCCGCGGTGGACCTCGCCGGGGCGACTGCGTGGACCATCGATACCCTCGCGTCCGACGCGGCCATAAACGAGCACACCGCCATCGCGATGGATCCCGCCACCGGCAATGGCATACTCGCCTATCGTACGGATACCGCCGCGACGTTCCCGGCAGGGAGCCTCCTCGTCTTCGCGACCGACGATCGCTTCGAAACCCTGTCCGCGCTGCCGATTCCGGAGACCACCGCCGGAGCCGGCGTCGCGGCGCGCCTGCGCTTCAGGCAGTACGACGTCGCGAGCTACTGCCTCGCCTACATCGTCGACCGGGAAGCCCTGGACTACGACTACGCCCGTTGCCTCGTGTCGACCGACGGCGGCGCGACCTGGACGGTCCGCGCCATTCCCGGACAGGAGTCGGGGTCGACCAGGGCGGTATCTTCGTACATGCAGGGCGAAGTGCTTTGGTACACGTTCTCGCCCGTGATTTCGACCTTCCCGCCGGCCAGTTTCACGCGCCAGGCCAAGTCCATCGACGGCGGCGCCACCTGGTGAAGCTTGGCGCGATTCGCTGCGGGGCGATCGGCGCTATCGACGACGCGACGCCGGCGCGAATCGGCGCCGCGTCCGTTTTGAGTACCATTCACGCCGACAGCAAGGCTTGAACCTTCCCCAGCGTGATCGGCGCCGAGCCTTCGTAGTGGTTGTTGATGTTGAGAAAGAGCCCGATGCCCTCCGCGGCCTCGATGCCCGAGGAAACGGTGTCGGCCAGGGCGCGCGCCGCGGGCACGAGGCGCTCGAGCTCTCCGTCCTTCGGTCGGACGATCCGCGACCAGTCCTCCCCGGTGCGCTCCTCCATGCCCTCGCGATCCTCGCCGTGGAGGCGGAGGCAGGCGGGCGGGCCTTTCGGGTCGAGGCGGCCCGCCGCGAGGCGCAGCGAGGGTTCGGCGTCGTCCATCCAGTAGCCCTGCAGGAACACGGGCGCGGCGCGCCGCTCCCGCAGGAAATCGAGCCAGCCCGAGTCGAACCAGCGCGGGTTCCGGATCTCGACCGCCCAGGGCAGGTCGGCGGGCAGGGCTTCGAGGAAGGGTCCGAGCCGGTCGAGGAACTCCGCCCTTCCCCCGGGCATCTTCTCCTTGTTGAGGTACTCGAACTGGAGGACGTGGAGGCCGACCTTGGGGAGTAGGGGACCGAGCGCCTCGACCCAGGCCAGCGCGAGGCTTGGGTCAAGGAAGCGCGGGTTCGGCTCGCCGCCGCCCGAACGCGCGTAGGGCCGCGTCAGCGTGAGCGCGTTCGGGCACTTCGCCACGAAGCGGAAACCGGGCGGGGTGGCCGCGTCGTAATCGCGCACCGTCTCCGGCCGCGGCAGGGCTGCCTTCCCGCCCTTCCCGAGCGACCAGAACCACTGGTCGACCTCGACCGCGTCGTGCTTCGCCGCGTACTCGGCCAGGAAGTCGGCGGGTTCCCTCGAGGAATAGACGAGGCCTTCCCACGAGGGATATTTCCACGAACAGGTGCCCAGGCGGATCGTGCCCATGCCGACAGTATACGCGTTTCGCCAGGCTTCGCGCTGCGCCGTACCGCGAGCGCCTCCCGTTCTATCGCGCGACATGCGCTACACTCAGTTCATGCGCATCCGAAGCTTCCCGCGGCCGACCGTCGCCGCCATCCTCCTCCCGTTCGCCTTCGTTCTCGCCTCCTGCGCCACCGGTTCCGGTTCGGCGTACTCTTCCTCGGTCGCGGGCGACGAATCCGCCGCGGCCCGGGCCGCCGCGGCCAACCAGGACTCCGGCGATGACGAGGACGACGACGATTCCGGCGGCGGCTGGAGCTGGGATTCCGATGACGACGATTCCTCCTCGTCCACGGTCTTCGTGGTCATCCAGGCGCCGAAGCCGAGCTGCGAGATCCTCGTCGCGGGGCTCGCGCCGGGGGCGCGGGTCTTCGTGAACGGCGCCTGGCTCGGCGACGCCGATTCCTCGGGTCGCGTCTCCGGACGTACCGATGCCGGCCTCGCGCGCGTCGAAGCGGAGCTTTTCGGGTACGAGGACTGGGAGACCTACCTGGACTTGCCGTCCTGGGGCAGCGTCTCGCTGCAGGCGTCCATGCCGGCCCGTCCCTTCGGCCTCTCGCCGCGCGGAAGCTCGGCGCCGCGCTTCGACCCCGCCCAGCCGGGTCTCGGCGGCACGGCGCGCCTGGGCTTCCAGGCCACGACGCGCGGAACCTGGCGGGCCGAAATCGTGGACGCTCAAGGCGCTTCGATCCGGGACCTGGGTTCAGGCTCGATCGAAGAATGGCCCGTGACGCTCTCGTGGGACGGCCGCGACGATGCCGGACGCGAGCTCGGCGAGGGCCGCTATGTCGCCCTCGTCGAGGGTGAAGGCGTTGACGGCCGCCGGGCGAGGCTCGAGCTGCCGGTGCGCATCGAGCCCGGCAGGATCCCCATCCGCGCCTCCACGCTGCACGGCGGCTTCGGCGGCGCCATGCTCGCGCCCGACGCCACGGTGAGCCCGGGCGAGCGCTTCCAGACGGCGGCCGGACTCTACGCCTTCCTCGATTCCGACCTTGCATCCGGGGCGGACTTCGCGACCCGGGTGCCCGCCTGGGCCGGTTTCCGTGCGGGCGGGCTCTTCGGCGGCGTCGCCGAGCTCGCCCTGTCGGTCATGGGCGTGCCGTACTTCGGATCGACGGCCTCCGTCTCGCCCTCGAGCGTTTCGGTGGCCGGCTCCTTCAAGACGGGACTCGTCGACACGGGCGCCTTCGCCGCGGCCCTGCTCGTCTCCGGCGCCTGGGGCAGCTTCACCGACCCGGACGCCGCCGGCTGGCCCGCCGCGTGGGACGGTCCGGCGCGCTTCCCCGGTTTCGGCGCGAGCTTCGTCGCCGAAGCCCGCGCGGGGCGGAACCGCCTGTTCGCGTCGGTCGAAGGACACGCATCCACCTTCTATCCCGGCTACGACGACTGGGCCTGGGACGTCCCCGGCTTCTTCGCCTGGGCCTACCTCCGCGCCGGAGCGGAAGCCCTCGTTCCGCTCGGGGACGCGGGGGACCTGACCCTCGCCGCGAGCGCCGTCGCGCGCACGGAGCCCCTCGGGGGCGGGACCGGCTTCCGCGATCCGCTCTCGGTCGCCGCTGAACTCGCCTGGTACGTTCCCGACCAGGCCGTGGTCGTCTCCCTGATCGGCGCCGGGGAGTGGCGCGGCTTCAATTCCTGGTATTTCGCCGGCGGGCTCGCGGCCGCCTTCGCCTGGTGAGTCCCATCGACCCGGCGCCGGGAGGGCCTGGCAAGCCGCGCCCGCGCGCCTTGCCGCCGCTCGGGGCCTGCGAGCGCGTCGCCTTCTATTGCGAGGAGAACGTCCACCGCCTCCTCGGGCGGCCGGAACTGGCCGGGCGCCCCGCGTGGGCGCTCGTCGTTTCCAATGCGGACCGCGTGGTGCCGATGCTGCGCCAGCTCGCCGGACAGCCGCCGGACGGGCTTGTCCTCTGGGATTACCATGTGGTCGCCCTCGTCGCCGACGCTCGCTCGGGCGCGCGGGTCCTTGACCTCGACGCGACGCCCGGCTTTCCGCTGCCGCTCAAGGCCTGGCTCCGGTCCTCGTTCGCGCCCCGGACGCCACCGCGCCTCCGGCCGCGCTTCCGCCTGATTCCCGCCGAGGACTATCTCGCGGGACTCGTAAGCGACCGTTCGCACATGCTGAACGCGGACGGCTCGTGGAAGGCCCCGCCGCCTTCCTGGCCCGCCCCGGGCGCGGATTCCGGCCGCCCGAACACCCTCCTGGACTGGGTCGACCTGGAGAAACCGGGGCCGGGGCTCGTCACGGACCTACGCGGCCTCGCCGCCTTCCCGTTCTCCGCGCGAACCTCGGTTCCCTGATCCCCTCCCTCGCTCCCCTTGCCCTCGCCGCCGCGAATCGCTATGGTTAATGGTGATGCCACCGATGGCACCCGCCTGCC
The DNA here is from genome assembly GCA_018262985.1 of Spirochaetota bacterium. GTDB lineage: Bacteria > Spirochaetota > Spirochaetia > Treponematales > UBA12059 > JAFGNN01. Next base: position 69,768 of record JADFDI010000004.1, on the reverse strand, counting down.
CGCGCCGGAATGCCGGCAATCGGGAGGGAAGCCGCGGCGGGGAGGGAAGCGCCATGCCCACCATCCATGACATAGCGCGCGAGGCGTGCGTCTCGGCGCGGACGGTCTCGCGGGTGCTCAACGGCTCCGACGCCGTCGAGGCCGGGACGCGCGAGCGGGTGCTCGCCGTCATGGCGCGCCTCGACTATCGGCCCGACCCGGGCGCCCGCTCGCTCAAAACCAAGCGCCGCCGCGTCGTCGCCATCGTGGTGAACGCCGTCGCGAGCGACACCACCATGCGCCGCGTCGAGACCGTCGCGCGACGCTTCGGTCCCCTAGGCTACGCGGTCATGGTGGCCTGGGCCGACGGCCTCGACGCCGAGGAGCGCGAGATCCGCGAGCTTTCGATGCGCTCCGACGCCCTCGTCCTCTTTTCCAACCGTCCCGGCCCGCGCGCCGCCGTCCTCGACCGCCTGGCCGAGGAAGGCTTCCCCTTCCTGCTCGTCGACCCGCCCGGCAAGGTCGCGTACCCGGCGTTCTACATCGACCGCTCCGAAGGCTACCGCGCGGCCACGGCCTCGCTCGTCGCCTCGGGCAGGCGGCGCGTGGCCCTGCTCGTGGAGGACTTCCGCGCCGACGAACGGATCGCGGGCTGGAAGCGCGGGCTCGAGGAAGCGGGCCTCGTCCCCGATCCGGCCCTGGTGTTCCATACCGGGAAAGGCTTCGAGGGCGGGCGCGAAGCCGCCGAGGCCATCTTCGCCCGCGCCAGCGAACGCCCCGACGCCCTGCTCTGCCACAACGACCGCATGGCCGCCGGGCTCCTCGCCGCCCTGCCGGGCTACGACATCCGCGTGCCCCGCGACCTCGCCCTCGTGGGCTTCGACGACGAAGCTTGGGCGCCCTTCCTCGACCCGCCGCTCTCGAGCATCCGCCAGGCCGGGCAGGACCTCGGCGAAGCCCTGTTCGAGACGGTGAACGCCCGACTCGCCGAAGGAGCCCCGTTCGAATCGCGCACCTTCCTCACGGAGCCGGTCCCGCGCGCCTCGGCGCCCGCGCCGGCCTCCGCGAAAGCCTAGCAGGGTGTTGAAGAAGTCGCTTACTTCTTCAACACCCTCCGCATTCGCTCCCGTTCCTTGCGGAACGGTGCGCGAATGCCGCATTAAGGTAGCTGTTGAAAGCCCGCCTTCGCGGCTTTTCAACAGCCTGCCAGTCCCGACCCAAACCGAAGGAGACCGCCATGGCCAGACTCGAGATCCCGCCCGCCGACCGCGCCGCCCACGACTTCCTCGCCCTCGGCGCCCTCGTCACCCGCCTCGACCCGGGCATCGTCCCATTCGAGCGCGCGGACCGCTACGACCTGCACGTCTCCGGCGGCGAATACAACGTCGCCGCGAACCTCGCCTCGTGCTTCGGCAGGCGCGCCGCCATCGCGAGCGCCATCGTGGACTACCCCATAGGAAGACGCGTCGAGAACGCCGTGCGGGCGCTCGGCGTCGCGCCGTACTGGAAGCGCTTCGCCCACGACGGCGTCCGCGGCCCGAACATGGCCACGGTCTGGAGCGATCGGGGACAGGGCGTGCGCGCGCCGGTGGTCTTCTACAACCGCGCCAACGAGGCCGCCGCCCTGCTCGCCCCCGGCGCCTTCGACTGGAAGGAAATCTTCTCGCGCGGCGTCCGCTGGTTCCACTCCGGCGGCATCTTCGCCGCGCTCTCGCCCACCACGCCCGCCCTCGTCATCGAGGCCATGAAGGCGGCCAAGGCCGCGGGCGCCGTTACCAGCTTCGACCTCAACTTCCGCGCCAAGCTCTGGGCCGCGGCCGGCGGCGAGGGCAAGGCCGTGGAAACCCTGCGCGAGATCGTCCGCCACGTCGACGTCCTGGTGGGCAACGAGGAGGACCTCCAGAAGGGCCTCGGCCTCAAAGGCCCCGAGGTCGGGCACAAAGGCTCCAAGCTCGATCCCGCCGCCTTCTTCGGCATGATGGAATCCGTCGCGCGCGACCTGCCGAACGTCAAGGCCGTGGCCACCACCCTGCGCGAAGTCCATTCGACCAACCGCCACTCCTGGGGAGCGGTGCTCTGGATGGGCGGCGAATCGTGGACCAGCCCGACCGCCGAGCTCGACGTCTACGACCGCGTCGGCGGCGGCGACGGCTTCGCGGCCGGCCTTTTCCACGGCCTCCTCGCGGGCCGCGAACCCGAGGAGGCCCTCCGCCTCGGCTGGGCCCACGGCGCCCTCGTCACCACCTTCCCCGGCGACACCAGCATGGCCACGCTCGACCAGGTGGAAGCCTTCGCCAAGGGCGGCTCCGCCAGAATCCAGCGTTAAGAAGAAGATGGCCGCCGTTCCCCCTCCGGGAGGAACGGCGGAACAGGCGCCGGGGCCGCAAGCTCGCCTTGCCCTCCCCGAGGCGGCGGGGGCGCCATCGAGCTCCGGGGCGGCGCCCGAACCGACGCGGATGGCCGCGCGCCTTCCCCCCGCGCCGCGCGCCGCGCTATCTTTTGCACCGTGCGGAACGGAATCGTGTACCCGGCCGGCATCCTCGTGGCGCTCCTCGTGACGGCCTTCCTGGCGCTCGGCGGCGCCGAGGGCTGGAGAGGCGGCTTCGTCGAGCCCGCGTCGGCGCATGAGCCGGATTCGGTGGCCCCCGGCCCGTCCGAGGGCGCTGTCCCGACCGCGGGCATCCGGCGGCCGACGGAACCCTTCGCCTCCGCCGCCGAACACGTCGAGCTTCCCGTGCCCTTCATCCCCGAGATGCCGGAGGGCGTCTCCGGCTCGCCCTGGGTGAACGCCTGCGAGGAAGCGAGCATCGCCATGATCGCGCACTATTACGAGGGGCGGCTCGAGGTCCCGGACGCCGAGGCGATTCCGTACCTTCGAAGGCTCTTCGCGTTCCAGGACGGCCTCTACCGCTCGAACGCCAACTCGGACGCGGCCCGCTCGGCGCGCATTATCGTGGAGGCCGCCGGCTTCCGCGCGACCATCGTGGAGAATCCCGCGCTCGAGGACTTGAAGCGCGAGCTCCGCGAGGGGCGGCCGATCATGACCTTCCATTACGGCTTCGCGCTGGGGAACCCGAACATCCCCTTCCTGCCGACGGGCTCCTCGTTCCACACCCTCGTGCTGAAGGGCTACGACGACGCGACCGGCGAATTCATCACCAACGACAACGGCGACCGGAGCGCCGGGGCCGGCCGCCGCTACGACTACTCGACGTTCATGGATTCGTTGCACGACTACCGCTACGAGGTGGCGCGCGCCGACGGCCCGCCCCGCGTCATCTTCACCGCGCCGGAGTGAGGGGCCGCGTCGACTCGTGAGCGTGCCGCGGGACGGCGCGGGGTGCGACCGGCCGCGACCGGCCGCGACCGGCAGCGACCGGCAGCTAGATCGGCAGCTTCACCGCTTCGCCTGTCCTGCCCGACTTGTAGATGGCCTCGACGAGCTCGACCACGGCGCGGCCTTCGCGCGCGGTGACGGCGGGTTCGCGGCCGTACCGGACCGCCTCGGCGAAGTCGCGGATCTGGAGGGCGTGGAAATGCTCGGTGGGGTCGATCGACGCGAACCAGGCGGCGTCCTCGGCCTTCCAGCGCGCGATTTCGCCTTCCTCGCCGGGGACGGTCCAGAGGTCGACGTAGGGCGCCTCGAGGACGCCCGTCATGCCGGCCACGAACATGGCGCCGCCGTCGGTCTGCACCCCGGCCGAGGCACCGTTCGAGCCGTGCGCGTGGACGCGGGCGTAGAGCCCGGGCTTCTGAGAATTCGACACGGTGACGGACGCGAGCGCGCCCGAGGCGAAGCGCACGCTGGCGACGGCCGTGTCCTCCACCTCGATGTAGGGGTGGTTGAGGTTCGCCCAGTAGGCTTTCACCTCCACGGCCTTCCCCATGAACCAGAGCAGGATGTCGAGCGGGTGGGGCGCCTGGTTGACGAGCACGCCGCCGCCTTCGCCCTTCCACGAGCCGCGCCAGGGGTCGGAGCGGTAGTAGGCCTCGTCGCGCCAGCCGAGCATGACGGCCTCGCCGAGGACGGGGGTCCCGAGCTTCCCCGCGTCGATGGCGTCCTTGACGCGGCGGACGGGAGGGTACCAGCGCCTTTGGCTGAACGCGCCGAGGGTCCGTCCCGCCCGCTCGGCCGCCGCGATCATGGCGTCGCACTCGGCCACGCTGAGCGCGAGCGGTTTTTCCACGAGGACGTGCGCGCCAGCGCCGAGCGCCGCAACCGCGTGCTCCGCGTGGAGGGGGTGGGGCGTCGCGACGAGGACCAGGTCGAGCTTTTCGCGCTCCACCATCTCCGCGACGCCCGCGTGGCCCGAGCCGCCGAATTCGCGCGCGAAGGCGTCGGCTTTGCCCGGGTCGCGGCCGCACGCGGCGACGAAGGCGCAGTCCGGGTCGCGCGCGAGCATGCGCGCGTGGGTGCGCGCGATCTTCCCGTAGCCGATGACGCCCGCCCTGAGCTTGCCCATGGTCACTTCCCTCCGCGCCTCGCGCGCAACGATTCAATGAAGGCGGCGAGCCGCCTTTCGAGGGTCTCCGGCTTCTTCGCCTCGTCGAGCGAGCGCCGCGCTTCCTTCCGCGCCGTGTAGGAAAGCGCCTCGTAGGCCGCCTTCAGCGTAGGCTCCGCGTCGAGCGCGGCGACGAGGGCCGGGTGCGGCTCGACGCTCCGCTCCTCGAGGTCCTCCTCGAGCGAGACATGGACCGTGTCGCCGACCTTCTTGCCGATGATCTCGAGGATGTCCTTGCGCACCCCGAGCACGTGGCACCCGCCCCCCATGCGCACGAGCGAACCGCGGTAGGGCGCGCCGCCGAGCTCGGCCTTCACCTTGACCCGGGCCTTGCCGCCGAAACGCGCGGGGACGTCGAAGGGTATCTCCACCCAGGCGCCCGCGCCGGCTTCCGCCTTCCTGATTTCCGCCTCGAACTCGATGCGCGCCATGCGCTCTCCTTGCCCGGACGGGCGGGGATGGGATAGCCGAGAGGCGGTCTGTCCACTCCGTCGGTTACGGAGGGGACAGACCTCACATTCGCTCCGGCACCCACGATGCCGTGCGCGAATGTCTCATTCATGAAGCTGATCGAATAATTCCTCCGGAATTTTCGATCAGCCTCCGTATCGGGGCGGAGCCCCGTTCATTTCGGAGGGTTCCTACGGTTCGAGGATCACCTTGAAGAGGCCCTTTTCGCGCGCGTAGAGGCGAGCGAACCAGGCGGCGCCTTCGGAGAGCGGCGCGACGGCGGAGACGAGCGGGTCGACGTCGAGCCTGCCGCGCGCCATGAGCCCGAGCGCGGCGGGGTATTCGCCCGCGATGGCGCAGGAGCCGAGCAGCGAGATTTGCCGCGTCACGACGGACTGGAGGGCGAGTTCGATCTTCGGGCTCGCGTTGCCCACCAGGACCACCTGGCCGCCTTTCCGCGTCGCTTCGACCGCGGTGGCGATGGGAGCGGTGGCGCCGGCCACCTCGAAGGCCAGGTCCACGCCGCGGCCGCCCGCGGCTTCGCGGAGCTTCCGGACGACGTCGCCCTCCCGCGCGTCGAAGGCGGCGTCGGCTCCGAACGCGAGCGCGGTCTCGAGGCGGCCCGGGTCCACGTCGACCGCGAGGATCTTTCCCGCCGTCATGCCGCGGACGATTTTCAGCAGGATGAGGCCGATGAGGCCCGCGCCGACTATGGCGACGGAAGCGCCGGGCTTGAGGCGCGGCAGCGAGGCCGCGTGCATGGCAACGCCGACCGGCTCCGCCATGGCGGCGAGCTTGAAGGACAGGCCCTCGGGCAGGCGGAAGAGGATGCGCGCGGGGACGACCACGTATTCGGCGAAGGCCCCGTCGAGCTTGTACTCGTCGCAGGAGACGCCGAGCACCTTGCGGTTGTCGCAGAGGTTGACGTCGCCCGAGCGGCAGGCGACGCACTCGCCGCACCACACGGTCGAGTCGAAGGTGACGCGGTCGCCCTCCTTCCAGCCGGCGGCGCGGGCGGCGGGGCCGAGCGCGGCGATCTCGCCCGCGGCCTCGTGGCCCATGATGAGGGGCGGCTGCCGGCGGCCGGTCGAGCCGTCCATGCCGTGCACGTCGGAGCCGCAGATGCCGACCGCCCTGACCCGCACCAGGACTTCGTCCGGCGCGTAAGGCTTCGGGTCGGGCGCGTCGCGGTAGGCGAACTTTCCGTATTCCTCGAGGACGAGGGCTTTCATGTCCGGCTCCTTCGGGTGGAAAAGGAGCGGCCGCCCCGGGAGGCTTCGGTCCGGGGCGGCCGCGCCCGATTGCTTCCAAGCTGTTGAAAAGCCGCGAATGCGGGCTTTCAACAGCTACCATTTTGCGGCATTCGCGCACCGTTCCGCAAGGAACGGGAGAGAATGCGGAGGGTGTTGAAGAAGCAAGCGACTTCTTCAACACCCTGTCAGGCGTTGTAGGTGCTCGTGCGCGTCTCGGCGCCCGAGCCGGTCCAGTCGGTGTGGAAGACCTCGCCGGCCTTCGCGTCGACCCGCTCGTAGCCGTGGCTGCCGAAGAAGTCGCGCTGGGCCTGGAGGAGGTCGGCGGGCAGGCGCGCCGAGCGGTAGCCGTCGTAGAAGGACAGCGCCGCCGCGTGCGCCGGCGCGGGGATGCCCGCGAGCGCCGCTTTCGCCACGACGCGGCGGAGGGCGCCTTCGCTCCGCTCGAGGGTCTTCCGGAACCAGGGCGCGAGGAGGATCGAGCGGATGCCGGGCTCCGCCTCGAAGGCTTCGCGGATGCGGTCGAGGAACACCGAGCGGATGATGCAGCCGCCGCGCCAGATGCGCGCGGTGGCCGCGGGGCGGATGCCCCAGCCGCGCTCGGAGTCGGCGGCGCGGATGAGGAGGTAGCCCTGCGCGTACGACATGATCTTCGCGGCGAGCAGGGCGAGGCGCAGGTCCTCGACCTCCGCGTCGGTGGGCCGGGCTGGTTTTGGCGCCGGTCCGGGCAGGACCTTCGCCGCGGCGGCGCGGTCGTCGCGTAGCGCGGAGAGGAAGCGCGAGAACACCGCCTCGGTGATCAGGGTCAGCGGGATGCCCGATTCGAGCGCGGCCTGCACGGTCCATTTGCCGGTGCCCTTCTGGCCGGCCGCGTCGACGATCTTCTCCACCAGGGGCGCGCCGTCGGCGGCCTTGAAAGGCAGGATGCGCGCGGTGATCTCGACCAGGTAGCTCTCGAGCTCGGTGCGGTTCCAGGCGGCGAAGGCCTGGCCGGCCTCGGCGGCGCTCCACCCGAAGGCGGCGCGCATCAGGTGGTAGGACTCGCCGATGAGCTGCATGTCGCCGTACTCGATGCCGTTGTGCACCATCTTGACGAAGTGCCCGGCGCCGCCGGGACCCATCCAGTCCACGCAGGGGCTGCCGTCCGGCGCCTTCGCGGCGATGGCCTCGAGGACGGGCTTGAGGCTTTCCCAGGCGGCGCTTTCGCCGCCGGGCATCAGCGAGGGACCGAAGCGCGCGCCTTCCTCGCCGCCGGAGACGCCCATGCCGACGAAGATGAGGCCTTTTTCCTTCAGCGCCGCGGCGCGCCGCTCGGAGTCGGCCCAGAGCGAGTTGCCGCCGTCGATGACGATGTCGCCCGGTTCGAGCAGGGGCGCGAGGTTCGCGATCTGCTCGTCCACCGGGGCGCCGGCCTTGATGAGGAGGAGGATGCGGCGCGGCCGCTCGAGGCCCGCGACGAGGCCCGCGAGGTCGTAGGCCGCCGCGAGGTTCGGGCGTCCGGCCTCGCCCTCGACGAAGGCCCGGGTCTTGGCCGCGGTGCGGTCGTAGGCCATGACGCGGACGCCTTTGTCCGCCATGTTGAGGATCAGGTTGCGGCCCATGACTCCGAGGCCGAACACCGCTATCTGGCTTGCCATGCTGAGCTCCTTCGCGCCGTTCCGCGGGCAGCGGATCTTTTGAGGGGAGGGGCGGCGACGCGGAACCGCTCCTCCCGGGTCTTTCAGGTCCTGCGACGGGCTATGGCGCCGCGCATGCGTTCGAGCTTGTCGATGCCCTCGCCGCCGAGGCGCTCCATCACGCCGACGTAGAGGGCGTCTATAATGGATAGTTGCGCTATGCGCGCCGAAAAGGCCTCGGAGGCGACCGTGGAGACGGGGGCCGAGGACAGGAGGAGCACGTCGGCCATCCTCGCCAGGGGCGATCGCGGGTAGCTGGTCAGGACGATGAGGTCGGCGCCCTCGCGCCTGAGCTCCTCCGCCAGCGCGAGCGCGTCCTTGTTGGCGCCCGTGTGGGAGACGAGCAGGGCGACGTCTCCCTCGCGGGCCTGGCTGGCCAGCATCAGCTGGAGATGGTAGTCCTCCGCGAAGCGGCACTGGAGGCCGGAGCGCAGCAGCTTGTGGAACGCGTCGAGCGCGACGACCGCCGAGCCGCCGAGGCCGAAGAGCAGCACGCTCCGCTTTTCCGCCACGATCCGCACGGCGCGTTCGAGCGCCTGGCGGTCCAGGTGGCGGAGGGTCCGCTCGAGGGCTTCGATGTTGGTCCTGAAGACGAGGTCCGCGCCGTCCTGCGCGCCCGCGTCGGCGGAACCTTCGGGCAGCGCCGCCTCATAGACCATGCGGCGCGGCTCGACGGTCTCGGTGGCCAGCGCGATGCGGAACTGCTGGTAGCCGTCGTAGCCGAGCTTCCGCACGAAGCGGAAGAGGGTGGACTCCGAGACGCCGATGCGCTCGGCCAGCTCCTCGATGCTCGGATCGACGGCGGCGGCGGGATTCGCCAGCACGTGGTCCGCCACCTGCCGTTCCTTTCCGGTGAACGACTCGAGCCGCGCGTGGATCTCGTACAGGCAGCTTCTTCTGGGCATGTCCCACCTCGGCGTGAAGGATAGCCTGAAAGTAATTTTCTATCAATTGGCAAAAACATTCTTTTTTTCTTGACCGCGCGCCCAAGGAGGCTGATACTCCATTACTAGGCGCAGCTCGCGCCACCTTTAGGAGGCTACGAATGAAGAAGATTCTGGTCGCGGCCCTGCTCGTCGCGGTCGCGGTATCCATGGTCGGCGCCCAGGGCGCGGTCCGCGTGCTGCTCGCCAACCATCCGTACGCGGACGTCCTCAAGACCCTCGTGCCCGAGTTCGAGAAGACCTACGGCGTCAAGGTGAACGTCGAGAGCTACGACGAGAACCAGCTGAGCGCCAAGCTCATGACCGAGTTCGCGACGCGCATGTCGACGGTCGACGTCTTCATGACGCGCCCCCTGCAGGAAGGGAAGCTCATGTACCTGAACGGCTGGTACGAGAACCTGAGCCCCTACCTCAAGGACTCGAAGAAGACGCCCAAGGACTTCGACTTCGCCGATTTCGCGCAGTCGGCCGTCGGCGCTTCCACCTATGCCAAGAACCAGTACGCCATCCCCCTCGTCACCGAGTGGGAGGTGCTGTACTACCGCACCGACCTCTTCGCCGCCGCCGGCCTCAAGCCGCCGACCACGCTCGCCGAGCTGGAAGCCGCCGCGAAGAAGCTGACCGATCCGTCCAAGGAACAGTACGGCATCGTTTCGCGCGGCCAGCGCGGCGCCAACGTCACCCAGTTCTCGAGCTACCTCTACGCTTTCGGCGGCGACTTCCTGAAAGGCGGAAAGGCCGTATTCGACAGCCCCGAGGCCCTCGAGGCGTTCAAGTACTACGGCCGCCTGCTCAAGAACTACGGACCGCCCGGAGTCACCGGCATGAGCTGGGCCCAGGGCCTCGCGCTCTTCCAGGCCGGCAAGGTGGCCATGTGGACCGACGCCTCGGTCTTCCTCGGCCAGGCCCGCGATCCGTCCAAGTCCGTGGTGGCCGACAAGGTCGGCGTGGCCGCGTTCCCCGCCGGACCCAAGGCCAACAAGCCCTACTTCGTCACCTCGTGGGCCATGGCCATCGCCAAGCAGTCCCGCAACAAGGACGTCGCCTACAAGTTCCTGACCTGGGCGACCAGCAAGGCGGTCCTCAAGAAGGCCATGGTCGACAAGGGCCTGACCGTCGCGCGCAACTCGCCCTGGCAGGATCCGGCCGTGCTCGCCCTCTTCGACAAGCAGCTGGCCGCCACCGCCACCGCGACCATTCCGCTCGCCACCGGCTACGACCGCCCCCTCATGACGGCGGTCGGCGAGGCCCGCGACGCCATCGGCGACGTGATCGTGGCCGCGATCGAGGCCGGCGGGACCACCGACCTGAGCGCGCAGGCGAAGGCCGCGGTCAAGAAGGTGAACGAGCTGCTCGACGCGGCCGGCGAGCTCGGCAAGTAAGCCGACCCGCGCGGTATTCCGCGTGGCGGGCAAGGGGAACGCCAGGCGCTCCCCGGCTCGCCGGGGCCGTGCCGGAAGCGCGAAAGCCTTTCGGCACGGCCCGATTTCGATCGTCGCGCCCCTCCCTTTCCGGGACGGCTCGGCCTATGCTTTCCCAAGGAATCCTTTCGCACGGAGGTCGGGCATGCTCGACGGCAAATTCCTCGACCGGCACGCCAAGGTCCTGTTCCCCTTGCCGGCGGTCCTGTTCACCCTGGCCCTGATGGTCTTCCCCGTCCTCTACACCCTGTGGGTCAGCTTCACGAACTGGAACCTCGCCTCGGGCCTGCCTCCCCGCTTCGTCTGGTTCAAGAGCTACGCGACCGTGTTCGCGGAGCCCCGCTTCTGGGGCGCCTTCGTGCGCACGCTCTACTTCACGGGCATCGCCGTCGCCGCGGAGACGGTGCTCGGCGTGGTCTGGGCGCTGGTCCTGAACCGCGAGTTCGTCGGGAAGCGGACCATCAAGGCCATGATGCTCCTGCCCCTCGTCGCCACGCCCGTGGCCATCGGCATCGCGTGGACCCTGTTCTACGAACCCACCATCGGCATCGCCAACTGGGCGCTCAGGCTCTTCGGGCTCCAGGGCTCGCGCTGGATAGCCGACCCGGATTTCGTCCTGCCCGCCCTGGCCATCATCGACGTGTGGCAATGGACGCCCCTGATCGCGCTCATCACCCTGGCGGGGCTCGCGGGCCTTTCGCAGGAACCCTACGAGTCGGCCCGCGTCGACGGCGCGAACGCCTGGCAGATTTTCTGGCACATCACGCTGCCGATGGTGGCGCCCGCGGTGCTGACCGCGGTGCTGCTCAGGTCCATCGACGCGCTCAAGACCTTCGACATCATCTACTCCACCACCCAGGGCGGACCTGGCTTCGCGTCGGAGACGCTCAACATCTACTCGTACAACCTCAGCTTCAACTACTTCAGGCTCGGGCAGGCGGCCGCCTCGCTCGTGTTCCTGTTCGCCTTGGTGCTTTCGTTCAGCGCCCTGGTGGCCCGACTCCGCCGCCGGCTGGGACTCTAGGAGGACGCCGTGAAGAAAATCGCCGGAAAGCTGGTCTTCGCGCTGCTCGTCCTCTTCGTCGTCATTCCCGTCGCCTTCCCGCTGATTTGGATCCTCCTGTCCAGCTTCAAGACCCAGGTCGACATCACGGCGTCGCCGCCGCGCTGGCTCTTCGAGCCGACCTTGCAGAATTACGAGAAGGTCTTCCGCGAGCAGGACTTCCTCAAATTCTTCATCAATTCCACCATAGTCGGCGTCTCGGCCACCCTGGTCTCGCTGGCGCTCGGGCTGCCGGCGGCCTGGTCGATCGCGCGCTTCAAGCAGACCAAGCTCAACCTGCTCATCCTCGTCGCGCGCATCATGCCGGGCATCGCGCTGCTCCTGCCCTGGTTCCTGATCTTCTCGCGGCTCGGCCTCATCGATTCGTACGCGGCGCTCGTCATGGCGCACGTCATCATCGGGCTGCCGCTCGTGGTGTGGATCATGTCGAGCTTCTTCGAGCAGGTGCCGCTCGAAATCGAGGAGTCGGCGCGCGTCGACGGCGCCACGCGGCAGCGCACTTTCCTCGAGATCGTGCTGCCGATCTCGAGCCCGGGCGTCGTCACCGCCACGACCCTCTCGTTCCTTTTCTCGTGGAACAACTTCATGTTCTCGCAGGTGCTGTCGATGGAACGAACCCGCACCCTGCCGATCGCGGTCTACAACTTCGTGTCGTACGCCGAGATCGACTGGGGAGCGGTCATGGCCGCGGCGGTCGTCATCATCGCGCCCGCCATTGTGCTGACCATGTTCTTCCAGAAGTACGTCATCCGCGGGCTGACCATGGGGGCGGTGAAGGGCTGAGGCCGTTTGACTGCGCGGCCCTGAGCCGCGATCATTGACGCATGCCCGGAAACGGAAGGAACAAGCTGGACGAAGTCCACCGGCCGGCGCTCGCCGTCGTGCTGCGCTACGCGGCTTTCGGCGCCGCCTGGATACTCCTCTCTGACCGGCTGCTCGCCATGGCCGTCCCCGACCCGCGCCTGCAGGAGCTTCTGCAGACCCTGAAGGGCTGGTTCTTCATCGGCGTCACCGCGGCCCTGCTGTACGGACTCGTCTACCGCGAGCTGGCCGTCCGGCAGGCGCTGCGGAAGGCCGCCGACGCCGAACGGGACCGGCAGGAAGACTTGCTCCGCAAGGCGCTGGCCGAGCGCGAAAGCCTCCTGGCCGAGGTTCACCATCGCGTGCGCAACAATCTGCAGGTCATGGACAGCCTCATGAACCTCGAGCGGCACCGGGTCCAGGGCGAGAGGAACCTCGCCGGCTTCGACGGGCTCCGCGCCCGGATCCGCGCCATGAGCCTCGTGCACGACCAGCTGTTCCGTTCCGGGGATCTCGACCACGTGGCGATGGGCGAATACGTCGAGTCCCTGCTGTCGAACCTCTGGAGCTCCTCGGCGGGGAGCTACGAAATCCGTTGCGGCGGACTCCGCTTGAGCCTCGACGACGCCGTTCCCTTCGGCCTCCTTTTGACCGAGCTCGCGCTCAACGCCATCGCCCATGCGGGACCGAAGGCGGTCTTCAGCGTCGAGGCCGTCGAGGAGGGCGGACGCATCCGGGTGATCGCGCGGGATGACGGACCGGGCTTTCCGCAGGCCGCCCCGGTCGGCGATGGCTCGATGGGGCTCGCGTTGGTGGAAAGCCTCGCTCGGCAGCTAGGCGGTCCGGTCTCCTTCGCGAACGAGGACGGCGCGCGCATCGAGTTTTGGATCGCGCGGCGGGGCGCGGACGGGGAAGGCGGGACGCCCCGGATCGGCGGGGAGGCCGGGCCGGTATCCTGAGCCCGTCGGCGGCGCTTGCGCCCGCGCGCGATGGAGCCTATGCTCTTTCCATGCGCACAGATTTGGCCATGCTGGTCGAGCTCGCCGATGCCGAGTTCGACGGGGAATCGTTCAACGGGCCATCGCTGATGGCGACGCTCGAAAAGCTCAGCCCGGAAGCGGCCGCCTCGCACGATACGTTCGAGGGCTACTCCGCCTGGGAAACCGCGATCCATTGCCTGTACTTCAAGTACTTCATCGCCCGCAGCCTCGGCGCGGCCGGACCCGTGGAGCCGTACCCCTACGAACAGGAAAGCTTCGTCCGGGTCGAAGGGGCGGACGTCGAAGCCTGGAAGCAGCTCGACGCCTACCATCGGCGAGTCCATAACGCCGTCTGGACGGCGATCGCCGGCCTGGACGACGCGCGACTCGATTCGACCATGCCCGAGTGGAAGATTCCCTACCGCGCCGCCATCGCGTGGCTCGCCACGCACGACACCTACCACGCGGCGCAGATCAGGAACATGGGCGTGCCGGGCCTCCGTTCGCCCCGCGACTAGATCCCGGAGGCGGCGCCCGGTGCCCGCTCGCGGAAGCGCTGTCCCGGCTCCGGACGCGGCTCCGCTCAGCTGCGCTTCGAGGCGAGCATGGCCGCGAGCTCATCGCGCTCGAACAGGTAGCTCGAACCGCAGGCCTTGCAGACGGTCTCCACCGGCCAGGGACCGTTTTCCGCCAGGTCGCGGAGGCCATCACCGAGCGCTTCCATGGACGAGGCGAAGCGCTCCTTCGAGCAAGGGCAGTCGAAACGGAAGGGGCGCGATCCGAGCCGGACGGGACTCAGCTCGCCGAAGGCGCGTTCCACCAACGCGTCGGCGTCGCCGCCCCGGGCGAACCATTCCCCGATCGGGGGCAGGCGGCCGAAGGCCTTCTCCGCGCGTTCCATGGCTATGTCGTCGGCTCCCGGCATCGCCTGGAGCAGGACGCCCCCGGCGCCTTCGGGGCGTCCGAGCCGGTCGGGCTGCACGCCGACCGCGACCGCGCTCCTCGTCTGCTCCGAGCGGAGGAGGAGCTCGGCCAGGTTCCGGGCCGGTCCGCCGGCCACGAGCGCGACCTGCCCGACGAAGGGCCGCGGCGCGAGCGCGATGAAGCGCGAGACCGACAGCGTGCCGCGGCCTATCCAGGAGGCCGGATCGAGCGAAGCCGGGGCGACGCCGCCCGCGCTCGCGGTGCCGCGCACGGTGCCGTCGGCGCCGCCTTCCACCGAAAATCCGGCCAAGGGACCGTCCGATTCCAGCACGAGCGAGACGCGGTCCGCGCCCTTGAGCGTGGAGGCGTAGAGGCCGGCCAGCACCAACGCGTGGCCGAGGGCGGTGGCGATGAAAGGGTCGGCCCGATGCGCGGCCCGCGCGAGCGCGACCGCCCTGGTGCCCTGCGCGACGGCCAACCGTATCGTGCCGCCGAGCAGCGAGTGGAGGACGAGCGCGTCGGGGGGCAGCGCGTCGAGTCGCGCCTCGAGTTCGTCGTCGTCGAGGGTAACGGGGTTCATGGGATATCCTCCGGGCGGCGCGCTCAGGAATCGAGGGGCGGGAAGGATCCCGAGGGTAGGGTGAACGAGAAGGAGCCGCCCATGCCGGAGGATAGCGCGCCGCCCTGCAGTTCGAGAAGCCGCGCGGCCAGGGCGGCGCCGAGGCTTTCCGAACCCGCGGCGGCGCCGCTCTCCGGATCGCGGGCGCCTCCGTCCGAATCGACGCGGAAGACCGTCTCCCTCTCGCCTTCGACGCACGCGCACTCGATCCTGCGGGCGCCGCCCTCGATGGCGGCCCCGATCAGCTCGCGCAGGATGCGCACCAGGCGTCGCCTGTCGGCGATGACCGGCGCCTCCGCTCCGTCGTCGCGGGCGACGAGCAGCCGGGCGTGGCGGGCCGCGAGCGGCGCGCAGGCGTCGAGGGCTTCGCGGAGCGCGGCCCTGCCGTCCAGGACCTCTATCTCCAGCTCGAGCCTGCCCGCCTCGAGCGCGGCCAGGTCGACCGAGGCGTCGGCGATGTCGAGGAGTCGCGCGCTGTCGGCCGCGAGCTTGGAGATCGTGCCGCGAAGGCTATCCGCGTCCGCGTCGCGGTCGGCCGAGATCCGGGCGGCCAGTTCGTGGCTGGCGGCGATCGGCGCGCGGATTTCCCGGGCGAGGGCCGCGAGGAAGCCGCTTTTGACGCGGCTGGCCCGCTCCGCCTCGGCCAGCGCTTCGCGCGTTCTGCCGTAGAGCCGGGCGCCGTGGATGGCCGCGGCGGCTTGCCGGGCGAGGCCCTCCAGGAATTCCAGGTCGATGCCGGTGAAGCGGAGTTCGTCCGGGCCGCGCCACACCGCCATGACGCCGATGGTGCGGTCCTTGACCACGAGCGGCGCGGCCATCAGCTTTTCCTCGAGCTCGTCGTCGCCGGATCCGGGGACGTGGACCGAGCGGTCGTCGACGACGACGTCGTCCACGATCTCCGCCTTGCCCGTCCTGGCCACCGCGCCGATGATGCCGGCTCCGGGCTCGATGGCGTCGTTCTCGATGGCCTCGGCGTCGGGGCCGCGCGCGATGATGGCCTTGAGCACGCGGTCTTCCTCGTCGAGCAGGTAGATGGCGGCGGCGTTGCGGGTGAGGAGGGCGCGAGCCCGTTCCACGATCAGCTCGAGCACTTCGGGCAGCTCGAGGGACGAGGCGAGCTCCCTGCCGAGCTCCACGAGCGCGGCCGTTTCGTCGGCCCGCCGGCGGGCGGTCTCGTAGAGCCTCGCGTTGTGCACCGCGGCTCCGACGATGCCGGCGATGGTCTCCAGCAGGCGCACGTCGTCGTCGCCGAAGAAGTCCTCGCGCTCGAGGTTCTGCACCGAGACGACGCCGACCACCTGGTCGGCCGCGAAGATCGGCACGCCGAGCCAGCTCTTGGTGTTCCCGGCGTGTATGGTGAAAGCCCCGAGCTCCGCCATGCGGCGCTCGGCGTCGCGCTGCAGGAGCAAGGGCTCCTTGCGCATGATGACCACCGAGGTCAGGCCCCTGCCGAGGCGGTAGGGCTTGACCTCGGTCCGGCCGGTGGAGCTCATGAAGTAGGGGATGCTGACGAGATCGGTGACGGGATCGTAGAGCGCGACGTAGACGATGCCGGTGTTGAAGATGTCGCGGAGCTCGTCTCCGACCACTTCGCAGAGCTTGCTGGCGTCCAGGTATCGCGAGGCGACCGAGGCCACGCGTTCGACTGCGGTGAGCTCGCGCAAGAGCCGGCGGGTATCGTCCGAACGGGCGTCGTTCAAGAACGGCCTCCGCGTGGGTGGATGCCTACACTCTAGCCTTCGGCTCGCGCGGGCGCAAGCCGGACCCGTCGGCGCGGATCCGGTCCGCCCCGCCCAGGGCGCGCGGGACTCATCGCTTTCTTGAAAGCAGTTTCCGGAGCGTGGTCCAGACCGCGTCGGCGGAGGCGAGCGGGTCGCCCGAGGGGGCGTGATCCAGCCAGCGCAGGGCGGCGAAGGCGAAGCTTCCGCACGCAAGGTGGGCGGCGTGCGCGCTTTCGATACCTTCCTTCAGCTCGCCGGAGGCGCGGGCTTCCTCGAACGCCGCTTCGACGGCCTCCAGGACGCGTCCGCGCCGGGCGGCCACCCGGCGCATGAGCTCGGGATACTCGCGGAATACGCTATCGGCGTGCAGGACCAGGTACGCGTAATCCGGGCTGGCGGCCAGGATCGCGAAGGCGCCGCGGATCCCGTGCTCGAAGCGCCGAAGGCCGGAAGGCGTTTCCGCGAGGAGCTCGTCGAAACGGTCGTGGAACAGCTCGAGGGTGTCGCAGAGGGCGGCGAAGATGCCGTCCACGCCGGGGAAGTGGCGGAAGATCGCGGGCTCGGTCACGCCGGCTCGCGTGGCTACGTTCTTGAGGGTGGCCGCGCGGGGACCCAGTTCACTCATCACCAAGGCGGCTGCCCTGATGAGCGCGGTTTTGGCCTTGGTATAAGGCCAGGCGGGAAGCATGGGGGCATAGTCGCTCATGGGGATCGTATTTTAGTATAATAACTCCAGAACTCCAACAAAAAAGCGTTGAACGGAATAACATTTTCTTGGTCAGGATTGGGCGCCGGGCCGACGAATCCTCACATCCGCGAGGAGGGCGAGGGCCGACGGGAGGAAGCGCGATGGGAATGGATCCGAAGTCGGGCGGCAAGCCGCGATTCGCGCGGCCCCTCGAGGAACTGGCGCGTCGGCTCGGACCGGAGCGCTACCGCGTCCTGGTCGAGGGCGGCACCGAGCCGCCCTTCCGCAACGCCTACTGGGACGAAAAGGGCGAGGGCCTCTACGTCGACGCCATCGACGGGACGCCGCTCTTCACGAGCCTGGACAAGTTCGACTCCGGCTGCGGCTGGCCGAGCTTCACCGCCCCGGTCGAGCCGGACGGCGTCGAGCTGCTCGAGGACCGGAGCCACGGCATGACGCGGACCGAGGTCCGCTCGGCCTCCTCGGGCGGGCACCTCGGGCACGTGTTCGACGACGGCCCCGGCCCGCGGGGCGAACGCTGGTGCATCAACTCGGCGAGCCTGCGCTTCGTGCCGGCCGCCGAGCTGGAGAAGGAAGGCTACGGCCGCTTCGCCGGCCTGTTCGGCGCGCGGAAGGGCTGAGCCGGGTGGGAACCGGGGCGCCGGGCCTTCCCGCGCCGGCGCCGCAACCTGGGGCCCCGCCTCGCGTCCAATATGGCGAGCGCGCGGCGCGGCGAAGGTCCGCGAGAGGCCGACAAGAACCGCGCGCATCCTGAAACAGGCGCCCCGAAGGCGCGGAGACAACATTTGAGCGAACGCAAGCTTTCCTACGAAACCGTCCACGAGAACCGCTACTCCGTCGGCGAGGAGATCGCCAACGCGGTCACGCACGGCATCGGCGCGGCCTTGGCCATAGCGGCCCTGGTCGTCATGGTCGTCCAGGCCGCCCGCCGCGGCGACGCCCGCCACGTGGTCGGCTACGCGGTCTTCGGGTCGACCCTGTTCCTGTCGTACATCAGCTCCACCATCTACCACGCGCTGGCCGCGCCGCGCGCCAAGCGCGTCTTCGAGGTCCTGGACCACTCGGCCATCTTCGTGCTGATCGCGGGGACTTATACGGCCTTCACGCTGACCCTGCTGCCGGGCGCGCTCGGCTGGACCATCTTCGGCCTGGTCTGGGGCATCGCGGCGGCGGGCGTCACGTTCAAGGCGGTCTTCTTCGACCGCGCCAGGCTGCTCTCGGTGCTGGCCTACGTGGGCATGGGCTGGATCATCGTCTTCGCCTTCGAGCCGCTCAAGGCCGCCGCCCCGAAGCTGGCGGTCGACCTGCTGATCGCGGGCGGCGTCACCTATACCCTCGGCGCCCTGATCTACGCGATCGGCAAGAAGGTGCCCTACCTCCATTCCGTCTGGCACCTCTTCGTGCTCGGCGGCGCCGCCTGCCACGTCTTTTCCGCCCTGGCGGCCCTCCCGCCGGCGTAAGCTCCCGACCCGAGGGCGGGGCCTTTGGGGATGGGAGGGCCCGGGAGGGAAACCCCTTTCAGCGAAAGGGGTTTCCCTCTTGGTCAATCCTCGACGTAGATCCGCGGCACGCGCGAGGCGATCATGCAGGTGGCCTCGTAGGGGATGGTGCCCATGAGGGCGCAGAGCTCTTCGAGGGGGACGCGGTCGCCGTTCTTCTCGCCGAAGAGCAGCACCTCGTCGCCGTTGTACGCCTCGCCGTCGGTGCCGAGGTCCAGCATGAACTGGTCCATGCAGACGCGCCCCGCGACCGGGTACGAGCGGCCGCGGACGATGGCGCGGCCGCGGTTGGAGAGCAGGCGGGAGTAGCCGTCGCCGTAGCCCGCGGGCACCGTGGCGACGCGCGAGTCGCGTTCGAGGCGATACGTCGAGCCGTAGCCCAGGGCGGCCCCGGCGCGCGCGACCTTGAAATAGGAAACCCGCGACATGAGGCGCATGACCGGCTCGAGGCCGACGGGCTTTCCCGGCACGGGCTCGTAGCCGTAGAGCATGAGTCCGGGCCTGACCAGGTCGAGGCGGGCTTCGGGCAGGGCGACGAGCGCGGCCGAGTTGGCCGCGTGAAGCAGGGGCGGGCGGGCGCCGCGCGATTCCAGCAGGCGGATCACCTCGTGGAAGCGATCCAGCTGGACTTTGGCGAAATCGAGGTCGTCGTCGGCCGTGGCGAAGTGGGTGAAGGCGCCGGCCAGCTCCAGGCCCTCCATGCCGAGCGCCGCGTCGACGAAGGGCGCGGCCGAGTACCAGTGCACGCCGATGCGCTCCATGCCCGTGTCGAACTTGAGGTGGACCCGCGCCTTCCTGCCCATGGCGAGCGCCGCGTCGGAAAAGGCGCTGGCCTTCTCGATGGAAGGCACGGTGGCCTCGAGGCCGAGCTCGATGAAACGCGGGATTTGGGGCGTGGCGGCGGGGCCGAGCACCAGGATGGGCGCGTCGATTCCGGCGCGGCGGAGGAAATCGCCCTCCTCGAGGAAGGCGACGCCGAGCGAGTCTGCGCCCGCGGCGAGGAATTCGCGCGCCACGCGCTCGAGGCCGTGGCCGTAGGCGTTGGCCTTGACCACGGCCATGACCTTGACGCCCGCTCCCGCGAGCGCCTTCGCGCGCGCGAAGTTGCGCCTGAGCGCGCCGAGGCGGATCTCCGCCCGGGTCGGCCGTTCGTCGTCGAGGGGATAGATGGTGTCCACGGCCTGAGACTGTAGCCGCCCGGGCCCCCGGACTCAAGTGGTGCGCGGTGTCACGAAGCTTCGCTTTCGCCGCTCCGCCCGGGTCCGGACGGGCGGGGAGCGAGCAGCGCCGCCAGCTCCGCGTAGGCCGCCTCGCGGCGCGACGGGTCGATGGGTATGGTTCGTTCCGCCTTGAGCCGCTCCGCGAGCTCGGCCGCCAGGGCGGACCGGACGGCGACGACGGCGAGGGGGCGGCCGGGGTCTGTCCCCTTTGACGACTCGAGGTCTGTCCCCTTTGGCGATTCGAGGTCTGTCCCCTTTGGCGATTCGAGGTCTGTCCCCTTTGGCGATTCGAGGTCTGTCCCCGCGCGCGCCCACGCCCCCGCTTCGAGGGCGCGGAGCGCGGGGGAGAGGCCCGAGCCGGCGCGGAGCTCGAGGGGGCCGATCTCGTCGACCAGGACCGGGTCGGCGCCGCGCCCGAGCGCGTCGAGGACGGCGCGGTTGGCGGCCTCCAGACCCGATGCCGAGAAGGACCAGGCCATCCAGGAAGGGCCGCCGAGCTCGCGCGCGTTGGACCCGAACTCGCCGGAGGCGCCGGAGGCCGGGTCGAGCCAGGTCGAGCCCGACTTCGAGCCGTCGGCGGCGAAGACGCCGGGCTGGAGGACGCCGCCAGGGCGCAGCCCCGCGTCGCGCGCGGCGTCCGCGAACCGGGCGAGCGCCGTGGTCTTGCCGGCGCCGCGATCCCCCGAAAGCAGCACTATCCTCATGGCGACCATCATGGACCGGGAGCGGGCCGGGACGGAAGGCCCGCCCCGGGGACCCGGGCGATTTTTGCCGCTGGCGCGATCAAGCTTCCGGCCCTAGAGTATTCGGGTATTCATATCCCCAAGGAGGTATCGCATGGTATCGGGTACTCTGGCCCTCGTCCTGCTCGTGGCGGCCGTGGCCGTCATCGTGGTCATGACGGGCAAGTTCAAGGTCAACGCGTTCCTCGTGCTGATCGGCGTCGCGTTCGCGTTCGGCCTCTCGATCGGCCTGCCCGCGCTCGACGTGGTCGGCAAGATCAAGACCGGCTTCGGCGGCACGCTGACGAACATCGGCATCGTCATCGTGGCCGGCACCATCATGGGCACCATCCTCGAGAAGACGGGCGCCGCCCTCTCGATGACGCAGGCCATCCTCAAGCTGGTGGGGAAGAAGCGTGCGCCGCTCGCGATGAACGCCGCCGGCTACGTCGTCTCGGTGCCGGTCTTCTGCGACTCGGGCTTCGTGATCCTCAACCCGCTCAACAAGGCGCTGGCCAAGGAGACGGGAACCTCGATGGCCGTCATGGCGGTCGCGCTGGCCACGGGCCTCTACGCGACGCACACCATGGTGCCGCCCACCCCGGGCCCCATCGCCGCCGCGGGCGCCCTCGGCGCCGACCTCGGCCGCGTCATCCTGCTCGGGCTCGTCGCCGCCATTCCCGCCAGCCTCATGGGCCTCTTCTGGGCCACCAAGGTGGCGAAGAAGTACGAGATCCCGGCGGACGTCCACGAGTCCTATTCCGACATCGTGAAGAAGTACGGGAAGCTCCCGAACACCTTCCTCTCCTTCCTGCCGATCGTGCTGCCGATCGCCCTCATCCTCCTCAAGAGCGTCGCGGAATTCCCCTCGAAGCCCTTCGGCGAGGCGGGCTTCCAGACCTTCATCCGCTTCATCGGCGACCCGGTCACCGCGCTTCTGCTCGGCGTGCTCTGCTCGCTCCTCCTCGTGAAGAAGGGCGAGCTCAAGAACGCCATCGACGGCTGGATGGGCCAGGGCATCAAGGACTCGGCCGTCATCCTCGTCGTGACCGCGGCGGGCGGCTCCTTCGGCGCCATCATCGCGGCCAGCCCCATCGTCGAGTTCATCAAGGGCGGCATGGCCAACCTTTCGCTCGGCATCTTCCTGCCCTTCCTGATCGCCGCGGCGCTCAAGACGGCGCAGGGCTCCTCGACCGTGGCCATCATCACCACCGCGAACATCATGGCGCCGATGCTGGCGCAGCTCGGCCTCGACCCGGCGCTGACGGTCATCGCCATCGGCGCTGGCTCCATGGTCGTGTCGCACGCCAACGACAGCTACTTCTGGGTGGTCTCGCAGTTCTCCGGCATGCCGGTGAACACCGCCTACAAGGCGTACTCGTCCGCCACGGCGGTCGAGGGCATCACGGCCGCGCTCGTCGTGGCCGTCATGTCGGTCTTCATGTAAGGGAACGAAATGGAAGGGCGCGAGGGAACGAAAGACTACGCCGCGACGCGCGCGGACGCCGAGGCGATTTTCCGCGCGGCGGTGGCTAAGGTCGACCCTCGCGCCCTCGTCCGCTCGACCCTGTCCATCGACGGGGCGCGGCTCGTCGTCCGTCCCCCGGCCGGCACTACCGCGGGCCCGGGGGGCGAAGGCGCCGGGGCCGTCTACGACCTGGACGGCTTCGACCGCGTGCTGGTGCTGGCCTTCGGAAAGGCGGCGTGCCGGATGGCGGCGGGCGTCGAGGACGTGCTGGGCGATCGCCTCTCGGGCGGCGTAGCGGCCGTCAAGAAGGGCTTCGCCGAGCCGCTCGGGCGGATCCGCGTCATGGAGGCCGCGCATCCGGTGCCGGACGAGTCGAGCGTGGAGGCCGCCCGGGCCCTGCTCAAGCTGGCCCGCGAGGCCGGGCCGCGCGACCTCGCGCTCGTGCTCGTGTCGGGCGGCGGCTCGGCGCTGCTGGCCGCGCCGTGGAGCGACCTGCTCGGCGGCATCACGCTGGCCGACAAGCAGGCCGCCACGCGCGAGCTCCTCGCCTGCGGCGCCGACATCCGCGAGATCAACACGGTGCGACGGCACCTTTCGTCGGTGAAGGGCGGACGGCTCGCGGCGGCGCTCTCGCCCGCGAGCTCGATCACGCTGATCCTCTCGGACGTCATCGGCGACGAGCTTTCGTCGATAGCCTCGGGACCGACCGTCCCCGACGCGAGCACCTGGCAGGACGCGCTCGGCATCCTCGAGCGCTACCGGATCGTCGACAAGGTGCCGCCCGCCGTGCCGGCCCTGCTCCGGAACGGCGCGGGCGGCATGCTGGCCGACACGCCGAAGCCCGGCGACCCGGCGTTCGAAAAGGTGCGCAACTTCGTCATCGGCTCGAACCGCGTGGCCGCGCTCGCGGCGCTGGACGAGGCGCGCGCGCGCGGCTACGGGAGCCTCTACCTCGGCTCGCGCTTCGAGGGCGAGGCCCGCGAGCTCGCGCGCGCCTGGCTCGGCATGGGCGTCGAGGCGGCGAGCCGCGGCGCGCCCGTCGGGGCCCCGGGCTGCATCATCGGCGGCGGCGAGACCACGGTGACCATCCGGGGCGAAGGCTTAGGCGGCCGCAACCAGGAGGCGGCGCTCGCCTTCCTCGTCGGGCTCTCGGAAAGCTCGCCGGAATGGGCGTCGCGGCTCTGCTTCCTGTCCGCGGGCACCGACGGCAACGACGGCCCCACCGACGCCGCGGGCGCCTTCGCCGACCTCGAGATCCTCGAGCGCTCGCGCGCGGCCGGGCTCGACCCCCGCGCCTTCCTCGCGCGCAACGACTCCTGGCATTTCTTCGACCGGGTCGGCGGCCTCCTCAGGACCGGCCCCACCGGCACCAACGTCTGCGACCTGCAGCTCGTGCTGGTGCGCTGATCCGGCAAGCCGCTCTTCGAGGCGAAGCTCGCGAAGTAGCGACGCGTACCTTGAATGCAGACGGCCGCCCCATTCCGGGGCGGCCGTTCAGTTTTCTGGGGGCGACGCCTTTTCGATGCCTTCGCGCGCGGCGAAGCCCGCCGCCTCTCGCTGAAAACGCGACCCGCCGCCTCGGGTCGACGCGAAGCGAGCTAGGAGCCCCGGCGCCTATTCCCCCCGTCCTTCCCGGAGCGGGGCGCGGCCTTTCTCGATGCCGAAGGCGCGGCGCGCGGGCAGGCCCGCGATGACGGTGTAGACCGAGCCGTCGGGGAGGTTCGTGCCCTTGCGGAGGTAGCAGCGCGCGCCGACCACGCAGCGCTCGCCGATGTCGGTGCCGGGCGGGACGTAGGCGCCCGTGCCGACCAGGCTGTCCTTGCCGATGCGGATGCGCTCGAGGTGGAGCCAGTCGCGCTCGTAGAGGTGGCAGGAGATTTCCGCGTTGCCGCCGAGGATGACGCCGTCCTCGAGCGTGAGGAGGTAGGCGTCGTTGAGCCAGGGCGTGTTGATGAAGACGTTGCGGCCGATCTTCGCGCCGATTATGCGGAAGTACGCGGTGATGAACCACGAGACCGGGATGAAGGGCAGGACGGTGCGCGTCGAGATGTTGTAGATGCCCGAGTAGACGAGCCAGCGCAGGGTGACCGAGCTGACCTTGGGGTAGCGGCCGGGCTTGATGCCGACCGAAAGGAGGCGCACGAGCGTCGCCTGGAAGATGGCGCCCCAGAGGAAGTAGGTGAACACCGCGGCGCCGCCCGCGAGGCCGAGGAGGACGAAGGAGCCGAAGCCGGGCGCGCTTTTCGCGGCGCCGCCGAGCAGCCCCGCGAGGCCGCGGGCCGCGCTTCCGGAGCCGGGACCGAAGCCGAAGACGCGCGCGGCGCTCGCCCAGACTATCCAGGCCGAGGGCGCGAGCGAGAGGCCGAGCACGGCGGCGTAGAAGGCGTTGACGAGGAGGGCGATGAGGATCTGCGCCGGCGACGATTCGTAGAGGGCGACCAGGACGTTCTTCTTCATGCTGCCTCCGGAAGGGCGCTCATGATAAAGGCGAATCGCGAAAGGCGCCACGAAAAAAACGCCATCGCCGGCCGGGCCGCCGGGCGGGCGCGCGCGTTCCTCAGACCGCGGGCGCCGCCGCCTTGCGCCGGAACGTCGCCGCTCGCGCGAAAACCGCGAGCGCGATGGCGCCGCCGTAGAGGGCGGTCGGGATGAAGGCCACCTCGAAGAGCCGGTCGTAGCCGCGCCACGCGAAGAGGCCCGCGATCAGCGCCGCGTAGAGCGCGAGCACGAGGGCGCGTCCCCGACCCTTGAGCTTGAGCCCGTACTGGCCCGTGAAGGCGAACATGAAGAGGAAGCCCGAGGCGAACATGATCCAGATGCCGGGGCCGGCGACGTCGCGCTCGCCCGAGATGCCCGAGACGGCCTTCTGGATGGCGATGGCCGGTCCGTGGACGCCGACCAGGACCTCGAGCAGGGCCACCCAGCCGAGGGCAAGGTGGAGCTTCGTGTTCGGCAGCGAAAGTTGGACGAAGAGCAGGAACATGTAGAAGAAGCCCGTGAGGAGGCCGTAGTCGCCCTCGGTCGGGTGGAACCAGAAGGTGTAGCAGAGCGCCCAGGCTATGTAGTAGCCGTGCCAGGAGAGCACCCAGGCGCGGGCTTTCGAGTCCCATTTGCCGAATTTGCCGAGAATGAGGCCGCGCCTCGGGGCGGCCGAGTAGAGGATGATGACCAACATGCCGATGACGGAGTACTGGCTCGACCAGACCGGCACGTACTGCGCGAGGCCGTCGTAAAACAGGTGGGTCTGCAGGACGTGGACGAGGACGAAGGCGCCGTTCCAGGCGAGGGCGGCGACGTTGAGGCGGCTGGCCGCGTCCGGGTGGGCCTTCTCTTTCGAGAGCTTCCAGACCAGGTAGAAGAGGCCGGCCTGGTGGACGGCGTAGAGCGCCCAGGCCGAGAGGCCGCCCGAGAGCGTCGGCTTCGCGAGCTGCCAGTAGTAATGGGCGGCGCCGAGGTCGGGGCCGATCAGGGGCCGCCAGCGCGCGAGGAGGGGCGAGAGCGCCGCGATCAAGGCCGTCAGCGCGAGCGACGCCGCCACCGAAATCGCCGTCACCGTTCCGAGCCTGAATCCGCCGTCCGTTTTCGTGTCGACCATGATTGCCCTCCGCGACACCAACTATAGGCGGGCGGGCGCGGATATCAAACGCGGGGGTCGAAGCTCCTGAGCGATTTCCCCGCCACCTCGTAGAAGAGGGCTTCGACGCGGTCGCGGGCCGGTCCGGGGCCCGGGTCGACGCGGAGCAGGACGAAGCTTTTTCCGCGGCCGCCGCGGGGCCGGGAGAGGCTGCCCGGGTTCACGAGGACGAGGCCTCCAGCGTCCGCGAGCGCCGGGTGGTGGGTGTGGCCGAAGAGCAGCACCGCGGCGCCCTTCTCGGCCCCGTGGAGCGCGAGCGGCAGCAGGGATCCGGCCCCGTCGAGCCAGGCGTTGCCGTGCAGGGCCAGTATCGGAATTCCGTCCACCGCGAGCGAGCGGGACGCCGGCAGCCTGCGGTCGAGGTCAACGTTGCCGCGCACCGCCACGACGGGCGGGCAGGGCAGGCCGAGCGACCGCGCCCGTTCCGCGTCCTCGGCGCCGTCGCCGCAATGCACCAGCAGGTCGGCCCGACCGCCGAGCTTCGAGAGGACGAAGGCGAGGGCGCCGATCTCGCCGTGCGTGTCCGAAACGACGAGTATCCTCATGTCCGCGGGTCCGTCCCTCCGGCGCCGGATGCGGCGTCGGGCCCGGCGGGCTGCGCCGGTTCCGGGACCGGTTCGGTGGTCCGCGCGAAGGCCGGCGCGGGGGCCGGAGCGTCCGGCGCTTCAGGCCCGCCCTCCGGCCCGGGCCCGGGGACCTCCTCCAGGCCGTCGAGGTCGACCGCGTCGGCGGCCATCTTGCGGTCGGCGTCGCGGAGGCGGTTGGCCAGCGCGGCCACCACGCGCCGCGAGGCGCGGGCGTCGCCGGCTATCACGCGTTCGAAGACGGCGGGCGGCAGGGCGACCAGGGTCGACGGGGCGAGGGCGGCCGCGGTGGCGCTGCGCTTCTCGCCGAGCAGGAAGGCCATCTCGCCGAAGAGTTCGCCGGGCTTGATCAGCGCGGTCAGGCGAGACGGGTCGGGGGTCTTTCCGAGGTAGATGCCGACCGAGCCCTCCGAGAGGAACCAGGCCGTCGGGTCCTCGTCGCCCTCGCGGAAGAGGACCTCACCCGGGGCCAGCGCGCGGCCGTAGCGCGCCATGAGGCGGGGCGGCGCGCCGTAGAGCCAGCGCTCGAGTCCCTTGGCGCCGCGCGAGGCGTGCTGGTAGCGGGTGAACACGAGCGCGTCGAAGTCCGCGAGCACCGAATCCAGTTCCGCGAAGAAGTAGTAGAGCGAGAAGAACAGGTACACGTTGAGGAGGGCTATGACCAGGTTTCCGATGACGCCGTAGAGCAGGCCCACGCGCGAGACGTCGATGGTGAAGCGGAGGACGGCCGATCCGACCTCGAAGGTGGCGACGCAGAGGGCGGCCATGGCGGCCTGCCGCCTCCAGACCGCCTTGCGCGCGGGGAGGAAGCCGTAGGTCGTCATGATGACGATGAAGAGGATGAGGGTCGACGAAAGGTCGAAGGCGGCGCGGGTCAGGACTCCCGGGGCGCCCGCGCCCAGTTCCCTTGCGAGGAAGCGCGCGACCGCCTCGAAGGCGGACGAGGCGAGGAGCACCGCCACCACCACCACGATGACCACGATCTCGCCGCCGAAGGTCCAGACGTTCTCGCGGACCGGGTCGGCTCCTTCGCCCGTGCCGTGCACGACGCGCAAACCGCGCTGGATGGACAGCACGAAGACGCGGCCCGTCCACAGCAGCGAGAGTATGGCGACGAAGCCCGTCGCGTAGCCGAGGCGCTGGCTGTAAAGGGCGCGGATGACCGTGGTCGGGTCGGCGCCGCCCAGGAAGGGGGCGGCGAGCGCGGCGAAGCGGCTGGCGAGCTCTCCGGGGTCCGGCAGGAAGAGCGTGGTCAGCCAGAAGACGACGAGCACCGCGGGCGCGGCCGAGAGCAGGAAGCCGTAGGCGCCGGCCGCGGCGTGGTTCGCGAGCTCGCGCTTGCCGAAGCGCTCGATGGCTATGGCGAGGCCCTGGGCGGCCAGTCGGAAGGGTTGCTTGCGGGAGTCCATCCTTTCAATCATCGGCCGCGTCGATGGAAATGAAAACGGCCTAAAAGGACGCGGCGCGTCCCTTCAGGCCGCTCGGTTCCGGCGGGGGAGACCCGGCTGCCGTTCCTATCCGACGACCCGTTTCAGCGCGCCGGGGTCGAGCCGGAACGCGGAGCCCTCGCCCTGGCAGAAATGGTGCCTTTCCAGCATGTGGATCGAGAGGTCCGAGTAGACGATCCGGGTCCCGCCGCGCTCGACTGCGACGGAATCCTTGTGGAAGGTGCCGTCGTCCCAGGGGCAGGGCAGTAGCCCCCGCGCGTCGCCGACCGTCACCACGGCGCCG
The DNA here is from genome assembly GCA_018262985.1 of Spirochaetota bacterium. GTDB lineage: Bacteria > Spirochaetota > Spirochaetia > Treponematales > UBA12059 > JAFGNN01. The sequence continues at coordinate 41,871 of JADFDI010000004.1, read as the reverse complement.
CCGACGGTGATGGGCTCGCCGAGGCCGCGGCGGCCCTCGTCGCGGAGGCGGCGCAGCTCGGCCGCGACGCCCTCGAAGGTCAGGCCCAGGCGGCGGAACTCGCCCTCGTCGCGCGCGACGATGTCGGCGAGCGGCCGCCCGTCGGCGCCGAGGAAGCCCTGGGCGGTGATATGGCCGGGGCGCATGCGCTCGTGCGCTTCCTTGAATCCTTCCGTTTCCTTCATGGCCTTCACCTCACGCGAATTTGTCGAAGAAGATGTCCTTCTCCGCGACGCCGTTCTTCGTCATGACCGCGATGCACGCGTTGATCATGCCCGGGCTGCCGCAGAGGTAGCCCTCGAAACCCTTCTCCTTCGGGATGCGCTCCTTGATGAAGCGGTCGAGCACGTCGGTGACGAGGCCCGTCTCGCCGGTCCAATTGTCCTCGGGGGCGGGCTCCGACAGCGCCGGCACGAAGTGGAAGCGCGGCATGCGCTTCTCGAGGGCGCGGAGCTCGTCGAGGTAGAACATGTCCTTGAGGCCGCGGGCGCCGAAGAAGTACCAGACGTCCTTGTCCGGGTGCGCGTTCTCCGCCTCCATGTGACGGAGCATGGACCAGAAGGGCGCCATGCCCGAGCCGCCGGCCACGCAGAGCATGGTGGCGGGGGTGTCGTGGACGCGGAATTCGCCGAAGGGACCCACGAGGCGGGCCTTCTGCCCCTGCTTGAGGTGCTTGTGCACCCAGGTGGTGGCGATGCCGCCGGGCACCAGGCGGATGAGCAGCTCGACCTTGTTCCGGTCGCCGGGCTTCGACGACATCGAGTAGGCGCGCTGCACTTCCTCGTCGAGGTCGCCGTAGGGCGGCACGACGATCTGCACGTACTGGCCCGGGATGAACTCGATCTCGTTCGGATCCTCGAGCGCGTAGGTGACTTCCTTGATGTCGTAGGTGAGGTCGCGGATGGAGCTCACGGCGGCCTCGAAGCGCTTGACCGAGAAGAGCTCCTCGGGCACCTCGATGGCGATGTCCTTCTTGAGCTTGATCTGGCAGGCCAGGCGCGTGCCGTCCGCGAGCTCCTCCTTCGAGAGGTAGGGCAGCTCGGTCGGCAGCACGGGGCCGACCTCGCTCGTGACCCTGCACTTGCAGGCCCCGCAGGAGCCGCGACCGCCGCAGGCGCTGGGCACGAAGATCTTCTGCGAGGCGAGCGTCCCGAGCAGGGGGGCGCCGCCCTTCACCTCGAAGCGCTTCTTGCCCTTGTTGATGTCGATGACCACGGTGCCGTAGTCGTTGACCACGCGGTCGGTCAGCGCGATGAGCAGGGCCAGGAAGGCCGTGATGCCGGAAACGACGAGCGGCCCGAGCAGGTAGGGGTTCATGGCGTCCTCCTCACTGCACCGCGATCATGCCCGAGAACCCGATGAAGCCCATGGCCATGAAGCCGATGGTGATCATCGTGATGCCCGCGCCCTTGAGGCCCGCCGGCACCGGGTTGTTCTCGACGCGGCCCCGTATGGCCGCGAGCAGCATGATGGCCAGCCACCAGCCGAGTCCCGAGCCCGCGGCGAACACCACGGACTCGATGAAGCCGTACTGCCTGATCTGCATGAACAGGATGGCGCCGAGGATGGCGCAGTTCACCGTGATCAAGGGCAGGAAGATGCCGAGCGAGAGGTAGAGCGCCGGGCTGGCGCGGTCGATCACCATCTCGAGGATCTGCACCACCGCCGCGATGACGATGATGAAGACGATGAACGAGAGGTACTCGAGGCCGAGCGGCACCAGGACGTAGTACAGCACCACCCACGAGACCGCCGCGGTGATGGTCATGACCACCGTCACCGCGAGCCCGAGCCCGAAGGAGCTTTTGTAATCCTTGGACACGGAGATGAACGAGCACATGCCGAGGAAGTTGGACATAAGGATGTTGCTCGTGAAGATCGACGCGAAGAAGAGCGCGATCGGGTTCATCGTGAAGAATTCGAAGTCCACGCCCTTCCTCCTTACGCTTTCGCCGGGCTCGGCCCGGCGGCGGGCTTCGGCGACGCCTTGGCCGCCTTGGCCGCGGCCTCGCGCCGCGCCTGCAGGTTCCTCGCGAGCCACATGACCATGGCCACCAGGAAGAAGGCGCTCGGCGCCGTGATCATGATGGTCCAGGGCACGAAGCCGTCCGGCATGATCCTGAATCCGAGCACGGAGCCGAAGCCGAGCAGCTCGCGGACGAGCGCGATGGCCACGAGCACGGCCATGTACCCGATGCCGCTCGTCAGGCCGTCCCAGAACGAGACGAGCGGCTTGTTGGCCGCCGCGAAGGCCTCGGCGCGTCCCATGATGATGCAGTTGGTGATGATGAGGCCGACGTAGGGCCCGAGCTGCCTCGACGCGTCCGGCAGGTACGCGCGGAGCAGGATGTCGATGATGATGACGTAGAAGCTGATGACCAGCACCTGGACGATCATGCGCACCTTGCGCGGGATCAGGTCCTTCATGAGCGAGAGGGTCCAGCTCGAGAAGGCCGTGGCGAGGCTCACGCCCACCGTCATGACCAGGGTGTTGCGGACGTTGTTCGTCACCGCCAGCGTCGAGCAGATGCCGAGCACCTGGATGAGCACGGGGTTGTTGAACCAGAGGTTGTCCACGAGGATCTTGCCGGGTTTCGCGCTCATTTCCCGCCTCCCGCGACTTCCGCGAGCCGCGCTATCGCCGCGGCGATTATCTGTTCCATGGCCTGGCTGGTGCGCGTCGCGCCGGAGACGCCGTCCACGAGGCCGTCCTCCGGGTCGTTCGCGCCGGAGCCGCCGGCTTCGGCGCCCGCGGATATCCGGACGCGCCCGCCCGCGACGCGCTCGCCGCGGAACTGCTCCTTGAACCAGGGCTCGTCGATGCGCCCGCCCAAGCCGGGCGTCTCGTTCTGCGCGAGGACCTGGATGCCGTCGAGGCGCTCGAGCGACTCGCCCGCCGCCGCCACGATGGTGATGGCGCCCCAGAGTCCCGCGCCCGTCACCTCGACGGCGTAGTGGAGGCCGTCCGGGCGTTCCGCGACGTAGGCCCGCGGCACGGCGCCCTCGATCGGGCGGACCGCGCTCGCGTAGAGGCTCGCGGCCTCGGCCGGGTCGGAATAGGCGATGCCGAGCGCGTCGAGCACCGCGGCCTGGCTCGCGAATTCGCGGTTGGCGCGGACCTTCGGGGCGGTGGCTTCGTTGGCGGCCGCGAGCCCCGCCACGAAGACCGCGCAGACGACGAACGAGAAGACGACTACGTAGACGATGTTCTCGCGGTCGAATTTCTTCTTCATGCCGCGCCTCCCGCGGCCGTGGCGGCCCGCGCCTTCTTCCGGGCGGCCGCGTCGGCCGCCATGCGGTCGAAGAGGCTCGCGAAGGAGTTGCCGATCAGGATTGCGAAGCTGGTGCCCTCGGGGAAAAGGCTGAAGGTGCGGATGACCACCGCGACCGCGCCGATGAGGAGGCCGTAGGCCCACTGGGCCGGGGCCTTCTTCGGGGCGGTAACCGGGTCGGTCGCCATGAAGACCGCCACGAAGAGGAAGCTGCCCGCGAGCAGGCTCTCGAGGGGCAGGGCCTTGGCGACGCCCGCGAGGAGCAGGCCGCCCGCCGCGGCCAGGCCGCCGGCCGCCGTCGCGACCATGAGCTTCCAGTTCGCCGTCTTGGTCGCCGCCATGTAGACGGCGGCGGCCAGGATGAGGACGATCGGAGCCTCGCCGAGGGTGCCGTCCCTGAGGCCGAGCAAGAGGTCGAGGATCGGCACGCTCCCGCCGGTCCGCATGAGCTCGAGCGGCGTGGCGCCCGAGTACGCGTCGACCGGGCCGAACAGGTTTCCCGCCCCCATGCCGAAGCCGCCGTGCGGCAGCCACGAGGCGCCGAGCGCTCCCGCGAACGAGATGTAGACGAAGAGGCGCCCGGCTATGGCCACGTTGAACACGTTCCGCCCGAAGCCGCCATAGACTTCCTTGGCCATGAACACGCCGAAGGCGATGCCGAGCGCGACGATCCACAGCGGCACCGCGGGGGGCATGGACAGGGCGTAGAGGGCGCAGCTCACGAGGACGGCCTCGCTCGTCTTTCCGCCTTTCTTGCGTTCGAAGAGCCATTCGACGCCGACGCCGACCGCGAAGGTCACGGCGGCCACCGCGAGCGCCCGGAGCCCGTAGGCCCAGATCGAGTACAGCCCGATCGGCGCCAGGGCCCAGAGCACCTTCCGCATCAACGGTTGTTTCTGGAACACGTTTCCATCTCCTTGGGAAAGGGAGCCTCCCATATCGCTGACAAAAGTATAGGCGTCCCGCGCGCCTGGGCAACGGGGCGGGTAAAAAATTATAGAAACGCTCATGATTTCACGGTCGTCGCGCCCGAGGAAGATCGAACGAGCGTCGCGGCGATTTACGCGTTCGGTCTTGACAGAGCCCGCGCGATGGGTTAATCAATACTAAACATTATTTGAAAGCTTTATATAGCAAAGGATAATTATGAAACGATCCGTCGCTCTCCGGTTCGTGACCGGCGTCCTCGTCATGGGGACCCTGCTGGTCGTCGTTGCCTCCCTGCAGTCCTGCGCCTCGAACCCTGTCGCGCCGCGCCCCGAAGCCCGGCTCGTGCACGCGGGCGAGGAGCCGGCCGCCCTGCTCGCCGCGCTGCGCGAGGCTTTCCCGCAGTTCTCGTGGAAAGCCTCGACGGTCGAGGCCTGGAAGGTCGAGGCGAACGGCCAGCTCCTCGTGGTGTCCGTCATCCGCGACGCCGCCGAGGCGAAGTCGTTCGCGGCGCTGTACCGCGATCCGCCCCTGCCCGACCTGGGCGCCTTGCAGCGCGACGGGGTCGCCTGGCGGCGCCTCCTCTCGCGGGTACGGAGCGGCCACGCCCTCGAAGTGGCCTTCTACGCGGCTCCGGGCGAGGTTCCGCCCGGCCTCCTCGAGGCCGTCGCCGCCGAGTGGAACGCCAATCGCCGACGGATCGAGCCGCCCTCGTCCATCGTCCTGTAGGCTGCTATCCCTTCTCGAGCCGACGATCTTCGCGCCTCGGTTTCGCGGATGCGCGGATCCGAGGCCGGCCCGTCTACTTCGCCCGTTTGGTGAAGCCCATGATGAGCCCGAGCGCCACGGACCAGAGCGCCGCCAGGCCGATCTGCCAGTCGGCGGGCAAGGCGAAGGTGAGCGTGTGCGCCGGGATCCAGAACCAGGCGAGCGTCGCGAAGCTTTTCCCGATGCCCGCGTAGCCCTTGGTGCCCGCGATCCAATTGTCAGTCGTGCGGTGCAGGAGCATGAGCAGGAAGCCGAACTGGGCGTTGGTGGCGAAGCTCTTGGCGAACGCGAAGAGGATGGGGACTTCCAGAACCGCCTCGGGCAGGAAGCCCTTGTGGGCCAGCGCCTCGACGAAGCCGCCGAAGCCCGTGAAGGCGTACTTCACCACGATGCCGATGAGTCCCCAGACCAGCGCCTTGAGGAGCCATTCGAGGACTCGCGCCGAGGGCTTGCGCTTGGCGGCGAGCACGCCGGCGAGCTCGCCGAGGGTGCCGAGGACGGCGAACTGGACGAAGGCCGACAGAAGGACGTTGCTCCTGACCCAATCGAGGTACCACTGCATGCGAAGCTCCTGAGGTAGCGGAAATCTCGGGAATCCGCGCGATCGCGGGAACGGCGCCGCCCGCGGACCGGCGCCGAGCGCATTGTACCACGGCACGGCGGCACCCGCTCCGGCTTCATCGCCGAGGCCGGGGTGGCCTACCTCGCGCGCGAGGGGCGGGATTCCTGATGTTTCGCCGCCGTATCCGCAAGCGCGGTCTTGAGTTTGGGCGGTGATATGGCATGAAGGCCAACAACATACATCAGGGGAGTGCCGGGGCGCTTGCCGGGCGTCACCGGCGAGGGTATTCTCAAGGCATGGAGCGAAGTTTCCCGATCGTCATCGAGCGATGCACCGTTACTGGGCTCTATGTCGGCCATGTGCCGGGAATCGATGGAGCCCATAGCCAGGGTGCGACGGTGGAAGAACTGGTCGATAACCTGCGCGAAACCCTCGAGTTGCTGGCTGAGGACGGCCTCGAGGAAGAACCTGTCGAATTCGTCGGGATACGGACCGTGACGCTGGACGATCATGGGCTTCGTGCCGGTTCGTAGCCCAAGGGAAATCGAGCGCTTCGTCCTGTCCCGCGGATTTTCCTTCGTCAGCCAGCGCGGCTCGCACCGCAAGTACCGCAACGCCGAGGGACGCGCCACTGTCATTCCCTTTCACTCAGGCAGGGACATCTCACCGGTGCTATTCAGGAAAATCCTCGAGGACCTCGATTCTTCCGTCGACGACGCTCGCTCTTTCTTCGGCGAAGGATGAGCGACCTCCCCGCCTGTTCGTGCGGGTGCGCCCACCCATGACCGTTCCGGGAACCCGTGCTATCCTGAACGTCCCCCCTTTCGGGAACCCTGAGGAGGTCCGTTCCGTGCCCGTCGCCAAAGCAGTCCGCGCCGACCTGGAGCGCGCTTCGTGGATCCGCCGCATGTTCGAGGAGGGCCGCCGCCTCCGCGAGGCCGACCCCTCCCTGCCGGTCTACGACTTCAGCCTCGGCAACCCCGATCTCGAGCCGCCGGAAGCCCTGCTCCGCGCCCTGAGGGAACTGGTCGCCGATACCGCGAAGGGCACGCACGCCTATATGCCGAACGTCGGCTACCGCGAGACCCGCGAGGCCATCGCCCGCAAGGTGTCGCGCGAGCACGCCTTTCCCGTCGCCTTCTCCGACGTGGTCATGACCGTCGGCGCCGCGGGCGGCCTCAACGTCCTCCTCCACGCCATTCTGGACTCAGGCGACGAAGTCGTCGTCGTCCGCCCCTGGTTCGCCGAATACCGATTCTACATTAATAAGCACGGCGGCCGGATGGTCGAGGCTGGCACGGGACCTGGCTTCGCGCTCGACGTCGACGCCATCCGCCGTGCTCTCGGGCCGCGGACGAAGGCGCTCATCCTCAACAGCCCGAACAACCCCACGGGCCGGATCTATCCGCGCTCCGACGTCGAGGCGCTGTCCGCCGTCCTCCTCGCCCACGGCGAGGCGACCGGAACGTCCCCGCTGCTCATCGTCGACGAACCCTACCGCGACCTCGCGTACGAAGGCGCGGTGGTTCCGCCCGTCATGGACGCCTATCCGGAGACGGTGGTCTGCTCGAGCTTCTCGAAGAGCCTTTCCGTGCCCGGCGAGCGCATCGGCTACCTGGCCGTGTCGAGCCGCTGCGCCGACAAGTCCCTGTTGATGGACGCGCTGGCCATGGGCATGCGCACGCTCGGCTTCGTAAACGCCCCGGCCCTGATGCAGCGGGCCGTGGCGCGCGTCGCGGACGAGAAGGCGGACATCGCCTCGTACGCGCGACGCCGGGCGCTGCTGCTGGAAGCCGTCCGGAGCGCCGGGCTCGCCTTCGCGCCGCCCGAGGGCGCCTTCTACCTCTTCTGCGAGGTGCCGCCGCGCGGCCCGAAGGGAAGGGCGGCGGATGCCGCGCGAGCCGCGGCATCCGGAGCCGCGACGGGCGGCGCGGCGGCGGCGGAAAGCCCCGACGTGGCGTTCGCGATGTTCCTCAAGGATTACCGGATTCTTCTGGTGCCGGGTTCGGGCTTCGGCATGCCGGGCTGGGCGCGCTTGAGCTACGCCGTCGACGAAGCCCTGATCCGGGGCGTCGCGCCTGAGCTGAAGGCGGCCTTGGGGAAGTGGCGGGAATAGGGGGAGCCGCGATCAGCGGAAATCCTCGGGCCGGGATCCTCCGCTCCGCGCCGCCACCCCTCGACGGCATGCTTGCTTTCCTCAGTCCGCATTTTCAGGTTCTTCGCGCTTTTTCCCGGCCGCGGGACAAATCAAGGGGCCGGGTCTATACTTTCCGGTGGAAGCGGCACCAAGGCGCCGTCGGCGCTCCGCCGCCCCGCGGCTACAAAAAAAAGGAGCGATCCATGAATCGTCGCGCTTTCCGCGCCCCGGCCCTCGCGCTGGCCCTGGCGCTCCTACTCCTCGCGCCTCTGGGCGCCCAAACCCCTGCGCCCTTCGCGCTCGGCGATTTCTTCACCAAGGCCCCGACCGTCACGGTCGGCTTCGAAGGCGAGTACGGCTCGGCCGTTTCGAGCAACCGCGCCCTCGGGTGGGATTCGGCCTACGACCGTATCGTCTACGACCCCATGATGAAGGCGGGCACAGCCTTCGCGGCCGCGCCCTGGATCGGGCTGCAGTGGGGCGGACTGCAAATGACCACGCGCTTCTCGTACGACCAGAACCAATTGGCGGAAACCCTGCCCGAACTCGGAGGAACAAACCTCATCTGGTCCGGGGACTACGTCATCGAGAGCGCCTTCTCGATCGACCTCGGCCCGTTGGCGCTCACCGAGCGCCTGCTATTCGACCCCTACGTCCCGGGCTACTACGAGGATTTCGGCGCCTCCTTCGAGTCCGGCAAAATTTCCGCGGGCTTCCGGACTTTCGCCACCTACGACGACACCAATCCCTTCCTGTTCTTCACCGGCAGCTTCAACGGCCACCAGATCGCCGACGCCTGGATGGCCGCCGAGGACGTGGGCGGCCTTGTGGACCTCCGGATCGGCGGCGTCGATGCCCGCTACCTGCGCATGCGCTCGCTCTTCTTCGACGAGGATCCGACCGCCGCCTTCTCCGAGTTGATGCCGCTCATCACCAAGCCGGTCTTCGCCTCGCAGGATCGCACGCGGGGCCTGCTCCAGGTGCGCGTGGGCGGCCCGATCAACCCTTGGCTCATGTCCACGACCGAAACCGCCATCTCGGCCAGCGCGGAATTCGGGTCCTTGAGCGTCTATAAAGCCATGAGCGTGCCCTTCGGAGGCGCGACCACCCTTCAGGAATGGGTGCGAGGCAACAATATCCTCGTCGGCGCGCGCTACGCCGTCGAGGGTCTCGGCACCTTCGACGCGGGCTGGGATGTCGGACTCGGGTACACGCGCGACTACTGGACCATCGCCGCCGTTCGGTACAAAGACTACAAGTTCTTGGGCGACAACCGGTTCTGGCTCGACGCCGACCTCGACCTGGTCGAGGGGCTCGAGCTGCTGGCCGGCTTCGACCTGAGGCTCTTCGGCTTCCAGGACCTCGACAAAACCTCGGGCGCCGGCACCATCGTCGATCCCTTCGTCTGGACCTACGGCACCGCCTTCGCGGCGAACGTCGGCGTCGAGGCAAAATACGGCCTCCATTCGCTGCTCGACGGGCTCGCGGTCGAAGGCGGCCTCTACCTGGCTTTCAACGGCGGCAAAACCTTCGACCAAGTGGATTCCGCCGCCGCGGAGACCTTCGCGCAGTACCTGGACGCCAACTATCCGACGGCCAACTTCGCGCGCATGGGCAGCCTGAGCGAACAGGCCTGGCTCAACGAGAACGGCGAGTACGACGGCAACGCCCCGTTCGTCGCGTACCTTGCGGGCCTCTGGCAGCTGAGCGACGCCTGGAGCTTCAAGCTGGTCAACCAGTTCCTGCTCAACGCCCGGTACCTCGACGGCGGCGCCACATACTACGCGAGCGCCGTCACCCCCCCCGTCGGTTTCTACTCGGTCGACGCGCTGGAACTCGGCGTCAGCTTCACGGAGGGCAAGGCGGTCTTCAGCCTCGGCTTCGGCTGGGAATTCCCCATCGGCATCCCCTCGGCGGCGGATCTCGGCTACACCGACGGAATGGGCGTCTACGCGACCGCCAAGGACATCTACATCGATGAAGGACCCTATGGCACCGGCGCCACCAGCCCCTGGATCCTAACCGCGGGGGTGACGCTCGAGTTCTGAGCGTCCTGACTGCTGATGTCACTAGCGGGGCTCGGCCATGACGGCCGGGCCCCGCGTTTTCTGGCATCGCCTGCCCTGAACGAAACCAAGGGGATTTCGTGGATCGGTCGCTTTTCCGGTGGGTCGGTCAAGCAAGGAATCAGATTGACAGTAATAGTCGATGTGTAATACATTCGCCACGTCAAGCTCGGGACGCGGATCCGTCTGGAATGCACGCCGCGATCGCGGCGGGCTGAAAGGCCGGAAAAAAGCCGCTTTTTGCGCGCAATCGCGTGGAGAGCCGGTCGCCGTGAACCGAAAAAAAACTTGACACCCGTTTTTGCGAGGGCTACACTCGCCCGCAAAGCGGAAGGGGATCAAGCGAACCGTAGGTTCGTCCCCGTTCAAATTGTTAAGGAGGATAGCAATGAAGAAGGCTTTTGCCCTCGTTCTTGCTCTCGTCGCGGTCGCCGCGTTCGCTCAGACCCCTTCGGTTTCGGCTGACGCCACGCTCACCTGGGGTTACGACCTCGACACCGACGTCCACGGCTTCAAGAATGCCTACACCGCCGATGTGACCATCCCGTTCGCCGTCGCGGACGCCGAAGCCACCGGTGAAGGCACCTACGGCTACATCTCCCTCTCCGGCATCACGTTCGAGCTCTTCAACGACCCGACCACGGGCGCCGCCACCCTCGGCTTCAATGATACTGATGCCGACGGCTACCCCGCCACGCTCGAGGCGAAGATCATCAGCGGCCCGTTCTACATGATGGTCTACAACTTCACCGAACTCGGCTTCAACAAGGCCGCCGACCTCAAGGACGGCGATGTCGACCTCAGCGCGCTCATCGACGCGAACCTGGCCGGCACCGAGCTCGGCTTCTCGAACGACACCCTGAGCCTCGGCCTCGTGATCAACTCGAAGGGTGACTGGACCGCCAACGCCCAGAACGAGTACGCCATCGGCCTCAACGCGACCTTCGTCGCCATCGCCGACCTGCTCAAGATCAACGCCGGTTTCGCCTACGACATGCTCGACGCCTCGAAGGGCATGGGCGCCTACGTGACCCTCCCCGTCACCCTCGCTGACGTCGTCAACGGCCTGACCATCACCCCGGCCTTCGACCTCAACCTCACCTCCGGCGCCGCCGCCCTCTACGATGCCCGCGTCGACGTGTCCCTCAAGCTCACCGAGAAGGATGCGAAGTCCGCTCAGTCGAACGTCGGCCTCGTGGTGTACTACAGCGACAGCGATGACGACCTCGAGCTCAAGGTCAGCTTCTCCGAGGCTGAGGTTGGCGGCTTCGTCCCCTACCTCGCCGCCAGCGGCGCCTTCGAGATGTACAACCTGATCAACGGCGCCGCCGCGGACTGGAAGGCTTCGTGGAGCCTGTCCTACAAGGCGATGCTTGACGACACCTACTACGTGAAGCCCTACGCTTCCGGCACGCTCAACAGCGCCGACCTCGTCACCCTCACCGTGGGCGTGGACGCCTTCGTGATCGCCAACACCGTCTTCACCGCGAAGTACGTTTCTGGCGACCTGACCTCGACCGACGCTGTCGTTACCAACGACAAGGGCGACATCACCTTCGCCGCGAAGATCACCCTCTAAGGCGATCTGACCGGTTCCTGGTGAACCTGAGGGCGCCCCTTTCGAGGGGCGCCCTCTTTTTGTCCGCGCGGCCATGGTCCGAGGGGCGGGGGGCGGGGCGGCTTGCCCGTCCGGTCGATACGGGCCTAGAATCGGAAGCATGAAGGGTGAATTCGGCACCCATACGGAGGCGGTTCCATGACCGCGAAACTCGCGGAAAAGCTCGCGCGCGGCGGGGTGTGGTTCGGCATCGCGGGGGAAACACCCGCCGAGGTTCTCAAGGATGCCATCGGGGCGTTGCGCCTCGGCCCGGGGCTCGACAAGGCCGCGCTGGCCAAGGCGGCGATCGAACGCGAGGCTCTCATGTCGACGGGCATCGGGGACGGCCTGGCCCTGCCGCACCCGCGCGTGCCCTTCGTCGGCGACGAGGCGGCCGAGCTCGTCGCCCTCTGCTACCTCCGGAAGCCGGTGCCCTGGGGCGCCCTCGACGGTCGCGACGTCCACGCCGTCTTCCTCGTGCTCAGCTCGGGCACGCGCACCCACCTGCCCCTGCTCGCGCGGCTCGGCCACCTGGCCAAGGACCGCGCCTTCCGCGCCCTCGTCGAGAAGCGCGCCGGCAAGGACGAGATCCTCGCCTTCGTGCGGAAGGCCGAGGCGGCGTGGGGCGGGGCGAACGGGAAAGCGGAGGCGGACGCTCGGTAGACTTCGTCGCGCGAGCCCGCGGCGAGCGGTTCGACAAGCCCGCTTCAGCCCCTGAGCCGGTAGCCCATGCCCCACACCGTCTCGACGACGGCGGGGTCCGAGGGGTCGAGCTCGATCTTCTCGCGGAGACGGCGGACGTGGACGGCGACCGCGTTCTGGTCGCCGTAGGTGCCTTCGCCGCGGAGCCGCGCGAAGATCTCGTCGCGCGAGCGCACGCGGCCGGGTTCCTCCGCCAGGTAGGACAGCAACGACCACTCCGTGGCGGTCAGCGGGATCTCGGAGTCGCCGCGCTTGACGAGCTTGCGGCCGAGGTCGATCGAAAGTCCGCCGGACACGACGATGCGGTCCGCAGGGCCGCCGCCGCGAAGCCGCTCGTAGCGCTCCACGTGGGCCTTGGCGCGCGCCACGAGCTCCGCGGGGCTGAAGGGTTTGACCAGGTAGTCGTCGGCGCCGAGGCCGAGCGCGCGCACCTTGTCGAGGTCGGCGCTCCGGGCGGATACCACCATGAGCGGGGTCTCGCCGAGACGGCGCGCCTCTCGGCAGACCGCGAAGCCGTCGGCGCCCGGCAGCATCAGGTCGACGATCGCGAGCGCCCAGCCGCCTTCCGCGAGGCGCGCGATGCCGGACGTGCCGTCGGCCGCGAGCTCGACGGCGAAGCCGGCCGCTTCCAGGTAGTCGCGCTCGAGCTCGGCTATGGCGCTGTCGTCCTCGACGATGAGGGCGCGCTTCATGCGGAACCTCCTTGCCTAGCGCTTTCCGGCGCATCCGGAAGCGCTCCGACCGAATCGGGGAACGGAGCGAGGGGAAGAGCGACCACGACGCGGGCGCCCGGCCAGGGCGCGGGCGCGTCGCCGTTCTCCGCCTTCACCGAGCCTCCCAGGGAAAGGACGATCTCGCGCACGATGGAGAGGCCGAGACCGGCGCCTTCGCCGGAGCGCGCCTCGTCGCCGCGGCGGAAGCGCTCGAAGGCCCTTTCGGCGAGCCCCTCCGGGAAGCCGCGGCCGTTATCGACGAATTCGACGACCGCCGAGCGGCCGCCGTCGGCGACGTCGAGGCGTACCGATAAGGTGGCGGAAGCGCGGCCCGAATGCGCCACGACGTTCGCCGCGAGGTTCTCGACCAGGCGGCGCAGGCGGAACGGATCGGCGCGCACGCTGGCCGTCGAGCCTTCCGGCAGCCTCGCCTCGAACGAAACCGCGAGCTTCCCTTGATGTACGAGCGAGAGTTCCTCGGCGCCGGAGGCGAGGAAAGCGGCGAGGTCGACGTCGCGGAGCTCGGGGCGGTCCTCGCCCGACTCGAGGGTGGAGAGGAGGAAGATGCCGTCGATCATGCGCTCGAGGCGGCCGGCCTGCTCGCGGAGCACCGAAAGGTAGCGCTCGCGCTTTTCCGGCGTGGCGGCCGTGCCGTCGGACAAGCCTTCGAGGTAGCCGCGGATGGCGGTCAGCGGGGTGCGGACGTCATGGCTGAGGTTGGCTATCAGTTCTCGCCGCGAGCGCTCGTCGGCCCGCTCCCGCTCTATGGAGGCCTGCAGCTTGACCCGCATGCCGTCGAAGGCTTTGAACACGGGTTCGAGTTCCCGCACGGGCGGAATTTCCACGGGATTCGCCAGGTCGCCGGAGCCGAGCCGGTGCGCCGCCGATTCGAGCGTGCGCAAGGGCTTGATGAGCCGGAAGATGGCGAAGAGCCCGGCGCCGCCGTTCAGGGCGAGCAGGGCGATGATCAGGTAGAAGCCGAGCAGGCGGCTGAAGGTGGTCGCCTTCGGGTAGAAGGTCGTGCGAGGCGGGCGCGGCTCGGGCGAGCGTATGAGGAAGACGCTGGCCGCGCGTCCGTCCTGGGTGCGGAAGTCGGTCTGGTCGACCACCCAGGGTTCCTCGGATTCCGGCGGCGGCGGCGGCGCGTCCGGATCGGTGTGGGAGCCGTAGGCCGGCAGGGCTTCGAGGAATTTCGCCTCGAGCGCCCCGATGACCCGCAGGGGTTCGCCCTCGACGCGCACCACGAGGGCGAGGCTGTCCTCGGGGCGGACCAGGCTGCGCAGGTACTCCGAATCGCGCAGCTTGGCGGCGTCCTCGACGATGGCCAGGTTGACCCGGCGCGAGACGCTCTCCGAGCTGCGGAAGACGCGCACGTAGGGCAGGGCTGGCTTGAGCAGCCGGGTGAGCGCGTTCGTCTCGCCCCGGTAGTAGTCGGAGACCGCGGATTCGAAGGCGACCAGCGCCGCCACCGGCAGCAGGATGGTGAAAGCGGACGCTAGCGCCGCGGTCCGGACTATCGAACGACGCCTGGCCATGGGTTTACTCGTAGCTCAGCGCGACCACGGGGTCGAGCCGGGCGGCGCGGGCGGCCGGGTAGAGGCCGAAGAAGATGCCCGTCGCGGCGCTGAAGGCGACCGCGACCGCCATCGAGCTCGGCGAGAGGATGAAGTCCCAGCCGAGGAAGCCGGAGGCGACCTTGCTGATGCCCATGCCGAGGGCCAGGCCCGCGAGGCCGCCGGCGAGCGTGATGTAGATGGCCTCGACCAGGAACTGCACGCGGATGGCCGCCGGCGTGGCCCCGAGGGCCTTGCGGATGCCGATTTCGCGGGTGCGCTCCGTCACCGACACCAGCATGATGTTCATGATGCCTATGCCGCCGACCACCAGGCTGATGGCCGCGATGCCGGCCAGGAAGCCCGAAAGCGTGTCCGTGACGCCGGACATGGTCTCCGCGATGGTCGAGGGCGACTGGACGCGGACGGCGTTCTCCGAGCCGGTTTCCGCGTCGAACCAGGCCTGGAGTTCGGCCGCCGTCTCGACCACGTCGCGCGCGTCCGGATCGGCCCAGAGCACGAAGGAGTCGGGGCGGTCGGGCTTGGCGATGCGCACCAGGTAGCTCGTGCGCGGCACGAAGGCGCCGGAGTCGAAGCTGAAGCCGAAGGTGTCGCTGCGGGTTTCCAGCACTCCGACGACCCGGAGCTGCTTCGGCGAGGAGCCGAGCACGCGGACCGACGAACCGACGGCGCCGCCGTCCGGGAAGAGCGTGTCGGCGAGCTCCGAGCCGAGCACCACGACGGCGGAACGTTCGAGCATGTCGGCCTCGGTGACGAAGCGTCCTTCCCTCATCTCGAGCGAGAAGATGTCGAGGTAGGCGGGCGTCGCGCTCGTGATCTGTTCGGAAGCGGACTCTTCGCCCGCCTTGAGCTGGGCGTTCGAGCGGTTGACCGCCGCAGCCGCCTTGATGCCCTCGAACTCCGTGAACTTATCGACGAGCTCCTCGGTGAAGAGGCGCTCGACGGCGGCGCCGGGGCGGCGGCCGACGTTGACCGTGACTGTCTCGAGCCCCGCCTGCGCGATCTGGCTCGTGATGGAAGCGCGCGCGCTTTCGCCGAGCGCGGTGATGGCGACCACGGACCCGACGCCGATGACGATGCCGATCATGGAGAGGAAGGTGCGGAGCTTGTTTCCCCAGAGGCTCCGCGTCGCGGAACGCATGTGCTCGAGTATCATGCCACCTCCTCGACGAGGCCGTCGCGGATGCGCACCGTGCGGCGGCAGCGGGCGGCCACGTCGGGGTCGTGGGTGACGACGATGATGGTGGTGCCGCGCCCGTGGATTTCCTCGAAGAGCGCGAGCACCGCGTCGCCGGTCTTGGTGTCGAGGGCGCCCGTGGGCTCGTCCGCGAGGAGGATGGCCGGACGGGTGACCAGGGCGCGCGCGATGGCGGCCCTCTGGCGCTGGCCGCCGGAGAGCTGGCTCGGCCGGTGTCCGAGGCGGTCGCCGAGCCCGACCGATTCGAGTTCGGCCTGCGCCCGCTCGATGCGCTCGCGCCGGTTCACGCCGGCGTACTGCAGCGGCAGGGCGACGTTCTCGAGGATGGATTCGCGGGCGAGCAGGTTGAAGGCCTGGAACACGAAGCCGATGCGCTCGTTGCGGATGCGGGCCAGGCGCGTCTCGTCCATGTCGGCCACCTGGACGCCGTCGATGGCGACGGTGCCCTCCGTGGGGCTGTCGAGGCAGCCGATGATGTGCATCAAGGTCGACTTGCCGGAACCCGAGGGCCCGATGATGGCCAGGTACTCGCCGCGGCGGATGTCGAGGTCGACGCCGCGCAGGGCGTGGACCTTCTCCTCCCCGACCTCGTAGACGCGGTGGATGCCTCGGGCGGCCACGACGAGGCCGCCGGCGGGCGGGGCAAGATCCGGAGCCCCCGCGCGCGCCGCGGGACTCGACGCTCCCGCCGCGTCGGAGGGGACGGGGCGGTTCCTCGGGCCGCTCATGGCCGGACTCCCGCCGGGGGCGCGCCCGAGGGCGCGGGTCCGCCACCGCCCGTGATGAAGCGCATGTTCGGAAGCAGGGAATTCGAGCCGGTAGCGGCGGTCGAACCGGACGTGCCCGTAGAACCGGATTTCGGCACGAGCACCCACTCTCCGGCCGCGAGGCCGGAGACGATCTCGACCGTGCCGTCGGAGCGCGGGACGCCCGAGACGAGGCGCAACACGGGCTCGTCGTTCTCGCCGGGCACGTAGACCGCCAGCGCGGCCGCGGCCGGGGCGAGGGTCGCGTCGGTCGCGACCGCGGCGCCGCGGAGGCCGGCGCCGCTTCCCGGCGTTCCGGAGGCGGCGAACTGGGCTCGGAGCGCCGCGCGCTGTTCCTCCGTCATCGAGGCGAAGGCGGCGCGGCGGGCCGACGGATCCGCCGGAAGCCCCGTCGCCGAGGCCGCCGCGGTTCGCGCCGGCTCGTCCCCCGGGGAGGCGGCGGCTTCCGACGCGGGGCTTTCCGCGCCCGCGCCCGCCGCGTCGCGCGGCGCCGGGAACACGGCGGCCGCCGGGACGGTCAGGACGGAGCGCGCCTCGCTGGCCAGGATGGCGGCGGAGAAGGAGTAGCCGGGCAGGAGCTCGTCGGGCGGGTTCGCGATGGTGGCTTCCACGTCGAACACCGCGAGTCCCTGGCTCGTCACGCGGCCGACCGGAGGGATGCGGGATACGGATCCGCGGTAGCTCAGGTTCGGCAGCGCGTCGAACTCGAACTCCACGGTCTGGCCGACGCGCACCTTCGGCAGGTCGATCTCGTCGATCTGGAGCACGGCCTTGAGGCTCGTGCGGTCGATCAGCGACATGATCACCGTGCCCGTCGACGCGTACTCGCCCGGCTCGACCGCGACGTCGGTGACGACGCCCGCGAACGGCGCGCTCAGCTTGGTGAGCTCGTACTTGGCCCGCTTGAGCTCGACCTCCAGCGCCGCGAGCTCGGCGGTGCGCGCGTTGCCGGTCAGGCGAGCCTGCTCGAGCTTGTAGGTGGCGTTCGCCAGGTCGTAAGCCTCGCTGGTGTCGTCGAGCATGGCCAGCACCCGCCCCTTCGCCACGACGAGGCCTTCCGTCGCGAGGACGCTCTCGATGCGGCCGGAGCCGTTGAAGGAAAGGTCGCTGGCGCGCGCGGCCTCGATGTTCCCCGAAGCCTCGATGACCGTCTGGTCGACGAGTTCGGCGACGCGGACCTTGGCGTAGCCGTCGGCCGCGGCGGAGGCACCGAGCTTCGGCACGATGAACGCGAGCGCGACGGATAGGGCGACGAGGGCTATGGCGACGCCCGCGATCGCGGCGCGCGGCAATTTTCGCTTCCCGTTCATTCGGAAACCTCCGTGGTGGTGAAATCCGCGGCGACGAGCGCGTCCGCCGCAGCCCGCTGCCAGGCCGCCTTTTCGGCGGCCGCGGCGGCCTGTATCCAGAGCTTGACGGCCTCGTCCACCTCGGAGCCGGCGGCGAACCCGGCGGCGGCCTCGGCGCGCAGCTGGATCACCTCGAGCGCGGCCATCTCGAGCGAGGCGTCCAGCTGCCCGGCCTCGAGCTCGCGGTCCGCGATGTCGGCGTGCAGGTCGGCCAGGTCGAGGGCGGCGGCCTCGAGGGCCGACGCGAAGGCGACTCGGGCCGATTCGAGCGAGAGCTCGTCGACCATCCTCCGCGCGTCGCGGGCGGCGTTCGGCTCTGGGCGCCAGGAAAGCGAGAAATCCAGGAAGGTTCCGCCCCCCGCGCCCCCCGTCCAGCCGACGCCGCCCGAAAGGGTCAGGGAATCCCACTCGGCGGCCGCGCCCAGCCGCGCGGTCGTACGGTCCGCGCCGGCGACCGCCTGGTTCGACGCGGAGAAATCCGCGCTCAGCGAGGCGCCGGCTTCCCACTCGTCCGCGAAGCCGCGTTCCTCCAGGGCGAGCGACCTGCGGGCCTTGGCGACCGCGCGCGCGGCGTCCGGGATGAGCGAGTCGACAGGAACGGCGGCCGCGGCGGGAGGGGCGGGGGGATGGGCGTCGGAAAGGCCGGTGGCGGCCTCGACCGCGTACGCGGCGCGGGCGAGGGACCGGGACGACCGCTCGAGCGCGATCGAGGCGGATCGCACCCCGAGCTCGAGCCGTGCCAGGCCGGCGCTGCCCGGCGAGTAGGTGCCGAGCGTCTTCGCCTCGGAGAGCTCGCGTTCCGCCTGCGAAAGGGCGGCGCGCTTCGACTCGGCGTCGAAGCTGGCCTGGACCCATGCCATCAGCAGGTTCAGGGTCTCCGCGTCGGAACGGGCCTCGGCGGCGGCGAGCTCGGATTCGGCGTCCGCGAGCGCGGCCCGGGCCTTGAGCAGCTCGAGGCTCTCCGCGGGGTCGAGGAGGCGATCGAGCGGCTGCTTGACCGAGAACGAAGGTTCGAGGACTGGCTCGGCGGCGGCGGAACCGAGGCCCGCTTCCGTCGCCACGCTCAAGGACGCGGTCGTCCCCCAGGGGTCCGCCGCCTCGAGGGCGAGCGTCGGCACGGCCGAAAGGAGGGACGGAACGCCGTCCTCGCCGAAGGAGAGCCGGACGGAACCGGAATCCGCCTTGAACGCGAAGAGGGCGGGATTCTCCAGCGCCTCGAGCGTCGTCCTGGCCACCTCCACGGCGAGACGGCGGGATTCGACCGCGCGGCTCCGGTTTCGGGCCGCGTCGAGCCAGGCCTTGGCCTCGATCGAGCCGTAGATCCGGGGCGCCGTGGCGCCGGGAAGGGTTTGCGCCCGGGCGGATCCGCAGGCGAGGGCGAGCGCTAGGCAAGCCCCCATGAGCTTTCTGGTTTTCATACGGGAATGATGCTAACCCGGATCGCTTGCGCCGCGCTTTCGCGAGGCTTACGGCGGCCTTACGCGGGAGCGATCCGGCGCTTTCCCGTGCCGACCAGGTAGGTTTCGAAGGATTCGGAGCGGCAGGTTTTCGGCTTGAACCCCCTCGCCGCGGCGTAGCCGGTCTTCATGCGGTCGAGAAGCTCCCGCTCGCCGCCGCCGATGAAGAGCTTCGCGACCACGGCGCCTCCCGGCGCGAGGAATTCGTCGGCCATGTCGAGCACGGCCTCGACGATGGACTCGGAGCGCCCGGTGTCGACGGTGCTGTTGCCGGTGGTCGAGGGCGCCGCGTCGGAGAGCACCAGGTCGTAGGGACCGCGCGCGGCCAGCTCCGCCCTGACCGCCGGGTCGTAGAGGTCGCCCTGGATGAAGAAGAAATTCGGCGTCGGCGCCGTGATGGCGAGCTTCTGCAGGTCCACCGCGGAGAGGAAGCCCGACCCTTTGAGGAAGCGGAGCACCCAGAGGCTCCACGAGCCGGGCGCGGCCCCGACGTCGAGGACGCGCATGCCGGCCTTGAGCAGGCCGAATTTGTCCTGGAGCTCGGCCAGCTTGTAGACCGAGCGCGCGGGGTAGCCTTCCTTCTTGGCCTTCAGGGTCCAGTGGTCGGGTTTTTCGTAGCCGGACATGGCGCGTTCTCCTCGCGGAGCGCGAAGGGAAACCGACCCGACGGCTCGCCGTCCGACTATAAGGGAAAAGCGGCCGGTCGGGAAAGCGGCCGGTCGGGAAAGCCGCCGGTCGGGAAAGCCGCCGCGCGCGTGACCGCGCCAACATCAGGCGCGGTCCCGGGACCGCTCGGCGTGGCGAGGCCGCCGCCGCGTCGCTATACTTCATTCCCGGAGGAGCGATGTCGTCACCGACCTTCGTCGAAGCAGAGGTATGGACCGTCGCACAGACGGAACAGGGGAACGTGGTTCTGGTGCGCCCGAAAGGCTCGGACCTCGCCGTGCCTATCTTCATCGGCCAGCTCGAGACCCAGAGCATCCTGATCGGTCTCGGCCGGGTCGAAGTGCCGAGGCCCCTGACCCACGACCTCGTCATTTCGCTCCTGGTGAGCCTCGGCGCGTCGCTCTCGCGCATTGAGATCAACGAGCTCCGCGAAGGCACCTTCTTCGCGCGCCTCGTGGTCTCCCGCGAGGGCGCCGAGTCCCTGGTCGACTCGCGGCCCTCCGACGCCATCGCCCTGGCCGTCCGGGCCGGCTGCCCGGTCTACATCGCGGAGTCGGTGGTGGACGAGGCCGGGATCTCGGTCAACCTGGTGTCGGATCGGGGCCCCTCCGGAATGATCGAGCTCGATCCCGCCCGTACCGCGGGTCCGCCGTCGCCCGCGTCGGGGCGGCCAGGCGAGAGGGAGAAGCTCCGGAGCGAGCTCGAGGAGGCCATCGCCGAGGAGGATTACGAGCGGGCGGCCCTGCTCCGGGACCGGCTTCGCGACCTCGACGGCGGCGCCGGTTCCTGATATTCCCCGATGGACAAGAAAACCGTACCGGAAACGCCCGGTTCAGGATACACTCGGGACGCGGAGGAATAGATGCGCTCACAGCCGAGGGCAGGCGCCCTTCTCGTCCTTCTCCTCGTCGCGGCCGCGTTCGCGGGCGCGCAGGAAGTGGACCTCACGGCCTTCGACGCCTGGGCCAGGCCTGGCTTCGACATGGCGTGGGTCTACAACCGTCCCGAGGTGGCGGACCAAGCCTGGTACCGCATTCCGGCGGAGCGCGGCGATCGTCCGATCATGCTCCGCAGCTACGGCTTCAAGGGTTTGCCCGAGGTCGGCCCCTTCCGCCTGCTGCCCGCCGATCCCGTCGAATTCACGGTGGCCATTCCCTTCTCCGTGCCCGAGGAGGTCCTGGCCATTCAGGGCGGCATCGGCCTGTACCTGGCCCAGGTGGGACAGAACTACGAGGCTTACCTGAACGGCTCCCTCTTCGCCACGGACATCCACCGCCGGCCCGACGGTTCGATCCGCCTCGACCGCACGACGCGCGGAGCCCTGCTCTCCATCGACCGCCGCTACCTGGCGCCGGGAACCAACCTGCTGGTCTTCCGCCTGGTCGGCGACCCCACCGACGACCGCACCGGCTTTTCCATGGGGGGGCCCTACATCATCGGCGCCTACGAAAAGCTGTCGGCGCGGCGCACCGAATACCTCGACCTCATCCTGATCGCCGTCTACGCGTTCTTCGGCATCTACCACGTACTCATGTTCCTGTTCCGGCCGAGGAACCGTTCGTACATCTTCTTCGGAATCGGCACCTTGCTCGTGGCCCTCTACTTCTTCACGCGCAGCTTCCTGGCCTACGACCTGATCCGCGATTCGCGCCTGATCCGCGTCGCGGAGATGGGCAGCCTCTACCTGATCCTGCCCTTCTTCCTGTTGTTCTTCGACCTGGTGCTGCGGCACCGGACCAGCCTGCTCGCGCGCGTCTACTTCGCCTTCAGCGTCGTCCTCGCGGCCGCCGCCCCCTTCTTCGTCCGGACCACGCTGCTCTCCCTATGGACGCTCGGCGCGGCCGTCGCCATCGTCCATCTGGTGGTGGTGGATCTCGCCGTACCCTTCTGGCACGCCTTCCGGCATTACCGGAGGCAGGAAGGCCGGCGGGGACCGAGCGGCGCCTTCGCCGCCGTCGCGGACGTGTTCCTCAAGACCGAGGCCGGCAGGCTCTCTATCGCGGTGCTGGCCGTGGCGGCAGCGCTGGTCTTCGACACGTTCTTCGTCAGCCTCTCGAGCCCGGTGCAGGTTTCCCGCTACGCCTTCCTCGTGCTGGTCCTCGGCACGGCGGGCGTGCTGGCCGGACAGTTCACGGGCACCTTCAAGGAGATCGAGGCCATCAACGCCTCGCTCGACCGCAAGGTCCGCGCCCGCGCCGAGGCGCTCGAACGGTCGATGGAAGGGCAGTCGGCCCTGAGCCGCGAATTGTCCGAGGCGAACGTCAAGCTGCAGTCGACCATGGAGATCGGCGAGAAGGACCTCCGCATGGCGGTCCAGGTGCAGCAGGGCTTCTTTCCCGCGAACGCGCCCGAGACCGAGCTGTGGGACCTCGCCTTCACCTATCTGCCGGCGTCCGGCATCTCCGGCGACTTCTACGATTTCTACCTGGAAAAAGGGAAGCTGACGGGCGTCCTCGTGGGCGACGTTTCGGGCAGGGGCATCGCCTCCGGCCTCGTCACGGTCCTGGCGCGCTCGGTCTTCCAGCGCAACGTCCAGGCCATGCGCGAAGCCAGCCTGGGCCGGGTGCTCGAATCGATCGACACCGAGCTATCGAACGAGCTCGCCTCGGTCGAGAACTACCTGTCCTGCTCCCTGCTCCGACTCGGGGAAGGGACGGTGGAGTACGCCAACGCCGCCGCGCCCGACGCGCTGCTCCGGCCGGCGGGCAAGGCGCGCGCGCTCGTGCTGAAGCCCAAGGGCGACGCGGACTACAAGGGCGCGCCGCTCGGCCGCGAGGGTTTCAACTCCCAGCACACGGCCATCCGCTTCGCCATGAGTCCGGGCGACGCCATCCTGCTCTGCACGGACGGACTTTCCGAGGCGCGGAACCTCGAGGGCGAGCCGTTCCGCACGGCGGGCCTGCTCGACGCGTTCGGCTCCGCGCCCGCGGACGGCGACGCCCAGCAGATCCTCGACTACGTGATGCAGGAATGCCGCTTCCACACGAGCGGCACCCGCGTCACCGACGACCTGACCGCCATCGTCCTCCGCCGGAAAAGCGGCGCGTAGAAGAGAACCGTCGAGAAGGCTCCAGTCGCGAAGACGAACCGCAGAGACGCAGAGGCGCTGAGGAAGAAGTAGAAAGGGACTGGAGGGGATTCTGAATCCACCTCCAGTCCTTTTGTTCTCCTCTCCGCGTCTCCGCGTCTCCGCGTCTCTGCGTCTCTGCGTCTCTGCGTCTCTGCGGTGGAATTACTTCAAGAGGCGGTTGATCCTCGCGACGAAGTCGGCGGGGTCCTGGAGGGGGACGCCCTCGACGAGCAGGGCCTCGCCGAGCAGCACCTTCGCCGCGTCCTCGACGCGCGCGTCGTCCGCGCCCGCGAGGCCGGAGACGAGGGCGTGGGAGCCGTTCAGCTCGAGGATGGGCTTCGACTCGACGCCCGAGCCCTGGCCCATGGCCTTCATGAGCAGCTGGAGGCGGAGGCTCGGATCGTCCTCGTCGACCACCACGCACGAGGGGCTCTCCGCGAGGCGGCCGGTCAGGCGCACGTCCTTGACGGCATCGCCGAGCGCCTTCTTGACGCGTTCCACGACCGGCGCGAGCTCCTTCTCCTTTTCCTTGTCCTTGTTGCCCTCGAAATCCTTGGCGGCGTCCGCGCGGTTGACGGCCTTGAGCTCGAGCTCGCCGAAGCGCCCGATGGCGGGCACGACGATCTCGTCGATCTCGTCGCCGCAGATGAGCACCTCGGTGCCCTCCTTGCGGTACATCTCGAGGAGCGGGCTCTTGCGGAGGCGCTCCTCCTCGTCGCCCGCGAGGAAGAAGACGGATTTCTGGCCGTCCTTCATGCGGGTCTTGTAGTCGGCGAGGCTGGTCCAGCCGTCCACCGCGGTGCTCTTGAAGCGCACCAGCTCGAGCAGCTCCTCGCGGTGGGACCAGTCGGAGTAGAGCCCCTCCTTGAGCGGGCGGTTGAATTGCTCGACGAATTTGCCGTAGAGGACCGGGTCGCGCGCGGCCAGGTCCTTGAGCTCGGAGAGCACCTTCTTGACCGAGGCCGAGCGGATGTTCGTCATGACGCGGTTCTGCTGGAGAATTTCGCGGCTGACGTTGAGGGGCAGGTCCTCGGAGTCGATGACGCCGCGCACGAAGCGGAGCCAGGTCGGCAGGAGCTCCTTCTCGTCGTCGGTGATGAACACGCGCTTGACGTAGAGCTTGACGCCCGGCTTGTAATCGGCGCGGTAGAGGTCGAAGGGAGCCTTCGAGGGCACGTAGAAGAGCGTCGTGTACTCGATGGTGCCTTCGGCCTTGGTGTGGATCCAGAAGAGCGGCTCCTCGTCGGTGTCGGCGAAATTCTTGTAGAAGTCCTTGTAGTCCTGCTCCGCGAGCTCGGACTTCGGCCGGCGCCAGAGGGCGGCCGCCGAGTTCACCTGCTCGACCTTCTCCTCCGAGCCCTTCTTCTTGCCCTTGTCGTCGTATTCCGGCTGCTCGTAGCGGAGGAAGATGGGGAAGGCGACGTGGTTCGAGTAGCGCTTGACGAGCTCCTCGAGGCGCCAGCGCGAAAGGAATTCCGCGCCCTCGTCGTTCAGGTGGAGCGTGACCGTGGTGCCGTGGCCCGCGCGTTCCGCGGCTTCGATGGAGTAGCCGGACTCGCCGTCCGAAGTCCACCTGAAGGCCTTGTCGGTGGCGGCCTTGCGGCTCAGCACCTCGACCTTCGACGCGACCATGTAGCTGGCGTAGAAGCCGACTCCGAACTGGCCGATCAGGTTCGATTCCTTGCGGGCGTCGCCGGAGAGGGCCTCGAGGAAGCGCTTGGTGCCCGAGCGGGCGATGGTGCCGAGGTTGGCGTCGAGGTCCTCCTCGTCCATGCCGATGCCGTTATCCTCCACGTAGAGCGTCTTTTTCTCCGCGTCGAAGCCGATCTCGACCCGCGGCTCGAAGGAAACGCCCTTGTAGGCCTCGTCGGAGGCCGCCAGGTAGCGCAGCTTGTCGATGGCGTCGGACGCGTTCGAGACGAGCTCGCGGAGGAAGATCTCCTTGTGTGAATAGAGCGAGTGGATGATGAGGCGGAGCAGCTGGTTCACTTCCGCCTTGAATTTGCGTACGGCCATGTGGTCGCTCCTCGTGATGGTTATGGGTGTCGGGGACGAAGAGAAAATAGCGATCCGGGGGCGGGGGAGGCAACGGGGGCGGGGAGGAAGGGGGCGAAGTTCGCGTCCGCGGCCGGGTCGAGCGCGACGCCGCCCAGCTCGACCCAGGCGTGCGCCTCGATGCCGGTTCCGGCCCCGCGGCGCGCGCCGAGGACGAGGCGCCCGTCGAGCCCCTTGGCGCGGAGCCGGGTCCGGAGCGCGAGGGCCCGCCGCAGGCAGGTGAAGGATCCGGGCGCGAGGGCGGTCGCGGCGGCGCAGGCCGCGGCGAGGCGTCGGGCGAGCGCGAGGGCGCGCGGGGACGGAGGCCGGCCGCCGGCGGCGCCGTCCGGCTCGAGCCGGGGCCGCCATCGCGCTCGGAGCGCCGCGTGGAAGGCCGCCATGAGGACGGCCATCGTGAGCGCCTCGAGCGCGAGGGTCGGATCGGCGAGCGCCCGCCTCGCTGCGCGACGGAGCTTCGCGAGGGATCCGTGGATTGCCGTCACGCGCCGTCGTCCACGAGCAGTCCCGCTTCAAGCAGCTTCGCCACGAGCTCGGCCGCGTCGCGCTCGATCTCCGGGGGCGGGGCGTCGAATTCCGCGGCGAGTTCCCGGGCGATGCGGCCGGGATCGTATCCCTTCGACGCCAGTTCGAAGATCCTCGCGCCGTTCGCGTCGAGGCCGTAGTAGGTGCCGGTGCGGCGGTCGAGCAGGGCGAGCTCGTCGTCCAGCCTCGACACGACGACCGATTCGGGAGCTCGCGTCATCGCTCCTCCTCCAGGTCGGGTGCTTCCATGAGCCGTTCGACGAGGTCCGCGCACTCCGCGCGCGTATCGTCCGCCAGGGGGCGGTCGAGCGCGTACACGGGGACGGACGGGAGCATCCCGGCGAGCTTCGCGAGCGTCATGATCCGGTCGTCGACGCCTTCGAGCAACTGCAGGAAGGGCGCGACGAGCGCGAGCCTGGCCGCGCCGCGCGCCGGACGGAGTTCCGGCCGATCGGCGTCGACGGCGGCGAGCCGCACGATGCCCGCGAGGCGGCACGGCTCGTGGCGCGCGGCGGAGGGCGGGACGGCGACCTTGTCCGCGCCGTCCGATCCCGCCGCGCCATCCTGTCCGTCCGCACCGAGCCGCGACATGGCGACGCCCGGCAGGACGGTAGGGCCAGCGGCGAGGGGGACCGAGTCGTCGCACATAAGGGCATGCCCGCGACGCGCGAGCTCCGCGGCGCCGGAGGATTTCCCCGAGCCGGAAGCGCCGACGATAATCCACGCTCCGCCCGGTCCCTCGACCGCGGAGCCGTGGAGTACCGCCTCCGCGACGGTCCTGAGCCAGAAACCGGCCACGAGACCCGAGAAGTACTCGGCGGCCGCGCGCCCGTCCGCGTCCGCCGCGAGGGTGTAGCGGATCGAGGATTGATCCGCGATTTCGAAGCGCGCGGCCCATGGCACGTCGACGACGAGGCTGCCGTTAACCTTGCCGTAGCGGACGGCGCCGAGCGCGAACGGGAGCGCAACCGCGTCCGCCAGGTCGACCCGCGAAACGCGGACGGGCGGGAGGGCGTCCGCAAGCCGGGCGGCGGGAGGCCAGGGCAGGGTCAGCTCGGTCTCGAAACGGCGGCCGAAGGCAAGATAGGCGGGCACTTACGGCAACCTCGCGGCTGCGAGGCCGAAGGTTCCGCCGGCGCTGCCGTCGGCGCTCTCGGCGCGCACGTAGAATATGCCCGAGGGCAATGTGAACTCGACGGAACGCCCTCCGTCGGCGCCGAGCCGGAAGACCGGAGCGCCCGTCAAGTCGGGCACGGGGGTCTGGAGGTCGGCGTGGACGACCGAGAGGAATATGGACGCCGTGTAGGGACTCGGATCGTCGGAAGCATCCAGCCACTCCAGCCGGATCGATGAAGGAACGGACGCAGAAAGGCGGAACCAACGGTCGACGGTCGCGGTCGAGCCTTCCGAATCGTCCACCGCCAGCGCGTGCGCGTGCATCGCGCCGTCGAGCGCCAGGTCGGAATACGTCGGAAAGGTGGCGGACCATTTCCGCCATTCGCGGACCGCGGTCGGCGAGGCCGCGAGGCCCGGCGCGAAAGCCCGGACCTTGAGTAGACGGCTGCCGTCCGTATCGAAGTCCATCGGAAGCCCGTCCGCGGGAAAGGCCGGCGATAGTGCCGTCGGATCGTCCGGCGGCGAGAGGAGCGAGCCTGCTTCGTAGCGGAGCGTCGTTCCGGGCAAGGCGGTCGCGCCGATGGTCTCGCCCGACCTGGCCGGTCCCGCAGGCGGCCGGACCGAGGGCGCGGGGAGGGCCTCGAGGGCAGAGGCCTCGAAATACAGGGGCGTATCGTCCTCCGCGTCGTGGAGGTACCAGGCGCCTTCGAGCAGCGTCACGGAAGGGCGCGAATCCGGGTCGCGCGGCGCGTCGGGCGCGGACGCCGCTCCCGATGACCAGGGCCCGACGGATCGGTCGGAGAGGATGGCGGCGTTCCGGAGCTCCGCCGCCGGAACGCCGTCCCCGACGAGGAAAACGCGGCCGGAGCGCTCGATTGCGACTGCGCGACGCTCCGAGGACGGAAGCCCCGTCGCGATTTGCCAGAAGCCCTTGCCGTCCATGTCCACGAAGCCCAGCGAGCCGTCCGCGTTCACGGGGGCGAAGAGCGTTTCGCCAACCGGGCCGGCCGCATCGCGGCCACCGAATCCGTAGACCATGCCGCCGAGCTCGATCCAGGCCGCGCCTGCGCGCGGGGCCGGCAGGGGCGTCTCGTCCCGCCACGCGCCGAGCGCGCCGCCCGGCAGCACCGGCGCGGAACGGACCGCCGCGAGCGGATCGCCCGAGGCCGCCGAGCCGCCGAGCACGTAGACGCGACCGCCGGACAGTACGAGCCCCGAGTCGGCGGGGACGCCGGGCGGTTCGAAGAGCCCGCAGGAGGCGAGGAACGCGGCGAACAGGATGACCGTCGTCGCGGAGAAGCGCCTGCGCGCGGCTTTCAAGGCGTCATGCGGCATGGCTCCGCCTCCCTTCCGGATCGCGGCCGAGAAGGCGCGACAGCTTGCGGTAGACGGTGAAGAACGGGGCCAGCGCCAGGTAGGCCGAGCGGAGTGGACGGGGCGGGGTCCAGAGCCCGATCTGCGGTTCGACGGCGAACACGCCCGCGACGGTGCGGAAATATCCACGCACGCTCCGTTCGAGCGGCGCCCTGCCGAACCAGGCGCGCCTGAGCGTATCGAGGGATGAAGGCTTACGTCCCCCGAGCGCGCGGTTGGCCGCGAGGGCGAGCGCCGCGGAACGGCGGGCGGCGAAGCCCGGCGCGACGCGCTTGGCGCCCGGTTCGTGGCCGGCGCTGAAGCGCTCGCATACGAGCTCCGCCGCCTCGAGCATCGCGCGCGCGCCGTCGGCGCGCAGGCGCGCCCGGGTCGCTTCCGCGAGCGCTCGGTCCGGGCCGTGGAGGATGCTGAGTGCGTCGCCTACGGATTGCAGGGTCATCCAGTCATGGCGGGTGCCGTGGCCGAGGGCGTGGGCGGCCTGGGTCGGCGCGTCGAACGCGCTCAGGGCCCCGCCCGCGAGGGCGAGCTCCGCGAGCGGCGCCCGGGCCGCCTCCCCGCGCTCGAAGGGGTAGTCGAGCCGGGGGCCGCGGGCGGAGTGGATCTCCAGGAAGACCGGCAGCTCGGGGTGCCGGAAGGCCAGGTGCCGCGAGCGTTCCCAGGCGAAGCGCGCCGTGCCGGCCCCGAGTGAAGCCGGCATATGCTCCGGGCGGTACCCGAGCGACGTCGCGAGCTCCAGCACCTTCGCCCCGTCGCGCTCGCGGGCGATGAAGTCGAGGTCGCGGTATTCCCGCGCGAGCGGGTCGCCGTAGAGCAGCGTCGAGAGCGCCGGGCCCTTCACCAGGACGAGCCGGATGCCGGCGTCCCGGAAGGCGGCCGAGACGCGGATGGCCTCGGCCAGCATGGTGGAGCGCGCCGCGCGTCCCGCCCGGTGCGCCCGCTCGAGGCGTCCGAGCGCCGCGTCCGGAACCAGGCCCGGTTCGAGCCTCGCCCCTGCCAGGACGTCCCCAAGCGCCTTGTGCCGTCCCGCAAGGTCTAGCAGCCCGCCCGCGTCGAGCGCGGACGGATCGGGCGCGGGAATCCGTGGCGGAAGGCCGCGCGCCAGGGCGACGCAGCGGCCGAGGAGGGCATATTCCGGACGCATCGCGCGCATCCTATCCGTTTTTCCCCCTCGCGTGAAGCCGCGTGCCGGGTGGCGCGAGCGGAAGCGGCCCGCGCTTTTTCCGGCCCGACGTTGAAATCCAATTCCTACCATGATATAAGTACGCCCATCATGCGCAAAACCATCCTTATGGCGGGTGCCCTGGTGCTCGCGGCCTTCGTCGTGTCCTGCGGGACTCCCTTGATTCCGGCCGCCGACCTCAGCCCGGCGTCCGCCGCCGTCGAGGTCGTGGTCGGCCAGGCCGACGGGGCGAGGAGCGTGGTGAGCGACCCGCTCGTCACCGCGGTAAGCGTCGAGATCCTGAGCGCCACGGGCGCCCAGGTCGGCGGCGGCGCCCTGACCAAGGGGCCCACATACTGGGGCGCCATCTTCGACATCCCCGAGACGGGCGGCACCTACACCTTCGTCGCCCACGCCTACGACACCTCGGGCCAGCTCCTCTGGTTCGGCACCTTCGACCAGCTCATCTCCGGCAGCGCCACCGTGACGGTGCCGGTGGTGGCCTTCACACCGAGCCCGGGCCTGGACGCTGGCACCTACCACAGCATGCTTCTCGACGGCAATGGCCGCGCCACGCTCTGGGGAGATAATTCCAGCTACAAATTCGGAATCGGCGTGAACACCGACCAGAAGGTACCGGTCCTCTCCGGCACCGACGGGTACGTCAAGATGGTCGGCGGAAGCCAGCACACGCTCGGCCTCAAGGCCGACGGCAGCCTCTGGGTGTCCGGCTGGGGATCGAGCTACGGAACGCTGGGACTCGGCGCCACGACCACCGCCCAGGTACCGACGAGGATCGCGGGAACCTGGATAGACGTCGCCGCCGGCGACCTGCACTCCCTGGCCGTCGCCTCGGACGGCACGCTCTGGGCCTGGGGCTGGAATTCGAGCTACCAGATAGGTGACGGTACCATGACGAATCGAACCGTCCCGACCTTCATCGACGTGACCCTGCAGGCGGGCGAGGTTTTCGAGCGCGTGGCCGCCGGACGCGATTT
Organism: Spirochaetota bacterium; assembly: GCA_018262985.1. Taxonomy (GTDB): domain Bacteria; phylum Spirochaetota; class Spirochaetia; order Treponematales; family UBA12059; genus JAFGNN01. The sequence goes on along the minus strand of JADFDI010000004.1, from coordinate 11,783 downwards.
CAGCTTCGCCCTTACGAACCAGGGCAGGCTCTACGCCTGGGGCAGCAACTCATACGGAAAGCTGGGAGTCGGAGACTATTCCACCCACTATGTCCCGACTCTCGTCGGCGCCGATACGGACTGGGAGTCCGTTTCCTGCGGATACTCGCACGCGCTCGCAATCAAGACGAGCGGCGCGGTGTATGGCGCCGGCTCGTCGTCGGACGGCCAACTCGGCTTCGCCAGCGGTTCGTACAATGCTTTTACGCTCCTCCTTTCGGGCGATACCGTCAGCGCGCTCGCGGCAGGCGACTACCATTCCCTGTTCATAAAAACTGACGGCAGCCTTTGGGCTACCGGGACGAACGACTACGGCCAGCTCGGCGACGGCACCCTCGTCAAGCGGACCGCTCCGATCAGGGTCGGTTCGGGGACGAACTGGTCGAGGATCGCCGCCGGCGATGATTTCTCCGTCGCGGTGGAATCCGGCGGCACCACCTGGTTCTGGGGCAACAACGACCGTTACCAGTCCGGCCTCGGTTACAATACCGACGTGCTTTCGCCCGTGAACATCGCCTCGGGCGTCGCCAAGGTCTTCTCGTCAGGACTGCGGACCTGGGTGCTCGACGCGGCCGGCACGACGCTCCGGGCCTGGGGTTCCAACAGCTCCGGCCAGCTCGGCCTCGGCGATTCGGTGAACCGGGTGGTACCCGTCGTGACCGCGGCCGGATTGCTCGGCGCCGGCGAGTCCTGGATACAGGTGTCGGATTCCGGCTCGCACGCCTTCCTGCTCCGGAACGACGGAGCGCTCTACGTCGCCGGAAACAATAGCGCCGGCACCTTCGGCGATGGTTCCACGACGAGTTCCAGCACCTTCATCCGCGTCGGGACCGATACCTGGCTGGACATCGCCGCCGGCTATAGCCACTCCGCTGGCGTCAAGTCCGACGGCACGCTCTGGGTCTGGGGCACGGCCGACGCGACCGGCAAGCTCGGGAATGGAACGAGCTCAGAAACGGTCAGCGCTCCCGCGCAAATCGGAACCGCCACGAACTGGGTCGGCGTCGACATTGGCGAGAATTATGGCGTCGCTTTCAATTCCGTCGGCGAGATCTGGACTTGGGGCGAGGCGTCTTATTGCCGCCTTGGTAACGATGATGATCCGCCATATCCTGAAGAACCAGTCGACCAGTTTTCCCCCGTGAGGATCCACGACGGAGTGGCCTGGCAGCCGGCGAGCGTCGGCGCCGATTTCGCGAGCGGCTGGGCCAGGACCGCCGCCGGAGAGATGTACGGGTGGGGTTACGGATACTACGGCCAGTTCGGATTCAACAACTGGACGAACCAGCCCGTGCCCATCCGCTTCCTGAGCGGGTCGACCGTGTCGCGCTTCTCGTTCGGTTACTACCACAGCCTGACCGTGCTTTCGGACGGCACGCTCTGGTCCGCCGGCAACAACCGGGACGGAGAAAGCGGCGACCCTGCTTTCGGATACGAGCACCGAACCTTCGGGAGGATCGGTACCGGCACCAACTGGGTCGACACGGTCGCGGGGAACAGCCTCTCCTTCGCGCTCGATGCATCCGGCGAGCTCTGGGCTTTCGGAACCAACCTCAGCTTCTACCTGACCACCGCCGCGCCGGGCCACGTGCTCGTCCCGACCGTCGTCACGCTGCCATAACAAGAGAGGAAATCATGGACCATATCGAAGCGAACAAGAATCTGACACCCGCCGCAGAGGCCGGGCCCGAAGCGGCGCCGAAGAAGGCGTGGAAGAAACCCGAGCTCGAGCGGCTCGGCGACGTGGCCGAGCTGACCAAGGGCTACAGCATCAGCGTGCGCGTCTAGCGCGAAGCACCGGTAGAGCACGGCGCTTGCCGCGGGAAAGCTTCCCGCGCGCGGCCGGAGCCCGGATCGAGCCTTTCGGGGCCGGTCCGGGCTTTGTTTTTGGCTGGCGGCGTTGGGGGCGTGCCGACGGCCGGGCCGTTCGGGCGGATTCCGCTCCCCTTTACAGTAAAATCGCGCGGTGCTAGCATCCGGCGGCGCCCCGGCCGCGTCAAAACAGCCGGCCTGGCGTTCGCGAGCGGGAATCCCACCGTTCCCGGCGGCCCGGGGCCATCCATCTGCGGCCCTGATCGCGCCGTATAGGCGCGGCTTCCGCGAACGGGAGTTCATCGTCATGAAAAGTCTCGGCGTCAACATAGGCTCGGCGAGCCTCAAGCTGGTCCTCCTGGACGGCGGCCGCGTCGAATGGAGCGCGGTGCTGCCGCACGAGGGCGAGTTCAAGGCCGCCTTGGCCCGCGCCTTCCTAGCGCATCCCGCGCCCCTCGGCGTAAAGGCCCTGGTCACCGGCAACGAGGGCCGCTCGCTCTTCGCCCTGCCCGCCCTCATCGAGCCGCTCTGCGTGGAGGCCGCGCTCAGGGCTTCCGGCGAGAAAGTCGACGCGGTCGTGTCGATGGGCGGCGAGGACCTCGTGGTCTACGCCGTGGACGAGCGCGGCGTCATCGTCTCCAACTTCTCCGGCAACAAGTGCGCCTCGGGCACGGGCGAGTTCTTCAAGCAGCAGCTGGCCCGCATGGACATGGAGCTGGACGACGTGTCGCGCGTGTCGCCGGAGGCAAAGGCCCTGCCGCTCTCGAGCCGCTGCTCGGTCTTCATGAAGAGCGACTGCACGCACCGGCTCAACAAGCGCGAGGCGACCAAGGACGACATCGTCCTTTCGCTCTCGCTCGTCATGGCCACCAAGGTGGCGGACTTCCTGAAGCGCGCGCGCGTCGAGAAGGGAAGGGCCATCCTGGCGGGCGGCACCACGCGCAATCCGCACATCCTCCGCTACCTCCGCGAGCTGCTGCCCGAGGTGGAGTTCGTGGTGCCGCCCGAGGCGCCGTACTTCGAGGCCTGGGGAGCGGCCCTGCTCGCCCGGGCTTCGGGCAGCCCCTTCCCCGAGCCTTCGACCCTGCTCCGCGAGGGCACGGTCGGCTTCGGCTCGCTCGAGCCCCTCTCGAAGGCGGAGCGCCTCGTCACCTATTTCGAAGGCAAGACCGGCCCCGTCGTGGCGGGCCGGAAGTACCTGCTCGGCGTCGACGGCGGCTCGACCACCACCAAGGCCTGCCTCGTGGACCTCGAGACGGACGAGGTGGTGGCCAGCCACTACGGCCGCACGCACGGCGACCCGGTCAAGGCGCTCAAGCTCTGCCTGGAGAAGATCAAGGCGAAGGTCAAGGCCGACACCGGAAGCGAGCGCGTCGAGATCCCCTACGCCGCGACCACGGGCAGCTCGCGCGAGATCCTCGGCGTCTTCCTCGGCACCGAGGGCGTCTACAACGAGATCATCGCGCACTCGGTCGGCACCACGCACTTCGCGAAGGACGTCGACACGATCTTCGAGATCGGCGGCCAGGACGCCAAGTACGTGCTGCTCAAGAACGGCGTGCCGATCGACTACGCGATGAACGAGGCCTGCTCGGCGGGCACGGGCTCCTTCCTCGAGGAGTCGGCCTCCGGCGACCTCAACATCCGCGAGGCCGCCGACATCGGCCCCATCGCCATCCGCGCCGCGGCCCCGCTCAAGTTCGGCGAGCACTGCAGCGCCTTCATCAACTCCGACATCCGCAAGGCCGTCCAACACGGCGCCACCCGCGAGGACATCACGGCGGGCATCGTGCACTCCATCGTCGCGAACTACCTGAACCGCGTGGTGGGCAACCGCACCATCGGCGCCAAGGTCTTCCTGCAGGGCGGCGTCGCCAAGAACCCGGCCGTGCCGCTCGCCTTCGCCTCGCTGCTCGGGAAGCCCGTGCTCGTGCCGCCCTCCCCCGAGCTCATGGGCTGCTTCGGCGTCGCCCTGCTCGCGCGGCAGAAAGCCCGGGCGGGGCTGCTCGAATCCGGCTCGTACGACCTGGACTCCCTGATCGGCCGCGAGATCGGCTACGAGCGCGTCTTCCAGTGCAAGGCCTGCGAGAACCTCTGCCCCATCCAGGTGCTCGACGTCGACGGCAAGAAGTACATGTTCGGCGGCCGCTGCGCCAAGTACGCGAACATGCGGAAGGGCAAGGCGGACTCGGGCGCCACCGACTGGGTGGCCGAGCGCGAACGGCTCATGTTCGTCGAGTGCGCGCCCGACCCCGCCAGTTTCGTCGCGAAGCGCGACTTCACGGTCGGCGTCCCGCGCGCCTTCAGCGTGCACACGCTCTGGCCCTTCTACGCGCGCTTCTTCCACGAGCTCGGCGTGCGGACCTTCCTGACCGACACCGTGGACCACGACGGCGTGGCGCGCGCGGAGAGCGCGTACTGCTTCCCCGCGGAGATCGCGCACGGCGCCGTCGAGGACGCGCTCAAGAAGGGCGCGGACTACGTCTTCCTGCCGCACTTCCGCGACATGCCGAGCTACGAGGAAGAAGTCCACGCCAACTTCTGCCCCATCACGCAGGCGCTGCCCTACTACATCAAGAAGGCCTTCCCCGACGTGCCGGAGTCGAAATTCCTGCCGACCGTCGTGTCGTTCAAGTTCGGCCGCAAAAAGGCGCTCGAGCACTTCGTGACCCTCGGCGAGCGCCTCGGCGCCGGCGCGGACGAGGTCGAGCGCGCCTTCGACGCCGCGCAGGCCGCGCAGGAGGATTACCTCCGCAAGGCCGCGGAGACCGGGAAGCGCGCGCTCGAGGAAATCCGCGCGGGCACCCGGCCCGTCATCGCCCTGCTCGGGCGCCCCTACAACGCCTTCACGCCCGAGGCGAACATGGGCATACCGCTCAAGTTCCGCACGCGCGGCTATTCCATCCTGCCCTTCGACTTCCTGCCCATCGGCGACCAGGACATCTTCCCGAACATGTACTGGTTCTACGGCCAGCAGGACCTCAAGGCCGCGCGCCTCGCCAAGGACGAGCCGAACCTCTTCGTCGCCTTCGTCTCGAATTTCAGCTGCGCGCCGGACTCCTTCATCCTCCACTACGTGAAGTGGACCATGGGGCAGAAGCCCTTCCTGGTGCTCGAGCTCGACTCGCACTCGGCGGACGCGGGCATCGACACGCGCGTCGAGGCCTTCCTCGACATCATCGACGGCTACCGCTCCAAGCTCGGCGAGCTCTCCGAGGAGCGCTGGGACAACGGGCTCCGCTTCGTCAACGACGGCAAGACCCCGCTCCACGTGCTCGACACGCGCTCGGGCGAGCGCCGCGAGCTCTTCGGCAACCCGAAGGTGAAGCTCTTGCTTTCCAACATGGGCGACCTCTCCACCAAGCTCATGGGCGCCGTGCTGCGCGGTTCGGGCGTGGCGGCGGAGGCCCTGCCCGTGGCCACCGCGAAGACCATCCAGATGGCGCGCGCCCACGCCTCCGGCAAGGAGTGCGTGCCGAGCCACATCGTGCTCGGCTCGGCGCTCGAGTTCTTCTTCTCGGAGCGCTACCGCAAGGACGAGACCTACCTGCTCTTCGTGCCGATCACCACGGGGCCCTGCCGCACGGGGCAGTACTTCGTCTTCTTCGAGAACCTCTTCCGCGACCTCCGCCTCGAGAACGTGGTGGTCATCACCATGAGCGCGGACAATTCCTACAACGAGTTCGGGCCCGATTTCTCGAAGGACGTATGGCGGAGCCTGGCCATCGGCGACGCCATGAAGGACGTACAGAACGCGCTCCGCGCCTGCGCGGCCGACCCGAAGGCGGCGCTCGAATGGTTCGATTCCAGCTGGAACGACCTGATCGAAGCCGCCGGCGCGCACGTCTCGAAGGCCCTGCCCATCGTGCGGCGCATCGCTCGCGAGGCGGCCCTGATCCCGCTGGCCCGCGACCCGAAGGAAGCGCCGAAGGTGCTCGTGGTCGGCGAGATCTACGTGCGCCGCGACGACTTCGCGGTGGACGAGCTCGTGGGGCTCTTCTCCGCCAAGGGCATCGTGGCCAAGATCGCCGGCATCGGCGAGTGGATCCACTACCTCGACTTCGTGCGCGAGTACGACCTGAAGAAGCGCCTCAAGCTCCTGCCCGCGTGGAAGCGGCCCTTCTCGGCGGAGGCGAAGAAGCTCCTCCGCCTCAAGCTCGAGGAACTCTGGAAACGCCACGTCGAGGACTCGGTGGAGAAGGCGCTCGCGCCCTCCGGCCTGACCATCGAGGCGCCGCGCGACATGAGGAAGATCATGGCCAACACCGAGCGCCACTTCCTCGACCTCGAGCTCAACTCCGAGATCGCGGTTTCGTCCGGCGTGGCGGCCACGGCCATGGAGGAAGGCTACTCGGGCATCGTCAACATCAGCCCCTTCGCCTGCCTGATCGGCCGCGTCATCGAAGGCATCTTCGCGCCCTGGGCTCGCGAGCGGAACTACCCGACCATCTCGGTCGAGGTGGACGGCAACCTGCTGCCGCCCGCCACCGTGAACAAGCTGGCCATCTTCATGGTGAACGTGCTCCGCTTCCGCGGGAAGGGCGACGCCGCGGCCCTGGTCGAGGCGGCGAACCACGGTCCGGACCTTGTGGTCGAGACGGGCGAGGTCGCCGCGGCGACCGAGGCCGCGATAAAGGCCGCCCGCGAGCTCGCGGCGGAAAAGGTGGACGCATGAAGGCCTCGGGCAAAGGAAGCGGAACGATGAGCGGCGGCCGCGGCGGAATCGAGGACGGCGCCGGCTCTGGCCACGCGCTCGTGACGGGCGCCTCGGGCGGCATCGGCGCGGAGTTCGCGCTGCAACTCGCCGCGTCGGGGCACGCCCTGATCCTCGCGGGCCGGAACCGCGGGCGGCTCGAGTCCACCCTCGGCGCCCTCCGCGGCCCGCGTGCGGCGGAGTCCCTCGCCATCCCGATGGACCTCTCGGAGCAGGGCGCCGCTTCGCGCCTCCACGCCGAGTGCGCCGCGCGCGGCCTCGTCGTCGACACCCTGGTCAACAACGCGGGCTCCGGCGTCTTCGGCGCCGCCGTCGATTCTGACCCCGCCGCGGTCGAGGCCATGCTGCGCCTCAACGTGCAGGCCCTGGCCTCGCTCTCGGCGCTCTTCGGCCGCGACATGAAAGCGCGCGGGCGCGGGCGCATCCTCAACGTGGGCTCCTTCGCGGGATTGCAGGCCACGCCGTACTTCGCGGCGTACGCCGCCTCGAAGGCCTTCGTGCTCGACTACAGCCTGGCCTTGCGAGCCGAGCTCGCGGGAAGCGGCGTGAACGTCAGTTGCCTGCTGCCTGGCTACGTGCGCACCGCTTTCGACGCCAACGCCGGCATCGGAAGCCCGGCCTACCTGAAATTCTCCGAGGCCAACTCGCTCGACGCCGCGACCGTGGCCCGGATCGGCCTCCGCGCCCTCGAGCGCGGGAAGTCCTGGACCATAGCCGGCGCCCGGAACCGATTCGCGGCCGCGCTTTTTTCCTTGCTCCCGCGCTCGTTTCCCCCCAGAATCATGCGCGCGGCGCTCGAGCGCCTGATCTAGCAGGCAGTTGAAGAAGCCGCTTGCTTCTTCAACTGCCTTCGCATTCGCTCCCGTTCCTTGCGGAACGGTGCGCGAATGCAGCATCAAGGTAGCTGTTGAAAGCCCGCATTCGCGGCTTTTCAACAGCCTTCCAGAGGAAGGACCCGCAGCATGAAGACCAACTTCTCCGTCGTCCCGCGCCTCATGAAGCGCGACCCCCGCCTGGCGTTCAACGTCGGCCGCGCGCTTTTCTCGCAGCAGCGCGCCCTGCTCTTCGACCGCCCCCGCAAGGACGGCGTCTCCAACGAGCTCTACCTCATGTACTTCCGCCTGACCCCGCTCTGCAACCTGCGCTGCGTCATGTGCGGCCAGCGCGGCGACAAGGGCGTGCTCAAGGGCGCCTTCGCGGCCGCCGAGGCGAAGAAGATCGTTCCGCTCGAGGACTACAAGAAGCTGGTCGACCAGATCAAGCACAAGAAGCCCGTGGTCTACCTCTGGGGCGGCGAGCCCTTCCTCTACCCGGACCTCTTCCCCCTCGTCGACTACATGATGGAGTCGGGCCTGACCGTGGCCGTCAACACGAACGGCACCCTGCTCGAGAAGCACGCCGCCGAGATCGTCAAGCGCAAGTGGCACGCGCTCTTCGTCTCGCTGGACGGCTTCGAGGAGACCAACGACGCCATCCGGGGCGAAGGGTCCTACCGCAAGGTGGTCGACGGCTTCGCCGCCATCAACCGCGAAAAGGAGCGTCAGGGTTCGCACTACCCCTACATGGGCATCGTGACCACGGTCGGCAACCGGAACTACAAGGACCTGCGGCGCCTGGCCGAGGCGGCCGACGGCTTCAAGCTGGCCTGGCACATCTACAACCTGGGCACCTACACGAATCCCGAGATCGTGGAGGAGCACCGCGCCTTCATGCGCGAGCGGCTGGCCACCGAGATCGAGTGCCTGCCGGCCTACGCGACGGGCTACAACGAGGGCATCGACGGGCAGCTGCTCTACGACATCCTCAAGGGCATCCACGGCGCCGATTTCGGCCACCCCATCATCACGGTGCCGGCGCTCGAGCCGGACAAGATCGAGATCTACTACGGCGACCTCAAGACGCCGGTGCGCAAGGAATGCTCGGTGCCCTGGGGACAGGCGAACGTCGACTACGACGGCGACGTGCACTTCTGCGCCGACTACAACGACTACGTGATCGGCAACATCCGCGAGACGCCCTTCTTCGAGATCTACAACGGCGAGAAGGCGCGGGAATTCCGCAAGGCCCTCAAGGAGCGGCCGGACGGCCTCTTCCCGGGTTGCGTGCGCTGCTACCAGGCCATGCTCTGCGGCAAGCGCCTGCCGGGGTTCTGATCGTGGACTCGCCCGCGAACCGGCTGTTCGGCGCCGGACGCGTCAAGCGGCTCCGGCGCCTCCTCTGGCTCGACGACGCGCGAGGGGAAAGGCCGCGCTTCACGCGCTCGCGCATGCTGGCGCTCGTCCTGCTCCGCCTGCCCTCCTCGCCGACCCTGCTCTCCGCGGCCGTGCGCATGTTCTTCACCATCATGCGCTATTTCATGGTCGGCCAGTTCGCCATGAAGCTCGGCGCCATCAAGGCGCCGCTCGTGGGCGTCGACCATCCGCTCGACAAGCGCATACGCTTCCGGCCCGAGCTGGCGCCGATCTACTTCGACTTCATCGGCTTCTGGGTGCGGGCCTTGGCCTACGTCCTGGACCGGACGGGACGGAAGGCCTACCCGGACGCCGCGCGCTTCCTCCTCTCGATCGGCGACTGCTACAAGGAAGCCTACGGCGTCTACAGCCGTTGCGTCTCGACGACTCGGCGGCCGTCGAAGCCCGCCAACGCCTCGTTCGTGGTCATCCACCTCTTCGACCCCCACCTATTCTGCCTGCCGAGCCTCCACGTCATCGTGGTGACCACGGCCTGGCTGGGCCTGCGGGACATCCTCGCGAAGCACGGCCTCGCCGAGCGCGAGGCAGCGGCCATCGAGGCGGTGCGCGCGCGCGCGGTCGAGATCGCGGACACCGTGGTCGCCATGAAGCAGCACTCGGTCAACTGCATCCCCGCGGCTTTCTACGCCACCCGCGCGCTCAATCCCGCCTTCGGACGGGCCGAGGCGAAGGGCATCCTGGACGGCATGTTCCATTGGAGCGAGCTGGAAGGCGACCGGGGCGAGGTCGTGGCGTACATCGAGGCCCTGGAGGAGCGCTTCGAGGCCGAGGGCGCGCGCCGCGGCGGCGACTGGAAGGCCGTGCTGGCCGATTTCCTGTTCGCCTACGGCGAGGAACGCGGCACCCGCTACCGCTGAACGCCCGCCGGACGATGGCGCTTGCCGGGGGAGGGGGCGCCCGCTAGACTTACCGCGCGATGCGCCGGAACGCGTCGCGCGGGAGGCTTCCGACATGTGCGACACGATTTTCGCCGCCACCCAGGCGGGCGGCGCCTGGTTCGGCAAGAACTCCGACCGGCACCCCGACGAGCCGCAGGCCCTGAAGCTGCTGCCCGCGCTCGCGCCCGCCCCGACGACCCGGGTCGGCGCCGTCGAGTTCGCGAGGCCCGACCGGGGCCTCGCCATGGCGCTCTCGAAACCCTCGTGGATGGCCGGCGGCGAGATGGGCCTCAACGCGGCCGGCGTCGCCATCGGCAACGAGGCGGTGTTCGCGAAAGAGGCCGCCGACAAGCACGGGCCGCTCGGCATGGACATCCTGCGGGCCGCCCTCTCGGCCTCCGCCAGCGCCGCGGAGGCGCGCGACTTCCTCTGCGCCTTCATCGAGGAACGCGGGCAGGGAGGCAACGGCGCCTACCGCGGTTCGCTGGTCTATTCCAACTCCTTCATCGTGGCGGACGGCGCCGAAGCCTTCGTCGTCGAGACCGCGGGCCGCCGCTGGGCCTGGCGCGCGGCGGAGGGCGTCGCTACCATCTCCAACGCCTATTCCATCGAGGACGACTTCAAGCGCCTCGACGCCCTGACGCGCAAGCAAATAGCGCCGGTGAACGAGCGCATGGCCTGCGTCGACGAGGAGGAGGCGGGACGGGTGGGCCGCAAGGAGTCCTGGCGGGCCAAGGTCGAAAGCCGCTTCCACCTGCGCTTCACGCGCGGCGACGAACGGGCGGCCTGCACGGCCGCGTCGCTCCGCTCGAACCTCGCGCGCCTCGGGCTCGGCGCAATGCTCGAAGCCCTGCGGTCCCACGGCGGCGACGCCCCCGGACGGGCGGGGATGCGGGCTCCCTGCGTGCACGAGGCCGGTTTTCCCGTGCGCGCCTCCACGACCGCCTCGATGGTCGCGAGCTGGCGGCCGGGCGGCGCGACCCTCTGGTTCACGGGCACGAGCTATCCCTGCCTTTCGGTCTACGCCCCCGTCCTGCTCGCGGAGGGCCGTTTCGAGCCGCTTTGGACCGGGTACGACTACGGCGCGGATTCCGACGGCGCCTACCTGTTCTGGAAGCAGCGCCGCGACCTGCAGAGGAAGCTCGGGGGCGCGCGCCGCTCGGCCGATCCGGCTTTCGTCGCCCGGCGGGACGGAATCCAGACACGGCTCGAAGCGGCCGCCGCCCGCGCGGCCGCGGCCCCGTCCGACACCGCGACGCTCGCCGCCGCCCGCGCCGAGGTCGACGCGGCCATGGCCGAGTGGGAAGCCTACCTCTCCTCGCTTCGCTGAGGCGCCGCGTCGGACGGAACGGATGAAAACCCCCTCGGCCGCCTGGAAGGCGTCCGAGGGGCGTTTGGGTCCGAACGCTCGCCAAGCGGCATACCGAGCGCATGGAAGCGGGACGCAACGACCCGCGCCTCCGCGGATCGGGCAAGAAGTTCAAGAAGCGTCGCGGCGCGGGTACGGACGCCGGGAAGTTCATTCCCTTCCCCGACGTCCAGGATTCCGTCGAGGCCGGTCGCCTCGACGCCGACGGCCATCCGCTCGCCTTCATGGAAGGCTCCGGAACGTCCAGTTTCGCGACCGTTGCCATCAAGGGAATCCGGGCGGCACTGGACGGCGGGGATTCGCCAGCTTCGCCGAGTCGGAGCGTTTTGCCGAAGCCCATGCCGAGGCGGGGCGGAGCCGGCCTCATCTGTTTTTCCAGCTCGTTTCGCGCCGTTACGAACGCGGCGCGATGCCGCTGACCACGAAGCGGAGCATCGGCGAGCGGGGCGGAATATTCTGCGACACCGTCATCGCTACGGCGGTCCTTGACCGTCTGCTCCACCACAGCCACGTGCCGACCATCCGCGGCGAGAGCTTCCGTCCGCGGGAAAAACGCCGATCCGGCTTCGTGAACCCGGCTCTCGTCGAGAGCGAGAATTGAATCGCCGAGGGGGGAAGTAAGTGTCGCCGGGGGGGCAATTCGGTAGTGTCCCGTCAAGTGGTGTAAAAGGGACCTCCCTGCCGGCGTCCCTTACGCGATCCTTTTGATCGGTTCCGGC
>JADFDI010000003.1 GCA_018262985.1 Spirochaetota bacterium | reverse complement strand
CCTCCGTTCCCTCATCCGGCGAGGACTCGGCGGGGTCAAGCTCCTCGTCTCGGACGCGCACGAAGGCCTCAAGGCAGCAGTTTCGAAGCTGTTTGGGGCTACGTGGCAGCGGTGCAAGGTGCACTTCATGCGGAACGCCCTCTCGTCGGTGCCGAAGCAGCAGCACCAGATGGTGGCGGCGGTGATCCGCACGGCGTTCGTGCAGGAGAACCGGCAGGAAGCCGGCAGGCAATGGCGCGACGCGGCCGATCACCTCCGCGCCCGGTTCCCGAGGCTCGGCGCCCTCATGGATGAGGCAGAGGACGACGTACTCGCGTTCATGTCCTTTCCGAAAGAGCACTGGTCGCAGATCTCAAACACGAATCCACTCGAACGGGTCAACAAGGAGATCAAGCGCCGTTCCGACGTCCTCGGGATCTTCCCGAACGACGATTCGATCCGCAGGCTGATCGGGGCGCTCCTTGCGGAGCAGACGGACGAATGGCAGGTATCGAGGCGCTACATGAGTCAGGAAAGTCTTGCGAAGGTGATCGGTCCCGAGCCGGAACCGATCAAAAGGATCGCGTAAGGGACGCCGGCAGGGAGGTCCCTTTTACACCACTTGACGGGACACTACCTTTGGAGGGGATCACACAAAGGCACGAAGACACCAAGAGGATCAAAAGACCGGATTATTCCTTTGTGCCTTGGTGCCTTTGTGTGAGGGATGGACGGTCGGGCCAGTGAAGACGCTTGCGGGGACTGGAGGCTGCGCGAACGGAAAGGCGGGCCTTTGATGAGGGTAGACGCGAGCCGGGGACGAAGCCCGCGCCATTCGTCCCCAGTCCCGAATTCCCTTTCTTCCCTGATCCGCCCCGTGTCCCGGCGCTATTCTCCGGCGTTCGGCAGGCCGAGGTCGGGCAGGGTGGCGGGAATCTCGGCGGCGCGGCGGTTCTCGTCCTGGATGGCGTCGAAGACTTCCTGCCGGTAGACCTTGACGGTGCGGGGCGCCTCGATGCCGAGCTTGACCTGGTCGCCGCGGACCTCGACCACGCTGATGACGATGTCGTCGCCGACTATGATGCGCTCGTTGAGCTTGCGCGAGAGGACCAGCATGGCTAACCCTTCTTCGCCGCGAGCTCGGCGACGATGTCGTGCTTGACCTGCCAGCGCGGGTCGGTGAGCACGGCCTGCATGCCCTTGCGGTTGGCGCGGTTGACGATGACGGGGCCCATCAGGTTGGCGGTCACGGTGCCGGCCTCCGCGGGCACGGTCACGATGGCGAAGACGAGGGCGTCGTCGGGCTTTTCGAGGCCGATCGAGGCGAGCTCGCGGTCGCCGACGTCGATCGAGTAATCGGGGCGGAAGAGGAAGGGATCGATCAGCACGAAGGCCAGGTCCGGCGCCTCGAGGGACTGCAGGATGAGGAAGGGCTTCTGCGGCGCGTCGATCAGGACGAAGGAGACGTAGCGCTCGAAGCCGAGGAGTCCTTTGGGAAAGTCCAGCCGCTGCCGCTCGTCGACGTCGAGGGGACCGTAGGCTTTCGTCTGCACGCGCATGTATGCCTCCATGAAGTTTGGCCCGCCGCCCCTCCGGGCGCGACGGGCGGCCCGGACGGCGGCGGAGCGTAGTCCGTCAGCGCAGGAAATCGAGCAGGGTCTTGGGGAGCACGCGGCCCGAGACGCCGAGGGCGGCCTCGCGGGCGAACTCCATCATCTTGAGGTCGGAAATGGCGGCCGCCATGTCCACGTCGCGCTCGGCGGCGAGGAGCCTGGTGACGTCGGGGATCTCCTCGTTGAGCCGGAGCGAGGTCTGCTCGAGCCGCTCGGCGCGGGCGCCGAGCTCGGCGAGGCGTTCGTTGAGGTTGTCCATGGCCGCGTCGACCGAGGCGAGCACGCGCCCGCCGGTCTCGATGAGGTCGCCCTTGCGGAGCGAGTCTCGGAGCGAGATGACGGCGTCGAAGAGGGAGCCGCCCGCGACGCGGGCGCTCGGGGCCCAGTTGTAGGGCGGCGTGCCGCCTTCCTTGACGACGCCGAGCTCGGCGAAGACCGCCTGGCCGGAGAGGTCCTGGACTCGGAGCTGGCGGGCGTCGGTGGTCTCGAGGGCCAGCGAGCCGCGCTCCGGGTCCAGCGAGGCCTTGACCGCCGCGCCCGAGCCGTTGATCTTGGCCACCAGGGCGTGGACCGTGTCGCCGGGGGCGAGCTCGATGTCGACGCCGTCCACGCGGACGACCGAGGGCTCGAGCACGCGGAAGGCGGCGGCGTCGAAGGTGGCGAAGACCTGGGTCCGCTCGGCCCAGAACACCTCGGAACCGGCCTGGTTCATTACGGCGTAGGCGCCCTGCGAGACCTCGGCGAGGCGTTCGCCCGCGTCCCCGAGGTACTCGACGGAGACCGTGGCGGGGGAAGCGGAGCCGACCGCGTATCCGGTGACGGCGCGGAAGGGCTCGGTGTCGACCTTCTTGCCGGCGAAGACGAACTCGCCGTCGGGTCCGCGCGCGTTGCCGAGCGACACGAGCTCGGCGAGGAGCTCGTCCACCTCGGCGGCCATGTACTCCATGTCCTCGGGGGCGAAGGTGCCGTGGGCGCCCTGCACCGCGAGCTCGCGGACGCGCTGCATGACGTCGACGGCGGAGCGCACGTGGCCCTCGGCGACGCGCATGGAGTCGGCCGTCCAGCGGGCGTTCTCCTCGAAGCGCTCGAGGCGCGCGACGAAGGAATCGTACTTGACGGCGCGCGCGGCGGCGAGCGGGTCGGTACGGAGCTCGTCGAGGCGGTTCTGGCTCGAGATGCGCTTCTCGGCGCGGAGCAGCTCGGTTTCCCGGCGCCCCATCCAGTAGCGCATGTCGTCGTTCATCGCGTCGGTGGATACCCTGGTCATGGCGGTTTACACTCCCATCCGGTTGATGATGGTGTCGAGCATCTCGTCGACCTGGGAGATGAACTTGGCCGCCGCCGCGTACCCGTGCTGGTACTTGATCATGGCGGAGAGCTCCTCGTCGATGTTGACGCCCGAGATGGAGGCGCGGAGGTCCTGGAGGTTCTTGACGATGCGGCTCGCGGTCTCGCGCGAGATCTCGGCGCGCTCGCCCTTGAGGCCCACGCGGGCGGCCGTATCGGCGAACCAGTCGTCGAAGGAGGGCGAGCGCCCCACCATGACGGCGTTGTCGCGGAGGCTGGCGATGGCCAGGGCGGCGGAACCGTCGCCGACCGCGGCGGGACCGGTGCCGTCGCCGAAGCCCGCGGCCACGCGGCCCGGGTCGAGACGCACCGCGTCCGAAACCTCGAGCCAGCCGGAGGGGCGCGAGAGCGGCGCCACGGCGAAGTCGGTGCCGCCGCCCCGGAGCGAGAGCACGGCGTCGGGCGCGGCCCAGTCGTAGGCGGCGCCGGGGCCTGAGCCCGCGAGGAGGCCCGAGTAGCCGGCGAGGAATTCGCCGGAGTCCTCCACGTGGCGGATGACGAAGTCGGGGTTGGCGCGGTCGGCCGAGCCGGAAGCGCGGAGCTGGAGGTGGCCGTCGCGGTCGAGGCGGGCCGTCACCTCGGCGCCCGAGGCGTTGATGCGCGACACGAGGTCGGCGACCGTGTCGGTCGGGTAGTAGTCGAGGGTCTGCTCGCCGCGGGGACCGGAGAGGGTGATGGTGCCGGCGAGGCCGATCTGCGCCTGCGCCTCGAGGCGGTTGGCGCCGGTCATGCGATAAATATAGGAAGAGTCGAAGGCGCCGTCGCCGTCGCGGTCGTAGTTGCCCGCGATGTTGAGCACCGAGGGACGCTCCTCGAAGAAGTCGACGCCCGTGGAACCGTCGAGGCCGTAGCCGGCTCGGTGGGTCTCGTTCACCAGGTCCGCGAAGGTGAGCGTCATCTCGTCGAGGGCGCGGAGCTCGTCGCGGGCGTCGCCGTCGCGGACGCCGATCAGGGCGCCGAGGCTGCCTCCGTCGAGCTCGGCGCGGTCGAGCGTGTCGGCCCAGACCACCTCGCCGAAGCCGTCGTTGCCCGCGTCGGAGGCCACGAAGAAGGCGCGGGCGATGGAGCCCTGCACGAGGACGCGGCCGCCGACGTGGACCATGTACTCGTCGGGATCGCGGTCGTCGGTGACGACGGGGACGAGGGCGGCGAGCTTCTCCACAAGGAGGTCGCGGCGGTCGAGCAGGTCGTTCGGGTTGTCGCCGAGGGCGCGGACCTTGACGATCTCCTCGTTGAGCTTCGCGACCTGCAGGGCCAGGTCGTTGACCTGGAGCACGGTGCCCTGGATGTCGCGGTCGGCCATGGAGCGGATGTCGGAGAGCCGGCGGTGCCGCTCGTGGATCGAGTCCATGAGGCCCGCGCCGCGCTCGACCACGGCGATGCGCTGGGCCATGCCGTCCGGGTGCAGCGAAAGCTCCTGCCAGGCGTCCCAGAAGCGGTCGAGCCGCGAGCGCACCGATACGTCGGTGGGCTCGTCGTAGACCTGCTCGAGCATGGCCAGGTACTTGTCGCGGGTGTCCCAGTAGCCCAGGTCGCCGGTCTGGGCGACGATGCGCCCCTCGAGCAGCATGTCGCGCACGCGCTCGACCCGGTTGACCATGACGCCCTGGCCGATCTGGCCGGGGGTTTCCTCGCGGTTCAGGTGGGGCGCGTAGACGGGCTCGAAGGAGCCGAGCTCGACCCGCTGGCGCGAGTAGCCCTCGGTCGAGGCGTTGGTCAGGTTGTGTCCCACCGTGGTGAGGCCGACGTTGTGGGCGACCATGCCCCGCTTGCCGATCTCGATGCCGGTGAAGGTTGACTGCATTCTTGGCTCCTAGAAGGCGGCGTCGACGACGACGGGGCGGCCGCCCGAGGCGACCGCCCGGCCGTGCCGGCCGTAGATGCGGCCGCGGCGCTCGGGCATGAGCTCCTCGAGGGCGGCGCCGAGCATGCCGCGGGCGGCGTCGGTCCAGGCGGCGAGGCCCACGTTCTCGACGCGCGAGCGCATGGCGGAAACGCGAAGGCGGCGGCGGCCGTCGAGCAGGGCGCTGCGCCAGGGCTCGGGCGCCTTGAGGGCGAGGACGGCGGCGCTTTCGTCCGGGTCGTCGCCGAGCTCGCGCGCGAGCTCGGACCAGGCGGCGCGGCGCGCGGCCTCGGCCTCGTGGACGGCCCGGGAGCGACGCTCGAGGGCGGCCAGGGCCCGCTCGGTGCCGGGCCAGTCGCGTTCGCGCACGGCGGCGCCGAGGCGCTTCTGCTCTTCGACGAAGGCGTCGAGGCGCTCCGCCTCGGCGTCCATGGCTGCGAGGACTGCGTTCAGGGTGTTCTCGATCATGGGCGGACTCCGCTCCTTCTTCGTTGATGATCGGCGGATGGCGCCGGGGGTTTACCGCAATCGGCTCCGCGACGTCGCGGTCTTCCCCGGCGACGGGGCTATTCCTTGCGGCGGGGCGGGGTTCCGGTTTACCATGACGGCTCGGAGGCGCCGTGTTCCGTTTCATCGGGGACCTGTACTGGAAGATCAAGGGAGTGCGCATCTTCGCGCTGGTCGGCGAGAGCGGCACGGGCAAGAGCTTCCGCGCCAAGCTGGTGGCGCAGAAGTACGGCATCGACTTCATCATCGACGACGGGCTCCTGATCCGCGGCGACGCGATCGTGGCGGGGCGCAGCGCCAAGAAGGAGCAGCACTACATGGCCGCCGTCAAGACGGCCCTGTTCCACGACAAGAAGCACCGCGACGAGGTGGCGCGGCTGCTCGCGAAGTCGAGCTTCAAGAAGGTGCTGGTGCTCGGCACCTCCGAGAAGATGGTCCGGAAGATCACCGAGCGCCTGCAGATCCCGCACCCGCACAAGATCATCAGGATCGAGGACATCGCGAGCCAGGCGGAGATCGAGAAGGCCATCCGCTCGCGCAAGGTCGAGGGCAAGCACGTCATTCCCGTGCCGGCCATCGAGATACGCCGCTCGTACCCGCACATCTTCTACGACTCGGTGCGCGTCTTCCTGCAGCGGAACCTCGGGATGAGCGCGGTGCAGGCGCCGAAGGTGTACGAGAAGGCCGTGGTGCGCCCCGAGTTCTCCAAGCGCGGCCGCGTGGCCATCACGGAGTCGGCGCTGGCCCAGATGGTCATCCACTGCGTCGACGAGTTCAATCCGGCCATCCGCATCCAGAAGATCTCGGTGCGCTCGGACAGCCAGGGCTACCGGCTGACGCTCGGCGTCGAGATTCCCTACGGCACCCAGCTCTCGGGCAACATCCACAACCTGCAGCAGTACATCATCGACGCCATCGAGCGCTTCACGGGCATTTTGATCGAGGAAGTGAACATCGTTGTGGACCGCTTCGCGCCGCAGTAGAATTCGCCGGAAGGAGCGGCCCGGGATTCCGGAAAGCTGCCGATAATCGTAGGGATACAACCGTACCCCAGGGGGGAGCCATGAAGAAGATAGCCTTGCTCGCGATCCTCGCGGTCCTCGTCGGAACCGCCTTCGCCCAGGACGCCGCCCCGTCCGGCCAGGCCGCGCCGCCAGCCCCGGCTCCCGCGACGACCGCCGACGCGACCGGCACGACGACGGAGACGGTCACGACGGAGATAGCCACGCCCGCGAGCGACGCGGCCGCGGCCGCCGCGGCGGGCGCCGCCCTCGCGCAGGCCCGCGGCGAACGCTACGCGGTCTATTCCGAACTCGGCGAGGCGAACGCGGCGGAGCTCGCCGCCAAGCTCGACGCCCTGTTCGGCGTCTACAACGAATACCTGCGCTTCGACGCGACCTCGCTTTCGGTCCCGCTCAAGGTCCGGCTCTTCGCGACCAAGGCGGCCTTCGACGCCTACCTCGAGAAGGTGGTCGGCCAGACCCGCGAGGACTTCGTCTACCTGCACTACTCCACCGTCGAGCGCTCGGAGCTCGTGCTCTTCGACAAGGCCGACGCCGAGGACTTCGCCGCCAGCCTGGCGCACCAGGCCTTCGTGCAGTTCCTGAAGGCCTTCGTGCCGCACCCGCCGCTCTGGATCCAGGAAGGCTTCGCGGTCTACTTCGAGTCCGCCCGGCCCGACCCGGCGACGGGCGCGGTGGACTTCCCCGAGAATACCGCCTGGCTCGAGACGGTCAAGTCGCTCGATGCCCGCGGCGCCCTGATGGCGCCGACCGAGCTCCTCGCGGTAGGGCTCGACGAGTCGCGCGAGAAGCGCGACGTGTTCTATCCCCAGTCCTGGGCCTTCGTCGCCTTCCTCTCGGGCAGCCCCGACCGGAGCTACAACCGCTTCCTCTGGGACGCCATCTCCACGCTCGACCCCAAGGCCGGCTTCGAGACCAACATGGCGACGACCAAGCGGATGTTCGACGCCTGGTACGACGCCGCGCGGGCCGAGGACGACTTCCTGGCCTGGATCGACTCGCAGAAGACCTTCGCCGACCTGGTCACGGACGGCGTCGCCGCGTACGGCGCGGGCGACATCGAGGGCGCGGGAAAGATCTTCTCGCTGGCGCTCGAAAAGAACGAGACGAACTACATTCCCTACTACTACCTGGGCCTCGTGGCTTACGCCAAGAGCGACTTCGCCCTGGCGGACTTCTACTACAAGTCGGCGCTCGAGCTCGGCTGCGATCCGGCCGTGACCAACTACGCGCTCGGCATCAACGCCTTCGCCTCGAACCGCTTCGAGGACGCGAGGAGCTACCTCGAGTTCGCGAAATCGAGCGCCCCCGAACGCTACACCGCGAAGGTCGACGAGCTCGTCGCGCGCATCGAGGAATAGTCCGGCCCGGGCCAAGAAGACGACGCCGGGACGCCGAACGGAGCGGAAAAGGGACAAGACGCGGAGCGCCTCCGGATCCGTGCCTCGTCCCCTCGCCGCTGCCTCCGCGCCCCGGCGTCTCGGCTTTTCATTTGACGGTGAAAGTCAGGCGCTGGATCGGGGAAGGACCGAAGCGGCGGCAGGCCTCGCGGTGGGCGGCGGTCGGATAGCCCTTGTGGCGGGCGTAGCCGTAGCCGGGGTAGATCAGGTCCCAGCGCTCCATGGCGCGGTCGCGGGCCACCTTGGCCAGGATCGAGGCCGCCATGACGGCCGGGACCTTGGCGTCGGCCTTGACGAGGGCGATGGTCGGCACGGGCAGGCCCGGCAAACGGTTGCCGTCCACCACGGCGTGGAGGCCGCGCGGCAGGGCGGCCGGATCGAGCCCCGCGAAGGCGCGGCGCATGGCCAGCATCGAGGCCTCGAGTATGTTGAGCGCGTCGATCTCCGAGGGCCAGGCCCAGGCTATCGACCAGGCGAGCGCGCCTGAGACGATCAGCGGGAAGGCTTCCTCGCGCCGCCTCTCCGACAGCGCCTTCGAGTCGGCGAGTACGTTCCGGGGGAAATCCTCCGGGAGGATGACGGCCGCCGCCGTCACGGGACCCGCGAGCGGCCCCCTGCCCGCCTCGTCGAGGCCGCAGAGCGGCGCGCCCTCGGGCAGTCCCCAGTCGCCGAACAGCTCGTCCATCGGCCGCATGATAGCCGGAGCTCGGCGCGGGGGGCAAGGCGGAAGGGCGCTTGCGGCGGGCGGGGCGGCGGCGCTACGCTCGCCCGCATGGAAATCCGCTTCTACAAGCTGCACGTCGCGGGAAACCCGTGGATACTGGTCGACCGCACTTCGCGCGACGCGGGGCCGGAGCCGGACCTGGCGCGGCTCGCGCTCGAGCTCTCGAGGCCGCGGCGGGGAGCCGGAGCCCGGGGCCTGGTGGCGCTCGAACGGCCGATGGGCGAACTCTGGGCGCGCGCCTGGGACCGCCGCGGCGAGCCCGTGGCGCCGAGCCCCGACGCGGCGCTCTGCGCGGCCCGGCTGGCCTTCGACAAGGGGCTCGCCCCGCGGGACGGCGTCGAGCTGCGCGTAGCGTCCGGTTCGATCAGGGTGGACGCCATCGACTCGCGGAGCCTCGGCGTCAGCCTCGGTCAGCCGGGCACGCTCGCCGGCGAGCCTTTCGACGAGGCCGGGGGCGGACGCGGCGTGACCGTCGTGGAAGCGGGCGGGCGCAGGGTGGAGATCCTGCCCGTGCGCGTGGCGGGACTGGCCTGGGCGGTGGTCACGACGGGGGAGAAGCCCCGCGCGGCGCTCGAAGGCCTGCGCGGCACCGCGCTCATGGCGCCGCTCGCCCTGCGCATGCTCGACCGGTCCTCGATGCTGGCCGCCTCGCGGGCTCCGGACGCGCTGGCCGCCGCGGGAGCCGCGCTGGCCGCGGCGCGGGCCCGCGGCATAGCCGAGCGCGAGGCTGCCGTGCGCTTCGGGCCGGACGCGATCTGGACTCGCTGGAACGGCGACGGCACGCTCTACGCGGCCGCCAGCCCGAGCTACGCCTTCTCGGGAGAGCTCTGGCAGGGCGACCGGGACGGAGCCTGATCCGGCGCGCGGCCCCGCGGACGGCGGCCGGCGGGATTTCAGGGGTTCATGTAGTCGATCCGGAAGGGTCCGAGCTCCTCGAAGCCGAGGGCGCGGTAGAGCCCGCGAGCGGCCGCGTTGCCCTGCTTCACGAAGAGCGTCGCGCCTTTTCCGGCCGAGGCGATGTCGGCCAGCAGGGCGGCCACGACCGCGCGGCCGAGACCCCGTCCCCGGAGCTCGGGCACCACGTAGATGCCGCCGGCCTGCTCCAGGCGGATGCCGCGGGCGTTGGTCTGGGCCTTGGCCACGGGCCGCCCCCCGACTTCCGCCAGCCAGACGCGTTGCGAGGCGAGCGAGTGGACGAGTCCCGCCTCGCTCGCTCGGGGGTCGAACAGGTGCATGGACGTCAGCACTTCCTCGCGTTCGTAGGCGGCCTGGACGGGGACCAGGGCGCGGAGGTCGGAAGGTCCGGCCCGCCTGACGCGTACGCCCTCGGGCGCGGCGCCGGCGCTCGCGCGCGCGGCTCCGGCGGCGTCGACGCGCATGGTCATGTAGCGGACCGCGAGCGAGGGACGGAGCCGCGTCAGCGCCTCGAAGGCGACCACGTCCGCCTCCCGGCCGGTCACCGAGGAAGGGGCGTCGGCGCGCAGGGAAAGGAAGCGACCGAGCGTCCTGGCGGCGTTCGCGTCCGGGGGGGAGTCGAAGACCGGGAAGACCATGCCGCCGCGCGCGAACAGCACGGCGCCGGAAATCGCCCCTTCCTCGAAGCGGGCGAACACCGCGGCGCCGGATTCGAGCGCGGGAACGGAGGACGGCTCGCCGAACGCCCGCCAGGCGAAGCCGCAGGCGTACTCCTCCCGGACGGCGAGCCAATCGCGGAGCGCCCGGGCGTCCTCGCCGCGGACCTTCCTCCACTCCGCCGTCATGGGGTGAAGGGGAGTCGGCCCGAGGGCTCGATGCTGCCCGCGAGCGCCGCGAAGCCGGCCGCGAAGGATTCGCGCGAGTAGCCGTAAACCGCTATGCCGCCCGAGTATCGGCGCCCGGCGAGGGCGAAGGCGGGGCTGAGCGAGGAGATGACCCAGACCTCGCGGCCCGCGGCGGAGAGCGCCTTCAGGTAGGCCTCGCCGGCGGGGTTCGAGACCGCGAGCACGATCGAGTCGAAGCGCCCGGCCAGAGCGAGCAGCGCCTCGAGCTCGCCCGGGTCCGGGGCGTTGACGGGAGCGTAGGAGTAGCGGAACCAGGCCGCGTCGGGATACGCGAGGCTGCCTTCGGCGAAGAAATCGCCGTACTGGCCGACGAGGAGCACCCTGCCCGCCTTCGAGGGCCGGAGCGGCCCCGTCCAGCCCGGCAGGGCCGTCGCGCTGCGGGCCGCGAGGTCGAGGAAGAAAGCCTTCGATTCCGTCGTGCGGAGCGCGCGCTCGCTCTCGGGCGCGGGACCCACGCCCGCCTTGCCGCGCGGCCGCAGGTAGCGCAGCTTGAGCTCGAGCACGCGCTCGGCCGAACGGCGCACCCGGGCCGCGAAGGCGGGATCGTCCCGGTACTCGCGGAGCAGCCGGGTCCAGGCCCAGTCGTCCAGCTCGAGGGTCCGCGAGATCATGATGATGTCGTTGCCCGCCTCGAGGGCGCGGACGCAAGCCTCGGCGAAGCCGCCCGCGACGGCGGCGCCCGACATGAAGAGGTCGTCGGTCACGACGACGCCGTCGAACCCGATGCGGCCGCGCAGGTAGCCTTCGAGGAGCGCGGGCGAGAGCGAGGCGGGCGTCGAGTCGCCCGCGACGCGCGGATACGCGAGGTGGCCGCTCATCACGGCCGGAACGCCCTCGGCCGCGAGCATGCGATAAGGCACGAGCTCGCGGTTCCAGAGGGTCTCGGCGTCGACGTCGATTACGGGCAGGACGCCGTGCGAATCGAGCTCCGTGTCGCCGTGGCCGGGAAAGTGCTTGGCGGTGCAGGCCACCCCGGCCGCGTCCATGCCCCGGTAGAAGGCGGCGGCGAGGGCGCCGACCGTCACCGGGTCCTCGGAGAAGGCGCGGCTGCCGATGATGGGCGAGCGCGGCCGGGTGGCCAGGTCGACGGTCGGGGCGAAGTTCATGGTGACGCCGAGGGCGGAGAGCTCGCGGCCGATGTAGAGCCCCGCCCGGTAGGCGTCGATCGGGCGCCCGGAGGCGCCGATGGCCATGGCGCCGGGCGTTTCGCTGGTGCCGCCCTTGACGTGGCGGATCCAGCCGCCCTCCTGGTCGGTGGCGACGAGCGGCGGGATGCCGTGGGGAGAGGCGGCCGCGGCCGCCTGGATGCGGGCCACGACGCGCGCGAGGACGCCCGTGTCCTCGGCGTTCCAGCCGAACACCTTGATGCCGCCGAGCGCGCGCCGCCGGATCCACTCGAAGAGGAGCGGCGACGGCTCGGTGCCCGGATAGGTCATCATGAAGAGCTGGCCGAGGAGCTCCTCCGGCGAAAGGGCGGCGGCGAGGACGCGCGCGGCCTCGGCGGGCTCGCCCTCGACGTTCCAGAAGTCGACGCGCGACTGGGCGAAGGAGTCCGCGCCGAGCGAGGCGAGCGCCAGGGCCGCCGCGAGCGCGACGGCTCCGCCGCGGGCGGCCCGCCTAGGCGTAAGCCTGTCCCTTGAGCGCGTCGATGTACTGCGCCGCGCAATGGGCCGCCACCGCGCCGTCCGCGGCGCTCGTCACGACCTGGCGGAAGGGCGTGACGCGGACATCGCCCGCCGCGAAGAAGCCGGGGAGGCTCGTCTCCATGCGCTCGTTCGTGACGATGGAACCGGCCTCGTCCTTCGCGACCGATTCGGGCGCCAGGGCGGTCTGGGGAATCGAGCCCACGAAGACGAAGACCGCCGGCACCTCCTCGCGGTAGGACTCGCCGGTCTTGAGGTTCTTGAGCGTGACCGCCTCGACCTGCTTGGTCCCCTCGATGCGCTCGACCACCGTCTCGAAGCGGACCTCGATGTTCGGGTCCGCGAGCACGCGCTCGGCCAGGGACTTCTGGGCCCGGAAGCGGTCCTTGCGGTGGACCATGATGATCTTCGGGCTCAGCTTGGCGAGGAACTTGGCCTCGTCGCAGGCCGCGTCGCCGCCGCCGACCACGAGCATGGGCTTGCCCTTGAAGAAGGGGCCGTCGCAGGTGGCGCAGTACGAGACGCCGCGGCCTTGCAGCTCCTCCTCGCCGGGAGCGCCGAGATGGCGGTGCTTGGCCCCGGTGGCCAGCACGACGGCCAGGGCCGTGACGGGACCGTCGGAGGTCTCGACGGTGAAAACGCCGCCGTCCTTGCGGACGGCGGAAGCGCCCGTGGTGCGGAACTCCGCCCCGAAGCGCTCGGCCTGGGCGCGCATGAGGTCGGCGAAGTCGAAGCCGGTGACGGGTTCGAGGATGCCGGGATAGTTCTCGAGCCTGTCGATGACGAGGGCCTGGCCGCCCGGCGCCATCTCCTCGATGACGACCACGCGGAGCGCGGCGCGCGCCCCGTACTGCGCGGCGGCGAGTCCGGCCGCTCCGGCGCCGATGACGGCGAGATCGTATTCAGCGTTCATTGAAAATCCTCCGGCGCGGGGCGTATCGTGGCCGACCGCGTGCTGGTTGTGTAGATTGTATTGGTAGCGTCGTCAGAATATACCGGAGGGACCATGCCGCGGACAAGCACGAACGAAGGACCGGCCCCGGCGCGCGATCCGCGCCACGGACGGGCGGCGAACATGGCGGAACGCGCCGCCACCCTGGCGCTGGCGCTCGTCGCGGTCTCCTGCGCGACGAGTCCGGCCGCCGCGGCGGATTCGCGGTCCGTCACGACCCCCGCCTCGCCCCCGGCCGTCGGATCGCCGGCGCCTCCAGCCGCCGCGGCGGCGCCAGTCCTCGCCTCCCTTCCCGCGGCGACGGGCCTGGCCCGGCTCGGCGCCCTGGACGAGCCCCTCGGCTGGGAGGACTTCCTCGAAGGCGCGCTGCTGGCCTCGGGCGG
Organism: Spirochaetota bacterium; assembly: GCA_018262985.1. Lineage (GTDB taxonomy): Bacteria > Spirochaetota > Spirochaetia > Treponematales > UBA12059 > JAFGNN01. The sequence continues at coordinate 415,015 of JADFDI010000003.1, read as the reverse complement.
GACGGCGACCGAACGCGACGCCGCGCGGAGCCGGATCCTCGAAGCGCTCGGCGAGTGGACGGCGGAGGCCGCGCTCGTCCGCGACGAGGCGGAACGCGCCTCGGCGGCCCTCGACTTCCTCCATGATCGCTTCTTCCGCCGCTACGTCGAGGAGCAGACCCGGGTCGACCTGGCGGCGCTCGGAGGGGACTACAACTGCGTCTCGTCGGCGGCGCTCTACTCGGTGTTCGCGAAGGCCGCCGGCGTCGACGCCGCCGCCGTCGTCGCTCCGGACCACGCTTTCAGCCTGGTTCGCGCCTCCGGGCGGACCATCGACGTCGAGACCACGAACCCCTACGGCTTCGACCCCGGCTCGCGCAAGGAATTCACCGACAGCTTCGGCCGCGTGACCGGCTACGCCTACGTACCCCCGACCGCCTACTCGCGACGCCGCGTCATCGGCGACCGCGAATTCCTCGGCCTGATACTGTCGAACCGCGCCACCCTGCTCGAGCGCGGCGGCGCCTGGCGCGAGTCGGCGGCGATCGGCGCCGAGTACCTCGACCTGGTCGGCGGCGCGACGGGCGCGGGATTCTACCTCGACCGCGTGTCGAACCTGGTCGCCTGGCTCGATCGGCGCGAGGACGCGGCCGGCGCGCTCGGCGCGATCGCCGAGGCGCGGGAACGCGCCGGATCCCACGAACGGCTCGAGGAGCTCGAGCTGGTGGTGACGCTCAACGCCCTGGCGCGGCTCGGCGAAGCCGGGCGCTGGGACGAAGGCTGGGACCGGGCCCTCGCGCTCAAGGCCGCCGGCTTCGATGACGGAAGGCTGGAGCTCTTCCTCAAGACCGCCGCCAACAACTCGCTCGCCGCCCTGCTCGGCGCCGGCCGGATCGACGAGGCCGCGGCCCTGCTGGAGGCGCGCGAACCGTTCCTCGCCCCTGCGGACGCCTCCGCCTTCCGCGCCATGGTGGCCGAGGCTCTGCTCGCGAGGGCGGTCCGCGCCCCGGACTTCCTGACCGCGCTGGCCGGGATCGAGGCGGTCGCGGCCTCGCGCGTCCTGAGCGAGGCCCGGCTCCTTGAAGCCTTCGCCTACGTCTACGTCCGGGAAGCGAACCGCGTCGGAACCGCCTCGGGCTGGCTCTCAGCCTGGAAGGTGCTCAAGCCCGCGACGGCGCGCTGGCCCTCCGACCGGACGCTCCGCGACGCCGAACGCGCCTTCCGCTCCAACGCCGTGGCGGAATACCACAACCGCTTCGTCTCGCACTGGAACGCGGGACGGAGGGCGGAGGCGCGAGCGACGATCGAGGAAGCCCTGCGCGAGCTGCCGGGGGAGAAAGCCCTGCTCGACGACCTCGCCGTCATCGAGCGCTCGGGATACTGAGCTCAGTCGACCGCCTCGAGCGGACCCTCGCGGAGGAGCGGCTTGAAGCGCAGCAGGCAGACCGACCCGCCTCCCTCGCGATCCCGGAAGCCGAGCTCGCCGCGGAGCTGGCGGGCCAGGGCCTGCACCAGGTCCAGGCCGAGCGAGCGCGGGGCGTCGGGGGCCTTGGCCGCCATCGAGGCGGCGAAGCCGACGCCGTCGTCGGCAACCTCGATGATGGCCTCGCCGACGGCCGACAGGTCCACCCGGACCCGGACCGCGCCCTTGCGTCCGTCGGGAAAGGCGTGCTTGAAGGCGTTGGACACGAGCTCGTTGACGATGATGGCGGCCGGAATGGCCGAATCGAGGTCGAGCCGGAGCTCGCCCTTCGCGTCGACCGACACCGAGACGCCGCGCCATTCGGCCTCGTAGACTCCGGCGAGGTAGCGCACCAGGCTTTCCACGTAGCCGGCCGCGCCGACTCCGTCGAGCTCGGCGCGCTGGTAGATCTGCTCGTGGACCATGGCCATGGACTGGATCTGGGTCTGGCATTCCAGGAAGACCGCCTGGGCCCGCGCGTCCTCGACGGCGTGCTGCTGGAGGTTGAGGAGGCTGGAAACGACCTGCAGGTTGTTCTTGACGCGGTGGTGGATCTCGCGCAGCAGCACCTCGCGGGAGCGGAGGTCGCGCTTGAGGGCGTCCTCGTTGACCCGGCGCTGGGTGACGTCCCGGATGACGCCGATGGTGCCCCCGGGCGCGCCGCGGAGCTCGGGCATGCTGAATCCGACGGCGTTGACCTCGCCGAAGGCGTTGATGGACCCGAGCGCCCAGGCGCTCGGGTCGCCTGCGACGCGCCCGTTGCCGGCGAGCAGCCTGAGCTCCAGGTTGCGCGTCATCCGGTCGCCGGAACGGCGCTCGTCGAAGAGCTTGGGCGCGCAGTCGGGACCGGTGACCTGGCCGCACAGCACCGGCAGCACCTCTTCCCGGCTGACCTTGGGGGCGTCCTCCGGATGCACGATGGTGGTGAAGTGCCGGCCGATGAGGCGCGCGGGGTCCCAGCCGAGCCGGCGTACGGCGTCGTTCAGGTAGGTGAAGCGGCCCGCGGCGTCGAGGACATAGACCACGTCGGGGATGGCGCGCATCAGGTTGAGGTACTGGTGCTCGGTCAGCGCGATGTGGGCGTTCTGCCGCGCGATGGCCTCGCGGACCGTGGCCGCCTTGCGGATCAGGATGGGCAGCAGCCGGGTCCAGGCTCCGCCCTCGTCGCGGAAGAGGAAGAAGCTCGACTCGTCGCGCAGCGCGTTCTCGACGCGGGCCGGATCCTCGGTGCCGTCGAGCAGGATGACGCTCGGCAGGGGCCAGAGCGAGAGCCAGTCCGCGAAAGCCCCGGAGGCGAAGCGGAAGTCGGCGACGATGACGTCGGCGCGGCCTTCGCCGATGGCGGCCTCGATGTCGCGGAGCTCGGAGGGGAAGCTGAACGCGAAGCCCTTGCCCGCCGCGGCGGCGGCCTCGGCCGCTCCGGGACCGGAACGCGGCGCGAGCGCGCAGAGGACGCGGAGTTCGCCGCTCGGACGGGCTTCGTGCGTGGTGTCGATGGGAAACCTCCGGTCGTCCGCGAATTCTAGGCGGGGGGTCCGGCGCCGTCAAGCCTGGGTCCCGCGCGGAGCCGGGCGCGGTCGGCGCCGCGGGTGCCCGCCGTCCGGCTCCGGTCGCCGCGCCCCGGTCGTCGCCCGACATTGATAAGGCGCCATGGCCCGTCTATACTCGATTGGTGAGCGGCCCGCCGGCCCTCCGGAGCATCCATGCCGATAGTCCCCGAAACCTCCGTGCCCTGCCTCGGTCCCCGTTCGGTGCCCTCTCCCATCGGCCTCTCCAAGCGCCCGGGCGACGCGGTGGCCGACTACGTCGACGACTCGTCCCTGGTCCGCCACGGCGTCGACCCCGGCGGGCAGGGACTCGCGTTCGAGCGCGCCGGACCGCGGGAACGGCTCTACTTCGCGCCCGCGCACGCGAGCGCCGGCATCGTGACCTGCGGCGGCCTCTGCCCGGGCCTCAACGACGTCATCCGCGCCGTCACCCGCTGCCTGTGGAACCGCTACGGCGTCCGGCGCGTGGTCGGCGTGCGCTACGGCTACCAGGGCTTCCTGCCGGAGCACAACCTGGCGGTCAAGCCCCTCGACCCCGACGTGGTCGACGACATCCACAAGATCGGCGGCTCCATACTCGGATCCTCGCGGGGCGGGGGGGAGCGGACGAGCGAGATCGTGGACGCCATCGAGCGGCTCAACCTCAACATGCTCTTCGCGATCGGCGGCGACGGCACCCTGAAGGGCGCCATAGCCATCGCCGACGAGGTGGAGCGCCGCGGCCTCAAGATCGCCGTGGTCGGCATCCCGAAGACCATCGACAACGACCTGCTCTACATCGACCGCAGCTTCGGCTTCGAGACGGCCGTCGCCGAGGCCGCCGCCGCCGTCACCGCGGCGCACGCGGAGGCCCATTCCTCCATGAACGGCATCGGCCTCGTCAAGCTCATGGGGCGCGACTCCGGCTTCATCGCGGTGCATACGGTGCTCGCGGTGCACGAGGCCAACTTCGTGCTGATTCCCGAGGCGCCCTTCGAGCTCGAGGGCCCCGACGGCCTGCTCGCGGCGCTGGAAGCCAGGCTCGAACGGCGCGGCCACGCCGTCGTGGTGGCCGCGGAGGGCGCGGGGCAGGAGATACTGGCGAAGAGCGAGGGCACGGACGCCTCGGGCAACCGCCGGCTCGGCGACATCGGCGCCTACCTGCGCGACCGCATCCAGGACCACTTCCGGGCGAAGGGCGTCGAGATCAACCTCAAGTACATCGACCCGAGCTACATGATCCGCTCCGCGCCCGCCATTCCCACCGACTCCGTCTACTGCGAGCGGCTCGGCAACAACGCGGTGCACGCCGCCATGGCGGGAAAGACCCGCCTCGTGGTCGGCATGGTCAACAACGAGTTCGTCCACATCCCGGCCGCCACCGCGGTGGCGCGCCGCGCGAAGGTCGACCCCGAGGGCAGCCTGTGGCGCGACGCCGTGGAAGCCACCCAGCAGCCGCTCCGGCTGGCCAAGGCGAGGTAGGAGATGCCGAAGAAAACCGTCCTGATCATCGACGAGTCGGACCTGTTCAGGCAGTACATGAAGGGCAAGCTCGAGCGCTTCGGCTTCCGGGTCGAGACCGCCATCAACGGGCTCGACGGCGCGGCCCGCATCCGCGAGGTCCTGCCCGACCTCGTGGTGCTGGACTACCACGTGACGCGGCGCCCGGCCCGCGACGTCCTCGCGGACAAGAAGGCCGACCCCAACACCGCCGCCGCCCCCGTGCTCCTGACCGCCCAGAAGATCGACAAGCGGCGGCTCCTCGAGCTCATGCCCTTCAACATCCGCAAGGTCTTCACCAAGCCCATCCGCATCGACGCCTTCTACGCCGCCCTCTCGGAGCTGCTCGGCACGCCGATCGAGGTCGACGCGACGCCCTGCATCCTCGAGGCCCACGTCAACGACGACATCGTCTTCGTCGAGATAGCCCAGGGGCTGAACCGCGAGAAGATCGACCTCCTGCGCTTCAAGATCGCCGAGCTGCTCGAGCTCTACGCCATCCGCAAGCCCCGCGTCATCCTCCTCATGAGCGACCTCTCGCTCTCGTTCGTGGACGGCGCCAACCTCGAAGCCCTGCTCTCCACCGTGGTCGAGGCCTCGGGCGCGAAGCACCGGCACATCCGCGTCATCACCAACGAGAAGTTCGTGCGCGACTTCGTCGTCGGCCGCCAGGAATTCCGCGACATCGAGGTGGTGTCGAACCTGCAGTACGCCCTCGACGGCCTGCTGGCAGAGATCGACCCGGGCTCGGAGCTCGAGGAAGGCAAGGCCCACCTGGTCGCCGACCGCGTGCTCAGGGCCCAGAGCGGTTCCGAGGGCAAGGAGGCGCTCGAGATGCGCTTCGGCGCCGAGCGCCCGCGCGACGCGAAGTCCGCGCCCGACATCGAGTCGCTGCGCGAAGCCTGGAAGGATCTCCGGGTGGCGGTGGTGGACGACGACTTCGTCACCCAGGAGCTCGTGCGCACCGTGTTCGAGCGCGCGGACGCCGAGGTGAGCGCCTTCGGGAACGGCCGCGAGTTCCTCGAAGCCATCGGTTCGTCCGAATTCGACCTGGTGTTCCTCGACCTGCTGATGCCGGAAAAGAACGGCTTCGACGTGCTCGCGGAGCTCCACGCGCGCGACCTGGACCTGCCGGTGATCGTGCTGTCCGCGGTCTCGCAGCGCGAGGCCGTGGTCCGGGCCTTCCAGGCGGGCGTCAGGAGCTACCTCGTCAAGCCCATGGGCCCCGACGAGATGGTCCGGAAGACCCTCGAGGTCCTCAAGGCCAACTTCTAGGAAGCCGGGCGTGCTGCTTCCCGACCGCCTCTACCGCGAGGCATTCGAACAGGCCCGGCTGCCCTCCGTGCTCCTCGACGCGCGGGGCATGGCCGCCCTGTGGAACGACGCCTTCGACGAGCTCTTCCGCTCCATCGCGGGCTTTCCGCCGGAGCGCCTGCGCGCCCCGCTCTTCGACTGGCTGCAGGAGCGCGAGGGCTTCCAGTTCGCCTACTACGTCTCCTCGATCCTGGCGGGGCGGCAAACCGCCGCGACGGTGGAGGCGCCGGTGGCGGGCGCCGCGGGCGAGCGCCGCTGGATCCGGCTCCGGCTGTCGCGGGTCAACGCGTCCGGCGAGCCCGAGCGCCGCGGCGAGCGCTGGGTCTTCGCGGTGGCCGAGGACGTGACGGAGCAGAAGCTCCGCGAGAAGCGCCTCGAGACGGAGAAGGCCGAGGCCGAGAAGGCGACGCGTACGAAGAGCCTCTTCCTGGCCAACATGAGCCACGAGATCCGCACGCCCATCCAGACCATCCTCGGCATGGCCGAGCTCCTCAAGTCGACGGGCCTGGACAAGGAGCAGGCGGACTACGTCCGCACGGTCGGCTTCGCGGCGGACATCCTGCTCGGCCTGATCAACGACGTGCTGGACTTCTCGAAGATCGAGGCCGGCCGGCTCGACATGGAGACTCTCGACTTCGACCTCCGTTCGACAATACGGCAGGCGGTCAACCTGCTTTCGCTCGACGCGCACAAGAAGGGGCTCGAGCTCGTGGTGGAGCTCGACGAGGCCATGCCGGGCATCGTGCGGGGCGACCCCTCGCGGCTCAGGCAGGTGATCGTCAACCTGATCAAGAACGCGGTGAAGTTCACGCGCTCGGGCGAGGTGCTGGTGCTGCTCGAGCGCGTCGACCGCGCGGGCGGCAGCCGGGCGCGCATCTCGGTGGAGGATTCCGGCGACGGGGTGCCGGAGTCGCTCCGGGGCGACCTGTTCACGCCCTTCACGCAGGCGGTGGCCGCCGCCAACAACGGCGGCACGGGGCTCGGCCTGGCCATCAGCCGCCACCTGGTGGAGCTGATGGGCGGCGAGATCGGCTACCGTCCGCGCGAAACCGGCGGCTCCGTGTTCTGGTTCGAGGTGCCGCTGGTCGAGGCCCTGTTCGCCGTGCCCGTGCCGTCGCTGCGGTCGGGCACGCCCTCGCGCGTGCTGGTGGTGGACGACCACGCCCTGGCGCGGCGCCAGGCGGAACGGCGCCTGGCCGGCTTCGGGCACCGCGCCGACGCGGCGGCCTCCGGGGCCGAGGCCCTCGCGGCCCTGCGCGCCGCGGCCGAGGACGGAGAACCCTACGCGCTCGCGGTGGTCGACCAGGACATGCCCGACATGGACGGCTGGCGCCTCGCGAACGAGATAACCGGCGACGCCGCGCTCGCGTGCACCCGGCTGGTGCTGGCCACGCCCGCGGGCCTGAACGGTCCCGAGGCCAAGATGCGCCTCTTGCGCTGGTTCCAGGCCTACGTGGTCAAGCCGGTGCGCCCGACGGAGCTCTTCGAGGCGACCGAGAAAGCGCTCTCGATGGAGGAGACGCTCGAGCCCCTCGAGGAGGGCGCGGGCGCGACCCAGGCGGCCCCGCCCCGCTTCGGGAAGACCGTCCTCGTGGCCGAGGACCACGCCGTCAACCAGGAGCTCTTCGCGGTGCTGCTCGATCAGCTCGGCTGCGAGGCCATGCTGGCCGGAGACGGCGTCGAGGCGGTGGAAGCCGCGCGCGGACGCGCGCCGGACCTCGTGCTGATGGACATCTTCATGCCGCGCATGAACGGCTACGACGCCGCGCGCGAGCTCCGCGCCTCCGGGTTCCGCGGACCCATCATCGCGGTGACCGCGAGCGCCATGCAGGACGAGCGGGACAAGTGCCTGGCCGTCGGCATGAACGACGTGCTCACCAAGCCCTTCCGCCGGGCGGACCTCGAGACCATGCTCGGCTTCTGGTTCGCGCGCGAGCGGGGCCGGGAGAGGGAAAGCGCCCCGCCCCCGGCGCGGAGCGCGGTGCCCGGGCCGGCCGCCTTCGACGCCGCCTCGCTGGTCGAGACCTTTCTCGGCAAGGCGGACACCGTGGCGAACCTGCTCAGGCGCTTCCTTGAGAAGACGCCCGCCCAGCTGGACGCCCTGGACGCCGCAGCCACCTCGGGCGAGCTCAAGGAGCTCCGGGAAATCGCGCACTCCATCAAGGGCGCCGCCTGGAACCTGACCGGCAAGCGCCTCGGCGACGCCGCGGCCGCCGTCGAAAAGCCCGCCAAGGAAGGCGACCTGGGAGGCGCGGCCGGAGCGCTCGGGGCCCTGCGCGAAGCTTGGAAGGAATTCGGGGAAGCCGTCGGGCTCTGGCTGGAGACCTTCGGCCCCGCCTGAAGCCCCGTCCGAGGCCCCGTCCGAAACCCGGGCCGGGCCACGGACGCTCCCGGCCCGCCAGGCGACGCGCCTCCGCCCGTTCCGCTATACTGGCGCCCACATGAAAGCCAGCTACCACACCCACTCGGACTTCTGCGACGGCAGGTCATCCCTCGAGGACATGGCCCAAGCCGCCATCGCCGAAGGCTACGGCATCCTCGGCTTCTCGAGCCACAACCCCCTGCCCTTCCCCTACCCGGGCGTGCTGCCGATGGAGCGTCTCGGGGAGTACCGCGACGCCGTGCGCGCCCTGGCCGCGAGGCTGGAGGGACGGATCGAGATCCTGCTCGGCATCGAGGCCGACTGGGTGGCGGGCGCCTGCGCTCCCGGCGACGGCCGGCTCGATGCGGGGAACTTCGACTACCGCATCGGCTCCGTCCACATGGTGCCCGCGCCCGGGGCGCGGGGCGGGCCGCCCGAGTACCGCTACACCGCCGTCGACAGCCCCGCGCACGAGTTCGCGCGGGAATTCGCGCTGCGCTGGGCGGGCGACGGCGTGGCGCTCGCGCGGGCCTACTTCAAGGCCCTGGCCGAGCTGGCCCGCGCGGGCGGCTTCGAGGTGCTCGGCCACTTCGACCTGATCCGCAAGAACAACCGGGGCTCCGCGCGCTTCATCGACGAGGAATCGAAGCCCTACGTCGACGCGGCCATGGAGGCCGTGGAGGCCGTGGCGGCCTCGGGCGCGGTGGTGGAGATCAACACGGGCGGCATGGCGCGCGGCAAGTCCGACTCGCCCTACCCGGCCCTCCGCTGGCTGAAGGAGTTCCGCGCGCGCGGCGTGGCCGTCCAGATCAACGCCGACGCCCACGCGCCGGGGCACCTGGCCGACGAATGGAGGCGCCATGGGCGCGAGCTGGCCCGCGAGGCCGGTTACCGCGAGCTCCGCGTCCTTTCGAAGGGGAACTGGGCGGACGTCGCCCTGGAGTGATTTCCCTGAGGCCGGCCATGCGGCGCGCTCTTAAGGCCGCGCCGCCCCGGACCCGCGAAGGGCGCCGCCTCGGGGGAAAGGAACCGCATGGTCCCGGCCTCCCCCCCTCTCCGCCCGGAAGCCCGGACCCCGACAAAAGAGAACCGCCCGGAAGCGGGGTTCCGGACGGGTCGGGGGGAAGCGGGGCCTCGGGAAGGCGTCAGCGGTTGCGGCGTTCCTCGGATTTCTGGCATTCGATGCAGAGCACCGCGTAGGGGATGGCCGTGAGGCGCTCCGTCGGGATCTTCTTCGAGCACTTCATGCAGGAGCCGTAGCGGCCCTGCTGGATGCGCGCGAGGGCTGCGTCGATGGCCCGCATGCGCTTGATCTCCTGGGAGCCGAGGGCCTCGATCATGCGGCGGTCGATGTCGTCCGCGGCGACGTCGGCGAAGTCTTTGGGGTCCATCTCCTCGACGATGGCGCGGAAGTCCGCGTTGGTCGCCGCGAGGTTGTCGAGGATCTCCTTCTTCTGCTGGATGAGCAGTTCACGCATGCTGTCGGTGTTTACCTTGTCCACGAAGGGCCCCCTTGGGTCATAGTGAAAAAGCGCGGCTACCATGTCGCAGCGCCGGGTAAAAGTCAACCCGGTTGACACGGTCCGCGCAGGCCCATACTATTGTAACTCTCGGAGCGGCCTTTTCAAGACAAGGTCGAATACCGACCGAATTTTAGGAGAGGCCGTGGCGAAAGAAGAAGCGATCGAGGTAGAGGGCAAGGTCAAGGAAGCCCTCCCGAACACCATGTTCAGGGTAGAGCTGTCCAACGGGCACGTCATCCTGGCCCACCTTTCCGGCAAGATGCGCAAGCACTACATCCGCATCGTGCCGGGCGACACCGTCAAGGTGGCGCTCTCGCCCTACGACCTGAACCGCGGCCGCATCATCTACCGCGAGCGGTAGACCGTCCCCCGCACAGCATACCGCCCCCGGAACCGAGGCCGCCCGCAAGGCGGCCTTCGGCGTTTGTTTCCCTGGTTCAATGCTTCCGCGAGGAGGGGCGGAGGAGGACCCAGGTGGCGCCGGAGCCGCCCTGGGACTTGGGGGCGGGGCCGGAGCGGCCCGCGTGGGGCGAGCGCTCGAGGACGCGGCGCGCGACGGCCTTGAGGACGGGCTCGTCGGGGGAGTGGTTGCCCTTGCCGTGGACGACGAGCACCTTGCGCGCGCCCGTGGCCGCCGAGTCGCGGAGGAAGGCCTCGAGGCGCTCCTCGGCCTCGGCCGCGCGGAGGCCGTGGAGGTCGACGCTGGCGTCCACGGGCAGGGCCTCGAGCTCGCGCTGCGAGGGGCCTGAGGCGCGGCCGCCCGAGGATGGGGCGTCGCGCTCGCTCGCCTCGCGGGCGGCGGGCGCGCCGTAGCGGTCGAGCCATTCGGAGAGGAGCACGTTGGCGTCGCCTTCGCCGGCCCCGTCGCGGTCCGCGGAAGGCCCGGCGCGGCGGCCGCCTCGGCCCGGGGAGGCCGGAGCGCCGGGCTCGAGGCCGGCGGCGTCCTCGTCGAGGGTCTCGCGCTCGAGGGCCTTGGGGGCGCCGTGGCGGCGAAGCCAGGCCGCCATGACGGCGTTCGGGTCGCGCGCGGCGCCCTTTACGCCCGAGGCCCGGGCGGGGACGGCCGGGCCGCCCTTCCGCGCGGCGTCTCGCGCGGCCCGTTCGGCGGCCTCCCGCTCGGCCTCGGCCTCGGCCTCGGCCACGCGCCTCGGATTGGCGAGCTTGCCTGGTCCCGGTTTTTGCGCTCGCTTCCGGGCCGCCTTTTCCGCGTCGGAATTGAGGCGCTCCCATTCCTCGAAAATCTCGCCGAAGCCGGGCATCAGAAACCTCCGTAGGACAGCGCCGCAAGCTCGGGCACCCAACCGGAGCGCCCGTCGGCGAAGGATACGCGCGCCCATCCGCCTTCGCGCGCGAGCACCCGGGCCGCCGCGCCTGCGTCCAGGGTGAAGGAAGCCCCGCCGGACTCCGAGGGCACGGCGCGGACGGGACCGGGACCGACGAGGGCGAAATCGCGCGCGCGTTCGGCGAGCGAGGCGCCGAGCGCGAGCGCCAGCAGCAGGCCGAGGGCGAGGCAGGCGGCGACGGGTCGGGAGGCGCGGAAGCGGCGGACGGGGCCGAAGCGCAGGCGGCGCCGGGCCTGGCGGTATTCGAGCGCCAGGAGCGGCGCCGCTACGGCGAGAAGCGCGAGCGCTGGCGCGAGGAGCGCTAACGGACGGGGCAGGACGTCGCGCGGGCGCTCGGGCAGGCGCAGGGCGGCTTCGCGCGCGTCGAGGGCCGCGCCGAGGGTCGCGCCGAGGGCCCGCTCGAAAGGACCCAGCGCGCGCTCGGCGCCGTGGAGCGCGAGGACGAAGGCGGCTTCGTCACCCGCGGCGCGGGCTGCCAGGGCCGCGCGGGCCAGGCCGGCGGCGCGGCTTCCTCCCGAGCGGGATGCCGGGAGCGCTTCGAGCCGGCCGTACGCGGCGGCGAGGACGGCGGGATCCGTCGCCGGGACGGCCTCGAGGGCCAGGGGCTTCACGACGAGGCGCTTGAGCTCCCCGTCGGGCGTGAGGTATTCCAGCGACTCGAAGCCGGCGCTGTAGTCGCCGGCCTCGCGGGCCACGACGGCGCAATCGAGGATCACGGTGCCCTCGAAGCCGTCCGGTCCCGCCCGGAAACCGTCGCGGCGCGTCACCGCCAGGTCCGCGGCGGGAACCGGTCCCGAGGGACCTTCCACCGAGAGCGCGGGCAGGACGACGACGGGCAGGGAGCCCGAGCCTTCGAGGACGAGCGCGAAGGAGAAGGCGCTTCCGGCCCGGACCTTCGCGAGGCCCGGCTCGAGCCGGAGCGAGAAGCGACCCACGGCCCGCGAGGCGCGGACGGTCGGGGGAAGCTCAGCCACCTCGACCGCGGCGGCCCGGAATTCGACGCCCGGAAGGGCGGGCACGGCGCGGGGCAGCTCCACGCGTCCCGGTTCGAGGGCCAGGGCCAGGAGGGCGCCGTCGGGCGCGTCGAAGGTCGAAAGCCCCGGCGACGCGAAGGGTTCCAGCTCCGCGTACTTGCCGTCCGGGAGCGCGGCCGCGATCCGGAAGGCGCCGTAGCGGTTCACGCGCTCCGGCGCGATCCACTCGGCGTACTCAGGCTCGGGCCCGGTGCCGGACGGCGCGGCGCGCACGCGGACGGCGTCGAAGGTCAGGGTCGTCCCGCGCGAGCGCACCGTGATCGGGCCGGTCGAGAGTTCGCCCTCGGCCAATACGAGGAAGCTGAGCTCGACCCGAGCGGCCGGCGCGGCCGACCCCTCGCCGCGGATCGGGAAGGACGCGGCCGAGACGAATTCCATGCCGGCGGCGCCGCGGCCGGCTTCGACGTCGAGGTCGCGGACGTCCACGCCGGGCAGGACCAGGACCACCGTGAAGCCCCGGCCCGGAACCGGCGCGGCGGGCTCCCAGCTCAGCGCGGCTTCCTGGGCCCGCGCCGGGGCGGCGAGGAGGACGATCAGAACGAAAAAGAGGAGCGGCAGCAGGGTCGAGGCCGTCCGGCCGCGCGCGTCTCGCGTCATCGTATCGTTTCCTCGCATCTAGTGGTCATCCGGCGCGGGGGCCGTCGACGCGGGGCGCGGCGCCCGGAAGCGCCCGGTTTCCAGTTCGCGCAGGATGCCGAACAGCTCGTCCCCGCCTGAATCCGGCCCTTCGGCCGTCGGGGAGCGGGAGGCCGCCGAGGCGCTGCGGGCGTTGCGGGAGGCCTCCACGGCCAGCTCGAGGGCGCGCTTGGCCTCGATCTCGCCGGGGCGCGCGCGCAGCGCGGCGCGAAGCGCGGCGATGGCCTCGTCGTGGCGGCCGAGTTCGAGCTCGAGGAGGCCCAGGTTGTAGGCGGCGCCGAAGGCGACGCGCGGGTCGGAGGCGTCCCGCAGGGGCGAAAGCAGCGACCTCGCCGCCTCGGCCTCGCCCATGGCCGCGTAGACGTTGCCCAGGTCGAAGGACTGCACCTCGCCGGGTCCGGCCGCCAGGTAGCGCGCGAGGGCGTCCTGCCGTTCGCCCCGGGCGAAGGCGGCGTTGCCTTCGAGCACGGCGAGCCTCGCGGCCGCGTTCGAGCACGAGGAGGCGAGCGCGAGGACCGCCGAGGCGAAGGCGGCGAGGATCGGGGCGGGGCCGTTCCGCCTCCGGGCGAGGGGAGAGCTCGCCCGCCTCACGCGAGCGCCCCCCGCGAGCGCAGGCGCGAAAGCAGGACCCGGGCGAGCAGCGCCAGCGCCGCGACGAAGGCGAAGGCGCCCGACCGGTCCGCGGGCATGGTCCGGGCGATCGAGCCCGGGGCGCCCGAACCCGCCGCGTCGATGGCTTCGAGGATGCCGCCGACGCTCGCCGGGTCGTCGCCGTCGAAGAAGGCGCCGCCTGAAAGGGCGGCGAGCCGGATCAGCCCCTCCGCCCGGCGCGCGCTCGCGGCCCGGCTGCCGTCGACGGAGAGGACCGGGCGGCCCGCCGCGTCGGACACCTCGACGGGCGCGTCGCCGCCGAAGGCCACCGCGATGACGGCCGCCCCGAAGGCCCGGGCTTCCGCGGCCACGCGGCCAAGATCCGAGGAGCGGTCGTCGCCGTCGCTCATGACCACGACGACCCGCCGTCCGGCCCCTCCCGCGCGGAGCGCCTCGCGCACGCCCGAGCCGAGCCTGGTGCCCGGCAGGGTGACGGCGTCGGGCGAGGCGTACTCGAGGGCCTCGTCGACCGCCGCGACGTCGTCGGTCGGCGGCACCAGGAGCGAGGCGCCGCCGCGCGAGGCGACGAGGCTCCAGGCCAGCGCGGGCCGCGCCGCGAGCAGCGAGCGGGCCACCGCGACGGCGCGGCCGAGCCGGCTCGGGACGGAATCGGTCGCGAGCATGGAATTGGAGACGTCGATCACGATGGCCACCTCGAGGCCGCCCCCTTCGGCGGGCATCGGCTCCCGTCCGATCGAGACGCCGGAAAGCCCGAGTATGACCGAGGCCGCGACGACCGCCTCGGAGGCCGCCATGGCCAGGCCGAGAGCGAGGGCGCGGCGGCCGGCGGATTCCGCGGCGGACGAGGGGGAGCACACGGAGGCGAAGCGCGAGGCGCGGACGGCCGCCCGGACGCCGAGCGCGCCGAGCGCGGGGACGAGGAGCAGCAGCCAAAGGAGCTCGGGCGAGTCGACCGTCATTCCGCCCCTCCGTTGGCCGCGCGCGAGAGCAGCCACGCGGCCGCCGCGAAGGCCGCGGCCAATATGAGCCAGGCGCGGCTGCGGTCGAGGCGCCGTTCGACCGAGCGCCGCCCCGCGGAGCCCGCCGAGCGCTCGGCGGCCCAGTCGAAGGCCCGCGCGAGCGCGGCCGAGTCCGTCGCGGAGAAGTAGGCGCCTCCCGCGCGGGCGGCCAGGTCCTTGAGCGAGGTCTCGTCGAAGGAGGACGCGTAGGCGCCCGATACCGTGCGTCCCGTGACCGGATCGCGGTAGACGATGTCCGCCTCTCCCGGACCTCCGACGCCCACCACGACGAGCTCGACGCCGTAGCGGCGAGCGAGGTCGGCGGCGTCCTCGGGGGCGACGGAGCCCGCGTTGTTCTCGCCGTCGGTGACCAGCACCACGCGGTCGACGAGGCCCCGGGCGGCGTGCACGTGGCGGACGGCCACCGCGAGGCCGAGTCCCACGGCGGTCCCGTCGCCGAGCACCCCCGGCTGGGCCTCCTCGAGGCGAGCCGCGACCGCCCCGTGGTCGGCGCTCGGCGGCGCGAGCAGGGCGGCCTCGCGCCCGAAGAGGACGACGCCGACGGCCTCGGTCCTGCCCGCCTCGAGGTAGGCGCGGACGAGGGCCTTGGCGGCGGACAGCCGATCCGGCTCGATGTCGCGGGCCGCCATGCTCGGCGAGACGTCGAGCGCGAAGACGACGTCGGCGCCGCGCGTGAGCCAGTACGAGCGGTGTTCCACCGTGTAGGGACCCGCCGCCGCGACCGCGGCCGCGGCGTAGGCCAGCGCGAAGGCCGCGCGGGAAGCGAGGCGCGCGGCGCGCCTGAAGCCCGTCGCGGAAGGCGTTCCCCCGTCGGCGCCCCAGACGAGCAGCGGCAGTCGATAGCCCTCGGGCCGATCCGGCCGGCCCCCCACCCGCGCGAGGAAGGCGGCCGCCGCCAGGACTAGGGCCGGCAAAGGCAGGAGGATCAACGCGAAAGGATCAGCGAAGCCGGGCATGGTCCGCCTCCTCCCAGGCCTCGAGCGCCGCGCGCGCGGCCGCGCAGGCCTCGGCGATCTCGCCCGCCGACGCGGGGAGGCCGGCGAAACGGACCGCCTCGCTCCGGGCGAGCAGGCGAGCGAGGGGGTTCCAGGCCTCCTCGGCGAAGGCCTCCGGGCGGGCGGTTTCCAGCTCGCGGGCGGTCAGGGCGGCGACCGCGGGAAAGGCCGCGTGGGCCAGCCAGGCCCGGACGCGCGAGGACAGGAGCGCCCACGCGGCGGCGGCCTCGAGCTCGTCCCCGCGCCGCTCGAGCCAGGCTATGGCCGCGAGCAGTTCGCGTCGGGTCCTTCCGGAGCGCCACTCCGCCATCAGCGCGCGCAGCCAGGGAAGGAGCTTGAAAACCACGGCGAACGCGAGCGCGACGAAGGCGAGCAGGGCCCCGGCGCCGCCCAGGACCAGGGTCCGCGTTCCCGGAAGCTCGAGCTGGGCGGCGGGAAGCGGGTTCTCGCGGCCGAAGGCGGTCAGCGCCGATTCCACGGAGACGGCGAGGGGCGGGAAGGAAAAATCGCCGACGGAGAAGCCGGGAAGTTCCAGGGTTCCCGGCTCCCATACGCGGAAACGAACCGCGCAGGTCCAGCGCCCCTCGGCCCGGAAGAGCGAGGCTTCGACCAGCTCGGTCTCGCCCCGGAAGCCGGCGGCCGGCGGCGGGAAGGCGACGCGGCCCTCCGCGGGCTTCCGCGCGCCCGGATCGAAGACGATGGTCGCCTCGACTAGATCTCCGGGAAAGCGGCGCGGCGGCGAGAAGCCGGCCGACAGCACCTTGACCGGAGCCGCGAAGGCCGACGCGACGAAGGCCGACGCGACGAGGATCGCGGCGAAGCGCCGCCCCCCGACGGCCGGGATCCCGGGTACGCGCCGGCCGCTCACGACGCCCCCCGCGAGCGGCGGTCGAAAAAGCGCAGCAAGGCCAGGGCAGGATCCTCGCCCGTGTCGATCTCGAGGCGCGAGGCTCGGGCGCGAGCCACGGCGCGGAGCCACGCTAGCCTGCGTTCCGCGCCGGAGGCCGCGCGGGATTCGGTCCAGTCGGCCGAACGCGGGTCGATCACGGCCACGCGGCCCGATTCCGCGTCGCGCACCGCGCAGGCTCCGGCCAGGGCCGGGAGGGCGCCGTCGGCGCCGTCGGTCACGCGCAGGGCTATGACGTCGTGCCGTCGGGCGAGCTCCGCGAAGGGACGTTCCCAGCCCGCGCTCAGGAAGTCGCTCGCGACGACGACGACGGAGCGCCGCTTCAGGTCGGCGCTCGCCGCCCGGAGCGCGTCGCCGAGGGCCGAGCCCCCCTCGCCCGCTTCAGGCCGAAGCGCGGCGAAGCGCTCGGCGAGGGCGAGGGCGTGGGAGCGGCCGTGGGCGGGCGGGTCGAGGCGGAGCGGCGCTGCGGCGAAAACGAGCGCTCCCGAAGGATTCCCGCCCTCCTCCGCCGCCAGGCACAAAAGGCCGCAGGCCGCCGCGGCCGTCTCGCGCTTCGAGCGCGGCGAGCCGAAGTCCATGGAGGCGGAGGCGTCGAACACGACGAAAAGGGCCAGGTCGCGCGACTCGCGAAAGGTCTTGACGAAGGGGCGGCCGAAGCGGGCGCTCGCGTTCCAGTCGATGAGCGAGGCGTCGTCGGCGCCGTCGTAGTCGCGCAGGCCGTCGAACTCCACGCCGCGCCCCTTGAAGGCCGATCGGAATTCGCCCGAGGCCAGCGAGCGGCTGACCATCGGCGAAGCGAACTTGAGCCGCCTGAGCAGACGGTTCGTCGCCAGGTCGCCGGTCGAACTCATGGCACGGGAACGATGGAGAGGATCCGCCGCACGAGCTCGTCGGAGTCGACGCCCTCGGCCTCGGCCTCGTAGCTCGGGGCGACGCGGTGGCGAAGGGCGCTCAGGGCGAAAGCCTTGACGTCGTCGGGACCGGCCCAGGCCCGTCCGGCGAAAAGCGCCGCGACGCGGGCGGCGCGATGCAGCACGATGCTGGCGCGCGGCGAGGCGCCGTACTCCACAAGGCGCGAGAGCTCGCGCAGGGCCGGGTCGGGGGCCGCCGGATCGGGCCGCGTGGCGCGGACCAGGCGCACGCAGTAACCGAGCACCGCGTCGTCGACGCGCACCGCCGCCAGGGCCGCGCGCAAGGCGCCCAGGTCGGATTCCGTCAGCACGGTCTCGGCCGCCGGAGCGCGGCGCGCCCCCCCGTCCCTCGAGGAGGCCGCGAGCCGGACTATCTCCGCCTCCTCGGCCGCGCTCGGGTAGTCCGCATTCACCTTCAGCATGAACCGGTCGAGCTGGGCCTCGGGCAGGCGGAAGGTACCCTCGTGCTCGATCGGGTTCTGCGTGGCCAGCACGATGAACGGGAAGGGCAGCTCGAGGCTCGAGTCGCCGATGGTCACCTGGCGCTCCTCCATGGCCTCGAGCAAGGCGGACTGCACCTTTGCCGGCGCTCGGTTGATCTCGTCGGCCAGCACCACGTTGGCGAAGACCGGCCCCTTGCGCGGCACGAAGCGGCCCGTGGGCGCGTCGTAATAGAGCGTGCCCGTGATGTCGCCGGGCAGCAGGTCCGGGGTGAACTGGACGCGCCGGAACTGGAGACCGGCCGCGTCCGCGAAAGCTCGCACAGCCAGGGTCTTCGCGAGGCCCGGCACGCCCTCGATGAGGAGGTGCCCCTCGGCGACCGCCGCGGCGAGGATGCCGTCCACGAGCTCGGTCTTGCCCACGAGCCGCGCGGAAACGGCCTTGCGCACGCGCGCGAGGATCTCGGACGCCCTGGCGACCAGGACTTCCGCTTCGGGAGCGCTCGGGCTCATGGGGACCTCCGGATCGCGCGCCGGCTCGGGTCCGCGCGCGACAGGCCATGCTAGCTTATGCCAGCGCCGCGAAGCAAGGCGTGTTGAGTGTCACGAAGCTTCCGGGAAACGCAAGCAAGAGAACCGAGGGCCGACGATAGTCCGGCATGCATAAGCTCCTCGCCCTTCCCGGCCCGACCTTGGATCCGCCCTTCTGCCCTCGACCCGGGTGTGTCCACCACCTTTCGCCGGTTGAACAGTCCTGGTTCGAACGTGACGGGCACCATGAAACCCGCGCGTTCGGCAGTGTTCCCCGGTTCCGCTGCAAGGCCTGTGGACGGAACTTTTCCACGCAGACTTTCCGCGTCGACTACTATGCAAAAAAGGTGGTCGACTATCGGGAGTTCGAGGAGCTGCTCGCCTCCTCAATGAGCGGTCGCGCGCTCGGTCGGCACTTCGGGCTGTCCCCGGACAGCGTCCAGAACCGCGTCGACCGACTTTCGCGTCAGGCGCTCGCGGTCCACTCCCACCTGCGGGCCTTCGCCGATCCTCGGGAGCCGGTCGCCATCGACGGATTCCAGAGCTTCGACCGGTCGCAGTTCTTTCCCAACAACATCACCATTTCGGTCGCCGGCGATTCGCGCTTCCTTCTTGAAGCGACGCACGCGACCTTGAGGCGGTCGGGCTCGATGACAACTGACCAGAAGGCGAAGCGTGCGGCGCACGACCGGGCGGTGGCCTACGAAGCGAGCGCGATCGAGCGGTCGTTCGCTGAGCTGCTCGACCAACTCGCCCGTGACCGGCCGCCGAGAAAGGATCAGCCCCTCGTCCTCGTCACCGATCTTAAGAAGGAATACACGTCGGCTCTTGCGGCGCATCCGCTGGGATCCCTCGGGAAGGATAGGGTCGCGCGGGTTCTCGTGAGTTCACGGAAGCCGCGCACCGGCTGGAATCCACTCTTTCCCGTGAATTACTGGGACCGTGAGCTGAGGAAGGACCAGGCAGCCCATCGACGCGAAACGACCTGCCACGCGCGCAGCGCCTCGAACGGGATGGCTCGGTTCTGGTGTTATGCGCGGTACCATAATTACCGGAAACGTTACTTGGTCGGCTCTCGCGGAAACGACAGGCGGAAACATGCGGATGTCGCGGGAATACCCAAGGGTGTCCGGCTCGGGCTTGAGGGACTCTTCTACCAGGCGCGGGCGTTCTTTTCACGAAGCTCCCTGACGACCCCGGGGATGAGGGCTTGGCTGAAGCTCTTCCCGACACCGGGCACCGACTGGATCGGCCGCATCCCGGCTTATGCCCTGGATTGATAGGTACCCGGAAGCTTCGTGACACTAGTCACGGGTTGCCATTCAGCCGCGCTTCCGCTAGCCTCGAATGACGCCCTGCCGGCCCACGATAAGGAGCGCCGATGCCGTCCCGCAGCCGTTACAGCCCGAACAACTACCGCTTCTTCAACCGCCTGCTCAGGATCAGCTTCGGCGCCTGGCTCAAACGGGCCTACAAGGTCGAAACCGTCGGGCTCGAGGCCGTCCGCGCGACGCGCCCGCCCTACGTGGTCATCCCGACTCACGCCAGCATGATCGACCCCTTCATGGTCGGCTCGTTGGTGCCGGAACCGGTGTACTGGGTGACGAGCGACGGCAACATGCGCACGCGCCTCATGCGCTCGCTGCTCCGCCTCGTGGGCTCGATCCCGAAGAGCAAGGCCATACCCGACCTCGAGACCGTGGGCATGATGGTGGACGTCGTGCGGAAGAAGCGCGGCGTCGTGGGCATTTTCGCCGAGGGGCAGGCCAGCTGGGACGGCCGCACCCAGGGCGTGTTCCCGAGCACCGCGAAGCTCCTCAAGCTGCTCAAGGTGCCCGTCTTCGTCGTGGTGCTGAAAGGCGTGTACCTCTCGCTCCCCCGCTGGTCGTGGCGCCGGCGCCGGGGCCTCGTCGAGCTCGAATTCAAGCGGGCCTTCGAGTCCGAGGAGCTCAAGACCCTCGACGCCGACGCAATCCACGAAAGGCTCGTCGCGGCAATGGCCCACGACGAGTTCGCGTGGCTCGGGGAACGGCGGATCTCCTGGCGCGGCCGGGCGCGCGCCGAGCACCTCGAGCTCGCCCTCTTCATGTGTCCCGAATGCGGCAAGGTCGGCGGCCTCCGCAGCTTCCGCAACCGCTTCCGCTGCCACGGGTGCGGCGCCCTCGCCCGGGTCGACCGCCGCGGCGGCTTCGTCCCGATCGGCGATTCGAAGGGCTTCCGCTTCCGCGACATCCGCGCGTGGGACCTCTGGCAGGGCGCCGCCTTCCGCGCCTGGCTCGAGGAGCGTTCGAGGAAGCACCCGGACGCCCCGCTCTTCTCCGACTCCGGCGTCGCCCTGCTCCGGGGCCGCAAGATGAACCCCTTGCGGCGGGTGCGCACGGGTTCGCTCGTGCTCTTCCCGGACCGCCTCGAGCTCGCGCCGCTCGTGGGCGGGCGGCTATCCTTCCCCCTCGCCTCGCTCTCGGGCGTGGGCACGCTCAAGCAGCACCTCTTCGAGTTCTACGACGGCAAGGCCCTCTACCAGGTCCGTTTCGCGCGGCGTTGGTGCTCCGGCCGCAAGTGGCAGGCCGCCCTCGAGTTCCTCGCGGAGCTGCGCGGCGAACAGCCGGAGCCCGCGGGCAGGGCCTTCACGATGCCGCTTTGATCTTGAAGATCAACCACGGAGGCGCAGATGAGGTCGCCTGCGCGAAGCGCGGGCACTGAATCCTTCCATTCCGAAAGCGGCGCGAAGCGACGCAGGCACAGAGAAGAGAAGGAAAAAGAAGGTAGAGGAATACGGATAGGGGCGGGGATGGGGGAAGGGCAACTCGGGCGCCTTCGCCGCGGGCGGATAAGACCGGCCGCGGCGGACGGGCGCCTTCCCGAAAGCACCCGCAGGCTCGCTTCGCCTTCCCGCCGCACCCGAAAGGCGGCGGCTCTACGCCAGCAGGGCGCCCGCCAGGAAGGCTTCCGACTCCCCGAAGCGGTCGATTATGGCGTGGCCCGCTCCTGCGACGAGACGCGCGTCCGCGCCCGGCAGCAGGGCCTCGAGCCGCGCCACCGAGTCCGCCGCGCGGAGCAGGGCGTCATGCTCGCCGGCGATGTACTGGAGCGGCATGGCAAGCCGCGCGAGCGATGAGTCGGGGAAGATCGGGAGCGGTTCGGCGAGCGGCCTGAAGTGCCGCGACACGAGGGCCTGGTATTCTAGCAGCTCCTCCGGAATCTCGGCGTCGCGGTAGATCGCCCGGGCGAGCAGGCGCCGACCCTTCGCGCCGAGCGCCAGGCAGGCGAGCGCGGTGAAGAGGAAGCCGATCCGCTGCGGCGCTATGCCGCCCGCGGCGAAGAGCGAGAGCGCCGATACCCGCTCCGGATGCCGCGCGGCGAAGTCGAGAGCGTACCAGCCCCCGAGGCTCATGCCGACGAAGGCGACGCGCTCGAGGCCGAGCGCGTCGAGGCACTCCCCGAGCCAGCGCGAGGGGGCGTCGGAGGCGAGGCGGAGGCGCTCGGGCGAGCTCAGGCCCGGCTCGCCGGGGATGTCGAGGCAATGCGCGGAAAGGCGCCGCGCGTAGAGCGGCAGGACGCCGAGCCAGCTCGCGCTGTTCGAGGCCGAGCCGTGGAGGAGCACCACGGGCGGCTTCCCGGGCGCGGCCATGCCGACCGTGAAGGTCGGGCCGTACGAGGTATCGAGGAAGCGCCGCTCGGTACCCTCGCCGAGGCTCGAGTCCAGGTGGGCGCGGTACCTCGCGAGGACCAGGTCGCGGCCCGCTTCCGTCTTCCAGACCGAGGCTTTCATGTCCCTCCCCCTTCCGTGGCGCCGAGGCGGTCGAGCATGGCCATGATTTCCGCGATGAAGCGCGGCGTGCCGTAGAGCGCGTACTTCGCCTTCCGGAGCTCCGGAAAGTAGAGGAAGTCGAAGCGCGACTCGCCCCAGGCGGGGTCCTTGCAGTTGAGCGCCGCCATCAGGGTGTTCGAGAGCCGCGAAGCCTCCGCCGAGTCCTCCGCGTCGATCTCGACGATCGCCGACACCCGCGCGCGACGCGCGGCGGCCGCGAGGTCGACCGGTCCCTCGGGCCCAGGACCCGAGGCGAACTCCGCGTGCGCGTAGGCTTCGAGCGCCTCGCGGGTCACCCGCCAGGACCGGCCGAGCTTCCGCGCCGCGATGCGCCCTTCGCGGATGAAGCGGAGCACGGTCTTCGGGTGCAGCTTGAGGATGGTCGAGAGCTCCTCGACCGAGTAGAAGCGATCGGCCATGCCCGCCTCCTTGCGCCCCTCGAAATGGGAGCATTAAGGAGCATACGTCAACTTTGGGGATACTGCAAGACATATTCAGCGCTTTAAAGGAACTTCCGGGAGCTGAACGGAGTCGAGCGGCGATACTACGGCGCGGTCGCCGCGAACGCGGGGGGGGGGGGGGGGGGGGGCGCCGCACCGCGCGTCCGACGGGGCCGCACCCCGCCCGCGCGGGCGCCGCGAACGGGCGGACGGGCGCCGCACCGCGGATGCGGCGGGAAGGTCGCGCGAGCCATCGGGTGCATGCGAAAAAGGCCGCCGCGTGCCGCGACGGCCTTCTCGGGATGCGGGAGGGCGACCGAGTCGCCTTCCCTCCCCTACCCTCTTTTCCGTTCCGCGCGTCCGCGCTCAGGCCTTCGGCCCGTCCAGCCAGAGCTTGCCGGGAGCCTTGAGGCCGCGGCCGCGAGCCATGACCAGGAAGGCGACGCTCGTGACGACGAGGTAGGCCGCCGACACGGCGATCATGGTCCAGAAGTAGGACCAGTCGCCGGTCTGCCCGGTCTTGGCCGGCAGGTTGATGGAGAGGATGAAGGGGATGGCCGCCAGGAAGCTGATGCCCGCGCTCTTCATGTAGTCCGAGGCCACGGGCGTGCGGAACTCGGGGTCGAGCACGCGGAGCAGGGCCAGGCCCGTCGAGAGCGTGCCGGTCGAGCAGCCGTAGACCATGAGCATGCGCTCGTAGGGGTGGTCGCGGAAGAGCCGCGACGCCATCCAGATGGTCGTCACGGTCACGACGACGCCGCCGAGCGTGGTGACGACGAGGAGCGGCGCCCAGTAGCGCGCCACGAAGGTGACGGCTATGGCGGCGATGGAGCCCGCCACCATGTAGTCCACCGCGAAGCCCGAGAGCCGGGTCAGCGTGGCGTCGTCGGCCAGGCGCTGGATTCCCAGGGCCTTCAGGCAGACGCGCACGAGCATGGCCGTCACCGAGCTGAAGATGAAGTTGATACCCCAAAGGTTCGTGGCGAGCTCGACGCCGGTCGGTCCGGCGAAAGCGAGCAGCTTCGTCAGGCCCGAGAGCAGCAGGTACGAGAGCAGGTAGGTGAAGACCACGAGTCCCGCGTGGAAGCTCAAGCTGTCGATGGCCTCGCTGTCCGTGGTCAGCCTGCCGGCCTCGCCGCCCTGCCGGCCCTTCTCCACGATGCCGGTCATGAGCGTGCGGTCCTTGAAGGCTTCGAGGGCGGCCTTGCCGACCCGGCCCCGCTTGATGCCCCAGGTGATGAGCGGCACGCCGACGAAGCTCGACCAGAGGTAGCCGACGGCGGCGAAGGCGAGTCCCACCGTGGCGGCGCCCTCGAAGCCCAGGGGCTCCCAGCCGCGCCCGATGGCGAAGGCCTGTCCGGGACCGAGCGCGAAGCCGAGCGGCAGGAAGAGTCCGAACGCGGGCGAGAGCCCCGGCCAGAAGAGCCTGAGCAGGGCGAAGCCCGCGAGGAGGCCTACGAGGGCCTGGATGGCGTATTGCCAGAGTATGGCGACGCTGATCATGAGCGGGCCGCCGCGCTCGTCCTTCGACTTCGGGTGCGGCGCGCGCAGGGTCATGGCGATGAACGAGACGTTGAGCAGGTGGTACACGAGCTCGCCGAGGCGGTGGGTGCCGTAGCCGAGCGCAGGCATGGCCCAGTTGTAGAACGGCAGCAGGATGAAGCCCGCGGTCAGCGCGTTCGGCACCATGAAGCGCTGCAGGAAGCGCAGTTTCGCGCGCAGGAAGGTAGCCAAAAGGAGCGCCACCGAGATGGCCCCCGCGTCGATCACGATCTTCCACGACATGCCCATGTTGTGCACCTCCGCCACCAGATTAGCGGTGACCGAGGATGACGGCAAGCGAGCTTATTGTCAATCTGGGGATGTTTCCAGGTTTCAGGCATGGGAGGCGAGCGGGCGCGCCTCCGAAACGCCCGACGGGTCCCCGGGTCGCGCCCCGGGAGACGGGATCGGCCGGGGGGAAAGGAAGGCCGGCGGCGGCCCGCGCGGGCGCGCTCGCCTGAGCGCCGCGGCCGTCCTTCCTTCCCCTCCCGGACCCCCTCATCCATCCGGGGCCCCGACGCTCGGAGCGGCTTCACGGGCTGGCAATGCCGATGATGGCGAACGCGGACCCTTCGGGCCGCGTTCGCTCCGCGTGCTTCGAGCGGACTCGCTTCGCGAGCCGCTCAAGCCAGCGGTTCGGTAAACCCCTAAGCCGGCCCTTCGGGCGGCTTGGGGGTTTACCGTGGCGGGGGGCGTCGGACCTGCGGTTCGGTAGACTCCCAAGCCGGCCCTTCGGGCGGCTTGGGGGTTTACCGCGGGGGGTGGCGCCGGACCTGCGGTTCGGTAAACCCCTAAGCCGGCCCTTCGGGCGGCTTGGGGGTTTACCGTGGCGGGGTGGCGTCGGACTTGCGGTTCGGTAGACTCCCAAGCCGGCCCTTCGGGCGGCTTGGGGGTTTACCGCGGGGGCCGCCGGCCCTCCGGGCGGCGCCGGCGCTCAGAGGGGTTTCACGGGCTGGCAGATGTCGATGATGAAGTGCTTCCGCGGGTGCTGCTCGTGGTCGTTGAGGTAGACCTCGTAGCAGGGGCGGTCGTCGGGCTGCCAGCCGGAGGCGGGGAGCCACTCGCCCATGAGGGCGTCCCAGGCTTCGCCGAACTGGTCGGCGGCGATCTCGAAGCGGCCCACCGCGAACGTGCCGCCGGGGATGCTCATGAGGCCGATGTCGCCGTCGACCGGAGTGCCGGGCGGGACGGAGAGGCAGGCGCTCGAGCGGAGCTTCGCGGCCTCGGTGGTCTCGGGGCTGTCGTGGTAGACGGCGAGCGAGAGGGCGCCGGGGCGGAAGAGGCCGCGGGGGCCGGCCCAGCGGCCGAGGCGGCCGAAGGCCTCGCCCACCTCGTTGTACGGCCCGACGTGGCGCGCGTAGGCCACGGTCAGCTCGGGCAGCTCCTTGACCTCGACTTCGTACTTCAGCTTCGTCACGGGTTCCCTCCTAAAGGGTCGTTCGATGCTTGAAGGGTAGCCGGTTTCCGGACCGCCCGCATCACCGCCCTTGCCGTCCGCTTGACCTTGCTTGCTCTCGTCGCGGGCGGAGCGCGGGGCGGGGAAGTCGCCTGAGCGCCACTCGCTCGGGGAACAACCGTAGCGATCGCGGAAGGCTCGCGAGAAGACCGAGGGCCCCGAGAAGCCGCACTCGAGCGCGACCTGCGTGACGTCGAGGCCGGGCGCCGAACGGAGCAGGTCCGCGGAGCGGGCGAGGCGGACGCGGCGGACGAAGCCGGCCAGGGTCTCGCCCGTCAGGGCGTGGAAGACCCGGTGGAAATGGAAACGGCTGAAGGCGGCCGCGTCCGCCAGCTCGTCGAGGTCGAAGTCGCGGGAGAAGTTCGCGTACACGAAGTCGATGGCGCGGTTGACGCGGCCCTCGTACTCGCGGCGGAGGTAATCCGCCCGGGTCACGGCGCGGTCCCCGGGACGGCGGCGCGGACGCCGGAACGCGCGCGGATCTGCGTGAAGGCGCGCTCGACGAGGCGGCGCGAGAGGGAACCCGGGCCCGGGAGCAGGGGGTGAGCGTCGGGGCCGTACCAGCCGGCTTCCACGATCTCGACGCCGTCGGGCGCGAGTTCGCCCGAGACCCAGTCGCACTCGAAGCCCACCATGAGGCTGTCGGGGAAGGGCCAGGGCTGGCTGCCTGCGTAGCGCGCGTTCGCCACCTCTATGCCCACTTCCTCGCGCACCTCGCGGACGACGCAGTCCTCGAAGGTCTCGCCGGGTTCCACGAAGCCCGCGAGGATGGACTGCATGCCGGCCACGGGGGAGCGGGCGTTGCGCGCCAGGAGGATGCGGTCGCCCTTGCGCACGAGGGCGAGCACCGCGGGCGAGAGGCGCGGGTACTGGAGGGCGCCGCAGGCGGGACAGAGCCGCGCGCTCTCGTCGGCCTTGTCGCCGTTCGGCGAACCGCAGCGACCGCAGAAGCGGGTGGCCGCGCGCCAGTTGGCCAGGGCGAGGGCGCGCGCCGCGGGGAACCATTCATGCTCCTCGGACGCGGCGTTGATGAAGGAGCGCAAAGGCGCCCACTCGTGGCCCTCGGGCGCGGGCGTCTCCGGGGGAACGGCGAGCGCCGAGCCCTCGAGGCCGGGGCGGATCGCGGCGCCGACGGCGAGCGGAAAGAGCTCGGCGCCCTCGGGGACCGGAAGCTGGGGCCAGGGGGCGGGTCGCGGGTCGGGCTCGCCGCCTTGAACCGGGGAACGCGCGAGGACTTCGGGGCCGCGGAAGGCGAAGCGGGCTGGCGGGTGCATACTGGAGGGCATGCGCCATCGTAGCAGGTAGTTTCAGCGCGCGTCGAGGGCGGACGAATCGCCCTTTCCCCATCTTCGAAACCCCGATTCGCGCCTTTTAGCACGGAACGTTGACCGACGCTTGCGATCGGGTCGATACTCTTCGACGGCGCCCGACGCGCCGGAATCTTTTAAAAGTGGCAAGGAGGCAACCATGGGTTTGTTCGAACGGAAGGACGCGCTTCCCGCGGGCGCGCGACGGTTCCTGGAGGCGGCGTTCGAGGCCTCGGCGGGCAAGAGGCCGGCGGGGACGCCGCTCGCGCTCGGCGCGGCGGACGCGCGGGCCATACTCAAGGACCTGGACTGGGACGCGCCCGAGGCCGCTGAATTCCTCGCCGCGGCGAAGATACCGAAGGACGCGCTTGCCGCGTTCAAGACGGGGGACCGGCCCGACCTGCTCGCGGGCGTCCTCAAGGACAGCCGGGTCTTCCCCTATTTCGAGAATTTCCTCTGCTGCTGCTGCTGTTGCGGGCCTTGCCGACTCTGCCGCATCTACCCCTTCTGCAAGCGCCGCTACGGGCGGATCCAGGTCAAGCTCACGGACGGTTCGACCCTGTGGGCGTACCGGCTCGAGATCGAGGGCGTCGCGGTCGAGTCGATTCCGGGACGCCCCGGCGTGGCCAAGGTGTCGATACCCGGCGCGGCCGGCGGCGTGACGGTCGCGGCCTTCGGCGCGCACGCGGGCGACCCCGCGGCGCACGGGGTCTATGCGCCGGCCTCGCACGACGCATACCACGACGCGCACAACGACGCGCGCTACGCTCCGAAGAGCGCGGACGTGAACGGCTACGCCGACAAGGGAGACCTGGACGGCAAGGCGCCGAAGGTTTGGGACGCGACCACGCCGACCGCCGACGTGCCGTCAGGCTACGCGAAGGCTTCGGACCTCACGGCCAAGGCGCCGAAGGTCTGGGACGCGACCACGCCGGCAGGCGACGTGCCGTCGGGCTACGCGCCGGCGACCGGCTCGGCGGAGTACGCGCCCGCGAAGGACTCCTCCTCGAACCCGATCCATTATCTCGCGAAAGGCGCCGGGACGCCCTCGAACGGCATCGAGCTCGCGAACGCCTCCGACGGGACCAAGGTGGCCGACGTGTCCACGGTGCTGCACGCGTCGAACGCTTACGAGAGCTCCGGCGCCGTCACGGCGCACGCGGCCATCCCGGGCGCGCACGGGGACTTCGCGAGCGCGGGGCACGCTCATCAACTCGGAGACGGTACGCTCACCGGCTTCCCGTCCACGTTGCCGCTCAACGCGCTCTCGGGCATCTCGTCGATCGCCGCCCGAAACGCGGCGGTGCCGCTCGAGGTCCCGATCGCCGGGCTCGGCGCCGTCGACGCGAAGATCAGGGCCTTCGCCACGGTCCATCTGCGCACGACAGCGTCGGGAGCGAACTCGCCCTACTTCGTCGCGCAGGTCCAGGCGGGAAACGGCGGCACCAAGCTGCTGGTCTCGGTACAGGACGCGACGGGAGCCGCCCCGAACACCAACGATTCCTTCTTCGACGGGAAGACGTTCCAAATAGCATGGATGGCGACGCAAGTCTCCTGACCGACCAGGCGGCCGCCCTGCATGCCATTCGCCTGCAGGGCGGCCCCGGATCCGCGACGCCCGCTACGGATGGTCGACCGAAGGATCGTATACCATCAAGCCAGGGTAGGGGGTGATGCCATCGGCCCCGCCCACCACGTATATGAAATCTCCAGCCGTCAACGCGACCGAGCCCTTGAGCTTGCGCGGCATGGAAGTCCTGGCCTCCAGCGTCCCGCCGCTGAATGCATGGACGGCGCTGACGCTCTCACCGTCGCCGTCCTTGCCTCCGAAGAGGAAGACGGTGTCTCCCTTGGTTACCGAGGCGATGTCCGTGAGCGGCGACGGCAGGTCCCCGGCATCGATCCACTCCGTACCGAGGGGATCCGTGGCCAAGGCAAATATTTCCTTGGATGCTCCAGACGCATTATAGCCGCCGAACGCATACAAGGTTTCTCCGACCACCGAGCATGCGGGCGCCTGCAAAGCGACCGGCAGCGTGGTCGAGGCAGACCACGCCGAGCCGTCGAAGTACTCGACCGAAGAGAGATATCCGCCGCCGTATCCGCCGACGGCGAATATTCCAGCTGCCGTCGCGGCGGAGCCGCAGAGTTCGCGCGGGGCAGCCAGCGAGCCTTTCGCGGCCCACTCGGCGTCGGAGAACGAATCGACGTTCGAGAGAGTCGTCCAGCCACTTTCATACTTCGCGCCGCCGATGAGGAAGAATTGACCCCCGAACACGACGCTCCCCGCGCTGTTCCTGGAGGGCGTCGGCACACCCGAATCCACGACACTCCATGTATCGGGCGTGTCTCCGGAAATCGAATAGACGAGACGCGAACCGATCGGATGGCCATCCGTATCCAGGAATCCCGTCACGTGGATGGAATCGCCGAGAACCGCGGCGGAAATGCTTCCAAGTCGTGGCGGACCCGGCATGTCGGCAAGGGTCTTCCACGGCACCGCGTAGCGCCGCGACACTACCGCCGAGGGCGCCAGACCCGGCTTGGTCGCGATCGCTTTAATCGTGGTCTCGCCGAAGGCGATGTGGATCGGCGCCGTGTAAGGGGGAGAGCTCGCGGTGGGAGTCGTGCCGTCGGTCGTGTAGCGTATGACGGCCAGCGGATCGGCGTGGGTCAGCGCCACGTCGAACTCGAGCGCGTACGGCCCCGCGGCCATGTCGAAGCCGGGCTCGTCGACGGTTTCGGTGTTCACCGCGATCTCCTGGCAGCCCATGGCCAGCGCGGCGGCGAGGAGGACGAGGGCGAGCGCGGCGGCGGGCGTGGTCGGGGCGATGCGCGCGGCGGGGGACTTTCGTTTCATGGCGTTTTCCGGCCCCGCGGGATCGGGGCGCACGCAGCCGAACGTTCGTTGTATGACAGGCAGTATAGTGCGATCGGGGACGATTTCAACGGGAACGGGTTTACAGGACGACGGTGCGGCGCCAGACTGGACGGCGGGCCGGGAAGCGGCCCGCATACCGAAACGTCCAGCAACCCGGAGCCATCATGAAAACCAGTCGCGCCTTCCGCCCCACCCTCCCCTTCGCACTCATCGCCCTGGCCTGCATGGCCGCAGCGCCGCTCGCGGCCCAGTCGCCGCTTTCCTTCGACCTGCGCGTGGCGCCCGGCGTCGACGGGACGCTCGACGCGTCGGCGGCGCTCTCGTGGCGCTGGCTGCCCTTCCTCGAGTCGGGGGCGCGATTCTCGGCGCGCACGACGGTGAGCGAGTGGACCGAAACGGGCGGCGAGTCGACTTCGCTCCGCTCGGAAAAGGTCCTCGACCTCGACATCCTCCGGGTGCCCGGCGGCGTCCTGGGCTTCGGCTCCGGATCCGTCGGCGCCTGGCTCGGCGGCGGGCTCGTGGCGAACGGGGTCGTGCTCGACGAGGAGCGCTACGGCCACGGCGGCACCGGCCCCGCGGCCTACGTCTACTACCAGGACACGCGCACGCTCTGGCTCAAGCCCCTGCTGGCCGCGGACCTGACCCTGGCACTCGGTCCCGCGGACCTGGAGATCGCCTACCGCACCAGCTGGCCTTTCACCCTGAACGAGTACGTTTCCGGCGCAGGCATTTACTCGACGGTGGGAACCGCGGAAGCGTTCGACCTGGCCGACGAGGGCTTCGAAACCTTGGTCTCCGCGACCGGCCGCGTGGCGCTCGGCGGGGGCTGGGCCATGCGCGCGGAAGGATCCTGGTTGAGGCACATCGGGCACACCGTCGCCATCGCCTCGGGCGTCGCGACGGAATACGTCTACGAATCGACGGCGATCGACGGCGCGTTCTCGGTCACCGTACCCATCGGGGAGCGTCGGCCGAGCCTCGGCCTCGGTTGGTCGCGCTTCGCGTTCCGGCCGCTCGACCTGTTCGACGTCGCTTCGTACGAATCGTCGCGCATCCGGGTGCTGGTCGGGCTGGAGCTGTAGGGAACGGGACGGGGAGGACGCGATGGACGACGGAGAAGGGGCGATGTTCACGAAGGCGATAGCGAGGCGGCCGGGGCGCTCGGTGGCCGAGGGCCTCACCGCGCACCCGGAGCTCGGCAAGCCCGACTACGAAACGGCGCTCCGCCAGCACGACGCCTACGTGGCGGCGCTCGAACGCTGCGGCCTTTCGGTCGAGGTGCTGCCCGCGCTCGAGGAGTTCCCGGACTCCTGCTTCGTGGAGGACGTCGCGGTCTGCGCCCCGGGCCTGGCCGTCGTGACCGCTCCCGGAGCGAGGTCGCGCGCGGGCGAGACCGAGGGCGTGGCGGAAGTGCTTTCGCGGCACTACGCGCGCGTCGAGCGGATCGAGGCGCCGGGCACCCTGGAAGGCGGCGACGTGATGATGGTCGGGAAGATCTTCTACGTCGGCCTCTCCGCGCGCACCAACCGCGCGGGCTTCTCGCGCTTCGCCGCCCTGCTCGAAAGCGCGGGCTACGGCGCCATCGCCGTGCCCATGCCGCCGACGCTCCACCTCAAGACCGGGCTTTCCTACCTGGAGGACGGCTGGCTGCTCGTGGACGCGGGCTTCGCGGAGCACGAGGAGTTCCGGGACTTCTCGCGGATCATGGTCGACCCGGCGGAACGCTACGCGGCCAACTGCGTGCGCGTGAACGGGCGCGTGCTGGTGCCCGCCGGGTACCCGAAAACCCTGGCCGCCGTCCGCGCGGCGGGCCTCGACCCGATCGAGCTCGAGATGTCGGAGTTCCGCAAGATCGACGGCGGGCTTTCCTGCCTCTCGCTGAGGTTCTAGCGACCCGGCGAAGGGCCTAGCCCTTTCCACAGCCAGATGTCGGGCTTGCCCGGACCGTTGGCGTCGGGTATGCCGCCCACCACCGCGTAGCCGCAGCGCTCGTAGAACGAGTACGGGTGGCCCTTCAGGTTGCGGAGCGCGCGGAGCTCGTCGAGGAAGCCCGGGCCGCCGAGCCCGGGCCGCCCGAGGCTCGTCGATCCGTCCTCGTCGTCCGAGCCGAGCGCGATGCCGGAGAGGCCGAGCTTCCGCCCTTCCGCCTCGAGGCCTTCGAGCAGGGCGCGGCCGTAGCCGCGTCCCCGGAAGGCCGCGTCGACGACGAGCGGATGGAGCTCCCAGGTGCGTTCGTACATCGGCCGGAGCCCGCCCCAGCCCGCGAGGACGCCGTCGACCACGAGCGCGACGCAGACGTTCGGCGCCTCGACGCACTCCTCCACCTCGCGCGCGGCGGACTCGGGCGTCGGCCAGGCGTCGGGGTGGGCGTCGCGGAACGACTCGAAGAGCGCGCGGGCCGCCGAGGCCATGAGCGCGGCGTCGCCGCCCAACGGCACGAGCTCGGTCGCCGCGTCTCCCGTCGGAGCCAGGTCATCGGGGGGATGCGAACCGCGCCCCGCGGCCCGGGCGCTCACAGGTACGCCGTCCATCGCTGGCGGCGCGAAGCCTTGAGCGCGCCGTAGGCCGTACAGGCCGGGTAGAGCGCGAGCGCGAGGGCGAGCCAGACCGAGTAGGTGGCGCCGAGGCCGAAGCGGAACGGAATGGCGCCCTCGAGGCCGCGCACGGCGCCGGCCGGGGCGAGCAGGCCGAGCGCGAGGGCGGCGACGAGGACGTTGAGCCAGACGTGGACCACGTAGAAGAATAGCGGCACGCGGCCGAAGACGAGGAGCGGATTGGAGGGAGCGGGCCGCGCCCGGTCGAGGGCCGAGAGGGCGAGGAGGACCGGGCCGAGCGTCATGAGGAGGTACTGGAGCGAGGGCGGGTACTTTTCCGCGTCGAGTAGGAAGTACGCCGTCCGGAGCGCGGAGCCGGGCGCGGCCGCGAAGGGAACCGGATCGCCGTAGCCGCCCGGGAGCCTGAGGGCGAGGAAGAGCGCGACGCAGGCGACGCCCAGCGCGGCGAGGAGGCGGACGCGGAGCCTGGGCGGGACCTCGGCCCGCCAGAGGCCGCCGAGCCAGTACCCCGTAAGGACGACGCCCGCCCAGGGGAAGAGCGGATACCAGACGTCGAGGATCCAGCGGGGCGCGAGGACGGTCGCGCCGCGCGAGAAGATCAGGTTCCAGGCGAAGGCTCCCGCGCCCGTCGCGCCGACCGAAGCGGGGAGCAGCCCGTGCAGGGCGATGACGGCGAGCCCCGCGAGGCCGAGTGCCGCGGCGGGCAGGCGCCGGAGCGCGGCGAGCAACGGCATCGACGCGCCGAGCGCCCAGAGCACCTGGAAGATGATCCCGCTCGCGAAGGGCACGAGCCCGCGCGCCGGGGAAATGACGAAGAGCTCGAGCGCGACGACGACGATTCCGCGCAGGGCGAGGAGCCGCGCCGCGACGCGAGCGGCCGGGCCGCGCGGACCGCCGGAATCCGCCGCCGCGTCGAGCGCGAGCCGGGCGCCCGCGCCCGCGAGCAGGGCGAAGGCGGGCGCGCACAAGTGGGTTATCCAGCGGGTCAGGAAGAGGAGCGGCGTCGTGGCCGCGGGATCGAGCGGGTCGACCCCCGTACCGCCGTTCCAGGTGGCGCGCACGTGGTCGAGCAGCATGAGGAGCATGACGACGCCGCGGACCAGGTCGATCGAGGCGAAGCGGGCGCGCCCCGCCGCCGGGGCCGACGGGACGTCCGGGACGGCGCGTCCTGCGCTCATGCCTTGAACCGCGACACCTGGGCTGAGAGCGCGGCGACGCTGGCCGCGGTGCCGCCGGAAGCCGACTCGACCGCGGCCATGGCCTTCTCGATGTGGACGAGCCCCTCCGCGATGCGCGCGACGCCGGCCGCCACCTCGGCGGAAAGCGATTCGAGCGCGTCGCCCGAAGCCCGCGCCTCGCGGCTGCCGGAGAGCATCTCGGCGGAGCCTTCCTTGACGCGGCTCGTGATTTCGTTGAGCTCTCCGACCGCGGACAGGATCTCCTTCGAGCCCGCGCCCTGCTCCTCCATGGCGTCGCGGATGCCGCGCTCGCGGTCGGACACGTCGGCGATGCGCCCGTCGATGGACTCGAACTGCGCGGTGACCGCCTCGGTGGCCTTGGAGATGGCGCGCATCTCCTCGATGATGCCCTGGAGCGCGTCCGAGACCGTGCGCGACTGCGCGGCGGAGCTCTCGGCGAGCTTGCGGATCTCGTCGGCGACCACCGAGAAGCCCCGTCCGGCCTCGCCCGCGTGGGCGGCCTCGATCGCGGCGTTCATGGAAAGCAGGTCGGTCTGGCTGGCCACGCCCTGGATGACCTCGCTGATGGCGAGCAGGTCCTCCGAGCGGCGCGCGACGTCCCGCACGCGCGCGGTGACGGCCTCGAGGTCGCTCCGGCCCGCCGCGGAGGCTCGGGCGAGCGAGGCGACGTTCTCCGCGTTCCCGGCCAGCGTGGCGTTGACCGCCTGTATGCTCGCGATCAGCTGCTCCACGGAGGCCGAGCTCTCGGTGACGCTCGAAGCCTGCCGCTCGATGTCGGCGTCGAGCCTGCCGATGCGCTCGGTGATCCGCGACAAGGCCTCGAGCGAAAGCCGGACGCTGCCGTTCTGCGCCTCGATGCGGCGCCGGATTTCCCCGATGTCGGCGCCGATCTGCCCGACCGAACCGGACGCCTCGGCCATCCCGTCGGAGAGCGACTCGACCGATCGCGAGAGCGAGCCCGACTGCCCGTAGATCTCCAGCACCAGGTCTCGGACCTTGTCGAGCGTCAGGTTGACGTAGGCGCCCATCGCGCCGACCTCGTGGCGGCCGCGCGCGTCGAGCCGGCGGGTGAGGTCGAGCCGGGTCTCGTCCTCGCAGACCTCGCGCAACACGGCCACCGCGCGCCGCAAGGGGCGCGTGACCGAGCGCCGAACGATCAGGATGCCGAAGACCAGGCTCGCGGCGAGGATGACGCCGGTCGCGACCAGCAGGCGGGTCACCTGGACGCGGACCCCGGTCCCGATCAGCGCGTTGAGGTTCGACATGCCGGTGCCGACGAACCAGGCGCCGATCATGGCGCCGGAGCGGTCGAGGATGGGTTTGTACCCCGTCATGTACTCGCCGCCGAGTATCGTCGCGGCGCCCAGGTAGCCGAGCCCCTTCCGGAGCGGCCCGTACGCGGCGCTGGCCTTCCCGAGCATGGAGCCGACCACCCGCTTGCCCTCGGCGTCGCGGATGCTGGTCAGGACCCGCCTGAAATCTTCGCCGTCGACGACGAAGACCGTCGCGACGACGCCGAGCTCCGCGGAGACGCGGTCGATCACCTCGAAGCGGTTCTCGATGCCCTCGCCCGACGCGTCGACCAGCCGGCCGTCGCGGAGCCGGAGCTCACCGTAGGCGAACTCGAAATAGCTCCGGAGCGCCTCGACGTCGCCGGACATCTTGAGCCGGCCCATGGAGAGCGCGGAATCGTGTCCGATGGAGCGTATGGCGGGAATGCCGATGGCGAGGAGGGAGACCGAAAGGAAGAGCAGCGACAGGAGGAACGTGGCGAGGATGCGGAACTCGATGCCGACCGTGCGGTTTTCCATGCGGCCACCTGTATCCGGCGGGAAGGCGCGGGAAGGCGCGCGGGTTTCCCTCCCCCCGGGCGGACCGCCGCGGTCCGCCACCGGGTTGCTCCGGCACGGCTGGGCAGTATACGCCACCACGCTTTCGAAGTGCGCGATAAAAAATTAGGCCGGGCCCGCGGGAAAGCCCGGACCCGGACGCCGCGCTACGGGGCGTCGGCCCCGGGCGTCGCGCCCTCGTCCGCCGGCGGCGCGGGAGGGGCCTTGAGCGCCTCGAGCTTCGCCTTCGCGGCGGCGTCTCCGCCCTTCAGCTTGAGGTAGGCCTCGAGCGCGGCGATGGCGGCGGGCAGGTTCCCGAGGGCTTCCTCGCAGGCCGCGAGGCGGCCGAGCGAGTCGGCGTCCTTCGGGTCGAGGGCGGCCAGGGCCGCGAAGGCGTCCCGCGCGGCCGCGAAATTCCCGGCGGCCTCGTCGAGGACGGCCAGGTTGTACTTCGTTTTCGGGTCCTCCGGCACGAGGGCCGCGAGCGCCGCGTAAGCTTCGCGCGCCGCCTCGGCGTCGCCCGAGAGCCAGAGCACGTAGGCCTTGAGCGAGAGGTACTCGGAGTTTTCCGGCGCGGACTCCACGAGCGGCCCGAGGGCCTCGAGGGCAGCGGCGGCGCGCTTGAGCTCGGCGAGCGAGCGCGCGAGGTTGAAGCGGGCGCCGGCGAGGTCCTCGTCGAACGCGAGGGCTCGCTCGTAGGCGGCGGCGGCCTCGGTCCATTCCTTTTTCGCGAAGCGGGCGTTGCCCAGCGCGAACCACTCGGCCGCGAGGAGGCGCCGCTCGGGGGCCGAGGCGCAGGACGACAGCTGGAGCGGGGCCCATGGGACGAGCAGCGCGAGCAAGAGTACCGCGCGGAACCGCGCGGGCCCCGGTCGCCTTCGTCCCGGAAGCTTCGTGACACTCATCGCCTGAGGACCGTCTCTTCAATGGTGCGGATCTGCGAGCGGTAGAGGTTGGCGATGTTGGCGCCGTAGTCGGCGATGAGCTGGAGGATGTCGCGCGGGGTCTCGTCCTCGTCCCGGCCGTTGATGCGGTCGCCCGCGTCCCCCAGGCCCGGCATGATGTAGGCGAGCTCGTTGAGCACCGGGTCCATCCAGAGCGTGTGGACGGTCATGTTGTCCACGGCGCGCACGATGCGGAGCGCGCCCTTCAGGGCGCTGATGATGTTGAAGAAGCGGATGGAGCGCGGCTTGACCCCGAGGTCGAGGATGTACTTGACCACGGTGACGAGGGAGCCGCCCGTGGCGTTCATGGGGTCGGCGAACACGAGGTCCTTGCCGTCGAGCTCCTCGGGCTTGAAGTAGGAGCGGTCGAGGTCGAGGACGTACTCCATGGTGTCCTCGTGCTTGGTATCGTCGCGCTTGATCTTGAACAGGGCGAAGGGCGTGACGTAGCCGGTGGACGAGTACTCCTGGATTTCCTTCGACACGATGATCGAGGGCAGGAGCGCGCCCCGGAGCATGACGCACATGACCGTCTCGTTGATCTCGTGGTCGATGTTCGGGATCTTGTGCACCGCGAAGTTCTGCACGGGCAGGGCGACGGGCGTCTTGACGATGAGGTAGTTCTTGTTCTCGCTCTTGGCCTGGCCCCAGGCCTGGTTGAACAGGAGCTCGTACGCGCGCTGCGTGTAGTAGACGAACTCCTGGCGCTGGGTGCGCTGGTCTCGGAGCTTGGCGATGAGGCGGCTCGCCTCGCCGTGGTTCTCCTGCGGGGTGGTGAAGGAATAGACCTGGACGCGCGGCTCGGCGGCGCAGATCTCCTTCATGAAGGCGCCCATCTCGTTGTAGCGGTCGATGAGGCGCGTCTCCTCGCGGCGGCGCTCGGCGTCCGATCGCGACGAGGAGAGAATCGAGAAGGAGAGCATGGCCTCGCGGTAGAGGGCGTCCATGCGCTCGAGTTGCGCCTTGTCGGATTCGGTCAGGTAGCCGTCCAGGTCCTGGGCCTTGAGCACCACGCGGTTCATGTCGCCTCCGTCGGATAGTCGTGTGCGGTCGACGCGGGCGCCGCCCGAGGAGCGGCGTCCCCGGGCGGCGCTCCGGGCTCGGGTCAGTCGACGATGATCTCGCCCTCGGCGCCGTTGCCGATGCCGACCGCGTTGCCCTCGTCGAAGTCGAGGTGGGCCTCGGCGGCGAACTTGTCGCTGACGCGGAGCAGGACCTTCTCGAAGGTGGCGGCGCGCTCGCTTCCCACCCGGAGCTTGACGAGCTGCTTGTCGGCGAGTCCCATGCGCGCGGCGCTGGCGGGGTCGAGGTGGACGTGGCGCATGGCCACGATGAGGCCCTTGTCCTTGACCACCTTGCCGTAGGGGCCCTCGAGCGTGAAGCCGGGCGTGCCCTCGATCTTGCCGGACTCGCGGCAGGGCACGTCCTTGACGCCGAGCTTGAAGGCGTCGGAGGCCATGATCTCGACCTGGGTCTCGGGGCGCTCGGGCCCCAGGATGCGCACGTTGTCGAAGCGGCCCTTGGGGCCGACCACGGAGACGCCTTCCTCGCAGGCGAACTGCCCCGGCTGCATGAGGTCCTTGGTCTTGCAGAGCTGGTAGCCGGGGCCGAAGAGGGCTTCGACGTCGGCGCGCGAAAGGTGCATGTGGCGGTTGGAGAGGTTGACGAGGACGGTCTTCTTGCTCATGGGGCTATCCTTCCCGGGCTCGGGATGGCGGCCCGGATTCGCGTGGTCGATGCCTGTCGGTATCGCCACAGCTTAGGCCGGACTTCCCCGATGGGTCAAGAACGCGAGAGGTAGAAGCCGCACTGCTCCGAGAGGGTCGCGGCGACGGCCTCGAGCTTTGCGGCGGCGAAGGGCGGGACGGCGGCGAGGGTGACGCTCTTGCCGTTCTCGAGGTCGAGCGAGAGGCTGTGCCAGCCGGGGCGGTCGGCGCCGAGGAGGGCCGCGGCGGGATCGCGGGGGGCCGCCTCCATGCCGGCCCGCGCGCGCTGCGGCGGCAGGGCCTCGGAGAGCCGGACGTCGGACACTTGGTCGAAGTCGAAGCCCCAGGAGCGGGCCAAGGGCAGTACGCCGACGCGGCGCCGGACGACGCGCCGGCGGAGGTCGAAGCTCCACGAGTCGACGCCGAGCAGGGCGACGGCCGC
This sequence comes from Spirochaetota bacterium, assembly GCA_018262985.1. Taxonomy (GTDB): domain Bacteria; phylum Spirochaetota; class Spirochaetia; order Treponematales; family UBA12059; genus JAFGNN01. Next base: position 376,809 of record JADFDI010000003.1, on the reverse strand, counting down.
GGTGGCGGCGAGGACCCAGAAGAGGGGCTTCGGAATGCCGCCGCCGAAGGCGAAGAGGATGGCGAGCCCCGAGAGCGGGAAGACGAAGCGGCGCGCCGGATTCGGTCCGAGCGTCAGGGCGTCGCCGGAGCGCCGGAGGGCGGGAGCGCGATCGAAGGGATTCGGGAAGTTCATGGAGGCTCCTCGCGCGCTCAGTCGAACATGCCGGCCTGGCGCCAGGCGAAGGCGCCGTCCCGGAGGAGGGGCCCGAGCTCGTCCAGGGTCCGCACGCGGACCATGTCGGCGTCGGGCCGCCTGTCGTCGTGGTCGATGAGCACGCCGTGGCCGCCGCAGGCGATGAAGCCCGCGACGTAACGGGGTATGTCGTCGACGAAGACCGCCTCGCGCGGCTCCACGCCGAGCTCGGCGCACACGCGGCGGAAGGCGTCGGCGTGCGGTTTGCCGCGGTTGCCGTTCCAGCGTATGTCGAAGACCCGGTCGAAGACGCCCTCGAGGCCGAGGCGGCGGATTACGCGCTCGGCGTGTTCGGCGGGCGCGTTGGTGAAGATGGCCTTGGGCAAGGGGATGGCCTCGAGCGTGGCGCGGAGCGCCGGGTCGGGGCGGAGCATGTACTCCTCTCCCTCGGGATGCACCTCGGCGTAGTAGCCGTCCGGGTCGTCGAAGCCGTGCTCGGCCATGAGCCACTCGAGCGTGGTGCCGTAGGCCTTCGCGCTGACGCGCCGGAGCTCGGCGGCTTCCTCGAGGGGGAGGCCGAGCAGCCGCGCGACGACGGCGTTCATGCGGGCGATGATCTCCGCCTCCATGCCGACGGAGGGATGGTAGAGGGTCGAGTCGAGGTCGAGGAGGAGGCGCTTGATCATGTTGCTTCTCTAGATAGCACGGGCGCGGGCGGGGGGGCAATACGAACGGGGTGTCACGAAGCTTCCGGGTCGGGCCCGGGACAGGCCCGTCGGCCGCGGGCCTTTGCTCCGGATACCGATTTCGTTATGCTATGCCCTGACCGCAGACCGGCCTGTCGGGGGGCGCGCGCCGCCCTGACGGAAGCCGGAACGAACGCCATCATCGGAGCAAAGCATGCGCAGCAAGCCCGCCCTGGTCCTCGTCCTCGTCGTGGCCGCCCTCGCGGCCCCCGTCCTCGCCGCGCCCGCCCGCGGCCCCGTCGGCCTCGGCGTCTACCTCGGCTCGCCGACGGGCCTGACCGTCGGCTTCGACCTGACCCGCTCGAGCTGGATCGACGGCGTGGTGGCCTGGGACTTCGCCAACGCGAACGGCGCCCGGCTTTCGCTCCGCGCGGACTACGTGCTGGCCTTTCCCGGCACCTTCGTAATAGAGGGCGAGGACATCGTGCCCTTCGTCGGCGCCGGCGCGCTGGTCTCGATCGGCGACCCGATCTCCGTGGCGCTGATGCTGCCCTTCGGCCTCGACTACACCTTCCGCAAGGCTCCGATCGAGCTCTACCTCGAGCTGGCCCTCGGCATGGCCCTGGTACCCGCCACCGACTTCGTGGGGGGCGGCGGCCTCGGCGTCCGCTACCGGATCTCCGGCAAGTAAGCCGTGTTCCCGATCGGCGACGAGAACGGGCGCCGCCGCGGCCCGACGCCCGTCGTCCTGGCCCTCGTGGCGCTCAACGTCGCGGTCTTCCTCTTCCTGCAGCAGTGCGGGGCCGACCCGCGCGCGGCCGCTTCGCTGGGGGCCGTACCGCAAGAGCTGATCGAGGGCCGCGACCTCACGACTCAGGACCGGCGCGTGGCGGACCCGTGGACGCGCCGCGTCTACCTCGCGCCCGGCCTCGGCGAGACGCCGGTCTGGGTCTACCTGACGGCGATCACCTCGATGTTCCTGCACGGAAGCTTCGGCCACCTCTTCGGGAACCTCCTCTACCTGTGGATCTTCGGCGACAACGTCGAGGACCGGATGGGGAGGACGCGCTTCGCGCTGCTCTACCTGCTTTCCGGCGTCGCGGGGGTCGCGGCCCATGTGGCGGAAGCCGCGCTGACGGGGCGGGGCCTCCTCTCGCCGATGATAGGCGCCTCGGGCGCCATCTCCGGCGTGCTCGGCGCCTACCTGGCCTTCTTCCCGCGGAACCGCGTCTACGTGCTGGCCTTCGGCTTCGTGCCGACGGGCCTGCCCGCCCTGTTCGTCATCGGGCTCTGGTTCGTCCTGCAGCTGGTGAACGGACTCGGCGGCGCCTCGGGCGGAGTGGCCTGGATGGCCCACGTCGGCGGCTTCGCCGCGGGTTGGCTGCTGGCCAAGCTCGCGGGAGGCGCGCGTCCGAGGCCCCCGGTCTCGGGCGCCTCGGACGGCGTCGAGTGGACCATCCTCGAGTAGCGCCGTGGCCCCGCGCACCCAGTGCTTCGACGCGGTCGTGCTCCACGGCCGCGAAGGCCCTTCAGGCATCCGAATAGTCACCCTGCTCTCGCCCGAGGCGGGCCTCGTGGACGCCTTCGTCTTCGGCGGCGGCAAGAGCAAGCTGCGCTCGCTGGCCTCGCCCTGGAACTCGGGCCGCGCCTGGATCTACCGCGACCCGGCCCGCGAGCTCGTGAAGCTCACGGACTTCGACGCGACCGAATCCTTCCCCGGCCTCCGCGAGGACCTGCGCCGCATCTGGGCCGCGAGCTTCGCCGCGGAGTGCCTCATGCGCACCGATTCGGGCGGCGGCGAGCACGCGGCCGGCCACGCGCTCTTCGTCGATGCCCTGTCCGCGCTCCGCGAGGCCGAGGGCGACAAGGTGGACTACGCCGCCGTCCAGTTCGCCTGGCGGCTCGCGGGCCTCCTCGGCGTCAAGCCCGACACGCGATCGTGCGCCCGCTGCGGCCGCGCCTTCGCGCCGGGGGAAGCCCTGCGGCTCTCGTCGGAGGAAGGCTTCCTCTGCGCCCCCTGCGCCGAGGCCTCGGGACGCGAGGGCGGGCTCGCGCGCGCGCCTGAACTGGGCGCGGGCGCCGCGCGCTACCTCGAGTCGACGGAAGACCTGCCTTTCCGCGACTCCTTGCGCGCGGGCGTCGAGGCCCGCTCGCTCGCGGCCCTGAAGCTCGTCGCCTTCGAGCTGGCCGCGGCCGCCTGCGAGGGTCCCCTGCGCAGCGTCCAGACCGGGAGCGGCATATTGTGAGGTCCCGGGGAGCGGATCGGCGACGGCATCCTTCGAAGGGTGTCACGAAGCTTCGGGAAACCCGTCGCCGGGGGCGGATGCCGTCCGCGCGACGCGCGCGGAGCCTCGCGTGAGATGCTTCATCGCCCTCGAACCCGGGCGCGCCTGGCTCGAAACCCTCGAGGCCGGCTGCGCGGCGTGGCGCGCGCCCCTTCCCGACTGGCGCTGGACCCGCGCGGAAGGGCGGCACCTGACCCTCGCCTTCCTCGGGGAGCTCGGGGAGGACGGAAGCCCCGCCGTCGAAGCCGCCCGCGAGGCCGTCCGCTCGGCGGCGGGCCTTCCGGCGCCGGAAATCCGCTTCGAAAGGTTCGTCCTCCTGCCCTCGCGCCGGAAACCCCGCGTGCTGGCGCTCGGCGCGGACGGCGCCTCGGGAGGAGTCCGCTCCGCGGCGGCCCTCCGCGCGCGCGTCGGCTCGGCGCTCGAAGCCGCCGCCCGGACGCGGGGAATCGCGAACCCCGACGCGGAGGCCGACCGGGCCTTCCTTTGCCACCTGACCCTCGCGCGCGCCCCCTCGGGACCGGGAAGGAAGGGCGCGCCCCCTTTCGACGCGGCACGGGAATTCGCTACAATGCCGGTTTCCGCGCAAGCGAGCGCGCGCTTTCTGGCGGTGACGCTCTTCAGGTCCGTCCTCGGGCCGGGAGGCGCCCGCTACGAGGCGCTCGAACGCGCGCGCCTTACGCCCTGAACCCGCCGGCCGGCGCGGGACGGGGCGCGAGGAGCGGACTCGAAACGCCCGCTGGCGGCCGCGGACCTATCGGGCGCCGCCCGAGACGGGAAAGGCGCCGCGGGGCCCCGTGGAGGGTACGGCGAGCGTGAGGGCCCGCCCCCGGTTCCGGCCGCGGAAGCGGCCGGCCGTTCTTTCGTTACGGAAACCGAAGGCTTAAAGGAGATACGCATGCGCGCAGTCGACATCATCATGAGGAAGCGCGACGGGCACGAGCTCTCGCGCGAGGAAATCGCCTTCCTGGTCGAGGGCTACGTGAAGGGCGAGATTCCCGAGTACCAGGTGAGCTCGTGGCTGATGGCCGTGTTCTTCAAGGGCATGACGAGCCGCGAGGCCGCCGACCTGACCGACCTGATGCTGCGCTCGGGCGCCAGCATGGACCTTTCGGGCCTGGCCGGGCCCTTCGTGGACAAGCACTCCACGGGCGGCGTCGGCGACAAGGTCTCGCTCGTGCTCGCTCCGATGGTGGCCGCGCGCGGCGCGAAGGTGCCCATGATGAGCGGCCGCGCCCTCGGGCACACGGGCGGCACCCTCGACAAGCTCGAGTCGATACCCGGCTACCGCACGGGCCTTTCCAACGCCGAGTTCCGCGACTTCATCAAGAAGGACGGCTTCGCCATGACCGGCCAGACGGCCGAGATCGTGCCGGCGGACAAGAAGCTGTACGCGCTCCGCGACGTCACCGCGACCGTGGAGAGCGTGCCGCTCATCACGGCGTCCATCCTCTCGAAGAAGGTGGCCGAGGGCGCCGACAGCCTCGTGTTCGACGTCAAGTGCGGGCCCGGCGCCTTCATGAAGACGCTTCCGGACGCGCGGCGCCTGGCCGAGAGCCTCGTGGGCACGGGCACCGCGATGGGCAAGCGCGTCATCGCCTGCATCACCGACATGTCCGAGCCCCTCGGCCGCATGGTCGGCAACTTCCTCGAGATCGAGGAGACCCTCGACTGCCTCGAGGGGAAGGGCCCGGACGACCTCATGGAGGTGACCTACCGCCTCGGCGCCTGGATGCTCGTGGCCGCCGGCATCGAGAAGGACCTCGACTCAGGCCTGGCCGCCTGCCGCGCGGCCATCGCCGACGGCTCGGCGCTCAAGCTGTTCCTGGCGAACGTGCGGACCCAGGGCGGCGACGTGGACCAGATGCTCGCGCTCCGCGGGAAGTACCGCTCGAAGCACTCGTTCGAGGTGAAGGCGCCCGCGGACGGCTTCGTCCGGCGCATCGACGCGTGGAACATCGGGCTCGCGGGCGTGCACCTCGGCGTCGGCCGCAACAAGACCTCCGACCCCGTGGCGCCGGACGTGGGCTTCCACTTCGCGCGCAAGTCCGGCGAGAAGGTGCGGAAGGGCGAGACGGTCTGCACCGTCTGGGGCAAGGACGAGGGCAGCCTCGAGTCCGCGCGCGCGCTCATCGAGGCGGCCTTCGAGTTCGGGACCGAGGCGCCCGCGAAGTCGCCGCTCGTGCTCGAGGAAATCTCCTAAGCCATGGACTGGGTCCGGAAGGATATCGCCCCGGAAACCGTCAAGGAGACGGCCGCGCGCTACGGGGTCGACCTGCTCTCCGCCTCCATCATGGCGCGGCGGGGGCTCGCGGCGCCGGAGGAGGCGCGCTGGTTCGTGGAGGAGGGCCTCCGCCACCTCCACAACCCCTTCCTGCTCGACGGGATGGAGGACGCGGTCGACCGCATGCTCCAGGCCCTCGACGAGGGCGAGAAGCTGCTCGTGTTCGGCGACCGCGACACGGACGGCGTCACCTCGACCGCGCTCATGGTGGAGGGGCTCCGGGCCCTCGGCGCCGACGTATCGTGGCGGGTGCCGCGCGCGGACGAGCCCTACGGCCTGACGGTCGCCGCGCTCGAGGAGTTCGCGGCCGCGGGCGGCACCCTGGTGATCACCGTCGACTGCGGCATCTCGAACCACGAGGAGGCGGACAGGGCGCTCGAGCTCGGCATCGACCTCGTGGTGCTCGACCACCACAACCTGCAGGCCCCGGAGCCGCCCGAGGCGGTGGCCGTGGTCGACCCGAAGCTGCCGGACTCCGGCTACCCCTTCCGCGACCTAGCGGGCGTGGGCGTGGCCTGGAAGGCGCTCCGGGCCCTCGCCTTCGCGCGCTCGGGCTTCTACAAGCAGGACATCGCCCTGCTCAACGTGCGGCCGGCCGCCGACAGCTACATCGTCGAGGCCGTGCGGCTCCGGAACCTCGTGGAGATCGGCCGCGTCGCCGAGACCATCGTGCCGGGCATGGTGGACCTGTCGCGCACGCGGCTCGTGCCCTTCCTCGAGGGGCGGCAGATCTTCGTGTGGGACGGCGCCCTCCAGAAGCGCCTGCTCGCCAAGGTGTTCGGCGCCTCGGCCGAGGTGCAATGCTACGACGCGGCCCCCGAGATCGGCGAGGCGATACCCGCGGCGCGCGGCGCGAGCCTCGTGCGGCTCGCGGGCATGTCGCGCCTCGCGCGCTACTCGGGCGCCGAGGTCGGCGAGCTCGACGTGTTCGAGAACCTGTTCACGGGCTGGGTGCTGGCGCGCGCCCTGCCCGATTCGGGCGCCGACCGCGCCGCGCTCCAGCTGGCCGCGATCGGCACCGTGGCCGACATGATGCCGCTCCGCAACGAGAACCGCATCCTGGTGCGCGAGGGCCTGGCGGCCCTGGCCGCCGCCCCGCGGCCGGGACTGGCCGAGCTGGTCGGCAAGCTCAACCTGGCCAACCGCAAGCTCAGCGCCAACGAGATCTCGTGGCAGCTCACGCCCGTCATCAACGCGGCGGGGCGCATGGGCAAGCCGGAGCTCGCCGTGGAGCTCTTGCTGGCGGAGGACGCGCGGCGGAGGGTCGAGCTCGCGGACCAGGTGATCGCGTTGAACGAAGAGCGGAAAGCCCTCGGCGCGGCCGCCTGGGAGGCGGTGCGTCCCGACGCGGAGGCGAGCCTCCAGGCCCACGGCGGGAAGCTCGTGCTGGTCGGGCGCGACGACGTGCACCGGGGCATCACCGGCATCATCGCGAGCCGGCTCTCGGCGGCCTTCAAGGCGACCGCGGTCATGGTGGCCTTCCTGCCCTCGGGGATAGCCGTCGGCTCGATCCGCTCGAAGACGGGCTTCGACGTGCGGGGACTGCTCGAAGCGAGCGCGGAGCTCTTCATCGACTACGGCGGCCACGATGCCGCGGCGGGCTTCTCGCTGCCGCGCGGGAAGTGGGACGAGTTCGTCGCGCGCACCGCCCGCTTCGTGGAGGGCGTCGAGCTCGACGCCGTACCCGAGGAAGAGACGCTCGCCGTCGACGCGGAGCTGCCGCACGAGTACCTCCGGCCCGAGCTCCTCGACCTGGTGGACCGCTTCGAGCCCTTCGGCGAGAAGAACCCCAAGCTCGTGTTCGTAGCCCGGAACGTGCCGATCGCGGCCATCGACATCGTCGGCAAGCGCGAGTCGAGCCATCTGAAGCTGACCCTCGACTTCGGCAAGCACCCCTTCCCCGCCCTCTGGTGGAACGCCGCCGAGAAGCTCGGCCGCGAGTTCGAGCGCGTGGACAGGCTCGACGTGGCCTTCAACGTGCAGCGGAACTGGTGGAACGGGAGTTCGACCGCGCAGCTCGTGGTGCTCGACGCGCGCAGGGCGGGATCGGAGTAAACTGCGGCGAAGGGCGTTATCGGAGCCCTGCCGCGCGGGGCCTGACGAACGGAAACGCACTCCACTCCCTCAAGCTCTCGGTCGGGAGCGCGTTTCCGTTCGTCACCCGCCGTGCTACCGGCTTCCGCGCGGCGCTACGCCGGGTTTGCGCCATCACGCCGCGCCCGCATGTAGAACGAGGAGCGTTGTCTCGGGGCGGGTGCGTTGCCTGGTTGAATGCTGTTCTGCGGGGGGCCGCGAGGCGCTTCGCCGAACTCAGCGGAACCAGGTCGCGACGGCTTTGACCTCGGGCTTGTAGACCATGAGGGCGAGGACGGCGACGAGGGGGAGGACGCCGGCGAGGCCTATCCACAGGCGCAGCCTGAGTACGCGGACGAGCTCGGCGGGGAGCGCGACGCCCGCGGGGTCCAGGGCGGCCATCAGGCGCCGGACCTTGCCCTGGGTCGGGATGTCGCTCGCCACCCACACGACTCCTGACAGGATGAAGAGGACGAAGGCGTTCGAAAGCCAGCCGACGCTCCACAGGTCGCCCGAGCCCGCGGCGAGCATGAGGCCGGACAGGAGCGAGAGCACGATGAGGGGCGAAGAGAGTCGCGCGTCCAGCCAAGCCACGGTGGCGTAGGTGTGGACGAGCGGTCCAGGACGTCCGGATTTCAGGCTCCGCGCTTCCCAGACCATGCCGAACGCCGCGTTGGCGAGGAAGAGGGTGGCCGCCGCGATATGGACGAAGCGGGCGTGCGCGAGCAGGCCGGGTTGGTCGAGCAGCGCGAGGAACCCTTCCCGGAAGACGAGGGCGAGGACGATCAGGACCGCCATGAGGGCGAGGAAGAGCGCCAGCACGTGCTTGGTCTTCATGGTCTGACATTGGAGCATGCTTCGGGGCGGAAGGCAACGGCCGTCGCGTGCGTGGAAGGTTCGGAACCAGCGGCCGGAAGCCCGGCCCCGGTGGCCGCCCGGCTTTTCCTTTTCCTTGCCCGGAGCCGGTCGAGCGACTACAATCAGCCGGCGACAGCCCAAGGAGCGCCGTGCATGAACCCCGCCATCCGCCGCTATTGGCCGCAGTACGAGTGGTCGAACGTGTTCGCGATGCTGAAGAACATGAAGGTCGCCCCGAAGCGCTGCGACGAGCCCTTCCGCGAAAAGCTGGTCGTCATCACCGGCGCCACTTCCGGGGTCGGCTACCGCACGGCGCGGAAGTACGCGTCCATGGGCGCGCGACTGCTCCTGGTCAACCGGAATCCGGAGAAGTCCGAACGCGTGCGCGCGGAGCTGGCCGCCGAGTTCGGCGTCGAGGTCGAGACCCTCGTCGCCGACCTGTCAGTCCTCGAGGACATGCAACGGGTCGGGCGCGCCCTGGCGGCCCTCGAAGCGCCTATCGACGTCCTCATCCACAACGCGGGGCTCCACCTGGACGCGCGGACGGAGACGCCCGACGGCTTCGAGACGAATTTCGCCGTGCACTACCTCGCCCCCTTCGTCATCACGAAGCTGCTCCTCCCGAAGCTCAAGCGCGAGGGGAAGGCCAGGGTCATCCTGGTCGGCTCGGAGGGTTACCGCTTCGCGGTCTGGGGCCTCGACCTGGACGACCTGGAGTGGCGGCGCAGGCGCTACTCGGGCCTCAAGGCCTACGGGGCCGGGAAGATCGCGCAGCTCCTGTCGATGCACGTCTTCGCGAAAGAGCTCGGGTCCTCGGGCGCGACCATCATCGCGATGCACCCGGGCATGGTGCGGACGGAGACCGGCAGGGACAACGGCCGCTTCTACAAGTGGTACAAACGGAACGTCATCGACCGGAACTCGGACTCGCCCGAAGTCTCGGCCGAGGCGCTCTACTGGCTCGGCGCCTCGGGCGAGATGGCGGGAAGGAGCGACGCCTTCTTCCACCTGACGACGGAAGAGGAACTGACGCCGCCGGCCCGGGACGCGGAGGCGGCGGAGGCCCTGTGGAAGCGGACCCTCGAACTCCTCGACGCGAAGGGGGTGGCGCCATGACGCGCAAGGACGTCATCGTGGTCGGCGGCGGCATCGCGGGACTAACCGCGGCCTTGAGCCTGGCGAACAAGGGGAAGGAGGTGCTCCTCCTCGAGAAGAACGAAACGTGCGGCGGACTCATGAACTCCTTCGTCCGCGACGGCTTCCGCTTCGAGGGCGGCGCGCGGGCCCTGGTCAACGCCGGCCTCGTGAAGCCCCTCGTCAAGGAATTCGGCCTCGACGTCGAGATGCTCCCCAACCCCATCACGCTGGGCGTCGAGGACCGCGTGCTCAAGATCGAAGGGGAACGGAGCCTCGACGCGTACGCGGAGCTCCTGAAAAGCCTCTACCCCGAAAGCGGCGAGGACGTCGACCGGATCGTCGACGCCATCCGCGCGGTCATCGGCGACATGAAGACGCTCTACGGCGTCGACAGCCCCCTCTTCGCCCGGAAGCGGAAGAACGTCCTCGTCCTCGTTCCCGCGATGCTCGCGTGGATGTTCAAGTTCATGCGGACCATGTACCGCATTTCCAGGATGGACACGCCTTTCGAAGAGCGACTCGACGAACTCTCCGCCAACCGCTCGCTCAAGGACATCATCGGCCAGCACTTCTTCCGGAAGACGCCAGTGTTCTTCGCCCTGAGCTACTTCGCGCTCTACGGCGACTACGTCTATCCGAAGGGCGGAGTCGGCGCCTTCATCGAGGCCATGGCGGACGCGATAACGCGGCGCGGCGGCGGTCTGCGGCTCGATACCGAGATCGTGGCCGTCGACCCCGCCGCGAAGACCCTTACCGACGCCGCGGGAAATGCCTACCGGTACGGCAAGCTGATCTGGACCGGCGACCTCAAGACCCTGTACGCCCTGAGCGCCGACGCCGGGCTCGCGCCGAAGGAAAAGGCCTTGTTCGCGCGGACGAAGGAGGCGGTGCTGAAGCGCCACGGCGCCGAATCGGTCTTCTCGGTCTTCCTGGCCGCCGACCTGCCGCCCGACCACTTCGGCGGCCGCGCGAGCGCCCACGTCTTCCACACGCCGGACCGCCGGGGCCTCGGCGCCATCCACACCGACGAGCTCACGGCGCTGCTCGGACGCCGGGGCGCGCTGCCGAAGGACGAGGTGCTGGAATGGCTCGGCCGCTTCTGCCGCTACAACACCTTCGAGATCTCGATCCCGGCCCTGCGCGACGGCGACGCGGCGCCCGCGGGCAAGACCGGGCTCATCATCAGCGCCCTGTTCGACTACGCCTTGAGCGAGCGGATCCGCGCGGAGGGCTGGCACGACGAGTTAAAGCGCCACGTCGAGAAGGCTTTCATCGAGACGATTTCCGGGAGCCTCTACCCCGGCCTCAAGGACCACGTCCTGTTCAGCTTCTCCGCCTCGCCCTCGTCGATCCGCGAGCGGGTGGGAAGCTCGGAAGGCTCCATCGTGGGCTGGTCCTTCGAGGAGGAGGTCCCGGTGACCACGAGCATGTTCCGCATGGCCGATTCGGTGAAGACCGCGCTGCCCGACGTGTACGCCGCGGGCAAGTGGGTGTACAGCCCGGCCGGCGGACCTACCGCCATCATGACGGGCCGGATAGCGGCGAAGAAGTGCATGAGGAGCTGACTGCGCTCCGGACTTCGATGAGGACGCGCGGCCGCGGGCGCACGATGATCGTTTCCGCACCGAAAGCGCCGAAGGCGCGCTCTCCCAGGGGACGCCACCGGAAATGCGAACGACCGGCCGAAGGCCGGTCGTTCGGGTTTGTTTGATAGCCCCTAGGAGAGTCGAGTTTTCGGGAGCGGGCTTCGTGCCCGCTCCCGAAAACCGCCTGCGTCGCCTCTCGGCCCATCCATGGGCCTCGCGCTCCCTCATCGGTCGCGACGGCGACTCCGGAGTTCGACTCTCCTAGGGGCGCCTGCCAATAAAGCAAAGACCGGCCTATCGGCCGGTCTTTGGATTTCGTTGTTAGCCCCTAGGAGAGTCGAGTCTCGGGTCGCGAGCTTCCTGCTCGCTCCCCTCGACCGGCTCCAGCCCCTCTCGGCGCTTCCATGCGCCTCGCCCTCGCTATGCGCTCGGGACGGGGCTTCCGCAGTTCGACTCTCCTAGGGGCGCCTGCCTATAAAGCAAGAGACCGGCCTTGCGGCCGGTCTCTTGGATTTTCTGTTAGCCCCTAGGAGAGTCGAACTCCTCTTCCAAGATTGAGAATCTTGTGTCCTAACCGATAGACGAAGGGGCCGTCTGCATTGCGCGCCGGGTTGGGTCGGCGCCGGTATTCCCCAGGGAGGATTTGAACCCCCACAAGCAGATCCAGAGTCTGCCGTGCTACCATTACACAACCGGGGAGCGCTCGGAACGAGGGAGAAATTACCGGAACGACGCGAAAGTGTCAAGCGGTCGGGTGGAGGTTTTTGGTCCGCCGGATCCGGCTCTCACCGGTCGGCCGGCAGCGTTCCCTCGCGGATGAAGGCGCCCGCCTCGCGGTAGACGCGGTAGGCGGCCCGGGAGAAGCGGTTGGTGGACGCGAAGCCGTGGACCTGCCCTTCCACGCGCCTCAAGACGACCCGGGTGCCGTCGGCGGCGAGGGCCGCGGCGTAGGCTTCGCCCTCGTCGCGGAGGGCGTCGTACTCCGCCGTGTAGACCAAGGCGGGAGCAAGAGCCGCGTGGGACGGCGCGAGCAGCGGCGAGACGCGCCAGTCGGAGCGCTCGGCCCGGTCGGGCACGTACTGGTCCATGAACCAGTCCATCGCCTCGGCGTCGAGCAGGTAGCCCGAGCCGTATTTGGCGCGCGACTCGGTGTCGGTGCGGGAAAGGTCGGTGGCGGGATACAGGAGTATCTGGCCCGCGGGCTGCGGGAGCCCCGTCTCGCGTGCGGCCAGGCAGAGGACGGCGGCGAGGTTGCCGCCCGCCGAGTCGCCCGAGACGAAGACGCGCGCGGCGTCGGCGTCCGTTCCCGCGCCGCCCGAGAGCAGCCAGCGGTAGGCGGCGAGCGCGTCCTCGACGGCGGCGGGATACGGGTGCTCGGGCGCGAGGCGGTACTCGAGGCTCGCGACCAGGGCGCCGGACTCCACGGCGAGCCAGCGGCAGAGCGCGTCGTAGGTTCCGACGCTCCCCTGGACCCAGCCGCCTCCGTGCATGAAGAGGAGGACGGGCGCGGGTCCCTTCGGCGCGCCTTCCGCGCGGTAGAGCCGCACGGGGAGCGCGCCGCCCGGGCCTTCGATGGAGAGGTCGCGCGCGTCGACGAGTGCCCGGGGAGGGCTCGCGACGATGTCGAGATCGGCTTCGCCCGCCGCGCGACGGGCGACGGCCTCGTAGGGAACCGGCTCGAGCGCGGACAGGACGGCGCGGGCTCGTATCATGAAGCCCGTGCCCGGCGGCACCAGGCCGTGCCGCGTCACCGTGAGCGCGCCGAGCGCGAGCGCCGCCAGCGTTCCCGCCGCGACGAGCGCGATCCTCAATCCCTTCCGTCCGCCCTTCCCGCCCGCTTTCTGCATCATGGGCCCGATGTTCGCATAAAACGCGGCGCGGCGCCAGCGCCGGCGCCGGAACGCGGCGGTCGCGTCAGGCGGGCACGGGATCATCCGCGCGCGCCCGGTCCCTGACGGCGACGACCTTCCCCGCGGACAGCTCCACGACGCGGGTGGCGGCCTTGAGGGTGCCGAGCCGGTGCGCAACGGTCAGCACGGTGAGGCCGCGGCATTCGCGCTCGACCACGCGCTGGATGGCGGTGTCGGTCGCCACGTCGACGCTGGCTGTGGCCTCGTCGAGCAGGATGATGCGCGCCTCGAGAAGGAAAGCCCGCGCCAGGCACACGAGCTGGCGCTCGCCGCGGCTCAGGTTCTCGCCCGCGCCCTGCACCTCCGATTCGAGGCCGCCCGCGGTCGCGAGCCGGAAGAGCCCGGCGCGGGCGAGCGCCGAGAGCAGCGCCGCGTCCTCCCGGCGCCCGAGCGGGTCGAGGTTCGAGCGGAGCGTGCCGGGAAAGAGCACAGGATCCTGGGGAATGAAGGCGATGGCTCGCCTGAGCCGCTCGAGGGGAATGGAAGCGACGTCGACGCCGTCCACGAGTATCGAACCCGACTCGAGCTCGACGAAGCGGAGCAGGGCCTGCAGTAGCGTGCTCTTCCCGCAGCCCGTGCGCCCGACGAGTCCCGCGTGCGCGCCGCCTGAGACCTCGAACGAGACGCCCTTGAGGACGAGCGGCAGCTCTTCGGCGTAGCGCAGCGTCGTCTCGCGGAATTCGACGCGGCCTTCCGTCGGCCAGGGCGCCTCGGGCGAGAGGACCGGGGCGCGCGTCGTCGGCGCCTCGCGCTCGAGGTCGGCGTACTCCTTGCAGCGCTCGTAGCCGACGAAGGCGATCTCGCTCTGGTTCCAGCTCCACATGATGCGGCCGAAACCCGAGCCCACCGCCTGGGCGTAGACCAGGGCCAGCCCGGCCACGGCGGCGACCGAGGCGCCCCCGCCCGAGCGCGACAGGAAGGCGAGCGCGGCGACGGCCGAGAGCATCAGGGCGGGCAGGGTCTCGGCGCGGACGCCGTACCAGGTGCGCGTGGCCATGCGCGCGAGCTCCACCGCGTTGTGCGCCGCGAGCCGCTCCCTGAGCAGCCGCTCGAACCAGGCGCCACGCCCGTGCGCCGCGACGGTCTCCGCGCCCGCGGCCCCTTCCTTGACGAGCGAGAGCGCCTTGCCGGTCTGCGCCGAGCCGTACTTGCGCTGGGCCCGGCTCAGGGGCAGGTTCACGCGGTTGAGGAGCAGGAAGAGCGCGACGACCGGCGGGAACACCAGGACGGTGGAGGGCACGAGGAGCAGGCAGAAGACGATCGAGAGCGAGATCTCGAGCGCGCCGCGCAGGAAGAGGATGCCCGCCGAGCCGAGCGTCGAGTCGACCTCGCCGAGGTCGATCGAGAAACGGTTGACGATCCGTCCCGAGGGCGTCGAGTCGAAGAAGCGCGTCGGCGCGGCGAGCAGCGCGGAGAGCATGCGCTCGTGCGTCCGCGTCGCGAGGGCGGTCATGAGCAGCATCCAGGCTATCGAAAGTCCCGCGTCGACGACGAGGAGGAGCGCGGAAAGCCCGGCGTAGGCGAGCAGGTTCGCGCCCGCGCTCCCGAGCAGGGGCGCAAGGAGGGGTCCGATGAAGGAAGCGTCGCGCTCTCCGCTCCAGGCCGCGAGCCAGGCGTCGGGGAGGAGCCGGAACACGGCCCAGGCCGAGACGGCCAGGGCGAGCAGCGCGGCGAAGCCGGCCCTCCCCATGCCCGATCCGTCCATCAGGTCGGAAAGCAGGACGAGCAGCGCGGGCTTTCCGCCCTTGCCCGTCCTCGTCGCCTCCTCGACCGTCACCCTGCCCCCCGAAGCGTCCGCTGGCCCGCCTTCGAGCGCTTGGGCCGACGCCGCCTCCCTCGGCCCCTTCGCCTCGCCCTCGACGGCGGCGTGGTGCGACACGAAGGCCGCGTAGTCGGGGCACGAGGTCAGCAGTTCCTCGTGGCCGCCCGTCGCGGCCACGGCGCCGTCGACCATGAAGACCACGCGGTCGAAGCGCCCGAGCGAGCCGAGCCGGTGGGTCGCCACCACGCGCGTCGCATCCTTCCACAGACCGAAGACGAGGCGCTCGAGCAGCTCCGCCTCGGTGTGGTGGTCCACCGCGGACAAGGGGTCGTCGAGCAACACGAGGTCCGGATCCTGCGCGGCGACGCGCGCGAGCTGGACCCGGGCCTTCTGTCCCCCGGAAAGGTTGAGGCCGTTCTCGCCGATCTCGGTGTCGAGGCCTGCGGGCATGGCCTCGAGGTCGGCGCGGAGGGCGCAGGCGTCGATGATCCGTTCGAGCGCGGCCGCGTCCACCCCCGAGCCGAAATCGATGTTTTCCCGCAGGGAGGCGTTCATGACGAAGGGATCCTGGGAGGCCCAGCCGAGCCTCGCCTCCCGGCCCTCGCGCCGGACCGTCGCGACGCGGCCCGCGACCGTCACGAGCTGCTTGCGCAGGGCCTTGAAGAGCGAGGACTTCCCGCAGCCCACCGCCCCCACCACGGCCACGGCCTCGCCGCGCGCCACGCGGAGCTCCAGGTTCCGGAGGCAGGGCGCTTCCGCGTCGTCGTGGCGCGCCGTGTAGCCCTCGAACGCGAGCGCGGCGCCGGGCGCTTCCGCTTCGTCGATCGAGGGTGGCGCACCGACGCCCTTCGCGCGCGCGAGGGGCAGGAGCCGGGCTCCCGAGCTGCGCACCCGCGAGACGTTCCTGATGATGTCGTTGATCATCGAGAGCTCGGACTCGATGCCCTTGAGCACGAAGAGCGTGGTGAAGACGATGGAGGGCGTGAGCTCGTTCCCGAGCAGGGTGTAGGCGCCGAAAGTTGCCAGGGCGACCAGCACCCGGCTCGCGATGTTCATGACCGCGAGGCCCGCCTCGAGGGTCATGACGCGCCGCACGAGGCCCATCTCGACCCTGCGCTGCTCCTGCACGCGGCCTCGGAAGAAGGTCTCGAGGACGAAGGCCTTGACCACGCGGACGGCCTGCACGGTCCTGGTGACCAGGTTGACCCGTTCGGAACGCCGGTCGCGGAGTTCGCGCGTGCGGTGGCGGAGCGCGCGGCCGAGCGCGGACGAGACGCCGATGGCCAGCGCGATGGCGAGCAGGGCCGCGATTCCCGACGCGCCCACGAGCTGGAAGAGCGTGACGGTGAACAGGACTAGCCGGATGGGAGTCGCGAAGCCGTCGGAAACGTAGCAGGCGGCGAACGAGGCGTCCGTCACGTCGCGCCAGACCTTCTCCTGGAGGCTGCCCGAGCTTTCGGCGCGCCGGACCTCCGGTGGCAGGTCAAGGACGCGCGAAAAGAAGGCCGGCACCGAGACGCCCTGGATGAAGGTGGCGCCGGTCACGTTGCAGCGCGTGGCGTGCGAGCGCGCCAGGGCGGACAACGCGCCGACGAGCAGGATGAGGAAGCTCCAGAAAAGGCCTTCGCGCAGAGAGTCGAAGCCGCCCGGGGGCGGGGCGACGAGGCGCGCCAGGCCGGTCGACTCCAGCAGGGCGGCGAGGGCGCCCGAGCCGGGCCGCTCGATCAGCGTGAGCGCGGTCTCGAGGAGGCGAACGAGCGCCACCGAGAGCAGGGCGTAGCTCGAGTCGAGGAGGACCGCGCGGGCTATCCAGGCGCGACCGGGCTTCCACATGGAGAAGATGAGGGCGAGTTCCGATCGGGCGTCGAGGTGGGCGTCGCGCCACGAGGTCCGGCGAACGTCGAGTCCGGGCGGCAGCTCGGAAAGGGACGGATCCCAGGAGCCGCTTCCGGCGATGGCCCGCTTCCAGGCGGGCACGTTGATGAAGAGGACGCGTTCGAGGAAGCGGCGGAAAACGGATTTCATGGGTGTTCCTGTTCGGCCGGGACGGAGGACGGCGCCGGATGATAGCGCGGCCCCCCCGCGCGAGGCAACGGGAAGCGGGTGTCACGAAGCTTCCGGATTGCTGCGACAGGAGCTGTCACGAAGCTTCCGGGTGGCATGGAGCGGGAGGTGTCACGAAGCTTCCGGATGACGGAGACCGGAGGGGGCCCGACGGACTCAGCGACGGCCCAAACCGAACAGCTTGCCGAACCTGAGCTCCGCCCGGGCCCGCCGCCCCGCCCGCCCGTTCCCCCGGCCCGCGGAGGCGGCGAAAGCCTCGAGCTGGGCGTCGGTGCCGGAGACCAGCGCGACGTCGCCCGTGCGGAACGCGTACTCGGGCACGAAGGGACCGTAGTCCTCGTCGCCGTTCTTGACCGAGATCAGATTGAGTCCGTGGTTCTTCCTGAGCCCGACCTCGAGCACGTTGCGGCCGACGAAGGAATCCGGCACTGCGATCTCAGCGATGGCGAGCTTGCCCGAGACCGGCAGGTAGTTGAGCAGGGCCGACGAGAGCATGAGGGGCGTCACCCGCTTGGCCGCCTCGCGGTTGGGGAAGACGATGCGGGTGGCGCCCACCAGCTCGAGGATCTCGGCGTGTTCCCCGTCCTCTGCCTTGACGACGATCTGGGCGATGCCGAGCTTCCGGCAGTAGCTCGTCGCGAGTATCGAGGACTCGACCCGCTCGCCCATGTCGATGACCACCCCGTCCACGGGTCCGGGCAGGATGCGGCGCAGGCTCGCTTCGCTCAGCGATTCGATGGCGTAGGCGCTGATGCGCCTTCCCTGGTAGCGGTCGAGGAGCTCGCGGTCGCGGTCGATGACCAGCACCTCGGCGCCGAGCTCGAGAAGCTCGTCGAGGACGTTCCTGCCGAAATACCCGAGTCCGATCACGAGGAATTGCTTCATACCCCTCACCCCACGAGCACTTCGGCCTCAGGATAGACCGCGTAGACGGCGCGGCCGGCGCGCGCGGGAAACGCGAGCGCCACCAGACCCACCCGGCCAGCGAACATGGTCGCCATGACCACCAGCTTCCCCGCGACGCCGAGGGCCTTCGTCAAGCCGAGCGAGAGCCCGACCGTGCCGAACGCGGACACCGTCTCGAAGACCGACGAGCCGAAGCCGGCCCCTCGCGGACCTTCCGCGAAGCCCAGGGCCGCGGTGGCGGCCACGAGCAGGAGCCCCGCCTTGAGGAAGTAGCGCACCGCCCGGTCGGTCGTCTCCGCCGGATACCGAAGCCCGAAGGCATTGATCTCGCCCCGCGCGTTACGCCGCCCGAGCGCGGCCAGCACGACGAGGAAAGCGGTCGAGACCTTGATGCCGCCCGCTATGGAGCCCGGCGCCCCGCCTATGAACATGAGCGCGACGGTCAGGGCCTTCGATGCGTCGGCGAGGCCCGCCTGCGGCACCGCGTCGAAGCCAGCGGTACGCGGGGTGATCGCCTGGAAGGCGGCGTTGGCCGCCGCGTCGAGCGGGGACATGCCGGCGAAGGCGCCTTCGCGCTCGATGAGCCAGAAGGCCATGCCCGACGAGATGACGAGGAAGGCGGTGACGGAGAGCACCAGCTTCGTGTGCGCGCTCAGTGCCCGGCGCTTCCCGCGGAACCTGCGCTCGAGGTCCTGGATGACGATGAAGCCGATGCCGCCGGCGACCACCAGGACCGCGATGACGCCGAGCACGACCGGATTACCGGAAAAACCCTCCAGGCTGTCCCGGAAGGGCGAGAAGCCCGCGTTGCAGAAGGCCGAGACGGAGTGGAAGACCGCCGCGAACGCGGCGTCCGCGACGCCGGCCCGGGAGAAGGCTGCGAACAGCGCCGCCGCGCCCGCGAGCTCGATGATCAGCGTGAAGGCCACGATGTTCCGGACTATGCGACGGGGATCGTGCTCCACGTCGCCGAGCGAGAAGCTCCTGATGGAGCCGAGGCGGCGGAACGGCAGGCGCCGCCCCGGCATGAGGAGGAAGAGCGAGGTGAACGAGATGATGCCGAGCCCCCCGACCTGGATCAGGGAGAGGACGACGAGCTGCCCGTAGCGGCTGAAGTCGGCGACGTCCACGGTCGCGAGGCCGGTCACGCAAACCGCGGAGGTGGCGATGAAGAAGGAGTCGATGAAGGCGAGGCTCCCCGGCCCCGCCCACGCGGCCGGCACGGACAGGGCGACGGTGCCCGCGAGGATGGCGAGGGCGAAGAATCCGACGAGGAAGAGCGCGTCGGAGGGTTCGCTTCTGCCCATGTCAGGTCGCGATCCGGAGCCGGTAACCGACGCCGGGTTCGGTCAGCAGCACCGTGGGCACGGACGGGTCCGGCTCGATTTTCCGTCTGAGCTGGTTCACGTAGACGCGGAGGTTGTTGTACTCCTCCTCCATGTTAGGCCCCCAAACTTCCCGGAGGATCTGGCGGCGCGTCATGATCTTGCCGGAGTTCCTGAGGAAGGCGAGGAGCAGCGCCCATTCGGTGGGGGTGAGCTTCTCCTCCGCCTCGCCGCGGAAGGCCTCGCGGGTGTCCATGTCCACCTCGATGGCGCCGACGGTCACGCGGCGGCCGCTCATGGCCTGCGGGGTCCGATGGCGGAGCGCGACGCGGACGCGCGCGAGGAGCTCGCCGGTGCCGAAGGGCTTGGTGAGGTAGTCGTCGGCGCCCGAGTCGAGCAGGTCCATGATGTCGGCCTCGGCGTCGCGCACCGAGAGGATGACGACGGGCGTGTCTCCGCGGGCACGGATCCGGCCGAGCAGCTCCCGGCCGTCCATGTCGGGCAGACCGAGGTCGAGGAGGACCAGGTCGGGCTTGGAGCCCATGAAGCGGTTCAAGCCCTCGCCCCCCGAGCCGGCCTCGGACACGGCGTAGCCCTCGCGCTCGAGGCAGAGCCTGAGCAACCTGCGGATCGCGAGCTCGTCGTCGACGACCAGGATCTCCTTCATGGCTTCCTCGGCAGCCTGAGCGCGATCTCGAGCCCGCCCGAGGCGGAGGGACGGGCGGCGACGGTGCCGCCGTGGGCTTCGACTATTCCCTTGCAGATGGACAGTCCGAGCCCGGAGCCCGGCTTCCGCGCGCCGTTCGAGCCTCGGTAAAAGGTGTCGAAGAGGGAGGGAAGCTCGCGGGGCGGGACGCCGGGGCCGTCGTCGGAGAAGCTCACCGCGAGATCCTCCCAGAGCGTCGTCGCGCGCACCTCGAGGACGGCCCCGTCCTGCGTGTAGGCGGCGTAGTTCCTCAGGATGTTCCGGAACACCTGGACCATGAGGGCCGGGTCGACTTCGAACTCCGCCTCGGCGCAGGACCCGTCCATGCGCACCGTCCGACCGGCGAGCTCGTCGGCGAGACCGCCCTGCGCGGTCGCGACGAGCTCCGCGACGCAGGTCCGCTCGCGCCGGAGCCTGAGCGAGCCGGTCTCGAGGCGGCTCATCGAGAGCAGGTCCTCCACCAGGGCGTTGAGCTTGTCCGCGGCCTTGAGGGTCTCGCCGAGGAGTTCCTCGCGGAAGACCGGGTCCTCGCCGGCGCTGCCGTCGAGCAGGCCGCTGACCGAACCCTTGATGGTCGTGAGCGGGGTCCTGAGCTCGTGCGAGACGTGGTTGAGCAGGACGCGCGAGAGGCGCGCCGACTCGTCGAGCAGCTTGTGTTCCTCGTTGGCGGCGGCGAGCAGCTCCCGCTCGAAAGCCAGCGCCATGTTGCCGGCGAGGGTGGCCAGAAGTTCGCGGCTTTCGCCGCGGAAGGGCTTCCGCCCGGGACCCTCGGCGACGACCACGCCGATGGCGGCGTCCGGCGCGCGGAGGGGAAGGTAAAGGCAGGCGGCCCCGTCCTCCACGGCGGTGTTCATGGTGAACGCCGTGCGCGCGGCGCCCGGGTCGGGGTCGGCGCGACGCGACCTGCCCGCGGCCGGCCGGAGCGGCTTGCCCGATTCGAGAGCGCCGTCCGGACCGCGCAGCCAAAAGCCGACAACGGCGCCGAGGTGCTCGGCGGCGAAGGCCGAGCCGAGCGCTGCGATCTCCTCGACCCCGCGCACGCGGGTCAGACTCTGGGTGAGGCCGTAGAGGAGGGCGGTGCGCCTTTCGCGCAGCGACAGCGCCTCCTCCTTCTCGCGCAGCCGCGAGGTCATGATGCCGCCGGCGAAGGCCGCGAGGAAGAAGGCGGCGAACATGAGCAGGTCCTCGAGGCTGCCGATCGAGAAGGTGAGCTGCGGCGGGATGAACACGAAATTCCAGAGCAGGGCGCTCAGGGCCGCGGCCGCGATCACCGTCCTCCGCCCGCAGGCGAAGGGCAGGCTGATGATGGCCAGCAGGTAGAGGATCGAGATGGAGCGGTAGCCGAGCGCCGGGCGGGCGACGAGGCCGAGCGCGGTGACGGCCGCCAGGGCGCCGAGCGCGATGAGCCCGTCGCGGAGGCGCGGTGGCGGAAGCGGCCGGCCGCGGCGACGCTTCGGAAGGGGCACGGGATTCTCGCCCCGGAGCACGATGAGGTCCAGGTCGCCGGACTCGCGGACTATCTCCTCGGTGAGGCTACGCCTTCCGAGGAACTGCGCGGGAACCTCGTCGGCCTTGCCGATGACCAGGGCCGAGGCCTTCAGCATGCGCGCGTGGCGGATTATCGCCTCGGCGACGTCGTCGCCCTGCGCGGTGACGACCTCGGCGCCGAGGCTGGCGGCCAGACCGAGGTTCCGCTCGAGGGCGGCGGGGTCGGGCTCCGGGCGCGGTCCCCGGACGTGGAGGGCTATCCACTTGGCGTCGAGGCGCCGCGCGGCCGCCTCGGTCCAGCGCACGAGATATTCGGAGTTGCCGCTCCCGCTGACCGCCACGAGGTAGCGGCCGCCGAGTCCCGGCACCCTTCCCTTCTCCGAACCTGCTTCCATGCCCGCGAGCCTAGCACCGTGGCCCGCGGCGCGTACATTAACGCGCCGTTAATTTACCGGGCGCATCCCTTAAGGCACCCTTAGTCCGCGACGCCTCCCGCCCCCCCCCCGCGCGAGGCAACGGGAAGCGGGTGTCACGAAGCTTCCGGATTGCTGCGACAGGAGCTGTCACGAAGCTTCCGGGTGGCATAGAGCGGGAGGTGTCACGAAGCTTCCGGGCGGCATGGAGCGGGAGCTGTCACGAAGCTTCCGGGCGGCTCGGCTGCGGCGTTCGACGAACGCGCGCTCGCCCTGCCGGGGCTTGCATGACACCTTGACCCCCGGTGTAGGATTGACGACATCATGCTTGAACGTCTGGTGATAGGCATCGATTCCGGCTCCGCCTCGTGTTCCGTCGTCGCGCTCGACCTCGCGGGGAACCTGGTCGCCCACGCGTCCGGCTTCCATCATGGAAAGGCGACCGAAATCCTGCGCGCGCTGCTCGGCTCCCTGACCGCCTCCGTCGGCGACGCGTACGTCGGCGGCCTCGCGCGCAGTTCCTCCGCCCCGGACGCCCGTGCCGCGGGCCGGGAAAGCTTCGCGGTCGACAGCCACGTGGCCGAGATCGAGGCCCTGCGCCGCTTCCACCCCGGGGCGCGGACCCTGCTCGTGGTCGGCGCCGAGCGTTTCGCCCGCATGAGCTTCGACGGGCGCGGGAAGTACCTCCGCATGCGCCGGAACTCCTCGTGCGCGGCCGGCACCGGCAGCTTCCTCGACCAGCAGGCGGCCCGGCTCGGGCTTCCGGGCGGCAGCGCGGCCCTGGCCGAGCGCGCCCTCGCGAACCCGGGCGAATTCCCTTCGATCGCGTCGCGCTGCTCGGTCTTCGCCAAGACCGACCTGACCCACGCGCAGGCCGAGGGCTGGAGCCTCGAGGAGATCTGCGA
This sequence comes from Spirochaetota bacterium, assembly GCA_018262985.1. GTDB lineage: Bacteria > Spirochaetota > Spirochaetia > Treponematales > UBA12059 > JAFGNN01. Next base: position 354,250 of record JADFDI010000003.1, on the reverse strand, counting down.
CGGCCTCTGCAACGGGCTCGCGCGCAACATCGCCGACACCCTCTTCCCCGGGGAGAAGCCGGAAGCGCCGATCGTCATGGCGGGCGGCGTCTCGCGGAACCGGGCGGTGCTCAAGCACCTGGAAGCCCTGGCCGGCTCCCGCATCGAGGTCGACGCCTTCTCCCACCTGTACGGCGCCATCGGCGCGGCGCTCAGGCTGCTGGCCGCGGAGCCGGAAGCGCGCGCGGCCGCCCCGGAGCGCTCCGGCGAAGCTTTCCGCGTCGCCGACATCGAGATCTTCGACGAGCTCACGCGCGAGTACGCGGACGAGGGGCTCGGCGAGCCGTCGGAAGGCTACCCGGACTTCGCCTCGCGCAGGCGCTTCCTCCACGTCGCCCGGAAGAACGGCCCGGGGAACCCCGTCGAGGTCGACGTCTACGAGCCGCTCGCGTCCCCGGCCCCCCTTCCCGTCCTGCTCGGCATCGACATCGGCTCGACCAGCACCAAGGCCGCCCTGGTCGCTCCCGGGGGATCGGTGCTCGCGGGTTTCTACACGCGCACCGCGGGCAAGCCGCTCGAGGCGACGCAGTCCATCTTCGAGGCGGCCGAGCGCGTCGCGCGCGAGGAAGGAGCGTCATTCGAGGTCACGCTCGCCGCGACCACGGGCTCGGGCAGGAAATTCGTCGGGACCGTCATCGGCGCGGACGCCGCCGTCGACGAGATCACCGCGCACGCGCGCGCCGCCCTCGAGCTCGACCCCGAGACCGACACCATCATCGAGATCGGCGGCCAGGACTCGAAGTTCACCTCGCTCTCGGGAGGCGTCGTCACCTTCAGCCAGATGAACGCGGTCTGCGCCGCGGGCACGGGCAGCTTCCTCGAGGAACAGGCGGGCCGGCTCGGCGTGGGCCTCGCGGACTTCGCGCCCCGGGCCGCCGGGAACAAGGCGCCCCTCACGAGCGACCGCTGCACGGTCTTCATGGAGCGCGACCTGAACCATTTCCGGGGACGGGGCTACGCGACGGGCGAGCTGCTCGCGGCCTCGCTCTTCTCGGTCTGCGACAACTACCTCGGGAAGGTGGCGCGAGAGGGCTCCATCGGGAAGCGCGTCGCCTTCCAGGGCGCGACCGCGCGCAACCGCGCCCTGGTGGCCGCCTTCGAGAAGCGGCTCGGGAAACCGGTGCGCGTCTCGAAATTCTGCCACCTGACCGGGGCCATCGGCGCGGCGCTCGAAGCCCGCGACTCGCTCCGGGGGAAAGGCGGCGCCACGGCCTTCCGCGGCTTCCGCCTCCACGAGCTCGACCTGGTTTCGCGGGTGGACCGCTGCGGGCTCTGCCCGAACGACTGCCGCCTCCGCGTCGTGGACGTGGACGGCGAGGATGTGGCCTACGGCTTCCTCTGCGGCCGCGACCAGGCCACGCGGCGCTACGTGAAGGAAGGCGGGCGAGACCTGCTCGCGGAGCGGAAGCGGGCCATCGAAACCGCGTACGCGCGGGTCGAGCGCAGCTCGCCGCCCCGCGCGGGCTGGCCGAGCGTCGGCATACCGGGCGCGCTCTACCTGCACGAGGACGCGCCCTTCTGGAAGGCCTTCTTCGAGCGGCTCGGCTTCCGCGCCGTCATGGCTGACGACGGCCCCGAGACGCTCCGCGCCGGCAAACGCCTCGCGGGCGCCGAGTTCTGCGCCCCCATGGCCATGTTCCACGGCCAGGCGGACGCCCTGCTCGAAAAGGCGGACCTCGTCTTCCTGCCGACCTACCTCGCGGAAAAGCCGGAGCGGCTGCGCGAGGGCGAGGCGACCCGCAGCTACTGCAACTTCGCGCAGTACGCGCCGGTCGTGACGCGCGCCGCGGAGGAGCGGGAACGGCCGCGCATCGTGAGCCCCGTGCTCGTCGGGCGACGCGGCGACGCCTCGCGGGCCATGGAGGCGCTCCGCGAGTCTCTCGAGGCCGCGCTCGCGCCCTGGGGCGTACGCGCCCCCGCGCGGAAAACCCTGGAAAAGGCCTACGCCGCCTGCCTCGAGGCGAAGGCCCTGGCGCGCCACGCGGTCCGCGGCATCCACGCCCGCGAGCGCGACGCGGAGGGCATGGCCGTGGTCGTGGTCGGCCGGCCCTACGCGGTCCTGTCGGACGCCATGGGCAAGGGCATCGTGGACGTGCTCCGCAGGCAGGCGGAGGAACTCTGGTACGCGGACATGCTGCCCGGCCGCGCGGCGGAGGGCGAGGCGGCCATCGACCCGATGCTCGCGGCCTTCCACTGGCGCTACGCCGCCGAGCTCCTCGAGGCCGCGCATTGGTGCGCGCGCCATCCCCGCTGGTACCCCGTGCTGGTCACTACCTTCAAGTGCTCGCCCGACTCCATCGCCATCGAGTGGTTCCGCCGCGTGATGGACGCCTCGGGCAAGCCCTACCTGGTGCTCCAGGTCGACGACCACGACTCGGCCGTCGGCTACGAGACCCGCATCGAGGCGGGCCTGCGCTCGTTCCGCAACCATTTCCGGCGCGCCGCGGAAACCCCGGCGTCCTTCGCCCCGTCCGCCCAAGGGCGAGCGCCCGAGCCGACGCCCGCGCCCGCGACTCCCGCCGGCGAAGGCGCGCCCGGCGCCCGCGGCGGAACGGCGCGCGCGAAGCCGCGCGCGGCGGCCGCCCGACCGGAACCGGCCCTTCCCCGCGTCGACCCGAAGGGCAAGACCCTGCTCTTCCCCGCCTGGGATCCCTACGTCTGTCCCCTGCTGGCGGCCAATCTCCGCGCGGCCGGCATGGACGTCCGAGTCCTCGAGGAGAGCCCCCTCTCGATACGCCGCGCCATGGGCACCAACACGGGCCAGTGCATCCCCATGAACGTCATCGCCCGCGAGTGCGTCGAGGCCGTCGACCGCGAAAAGCTCGACCCCGCGAAAACCGTCCTCTGGGTGCCGACGAGCAAGTGGCCCTGCAACATCCCCCTCTATCCGCACTTCATCAAGTCGCTCATGGAAAAGCAGGGCGGCGGCATGGAGAGGCTCGAGGTGCTCGTCGACGACGTCACCTTCCTCCGCTTCGGACCCGCGGTGTCCGTCGGCGCCTTCCACGCCTTCTCGGCCGGCGGGGCCCTGGCCAAGTTCGCCTGCCGCACGCGGCCCTACGAGCTCGAGAAGGGAGCGACCGACCGGCAGCTCGAACGCTCGCTCGCCGTACTGGTCGACGCCTTCGAGCGGGGGACGAACCGGGAAGCCGCCTACCGCGCGGCCTTCGAGCCCTTCGCCGCGATTCCGACCGGTCCGCGCGACCGCCCGAAGGTGGCCGTCTTCGGCGACTTCTACGCCCGCGACAACGAGGTGTTCAACCAGGGCCTCGTGCGCGCCATCGAGGAGGCCGGCGGCGAGGCCGTCACCACCTCGTACATCGAGTACCTCAAGTCCGCGCTCGACCCGATGTTCCGCCGCTTGCTCAAGGACCGCCGCTACGGCGCCTGGGCCCGGACCAAGGCGGCCCACGCCATCGTGCTGGCCGTCGAGCGAACGCTGTCGCTCGCCGCGTCCGACTGGTTCGGCAGGTCGCAGTCCTGGAGCAATCCCGGCTACGCGGAAAAGCTCGGTCTCTTCGGCATTTCGGAAGACCACGAGGGCGAGTGCTTCGACAACACGCTCAAGATCCTCCGCCTGCTCGAGACCCACCCGGACCTCGCGCTCTTCGTGCAGGCCAGCCCCGCCTTCTGCTGTCCCTCGATCATCACCGAGGCCATGTCGAAGGAGATCGAGCGCGTCACGGGCGTGCCCGTCGTCACCGTCACCTACGACGGCACGGGCTCGCCGAAGAACGACGCCGTCGCGCCCTACCTGGCCTTCGCGCGGAAGGGGAGCGCGGCGCCTCGATAGGACTGGACAGCTTTACACTCGCGTGGATAATGTCATGCAATCCCGAAACGGGAAGCGCGCCGACGCGCGCTGCAAAAAGGAGGCGTCTTGAAAAAGTCCGTCGTTCCCGCCCTCGCGGCCCTGCTCGCGGCCGCGGCCCTGCTCCTCGCCCTCGGTTCCTGTTCCTCGCCGCTCATGGGCCTCGAGGAGGACGCCGTCGTCCCGCTCGACGCGGACGCGCAGGGGGGCCTCGACGCCTCGCGCGCCGTGACCCTGTGGTACCTCGAAGACTACATGAAGAACGCGACCAGCCTGTCCACGATCTACGGCGTGTACTGGTCGGCGCGCGACATGGACTCCTCGCCCATCGGCAACCACCAGTTCATCACCATCGTCTACGGCTCGAAGGCCCAGGCCGACGCCGTCGCCGCGGGCTACGGGGTGACGTACAAGGCCTACGCGAACCAGAAGGGCCTCATGGTCTACTACACGACCATCGGCGCCTTCACCGACGACGGCAGCATCTCGGGGAACATCATCGAGGTGTTCAACCAGGTCTCGGACGCCGACTCCGTCAAGGAGCAGGTCAATCCCGCCAAGTACATCTACTGGTGGAAGCCGGACTACGACTTCGAGGGGCACCGCGTTCCCTACTCCCTCTCGACCCGCGGCTACGCCTCGACCGACGCCTTCCTCAAAGCCATCATCGTCGCGGCGAAGAATTTCAACCGCAACCACGACGCGGGCCTGACAGTCCAGTACAGCCTCTTCTCGACCAACTGCTCGACCATGGTCAACTCGCTCTTCGCGGAGCTCGGCATCCCCGCGGGCGACCGCGACACGCTCGGCGACTTCTTCGGCGTCGACGCGGCCGAGGACAACGTCATCGCGGGGCTCTACTTCCGCTAGGAAACCGAGCCTGGATACGACGGGGGCCGCGCAGGGAACGAATCCCGGCGCGGCCCTTCATTTTCAGTATCGAGGTTCCGCTTGCGCTCTTCCGGCCGATGGCAAAGAATGTCGATACGGGCCAACGTAGCCGCGGTCCGATCCTATCCGCACGGAGTTCGCCGGATGACCGACGCGCAGATCATGAACATAGGTATCCCGATACTCATCCTGGCGGCGGCGTTGGCCGTCGCCGGTCCGATCCTGCAGAAACGGGCCTCGCCCGCGGCGGCCTTCAGGCGCCGGGTCGCCGCCCTCGGCGGACGTTACCTCGGGCTCCGGGCCACCGCCGCCTTCCTCGACTCGGTCGGGTATCCGAAGCCGGAGGAAATCCATTTCAGCACCAAGACCGGCTCTACGCTCAGCTTCAGCCTCAAGGTCGGACCGGACGCCCGCGGCGCCGGCTTCAAGCTGCCGGGCCGCGTCGGCTCCTACAAGCTCCACGTGCAGGGCGGCATGGAGCTGGAGCTCGGCGGCAGGCCGACCAAATTCGTGCTCGAAATCGAGGAAGGCGCGAGCCGCCGCGGCAACGCCGACCGGCACTTCACGGCCAGCTACCTGGTCCTGCACGCCTGGCAAGCCCAGAAGGAAGGCGAGGCGACGAGGCCGGCCGACGCGACCGCCGAACGTCTCCGCCCATCCCTGCGTTTCCTCGAACGCGCCCCTGGCCTCGCGCACGTGGCGGTCCGCCTGCCCGCGGGCAAGCCGGACGCCGCGCTCGCGGACGAGGGCGCCTGGGCCATGTTCCGCGAACTCCTGGGCTGACGCGACCGGGGCGACGCCCCGAAGGCGGCCGGCCCGACGTCGGCCGCCGTTTTTTTTTATTTTCCCGGCAACCGAAGCCCGCGGCGCGGGTACAGCCTTCCAATCCGGCGCGATGTCGTCGCCGGGCAAGTCTGTCCGTACCGGGAGGCATCATGAGGAAAATCGTTCTCGCCCTCGTCTCGCTCGCCGCGCTGGCGGCGCTGTCGTGCAGCCTCGAGCCCGCCGCGCCCGTCGAGGTCGCCGCCGACGAACTCGAGGCCCGCGCCGCGTCCGCCTCGACCCTCGGGGACTACGTCCCCGGCGAGCTGCTGGTCAAGTTCGCGCCGGGAACCTCGGCGGAAGCCCGCGGCGCCGCCATCCGCGCCGCGAAGGGCGCGGTCGACCGCACCATCCTGAGCGCCGCCATGAAGCGCTTCGGGGACGACGAGGGCATCGTCGTCCTCAAGGTTCCGATGAACGCGCTCGAGGCGGCGGGCATAGTCAAGAAGCTCGAGGGCGTCGTCTTCGCGGAGCCGAACTGGATCTACACCCACGCGGCCGTCTCGAACGACCCCTACTACACCGGCGGCCAGCTCTGGGGCATGTACGGCGACGGCACGAGCCCGGCCAACCAGTACGGCAGCCAGGCCGGCGAGGCCTGGGCCCGCGGCAACGTCGGCTCGAAGACCGTCCACATCGGCGTCATCGACGAGGGCGCCATGTGGGCGCACACGGACCTCTCGGGCCAGATCTGGACCAATCCCTACGACCCCGTCGACGGCAAGGACAACGACGGCAACGGCTATATCGACGACGTGCACGGCTGGGACTTCGCGGCCGGCGACAACACGACCTACGACGGCGCCTCGGACGACCACGGCACCCACGTCTCGGGCACCATCGGCGCCATCGGCGGCAACGCCCTCGGCGTGGTCGGGGTCAGCTGGAACGTCACCATAATCACGGCGAAATTCCTCGGGCAGACCGGAGGGACCACCGAGAACGCCATCCTCGCGGTCGACTACCTGACCGACCTCAAGCTCCGGCACGGGCTCGCGTTGCCCGCCACCAACAACTCCTGGGGCGGCGGCGCCTTCTCGCAGGGCCTCCAGGACGCCATCGAGCGCGCCAACGCCGCGGACATCCTCTTCGTCGCGGCCGCCGGCAACGAGAGCCTCGACATCGACTCGACCATCAGCTACCCGGCCGGCTACCCGAACGCCAACATCGTGGCGGTGGCGGCCATAGACTCGGCGGGCAACCTTGCGAGCTACTCCAACTACGGCGCCACCCGCGTCGACCTCGGGGCCCCCGGCTCCGCCGTCTATTCCACGGTGCCGAGCAAGAACGGCAGGACCTCGTCGTACGCCTCCTACTCCGGCACTTCGATGGCCACTCCGCACGTGACGGGCGCGGTCGCCCTCTACGCCGCGACCCACCCGACCGCCACGGCGGCCCAGATCAAGGCCGCGCTCCTCGGCTCGGTCGTCCCGACGGCCAGCCTGGCCGGCAAGTGCGTCACCGGAGGCCGCCTCAACGCGAGCGGCTTCTGACCGACCGATCCGACGCCTCCGGGGACGGACCTCGAAGGCTGGTCGGTCTACTCCCCGCTTCCCGCCTTCCCGGGCGAACCACCGTTCGGGAAGGCGTTCGCCATCAGCCGGCGGCCGCGAAGGCCGCCGGCTTTTTCGTCCCGGGCGTCGGGTACGCCGGGCAAGCCGGGCGCGCGCATGCTAGAATCAGGAACGCGCCGCGCGCCGGCGCGAAAGGGGTGACGAATGTCGAAGCCGCTTCACGCCGCATACCGCGCCTACCAGGGCGTCCTCCGCGCCGCGAGCTACCTGATGGACTTCTCGCCGCCGGAGCTGATCGAGGGTCCCGGCGCCATCGGGCGGCTGCCCGCCTTCATCAAGGGAAAGGGCTTCGGCCGCGTCCTCGTCGTCACCGACAAGGGCCTGCGCTCGCTCGGCCTGCTCGACGGCTTCCTCGCCGGGCTCGAGGCCTCGGGCGTCGCGTACGCGATCTACGACGGCGTGCAGGCGAACCCGACCATAGCCAACATCGAGGAGGCGCTCGCGCTCTACCGCGCGGAGCGCTGCGAGGCCCTGGTGGCCTTCGGCGGCGGTTCGCCCATGGACTGCGCCAAGGCCGCCGGCGCGCGCTTCGCCAATCCGGGAAAGACCGTGCGCCAGCTCCGGGGTCTGCTCAAGGTGACGCGGAAGCCCCCCGTCCTCTTCGCGGTGCCGACCACGGCCGGCACGGGCTCGGAGACCACGGTGGCCGCGGTGGTCACCGACCCGGAGACCCACGACAAGTACGCCATCTCCGATCCGAAGCTTCTGCCCCGCTACGCGGTGCTCGACCCGGAGCTCACGCTGAAGCTGCCGCCCCGGATCACGGCGCCGACCGGCATGGACGCGCTGACGCACGCGGTCGAGGCCTACGTCGGCCGCGCCAACACCCGCGAGACCCGCGCCCGCGCGGAGGAGGCCGTGCGCCTGGTCTTCGCGAACCTCGAAAAGGCCTACAAGAACGGCTCGGACCTAGAAGCTCGCGGCGCCATGCTCCGGGCCTCGTTCTGCGGCGGCTTCGCCTTCACCCGCGCCTACGTCGGCTACGTGCACGCCATCGCGCACAAGCTCGGCGGCCTCTACGGCCTGCCGCACGGGCTCGCCAACGCGACGGTCCTGCCGCACGTGCTCGACTGGTACGGCGACGCGGCCGCGCCGGCCCTGGCCCGCCTCGCGCGAATCGCGGGCGTCGCGGAGCCGGGCACGCCGCCGAAGGAAGCCGCCCGCGCCTTCGTCGCGGAGATCCGCGCCATGAACGCGCGCATGGGCATTCCCGAGGGCTTCGCCGAAATCCGCGACGAGGACGTCCCCGCCATCGTGCGGAGCGCGCTGCGCGAGGCCAACCCGACCTACCCGGTGCCGCGCATCATGGACGCGGCCGCGTGCGAGGCGGTGGTCCGCGGTCTCATGCGCGCCGCCCCGGAGGGCATGCGATGATCGTCGAAGTGTTCGTCGCCTGCGACTTCGCGCAGGACGCCCAGGGCAAGCTGACGGTGGTCGGAGCCTTCGACACCATCACCGCGGACGCCGTGCCCGCCACGCACCCCTTCATGTGCGTGGCCACCCGCATCCGCTTCATGATCCACGAGCTCGGCCGCCACGAGGTCGCCGTCGAATTCCTCGACCCCGAGGGTAAGCAGGTGGCGCCGCCCTTCAAGGGTTCGCTCGACGTCTCCGGCCTCGGCACCGACTCGGTCGCGGCGGACCTGGTGCTCAACCACGTGGGCGTTCGCTTCGCGGCCTTCGGCAAGCACGAGCTCAGGCTCAAGGTCGACGGCGAGCCGCGCGCCTCGGCGCCGGTCCACGTGCGGAGGAAGAACCGGCCCTCCTGAAATCCGCCCCGATTCGCGCTGGCGTCCGCCCCCCTCCCGGCCTATGCTGGTGAGGCGGCCTGTCGGCCGTGAATATCCGGAAATCCCCGAGGAGAAATCGATGAGCATCCTGGACATCCTGCAATCGGCCCTGGACTCGGACGACGACGACGACGACGCCAGGAAGGTCGGCGCGAAGCTCGACGTCGCGCAGATGGCGCTGCTGGCCAAATCCGCCATGGCCGTCATCGGCAAGATCGGCATTCCGAAGCTGGTGGAGCTCTTCTCCAAGGCGGGACTCGGCGACGCCATCCAGTCATGGATCGGCAAGGGCCCGAACAAGAAGGTGACGGGCGAGCAGGTGACGAGCGCGCTGGGACCGAAGGTGATCGGCGAGCTAGCGAAGAAGGCCGGACTCGACCAGGCCCTCGCCGCCGGCGCGCTCGCGAAGTACCTGCCGAAGGCGGTGGACCTGCTCACCCCGGACGGCGAGGACGACGAGGACAAGGTCAAGAAGACGATCGGCGGCCTCGACCTGGGCGGCGTCGACCTTTCCGACGGCATCGGCCTCGACGACGTCGGCGGCCTGCTCGGCGGCCTCTTCGGAAAGAAAGGCTGAGGCGCGGAACGGAGGGACGCATGCTCGCACGGTACCTGCCGCCGCGGACCTACGCGGTGGTCAGCGCCTATGAGGGGGACGCCCTGGTCGGCGTAATAGCCGCGGCCGAAATCGGATCTGACGACGCGGTCGACCTGGAGTTCCCCAAGGTGAACCCGTTCCGGGACGGCCAGGCGCTGACCATCCACCTCGACAACCGGACCGGCGTGGAGAGCTTCACGCCGGAGCTGCTCGTGTACCGAGCCTCGGTCAAGGCGAGCGCGACGCGCTGCCGGGAAGGCTCCCTGCGGGCCGTCCCGGTGGAATACGAGCTGCGCTACTCCGACCGCGTCGTCGACTCGTTCAAGGCCCCCGGCTGGGAGTACCCGCGGGACGCGCGCCCTCCGGTCGCCCCGCGCGAGACGCCGCTCAAGCGCCTGGCCCTGGCCGACGAGCGCGAACGCGACAACAAGCTCGGCGTCTGGATCACCCGCGCGGCGGACCGTCCGCACACGACGGTGATGGCTTTCCTCTCGTCGGTGGACGACGACATCTTCCTCATCTCGCACGCGGACACCTTCAAGTCGAAATGCCTCGCCCGCGACGGCCGCTGCCTCTACGCCATCGACCACCGCGCCTCGTACCGCTTCGAGAAGGCCATCGACTGGAACTACACCATAATCCGCGGCGAGACCTTCACGGTGCCGCGCTCGAACCCGCTCTTCGAGGAGCTGCAGGCGCGCTTCGTGGAGAAGAACCCCTGGGAGCTCGGCTTCTTCACCGACCCGAAGGTCGTGCTCCACCACGTCAGGCCTCTCGAGGTCATGTGCCCGGAGAAGTACGCGCGGCGGCTCGCGCCGCGGGCGGATTTCCGATAGCGGAAGCTCGCCCCGCCCGTCCGGGTAATGGGACGGCCGGAACCGATGAAGGTTCCGGCCGTCCTCTTTTTATGCTCCCGCGATGACGTCCACGCCCAGCTCGACCGCGAGGGCGACAGGGTCCACCATCACGGCGAATCCGTCGCCGCGCTTCGCGACCGCCGAGACGGCGCGCGATCCTCCGGAACCGGCGAGGCCTTCGTTCACCGCCTCGGACTCGAGCTCGGTTACCTCGTCGACGCCGTCCGCGAACGCGCCGAAGCGGGCGCGGAAACCGCCGGGCAACGGGAAATTGAGGACGATGACCGCGCCGGGCCGCCCGAGGTCCGCATCGCGCCCGCCGAGCACCTCGCGTAGGTCGCCGAGCGCGACGGGCGCGCCTCGCAGGTTGAACACGCCCTTGACCGCGCCGCGCCCGGGAAGCTTGGTCACGAGGGGCTTCTCGACGACCGACTCGACCGCGGAGACGGGCAGGGCGTAGACGACCCCGTCCTGCGTGAAGGTCAGGCAGGTTTCCATGACGCGCTCCATTTTCAGAATTCCTCGAACTCGCCATCGAGCTCGTCGGACGCGATCTTGAAAGCCCGGGGCTGGCGAATGGTGGCGTCGTCCGCCGGACGAGCTTCCGAGCGGTCCGCTGGGGCAGGACCGGGAGAAGGCAGCCGCAGACCGGCCGGCTCGCTCCGCGAAGCCTTGCCGCCCCGTTCCCGACGCGTTCCGCCCGGCAGGCGGAAGTAGGCGACCGCCGCGGCGAGGTTCTCGGCCTGGCTCGAGAGCTCCTCGGCCATCGAGGCCATCTCCTCGCTCACCCCCGCGTTCTGCTGGATGACCGAGTCGAGCTGCATCATCGCCTGCACGATCTGCTCGGTGCCGGAGCTCTGCTCGCGCGAGGCGGCGCTGACTTCCTGCACGAGCTCCGCGGTCTTCGCGATGTCCGGAACGAGCGCTCCGATCTGGACGCCCGCGTCCTCGGCGACCGCCACGCTATCCACAGCGATGCGGAGTATGTCGGCGCTGGCCGTCTGGCTGCGCTCCGCCAGCTTGCGGACCTCGCTCGCGACGACCGCGAACCCTTTTCCGGCCTCTCCGGCGCGGGCCGCCTCGATGGCCGCGTTGAGCGCCAACAGGTTGGTCTGCCGCGCGATCTCGTCGATTATCCCGGTGCGCTCGGAAATGTCCTTCATGGCCGCGACCGCGCGCGACACGGCCGCGGAGCCTTCCTCGGCGCCGCGCGCCGCGCGGCGCGAAAGGGCTTCGGTGGCGGTGGCGTTCTCCGCGCTCGCCCGCGCCGAGGCCGTGATCTGCTCGATGGTGGCCGACACTTCCTCCGCGCTGGCCGCCTGCTCGGCGGAGCCCTGGCTGAGTTCCTCGGCGCCCGAGGAGAGCTCCCGCGAACCGGAGGCGACGTTGGCCGACGAGGCTTGCACCCCGGCGACAACCTCGCGGAGCGACGCGACCATGGCGTCGAACGAACGCGCGAGCTCGCCGATCTCGTCCCTGCGCTTGCGGAAGGGCTCGGGCACGACGATGGAAAGGTCGCCGGAGGCTACGTCGGCGGCGAGGCGCGAAGCCAAGGCCAGCGGTTTCGAGAGCGAGCGGGCGAAAAACAGGCCGAGACCGAGGGCCGCGATAACGCCGACGACCAGGGAGACTGTCATCAGGGAACCTGAACGCTCGCCGATGGCGGCGTTGGCGGACGAGAGCTCGTCGCCGGTACGCGTCTTGGCTTCCACGAGCGCGTCGATTGCAGCCTGCTCCGCCAGGGCCGCGGCCTTGCCTTCCCCGGTAAGCCAGGCTTTGGCGCTGGCGAGGTCTCCGGCTTCAGCCATCGCGAAGACGCGGTCGAGCCCGCCACGGTAGGTTTTTCGAGTCGCGACGAAGGTCTCATACAACGCGCGTACATCGTCGCCGATGATGGTGGCCTCGAACTCGGCCGCCTTGTCGCCGATCACCTTGGAGAGTTCGTCGATGGTTCCGCGAAGAGCAGCCCTCTCCTCGGCGTCGGCGGCGTCGACGAAATCGCGGATATTGATCCGGACGCGTTGGAAGCTCGCGGTGATGTGCACGAGGTCCGCCAGCGGCCTGGCGACGTTGCGGTCGAGCAGGCGGTCGGCTTCGACGACCGCGGCGATGCTCGCCATTCCGATGATTCCGACCGTGATCGCGATCGCGACAACCGCCGCGAACCCCGCCATCAACCTGGTTCCGATTTTCATGGTTCCTCCATGCCCCGATGGGCCATCAATGGCACGGGGTATGGAGTTTATAGATTTAATGGAGCAACGCAGGGTCTGCGCTTTTGTCCAGAACTTGAAGAATTGTCGATCCCCTCCCCTTCCCGGGTGGGGATCATCCGGCAACCAAGCCCCGTTCCGCCACCAGGCGCATGAAGCCCGCGCGGTCGAGGGCGCCGAGCTTGCGATACAGCATGGAAAGATGACTGTTGACGGTGGACTCCGAGAGGCCGAGCGCGGCTCCGGCTTCCTTGGTCGTTGCTCCCTCGAGCAGGAGCCGGACGATGGCCACCTGGCGGGGGCTGGCGCCGAGCGTCGACAAGCGCCTATCCTCGGCCCGCGCGTGAGCGCCTTCGCGAAAGGCCGCCACCAAGGCGTAGGTGGCGCGCTCCAGCTCGTCGACAAGCCTGCCGGCCCGTTCGTTCCGCCGGGCTTCCACGCCCGAGTCCTCGAAAACGAGGACGAGCCGGTCGCGGAGCTCGCCGGGCACCCGGAAAGCCGAGACCTCGACGAGGAAGGGAGCAAGCTGCCCTTTCCCGTCGTCGAGCAGCACGTCGACCTTGCCCGAACCGATCCGCAGGGTCTGCCGAACAGCCTCGCGCCGGAAGGCGCCGAACGCGTCGGCGTCGGGAAAGCGAGGCGCGAGCGAACAGCCCCGCGTGAGGCCGCGGGACGTGCCGTACCACGAGGTGAAGGCGGCGTTGGCCTCGATGATGGTCCATCCGGCCGTTTCGACTATCACCGCGGGGTCGGGACGCCCGGAGAGGGCGCGCCGCGGCGCGTCCATGATGTCGCGTTCGACCTCGTCTTCCTCGCACCCTCTGAAGGCGAGTTCGTCGCCGCCGGTCACCAAATAGCCCCAGCGCCCGAATCGGTCGTGGAGGGTCCGGATCCTGAAACTCCGATAGCGACCGCCCCCGCCAGGTCGGGCCTCGAAGCTCACTATCGCCTCCCGTCCCGGTTCCTCGACGATGCGATCCATGGCGTCCGCCGGATCGAGCTCGCCGAGTAGCTGGCGGGCGTCACGCCGCGAGAGCGCGCCGCTGCCACCCCCGAGGCCCGCCGCGGCCTCGGGATTCGCCCTGAGAACTGTGAAATTTTCGTCCAAAACGAGAACCCATGCGCGTACCGAGGTGAAGACCTCGGAGAGCAGGGTTCCCGATCCGAATTCGGCCGCCAGTCGCGACGCGCGGCTCCGTGGCGCCGCGATGGCGGCGCGTACGTTCGACCGCCCCGGCAACGAAATGCAGTTGCTCATTAAAAATCATTATACTCCATTATCTCTATTATGCCATAGAAAACTAGCGCACACCGCCACGCCCGCGTCCCTGCCGCTCGCTGAAGTCGATGACGAAGCGGCTGCCGGGACCCGCGTCCTCGACGCGTACCGTTCCGTGCAGCTGCGCGGCGAGGGTCCACACGATCTTGAGGCCGAGGGTGCGGATACCGTGGAGATCCGTCGGGCACGCGAAGCCGATCCCGTCGTCCTCGATTTCGAGGCGGAAGCGGCGTTCCGGGGCTCCGGTCCTCGCGGCGGCCGATCCGCCCGGCGCCGCTCCGCCGCCCGCCTCCTCGGCCGCGACCTGAGGCAGCTCGCGCAGGCGGATCACTACGCGGCCCTCGCGGCCGTCGGGGAAGGCGTGCTTGAAGGCGTTGGACACGAGCTCGCCGACCAGTAGCCCGCAGGGCACGGCGCTGTCCATGCCGAGCTCGATGCCCGCGACGTCCACGCGGACGTCCACCTTTCCCGACTCGTTCGAGTAGGTGCCGAGCAGGGCTTCCGCGAGGTCGCCCAGGTACTCGCCGAAATCGATGCGCGAGGGCGTCTGCGACTGGTAGAGCTTCTCGTGGAGCAGGGCCATCGAGCGCACGCGGTTGCGGCTCTCCCGGAACATCTCCTGGATGGCCTCGTCCTCGACGTAGTGCGACTGGAGCGCGAGCAGGCTCGAGATGACCTGCAGGTTGTTCTTGATGCGGTGGTGGATCTCCTGCACGAGGAGGAGGTTCTTGGCCGATTCCTCGGCCTTGCGCCGCTCGGTGATGTCCCGGGCGACGATGACCGCGCGCGGTTTCTCGCCGGACTCGGAGGGCATGAGCGAGGCGGACAGCAGCATGGGAACGAGGCTTCCCTGGCTCGTCCGGTAGCGGGCCTCGCGGTTCGAGAGCGGGCCCGCCTCGAGCAGGCGGAAGAAGGCCTTGCGGTCGGCGAGCTCGTCCTCCGCGTCGATGACGCGACCGAAGGACAGGCCCTCGAGCTCCGCGATCGGGCGGCCGAGCAGGCGCGCGGCGGCCTCGCTCGCGCGCTCGATGCGGAATCCCGCGTCCACGACGAGCAGGGTGTCGCCCATGTCGTCGAGGCTGCCGAGGATGCGCTCGTTGTACCGTTCCATGTTCGTCAGCGTGACGATGCTGCGGTGCAGGGCCATGCCCTGCGATACGATCGAGCGGACCGCGGCGAAGATCTCGTCGTCCCGCTCGTCGTAGGGTCCGCCCGAGCGGCGGCCGGAGACGGCGAGCACGCCGAGCCGGAGCCCGGGTCCGCCGAGCGGCACCCACGCGAAGGCCTCGGCCGCGGCCACGTCCTCCGGACCGAGCACCCCCCGGGAACGCAGCGACTCGAGCGCGAGGGTCCGGAGGTCCATGCCGGCGCCGGGCCGCGCGTCCGCGATCTCGAGCAGGGGCCTGACGGCGGCGAGCGCCTCGCCCGCGGCGAAGCCGAGCCTTCCGCGCGCGAACAGCCGGGTCGCTCCGCCCGACTCGAACCAGGCGATGGCGCAATGCTCGCGGTCGAGGAAGTCCGCGAGCACGCCCGTCACGGAATCCATGACCGCGGGGAAATCCGATACGTCGCGGAATTTCTCCGACAGCACGAAAAGCAGGGTCTGCTCGGACAGGCGGCGCCGGATGCCGAGGAAGATGTCGCTGCGGTCCAGGGCGGTCGCGGCCTGGCTCGCGATGGTGGAGAGGAACGAGAGATCCTCGCTTCCGTAGATGGCGCCCGAGCGCTTCTGGCCGAGCGCGAGCAGGGCCGGCATGCGGTCCTCGAGGGTCACGGGCACCACGAGGGCGACCGAGCCGTCCTCGAAGACCGAGCCGGCCTCCGGCGGTCCCGAGCCCGCCGGGACTTCCAGCTGGATGTCCTCGCGGAGGACCGGGGCGCGCCGTTCCCTAAGCAGGTCGGAGAGCGGCGACGCCGCGTCCTGCGACAGCGCCGCCGGGTCGGGGCGTTCCGGTCCCGTCGATTGAAGTATCGCGTAGCGCCGCGAGGCGGGGTCGGGAACCAGCAGGGCCGCGAAGAGCGGCTTGATGCCCCGCTCCGCGACGCGGCAGACCAGCTCCGCGATCGGCTCCGCGTCGTAGAGGGACGCAAGCTCGCGGCTGAAGAGCTCGAGCGCCTTCTGGTACTCGCCCCGTTCCCTGAAGAAGACGCGGTCGAGGAAGCGCTGCAGGAGGTTCCTGAGGGGCAGGAAGAGGCCGGCCAGCGCGATGATGGCGAAGGCCCCGTAGACGCGGCTCGAATACGCGCCGCCCCGCGACAGCAGCCCTTCGAGCCCGAAGATGAAGCCGAGGTAGAGCCCGACGAGCGTCGCGGTCAGGATCGAGTAGATGAGGCTGCGGGCGATGACCGCGCGCAGGTCCATGATGCGATGGCGGACCACGGCGTAGCCGATGATGGCCGCGCTGGCCAGGTTCGCCGTGATGTCCACCGGATAGTCGCGCAGGGAGGTCAGGTTGGTGGCCGCTCCGATAATGGTCACGGCCGCGCCGATCAGGATGTAGCGGATGCGGTTGCGCTGGACCGGCGTCGGGTTGCCGCGGAGCGCGCGCACCAGGTTCGCGAAGCCGAGGCCCCAGAAGGCGAACGAGAGGCCCGAGAGCGCGTACATGAGAGGGCTGGAGTACACCGGCACCCAGTAGCCGGAGCGCCCGAGCACCACCTCGTCGAGCTGCAGGCCGGCCAGGCCGCTGACGAACTGGACGGCGCAGACCAGGTAGGCCAGCGCCGTCTGTACCTTCTGTCCGTCGATGTCGAGCAGGGCGCGGGTGAAGGGGAAGAAGAGGATGGTGTAGAGTCCCGAGAAGGCCAGCATGACGTTGTAGAGCGTCAGCGCCGTCCCGGCGTCCCGCGCGAAGTTGACGCCGGCGGAGCCCGCCTGCCAGAAGAGCATGCCGAAGAGGTAGATGGAAAAGAAGACGCGGATCCGCGGGGCCGCGGCGCTCCGCAGGGTGAGCAGGGCGAGCGCCAGGTAGCTCGCGAGGGCTACCAGCTTGACCGCCGTGGCGAGGTTCTGCATCGGATCCCTAGATCTTCCAGTCGCTCATGCGGACGAGGCTCTCGACGACGCGGTCGGGCGCGTTCACGTGCGGAGGCTTGGTGTGGGCCAGGTCGGCGCCCGCGGCCTGCCGTTCGGCGAAGTAGCGGGCGAAGGTTCCCTTGCTGAACAGGGTCGCCTCGAGGGGCCTCACGCCGGCCAGGTCCTCCATGTCGCGGTACGGGGCGTCGAGCTCGCGGAGCTTCGCGTGGACGAGCGAGGCGACCTCGGCGGCGCTCCGCTCCTCGCCCTTGAGCTCCAGGTAGAGCCTGAGCACCGGCCGCTCGCCGACGGTCTCCTTCCGCGCGGACCAGTCCTCGTACTTCACGCCGCTCCGCTCGATGGCCGTCCAGATGGTCTTCTCGGTCAACCGCGTGAAGCCCGCGATGTCGATGAGGCCGTCGATGCGCGACGAGAAGGTCATCTGCGGCAGGCGGATGCCGCCCTCCGCGTCCTCGAGCGCGTCGATGCGCACCAGGTCGCCGAGCACGTAGCGGAGCATGGCGCCGCCGTGGAAATTGGTGCCCGCGAGGACGTATTCGCCGCCGGCCTCGACCTCGTCCATGAAGCGCGAGGGCGCGACGTACTCGGGATCCTCGAGGCTCCGCCGGTAGTCCTTCTCGTCCACGAACTCCCAGAAGTTCATGAAGGGGTAGAAGGTCATGCCGCGCCGCGACCAGGACTGGAAGGCGATGGCGCCGAACTCGGTGCACCCGTAGCCCTCCATCGGCTCGACGCCCCAGAGCTCCGCCACCTTGTCCTTGAGCAGTCCCGTGTCCATGCCGCCGCAGATGGCGCCCTTCACCTTCCAGATGTCCTTGGGCATGAGGGCGCGGCCCGCGAGGCCCGCCTTGGCGAGCGCCTTGAGGATGCGGAAGAGGGCGCGCGGGTCCTTCGGCAGCTTCATGGGCGAGGCGCCCTTCTCGCGCGAGCCGAAGCGCTCCCCGAGCTTCATCAGGATGCTCGTCATGCCCCAGAAGAAGTCGAGCCCCTCGGCGAGCGCCATCTCGAAGGCCGACATGATGCGTTCCTGGAAGTCCATGGCGTAGGCGTCCTCGAGCTTCGGCAGGACCTTGAAGGGGAAGGCCTCGAGCATCGCCTCGCTGATGACGCCGGAGATGTAGGGCGTGGGCGCCAGCAGGTAGGGGAAGGTCATGCCTTCGCGGAGGCTCACGTCGCCCTTGCGCTTCGCGGAGGCGACGATGAAGGCCGCCAGGAAGGCGTTGCCGACCTCCTCGTACATGGCGCCGCTCCAGGGCACCCACTTGGCGTCGTACTCGCCGGAGCGGCCCGAGGTGCGGACCCACATGCGCGGCTTTCCGGACAGCGCGGCCTCGTCGCGCGCGAGGAGGCTCTCCGCGTAGTCGCGGTAGGTGGTGAGGGGCACGGTCCGGCGGAGCTCCTCCGCGTCCTTCGGGCGGCGCCCCCTCGAAAGCCGGGTCCAGAGCGCCGAGGAGGCCGAGCGTTCCAGCTGCTCGGCGAGCAGCCGCCGCTGCACGTCCATGAAGGCTTTCGCGTCGAAATCCAGGTATCCGCAGTAGCGCTCCCACAGTTCCTTCGTGCGGCCTTCGCGCGCCAGCCTGGCTGCCTCGCTCATGGTTTCCTCCTGACGTTTCGCATGGCGTTCGGGATCAGGAAGGGGACGCGCGCGCGGTAAGCGCGGTACGCGTCCCCGAAGACGGCGGGAAAGGTGAAACGGTCCTCGAGGGCGGCGAGGGCCAGGTTGCAGGCGGTCCAGGGCGCCAGGGCGACGAGGAGGCCGCGCGAGGCCGTCGCGACGGCGAGCGAGGCCTGGAAGCCGCAGAGCGCCGGGACGCCGGGATGTCGGCAGAGCGCGTAGAGGCCCCGCTCGGAGAGGAAGCGGGGACCGGCCTCGGGCGGGACGCGCGGGGCGGGCGGCTCGCGGTCGGCGGCGCCCGAGGCGGCGGACGGACGGGGCGGCCTGAGGTCGAGGACCAGGGCGCGGAGCAGCAGCCAGGCGAAGAGCGCGGAAACGGCGAGCGCCGCCGCCCGGGCGGCGGGTTGGAGCGCGAGGCGCGGACCCGTCGCCGCGAGCAGGACGAACGCGGGTCCGAAGGCGAGGAAGGCGCCCGCGGCGAACGCGGCGCGGGCGACGCGCCGGCCCCGGGTATCCGCGAGCCCGGAAAGCGCCATGAGGAAGAATCCCGCGCAGCCCGCGAGGACGGGGATCAAACGCTGCCTCCGCGCGCGCCGCCGCCCGGAGCGGGCCGCGGGGCGCATGCATGCCACTATAACCCGCCCCGGATGAACCGGGAGCTAAAAAGCGATCGCGCCCGGCCGAACGGCCGGAGTCCGGGCGGCCGCCGGCGCCCGGACCCGCGCGGCTATTCGACCAGCACCTCGACGCGGCGGCTCGCCGCGCGGGACGCCTCGACGCCGCCGGGGGCCGTCGCGGGCTCGGCCGAGCCGCGGGCCTCGATCCTGAGCCCGATGCCTTCGGGAACGCCCGCGGAGCGGAGGTAGGAGGCGACGAAGCGCGCCCTCCCGTCGGATACGCGGAGCTCGCCCTCGGGGCGCCCGACGTCCGCGGCGTGGCCGACCAGGACGAGCGTCCCCTCCTCGAAGGCCGCGAGGGCGGCGGCGAGGGCGGACAGGGCTGCCTCCGAGCCTGGCGCGAGGAGCTCGATCGAGTCCGGCAGGAAGCGTATGGCGAGCGAGGTCGCGGGTAGCGCCTCGAGCGAGAGGACGCGCTTCGCCGGAACGGCCGGAGCGGAGACGGCGGCGGGAGCCGGCGCGGCCGCTGCCGCTGCCGGGCTTTCGGTCACGTCGGCCGGAGCGCCTGGGGGGACGGACGGGGACGAGCAGGCGCCGCAGTAGCGGAGCAGGAGCAGGGCGACGACGACGAGCGCCGCGAGGACGAGGAGCCACCACCACCGGAAGCGGCGCTTGCCTGCCGGCGCGTCGGCGGGAGCGGCGGCCGCGTCCACGGTTTTCCCGCCAACGGGGCCCTCCAGCCGTCCGTAAAGGCCGTCGCGTTCGGCGAAATCGTAGAACCTCGCGCGCGTGTGGGGCTCCCAGGCCTTGTCGGCGTTGAAGCGGTCGAGCGCCTCGACGAGCAGGGCGCGGTTGGCGGCGGTGCCCCGCTTCTTCCACTTGCGCAGCACGTAGTCGAGTTCGTGCTCTTCCTTCGAGATGAAGTCGGCGTCGGTGAAGGCCATGGTTTCCTCCGGTTTTCGAACTGCGCCGCCGCTCCGGGAACGGCTCGCGAGCCGAATCCGACCCGTTCCGCGCCGGTGGCGGCGACCACAGCCTAAGCCCGTACGCCCCGCCGGTCAAATCGCGGTCTTCAATGGCGGGAAGCGGAGGGTCGGCGCGGGGCCGCTCTGGATTGCGCCGCCTCCATCGACTAGAATTCCCTCCATGCCTGCGAACACACCCCGACCGGGCCGCGCGCGCGGCCCCCGAGCTGCCTTCGCGCTTGCCGCCGCGCTCGCGCTCGCCGCGGGCTTCCGGGCGCCGGCGGAAACGCCGCCCCGCGACGACGTGGCCGCGTTCTCGGTGCTGTCGGTCAAGGACGGCCTCGTCAACGCCTCGGTGTCCGGCATCGTGCAGGATTCCAAGGGCTTCATCTGGCTCGGAACCCAGGGGGGCCTGGCCCGCTACGACGGCTCGTCGTTCCGCACCTTCGAGAACGAGCCCTTCGACGAGAATTCCCTCTCGGGGAGCCTGGTCCAGACGCTCTTCCTCGACTCCGGCGACGTGCTCTGGGTCGGCACCTACAACGGCCTCAACCGCTTCGACATCGCCACCGAGACCTTCACCCGCTACGTCTACGATCCGGCGAAGCCGGACTCGCTCTCGAACGACCTCGTCATCGCGATAGCCCGGGACGCCAAGGGGCGCCTCTGGGCCGGCACGCTCAACGGCCTCTCGCGCCTCGACGAGGGGACCGGAACCTTCAAGCGCTACCTCCACGACCCGGAGGATCCGCACTCGATACCGAACAACACCGTGCGCTCCATGTTCCTGGATTCGCGCGGCATGCTCTGGATCGGCTTCACGGGCGGAGGCTTCGTCTCGTACGACTACGAGCGGGACCGCTTCGACCGCCGGCCCGGCGCCTCGGCGGGGGGGCCGCCGCCCTCGGCCTCGCTGCAGTCCATCGCCGAGGATCCGGAAGGCGTCCTCTGGCTCGGCGCCTGGGGCGCGGGGCTCGTGCGCTTCTCGCCCGAGGACGGCGGCTTCAGGACCTGGTCCCTTCCCGACAACCGCATCTACGTGGTGAACGCGGACGACCCGGACGAGATCCGCGTCGGCACCTGGGGGGGCGGCCTCCACGTGCTGGAGCCCGCGACGGGCGCCGTTCGATCCTACCGCGCGACCAAGGCCCTCGGCGCTCTGCCCCACGACGTCGTCTATTCCATCCACGAGGACGCCTCGGGCGAGCTGTGGATCGGGACCAACGGCGGCGGCATAGCCCGCATCGACCGCACCCGCCGCTCCTTCAGCGCCTGGGCGGCGAATCCCGCCGATCCCGCCGCCCTGCCAGACGGCAAGATCCTCTCCATCCACGTCGATTCGCGGCGCTGGCTCTGGGTCTCGGTCTACGGCAACGGCGTACACGCGCTCGCGCCGGGCGCCGCCGCGTGGCGGCACTTCCGGCACGATCCGGACGATCCGACCAGCATCGGCGACGACACCTGCAACCTGGTCTACGAGGACTCGGAAGGCACGATCTGGATCGCGACGAACCGGGGCCTCTCCCGCCTCGCGGACCGCGAGCGCGGCCGCTTCGAGACCCTGAAGTCGCCGACCGACGGTTCGGACGGCCTGGCCGACAGCATCGTGTACGCGGTGCTCGAGGACGGCGGGGGCGGCTACTGGATCGGCACCTACCTGCGCGGCCTCGACCGCTGGGACCCGCGGACCGGGAAGTTCGAACACTACGCCTACGATCCGGGCGACCCCCGGTCCATTCCCGACAACCTGGTCAACACGCTCGCCTACGACGCGAAGGGTCGGCTCTGGGTCGGCACGAACAACGGGCTCGCGCGCTTCGAGGACGGCGAATTCGTCCGCTACGCCTACTCGATCGACGATCCCTCGGGCATCTCCAACAACTCGATCCAGCGGATTTTCCTCGATTCGCGGGGCGTGCTCTGGATGACGACGAGGGGCGGCGGCCTCATGCGCTACGAGGAGGACGAGGACCGCTTCACCCACTACATGCGCAAGGACGGCCTGCCCAACAACATCGTCTATTCCGTGCTCGAGGATCGATCCGGCGACCTCTGGATAGTCACGCAGACCGGCATAGCCCTCTACGACCGCGAGACCGCCTCGATCAAGACCGTGACGCTCTACAAGGAGCTCGACAACCAGAACTTCAACGCCGGCGCGACCATAGGCCCCGAGGGCGAGCTCTACTTCGGCTCGGTGGGCCTCGTAACGCGCTTCGACCCGTCGCGCTACGAGCGCAACGCCCACGTGCCGCCCGTCTTCGTGACCAGCCTCGTCGCGGCGAACCGGCCGAAGCTCGCCGCGCCGGCGGCCTCGGTTCCGCGGGACGGGGCGATCAGGCTGGCCCATTGGGAGAACTCGGTCTCGTTCACCTTCGCCGCGCTCGATTTCCGGGACCCGCAATCGAACCGCTTCGCCTACCGGCTCGAGGGCTTCGACGAGGACTGGGTCCAGGCGGGCACGCGCTCCTTCGCGAACTACACCAACCTGCGCGCCGGCCGCTACGTGTTCCGGGTCATAGCCGCGAACAACGACGGCGTCTGGAACGAGGAGGGCGCGTCGCTCGCCTTCACGATCGCCGCGTCCCCCTTCCTCGGGCCGGTCGCCATCGCGCTCTACCTGCTCGCCATCGCGCTTTCGGGCTACGGCGCCGCGACGCTCCGCTCCAACCGCCTGCTCGCCGCCAAGGTGCGGGAGCTGACGGAGACGAAGGGGGCCCTCGAGGCGGCCAACGCGGAGACCCTGCGCCACGCCACCGAGGCGGAGGGCGCCAACAAGGCGAAGAGCGCCTTCGTCGCCATGGTCAGCCACGAGATCCGCTCGCCGATGAACGGCATCGTGGGAATGGCGGAACTGCTCGCCAGGACCCGCCTCGACGGGCGGCAGGCGGAGTACGTGGACGGCATCCGCTCCTCGGGAGCCACCCTGCTGCGCATCGTGGACGAGATCCTCGACCTTTCGCGCGCCGACGCCGACCGCATGGCGCTCGAGTCCGCCCCGTACGATCCCCGGGCGCTGATCGAGCGCGTCCGCGCCTCCTACGCGGGACGGGCGCGGAACAAGGGGCTCGAGTTCGAGTCGAGGACGGATCCCGAGGTTCCCGCGGCCCTGCTCGGCGACCGGCTCAGGCTCGAGCAGGTGCTTTCCAACCTGGTGGGGAATTCCGTGAAGTTCACGAGCCGCGGCCGGGTAAGCGTCGAGCTCGGGCTCGACCCGGACGCCGCCGCGCCCGAGGGTTCGGCGGCGCTGCGAATCCGCGTCCGCGACACCGGGATCGGCATCAAACGCGAGCGCATCGAGTCGTTGTTCGAGCCGTTCACGCAGGCCGAGCGCTCGACCGCGCGCCTTTTCGGCGGGTCGGGCCTCGGGCTTTCGATCTGCAAGCGCTTCGTCTCGTTGATGGGCGGCTCGATCGAGGTCGAAAGCGAGCCGGGTTCGGGCTCCGTCTTCACCGTCCGCCTCGCGCAGCCGCTCGCCGACCCCTCGAAGCTGGAACCCGAAGGGGGCGCGGAGTTGGCGGGCAAGCCGCTCGAGGGACGCCTGGTCCTGGTGGCCGACGACGACGGCGTGAACCGGCGCGTCGCCTGCGCCCTGCTCGCCGAGCTGGGCGCGACGACCGTGGAGGCCGAATCCGGCGTCGCCGCGCTCGCGGAGCTCGCGCGGATCCGTTTCGACCTCGTGCTGCTCGATTGCCTGATGCCCGGCATGGGCGGCGGCGAAACCTCGCGCCGGATCCGCGACCCCGAGAACGGCTCGCTCGATCCGGCCGTGCCGGTCATCGCCATGACCGCCTTCGGCGACGAGCGGGACGCGCGCTCGTGCGCGGGCGAGGACGTCGACGCGGTGCTGCGGAAGCCCCTGACGCTCGCCACCCTGGCGCGGACGGCCGCCCGGCTGCTCGCGGCGGAGGCGGGATCGGGGGAGAAGATCATCGACGGAGCGGAGGATACGAGGATGCAGGAAGACCGCGACGCCGATCCCGGCGTTTTCGAGGCGGAGGAATTCCGCCGCCGCTACGCGGGCGCGCCGGAGGTGGCGCGCGAGATCGCGCGGCTCTACCGCGAGCAGGCCGGCCGGGTTCCCGTGGAACTCGCCGCCGCCCTGGAGCGGGGCGACTACGGAAACGTGGACGAAATCGCGCACCGCATGAAGGGAGCGGCCGGCGCCATCGGAGGCTTCTCCGCATCGCGGGCCGCCAACGAGCTCATGCTGGCCGCGCGGTCGGCCAGGGAGGGCGGTCCGGCCGACTCCCTGCCAGCCTTGCTCGCCCACTTCCGGACGGAGCTCGAGAACCTGCGCCGGGCCGTGGATTCGGTGGTGCCGCCGGAAGCGGACTGAACCCGCCCCGGCGCCTCCGCCCTTGCCTCGCCGGATGCCGGGCGCTATCCTTCGCGCTCATGGAAGCAGGGAAGCGCCGCCTCGACCTCGTCCGCCGACTCGCCTTTCCGCTGGTGCTGGCGGCCATAGGGGCCGCCTTCTTCGTCTGGCGGGAACCCCTGCTCGAACTTTCGCGCAATCCCGCCTCGGCCCGCGCCTTCGTCGAAAGCTCCGGCGTCGCCGCCCCGCTGGCGTTCATGGCCCTCCAGGCCTTCCAGGTGCTCGTGTTCCTCGTCCCCGGAGAGGTGGTGCAGGTGGCCGGCGGCTACCTCTTCGGCATGTGGTGGGGCAGCCTGTGGTCCACCCTCGGCATCCTCGCCGGTTCCGCCGCCAATTTCTGGATAGGAAGGGCGCTCGGCCGGCCCTTCATCGAGTGGGTCGCAGGGAGCGGGCGCTTCGAGCGCATGGAGCACGCCACGGCGAGCGGCAAGGCGGCCGCGGCCTTCCTCGTCCTCTACGTGCTGCCGGGCTTCCCGAAGGACGTGCTCACCTACTTCGCCGGCGCGAGCGGGCTGCCCTTCATCCTCTTCCTTTCGACCTCCACCCTCGGGCGCCTGCCGGGCATCGTCGGCTCCTCGTTCATGGGCAGCGCGGCCTTCGAGGGCGACCTGGCCGCGGCGCTCGTCGTGCTCGCCGCCGCGACGCTGCTGTTCGCCCTCGGGCTGGTCTTCCGCGACCGCGTCGGACGCGCGCTCGGGGAGGCCCTGCGGAAGCGCCGCGAACGCCGGGACCGGCGCTGAAGGCTCCGGGGACCGGGCCGCGGAAGCTGCTCCCGGAACGCGGCCGCGAGGCTCCGCCTCCGCGTCGCCGTCGCGGTCGGCTTGAAAATTTCCCCGATTCCGTATAGAATTGCCTCACGCCATGAATACCCCCCCCGCCACCGAGTTCTCCGTCAAGCAGCGCATCGTGTACCCGAGCCAGGGAGTCGGCCTCATCACCGACATCGTGGAAAAAACCCACAAGGACGTCCCCGGCCTCTACTACATCATCTACCTCGACTTCTCGGACATGACCGTCATGGTGCCCGTCCAGAAGGCGGCCGAGCTCGGCATCCGCGCCCTCGTGCCGAAGGACGAGGCCGAGCGGGCGCTCGCCTTCATCGGCGAGGAATACGCGCCGATCCCCTCCGACTGGAAGCTCCGCTACCAGATGAACCTGGACCTGCTCAAGAAGGGCTCGGTGCTCGACATCGCCAGCGTGGTGCGTTCGCTGTACCACCGCTCGAAGGTCAAGGAGCTGCCCATCCTCGAGCGCAAGCTCTACGATTCGGCCCTGAACCTCCTGCAGGACGAGGTCTCCTATTCCCTCGACAAGCCGAAGGAAGAGATCGCCGAGCTGATCCGGGCCCGGCTCGAGGCCTAGCGGAAGCGCATGGACGCGGCGGTGCTGGTCGCCGCCGGGCGCTCGGCGCGCTTCGGCGGTCCCAAGAAGGAATACCGCCCCCTCGGCTCCGGCATAGTCCTAGACGCCCCGCTCCGCGCCCTGCTCTCCTTGCCGACCATGGGCAAGCTCGCGCTGGCCCTCCCGCCCGGCGGCCTCGACGAGGCGCGCTCCCTTCTCGCGCCCGAACTCGCCGAGGAGGAAGGCGGGCGCCTCGTCCTGGTGGAAGGCGGCGCCGAGCGTTCCGATTCCGTCCGCCTCGCGCTCGAAGCCCTCGAACCGTGGTCTCCCGAGACGGTGCTCGTGCACGACGCCGCCCGGCCCTGGGCGTCGCGGGAGCTCTGCCTGGCCGTGCTCGACCTCGCCCGGGAGAAGGGCGCCGCGCTTCCCGTCGTGCCGCCCGTGGACACCATGAAGCGCGTCGACGCGGAAGGCCGGGTGCTCGAGCACCCGAGCCGGGCCAGCATCGGCGCGGCCCAGACGCCGCAGGGCTTCCGCTTCGCCCCGCTGCTCGACGCCCACCGCAGGGCCGTCGCCGACGGGGTTTCCTCGACCGACGACTCCGAGCTGTGGGCGCGCTACGAAGGCCCGGTCTTCACCGTGGCGGGCGAGCGCGCCAACCGCAAGATCACCTTCCCCGAGGACCTCGAGCCGTGAGCGGACGCGAGTTCCGGGTCGGCGAAGGCTGGGACGTCCACCGGCTGGTCGAAGGGCGACGCCTCCTGCTCGGCGGGCTGGAAATCCCGTTCGAACGAGGCGAACTCGGTCATTCGGACGGCGACGTCCTGCTCCACGCGCTCATCGACGCCCTGCTCGGCGCGGCGGCGCTCGGCGACATCGGCGCGCACTTCCCGCCCTCGGACGCGCGCTGGAAGGACGCGGATTCGCTCCTGCTGCTCGCGCGGACCGTAGCCCTGGTCGACGCCGAGGGGTGGCGGATAGTCAACGCCGACTGCACCGTGGTCCTGGAGCGACCGCGCCTCAGGCCGCACGTCGAAGCCATCCGCGCCCGCGTGGCCGCGGCGCTCGGCCTCGAGGTCGGGCGCGTTTCGGTGAAGGCGAAAACCGCCGAGGGGCTCGGGCCGATCGGTTCGGGCGAGGCGGTGGAAGCGCGCGCGGTCGTCCTGATCGATCGCGTGCGCTGAGCGGTGTCACGAAGCTTCCGGGCGGCCTTCGTTCGAGCCGTCGGCGGGCGCGAACGATGCGGACGGCGCCCGTCCCCGGGCTGGCCGTCCGCCTCCCCGAGTCCGGCGCCGCTCAGGCCCGCTCGGCGAACAGGGCCAGCATCGCCGGGTCGTGGAAGAGCTTCGCGTACTTGCGCGCCGAGAGGCCGAGCTTGTCCGCCAGGTCCGGATCGGCGCCGTAGCGGAGCAGGAGCCCGGCGAGGGCCGGATCGTTGCGCCCGACCGCGATGACGAGGGCGGTCTGGCCGTCCTTGCTGCGGAGGTTCGGGTCGGCTCCGCGCTTCAAGAGGTATTCCGCGAGATCGAGATTCCCCGTGTGCGCCGCGTCGCAGAGGGCCGTGTAACCGCGGTCCTCCGCCTGGAGGTCCACCGAGGCGCCCGAGTCCACGAGCAGCTCCACCACCGATCGATGCCGCGAGCGCGCGGCCAGGCAGAGCACGGGCACTCCGCCCCGGTCGCGCGAATCGGCCGGGAAGCCGGCGTCGAGGAAGAGCCCCACGGCACGGGCGTCGCCTTCCGAGGCGCACGCCGCGAAGGCGTCCGCGTGGAAGCTGACCCCCCGTTCGAGCAAGGCGCTCCGCGCGAGGCGCCGGCGCTCCTTCACCAGGTACTCCGCCTTCTCGCTTTCGAGATGGATGGCCAGCGCGTCGAGCTCGTCGTGGCAGCGCTCGGCGCCGAGGTAGCCGGGAACCGGCACCGCCGGGTCCGGCCGGTAGCAGAAGAAGGGGCGGCCCTTCCCTTGGGCCCAGCCGGCCGCGTAGGCGAGCCAGGAGGACGAAACGCTTTCCGCGCCTAGCACCGCGACGAAATGCGACGAGGTTCCGAACGCGGCTTCGATGCGGGCGGCGCTCTCGTCCCGCCAGGCGGGGCTTACCTTGAGGCCGCGCCCCTCGACGCCCGCGTCCCTGAGCGCGCCGAGCACGGAAACGAGTAGTTGGGCGTCTTCCGGTCCGACGAGCACCGCTACGTTCAAGCGCCGTTCCTTCCCGCGCGACTGGCGCGCCTTTCCAGCATAGTCCGTCCGGCGGCCCCGCGCGAGGCGGCGCGCGGAAACCGTCCGCGACGCACCCCGCCCCGGGACTGGCTCGCGCGGATCCGCGACGGGCTCAGGCGCCGCGGCGGGGCCGGTCCAGCGCGTACGCTTCGTCCACGTGCACCGCGACGGCGCCGAGTTCGGAGCGCGGCTCGCCGACCACGAGGACGGCGTCGTGCTCTTCCAGCATCGGCACGAGGCGAGTCCACGCTTGAGGGAAAAGGACCGCGTCGAAAAGGCCGAAGGCGTCCTCGAAGGTGGCGAAGCACATGGCGTCGCGCTTCTTGGTGATCACCTCCTTGCGCGCCGCCGCCACGCCGGCTATCGACACCCGCCGGCCGAGCGAACCTTCGAGCGCGCGCGAATCGACGAGCGGCGGCAGGGCGAGCCGCGCTACCGCCGCGCGGGCGCGCGCGGCGAAGAGCTCGGCCGGCGGGCTCGAGGCCACGAAGCCGAGGGTCTCCGCCTCGGAAGCCAGGGCGAGGCGCCGGCCGTGCTCCGCGAGCCCCGCGGGCGCCTCCCACGAGGGGAAGAGCGCCTCGCCCGCGCCCTCGCCGAGCGCGCGCCAGCGGTGCCAGGCCCAGAGCAGGTGGGCGCGCGCCGCCTTCGACCCGCCCGGCTCGAGGCCCAGGGCGTCGAGGCAGCCGGAAAGGATCCAGGCGCGCGCGGTCTCGCGGTCGGGCCGGGTCCGCTCGAAGAAGTCGATGGCGCCGCGGAAGGGTCCGCGCGCCGAGCGCGAGGCGACGACGGTCTCGGCGAACTCGCGCGGCGCCGAGCGGATCTGGGCGAAGCCGATGCGGAGCGCCGCCTTCTTCCCCCCGGGGCCGGGGCGCTCGACCGTCCACCGGACCTCGCTCCGGTTCGCGTCGGGCGGCAGCAGCGCGAGTCCCATCCGCCGGGCCTCGCCCGCGTAGACCGAGGTGCCGTAGAAGCCGCCGCCGTTGTTGATGACCGACGCGATGAACTCCGCCGGACGGTTCGCCTTGAGCCAGGCCAGCCGGTACGACACGAGGGCGTAGGACGCCGAGTGGGCCTTGCAGAACGAATAGCCGTCGAAGCTGGCCATCATCTCCCAGAGCTCGCGGGCGTCGCGCTCCCGGACGCCGCGAGCGGCGCAGCCCTCCATGAAGCGTTCCCGGAAGCGCAGCAGGGACGGGGCCTTGCGCTTCTTGGTCAGAGCCTTGCGGAGCGCGTCCGCCTCGACCGCTTCGAAGCCCGCGGCGGCCATGGCCACGCGCGAGACGTCCTCCTGGTAGA
The DNA here is from genome assembly GCA_018262985.1 of Spirochaetota bacterium. GTDB lineage: Bacteria > Spirochaetota > Spirochaetia > Treponematales > UBA12059 > JAFGNN01. The sequence goes on along the minus strand of JADFDI010000003.1, from coordinate 324,910 downwards.
CCATGACGCCGTGCGTCTCCGCGAGCGCCTCCTCGACGGCCGCGGGCAGGCGGCGCCACTTCTTGCCGTGAAGCCGCGCGACGTACTCGTCCACGAAGCGGTTGGCCGCCGGCCGGATGATCGAGCTGGCCACGACCAGGTGGCGGTAGTCGGCCGTCCCCATCTTCCGGAGCAGGCGGCGCGTGGCCGGGCTCTCGATATAGAAGACGCCCACCGTGTCGCCCCGTTCGACCAGGGCGCGCGCGGACGCCTCGTCCACCGGGTCGAAACGATCCCACGAGAGCGGGTAGCGGGTGCCTTCCGAAGCGGCAGCTTCCGCCGCGCGCCCGTCCGTTCCGTCCCCTTCCCTTCCCGCCCCGGCCGGGTCCGCGCCCGGAGCCGCCCCTTCCGCGTCCCTTCCCGGGAGCCGGCGCTCGGCCTCCCAGGCCCGGTTCGAGAGCTCGATGCCGTCGCGCAGCACGGCGAGCGAGCGGTTCCCGAGCAGGTCGATCTTGACCAGGCCCGCGCGCTCCGCGCCGTCCTTTTCCCACGCGATGACCGGATAGCCGAGGGGCGACTCCTGCACGTGCACGTAGTCCTCGATGGGGCCGGGCGTGATGATCATGCCGCCGGGATGCGTGCCGATATAGCGGGGCGTCCCTCGCGCGAGTGCGGCCAGGCGCTCGAGTCCTTCGGGAAGCGCGGCGGGCCCCGTGAGCCGGGCCTCGCGCACGAGGCGCGCGATCTCGTCCGTCGCGATGCCGAGGGCCAGCGCCGGTTCGCGGATGGCGCTGCGCCCCGAGAAGCCGCAGTGGTCCGCCACCAGGGCCGAGCGCCCGGGGTTCCCGTCCAGCACCGAGCGTATCAGGGCGGGCCGCTCGTCCCAGGGGAAGTCCACGTCGATGTCCGGCGGGTCCGTGCGCCCCTCGTTGAGGAAGCGTTCGAAGAAGAGCTCCTGCTCGAGCGGGTCGACGTGGGTGATGCCGAGCAGGTACGACACGAGGCTCGAGGCGGCGCTGCCGCGTCCGCAGGTGCGCGGGCAGCGCGAGACTATGTCGCGCACCACGAGGAAGTAGCCCGCGAAGCCCTTGTCGCCGATGATGCGCAGCTCGCGCTCGAGCCGCGCGGCCAGGTCGGAGCGAGAGGCGCCCTCCGCTCCGTAGCGCCGGGGCACGCCCTCGCGGCAGGCCGTCGCCAGGGCCTGGCGGGCCTCCGCCTCCGGAAGGCCGCGCCAGGCGGGGAACACCGGCGTCTCCGAGAAGAAGGAGGACGCGGGCGCGGCCGCCTCCGCCAGGGCGCGGGCGTTGTCGAGGGCTTCCGGAAAGGCCGAAAGCCGTCCGGCCAGCTCGGCCGCGCCGACGAAGTCGCACTCGGGCCCCGGCGCCGCCCGGCCCGTCGCGGCGCGCAGGGCGGCGAGGGTTTGCCGCGCCTCGATGGCCTCGAGCAGCTCGGCGCGCTCGCGGTCGCCCGGCTCGAAGAAGCGCGCGTCGGAGCCGGCGAGCGTCGGCAGGCCGAGCTCCGCGCCGAGCCGCGCCAGGGCCGCCTGCGGACGCCCGGCCTCCAGCAGGACGAAGGGCAGCCGCCCCGGCCCCGGTCCGCCGGCGCCCTCCGAGGCCGCCCGGGCGAGCGCCGCCAGGACGCGCGGCTCTCCCGAGGCCAGCGCGAGTCCTTCCCAGCCTTCCGCTGCCAGGTCGGCGAGCGGATCCCAGCCCGTCGCGGCCGCGGCCGAAGGCCGGACGGCGACGCCCGGCCGCGGCTCCGGGCGCGGGGCCGCATCCCGCGCCCGGGCGACGACGCCCGCCCCGCGCCCCTCCCCGGACTCGTCACCGCCCGGCTCGAAGGCCTCCGGCGGCAGGCGGAAGCGCCTGAGCGCCGTATCGACGGCGAGCGCGCGGGTGAGCAGGCGGTTGAGCCGGGAATAACCGCGCCGGTCGAGCGCGAGGGCGGCGACGGTCCTCCGGCCCGCGGGCCCGAGCCAGGCGGCGGCGAGCGGCTTGACGCCCGAGTCGGCGGCCGCGTCCGCGAACTCCGGCAGGGCGTAGAGGTTGTCCAGGTCCGCCAGCGCGACGGCGCCGTAGCCGCCCGCGGCCGCCCGCGCGCAGAGGGCGGCCGGCTCGGCCGCGCCGGCCATCAGCGAAAAGCGGGAGCGCGCGAAAAGGAGGGGGAGCGTCGCGTCGGATCGCATACCATACATTTGTATAGTATCGGTCCTCTTTTCTCAAGTCCGCAAATTTTGTGCTTTTTTCGAGATAGTCGGTATTGACATCTTTGGAGATACTGGATATTATCATCTTGTCGACTGAAAGACCGACCGCGTCGCGGCGGACTTGAAGCACGACGCCTCCTTTTCCGCTTTGCCCGCGCCCTGAGCAAGCGTCGGGTCGAGACCGCCGGGTTCGCCTCCTTTCCCGGCGGTCTCAATTTTTTTAAACCCCTCCGTTGCCGCGATTCCGCCCCGCGCCGTCACCGTCCCGAAGCGCCGGGAAGCCCGACGAAGCGCAGCGCGCCCGGCAGGAGCTCCACGCGGAGTTCCTTCCCGGCGGTCGCCACCGTCTCGCCGTCGGCGTGCACGGGCATGCTCCCCTCGAGCGCCTTCACCGAGAAGCGCGCGGAGCGCGCGACCACGGTTCCCGGATCCTCACCTTGAGTCCCCTCGATGAAGCGCAGGAACATCCGGAACAGGTGGAGCCGGCCCCGCACCCGCACGGCGCACAGATCCAGGAGCCCGTCCCCCGGATCAGCGTCCGGCGCCATGCGGAACGAGCCGCCCATGCGCCGGCCGTTCATGATGGACACCTGTATCGAAGTGAGCTCCATCGACCCCGAGTCCCAGGCGAGGGCCAGGGTCGGCGCTTTCGGGAAGGCCGCCATCCGCACCAGCGCGCCCCAGAAGTAGGCCAGGGCCCCGTGCAGCATGGTCGCGCGCGCGGCGGTGAAACCCACCAGGGTGTCGAAGCCGATGCCGATCCCGTTGCCGAAATGGCGGCGAGAGGCGGGATTCGCCATGTCCTCCACGATGCCGACGTCGAGGGGGCTGAAGCGCCGCCGGACCAGGAGCTCCGCGAAATCCCGCGGATCGTGGGGCGCCAGGGCTCCGTGGGCGAAGTCGTTGCCGCGGCCGATGGGCAGGAGGCCGAGGGCGGGCCGGTCGTCGGCGCCGCTCCCGCTTTCCATCAGGCCGTTGATCACCTCGTTGGCCGTCCCGTCCCCTCCCGCCGCCACCACCACCTCGCGGCGCTCGGCCCGGGCGGCCGCCGCGAGCTCGCGCGCGTGCCCCGGTCCCGTCGTCACCGCCAGGTCCCAATGCAAGCCCGCCGTCCGCATGCCGGCGAGCCAGGGCTCGATCCGCTCGCTCGCGGCGCCCTTGCCCGCCGTCGGGTTCAGTATGACGAGGATCCTGTGCATTCGCTCCTCCGGGCGGCCGCCCGAGCGCGGAACGGCGCCGGCTTCGAGTATAGGATTTCCGCCCGGGTCGTCAAACGATCGCCCCGAATCCTGTTTCGGTGGCGCTATCGGTCAACGCATGCGATAATGCCGCTCCATTCCGCTACCCGCGAGGAGGCAGACGAGTGACCGACGCGCCGAGGAAGGCGAGCCCCGAGACGGCTCCCTCCGATCCCGCCCTCGCCCTCAACGACCGCTACCGCGCGCTGGCGGACCGCATCTGGTCGCTCTCCATGGAATCCGGTCTCACCACGGACTTCTTCCGCGAAAGCCTCGAGGCGAACACGTCGAACCTCGCCGCCATCCGGAGCATCGACGGCGACCTGTCAGCGCTCGGACAGGGCATCTCCGCCATCTCGCTCTCCGCCGCCGAGGCGGGCGCCGAGCTCGAGCGCGCGGACGCGGCGACGGCCGGGGCGCTCGCGGCCATGGATTCGGGCTCGATCGCGCTCTCCGAGGTCGACGCGCGCATGGAGGTGTTCGCCGGAATCTTCTCGCGCGTGACGCAGAGCATGGCCGACATCGAGCGCACGCTCCGGTCCATCGAGGAGATCGCCGAGCTCACCAACCTCCTCTCGCTGAACGCCGCCGTCGAGGCGGCGCGGGCCGGCGTCCACGGAAAAGGCTTCAAGGTGGTCGCCAACGAGGTCAAGAACCTGGCCTCGAAGAGCCGCCACCTCACCGACTCGGCCGCCGCCCTGCTCGTGGAGCTCCGCAAGGGCATGACCGAGGCCGAGACCGGGTTCGCGGCCGTGTCGAAGAGCGAGGCCGAGCTCGCCGGGCGCATGGGCGCCTCGCGCGCCGAGCTCGCGGCCGGCGCCCGGGCCGTCTCCGGCGCGGCGGGGGGCATGCGGAGCATCCGCGACGCCCTGGCCGGCCAGACCGAAAGCTCGCGCCGCATCAGCGCCGCCATGGACGAGCTTTCGGAGGCCGCGCGGCTGCTCACCTCGAACTCGAGCCTGATCGCGGGCAACCTGGAGCGCCAGGAAGGATCCGCGGCCGCCGTCTCCCAGGCCGCCGGAGCCTTGAAGGCGACTATCGACGCCGTCCACGGCGCGCGGCGCGACGGCGCCATGATCGCCGTCGGGCACGACATCACCTATCCGCCGTGGGTCTACATCAAGGACGGGCACTCGGCGGGCATCGCCATCGACGCCGCCCGCCGCCTCCTCGGCGAGGCCGGCTTCTCGCCCGTGTTCCACCCCGGCCAGTTCTCCGACGCCCTGGCCGACCTGCTCGAGGGCCGCTCGCGGATCGTCGCCAACGTCGGATGGCCCAACCGCTTCCTCGAAGGCAAGCCGGTCGTTCCCTCGCTCCCCTTCGCGGCCTTCCGCCCGGCCGTCTTCTGCCGCGAGGGCGAGCCGGACCGGCCCCGCCGCTTCGAGGACCTGGCCGGCCGTCGGGTCGCCGTCCAGAAGGGCTCGTACGCGGCGGACCTCCTTTCAGGCTACGGATGCGAGCAGGTGGTGGCCGCCAACGACCTCGAGGCCTTCGCGGCGGTGGTCTGGAAGCGCGCGGACTTCGCCGTCACGGAACGCCTGGTCGGCGCCTGGCTCTCCAAGCGCTACTTCTCCGGCACGGTCGCGACCGCGTTCGAGTCGGACTCGGAGCTTCAGGCGGTCTTCCTGCTCTCGGCGCGGGACGCGGAGCTCAAGGCCCTCCTCGACGGACGCATCCGAGATCCCGCCTCGGCCGCCTGGCTCGGGAGGCTCGTCGCGGGCTCCGCGGACGACTGAGCGGAACCGCCCTTCGCCTTCGCCCGCGCCGCCCCTCAGTCCTCGCCCCGGACCACCAGACCGCGCAGGGCCGCCCCGTCGCGCGAGGCCAGCGCCGTCGCGCGGAAGTCCGGGTCGTGCAGGAGCCGCGCCAGCTTGGCCAGCAGCCTGAGGTGGGTGGTCGCCGAATCGGGCGGTCCCGCCATCAGGAACACGAGGCGCGCGGGCACGCCGTCCGGCGCGCGGAAGTCGACCGGCCGCGCCAGCACGGCCGCCGCCACCGCTATCCGCGAGGCGCCCGCCGACTGGGCGTGCGGCACCGCGCAGCCCTCGCCCAGGCCCGTGGGCATCAGCTCCTCGCGCGCGTTCACGTCGCGCTCGAGCAGCGCCGCGTCGGAGCAGGCCCCGGCCCGGTCGAGCAGGCCCACCAAGGCCTTGATCACGCCCGCGCGGTCGTCCGCCTCGAGGCCCGTCACGCAACAGGAAAGCTCCAGCCGTTCGCCCAGCGACGCCATGCGCTCAGTCCTCCCCTTCGCGTTCGAGCGAGCTCGCCCAGTCGACCGGCACCGAGAACATGATGCCCGCGCCGGATTCGGCGAAGCCGCCGACCGCCTGCTCGACCAGCTTGCGGAGCCGCTCGCCGACCGCCCCGTCGCGCACCACCGAGAGGATGGTCTTGTTCTCCGGGCCGGAACCCTTCATGAGGGCCTTGAAGTCGGCGAAGAGCGGCACCTCGTAGGCCAGGTAGCGGCCCATGCCCTCGGAGTCCAGGATGGTCGCCCCCGCCACGCCGGCCTCGACGTAGGCCTCGAGCACCCGCTCGAGCAGCTCGACCCTGTTGAGCACGAACACGTAGAGCTTCATACCGCCTCCCGCCGTGGCAGTATCCCCCGGGTCGGGCGGAAACGCAAAGGAAAAGGGCGGCCCGGGGCCTGGGGAAAGGGGCATGGGGAGAGGGGGGAAGGAATCGTGCCGGCCTTCGCCGCCAGCTCGCTTCGCCTGGCCTCGGGGGCCGGCGCGCGGCCGCGGCGCGGCGCCCTTCGCCGCCCGGCGGCGTTCGGTCGAGCCCCACGCGAAGCCGCGAAGCCGCGAAGGAGAACGAAGCGCGCGCTGCGCGGCCGCCCGGCGCCGCCCGGCGCGGCCCGCCCGCGCGTATCGTCCTTTCCGGATTTTTTCCTTGCCCATCCCCGCGGGCGGCCGTATGCTCGTCCCGAGGCGCGGCGCCCGCACGGGGCCGCGCGAAACCCACAAACGGGAGGTCGCATGAAATACGGCGACATCGGGCGCCACAAGGCGCTCTTCGGTGAATACACCGAGCTCCGCGTCCAGGAGAACCGGTCCATCGGAATAAACCTCCTGAACGGCGACATCATGCGCAACGTCAGCGTAGCCGAGGCCGGCGTCTCCGCGCGCGCCTTCAAGGACGGCGTCTGGGGCCTCGCGTCGGCGCCCGAATCCTCGGACGGCGCCATCGCCGACACGGTCGCGCGCGCCACCGCCAACGCGCGCTTCCTCGCCGGCAAGGAGGGGCGTCCCGCCGGCGTCCTGCCCTCGCGTCCCGGCTCCGGCTCGAGGGACCTGTCCACCCGGAAGCCCCGCCTTTCGCAGAAGGGCTACATCGACTTCGCGCGCGCCCTCGACGGCTACGTCGTCCGCCGCTTCCCGGGCCTCATGTCGCGCATGGTCGGCGTCAACCTCCTCGACATGGAGAAGACCCTCCTCACCGCCGACGGCGCCGACGCGCACTCGCTCGTGCCCAGGTCCATCATCTTCGTCTCCATGACCGTCGAGGAGAAGGGCGAGCCCGTCGAGCTCTACGAGGCCTTCGGCGGCCTCGGGCACTTCGAGGACGTCTTCTCCGACCCCGCGGACCTCCATGCCGACATCGAGCTGCTCGGCGAGCGGCTCGGCCAGAAGGCCAAGGGCGCCTACGCCCGGCCCGGCACCTTCGACGTGGTCCTCGACTCCGACCTGGCCGGCATCCTCTCGCACGAGGCCATCGGCCACACCGTGGAGGCCGACCTCGTGCTCGGCGGCTCCGTCGCCGCGGACTACATGGACCGCGAGGTCGCGAGCCCCCTCGTCACCATGGTCGACTTCGCCAACACGGCGCTCGGCAAGACCTGCCCCGTGCCGCTCTGGGTCGACGACGAGGGCGTCGAGGCCCGCGACGCCGTCCTCATCGACAAGGGCGTGCTCCGGTCCTACATGCACAACAAGGAATCGGCCGCGCATTTCGGCGTCGAGCCCACGGGCAACGCGCGCGCCTACCGCTTCTCCGACGAGCCCCTCGTGCGCATGCGCAACACCGCCATCCTGCCCGGCGCCTCGAAGCTCGCGGACCTCATCGCCTCCGTCGACGACGGCTACTACTTCATGCGCGCCTCGAACGGCCAGGCCGACTCCACGAGCGAGTTCATGTTCGGCGTGGTGCTCGGCTACGAGATCAAGGGCGGCAAGCTCGGGCAGGCGGTCCGCGACTGCACCATCTCCGGCGTCGCCTTCGACATGCTCAAGACCGTCGCCATGGTCTCCGACGACATGAGCTGGACCGGCGCGGGCATGTGCGGCAAGAAGCAGCCGATCCCGGTCGGCATGGGCGGACCGGCCGTACGGTGCCGGATCAACGTGGGAGGGCGCGCGTAACATGGCCAACGAAACCGATCCCGTCGTCACGGCGCGCAAGGCCGTGGACGCCCTCCTCGCCGCGGGCGCCGACAAGGCCCGGGCCTCCGTCTCCCGCAAGCGGCTCTCCGAGCTCAACGTCGACTCGGGGAAGATGAGCCTCTACCGCAGCACCGCCGACGTCTCGCTCGCCCTGCTCGCCCTCGACGGCTCGCGCAAGGGCGCGGTGGCCGTCAACCGCCTCGACGACGCGTCCATCGAGGCCGCCGCCGCCGAGGCCGTCGCCATGGCCCGCTCGGCGGCCCCCGACCCGGCCAACGACATCGCCCCCGCGCGGCCGCTCGAACGCTTCGCCTCGGGCGCGCGCGAACCGGATTCCGGCCGCATGTACGAGCGGCTCCGCGAGTTCGTGGACTGGGCGCGGCACGAACGCCCGCTCGCGAACCTCGAGCAGTGCATCCTCGACTTCACCTTCGCCGAAAGCGCCTTCGCCAACTCGAACGGCGCGGAGTTCGCCGAGGACTCGGGCGTCTACTCCTTCCAGGCCATGTTCTCGAGCCGTAAGGACGGCAAGGTCTCCAGCTTCAACGGCGGCGGCGCCTCGCACCGCGGCCTCGACCTGCCCCTCGCGGACTGGGGCGGCACGGGCGAGCTCATGCGCCAGTCGGCGGAGCAGCTCGAGACCTCCAGCGTCGAGGGTTCGTTCGAAGGCGACCTCGTCGTCACGCCCGACTGCCTCGGCGACTTCCTCGGCATGCTCGACGGAATCTTCCTCGGCGACTACTGCCAGATCACCGGCGCCTCGCCCTGGAAGGACGCCCTCGGAAAGCGCGTGGCCTCGGAGCTGCTGACCGTCCGCTCCGCCCCCCTCGGCCCCGACATCGAGGTGGGCGCCAACTACACCGCGGACGGGTTCCGCGCGGAAAACTGCGCGCTCATCGAGCGCGGCGTCCTCCGGAACTTCACCCTGAGCCATTACGGCTCGCTCAAGACCGGCAAGGCGCGCTGCCCCTCGGGCGGCGGCTCCTTCGCCGTCGACCCGGGCGCCGCGCCGCTCGAGGACCTCATCAAGGACGTCAAGCGCGGCATCCTCCTCGCGCGCTTCTCGGGCGGCATGCCCTCGGAGAACGGCGACTTCTCCGGCGTGGCCAAGAACTCCTACCTCATCGAAAACGGCCGCGTCGTCCGCCCCGTCAGCGAGACCATGATCGCCGGCAACGCAGCGCGCGTGTTCGAATCCATCCGGGCCGTCTCGCGCGAGCGCAAGGACTTCGGCGCCATGGTCGGTCCCTGGATCCTCGCGGGCGGGGTGAGCATCTCGGGCAAGTAGCGCCTCCTTCCGGGAGCGGACGCTCGGGGGCTTGGGGACGAAGGCGAACGGCCTTCGCCTCCCCTCCGCTCCGCCCTCCCGGAAGGGCCGCCCTCCCCGAAGGCGCGCGCCCGGAAACCCCGCGCGGCGCCGGGGCGCCCTGCAGCCCGGGGCGGCGCCTCCGCCCTCGGCCTTCTTCGCCGCTGATCGAAAAACAAAAAGCCCGGCCAAAGGCCGGGCTTCCCGTTTTTCTGCGGCGAAGAGGACTTGAACCTCCATGCCTCTCGGCACTAGCACCTCAAGCTAGCGTGTCTGCCAATTTCACCATCGCCGCAAGACAGGAGCTTTATAGCAAACGGCGCGGGGAGTGTCAAGCGGGCGGGCGCGGCGTTTTCCGGACGCCCGGGTATTGTCCGCTCCTCCCTCCGCGCGTACGATTGGGACACGCAAGCGCGGGGCGGACGCGGATCCGGCCCGAAAGGACGACACCCCATGGACTCAAGGCTCCGTTCCCGGCTCCTCGGCTTCCAGCGCGACGAGATCACCAGCGCCGTGCTCTACGCGCGCCTCGCCAAGGTCGCCAAGGAGGGGGACAACGCCCGCGTCCTCGAGGACATGTCGGCGGCCGAGCGCCGCCACTACGCGTTCTGGAAAAACCTGAGCGGACGCGACGTCGCGCCCCGCCGCGCCTTCCTCGCCTTCGCCTACCTCTGCGCCCGCCTCCTCGGCCTCACCTTCACGCTCAAGCTGCTCGAAAGGGGCGAGGCGGCCGCCTCCGCGGGCTACGCCGAGGTCGAATCGCTCGCGCCCGGAGCCGCGGAGCTCGGCAAGGAGGAGGACGGTCACGAGGAAGCCCTCATGGCCATGATCGAGGAGGAGCGCCTCGAGTACATGGGCTCCATCGTGCTCGGCCTCAACGACGCCCTCGTGGAGCTGACCGGGACGCTCGCGGGCCTCACCTTCGCGCTCCGCAACGCCCCGCTCGTGGCGGCGTCCGGCGTCATCACGGGCATCGCGGCGGCCTTCTCCATGGCCGCTTCCGACTACCTGGCCTCGCGGGCCGACGGCGACGCGAAGGCGGGCAAGTCCGCGCTCTACACGGGCGTCGCCTACCTCCTCACCGTCGTCGTCCTCGTCCTTCCCTACCTCGCGCTGCCGCGCGAAGGCTCCTGGATCTTCGTCAGCCTCGCGCTCACCCTATTCGCCGCGGTGGCCATCATCGCGCTCTTCAACTTCTACATCTCCGTGGCCAAGGGCTACCGCTTCCGCGAGCGCTTCCTCGAGATGGCGGGCATCAGCCTCGGCGTGGCGGGCTTCTCCTTCCTCGTCGGCTTCGTGGTCCGCTCGGTGTTCGGCATCGAGGTCTAGGCGCCCCCGGATCCTCGATCCGGGGGGGCCGGGGGAGGCTCGGGGGAAGCCCCGAGGACGCTCGCCTCCGGGACGCGCCCCGGTGGCCACCCCGGGCGGGACGGACGCCGCGGCCGCATGCCGCCGCGCCCGTCCTTCTCCCCGAGCCCGGCTCAGGCCCATTTCGCGTACTGCCGCTCGATGTCCCGGTGGAGCTCCTCGAGCTCGTTCGAGAGCCGCCTCGCGCCCTTGAAGTCGCGCGCGTCGAAGGCCGCGCGGATGCGCCGCTCGAGGGCGCCCTTCTCCTCCTCCAGCGCCAGGATCCGCTCCTCTACCCGGTCGGGCGAACCGGGGGCGCCCGAGCGTTCCGCCAACGCGAGAGCGCGACCGCGCTCCTCGATCGAAACGCCGCCCCTCCGGCCCCGCTCGAACCCGCCCGCGCCCTCCCGCCGCGCGGGCGGCCCGTACGAGGCCCGGAGCTCGTCGACGCTCCCCTCGAATTCGACGAAGCACCCGTCCTCGACCAGCACCACCCGCTCCGCGACCTTCGAAAGGAAGTAGCGGTCGTGCGACACCACCAGGATGGTGCCGTCGTACTCGGCCAGCCGTTCCTCCACCGACTCGCGCGCGTCCAGGTCCAGGTGGTTGGTGGGCTCGTCGAGCACGAGGAAGTTGGCGCCGGAGCGGATGGCGCGCGCGAGCTGCAGCCGGTTGAGCTCGCCGCCGGAAAGCGAATCGACAAGCTTTTCCGGATCGTCGTCCGCGAAGCCGAAGTCCCTGAGCAGGCGCCGCGTCTCGTGGCCCGTCGCGCCGAGCCGCGCGAATTCGTCCGCTATCGAACGGCCGCGCTCGAAGCCGTCGCGGTCCTGGGCCACGTAGCCGATTTTCATGCCGGGCACCACCCGCAAGGGGCCGTTCTCCCAGTCGTGGCCGAAGGCCAGCTCGCGGAGGAAGGTGGTCTTGCCGGAGCCGTTCGGTCCCACCAGCGCCACCCGCTCGCCGCGGCGGACCTCGAAGGACGCGTCCTCGAACAGGACGCGCGGGCCGAAGGCCTTCGCATAGCCGTCCACGATCAGGGCGAAATCCGAACGCACGTCGCCGGCCCCGCGGCCGTCGAAGCGGGCGCGGATCGCGGTCGAGCCGAGCTCGGGCTTCGCGACGGATTCGGCCTTCGCCCGCTCCAGCTGGCGTCGCCGGGCGCGCAGCTTCTGCCCGAGCGAGCCGTTCGCCTTTACCTGCCGCTTGGTGAAGGCCGCGGCCAGGACGGCGGCGCGGTTCACCATCTCCTCGAGGCGCGCGATGCGCTTCCGCGAGGCCTGCCAGTCCGCGCCCTGCGTCGCCGCGAGCCGGAGCTTCGAGAGCCGGTACTCCGAATAGCCGCCGGTCCAGCTCCTCGCGCGGCCGCCCTCGAGCTCGACCACCCGCGTCGCGGTCCGGTCGATCAGCGAGCGGTCGTGCGAGACGAGCAGCACCGCCCCGCGGAACTGTGCCAGGAAGTCCTCCAGCCACGCGAGGCCCCGGAAGTCGAGGTGGTTCCCCGGCTCGTCGAGGAGGAGCAGGTCCGGGTTGCCCTGCAGGGCTTTCGCGAGCGCGAGGGTGCCGCGCTCGCCGCCCGAGAGGTCGCGGGCGCGGGTGCGTTCACGACCCGCGAGTCCCACGAGGGCCAGGGCGCGGCCCGCGCGCTCCACGGCCCGCGCGCCGCCCAGCTCCTCCCACGCGTCGAGCGCGGCCTGGTAATCCGCGAGCAGGCGCGACGCCTCCCGCTCCCGGGCCGCGGCGAGCGCTTCCTCCGCCGCCCGCACCCGGGCTTCGGCCGCGGCCGCGTCCGAGGCAAGAAACTCGAGCGCGGTCCCGTCGCCCGGCGGCTCGACGTGCTGCGGCAGGTACGCGAGCCTCGCTCCCGGCTTCAGCGCGACGCCGCCGCGGTAATCCTCGTCCTCGCCCGCCAGGGCGCGCAGCAGGGTGGTCTTCCCCGCGCCGTTCGGCCCCACCAGGGCCAGGTGTTCGCCTTCGCGGACCTCGAGATCCACCGACCGAAGGACGACCGTACCGGAGTAATCCTTGTAGAGTCCGCGACATTCGATGACGGCCATGGGCCCTCCTTCCGGAACGCCGCCTCGCGACCCGACCGAACCCGCGCGCGCCGGCGACCGAACGCCGGCCCCGTGAAGGCGACGCCCTCACGGAAAGAAAAACGCCGCAGGCCCGAGGGGCCCGCGGCGTTCGCTTTTCTCCAAAACGTCAAAGCGATCTAGCAGGCACACCTCTCCTTTCGAAGGGAAACGTCGGATTTGACGTTTCCGGCGAAGGAAAGCCTGATCGCTATCATGGACTCCAAGACTAGCGCGGCTCCGCGCTTCCGTCAAGCGCGGACGCGCCCGGCCAGTCGTCACGCGCCGGGGCGGCGCTCATTCCGCGGGGGGCAGCCGGCTCGGACCGAAATCCTCCGCGAGCAGATCCATGTAGACGACGTCGTGCCAGGCGCCGCCCCAGTAGCGCGCCTTCCTGCGGCGACCGATTTCCTTGAAACCGACCTTCCGGTAGCAGGCCGCCCCGGCGGCGTTGAAGGCGAAATGCTTGAGCATGAGGTTCCTCACCCCGAGCGCGTTGAAGGCGTAGTCCGCGAGGAGCCGCAAGGCCTCCGTCCCGTAGCCCTTGCCGCGCGCCTCGACCGGGCCGATGAAAATGCCGATCTCCGCCGTCGCGTCCGGATACGAAAGGTCGAGGAGCCCGACGTTCCCCACGAGCGCCCCGGTCCGGTTCTCCACGATCGCGTAGGTATGGTCGGCCGCGAGGCGCGAAAGGATCTCGCGCTCCTTCTCGAGCCCGATCTGCCTCGTCGCGAGGAGCAGATAGCGGGCGGTGGAAAGGTCGTTGAGCCACGCGGCGTATTTCGGCGCGTCGTCCGGATCGATGGGCGAGAGCGAGACGAGAGCGCCCGGCAGCTTGGGGAAGTACATCACGCGCCTCCGTGGTCGGCGTTCCGTCCGGCCCGGGCTCCGTGGGCGGAGGCCGCTTCCCGCTCGGCGACGAGCGCGCGCGCCCGCTCGAGCGCCCCGTCGATGTGGTCGAAGACGTTATCCCCGCCCAGTTCGGCGATGAAGCCCGCGCGCTCCATGGCCTTGCGCGGCTGCTCGCGCACGCCCGAGAGCACGAGCGCGGTGCCGTGCCTCCGGCAGTGGCGGAGGAAGGACCCGAGCGCGTTGAGGCCGGTGGCGTCGATCGAGGGCACGCGCCTCATGCGCAGGATGAAGGCGTGCGGTTCCTTCGACACCTCGCCGAGCGCGTCCTGGAGTCGGTCCGCGGTCCCGAAGAAGAAGGGCCCGCGCACCTCGAAGACTTCGATGCCCTTCGGCACCGCCTTCTTGGACGTGGCGTCCGGATCGTCCGGCGCGTCCTTTTCCTCGCCCAGCGGCGCGATGCCGAAGGTCTCGTTGACGCGCTTGACGAAGAGCAGTACCGCGAGGAGCAGGCCGAACTGCACGGCGACGGTCAGGTCGACGGCGACGGTCAGCGCGAAGGTCAGCAGCATCACGAGGAAGTCGGACCTCGGCGCGCGCCGCATGCCGATGAAGCGCTCCAGCTCGCTCATGTCCCAGGCCACCATGAGGAGCACGGCGGCGAGGCTCGCGAGCGGGATGGCGGACGCCACGGGCGCCAGCAACAGGGTGAAGGCCAGCAGCACCGCGGCGTGCACGAGGGCGGAGACGGGGCTCGTGGCGCCGTTCTTGATGTTGGCGGCGGTGCGCGCGATGGCGCCGGTGGCGGGTATGCCGCCGAGCAGGGCGCTCGCCACGTTCCCCAGGCCCTGGGCGACGAGCTCGGTGTCGGAGTCGTGGCGGTCGCCCTTCATGCCGTCGGCCACCACGGCGGACAGCAGGGACTCGATGGAGCCGAGCAGGGCGATGGTCAGGGCGCTCGGCAGCACCTCGCGGACGAGGGACCAGGAGACGGCGGGGAGGCCGAAGGCCGGAAAGCCGCGGGGCAGCTCGCCGTAGACCGAGCCGACCGTGGGCGCGTCGAGCTTCAGGAAGAAGGCGGCCGCGGTGACGGTCGCGATGGCGAGCACGGCGGCGGGCACGCGCGGCGCCAGCTTCCGGACCAGGACGATGCCGGCCAGGGTCGCGGCGCCGAGGGCCAGGCTGACGGGCGAGAAGCTCGGCGCGTACTCGACCGCCTGCGCGAGTCGCTCGAACACCTCGGAGCCCGGCTCCGGGACGCGGAGGCCGAAGAAGTCGCGGAGCTGGCCGACGGCTATGACGACGCCGATGCCCGTGGTGAAGCCGGTGGTGACCGGATAGGGGATGTACTTGACCAGCTTGCCGACGCCGGTGACGCCCATGACCACCAGGATCAGCCCCGCGAGGAAGGTGGCGACGATCAGGCCCGACATGCCGTGCCGCGCTATCACGTCCGCGATGATGACCACGAAGGCGCCGGTCGGTCCGGACACCTGGTACTTCGAGCCGCCGAGCGCCGCGATGAGGCCGCCGGCCACGATTGCGGTCCAGAGGCCCTGCGCGGGCGTGGCGCCGGCGCCGATGGCGAAGGCCATGGCGAGCGGGAGCGCGATGACGCCGACGGTCAGGCCCGAGGCCAGGTCCTTGCCGAGGCGCGCGGGGCCGTACCCCTCGCGGAACGTGCCGACGAGCGCGGGCTTCCAGCGCGAAGCGAGCGAGCGGAGAAAACTGGTTTGCATGGTGCGCCGAGCTTGCGTCCGCCCGCGCGCGAGGGTCAAGCCCCCGCGCCTCCTCCGGCGCATCCCTCCGTCATCGGGCGGGCCGGCGGCGGGCCGCTCACGGATAGCCCTCCGGATCGGCGCCGGGCAGGCCCGGCGGGAAGAAGACGTAGTCGCGGAAGGCCTCGCCCGGATTGCCGTCGGCGTAGGGATATTTCTCGTTGGCGTTGGCGTGGCAGGTGATGCAGAAAGCGCCTTCGAACACCTGCTCCGCCCCCGTCGCGGGGTCGAGCGTGCCCCAGACCCAGCCGCCGCGGGCGGCAGGGTCCGCCGGCGACTTGACCATGAAGTACACCTTCCCGGGCGCGCCCTCGACGGCGCCGCGCGGCCAGGCTTGCTTGACCACGATCGAGCCTGCGGGGAAGTCCAGGTCGCCCGCCGGATCGGCGCGGCGGACGGTCCGGAAAGCGAGGGCGTTCGCCCGGATGACGCGGAAGTCGTCCATGTGGCCGGGTATCGGGTAATCGAGCGCGACCGCGGTCGTTCGGGGCCACGAGGCGTAGTCCGGCGGCAGGAGCGGAGGCCGCGGAGCGGCCTTGCCGCAGGAAAGCGTCAAGGAGAGCGCCGCCAGAAGCGCCGCGAAGGACAGGACGCCGACCGCGCGGGCGGCGAGGTCCCCGCGCGCCGGGAACCCGGGCCCGCTCATGGCGCCGACCCCGCGGCGACGTCGAGGTAATACACGACCTGCCAGTCCTCCTTGCCCTTGAGCCGAGCGCGGAACGGCCCCTTGAAGGGCAGGGACGGGGCCGCGTCATGCGTGGCGCGGCAGGCGATCACCTCGCCGCCCTTCGCGAGCGCGCAGAGGCGCGAGGCGACGTTGACCGCGTCGCCTATCACCGTGAAGTCCGCGCGGCGCTCGGAGCCGATCATGCCGTGGATGACCATGCCGGTCGCGAGGCCGGCCCCGACGCGGAGCCCGTCGAAGGCGGCGCCGCCCGCGCTGTCGCCCTCCACCTCGCGCCTGATCTCCGCGGCCGACTCGAGGGCGCGGCGGGCGGCGTCCTCTCCCGAGAAAACGGCGACCACCTCGTCCCCCACGAATTTGTCCACGTCCCCGCCATGCGCGTGCACGATGGCCGACTGGCGTTCGAGCAGGCGGTTCAGCACCTCGACCACCCGCTCGGGCTCCGTGCGTTCGGTGTAGGCCGTGAAGCCGCGCACGTCGGTGAAGAGCAGGGTCCGCTCGTCCCGTTCGGCGCGTCCGCCGTCGGAGCCGAGCGAGTCGATGGTGCCGCTCGACACGTACTTCGAGAGCTGCGCCCGTTCGCGCAGACCCTTCACCATGCCGTTGACCGTCGCGGCCAGGACGCCGATCTCGTCGGAGCTCCGCGGCACGACCTGGCCGTCGAAGCGGCCGTCGGTCACCTGGCGGCAGAGGGCGCCGATCTCGCGGACCGGACGGACCACGACGGTGCGCATGAAGCGCCCGATGAGCAGGGCGAGGAGCAGCACGAGGAGCACGAAGCCGCCGCCCGTGCCCGCCACGGTCAGGTTCTGCAACAGGGCGAGCTCGGTGACGTCGGCGCGCAGGTCGATGACGCCGCGGATGGTGTGGTCGGCGCCATGGCAACCCGTGCACTTCGGCAGGTTCACCAAGGGCCGGTAGATGCGGTAGAAGCTGCGGCCGCCCGCCGCCTCGGTGAAGAAGACGTCGGAGGGAGGCACGGCGACGGCCTCGGCGAAGCGGGCGCCGTCGGGAGGCACCACCACGGCGCTCGTGCCTTCCCGCGGCGCGAAGCGCAGGCGGCCGAGGCGGGCGTTGACGTCGGCTATGGTCGCGCCGTCGGAAAAGGCCTGCCGGCCGTCCGAGCGGTACAGCTCGACGCGGTAGTCGGGCGAAAGGAGCCGCACGTCCTCGAAGAAGGCCACGGCGATCGGGGCCTCGCCCGGCAGCATGAAGTTCTCGATGGCCGCGTAGAGGAAGTCGGCCTGGTCCTCGAGCGAACGCCGCGTCGTTTCGCGCCGCGCTTCCACGAGCGACCAGGCGAAGACGAAGGCGGCCGCCCCGAGCCCGACGGCCAGAATGGCGGCGACGATCCGGTTGATCCTGCCGGCCAGGCTGGCGGGGCGCTTGCCCGCCGCTTCCCGTTCGCGTTTACCCATGCGTCCATCGTACAGCCCGGCGGGCGAAATGCAAGCCGCAATGCCGCCCCGACGCTTATACTGGAGGAATGGACATGTACGACGGCCTCGCGGAGGCCTACGACGAGATCTTCCCCGTCAACCCCGCGACCCTCGCCCGGCTCGAAGCCCTCGGCGTCGGTCCCGGCTCGCGCGCGCTCGACGTGGGCTGCGCGACGGGCTCCCACGCCATCGAGCTGGCCCGCCGCGGCGTCTCCGCCCTCGGCGTCGACCCGGCGGAAGCCCTGGTCGCCCGCGCGCGCGCGCGCGTCGCGGAAGCCTTCCCGGCGGGATCCTTCCCGCCCGGCGCCGTGCCGCCCCGCTTCGGCGTCGCGGGCATGCTCGACTTCGCGCGTTTCGCGGGAGCGGGGCCCTTCGACGCCCTGCTCTGCCTCGGCAACACCCTGCCCCACCTCGGGAGCGCCGCGGAACTCGCGTCCTTCCTGGAGGCGGCGGCCGCCGCGCTCGAAGGCGGAGGACTCCTCCTGTTGCAGCTCCTCGACTACGGCACGCTGACCGCGACGCGGCCCGAACGCCTCGCCCCGATCGAAACCGCGCGCTGGCGCTTCGAGCGATCGCTGCGCTGGACGGACGACGGTCGAGTCGAATTCTCCACCCGCCTCTCCTCGCGCGACGGAACGCTCGCGCGCGAAGGCTCCACCCTCCTCACGCCCTTTACGCCCCCCATGATCGCCTCGTCGCTCGCGGCGGCCGGTTTCGGGGACGTCGAGCCGCGGGGCGGCTGGAGCGGCAAGCCCTTCGAGCCCGGCGTCGATCCGGTCGTGGTCGTAGAGGCGCGCAGGCGCGAACGGGCGACGGGCGCGGGGCGCTGACCGGATAACAAAACCGCCGCGCCCGCGGGGGCGCGGCGGCTTCTGGACGCCCGGCGAGACGCGTCCTCAGAATTCCTCGAAGTCCTCGTCCAGCCTGTCGGCCCCGCCCTTCCTCGGCGCTATGCCGCGCGGAGGCTCTTTCGCGGGCGCGGGTCGCGGCGCCGGAGCGGCCTTCGCGCCAGGGGAAGCGTCCTGCGCGGGCTTGGCTTTCGGCGCGGGCCCGGGTCCCGTCGGCTTCGCGTCGGGCCTGGCCGGCTTCGCGTCGGGCCTCGGTTCCGGCCTGGCAGCCTTCGCCTCGACGCGCGGCTCGGTCCGGGCCGGGCCCTCGGCTTTCGACGCCATCGCGGGTTTCCGCTTCGGAAGCGCCTGTCCCTTCGCCATGGCCTTCGCTTCCGCCGTCCCTTTCGCCCCCGCCCCCTTGGCCAGCTTGAAGAAGCCGACCAGCTCGACGAGGAGCTCCGCCTGGGCGGCCAGCTCCTCGGCGGTGCTCGCCAGTTCCTCGCTCGACGCGGCGTTCCGCTGGACCACCTGGTCCATCTGCTGGATGCCCTTGGAGATCTGCTCGGTACCGTTCGACTGCTCGCCCGAGGCCGCCGCGATCTCCTGGATCAGGTCCGCGGTCTTCTTGATGTCCGGCACCAGCTCGTCGAGGCTGCGGCCCGCCTCGGCCGCCACCTCCACCGAGTTCTTCGACAGCTCCACGATCTCGCCCGCGGCCCGCTGGCTGTTCTCGGCGAGCTTGCGGACCTCGCTCGCGACCACCGCGAAGCCCTTGCCGGCCTCGCCCGCGCGCGCGGCCTCGATGGCGGCGTTGAGCGCCAGCAGGTTGGTCTGCCGCGCTATCTCCTCGATGATGCCGATCTTCTCGGCGATCTTGCGCATGGTCTCGACCGTGCGCCCCACGGCGCTCCCCGAGACGTCCGCGTTCGCCGCCACGCGGCGGGCCAGGGCGTCCGCCTGGGCCGTGTTGTCCGCGGTCTGCTTGACGGTCGAGGCCAGCTCCTCCGTCGACGCGGAGATCTCCTCGACGCTGGCGGCCTGCTCGTTCGCGCCCTGGGAGAGCGACTGCGCCGTCGAGGACAGGTCCTGGCTGCCGTTGGCGACCTGGGAGCTCGCCGCGTGGATGCCGGTCGCGGTCTCCGTGAGCTTCTCCACCATGCGGTCGAGCGAGCGCCCCATGACGCCGAGCTCGTCGCTCCTGGCCACGATCTTGCGCGAGTAGGCGTAGTCGAGCCCGGTCAGCGCCAAGTCTCCCGAGGCGAGCAGGTCGATGCCGTCCTTGATGGTCGCCACGGGCTTGACGATGCCGCGCGCGATCAGGACGGAGGCGAGCAACACCACCAGGATCGAGAGCGCGGAGATGAGCAGCATGACGCGCATGACCGCGTTCGCAGTCTCGTCGAGCTCGGCGCTCGGCAGCGAGGCGATCATGGTCCAGTTCGGCGTGCCGGGAATGGTGGCCCAGAAGGCAGTCATCGGCTCCTTGTCGTAACGGAGGTAGGTGCCGACGCCCGCCTCCTCGTCGATGATCCTGCGGCCGAGCGCCTGCATGCCGACGTAGCCGTCCTTGTCGGACTCGAGCACGTTGAAGGAGAGGATGAACTTCGGATCCGGGTAGGCGATGGCCACTCCGTTCGAGTCGATCACCCAGAAGTAGCCCGAATGACCGACCTTGACCGAATCGACCAACGCGCCGACCCGGTCGAAGAGCACCTGGTAGCCGATGAAGCCCCGGGTAGCCCCGTCGTCGCCCTTGACCGCGTGCACCACGTTGGTCACCGGGAGGTTGGTGTCGCGCGAGAGCACCGGCTCGCCGACGACGAAGTCCTTGGCGCCCGAGAAGATCTCCTTGACGTAGGCCCGGTCGGCGATGTTGCCGCCGCCGCCCTTCGAGGTGAAGAAGTCGCCGTTCGGCCAGCACCAGAAGACCAGGTTGACGTAGTCGGGCTTGACCGCGTGGAGCTCCGCCATGGCGCCCTTGATGACGTCCTCGTCGCCGACCACGAGCTGGTTCTTGACGGCGTGGAAGGTGAGCTGGGCCTCCATCGAGTCGAAGAGCTGGCCTATCGTCTCGTTGTGCGAGGCGACGACCTCTTCGGTGAGCGAGCTCACCGCGTCGAAGACGTGCGAATTCACGGTGACGTTGACCGCGAGCACGAGGAACACGACCATGCCGACCACCACGACGCCGAACATGAGCGCGATCCGAGCCATCAAGCCGAGTTTCATGGTTCCCCCCGGGCGCGCGCGAAGACGGCGAGGCCGGCGGCCGTGTCCGTCGCGCGGATTCAGCCTTGGAGTATGGTGCCGCGCCGGAGGAATATCAAATATCGAGGAGTAGTCGCCGCTAGTCCTTCACGGCTTCGATCGAGAGGGCGAGCCGGGTCTCGGGATCGATCTCGACCAGCGCGCCCCGGATGGTCGCGGCGCCTTCGGCCACCTCCATCTTGAGCGGCATCTGGGAGACGGAGCGCCGGACGCAGGTGTCCGCCTTCATGCCGATGACCGAGTCGACGGGTCCGCACATGCCGAGGTCCGTCAGGCAGGCCGTGCCCTTGGCCGTCACCCGGGCGTCGGCGGTCTGCACGTGGGTATGGGTGCCGACCACCGCGGCGACGGTGCCGTCGAGGTGGAAGCAGAGGGCTTCCTTCTCCTCGTTCGACTCGGCGTGGAAATCGACGAGCACCACCGCCCCGGCCTCGGCGCCGGCCGCCGCGAGCCTTTCGCCCGCGCGGAAGGGGCAGTCGATGGCCCGCATGCGCTCGCGGCCCTGCAGGTTGCAGACCAGCCAGCGCACCCCCGACTTCTCCAGGAGCACGGAGCCGCGGCCCGGGGCGCCCTCGGGGTAGTTGGCGGGCCGGACGAGGCGCTCCTCGGACTCCAGCAGCTCCGCGTAGCCCTTCTTCTCCCAGACGTGGTTGCCGCTCGTCACGACGTCGACGCCGGCGTCGAGGATGCGCTCGAGCTCGGCCGCCGCGATGCCGAAGCCGCCGGTCGCGTTCTCGCCGTTGGCCACGACGAGGTCGGCGCCCGTGGCGCGAACCAGGGCCGGAAGGCGCTTCTCGAGGGCCGCGACGCCCGCCTCGCCCACCACGTCCCCCAGCATCAGCACCCGCTTCGTCATATACCGTCCTCCGGTGAAGAAAACGCCGAGCCGCAGAGACGCCGAGGGAAGGATCGGGACGGGGAGGATGTTCGCCTCCCCTCCCCTTTCCTCTCCTCGCTCCGCGTCTCGGCGTCTCGGCGTCGATCCGTTTCCGTTTCCGACCGCTACCGCGCGTACTCGACGATGCGGGTCTCGCGGATGATGGTCACCTTGATGCGGCCCGGGTAGCGCAGCTCGCTCTCGATCTTCTTGGCAATCTGGCGGCAGAGGTCGCGGGCGCCCTCGTCGGACACCTGGTCGGTGTTGACCAGGATGCGGAGCTCGCGGCCGGCCTGGATGGCGTAGGCCTTGTCGACCCCGCCGAAGCCCTCCGCGATGGCTTCGAGGTTCTCGAGGCGCTTGACGTAGTTGTCGAGCGTCTCGCGGCGGGCGCCGGGCCGGGCCGCGCTGATGGCGTCCGCCATCTGCACGATGACCGACTCGATGCAGCTCGGCTCGACGTCGGCGTGGTGGCTGCCGATGGCGTTCACCACGCGCGGGTCCTCGCCCATCTTGCGCGCCAGCTCCATGCCGACCTCGGCGTGGTTCTGGTCGGAGTCGGTCTCGATGCCCTTGCCGATGTCGTGGAGCAGGGCGCCGCGCTTGGCGATCTCGCGGTTGGCCCCCACCTCGGCGGCCAGCATGCCGGCGATGACCGCGACTTCCTTGGAGTGCGCCAGCACGTTCTGGCCGTAGCTGGTGCGGAAGTGCAGGCGCCCCAGCGACTTGATCAGCTCCTGGCCCATGTTGTGGAGGCCCAGGTCGAAGACGACCTTCTCGCCTTCCTCGTAGATCTTCTGGCTGATCTCGCGCGTGACCTTCTGCACCACCTCCTCGATGCGGGCGGGGTGGATGCGGCCGTCCGCGATGAGGCGCTCGAGCGACACGCGCGCGATCTCGCGCCGCACCGGGTCGAAGCACGAGATGACGACCGCCTCGGGCGTGTCGTCGATGATGACGTCGACGCCGGTCAGGGTCTCGAGGGTGCGGATGTTGCGGCCCTCGCGGCCGATGATGCGGCCCTTCATCTCGTCGCTCGGCAGCGACACGCTCGTGACGGTCAGCTCCGCGGTCACGTCAGTGGCCAGGCGCTGCATCGTGGTGACCAGGATGTCGCGCGAGCGCTTCTCGGCGGCGAGCGTCGCCTCCTGCTCGATCTTGTTGATGATGATCTGCGCGTCGTGCTTGGCCTCGTTCTCGAGGCCCTGGATGATCAGCTTGGTCGCTTCCTCCACGGAGAGGCCGGAGATGCGCTCGAGCTCCGCCCGGTAGCGCTCCTCCTGGCCCGACAGGAAGGCCTCGCGCCCGGCGATGCCTTTCTCGCGTTCCTCGAAGGCCAGCTCCTGGTCCTCGACGAGCTTGGTCTTGCGGTCGAGGGTCTCTTCCTTCTGTTCGATGCGGCGTTCGAGCCTCTGCAGCTCGGCCCGACGCTCCCGATTCTCCCGTTCCTGCTGGTTCCGTTCCCGAATGAGGGTTTCTTTGGCTTCGAGGAGTATTTCCTTGCTCTTCGCCTCGGCCTCTTTAACCGCTTCCTGACGAACTCGCTCCGCCATCTGCTCGGCGGAGGTAAGCTGGAATCTGGCGTAAAGCCAGCGTATCGTCCATCCAAGGATCAGACCGACCAGCGGGAGGGACACGTACAGCAATGCGGTCATGGTTCCCCCTGCTCTCGAACTATTTTTGACGATTATAGCGATACCCCGGCGATTGTCAAGGAACGCAGACCTCCCGGTCCGCTCCCATTCCCCGGCCCTGGAAGGAAATCCCGAGCGCTCGTTGACGGCGCGGACGGGCCGGCTTACACTTTTTCCAAGCCGGACCCCGAGCGGGGGCGGCCAGCGGTCTTTCACAGAGGACGGTTCCTCGCTTCGAACGCATTCCGAGAAACGGGGCTTCAGCGTTCGCACGGCGGTCACGGCCCGACGGCGGCCGGCCCCGCCATTCCCCCCTCGTCCAGCGCCGGTGGCCGACAGCGCCCCCTGCCTTCCTGTTTCGCCGATAAGTACGGGCCTTCGAACCGCCCCGAGAGTCGATCGCCGGTCCGCCTGAGCGCGGGCCGAGCAACCCGCCCTTCCACGGGCGGGGCGAGTCGAGGATTTCCCCGAATGTCCAAGAAGGTGTACGTCGGCAACATGAATTACGGCACGACCGAGACGAGCCTCCGGAACCTCTTCGCCCAGTACGGCGAGGTCGGTTCCGTGAACATCATCGTCGATCGCGTCACCGGCAGGGCCAAGGGCTTCGGTTTCGTGGAGATGCCCGACGACGCCGCCGCCATGGCGGCGATCGAGGCACTCGACGGCCAGGAGTTCGAGGGTCGCCAGCTCCGCGTCAACGAGGCGCAGGAGCGACCGAAGAACGACCGGCCGTTCAGGCCGCGCTCGTACTGAAGCACCCGTAGCGGGTACGGCGGACAAGGCCGTTCCCTGGAGCCCCCGGAAGCCGTCGCCCGGGGGCTTCCTCTTTTCCGGCCGCCCGCCCCGTCCTCAGGCCTCCGACTCCCCGTCCCGCTCGCCCTCGGGCGGGAACGCGACGCCCAGCGCCGACAGGACCTCGAGGAAGCGCCCGGGCAGGGGCGAGACGAGGGCGCGCGGCTCCTCGCCCGGCGCGAACGAGAGCCGGAGGCGTCGCGCGTGCAGCATCAGGGTCGCCTTCGGGAAGCGCGCCGAGGGCCTTCCATAGATCGGGTCGCCGAGTATGGGACAGCCGAGGTGGCGCAGGTGGACCCGGAGCTGGTGCGTGCGACCCGTGCGGAGACGGAGCGCGACGAGCGAGAAATCCTCGCCTCCGGCGCGCCGCTCCGCCAGCACCTTCCATTTGGTGATCGCGAGCTTGCCGGCGGAATCGCCCGCCCCGGCGACCACCGCGAAGCGCTTGCGGTCGCGCGGATCGCGGCCGAGGCGGTTCTCGACCAGGCCCTCGCGGGCGGGAAGGCGGCCCTGGACCACGGCCAGGTACTCCTTGCGGGCGCGGCGCTCGCGGAACTGGGCGGCCAGGTACTCGAGGGCGCGCTCGTCCTTGGCCGCGACGATGAGGCCGGAGGTGTCCTTGTCGAGGCGGTGCACGATGCCCGCGCGCGGCGGCACGGGGGAGCCTTCGCGCACCAGGCGCCCGAGCAGGGCGTTGGCCAGGGTGCCCGTCCAATTGCCCGCCGCGGGGTGCGTCACCATGCCCTGCCGCTTGTCCACGACCAGGCAGGAGGCGTTTTCGAAAACGACCTCGAGCGCGATGTCCTCGGGAACGAAGGCGCGCTCCTCCCCGTCCTTCCACGAGAGCTCGAGGAGTTCCCCGCCGGAGAGCAGGGCCGAGGGCTTCGCGGCCTTGCCGTCGACGCGGGCCGACTCGAGGCGGGTCTTGAACTGCGAGCGGGTGAGAAGCGCCAGGCGCTCGGCCACGTAGCGGTCGAGGCGGAGCGGGGCGTCGAGCTCGACGCGGCCCGAGTATCGTCCCACGGAGCCTCCGGACGCGTCGCCTTGCGTCCGGGGCGCGCATCGTATAGGGTGGAATGCCGGTCCGCCGGGCAGTATAGGGTTCGCGGACCGGAGCTTCAAGCGGAGGAGGCTGATCCAATGTGGGAAGGGCGCGACATCCCCGGCAGGGGCACGCTCGCATGGCGCTTCGCGGAGCGGACCGTCCGCGTCCGCGCCTCCGGCTCCGGCGTCGAGGTGTCGGAGGAGGCATCTACCGGCGAGGGCGCGGGGACCGCGTCGACGCGCGCGCCGGCTCCCGCGGGCCTCTCCTGGCGGCGGATCGCGCTCGAACGCGAGCCCGCGACCGCGCGCCTCTCGCCCCGCATCCCCGAGAGACCCTGGCTCGTCCTCTTCGGCCCGGTCCTAGAGCTGGCCCCGCGGACGACCGCGGCGGGCTGGATACGCGCGCCGCTCCAGGCCGACCTGGTCGTGGACGGCACGCCCCTGCTCCGCGACCTGGGCCTCGGCGTCCAGAAATCCGCCTGGTTCGGATCGCCGCAGAACGGGGTGCTCTGCGTCGCGGCCCGCAGCGCCTTCACGGAAGCGCCCGCGGCCCCGCCCGGCACCATCGCCCTGCGCCTCACCGTGCGCAACGAGACCTCCGAGCGGATCGAGCTCGCGCGGCTCTGCGTCTACGGCGACTCGGTCGGGGCCTGGGGACGCGCGGACGGGGCGCTCGTCCTGGGCGACTCGCTCGAATGCGCCGTAGGCGATTCGGGCACCCGGGTTTCCGCGCGGCACGGACGGCCCGCTCCGGAGCTGCTCGGTCCCGACGGCGTCGAGCTCCTCGCGCCCCGGCAGAGCGCGCAGGAGCGCTTCTTCGCGCGCGGCTTCGAGCTGCTCCGCGTGATAGCCGGAATGTAGGCAAAGGAAGCAGGATGAACGGATCGGACATCGTTTCCACCGGGACCGCGGCCGACGCGGCGCCGAGCGCCGACGCCGCGCTGCCGGACCTCCTCGAAGTCGTGAGGAGCTTCATCTCGACCCAGGCCTTGGTCACCGCGCTGAAAGCCCTGGCCATCGTGGTCGTCGGGCTCGCGCTGGTGCGGCTGGCCGCCATGGTCACGGGCAGGCTGGCCCGCGGGCGCCTGCAGGGCCGCGGGCCCGACCTCGCCGTGCGCGCCGTGCGCTACGCGGGCTTCACGCTGGTGGCCGTCAACCTGTTCGACGTGCTCGGCATCGACCTTTCGGCCCTGCTGGGCGCGGCCGGCATCGCCGGCGTGGCCATCGGCTTCGCGGCGCAGACCTCCATGTCGAACCTGATCTCCGGCATCTTCCTGCTGTCCGAGAAAGCCTTCGCGCCGGGCGACGTCATCCAGGTCGACGCGAGCCTCGGGGTGGTCGAGGCGGTGGACCTGCTCTCGGTCAAGCTCCGCACCTTCGACAACCGCCTGGTCCGCATCCCCAACGAGACCATGGTGAAGTCCAACATCGTCAACGCGACGCGCTTCCCGGTGAGGCGCGTGGACATCCCGGTCGGGGTGGCCTACGGCACCGACCTGGCCCGCGCGCGCATGGTACTGATGGAACTGGCCGCCGCCAGCCCCCTCGTCCTGGCGGAACCCGAACCCCTCTTCGTGGCCGACGGCTTCGGACCGAGCGCGATCAACCTGCTCTTCGGCCCCTGGGTGAGGAAGGACGACGTGCTGGCCGTGAAGAACGAGCTCGTGCCGGCCATCGCGCGGCGCTTTTCGGAGGAAGGCATCGCCATCGCCTACCAGACGCTCACGCTGAACGGGGCGCTCGAGGCGCGGATCGCGGCGGCGCCGGGAAAGCCCGAGGCGAAGCGCGGCGCCGCCCGCGGCGGCGGGCGGGGAACGGGGAAGGGGAAAGTTCCCGAAACTTGACGACTCGCCGCCTTTGACGTATCGTGGCCGCGTAAGGAGACGAAACATGGACAAGGAGCAGGCTCTTTCCAAGGTGAGCCTTTTCGAGAAGCTGACGGAGCGCCACCTTAAGGGCATCGCGCAGATTTGCACGGAGCGCGTCTTCCAGGCCGGCGATTACCTGATGAAGCAGGGCGAGAGCGGCATCGGCCTGTTCATCATCCTCTCGGGCAAGGTCAAGATCGAGAAGACCGGAGTCTCGGGAGACAAAGTCGAGATCGCCGAGAACGGTCCCGGGGACATCATGGGCGAGATGGCCGTGTTCGACGGAGCTCCCCGCTCGGCGAGCGTGGTGGCCTCGGAGCAGACCAAGTGCCTGGTCCTGGCCTCCTGGGAGTTCAACTCCTTCCTGAAGTCGCATCCCGAGGTGGCCATCGACATCCTGCCGATCGTCGTGAAGCGCTTCCGCGAGACCAACGAGGCCCTGACCGGCCTCCGCGCCGTCCGCCACTAGGCTCCGGGGAAAAAGGCGAACCGCGGAGGCGCGGGGTCGAGCCGTCCGAAAAGGACGCCGAGGCGCCGAGACGCAGAGAGGTCCAGGGATCGGGATATCGTTTCCCGTCCCCGGTCGTTTTCCCGGCGTCTCGGCGTCTCGGCGTCTCGGCGTTTTATCGGGAAAAGAACGTTTCCATGACCAGGGCGGGGTCGAGGGTCTCGGGGCCTTCGGCGAAGACCATGTCGGCCCGGTCGAACTCCGGCGCGGCCGGGCCGTGGCGCGGATCGGGCACCCCGACGCAGGCCATGCCGGCCGCCTTGGCCGCCAGCACCCCGTAGCGCGAATCCTCGAACACCAGGCAGTCCACCGGGCCGATGCCGAGGCGGCGCGCCGCCTCGAGGAAGACGTCGGGCTCCGGCTTGCCGCGCGGCACCTCGCTCGCGGACACCACCACGCCGAAGCGTTCCCGCAGGCCCGCGTGGCGCAGCGTCTCGTCGATGACCTCCGGCGAGGAGCCCGAGGCAACGGCGACCGGCACGCCCCGCGCCGCCAGCGCGTCGAGCAGGCGCACCACCGCCGGGAAG
Organism: Spirochaetota bacterium; assembly: GCA_018262985.1. Classification (GTDB taxonomy): domain Bacteria; phylum Spirochaetota; class Spirochaetia; order Treponematales; family UBA12059; genus JAFGNN01. The sequence goes on along the minus strand of JADFDI010000003.1, from coordinate 297,278 downwards.
GCCCTGGTGCGACCGCGCGCGAGGTCGAGGTAGTGCCGGTCCTTGAGCCTGACCCGCTCCGCCCAGGGCACCGCGTTGAGCGGGCTCTCCGGCCAGCGGTCCTCGATGACGCGGAACATCTCGCCGACGCCCCGTCCCACCATGCGGCGGTTGAACTCGTCGTCGTAGTCGATGCCGAAGCGGGCGAGGAAGGCGCGGTCGCTCTCGAAATAGACGGGTTCCGAGTCGAGTATGGTGCCGTCCAGGTCGAACAGGCAGGCCTTGAGGCGCTTTCGGGTCATGGTCATTCCTCTACGTAGCCGATTCCCGGGACGAGCCGGGCGCCCGGACCTGCCCGGTCCTCGTCGTCCGGGCGGCCGGTCTCGTCCTCGAGGACGGCGCGGCCGCGCCGGGTCGGCGCGGGGTAGTAGTCCACGTTCCACAGGAAGAGCCCGCGGGCCGGGGCGGTGGCGCCGGCCCGGGAGCGGTCGCGCGCCTCCAGGGCGGCGCGGAATTCGTCCCCGCCGCCGCCCGAGGCCTCGAGCTCGATCATGCCGCCGACGAGCGAGCGGACCATGCGCCAGAGGAAGGCGTTGGCCTCGACCTCGAACACGAGGAGCCCGTCGCCCTCGACCCGCCACGACGCGCGGTGCACGTAGCGCGACCGGTTCTCGGCCGGATCCTTGGCGCTCGAGTAGGTGGTGAAGTCGAGCTCGCCCCGGAGCGCGCGCGCCATGGCCTGGAGCCGCGCGAGGTCGGGGACGCGGCGCAGGTGCCAGGCGTAGCGGGCCCGCCACGGCGGGCAATAGGCCGAGGTGTCGATGAAGTAGCGGTAGCTCCGCGAGCGCGCGTCGTAACGCGCGTGGAAATCCGGATCGGCCTCGACGGCGGAGAGGACGCGGACGTCGCGGGGCAGGAGACGGTCGAGGGCCGGGCGGAAGCGCTCCGCGGGGATCGAGCCGATGTCGGTGCGGAAATGGACGACCTGGCGGGCGGCGTGGACGCCCGCGTCGGTCCGGCCCGCGCCGGTTACGGCGACGGGATGCCCGTGCATTTTGGCGAGGGCCGCCTCGAGCGCTTCCTGGACCGAGCGCGCGTCCTTCTGCCGCTGCCAGCCGGAGAAATCGGTGCCGTCGTAGGAGAGGTCGAGCCTGATGGTGCGTCTATTCATCGTCGGAATCGTCGTCCTGGTTCAGTTCCGCCTTGAGGCGGTCGTAGAGGTCGCGAGCCTTGTCCAGGAGGGGACCGGGCTTGGACTTCGAGCGCTTGCCGAGCCCGAACATGCGCGCGATGGTCCGCTTCGAGGCGTCGAGCGCGGCCCGGCGCGCCGCCTCGTCCTCCCGCTGCCCGCACTTGAGCTCGAGAATGCCGGAGACGTAGAGCACGCCCTCGTAGCCGTAGTTCTTGTCCGTGTCGGGTCCGAGCCAGCGCAGGGCCGAGACCTGCTCCCTTCCGTGCTGCTCGTACTCGATGGCGGCGCGGTAGAGCACCCGGGCCTTGTTGCGGAAGATGGCCGCGGCCCAGGCGTAGTCCTTGCCGGGCTCCTCGGCCTCGAGCTCGTCGCAGAGCCAGGCCGCGCGGAGGGAGGCGTTGCCTTGCTTGAAGGTCGGGGCGACGTCCTTGCCGAAGCGCTCGTAGCACAGCATGGCCAGGTAGTAGCTGGCCGCCCCCTCCACGAGGCGCCGCGGATCCTGGAAATCGAGGGGGCCGAACACGCGCTGCACCGACTCGATGCGGTTGGCGGTGTCCTGCACGATCGCCTCGGCCACCTTGGGCGGCATGGCGGCGAAGTCGTGCTTCCACGCCGCGGCGAAGCAGGAGGGACAGACGGTCAGCTCGTACACGAGCGGCCGGACCGTGCCCCAGGCCTGGGTCGGGACGTAGAGCCGGTGGAGCTCGTCGGTCAGGTCGCCGGCGTTGACGCGGCCGGAGAACAGCTCCTCGCGGCGGAAGTTCGCGTCGCACGCGGGGCAGCGTATCGAATCCTTGGCGGTGAAGGTGACCTTGCGGTCCTTCGCCTCCGCCTTGCCGAGCATGCCCATGCTATCCCTCCACCACGGCGAGCGCCATGGCGTTGTCGCGCTCGTGGGTCAGGCTGAGATGGACGGTCCGGCCCCCCGCGCGCGCGAAGGCCGCCAGGGCGGAGCCGTACAGGAAAATGTGCGGCTTGCCGGCCTCGTCGTTCTCCACGCGGATGTCCCGGAGCGCGATGCCGCGCAGGCCCGTGCCGATGGCCTTGCCGAAGGCTTCCTTGGCGGCGAAGCGGGCCGCGAGGGACAGGGCCGCGGACTCGCCGCGGGAGCGGACCGCCGCGATCTCGTCCGGATGGAAGAAGCGGTCGAGCAGGCCCGAAACGTGGAGCCAGTGCCTGAGCCGCTCGACGTGCACCACGTCGAGCCCGACGCCGAGTATCATGGCGCGCCCTCCTCCGGCCCCGCGCCGGCGTCTCCGGCCGCCACGACCACGATGTCCACGCTTTCCGGGAACCAGGCCTCGGCCTGCATGCCCTCGGGAAGCGCGACGAGCACCGGCACCGTGTACGCGCCGGGGGCGTCCACTTCCGCGAGGTCCAGGAACAGGGTCGCCGGACCCGGCGTCCAGGCGTCGACGAGGTCCCGGGCGCCGGCGACCCGCAAGGTGGCGGCGGGAAGCGGCGCCGACAGCGAGAAGGCCGGATCCAGCGCGGAAGCCGCGAGGGCGATTCCCTCGAAGGACCTGGAGGCCGTGGCCCTGCGGACCGCGGCCGAGAACTGCACGGTATCGGGACCGATGATCTCGAGCAGGGAGTCGCGCCGGGCCAGCCGGACGGCCGCCGTGAAATCCTGCGAGCGCCCGGTGAGCTCGACGTACTCGGTGCCCACGTCGACGGCCTTGGCCACGAGCGACTCGGGACCCGAAACCTCGACGGTCCGGGGTTCGATGGACCAGCTGGCGAGCTCGTAGCCCGGGTCGAGGAAGCCCCGGAACGCAGGCTCCACCGGCACGCTCTTCGAGTCGCGGCGCTCGAGCCGGACCTCGACGTCCGGCGGTTCGACCCGGATCTGGAGCGGGTCGATGTCGAGCGCCGAGCCCTTCTTGGTCACCTGGATGGAAACCCGGTAGCTGCCCGCGGAGTCGAAGCCGGAGAAGTCCGCGCTCGCCTCGAGGTCGTTCTCGAGGATGGCGTGCACCGCGTTCGACTCGCCGCGGAGGATGAGGCGGACCGTGCGCGGATAGGCGCTGGCCGGGACGAAGTCGCGGGCGGCGACGACGGCGAGCGGCACCGAGAGGGGGCGTTCCTCCAGCCGGTTGACGGTCTGGAAGAAGAAGAGCAGCAGCGCGGCCATGAGCGAGAGGGCCTTGGCCGGCCAGTCGGAGAGCAGGCGGTCGAGGAGCTTCTCCTTAGCCAAGGCTTTCCTCCTCGAGCACCGCCTCGGCGCCCGACAGGTCGAGCTGCTCCGAGAGCCGCCGTTGCACGAGCGCGGGCGAGAGGTTGTAGTAGAGCTTGGCGTCGTAGGCCAGGCTCAGGGCGCCGGTCTCCTCCGAGACCACGAGCACCACGGCGTCGGACTGCTCGGTCATGCCGAGGGCGGCGCGGTGCCGGGTGCCGAAGGAGCGGGCGATGTCCTGGCGGTCGGAGAGCGGCAGGAGGCACCCGGCGGCCATGACCCGGCCGCCCTGGACTATCACGGCGCCGTCGTGCAGAGGGCCGTCGTACTCGAAGATGCTGCGCAGCAGCGACGAGGAGAGCAGCGCGTCGAGGGCGGTGCCGGTGTCCGCGATGTTCTTGAGGCCCACGTTGCGCGCGAACACGACGAGCCCGCCGCGCTTCCGCGTGGAGAGGGCCTCCACCGCGTTGAGCACCGCCTCCACCTGGGTGGAGCGCGGGCGTTTGCCGGCCCGGAAGAAGGAGCCCTGACCGAGCCGCACGAAGATCTTGCGAAGCTCCGGCTGGAACACGATGGCCAGCGCGATGACGAGGCCGGGCGCCATTACGTTCAGCACCCAGGCCAGGGTCTCGAGCTCGAGCAGGTAGGCCGCCGCGTAGACGAAGGCCATGAGGATGGCGCCCTTGACCAGCTGGACCGCCTGGGTCCGCACCAGGATCTGCCAGGTCTTGTAGATGAGGAAGGCGAGGATGGCGATGTCCGCGGCGGGCCCGAGCGAGGCGCCGAGGAAACGGGTCAGGTCGCTCCAGGTCATCGTTCGGCGCCGTATCCTTCCGTCGGCCTTCCCGCCCGGCAGGCGGCGAACACGCGCAGGGCGTCCGCGGTCTCCTGCACGTCGTGGACGCGGAAGATGTCCGCTCCGCCGAGCCAGGCCGCGCAGGCGGACCCGAGGCTCCCGGGGAGCCGCTCCTCCGCGGGCCGCCCGGTCAGGAGGCCGATGAAGGACTTCCGCGAGAGGCCGACCAGCAGAGGATAGCCGCAGGCGGCCAGTTCATCAAGGCGGGCGAGCAGCGCGAGGTTGTCCCCCAGCCGCTTTCCGAAGCCGATGCCCGGGTCGAGGACGATCGAGCCCGGGTCGATGCCGGCGTCCTCGGCCCTCCGGGCGGCGTCCAGTAGGAAGGCGCGGACCTCCGAGACGACGTCGGCGTAGTACGGCGCGTCCTGCATGGACGCGGGGACGCCCTTCTTGTGCATGAGGACGACGGGAGCGCGGCGGGCGGCGCAGAGGCCCGCCAGGTCCGGATCCTCGAGCAGGGCGGCCACGTCGTTGACCAGGTCCGCGCCCGCGTCGAGGGCGGCGGCGGCCACGGCGGCCTTCCGGGTGTCGACGCTGAGGGCGGCGTCGAGGCCCTCGAGCTCGAGGGCGCGGCGGACGGCCTCGATGACGGGCGCGACGCGGCGGATCTCCTCGTCGGCCGTCACGTAGGCGGAGCCGGGCCGCGTCGACTCGCCGCCCACGTCGATGAGCGTGGCGCCCGAACGGACCATGGCGACGGCGCGGCTCGCCGCGGAGGCGGGGTCCGAGGCGCGCGAGGCGCCGTAGAAGCTGTCGGGCGTGGCGTTGAGTATGCCCATGACGTGGCGTCGGCCGCCCAGCTCGAGCTTCCGTCCGCGGGCGAGGGGCAGGAACGGAGGCTTCGCGCGGACGCTCACGGGACGGATCCTGCGCGGACGGCGCGCGGACGGCGGCGTTCGAGGACGTCCACGGCCCCGGGCGCGGCGGCGGCTTCCCGGTCCGCCGGGCCGAGCGCGAGGGCGGCGACCGACGGGGCGTCCAGTCCCGCCAGGGCCAGGAGCTCGTCGCGGCGGCCGTGGGCGAAAGGCTCGTCGGGGAAGCCCCGGCGCAGGACCTCGACGCCCGGCGCGCGCTCGCGCAGGGCGAGCGCGAGGCCCTCGGAGGCCCCTCCCCGCTCGACGCCCTCCTCGAGGATGAGCACCCTCCGGTAGCCCGAGCAGTCGGCGGCGAAGGCGTCGCCGTCGAGCGGCGCGAGGAAGCGAAGGCAGAGCACGTCGAGCGCGGCGCCGCGCTCCCGGGCCAGGGCGGCGGCGCCGAGGGCCGAGGGCACCAGCCCGCCCCAGGCCGCCACGAGGGTCGGGGCGCCGGAACGCTCGAGGAAGACCCCGCGGCCCGGCTCCCAGGGCGCGGCGAGCTCGGGGCGCTCCGCCATGCACGGAGCCTTCGGGTAGCGGATGGCGCAGGGACCATCTCGGGCCAGGGCCCAGTCGAGGGCCGCGGCCAGTTCGGCGGCGGTGGACGGCGCCAGGATGGGCAGGCGCGGGAAGGCGCGGAAGATGGCGACGTCGTACGCGCCCTGGTGGCTCTGGCCGTCCTCGGGGACCGCGCCGGCGCGGTCCATCGCGAGGACCACCGGCAGGTCCTGGAGCACGACGTCGTGGAAGACCTGGTCGACGGCGCGCTGCATGAAGGTGGAATAGATCGCGACGACGGGCTTCCGGCCCCCGCGCGCGAGCCCGCCCGCGAAGGCCACCGCGTGTTCCTCGGCGATGCCGACGTCGTAGAAGCGCTCCGGGAAGCGCGTCTGGAAGGCGGAAAGGCCCGTGCCGCCGGCCATGGCCGCGGTGACGGCGACCACGCGCGGATCGCGAGCGCCCGCGGCCAGCATGGCCGCGGAAAAGGCCTTGGTGAAGCTCGGGTTCGGGTCGGACGGAGCGCCCGACGCAGGCGCCACGCCGTGCCAGGTCGAAGGATCCTCCTCCGCCTCCGCGTGGCCGCGCCCCTTGCGGGTGAGCGCGTGCACCACCACGGGGCGGCCGAGGGCCTTCGCCTCGGACAGCACCGCGCAGAGCAGCTCGAGGTCGTGGCCGTCGACCGGGCCGACGTACTCGAAGCCGAAGTCGGAGAACACCGTCTCGCGGAACACGAGCTCCTTGACCGCGCGCTTGGCGCGGACCACCAGGGCGTGGACGCGCCGGCCGTAGCGCGGCACGGAGAGGATGGCGCGGTCGACGCGGCGCCGGAACGCCTGGTAGGCGGGCGTGGCGGAGAGGCGGGAAAGGTAGCGGCTGATCGAGCCCACGTTCGGCGAGATGCTCATGGCGTTGTCGTTGAGCACCACCACCAGGGGCAGCTGGAGCTGGCCCGCGTGCTGGAGGGCCTCCCAGGCGAGGCCTCCGGTCAGGGCCCCGTCGCCGATGAAGGCCACCACCGAGCCGGGCACCTTGAGCGAGCGCCGGGCGGCGAGCAGGCCGAGCGCGCGGGAGATGGAGACCGAGGCGTGGCCCTCGTCGAAGGGATCATGGGGGCTCTCGGAACGGCGGGGAAAACCCGAAAGGCCTCCGAGAGCGCGGAGGGCGTCGAAGCGGCCGGCGCGGCCCGTGAGCATCTTGTGCGCGTAGCACTGGTGCCCGACGTCCCAGACGATGGCGTCACGGGGACTCTCGAAGACCCGGTGGAGCGCGATGGTCAGCTCCACGACGCCCAGGTTGGAGGCCAGGTGCCCGCCGCGGCTCTCCACGGCCGAGACGATGCTCGAGCGGAGCTCGGCCGCGAGGGCGCGGAGCTCGTCGAAACCCAGCTTCCGCAAATCGTCCGGACCGGCGATCGTGTCGAGGATAGGCATATCAGGGAGGACTATACACCGCGGGCGGCCCTCGCGCCATGCCCGCCGCGCGGCGCCTCCGCGGCTTTTCCGCGGCGACCCGGCGGCGACGGAGGCGGGAGGCGCTTGCCGCGCGTCCGGCGAGTCGGCACTATGCCCGCATGGAAACCCGAGGACCCATGACGCTGCGCCTCCGCGCCCCGCTTCCGTGGCGCGCCGCCGAAACCGCGGAACCGGCTTGCCGCGAAGGCTCGGAAGACCTGGCCGCGTACGACTGGGACGCGCTCTTCGCCGTCGGCGATGACGGCCCGCGGCTTCGCGAGGGTCCGCGAGTCCGCGAGGCTCCGCGGGTCCGCGGCGCCCTGCCGCCGCCCGCCTTCAGGGGCCTTCCCGCGACGCCGGGCGAGGCGGCCGACCTGGTGCTCGGGGCGGGCGACTGGGCCTTCCTGCAGCCCGCGCGCGCGCCGGCGGACGACGGCGAGCTCCTGGACCTGCTCGAGGGCTTCGCCCGCGACCTTTGGTGGGAAGGCGCGGCCTGCGAGGGTCCGCTCTACGTGCGCGGCGTCTTCGAGGACGGGCGCCGCGCCGTGCAACTGTGGAGGCGATTCGCGACCTGAGGCGTCGGGCCGGGCCTGCCCGAGCGGTACGGCGCCGGGGAAAAGCGGACGGCGCGCCGGACCGGACCGGCGCGCCGCGCTGCGAAAAAAGGCGTTCGGAGGGAAAAGGGGGCCGGGGGGAAAACCGCAGGTTTGCCTCCCGGACGGTTCCCCTACTCCAGGACCGCGCGAATCCGGCGGACGCCCGCGCTCGAGGACTGCTCCTTCTGGATGACGAAGCGGCCCATGGTCCCGGTGCGCTCGACGTGGGGACCGCCGCAGACTTCCTTGGAGAAGTCGCCGATGGTGTAGACCTTGACCCGGGCCTCGTACTTCTCGCCGAAGAGGGCGGTGGCGCCGGAAGCCTTGGCGGCCTCGAGGTCCATGACCTCCATGGCGACGGGGAGGTCGCGCGCGATCTGCTCGTTGACGAGGCGCTCGACCTCCTTGACCTGTTCCGGCGTCATGGGCGCGTCGTGGGCGAAGTCGAAGCGGAGCCGCTCGGCGGTGATGTTCGAGCCCTTCTGCGCCACGTGGTCGCCGAGCACGCGCTTGAGCGCCGCCTGCAAAAGGTGCGTGGCCGTGTGGTACTTGGTGGTGATCTCCGACTGCTCGGCGAGGCCGCCCTTGAAGGTGCCTTCGCTGCCGGCGCGGGAGAGCTCCTGGTGCTTTCGGTAGGCCTCGTCGAACTCGTCGCGGTTCACGGTCATGCCGTTCTCGGCGGCGAGCTCGAGGGTGAGCTCGATGGGGAAGCCGTAGGTGTCGTAGAGCTTGAACGCGAGGCGGCCGGACATGACCTTCTGCGGGTTCTTGAGGAGGTTGGGGAGCATCTTCTCGAACTCGCGCTCGCCCTTCTCGAGGGTCTCGAGGAACTTGCGCTCCTCGGCCTCGAGGCCGTCGAGGATCTTCGCGCGGTTCTCGTCGAGCTCGGGGTACGGACCCTTGAAGTTGTCGACGACGACCTCGGCGGGCTTCCGGAGGAAGAGGCCCTCGATGCCGAGCTTGCGGCCGTGGCGGACGGCGCGGCGGATGAGGCGGCGGAGCACGTAGCCCGCGCCGACGTTGGAGGGCAGGACGCCCTTGGGGTCGCCGACGATGAAGGCGGCCGAGCGGACGTGGTCGGCGACGATGCGGACCGAGCGGTCCTTCTCGGAGTCGGCGCCGTAGGCGTAGCCGGAGGCCTCGCAGATGGCCGCGATGACGGGCGCGAAAACCTCGGTCTGGTAGACGCTCGTCTTGCCCTGGAGGACCGTGACGGTGCGCTCGAGGCCCATGCCCGTGTCGACGTTCTGCGCCGGCAGCTTGACCAGGGTCTTCTCGTCGACGCGGTTGAACTGCATGAAGACGTTGTTCCAGATCTCCATCCAGTTGGCGGAATCGGTGCCCTTGTTCGAGCCCGCGGGCGGGAGGCCCTCGCCCACCCAGTAGAAGATCTCGGTGTCGGGGCCGCAGGGACCGGTCGGGCCGGCGGCCCACCAGTTGTCCGAGGCGGGCAGGTAGGCGATGCGGCCTTCGGGCATGCCGACGGACTTCCAGATGCCGGCGGACTCTTCGTCGCGCGGGGCGTTCTCGTCGCCCGCGAAGACGGTGACCGAGAGCTTGCGCGGGTCGAGGGCGAGCCACTTCGGGTCCGTGAGGAACTCGTACGACCAGGCGATCGACTCCTTCTTGAAGTAGTCGCCGAGCGACCAGTTGCCGAGCATCTCGAAGCAGGTGAGGTGCGAGGGGTCGCCCACCTCGTCGATGTCGCCGGTGCGGACGCACTTCTGGTAGTCCACGAGGCGCTTGCCCGCCGGGTGCGGCTCGCCGAGCAGGTAGGGGACGAGGGGGTGCATGCCCGCAGTGGTGAACAGCACCGTGGGGTCGTTCTCGGGGATGAGCGACTTGCCCGAGATCTCGGCGTGGGCCTTGGTCTTGAAGAACTCGATGTATTTGGAGCGGAGCTCGTGCGTGGTTATCATGGAGGGAAGATACCCGCCCGCCCGAGTCCCGGTCAACGGGCGCCCGGCCCGCCCGAAAGGCCGCGCGACGGACGCAGGCTGGGCTGGGCGGCGCGAACGGCGCCGGTTGGACAGGCGTCGAGACATCCGTTAGGCTTTTTGTCACGTCAAGACAGGAATATCCGCGGGCGTCCGCCCGGCCTCGCGACGCGTCGCTCCGCGAAAGGGAGGTTCCCATGGGCATCAGGACGAAAATCCTCGTTCCCGCCATACTGTTGCTCGCCGCCACGGTCGGCGTCGTGGCCGTCCTGACCGGGCTTTCGCAGTCCGCGGTCCTCGAGGACCTCATGGCCGCCACGACCGGCGCGGCCCTCGACGACCTCACCGGGCGCATCGAACGCCTCGACGAGACCATAGCGACCCTCAAGGGCGCGCTGTCGGCGAACTACCTGCGCATCGCGCGGGGGCTTTCGCTGGCCATCTCGGCCGATCCGGGCCTCTTGGCGCCGGAGCGCATGGCGGAGGCGGCCCGGGCCATCGGCGTCGACGAGGTGCACGTCACCGACGGGAACGGCGTCCTGCTCTGGGGCAACGTGCCGGGCTTCTACGGCTTCGACTTCAACACGAGCGAGCAGACCAGGCCCTTCATCCCGATCCTCTCGGACCCGCGCTTCGAGCTGGCCCAGGATCCGCAGGAGCGCGGGGTCGACAAGGCGCTGTTCCAGTACATCTCGGTGACGAGGCTCGACGAGCCGGGCATCGTGCAGATCGGCGTACGCCCCCAGGAGCTGCAGAGCCTGCTCGCCGAGGCGAGCATCGCGCGCATCGCGGAAGGCGTGAAGGTCGGCGAGGGCGGCTACGTGTACGCGACGGACGGAAAGGGCGTCCTGATCGGCCACAGCTACACGGACCGCCTCGGCCTCGACCTCTCGGGCGAGGCCTTCTTCAAGGACATGAAGGCGAGGGGTTCCGGCGAGGTCGAGTACGTTTTCAGGGACACGCGGGTCCACGCCACCTTCGCGCCCTACGGCGAGGGCGTCATCGCCGCGGCCGTGCCCGTGGAGGAATTCCGCGGACGCCTCCGGGAGCTCGTCACCACGCTGGCGCTGACCGCCATCATCTCGCTCGCCGTCGCCATCGTGATCTTCGCCGTGCTGGCATCGCGCATCGTCAGGCCGCTCACGCTCGGCGTGGCCTTCGCCGACGAGCTCGGCCGCGGCCGGCTCGACGCGGAGCTGGAGGTGCGCAGCCGCGACGAGACGGGGCGTCTGGCCTCGGCCCTCGGCGCCATGGTCGGCAACCTGCGCGACGCGGTCGGCGCGGTGCGGAACGGCACCGGCACCATCGTCGAGCACTCGGAGTCGCTATCCGACTCGAGCCGCGAGCTGGCCGAGGGCGCTTCGGAGCAGGCTTCTTCCATGGAAGAAGTGAGCGCCAGCCTCGAGGAGATGAGCGCCAACATCCGGCAGAACGCCGAGGGCGCCGGACGCGCGCGGGAACTGGCCGGCGAGATCTCGCGGGAGGCCAAGGCCTCAGGCGAGAAGGTGACCGCCATGGTCGAGGCCATGCGCTCCATCGTCGAGCGCACCGCCATCATCGAGGAGATCTCGCGGCAGACCAACCTGCTCGCGCTCAACGCCGCCATCGAGGCGGCGCGCGCCGGCGAGGCGGGCAAGGGCTTCGCGGTGGTGGCGAGCGAGGTGCGCAAGCTCGCCGAGCGCAGCCAGAAGGCCGCGGCCGAAATCAACGAGGTCTCCGGCAGCTCGCTCGAGGCCGCCGTCACCGCCGGCGCGGGCATCGAGAAGCTGGTGCCGGACATCGGGGTCACGGCAGATTTGATCCAGGAGATCGCCGCGGCGACGGCCGAGCAGGACGTCGGCGTCCGCCAGATCAGCACCGCGGTGCAGCAGCTCGACCAGGTGGTCCAGCGGAACGCGGCCAGCGCCGACGCCCTGGTGAAGATGGCGGACGAACTCTCGGGAATCGCCGGCGGGCTCTCGGAAGCCGTCGGTTTCTTCTCGCTCGGGGACGGCGACGGCGCGCGCCCGGAGCGGACCCTGAGCCTGCCGCCCTCGAGCGACTGATCGGGCCGCGAACATCCGAACGGCCCTCCGCGGAGGCCCCGGGGGCTCCGCGGAGGGCCGTTCCTTCGTTGGAATCCGGAGTCCGCGCGGGAACGGTCCGGGCGCGTCGCCCACGGCCGACCGGGCGCGGAAGCCCGCGCTCAGTCCGGCGCTTCCGCCTCCGGCGCGTCGGGAAAGCGCTCGCGGATCCGTTCGATCTCGCTTCGGATCTCGAGGAAGCAATCCACGAGCTCCGGGTCGAACTTGGTGCCCGAGAGCTTCGCGATCTCCGCCCAGACCGCGTCGCAGTCCCAGCATTCCTTGTAGACGCGCTTCGAGCTCAACGCGTCGAAGACGTCGGCGATGGCGACGATGCGTCCGGCCAGGGGAATCTCCTCGCCCCGGAGCCTCCGCGGCCTGCCGTCCGGCCCCGCCTCCGCGGGAGGGCCGTACCAGATCTCGCCCGTGCGCTCGACGCCCTCGACCTCGATCTGGTGGACTTCGTAGTACACGCGCGAAAGGTCGACCTTTCCGGGGTAGCCCGTGCCGTCCCAGTTCTCGTGGTGGGTCAGCGCGATGTCCGCCGCCATGGCGTCGAACTCGGATTCGGCGTCGGAAAAAAGCCGCGCCCCGCAGAAGGTGTGCGACTGCATGATCAGATATTCCGCGTCCGTGAAGCGGGCCGGCTTCTTGAGGATCAGGTCGGAGATGGCCACCTTGCCCACGTCGTGGAGCATGGCGGCCAGCTTGAGCGTGTCCTTGACGCGTTCGCGCTCGTGCTCCGCGACGCCGCGGCGGAAGGCCCAGCGCTCGTAGAGCTCCGCCGCGATGCTCGAGACGCGGTTGACGTGGGCCCCGGTCTCGTGGGTGTCGCGGAGCTCGGCCAGGCGGTTCATGCCGAGGATCATCCGGCGCGTCATGTACGCGCGCTGAAGGGCGACGGTGGCGTTCGCCGCGAAGTGGGTGATGAAGGTCTCCGCCTCCGGCGGGAAGGGCACGGTCTCCCCCGCTTCGTCCTTGGCGTTGATGACCTGGATGACGCCGAGCAGCCCGCCGGCGCTCGTCCGGAGCGGGACCGTCAGCATCGAAACGGAACGGTAGCCGGTGGTGCGGTCGTAATAGGAGGAATAGGAATAGGGCGAGCCGTGCGGGATGTCGTAGACGTCGGGAATGTTGAGGATCTCGCCGGTGACGGCCACGTAGCCGGAGATGGTGCCTTCCCCGATGGGCACGGAGAAGTTCGAGTAGGGCAGCTTGCGGCCCGGGGGCAGGTCCTTCTCGAGCACGGCGTTCTGCGTGTAGCGGAACAGCAGCTTGTCGCCGTCGCGGACGTAGATGGTGCCCGCCTCGGCCGAAACCATCCGCCGGGCCTCGGTCAGGATGCGCTCGAGCAGGAGGTCGGCGTCCTGGATCTTGTTGAGCTCGGTGTCGATGGCGACTATGCGCTGGAGCCCAGCGAGCTCGCTCGAGAATTTTCGCCTGCCGCCCTTCGCCGCCATGCGCCTGGTCCGCCTCCAACCGTACAATTGAATGTAGGCCCGGAATGCCCCGAATGCAAACGGAAAAGCCGCGACCGGCGGCGGCAGTTGACTTGAGGAGTGTGATCTAGCCGACAAGTAACCGTTGACGAGACTGGTCGCTCTCTCGGCGGCATAGTTCCTGAAGCACCTCATTCCGGGGTGAGGCACAGGGGGTCCAGGGGGATTCCCCCCTGGTCGTGCTTTGGGGAACAGGGGTCTCGCGAGAGTACTCGCGGGGAAGAACCCCTTTCGCTCGAAACGAAAGGGGTTCTTCCCCAGTAATCGCTTTACGCGCCGGCGAAGGCGGCGAGCTCCTCGGCCTCCTCGCGCAGCTTGCGGATGGCCCGCTTCTCGATCTGGCGCACCGTCTCGGGCGAAAGGCCGAGCTCCGCGCCGATGCGCTTCAGGGTGTATTTCTCGCCGCCGAAGAACTCGAAGCGGTACATCAGGATCTTCTTCTCGCGCTCGAGCAGGACCTCGAGCATCTCGACGGTCTTGGCGCGGATCGAGGCCTTCATGAGCTCCGCGTCGGGGCTGTAGGTGGAATCCTCGTAGACGTCGATGACGCCGCCGGAATCCTCGTCGCCGTCGGACTCGAGGGGAACCAGGCTGCCGGCCATGCCGAGCACCGTCTCGACCGCGCGCGCCTCGACGCCGAGCTCGGCGGCGACCTCGACCAGCGTGGGCTCGCGGGCGAGCACCTGCGAGAGCGTCGCCTGGGTGCGCTGGATCCGCTTGAGGAGCTCTTCCTTGCGGTGGGGCAGGCGGATGGCCCGCCGGCTGTTCACCAGGCTCCGCGTGATGGCCTGCTTGATCCACCACGAGGCGTAGGTCGAGAAGCGGACCATGCGGCGGTCGTCGAACTTCTCCGCCGCGCGGATGAGTCCCAGGTTGCCTTCCTGGATGAGGTCGATGAGGGGCACGTCGATGGTGCTGAAAGCCCGGGCGATCTTGACCACCAGGCGGAGGTTCGCCTCCACGAGGCGGCGGCGGGCGTCCGCGTCGCCGGAGCGTATCCGGCGGGCGAGCTCCTGCTCCTCGGCCGCGTCGAGGAGGGCGATGGTCTTGATTTTCGCGAAGTACGCCTTGAGCGCGTCCTCGTTCCGGTCCTGTCCGCTGGTACTCATGCTTGCCTCTCTGCAGTTATAGATGCAGGAAGCGTGCCAAATCGAGCCTGGCGGGCTGGACGGCGTAAAAGGCATGAGTGGAAAAGAATTAAGCGTGGAAGAGGGGAAAGCGCGACCGGATGGGATGGGGGTATGTCTGAATAAGTAGAATCGACGCCCTCGCGGGCTGTATGAAATTTAGCACGTTTTCCGGAAAAACCAGCAGCGCCATGAAAAAACGCCCGTTCCCGCGCTCGGGCGGGAACGGGCACTCGGTATACGGAGCGGGATCGTCTACTCGAGGCTGATAAGTTCGGCGGGAAGCTCGGCCTTGCGGGTTTCGGCGGTGGCGGCGTCCGCGTCGTACTCGCGGATGAAGGTGAAGATGGCCAGAATGGCGACGACGGCGATGACGAGTTTCCGCACGATGTTCCTCCGAAACCGGTTTACCTTACCTGATCCCGCGAAGCGGGTCAAGGACGAAGCGGGGGCCGGCGAGCGCGCGGGCCGCGACGCGACTGATCACTTCTTCAACACCCCGAGCGGGTCGACGGCCTTGCCGTAGCGGAAGACCGAGAAGTGGAGATGGGTTCCCGTGCTGACTCCGGTGTTGCCGACCAGGCCGACCGCCGCGCCCTGGTACAGGTACTGCCCCTTCGTCACCAGGATCTTGTCCAGATGGGCGTACCAGGTCTGGTAGCCGTCGGCATGGCTCAGGATCACGTAGTTGCCGTAGACGGTATTGTATCCGGTGTCGGCCACGCGCCCGTCCATGGCCGCGCCGGCCCTGGTTCCCTTGGCGGCGACTATGTCGATGCCGTTGTGGAACTGGCGCACGCCGGTGAAGGGGCTCGGCCGGTAGCCGTAGCGGCTCGAAACGCGTCCCGAGACCGGCCAGACGACGAGCTCGCCGAGCACGCGCTTGAGCTCCGTCGAGGAGAGCCTGGCGCCGGGAACGAAAAGGCTCTGCCCGACGGCGATGGTTTCGGTGGCGAGGTCGTTGGCGTCGAGCAGGGCGGTGACCGTGGTGCCGTGGCGCTTGGCTATCGACGCGAGGTTTTCGCCCTTCGCGACCTTGTGGACCACGCCCGACATGTTGGGCACGCGGAGCTCGGCGCCAGCCTTGAGGGCCTTGGCGCTCGAGATGCCGTTGAGGCTGACGAGGCTGTCCATGCTGACGCCGAAGCGTTTGGCTATGGTGGACAGGGCGTCGCCAGGCTTGACGCGGTACCGGGAGATCTCCAGCGACACGGGAGGCGGCGGGACGTCGAAGCCTTCCTCCGCGGGGCCTGACCCGGTTCCGTGCAGGAAGGCGAGCAGCTGGGCCTCGAAGGCCGGGTCGTCGGGAAAGGCGAGCGCGGGTTCAAGCTCGGGCGGCAGGACGGGAAGGACCGAGGCCGACACCAGGAGGACGCCCAGCACCATGGCGGGCAGGGCCAGCGCCGCGAGGACCAGGGGCCTCGGGGCCGACGCGAAGCGCTCGGGAAGGGAGGCGACGAGGGGCGCGACGCCCCGGAGCGCGGCCGCGACGCGATCGAGCCCCGAACGGGCGCCGCGGTTCCGGGGCCAGGCTTTCCGCGGGACGGGGACGTTCCGTTCGAGGCCGAGGTCGAGTATGGACGAACCCCGGGCGTAAAGCCCCTCCGCGCGGGAGGAGCGGGCGGAGACGCCTCCGGAGGGGAAACCCCTGCGGCGGGGTCCCGACGGATCGCGACGACGTGCTATGCTCTGGCGGCCGATAACGCTTTGCATCTCCATGGCCTTACTTTTATCGACAAACGGACGGCCGCTCATTATAGTGGCCCTGCGTCGCGTCCGTCCTTCCGGGCCGATGGACGACGACCCGGGGCGGACGGAGGCGGCATGACGGTGGCGAAGGGTGGTTCGAGCGGTTCCGGACCCGCGCGCGGGGATCATGCCCGCGCGGAGCGCTCGCGCCTCGTCGGTCCCGCGCTCGCCGCCCTGCTCGTCGCCGTCCTGGTCAAGACCTTCGCGCTGGACTTTTCCGTGGTCGAGGGTGTTTCCATGGCGCCGGCCTTTCCGCGGGGTTCCGTGGTCGTGATATGGAAGCTCGCGTACGGCTTCAGGTCGGCCTCCGGCTACCTGGTCCGCTGGGCCGAGCCCGAGCCCGGTCAGGCCGTTTCCGCCTTCCACGAGGGCGGGCGCGTGCTCAAGCGCGTGGCGGCCACGGGCCCCGCCTCGCTCGGGCGCGCGGGCGGCGGCAGCCTCGCGGTGCCCGCGGGAACCGTCTTCCTGGTCGGCGACGCCGCGGACCGCTCCAACGATTCCCGGGACTACGGCCCGGTGCCCGTGGCGTCGGTCGAGGGCAGGGTCTTCCGGCTCGGACCCGGAGGGCGGAAGTGAAGCGGGAAATCCGCTATTGGACGGTGATCGGCCTGCTCGCCGCGGGCGCCCTGGCCGTGCTCTGGCGCTACGGCGAACTGGCCGCCCGCGTGCCGTCCGAACCGAGGACCGTGGCGCCGGAGGTGGTCCGGGGGTCCATCCTCGACGCCGAGGGCAGGCCGCTCGCCGTCGACGTCTCGCTCTACAACATAGCCGTCTGGCGGCCGAGCCTGGATCGCGACGGCCTGGCCTCGACCGGCAAGCTGCTGGAGCGCGAGCTCGGGCTTCCGGACGGCGACTTCAGGAGGCGGGTGGAAGCGAGCCCGACCGATTTCCTCTACCTCGCCAAGCGCCTCCAGGCGTCCGCCGTGGCCGGCATCAGGGAGGCGAAGGCCGAGGGCCGGCTCGCGGGCGTGGTGGTGGAGAAGACGGCGGGCCGCCTGTATCCCGAAGGGAAGCTCGCCGGCCACGTGGTCGGTTTCGTGGGCGACGAGAACCGCGGGCTTTCCGGCATCGAGGGCCGCTACGACGCGGAGCTGAGCCCCGCGGCCGAACCGGGCCGTCCGGGCGGCATCGTCTACGGGCCCGACCTCCGGCTCACCATCGACGCCGACCTGCAGCACGCGTTCGAGGCCATAGCGCTCAAGGTCCACGAGGAGAACGCGGCCGAGGCGACCATGCTGCTGGCGCTCGAAGCGAGGACCGGGGCCATCAAGGCCTACGTCTCCATGCCGGACTACGACCCGAACGAGTACCGCTCCTACCCGCGCGACGCCTGGTACGACCGGCCCTCGCAGTACGCCTACGAGCCGGGGTCGGTCTTCAAGATCTTCTCGATCGCCGGGCTCCTCGAGCTCGGCGGCATCGACCCCTCGTCCACCTTCGTCTGCGACGGAGCCTACGAGCGCGAAGTGCCCGGCGAGGAACCGGACATCCGCATCAAGTGCCTGGGCACGCACGGCACCGTGGACTTCGAGGACATCCTCGTGCTCTCCTGCAACGCGGGCACGGGCTACGCCTCGGACACGGTGTCGGCCGCGGACTTCGACGACGCGCTCAGCCAGTTCGGCTTCGGCGGCCGCACCGGCATAACCCTGCCGGGCGAGACGGCGGGACTGCTCCGCGAGCCGCAGGCCTGGTCGCTCCGCTCCAAGCCCACCATCGCCATCGGGCAGGAAGTGCTCGTCTCGGCGGTACAGGTGGCCGCGGCGGCCGGCGCCATCGCGAACGGCGGCGTGCTGATGAAGCCCCGACTCGTCGAGGAGCTCGTCGCCCGCGACGGAACGGTCGTGCGGACGGAGGAGGCGACTCCGGTGCGCCGCGTCGTGTCGGAAGAGACGGCGCGGCTCGTGCTCGACGCCATGCGGAGGACCGCCGGCGAAGGCGGAACAGGCCGACGGGCGGGAACCGGGGATATCGACCTCGGCGTCAAGACCGGCACCGCGCAGATGATAGACCCGAAAACGGGCTCGTACTCGGACAAGGACTTCCTGGCCAGCACGCTCGGCATCTTCCCGATTTCCGACCCGCGCTGGGTGGTCTACATGGTCGTCGTCAAGCCCCGCGGCGCGTCCTACTTCGGCGAGCGCATCGCCGCGCCCGCGGTGCGCGAGGCGGCCGAAACCCTGGCGACCCTGGACGGGCTCCGCCGCCCGGGCACCACCGTCGTTCCGCACTCCGGCCGCATCGAGCTCGCCGCGCCGACGGCGGCCGCGATCGGCGAGACCATGCCCGACCTGCGCGGCCTGCCGAAGCGGAGCCTCCTGCCGCTCCTCTCCCGCACGGACATCAGCGTGGAAATCTCGGGCGAAGGCCGCGTGACCGCCCAGCAACCCGCGCCGGGGGAACCCGTGCCGCCGGGCACCGTCGTCAGGCTCGTGCTGGAATGAGCCACTTCGAGCGCAACCTCGCCGCGCTGGAAGCCCGCTGGCCGGCACTCGCCGCCTCGCTGGCCCCGCCGGAAGCGCTCGAACCCGTCCCCACGGCCTCGGGCGAGCTCACGGCGCGCCTGCCGGGCTCCGACGGAAAGAGCGGCGCGTGGCTCGCCTCCCGTATCGACCCTCGCGCCGAGGCCCGCCGCGCCGCGGCCGCCTGCCTTTCATCCCGCAAGGACGCGGTCGTCCTGCTCGGACTCGGGCTCGGCTACCTGGCGGAAGCCCTGCTGGCGGCCGACGGCGAGCTCAAGGTGATCGCCTGCGAGGCGGATTCCGCCCTCTTCGCCGCCTGCCTCGGGGTCAGGGACCTTTCCGCGCTCCTCGCGGACGGACGGCTCTCGCTCGTCGTCGGGGGCGATCCCGGGGCGATCGGCTGGGCCCTCGAGAGCCTGGGCGCGCGCGAGGCGGCGCTCGCCTCGACGCCGGCCCTGGCGGAGCGCTCGGCCGGATGGTACGCGGCCCTCCGCGAAGCCCTCGAGCGCTGGCTGGACAAGGAGCGGGTGAACGAGCGGACCCTCCGCCGCTTCGGCCGGCTCTGGGTGCGGAACCTCTCTCGCAACGCGGCCGAACCGGGACGCAGGCGCGGCATCGCCGGGCTCGCCGGGGCGTTCGCGGGCTTCCCGGCCCTCGTCCTCGCGGCCGGCCCGACGCTCGACGAGGCGCTGCCCTTCCTCGCGGAACTGCGCCGTCGCGCGCTGCTCATCGCGGTGGACACGGCGCTGCCCAGCCTGGCCGCCGCCGGGATCGAGAGCGACTTCGTCGTCGTGGCCGACCCCCAATACTGGAACGCGCGGCACCTGGACCGCGCGCGCGTCACCTCGTCCATCATCGTCACCGAGGCTGCGGTCCACCCGGCCACCTTCCGCCTCGACGCCCGCGCCTTCGCCCTCGCTTCGTCCCTGTACCCGCTCGGCCGCTTCCTCGAGGACGCTTCCGGGGACGCGAAGGGAAGGCTCGGCGCCGGCGGCTCGGTGGCGACCGGGGCCTGGGACTTCGCCAGGATCCTCGGCTGCGCGCCCGTGTTCTTCGCGGGCCTGGACCTCGCCTTTCCGGGCATGCGAACCCACGCGCGCGCGAGCCGGTTCGAGCAGCGCGCCCTGGACTCGGGGCGCCGGCTCGCCCCGGCAGCGCTCGCCCTGTTCCGGGCCGCGGTTTCGGGACAGCCCTTCGCGGCCCGATCGGCGGAGGGCGGGGAGGTGGCGAGCGGCCGCGCGCTCGCGCTCTACGCCGCCTGGTTCGAGT
The DNA here is from genome assembly GCA_018262985.1 of Spirochaetota bacterium. Lineage (GTDB taxonomy): Bacteria > Spirochaetota > Spirochaetia > Treponematales > UBA12059 > JAFGNN01. The sequence continues at coordinate 277,567 of JADFDI010000003.1, read as the reverse complement.
CGCGGCTCGCGCGGCATCCGGAGACGCCCACCTCGCGCCTTTCCGGCGCGGGCCTCGCCATCGCCGGCATGGGCACGTCAGCCCCCGGCGAGGTCCTCCGACTCCCCGACGTGCGCGGAGATCTGGACGCGCGCCTCGAGTCGATCGCCGCGGAGTGGTCCGTCCCGCCTCCGGGCGGAAGCGAAGGCGTGGAGCGCGCCCGGGCCGAGCTGCTCGAACTCTTCGCCCGAACCCGCGACGCCGCGCTCGCTGCCGCCTCGACGGCCGCCGCGGCCCGCCAGGCCGTCCGGACGGGGCGCGCCGCCGACCGGGCGCTCCGCGAGCTCGACCGCGCCGACCGCGCGCTCCTTTCGAGCCGGGCCAAGGATCTCGTCGGCTTCCTCTACCCCACGCCCGAGGAGCTCGGCCTTTCCCGCTCCGCGAACCTCGACGAAAGCCTCGAAGCCTCGGAGCGGATCTACGGGTCGATCGCCGAAAGCGCCGCCTGGCACCTCGAGCTGCTCGAGGCCGGCCCCGCGCCGGCCTGAAGGTCGGCTGAAAGCCCTTGCGGCGGATCCTCCGGTCCCCGCCGCCCTCTCGCGCGCGGCGCCGGAATTCCGTGATGCCCGCTAAAGCCCGCGTCCGGCGCGGCCGATAATCATGAACGGAGCCCGTGCTCCGAAAACGGTACGCTACCGACGTCCAGGCGTACCGTTTTTTTTGCGCCCCGAGCCCCTCCCGCCGCCCCGCGCCCTCGCCTCGGCGCTTTTTTCCGCTATACTTGAATCGAGGGACGAACCCGGAAGCCCCGTCGACGCACGGGCACCGGCCGCCGCCTCGAGGAGGGTCCGCGTGCGCGCGAAGGTGGAGGGCATCGAGGTTTTCGAGGATTTCGTCCCCGAACCGGCCTTGCGCTGGGAAGCCTTCGGCGACGAGTCGCTCGGCGGCCGCTCGACTGTGATCAACTCGGCGGTCTTCGAGGAGGACGGCATCCGCTTCGCGCGTCTCGAGGGCCGCGTGGCTCCTTCCCGCGGCGGCGGCTTCGTCCAGCTCAGGGCCTGGAAGCCCGGCGGCCGCCTGGACGCCGGCTGCCGGACGCGCCTGGTCGTCGTGGCCCGCGCCCTGCCCGGATTCCACGCGATACGCCTCCGCACCCCGCGCTGCGCCCTGCCCTGGTCCTGCTACGCGGCTCCCTTCCCCGTGGGACCGGGCTGGACGGAGCTCTCCATCCCCTTCGACGCCTTCGAGGCCGAGGACGTGGAGCCCGGCCCCCTCGAGACCGGCCTCATCAGGTCGCTTTCCTTCGTCGCCATGGCGGCCCCGGGCGCGCCCCGGCGCGAGGTACGCCTCGACATAGCCCGGGTGCTCGCGGAGTGAGCCCCGGTCTCCGCGACCGGCGCGAGATCCGCCTCCACGCGGCCCCCGCGCGAGGGGCGGGGTTCGCCCCGGACGGCCGCGCCCGTCGACCGGACCGAGTCCCGCGCCCGACCTTCCGCCGACGGGGCTTCGCGTTCCCGCTCGCTTCGCTTGCCAAAGCGCGCGCGATGGGGCCATACTCGAGTCTCCTATGGAAACCGACGCCATCCGCCTCATCATCACCGGCGGCACCTTCGACAAGCACTACGACGAGATCCGCGGCGAGCTGACCTTCCGCGACACCCATCTGCCGGAGCTGGTCAGGCAGGCCCGCATCACGGTACCGCTGGAACTCGAGATCAACCAGCTGGTGGACAGCCTGCAGATGGGCGACGAGGGCCGCCTCCGCGTGCTCGAAGCCTGCAGGAAGGCCCCGGAACACCACGTCGTCGTCACCCACGGCACGGACACGATGGTCGAGACCGCTCGGCTCATCGGCGAGGCCCGGCTCGACAAGACCATAGTCCTGACCGGCGCCATGGTCCCCTACAAGATCATCGGCTCCGACGCCCTGTTCAACCTCGGCACCGCCTTCACGGCCTGCCAGCTCCTTCCCACGGGCGTCTGGATAGCCATGAACGGCCGGCTCTTCCCCTGGGACGACGTCCGCAAGGACCGTACCCGCGGCGTCTTCGTGCGGGCGGGCGACTGACATGGCGCGCGAGAAGGACGAATCGAAGCGCGAGGCCATCCTTCAGGCGGCCAAGCGCCTCTTCGCGGAGCGGGGCTTCAAGGGCGCCTCGGTCTCGGACATCGTCGAGCCGCTCGGCATGCCGGTCGGCTCCGTGTACACCTACTTCGAAAACAAGGACGACATCCTCTCGAGCCTGATCGAGGAAGGCTGGGCCGAATTCGAGGCCGGGCTCGAGGAGGCCGTCAAAGCCGAACCCGATCCCGCGCGGCGGCTCTCGCTGGTGGTCAAGCGCTTCCTGCCGGAGCTGCTGCGCGACGGGGAGCTCGTCACGCTGATCCTGATCGAGGCGCCGCGGGTGACCGACCTCGGGGCGAAGCTCGAGCGCCTGGCCTCGCTGATCGCGGGCCTCGTGGTCGACGCGGCGGCCAGCAAGGGCGTGGCCATCGACTTCCCGCCCCTCCAGGCCGCGGCGGCGCTCGCCGTCTTCTTCCTCGGCTCGCTCGACACCATGCGGCTCTCCAGGCGCGTGGGACTGCCCGTCGGCGAGGCCGAGGTGCTCGGTTTCATCGAAATGGCCATCAAGTCGAGCTTCGGCCTCGAGTTGCCGGAAGTCTGATCAGTAAGCGCCGACCGTCGCGCCCTTGCCCCGGAGCGCGCGGTCGGCGAGCTTCGCGGCCGCCAGGAAGGGGCTGCGCGCCTTGATGGCGGCGCGGACCAAGGGGCGGGCCAGGGCGGCCCAGAAGCGCAGGCCTTTCGCCTCCTCGCGCACCTCGGCGTAGTAGTCCTCGAGCGAGCGCCTCTGGAAGCGCAGCACCCTCTGGCTCTCCGACGTATCCACCCAGGCGCAGTGGTAGCCCTTGCGCGCGAATGCCCGCTCGGGCAGGAAGCGCCGGCCTCCGAGGCCGAAGATGGCGAGCATGCGGTCGAGGTAGTCGCCGTAGAAGGTCCTGCACGATTCCCCGCCGGCTATGTCGAAGACGCGGCGCGCGGCGTCCGGCGCGAAGCAGGCCTCCGCGAGCGCTTCGCCGCAATCCTCGGTGTGCACGACCTCGACGCGCGTGCCGAGCGGCATGCGGAACATGAGCGGATCCATGGCGGTCTTCCGCCGCCAGACCACGTAGGAAAGGCGGCAGACCACCCATTCGAGGGCCGAGCCCCGCACCAGCGCCTCCGCGGCCGTTTTCTGCACGGCGTAGGGGTCGTCGTCCTGCGGCCGCTGAGGATCGCCCGGGCGCACCAACCAGTCGGCCAGCCGGTCGCCGTAGGTGGCTATCGACGAGGTGTAGACCAGCCGCGCCCGGGGCGCGCGGGCGGCCAGCGCCTCGAGCACGGCGGCCGTCCCGCCGACGTTGACCGACTCCGCGAAGGCCGGGTTCCGGTCCGCGGCGGGCGGGATCACGGCGGCGAGGTGGATCAGCGCGTCCAGGCCGCCCGGGCACGCCTCGATGCCGCGCCCGAGGGCCGCGGGGTCGCGGACGTCCCCCCACGCGACGGGCAGGCCCGGGAAGTCCCGCCGCGCCGTCCTCAGGTTGGCCTTCGACGGGAATTCGAAAGCCACCGCGCCCACGCCCCGCCTCGCGAGCGCGGCGAGGGTCGAACGTCCCACGTTGCCGAAGGCTCCGGTCACCAATACGCTACCCATGGTCCTTCCTCCGAGTTCTATGAACGAACATTCATTCACTACCAACATACCACCTTTGGCCGACTACGCAAGCCAAAACGAACCGATATTCGCGCATTCCCGGAGCCGCCCCCCTGTACCCGAACCGGGACCGCCGGTAGAATCGAGCCATCATGGCTCGGAAACGGAAGCGCGCGAGCGCGGCGGGAAGGGCGACGGCGTTCGCCGCGTCGAGCGGGACGCTCGTCATGGCCGCGTTCGCCCTCGCCCTGGCCCTGACGAGGCCCGAAACCGGCTCCGCCACGAGCTCGGACTCAGGCCCCGCCCTGCCCCCGACAGCATTCCCAGCGGCGCCGCCGCGCGAGCTCGCCGCGCCGATCGCGCCGATCGCGCCGCTCCCCGCCGCGCCCGGCGGCCACGAGCCGGGCCCCTACCCCGCGGCCGAAGGCGCCTCGGGCGCCGTCGCCGAGCGCTTGCCCGCGCGCGCGGTCCGCCCCGCCGAGCCGGCGAAGCCGCCGAAGGGCGGCGCGAAGCTCGTCATCGTCATCGACGACGTGGGACATAACCTCCACCAGCTCGAGCCCTTCCTCCGCCTGCCCTTTCCCGTCACCTTCTCGGTGCTGCCGAACCTGCCGTACACCGCCGAGGCGGCGAGGCTGATCAGGGCCGCCGGCAAGGAACTGATGCTGCACCAGCCCATGGAGGCGCTCGGTGACCTGGACGAGGGTCCCGGGGCGGTCTACCGCTACATGGAAGGCCCCGAGGTGGCCGCGACCGTGCTCGCCAACCTGGCCCAGGTGCCCGGCGCGGTGGCCATCAACAACCACATGGGCTCGGCCGCCACGGGCGACGGCGAGCTGATGCGGGCCGTGGCCGAGACCGCCAGCGGCGCGGGAGTCTGGTTCCTGGACTCTTTGACAAACGGCGATTCCGTGGTACAGTCCGTCTCCCTCGAACTCGGCATCCCCCACCTGGAGCGCGACGTGTTTCTCGACAACAAGCCCGACAGGGCATCCATGGTTGAAGCCGTCGAAGACGGCGCGCGACGCGCGGCCCGCGACGGCCGCGCCGTGATGATAGGCCACGTATGGTCGGCCGAGCTGGCGGACACCCTCATGCAACTCTACCCGGAGCTCGTGGAGCGCGGCTTCTCGCTCTCCACCATTTCGCGCATCATGATGGACGAACTCGATGCGGATACTGGGGATTGAGTCCAGCTGCGACGAGTGCGCGGCCGCGGTGGTCGAGGACGGCCGGCGCGTCGTCTCCAGCGTCGTCGCCACGCAGATACCCTTCCACGCCAGGTACGACGGGGTGGTCCCCGAGATAGCCAGCCGCAAGCACGTCGAGTGGATCGACGGGGTGGTCGCGCGCGCGCTCGCCGAGGCGGGCATGAAGGCGGACGAGCTCGACGGCGTGGCCGTCACCTCGACCCCCGGCCTCGCGGGCGCCCTGCTCGTGGGCGTGCAGTTCGCCAAGGCCTTCGCCTGGAGCCTCCGCAAGCCCTTCGTCGGGGTGAACCACATGCTGGCCCACCTCTGGGCGCCCCAGCTCGAGGCCGACACGCCCTACCCCTTCCTCGGCCTCCTCGTCTCAGGCGGGCACACGCTGATCGTGCGGGTCGAGGGCTTCGACGCGGTCGAGGTGCTGGGCACCACCATCGACGACGCGGTCGGCGAGGCCTTCGACAAGGTCGCCAAGCATTACGGGCTCGGCTACCCGGGCGGCCTCGTCATGGACGCTCTGGCGCGGAAGGGCGACCCGCGCGCGGCGCGCTTTCCCTTCCCGAAGCTGGACAAGGGCGAACACCGCTACGACGTCTCGTACTCGGGCCTCAAGACGGCCGCCATCCGGCAGCTCGAGCTCTTCTGGAACCCGGAATATCCGCGCACGGACGAGAACCTGGCGGCCGCCTTCGAGAAGGCGGCCATCGACCTGCTGCTGGACCGGCTTCTGAAGGCGGTGGAGGACACGGGCATCAGGCGCGTGGTGGCGGGAGGGGGCGTGGCCGCCAACTCCTACCTGCGCTCGGTGCTGGCCTCGCACCCGGAGATCGACGCGCGCTTCCCGCCGCTCTCGTACTGCGGCGACAACGGCGCCATGGTGGCGGGGCTGGGCTACATGATGCTGGCTCGCGGCGACCGCTCCGACCTCTCGCTGAACGCCTCGCCGCGCGTGCCCATCTACCGCCGCGGCAAGGGCGGCAGATAGGGACGGACCGCGGGTCCGACGCCCGCGGGCCGAGGCCTCGGCCGGCGGGCGGGCGGCTACCGGGTTATCGGCTCGCCGTCCGCAACCTTGCGGAGCGCGGAAAGCTTGAGTTGCAGGCCGGAGCGCCTGAACCAGGCGTCCACGAGCACCGCCTGGGCGTCGGCGCGGTCGCTCGCGGCCACGACGAAGCGGACGGGCAGCGACTCGTCCTCCGAGGAACCGGAGAACGACCAGGCGCGGTACGAGTCCGGCTCGAGGATCAGGGCGCCGAGCTCGTCCACGAAGTCATCGGTGACCAGGCCCGCGGCGCCGGCCGAATCGCCCTCGGCGCGAGCGTCCAGGTACTCGGCGAGCAGGCTGGACCTGGCCACCGGCTCGCGCGACCAGAGCGCGACCCCCGCGATGATGGCCGCCACCGCGACGGCGAGCCCGCCGACGCCCAGGGCGACGTTTCTCAGCTTCTTGTCCAACGGAACCTCCGCGAGACCCTTCCGGGCGCCGCGATGATGACGGGTCCGCGTGGCGCCCGCCTCCGTCGAATCTAGCCCGGCCCGGGAACGCGGTCAAGGCCGGGCGGCGCGGACGCGGCCCGGCGTCCTGCCGTTGCGGGGCGGATCGGCTTTCCGGTATACTCGCGCGCATGGAAAGCCGCGACGCCGTACACTGGGCGGACCAGACCGCCCTCAAGATCATCAAGGAGCACGGGGACAAGGAGCAGTACACCTGCGCCTCGGGCATCACACCCTCGGGCACCGTCCACATCGGGAACTTCCGCGAGATCATCTCCGTCGACCTCGTGGTCCGCGCCCTGCGCGCGCTCGGCAAGAAGGTCCGCTTCATCTACTCGTGGGACGACTACGACGTGTTCCGCAAGGTTCCGGTGAACATGCCGGACCAGGAAACGCTCGCGAAGCACCTCCGCATGCCGATCACCATGGTGCCCGACACCTTCGGCCGCGACTCGAGCTACGCCCGCCACCACGAGGTGGACGTCGAAAGCATCCTGCCCGCGGTCGGCATCAAGCCCGAATTCCTCTACCAGGCCGAGCGTTACCGCGCGTCGACCTACGCCGAGGGCATGCGCAGGGCCCTCGAGAAGCGCGAGGTCCTCAAAGGCATCCTCGACAAGTACCGCGACGAGGACCACAAGATCCAGGGCGAGTACTGGCCGATCTCGGTCTTCTGCGACGCGTGCGACCGCGACACCACGGAGATCGAGGGTTGGGACGGCGAATGGGGCGTGTCGTACTCGTGCGAGTGCGGCCACCGCGAGACCGTGGACCTCAGGAAGGCGAAGGGCGTGAAGCTCTCGTGGCGCGTCGACTGGCCGATGCGCTGGGCCTACGAAGGCGTCGACTTCGAGCCCGCCGGCAAGGACCACCACAGCCAGGGCGGCAGCTTCGACACCTCAAAGCACGTGGTCGAGGAAGTCTACGGCCGCAAGCCCCCGACCACCTTCCGCTACGACTTCATCGGCATCAAGGGCACGCCCGGCAAGATGAGCTCGTCGAAGGGCAAGGTGGTGGACCTCTACGACCTCCTCCGCGTCTATACGCCGGAGCTGGCCCGCTACCTTTTCGCGGGCACGCGGCCGAACACCGAGTTCACCATCAGCTTCGACCTCGACGTCATCAAGATCTACGAGGACTACGACCGCACCGAGCGCATCTACTGGGGGACCGAGAGCGCGAAGGACGAGGAGACGCGGGCGCGCGAGCGCCGCATCTACGAGCTTTCGCAGGTGGACGAAGTGCCCGCGAAGATGCCCTACCAGGTCGCCTTCCGCCACCTCTGCAGCCTGCTCCAGATCAACCTCGGCGACGTGGAGAAGACGCTCGCGCAACTGCCGGGCGTCGAGGAGCACCAGCTCGAGCGGCTCAGGGTCCGCGCGAAGTGCGCCTGGACCTGGATCACCGAGAGCGCGCCCGACGAATTCCGCTGGGCCCTGCGCGAGGACGGGTCGTCGATCGAGACGACGGAGGAGGAGCGCGCGGCCCTGGTCGAGCTCCGCGAGGCGGTGCGCGCGGGCGACCTTGACGAACAGGCCCTCGGCACCCGCATCTTCGACATCGCCAAGGCCCACGGGCTCGAGCCCAAGGACTTCTTCAAGGTGACCTACCGCGCCCTCATCGACCGCGACCGCGGCCCGCGCCTGGCCGGGTTCATCCTCGAAGTCGGCGCCGACCGCATCGCGAAGATCCTCTCGGTCTACTAGAAGGATACAACGCCGAGGCGCCGAGGGGCTTCTCGAGACGGGACGCATCGGGCCGGGGCATCGTGGCGACCCTCCGGCCCTGTCCCGCGTCTCCGATCCTCCTCGGTGCCTCGGCGTTTCGTTTTCACCTCCGGGGACTGGACGCGGGGGCGAATCGGGTATATGTTCGAACCTCACGCGGGGCGTCGCCCCGCTGCCGTCCTCCGCGGACGGCGCCTCGAAGACTCTCCCTACGGAGGTAGCGAAATGGCAGCCCTTGTGAACTCGTTCGTCGCGCCGCTCCGGAGGGAGACCGTCTAGGCAGCGACGCCGCCCTTTCCGGGCGGCCGCGCTCAAGGGCCGAAGAGGCCCGCTTCCCGCGACAGTCCCCTTCCCCATCCGATACCGGCGGCGATACGAACGCGTCCCTCGTAAGGAAGCGTATCGGCGTTTCGTCGCGTGTCCGCCTTCGCGCGGGGCGCGCCGAACCATCGCGCGGACGGGCATCCGTCCGCGACGGCACGGAACAACGGGAATACACCTTGCATCCTATCGACATCGAAACGATCGGCGGCGCCGGCACGGAGGCCGGCACCCTGGCCCCGCGGCGCCGCGCGCTGGAACGCTGGGGCTGGAACGACAGGCTCGAAGCCGCCCTCGTCTCGCGGCTGGCGGGCTTTCCGGACCGCGGGATCCGCCTCGAGCCGGCGCGCGTCCTCGAGGTGCGGCGCGGCTCCTACCTCGTCGTCATGGAGGACGGGGAAGGCGACGCCCTCGAACGCGAAGCCGTACTGGCCGGGCGCTTCCTGCGCGACGGCGCCAACGAGGCCGGCGACACGCCCGACCTGCCCGCGACCGGCGACTGGGTCGTCGCGGCGCCTCCCGAGGGCGACGGTCCCGCGGTGCTCCGCGCGCTCCTGCCGCGCTCGAGCGCGTTCTCGCGCAAGGCGGCGGGCGACACCGACTACGACCGCATCGTCGAACAGGTGCTCGCGGCCAACGTGGACACGGCCTTCATCGTCTGCGCCGCCGGCCACGACTGGAAGCTCCGCCGCGTCGAGCGCTACCTGACCCTGGTCTGGGAATCCGGCGCGCGGCCCGTCGTGGTCGTGTCGAAGCTCGACCTCTCGGAGAATCCCGACGCCCTGCTGGCGGAGGCCGAGTCGGTCGCCGTCGGCGCGCCCGTGTTCGGCGTCTGCGCCCCGGAGGGCTACGGCGTCGAACGCTTCGAGGAATTCGTCGAAGCGGGCTCCACCGCCGTCCTGCTCGGGTCCTCGGGCGCGGGCAAGAGCACCATAATCAACGCGCTGGCGGGAAAGGCCCTGCGGAAGGTGCAGGACGTGAGGCAGGACGACCACAAGGGGCGGCACACCACGACGGCGCGCACCCTGGTCAGGCTCGACTCGGGGCTGCTCCTGGTCGATACGCCCGGCATGCGCGAGCTGCAGCTCTGGGCCGACGACGAAGCCCTCGAGACCGCCTTCGGCGACATCGAGGGCCTGGCGCGCTCGTGCAAATTCCGGGACTGCTCCCACGGGAGCGAGCCCGGCTGCGCCGTGCGCGAAGCCCTCGATTCAGGAACCCTCGACGCGGGGCGCTACGCCTCGTGGCGCAAGCTCAAGCGCGAGCTGGCGCACCTGGCGCGCCGCGAGGATCCGGAGATGGCGCGCGCCGAGCGCGACCGCTGGAAAGCCATCAACAAGTCCATGCGCAATTTCAACAAGGCCACGAAAGGCCTCCGGTAAGGAACGCGGGGAGCCGCGAGGCCCCCGGAGGAGGAAACGCCGAGGCGCCGAGCCCGCCGAGGGAAAAGAGGACGGGACGGGGCAGAGGATCGGACCCTCGCCCCCCTCCCCGATTCCCTCGGCGCCTCGGCGTGGATTCCAGCCGGAGCGTCAGTCCTCGAGGCCGGACTGGCGGCCGTTCATCGACTGCAGGAAGGACTTGATGAAGTCCGTCGGGGCCACCTTGCGGTCGAGGATGCGGTGGACGCCCGCGGTGATGGGCATGGGCACCTTGCGCTCCTCGGCCAGGCGCATGACGTGGCGGACCGCCACCGCGCCCTCGGGCAGGTAGCCGATCTCCTTGATGCGCGCGATCAGGTCGTCGAGCCCGGAGAACGGCGCGAGGAGGTCCTTCTCGATGATCTCGCGCCCGAAGCGCCGGTTGCGGCCGTGGATCGAGCGGCAGGTGACGTCGAGGTCGCCGACGCCCGCGATGCTCGTGAAGGTCTCGGGGTGGGTGGCGCCGAGGGCGCGGCCGAGCGCCATGATTTCGTTGAGGCCGGCCGCGAGCAGCATGCTCTCGGTGTTGTCGCCGAAGTCGGGGCTGTCGGCCTTGAGCGCGTCGAGCATGCCGAAGGCGATGGCGATGACGTTCTTGACCGCGCCCGCGACCTGCACGCCCGTCACGTCGAGGCTCGGGAACACGAGCAGGTAGCGGTTCTGCAGGAGCTCGCGCACGCGGATGGCGTTGCGGCCGTTCTGGCTGGCCGCGGCAAGGCCCGTGATGCGGCCGCGCGCGACCTCCTCCGCGTGGCTCGGGCCCGAGACGTAGACCAGGTTGCCGCGGTAGAAGCCCGGCAGGTAGTCCTCGAGCGTCTCGACGATGAGGCGCGGCCCCTTGTCGGTCTCGATGAAGCCCTTGGTGACCACCGCGATCAAGGTGCGTCCCTCCATGATGGAGGCCGCGGAGAGCATCTTCCGCGCGACGCCGAGCAGGAAGAGCGAGGGCACCGCGAGCACGACGAGGTCCATGCCCTCGACGGCCTCGATCAGGTCGTTGGTGGCGGCGAGCGAGGCGGGCAGCTCGACGCCGGGGAGGAAGAGCTCGTTGACGTGACGCTCGTTGATGGAGGCCTTCAGCTCCGCCTCGAGGCACCAGACCCGGGTGTCGTGGCCGTTCTCCGCGAGCACCTTGGCTATCGCGGTGCCCCAGGCGCCCGCTCCGACGACGCTGACCTTGGCCATCAACCGGCCTCCTTGCGGCTTTCGCGCTTATCAGTACCAGCCATGGTTCCCGTCCTGCCACTCCACGAAGTCCGAGGCCTCGAAGAAAAGGCCGAGCTCGCGCGCGGCGCTGTCGGCCGAGTCGGACGCGTGGATGACGTTGGAGCCGGTGGACAGGGCATAGTCGCCGCGGATGGTGCCGGGCAGGGCCTCCTCGACCTTGGTGGCGCCGCAGAGCGCGCGCACGCGGGCGACGGCGCCCTCGCCCTCGACGGCCATGGCCAGCACGGGGCCGCTCGTGACGTAGTCGATGAGCCCCGCGTAGAAGCCCTTGCCCTTGTGCTCGGCGTAGTGCGTCTCGGCGAGCGCGCGCGGAATCATGCGCAGCTTGAGGGCGACGAGCTTGAGGCCCTTCTTTTCGATGCGGGAGAGGATCTCGCCGGCGAGGCGGCGTTGCATCATTCCGGGCTTGAGCATGGCGAAAGTGCGCTCGATCATGGTCGTGGTTCTCCTGGGTTGTGGTGTCGGACGCGGCCGCCCGCGGGCTTCCGAGCCGGCGCGGGCCCGGTCCGAAGCCGCGGCACCGAATGCCCGGCGGCCCGCCCATACTACCCGGAGCCGCCCCCCCGGGGCAAGCGCCGCCCCGCGCCCTTGCGGAGACGTCCGCCCTTCGGCCATAACTACGCACCGTGGATTCCATTCAAGGAGCGCTCATGAAACGCATCGCAGTCGTCACCGGCGCGTCCGCCGGCTTCGGGGTCGAGTTCGCGCTGCAGCTCGACGCGCTGTCCGGGGAAGACCGGCTCGACGAGATCTGGCTGGTGGCGCGCCGGCGCGAACGACTCGAGGCCCTGGCCGGCCGGCTTTCGAACGCGAAAGGCGTTCCCGTCGCGGCGGACCTCTCGAAGCCCGAGGGGACGGAGCTGCTCTCGAGCCTCGCGGCGGAGGCCGTCTCGGGCGGAGCCGAGCTGGCGTGGTTCGTCAACAACGCGGGCTTCGGCACCTACGGCCGCTTCGCCGAGACGCCGCTCGCGCGCGTCCTCGAGGAAATCGACCTCGACGTGCGCGCCCTGACCGAGCTTTCGTGGGTGGCGGCGCGCGCCATGCGGCGCGGGGGCCGCATCGTCAACGTGGCGAGCCTCGCGGCCTTCCAGCCCCTCGGCGACTTCGCGGTGTACGCGGCGGCCAAGGCCTACGTCCACCACTTCAGCCTGGCGCTCGCCGCCGAGCTCGAGGAAGCCGGCATCACCGTGACGAGCCTCTGCCCGGGGCCGGCCTCGACGGAATTCGCGCTCGTGGCCTCGGAGGGGGCGCGCCCGGAAGTGAGGCACGGCCGGGACGCCGCCACGGTGGTGCGCCGCTGCCTCGCGGATGCGCGGCGGGGACGCTGGACGAGCGTGCCGTACTTATCGTGGAAGGCCACCGCCTTCCTCTCGCGCTTCCTCGGCAAGGGCCTCGTGGCGCGCGTCAGCGCGAAGGCCATGCGGCGCCCGGTCAAGCGGGGCGACTGAACGCTGCGGCCGAGCCCCGCGTTTCGCTCGCGCGGGGCCGACCCCGCGCGCCGCATGGATAGGGAAGGAAGGGGCCGGGAGGGAAACCGCAGGTTTCTCTCCCGGACAGGATTCGATCCGGAAGGCTAGCCCCGCTCGCGGAGGCCTTCGAGCGCCCGGCGGGCGTAGGCGGCGTAGCGCTCGGCGTGCTCGCGGAGGCCCGCGACCTCGTCGTCGGAAAGCTGGCGCACGGCCTTGGCGGGGCTGCCCATGATCATGGAGCGCGGGGGGAAGCGCTTGCCCTGCGTGACGAGCGCCCCGGCGGCGACGATGGAGCCTTCGCCTATCTCCGCGCCGTCGAGGACGACGGCGCCCATGCCGACGAGGCAGCCGTCCCCGACCGCGCAGCCGTGGAGGATGGCGCCGTGGCCTACCGTGACGCGGCTGCCGAGCACGCAGGGACGCTCCTCGGTGACGTGCAGCACGCAGGCGTCCTGCACGTTCGTGAGTTCGCCGAGCTCGATGCGATTGATGTCGCCGCGCAGAGTGGCCGAATACCAGACCGAGGAACCCGGCGCCAGCTTCACCGAGCCGAGCACCTCGGCGTTCCAGGCCACGAAGACGCCCGGCGCGAGCTCGGGCTTCCGGTCCTCGAAATCGTGGATCATGAAGGGCACCTCCCGCGTGGCCGCCCGACCTCGGGGCCGGGCGGCAGGCGCCGAATTTCCCCCGCGAGGACCTCGTCTGTCAAGCGCGGGGCGGTGTCACGAAGCTTCCGGGCGGTGTCACGAAGCTTCCGGGTGGTGTCATGAAGCTTTCGGGCGGTGTCACGAAGCTTCCGGGTGGTGTCATGAAGCTTTCGGGCGGTGTCACGAAGCTTCCGGGCGGGATCGGGCGTCCGCGAGCGAAAGCCGGGCCGGAACGCTTTTCCCTCAAGGCCGCCCCTCCGCGCCTCCGAAATTCGTGGGTAGAAGAAGGAGGAAGCGCATGAAGCACTTCGCCATCCGGAGCATCGGCGACGCTCCCTCGGAGCTGGAACTGATCAACGAGATCGAGGACGGCTTTTACGTCCGCATCGTGCACCGGCATCCCGACTGGGAGGACGTCAAGGAGGAGTTCATGACCCGCGAGCTCTTCGACACCTGCCTGCGCACCGGCTACATCCAGGAGCTCTCGGCCTGACCGGGGGCGGCCTTTCGAGGCGCCGCCCTCCCGCAATTCCCTAAAACGTCGCCCCTCCCGGGCCGCGCCGCTTCCGAGATCGGAACGGGGCGGCCCGTTTCGTTGCCCGCGCCAAAGGCGCGCGCGCCGCCGGAAGCGAAAACATGCCCGGAAATCGCGCTTCCTTTCCCGACGGACAGGCGCTAGAATCGAGCGGGCGCGGGTTCGCGGTATCCGTCCGCGCGAAAGGTACGGCAGATGGGCAGTTCCGGCGCCGCGGCGCATTTCGACTCCCGACCGGTCCGCGACCGCCTCGCCTCGCTCTACGGGGCGGACGCGGTCGACGCGCAGGCCGCGCGCTGGAAGGGCCTGGCGCGGGACGCCGCCGCGAGCTTCGGGGAGGGCGACTGGCGCTTCCTCTCGGCGCCCGGCCGCACCGAGCTCGGAGGCAATCACACGGACCACCAGGGCGGCCGCGTGCTCGCCGCGGCGGTGGACCTGGACGCCATCGCCTGCGTCGCGGCGTCCGGCGATACGCGCGTCAAGCTCGAGAGCGAGGGTTGGCCCAGAGCCTTCGAGCTGGACCTCGCCGCGCTCGAACCTGAGGAGGCGGAACGCGGCTCCACCGAGGCCCTGATCCGCGGCGTGGCCGCGGGCTTCGCGGCGCGGGGCCTGCCCGTCGGGGGCTTCCGCGGCCGCATGGCCAGCACCGTGCTGCCGGGCTCGGGGCTTTCGAGCTCGGCCGCCGTCGAAGTGCTGGTCGGCGCCGTCTTCGACGCGCTGTACGGCGAGGGGAAGCTGCCGCCGCTGGAACTCGCGCTTATCGGGCAGGAAGCCGAGAACCGCTTCTACGGCAAGCCCTGCGGCCTCATGGACCAGGCCGCGAGCGCGCTCGGCGGCGTCGTCGAACTGGATTTCGCCGACCCGGCCGCCGCGCGAGCGCGCGCCGTGCGCGCGGACCTGTCCGCCTTCGGCCACCGGCTCGTCGTCGTCAACACGGGCGGCAGCCACGCGGACCTCTCCGCGGACTACGCCGCGGTGCCCGAAGAGCTGCGCGCGGCCGCGCGCGTCCTCGGGCGCGTGGTCCTCGGGAACGCGGAGGCGTCCGAGGTGCTCGTCGCGCTCCCCGAAATACGGAAGGCGGCCGGCGACCGCGCCGCCCTGCGCGCCCTCCATTACGTCCGCGAGAACGGCCGCGTGGACGCGATGGCCGACGCCCTCGACGCGGGCGACTTCCCGCGCTTCCTCGCGCTCGTGAACGGATCGGGGGACAGCTCGTGGGAGCTGCTCCAGAACGTGGCGAACCCGCGAACACCCCGGGAACAGGGCGTGGCGCTGGCGGTGGCGCTCTCGCGCGAGATCCTCGGCGGCTCGGGCGCCGCGCGCGTGCACGGCGGCGGCTTCGCGGGCACGGCCCAAGCCTGGGTGCCGGAAGGCCTCTTCCGCGACTACCGCGAGCGCGTCGAGGCCGTCTTCGGCCCCGGCTCGGTGATGGCGCTCCGCGTCCGGCCCGAAGGCCGGACGCTACTCTGACCAAGAAAGGAAAGCGACGTGGCAGACGAAACGAAGAAGGGCTTCGGCCCCTGGCTCCCGCTCACGGTCCTGATCGGCTTCGGATTCTTCACCATGGGCCTCATGGATCCGCTCTACGACACCTACCTGCCGGTGTTCCTCGGGCAGTACATCCAGTCCAACGCCCTCATCGGCACGGTGATGACGCTCGACAACGTCTTCGCGCTCTTCCTGATACCGGTGGTGTCGGTCTGGTCCGACCGCATCCGCACCCCGATCGGCCGGCGCAAGCCCTTCATCCTGACCCTGCTGCCGCTTTCGGCGGTCTTCTTCGGCTTCCTGCCCTACGCGGCCGGCGTCTCGCTCGCGGCGCTCGTCATCCTCGTCTTCTTCCTCAACCTGGCCAAGCAGGCCGCGCGCGGCCCCGTCGTCGCCCTCATGCCCGACACGGTCCCCGGGGAGTACCGCTCCGAGGCCAACGGCGTCATAAACATGATGAGCGGCATCGCGAGCATCGTCGGACTCGTGGGGCTCGCGCGCCTCATGGACGTCGACGTCACGCTGCCGCTGCTCGGCGCCACGAAGGACCGCCTGCCCTTCCCGATCGCATCCCTGCTCGTGGCGCTCGCCACCGTGCTGGTCGCCCTCCTCGTCAAGGAGCGGAGCTCCGCCGAGACCGCGGCCGAGGAGCGCCCGAAACTGCTCGAGTCGCTGCGGAAGGTGGGCGAGGGCAAGGACAAGTCGGCTATCCTCATCCTGGTCGCGCTCTTCCTCTGGTTCCTCGGCTACCAGGGCGTGCTGCCCTTCGTCGGCCGCTACGGCATCGAGGTGCTCGGCCTTTCCAAGGGAGTCGCGGGACTCTCCGCGGGCGCGGTCGGCATAGCCTACGCCCTGTTCGCGGTGCCCTCCGGCTACGTCGCGCACAGGCTCGGCCGGAAGCGCACCATCCGCATCGCCCTCGTCGTGCTGACCTTGCTGGCGCTCGCCCTGCTGGTCCACGGCTTCACGGGCTTCGGCCTTTCGGGCATGGCGCGGACCTACGTATTCTGGGCCATTCTCTTCGTGTTCGGCGCCTTCTGGGTGACCGTGGTCACCAACAGCTTCCCGATGCTCTGGCAGATGGCCAGCTGGGGGACGATGGGCGTCTACACCGGGCTCTATTACCTCTTCAGCCAGACCGCGGCCATCGCCTCGCCGCCGATCACGGGGCTCATCATCGATGTATTCGGATACCCTGGCATCTTCGCCTGGTGCGCCCTCTGCATGGCGGCCGCCTTCGTGGTGATGGGCTTCGTGAAGAAAGGCGAACCCGCCCCCGCGAAGTAGGAGGCTATTCCTCCGGGGGGCGGGGGCGGTACTTTACGGGGCGGGAGAATTCAATGGACAGCATCAACCGCGCGGTGGAGGGCCTGCTCCGCTCGTATGACGAGGTCGGCGGCATCAACCACCGGAGCGGCGCCAACCTGCCTTCGACCGAAAGCGTCGTCCGCATCGTGCAGGACCTCGAGACCCTTGCCTTTCCCGGCTACCGCCGCGAGGACGGCATCGACGACTCCAACGTCGGCTACATGTCCGGCGAGATCGCGCACCGCGTGGCCGGGTCGCTCGTCGCGGAGATCGAGCGCTCGCTGGAGTACGCCGCCCGCCTCGACGGCGGGGACGGCTGCCCGGCCGCCTGCCACCTCGAGGCGCGCGACCTGGCGCTCGCCTTCCTCGAGGAGCTGCCCGGCATCCGGCGCGTCCTCATGACCGACGTGGCGGCCGCCTTCGCCGGCGACCCCGCCGCGCGCTCGGTCGAGGAGGTGATCCTCTCCTACCCCGGACTCGAGGCCGTCACGGTGCACCGCTTCGCCCACTGGTTCTGGAACCGGAAGGTGCCCCTGATACCGCGCATGATGGCCGAGTACGTCCACCGCAAGACGGGCATCGACATCCACCCGGGCGCGGAGATCGGCGAGCGCTTCTTCATCGACCATGGCACGGGCGTGGTGATCGGGGAGACCTGCGTCATCGGGGCCGGGGTCAAGATCTACCAGGGCGTCACGCTCGGCGCGCTTTCGGTGAAGAAGGACGCGTGCGGGCAGAAGCGCCACCCGACCATAGGCGACGACGTCACCATCTACTCCGGCGCGACGATACTCGGCGGCGACACCGTGATCGGCGCGGGCTCGATCGTGGGCGGCAACGTCTGGTTGACGCGGAGCGTGCCGGCCGGCACCCGGGTCTACGCGCCGCAGGGCGAACCGGTCATCCACCGCGCCGGCGAACCCGCCTGCGCCGACGACGCCTGAGCGGGCCCCGGATCACTCGCCCCGCTCCGTTCCGGATTTCCGCCGTAACGACCCGCCCGCCGATCCGCCGGCCTTCCCGCGGGCCGCGGACTCCGGTCCGTCCCCGAACAGCACGACCTCGCCCTCGGGCGGCTCGCGCCTGAGGTGGCCGAGGTAGCCCTCCTCGGCGCGCTCCACGGCCGCCACCGCGGCGCCGCCGAAGCGCTTGAGCAGGACCCTGCCGGTCCGGGGGAAGTAGAAGATCTTGCGCGCCGCGAAGCCGCCGACGTCGCTCGCTAGGACGGGGATGCCCTCGAGCCTGAGGTAGTCGAGCGCGAAGGCGACGTTGGCCTCGTGGAGCCCCGCGCCCGTGGCTCCGGGGCGGAGGCGCAGCACCGAGGCGCCGCCGAACACCTTGGCCTCGAGGTCGCGCTTCCGGCCGCCGGCCTTGAGCAGCTCGTTGATCAGGAGCTCCATGGCGTACATGCCGTACCGCGCGTCGGGGCTCCGCGCCAGGTCCGCGCCCCTGAAGTCGCCCGTCAGCATGAAGTGGTTGAGTCCCCCGAGCGCGCCGCTCCGGTCGCGCAGGGCCACGGCCACGCAGGAGCCGAGCACGGTGACGATGGCCACGTCCTCGGCGGTGACCCAGAATTCCCCGGGATGGATGGTGACCATGGGGACGTCGAAGCCGGAAATCCGGTGGTGGTACACGGCTAGAAGAGCGTGATCGCGCCCTGCTCCGCGCCTTCCTCGACCTCGAAGTCGGCGAGCTCGCCCGCGGCCTTCTTGTGCGTGAAAATGGTGAAGCGCTCGATCATGCGCCGGAGGCGCTCGTTCGCTATGTCGTGGCGCGACGGATCGTCCTCGCCGAGCGAAATGGCGGCGTCGTAGGCGCCGTCGCGGAAGGCCACCAGGTCGCCGCGGGCCTCGAACAGGCGTCCGGCCACCGCGTCGATGCGGTCGACCTGGGCGCGGGCCTCGCCGATCAGCTCGATGAAGTCGGGGGTGTAGAGCGTGAAATCGGCGACCGCCCGCGCGAGGTTCGCGCGCGCGGCCTCGAGCCGGCCGAATTCCGAGACGATGCGCGCGGTGACGCCGCGGATTCGCTCGTCGTCGCGCGCCTGGGCGTCCGCGTACGCGAGCACGGCCACGGTGGCGGTCTTGATGAAATTCTTGGTGAGCGCCGAAGCCTCGCCGGAGTCGGTCTCGATGCGCTCGGTCAACGCGCCCATGCCGTCCACGGTGTTCGAGACGATGGACAGGGCCTTGTTGCGCGCCGTCTCGATGCGGCTGGCCGTGAAGATGTTGCGGAAGCGGCCGAGCAGCACGCCGAGCGTCTTGAACAGCTCGTCGAGCTCGTTGACCCGTTCCGCGAGGCGGCGGGCCGAGGAAAGCACCCGCGTCTTGCGTTCGAGGTAGTCGCGCGACTCCTCCGCGACGGCGTCGCTCGCGGCGGCGCCCGGCGCCTCCATGCCCGCCGTGGCCGTCATCCGCTCGTCCTCGCAGGTTTCGACGGCGCCCACCACGTCGGCGATGTCGCCGCCGAAATGCGCGCCGGCTTCCTTCACCTTGCCGATGACGTCGTCGAGCAACGAGGTGGACAGCTCGGCCACCGAGACGGCGAAGGCGTACTCGTCGGACTCCTCGACGGCGTCGCCCTCGTCGCGGGTGGCTTCGACCAGCGAGATGACGACGTGGTCGAGCGACTGGCGGATGATGTCCTGGAGCTGGATGCGTTGCATGATGAGGGCTATCGGGTCGCGGACGCGGGCGGCCTTCGCCGCGAGCTCCCCGAAGGTCCGGGCCGTCTCCGAGACCTGCTCGCCGAGCTTCTCGAAGCCCATGACGAGGTCGTCGCGCATGCGGCGGTAGAAGCGGATCTGGGTGGCCTCGAGCTCGCGCATCTCGGTGCCGAGGGCGTCGAAGGACTCCAGGAGGTCGTGGCCGATGGCCGCGATCTCGTTGGTCAGCGAGATGGTGCGGGCGGCGAGCCGCTTGAGCTCGTCGGTGATGACCGAGAAGGCGCGGCCGTTGGCGCCCGACTTGAGGGCGACCGTCATCGCGTTGAGCGAGACGATCTCCATCTCCTCGCTGTCGGCCCTGACGCGCGCGATGATGCCGTCGAGGTCGGCCAGGCGCAGGGCGCCGGCCTGCAGCGCTTCGAGGAAGGCGCGGTCGCGCTCGGCGATGCGGGCGTAGAAGCGCTCCGCCTCGACCAGGAAGGCCTCGAGCTCGGCGCCGGCGGCGTGGCCGTGCTTGCCGCGGCGCTTGCCGATCCCTCCCGCCTGCGCCAGCACCTCGTCCACCTGCCGCCGCGATTCCCGCGCGCTCCGTTCGGTCTCGGCCACCAGCCGCGCGAAGAGGTCGCCGAGGCCCAGGAAAATGGCCTCGGACTCGCGCTCGTGGGAACGCAGGCGTTCGACGAGGGCGTTAACCGGAATTGCCAGCGCGGGGTTCATCGCCAACACTATAGTCGAGCCGGAATCCCGAGGCAAGGCCGGCCCCGGGGTCGGCGAGGCCGACGCGGGCGCGAAGAAAAGGCCGCCCGGACTGGCGGGCGGCCTTCGCTTCCTTCGCGGGAAAGGGACTCAGGACTTCTTCTCTTCCGCCACGGGGATGATGGACAGCTCGGTCTCGCGGTCGAAGTAGCGCGCCTTCTCCATGAGGGGGGCGAACTCGACCTTGTCGTTGGTGCGCCAGTGGTGCTGGGGCGAGGTGCGCGCGACCATGGACTGCGTCGGAGTGGAGGCGTAGAGGTGGATCTCGGCGCCGAGCGGTTCGACCACCGTCACCTTGGCGGGGATCCTCTGGCCCTTGCCGCCCTCGGCGACGGGGATGTCCTCCGGGCGGATGCCGAACACCACTTCCTTGCCGACGTAGGCCTTGAGGAAACCGACGTGCGCGTCGTCGGGGTGGAGCCGGAACGAGCCTTCGTCGATGACGAGCTTCCCGCCTTCCTCGAGGACCTTGACGGAGAGGAAGTTCATGGGCGGGCTGCCGATGAAGCCGGCGACGAACTTGTTGACCGGCGAGTTGTAGAGGTAGAGCGGCGAGCCGATCTGCTGCACGAAGCCGTCGCGCATGACCACGATCCGGTCGCCCATGGTCATGGCCTCGACCTGGTCGTGGGTGACGTAGATCATGGTGGCCTGCAGGCGGTCGTGGAGCTCGATGATCTCGGCGCGCATCTGGACGCGGAGCTTGGCGTCCAGGTTCGACAGCGGCTCGTCGAAGAGGAAGACCTTCGGGTTGCGGACGATGGCGCGGCCGACGGCGACGCGCTGGCGCTGGCCGCCGGAGAGGGCCTTGGGCTTGCGGTCCAGGAGGCCCTCGATGTCGAGGATGCGGGCCGCCTCGCGCACGCGGCGGTCGATCTCCGCCTTGTCCACCTTGCGGATCTTGAGGCCGAAGGCCATGTTCTCGTACACGCTCATGTGCGGGTAGAGCGCGTAGTTCTGGAACACCATGGCGATGTTCCGGTCCTTGGGCGGCACGTCGTTGACGAGGTCGCCGTCGATGTACAGCTCGCCGGAGCTGATGTCCTCGAGACCGGCGACCATGCGGAGGGTCGTGGACTTGCCGCAACCCGAGGGTCCGACGAATACCACGAATTCCTTGTCCTCGACGACGATGTTGGCGTTCTCGACCGCCTTCACGCCGCCCTCGTACACCTTCGAGATGTTCCTGAGCTCGACCTTTGCCATTTGAGGCTCCTCCGTTCGGGGGGTATCTTATGGAACGAAGGATAAACCGCTTTTCCTTGGCCGTCAACGAACAACGCGCGGCCATGCCCGGCCGGGCCGGCGAGGCGGGGCCGCCCGCCGCGCCGGACGGCTAGGCCTCGAGGATGCGACGCCAGACCGAGCACTCGAGCATGCGCTCGCGGCACGCGTCGTCGCGCAGCTGGGAAAGCTCGAACTCGAGCAGCTCCTTGGCGCGGGCGATCTGGCGCTCGGCGTCGGCCGCGTCGAGCCCGGCGCCGGCGAGGGCGGCGGGAGTCCCGCGGGCCTCGCCCCGGGAGTCGAGCTGCCGTTCGAGTTGAAGCCAGGCGAAGTAGCGGAAGCGCGATTCCACGCGGGGCTCTCGCAGGATCGGCTCGCCGAGCAGGATGGCCGCGTCGCGGACGAAGAAGGCGAACTCCTCCTCGCGGCCCTCGACCAGGGCGAGCTCCGCCAGGATGGTCTCGAGCTCGAAGACCGTCGAGAAGCGGAGCGAGCGCGCCGCGTCGGGCAGGGCGGCCTCGGCCTTCTCGCGGGCGGCGCGGAGCTCGCCGGCGAGCAGCAGGCAGTTGGCCAGCCAGGCGCCGAGGCCGGCGCGGGCGTCCGCCTCGCGCTCCTGCGCCAGGTAGTACTCCGCCTGCGCGAAGCGCTCCTTCGCGGCCGCCCCGTCCCCGAGCCTCGCCGCGGCCAGGGCCGCGCCGGCCCAGTACATCGCGCAGGTCTCGGGGTCGTCGCAGGGCGCCGAGCCGCCCGAGCCGACGGCCTCGGCCGCCTCGTACTCGAAATCGACCGCGATGTTCGCCACGCGCGTCATCCGGATCTTGTCGCGCTCGTAGACCGCGAGCGGTGCGCCGCCCTCGATGGCCGCGAGCTGGGCCGCGTTCCATTCCCCCGCCGCGCGGTGCTCCCCGCGGTAGTGGTGGTACATGGCGCGGGCCGAGGCGTAGTAGGCCTCGTCGTAGGCCGAGGAGCGGCCCATCCCCTCGATGGCCTCGAGCGCTCGCGGGAAGTCCCCGAGGTTGATGTACCCGTGCGCCAGGAAGTAGCGCGCGTTCCCGGCGCCCCGCTCGTTGCCCGCGCCCTCGTAGGCGTCGAGGGCCTTGCGGCCGTAGAAGGCGCCGGTCAGCCAGTCGTTCTCCATGTAGGCGCTGGTCATGAGCAGGTGGTAGGTCCGGGCCAGGGCGGGGCGGTTCCGGGTGGCGAGCGCGAGGCGGTACATCTCGTGGACGATGTCGACGAGCCCGCTCCAGATGGCGTTGTTGAAGCGGATGGCGTACTTCTGGAAGAGGAGCTCGATGCGGAGGGCCGTCTTTTCGGGGGGACAGTGCTCGACGAGGGCGTCCACCAGGGCGGCGTGGCTCGCCGGAAGCCGGGGGCGCCGCTCGAGCAGCCAGTCGCGGGCGCCGTCCCAGTCCTCGGCGTTGGCGAGGTGCCAGAACACGTCCGCCTCGCGCTCGGGCGATTCCTCGCGCAGCATCGAGGCCGCCACCGCGTGCAGCAGCCTGCGGTTGTGGTGGAGTAGCGAGGAGGAAACGGCGTCGCGCACGATGGCGTGGCGGAAGTCCCAGAGGCCCCCGTCCAGCTTCCGGAGCAGGTCCTCGGCGGCGAGCAGCTCGAGCGAGCGGTCCACCGAGGCGGGAGCGCCGCCGGTGCGGCCGTGCATGGCGCGGGCGCGGGCCGCGTCGAAGGGATAGCGCAGGACCGAGACCTTGCGGAGCAGCGAGCGGGCCTCGACGTCGAGCCGGTCCACCTGCGCCAGGATGGTCGCGCTGATCGAGTCCGGAACCGCGAGCGCCTCGCGGTCGCGGTGCAGGAGCTTGACGTATTCCTCGACGAAGAGGGGATAGCCCTGCGAGCGTTCGACCACGAGCGAGACGGCCCGTTCGTCGAGGCCCTCGGGTTCGAGCGCGCGGGCCAGGCGGGCCGCGTCCTCGTCGGCGAGCGGACCGAGCGCGAGCCGCTCGTCGACGCCGAAGATCGCCGCGATCTCGGGATCCTCGCGCCGGTCGCAGAGCACCACGAAGGGACGCGTGCGCGGGCGCGCGAGCCAGGCGCGGCAGAAGGAGCGGCTCGCTCCGTCCATGGCCGAGGCGTTGTCGACCAGGATGACGTCCGGATAGAGGTCGCCGTCGGACGCGAGGATGGCGTCGAAGAGGTCCGCGAGCGCCTCGCGGAAGACCGCCGGATCGCCCCGTTCGGCGGCCGGGCGGAAGAGGCGGTAGGCCACGCGCGCCCGCTCCGGATCGAGCGAGAGCCGGTCGCGGGCCATGGCGACGAACTCGCCCTCCGGCGGTTCGGCCGCCTCGTCGAGGAAGTCGAGCACGGCGTAGCGGAGGGCGGCGTACTCGTCGGCGCAGAAGCGGGCCGGGTCGATGGCGAGGAAGGTGGCGCTGAAATTCGGAAAGGCCTTGAGCCGGGCCCAGAACTCCGACGCGAGCCGCGTCTTGCCGATGCCGGCGTCGCCGGTCAGGTAGAAGCCGCCGGCCGCGCCGCGCATGCGCTTGACGTAATCCTCGGTCAGGCGCTCGAGGGCGGCGTCGCGGCCGATGAAGGGCCCGCCGAAGGAGAGCGCGGCCTTGCGGCGCGCCAGGGCGAGCCAGGCCGTCACCCGATCGTCCTTGCCCTTCAGGACGAGCTCGCGCGGCTCCGAGAAGGCGAAGCGCTCGCCGCAGGCCTCGCGGGTCGCGGCGGAGGCCAGGACCCCGTTCGGGGGAGCGGCGGCCTCGAGCCGGGCGGCCACCGCCATGGTGTGGCCCGTGACCACGTCGTAGTCGCCGCGGCGCCCCGTCGTGACGAGGCCCGTGTGCACGCCCGTGCGGAAGGAAAGGTCCTGCGGCAGGAGCGAACCGGGGCGCCTCGCGAAGGCCGCCAGCTCGAGGGCCGCGTCCACCGCCCGCGCCGCGTCGTCCTCGTGGATCTCGCTGGCCCCGAAGACCGCCACCATCGCGTCGCCGATGTACTTCTCGACCGTGCCGCCCCGCCTACGGACGCAGTCCTCGAAGCGGGTGAAGACCCGGTTCATGAGGGCGTCCATCTCCTCCGGGTCGAGCCGTTCCGAGATGGCCGTGAAGCCCTTCATGTCGGAAAAGAGCACCGTGACCGTGCGGCGCTCGCCCTCGCGGAGGGGGACGTCCCCGGCGGACGTCTTGCCTACGCGGAGGGGTACGGCCCCGCCGTCCGGTTCGGGGGCGGCGACAGGGCCGGTCGGGGGCCGTTCCTCTCCGTCGCGCTCCGCCATGCGTTCAGCCTCCCCTCGCGCCGCGAGGCGCGCCCTACGAGTCAAAGTATAGGGCCGGGAGGCCGCGGGGCAAGCGGACGGGGGGGCGGACGCCGTCCGCCCCCGTTCGCTTCGCCATTCCGCGCCCTCGGGCTAGTCGAGGGCGATGCCGTCCCAGGTGACGACGGTGCCCGCGATGGTCCCCGTGAGCGCGACCATGCTGGTTCCGACCTCCAGGGAAGCGAGGAACGCGTCCCGCGCCGCGGTATCGCCGGGGAACAGCGGCGTCGTATCCACGACCAGGCCGAGCACCGTCACCTCCGTCCCCGAGACCGCGCCCGCGAGGCCGGTGACGATCGCCTCGGGATCGGTCTCGTGCCGTTCCAGCTTGGCCGCGACCAGGTTCCCGGCGTCGTCCACGTAGGCCTTCACCTCCACGCTGTCCGAGGCGGCGAGGTCGGCCAGGCCGAACAGGTCCAGGGGAAGGTCCGTGTCGTCGCGCATGACGGTGTCGCGGGCGACGTGGACGAGGATCCCGTTCAGGAGGAAGGTCCCCGCGGCCGGGGAGGGCGAGGTCGCCACGCCCTTGAGCTCGAGGTCGGCGTCCTCCCCGAACGATATCTCGACCGCCACGAGGACGCCCGAGCTCAGGTCCCCTTCCACCTCGACCTCCATGCCGTCGGCCAGCCCGGCCGCCAGCGCCGCCGCGGCGCGGACCTCGACGCCGTCGACCGTGAAGGTGACGGGGTCGACGCCCGCGAGGCCGGACACGACGCCGCCGAGCTCGACGCGGTCGCCGTCGTCCGGGGCCAGCTCGAACCTGGCCTCGACCTTGTCCGCGACGGTCGAAAGCGCGCCGCCCGAGTACGTGTCGGCCACTTCGACCTTGACATGGACGCCGTCCGCGATGCCCGGGTCGAGGGTCCCCGTGAAGGCGACCGCGACGATCGTGCCGTCCTCCAGGACCAGGTCGAAGGTGCCGTCAGTCGGCCCCGAAAGGGCGCCGACGGTGCCCCAGAGCCTGAAGTCCCCCGCGCCCGGATTCACTTCGACGCGGGAGGCCAGCACCGCAGATCCGTTCCACGATCCGCTGACCTCGACGCGGTCGCCCGCGACGAGCGCCGCCAGGCCGGTCGCGTTCTCGAAGACCGTGGTCGGGTCGACCGCGATGGCGAGCCCGAATACCCGGAAGGTGCCGGCGACGGCGTCGACGCTCCCGGCGTCGACCGTTCCTTCGATCGAGCTCGCGTAGACGACCGAATCGGCCGTGCCGAGCCCGGAGCCGGGGTCGATCGTGCCCTTCACCTCGACCGTCATGCCGACCCGCAGGTCGTCGTCCAGGCCGGCCGCGTTGTCGAGGGTGACCGAGCTGGAGCCCGTGTCGTACTCGACGCCGTTGACGAAGATGCTGCCCTTGGCCGTGATCACTCCGCTCGCGAAGCCCGGAACCGCGCCTCCGGAAGGGCTGACGGGATTGCCGCACGAGGCGATGGCGAGCGTCGCGGCGGCGCAGGCGACGAGCGCGACGGAACGAGCGTACCCGGAATTCGACTTTGACCGCATGGCGTCCCCCTCTGGCGATCTGAAACCTGACTATAGTAAACCGCATTAGTCAGGTATTCCCGAGACGCCGGGGCGGGAAACGTCCGGGTCGCCAGCGCGCGGCCCTTTCCTGCATCGCTTGTCACCCTTTTAGTTGTATGTTACAATTTTTGTAATGAGCAATCTTATCGGAACACCCGCGGCGGTCTCCGACCTGCGCCGCACGCTCCGCGCGCTCGAGCGCAGCCTGGCCCGAGGGTTCGGGGAAGGCGGCGCGTGCTGCGGGATCACCGTGGCCCAGTGCCACACCCTGCTCGAGCTCGGCCGCGAGGGCATCGCGATGGGCCGCGTCGCCGAGGCGCTCGGGCTCGACCCCTCCACCGCGACGCGGTTGGTCGACGAGCTCGTCAAGGCCGGGTTCGCCGAGAGGCTCGCCTCCTCGACCGACCGGCGCGCGGTGCTGGTGCGCCGCAGCGCGGAAGGGGAACGGAAGGCCGCGTCGATCGACGCCGCCTGGAACGGTTATTTCGAGCTCGCGCTCGGAACCATGCGCCCTGAGTCGCGGGCGGCCCTCGAGACGGTCCTCCCCGAATTCCTCGAGGCGCTCCGATCGACGGGCGGAAGCCGCGGAGAAGGAGCCTGCGAATGCCGAGACCGATGACGCCGGGCGCGGGAAGGACGGCGCTCGCCCCGCCGCCGGCCGCCGCGCCGCGCCGCGGGAGCAAGCTGGAAATCCGCGCCCCCGGGCGCGGCGGGAACGGGCCGGATTCCGCGTACGGCGCGGGCGGGTCCCTTCCCCGGTGGGCCGAGGCCTGGACCGACACGGCCGCCGGGCGCGTCCTCCGCGTGAAGACCGCGCCCGGATTCCGCGACCGCCTCGACCTGCTGCGCTCCCGCCTCGTCCGGCGCCGCGAGCGCATCCGCGTCGCGCCCGGCCTCTACGCGGTCGGGGCACCCGGCGCGGACACGCCGGTCTTCGTCACGGCCAACTACAAGCCCAGCTTCGACGCGCTCCGCTTCGCGCTCATCCATCGCGACGCCTGGCTGCTCGCGCTCGACACGAAGGGCGTCAACGTCTGGTGCGCCGCCGGCAAGGGCAGCTTCGGCGACGAGGAGCTGCTCAGGCGCCTCCGCGCCTCGCGCCTCGACCTCGTCGCGCCGCGCTCGGACCTCGTGCTGCCCCAGCTCGGCGCCACGGGAGTTAGCGCGTGGAAGGTCGCGCGGGCGACGGGCAGGCGAACGCGCGTCGGCCCCGTGCGCGCCGCCGACCTGGGCGCCTGGCTCGACGCGGGCTTCGTCGCCGCGGCCGAAATGCGCCGCGTCCGCTTCGGCCTCGGCGAGCGCGCCGTCCTGATTCCGCGCGAAGTCGCGGCGCGCGCGGGCCTCTTCGCGCTCGCCTTGCTCCCCGCGCTCGCCTTCGCGTGGGCCGCGGGATTCGGCGCCGCTTCCGGAGCCGGAGGCGCGGGCCCGGCAGCCCTGGCCGCGCGCGCGCTTTCATGGTGGGCGGCCCCGGCTGGAGGCCTGCTCGCGGGCCTCGTCGCCTTCCCCCTCGCGCTGCCGCTCATTCCGTTCCGGCGCTTCTCGGCGAAGGGAGCCCTGCTCGGCGCCGCCTGGGCCGCCGCCTGGCTCGCCGCGACGCGCCTCCCGCCCCTCGAGTCGGCCGCGGGCGCCCTCGCCTCCACCGCGCTATCCAGCTGGCTGGCGCTCGAGTTCACGGGCTCGTCGACCTTCACGAGCCAGGACGCGGTCAAGCGCGAGCTCCGGATCGCCCTGCCCCTCCAGATCGGCGGCCTGACCCTGGCCCTCCTCGCCCTCGGGGCGCGCCTGGTCCTCGCGCTCGCCGATGCGGCCGGAGGCGCGCGATGAACGGGAAAACCAGGACTTTCGCCTACCCCGGCAACGGCCGCTCGCTCGAAATCGACGCCGCGCTCTGCCGCGCCTGCGGCGCCTGCTTCGAGGTCTGTCCCCACGCGACCATCGCGCCGGACGCGGACGGCGTCGCCCGCGTCGCGCGCCGCGAAGCCTGCATGGAGTGCGGCGCCTGCGCGCGCGCCTGCCCCTTCGGCGCCATCGCGGTGGAAGCGGGCGTCGGCTGCGCAGCCGCCATCCTGAGCGGCCTCCTCCGCGGCACCGCGCCCGACTGCGGCTGCGGCGGAAGCGACGGCGGATGCGGCGACGGGCCGCCCTGCTGCTAGGCTCGCGGGCAGCCCCCGCGCCCGGAAGCTTCGTGACACCGCCCCGGCCCGCCTCGAGCGAGGGAGCGGGGATGAGGGGGCCCGGGGGACAAGGGGCGGCAGCCCCGTGCCCCCCGGACAGTCCCATATTCATGCGGTCGACCTAAATACTTATGCCCGAAAAACTTGTCCCGCCCCGAGCCCTCGCGCCGCCCCATTGACCCAAACCCGAACCGGTCGCATTATCCTGAGTCAGGCGGGCGACCCCGCCGTCCAGAAGGAGGATCCGTCATGCCCGTCAATCTCAAAGGCCGCAGCTTCCTGACCCTCAAGGACTTCACCCCCGAGGAGATCCGCTACCTCCTCGACCTCTCCGCCGACCTCAAGGCCAAGAAGCGCGCCGGGATCCGCGGCGAGGCCCTCGACCGCAAGAACATCGTCCTCATCTTCGACAAGGCCTCGACCCGCACCCGCTGCGCCTTCGAGACCGCCTGCTGGGACGAGGGCGGCAACGCCACCTTCCTGACGAACAGCCAGATGGGCAAGAAGGAATCCGTCGAGGACACCGCGAAGGTGCTCGGCCGCATGTACGACGGCATCCAGTACCGCGGCTTCAGCCAGAAGCTGGTCGAGGACCTCGCGAAGCACTCCGGCGTCCCCGTGTGGAACGGCCTGACCGACGACGACCACCCGACGCAGATCCTCGCCGACCTCCTGACCATCGAGGAGCACGTCGCGAAGCCGCTCAACAAGGTGAAGATGGTCTACTCAGGCGACGCCCGCAACAACATGGGCAACGCCCTCATGATCGGCTCGGCCAAGATGGGCATGCACTTCGTCGCGCTCGCGCCCAAGGCCCTCTGGCCCAACGAGCAGCTGACCGCGGAGATGAAGAAGGTCGCCGAGGCCACCGGCGGGAAGATCGAGTTCTTCGACATCTCCCAGAAGGACGCCGCGCTCAAGGGCGCCGACGTGCTCTACACCGACGTCTGGGTCTCGATGGGCGAGGAAGCCAAGTTCGCCGAGCGCATCGCCCAGCTCCGCGAGTACCAGGTGACCATGGATTTCCTGAAGCGCACCGGCAATCCCGACGTCATCTTCCTCCACTGCCTGCCCGCCTTCCACGACCAGGAGACCGAGGTCGGCCGCTCCGTCGCCAAGGAGCACGGCGTCAAGGAGCAGGAAGTCACCGACGAGGTCTTCCGCAGCCGCCACTCCGTCGTGTTCGACGAGGCCGAGAATCGTTTGCACACCATCAAGGCGATCATGGTGGCGACGATAGGCAAAATATAAAAAGAGAACCGCGGAGACGCGGAGACGCGGAGAAGAAGAGGGATAAGAGGAAAAACAAGTATCGGAACGAATATGGGAAAAGGGGGAGCGCCGGCCTGGGTCGGGGCTCCCTTTTTTTGATGGACGGGCGCCGGCTTGCAGGCTGCTCCCCCACGGCCGAGCTTCCGTCCCCACGGGTGTTTTCAGGAAGCGCGGTCTCGGAGAGCCCGCGCCGGAGCGCGGAACGAGTGGGGACGGCGATCTCGGCCTGCCCCCACTCGTTACCGGTCAGAATCCCGGAAGGCTCAACCGCCGACGCGCTCGATGAGGGCTTCCTTGAGGACCTGCGAGAAATTCACGCGGCGCGCCTCGGCGGCCTCGTTGAGCCAGGCGGGGATGGTCAGGGTCTTCTTGACGGCGCGGTTCCGGATCTCGTCGCGCGCGAGGTCGGGCAAGCCCTCCACCGGCGCTACGAACGCGTTCTCGCCCGGATCGACGCGGGTCGGGTCGGAGCTTTCGGGAATGGCGTCGCCGTCCTCGAGCATGCCGTACAGGTGCAGCGAGAGGGCTTCGCGGGCCATCGAGAGCGCCTCTTCGAGGGTGTCGCCCGCGGTGACGCAACCGGGCAGGTCCGGAAAGTCCACCGACCACGAGCCGCCCTCGATATGGCGGAAACAGGCGGGGAAAAGCCAGCGCTTCATCATGAGCCTCCGAGATCGATGCCGGCCTGCCGGGCGATGCTCGCGACCGTGGCCGGCGCGAGATCCTTGTTCGGGTGCGGGACGGTCACCTTGCCCGGCTTGGTCGGATGTACGAGCTGTACGTGAGAACCGACCTGACGCTTCACTATCCAGCCGTCCGCGTGGAGCAGCTTGAGGATTTCCCGAGAGGAACGGCTTTTCACGTTACCAACGTAGTACGTGCTTTGACACGTGTCAAGAACTTAGCCAAAGATTGGGCATCCGACCGGCCGGACTTCGCGTTGACGCCCCGGACGAGCGGCTGTAGGCTGGCACAGCGAAAAGGCGGAACAGGAATGCATCTGAAAAACGGCCTTTACGACGTCCTCGTGTCCGAGGCGCTCGACGCGGCGCTCGCGGAACTGCCGGAAGGGCAACACGCCGTGGGCGCGCTCGAGCCGCGCGAGGCGGCGCTGGCGCTCGCGGAGGCGGCGGGCCGGCAACTGGCGCGCTTGCTCGACGAGCTTAAGTCCTCGAGCGCGGAAGGCCAGCGCGAGCGTTTACTCGAATCGGCGAACCTGGTGAACAGCCTGCTCTTGCACGCGCGCTCGATCGCGGAGGGTGCCCGCTACGATCCCGAGCGGATAGCGGTTCCGCCGAAACGCCTGCTCGCGATCGGCCCCGGTGCTTCGTCGCTCGTCCGCCCCGAAACGGGACTTCAGGCGCCATGGCTCTTCGCGGCGGGCAAGGACGCGCCCGCCCTGCTCGAGGAGCTCCGCCGCGAGATCGCGTCCGCCGACCGCATCGACATCCTCGTCAGCTTCATCACCGTTTCTGGCGTCCGGAAAATCATGGACCTGTTCGAACGCGCAGCCTCCGTCGGCGCGGACGGACAATCGCGGCTCAAGCTGCGCGTCCTTACGACCACCTATACCGGAGCGACGCAACAAGCCGCGCTCGACCGGATCGCGAAATTGCCCGGCGCCGAGGTGCGCGTCTCGCTCGACGGCCGGCGCACGCGGCTCCACGCCAAGGCGTGGATCTTCCACCGGGAATCCGGTTTCGGCTGCGCCTACGCGGGATCCGCGAACCTGTCCGCCTCGGCCTTGACCGGCGGCCTCGAATGGACCATCAAGTTCACCGAGCGCGGACAGTCCGAGGTGTTCGAACGCGCGCGCTCGCATTTCGAGACGCTCTGGCACGACCCGGAATTCGCGCCGTACGATCCCGGGAATCCTGAGTCTGTCGCGGCCCTCCGCGCCGCGCTCGCGCGTGAACGCGGCGGATTCGGAGGAAGCGCCCGCGACACGGCGGAAGACCAGGCTGGATTCTTCTTCGGTATCGAGCCCAAGAACTACCAAGCTGAGATGCTCGACGAACTCGCGGCCGAACGCGCTCGCGGGAGGTTCCGGAACCTGCTCGTCGCGGCCACGGGCACCGGCAAGACCATCGTCGCCGCGCTCGACTACCGCCGCACCTGCGACCGGGAAGGCGGCCGTCCCCGGCTCCTCTTCGTCGCTCACCGAGCGGAAATCCTCAAGCAGGCGCGCCGGGCCTTCCGCGAAGTGCTCCGCGACCACTCGTTCGGAGAAATACTGGCCAAAGGCGGAAACCCGGCCTCATACGACCACCTCTTCGCGACGATCCAAAGCGTTTCGTCCCGATCGCTTGCGGACAGGTTTGGAACGGAATATTGGCACACGGTGATCTTTGACGAATGCCACCGGATGGCGGCCGACTCCTTCGACCGGCTCGCGCGCGCTCTGACGCCATGCATTTTCCTCGGGCTCACAGCGACGCCCGAGCGCTCCGACGGAAAGCCTATAGCGCCGTATTTCGACATGAGACCGGACGGATCCCCGGCCGCCGAGCTCAGGCTCTGGACCGCCCTCGATCTGCAGCTGCTCGCGCCCTTCGAGTACTACGGCTGCGACGACGACACCGATTTTTCGAATGTCCCTTGGGACCGCGCCGCAGCGGAGGAAGCCGCGCTCGACAAGCTTCTGACGGGAAACGAAGTCCGCGCTCGGCTCGCCATCGACGAGTGGGAACGGCTTTCCGGCGGCGCCCGATCCACCCGCGCGCTCGCATTCTGCGTATCGGTAGCCCATGCCCGATACATGGCCGACCGGTTCAACGCCGCCGGCCTTCCGTCGGTCTTCCTCGTGGGTGATAGTGCTCCGGAGCTCCGGAGAAACGCTCCGCTCATGCTCGAACGTGGCGAAATCTGCGCGATCGTCACGTGCGACCTTTTCAATGAAGGCATCGACATTCCTTCGGTCGATACGATCCTCCTCCTCAGGCCGACGCAGAGTCCGGTGCTGTTCCAGCAGCAGATCGGACGCGGGTTGCGACTCGATCGCGGCAAGGAATCCTGCCTCGTGCTCGACTTTGTCGGCCGGTTCCGGACCGATTTCCGGATCGAGACGCTCCTTCGCTCGATCACGGGACTCTCGCGGCGGGAGCTCGAGCACAGCGTCGAGCACGGCTTCGACCGTCTGCCGCCCGGTTGTCACATCCATCTGGAAAAGCAAGCCCGCGAGACGGTGCTCCGCAACCTGCGCGCCGTCACCAATGAATCGTGGCCCAGGCTCAAGTCCGAGCTCGAGCGCTACGCAGCGGCGAAGGGCCGCGACTCCGTGCGGCTCGCCGATTTCATCTACGACCAGAAGCTCGAACTCTCCGACATCTACCGAGCCAACGGAAAGTCGGGTTGGACCGCGCTCAAGCGCGAGGCGGGCTTGGTGCGCGAGCCCCGCGGTTCCGAAGAGGATTACATCAGCCGCCGCCTGTCCGCGCTTCTCCATCTCGACGACCCTGAGCGGGTCGGCGCCCTGCGACTCGCCGCCGCGTTGGCCGAGCCCCGTTCCGTCGACGGCCGAACCGGCCTTTTACTCCAAATGCTCGCGTACCAGATCGACGGTGCTTTGGAAATGACCGGTTCATTCGTTGAATTCTTCGGACGAATAGAGAGGCATCCGCCGATCAAGACGGAACTCGGGGAACTCGCAGACGTTCTTCAGGAAAAGGTCAACGGCGTATCGACGCCGGTGCAGGGACTCGAGGACGCGCCGCTTTCGTTGCACGCTTCCTATAGCCGCAGGGAGATCCTCACAGCCGTGGGACTCCATACCTCCTCGGCCCGCCCTTCGTACCGGGAGGGTGTCCTGCCCATGCATGAGAGGAGGCTCGAGCTGCTCTTCGTCACCCTCGACAAGCGCGAGGGCTTCCACGAGGCGATCGCGTACCACGATTATGCCATTAGCCCCGAGCTGTTCCATTGGCAGTCCCAAAACGCGGCGGGATCGGACACCGGTGCGGGTCGGCGTTATATCGACAGTCCCGGGAACGGCTGGACCTTCCAGCTTTTCGTGCGAACCGACAAAAACCATGCTTTCAAAGCTTGCGGCCCCGTAGCTCTCGAAAGCTGGTCGGGCGACCGCCCCCTCTCGATCGTCTGGAAACTGGCCGTGCCGCTCAGCGCCGCGCTCTACCGCGAGTTCAGCGTCCTGCGCGACGCCTGATGGCGGGCGTCGACGGGGACGCCGAGGCCGCGGCGCATCCGACCGCACACTTGCCATCCTTGGAATTCCTGGTTATGCCAGGAATTATGAAGGCAAACCCAGTGTCGGAAATGGAGATCGCGGTGAAGTACACAGTCTTCGAGTACATGTACCGCGACGGTTCGAATTACAAGACGTGCGAGAACCTCCTCTTGAAAGGAAGCCTAGACGAGGGGATCCTCTCGGATTTGAGGGCCTGTTTCGACGTCGACGACCGCTTCATCCCCGATTATGTCGGAGTCATGCCGCTGCAGTTCAGGCTGTGCCGCTTCGGCGGACCGACGGAATACGACCACCCGCTTCACGAGTTCACCGGTTCCCATGAAGCGAGCCCCGAGGAAGTCGAAAAGCTCGAGCTCTGGGGAACGGTCGAAGAGCTTGTCGCCGCGATGAAAAGGGAAGCGCCCCGCTGGCGATGACCGGCGAGGCCTCCTGCCTATACCCGCGGCTCCCAGCGGCGGGGATCGAAGGAGAGCTCGCAGCGGAAGCCGGGACCGGGGACGAGGACGCAGGCGCCGCGGAGCTGGCGTTCGACGAGCGAGCGGACGAGCTCGAGGCCGACCTTCGAATCGCGCTCAGCGTCGAACGCGGCGGGCAGGCCGGGGCCGGAATCCTCGTAACGCAGGGTTACGGGGCCGTCCTTGCGGGATTCGCCGCGGATCGAGATCCGGCCCCGGGCGCCGCCCGGAAAGGCGTGCCGGAGGGAGTTGGCGACGAGCTCGTCGAGGGCCAGGCAGAGCGGGATCGCGGCGTCGACGAGGATGGCGCGCGGCGGAACCTCGAGCTCGCGCGACACGGCTCCTTCCCCCCCGGCGAGGCCCTGCACGGCGAAGACAGCCCCGACGCACTCGTCGAGCGGCACCTTCGATAGGTCCTTGGAACGGAAGAGGAGGTCGTGGACCGCGGCGACGACGCGGATGCGCCGGCCCGTGGCGTCGATGACCGACGCGAGACCTTCGTCCTCCGGGTCCCCGCCGCCGGCTTCGATCTTGAGGAGCCCGTCCACCACCTGGAGCGAGTTGCGGGTGCGGTGGTAGAGCTCGCCGACGAGCGCCTCCTTTTCCATGAGCGAGCGGAGTAGCTCGGCCGACGACGCGTCGCGGGCGAGCCGCGAGGCCCGGGCGCGGCCGTCGAAGAAGAGGATCACCGCCACCCCCGCGAACCAGGCGAGAGCGTGCGCCCCCGCGGCGCCGAAGGCGCGCCGCGCGAACATGGCCCGATGGGGTTCCCACTCGATCGACACCGAGATGCCGCCCCGTATGTCGCCGACGCGGTAGCCCTGGGCGGCGTGGCAGGAGAGGCAGGATTCCTCGACCTTCATGGGTCGCATGAGGCGGAGGTACTCCACGCCGTCGATATCCGCGAGGTCGACCGCTTCGTCGGCGCCCTCTTCGAACGAACGGAGCGCGGCGGCCTCCCACCCGTCCGGCGCGTTGGCCGGCCGGATGGGCTCGAGGCTGGTGATGTGGCCGATGGTGCCGTACTGCTCGCGGCCGAGCTCGTGCACCATGCGGGTCATCCACGCGGGATTGACGAGCGTCAGGGACCGGCCGGATGGGGTCTCGACGTCGCGCTCGGGAACGTGCGCAAGCCAGGGGCTCGGGTCGAGGCCGGGCCGGACGGGCACGTACATGCCGCCCTGCAGGGAGGCCCAGCGCCGGTAGACCAGGTCCTTGTTGTAGTTGTCCCGCGCGACGGCGCTCGCTATCTCGACCTGGCTCCGCCAGGATTGGGCAATGTCCGCGACAGTAAGTCCGGCGAGGAAGACGCTCCAGAGCGCGATCGAGATGGCCACGGGACCGCGGAGCGAAAACGCCGGCTCCGCCGCCGCGGAGCGCCGCGCCCCTTCCGTCCGTCCGCCCGCGTTCTCCATGCGATCGATCTTAATCCACGGCCGTGGCCTTTGCACGGGGCGGAATCCGGTCCGACGCTCGATTGACTGGCGCCAGGTTCCCGACCGCGGCCGGGCGACCGTCGAGGATCGCCGGATCGAGGCAGAGGCGGAACGAGGCAGCGCCGCCCGGGGCGACGATGGCGCGGCCTCCCTATGCCTCGATCCCGTCCGACGCTTCCGCGTCGAAGGCCAGGACGACGGCGCGGTCGCGGCCGCGGGCCTTGGCGAGGTAGAGGGCCTTGTCGGCGAGGCGGATCAGTTCCGCGTCGCCGGGGAGGAGCGAGGGATCGGCCGCCACGGAGCAGCCCACGCTCACCGTCACGCGCAGCTCCGGCCGGTCGGGGAAGCTCAGGGAGCGCATGCGCGAGCAGACGCGCTCCGCCACCGTCGCGGCGTCCTGCGGACCGCAGAAGGGCAGGACGATGGCGAACTCGTCGCCGCCGTAGCGCCCCGCGATGTCGTAGCTCCGCAGGGCCGGCGTCCGGCCGTCGTCGCGGTAGCGCGACTTGAGGTCGTAGTCCCGCACGCTCTCCTTCAGGGCCGCGGCGATGCGCTTGATCACCTCGTCGCCCGTCTGGTGGCCGAGGCCGTCGTTGATCTCCTTGAACTTGTCCACGTCGAGCAGCATGGCCGCCACGGCGAAGCGCTGGCGCCGCGCGAGGTTGTAGAGCTCGCCGAGCCGGCGGTGGAAGGCCGCGTGGTTGAGGAGCAGGGTCATGCCGTCGCGCTCGGCGTGCTCCTGCAGGTCGGCGTTCCGCTCGAGCAGGGCCGCGTTCGCTTCGCGGAGCTCGTCCGCCAGTCGCTTGATCTCCCTCGTGCGCTCCTCGACCTTCTCGCCGAGGTGCAGGTTGAGGGTTTCGACCTCCTTGAAGACGCCGATGAAGCGCTGGAGCAGGATGAGGTCCATCGCCATCAGCACGGCCAGGAAGCCGTACTCCGCCGCGTAGACGAGACGCATGGCCCCTGAGTAGACCAGGTTGTCGACGATGGCCGCGGCGAAGAAGGCCGGAAAGGCGACGAGGAGGGGGGTGAGGTCGGCCTGCTTGCGGAGCAGGCGTCCGCGCGCGAGCAGGACGTAGACGTAAACCATGCCGGGCAGCTCGACCGCCATCAACGCGTTCCAGAGGAGGCCCGGGGCGGCCTCGTGGAACGAAACCGACGCCCCGAACAGCGCGAGCTCGCGGATCGCCTGCCGCTCCGCGTCGACGATGAGCCCCGGCAGGACGAGTCCGGCGACGAAGAGCGCCGCCAGCGCGGCCAGGAAGGCCTTCCGGGGCGCGTCGCTCCGACGCTCGAGGAAGCGGTAGGTCAGGTTGAGGAACTCGACGGCGAGGACGATGGAGCAGAAGTACTGGATCCGCTGCCAGTCCAGCGCGGAGGCGGCCGCGTCGGAGGCGTACAGGAAGGCGCTCGCCACGGCGTAGAGGGCGATCGAGTAGCAGAGCAGCGGGAAGTGGACGGTCGCGCCGCCCGCGCTCCTCCTGAGGTAGAGATAGAGGTGGAAGGTCCCGACGTAGACGCAGAGCGCGGCGACCGCCAGGTCCAGGCTGGAGAACAGGTTCATGTCGCTCCTCGCGTCCCGCGCCTCGCGCGGCCGGCGGCTTCCGGCCGCCGGCGCCCGCGGATTTCAGGCTCCCGAGCCCTTCCCCCTCATACTACCCGCGATCGGGCGGCGGCGAAACCGAATTCCGCGCTCAAGTACCCTTGCCCTCGTGGTCCAGCTCGAGCAGGTGGCCGAAGCGCTCCTTCTTGGTGCGGAGGTAGGCCGCGTCATGATGGTGGGCGGGCAGCTCGTGGGCGACGCGCTCGGAGACGCGGAGGCCCGCGGCTTCCATGTGCTCGACCTTCTCCGGATTGTTGGTCATGAGGCGGACGCTCTTCACGCCGAGCTTGCGGAGCATCTCGGCGGGAATCCGGTATTCGCGCTCGTCGGCCTTGAAGCCGAGGGCGAGGTTGGCGTCGAGGGTGTCGTAGCCGGAGTCCTGGAGGGCGTAGGCGCGCAGCTTGTTGACCAGCCCGATGCCGCGCCCTTCCTCCTGGTGGTAGACGACGACGCCGCGGCCCTCCTTCTCGATGGCGCGGAGCGCCGCGTGGAGCTGCGGCCCGCAGTCGCAGCGCCGCGAACCGAGGGCGTCGCCGGTGAGGCAGGCCGAGTGCACGCGCACGAGCACGTCCTCGCCGTCGCCGAGCTCGCCCTTCACGATGGCGATGTGGTCCTTCGCGTCCTTGTTGTTGACGAAGCCGACGATGCGGAAGCGGCCGTATTCCGAGGGGAAGTCCGCGACCGAAACGATCTTGACGCAGACCTCGGCCTCGCACTCGACGCAGGCCCGGAGCGCCGCCTCGTCATTCGCGGCGAGCCCGGCGGGGCAGCGGCGCAGCTCGTCGAGATCCTGGGCGAGCACTTCCTCGATGGTGGGAACCAGCATGATGCCTCCGATGGATGGAACGGGCCGGTCGCCCGCGGTCGGCGCGTAGCCGGCCCGCGGATGAAGATACTCGCGCGAGCGCGCGGGCGCAAACGCCGAGGCCGCGAATTCTGAGGGGACCGCCTTCAGCGCGCCGGTCGGCCGGAGAGGATCATGTCGTCGCCGAGGCGTTCCCATCGGACGTCCGCGAGCGCGCACGCGAGCTCGGAGGCCCGGATTCCCGCGGGAGCGGGATGGAAGGGGTTGAGGCCAGCGAGCGCGCGCGGCGCGATGGTCACGACGAGCTCGTCGGCGAGGGCTTCCGCGACGAAGGCGGCCAGCACGGCCGCGCCGCCCTCCGCCATGAGGCGCCGGACGCCCTCCGCGAACAGGGCCTCGAGGACGGCCGGCAGCGGCGGGCGCCCGTCCGGCCCCGGCTCGAGCAGCAAGACGCGCGCGCCGGCCGCCTCGAGGGCGGCCTTCCGGCCCGGGTCCGCGCCCGCGGCGCCGACGATGATCGGCGAACGATCGCCGGGGCCGAAAAGCCGGGCGGAGGGTGGCGCGCGGAGGCGCGCGTCGAGCACGACGGGTCGCGGGTGCGCTCCTTCCGCGAAGCGCACCGTCAGCGAGGGGTCGTCCGCCAGCACCGTGCCGACGCCGACCAGGATGGCGTCGTGCGCGGCGCGGAGGCGGTGGGTCATGGCCAGCGACTCGGGACCCGAGATGGCGGTGCGCGTTCCCGGGGCGGACGCGATGGAGCCGTCGAAGCCCTGCGCCCAGGTCAGCGTGACCCGGGGCCGCGCGCCGCCCGAACCGGGCAAGGCCGTCCCCTACTCGAAGCGGGCGGCCAGGCTGGCGGCCATCCGCGAGCCGAGGAGCGCGGCGAGTTCGCCGATCATGAGTTCCGGTCCCTTGATGTCGCGCTCCGCCAGCAGGAGCAGCGGCTGCACCGAGGCGGGCACCGCCGCCTTGTCGCCGGTCAGCACCGCCCAGCTCCAGGAGTCCGAGAGCTTCTCGGTGACGCTCGCGGCGTCGACCACCACCGAGGTGGCGGCGTCCACCGCGCGGTATTCGACCGTCGCGGCCAGCGAGGCGCTCTTGGTGAAAGTGGTGACGACCGCGGTCTTCTCCACCTTCCAGGTCGGGTACACGCCGCCGACCGGCGTCGAACCGGGGATGATCTCGTCCACCGTGGTCTTGTAGATCTCGGTGGCGCCGACGATCGACGGGTACTTCGCCTCGAGGGCCAGCACCTGCCCCATGGCGAGCACGGAAGCGCCGTAGACGCCTTTCATGTCGGCGCGGAGCCGGGGATCCGCGAGGTCGCCGAGCGACAGTTCGCGCTCCGCGACCAGCGCCTCCACCACGCCCCGGTCCACCACCTGGAGGAAGGTCTTGCGCCGGGCCGCGGCCACCAGGTTCGACACGAAGGCGCCGTAGAGCGCGTCGGCCGCGGAGCGGGCCTCGAAGGAGTAGAGGCCCGTGCCGAAGGGAAGCACGGCCACCCGGTCCGAACCGAGGCTCCGCGCCTCTTCCGCCCGGGCGAGCGCGTCCCGGTAGCCGGGCGCGTAACGGTCGGCCAGCCGGAAACTCTCGTAAGCCTCGCGGAACGAGCGCCGGTCGCCCGAGCGCATCAGGTCGCTCGCCTCGGCGTAGCGGTTGTCCGCGGCGGCGGCGCGGGCGCGCGCGAGCAGCTCGCGGTCCCAGCGCAGCTCGAAGCTCACGGGAACCTTCGAGCCCTTGCGGTAGAGCGGCGGCAGCCTGAGGATCGCGTCGTTGACGGCGTGGAGCGCGGCCCAGGAATCGGCCACGGTTTCCCAGCGGCGGCGGTCGGAGCCCTCGAGGGCTTCGTCGGAGGCCGCCGCGAGGGTTTCCACCGCGAGCGGATAGGCGCGGACCAGCAGGTCCAGCGACTTCTCGTTCTTCGGGTCGTGGTAGAGCGAGGTCGCCGCCTGGAGGGCCGCCGCGGCGTAGTCGCCCCGCTCGAGCTCGCGGGTCGCGTTGCGGTAGGCGATGCCCGACGCGCAGGAGGAAAGGACGAGGGCCGCGAGGGCCGTGAACGCGACGAAGGCGGGAAGCCGCCTGGCTGGCCTGGACATGGAAGGCGCTCCTCTCCGAAACGGATGACGGGATCGCCCCGGAACCGCGCGCCGATCATCGACGACGGACGGGGATGGACGTAAAGCTACCATGCCGACCTCGCCGGGGGGAACAGGTTACGCAAGCTCCGCGGGGAATGCGAAGCGCGCGTCCGGCCGACGCCCGTCTTTCACTCATCTACGATCCGGTACAGCTCCACCGCGTCGTCCTGGAAGTTGGTGAACGCGACGAGGGCGCCGTCCGGCGAGACGTCGAGGCCGGTGGGCTGGGTGCCCCCCTCCATCGAGATGACGCGCGCCTTCGTCGCCAGGTCGAAGACCTCGAGCCTGCCCGGCTTGAGGCTGCGGAGCAGGTAGCTTTCCGGGTTGTTGGGCCCGCGCGTCGAGACGAAGAGCCAGCGTCCGTCGGGCGTGAGGTCGATGGTGTTCGGGTTGATGGAAGTCTTCAGCGTCGAGACGATCCGGAAGGCGGCGAGCTCCACCTCGTAGACCGCGTTGAGGCCCATGTCGCTCACCCAGGCCGTCGCGGCGCCGGGCGAAAGGACGACGTGCCGCATGTTCGCGCCCGCGACCGCGATTCGCGCGAGCTCCTTCCCGTCCGCCACTCGGTACTTGAGGAAGAGCCCGGCGTCGTAGCTCGTCACGTAGAGGAATTCGCCGGAGGGCGAGAAGGCGAGGCCGCGCGGCACGGGCACCGGCCCGACGCGGCCGACCAGGTCGCCCGTCTCCCGGTCGAGCAGCGTGACGTCGTTCGAAAGCCAGTTCGAGACGGCCATGAGGTCGAGCGCCGGCGAGTACGCGAGCACCTTCGACCACGAGCCGCCTGTCGGAAAGGCGTCGACGCTCCCGGGCGTTCCGGCTTCGAGCTCCGCGACGCCGTGGCGGAACACCATCCCCGTGGTCATCTGCGACGCCCAGTACTCCCCGCGCTCCTCGACGAAAATCCCTTCGACGAAGCCCTTCGACGCGGCGAAGCCCTCGGGCTTCGCGAAGGCGATTACCCGCAGCGTGGCGGCATCGAAAACCTGGAAGCCCTCGTCGTCGAGCAGGTTGACCGCGAGGAGGCGCGAGTCCGGAGAGAAGACGACCGATTTAGGCTGCCTGCCGGTGCGGGCGACCCCCAGCTGCTCGAGCCTGAGGCCGGGCGCTTCCGGAAGGGCCGGCACGTGCCGGAACAGGAAATCGCGCGGCCCGTCGACCTCGACCTCGAGAACCTGCGGCGGCCGATCCGCGGCGCGCAGCTCGAGCGAGTGCGCGCCGTGCGCGAGCTCGAAGGACGCGGGCAGCGGGAGCTCCGGTCCGCCGTCGACCGAAAGGGCCGAGCCCGGCGCGAGCGTCGCGACGGTGACGGGGTAGAGGAGCGGCTCGAGGAACAGCGCGAGGCGGGCCGTGCCGAAAAGTCCAGCGGCCTCGAGCCGGCCTTCGTAGGGCACGCGCCCCGGGGCCTCGGCGCGCACCGCCACCGACTCGGCCTTCGACTCGACCGCCTCGCCCGAAGCGACCGGGCGGCCGTCGACGAGCAAGGCGGCGTCGACCGGTTCGACCTCGACCGCGTAACGGTACGAGCAGGATAAAACGAGCAAGGACGCGACCGGGACGAGCGCGGCGCGGAACACCGAAGTCATTGGCCATCCTCTCCGGCCCCGGAACGAAGCCTGGCGGGATCCGCCGGTCCGGACTCCGGCGCTCCACCCTTGTACACCGCGCGCGCCGGGCGCGCAAGAACGATTGCCCCACCGAACGGCCGCCCGCCGAGCAGCCCGGGGCATTGGAGAAAAATCGATTGACAGGCGGCGCGCGGAGCGTATGATTCTTCATTAAGTAACAAGTCCGACGAGCACCGACCGCAAGACACCCCCCCCGCACCCGGTTGCACCTTCCCTTTCGCCTTGCCTCAGGCGAACTCGATGCGGGAATCCGGTTCGCGCGACGCCCCTCCCGGGCGCCACGACGACCCGACCGCACCCCCGCCGCCTCCCTGCCCGCCGTCATGCCGGGAGCCCATCGTGAAAAACGTCCTCCGCCAGCGCGTCCCCTCGACGTCCTCCGCGCTCGCCCTGATCGTGATCGCCGTCCTGGCCCTTCCTTCCCCCGCGCGGGGCGAAGGCCGGTGGCAGACCGACCTCCGCGAGCCCGCTTCGGTCCTCCCGCGGTCCGCGCCCCGCTGCGCGCGCGGTCCGGGCGGCGGACGCGCGAACCCGGGCCCGGTCGTGACCGTGGTGGCCCTGCAAGGCGGAAACGGAAGGGACCGGATAGTCAACCTCGACGCCCTCGTCGCGTCGGCGAACGCGAGCGCCCAGGCGGACTCCGACTCCGCGCGCGCCCGGGCCGTCGGCATCCTGGCCGGCAACGGCTCGGATTCCGTCCTCAACGCGGGCGCCGTCGACGCTTCCGCGACCGCGACCCTGAGCGGGGCGGGCGAGGCGGAAGCCGTCGCCATCGGCATCGACGCGGGAAACGGCAAGGACGGCGTGGTCAACGAAGGCGGCGATCCGGCCGAGGGCGGGACGGAAGGCGAAGCGCTTCCCCCGGACATCGTGGTGAACGCCGCCACCACCGTGACGGTGGACGACGCCTCGTGGAGCCTGTCCGGTTCCGACGACGAAGCGGTCGGCGTGGACGCGAAGGCCCTCGCGGTCGGCATCTCGGGAGGCAACGGCAAGGACGGCATCGTCAACGAAGGCACGATGGCGGTGAAAGCCGACGTCGACGTGAGCGTCGGGACCCTCGCGGTGACCCTCGTGGACGCCGAGCATCCCGACGCCACGATCGCGGGAAGCGCGGTCGCGATCGGCCTCGACGGCGGGAACGGAAAGGACGGCATCGCCAACTCCGGCGATTTCTCGGTGACGGCCGAGTCCACGGTGACGACGGGCTCGGTGGCCATCACGGGCATCATGGTGCCCTGGCCGATCGACGCCTCGCTCGACGGCTCGACCCTGGCGAAGGCCGAGGCGACCGGCATCACGGCGGGAAACGCGAAGGATGACGTTTCCATCGTCTCCAACGACGCCCTCGTCACGGTGAGGGCGGACGCGGAAGTCCTCTCGGGCTCGCTCTCGGTCACCCTGCTCGACTTCCTCTCGTATTCGGACACCTCGATAGCCGCGGAAGCCGACGCGGCCGGCATCTCGGGCGGCAACGGCAAGGACGCCATCGCCAACGCGGGCACGCTCGACGTTGACGCGGAGGCGTCCGCGAGCTCCCTGTCCCTGAGCGTCGACCTGGTCGGGCTCGGCGCGACGGATTCCGCGCTCTCGGCCGCGGCCGCCGCCACGGGCATCGACGCGGGCAAGGGCTGCGACGAAGTCCTCAATTCGGGTACCATCACCGCCGACGCCGAGGCCGACATCCTCAACGCGAGCGCCGACCTGCGCGGCGCCGGGGTCGGCCTGGCCGATTTCTCGCTCTCGGCCTCCGCGGAGGCGACCGGCGTCGAAGGCGGGAACGGCTCCGACTCGATGGCGAACTCCGGCTCGGTCTCCGCCGCGGCGAGCGCCGACGCGCAAGTCTACGGCTTCACCTTCAGCATCGTCGACGTGACGCCGGCCGCCGAGCTCCACGGCTTCGAGAACGACGGCTCGACGAACTCCGTCGCGGCCGCCGCGGGACTGTCAGGGGGCGCCTCCTGCGACGAACTCGACAATTCCGGCACCGTCACGGCGTCGGCCTCCGCAACGGCCCTGGCCCTCGGCGTGGAACTCGGCTCGGAAGGCCTCCCCGACCTGTCGCTCGACATAGCCAGGCTCGGGGACCTCGAGGACCTGGTGGACGCCTCGGTGTCCGCGGACGCGACGGCCGTCGCGCTCGACGGCGGCGAGGGCTCCGACCTCATCTCCAATTCCGGCACGGCGAGCGCGGACGCGGACGCGGCGACGCTCGGCAGCTCGATCAGCGCGGGCTTTCCGACCATCGACGTCCCCGTGCTCAGCACGAGCCCGAGCGTCTCCGTCGGGGACGCGGGGGCGAAGGCTACGGCCCGCGCCGCGGCCATTTCCGGCGGCGAAGGAAACGACGCCATCCTCAACGAGGGCGACGCGGTCGCGGACGCGGACGCGAAGGTGCTCGAGGCGGCCGTCTCCATCGGCATCGAAGGCGGCTCGGACAGCTTCGCCGCGGCGGCCTGCCGCCTGGACGCCCTCGCGGTGGCCGACGCGGACGCGGTCGGCATCGACGGAGGCGAAGGCGACGACCTCATCGTCTCCTCGGGGAACGTGAACGCGGTCGCCACGGCCGAAGCCGCCGGCGTCTCCGCGAACGTCGTCATCCAGGGCAAGACCGGTCCCGAAGGGAAGCTGCCGATCGACATCCAGGGCACGCTCGCCGACGTCGGCACGGTGGCGCGCGCCGACGCGAAGGGCATCTCGGGCG
Organism: Spirochaetota bacterium; assembly: GCA_018262985.1. Taxonomy (GTDB): domain Bacteria; phylum Spirochaetota; class Spirochaetia; order Treponematales; family UBA12059; genus JAFGNN01. The sequence continues at coordinate 233,192 of JADFDI010000003.1, read as the reverse complement.
GCTCGGGATACGACGCCATCGAGGCCTCGGGAACGGTGAGCGCGAACGCCACGGCTTCGGACCTCGGCGTGGCCCTCGCGGCCGAGCTGATATCGGAGGCGGAGAAAGGCGTCGTGATCGGCGGCACGGCGGTGTCCGCGTCGACTCTGGCGGAAGCCTCCGCCGCCGGCATCGACTCGGGGAGCGATTCCGACCTCGTCCGCAGTTCCGCTTCCGTCGACGCGACGGCCACGGCGACCGCGGTCTCGGCCTCCGTATCGCTCGTAGCGCAAGGCGCGAAATCCAAGGCGGCCGGCCTCGGCGCCTCGCTCGCCGACGCCTCGTCGAGCGCGACCGCGAACGCGACCGGCATCGATTCGGGCGACGGCTGCGACCTCGTCGTCAACGAAGGCGAGATCCACGCGACCGCGGACGCGAACGCCGTCGCGGCCTCGGTCTCCGCCGTCCTGACGCCGTCCTCCGGCGCGAGCCTCGGACTCGCACTCGCGAACGCCCGCAACGAAGCGACCGCGACCGCGACGGGCATCGCGGGCGGCGCGGGGAACGACGCCATCTTCAATTCCGGGAACCTTGCGGCCGACTCCGGCGCGCTCGGCGTCGCGGCCTCGGTCTCGGTCACGCGGAACGGCGCCTCCGCCACGGGCACCCTCGATCCTGCGAGCTTCGACGCGGGAAACCTCGCCGTCGCGCTCGCGAAGGGCATCGACGGCGGCGATGGCGACGAGCGCATCGACAATTCAGGCGCCATCCGGGCGGACGCGGGCGCCGTCACGGCCTCCGCGGCGGTCTCGGCGGACGCGAAGGGCATCGCGCTGGCCCTGGCCTCAGCCGCCTCCGAGGCGGAAGCGTCCGGCATCGATTCGGGCAACGGGAACCACTGGATAACGAACTCGGGCGCCATCGACGCGAACGCGTCGGCCGTCGCCGCGGCGGCCAACGTCGCCGTCTCGGGCAAGGGCCTCGCCGCGGGCGTGGACACGGTCTGGGACCGCGGCACCCGCGCGGACGCGGACGCGGCCGCCATCCGGACCGGCGACGGGCTCGACCTGGTCGAGAACGAAGGCGCGCTTTCGGCTACGGCGACGACGGTGTCCGCCTCCGCGGACGTCGCCGTGGTCGGGGAAGGCGTCAGCGTCGCGCTCGGCACCTCGAGCGCGGAGGCGCTCGCCTCGGGCATCGCCACGGGAGCGGGCTGCGACGCCATCACGAATTCGGGAAGCATACAGGTTGACGCGCTGGCTTCGGCGAACGCGCTCGGCGTCGCGGTGAGCGGCAAGGGCGTTTCCGGCTCGGGCAACGACTCGTGGGACGGCGGCGTCGAAGCCGTCGCGAAGGCCCTGGGCATCAACGCGGGCTCGGGCTCGAACCTCGTCGTGAATTCCGGCGCGGTGCGGGCGGACGCCCGGGCGATCGCCGCCGGAGCGAACGTCGCGGTCACGGGCACCGGTCTTTCCGCGGCCGTCAGCACGGCCACGGCCGCGGCCGCCGCGACCGGCGTCGATTCGGGCAGCGGACCCGGCGTCGTCCTCAACTCCGGCACCATCGACGTTTCCGCGTCGGCGACGGCGGCCTTGGCCGACGTGGCCGTCACGGGCACGGGCCTCTCGGGCGCCTCCGGTTCCGTCTGGGACGGCGGCACCGCGTCCTCCGCCGGCGCCACGGGCATCGCGACGGGATCGTACGGCGACATCGTGAAAGGCTCGGGCGCGGTATCGGCCACGGCGGCGGCCGTGACCGTCAGCGCGTCCGCGGCCGCCACCGGCACGGGCGTGGCGCTCGCCGCCACCACGGCCACCACGGAGGCCGTCGCGACCGGCATATCCACGGGCGACGGCGACGACCGCGTGGAGTGGGACGGCGACATCGACGCGGACGCCGACTCCACCGGCGTGGCCGCGGCGGTGGCCGTCACCGGCGTCGGGCTCTCCGGCTCCTTCGACGCGGTCTGGGACGGGGGAACGGATACCTCGGCCTTCGCCGCGGGCATCGATTCGGGCGCCGGCGTCGACGCGATCATCCACTCGGGCGGCATCGAAGCCAGCGCGGTCGCGCTCGGCGTGGCCGCGGAGCTCGCGGTCACGGGCAAGGGCGTCTCGCTCGCCGCCACCGCGTCGACCACGACGGCGGAGGCGCTCGGCATCGGCTCGGGGGAAGGCGACGACGAAATCCGGCACGACGGCTCCATCGACGTCGACGCGACCGGCACGGGCATCGCGGTCGCGACCACCGTCACCGGAATCGGCCTTTCGGGCGCGACCGGCTCGGTCTGGGACGGCGGCGCGACAACCCTCGTCGCGGCGACGGGCATCGATTCGGGCTCGGGCGACGATTCCGTGACGAACTCGGGCGCCATCGACGCCGACGCGCGGGCGACCGTCGCGTCGGCCTCGGTCTCCGTCACGGGCGTCGGCGTCTCGCTCGCCGCCAGTTCCGCGACCGCGCTCGCAGAGGCCGCGGGCATCGACGCGGGTTCGGGGAACGACTCTGTGACCCAGCTGGGCTCGGTCCTCGCGAACGCCGAGGCGACGGCGGTCGCGGTCCAGGTCTCCTTCACGGGAGCCGGCGCGTCCGGCTCGGCCGGGGCGGTCTGGGACGGCGGCACCAAGACCACCGCGCGCGCGACCGGCGTCGCGGGCGGCGCGGGCGACGATACGATCGACTTCTCGGGACAGCTCACGGCCCGCTCGGAAGCGGACTCCGTGGCCGTCGCGGCCGCCCTGACCGCGAAAGGTGTAGCCGCGGCCACCACGAGCTCCACCACGCTCGCCGAAGCCGTGGGCATCGACTCAGGGGAAGGCGACGATTCCGTCACCGCCTCCGGCTCCATCACCGCCGACGCCGACGCCGAGGGCACCTCGGTCTCGGCGGCCCTGACGCTCTTCGGCGTCACGGCCGCGGGAGAAGCCCCGAAGGCCGTTTGGGAAGGCGGTACGAACGCGACGGCGAACGCGACGGGCATCGCGGCCGGGAACGGATCCGACACGGTGTCCAACTCCGCGGGCATCGTCTCCGGAGCCCGGTCGAAAACCACCTCGATCGCGGTCAAAGCCACCCTGGCAGGCGTCGCCGCGGGCGGCGCGAGTTCCACCGCTTCGGCCAAGTCGACCGGCGTCGACCTGGGCGAGGGCGACAACCGCTTCTACAATTCCGGCGCCATCGTCGTCACGGCCGCGGCCGAGGCCGAGGCCGTCTCGGTCAGCGTGGTCGGGGCCGGCGCCGCCGGCATCGAGAACGAGATCGGCGACTGGACCCAGGATACCCGTTCCGAGGCGTCCGCGACGGGCATCGCGGGCGGAACGGGGAACGACACCATCCGGAACCCCGCCAGCGTGAACGTCACGGCGGAAGCCGTCACCGACGCCACGACCGCGACGGTGGTCCTGCTCGGCTACGGGAATTCGCGCGCGGGCGGAAAGGCGACCTCGAACGCCGTCGGCGTCTCCACCGGCGCGGGAAGCGACGGCATAGGCTTCGCCGCATCGGGCTCGATCACCGTCCGCGGCAAGGCCACGGCGAAGGCCGGCGCGGTGTCCGTCCAGCTCGCGGGCGCGATCTCGGGCGACGCGGGCACGGAAGCCGAAGCGACGGCGACCGGCATCGATTCCGGCGAAGGTTCCGATTCGGTCGCGAACGCGGCGGCCATCGACGTTTCGGCCGTCGCCGCGGCGAGCGCGAACAGCGTCACCGTGACCATCGCGGGCTCGGGCAAGGCCGACATGGAAGCCGACGCGAGCGCCGCCTCGACCGGCATCGCCACGGGCTCGGGCGACGACAAGATCGCCAACTCAGGCAGCGTCACCGCGGGCGCCTGGTCGGACGACCCGAACGGCGCCCTGGCTTCGGTGAGCGTCGAAGGATCCACGTGGGTCCTCGCGGGCTCCGGCTCGTCGGGAGCGGCCGCCCAGGCCGCTTCCGACTCGACCGGCATCGACGCGGGCACGGGCCACGACGCGATCGAAAATTCAGGCGTCGTCCGGGCGTACGCGACCTCTCGCGCCTACACCGACCAGAGCAGCTATACCTTCGCCGGCGCGGCCGGCAGCTCCGGCACCATCGGGGCCGTCGCGAACGCCGTCGGCATCTCGGGCGGCGACGGGATCGACGACATCGACAACGCGGGCACGATCAAGGCCCGCTCGCGCGCGTTCGCCAAATCCTCAGGTTCCGCCGCCACTTTCGCCGGCGGCTCATACGTCAGCGCTTCGGCGGACGCCGCCGCGTCGGCCCTCGGCATCGATTCGGGCGAGGGCGGCGGCGAGGTCGCGAACTCGGGCGGCATCGAGGTCGAGGCGCAGGCGAAGACGGAAGTCGACACCGGGTCGAAAGTCTTCGCGGGAAAACCCAGCGCGGTCTCCGCCGCGAAGGTCGTGGCCGGGGCGACGGGAATCGCGACCGGCGACGGCATCGACTCGGTCCGGAACGCTTCATCCATCAAGGTCAAGGCGACGGCTAACGGCACCGCGAAGGCCAGCGCCGATTCCGACTTCCTGTCGAACGCCTCGAGCGCCTCGACGGCATCCGTCGCGACGGCGTCCGGAGCCTCCGCCTCGGGCGGAAACGACAGCATCTCGAACGAGGCGGACGCGATCGTGGACATCGACGCAGAAGCCTTCTCGGTGGCCGACGCCTGGTCCGACGAGAACTCCACCGCCACCAGCGTGGGCAACGCGGCGACGGCCTGCGGCCTCGACGCGGGCGAAGGCGACAACGCCGTCAAGAATCACGGCGCCGTGGAAGCCGGCGCGCGGACCCAGGTCGAGGCCATCGCCACATCCAGTTCCACGCAGGACACCGCGTACTCCACCGCCACGGCGGGAGCCGCGGCCTCCGCGACGGGCCTCGCCGCGGACTCGGGCAATGACTGCATCGAGAACCTGGCGACCCCGGACAGCCAGGGGATCGTCACGGCGAGCGCGGACGCCGATGGCTTCGCCACGGCCGTATACAAGGAGGCGCATCAGGACGAGAGCCGGGCCGCGGCGACGGTCGCCGCCACGGCCATGGGCATCGACGCGGGCGACGGGGTGAACACCCTCCGCAACGACGGCAAGATTCTCGCGAGCGCCGACGCGCGCGCTCGCACCCAGGCGGAATCCAACACCACCTTCAGCGCGACCACGAAAACCTGTTCGGACCCCGCGACCTCCGCGACGGCCACAGGCATCGCCGGCGGCTCGGGCGACGACACGGTACGCACCGGCTCCGCGTCGCTCACGTCCGCGACGGCGGACGCGGATTCCGTCGCGATATCCACCGCCGAGGAAGAGGCCTACTCCTACGCGGCGTCGACAGCGCGCGCCTACGGCGTGGAAGCCGGCGCCGGCCTGAACCTCGTCGAGAACGGCGGAACCGTAGTGGCCGCTTCCACGGCGACGGGCTCCGTCGACGCGTACGCGGATTCCAATTTCACGACCAACCTCGCGGACGCCTCGCTGACCCTGGTCGCCGACGCGACGGGCATCCGGAGCGGATCCGGCGTCGACAGGCTCACGAACCTGGCGGGCGCCTCGATCGAAGCCTCCGCCACCGCCGCCGGCGGGGAGCCGCCCGATCACGGAAACGCGCGAGCGGACGAGGCAGCGGACTTCACGGGCACCGCGACGGCGAACGCCTTCGGCATCGACTCGGGCGACGGCGCGAACCTCGTCGCGAACCTCGGCGGGATCGCGGCCGACGCCACCACGGCCATCTCGGTCAAGACCACCGCCTCCTCCACCACCGCCTACGCCGTATCCGACTCGGACTCCATCGGCACCGCCACGGCGATCGGAGTGCGGACCGGCGCCGGGAACGACGACGTGACGAACGGCGTCGAGCGCGCCGACGGCATCCTCGACCCCGCCACCGTGAGCGCCAGGGCGGACTCGTCCGGCGACGCATCCGGAACGCACAACAACGCGCACCTCGACGAAGCCAGGGCCTCCTCCGCGCAAACGGCCACCGCGGCCGCCGTCTCGACGGGCGCCGGCGCGGACTCCATCGTGAATCACGGAACGCTCGAAGCCCGCTCGAGCGCCGACGCAAGCGCGTACGCCGACTCCACCACCGCGGCCGCCACCAACGACGTCCGGGCGGACGCGACCGCCGCGGCGCTGGCGTTCGGCGTCGATACGGGCGACGGCGCGGACTCGGTGACGAACCGCGGGCTCATCGTCGCGGACGCCTCGGCGGACGCCTCGGCCGAGGCCCACGGCGTCATCACGCAGGACTGGGCTTCGAGCGGCAGCTCCACCGCGTACGCCTGGGCGACCGCCTCGGCGCTGGCCTACGGCATCAGAACCGGCGATGGCGACGACGCCGTCGTCAACGACGGCGCCATCGAGGCGAGCGCCGGCTCGAGCGCCGCCGCCAGCGCGGACGCGGACAAGGGTTTCTGGGGCGGCAGCGAAACGGAAGCTTCCTATCCTTCGGCCGCGGCGTACGCCTGCGGCATCGACGCGGGAGCGGGCGACGACTTCGTCACGAACAACGGCCTCGTCGAGACGATGGTGAACGGCGTGTCGGGCGCCGGCGTCGGCATCGACGCGGGCGCGGGGAACGACACGGTCACCCTCGGGAACGGCTCCTTCGTCTCGGGCGACATACTGCTCGGCACGGGGAACGACGCGCTCCGGGTGATCGGCACCGGGAACCTTTCCGGCCTCGCCTGGGGCGGCGCGGGAACCGACCGCCTCGAGATCGAGGGTGAAGGCTCGTTCAGCTCGTCGCAAACCCGCGAATTCGAGAACTTCATCAAGTACGGCGCCGGCACGCTGACCCTCGAGGGCGCCTCCGTCTTCGAGAGCCTCGAGGTCGCCACCGGCAGCCTCCGCGTCGAGGGCGGACTCGCGCTCCGCGATTCGAGCCGCCTGGCCGCCTGGATCTACGGCGACGGCACGAACGGCCTCATATCCGTAGGCGGAGAGCTCGCCCTCGACGGCACCCTCCAGGTCGCCCGCGGTGCCGGCGCCTTCCGCGACGGCGCGGGCTTCGACATCATCGAGGCCGACTCCCTCTCGGGCGCGTTCGCCGCCCTCGAACTCCCCGCGGCCACGAAGCTCCTTTCCTTCTCGTTGGCGCCCGTCGGCGCGACGGGTTACCGGGTGATGGCCAGCGCGGCCGAGTTCACGAGCGTCGCGAGCACCACCGACGAGCTCGCCATCGCGTCGGCCTTCGACGCCCTGCTTCCCGCCGCCACGGGCGACCTTTCGCTCGTGCTCGGCGAGTTCCAGTCCTTGCCCGCCGAGGCGTACGACGCGGCCTTCGCGAGCCTCGGGCCCGGCGCGTACGGCGCCGCCTCGGCGGCCGCGCTGGGCGCGATCGACGTTTTCTCCGGAGCGGTTTTCTCGCGGCTCTCGGAACTCGAACCCTCGGGATCCGCCGCGATCCCCGCCCTCGACCGGGCCACCATCAAGCGCCTCGGCCATTCGACCGCCCCAGGCGCGGTTTCCGGCGCCCGCGCGAAGGTCGAACACGGGTTCTGGCTGTCGGGCTTCGGGCAGCGGGGAGAATCCGCGCGCGATGACGGCGGATTCCGCTTCTCGGTCTCGGGCACCGCCGTCGGCTGGGACGCGGTCTTCGGCGAAAGCCTCTCCGCGGGCCTCGGAGCCGCGTACTCGGGCACCGAGACCGCGTTCGACTCGGGCACGGCCCGGACCGCCGCCATGACGGGGTCCGCCTACGGCGCCTGGGTTCCGGGTGCCTTCCGGCTCGACGGCGTACTGGCCTGGAGCCGACAGGTCCACTCGCTGTCGCGGGCGATCGAGCTCGGATCCATCGAGCGCCTCGCCTCGAGCGAACATTCGGGCGACGCGGTCAACGCCGCCTTCGGCGCGGGCCTCGCGCTCGGCGCCGGACCCTTCACGCTCTCGCCGAGCCTCCATGCCCGCTACGTTTTCGTCGCCGAGGAGTCGTTCGCCGAAACCGGCGCCGATTCGGTCTCGCTTGCGGTGGCCGGCAGGTCCGACCATTCGCTCTGCTCCGATCTCGGCCTCTCGCTGGCCCTCGAGCTCGGTTCGGGTCCGCGGGGGCTATCAGCCGACCTATCCGCGCGCTGGCGCCACGATTTCCTGTCCGGCTCGGCCCCGATCGAAGCCTCCTTCGTCGACGCGCCCGACGAGCCCTTCCTGACGCGGTCGCCCGACCTGGCGGCCGACGGCTTCCTGGCGGGCGCCGGATTGCTGATCAAGACCGGCGCCGGCTTCTCGGTCTCCCTCCGGTACGACTGCGAAATCAGGGGCGGCTTCTTCTCGAACGGCCTCTCGGCGGGAGCGCGCCTGGGGTTCTGATCCCGCTTCCGTCCTCCCGCGCCCCGGCGTACGGCCGGGGCGCTTTTCGTCTTTCGATCCGGGCCAAAAAGCTCGACTTTCTTTTGACATTTCCGTCGATTCGGTCAAGCATGGGTCGACCGCCCGAGCCTGGCCGGACGGATTATCGAATGTCGAACGGAGGAAGCCGTCGATGAAGAAATTCGCGCGGATCCTTGCCCTCCTCGCGATGGCCGCGGCCATCGCCGCGTGCTCGAGCCCCCTGGCTCCCGTCGAGAACGTCGAAGCCGTCCGGTCCTCGCCCGACCTGATGGCTCCGCCCCGCCTCTCGGGCGACTCCGGATACCCGGCCATCGTCGGACTGCCCTTCAACCGCGACGGCGCCGTCTACCTTTCCGGCGGCGGAGAGGACCTGATCGGTTCGGTGATAGGCTGGGCCGCCCCGAAGAGCCTGCCCGGCGACTACTACCACGGCGGCGCGCTCGACCTGGACAAGTTCGACCCGAACAACCTCGACGCGCCCTGCATGCAGACGGCGATCACCAAGGGCGCCGGCTTCGAGAGCGCCAACGACTGGATCCTGGGCAAGGTCAACGTCCAGGTCCGCAATCCCAACTTCGCCGTGGACCAGGCGCGGCTCGACGCCGCTCAGTCCGCGGTCGACTACTACTGCAACTTGCCCGAAGACCAGCAGGAATACGGCTTCTTCAAGAACTACGTGAACATCTTCAACGTGGTCACCAAGGAAGACCGGTACTACTGGTATTGCACCAAGGTGGCCTGGGAGATGTGGAAGACCTACGGCGTCGACATCGACTCCAACTCCACCGCCATCGACTGGACCTCTTCGGGGCTCTACGACATGGTCCACGATTATTACTACACCATCTACTTCTGGTCGAAGACGCGGGCCGAGGCCGCCATCGCGGCCTACATGGCCGACACCCGGCAGAAGATCGTCCTCGCCGAGGAGATCATGCTTTCGCCCTGGCTGACCAAGGTCTTCGAGGTCATCCGCAATTGACGAACGCGGGAGGGCGGTCGCGCACCGCCAGGCGGGCCTCCGCCCTTCCGTCCGCCGCGGCCGCCCTGGCCGCGGCGTCGCTCGCCATGACCTGCGGGGCGGGCGTCCCCGCTCCCGAGCGGCGCGCCGCGACCGCCGTCCCGGCCGGCGCGGTCTTCCCCCTCTCGCGCCGCCTGCGCGCCGCCGACGCATCCTTCGAGCCCTTCCCGCTCGTCTCGGACGCGCGGCTCCGCGCCGTCGCCGCGACCGGTGGCGGCATCCTGGCCTGGAGCCACGGGGACGATACGCTCAGGCTCTACCGGACGGACGGCGGGGTCGCGGCCTCGTGGCCCCTCGAAGCCGCGGCCGCCTGGGTTTCGCCCACGCTCGCCCTGACCCGCGGCGAGCTCTACGCCGAGGACGGCGGCTTCGACTTCGCGCTCCACGAGCTCGAGCTCGGTGGCGGCCCCCGGAAGCTCGCTTCGTGGAAGCTGGACTGCTTTCCCTCGGAGCTCGCCTTCTCCGGCGACGGCGTCCTGCTGGCCGGCGCCGACCTCGCGGACCGCGCGCACGTCCTCCGCGAACTCCGGCCCGACGGGACCGCGCGCCTCTTGTTCGATTTCCCCAAGCGCGACGACTTCGCGCGCTTCGTGGACGACGGCGGGCGCTTCGTTGTATTCGCGAGCGCGCGGACCCGCGGGGAACGCGAACTCGCCGCCTACCTCGTGGAAGCGAACGGCGCTTCCGTTCCCGATCCGGCGGAAGCCCGGCTCGAACTCCGCGGCCTGCCCGAAGGCGCCCTGTGCTGGTACGGATCGGGTTTCTCCTTCGAAGGGCGCTTCTGGCTGCCCCTGGCCATGTCCGACGGCGACACGGCGCTGGCCGGGTTCAGGCTCGAAGGCGACGCGCTGGAGCTCGAGGCGCTCGTCCGCGCTTCGCGCGGCGTCTACGCCCCGCTCGGTCCCTCCGCCGACGGCGCGGTCTTCCGCTACCTGGCCTACGACCACGAAATGGAACCCGGCGTCTGGCGCCTCGCCTCCTTCGACGGCGAGGCGATCGCCTTCGACGTCCTCGGCCCTCCCTGAGGACTTTCCGAGCTGCGCGAGCGTAGCCGACGGCCTTTTTCCGGCCTATACTTCTCCCGATGCGTCCCTCCTCCAAGACCGTCCCTCGGCTCGCCCTCGCGCTCCTGCTCGTCCTCCCGCCCTTGCCGCTCGCGGCCGAGGCGAGGGAGTCCGTCATCGTCGTCTGCGACGACAACTACCCCCCCTACGTCTTCCGCGACGGGAACGGCGAGGTCCAGGGCATCCTGGTGGATCAATGGCGCGCCTGGGAGGAGGCGACGGGGGTCCGGGTCGACTTCAGGGCCATGGACTGGTTCGAGGCGCTGGCGGAGATGAGGCTCGGCCGCGCCGACGTCATCGACACGGTGTTCCGAACCCCTGAACGCGAAGCGCTCTGGGACTTCACCCGACCGTACGCCGATATCGAGGTGCCCGTGTTCGTGCACCGCGAGGTCGGGGGCATCGCGAAGCCCTCGGACCTGCGCGGCTTCCGGGTCGCCGTCAAGGCCGGCGACGCCTCCATCGGCCAGCTCCGCGCGCTCGGCGTCGTCGAGCTTGCCGAATTCCCGAGCTACGAATCCGTCGTCGCCGCGGCGGCGCGCCGCGACGTGCTCGCGTTCTGCGCCGACTTCCCGCCGGCCATCCACTTCCTCTTCAAGCAGGGGGTCCACCGGGAATGGCGCATCGCGTTCCGGCTCGAAGGCGGCAGCTTCCACCGCGCCGTCCGGAAGGGCGACCGGGAGCTTCTGGCTCTCGTGGAAGCCGGGTTCGAGGCGATCCCGCGCGATACCCTCGCCGCCATCGACCGGACCTGGCTCGGGGAGACCTTGCCCGACGGCGAGCAGGAGTACCGCATGCGCGTCCTGGGCGTCGCGGCCGCCGCGCTGCTAGCGCTGGCCCTGCTGCTCGGCGCCGTCGCGGCCATGCTGCGCCGCCGGGTGGCCCGCGCGACCGCCGAGCTCAGGCGCAAGGTCGCGGAGCTCGAGTCCAGCGAGGCGCGCAATCGCGCCTTCATCGAGGCCCTGCCCGACCTATTCTTCACCTTCGACCGCGAGGGACGTTACCTCGATTACCGCACCTCGTCGCCCGAGCTGCTCGCCCTGCCGCCCGATGCCATGATCGGTCGCTTGATCTCGGAAATGCCCTTCCCGCCCGGCATCGCCTCGCTCTACCTCGAGGCCATAGCCAGGACGCTCGAGACGCGGAAGCTCGTGGCCATCGAGTACGAGCTCGCGGTGCTCACCGGGCTCCGCCGCTTCGAGGGCCGCCTCGTGCCCGTCGGGGCGGACCGCGTCCTGTTCGTCGCGCGCGACATCACCGCGCGCGCTCGCCAGGACGAGCGGCTCCGCGAATCGCTCGCCGAGAAGGAGGTGCTGCTCAGGGAGATCCACCACCGCGTCAAGAACAACCTGCAGGTGGTATCCAGCCTCGTCGCGCTTCAGCGCGACTCGATACGCGATCCGCGCGACCTCGAGCTGATGGGCGAGACCGAGAACCGCATCAAGGCCATGGCCCGGATTCACGAGATACTCTACCGGAGCGGCAATTTCGCCTCGCTCGACGCGGGCGATTACGTTGCCTCGATAGCGGAGGACCTGGCCGAGGCCGCCGGCGCGAAGATCGAGGTCGTCCGGGAAGGCGGCCCCTTCCCCATCAAGCTCGACGACGCGGTGCCCTTGGGGCTCGCCGCCAACGAGCTCGTGACCAACGCCGTCAAGTACGGCCGCGCGCCGGATTCCGGCGCCCTGTCCGTCGAGGTTTCGCTCCGGAAGGCGGACGGGCGCTTCGAGCTCGCCGTCGCGGACTCAGGGCCCGGCCTGCCGGCGGGCTTCGATCCGAAGCGGGACGGGAACATGGGCTTCACCCTGCTGCGCGCCCTGGCGGCGCAGCTCCGCGCCGAGCTGGCCGTCGGGCCGGCCCCGGGAGCGCGGGTTTCGCTCTCCTTCACGCCCGGAACCGAGTAGCGGGAAGCCGATCGGCACCCTCGGCCCCGCTTCCGGCCTCCCGCCCGCGCGTCAGTTCAACACCCCCAGCCGCAGGGACCGCAGGGTTCCGCCGCCTCGAACGGGAGCGGCGCGAAAGTCCGCGCCGGGTTCGCGGTGGCTGCCCGGGCGCCTCCCGCCCGCGGCGCGTCAACGGCGCGTCCACCGCTGGCCGACGCCGCTCCCGTTCCTCCGAAGGCGACGGACGCAGCGGTTCCGCCAGGCGAGCCCGCGCGCTCGGGCGCGGCCAGCGCCGCGCTTCCGTTCAGTCCGTGTACCCCAATTCGAGCCTCCTTCCAGGAAACGCGCTCCGACCGGGCTTCCCGGCCGGGGTCTTTAAAAAAGGAAAAGCCCCCGGCCGGGGGCTTCACGACGGAATCTCCGCGCGCGCCTACGCCCGACCTTCGGCTCCGAGGATGGGATAATAAAAGTAGGCCCCGACGTGGACGTTCCGTTCCATAGGTACGATGATGCACGCCCGGGCGCGCGCCGTCAAGGGTGGTAGCGCCAGGCCGGGCCGATGACGGGCGAGCTCTCCGCGTGCGCGGAGAAGGCGTGCCCTTCGTCGCCGACCGCCAGGCGGAACGCGTCGGTCACGAGGATCTCGCCGGCCTTGGCCGTGTCCTCGCCGAGCTTGGAGGCCGCGTTCACCTCGCGCCCGAAAACGTCCGAGTCGCCGATGCGCAGCATGGTCCCGTAGCCGAGCCCGACGCAGAGCAGCACCTTCTCCTCGTCCGGCCGGCCGCGGTTGTAGGCGGCGCAGGCGTCCTGCATGCCGACCGCCGCCTGCAGGGCCTTGGCGGGCTTGCGGAAGATGACGAGCATGCTGTCGCCCTCGGTCTTGAGGAGGATGCCGTCGTTCCCCTCGAGGACGGGCACCAGGATGCGCTCGGCCTCGAAGATGGTCTGGAGGAAGTGGATGATGCCGAACTCCGCGACGTTGCGCGAGAAGCCCGAGAGGTCGGTGAACATGACCGCCCAGTCCTCGCCGAAGAGGTCCCAGATGCGCTGGTCGATCTTGGCGCGGTCGGCGCCGGGCGCCATGCGTTCCTCGATGAGCCGTTCGAGCCGCTCCTCGGAGGCCGAAAGGCCGATGCGTCCACGGTAGGGCATGCTTTCCCCCTCGCGGACATGGTATGTTCCGGAAGCCGATGGAGCAAGGGGAAAAAATGAGGGACGGAGGAGGCCGCGCATGGAAGCATCGAGCGAAGGGTTCCGCCTGGTCCTGGCGCCGCTGCACGGCGTGACGGGAAAGGCGTTCCGCGCGGCGTACTTCGCGCGCTTCCGCGGCTTCGATTCCTGCGTGGCGCCCTTCATCCTGGCCGCCGGCGTGAAGGGCCCGAGGCCGACGCACTTCCGCGAGCTCGAGCCGGAAGGGCAGGCGGAGATTCCCCTGGCGCCGCAGCTCCTCGCCGACGACGCGGAGGCCTTCCTCGCCACGGCGGCCGTCCTCGAAGGCTACGGCTACCGCGAGCTCGACTGGAACCTCGGCTGCCCCTACCCCATGGTGGCGAAAAAAGGCCGCGGCTCGGGACTGCTGCCGCATCCGGACCGGGTGGAGCGCTTCCTCGAGCGGGTCGTGCCCCGGCTCGGCCCCGCCCTCTCGGTGAAGGTCCGCCTCGGCCGCGAGAATCCCGACGAGCTCGTCGCGCTGATGCCCGCCCTCGCGCGCTTCCCGCTTTCCAGGGTGACCATCCACGCGCGGCTCGGCATCCAGATGTACCGGGGGGAAGTCGACCTCGAAGGCTTCGCGCGCGCGGCGGCGCTCTGTCCCCATCCGGTGGCCTACAACGGGGACTTGCGCGACGAGGGAACGCTCGCGCGCCTTCGCGCCCGCTTTCCCGCCGTGCGCGAGTGGATGGTCGGGCGCTGGGCCCTCTACGACCCCTTCCTGCCCGCGCGGCTCAAAGGCCTCCAGCCGGATCCCGATCCTTCCGCGACGCTCCGCGCCTTCCACGACGACCTGTACGCGCGCTATCGCGCGGCGCTGTCGGGTCCCGGCCACGTCCTCTCGAAAATGAAGGAAGCCTGGACCTACTTCGGCCGCTCGCTCGCCTGCCCGGAGCGCGCCCTCGAAGCCGTGGCGCGGGCGAAGGGCTTCGCCGACTACGAGGCGGCCGCCCGGGCGGCCCTCGACGCGGGATATCGCGCGCCGCCGCATCCGGCCTCGCGCGCCCGCTGACCAGGGGCCGCCCGGAAGCTTCGTGACACCGTTCAGGGCTCGCGGATGACGAAGGTGGATTCGAGCGTCGAGACGAGGCGGGCCAGGTCGGGATCGGAGGAACCGGAAAGCGCGAGGTCGCCGATGGCGTCGGCGCGCTCCTTCTCGAGCCAGGCCCAGAGCCGCGCCGGGCCGCCCCGGGCGGCCTTGAGCATGGCCGCCACCTCGTCGGCGCCGAAGAGCTTGTACTCGCCCTTCCAGACCAGGTGGAAGGTCTTGCCGTCCCCGCCCGCGACGAAGCGAGGCGCCGCGGCGGCCTTCGCGGCGCCGCCCTTCGCGGGAGCGCCCCTCGCGCCCGCGCGCCCGCGCGAGGCTTCGAGCTCGTCGCCGAGGCGCTCGAGGGTCTCGACTTCCATGTTGTAGCGGAGGACGCGGGCCTGCTCGATCAGGAATTCGAGGCCCTCGCCGTCCAGCTCCGAGGCGAGCCCCGCGAGCTCGGCCCTGAGCCGCTCGAGGGCGGCGTCCTTCCGGGCCGGACTTGCCGCGCGCGCGGAGGCGCCCGAGTCGCCCTTCCCCGCCGGCGGCTTGCCCTTGCCCTTGCCCTTTCCCTTGTCCGACTCGGGATCCGCGGCCTTGGCCATGACTCCTCCCGGAGCTCAGAACGAGTTGCGCGAGAGCGGCTTGCCGATGTAGAAGCCCTCGGCGCCGAGGTAGTCGCGGCGCTCGCCCTCGATGAGGAACTGGACGTCCGTGACCGTGGGAAAGGCGGTGGCCGTCCAGACGATCTGCTTGACCTGGGCGGCGTAGCCTTCGAGGCCCATGTGGTTGAACTGGAAGGCTTCGTTGAAATTGAGCGTGGCCGTGCTGCCCGAGATGCGCACCGGCGAGAGGAGCCGGGTGCCCGCGGGGATGGCGCTGATCAGATCCTTGTCCAGCTCGCCGGCGCTCGGTCCCTCGAGCAGGGCGTTGAGGGCGTCGGTGAGCGGCGAACCCGTGTCGGGCACCGCGCGGCGCGACTCGACGCGGACGATGACGCCGTCGTCGTCGATCCGGACGAACCAGAGGCTGGCCACGCGGGTCTTGGGGGCGGGGGTCGCGGAGGCGGGTTTGGACGCCCCGTCGCCCGAAGGCGCGGCGGCTCCGGAGCTCGGGTCGGGGGTCGGCGCGGGCGCCGCGGGCGTTCCGGATTCCGTCGAGGGCTTGGGGTCGGTCGCGGGACCGGCTTCGGGAGCGACCACCACGACTCCGCCGGGCGTTGCCGCGGGCGGCGTCGAGCCCGGTTCGTCCCCGCGCTCCGACGGCTCGGTGCCGACCGGCGACGAAGGCGGCGCGGCCTCGGAGCCGCGGCCCTTCACGAGCTCGCTGAAGCCCGTGCGGTCGAGGGTTTCCCGTATGGCGGGCAGGTTGAGGAAGAAGATGACGAAAACGACGGTGAAGGCCGCGAGCCAGAGCAGGCAGCCGAGGCCGGGCTTGTTCGAGGAACGGGTGGAGCGGGAAGTACGCCGGGTGGCCATGCGCCGATGATAGGGACGCGCCGCCCCCCCGTCAAGCGACGCCGGCTACTCGAGGGATTCGAGGGCGCGGCGGCTGATCTCGTCGGAGGGGTCGAGCTCGAGGGCGACGCGGAAGTAGCCCTTGGCGTCCTCCTTGCGTCCCTGCCGGATGGAGAGCCCGCCCAGGTTGGCGATGATCTTGACGTTCTCGGGCTCGCGCCGGAGGGCTTCCTCGAGGCGCTTCCGCGCGCCTGGGTGGTCGCCGGACTCCATGAGGCAGATGGCGAGCTCGTTGAGGGTGTCCGCGTCGTCGGCGCCGAGCTCGAGCGCCTTGAGGAAGGCGTCGCGGCCCTCGGTCCAGCGGCCGAGGCGGCGATTCCCCCAGCCCACCAGGAACCAGCCGTTCCAGACCCGCGGGTAGGACTCGAGGAACTCGCGCGCCTTGGCGATGCCCTCTTCCTCGCGGCCCATCGAGATGAAGTCGTAGGCTTCCTTGAACAAGGTGTCGAGGAAGCCCTGCCGCTCGAGGCGCCCCGCTATCTCCCGGGCGCGCGCGAGGCGCGTCTCGTCGGAGCCGAGCTTGAGGTAGGTCTCGAAGTGCTCGCGGGCGCGCTCGTAGGAGCGCAGGCGGAGGTGGAAGTAGCCCGCGTTGAAGAAGGCCTCCGCGTAGGGCGGCTCGAAGGCGAGGAGGCGCCGGTAGACCTCGTGGGCCCGCTCGCGGAATTCCTCCGCCAGCGCCTCGTTGCCGAGCTTCTCGTAGGCTTCGGAGCGGTCCTCGAGGACGACGGCCAGGTTGGACAGGGGCTCGGCGCGCTCCGGGAAAAGGCCCGCGAGCGCGAGGAAGACCTCCTCCGCCACCTCGAAGTCGCCGTTCCGCGCCTTGGCCACGCCGGCCTCGGAAAGTTCGCCCAGTATCTCCGGCCTTACGGCCAGCACGAAGCGGCGCCAACCGGGAGCGTTCGGATCGTCCGGCCGCCAGGCCAGCACGCGGAGCATGCCCGCCACGACAGCCTCTCGGGTCAGCTCCTCCGGGCGGAAGCGCGACGGGTCGCCGCCGGTTTCGACGGGAATGGGCGCGGCCGGGTCGAGGCCGAGGGCTGAAAGCTCCCCGGCCAGGGCGGCGGGGAGCTGGATGAAGGCGATGCCCCGGAGGCGGGACTCGTCAGCGGTTTCGTCGTGCATTGGCGGCTCCGGATCCCCCGGCGCCGGGGCCGGTCTCGCCGGGCTCCTTCTTGCGCTGCTGGGAGAGGCACTCGTTGACGTGCAGCTTGTAGGACATGGGGACGGCGGCCGCGTCGAAGACGACGCCGACCGCGGCGAGGTCCTTGCGGCCCTCGACGTCCTCGTGGCGGACGAACTTGCCCGCGATGTCGATGGTTTCGCGCGGCTCGTGGAATTCGAGCCGGAGCAGGCAGTCCTTGCCCACCAGGAATTTCGCCAGCCCCACGAGGATCAGCTTCGAGCCCGAGAACGAGAGGTCGCGCACGATGCACTTGCGCGGCACGCCCTGCACGAGCACCACCGTCTCCTTGGAGACCAACTGGAGCTTGGAAGCGTTGTCGGGCGTGACCAGGATGCGCTCGTCGCGGCGGCGGGCCGAGTTGACGTTGGCCTCGAGCAGGCGCCCGAGGGTCTCGAGGAGGTCGTCCGGCGGCCGCTGGGTGTATTCCAGCATGATGAACTGGAGGTCGCCCGCGGATTGGACGTAGGGAGCGAAGCCGGTGGCCTTGGCGGAGACGAAGAAGCTGACCGGATCGGCCTTGTCCGCGAATTTGAAGCTGAAGCGGAGGCTCACCGAGTTGTTGGCCTTGCGGATGCGCTCGGCCAGGTTCCCCCGCGCGCTCGCCAGGATCTTGGCGCCGGAAAAGCTCGTGGAGTAGATGACGCACGGCCACTGCTCCCCCACGCACTTCAGGAAGACGCCCGGGGTCTGGAGGCCCGTGGCTTTGATGACTTCCTTGGTGAAGGTTACGTCGATGGCCTTGTAGGTCTCGTAGTACCTGGCGATTTGCTGGCTGGTCGTGATGGACATGGCTTGCCTTCGATACTAGGATGGAGACGCCCCCTTGGTCAATCGAACGGCGGCAAGGAAGCGCGAAGGCGATGCGATCGGTCTACATCATCGAGAACCCGCTGGTCGACCACATCGCCCACGAGAGCTACGGCTTCGTGGAGCGCTTCGGTTCGAGGCCGGGCACCATGCAATTGGTGAGCCGCGAAACCTTCGAGGCCGTCGTCGCCGCGGCCCGCTCGGTCTCGCTGGTACCCGGCGGCTCGGGCGCCAACACGGCCCGGGCCCTGGCCATGCTGCAGGGTCCGGGCGGCGGAGCCTTCGGCAAGCCCGCCTACTCCGGCGCCATCGGCCGCGACAAGGCCGGCGAGGCTTTCGCCGCCGGGCTCGCGGAGGCGGGCGTCGACGCCTTCCTCGCGCTGAAGGACGAGGCGACCGGCTCGTCGGCCATCGTGGTAACGCCCGACCACGAACGCACCATGTTCACCAACCTCGGCGCCTGCCAGGGCTACGGCCCCGCCGACCTCGACCTTTCGCCCCTCGACAGTTGCCGCTACTTCTATTCCACGGGCTACATGTGGGACACGCCGCCGCAGAAGGAAGCGCTGCTGGCCGCGGTGGACGCCGCGCGCTCGAAGGGCGTGCCCGTCTGCTTCGACCTGGCGGATCCTTTCGTGGTGGACCGCTACTACGCGGAGCTCCGCGAATGGCTGCCCGGGCGCGTCGAGGTGCTGTTCGGCAACCGCGCCGAGCTTTCGCGGCTCTGCGACTGCGAGGGCCCCGATCCGGAGATCGTGCGCCTCGCCTCGCGCTACACGTCCGTCGTCGCCATGAAGATCGGCAAGGGCGGCTGCCTCGTGCGCTCGCGCGAGCGCCTCGTGCACGCGCCCGGCGAGCTCGTCGTGCCCGTCGACACGACCGGCGCCGGAGACTCCTTCGCCGCGGGCTTCCTCTACGGCCTGCTCGCGGGCGCGGACCTGGCCGCCTGCGGAAGGCTCGCGAACCGCGTCGCGAGCCGCATCGTCGCCGCCGAAGGCTGCCGCTACGACCACCTCGACCGCGCCTCCTGCCTCGCCGCCCTCGATTAGCGTTCCGGGATGATACGCCGCCGCGATCGCGCGCAGGCCGGGCGCTCCACAGGGGATCGACGAAGCGCGCTCGCGCTTAGTCTTTCCAGGGGAAGATCAGGCTGCGGAGGGTGCGCTTGCCGAGGCGCTCCTCGTCGTCGGCAAGGAGCTCCTTCCAGGGCACGGGGCTCCGGGCGGCGACCGCGGGCAGGGACTCGAGCCATTCGTACTTGCGCATGCGCAGGCGGAACGCCTCGACGCGGGCCAGGGCGGCGCCGCCGAAGCCGGGAACCAGGAAGGCCGTGAAGAACGACAGGGCCAGGGCCAGGAGCTCCCAGACGGTGACGAAGAGGGTGAAGCCCAAATTGTCCAGGAGCATGGCGAACGAGGCCTTGAGCCGGGCTCCGAGCGTCCTTCCGGGCATGCGGGCGGCGGCGGCGGGCAACCACTGGAGGGCGAGCAGGACCAGGGCCGAGCTCCAGAGCACCACCCCGAGCGCGAAGGAACCGACGAGGCCGCCCATGCCGAGGTAGAAGGGGAAAGCGGCGCGGAGGGCCAGGAAGAGCGCCAGCTCCGCTCCGCCGAGGACGAGCGCGGTCGGCAGGGCGGCGGGCCAGGCCGCGAACCAGGCGCGGAACGAGAGCGAGCCGCCCTCCGCGAGCGGCTCGAGCGCGAGGGCGGCGACGACGCGGCAGGCCTCGAAGGCGAGGAAGCCCGCGGCCAGCAGCAGGTTGCCCGCGAGGCCGGGGCCGAGCGCCGCGGCGAGCCCTATCGCGGCGGCCGCCGCGACCACGAAGGACAGGTTGACGAGGGCGAGACCCATGAAGGAGTCCCAGGCGTCGAACAGGGATTTCTTGACGGTGAAGCCGATCATGCCATGCGGCATAGCGCATTATTGACAAAGAGGCAAGCGATTACCATAGTCGGCTCCGGAGCGGCGACGCCACCAGGTCCGGCCTTGGGCCGGGCCACATCCCTCTTCACAGAGGTACCCCCCAATGCAGGACCAATACGAGTTCCCCGTCGAGCGCTACATGCCGCGCGAGAAGTTCGAGCGCATCAAAGCCTTCGCCGCGGGAAAGCAGACTCCCTGCCTCGTCCTCGACCTCGACGTCATCAGGTCGAACTACGCGGTCCTCCGCAAGCACCTGCCTTTCGCTCAGGTCTACTACGCCGTCAAGGCCAACCCGAACGACGCCGTCGTCTCCACGCTCCGCGACCTCGGCTCCAGCTTCGACGTGGCCACCCGCTTCGAGCTCGACCAGCTGCTCCGCCTCGGCGTCGGTCCCGAGCGCATGAGCTTCGGCAACACCATCAAGAAGGAAAAGGACATCGCGTACTTCTTCGACGCGGGGGTCCGCCTCTTCGCCACCGACAGCTTCGAGGACCTCGAGAAGATCGCGCGCGCCGCGCCGCGCGCGCGGGTCTTCGTGCGCATCCTTACCGAGGGCCTCGGCGCGGACTGGCCCCTCTCGCGCAAGTTCGGCTGCCACCCCGACTTCGCGCGGAAGCTCATCGAGCGCGCGGTGGAGCTCGGCCTCGAACCCTACGGCGTCTCGTTCCACGTCGGCAGCCAGCAGCGCGACATCGGCCAGTGGTCCACCGCCCTGACCGAGGTCGGCCAGATCTTCCGCTACGCGAAGGACGAGCTCGGCGTCCAGCTCAAGATGGTCAACATGGGCGGCGGCTTTCCCGCCAGCTACCTCGAGCCCACCCACGAGATCTCGGTGTACGCCGAGGAGATCAAGGGCTACATCGAGAACAACTTCGACGGCGAGTGGCCGGAGATCGTCATCGAGCCGGGCCGCTCCATGGCCGGCGACTCGGGCGTCATCGTCACCGAGATCGTGAACCTCGCGCGCAAGAGCACCCACGACCTCTACCGCTGGCTCTTCGTCGACATCGGCAAGTTCGGCGGCCTGATCGAGACCCTCGACGAGGCCATCAAGTACCCCATCTACTTCGAGGGCTCCGGTCCCCAGGAGGACGTCATCATCGCCGGCCCCACCTGCGACTCGATGGACATCCTCTACGAGAAGACCACCTACATGATGCCCTCGAGCGCGAAGATCGGCGACCGCGCCTACATCTTCACGACGGGCGCCTACACGCAGAGCTACAGCTCGATCTACTTCAACGGCTTCCCGCCGCTCGACGCGTACATCCTCGAATAGGTCCCGCGGATAGCCGGGCGCGGACGAGGTCGGGCGATCGGCCTCGTCCGCGTCTTATTTGGGGGAGGTCTTGGTGACGAGGACGCCGCGGTAGCCGAGGGCGTCGAGCCTGGCCATGGCGGCGCGGTACGCGGCCTCGTCGAGTCCGTCGAGCACCACGCGCGTGTAGGGCGAATCCGGGGCCTTCTCGAGCGCGGCGACGAGGCCCGAGACGGCGAGCTCGTCGCGGAGGCGGGCGGCGTTGGCCGCGTCGGAAAAGCTGGCCACCTGGATGCGCCAGCGCGTCCCGGGCGTCGCCGGAGCGCCGGAGGCGGGCGCGGGCGCGGCGGACGCCGGGGCGGCCTTCGGCGCGGGGCCGGGCGGGACCGCGCCCGGGGGCGCCAGCTCCGAGCGGAGCGTCGCGGTGCCCGCGGCGATCATGCCGAGAGCGCGCGCGGCCGCCTCCGATACGTCCAGGTCGCGGCCGAGCACGAAGGGCCCGCGGTCGGTGACCGTCACCAGGACCGAGCAGCCGTTGGCGGGGTTCGTGAGGCGGAGCACGGTGCCGAAGGGCAGGGTCTTGTGGGCCGCGGTGAAGGCGTTCTTGTCGAACACGAGGCCGGAGGCCGCGACGCGCCCGTGGAAGGGCTCGCCGTACCACGACGCCACCATGGTCGGCGGCAGCCCCACGACCGCCGCGCCGGGCGCCGCCCGAGGCGCGCCCGAACCGGAGGCGCCCTGGGCCGCCGCGACGGAAGGCAGGAGGGTCAACGCGAGCAAGAGCGTGCAGGGGAGCGACGGCGCACGCCCACGCCGAAACGCAACGCCCCCTTTCCCCCCTCCCCGATTCCCTCTCTTCATCCCTCTTCCCTCTTCTCCCTCTTCCCTCTGTGTCTCCGTGCCTCTGTGGTTAGATTCTCGGCGATACCCGATCACACCTCGAGCCTTCGCGCCAGGGCCGCGGCGGCCTCGTGGATGGCCCCGTAGAGCTCGCCTACGTCGCCCGCCTCGACGCTCGAGAAGGCCACGCGGAGGAAGCCGCCCTGCATCGAGATGGTGCCGATGCCTTGCTCGTCCAGCAGCTTCTTCCGGAGCTCCTCGGCGTCGATGCCCTCGCAGCGGTAGGACATGAAGTAGCCTGAGTTGAAGGGGAGGACGCGGAGGCACTCGGGCGGTGGATTCGCGGCCAGGTACGAGCGCACGGCGCGGTATCGCGTCTCGAGGATGCCCTTGAAGGCCAGTTTCTGCGCCTCGACGCCCGGAGTCTCGAGGGCCTTGAGCAGGATGTACTGGGTCGGCGCGGTCGAATTCGAGACGGCCGAGCGCACCACGCCCATGAGCTTCTTGACCAGGGCCTCGTAGTGCGCCTCCTCGAAGCCGCGGCAGGCGAAGCTGAGGAAGCCCGCGCGGAAGCCCCAGACGTAGTCCTCCTTGGTCGGCCCGTCGACCTTGGCCGCGAGGATGCGCTCGTTCCGGTCGGCGAGCAGGGCGAATACCGACTCGCCGAGGGACTCCGCCTCGTACTGGAGGCCGAAGTAGGCGTCGTCCGCCACCACGAGGAGGTCCACGCCGCTCGCCGCGACGCGCTCGAGGGCGGCGACGATGCCGGCGGCCTCGGCCTTCGAGGGCGAGTAGCCGGTGGGGTTGTTCGGGAAGTTGAGGATGGTGAGCGCCCGGCCGCGCGCGCGGCCCTCGGCGGCCAGGGTTGCCTCGAAGCCCGCGACGTTGAAGCGGCCGTCGGGCGCGAACATCGGGTAGGTGGCGAGGCGCGCGCCCTTGCGCTCCTCGAGGATGAGGCGGTAGTTCGGCCAGAAGAGGTCGGGCACCACCACGGCGTCGCCCGGCTCGATGAAGAGGTCCGCGAGGAAGGAGACGCCGGCGGTCAGGCCCGGCACCACCACCGGCAGGCTGAAGCGCTTGAGCGCGAGCGAGGGGTTCTTGCGGACGAGCTCCTCCTTCCAGCGCGCGCGCAGGGCGGGGACTCCCGCGGTGGGCGCGTAGGCGACGGCCTCGCGCTCCGAAAGGCCCGGCAGCTGGGAGCGGATCGCGTCGAGGACCATGGGCTTGCCGCCCGAGAAGGCCATGCCGATGGTGGCGTTGAAGCGCGTGGCCTTTTCCGTGGCCTCGGCGCTCTGGGCGAGTATGCCCTTGGGAAAGTACATGCGCTTGCCCGAGGCGGAAAGCAGGCGGTCGGCGCAGGTGCCGGCCAAGGCTCGGTTCAGGTCTTCGGCGAGGGGGTTCATGGATGCTGTCCTCCGGGATTCATGCTGCGTCCGCGCGCTTCGGCCGTCGACCGGGATCGGGACGGCGGCGCGCTTCCGGCCAGCCCAGTCTGGACCCGTTCCCCGGTCCGGTCAAGCGCGAGGGTGCCTGGCCCGTAGTGTCACGAAGCTTCCGGGCGGCCCGGGCGCGGGCGGCATCCGGCGCCTGGCCCGTAGTGTCACGAAGCTTCCGGGCGGTCCGGGAGCGGGCGGATTTGCGCCGGGCGGCGCGAAGCGCGACAATGTTCGGGGAAGGCCCGGATCGCGGGCCTTCCGCACTACCGCGAGGAGAGGGGCGATGCTCAAAAAGGCCTACGCGAAGAACGGGGCGACCTGCAAGGTCACCTTCTCGATCAGCGCCGAGGAGGCGGGCGGGGCCGCCCGGGCCGCCGTGCTCGGCGACTGGAACGGCTGGGATCCGGAAGCGCTGCCCATGAAGCGGCGGGCCGACGGCGGCTTCGAGGCCGCGGTACCCCTGGCCACCGGCCGCGAGTACGCCTTCCGCTACCTCCTGGACGGCGGGCGCTGGGAGAACGACTGGAACGCGGACCGCTACGACCTCAACCCCTACGCGACCGCCGACAACTCCGTCGTCATCGTCTAGGTCCGGGACGCGACCCCGGCGTCCGGCGCCCGCGTCCGCGTCCGCGTCATGCGGAAGCCGCTCGTTGACCTATATCGTTACGTTTATATTGACAGAGTTGTTTATTCAGCGGTATCACTCTATCCGTATCGATACGAATGGAATCCGCAGGAGGAACTCCATGAAGCGCATGATCGCCCTCGCGACGCTCCTTTCCATGGTCCTGGCCGGCGTCGCCGTCGCCCAGAGCTACAAGGACGGCGTCTATTTCGCCCAGCAGTCCGCCTACTCCAGCTCCGGCTGGCGCTACCAGGCCGTGATCACGGTCAAGGGCGGCAAGATCGTCAAGGCCGAGTGGAACGCCGTCTCCAACCTCGGCGTGGTCGACAAGAAGGCCTACGCCGCCGCCGGCAAGTACGGCATGGCCAAGATCGCCAAGAACGGCGAGTGGGACGTGCAGGCCGCCAAGGTCGAGGCCGCCCTCGTGGCCGCCGGTTCGCCCGACAAGATCGCGGTCAAGGCCGACGGCAAGACCGACGCCATCGCCGGCGCCTCCATCACCGTCAAGGAATTCATCGAGCTGGCCAAGGTCGCCCTGGCCTCGAAGCCCGTCGAGAAGGGCGGCTACAAGAAGGACGGCTGGTACTTCGCCGAGGCCGCCGCCTTCGAGACCTCCGGCTGGAAGGACAACGTGCTGCTCACCGTGGTGAACGGCCGCATCGTCGACGTCCTCTGGAACGGCACCTACAAGGACGCCACCAAGAAGTCCAAGCTCGTCGAGGCCGCCGCCGGCCGCTACGGCATGGCCAAGGTCGCCAAGAAGGGCGAGTGGAACGTCCAGACCGCCGCCATGGAAGCCGCCCTGCTCGCCGCCCAGGACCCGTCCAAGATCGCGGTCAAGGCCGACGGCAAGACCGACGCCGTCTCCGGCGCCTCGATCACCGTGAAGGGCTTCCTCGACCTCTGCGCCCAGGCCCTCAAGGCCGCGAAGTAAGCGTCCTCCCCCGGAATCCCGAGCCCCGCCCCCTCGGGCGGGGCTTTTTCATGCCCTAACGGGTGTCACGAAGCTTCCGGGTGTCACGAAGCTTCTGGGTGTCACGAAGCTTCCGGGGACGAAGGCGAACGGGCTTCGTCTCCAGCCCGCCCTACCCGCCCGGCGGGCCCGCGCGCCACGCGGGGCGGCGCCCTTCGCGCCCGCGCGGCGCTTCCCCGGTGACTTTCCTCGAAGGCGCTCGCCTCCTTATCTTGATTGGAAGAGTAATCTACTTCACCCCGATCGGAGAGGAGCCCGGACATGTACGACGCGATCATCTTCGGCACGGAGGCCGTGCCCGCCCTGCCGGCCAACGAACCCGCCAAGGCCTACGCGCCGGGGTCTCCCGAGCGCGCGGCCCTCGAGGCCGAAATCGCTGCCCAGAAGGCCGACCCGCCCGAGATCCCGCTCGTGATCGGGGGCCGCCGCGTCGAGACCGGCCGGATCAGGGAGATCCGGGCGCCCTTCGACCATTCGCTCGTGCTCGGCCGCTACCACGAGGCGGGCGAGCGCGAGGCCGCCATGGCCGCCGACGCCGCCATGGATGCCGCGCGAGCGTGGGCCGAGACGCCCTTCCAGGCGCGGGCCGAGGTGTTCCGGAAGGCCGCGGCCTTGATATCCGCCGGGTACTGGAAGACCCTCGCCGCGGCGACGGTGCTCGGCCAGTCCAAGAACGCGCACCAGGCGGAGATCGACGCGGTCTGCGAGACTGCGGACTTCTTCCGCGTCAACGCCGCCCTGGCCGAGCGCCTCTACGCCGAGCAGCCGCGCTCCGACGCCGAGGAGCGCAACCTGGTCGACTACCGCCCGCTCGAGGGCTTCGTCTACGCGGTCAGCCCCTTCAACTTCACGGCCATAGCCGCCAACCTCGCCGCCGCGCCCGCCCTGATGGGCAACGTCGTGGTGTGGAAGCCCGCCTCGGCCGCGGTGCTCTCGGCCTGGCGCCTGATGCGGCTCTACGAGGAGGCGGGCCTGCCCGCGGGCGTCGTCAACTTCGCGCCGGGCGCCTCGCGCGAGATCACGCGGGCCCTGCTGGCGCGGCCCGACCTGGCGGGCATCCACTTCACGGGCTCCACGGCCGTGTTCAATTCGCTCTGGAAGGGCGCGGCGGAGAACCTTTCCACGTACCGCGCCTACCCGCGCCTCGTGGGCGAGACGGGCGGCAAGGACTTCATCTTCGTGCACCCGGACTCGGACCTGGACGCGGCCGTGGCGGCCACCGTGCGCGGCGCCTTCGAGTACCAGGGCCAGAAGTGCTCGGCGGCGAGCCGCCTCTACCTGCCCCGCTCGCGTAGCGAGGAATTCCTCGGCAAGCTGGTCGCCGAGACGAAGTCGATCAAGGTCGGCAGCCCCCTCGAATACGGCAACTTCGTCAACGCGGTCATCGACGGGGCGGCCTTCGATTCGATCACGGGCTACATCGGGCGCGCTCGGGCGAATCCGGCCTGCACCATCCTTACGGGCGGCGGCTCCGACCGTTCGAAGGGCTGGTTCGTCGAACCGACCGTCATCCTGACGACGGACCCGCGCGCCGAGCCCATGGTCGAGGAGATCTTCGGGCCCGTGCTCACGGTCTACGTCTACGACGACTCGGACCTCGACGCGGCCTACGCCCTGGTGGATTCGAGCTCGCCCTACGCCCTGACCGGCGCGGTATTCGCCCGCGAGCGCCACGAGATCGAGCGCGCCGCGCGGGCGCTCCGGAACGCCGCCGGCAACTTCTACGTCAACGACAAGCCCACGGGCGCCGTGGTCGGCCGCCAGCCCTTCGGCGGGGCGCGCGGCTCGGGCACCAACGACAAGGCGGGCTCCATGCTCAACCTGCTCCGCTGGACCAGCCCGCGCACCGTCAAGGAACGCTACGCCCCGGTCCGCGACTGGCGCTACCCGTTCATGGGATAGGCGCGATCAGAAGCCGAGGAGCGCGAGCCGGATCCGGTGACCGAGGAGGAGGAAACCCGGCGGCAGGGGCCGGCCCCGGAAGCGGAGCTCGAAGTGCAGATGGGGACCCGTCGAGCGCCCGGTGGAGCCCGAGCGCCCGAGCGAGGCCAAGCCGCGCACCAGGACGGGCGCGCCCGAATGCGTCGAGACCGAGTCGAGGTGGGCGTAGAAGCTTTCGAAGCCGAAGGGGTGCCGCACGCGGACCCAGTTGCCGTAGGCCTCGTCGCGGCCGGTCTCCGCCACCACGCCCCAGGTCGCCGGGCGCACCGTCGTGCCCGAAGGCACGGCGAGGTCGAGCGCGGGGTGGAATTCCACCGAGAAGGGCGAAAGCGCGTCGGGCGCGCGGCGGAAGAAGAAGCCGGAGCTGGCGACGCCGCGCACGGGATACGCGAAGGGGGGCAGGAGCACCGAGAGGGCGAGCAGGGTCCCGGTCGCCAGCAGGGCGACGCGGAGGACCTTCCGGGCGCCCTTCGCCCGGAGCCGCGCCAGCTTCGGCGCCTTGCCGTCCGCGAGGGCGCGCGCGTCCGCCGTCGCCGCCTTGATGGAGGCCAGGAGCTCGCGGTTCGGATCGCCCTTCGGCATGAGCGCACTCTACCACAAGGCTCCGATCCGGGCTACGATGGCCCTTCCCCGATCGCCGCGCCGAACCAGATCCCGGGCGCCGGGGAGGAGACCGAGATGAGCGAGAAATTCGACGAGGCCGCCGGCCACAGGCACTTTTCCGCCGCCTGCTTCAACGCCACCTGGACCTTCATCGACAAGGCCGACAGGAGCGAGGACGAGACCGAGGCCATGATCCACGCGAGCCACGCGTCGCTGCACCACTGGCGCGCGCGCGCCGACGTCACGGACCTGCAGCTGTCCGTGGGCTACTGGCAGCTCTCGCGCGTGTACTCGGAGGCGCGGCGCGGCGAGGAGGCCCTGCGCTACGGGCTCCTGTCGCTGGAAGCCGCCCGGCGCGGCGCCCTCGAGCCCTTCTACTCGGCCTACGCCCGCGAGGCCCTGGCGCGCGCGGCCGCCCTGCTCGGCCGTCGCGCCGAGGCGGCGTCCTTCCTCGAGGAGGCCCGCGAGGACGCCGCTCGCGTCACCGACGCGGAGAGCCGGAAAGTCCTCGAATCCGACCTCTCCGGCATCGCCCTGTAGGGGACCCGGCTCCGGGGGCGGCGCGGACCGTCCGGGCGGCCCCGGATCCCGGCGGGGCCGCCCGGCGCGGGGACGTCGCGAGCGCCCCCGCCCGTCCGCCAGACCGCGTCCTCACGCTCCTCGCCGCCATTCAGCCGCTAGAAGGCGAAGCCCTCGACGGGGGGAGCCGCGGCGCCGTCCGGCGCGTCCTTGCGGGGCGGCTCGGCGGTCTCGTGGACGGCGAGCCCCGCGACCGTCATGGCCTTGCGCGGCGTCGCGGGACAGACGGTCTCGCAGGCTCCGCAGCCTACGCAGGTCGGAGCGTGCAGCACGGGCACCGGCAGGGGCCGCCCCGGCACCGCCTCGATGCGGACGGCGCCGCTCGGGCAGTGCTCGGCGCAGGCCCCGCAGCGAGTGCCCTTCGCCACCACGATGCAATCGGCGAGGACCAGGTCCGACTTGCCGACGGCGGTCCGCTTCTTCGCCTCCGGCGCGACGGCGAGCAGGGCGCCCGAGGGACAGACCCCGGCGCAGGCGACGCACTCGTACTGGCAGAAGGCGCGCCCGTAGTCGAGGTAGGGCACCATGGGTCGCGCGAGGCCGAATTCCGCGCCCGAGTGCCTGAGGACGCCCGAGGGGCACGCGCGGACGCAGGTTCCGCAGCCCGTGCAGAGGGACGCGTAGCGGTCGACGGAACCGGCCCCCGGCGGCGCGGCGAGGAGCCGACCGGAGCTTCCCCGGGGAGCCTTCCGGACCAGGGCGAGTCCCGAGGCGCTCGCGGCCGCGGGTAGGGCGAGAGCCAGCGCGGCTCCCGCCGCGACGGCGCCGGCTTCGGCGATGAAGCGCCGCCGCGAGAGGTCGGGGGCGCCCGCCCCCTCCGCGGGGGCGGGGCCGTAGGAGAGCGCGCCCGTCGGGCAGGCGGCCAGGCAGTCGAGGCACTGCACGCAGCGGCTCGCGTCGAGTCCGGAGGCGTCGACGCAGCGCGCGCGGCAGACCTTCTCGCAGGCGCCGCACGAAACGCAGGCGGCCGGGTCGAAACGGACCCGGAGCGCGGCGAGGCGGTTGATCGCGCCGAGAGCCGCTCCGACCGGGCAGAGTTCGCCGCAGAACCAGCGGCTCCGGAAGGAGCCGGCCGCGAGGACGGCCGCGAAGGGCAGGGCCGCGAGGGCGAAGGCGAGCGGCTCCCAGCGCAGGGTGACGACGGGAATGCGGAGCCCCAGCGCTTCGAGGCCGTTCAGGGCGAGGCCCGCGAGGTCGCCCGCGGTGCGGGAAAAGCCCCGCGCGAACACCGAGTACGGCTCGAGCAGCGCCGCGGCGGCGGGAAGGCCCTCTGCGAGGCCGCCGAGGACGAGGGCGAAGGCGAGCGGCCTGGCGACGCCGAACGCGCGGCCCTCGCGCCGGCCGGGGCCGCGCCGGGCCGAGCGGCCGGCCGAGGCGAGCCGCGCCGCGGCGTCCTGGCAGGTGCCGAGCGGGCAGAGGAGGGAGCAGTGGAAGCGACCCAGGACGAAGGCGCCCGCCAGGGCCGCGAGCGCGGCGAGCGCCGAAGCGAGGACCGCCGCGCGCGGGGCGGCGGCGAGCAGGACCCGCTCCAGCGCGTGAAAGGGCTGCGTTCCGGCGAGGAAGCCGGCGAGCGGAACCAGGCCTGGCGCCTCGCTCGCGGGCAGGGCCAGCGCGAGGCAGAAGGCGGCGAGCCAGAACCCGGCGAAGAGCCCCCGCGCGCGGGCGAGCGCGCGGAAGGTCCGGAGTCCTTTCACAGCTCGATCCTGCGTATCGCGAGGTTCTCGAGGTCCTCGCGGCCGAGGCCGGCGCGCGCGGCCAGGCCAATGTACTCGAAGGCGGCGGGACCGGGTCCGAAAGTCTTCGCGGCCGCGGCGTCGAGGGCCACGATGTCGGTGGAGAGCACGAGGAGCCGCTGCTCCGAGTAGCGGCTCGAGGCGTTCCCCCGGGGGCCTCCCGAGAGCATCACCTTGCCCGCGTCGAGGATGTTGAGGTCGGGTCGCCTGAGCCGCGCGGCTTCGGCGATGCAGGCGTCGAGGCCCCGGGAGTGGAAGGCGCCCCGGTCCCATACCATGCCCATGAGGTTCTTCATGGCGGCCGTCATGCCCGCGCCGCCGTGGCTCTTCAGCACCGGTACGTTGACGAGGCAGTCGGCTTCCAGCGCGAGCTCGTGGACCTTGGCGCGGCCGATGGTCCGCGCCCCGGGCGCCTCGACCGCCTGGTAGTAGGACTCGGCGTGGGCGGGCGCCACTTCCGCGCCGGCGGCCTTCGCCGCCGCCTCTATGCCGGAGTTGGCGTAGCAGGCCCTCCAGGCGTCGCAGGTGTGGTCGAAGACCGCGACCCGCCGCGCGCCCGCGGCGAGGCACAGCTCGACCAGGCGCTTCACCAGGGCCGGATCGGTGTTCGCCGCGAGCTCGGGCCGGACGTCCCAGCCGATGTTCGGCTTGATCACGACGAAGGCGCCCTTCCGCACGAAGCGCCCGATGCCGCCGGAGGCGACGAGGGCGGCGTCGAGCCGGGCGGCCGCCCCGCCCCCCTTGACCGCGACCAAGTCGGGGTAGGCGCCCGCCGCGCCCGCCGCCGCGGCGGAGGGTCCGGCCTGGGCGAAGATCCTCGTCGCGCCGCCGAGGAGCCAGGCCGCGCCGAGGGCGCCCGCGCCTTTTCCGAGCGTCGAAAGGAATTCCCTGCGGTTCATCGAGCGTCCTCCGGACCGGGTATGGAGGGGGCGAGCGCCCGACCGGCCGCGAGCGCGAGCCCGAAAAGCAGTCAGAGCGGCGCCGCGACGAGCACCCGCGAGAAGGCGTCCGGCGGCGTCGCCACGGCGTCCGCGACGAAGCGGGCCGCGGTCGCGAGGGCGCGCCGCCCGGACTCCGCGAGCTGCTCGAGGAAGGGCCGGTCGGCACCGGGCTTCCCGAAGCGACCCGGCGCCCGGAGCGCCTCAGCCGCCATTCCGGTTCCCGGCATCGTCCTTGCCCGCTTCCATGAGCTCCTCGGATCGCACGCGGAAACCCTCGCGGAGCTCGCCCGTGGCGCGGCCCATGCTCCGCGCCGGCTCGGGCGGGCGCCTGGCCCCGGACAGGACGAGCACGATGACCAGGATGACGACGACTTCGGGCAATCCTGCGTTCACCGCGCTCCCCTCCGGAAGGAGTATACGCCCCTTCCCGCCGGCGCGCCACGCCCGCGGTCCCGGGCGCGCATCGGCCCCGCGTTCCGGGGCGCCCCGGAAGGGGAGGCCGATCGAAACGGCGGCATTATGCACCACAGGGTCCGCCAGCCGACCTTCCGGTACCGCCAATGAAGCGTCGGGGGATAGAACGAGGTCATCACGAGCGCGTACGGACAGGTTGCCTCGATCCGTGGCCCGGAACCTTACGGGATTGGTACGGGCAGGGTCTGCGTGAATTTGGTCTCCGAGAAGATCTGGGGGAAGGTCTCCGAGTCGCGGGAACCGATGCCGGCATAGAAACCGGCCTGCCCGCCCTTGAACTCCGCGGGGTTGAAGATACCCACGCTCGTCCCGTTGAAGTACAGGCGGAGCACATCGCCATCGCGCGCGACCTTGATCGTGTTGTCGACGCCGTAGCCTTCGTTCAAGGCGGGGGAATCTTCCCAACCCGAGATTTGGCTCCAGGTACCCGCGACGCGCTTGTAGACGTTGAAGCGTCCGTTCACGTTGACGAGGACGCGGTAAAAATTATCGTCGTCCTGGGCGCAGAAGACGATGCCGTAACCGGTAGTGGGCGAACCCGAGACCTTGCGGACCTTCGCCTCGACCGTATAGCCGACCTCGGCCTGGACATAGCCATCGAGCCGCCAGGCGCTCCGGTCCAGCTCTTCCGGATCGTTGGTGCGGTAGGTCAGGAAGCCGTCCCCCTCGTCCCCCCACGCGACCGTCTCGACGAAAACGTTCGGATCGCAAGAGCTGGCCGAGAACACGGCGATGGAAAGGGCCACCACGGCGGCGATACGACCGAAAACAGACCTCGATTCGAGCATGGAGCCTCCGATCGGCGCAATGCTAGCAGGGAAGCGCGTCGGCGGGCAAGGGCGCGCCACGCGTCACTCCCGGTAAAGCTCCGCCTGGCTGTTCCAGAGCGCGGCGTAGTAGGCGTCGCTTTCGAGGAGTTCGTCGTGGGCGCCTTCCGCGACGACGCGGCCCGCCTTGAGCACGAGGACGCGCGTCGCCTGGCGGATGGAGCCGAGGCGGTGCGTGACGAGCAGGGTCATGCGGCTTTCGCGCGCGAGTATGGCGCGGAACACGGCCGCCTCCTCGAGCGGGTCGATGCTGGCCGTGGGCTCGTCCACCATGAGGAGCTCGTGGCGCTTGGCGAAGGCGCGGAGGATGGCGACGCGCTGCCATTGACCGCCCGAAAGGTCGCGGCCGCCGAACTCGGTGCCGAGCGCCGTGTTCTCGCCCTCGGGCAAGGTGGACAGGAACGGGCCGCCGAGCAGGTCCGGCAGCCGTTCCGTGGCGAGCGAGCGCGTTCCCGCCCCGTCGGCGAAGACGTTCTCGGCCAGAGAGAGCTCGAACTTGCAGAAGTCCTGGAAGGCCGCCGAGAGCCGCTCGCGCCAGGCGCGCGGCTCGAGCTCGCGGAGGTCGACGCCGTTCGCGAGGACGCGGCCGGAGCCCGGATCGTAGAAGCGCGCGACGAGCTTGACGATGGTGGACTTGCCCGCGCCGTTCTCTCCGACGAGGGCGAGCGAGTCGCCTTCGCGCAAGGTGAACGAGACGCCGTCGAGCGCCTTCGCGCCCGAGGGGTAGGCGAACGACACGTCCTCGAAGCGGAGCTCGCGCAAGGGACCCTCGAGGACGCGCGTCGAGCGCGAGAGGTCGAGGGTGTCGCCGAGCGCCGTGTAGGCGAGGTAGCGCGAGAAGAAATCCGCCGCGGTGCGCGTGTAGCTCCAGACCATCACGATCATGAGGACGCTCGACGAGAACTGGAAGATGGCCTGGAGGAAGAGGGCGAGGGAACCGGCCGAGACCGCCCCCGCGCGGACGCGGGACGCCAGGTAGAGGAAGACGCCCCCCGCGGCCGCGACCCGGAACGCGGTGGCGCCGAGCTGCCGGCCGAGGTTCCGACGGGCGAGCGCGGCGTTGCTTTCGTCCGTCTCGCGGAAGGCCTCGTACGCCTTGCGGCGGAAGAGCCGGTCGAAGGAGAAAAGCCTGAGCTCCTTGACGGACTGCGACGACAGGGCCCGGCCGCGAAGGTACATGACCCTGCGGTCGAGTTTTTTCAGCTCCTCCTCGAGCCTGGCCCGTGCGTCGGCGTTGCGGAGCGAGGCGATGGCGCCCGGGACCACGGAGAGCGCCAGGGCGAGCGGGATCCACCAGTCGAGCGCGGCGAAGACGGCCGCCACCGAGACGAACTGGAAGGCGTGCTTGACTAGGTCCGCCGACTGGTAGACCAGGGCGTTGACGGGGTTGAAGACATAGTTCACCCAGCCGGTCAGGTCGTGGTAGGCCGGGTCCTCGAAGTGCGCGAGCCCCTCGAAGGAGAGGCCCTTGTCCATGATCCGTTCGGACAGTACCCGGGCGGCGCGCTGCGAGGTCCGCTCGGCGAGGTATTCCGAGAGGGTCGAGAGCGAGTACTGGCCGACCATGGTCGCGAGCCAGGCCGCGGACAGCAGTCCTAGACGGAAGCCGCCTGTACCTGAGAGCCCGCCGGTCACGAGGTCGCCCGAGACCACGAGGTCGACCACCGCGCGCATGAGGAGGAGGTCGAGCACCGGCACGAAGCCGTCGGCGAGCGCGACGAGTAGGACGAGCGACATGCGCAGTGGATCCGCGCGCCAGATGGTCGCCGCGCCTCGGAGCACGACGCGCCAGCGCGCCTGTGTTCTGAAGTCGTCGGGTGAAGGGGCCTTCTTTTCCGTTTCTTTCATGGCGCGTCCTTTTACCGATGCCGACTCGGGCGCGGGCCGGGAACGTCGATGCCGCCCGCGGCGCGCGCCGCCTCAGCGCCGCCTTCGCCGCGTGCCGAGGAGGCCGCGCACGAGCTGGCGGCCGAGTTCGCGGCTCGCGGACTGGACGGCCGCGCGGGCGAGGTCCTCGACGAAGCCGCCCGAGCCCCGGCGCGTCGTCCTGGCCGGTTCCGCGCGCGGCCGCGGAGCGGGGCGGCGCTCGGGCTCGGGCACGGCATCCGCTTCGTCGCGGAAATACGGGTCGCCCGAAGCGCCTCCGGAGCCGCGCGGGGCCTCGCCCCTGAGCTCCGCCTCTATGTCTTCGATCGAGGGCTCCTGCGCGGTTCCGCCCGCGCCGGGCCCGGTCCGATGGCCCGCGCCGGCGGCTGTACCCGCGGCGCGCGGATCGGCGGAGCCCGCGCCCGCGCCGCCTGCGACCCGGCCTTTGAGGATCTCGTAGGCCGACTCGCGGTCGACGGCGCGGGCGTAGGCTCCCGCGAGCGCGGAAGCGCCGACGACGAGGGCGCGTTCCGCCGCCGAGAGCGGCCCCACGCGCGAGGCGGGCGGCACCACGCGGGCTCGCTCGACCGGAAGGGGCCGGCCCTCGGAATCGAGGAAGCTGACCAAGGCCTCGCCGACGCCGAGCTCGGTGATGGCCGAGCTCGGGTCGAGCTTCGGGTTCGGGCGGAGGTTGTCGGCCACCGAGTCGACCGCCGCGCGGTCTTTCGGCGTGTAGGCGCGGAGCGCGTGGTGGACGCGGTTGCCCAGCTGGCCCAGCACGGACTCAGGCACGTCGAGCGGGCTCTGCGTGACGAGCCAGAGCCCGACGCCCTTGGAGCGCACGAGGCGGGCGGTGCGCTCGACCGCGTCGACGAGGGCCTTGGGGGCCTCGTCGAAGAGGAGGTGCGCCTCGTCGATCATGAGGACCAGCTTCGGCTTGTCGAGGTCGCCCGCCTCGGGCAGCTCCTCGAAGAGCTCTCCGAGCAGGTGCAGCATGACGACCGCGTAGAGGGCGGGTTCGTTCATCAGCGCCTCGGCCGCGAGCATGTGCACCGTCCCCCGGCCGTCGGTTCCGACGCGGAGCAGGTCGGCCACCGACAGGGCTGGCTCTCCGAAGAAGGCGCCCGCGCCCGTGTCCTCGAGCACGAGGACCGAGCGCTGGAGCGCGGCGAGGCTCTGCGGCGAGAGGAGGCCGTACTCCGCCTTGAGTTCGTCCGCGCGGTCGGAGACCCAGCCGATGAGGGCGCGCAGGTCCTTCAGGTCGAGGACGGGGAGGCCCCGTTCGTCGGCGACGCGGAAGAGGACGCGCACCACGTCCGCCTGCACGTCCGAGAGCGCGAGGAGGCGCGAAAGCAGGAGGGGCCCCAGGTCGGCGACGGTGGCGCGGAGGGGCAGGCCGAGCTTTCCCGCCACGTCCCAGAATTCGACCGGGCAGGCGGCCCATTCCGGCCGCGGCAGACCGAGCTTCCCGAAGGCTCCCGAGATCTTCGCCTCGGACGAACCCTGGGCCGCGACGCCCGAAAGGTCGCCCTTGATGTCGCAGCAGAAAACGCTCACCCCCGCGCGGGAAAAACCCTCGGCGAGCGCCTGCAGGGTCACGGTCTTGCCGGTGCCCGTCGCCCCGGTGACGAGGCCGTGGCGCGCGGCCATGGAAAGGTCGAGGAAGACGTCGCGGTTCCCGTCGGGGATGCGGCACAGGCGGATGTTCGCGGACATGGTGACCTCCTCGGGTACGGGACGGTCCAGCCTAGCGCAGCCGCGCTCCCGGCGCAACAACGGGGACAGACCCCGGGGGACAGACCCCGGGGGACAGACCCCGGGGGACAGACCCTGGAGGGACAAAGTCCCGGGGACGGATCCCGGAGGGACAGAGCTCGGAGGGACAGAGCTCGGAGGGACAGAGCTCGGAGGGACAGAGCTCGGAGGGACAGAGCCCGGGGGACAGAGCTCGCAGGGACGGAGCCCGGAGGGACGGAGCTCGCAGGGACGGAGCCCGGGGGCGCGCCGTCGGAGGGGGACGGCGCCGCGACGCCGGGAGTCGCGCCAGGGATTGCAGCGGAAATCGGGCCGTTCGGGCCGGTCCCGCGGGCGGAGCGGGTGGCGCGGCCCGATTGGAGCGGAAAGCCCGGCCGGCGGCGCCCTCCGGCGACGCCGGGGCGCCCGGGATTCCCGCGCGTTTCCTATTCCGGGCGCTTCCTGCCCAGACCGAGGGCGAAGGCTCCGCCCACGGCCGCGAGCGCGAGGAGTCCCGAGGCGAGGAGGTAGGCGGGCGCTCCCGCGGCGTCGATGAGGCCTCCCGCGTACAGGGCCCCGACGGGGGTGACGCCGCCGAAGACCAGGGCGTAGAGCGACATGACCCGTCCGCGGTGGGCGTCGTCGGAGCGGAGCTGGACGGCGGCGTTGACGCGGGCGGTCAGCGAGACGGTCGAGAAGCCGAGCAGGGCGAGGAGCGCCGCCGACGCGGCGAAGCTCCGTTGGAACGAGAGGAGGATGTACGCGGCGCCCATGCCGGCGGCTGCCGCGAGCAGGGTCCGGTCCGCGGGCTCGCGCTTGCCGCCCGCGGCCATGAGGACGGCGGCCGCGAGCGAACCCGCGCCGAGCGCGCTCATGAGGAAGCCGTAGCCTTCGGCGCCGAGCCTGAGCGCGTCGCGCGCGAGGATGGGCACGACGACGTTGTAGTTGATGACCGCCGCCGAGAGGACGGCGAGGAGGAGGAGCGGCAGGGCGATCTCGGGCCGCGCGCGCACCCAGCGGAGGCCCTCGAGGGCGCTGGCCGCCGTTCCGCGCGCGCCGCGGGGACCCGGGTCGGCGCGGGGCCGGGGAAGCTCGCGCATGGCGAGGAGCCCCCCGATGACGGCCAGGTAGCTCGCGGCGTTGAGGAGGAAGCTCGGGGCGACGCCGACCGCCGCGACGAGGAGCCCCGAGAGCGCGGGGCCGACGATGCGCGCGGCGTTGAACGCGGCGGAGTTGAGCGAGATGGCGCTGACGAGGGCCTCGCGCCCCGCGATCTCCGACATGAAGGCCTGCCGCGCGGGCACGTCGACCGTGTTGACGAGGCCGAGCAGGAAGGCCAGGACCAGCACCATCCAGTAGCGCGCGGCGCCGGTCGCGGCGAGGACGCCGAGCGCGAGGGCGAGCAGGGCCATGAGCGACTGCGTGACGACGAGGATGCGGCGCTTCGGCCAGCGGTCCACAAGCGGGCCGGCGAGCAGCGAGAGGAAGGTCATGGGCAGGAACTGCAGGGCGCTGACCGTGCCGAGGGCGAGCGGCGAGCCGGTCAGCTCGAGGACGAGCCAGGACTGCCCGAGGCGCTGCATCCAGGTGCCCGCGAGCGAGACGAGCTGGCCCGTCCAGAAGAGGCGGAAGTTGCGCTGGCGCAGGGCCGGGAAGGCTGCGCGCCGCTTTCCGCGGCCCTGCCGGGTCTCGGTAGCGGAGGCTGGGGGCGCGGTCGCGGCGGCGGCCTCGAGGGCCGGGTCGACGCTAGGTCCGGCCACGGCCGGTTCCGGGCGCGGGGCGGCGGGGCGGCGCGGGCGCCTTGGGGGGAATGCCGGCCTTCTCGCGCTCGCGGGCGGAGAGGCCGTCGAGGACGAGATCGTAGGAGCGGTCGACCAGGGCGCGCTCGAGCGCTTCCGGCAGCGAGCCGTCGAGGCGCACCGTGTTCCAGTGCTCCTTGTTCATGTGCCAGCCGGAGGTGATTGCCGGATAGGTGGCGCGAAGGTCGCCCGCGGCCTCGGGATCGCACTTCAGGTTGACGGACGGCGGCTCGGCGTCGAGTCCGACGAGCGCGAACATCTTCCCGCCCACCCTGACGACCAGGGTCACGTCGTCGAAGGGGAAGTCCGCCGTGGCGTAGGGCTTGGCGCGGCAGTACTCGATAAGCTCGTCTCGCGTCATGTAGCGGCCAGTATGCCCCGCCCCCGGGCGCCGCGGCAAGCGCGGGCAGGAACTGCGCTGGAGGCGGCAGGATTTTCCCATCCCCCGACCGGGATTCGTTCGTAGGGGCGGCTCCTTTTGCCCGACGAACTGCTCCATCCGCCCGTCGACACCTCCCGGAACGGCGCTTCCTTGCCTTCATCCCGCCGTATCCCGCCATATCCCGCCGTATCCCGCCGTGGGCTTGCCCGAGGCTCGCGGCTCATCACCGCCAAGGTTCTTGGCACGCTTCCTGCATAATTAACTGCGGGGGGCCGCGCCCGACGCGGCGTCCCAAGGAGCTTTTCGATGTACAACCGCCTGTATGGTCTCGGCTACGGCATGAGCGCCGCGGGTCCCTTCTTCGGCTTCCATTGGATCGGCTGGCTCGTCGGCGCGCTCTTCGTCGCGGGGCTGGTCGTCGCCATCGTCCTCTCGGTGAAGGCGCAGCGCGCCGCGAAGTCCGGCGCCGTCCGCGAAGGCACGGCCGACGGCACGGCCTCCGCGCTCGCGCTGCTCAAGGAGCGCCTGGCGCGCGGCGAGATCGCCGAAGCCGAGTACGACCGCCTCAAGGCGAAGATCGAGTCCTGAGGATGTCCGGCTCGCGATCCCGCGCGGGTCGTTGACCGCGGCGCCCGGGGACGGGTATCGTCCTCTGGCGCCGCGCCTTTTCATGACGAAGCGCGACCGGGGAGGCCGCCATGGTGGAACGGGTCACGCGGGAACAGCGGGAAAGGCGCGATGCCCGCGGATGGTTCGGCCGCGCGCTTCCCCTCGCGCTCGCCGTCGTCGCGATCCTCGCCCTCGTCCTCTACGTCCTCGACCGGATACCCATCGCGCCGGGACCGGGGGGAGCGAACCCCCTCCGCGTCGGGACGGGCGAGCTTCCCCTCGTAGTGCCGCACGGCGGCGCCAAGCGGCTCTACCCGGAGAACACCATCCTCTCGTACCGCATGATGGCCGAGCGCGGCTGGACCAACTTCGAGATCGACCTGGCGCTCAGCGCGGACGGCGTCCTCGTGAGCCACCACGACCTTTCCATCAAGGCCACCACCGGCGAGGACCGCCTCGTCCGCGAGCTCGCCTACGCGGAGCTCAGGACGCGCAACTTCGGCGTCAACTTCACCGCCCCGGACGGCTCGCGGCCCTACGCGGACTCGGCCGCGCTCGCGCGGGACCATCCGGCCCTGCTCGCCGAGCTCGCGCCCGCGCGCCTTGAAGCGCTCTTCGCCGCGTATCCGGATGCATCGTACATCCTCGAGCTCAAGGATACCGTCGAGCGGACGGGCGAGGGGCACGCGCGGGCGGCCGCGGAAGCCCTCGCGCGCGCCGTCGACGCGGCGGGCATGCGCGACCGCGTCGTGGTGGCCAGCTTCGAGGATGCCGCCACCGCCCTGCTCCGCGAGGCCTCGGGCGGAGGCATCGCGACGGCGGCGGCCTCCGACGACGTGCTCGTCTTCTCGGTGCTCTCCGCGCTCGGGCTCGACTTCTTCCTCAAGCCCGGCTACTCGGCCCTGCTCTTGCCCGTCGAGGATCGCATCAAGCCGAAGCAGCGCGCCCTGGTCGAGAAGCTGCCGGCCTTCATCCGCGACAAGCTAGCCTGGTACGATCCGGAGCGCGACGAGTGGTACACGCGCCTCGTCGACCGGCGCATCGTCGAGGACGCGCGGCGCCACGGGGTCGCGGTGCACTACTGGACGGTCAACGACGAGGCGACCATGCGGGAGCTCGTCGCTCTCGGGGTGGACGGCATCATCACCGACCGGCCGGACCTGCTCGAGAAGGTGTACGCGGAACTGGAAGCGGAGCGCGCGGCCCGGCCCTGAAGGAGCGCGCGGCCCGGCCCTGAAGGAGCGCGCGACAAGGGCGTAGTTCCGCGTCCTGGGCCGCGTCTGCCCGGAAGCTTCGTGACGCCGCCCGGGGGCTTCCCGGAAGCTACGTGACGCCGCTCAGGCCGTGAGCTCGACGCGGTTGCCCTCGGGATCGAGCACGACGAGCTCGTAGTAGCCGTCGCCGGTCAGCCGCGGTCCGTCGGCCACCGTCACGCCCGCAGAGCGGAAATCCGCCGCCAGCTCGTCGACTCGCCCGCGGCCTCCCGCCGAAAAGCACAGATGGGCCCAGCCCGCGCGGCCTTCGGGGTCGGGGGCCAGCCGGTCCGCCCGGCGCATCAGCTCGAGGCGCGATCCGGACGCGAAGGAGACGAAGCGCGAGGAAAAGCCGCTCGCGGCGTTGCGGTACTCGGGCCCGGCGCTCCCTCCGAACCAGGACGCGTAGAACTCGGCCATGGCGTCGAGGTCGCGGACCCAGAGCGCGACGTGCTCGACGTTCATGCCCCGCCCCGCGCGTCGAGCCATTCCTCGAGCCAGAGCGCGACGCCGTCGTCCCCGACGGGGGGACAGACCCTGCCGACCGCGGCGCGAACGGTCTCCGGACCGTCGGCCATGGCGACGCCGACGCCCGCCGCGAGGAGCATGTCGAGGTCGTTCTCCGCGTCGCCGAAGGCGAGGACCTCCGCGCGCGAAAGGCCGCGGCGCGAAAGCCAGGCGCCGAGGGCCGCCGCCTTCGAGACGCCGGGCGGCACCACCTCGAGCATCGAGACTCCCGTCGAGACGACGAGGGCCTTTTCGCCCAGGGCCTCGCGGAGGCGGGGGGCGAACGCCGCGAGCCGCGCCTCGGGGGCGACGAACATGAGCTTGGACCAGCGGAGCTCGTCCACGGCGTCGAAATCGACGACGGCGCCGGGGAGGCCCGAACGCGCCTCGTAGAAGTCGACGCCGGGCGTTCGCGCCTCGTAGTACCACTTCTCGCCGGACCAAACGTGGAAGTCGAGTCCGGAGCGCCGGGCGTGCGCCAGGAGCTCGCGCGCGACGCACTCGGAAAGGCCGACCCTGAAAAAAGGCACGCCTTCCGGGTCCCGGGCGGCCGGGCCGTCCCAGACCGCCGCCCCGTTGAAGGCGGAGAGCCCGTCCGCGCCGCCCAAGCGGGCGACCCAGGGAAAGGAGGAGATCCGCGCGCGCCCGGACGCCACGAAGAGGAGCCGTCCGCCCTCGCGGAAGCGCGCGACCGCGCGGACGACGCGATCGGAGAGGCGGTAGTCGCCCGTGACGACGGTGCCGTCCAGGTCGAGGGCGAGGACGCGGAAATCGCGCGCGCGCGCGGCCGCGTCGACGAGGCTTGAGGTTTCGCTCATGCGCCGACTATAGCGGCCGGGGGCGCCGCGCGGGAAGCGCCCCCGCGCGCTGATGCCGTCCGGGGCCCCGCGGGCAGGGCGGGACCCCGGCTCAGGGCAGCTCGTCGCGAAGTATCATGAGGGCGGCCATCATGCGGGGAAAGCCCGCGGTGGTGGCCACGAGCATGACGGCGTGCTCGAGTTCCGCCCGGGTGCAGCCGGCCTCGACCGCGCGTTCGATGTGCGAGCGGAGCGCGTAGTC
This sequence comes from Spirochaetota bacterium, assembly GCA_018262985.1. Lineage (GTDB taxonomy): Bacteria > Spirochaetota > Spirochaetia > Treponematales > UBA12059 > JAFGNN01. The sequence goes on along the minus strand of JADFDI010000003.1, from coordinate 191,828 downwards.
GTACTGGGAGGCCGCGGCGACCGCGACCTTGACCAGGGCGCAGTCGCGGGGCGAAAGCGGCCCCGCCTCGTGAAGCGCCTTGCCGAAGGCTTCGTAGGCGGCCCAGGCCTCGGGATGCCCGCGCTTGAAGTACTCGCGGTTGCCGGTCCTCGTATCCATGCGTACCTCCTCTTCCTGCAGCAAGGCTCGCGGAGCGCGGCGCCGCGCGCAAGCCGCAAAATCCCGAACCGCGGGGGCCGCGGGGTCTGTCCCCATCGAGGCGGCCCCGGGGTCTGTCCCCCTCAAGGCGGCCGCGGGGTCTGTCCCTTCGAGGCGGCCGCGGGGTCTGTCCCTTCGAGGCGGCCGCGGGGTCTGTCCCCATCGAGGCGGCCGCGGGGTCTGTCCCCTCGAGGCGGCCGCGGGGTCTGTCCCCATCGAGGCGGCCGCGGGGTCTGTCCCCATCGAGGCGGCCGCGGGGTCTGTCCCCATCGAGGCGGCTCCGGGGTCTGTCCCCATCGGGACCCAACCGCGCCGGAGCGGAGGGGCGGAGCGCCGCCCCTCCCGGAATCGCGCCAGGGATCGAAGCGGAAACGCGCGCGCGCGTTGGAGCGGAGAGCCCGGTCGCGGCCGCCCTCCGGCGGCCGCGAGGCGCCCCGGGAAATCGGGATGGAAGCCGCTTCCGCGCGGAAAGTCGGCTGGCGGGAAACGCCGACAGGGCACATACTGGCCCCACCATGAACGTCGATTTCCATTATTACGCCGTGCGCGCCCTCGCCGAGGCCGCCGGCAGGCCCGACGCGGACCTGATCGCCTGGGCGAGCGCGTGGGTCGACCGCGCCATCCATCCCTACCGGGTGCTCGAGGACGGTCGCTCGTACGACTGCCCGGCCACGCAGAACTACGTGTTCTGGGACGAGCGCACCCGGGACGAGGTCTACCTGCCTTTCCACTTCGTGCCGGGCGACGCGGACGCGGCGGCCGCCCTCCGTCGCGACGGGGAGCGGAACCCCTGGGCGGTGACGCCCAACGGCGAACGGGCGAAGGAGCTGATGGTCGCGGCGATGAAAACCGGCGACCCCTGCCGCGTCGGAATCGCGGCGCACGCCTTCGCCGACACCTGGGCGCATCAGAACTTCACGGCGCGGAACGAGCCGTTCAACGCTCTCGACCCGGACTCGCGGTTGCCGGCCGCCGGCCACTTGCAGGCGCTGACCAGGCCGGACGACCCGGGCGGCTTCTGGCGCGACGGGCGGCTCCTGCCCGAGCGCTCCGCCATCGACAACGCCGCGCGCTGGACGGAGGCCGCGAAGAAGCTCTACCGCTATTTTTGCGTCTCGATGAAGCGCCCGTTCGACGACGAGGACTTCCTGCTCGAACGGATCGAACGCGTGTTCCGGAGCCCGGGCGGCAAGGGCGAGCGGCGAGCCGACTGGACCATCGAGTTCGACCTCGAGCCCTTCGACGCCCGCGCGCGGCTCGAGGCCGCGGGGCTGATCGACGAGACCGCCATGGACGAGCCTTTCCGCGGCTACGACAAGCTGCTCTGGCTCAAGGCGGAGGCGGGGCGCCGCCTCGGGGGCGGCGAGGCCCTGCGCGAGGTGCGCGCGGACGGGCGCTTCGCGCGGAGCGACCTGGCGCGTTTCTACGAGGCGGCCGAGGAACATCGCGCGCTCGCCCGGAAGCTGTGCGCGGACCTGTAGGCAGGGTCCGGTTCCCGTCGCGCCGGCCGGCGTCGCGCCTCCCGCGTTTTTCCGGAGACGCTTGACGCGCGGATGACCGGGGCCGACGATGGAAGGCGGATCCGGCTCGGGGTCGCCACGGGGAGGTTCACATGGGCTCGTTGATCGCGCGGCTGCTCGCCCTCTTCGCCTTCAAGTCGCGCAGGAACCTCATCATGGCGATGGGAGTCGCGGGCCTCGTCCTCGCGGCGCCGGCCCTGCTCGGACCGACCCTCCGCGAGCTCGGGCTCGGGCGGCGCGCGCGGCTCGTGGGCGAGCTCGCGGCGATCGACCGCGCCAAGCTCAAGGAACCCTTGCTCCGCGAGAGCTTCGACGCGCTGCTCGAGGACTTCGCCGCGGCCGCGGGAGCCGGCGGATCGAGCGGGAGCCTGGGCGCGCCGGCCGCGGCCAAGCCCGCGGCGCCGAAGCCGGCCGCCGCGAAACCCGCCGCGAAGGGCGAGGCAGAGGCCGGCTCCGGGGAGGCGCCGGAGGACGGGGGCCCGTCCTGGCTGGCGCGGCTCTTCGGGGACGGGACGGCCTGGACCTTCCTGGCCGGCTCGGGGCTCATGATCCTGCTCGGCCTCTCGGGCCTCTTCGCCCCGGGCATCAAGATCGGCGGCAGGCTCGGCGCGCTGGCCCTGTTCCTGGCCCTCGGCGCCGTCTGCGGCGTCGTCGCGGGCCGAATCGATACCACATTGCCCTTGCCGGCCTTCGCCGCTCTCGTCGTCTTCGCCGAGGCGTCGGTCCTCGCCTTCCTCGGGACCATGACGGGCGAGCTCGGCGCGCGGAAGTAGGGGGAGCGGCCGCCGCTTCCGTGCTATCTTCCATCCGCATGGAGGCACTCGCGCATGGGTGAGCGGAGGACGAGGGACGAGGCGCTCGACCGGGCGCGGCGGGCAGCGCCGTCCGGGGGGATCCTGACCGGACGCGCCGCCTCGGCCCCGATCCTGGTTCTGTCGGTTCTGGCGCTGGTCCTGCCGGGTTGCGCGCCGCGCCTCCGCTACGTCGACGGCGTCGACCCCTTGGGCTTCCTCGCGCCCGATCTGCGGTTCTACCTGAGCTCGTCGCGCGCGGAGACCCTGGCCTTGGCGGAGTCCTTCGCCGAGGCCGGCCGACGCGATTTCGCCATCATGGCCGCGGATCGCGTCGATCGCCTGGCGCTCGGCGCCGGCGAGGACGGGCGCTTCGAGGCAGCCGCGTACGGGAGCTTCCCGGCAGGCAGGGCCGACGCGCTCCTGGCCGCGGACCCGGGCTGGAAGCGGGAGGGCGAGGGCTGGAGGGAAACCGGGGGCGCGTTGCGCGTGGCCTTCGCCGACTCGCGACTCGCCCTGGCCTCGAACCGCCCGCTCGCCCTGATGACTCCGCGCCTCCTCGAACCCGTCCCCTCCCCCTTGCCCGACGCAGCGTCCGACCTGTCGGGCGGAGACCTCCTCGTCGTCGTCCCGGACGCCTACGCGGTCCTGTCCGGACTGGCCGGCGACGAGGACGGGGCCGCGTCCGCCCGCTTCACGCTCGCGGCGGCGTGGTACGTCGACGGCGCCGGTTCGCGCGAAACCCGCGCCGCCTTCGTATTCACGGACGAGCGGAGCGCGCGCGTGTACGAGAGCGTGGCGCGTCTCGCGCTCTACGGCGCCGTCCGCGCGCTCTTCGACCCGGGTTCGGGCGACGCCCTGCTCGCCGGCGCGGTCTGGTCCAGGGACGGCGCCCTCGTCCGCGTCCGGCTGCCGTCCGTCGACGACGCGGCCTGGCGCGACGCGCTCGCTCGGCTCGCGGCGACCGTCCGCGCGGGGGCCGGGAGGAACGACTGAGGCCCGCCCGCCGCCGCCCCGCCGCCGTTGCGCCGCCCCCGGCTATCGGCTAGAGTTGGCGCGGAGGATACGCGGGCGATGCGCAAGACGATCTGGACGGCGCTGGCGGTTTTCGCGGTCGTGCTCATGCTGGCCGCGTGGCTCATGTTCGACGCGTACGGCGTTACGCGCGACGAGGGCATCGCCCGCCTCCGCTTCCAGGCCCGCGTGCTGGCCGAACAGGCCGCCAACGGCATCGACGAGTACTTCGACTACTACTACCGCACGCTCCACTTCCTCGCGGCCCTGCCGGAAATCCGCGACATGGACGCGAACGGCGAAGCGACGCTCCGGGCTTTCCACGAGGAGCAACGCGGAAACGTCCGCGCCGTGACCCGGATAGCCCCGGACGGGACCATCGCGTGGTCCTGGCCCGACGATTCCGTGCGCGGCCGCGACATTTCGAAGCAGGAGCACAACGCCCGCTTCCTGGCCGCCCGCGAGCCGACCTTGAGCCGCGTCTTCATGGCGGTCCAGGGCTACCCGGCCGTCTCGCTCGTCGTGCCGGTGCGGCGCGGCGACGATTTCGCGGGCGGCCTGGCCATACTCGTGCCCTTCGAGGAGATCTCGAGCCGCTACGTCTCCCGGATCCGCGTCGGCGAAACCGGCTACGCCGTCCTCTTCGACTCCGACGGCACCGAGCTCTACTGCCCGGTCCCGGGGCACGCGGGCAGGAACGTCCGCGAGACCAGCGCGGATTCGCCGACCATGCTGGCCCTCGCCGAGGTCATGGCCGGCGGTGGCTCGGGCGACGGAGAGTACCTGTACTCCGCGATCGGGGAGACGGTGGGCCCCCCGGTCCGGAAGGTGGCGCGCTACCAGGCGGTGCCGCTCGTCGACTCGTTCTGGACCATCATGGTCACCGTGCCCGAGGGCGAGGCCTACGGCTTCATCGCGGACTTCCGCAACCGCTGGCTCCAGCTGGCCTTCATCATAGTCGCGGGCAGCCTGGCCTGGTCCGTGGTCCTGCTGAGGACGCTCGCCCGGAACCAGAGCGTCAACCGGGCGCTCCAGGACGCCAACGTCTCGCTCGAGACCGTGGTGAGGGAGCTCGGCGACGCGCAGGAGCGGCTGGTGCTCCAGGAGAAGCTCGCGGCGCTCGGCCAGGTGGCCGCGGGCATCGGGCACCAGGTCAACTCGCCGCTCGGCGCCATCGTGTCCGCGTCCGGCAACATACTCGGCGTCGCGGGAAGGGACATCTCCCCCGCGCTCAAGGCCTACGCCGCGCTCGGTCCGGAGAGCCGGGCCCTCTTCGACGTCCTGCTCGAACGCGCCTTCGAGAAGGCCGACTCGGCGGAGGGCGAAGGCAAGGGTGCTCCGCGCCAGGAGCGCCTCGAGGCCGCGCGCGAGCTCGAAGGCGCGGGCGTGGCCGACGCGCGCTCCATCGCGGACGACCTCGCGGACATGGACCTCCTGGAAGAGCGCGGGCGCTTTTCGGCGCTTCTCAAGCGTCCGGAGGCCGCGGCCCTGGTCGGCGAGGCGCAACGCCTCTCCAGCCTGGTCTCGTCGGCCCGCGTCATCCGCCAGGCGGCCGAACGGGCGGGGGCGGTGGTCGGCGCGCTCAGGACCTACGCGCGGGCCGAACGCTCGCGCGAGGCGACGGTGATCGAGGTCAGCGCCGAGCTCGAGATGGCGCTCACCCTCTACGTCGGTCCCTCGAAGCCCGGCATCGAGGTGACGCGGAGCTACGGCGAACTCTGCCACGTCCGAGCGGTGCCCGACCAGCTGGTCCAGGTCTGGACCAACCTCGTCGTCAACGCGGTACAGGCGATGGAAGGCAAGGGCTCGCTCGAGGTCGGCGCGCGGCGGAGCGGGGACCGGGTGATCGTGGAAATCGCCGATTCGGGGCCGGGCATCCCGGAAGGCGCGATGGAGCGGATCTTCGAGCCCTTCTTCACGACCAAGCCGCCGGGCGAAGGCTCGGGACTCGGCCTAGACATCGCCCGGCGCATCGTCGATTCGCTCGGGGGCGCGATAGGCTGCGAGTCCCGGCCGGGCCGCACCGTCTTCCGCGTCGAACTGCCCGCCGCCTGAAACCGCCCGTCCGCCTCAGTCCCCGGCGTCGAGCACGGTGAAGCGCAGCTCCGCCCGCCGCCCTTCCTCGTCGACCACCGCGAGCACGCGGAGGCCGGGGGCCGGACGCGCGTCGATGCGGTGCTCGCCGCGGGTCTCGCCGAGGTAGTCGCCGTCGAGGTGCCAGAAGAGGCGGGCGTCGGGGTCGCGGTGGACCGCGGAGAAGACCGCCATGCCCGGAGAGCCGTCGAGCTCGACCGGCACGATGAGCGCCGAGCCGCCGTCCGGCACCACGATGGCGAGCGGCGAGTCGTCCTCCGAGCCGCAGCCCGGCAACCAGGGCGGCAAGGGGCGGTAGTCGAGCCTCGAACGGCGATACCACCACTCCATGCCGGCCGGGAGCACGAAGCGCTTCTCGGTCCTGAGCTCGGCTTCGCTGACGCAGTCGGCCGACGCGCGGTGGAGTCCGTCGAGGCTCAGGTGCACGAGGCGGCAAAAGGGACAGGCGTCCGCCTGGGGCGCGTCAACGGGAACTTGCACCGTCCTGACGGAGGGGCAGTCGGGGCCCGCGTAGAAGCCGGAGTCGGCGCAGACTTCGACGGGCCTGAACGCGTCGGGGCCGGGTTCGAAGCCCGAGCCGCGCGGCAGGAGGCCGAAGGCCTCGAACATGAGCGGCGCGGCGGCGAGCCCTCCCGTGAGCCCCGCGCGCCCTTCCCCCGTGGCGATGCCCGCCCAGACCGCCACGACGTGGTCGCCGTCGGTGCCGACGGCCCAGCCGTCGCGCCAGCCCTGGCTGGTGCCGGTCTTCCAGGCGATGCGCCGTGCGCTCGCGAAGCCGCGCCAACCGATCTCCTCGCTCGGGCGCTCGGCGTCCGCGAGGGCGCGCAGGGTCAGGGCGGCGGCGCCGGCGGAAAAGGGGTAGCGCGGCGCGGCGGACGCGGCCGTCTCGGACCGCGGGCGCCACGAGACGCCGAGGACGGTGGCGGGTCCGCCCTTGGCCGCGCGGGCCAGGTCCGCGAAGGCGCCCGCCGCCTCGGCCAGGGTCACCTCGGCGCCGCCTATGACCAGGGAAAGGCCGTAGTCCTCCGCCTTGCGGAAGAGCCGCCCGAAGCCCAGGCCTCGGAGCAGGGCATGGAAGCGGTCCACGCCGTAGGAGCGCAGGAGCCGGACGAAGGGCACGTTGAGCGAGCGGGCGAGCGCCTCGTCCGCGGCCACCGCGCCTTCGAAGCGTTTGTCGTAGTTCTCCGGGCTGAACGAGCCGACGCGCGTCGGGATGTCCGGCACGAGGGCCTGCGGCGCCAGCTCGCCCGAGTCGAGCATGGCGGCGTAGAGGAAGGGTTTGAGGATGGATCCCGAGCTGCGGGGGGCGGAGGCGCAGTCGACCTGCCCGGTGAAGGCCTCGACCGCGGGGGCGGGGGCGTTGCCGACCCAGGCCAGCACCGCACCGTCGTCCACCCGCGCCACGACGAGCGCGTAGTTGTCCGCGTGGCGGGATTGCGCGGCGTAGCGCCGCGCGAGCTCGAGGAGTCGGCGCTGCAGCGACGCGTCGAGGGTGGTTTCCTGTTCGGCCGCGCCCGAGGCGGACGCCGCCGCGAGCAGCCAGGGCGCCAGGGCCGGCAGGCTTTCGGGTTCCGTGGGCAAGGGCTCCCCCCGCGAGAAGGGCAACGCTTCCGGAGCGAGGGCGCCGCGCGCGGCCAGCGTCTCGAGCAGGCGGTCGCGCTTGGCGGCGAGGCGCTCGCGGTCGCCGGCGGGGTGGACGAGGCCCGGCTCGTTCGGCAGCACGGCCAGGGTCGCGGCCTCCGCCCAGGTCAGCTCGCCGGGCGGGCGGCCGAACCAGCGGAAGCTGGCCGCCTCGAGGCCAACCACGTTGCCGCCGAAAGGCGCGTGCGCGGCCCAGAGCGCGAGCACCTCGTCCTTCGAACGGACGAGTTCGAGGCGGACCGAGAGGACCAGTTCGACGAGCTTGGTGGCCAGGCTGCGCGCGGGCGGATCATCCGGGCGCGCGGCCGCGCGGGCCAGGCGGACCACCTGCATGGAGAGCGTGGAACCGCCGGATCGCACCTCGCCCGCGCGCGCGTTGTCGCGGAAGGCGCGGAGTACGGCCCGCGGATCGAAGCCCGCGTGCGCGCGGAAGCGGCGATCCTCCCAGGCCTCGGCCGCGAGGGCGAAACGCGCGGACACCGATTCCGAGGGCGGAAAGCGCCACTGGCCGTCGCTGGCCGTCGAGGCGCCGAGCAGCTCGCCCGGCGCCCCGTCGGCCGAAGGCGCCGCGCGCAGCTCGGTCGACCACGCGCTCTCGAAGCGGACGACCGGAAGCGCCAGGAAGGCCGCCGCGAAGAGCAGGGCGCCGAGGACGGGCGGCGCCCTCCGCGCGTCGGTGAGGAAGGCGGCGGCGCGGCGCGCGGCGCCGCCGGCCAGGGCGCGCGCGCGCGACGCTCCGCCCGCGAGGGCGATCCGCGCCGACGCGAGCGCCGTGAGCGCCGGACGACCGCCGTCCCTCCCGCGGCGGCCGTCCCGTTTCGCCGCCTCGCCCACTAGGGCGTCGGGCGGCTGGAGGCCGGCTTTACCGGCCCCGTGGAGGCCGGGGCCGCGCGGCTCCCCGTCACGGGGCCGACGACGCCGCCCGGCGCCACCGCGTTGATGCTGCCGTCGTACATGAGCTCTGCCGTCGTCGCGGGCATGGCGAACGTGCCGTCGTAGGCCCGCGTGACGCGCAGCTCGAAGGTCCGCGACTCGCCCCGCTTCAGGTCGAAGTACCACATCGAGCGATCGTCGCGGATGTCCTGGTAGCGATAGGCCGCCTTGGGCGACGAGGCGGAGTCCGCGAGCCGCTCGTTGACGATCTCGAAGCCCGCGGGAATGCGGAGCGTCAGGGCGATGTCGGACAGGGCCTTGAAGGTCAGGTTGCCCACGCGCGCCGTGATGGTCGCGTCGTCGCCGAGCCGGAGCGATTCAGGTTCGATGCGCGCGCCGGAGGCGTCGCGCCACGCGACCTCGAGCGAGAGCCCGTTGGAGACGGCGCCCTCCTTGCCGGGCTCGGGCTCGCCGCGCGCGACGGCGCGCACCCAGACGGCGCCCTTTCCTTCGTTCACCACCCTGAGCGCGCCGCCCGTGGCGGCGGATACCGGGACGCTCAGCTGCCGCACGCCCTTTTCGAGAACGACGGTGCTCTCCGCGCCCCCCGCGAACGATACGCGCACCCGGGAACTTCCGCCCTCGGCGGCTTCCTTGATCCAGGGCAGCACGGCCACGAGGGCGAAGGCGGTCTCCTGGGTGGAGAGCCAGCCGTCGGAGGCCATGCGGTCGGCCATGGATTCGAAGAGCGGCTTTCCGCGCGCCGAGTCGCCGAGGGCGTTGAGCGCGTCGAGGATGAGGGCGTCGTCGCGGAACGCAGAGCCCCAGGAGCCGCCCCCCTCCAGGTCGGTTCGCGAGGCCATCAGGCCGCGGGTCATGGAAGCGGCCGCGTCCTTGCGGCCGGCCAGGGCCCAGGCCGCGGCGAGGCGCCAGGCGGCCTGCGTCGGCAGTTCCCTGCCCTCCCGCAGGCGGTTCATGGAGGCGAGGTCGGGCTTGCCCGCGAGCGCCAGCACGTAGAGTCGGTAGGCCTGCACGAGCGCGGAGGCCGGGTCGCCGGAATTCCAGAGAGCGGCGTCGCGGGCCAAGTATTCGAGGAGCCGCGTTTCCATGTCGGCGGGCACGCTCCAGCCCGCGCGCCGCGCGGACACGAGGAAGTGGCCGACGTAGCTCGAGAGCCAGTCGTGCTCGACCCCCTCGCCGGGCCAGAAGGAGAAACCGCCGCGCGGAGTCTGGAAACCTTTCAGCTTCTCGATGGCGGCCGCGACGTTCTCGCGGACCTGGACCAGGCGCTCGGCGTCCATCTCGACGGCCTCGGGCAGGAAAACCTGGGGGAAGGCCTTGGAGGTGGTCTGCTCCGCGCAGCCGTGCGGGTAGCCGACCAGGAAGGCGAGCCTGCCCGTGAGGTCCACGGGCCTGGCGCGCGACAGTTCGACCGTGAGCGAATTGGAACCGGGCACGCCGGGGAAGTCCAGCTTCTCGGACCTGGTCGTCCCCCCGTCCAGCTTGAAGGAGCTGTCGACGGCGACGGTGGTCGAGGCCGAGCGCACCGGCAGCTCGATGACGTGCTCCGAGCGGAAACCGCCGCCCTCGGCCGTCAGCACGATCCGGCCCGAACCGACCGAGCCGCCGGTCTTGACGGCGAAGGCGGCCGAGTACTCGCCGTCGCGCGGCGCGTCCACGGTGACGGTCGAAGGACCGTCGATGGCCACCGCGCCCTCGGCCCGCGCCCGGACGGTCACCCGCATGGCGCGGCCCGCGCCGGCGAACAGCGTGGCCGGCAACTTCGCGGTCTCGTTGACCGAGAGGAAGCGCGGCGCCGTGCCGAAGACCATGAGCTCGCTGGAGACGGTGGCCGTCCGCTCGGCCGCGCCGTAGGCGCCCGAAGGGGTGCCGGCCGTCACCATGTAGCGGACGGCGCCGATGTAGGAACCGAGCTCGAGCTCGTGCGCGGCGCTCGCGCCCGCGGCGAGCCTGAAGGGACCGTAGTAGCGGACCACGGCCGGGAAGCGCTCGGGCTTGCGCCCTTCCTTCCCGTCGAAGCCGTCGCCGCCGCCGATGGCCAGCAGGGTCTCGAGCTTGCCGGGATAGGCGCCGGCCACGAAGCGGTACATGTCGAAGGTGGAAAGCAGCGATGCTTCCTTCCGGTAGAACTCGAGGCGCGGGTCGGCGGTGCGGTAGCGGGTCAGGCCGAGCAGGCCCTCGTCCACCACGGCCACCGTATAGGTCATGGCCTTGCCCGAGGCTTCCTTGACGGTGAACGAGCTCTTCTCGTTGGGCCTGAGCTTCTCGGGCGCCTGCACCACGGGCTCGAGCACCGTCGCCGGATCCTCCACCATGACGGGCACGATGCCGTAGAGCCTGATGGGCAGCGAGTTGGCCGTCTGGCCGTACTCCTGGATGAACATCACGTGCACGTAGACGTTCGGCGCCATGCCGCCCTCGAGCTTGAAGCGGAAGCGGGTCGTCTCGGCCCCGCCCGCTAGCCACTCCTCGCGGAGCACGCGGCCGGACTTCTCGACCGCGACCAGGGCCCGGCCCTTGGCGTTCGACGGGAAGGTGACCGAGACTTCCTCGCCCACCTTGTACGAGGCCTTGTCGGTGGCCAGCACGAGCATCTCGGCGGAGCCGCCGGCCTCGTCGCGGGCGCGCCCGGCCCAGCCGGGCCAGTCGATGTAGACCACCTGGCCGGTCGAGTGGCCGCCGGAGCGGTCCTCGACGCGCACGAGGTAGCGTCCCCATTCGGGATACTTGAGCCGGAAGGTCCAGCGGCCCTTGCCGTCCGCGATGTCCACGGTGCCGGACAGGAGCCTTCGCGTCGAGGAATCGCGGGCGTACTCCGCGAGGCTCTCCTCGCCCTTCTCCCACCACCAGCGCCAGCGGATCTCGTGGAGCGAGACCTCCACCGTCGCCTTGGGAACCGGCTTGCCCGCGGCGTCCACGAGGACTATCTCGGCCACGTGGTCGACGTCGGTCAGCAACATGCCGCGGGCCGCGTCGCCCTTCGGCAGCTTGAGGCCGACGTAGCGTTCGTAGGGGTCGTAGTCGATCGAGAACGACTCGGACGAGTACACGCCGGAGGGCTCGAAGACTCGGGTCAGGAAGGAAGCCCGGAGGCGGCCCGGGGCGACGCCCTCGGGGGAAAGGTCGGCGCGGAAGCGCGCCTCGCCCTCGGCGTCGAGCCTGCCTTCCCAGATCTTCCGCGGGTCGGACGCGGACACGCGCCGGGTCGGGTCGTCGAAGACGTAGCCCGAGTAGCTCGTGAAGACGGTCGGCTGCGGGGCGAAGGCCACCGACACGTCGGCGAGGAGGCCGTCGGCCGGGGCGCCGTGCAGCCAGGCCGAGGAGACGCCGAGCTCGCTCACCGCGGGCGAGAGGGCCGCGGCCCCGCCCGTGTCGAGCGTGGCCTTGAGGCGGTTCGGCATGACGGCCTCGACCTTGAGCACCTTGGTCCAGGAGCGGCCGCCCGCCGTGAAGGTGGCGCGCCAGTCGCCCGTCTGCGCGTCCGGCGCGGTCGAGGCGTCGACGCGCCAGAACCCGTCCACCGGGCTCCTGAGGACCTCGGAGCGCACCACGGCGCCGGTCGGCGAGACCAGGTCGAAGGACACCGGGTGGCCCGCGGGCAGGACCTTGAGCGGGTCGTGGAGAATGAAGACGAGGTGCATCGCGTCGCCGGGGCGCCAGACGCCGCGCTCGCCGTAGATGTAGCCCTTGACGCCCGAGGCGGCCTTCTCGCCGCCGGAGTCGAAATGGCTCGTGGAGAGGGCGGCGCCCGAGTCGACCTTCATCCAGGTCGACATGCCGCCGGAGCGGAGCTCGGCGAAGGCCGGCTTCGAGCCCTCGGGCGGCGCGAGCCGGGCGAAGCCCTTCGCGTCGGTCTTCGCGCGCGCGAGCTCGCGCTGCGCGTAGGACCACAGCACCACCTCGGCGCCCGCGACCGGCGCCGCGCTCGCGAGGTTGGTCGCCGCGGCGCGCCACGAATCGTCGGCCTCGCGCCGCATGACCAGGGCCAGGTCGGACATCAGCATGTTGCGGCGGACCGTGATGTCGTGGTCGTAGACCCGGACGTAGTAGGCGGGGTGGCAGGGATCGGTGCGGTAGCGGTACGGATCGCCTCCGCCCGCCCATTGCTCGGCCCAGTCCCAGAACGAGGAATCGCCGTCGCCGTCGAGTTCTGGGATGCGGTCGTCCGGCCAGGGCAGCTTCGAGAAGTCGTGGTCGATCGCGCAGACGTAGCGGCTCTGGTCCTTCCGGAAGCTCACCCGGATCTGGTACATGCCCTTGCCGAAGCGGGCGCCGAGGGCCGCCAGGTCGAGGCCCCGGGCCACCCAGCGGTTCTTCATGCCCTCGTTCCAGTCGAGCTCGACGCGGGCGCTCCAGACGCTCTCGCCGACGCGGCGGAGCTCGCGGCCGCCCGAGAGGTCGTTCACCTGGAGGAACTGGATCATGTTGTCGTCGTAGACGCGGAAGGCCTCGACTATGAGGCCGGAGACGTTCCTGGTCTCGAGGGGAAGCACGGTGCCGCCCGCCGAGGGGATGATGACGCCGGAGCCCGCGAAGCGGACCTCGGGCTTGTCCCAGGGCGCGCTCACCGCCGCTTGGACCGGCACGGCGATGACGTCGCCGTCCGCCGAGCGGAGCCCGGGCTCGACGCGCACGGACGCGCCCTCGGGCCACGAGAGCGACGCGTACACCTTGAGCAGCCCGCCCTCGCGCTCGAAGCGCAGGTCGGAGGGAGCGGGGCCCGAGCCCGGCGCGAAGCCGGTCGGCACCACGAGGCCGCGGAGGTCCTGGGACGGATCGAGCGGTTTCGAGAAGGCGAGCTCGAGGCGGCGGTCCGGCTCGAGGGCGAAGCGCGAGCCGGTCATGGCGAATTCGCCGGCGGCCGGCAGGCGGACGCGGGTCTCGCCGCGGTCGCGCGCGCCGAGGCTCCGGCCGTCCCAGGCCACCCGGATATCCGACGCGGCCTCGCGCGCCTCGATCCCGGTTATCACGAAGGAGCGCGAACCGCCCTCGACCTCGCCCCATTCGATGACGGCGTCGCCCGCGCCCCTCAGCGAGAGGAGCCGCTCGAACTCGGCCGCGTCGGGCGCGACGTTGGCGGAGACCCGTCCCGCCAGCTCGAGGCCGCCCGAGACCGCCGCCCGCGGGGGCTCGAGCTCGACGGAGACCGAGGCGGGGGCGGTGCGGAAGGAGAAGCCGAAAGCCGCGCCTTCGAGGCCCGCGGCGGCGGGATCGAAGCGGCCCTTCCAGGCCGCGCCCGAGTCGAGCTTCCGCTCGGGCGTGAACGCGATGGTCCGGGAGTCCTCCCAGACGGCCCGTCCCGCGATGGGCGGGTCGAAGGCGAAGGCGCCCTCGACCGCCACGCCCGGCGCCGCGCCCGGCGCGTCGGAGGCCAGCACCACCCGCACGCGCGCGTCGACGGCGACGAGGCCTTCGGTGTGCGCGCTCACCACCCGGGCGTCGGGGGCGGCCGCGCCGTCGATTTCCGGGCTCCCGCAGGAGGCGAGCGACGCGGAGAGAAGGCCTGCCGCGCAGAGCGACAGGATCGCTAGGCCACGGTTTTTCGGTGCGGGGTTGCGGGACATGGGTTGTCTCCTTTTCGACATGATGGAGGACGGCGGCGCGCTCGGCCTGGGTCCGGAGGCGCGCGGACTCCTCCATGATAGCGCGCCTCCCGCGGGGACGGGAGGCGCGGATCGGGAAAAACGGAAAGGCTAGAGGCTGCCGGCCAGCGCGAGCACGTCCGCCAGCACGAGCGGGGCCGGACGGTCGGCGTCGACCCTCACCAAGGTGCCCTTGCGTTCGTAGTAGCCGATGAGGGGCGCCGTGCGCTCGCGGTAGACCTCGATGCGGCTGCGCACCGAGTCCTCGCGGTCGTCGACGCGGGTCTCGAGCTTGCCGCCGCAGGCGTCGCAGCGGCCCTCCTCCTTCGGCGGCATGGAAACCACGTTGAAGGAGGCGCCGCAACGGGGACAGACCCGGCGGCCGGAGAGCCGCGCTATGACGATAGCGTCGTCGATGGCGAAGTCGATGACGCGGTCCTCGGGCCGGAAGGCGTCGAGGGCCTCGGCCTGGGGTATGGTCCGGGGGAAGCCGTCGAGCATCCAGCCGCGGGCGGCGTCGGGTTCGTCGAGGCGTTCGCGCACGAGGTCGACGGTCAGGTCGTCGGGGACGAGCTGACCCGCGTCGATCAGGTCCTTGACCGCGTGTCCGAGCTCGGTGCCGTGGCGGATCGCGTCGCGGAAGATGTCGCCGGTCGAGATGTGCGGCACGCCGAACGTGAGCGCGGCCTTTACGGAGACGGTACCCTTGCCCGCTCCGGGCGGTCCCAGGAAAATGAGCTTCATCGCCTTCCCCCTGAAGCGGAGCTTACCCGAGCCTGAGCCCCGGCGCAAAGCCCCGCGCCGCGTCGGGAGGGCGCGCGGCGATGGAATTCGGCGGAACCGCGGACCGGGCCGCCTCCCCGCCCTCACACGTCGCGGAATTCCTCGGCCGCGGGACGGCGGCGCCTGCCGCCGAGCCAGGGCTTGTCGAGGGAGTAGCGGAAGATCACCTCGAGGTGCTTGATGACCGCCGCGGTCGGGAAGACGATGGTGAAGGCGCCCTCCTGCCGGAAGTCCGTGCTCGAAGGGAGGCCGATCAGCCGCGGGTCGTAGTCGACGGCGATGCCGCGCTCCCGGATCGACTGGATGAACGGCGTCGGATCCGGCGCGCCGATCCGCGCGATGGCCCGGACCCGGTAGGAGAAGTCCACCGAATGCGCGGCGGCCTCGGCGTTCCACCAGGCCAGGTCGTCGGGCAAGAGGTGGGCGACGAAGGGCAGCACGTCCGCCCCGACGACGTGGTCCAGCTCGAGGCTCCGCCCGGCCAGCGCCGCGATCAGGCGGCGCCCGATGCCGATGGTGTCGACATCCTCGCCAAGGTCGGCCGGGCAGACGAAGGGTTCGAAGACGCCCCGGAGCTGCTTGGCCATGATGTCGAAGCGGTAGCGGTACTCGGAACGGTTCGGCTTGAGCGGGTTCCGCGCGCCTTCGGGGACGACGAGCACCTGCGAAATGCCCGTGCCGGGATAGGCGAGCAGCCTGAGCGCCGCGGCGATGTGGGTCATCTGGAACGGGTCGAAGGAGCCGATGTAGAGCCCGAGCCGGACCGGCCCCTCGGGCAGGCAGTCGGGGAACTTCCCCTTCCTCGGAAGCCTGAGCTCCCCGTCGCGGCCGCGCTTCTCGATGCCGGAGACGGCCTCGAGGAACACCTCGCGGTAATGCCGGAACTCGGCCCGCTCGCGATCCGAGAGCCAGGCATAGGCGTCGAGCTTGCTGAAAACCGTCTCGACCTTGCGACGGACCTTCGCGGCGGCCGCCGCCGCGAGTTCCCGCTCCTCGTTTGGCTGCACGCGCGGCCCTCCCCTTCCTTTCCCCACTGTACGGCCAGTTCGACCCGGACGCAAGCGCGTCATGGACGTTTCGGGCTATAGACTATATTGTATCTATATTTTTTGCTTGTTTTTTGACCGAAGGGAATCTACACTGCCTCACGGCGGGCGCGCCCAGGCCTGCTTCTCGATCGCGCAACGGTTCGGCACCATGGCACCGCAACGGCCCCGAGAGGCCACTCTCCCGCCCGCCGGGGAGCTTTCCATGGACTCACGCGCATCGGTCTTCGACGTCGAGGCCGCAGCGGAACGCCTGCGCGGCAAGCCGGGCGCCCTGCTCGGCCTTCTCGAGGAAATCCAGGACTCCGATCCTGCCCGCTACCTCTCCGAGGAGAACCTCAAGCGAGCCGCGGCGGCGCTCGCGGTCCCCCCCTCGCAGGTCTGGTCGGTGGCCACCTTCTACGGCTTCTTCAACCTGCAACCCCAGGGCCGGCGCACCATCACGGTCTGCCGCGGCACCGCCTGCCATACCCGCGGCTCCCTGGGCCTGCTCAAGGACGCGGCCTCCCTGCTCGGCTGCGAGGGCTACGACCCCAACTCCGAAGGCGCCTTCACCACGGCCGACCGCGAGTACACCATCCGCACCGTGGCCTGCTTCGGGCAGTGCGCGCTCGCTCCCGTCGTCATGATCGACGACGAGATCTACTCGCGCATGACGCCGGGCCGGCTCGTCGCCGTGCTCTCCGGCGCGAAGAAGCGCGGCGCGAAGAAAGCCGCGCACGTGCCGCGCCGCCGCTACGAGGGCGAGGCCGCGCCGAGCGTGGAAGGAGCCAGGCGATGAGCGCCGCGAAATTCGACAGGAAGGCATCCGCCGCGCGCGGCATGTCCCGCATCGTCCCGAACGTCCCCATGGTCTCGGTCGGGCTCGGCACCTGCGGCATCGGCGGCGGCGCGAAGGAGCTCTTCGAAGCCCTATCCGCCAAGGCGAAGGGTTCGACGACGATGGTCCGCCGCGTCGGCTGCTTCGGCTACTGCGCCGTCGAGCCCTTGGCCATGGTCCGCTATCCGGGCAAACCCGTCCTGCTCGTCGCGGAGGCGCAGGCCAAGGACGCCGCGCGGCTCCTCGAGGCCGCCTCGTCCGCCGAGGCCGCGGAAAAGCTCGCGAAAAAGGCCTTCTGCAAGATCGAGACCTGGGAATTCGCCTCGGGCCTCGTGGAATTCGGCCGCGGCTACCCGAAGCTGCCGAACTGGGACCAGGTGGACTTCTGGAAAGGCCAGAAGAAGGTCGTGCTCCGCAACTGCGGCCTCATCGACCCCGAGAGCCTCGACGAGTACGTCGCGACGGGCGGCTGGTCCGGCCTCGAGCGCGCGCTCCGCATGGACGGCGAGACCGTGGTCAAGGAAATCGCCGCCTCGGGTCTCCGGGGCCGCGGCGGCGCGGGCTTTCCCACGGCCACCAAGTGGGAGCTAATGCGGAAACGCCCCGAGAGCGTGAAGTGGGTGGTCTGCAACGCGGACGAAGGCGACCCCGGCGCCTACATGAACCGCAACGAGATCGAGAGCGACCCCCACGCCCTGCTCGAGGGCATGGCCGTCGGCGCCCGGGCCATGGGCGCGACGAAGGGCTTCGTGTACGTCCGCGCCGAGTACCCGCTGGCGGTAGAGCGCCTCGAGAAGGCCGCGGCCGACGCCCGCGCCGCGGGCATCCTGGCCTGCGGAAGCCCCGGCGCCGCGTGCTTCGACCTGGAGATCGTGCGCGGCGCGGGCGCCTTCGTCTGCGGCGAGGAAACCTCCCTGCTCGCGAGCGCCGAGGGCCGCTCGGGCCGCGCGCGGCCGCGCCCGCCCTTCCCCGCCGAGAAAGGCTTCGGCGGCATGCCGACCACCATCAACAACGTCGAGACCTGGTGCGACGTCTCGTACATCATGCAGAAAGGCGCGCCCGCGTTCGCCTCGCTCGGCGTTCCCGGCGCGACGGGCACCAAGGTGTTCAGCCTGGTGGGCAAGGTGCGGAACACGGGCCTCGTGGAGGTGCCGCTCGGCACTCCGCTCGACGCCCTGGTGTACGGCATGGGCGGCGGCGCCGGCAAGGGCAAGGCGGTGCGCGCCGTCCAGTCCGGCGGCCCCTCGGGCGGCTGCGTCCCCGCCGACAAGTTCGGCACTCCCATCGAGTACTCGAGCCTGGCCGCCCTCGGCGCCATCATGGGCTCGGGCGGCATGGTCGCCATGGACCGCGACAACTGCATGGTCGACACGGCCCGCTACTTCACCAGCTTCACCGCGTCCGAGAGCTGCGGAAAATGCGCGCCCTGCCGCGAAGGCCTGCCGCAGATGAAGCGCATCCTCGACTCGGTCAGCCGCGGCGAGGCCAGGCTCGAGGACCTCGACGAACTCGAGCGGCTCGCCCGCGTCATCCGGGACACGGCCCTCTGCGGCCTCGGGCAGACGGCCGCCAATCCCGTGCTGACCACGCTGCAGTACTTCCGGGAAGAATACGAGGCGCACATCCTGGACAGGCGCTGCGAGGCGGGCGTCTGCGAGGACCTCTTCCAGGCCCTCTGCGAGAATTCCTGCCCCCTCCACATGAACATCCCGGCCTACCTCGCGCTCGTGCAGGAAGGCCGGCTCGAGGAAGCCTACGAGGTGACGCTCCGCGACAACCCGCTTCCGGGCTCCATCGGCCGCATCTGCCACTTCCACTGCCAGATGCGCTGCCGCCGCGAGCAGCTCGACGAACCGGTGTCGCAGGGTTCCATCCACCGCTACCTCGCGGACGCCATGCGCGTCACCGGCGCGGACTCGCGCGTCTGGGACGCGCTCGCGAAGGAAAAGCTCCCCCCGACCGGCCGCTCGGTCGCGGTGGTCGGCGCCGGTCCCGCCGGGCTAGCCGCGGCGTTCTGGCTGACCCGCCTCGGACACGCGGTGACGGTCCACGACGGCAAACCCAAGGCCGGCGGCATACTCCGTTACGGCATTCCCGCCTACCGCCTGCCGCCCGAGACCCTCGACCACGAGCTCGGCCTCTGGAAGAAGCTCGGCGTGAAATTCGCCTTCAGGCAGAACGTCGACGGCAAGCGGCTCGCGGAGCTCCGCTCGTCGAACGACGCCGTCATCGTCGCGACCGGCGCCCACGCCGACCGCCCGCTCGGCATACCGGGCGAGACGCTCGCGGGCGTGCACCCGGGCTACGAATGGCTCGAGCGCTTCGCCGAAGGCAAGGCCGGCCCGATCGGCAAGCGCGTGCTCGTCATCGGCGGCGGCAACGTCGCCCTCGACGCCGCGCGGACCATCCACCGCCTCGGCGGCCAGGTAGCCATCGCCTACCGCCGTTCGCGCGCGGACATGCCCGCCAACGACGAGGAGGTGAAGGGCGCCGAGGAGGAAGGCATCCGCATCGACTGCTTCCTCGCCCCGGAGGAGATACTCGGGAAGGGCGGCCGCGTCTCGGGCGTGCGCTTCCGCGTCTGCGTGGCGGGCGGCACCGACGCCTCGGGACGCCCGAAGCCCGTCCCCACCGACCGCACCGTCGACATCCCCTGCGACGACCTCATCGTCGCGGCGGGCGAGAAGGTGGATTCCTCCGTCTACGCCGCCGCCGGGCTGCCCGTGCTCAAGGACGGCCGCCTGGCCGCCGGTCGCAGGAACGGACGCCTCGGCGCCACGAACGTGTGGGCCGTCGGCGACGCGGTGACCGGGCCGGCCACCGCGAGCGAGGCCATGGGACTCGCGAAGACCTGCGCCCGCGAGCTCGACCGCGAGCTCATGGGCCGCGACGCCTGGCCCGCCCTCTTCCGCGATCCGGGTTACGCGCGCGTCGCGCCCGCCGAGCCCGACGCGCGCCGGCACCCCGAGCGCCGCTTCGTGGCCGCCGCGGAACGCCGCGGCAGCTTCCGCGAAATCTCGATCGGCTGGACCGGCGAGGAAGCCCGCTGCGAGGCTTCGCGCTGCCTGCGCTGCGACGCGCGGCCCAACGCCCGCGCGCCCTGGCGCTAAGGAGACACCATGAGCGACACCATCACCCTGTCCGTGGACGGCCGGCCCGTCGCCGTCAGTCCCGGCTCCACGATACTCGAAGCCTGCGCCGCCTCCGGCGTGAAGGTCCCCACCCTCTGCCACCTGAGCGAGGTCTGCTCGAACGCCTCGTGCGGCATCTGCGTCGTCGAGGTGGAGGGCGCGCGCGGCCTCGTGCGCTCCTGCGCGCAGCAGGCCCGCGAGGGCATGAAAGTGACGACGGCGTCGGCGCGCGTCCTCGAGTCGCGCCGCACCGTCGTCGAGCTCCTGCTCGCGAGCCACCCCGAGGATTGCCTGTCCTGCCTCCGGCTGGGCAGCTGCGAGCTCAATCAGGTCGCCGAGCAGGTGGGCGTGCGCAAGCGGGCCTACCCGCCCGTCCGCGCGCCGAGGAAACTCGACGCCATCTCGGCGGCCATAGTCCGCGACAACGACAAGTGCATCCTCTGCGGCCGCTGCGTCGAGGTCTGCAGCGAGGTGCAGGGCGTCTCCGCCATCGATTACGCCGGCCGAGGCCTCGGCAGCCGCGTGGCGACCTTCGGCGACCGGAGCCTCGCGGACTCCGTCTGCGTGTCCTGCGGGCAGTGCACCGTGGTCTGCCCCACCGGCGCCCTGACCGAGCGCGACGAGACGGACGAGGTGCTCGCCCTGCTCCGCGACCCGGACAAGGTCGTCATCGTCGAGACCGCGCCCGCCATCCGGGCCAGCCTCGGCGAGGCGCTCGGCATGGATCCGGGCGCCCTCGTCACCGGCAGGATGGCGGCCGCGCTCCGGCGCCTCGGCTTCGCCCGCGTCTTCGACACCCAGTTCGCCGCGGACCTGACCATCATGGAGGAAGGCAACGAGCTGTTGGCGCGGATCGCGGGAAAGGCGAAGGGCAAGCTCCCCATGCTCACCTCCTGCTCGCCCGGCTGGATCAGCTTCGTCGAGACCTTCTACCCGGAGCTGCTGCCCCACGTCTCGAGCTGCAAGAGCCCCCAGCAGATGTTCGGGGCCGTCGCCAAGTCCTGGTGGGCGGAGAAGGAAGGCATCGACCCCGAGAAGCTCGTCGTCGTGTCGATCATGCCCTGCACCGCGAAGAAGGCCGAGGCCAAGCGCCCCGAAATGCGCGACGCCTGGCTTTGGTGGAAGGGCAAGGGCCGCGCGGCGGAACCCTTCCAGGACGTCGACTACGCCCTGAGCACCCGCGAGCTCGCGCGCATGATACGCCGCGTCGGCCTCGACTTCGCGCGCTTGCCCGAGGAGTCCTTCGACGACCCGCTCGGCGCCTCGACCGGGGCCGCGACCATCTTCGCCGCGACGGGGGGCGTCATGGAGGCGGCGGTCCGCACCGCCTACGAGCTCGTCACGGGCGAGGCCCTGCCGGGCATCGAGCTCAAGGCCGTGCGCGGCTTCCAGGGCCTCAAAAGCGCCACGCTCGCGCTGGCCGGCAAGGAGCTGACCGTCGGCGTCGCGCACACCCTGAAAAACGCTCGCGCCGTGCTCGACGGCATCGCGGCCGGGACGAGCCCCTACACCTTCGTCGAGATCATGACCTGTCCCGGCGGTTGCGTCGGCGGCGGCGGACAGCCGGTCCTGCCCGACTGGGACAAGCGGCTCGCGCGCGCCGAGGCCATCTACCATGAGGACCGCAAGCTCCATTTCCGAAAGTCGCACGAGAACCCCGCGGTCGCGGCGCTCTACAAGGACTTCCTCGGCGAGCCCCTCGGCCACCTGAGCCACGAGCTCCTGCACACCGAGTACAAGCGGAAGGAAGTGCGTTAACCGGGGGCGGGGGTAAGCGTCCGGGAGAGAAGGAGGACCTTCCCTCCCGGGAATCAGAAGCCGTCCGAAAAGTCCGGAGGACTTGTTCGGACGGCTTCCTTGATCCGGCATTCGCGACCGTTTCGAAGAAACGAAAGCGAATGCGAGGTCAGTCCCATGGGTGACCGACTCATGGGACTGACCGCCTCTCATCCCGCCCCTCCGCGGGCGGATGGACAGCGCCCGGCGCGACGGGGTATAAACGCGCGTGGACATCGACGCCATCGGATTCGACATCGACGGTACCCTCTACTCGGACCGCGTGCTTTTCTGGCGCCTCGCGCCCTTCGCCGTCGCCAAGCTCCGCCTGCTGGCGACCTTCCGCTCCGTGAGGCACGAGCTCCGCGAGCTGCAGGAAACGCGCGAATACCGCGCCGAACCGCCAGGCTCGATCGAGGAATTCCACCGCTTCCAGGCCGCCCTGGTCGCCCGCAGGCTCCGCTGGAACGAGGCGAAAGCCGCCCGCGTCGTCGAGTCGCGCATGTACGGCACCGTCTACCGCGCCTTCAAGGGGCTCCCGACTTTCCCGGGAGTCGCCGCGGCCCTCGGACGGCTCAAGGCCGCCGGGTACAGGCTCGGCGCGCTTTCCGACCTGCCCGTCGGCGACAAGCTCGCCGAACTCGGCGTGGACCGCTACTTCGAGACCGCCTGCACCAGCGAGGAGACCGGCTTCCTCAAACCGGCGCGCGAACCCTTCGAGCTGCTCGCGAGGCGCCTCGGCGTCGAGCCCGGCCGCATGCTCTACGTCGGCAACTCCATCCGCTACGACGTGGCGGGCGCGAAGGCCGCCGGCATGAAGACCGCGCTGATAGCGCCCTCGGGAGCGCGCGGCGCGCACGGCGCGGACATTTGCGCGCGCTCGTACGCCGCGCTCGCAGACGCGATACTCGCGAAGTAGCGGCCTTCAGGAAAGCGCGGCGAAGGGCGTCATCGGGACCTTCCCGGGCGGGGCCTGGCGGCGAAAGAAAAGACCCTCGCGCTTGCGCTTGAGGGCCATTTTTTCGCCGCCACCCGCGGCGCCGCGGGCCACGCGGTTCGGTGGCCGCATCGCATCGTCTGCACGCCGCTTCTCCGTAGGGGGCGCGGCGGGGCGGGCGCTTTCTGGCGCTTGTGGTGGGGCCAGCACCGCGGCGCCGCGGGCCACGCGGTTCGGTGGCCGCATCGCATCGTCTGTACGCCGCTTCTCCGAAAGGGGCGCGGCGGGCGTTGGCAGGTCGCGTTTCTCTCGACAGCATCTTGACGGCGGGGCGAAGCCGTGCTTCTCCCGGAAAGGCCAAAACCGACCCGTCCGACGAAATTTCCGGCCTCCACGAAACAGCGGGATGAGTACCCCGAGCGAGCGCGTACGGTTGCGCGGAAGATCCGCCCTACGGATGCGGCGTCGAATCACGGCAAGCGAAGCCGAAAGAGCCTGTTTCGTACACGGATGTGTATCGGATATCGATAAATTTTTCATCCGAAACCGTTTTTTGTGCGAAAAACCCTCCCCTGAAGACCTACCATCGCGACGGGATCGGGAAATCCGTCGGATGCCCCGGTTCCCGGACGGAGGCGGCGAGCCCCTTCCCGCCTCCGTCCGCGACGCGCGGCAACGCTCCGCGCGCCAGTCCACGGTACCGGAGGTCGACAGATGAAAAAGTCCCTTCCCTTCGTCGCGCTCGCGCTCCTCGCGCTCGCGTTCTCCTGCTCGAGCCCGCTCGACGCGATCGAGGACAACGCGTACGCGATCGACAAGCCCGAGATCACGCGGGACTACGCGGAGCGCGTCCCCGTCATGACCAGCGCCGACGCCTACGAGCAGGACGACTCCGCCGCCTACGCCAAGACCATCGCGGTGAACGCGGTCGCGCAGGACCACAACTTCTACGACGACGCCACCGACTGGCTCAAGTTCACGGCCACCGCCGGCACCACCTACACCATCGAGTCGTGGGTGTTCGGTTACGCGGACACCGTCCTCTACCTCTACTACGGAACCTCGACGCTCAAGGCGTCGAACGACGACAAGGCCTCGGGCGACTACGGCTCGCGCATCGTCTACACCCCGACCACGTCCGGCACCTACTACGTCCGCGCGTATTCCTACGGCGGCCGCTACGGCACCAACCGCGGCTACTCCATCTCGGTGACGGCCGGCTCCGGCGGCGGCGGTACCGTCACCCTGCCCCAGCCCAAGAAGGCCTGGACCGTGCTCGTCTACCTCGACGCGGACAACAACCTTTCGAGCTACGGCGACAAGGACATCGCCGAGATGAAAGCCGTCGGCTCCACCGCGGACGTCAACGTCGTCGTGCTCTGGGACAACGCCTCGAGCGTGCACGGCTACTACTACATCCAGAAGAACGCCGCCACCCTGCTCAAGGACGTGGGCGAGGTGAACATGGGCACCACGACGACGGCGAACGCCTTCATCGACTACGCGGCCGCGAACTTCCCCGCCGACAAGTACATGTGGGTCTGGTGGAACCACGGCGCGGCCGTCGACCGCGCCGCGCGCGGCGTCTGCTGGGACGACACCAATTCCGGAGACCACCTGTCCGAGGTCGAGCAGAAGACCATCATGAACTACGGCGTCGCCAAGTTCGGCAAGAAGTTCGAGGCCGTCGGCTTCGACGCCTGCCTGATGGTCACCGGGGAAATCTTCTACCAGTATCGGAACGTCGCCAACTACATGGCCGCGAGCGAACAGACCGAGCCGGGCGACGGCTGGAACTACGCCTTCCTGTCGACCCTCACGACCACGCCGACCGTCACGGGCGACGCCGCGACCAAGGCGGTGTTCGACACGTACAAGGCCTGGTACGCTTCCTACTCGGACGTGACCTTCTCGACGGCGAACCTGGCCTACGCCGACGACGTGGGCATCGCGCTGGGGGATTTCGCGTCCGCGGCCATCTCATCGGGAGTCGCGGGCTCGACCTACAAGAACCTCGCCCCGAGCACCTCGTTCTCCGGCTACACGAAGGACATCGTGTGGTACATGAACAACATCATCGCGAGCTCGGCCATCCCGCAGACGGTCAAGGACAAGGCGAGCGCCGTGAAGACCCTGATCACCGGCAGCCTCATCCGCAACAACTGGTCGGGCTCCACCTGGCTCAACAAGGCCTTCGGCGCCTCGATCACGCTCATGGCCGACACCACGACCTACAGCTACCTCGACCTTTGCGTCGACACGCAGTGGGACGAGTTCCTGACCTTCGCGGGCTTCTGACGACTGCCCGCGCGCGCTGCCGCGGAATGTAGTCGTATAGGCAGCGCGGCGGGGAGCCAGGCTTCGCACCGTCCGGTGCGGGGCCTGGCGGCGAAAGAACATGCCCCGTCGCTGACGCTCGGGGGCATGTTTTTCGTCGCCACCCGCGGCGCCGGATACCACGAAACTCGGTCACCGCATCGCATCCACACCACGCCGCATTTCCTCACGCGCGCGCGGGGAGGCGGGCTTCCGCTCGTGGAGGTCGCCGCAAGCTCGGTGGCCCCATCGCATCGGTAGCACGCCGCATTTCGGTAAGGGCGCGCGGGAACTATGGCAGGGGCTCCGGGGTTGGCGGCGTCGGAGGGGCGGCGCGGGGAGGCGTACATCCGCACGATTGCGGCTCCGCAAGGCGCTGCGCCTGGTCTCCCAAGCTCCTTTGGTTTATCCGGCCCTGACGGTATTCCTCAGCACCCCGATGCCGGAGATTTCCACCTCCACCAGGTCGCCGGGAACCAGGGGGCCGACGCCCGCGGGGGTGCCGGTGGCGACCAGGTCGCCGGGCTCGAGGGTGAGGTTGCGCGAGATGAACGAGAGCGCCTCGGCCACCGTGAAGATCATCGCGGAGGTGAAGCCGTCCTGCGCGACGCGGCCGTTGACGCGGCAGCTGACGCGCAGGGCCTGCGGGTCGGGGATGAGGGCCGCGGGCACGAGAACGGGTCCGACGGGGCCGAAGGTGTCGAAGCTTTTCCCCCGGAACCAGCCGGAGCGGTCCAGGTTCTGGATGTCGCGCTGGCTGACGTCGTTGAAGCAGGTGTAGCCGAGTACGAACGAAAGCGCGTCCTCCGGCGCCACGTCCTTCATGCGCTTCCCGACGACCACGGCGAGCTCGGCCTCGTGGTCGACGCGCGGGGCGGGGAATCCGTAGGACGCGACGATGGCGGGCAGCACGATGGCCTCTCCGTCGCCCACGAGGACGTTCGGGGTCTTGGCGAAAAGGATGGGCTCGGGCGGCTCCCCGGTCGCGGCCTTGTCAGAAAGGATGCCAGGCGACTCCTCGACGTGCGAGCGGTAGTTGAGGCCGAGGCAGATTATCTTCGACGGAGCCAGGTCGTAAAACCCGCCCCCCTTCACCGGCAGCCTAATCATCGTCACGCCGTCAGTCGGGCCAGGCGTCGGCGACGCCGGCCGTTTCCTTGATGCGCGCGAGGCGCTCGGGCGAGGGCGAGCAGCCGAGCTGGACGTGGGCGCGCACCTGGGTCTCGCCGCGTCCGTGGGGCACGTGGATGAAGACCTGGCAGGGACCGCCGCCCTCGAACAGCAGGTCGCGGAGCTCCCAGAGCTCCTCCTCCGCGCGCGGCTCGCGTTCGAGCCGGACGTGGACCTCGCGCCAGGAGCGGTCCTTGAGCGAGGCCGGGTCGAGCACTTCTTCGACCTTGAGGCTCGGGTTGTCGCGCTTCGCGTCGACCTTGCCGCGCAGGGCCAGCACCGCGTCGGGGGCGAAGCGCTCGCGGTACTTCTCGAGCGCGTCGGAAAAAAGCACCACCTCGATGGCGCCCTTGAAGTCCTCGATCTTCCCGAAGGCCATCTTCTTGCCGTTCCGGTTGATGATCTCGCGCCACTCGACCAGCATGCCGAGGATGACGTAGGTCCGTTCGGGGTTGGCGCGCTCCGGCTTCGAGAGGTCGAGCTCGCTCGAGCGCTCCCAGGTCTTGCGCCACTCGTCCATCGGATGCCCGGAAAAATAGAAGCCGAGCAGCTGCTTCTCGATGTCGAGCAGCTCCTTGCGAGGGAACTCCGGGCCCGGCTCGAAGCGGAAGGGCGGGAAGTCCTCCTCGCCCGAGGACTCGAAGAGGCTCGACTGCCCGTACGCGCCCGCGTCCGCCTTTTTGGCGGCGTACTCCATGGCCCGCTCGAGGTTGTCCATGAGCTCCTTGCGGCGATGGCCCATGGCGTCGAAGCAGCCGGCGAGCGCGAGGCTCTCGAGCACCTTGCGGTTGACCTGCCCCGTGCCCACCCGCTCCAGGAAGTCCATGAAGTCGGCGTAGGGCCCGGACTTCTCCCGCTCCGCGACGATGGCGCGCGCGACGCCCTCGCCCACGCCCTTGATGCCGAGCAGTCCGTACACGATCCGGCCGTCCACCACGGTGAAGGTCGCTTCCGAGCGGTTGACGTCCGGCGCCGCGATCTCGAGGCCCATCGAGCGGGCCTCGGAGATGTACTGGGTGAGCTTGTCGGTGTCGTTGATCTCGTTCGTAAGGTTGGCCGCCATGAACTCGGCCGGGTAATTCGCCTTGAGCCAGGCCGTGCGGTACGCGACCACCGAATACGCGGCCGCGTGCGACTTGTTGAAGCCGTAGCCGGCGAAGGGCACGAGGATCTCGAAGATCTCCTTCGCCTGCGCCTCCGTGTAGCCCCGCGTCAGGGCGCCCTCGACGAAGGGCTTCTCCTCGGCTTCGAGCACTTCCTTCTTCTTCTTGCTCATGGCGCGGCGGAGCAGGTCCGCGCGGCCGAGCGAGTAGCCCGCCACCTCCTGCGCCACCTGCATCACCTGCTCCTGGTAGACGATGACGCCGTAGGTTTCCTCCAGGTATTTCTGCAGGGAAGGGTGCGGGTAGCTGATCTCGCGCTTGCCGTTCTTCGACTCGATGAACTGCGGGATGTAGTCCATCGGGCCCGGTCGGTAGAGCGCGTTGAGGGCGATCAGGTCCTCCATGCGGTTGGGCTTGGCCTGCTTGAGGATGCCCTGCATGCCCTGGCTCTCGAACTGGAACACGGAGGTGCTCTTCCCCTCGCCGAGCATGGCGTAGGTCTTCGCGTCGTCCTCGGGGATGGCGGACTCGTCGATGTCGATGCCGCGCTTCCGCACCAGGTCGATGGCGTTCTTGATAAGGGTCAGCGTCTTGAGCCCGAGGAAGTCCATCTTGACGAGGCCGCATTCCTCGAGCTGGTCCATGGTGTACTGCGTCGCCACGGCGCCGGTTTTCTGGTCCTTGAACAGGGGCACGAAGTCCGCGAGCGGCGTCTTGCCGATGACGATGCCGGCGGCGTGGAAGCTCGTATGCCGGTTCTTGTTCTCGAGCTTGCGCGCCGTCTCGAAAAGCGTCGCGAAGCGCGGGTCGGCCTCCAGCTCGCGGAGCTTCGGCTCGAGCTCGAAGGCCTTGGCCAGGGTCATCTTCGGGTCGTCCGGCACGAGCTTGGCGATGTCGTTGGCTTCCTGGAAGCCGATATCGAGCGCGCGGGCCACGTCCTTGATGACGGCCTTGGCCTTGAGGGTCCCGAAGGTGACGATCTGGCCGACCCGGTCGCGGCCGTACTTCTCCGTCACGTAGTCGATGACCTCGCCGCGGCGCTCGAAGCAGAAGTCCACGTCGAAGTCCGGCATCGACACGCGCTCGGGGTTGAGGAAGCGCTCGAACAGGAGGTTGTAGCGCAGCGGCTCGATGTCGGTGATGCGCAGCGAGTACGCGACGATGGAGCCCGCGCCGGAGCCGCGGCCGGGACCGACCGGGATGCCGCGGTCCTTCGCCCAGTTGATGAAGTCGGCCACGATGAGGAAGTAGCCGACGAAGTCCATCAATATGATGACGGCCAGCTCGTAGTCGAGCCGGTCGCGGATCTCGTCCGTCGTCTCCGGGTAGCGGCGCGCGAGGCCGTCGTTGGCGAAGTGGACGAAGTAGCGCGTCACGGGCGCCTTGAGCCGCTCGGCGATGGCCGCCCGCTGGATCGGCGCCAGGTCCGAATCGGGAACCTTGCCGAATTTGGGGTGCGGCTGCGAGACCATGCGGTCGTCCATGGCCTCGAGACGCGCGCGCACGCGGGCCACGGCCGGCTCGGCCTTCAGGTCCTCGTCCGTGGTGAAGGACGGGGGAATCTCGTACTCGGGCAGCAGCGGGCCCGGCAGCGGCATGTCGAAGCGGCAGAGCTCGTTGACGAGCAGGGTGTTGTCGAAGGCGTCCGGCAGCTCGGGGAAGAGGGCGCGCATCTCCTCCTCGGTCTTGAGGTAGAAGCTGTCGCCGGGAAAGCGCATGCGCTCGCGGTCCTCGACCTTCTTGTTGGTGCCGACGCAGAGCAGGATGTCGTGCGCCTCGGCGTCCTCGCGGTCGAGGTAGTGCATGTCGTTGGTGGCCACGAGGGGGATGCCGTGACGGCGCGCGATCTCCACGAGGCCCTTGTTGGAAACCTGTTCCTCGGGAATGCGGTGGTCCTGGAGCTCGAGGAAGAAGGAGTCCGCTCCGAAGATCTCGCGGTACCGGAGCGCCTTGCGCTCGGCCTCGTCCGTCTTGCCGTGGACGATGAGCTGGGGGATCTCGCCGCCCACGCAGGCGGAGAGGCACACGAGGCCCCTCGAGTGCGCGGCGAGCAGTTCGTCGTCGACGCGCGGCTTGTAATAGAAGCCCTCGGTGTACGAGCGGCTCGAGAGCTTCTCGAGGTTCGCCCAGCCTTCCAGATCCTTCGCGAGCAGCACCAGGTGGTAGTACTTGTTGCCGTTCTCGGTGCCGGTCTTCTCGAAGCGGCTGCCGCCGGCGACGTAGAACTCGGAGCCGACGATCGGGTTGATCCCGGCCTTCCGGCAGGCCTTCCAGAACTTGAGCGCCCCGAAGAGGTTCCCGTGGTCGGTCAGGGCCAGGCCCGGCATGCCGAGCCGCGCGGCCTTGGCGACCATAGCCTCCACCGAGGAGGCGCCGTCGAGCAGGGAGAAGTCGGAATGGTTGTGGAGGTGCACGAACATGAGGCCGTCAGTATACCCGCCCGGCGCCCTCCCTTCAACGGAGAAGGGGGACAGAACACGACGGAAATGACATCAAGGTCCGGAAGGCGGCGGAGGGCTTCATCATGGTCGGCTAGGGGGGTCCTGTCACGCGAAAACACCCACCCTCCGCTTCGCTTCGGGCGGGCGTTTTCACGCGCCCCCCCCCCGCGCCACCGGTCCCTTCGGTCATTCCGCCGGGTTCGAGGCCTTGCACGCCGCCCT
The DNA here is from genome assembly GCA_018262985.1 of Spirochaetota bacterium. Taxonomy (GTDB): domain Bacteria; phylum Spirochaetota; class Spirochaetia; order Treponematales; family UBA12059; genus JAFGNN01. The sequence goes on along the minus strand of JADFDI010000003.1, from coordinate 162,349 downwards.
CCGGGCGGGGTCTGTCCCCACGCCGGCGCCGCCAGGCCTCCGGCGGCCAGGATGGCGGCTCGGGCGGTAGGGGCCGGGTTCGTGAGGGCTCGACGCCGACCACCTTCGGCTCGAGGTCTGTCCCTCGTGAGGGGGAGGACTAGGGCTGGATGCCGCTTGCTCCTGCCAGGGCCGTCACGGGCGCGGACCTTGACGCGGGCGTCACGAAGGGTTCCGCCGGCGGGCAGTGATCCTCTTCGGAAGCCGCGCCCAGGCTCGCGAGCGCCGCGCCGGCGTCGGGCGCGAGGCTGCCGCGGCGCTCGAGCAGTTCGCGGAGGAACAGGACCGAGCGCGGCCACGCGGCGACGGACGCGGCCATGTTGGCGCCCGCCTGTCCCGCCTGCTGCCTCAGGAAGGCGTGCCCGGCGCCTTCGTAGATCGCCACGTCGAAGCGCCTGCCCAGGCGACCGAGCTCGCCCAGCGCTTCCGGTATCGTCGCGTTGACGCGGGCGTCGGCGCCGCCGTACAGGCCGAGGACGGGCGCCTTTACCGAAGCGAGGGTCGCCGTGGCCGGGGAGGTGCCGTAGAAGACGACCGCCGCCCCGAGCTCAGGCTGCCGCGTTGCCCAGGAGAAGGAGATGCCTCCGCCCCAGCAGAATCCGACCGCTCCGTAGGCCTCGGTCGCGGAGGGCAGGGCCGTCGCCCAGCGCGCCGCGGCGTCGAGACGGCGGTAAATTTCCTCCGGATCGAGCCGCGAGATGGCCGCCCGCGCGCCGTCCGCCCCCAGGACCGCGCTTCCCCCCTTCCCGTCCGCCGCCTTGCCGCTCAGGAAGTCGGGGGCGACCGCTATGAAGCCCTCGGCCGCATACTGGTCCGCCACGGCGCGCGCCCAGTCGTTGAGACCGAAAATCTCGTGGATGACGATGACGACCGGGGCCTTGTCCTTCCGTTCCGGATAGACGATCCAGGCCTCGAAGGAATCGCCGGCTCCCGCCTCGATCCGTGCCCATTCGGCATGCCGAGGCGATTTCGCCAGACGTTCGGCCGCCTCGGCCTCCGCGGCCGGCAGGGCTTGCGCCGCGAGATTGGCGACGGAAAATCCAACCAGGATCGTCGCGAGAACGGCGACCCGCCGTGACGACCTTGTTCCGATCATGCGCATCTCCCACCTCCAACTTCTTTCATTACTATTATTATAATCTTTAATACGACTCCGCGCCAATCCTTCTCGTATGTGCCCCCCGCCCCGAAGGCGCAGCCGACGGCGCCCCGCAACGGCGGCGTGATAGCGCAAACCCGGCGCAGCGCAACTCGGCTCCATGCGGCACGGCGGGTGACGAGCGAAAACGCGCCCCCGAGCGAGAGCTTGAGCGAGTGGGGTGCGTATTCGCTCGTCAGGACCCGCGCTCCGAAGCCCACATGGCGCCCCTCGCCGCGTTCCTCCCTTTTTCCGCCTCTGTCGCCGGGCGCCTTCGCCCGTGGCTTCGCCGTTCATTTTCCGGTGGCGCGCCCGCGGTTCCCGGCGCTACTGTCGTGCTGCAAGCCTGAGGAGGAAGCCATGTCGGACCTGTTCCCGCTCGAACCCCGCCCCGAGCTCTCGCGCGATGCGATGGAGCGGGCTTTCCTGTCCCGCGACGGGCGCTGGGACGGGCTTTTCGTGGCGGCGGTCACCACCACGGGAATCTTCTGCAAGCCCTCCTGTCCGGCGCGGAAACCGAAGCCCGGGAACGTCGAGTACTACGCCACGGCGCGCGAGGCCCTGTTCGCGGGCTTCCGCCCCTGCCTCCGCTGCAGGCCGCTCGAAACCTCGGGCGATCCGGAGTGGGTCGCGCGCCTCCTTTCCCTGGTGGAGTCCGAGCCCGACCGCCGCTTCCGCGACGCCGAGCTGTCCGCGGCGGGCATCGACCCGACGGCGGCGCGCCGCTTCTGGCAGCGCCGCTACGGCATGAGCTTCCAGGCCTATTCCCGCGCGCGGCGCCTCGGCCGCGCCTTCGAGGCGATCCGTCGCGGCGACGCCCTCGACGACGCCATGCTGGAACGGGGCTGGGAATCGTTCTCCGGCTTCAGGGAGGCCTTCGGCGCGCGCTTCGGCGCTCCTCCGGGGCGGACGGCGAGAGCGAAGGGAACGGCCCCCGCCGACTTCGTCCGCCTCGCCTGGATCGAGACCCCCCTCGGACCGATGGTGGCGGGGGCGGTGGAGGAAGGCGTCTGCCTGCTCGAGTTCTCGGACCGGCGCATGATGGAGGCCCAGCTCGAAACCGTGCGCACCCGCTTCGGCCTTCCCCTCGCGCCCGGGGACAGTCCCCACTTCGGGACGCTCCGCGCCGAACTGGAAGCCTATTTCGCGGGGAAGGCGCGCGCCTTCTCCACGCCCCTCGCCCTCCGCGGCTCGCCCTTCGAGGAAGCGGTCTGGCGGGAGCTCATCCGCATCCCATCAGGCGAGACACGCGGCTACGCCGAGCTCGCGGAGGCGCTCGGCCGCCCCGGCGCCTCGCGGGCGGTCGGACACGCGAACGGGCGGAACCGGATCGCCATCCTGGTGCCCTGCCACCGCGTGGTGCGCGCGGGCTATCCCGGCGCGGCCTCGCTCGCCGGAACCGGGGCCGGGGGCTCAACCGGGGCCGGGGAGGATCCCGACGCCCCGGACGCGCTCGAGAGCCTCGGCGGCTACGGCGGCGGCCTGTGGCGCAAGCGGGCGCTCCTCGAGCTCGAGGCCGGGCTCAGGCGCTGGTCCGCTACGGCTCGGGGCTAGGTTCGGACACGGATCCGCAGCCCTCGGCGGACGGCGCCGCCGCCTCGACGGCCGCCGCAGCGACCCGGTTCCGCCCCGCTTCCTTCGCGCGATACAGCGCCTCGTCCGCCAGGCCCAGGAGCTGGTCGAGCCAGGACGAGGAGAGCGGCACGCCGGCGGCGACGCCGAAGCTCGCCGTCACGCGGACCGGTCCCGCGAGGCACTGGACCGGCTCGAGCTCGAGCGTCGCCCGGAGCCGTTCGGCCAGCGAGATCGCTCCCTCGAGCGTGGCGTCGGGCAGAAGCGCCGCGAACTCCTCGCCGCCCCAGCGGCAGAAGAAGTCGCTGCCGCGCAAGCCTTCGGCCAGGCGCCTCGCCGACTCGCGGAGCACCGCGTCGCCGGCGGCGTGGCCGTAGCGGTCGTTCACGGCCTTGAAATGATCGAGGTCGATGATGATGGCGGCCAGGCTCGTGCCCTTCCGCGAGGCCCTGAGCGCCTCGTGGCGGGCGTTCTCGAAGAAGCGGCGCCGGTTGTCCACCCCGGTCAGCTCGTCGGTGCTCGCCAGCTCGCGGAACTTCGCGAGGAGGCGCTCGTCCTCCGTGACGTCGGAAAGGACGAGGACCGTGCCCACGGCCTTGCCTCCCGGGGCGGTCGCCGGCAAGGCGCGCACCGACCAATACGCGTCGCCCTCGCCGTCCCCCCCGCCCTCGCGCCCGGCCACCCGGAAGGAGAGCCTGCCCTGCCCCGCCTCGGCCAGGGCCGCCAGCTCGGCCCGCTCCGGCATGATCTCGACGAGCGGCCTTCCCGCGCAGGCGTCGTCGAGGAAGAAGGCCCGACGGGCGGCCTGGTTCGCGCTTTCCAGCAGTCCGCGGCCGTCCAGCACGATGACCGCGTCGTCCATGGCCTCGAACACCGCTTCGCGCGCGGCCGGAGCCAGCCCCGAAAGCCTGAGGCGCATGTATTCGAGGGAAAAGAGCGCCCCGATCGGGAGCAGCGTGAACGAGGTCGGATCGAGCCCCCAGGGCACGAGGTCCGCGAGCATGGCCAGGTAGCCGGCCACGGGCACGAGTGCCGCGACCAGCACCAGCCGCGCCTGCTTCCTGAGTCCCGGCGCGGCCTTGAGCGCGGCGACGCCCAGGAAGGCGAAGCCCCCCAACAGGGCCAGTCCGGTCCATGCCGCGTTGACGAAGAACCAGGGCCCATGCTCGAAGCCGAACACCGGAAAGGGACCGTCGCTCCGCACCCAGGCCTTCGCGAACACCAGCGGCACGACGCGCCCCGCCAAGGCGATGGCGGAGCCGGTCGCCGGCAGCAGGGCCAGCAGCGTGGACGGCACCCTCCCCAGGCTCCTACCCTTGGCGTAGCCCGCGGCGAAGAGCACCCAGAAATAGGGCACCCAGGGAATCGCGACGAACTCGAACCGTATCCACCGGAGCATCGACTCCAGGTTGTCAGAGCCCAGCTCCAGCGCGTAGCCGAAACCGAAAACCGCGCTCGAGGCGAGCAGCAGGGCTATCGGCGTCGAGCAGCACGCGCGGCGCATGAGCAGGACGTAGCCCGCGAGGAAGATCGATATGCCCGAAGCGGCCATGAGCGCCGTCGAGAGCCACAGGTGCGTGTCCGTCGCCACTGCGCCGTATTATCGATCCTTCGCGTCGCGCCGGCAAGGGCGCGAAAAGGGGAAGCGCTCGGGAAGGGGAAGCGCTCGGCGCGACCCCCTTCACCGGTGCGACCCCCTTCACCGGCGGACCCCCTTCACCGGCGGCCCCCCTTCCCCGGCGGAACCATTGGCCGCACGCCGCGCCGCGGACTAGTCGAGCAGCCGCTTCTCCCCCTCGAGGCCGCGGAGCCACGAGGCGTCCATGCTCATCTCGAGCGTGCCGAGGTACGAGCCGTCCGCGCCGTAGACCGGCTTGTACTGGATGACCACGAAGCGCGGCCCCATTTGAATCCAGAAATCGGCCCGGTCGCGCCGCTTGTTCCTGAAGTCGTCGAGAATGCGCTCCACCGCGGCCACGGACTTGGGCGGATGGCAATTGCGCACCTCGCGCCCGATGATGGCCGGGCTCCGCGGGAACACGCGCTCCGGCGAGTCCGAGTAGTAGAGCACCCGGTCGTCCGCGTCCACGAACGAGACGTCCACCGGCAGGCTCGTGAGGATCTTGTCGAGCACTTCCACGGGCAGGCGTCCCGTGGAAAGGTCGACGCCCTCGGGCGGCTCCGTTCCCTCCGCGCCGCCCGCGGGCGCCGCGCCGGTCGCCGCGACCGCCGCCTTCGCGGCCCCGGTACCGCCGCCCGAGCGCGCCGCGGCGTAGCTCGAGGCCGGCGTCGCGCCCGCTCCCCGCCCCGCCATGCTTTCGCGCGCCAGCACCAGGGCCGCGTCCCAGACCGCGCCCGGCTTGACCCAGGCGTAGCCGATCGCGTCCTCGCCCATGCGGACCCGCGCCCATTCCGCCTCGGAGAGCTTCGCGAGCGCGTTGGGATAGAGGATCCTCTCTTCCATGAAGAACATCACGCGGACGCGGCGCGCCAGGTCGCGCGCGGCCGCACGCGCCTCGCGAGCCGCGGCCTTCGCGAGCGCGGCCCGCGCATCCTTGAACGCCGCGCGGATCTCGTCGTGCTTGCCCCACATCACCTTCGAAGGCCCGGTGAAGCCGTGCTTCTCGAGCCAGGGGAAAAGCTGGTTCTCCTTGCGCTCGTAGTGCCGGAGGATGGGCTCGAGTCCGTCGAGCGCCTCGCGGAACGCGGTCAGGCGTTCCGACGATTCCGGGCGCCACGCCCACGAGCGCGCGGCGGCGAGCAGGGCGCGGACCCGCTTCCGGGCCTCGCGGTTCTCCTCGAGGAAGGTCCTGACCGGGTGCCCCGGGAGCGTGGCCGCCTTCTTCCCCTTGCCGAGCTCCGCGCGGAACACCTCGACGTGCACCTCGCAGAGCCGCTGGATCTCCGAGACCGGGAAGCCCTCGTTGACCAGGGCCTGCTCCATCGCGGCGATCTCCTCCGCCCCGACGCCCTTGATTATCTTCGCGAACTCGCGGCGCACCTCGTCCACCGAGGCGCCGCCGTGCAGCTTCCGTATCACCGCCTTGAGTGCGTCCTGCTTCTCCGTTTCCTTCGCAAGGAATTCGCTCATCGTTCCTCCTCCGAGCCTGTTATGGGGACAGACCCCGTTCAAGCGGGGACAGACCCCGAAATCGTCGTTCTTAGTTATTATGGTACTGCTTTACCTTTATTATGTCAAGAAGGGCAACTCGGCCGCCCGAGTCACGGCGGCTCCGGAGCTTCACGAGCGCGGCCGCCCGGGCCGTCGGCACCGGGAAGCTCGCGTTCCCCTCCCGCCGCTCCGGCGGGGCGGCGGGCATCCGTACGCGCCGCCTGGCGGCGGGCCGATCCGTTCGGGCGGCGCCCGAAAGGCCGGCACGCGCGCCGCGGGCGGGTCCTTCAAGCCTGTTCGGCGGCTCGCCGCTCGGCGGCCATGCGACACACTTCCTCGGCGTCCAGCACCAGGAGGAGCCTTCCGTCGCCGAGCACCGCCGAGCCCGCGATGCCGGGCGCCTCGCCCTCGCGCCGATCGACGGGCCGAACCGTGGCGGTGATGGTCTCGCCGACCTCGTCGACCAGCACCCCGGCCTCGCCCAACGCCGACTTGACGGCCACCACGACGCGCTCGCCGCTCGCCGCCACCGCGCCCGGCTCGTAGAGGCGCGTCAGGTCCACGCTCGAAAGCAGGCGGCCGCCCACTTCGAGCCGGCGGAAGACCCGGTCCGTTCCGGAGTCCTCGAAGCGCGTGCACGAGATGACCGTGTCGAAGGGCACGAGCAGGCTGTACTCCCCCGCCTTCGCGATGAAGCCCTCGACCAGCGAAAGCGACACGGGAATGCGGAGCGTGGAGACGGAGCCCTTGCCTTCCGCGCTCTCGATGCGGACCTCGCCCCGCAACGCGCGGGCGGCGCCCCGAACCGCGTCGAGGCCGACGCCCCGGCCCGACCAGCGCGTCACCTTGTCCGACAGGCTGAAGCCCGGCTCGAAAAGGAGTTCGAGCAGCGCTTCCGGGCCCGCCGCCTCGTTCGGCCCCAGATAGCCCGCCTCGACCGCTCGCTCCCGCACCCGCTCGAGGGGGATGCCCCTTCCGTCGTCCTCGACCCGGATCTCGATGTAGCCCGGCTCGCGGCGCGCCGCGAGTCGCACGAGGGCTTCCTCGCGCTTCCCGGCCGCGCGCCGTTCCTCGGGAGTTTCGACTCCGTGGTCGGCGGCGTTCCGCACCAGGTGGAGCAAGGGCTCCGAGAGGCGCTCGGCCACCGGCTTGTCGATCTCGGTCTCCGCCCCGACGAGCTCGAAACGGATCTTCTTGCGCGAGAGCCGCGCTATCTCCGACACGGCGCGACGGTAACGCTCGGCGACGTCGGAAACCGGCACCATGCGGGTCTCCAGCACGGAGCGGTAGAGCTGCGCCGCGAGTCCCTCGACCACGGAGAGCGCGTCCTCCACGTGGGCGCCTTCCCGCTCGGTCCGGGTTTCTCGGCCGAGCACCGAAAGCGACACCACGAGCTCGCTCGCCAGCGAGAGTATGCGGTCGAGCTTGCGCCGCGGCACTCGCGCGAAGGACTCGAGCGCCTGTTCGTAGTCGCCGCGCGGCTGCGGCGCCGCCTGGCCCGCGCGCGCGCGGCGCGAAGGTTTAGGCGCTTCGTCGAAGGCTCCCCCGGAAGGCGCGTCGACCGCGGCGGCCGGCGGGAACTCTTCCGACCGCTTCGCGACCGCGCCCTCTGACAGGCTCGCGTCGAGGGCGGCCAGCGCGCCGGCCTCGGCCTCGCCCATCTCCACCGTTCCGTTCGAGGCCGCGAAGGCCTTCGAGCCCGCCACGATGGCCGCGAAGCGGTCGCGGCAGGCGAGCAGGGCATCCGCGGTCTCCGGTCCCGGCAGGGACTCGCCGGAGCGGATGCGCCCGAGGCGGTTCTCCCAGGCATGGGCGAAGAGCTCCGCCAGCTCCATGCCGACGATGCCGGCCGAGCCTTTCAGCGTGTGCACCTGGCGGAACAGGCGGTCGACGGCGTCCGGCGAGCCCGTTTCCAGGTCGGCCACGGCCGTCTCGACGGCTTCGAGGATCTCCGCGGTTTCGGCGGCGAACGCCTCGAGTATCTCTTCGCTCATGTCCCCACCTCCACGCGGTTCCGGCCGGCGCGCTTGGCCGCGTACAGGGCGGCGTCCGCCCGGCCAAGCAAGGCGCCCGGATCGTCTCCCTCGCGCCAGGCCGCGACGCCGAGGCTCACGGTCAGGGACCGCTCGACGCCGCGATGGGCCACCGGGCTCTCCGCGCAGGCGTCGCGGAGCCGTTCCGCCAGGGCGGCGCACTGCTCCAGCGGGGTCTCCGGCAGCACGACGCAGAATTCCTCGCCGCCGTAGCGGCTCAGGGAGTCCGTGGACCGCAGCGCCTCGGCGCAGCGCGAAGCCACGAGCTTCAGGACCTCGTCGCCGAACTGGTGACCTTCCTGGTCGTTCAGGAGCTTGAAATGGTCGATGTCCAGGATCGCCAGGCCCGGCCCGCGCCCGTAGCGCCTCGCTCGCTCGATCTCATCCTCCATGCGGCGGTCGAACCAGCGGCGGTTGTAGGCACCGGTGAGGCCGTCGCGGACCGCCACCTCGGCCAGCCTGCGCTCGTTCGACACGGCCTCGGTCACGTCCTCGACGACCACGAAGGCCCGGGTGATGCTTCCCTCGTGCCGGAGCGGTCCCATCCGGCAGCTCTGCTGCATGACCGCGAAGCCTTCCGGCGAACCCGGAGCGCAGGGCATGGGGAAGAGCGCCCCGTGCACCTTCTGGGAGAAGAAGGCGAGGTTCCCGAACGCGATCACGCTCTTGAGGTTCCGGCGGAACGCCTTCTCGCGCATGCCGGGAAACAGCTCGTAGACCGTCCGGCCCTCCGCGGCGTCCCGCTCGACGCCGGTGGCCTCGCTCATCCAGCGGTTCCAGTACTCGATCCTGCCCTCGGGATCCACCACCATCACGCCGTGCCCGATGATTTCGAGCACCTGGGGCAGGAGCGAACGGATCACGACAGGCTCTCGAGCCAGGCGGCCACCGCCCGCTTGAGCCATCCGAGCCCCGTATCGGTGGTCACCAGGAAGAGCAGGCCGAACACGTCGCGTCGCTCGAAGCGGAACAGCGTCTTCATGACCAGCGCCATGCCCGGGCCGGGCTTTACGTACCGCGCGAACAACTCTCGATCCAGCGCGCCCGCGGCGAAGCGCGGCGGCCGGTAGGTGACCACGTCGCCGAGCAACTCGGCCACCTTGGAGACGCAGGCCCCGATGATGATGTTGCCGATCTCGATGATCGTGTCGCGCTCCAGCGAATCGAGCGGCGCGTCGGCGTCCGCGTCCTCGCCGACGAGCAGGTCCACCAGGCGCCGGCCCTCCTCCTCGGGAAGCAGCAGGAAGCTCGAACCCTCGAACTTGCCCAGGAAGAACTGCTCCACCACGTTGAAGGACTTAGGATCGTCGACCTCGCTCGACACGTAGGAGGCCAACTCCTCGATCGGCACCAGCTCGACCCGCGGCACGGAAAGCACCACGTGAAGGTCCATGAGCTCCGACAGGGTCGCGGCGGCGCGGCCGAAGCCCACGTTCATGAGCTCCCTGAGCGCGTCGAGCTCGAGCGGACCGAATCCCGGATCCGTCACGCGGGAAGCCCCGCCCGGGCCAAAGCGGCCAGTACCGCGCCGCGGTCGGCGGGTTTGGGCAGGAGCTCCGTCGCCCCCGCCAGGCGGGCTTCCTCGATGGTCGCCTTCTGGATGTCGGCGGTCACCACCACGATCGGCAACTCGCCCATGCGGCGCCTGAGCTCGCGGAGGGCGTTCAGTCCCCCCATACCCGGCATGGTCAGGTCGAGGAACACGAAAACCGGCCTGAGTCCTCCGTCGATCGCCGCCAGGGCATCCTCGCCGCTCGCGGCCTCCACGACCTCGAACGGGGTATCCTTCAGGATCTTTTTCATGCCGAGCCGGGCGACCAACGAGTCATCCACGAGCAGTACTTTCTGTCCCATGCCCACGATTATAGGTCGCCCCGAACCAGGCCGCAAACGACCCGGCGCCGCGCGGCCCTTGATTTTCGTCGACGCTTCGGATAAGGTGGCGCGGCATTCGCCGAGATAGCTCATCTGGCAGAGCGGCGCACTCGTAATGCGCAGGTGTCGGGTTCGATTCCCGATCTCGGCTGAAACGAAACCCCTCCCCCGCGGAGGGGTTTCGTTTTATGAGCCGAGATCGGGAATGCGGGCCTGGCGGCCCGCTTGCGGAGCAGAATGGATCGAGGTGCGCGCCTCGGGCGCGCGGCCTTATCGAAGGGCTGGACGCGCCGAGCGGTAGCGAGGAAGAGGCGCCAGAGATGAGGTCGCCCGCGAGAGCGGGCACGACAATCCATTCCTTGCCGAAAGCGGCGCGCAGCGACGCATGAGGTCGCCCGCGTCAGCGGGCACGACAATACTTTCCTTGCCGAAAGCGGCGCGGAATGGATCGACGCGAGCGCCTCGGGCGCGCGGTCTGGTCGGAAGCCCGCTTCGAAAGGGTCAGTTTGGTTTCCGACTGGTCCGCGGTGAACTGACCCGCGGACCGTTCCGTCTCTTCCCTTATTCTCTATTTTATCCATTTTGACCATTTATGTCATTTCGGGGCTTTACGAGGCGTCCATTCCATCGTACGATGCTGAACCTCGTACCGGGAGCGAACCGTGCAAGCATCGAAGCCGCCGAGCCCCTTGAGGCTCTTCCTCTTCTTCGCCCGGATTTCCGCCGTGACGCTCGGCGGCGGTTACGTGCTCGTGCCGGTCATCGCGCGCGGCCTCGAGCGGAAGGGTTGGATGGAGGAGAAGGACTTTTTCTCGCTGTTCGGCGCCGCCCAGTCGTTGCCGGGCCCGATCGGGCTCAACGCCGCCCTGTTCGCGGGCCGCGCGCTCGCGGGGCTTCCGGGCCTCTTCGCGTCGGCCCTCGGCGTGCTCGTGCCGCCCTTCGCGGCCATCCTGCTGGTCTCCGAGGCGATCGGCGTCGTCGCCGCCCAGAAGCAGGCGCGCGCCTTCCTCGACGGCGCCTTCGCGGTGGTGCCCGGCCTGGTGGCCGCCCTGCTCTGGCGCATGATCAGGACGCGCGCCTGGAATCCGGGCCGCGTCGTCCTGGCCCTCGCGGCCGCGGCCGCCATGATCCTGGCTCCCGGCTGGGCTCCGGCCTTCTTCTTCGCGGCCGCCGCCCTCGGCTGGTTCGTCGAAACCCCGGGAACGAAGGCATGATCGAGCTCGTCCTCTCCTTCCTGAAGCTCGGGGCGGTTTCCTACGGCGGCGGATGGACCATAGTCGGCCTCATCCGGACCGAGGTGCTCAGGCAGGGCTGGCTCGACGAGGGCGCATTCCGCGACCTGGTGGCCATCGCCCAGGTCACGCCGGGACCCGTGGCCCTCAACGCGGCCACGCTGGTCGGCCACAAGGTCGGCGGCCTGGCGGGCTCCGCCCTGGCCACGCTCTCGGTGGTCACGGTGCCGATCCTGGCCAGCCTCGCCCTGGGAGCCCTGATCTCGCGCCTCGGCCCCCGCGGCAACCGCTTCCGCGAAGCCCTGCGCTCGGGCACGTTCGGCCTCCTGGCCATGACGGTCTGGGCCTTCGCCCCGGAGGCCGCCCGCGATCCTTTCGCCGCCGGCCTGGCCTTGGGCGCCTTCGGCCTCGCCGCCTTCACCAAGGCGAATCCGGTGCTGCTCATACTCGGAGCCGGGGCGCTCAAGCTCCTCGCATCCTTCGTCCTCGCTTGAATCGCGGGACGGCGCGGACAATACTCTTGTCAGGAACGCCATGAACAACGAAAAGCTCCTGATCGTCGAGGACGAGAAGATCATCGCCCTGGACCTGCAGCGCCGCCTCGAGCGCTTCGGCTATACCGTCGTCGGCACCGCGGGCGACGGCGAGGAAGCCATACGCCAGGCGGGCGAGCTGGACCCGGACATGATCCTGATGGACATCATGCTCTCGGGCGAAATGAACGGGATCGAGGCCGCCAAGGTCATCAAGGAACGGCACGGCATCCCCATCATCTTCCTGACGGCCTTCGCCGACGAGCCCACCCTCGAGCGAGCGAAGGAGGTCGAGCCCTACGGCTACATCCTCAAGCCGTTCAAGGAGCGCGAGCTCTACTCGACCATCGACATCGCGCTCTACAAGAACTCCATGGAACGTCGGCTCAAGGGGCAGGAGCGCCTCTTCTCCGCGATCCTGCACTCGATCAACGACGGCATCATCGCCACGGACACGGCGCTGTGCGTGCGCTTCATGAACCCGGTCGCCGAGAAGATGGTCGGCATCCGCGAGGAACAGGCGAAGGGACAGGCGGTGGCCTCCTTCCTGGCCCTGCTGGACCAGCGCTCGGGCAAGGACCTGCTCTCCGACGGCGTGCCGCTCGTCGACCGGCGGCCCTTCTTCTTCAGCGACGTGACCGTGAGGCACCCGAGCGGCCGCGGCACCCTGGTGGACGGCTCGATCACCCGCATCCACGAGAAGGAGAACGAGACCGACGGCTTCGTCATCGCCCTCCGGGATATCTCCGAGATCAAGCGACTGTCGGAGACAATCAACTTCCAGGCCAGCCACGACAGCCTGACCGGCCTCTCGAACCGCGAGGAATTCACCTTCAAGCTCGGCGAGATCATCCGCTCGGTGCACTCCACGGGCGGCAACCACGCCTTCCTGAGCATGGACGTGGACCGCTTCAAGGCCATCAACGACACCTGCGGCGCCTTGGCCGGCGACGAGCTCCTCAGGCAGGTGGGTCGCCATATCGTGGACAACATCCCGCGCGACGACCTCTCGGCCCGCATGGGCGGCGACGAGTTCGGCCTGCTCCTCAGGGACTGCAACCCCGAGGACTCGCTCCGCGTGGCTCGGCGCCTGCAGGAGGCCGTCGCCTCGCGCCGCTTCGTCTGGGAGGACCGGGTGATGCCGGTCACGCTCTCCATCGGCGTCGTGCCCATCGACCAGGCCACCATCGACGCCCACGAGGTGCTCGCGGCGGCCGACGACGCCCTCCACCTGGCCAAGGAGGAGGGCGGCAACCGCATAAACGTCTTCGACAACGCCGAGAGCAAGTACCGCAAGCGCCGCGGCGAGATGGAATGGATCGGTAAGATCAACGGCGCCATCGAGGACGACCGCTTCCTGCTCTACTACCAGACCATCGAGGCGCTGGTGCCGCGCGCGGACCGGCCGCCGAAAGCCGAGATACTGGTGCGCATGGTCAACGAGGACGGCAGCATCGCGCGGCCCATGGACTTCATCCCCGCGGCCGAGCGCTACAACTTGATGCCGGCCATCGACCGCTGGGTCATTCGGGAATCGTTCAGGGCCTTCCGCCGCCACCGGGACTCGGACGGCGCGCTCGCCGGCCGGAACATCTCGATCAACCTGTCGGGGCCCTCGCTGCTGGACGAGTCGCTAATCGGCTTCATCCTGGACGAGCGGGCCGCCGCGGGCGTGCCCGCCGACCAGCTCTGCCTCGAGGTGACCGAGACCGCCGCCATCCAGAACCTGGCGCACGCCACGCGCTTCATGACCGCGCTCAAGGAAGAGGGTTTCAGCTTCGCCCTCGACGATTTCGGCTCCGGCTTTTCGTCCTTCGGCTACCTGCGCAACCTGCCCGTGGACTACCTCAAGATCGACGGTTCGCTGGTGCGCAACGTCGACGAGAGCGACGTGAGCGCGGCCATGGTGGGGTCTATCAACTCGATCGGCCACGTCATGGGCATCAAGACCATCGCCGAGTTCGTCGGCTCCGCCGGGGTGCGCGACAAGGTCACCGAGCTCGGCGTGGACTACGGCCAGGGCTACGTGTTCTCGGAGCCGGTGCCCGTCGACCCGAAGTAGGGGAACGGGAAACACGCGCGAGGGGCCGGGGGCGGCGGCGGAAAGCTGTCGCCCCCGGCCCTTCGCTATCCGAGGCGCGGGGCGGGGAAGCCGAGCGCGGCGGAATCGCGCAGGTTCGCTTCCTCCGCGACCTCGAAGGCGGCCACGTCTCCCAGCTCCTTCACGGGCGAAAGCTCGGACGGCCGGGCGGCCGCCAGGACTCGGACCCCGCCGCGCGAGGCCAACGCGGCGTCGACGTTGTCGAGCGCGAGCTCGCGGCCCTCCGGGTCGTTGCCGGGCACCCGGTAGCCGTAGCCCTCCTCAAAGTACGCGTCCGCGAGCTCGAGGAGGACGGCCCCGAGGTCCGCGGCGCGGTATACGCGCACGCCCACGTTGGCCCAGCCCGGTCCGCCGGAAAGCTCGCGGCCGGCCAGCTTGGCGTGGCCGAAGGCGCGCGGCAGGCCGCCCGGCCCGAACGCGATCGGGTAGGCGGGACTCTCGAAGCGGGCCGCGGGCAGCACCGACGCGACGTCCCCGCCCGCGCGGTTCAAGGCGTCGAGGCAGAGGAGGCCGAGCGCGGCCGTGGCGGGGCTCGCGGCGTCGCCTCCGAAGTTCGCGATCACGTAGTCCGCGTCCCGCCACGCGTCCAAGGCGCGCAGGGCCGCGTCGCCGTGGCCGCGCGGCTTGCCGGCGATCTCGGGCTGCGTAACCCAGCGCCATTCGCCGGCCGCCGCGCCGAGGGGCCGGATCAGCTCCGCTTCGAACTCGGCCTCGAAGCCGCGGACGACGAGCGCGCGGCGGCCGAGGCCCGCGGTGGCCGCGAGCGCGTAGGCCCCGATGGGCAGCGAAGGGCGCGGCCCTCCGAGCAGGTTGCGCACCGGAAAGAGGCCGCGCGGACGCCCCGGGTCGAGGGCCGGGTCCGGCGTTTCGCCGCGCGCGAGCGCGGCCGCTCGCGCGGCTTCCACCGATCGCGTCCAGCGGGTCCCCGCCCCCGCGAGGAGGCTCAGCACGACGGTGCGGCGGGAGAGTTCCGCGAGCTTTCCGGTGCCGACGGAAAGGGCGGCCGAGCCGCCAAGCAGGCGGCCGAGTTGCCTTCTCCTCCCGAACGCTTCCTCGAATTTTGAGGAACAAAGCTCCGCTATCGTGGGTTCCACGAAGCCATTATACGAGAAGACCGGCCGCGGAGACAAAGAGACGCCGAACAAGAATGGAACGGGTCCGGATTCCGGTATTCACCCCCTTCCTCCGTGTCTCCGTGTCCCCGTGTCTCCGTGGTTCAAGCATCCTAAATGCTGAAGAGCAATTCGGAGTAGCCGGGGAAGGGCCAGAGCCGGGCGGGGCAGGCGCGTTCGAGCGCGTCGCCCGCGGCGCGGGCCTTGGCCATGGCCGGAACCACCTTGGCGCGGTAGGCGGCGGCCCTGGCGCCGGGATTCTCCTCGCTTACGGCGCGCGCGGCGGCGGCCTCGCGCTCCAGGGCGTCGACGGCTGCGCCGAAGGCTTCCACCAGGTCGGCGGCGTCCTCCGCGCGCTTCGCGTAGTGCGCCGACACCTCGGAGAGCAGGGCCAGGTCGGACACCCACTCGTCGCCCGAGGGAACGATCTGGCGGCGGCCCATCTCGACCATGGCGGCGGCCTCGATGGCGACGCGCTTCCAGTAGCGCTCGAACTCGATGTGGCAGACCGCCTCGACCTCGCCGAGCGTGAAGACGCCCTGGCGCTCGAGCAGGGCGACGTGCTCCTCGCGGAGGTACTCGGCCACGGCCTCGGGCGTCGAGGCCAGGTTCGGAAGGCCGCGGCGGGCGGCTTCGGCCTTCCACTCGTCGGAGTAGCCGTTGCCGTCGAAGACCACGCGCCGGTGCGCTTTCCAGACGCGCGCGACGATGTCGCCGATGGCGGCGTTGACGTCCGCGGCCTTCTCGAGCCCGTCGGCGTAGCCGGACAGGACCTCGGCCATGGCGGCGTTGAGGACGGTGTTCGGTCCGGAGATGGACTCGCTCGAGGCGGGCATGCGGAACTCGAACTTGTTGCCGGTGAAGGCGAAGGGGCTGGTGCGGTTGCGGTCGGAGAGGTCCTTGGGGAGCTTCGGGAGCAGGGTGTGACCGATCTCGAGGGTCTCGCCGCAGGCGTTCTCCACCTTCCCGCCGCAGGAAAGCTTTTCGAAAATGTCCTCGAGCTGGCGGCCGAGGAAGACCGAGACGATGGCGGGAGGCGCCTCGTTGGCGCCGAGGCGAAGGTCGTTGCCGGCCCCGGCCACCGTCGCGCGCAGGAGCGGCGCGTAGCGGTCGACGGTTTCGATGATCGCGGCCACGAAGAGCAGGAAGCGGGCGTTCTCCGCGGGGTTCGCGCCGGGTTCGAGCAGGTTGACCCCCGTGTCGGTGGCCAGCGACCAGTTGTTGTGCTTGCCGGAGCCGTTGACGCCGGCGAAGGGCTTCTCGTGGAGCAGGGCGACCAGGCCGTGGCGGCCGGCCACCTTCTGCAGGGTCTCCATCACGAGCTGGTTGGCGTCCGCGGCCAGGTTGGCGGTCGAGTAGACGCTCGCGATCTCGTACTGGTTCGGCGCCACCTCCTTGTGCTGGGTCTTCGAGGGGACGCCGAGGCGCCAGAGTTCGAGGTTGAGCTCGCGCATGAAGGCGGACACGCGGTCGGGGATGGAGCCGTAGTAGTGGTCCTCGAGCTCCTGGCCCTTCGGGGCCGGGGCGCCGTAGAGAGTGCGGCCGCAGAGCTTCAGGTCGAGGCGCTTTTCGAAAAGCTCGCGCTCCACGAGGAAATACTCCTGCTCGGCGCCGACCGTCGGCACGGCGCGGCGGGTTTCCGTGTCGCCGAGGGCCCGGAGCACGCGGAGGGTCTGGCGCGCCAGCGCGTCTATCGAACGGAGGAGCGGCACCTTGCGGTCGAGGGCCTCGCCCTTGTACGACACGAAGGCCGTGGGGATGTAGAGCGTGGTGCCGGAGTCGTCCTCCTTGAGGAAGGCGGGGCTCGAGGCGTCCCAGGCGGTGTAGCCGCGGGCCTCGAAGGTGACGCGGAGGCCCCCCGAGGGGAAGCTCGACGCGTCGGACTCGCCCTTGACGAGCTCCTTGCCGGAGAATTCCATCAAAGCCTCGCCGTCCGAGGTGGGCGAGAGGAAGCCGTCGTGCTTCTCGGCGGTGCGGCCGGTCAGGGGCTGGAACCAGTGGGTGAAGTGGGTGGCGCCGCGCTCGATGGCCCAGTCCTTCATGGCGTTGGCGACGACCTCCGCCACTTGCGGCGTCAGGTCCTTGCGGCCTTCGCGAACCTCCTGCAGCTCCTCGAAGATCTTGCGCGGCAATCGCTCGCGCATGGCCCGCTCGCCGAAGCGCAGCTCCCCGTATACCCGCCCGAGCGGCGCGCCCGCGCCTTCCCCGTTCCTTCCCTCGCCCATGGATTCCTCCTTACGCACGCGGCGACCTCATTTTATGGAAACACGCGCGCCGGACCGGCGCGGCGTTTTCGCAACGATACGGTTTCGAAAGCGCCCTTCGTCCTGTCGAAGGGGCGAAAAAGACGAAGGGCCGCTCGCCTCGATGGCGGAGCGGCCCGTACCGTGGCGGCGGACGACGTCATGACGGGTATACCCGGTACTTCATGACGAAGCCGCTCGGACGGTACGTCAGCTTGGCTTGCCTGAGGCCCTCGTCGCCCAGGTCCTGCTCGCGGTTGAGCGTCACGATCCCGGCCGGCAAGGCGCTCGCGAAAGCCTGGTTCACGTACTGGTAGATACCCTTGAAGCCGTCGACGGCCTTCTCGAAGTGGATCGCGAACATCGTGCCGCGCGCGATGCGCTCGCCGAGGGCGAAGGCCGCGGACGCGCCTTCCACGTACCAGACCCGGCCCTCGAGCCCGAGCGCCTCGCGGTGCTCGAGCGCGTCGCGGGCGGCGGCGTAGTCGCCGTCTATGCCCTTCGCGAGCCGCCACGCCTCGAGGATGTCGAGCGCGTGCGAGGCGTTCGAGTCGTCGAGGGGACGCTCCTCGCGCGAGTAGGAATTCACGAAGGCGTTCACCAGGTTGCGCTTCTTGTGGTATTGCTTGCCCGAAAGCTCGGCGAGGTCGGCGCGCCTGTAAAGGTAGTCGAAGTTGTCGCGATCCTCGACGACGCGGTAGCCGGCGGCCTCGAAGGCGGCCCCATGGGCGGCCAGCAGGCGGGCGTTCAGGTTCTTGAGGTAGGCGTGCGAGTCGAAGAGGCCGCGGAGCGTCGCTTCGTCCGGGATCTCGAAGGGCAGGAGGAAGAAAGGCTCGCCGGCCTTCTCGCCCGACACGACGTAGCCGCCCGAGGGCAGGGACGCCGCGCGGTACTTGTAGGTGTCGCGGAACAGGTAGAGCCCGGCGAAGCTGAACTCCGACACCCCGTCCGGCAGCTCGCGGAACGCGGGAAGGAGCTCGTCGCGCATCTCGAGCGAGAGGGGGGTGAAGTCGGGCCAGGGCCTGATCGGCATGGTCATGAATCTAGCCAAAACGTTTTCGTAAGGTCAAGGCGGAAAGGGAACGAAGCCTCCGAATGCCGGAGCGTCGCCCGGACGGAGGCGCCCGCCGGCCCGGTTGTCCCGCGCGGGACGGGCTTCACGCGGGATCAGGAGGAGCGGCCTCGGCGAGGGCGGCGGCGTCGAAGCCGGCGACGCGGTTGCGTCCGCGGCTCTTGGCCAGGTAGAGCGCCACGTCGGCCTCGCGGACCAGCACGCTCGCGTCGCCGCCCGGGCGCGGCACCTTCGCGGCGACGCCGACCGAGATGGTCACCACGCCGACCGACTTCCAGGCGGCGTGGGCTATCTGCAGGCGTTCGACCGCCTTGCGGAGCCGCTCGGCCACGAGGCGCGCGCCGGCGCCGTCGACGCGCGGCAGGAGCACCAGGAACTCCTCTCCGCCGTAGCGTCCCACGAAGTCCGTCGCGCGCTCGAGGCTCGCGACGAGGCAGGCGGCGACGCGCCGGAGGCATTCGTCGCCCTCGAGGTGGCCGTAGTGGTCGTTGTAGGCCTTGAAGTGGTCTATGTCGATCATCAGGCAGGCCAGGTCGCCCATGTCGCGCGAGGCGGTAGCCCAGAGGCGCTCGAGCTCCTCGTCCAGCTTGCGCCGGTTCGGGATGCCCGTGAGCGGATCCGCGAGCGACAGGCGCTCGAGCTGGGCGTTGGCCTCCTCGAGCTCGCGCTTCACCTCGAGCAGCTCGTCGATCTTCCGGTGGAGCTCGCGCCTCGTGCTCCGGGTCGCGACTATCCAGACCGCCCAGGCCGCCACGCCCGCGTAGGCGAGGGTCATGAGGACGCGCACCCATCCCGGGGCGGAGGCGTAGAGCGAGAGGACGGCTTCCATCGGTTCCAACTATAGGCGCAAGAGCCGCTCCTTGCCAAATACGCCGGAGCGGGGGATACTCCTTCACCATGAAACCCGATTACGCATCGCTCGCCGCCCGTCCCGAGGCCCGCGAGCTCGCCGAACGCCTCGACCGCTACGCCCGGATCGAGACCACGAGCGACCGGCACGTCGAGGCCATTCCCTCGACGCCCGGCCAATGGAACCTCTCCCGCCTGCTCGTCGAGGAACTCAAGGCCCTGGGCGTCGGCGACGTCACGCTCGACGAGCACTGCTACCTCGTCGCCCGGATTCCCGCCAGCCCCGGCCTCGAAGGGAAACCCTGCATCGGCTTCATGGCCCACGTGGACACCGCGAGCGACGTCTCCGGCAAGGGAGTGCGGCCCCGGCTCGTCACGGACTACGACGGCAAGCCCGTCCGTCTTTCGCCGACCCAGATCCTCGATCCGGCCGAATACCCGGAAATGCTCGAGTACAAGGGCGACACGCTCATGGTCACCGACGGCGAGACCCTGCTCGGCGCTGACGACAAGGCCGGCGTGGCCGAGATCATGACGGCGCTCGGCCGCGTCCTCAAGGACCCGGCCTTCCGCCACGGCCCGCTCGAGATCATGTTCACCCCCGACGAGGAGACCGGCAAGGGCATGGACCTCTTCCCGCTCAAGAGCGTGAAAAGCGTCGCCTGCTACACCCTCGACGGCTCGAAGAGCGGGGAGATCGAGAGCGAGTGCTTCACCGCCTACATGGCCAAGGCCCGCTTCGTCGGCAAGTCCATCCACACAGGCTACGCGCGCGGCAAGCTGGTCAACGCGGTCTCCATGGCCTCGAGCTACGTGTCCATGCTGCCCCGCTCCGAGAGCCCCGAGGCGACGGACGGCTGGTACGGCTTCTACGCCCCCATCGAGATCTCCGGCCACCCCGAGGAGGCGCGCGTCGACGTCCTGCTCCGCGACTTCGACGACGAGGCCATGAAGCGCCGCATCGAGTCCGTCAAGGCCATCGCGAAGGCGGTCGAGGCCCAGTTCCCCGGCGGCGTCGTGGAGCTCGAGATCCCGAAGCAGTACCTCAACATGAAGAAGAAGCTCGACGAGAAGCCCGCCGTGCTCGAGAAGCTCTTCGAGGCAGCCCGGCGCGCGGGCGTCGAGCCCTACTCGAAGCCCATCCGCGGCGGCACCGACGGCTCGCGCCTGACCGAGATGGGCATCCCGACGCCGAACGTGTTCACCGGCGGCCACAACTTCCACAGCCGCCACGAGTGGGCGTCCGTGGGCGAGATGGTGCAGGCCCACGACACCGTCCTCGAGCTGATCAAGCTCTGGGCGGAGTGACGCGAGGACGCTGAAACGCTGAGGCGCCGAGAGAAGAACGAGGGAGTGGCCCACGGATCCGATCCGTGCCCCTCCCCAAACTTCCTCGGCGTGCTCGGCGCCCCGGCGTCGCTCTTTCTTCCTACAGGTCCTTGCAGGCGGCGGAGTCGTCGTCGACCACCAGGTCGACGTCGGTGTGGGCCATGATCCATTCCGGGTCGTAGGGCTCGAACCACTCCTTGAGATGGAAGCGGCCGCCGAGCACCTGGAAGAAGCCCACGTCCGTCACCACGAAGTCCACCTCGCCGGCCGCCGTCAGCGGCAGGGCGCAGCGGCGCTTCAGCTTCGAGGCGCCGGACTTCTCGAGGTGGGTCGTGGCGGCCACCACCACGCGCGAGCCCGCGACCAGGTCCATGGCCCCGCCCATGCCCGGCACCATCTTGCCGGGGATCTTGTAGTTGGCCAGGTTGCCTTCCTGGTCCACCTCGAGCACGCCGAGCACCGTGTAGTCGACGTGGCCGCCGCGGATGATGCCGAAGCTCGTGGCGGAGTCGAAGAAGGCGCCGCCCGGCAGTATCGTCACGGGCTGGGCGCCCGCGTTGGTCAGGTCCTTGTCCTCCTGGCCGGGTTCCGGCTTCGGTCCGAGGCCGATGAGGCCGTTCTCGGATTGGAGGACCACGGTGACGCCCTCCGGCACGTAGTTGCCCACCAGGGTCGGCAGGCCGATGCCGAGGTTCACCACGTCGCCGGAGTGGAACATGCGCGCGATGCGCTTGGCGATGACGTCCTTGTTCTCGACGTATTCGATCATGCTCGGGCCTCCGGCCTCGGGGAGAGGACGATGAAGTCGACGAAGATGGACGGCGTGTGCACGTCGTCGGGGTCGAGCGCGCCGATCTCGACGAGCTCCTCCACTTCGGCGATGACGAGGGCGCAGGCCGTGGCCATGAGGGGGTTGAAGTTCCGCGCGGTCTTCGAGTAGCGCAGGTTGCCCGCCTTGTCGGCCTTGGCCGCCTTGATCAGGGCCACGTCGCCGCCCAGGGCTTCCTCGAGCAGGTACACCTTGTCCTTGACGAGGAGCTTCCGCTTGCCTTCCTCCACCTCGGTGCCGACACCGGTCGGAGTCAGGATGCCGCCGAGCCCCGAACCCGCCGCGCGGATCCGCTCGGCCAGGGTGCCCTGCGGAACCAGCACCACCTCGGTCTCGCCGGCGTTCATCTGGCGCTGGGTCTCGGGGTTGGTGCCGATATGCGAGACGACTACCTTGCGGAACTGGCGGTTCTCCACCAGCACGGCCACGCCGGTCTTGCGGCCGCTCTTGGCGTCCAGGATCGCGCTGTCGTTGCAGACCAGGGTCAGGTCCTTCGTGCCGAGCTTCGCGAGCTCCGCGATGACCGAATCGGGCGATCCGCAGCCGAGGAAGCCGCCGACGTGGACGACGTTCCCCGCCTGCACCTTGCGGGCCGCCTCTGCGGCGCTGATGACGGGTTTCTCTACCATGTGCCCTCCGGGAGTCTGCGGGGCGGGCGTCGATTCAGGCGCGGCACCGGAGGGCGCGCGCCCTCGAGCCGCGCGGACCTCGTTCCCGGGAGCCCGCGCACGTTTCCAGTCTAGCACGCTTCCGGAATTCCGTGGCGGAAACCGTGGCGCGAACGCGAAAGCCGTGCAAGAATTGACCCGGGTCATTGACCCGCGTACAGCAGCGGGCCGGGTACCCAGGAGGTATCGCTTGAAAGGACTCACCAATTTCTTCGTGAAGGTGGCCCAGAAGTACCTGCCGGACGCCTTCCTCTTCGCCATCCTGCTAACCGTCATCGCCTTCCTGATGGCGCTCGGGCTCACCGGGAAGAGCGTCGTCGAGATCCTGACCGCCTGGGGCGGCGGACTCTGGGGACTGCTCGCCTTCTCGATGCAGATGACCCTGATCCTCGTCACCGGCCACGCCATGGCTTCGAGCCCGGCGGTCAAGGGCGCGCTCAGGGCCCTGGCCTCCGTGCCCAAGACCCCGGTGGCCGGCCTCATGATGACGGCCTTCGTGGCCGCGGTCGCCTCGTGGATCAACTGGGGCTTCGGCCTCGTCGTGGGCGCGCTCCTGGCGCGCGAAGTGGCCAAGCGCGTGCGCGGCGTGGACTATCCCATGCTCGTCGCGGCGGCCTACTCGGGCTTCGTGGTCTGGCACGGCGGCATCTCGGGCTCCATCCCGCTCGCCATCGCCTCGAAGGGCCA
Organism: Spirochaetota bacterium; assembly: GCA_018262985.1. Lineage (GTDB taxonomy): Bacteria > Spirochaetota > Spirochaetia > Treponematales > UBA12059 > JAFGNN01. Next base: position 139,925 of record JADFDI010000003.1, on the reverse strand, counting down.
CATCGTCGAGAAGCTCATCGGCGTCGTGCCGGTCTCGCGCACCATCTTCTCCGGCTGGAACCTCGCCATCTCGTGGGCCATGATCATCGCCCTGCCCGTCCTCTTCTACTTCATGGGCCGCAAGAAGGACAATGTCGTCCAGGTCGACCCCGCCCTGCTCGAGGACGAGGTCCCGACCCCGCCCCCGGCCACGCGCACCCCCGCCACGGCCCTCGAGAATTCATGGATCGTCACCCTGGTGACGGCCGGACTCGGCTTCGCCTACCTGGTCTGGCACTTCGCCACGAAGGGCTTCGACCTCAACCTCAACATCGTCATCACCATTTTCCTCTTCGTGGGGCTCCTCCTGCACTGGCGGCCCATCGCCTACGTGCGCGCGGTCGAGCAGGCCATCAAGGGCGCGGGCGGCATCGCGCTCCAGTTCCCGCTCTACGGCGGCATCCAGGGCATCATGATCGGCACCGGCCTCGCCGGCATCATCGCCAACTGGTTCATCTCGTTCTCCAACCAGACCACCTTCCCGCTCTTCACCTTCATCTCGGGCGGCGTCATCAACTTCTTCGTCCCCTCCGGCGGCGGCCAGTGGGCGGTCCAGGGACCGATCAACATCCCCGCGGGCGCGGCGCTCGGCGTCGATCCGTCCGTGGTAGCCATGTCGATCGCTTACGGCGACCAGTGGACGAACATGGTGCAGCCCTTCTGGGCCCTGCCGCTGCTCGGCATCGCCAAGCTCGGCATCCGCGACATCATGGGCTACTGCATGATGACCCTGCTCGTGTCGGGCGTCATCATGGGCCTCGGCTTGCTCCTCTTCGTCTAGCTCCGGATTCCTCCGGGAGAGAAGGGGGGGCTTCGCGCCCCCCTTCCCGTCCCGGGCCCTCCCAACCCCCTCCCCGGATCTGTCTCCGAAACCCCATCCCCAAAGGTCAGTCCCCCGAGCTCTGTCCCCGGTGGACAGCCCTTGCGCCGCGGCCGCCTATCCGCGAAATTTTCAACGGCACCCCTTTACCTTTTTGACATGTTGTGGTAAAGTGGTACTCGGATGCTATTTTAGTACGCCAAGCAAGCCGCTATGGGCGGCGGGGAGGACGATATGAAGAAGCACGTGGCGGCGAATGTCTCGTGGGTGGGCAAGATCGACTGGGAGCTCAAGAAGTTCCACGGCGAGGAGTACTCGACCCACCGCGGCTCGAGCTACAACTCGTACGTCGTCGAGGAAGGGAAGACCGTCCTCATCGACACGGTCTGGATGCCCTTCGCCAAGGAATTCGTCGACAACCTCGAGGCCGAGGGCCTGCTCGCCAAGCTCGACGCCGTCATCGCCAACCATGGCGAGATCGACCACTCGGGCGCCCTGCCCGAGCTGCTCAGCCGCCGCCCCGACTTGCCCGTCTACTGCACCGCCAACGCCGTGAAGAGCCTCAAGGGCCAGTACCACGCGGATTGGGACTTCAAGGTCGTCAAGACCGGCGATTCCATCGACGTCGGCAACGGCAAGAGCCTCGTCTTCGTCGAGGCGCCCATGCTCCATTGGCCGGACTCGATGTTCACCTACCTCACCGGGGACGCCATCCTCTTCTCCAACGACGCCTTCGGCCAGCACTACGCCTCGGAGCTCCTGTTCAACGACCTGGTGGACCAGGCGGAGCTCATGCAGGAGTGCGTGAAGTACTACGCCAACATCCTGACTCCCTTCAGCCCGCTCGTGAAGGCGAAGATCGAGGAAGTGGTCGGCATGAAACTGCCGGTCAACGCAATCGCCACGAGCCACGGCGTCATCTGGCGGAAGGATCCCCTCCAGATCGTCACCAAGTACATGGAATGGGCCCAGGACTACAAGGAAGACCGCGTCACCATCATGTACGACACCATGTGGAACGGCACCCGGCGCCTGGCCGAGGAGCTGGCAAAGGGCATCGTGGACGCCTCGCCCTCCACCCAGGTGGTGGTGCACAACGTGGCGCGCACCGACAAGAACGACATCATCACCGACGTGTTCCGGTCCAAGGCCATCCTGGCCGGCTCGCCCACGGTGAACAAGGGCGTCCTCTCCGCGCTCGCGGGCATCATGGAGGAGATCAAGGGCCTCAAGTTCAAAGGCAAGAAGGCCGCCGCCTTCGGCACCTACGGCTGGTCCGGCGAGAGCCCGAAGGTCATCTCCGAGCTGCTCAAGGAGTCCGGCTTCGACTTGGTCGAGGGTGGCCCGAAGGCGCTCTGGATGCCGGACGACAAGGCGCTCGAAGCGGCGCGGGAGTTCGGCAGGGCTTTCGCGAAGGCTCTGTAGAGGAAGAATAACCACAGAGACACAGAGGCACGGAGACAAGAGGGAGAAAGCGAGAAGAGAAGAAGGGAAAGGGAACCAAAATGAGAACGGGATATTGATCCGGTTCCGTCACGACCCTCGAAGAGGCGGGAGGGGTGTGATGCCCTTCCCGCCTTCGTTTTGAAAAAAGGCCCGGATCCTCGCGGATCCGGGCCTTTTAGTGGACATCGCCGAAAGCCCTTCCGGGCCTTCGGCGCCGCGAACGGCGCGATGCGCCCGTTCGCGCCTAGTCCTCGAGCTTGTACTTCTGCGCACCGAACCAGTTGGGCAGCAGGAAGGTGCCGACGACGAAGAGGGCGCCGGTGACGAGGAGGCCGACGATCCAGCTGAAGCCGGCAAGGCTCGCGGCCAGGATGCCGATTCCCGCGCAGACGGCCACGAAGACCGAGTAGGGAATCTGGGTCGCCACGTGCTCGAGGTGCGGGCAGGCGGCGCCGGTGGACGAGAGGATGGTGGTGTCGGAGATCGGCGAGCAGTGGTCGCCGAACACCGAGCCACCGAGGACCGCGCCGATGCCGAGGGCGGTGGCGTTGAGCACGGCGCTCGCGTCCATGCCGCGCGACTGGGCCAGGGCGATCATTACGGGCATGGTGATCGGGACCATGATGCCCATGGTGCCCCAGCTGGTGCCGGCCGCGAAGGAGATCAGGCACGAGATGACGAACACGATGATCGGCACGAAGGCCAGCGGGAACTGGCCGTTCACGACGAAGTCGGAAATGTACTTCGCCATGCCGACGCCGCCGTCGGCCGGGCTCGACTTGATGATGGACCCGATGCCCCAGGCCAGGGTCAGGATGGTGACCGCCGGGGTCATGGCCTTGAAGCCCTCGAGCAGGGCCTCGCCGCCGTTCCGCATGGTGATGAGCCCGCGGAGCAGGTAGTACACGTAGGCGAAGGTGATGGCGAAGATCGACGCGTACATGAGGGCGGCCGAGGAGTCGGAGTTGTTGAACGCCTCGGCGAAGGGCGTCGCCGCGATGGCCGCGCCGAGCGTTGCCACCTGGCCTTCGTCGCTGCCGACCTGCGACATCCAGAACTGCATCGGGAAGAAGAAGAGGGCGATGGCGATGAAGGCGAGGATGGGCACCGCGAAGTCGAAGGCCTTGGCCTTGCCGGCGGAGCGGCTCTCGACCTGGGCCACGATGATGCCGTAGCGCTTCTCGTCGAAGAGGCCGATACCCTTCTCGGCGCGCGCCTCGGAGCGGGCCATGGGACCGAAGTCCCTGTGCGTCAGGGTGATGAACAGCACCATGAACACGGCGAAGATGGCGTAGAGGTTGAAGGGCAGCGAGCGGAGGAACATCGACATGGTCGACACGCCGAGCGCGTCGAACTCGGGGCCGGAGAACTGGCCCATCACGTAGACCACCCAGGTCGAGAGCGGGGCCAGGATGGCCACGGGCGCCGCGGTGGAGTCCAGGATGTAGCTCAACTTGGCGCGGCTGATCTTCTTGGCGTCGGTCAGCGGCCGCATGCAGGTGCCGATGGTCAGCGAGTTGAAGTAGTCGTCGAAGAAGATGAAGAGGCCGAAGGCCCAGGTGAACAGCAGGGCGCCGGTCTTCGTCTTGATCCGCTTCGAGGCCCACTCGCCGAGGGCGTAGGCCGAGCCGGTCTTGGACAGCAGTCCGACCATCATGCCGAGGATGATGGTGAACAGCACGATGCGGATGCTCCAGCCGTCGGCCAGGGTGTCCGCCACGAGGTCGGACAGCGCGAGCCCGGCCTGGAAGGGATTCCCGCCGGCCACGATCAGCGCGCCCGAGAGGATGCCCACGAAGAGCGAGACGATGACGTCCTTCGTGAGTATCGCGAGCACGATGGTCAGGAGCGGGGGAATGATGGAGAGAATTCCGAAATGGTCCATGAGCGGTTGCCTCCTTATCATGGAGCGGAAAGCTTCGGTTGCCGCAATAGTGGAACCGATTCGGGCGTTTTGCAACCATTTCCGCACGAAGAAACGAAAAAAGGCCCCCGCCGCGCGGCGGGAGCCTTCGATGGGGATGGGACTCGTCTTCCAAGGGTCGGCTTCGGGCCTGCTACGCCCGGCGCCGCTCCACCATTTTCCGCACGACGAACGACGCGACACGGTCGCGCGAAGGCCTGCGGCCTTCGACGGCGCCGAGCTCGCGCTCGGCGACGTCACGGAGCTCCTACGCCGCTTACGATCGCTGACGTTCGACCATCTTGCGAACCACGAAGCTCGCCACATGGTCGGCGTAGGAACCCTTCCCGAAGCCCACATCGTAACCGAGCTCGACGGCGAGCTTGTTGCCGATGCGGGGACCGCCGGCCACGAGGACGTACTTGCGCCGTTCGCCGCGAGCCTCGAGCAGCTCCACGAGCTCGGCGAGGTTGCGGAGGTGGACGTCCTTCTGGGTGACCACCTGCGACACGAGGATGGCGTCGGCCTTCACCTTGGCCGCGAACTCGATCAGCTTCTCGTTCGGCACCTGGGCGCCGAGGTTGTACGCCTCGACCATCGGGTAGCGCTCGAGGCCGTAATGGTGGTTGTAGCCCTTCATGTTCATGATGGCGTCGATGCCGACCGTATGGGCGTCGAAGCCGGTACAGGCGCCGACGATCACCACCTTGCGGCCGATGTGCTCGCGGATGAAGGCGTTGACGCCGTCCATGTCCATGGAGCCGTCGGATTCCGCCTCGTCGGCGACCACCGAGTCGTAGTCGATGGAGGCCTCGGTTTTGCCGTAGGCCACGTAGAAGGAGAAGTCGGCGGAAAGCGGGTGGGAGTGCGTCACCTCGCAATCCTTGAAGCCCCAGGAGAGCACGAGCTTCCGGGCCGCCTCGCGGCCCTTCGCGCCGTCCGGCACGGGCAGGGTGAAGGAAAGCTGGACCTTGCCGTCGTCCAGCGTGTCGCCGTAGGGTCGCACCACGCGCATGATCAGTTCCCTCCCTTCGCGCCGGAAATGCCGAGCTCCCGCTCGAGGCGCTCCTCGAAGGGGTTCCAGTAGGTCGGTCCCTTCTTGATGAGGCCCTCGAGACCCTTCCCGCCGTCCTTCGGCCGCTTGACCTCGGCGAAGAGCCCGCGCTCGATGGCGTCGAACAGGCCCATGCCGCCGACCTCCTCGAGGAAGGCGATGGTCTGGTCGAGCACCTCGCGCGCGCGCGTCATCACGACGCCGCCTTTCTTGAATTCGACGTCGTCGGCGAAGCCTTCCATGTTGTTCATCACGTACTTCGCGTTGTCGACGGCCAGGAAGCGGTCCATCATGAAGGGCGTGTGAATGGCCTCGGTCAGCATGCCGAGCAGGTGGATGCCCTGGTTCGTGGCCTTGGACACGAAGTTGAACATGGTGTTCATCGCGAGGCCCTTGAAGATGTCGCCCGACATGAACTTGGTCGGCGGCATGTACTTGAGCGGATGCTCGGGGAAGATCTCGCGGGCCATCTGCGCCTGAGCGAGCTCGTAGAGGAAGCCGTTCCTGATCGTCGGGTCCATCTCGAAGGCGTGGCCGAGGCCGAGCAGCTTCGGGGGAAGGCCCGCCTGGAAGCCGAAGCGCTCGTTGAGGAGCTGGCTCGCGAGCACGGTGTAGGCCTTCTCGTAGGCGTCGCTCGTCGTCAGGTAGTTGTCCTCGCCGGTGTTGATGATGATGCCCGCGTAGGCGTTGATCATCCGGCTGAACTTCTGGTCGACGAAGGTGCGGTACATGTTGATGTCGCGGAAGAGGATGCCGTACATCGAGTCGTTGAGCATCATGTCGAGGCGCTCGAGCGCGCCCATCGCCGCGATCTCGGGCATGCAGAGCCCCGAGGCGTAGTTCGTGAGCAGGATGTAGCGCTTTTGCCGTTCGGCCACCTCGTCGAGGGCCGCGCGCATGATGCGGAAGTTCTCCTGCGTCGCGTAGGTGCCGCCGAAGCCCTCGGTGGTGGCGCCATAGGGCACGTAGTCGAGGAGGCTCTGCGCGGTGGTGCGGATGACGGCGATGACGTCGGCGCCCTGCTCGGCGGCGGCGGTCGCCTGCTTCACGTCCTCGTATATGTTGCCGGTCGCGACGATCAGGTAGAGGAGCGGGTCGTTGTTCTTTCCCGCCCATTCGGAGCGCTTCGCCTCGCGACGCTCTCGGTTGCCGCGGATGCGCTCGGCGGCGCGGTCCACGAGCTCGGCCGCCTTGCGCTCGATGGCGGCGCGCTCGCCCAGGGGCAGCGAGCTCACGTCGAAACCGGCGGCGATCTTCGCGTTGAGTTCCGCCACCGTGCTCCCGGACTTCACCAGGGCGTTGACGTAGCGGAGGAGGACGCCGTCCTCGAGGAAGGACGGATCGGCGGCGCGCACCTGGTCCACGACGAGGTTGGGGACGGGCACGCCGTCCGGGTTGGCGCCGTCCGCGCCGGCGAGCCGCAGGGTGGCGCGCTCGACGGTCATCGAGCTGTGACCGTCGATGAAGCGAGCGACCGGCTCGGCGATCTTCTCTGCGAGCCGCCGCGCGTACGCGACGCGTTCGGCGCTCAGGTGGAGCTTGTTCTGCATGGGACCTTCCTTGACGGGATCTCGCGGTTCGGGAAGACGTTCATTTTCGCACGGAATCGCGCTTTTGTCGCGGGGGATAGGGTCCGGAGCACGGGGTGCGGGGACAGACCTCGGTGGATCCTTTTCTGCGGGGACAGACCTCGGTGGATCCTTTTCTGCGGGGACAGACCTCGGAGGATCCGTTATTGCGGGGACAGCCCTCGGCGGCGCCGCTCGGCAAGGGAGCGCGCGCGGTCGGCTGTCGGAGGCCGGCCGCGCGCGCAGCCCCTCAGTCCTCCAGGCTCGCTATGGCGAAAGGCGCTTCCTTCCCGCCCGAGGCGGAGAACGCGGCGTTGGCCTTCTCCATGGCCGCGCGCGATCCGACCACGGCCTTCGGTGCGTCCGCGAGGGCGGCCTCGACCAGGGCGGCGGCCTTCTTCCTCACGTCGTCGAGGGTGGCCCGGAAAAGCCCCTCGCGGTAGGCGGCGCGCTCGGCCTCGCCGAAACCCTTGGCGCGATCCATGAGCGAGCGCAGGGCGGCCGTCTTCGGGGACAGGATACCGTCGACCGCGCCGATCTCCGAGACGCGCACCTTCTCGAGCAGGTCACGGTCGATGGCGTCGGAGGCCGCGAACGCGGCGAAGCCGTCCATGTCCGCGAGCGTGCCCTCGATCCGCGGGTCGCGGTAGCTCGCGAGGAGCAGGCGGCCGCCGTCCGCGTGGCGGTAGACGGAATAGCCGCCGTAGGCGCCGCCCTGCACGCGGAGCCTCTTGTACATGTAGTCGCTCGAGGCGATGCCCGCGAGCAAACCGATGGCCGGCGCCACCGGATCCCGCAGGTCGGGCAGTCGCGCGGCGCGCGCCACGTAGTTCACCTGCGACTGCACCGCGATGCCGGCGGCGCGGATTTTGGCGGGCGATGCCGCCGAGGGAGCGCCGCGGCTTCCCGCGGGAAGCGCGGAAATGAAAGCGGCGGCGTGCCGGCGGGCCTCCTCGAGCGGTCCCGCGTCGCCCGCGAGGTTCACCGTGAGCCGCGACCGCGCGAACACCTTCGCCGCGAGGCGCTTGAGCTCCGCCGAGAGGCTCGTTCCGTCCGCCTCGAGCGCGCGGCTCGCGTCGCGCAGCTTCCGGGCCTGGGAGAAGCCCCCGAGGAGCTCCGCGCGGGCGCCCGCGCCGTCGAGCGCCGCGAAGGCCGCGCTGGCCGCGAACTGCGTGCCCCCGCGCACGATGGCGCTCCGGGTGGCGTTGAACTGCTCGAAGGCCAGGTCCTTCATGCGCTTGCCGTCGAGGTAGTCCGCCCCCGTCGCGAGATCGCGGAAAATGGCGAAGAGCTCGCCGACGTTGCGTTCGAGCGCGCTGCCCCGAAGGACGAGCAGGACCCGCGCCTCGCCGTCGCGGTCGTAGGCCAGGGTCTGTCCCTCGAGCCCTCCGGTCGCCCGAGCGACGCGCGTGGCCATGGCCGCGTAGTCGAACCCTCCCGCGCCCGCGCCGAGCGTCGCCTTGGCAAGGAAGGGCAGCAGGAGGAGCTCCCCGTCGGAAAGGTCCGACGCGTCGAAGGCGAGGTCGACCGACGCGATCCCGTTCGAGAAGACCGGGTGGACGAGGACCTCGGGTTGCGACGCCTCGAGCGCGGTCGGGAAGGCGGGAACCGAGCGCGGCACCTGCTCGATCGAGATGCGCGGTATGCTCGCGAGCGCCTCGGGCGTCTCGGGCGCTTCCTGCGCGGCCTTGAGCGCGGCGGCCTCGTCGCGGATCCGCTCGAGCTCGCGCGCGTCGAGCTTCGCCTTGGTTTCGGCCATGCGCGCGGCGAAGGCCTCCTCCTTTTCGGCGGCGAGGGTCTGGCTGGGATAGCCGACCGCGAGCACGCGGTGCGGATTGTCCAGCAGCCACTCCCGCACGGCCCGCGCGAGCAGGGCCGGATCCCTCAGCCAGGCCTCGCGCATCTTCGCCACGGCGGCGCCGTAGGCGAGTCCGGCCTTCGGGTCGATGCCGTAGTTCGCGAGTTCGGCCATGCGCTGCAAGAGCGAGGTCGGGTAACCGGAACCGATCTCGCGCGCCTCGAACTCGAGCTTGTGGAAAGCCGCCTCGACCAGGGCCGGGTCGAGCCCTTCGCGCGCGAGCCTCCCGAGCACCTCGAGGGCGAGCGCCTCGACCTTCCCCGCGCGGTCCCGCTCGGAGCCGCGCAGCATGAAGCCGAAGCCGCCCTGCAGGGTGTGTCCCTCGTGTCCGCCGTACATGAGGTCCTGTCCGAGCCCCGAATCGACCAAGGCCTTGCGGAGCGGAGCGGCGGCGTTGCCGAGCAGGGCTTCTCCGAGCACCTGGAGGATCACCGTCTGGTCGCGGTCGGCGAGCGGAGCGACCATCCACGCCAGTCCGACGAAAGTCTTGCCTTGCGTCGGCTCGTCGGGGGCGACGGGATATGGCACCTCGAGCTTCCGCGGCGCGGGGAAGCGCGGCTGCTCGGGCAGCGCGGAGTCGACGGCGGCGCTTCCGAAGTCCCGGATGCGCGCGTCGACGAAGGCGAGCCGCTCCGCGAGCGGGATGTCGCCGTAGAGGAACCAGGTGGCGTTCGACGGGTGGTAATAGCGCCGGTGGAAACCGACGAGGGCCTCGTGGCCGAGGTCGGGGATGCGCTCGGGGTCGCCGCCGGAGTTGAAGGCGTAGGGCGTGTCGGGGTAGAGGGCGTTCCCGAGCGCCTCGCCGATCAGGCGCTCGGGCGAGGACATGGCGCCCTTCATCTCGTTGTAGACCACGCCGGAAACCGAAAGCGGAGACTCCGGGTCGCCCTCGCGCTCGAAATGGTAGTGCCAGCCTTCCTGCAGGAAGGTCTCTCGCTTGACGAGGGGCCTGAGCACGACGTCGGTGTAGACCTCGGCCAGGTTCCAGTAGTCGGCGGGCACGGCGGAGCAGCAGGGGTAGACGGTCTTGTCGCCGAAGGTCCAGGCATTGAGGTAGGTGGCCATGGACGACTTGCCCAGCTCGGCGAAAACGTCCTTGAGCGGGTACTTCGCGGAACCCGCCAGCACGGAGTGCTCGAGGATGTGCGCCTCGCCGGCGGAATCGAGGGGCGGGGTGCGGAACGAGATCGAGTACAGGTTCTCGCGGTCGCTGCAGTGGAGGTGGACGAGCCTCGCGCCCGTGGCGAGGTGGGTGCACTCATAGCAGAGGGCTTTCACGTCGTCGATCGGCGTCACCGCCTCGACGCGGAATCCGTGGACGATATCTCCCGCCCTGTGCGCGGGCGCGGGAATTACATGACGTTCCATAATGACCCCTTTCGATCGTTCGTGCGGAGGACGCGGACCGGCCGCCCTCCGGCTCCGGGTGATGATACGACGCATCCGGCGGGAACGGAAGCTCGCGCTGGAGGAAATTCGGCGGACGGCGGGGCGGCATCAATCCTGGTCGCCGCGGACTCCCGCCTTCCCTGAACGGAAGCGTTCTCCCGCGCGCGCGACTATCCCGGGGTCGAGCCCGAGCAGTTCCGCGATGGCCAGGGCGTCGCTCCCCGCGTCCGACCCCGGCTCGTCCTCGACGAGCTCGTAGCGCATGTGCCGGTTGATGCCCGCCAGGCGTTCCTCGAGCGGCGCTTCCGCATCGAGCGCCTCCGACGCGGCCGCCCGGTCGAGGCCCTTCATGCGGAGGTACGACGCTCCTTCCACGCGCGCGACGCCGCGGAAATGCGTCGCGAAGAAGGCGCGGCCCCCGGCTCCCTTCGCGTACGCCTCGACGATGGCGGAGAGGAGGGCCTCGGCCTCGTGCGAGCCCGTGGTCCGCGCGAACTCGTCGAAAGCCACGAGCGCGCCGGTCCGGTCCTTCCAGGCCCGCTCGAAGCGCCAGATCTCGAAGCCGAAGCCCGAGAGCCCCGCGAGCCGCTCGCCCGCCAGCTCTCCGACATAGGCGATCCGCGCGTGGACCTTCGTGCGGAAGGTTCGCGCCGGCACGAAGTGCCCGGATTGGGCCAGGAGCTGCAGGAACAGCACGGTCTGGAGCGCGACGGTCTTGCCGCCCATGTTCGACCCGAAGATCACCACGGCGGACGAGTCGAAGCGCGCGTCGAGGGGGCGGTAGGAGAGCCCGAGCCGCGCGCAGTCGGATTCCACGGGAACGAAGCGCGCCGATTCGATGATCATCGAATCGGAGTCGAGCGCCGGGCGCGAAAGTCCGAGCTTGAGCGCGAGAGCGGCGTCCGCGCGCGCGAGGTCGAAACGCGTGACGGCGTTCACGGCCGCGCGCAGTTCGGGCATGGCTTCGCGCGCCATGCCCGAAAGCCGCGCGAGCGCCTCGCCCTCGCGGGCGGCCTCCTCCGCGAGCAGGCGCTCCCGCTCCCCCGCGAGCCTGAGCTCCGCGGCGAGCGGCAGAAGGCGCGCGAGGAAGTGCCCGTCGTCGTAGGGCTCCAGGGACAGGCCCGCCTGAGCGGCGACCGCGCCGGACAGGGCTTCCGACGGGACGACGAGGAAGTCGCGGCCGTCGAAATCGAGACCGGCGGAATCACGGGCGCGCGACTCGGCGGCCGCCCGCGCCGCGCGCAGTTCGGCGTCGACGCGCGATAGCGCCGAACGGACCTCGGCCAGGCCGGGGTGGTAGGCGTCGGCCAGGAAGAAGGTCTCCGCGTCGGATCCGCCGCGATCGAGCTCGGCCGCGAAGGCCTGGCAGGCGGACGCGAAACCGAAGCGCCCAGCGGCGCCGCCGGAATTCGCGATGGACGCCACGCCCCGATAATTGGCGAGGAATTTCTTGAACTGGAAAAGCTCGAGTGGATCGTAGGAATCCCGGGCGTCGAGGGGCACGCGCGGCATGCGTCGCAAATGCCAGGCGAGCCGATCGAGGGACACGGGCTCCGCTCCGAGGGCGGCGAACAGCGCGAGGGCCGCGTCGACGTCGTCATGGCGCGCTTCGATGGACGCGCGGTCGCGAAGCACCTCGCGCGCGGCCTTCGCGTCCCTGCCCCAGGGGGTGAGCGGTTCCCAGGCGGCGAGGAACTCGTCCACCCGCGCGAAATCCCAAGCGTCCTTCATGCGGCCTCCCCCGGAACGCCGGGATCGGCCCGGTACGGATTGAACGAAACGAGTCCGGCGACGCCCTCGTCGCCGAGCGCGTCGAGGAACCTCGCGTCGGAGACGCCCCGGCAAGCCACGGAAAAGCCCGCGAAGGCGATCGCGCGCGAGACGAACAGCCCGCGTTCCCTGCGGAAGGCGGAAAGCGCGGCGCCGTCGAGGAACACCTTGGTGAAGTCGTCCACGACCACGTCCCGCGCCTCGCGCGGCAACCTCGCCGCGGTTTCGGCCGTGAGGGCCCCGGCCAGATGGAAGGCTCCGGAGCCAGGCCCGCCGACGTCCGGCTCCGCGCCGGCCACGGGCAGCGCGGCCAGGACGGCCATGCGCCTCGCGAGCTCCGCCGAGCGCGCCAGGTTTCCCGCGTCGACGCGAAGCGCGTAGACGAGCCGGGCCTCCGGCCGAAGCGCGGCCTGGGTAACCCGGTTCACCGCGCCGTCCACGATCGCGGTCCGCGCGAGCCCCTCGTCGAGTATCGCCTCGAGGGCAGCGCCGAGGCCCTCGTTCGTCTCCGGCCCGACGAGCGCCGCGGTTCCCTCGCGCGTCGCGCGCGCGACGCAGCAGGGCCCGAGGGCCGTCGATCCGGGCAGCTCCGCGAGCAGCTCGGGACACGCGCCGCCCGAACGGAGGTAGCGCCCCGCGGTGACGAAGACGTCCCCCGGGATCACGGGGACCGCGGGCTTGCGCGCGCCCGAGAGGAAGTCCCGGATCTCGCCGTCGTAACCGGCGCTGAGCAGCGCGAGCGGCAGGCCGCTTCCGTCGCCGCGCCGGACCAGGGCGGCGGCGCGGTTCAGGAAGGCGGTCTTGCCCGAATGCTTGCCCGGTCCGGTCACGAAGGTGACGCGGCCCGCGAAGTCGCGGGCTGAATCGAGCACCGGCGCCTACCGCGAGCCCTGGGTGCGCTGCTTCCGCGTGCTCGCGTCCTTGTTCGCGAGGCGTTTGCCGCGCTCGAGGCCCTGCGGTTCGAGCGCGTGCTCGCTCCTGTCCAGGAGGCGCGCCACCCCGCAGCACGAGCTGAGCTGCGGATCGGTGTCGCAGATCGGGCACTTGCCGCAATCCTCCACGTAGCGGGTCGGCTCGTCGTAGGTGGTGATGACGCCCTCGTAGTTGCGGAGCACCACGCGCTTCTCGTTCGAGGTGATCAGGTAGTTCGGCATGACCGGGGTCTTGCCGCCGCCGCCGGGCGCGTCGATGACGAAGGTCGGCACCGCCATTCCCGAGGTGTGTCCCCGCAGGTTCTCGATGATCTCGATGCCTTTCGACACCGTGGTGCGGAAATGCCCGATGCCGCGCGAAAGGTCGCACTGGTAGATGTAGTACGGCTTGACGCGGATGGTGAGCAGCTTCTGCACGAGCTTCTTCATGAGGACGGGGCAGTCGTTCACGTCCCGGAGCAGCACGCTCTGGTTCCCGAGCGGTATGCCCGCGTCGGCCAGCTTGCGGCAGGCCTCGCGCGCCTCGGCGGTGATTTCCTTCGGATGGTTGAAGTGCGTGTTGAGGTAGATCGGGTGGTATTTCTTGAGCATGTTCACCAGGTCGTCGGTGACGCGCATCGGCATGACGACCGGCACGCGCGAGCCGATGCGGATGATCTCGACGTGGGGGATGGCCCGGAGCTTCGAGATGATGCGCTCGAGCCGCTCGTCGGAGAGGACGAGCGGGTCGCCGCCCGAGATGAGCACGTCGCGCACCACCGGGGTCTTGCGGATGTATTCGACCGCGGCGTCGATGTGCTCGTCGGTCATGTGCACGTCCTCGAAGCCCACCAGGCGCCGGCGCGTGCAGTGGCGGCAGTTCATCGAGCAGATGTTGGTGACGAGGAGCAGCACGCGGTCGGGATAGCGGTGCGTGAGCCCGGGCACCGGGCTGTCGACGTCCTCGTGCAGCGGATCGTCCTGGTCGCCGGCCTCGTCGTGCGTCTCGGGCAGGCGGGGAATGGCCTGCAGCCGCACCGGGCAGCCGGGGTTGGCCGCGTCGATGAGGCTGGCGTAGTACGGCGTGATGGCCATGCGGAAGCGCTCGAGCACCTTCGTGATCTCCGCCTTTTCCGCGTCGGAGAGCGGTATCACCTTGGATAGCGTCTCGACGTCCTTGATATCGTTGCGCATCTGCCAGTGCCAGTCGTTCCACTGCTCCGGCGTCACGTCCTTCCAGAGCGGTATCTTCCGGTAATCGTACGATTCATACGCGTGCATGCTTGCTCCTTGTGGCATATCGAACCGCGAAGGCGCGGAGACGCGGAGAAAATGGTACGAAGTAGAAGAATGGAATTTCCTTGCCCCACCCTTCCTGGTCTCCGAATCCTCCGCGCCTCTGCGGTTCTCTTCTCTTCTATTTCTTCAACTTGAGATACTGCCGGACTTCCGCGGGGGTAGCGGGGGCCAGGGCGGCTTCGCGGGCGAGCCGGGCGGCCCGCGCGACGAGCTGGGCGTTCGACTCCGCGAGCACGCCCTTCGAATAATACACGTTGTCCTCGAAGCCCACGCGGATCCAGCCGCCGCGCGCGATGGCCGCGTATTGGGCCGGCAGCGAGGAGCGGCCGATGCCCATGACCGTGTAATCCGCTCCTTCCGGCATGGCGCGGCAGAACGAGTCGAGCGCGTCGAGGCTGAAGGGTACCGCGCCCGGCACGTTGAGCACGAAGCCGTAGTGGTAGGGAGGCTCGAGCAGGCCCTCCTTCACCAGGATGCGGCTCGCGTGCACGTGTCCCAGGTCGAAGCACTCGAGCGTCGGCCGCACCTTGCGCGCCTTGAATTCCTTGGCGAACGCGCGCATCACCGGCAGGGTGTTGACGATGTACTCGTCGCCGAAATTCACCGTGCCGCAGTCGAGGCTGGCCATCTCGGGCTCCAGCTCGGTCACGGGCCTGAGCCGCTCCTCGGCCGTGTCGCCCACCGCGCCGCCCGTCGTGATCTCCACGACGATGTCGGTGCGCGCCCGGATCATTTCGATGGCCCTGCGGAACACCTTCGGGTCCTGCGTCGGCTTTCCGTTTTCGTCGCGCACGTGCAGGTGCAGGATGGCCGCGCCAGCCTCGCGGCAAGCCACCGCGGTCTCCGCGATCTCCTCCGCCGTGATCGGCAAGGCCGGCTGTAGCTGCTTGGACGTCTCCGCCCCCGTGCACGCGCAGGTGATCACTATCTTTCCGTCAAGCATGTTCACTCCTGTACTTCGGCGCCTCGGCTCATCGGCGTCCGTGCGGTTCTCTCTGCGCGGTCTTCATCTACTTCCCGACCGGGAACCTGGCCATCGTGAGCTCGAGGGATTCCTCGATGGCCCCGAGGGCCTTCTGCAGATCCGCGTCGGTGTGGCGATGGGCGATGTACCAGTGGTGGAAGGGCTGGATGAAGAGGCCCCGCCGGATGGTCTGGGTGTAGAAGTACTCGCGGCGCGCCTTGTACGCCTTCTCGCCCGGGGTGCCCGCGTCCTCGCCGGGACCGCGGTCGAAGGTCAGGAAGGGCATGGGCGGAATGCCCGACACCGTTCCCGGAAGACCCGAGCGCTCGACGATGCCGCGCAGGTCCGCGAGGAATTTCGTGCCGCGCTTCCAGATCGCGTTCGGCACGTCCTCGCGCACGAGGATCTCCATGGTCTTGAGCGCCGCCACCATTTCGAGGCTGTTCGGGAAGAAGGTCGACGAAACGAAGACCTTGGACTCGCACACCTGCATGATCTCGCGCTTGCCGGCCACGCAGCTGATGGCGTAGCCGTTCGCCATGGCCTTGCCGAAGGTGCCCAGGTCCGGCGTGACGCCGTAGCGCTCCTGCGCGCCGCCCAGGGAGGCGCGGAAACCGGTGCGGATTTCGTCGAAGACGAGGACGGCCCCGTGCGCGCGGGCGAGCTCCTTGACGCCCTCGAGGTAGGCCTTGGTCGGCTCCTCTACCGGCTTCGCGAGCGGGTGCCCGACCGGCGTGATGATGACGCAGGCCACCTTGCCCTTGTGGGCCTCGAGCTTCGCCTCGAGGCTTTCGAGCGAGCCGTACTCGAACTCGTCGGTCAGCGCGAGGGTCTGGGCGGGCACGCCGCCGTGGTTCTCGACGCACCAGTCGTGCCAGCCGTGGTAGCCGCAGCGGAGCACGACCTCGCGGTCCGTGTAACCGCGGGCGATGCGCACCGCGAGCGTGGTGGCGTCGGAGCCGGTCTTGACCGGGATCACCTGCTCGGCGCAAGGCACCAGGTCGACGACGCGGCGCTCGAGCTCGTTCTGGGCCGGTTGGACGAGGCTGAAGCAGAAGCCGCGCTCGTCCATCTGGCGCTTCACGGCCTCGTTCACTTCCTTCTCGTCGTAGCCGAGGATGATCGGGCCGTAGGCGCAGAGCATGTCGATGTAGTCGTTGCCGTCCACGTCGACGATGTGCCCGCCATAGCCCCGATCGATGAAGATCGGGTACTCGCCCTGCACGAAGTTGTAGGGCCTGCGGATGCCCATGACGCCGCCCGGGGAAAGGCGCTTCGCCTCCTCGAACATGGCCATGGACTTGTCGAGCTTCAGCTTCGGGAATTCCTTCGCCGTCATAACGCGTCCACCTCGAAACGGAGGCCGCGGGCCGGCGGTCTCGTCCGCCGACCCGATGCGCGGTCTCCGAAGGACCGGCGCGAAACCGGGATGCCGCCTCCCGGCTCGGGGAACGCGGGGTTCCTCGATACGGTCGGGGGACGCGGTTTCGGGCCGCGCCGGGGACGGGGAGCCCCCGGGGCGGGAACGCCTCCCGCATGGGGGCGTCCCGCGTTGAAACCGGAAAAGGACGCGTACCGGCCGGACCGCGCGCGAGCCCGACCGGACAGGAAGGCGGGCTGCCCCCGCCAGGAGACGCCCCGTAGCGTCTCAGGCTCGCCGCCTTCCTGCGTCCTCCGCGCCCTTCCCATCCGGAACGGATTCCGGCCGGGACGGGCGCATTCGATCACTTCACGTACTGCTTCTCGAAGAAGTCGCGGAGCTCGGCGTTCTCGCGGAGCTCCCAGAGGGTGATCTCGGCATGGTCCTTGGTGTAGCCGTTGCCGATGATCATGAGCACGTCCTTGCCGATGCCCTCGGCGCCGAGCGCCGCGCGCGTGAAGCTCGTGGCCATGCTGAAGAAGTACACGGTGCCATTCTCGCGCACCGGCAGGATGGACGCCATCTCGGTGCCCTGCATGTTCACGCAGTTGATGACGAGGTCGACCTCCTTGCCGCCGTTCTTCTTCAGGGTCTCTTCCAGCATGTCGATGGGTTTCGAGGCGTCCGCCATGACGATGTCGTGGCAGAGCTTGAGCTCGCGGAGCGCCTTCACGTACTTCTCGTTGCGCACGTTGGCGAGCACGCGGCCGGTCGGGCCGACGCGCTTCATGGCCTCGTAGCAGCAGAGCATGCCGGACTTGCCGCCCGCGCCCATGACCAGGACCGAGTCGCCGGGCTTCACGAGCTTGGCGGTCTGGGCCGGCGCGCCGGCCACGTCGAGGGCCGCGAGCGCGAGGCCCTCGTCCATGTCCGCGGGGAGCTTGGCGTAGATGCCGCTCTCGAAGAGGATGGCCTGCCCGTCGATGAGCACGCGGTCCACCTCGGGCATGACCTTGAGGATCTTGTTGATCTTGAGCGGGGTGAGCGAGAGCGACACGAGGCTGGCGATCTTGTCGCCGACCTTGAGGTCGCGGTCCTTGAGGGCCGAGCCGATCTTGGCCACCTTGCCGATGAACATGCCGCCGGAGCCCGTCACCGGGTTCTGCTGCTTGCCGCGGGCCGCGACGATCTCCAGGATCTTCTTCCCGATCTTGTCGGGATCGTGGCCGGCTTCCTCCTCGATCTGGGTGAAGCTGGCGGAGTCGACGTTGAGCGCGATGACGTCGAGCAGGATCTCGTTGTCGTAGACGACGCTCATGTCGTTATTCAGGCGCTGCGCGGTCTGCGGCAACGCCCCGGCGGGCTCGAGGACGCGATGGGTTCCGTACTTGTTTCCGAGCGGCATGGAAGGCTCCTTGTGGTGTCGCGACCCGTGACGCGCACCGCCCCACCGACGGAAGGTCGGACGCGCAAGGGCGGCCGCGGAGTCGCGCGAGATACGCTACGGGTTCCTTCCATTCAAAGGTCGTTTCAGGCGGTCGTCAAGCGGATTCGGGCCCCGGGGACAGACCCTGGGGGGGACAGCCCCCAGGGGACAGCCCCCAGGGGACAGACCCCAGGGGACAGACCCCAGGGGGACAGACCCTGGGGGGGACGGACCTCGGGGGGACAGACCCCTTCAAACCCCCATCCGGGCATAAGCTCA
This sequence comes from Spirochaetota bacterium, assembly GCA_018262985.1. Classification (GTDB taxonomy): domain Bacteria; phylum Spirochaetota; class Spirochaetia; order Treponematales; family UBA12059; genus JAFGNN01. The sequence continues at coordinate 121,839 of JADFDI010000003.1, read as the reverse complement.
AGGTTTGTCCCCCGAAACGCCGCGGGCGCGGGTGCAATGAAAACGGCCGCCCCGGAGGGCGGCCGCGCGCATTGAGGGAAAAACGCCGGCGTATTCGGCCGGCGGGGGCGTGCGACTCTATACGCGCCCGCCCGGGGAGCGCGGACCGGGACCGAAGTCCCGAGCCGCGCCCGAAGCTTGTCGGACTACAGGATCAGCTTGACGCCGATGTAGGTCTTGAGCTTGGAGAGGGGGTACTGCTCGAGCTCGTAGGTGTTGGTATAAGTGGTTGTGCCGTCCGAGTAGGTGTACTCGGCGGTGACCGGTTCGCCGGGGAACATGTAGTTGATCTTCCAGAAGACGCCGAGGCTGCCGAGGTTGACGCCGATCCCGGCGCCCGCCTCGAAGTAACCGGTGGCGCGGAGCGGATTCTCCGAGTCTGGATCGTCGTAGTCGTTGGCGAAGTCGGTGGCCATCATGCCGAAGCCCGCCTCGAGGAAGGGATCGAGGAAGCTGTCGTAGCGGAAAAAGTGGGCCTGGGCGTAGAGGGCTACGTCGTAGTCCAGCATCTCGTAGCTACCGGCGGAATTCCAAGTATTCCCATCGTAGTAGAAGAACTCGTCGGTGTACTGGCTGAAGTTCATCGAGAGGCCGAGCGCGAGCTTGCCGAGCCCGAGCTCGACGAAGGGTCCGGTGAAGACGCCCTCGCCGTTCCTGAACTGGGCCATCTGCTCGTCCCAGCCCATCTCGTCCTCGGCATAGAGCGCCCCGGACCAGCCGAACGCGAGCTGCGCGCTCGCGGCGCCGACAGCCAGGATCGCTATGAGGGCGAACGCCAAAATCTTCTTCGTCGTCATGAAGGTCCTCCTAAGGACGCGCGCTTCGCGCCGTCGTCGTCGACCAGTATAGCGCGACGTCGGGCGGAAAACAAAGCGATCCGATGCCTAAGCTCGCCCGCCGGGCTTGCGCCGCGACTGGAAGACGGGCGCCCGGGGCGCTATCATGGAAGCAATCCGGCGCGGTCAAGGTTACGCGTCCGTTCCCTCCCGACCTCCGACCGCGGAGACGGGAACGATTCGGTAAAATTTGCGCGATGTCGCGGAAATCGCGCGAAACCTCCCGGCCCCGCCGGGGTTTCAATGCCGGAAGACCGACGGGACGCACCAAGGTCCCGATTCCCGCGCCCCAGGGGCGCCAAGGAGCTTGAGAACATGAAGAAAGCCTTCCTGATCCTGACCGCGCTGGCCTTGCTGGCCGCGCCGTCCTTCGCTCAGGCCAAGACCAGCCTCAACATCGTCTGCAACGAGGCAGGCGCCCAGGTCATCCTGAACGGCAAGCTGGTCGGCTACACGAGCCCGAATTTCTCCTTCCTGGTCGCACCGGGCAAGTGGACGGTCCTCGTCAAGAAGTCGGGCTTCCAGGACTTCCTGCAAAGCATCGACGTCAAGTCCTCCCCGATCACCCTTACCGTGACCCTGCTCAAGCCAGGCGCCACCCTGCCGCCCCCGACCACCACGCCGCCGCCCGCGCCGACCACCTACTCGATCAGCGTGCAATCGAACGTGGCGAGCGCCGAGGTCTACATCAACGGTATCCTGGCCGGCCGGACTCCTTTCATCGGCAACGTCGCCTCGGGCTCCTACACGGTGGTCGTCCGGGCGCCCGGCTACGCCGACTACACCGAGAACGTCCGCGTCGACGGCAACAAGCTGGTCACCGCGAACCTCGCCGCCACGACCTTCCAGCTCAGCGTCAACGCGAACGTGGCGGGCGCCCAGGTGCTCCTGAACGGCGCGGCCGCCGGCATCGTGCCCTACGCGGTCGCCCTGCCCGCCGGCACCTACACCGTCGTGGTGCGCGCCCCGAACCACGTCGACTACATGGAAACGGTCGCGCTCTCGGCGCCCCGGGCGATCAACGCCACCCTGACGCCGACGCTCTACCCCTTCAGCCTCAAGAGCCTCGTGCCGGGCGCGGAGATCTTCCTCGACGGCGCCAAGCTCGGCGCCGCCAACGCCGCGGGCGAGTTCCTGGCCCAGGTGAAGCCCGGCCGCTACACCCTGACCATAAAGGCCTTCGGGTTCTTCGACTTCACCACGGTCATCGACATAGGCTCGGCGGTCACCCTGCCGGTGGCGCTCAAGCCCTCCATGGCCGAATTCGAGTTCTCGATAGCGGCCGCCTCCATCAACCCCGACCTCAAGGGCAATCCCTGGAGCCAGCTCCGCCTCTACATCGACGGGGTCGCCCAGAAGGATTTCAAGGGCAGCGTCGCGCCCGGCAAGCATACCGTCACCATGATCTCGGGCGCGTTCAAGATCGAGACCATCATCGAGTTCGAGGCCGGCAAGAAGTACGTCCTCGAGCCGCTTCTGATGCTCACCGTGAAGCCGTAGGCTGCCCGGGACGACGAGTTTCCGTTCCGACAGGGGCCGGGGCCGCGGACCGCAAGTCCGCAGCCCCGGCCTTTTCACGTCCGCTCAGGGCTCAGGACAGTCGAGGTCTGTCCCCCGCCCGTGCCACCCAGGCTCCGTCCCCCGCGCGACCGAGCTCCGCGCCTGCCCTCGCCTCCGCCCCGGGCTCCGTCCCCCCGCGAGGTGGACGAACGGTGGTGGGTGGTCTATACTCCTCGCATCCGGGTCGGATTCCACGCCGTCCCACAATGAGAAAGTGAAGGGCATGATAGACGTACGCGAATACGAACAGCTCGCGCTCGAGACGGGCGCTTACCGGGACATCGAGCTGGACATCCTCGGCGAAACGCTGGAGGTCTGGAAGGAACGTCCGGGCCAACCCTACACGCTGGTCGAGATCCGGGACGGCAAGCAGCTCGCGGGATTCTGCCTCTACCACAAGGCGCAGGCCACCGAGTACACCTACGACATCCACACGCTCGCCGTCGGCCGGGATTACCGCGGGAAGGGCGTAGGCACGCGGCTCGTCGAACTGGTGCGCGACGAGATCGTGACCCGGGAGCCGTACGGCATCATCCGTTCGGAGACCAGCAAAGCCAAGGAAAGGGCCATCGAGCCGGGCTTCTACGAGGCCAACGGCTTCGAAACCATCGGCCACATCCCCGACTTCTACGAGAACGAGAACGACTACTACATCTACGCCCGCGCGGCGACGCGCGCCGAGGCCCCCCTCGAAGGCGAAACGGGAGCCGAGTCCGCAGCGGACGGGACGGGATCGGAATCGTGACGGTAGGCGCCGTCGAGGCGGGGGGAACCAAGTTCGTCTGCGCCCTCGCGCGCGTCGACCCGGCGGATCCGTCGAGGCTCCCCGTACTGCTCGCCGAGGAGAGCGTTCCCACCGGCCTGCCCGGGCCGACGCTCGAGAAGGTCCGGCGTTTCTTCGAGGCCGCGGGCACCGCGTCCGGCGAAATCGAAGCCTTCGGCATCGGCTGCTTCGGTCCCATCGATCCCGTTCCCGGTTCCCCGAGCTGGGGCAGGATACTGGCCACCCCGAAGAAGGGCTGGATCGGCACCGACGTGGCCGGCTTCTTCCAAGGCTCCTTCGGCAAGCCGGTCGCCTTCGATACGGACGTCAACGCGGCGGCCCTCGGCGAGCGCCTCTGGGGCGCGGCACGAGGCGTCGATAGCTTCGTCTACCTGACCGTAGGCACGGGCATAGGCGGAGGCGCCTTCGTGGAGGGCCGCCTGCTACACGGCTCGAGCCATCCGGAAATGGGCCACATCCGGCTCTCGCGCGCCCCGGGAGACGCGTTCGAAGGCGCCTGCCCCTTCCACGGCACCTGTTTCGAGGGTCTGGCCTCGGGGCCCGCCATCGAAAAGCGTTGGGGAAGGAAGGGGACGGAGCTCGAACCCGAGCACCCCGCCTGGGAGCTCGAGGCTTCCTATCTGGCGCAGGGCGTCGCGAGCCTTTGCCTGGCCCTCTCGCCGGAGCTCTTCATTCTGGGCGGCGGCGTCGGCGGCCGGCCGGACCTGCTCCGGCGCACTCGGGAGCTCCTCCCGGCGGCGCTCGGCGGCTACCGACGCGACGTCAACACGACGGCGGAAGCCTCGCGGCTCCTGGTGGGTCCCGGGCTCGGAACGCGCTCGGGCATCATGGGAGCCGCGGGACTGGCCGCGCGCTCCAACGGGGCGGCGTTCCCGTGAAAGCGCTCCTCGAAACGCGGGGGCTTTTCTTTTCGGCCCATCCCGCCGACAATTGAGGGAAGCGTATCGCGAAATGAGGACGGTCGAAGTGCACACCGCTTTCACGCTCATCAACGCCCCCATCGTCGGCCCGCGCGGTCTGGAACGCTCGAAGCGTCTCGGCGTGTCGGGCGGTCGCATCTCGCGCGACGCCAAAGGCCGGGAAGTGCTGCTCGGCGACGATCACATCGTCTATCCCGCGCTCGTCAATGTCCACGACCACCTCCGGGGCAACTACCTGCCTCGCGTCGGACCGCCCGAGGGCGTCTTCTACCTCAACTGGGGACCATGGGACGCGGACCTCAAGGCGAGCCCGGTCTTCGAGGAACGCGCCAACATTCCCTTCGAGCGCATCTACTTCCTTTCCGCCTACAAGAACCTGTTCTCCGGCGTGACCACGGTCAACGACCACTTCCCCCACGCCCTGAACGACGAGATCCTGCCCCGCCTGCCGATCCGCGCCATCCGTGAATACGCGCTCGAGCACGAATGCTCGAGCTACGACCTGAAGTGGGGCGACGGCATCGCGATCGAGCACGCGCGGGCGGTGGAGCGGGACTGGCCCTTCATCACGCACCTCGAGGAAGGCTTCGACCCGGAAAGCCAGGACGGCATCGGCATTCTGGAACGCGAGGGCGCCCTCGATTCGCACGCCTTGCTCATCCATTGCATAGGCTTCTCGGACGAGGACATCGCGAAAGTGGCCAAGGCCGGAGCCTCTGTCTCCTGGTGCCCGGCCTCGAACCTGTTCATGTTCAACGCCACCTGCAAGATCCGCAAGCTGCTCCGCGCCGGCGTCAACGTCTCGATCGGCACGGATTCCACGCACACAGGCTCGTACAACCTGCTCGCGGAGGCCCGTTTCGCGCGGGAAACGTACCGCGCGCTCTACGGCGAGGACCTCCCCGCCCGCGCCGTCTACGACATGCTGACCATCAACCCGGCCCGCGCGTTCAGGATGCAGGACCGCGTCGGAAGCCTGGAAGACGGCAAGCTCGCCGACGTCCTCGTCCTGAAGCGAAGGTTCGACGATCCTTATGAGAACCTGGTATCGGCGACGAGCGAGGACATCGAACTGCTGCTCATGGAAGGCGAGCCCCTGCTCGCCACCGAGGAGCTGGCCGGGCGGCTCGGCGCGGCGCCCTCCGGCGAGACCGTCACGATCGGCGGACGGAAGGTGCTGGTGAAGGGCGATCCGGACAGCCTCTACCGCGAGATGAGGCAAGCCGTCGGCTTCGACAAGAAGCTCGAGTACCTGCCCTTCGAACCGGAGGCGCGCGGATGAGGACAGCCTGCACGGCGGATCGGAGGCGCGCATGCCGAAGGTAGCCTCGTTCCGCGCCAACAGCGTCATCTACTTCGAGGGCGACGTCTCGGACAAGATCTTCGTGCTCCAGAAGGGGCGCGTCACGCTGAAGTACACGGACATCGAGACGGGCGCGGACGTCCACGACATGATCGCGATGGGCGAATTCTTCGGCGTGAAGAGCGCCCTCGGCCGCTACCCGCGCGAGGAGAACGCCCTGGTGGTCGAGGACGCGCAGGTGCTCGTCTTCGCGGTGCCCGAATTCGAGCAGTTCGCGAGCGCCAACTCGCGCATCATCATCAAGATGCTCAAGGTGTTCTCGAACCAGCTCAGGCGCATCCACCGCCAGGTCGAGAACCTCATGGAGAAGCAGGAAGCGCTCTCCCCCGAGGCCGGGCTCTTCCGCACCGGCGAGTACTACCTCAAGAACCGCATGTACTCGCAGGCGAAATACGTTTTCGGCCGCTACCTCACCTATTATCCCGCCGGCAAGCAGGCCGAGGTGTCCGCGCGACACCTCGAGGCGGCCGAAACCGCCCTGGTCCGCTACGGCGACGGCAAGGGACCCGCGATAGCCACGGGCGGCTCCGCCTTCTCGCCCGCGAGGACGCAGGCGGCCGAGCGGAGCCCGGAGGCCGCTCCGCGGAAGCCCGATCCGGCGCCCCTCTCCGACGCGGCCAAGAGCTACTACAACGCGGTGAGCCTCTTCAGCCAGGAGAAATACAAGGAAGCGCTCGGCGAATTCAAGGCGATCATGGAAGGCGGCGGCGACTCCGAGTACGGTCCGAAGGCGGCCTTCGATTTCGGGCGCAGCCTCTACATGCTCCAGCAATACGACCTGACCATCAAGCACTACACGCAAATGGTCCAGACCGCCCCTCGGCATCCGGACCTGCTCGACATCCTGCTCTACCTCGGCCACTCGTGGGAAAAGAAGGGCGACGTCGAGCGAGCCAAGGGCTTTTACCGGAAGATCCTGTCGATGGAGCAGGACGAGGACCACGCGACGCACATCAAGGCGCGCAAGTCGCTCAAGTCGCTCGAGGAGGGCGCCCGTGGCTGACCTCGCCGCCTTCACCCGCTTCGCCCGCGTCTACCAGGCCGGCGAGATCATCTTCTCCGAATACGAGCCGGGCGACAGCTTCTACCTGATCCAGAGCGGCCGGGTCAAGATCACCAAGATCGTCGGCGAGATCGAGAAGACCATCGACATCCTGCAACCGCCGGAAATTTTCGGCGAAATGGCCATACTCGAAGGCACGCCGCGCTCCGCCACGGCGGTCGCGCTGGACTCCGTGAAGGTGCTCGAGTTCAACCGGGCGAATTTCGAGGTGCTCATGATGGGCAACCCCCAGATCGCCCTGCGCCTCATGAAGCTCTTCGCCAAGCGCATATACGACCAAAAGCGCCGGTTCATGATCCTGACGCTCGACGACCAGCAGGCTCGCGTCGCCGACGTCTTCCTCATGCTCGCGGAAACCCAGGCCCAGGTCTCCGCCGCCGGCGAGCAGGACGGCGAGAAGCGCGAGTTCCGCGTCACGGTCGAGGACGTCGCCCACTGGGCCGGCATGTCGAGCCAGGACGTGCAGGCCATTTTGGCCCACTTCTCGAACCAGCGCCGAGTCGAGCTTTACGGCGACCGCATCGTCGTCAAGAACATCAACGACTTCAGCCGCTTCGTGAGCTCGCGGCGGAAGAAGTAGCGTCCCGCCCGCGCGTCCATCGCGGATTCCCTCCGAACGCCCTTCCAGCCACGCGCGCGGAAGGGCGTTTTCCTGAACGATTCGACCAGCGCCCCCCCCCCGGGACAGACCCCTTCGAAACCTGTCCCCGGGGGCCGACGCGACCGAGGTCTGTCCCCGTGAGCTGGCAGGCCTTGAGGTCTGTCCCCGCGGGCTGGCAGGGCTGAGGTCTGTCCCTCTTCACGGAACGCTCCCCCGCGCGCTACGATGCGCGCATATCGATGACGGGCGGGCTTCCGCCCGCGCAAGGGGTAGCCATGGGCGACAGGAGAATCTGGATTGGCACGGACTCGGGCGCGACGACGAGCAAGGTCGGCGGCGTGGACTCCGCCGGCGAGCCGGTTTCCACGAAGCTTTCGCAACGACCGACCGACGCTCACGAAGGCAAGGAGCACGTGCTCCGCGGCTGGGTCGACGCCATCGGCGCCTACCTATCGGAAAACGGCAGGACCTGGGACGACGTAGGCGGCGTTGGACTCGCCATTCCCGGCCCCTTCCTGGCGCCCGGCGTGCTCGGTTTGGCGGCGAACCTTCCGAAGGAACTCGACGGTTGGAATGTAGGTTCCGACTACTCGACCGCGCTCTCGAAAGCGGCGGGTCGGCCCATAAAAGTCACGGTGGGTAACGACGGCAACTACGGCGGCGTAGCCGAAGCGCGGCTCGTACGCGGTGCCGGCGCGGGGACGGTGCTGATGCTCGCCCCTGGCTCCGGACTCGGTGTCGCATACATTGACGATCGAGGCCTTCCGCTGGACGGGGCTTCGCTCGTCGGCATGGAGGCGGGTCACATGCCCGCGCCGCTCCACCTGCTCGGCATGCCGGCCTTCAAGTGCGGCTGCGGCCGCGACTGGGGCTGCGTCGAGGCCTATACCACCATATCCGGACTCCCCCAGCTCCTCACCGTGATGCTCGAGCGCCACCCCGAGCATCCGCTCGCTTCCTCGCCCTCGCCGGTCAAGGAGAAGGTGCTTTCGCTCCGGACGCTCGCGCAGTCGGGCGATCCGCTCGCGGTCGAGATCTTCGACTTCCAGGCCCGCGCGCTCGGCCTCCACGTCGCGGCGCTCGCGATGGCGGTCGATCCGGCGTACGTCGTTATCGGCGGCGGCCTGATGGATCCCGAGGCGACCACTGCCGGATTCCGCGAGCGCTACATGCGGATACTCGAGGAGAGCGCCGGCGCGCGGCTCTGGCCCTCGCAGCGGCAGCGGATCAAGTACAGCCAGGCGCGGCTCGGCGACCTTTCACAGGCCATTGGCGCGGCCCTCGTGGCGCTCTACGGCGACGAAGGCCGGTAGGTCTTCGGGCAGGCGCGGAGCGCGCAGAGGATCTCGGTGTCGAGTCGGCCGGAATCCTTCGCCATTTCATTGATCCCGTAGATTCCGTCAAGCAGACGGCCCCGGGACCCCGGGGCCGTTTCGTGCTCAGGCAGGCCCGTCACGTCGCAGGCAAGAAGCTCCATTGAAATCGCGCCGACTATCCGAGCCGAATGAGGCCCGCTATCCGGACCGAAACCGATCCTGCCGGCACCGGCGAGCGAGCGCGGCACTCCATGGGCGTAGCCGATGGCGAGCACGGCCACGCGGGAAGGACGTCGCGCCTCCCATCCCGATCCATAGCCGACGCGAGCGCCGGTCGGGACATCGATGACGCGGAGCACCGGGGCGTCGAGCCGCACGACTCCTTCGAGCGGGAGGAATTCCGGGAAGACTTCCACCCCGAGCAGGGCCGCGCCGGTACGCACCTCCGCCATGTCGACCTTGCCTCGAAGCGCGATTGCGCCGTCCAACCCGAGGGACAGAGGCAGCTTGTCGGCCGAAACAAGCTCCAGCCGCGCCGCGAAGCTGCGGATTGCATCGCATTGCTCCCGATTCCTGGGCGATTCGGGCCCGGCGCCGCCATCGGCCAGGTGGGTCATCCAGGCACGCGGCCGACAGGATTCCAGCAAGCCGAAGTCATCGGACAAGAAGGCGTCCGGTCGGAAGCCGAGGCGGTTGAAACCGGTGTCCACGTTGAGAACGCAGCTCGGGGCTTGCCATGCGGTAAACTGCCGCCATTCCCTCGCTTGCGACTCATCTCCGATTGCCGCCTCGAGGTCGTGTTCGAGGAAGAGCGCGGCCTCGCCCGGCGCCGGACCATCGAGGACTCCGATCGCGACGTCGGTACGCATCGCTCCTGGTTGCCGGAATCGGGGGGACAGACCTTCTTCGATCGACCGGCGGAGGGACAGACCTTCCTCGAGCGTTTCCACCCAGAAACGGCGTACGCCGACCGCGGCCAAAGCCCTTCCGATTTCAGCTGAACCCAAGCCGTACGCGTCGCCCTTCAATACCGGCACGACCTCGCAGCCCGGCATGGCGGCCCGAATGCGATCGAAGTTCCTCACCACGGCTCCGGCGTCGACGACTAGCACTGGTCCGTCCATCCCCCCCCCATGGCTTCCCCTGCAAGAAAAACCGCCGAGCCTCGCGTTCCCCGCCGTTCTCCGGGCGTCCGGGAACTCGACTCTATCTTTCCCGCGCGCGGGACGCAAGGCTGCCAGGCAGAGGGAGCGGTTGCCGCACTTTGACGAGAGGGCGAACCCTGGCGATAATCGAGGTTCCGGTCGCAACGGCCGGTATACGGAGCGCCGATGCAGACGGGAACGTTGCTGATTCTCTCCGCGATGGGCTTTCTGGGCTTGCTTTTGTCCATCTTGATTTTCCGTGCGGCCAGTACGCCCCTTCCTCCTCCACCGCGAAGGCTCGGATCGGACATTCTCGAGGAATTCTCGGGCGTCGAGGAGGATCTGGCGGCACTCATCCGCTTTCCGACGGTTTCGTGGTTCGAAGCAGGGAGAGAGGATGCCGCCGCATTTACGTCGCTACCTGTCGAGGTCGCGCGGCGCTGGCCGCTAATCGCTGCCAGAACGCTCCGCCGCGAGGCGGGCGACCGCGCGATCCTCCTCGAATGGCCAGGAACGGACGGATCGTTGCAGCCCCTCGTTCTTTCTGCCCACTGGGACGTGGTGCCCGCCGACGAAGGCTGGATTTTCGCCCCGTTCTCCGGCTCGGTGGAGAACGGCGAGGTCAGAGGCCGCGGGGCGCAGGACACGAAGGTGACGATGGCGGCGATACTCGGAGCCTGCGAACGGCTCGCGCGTGCGTCCTGGAACCCGCGAAGGACGCTGTTCCTGGCCTTCGGCGGCGACGAGGAGGTCGGAGGCATCCGCGGAGCGGCGCGCATGGCCGCCTGGTTCCGCGAGAGGGGGCTGAGAGCGGCCTGCCTGCTCGACGAGGGCGGCGTCATCGCGGATGGCTTGTTGTCCTTCGTCGACCGTCCGCTCGCCTTGATCGGCACCGCGGAAAAGGGGTACCTCGACGCGACGGTCGAAACCGTCGGCGCGGGCGGACACGCGTCGATGCCGCCTCGGAGCACGGCGGCGGGCAGCCTGGCCCGGGCGGTGGCGGCGCTCGAACGGCGCCCCTTCCCCCCGAGGCTCGTGCCGACGGTACGCGCGTTCCTGGACGGCCTCGCGCGATACGCGCCGTTCGCCTACCGAGTCCTGTTCCGCAACCTCTGGCTGTTCGGTCCGCTCATCGTCGAGTCGTTCTCGAGCAGACCCAGCACCGACGCACTCGCCCGCACCACCATTGCCTTTACGATGCTCGAAGGTTCGCCCAAGGAGAACGTGCTTCCCGAGCGCGCGCGCGCCAATGCGAACGTTCGAATACTCCCCGGGGAGACCATCGCGACCGCGCTAGGCCGTCTCGACCGCATCGCGCGGAGCCGGAGAGCCCGGGCCTACGCCGCCCACGAGGGTACGGCAAGCGATCCTTCCCCCGAAACTCTCCCAGCCGGCCCGGCCTGGGAAGCCCTCAACGCGGCGCTCGCGGCGTCGAGGCCGGAAGCCGGCGTCCTTCCTTTCCTGTTCAGCGCGGGCACCGATTCCAAGCACTGGGTGGGCCTCGCCGACGCGATTTTCCGGTTCGCGCCCATACTCCAGACTCCCGCGGACCTCTCTCGCGTGCACGGGCGCGACGAACGGATCGCCGTCGACGAAGTGCGGAGGGCGACGCTCTTCTACCGGGAGTTCATCCGGGAATTCTGCGGCCCGCGCGATGCGACTATCCCGCGCAGCGCGGCCATTCAGGAAGTCTGACCAAAGACTCCAGGTCCTCCCGGCATGCGAGTTGACGAAGCCGGTGATCAACGCCTCAAACGTCTACCTGATAACCCGGCGGTTGCGGTCCGACGATGAGCCGGATACCCGCCTTCCAATGGAACGCCGCCGAGCTTTGCCAATCGGAAGGCTTCTTGACCAAGCCCGCGGCGACCGCATTCTGATCGATGTAGCGGGAAACCTTCCCAAGCGCCAGAGGATCCTCGACTATCCACGAACGGAACCGGTCACCCCAGACATGCCCCCAGAGTCCGAGTAGGCGATTGAGGCGCATGGCGAAGACGCCCATGACCCATTGCATGATTCGCGACAGACTCTCGCCCGTTCCCGGCCGGATCAAAAGATGGAAGTGATTGTCCAATACAACGAAGTTCTGGATCGTGAACGAGAATTTGCGCTTCGCCTGCGCGAGAACGGCGAGGAAAAGCTCCCGCCCGTTCTTTCGGTCGAGAAGCTTCTCCTTGTGGTTCACGCGGGCGGTGACATGGTAGAAAACGCCATTTTTCAGCAACCGTGCTTGTCTCATACACATGCACCGTCGGCTTCGCGGCCCTTGCATGCGCAGCGTGCGTTTTTTTTCAGAATCGAACGGGATAGGGGGACACACCCCGACCACCGTCTCACGGGGGACACACCCCCGACCAGCATCCCACGGGGGACACACCCCCGACCACCGTCTCACGGGGGACACACCCCCGACCACCGTCTCACGGGGGACACACCCCCGTCCAGCATCTCACGGGGGACACACCTCCGCCTATCTCGTCTCATGGGGACTGGGCTCAGCCCGCGTCAGGAAAGCCCGGCGACCGGCCTCGGAACCTCGTTCTCGATGCCGGGCTGGCCTTGGTCCGCCGAACTTCCTTCGGAACCGCTAGAAGTCCACGATAGCCGGCATGGAAAACCCAACCGGGTCGGGCGCGTACCTGAGGAAGTAGGCGATTCGTTCGGCGAGCGCGGCCGCGAAGCGGCAACGGTCGGGCCAATCGTCCGGGGTCTCGATGAACACGCGGTAGCCCGGATACTCGAGTGCGGTCAGTATGGTGCCGTTTCCGGAGCGGTACTCGAGGGCGCGAGCGCCTGGGACGAAGGCGGCGCCGCAGGCGGCGCTACGCCACTCGGGGCCGAGGAACACGGGCGCCCGGGAGTACCATGCGCGCGGCAGGACCGGCTCCGGGTCGGACGCGGCGCCGGCGCTTTCCGCCCGAGCCGCGCGGTATTCGGCGGCGTGGGCCGGAAACGCGTTCGGCAACGGAAGGAAGGGCAGGCCCTTGCCCGCGGGGTCGGAGCGGACGAGCACCGCGCGCGAGCCGGTACGCGGAAGCGCCTGGGCGCCGGCCGGGTCGGTGCGGCAGGGAAGCGAAGCGAGCACGAGGGTGAGGACGGCGAAGGCGGCGGATCCGCGCCGCGGGCGGCCGAGTTGACCTTTCCCCGTCCCCTTCCCGTCGTTCCGATGCGTCATCGGTCCATACCCGCCGCGCTTCCCGCGCCCGTCATTCCACGGTCACGCTCTTGGCCAGGTTGCGGGGCTGGTCCACGTCGCGGCCGAGCTCGAGCGCGACGAAGTAGGCCAGCATTTGGAGCGGCACGATCTGGGTGAAGGGCTGGAAGAGGGCGTCGACGGGCGGGACGCCGATGAAGTCGTCCGCGAGCGATTCCACTTCCCTGTCATCGGAGTCGGCCACCGCGATCACGGGGCCGCCGCGCGCCTTGATTTCCTTGATGTTGGAAATGGTCTTCTCGCGGAGGTGGCCGGAAGGAACGAGGAAGACGCTCGGCGTCTCCGCGTCGACGAGGGCTATGGTGCCGTGCTTCATCTCGCCCGCGCCGCAGCCTTCGGCGTGCGCGTACGAGATCTCCTTCAGCTTGAGCGCGCCTTCGAGCGCGATCGGATAGAGGATGCCTCGCCCGAGGAAAAGCCAGTCGCCCGAGCGGGCGTACTTCTTCGCGATAGCCTGAACCTTGTCGCGGGTCGCGAGGGCGCCCTTGATGGCCTCGGGTATAGCGTCGAGCTGCTTGATGAAGCGGACGCCCTCGGCGTGCGAGAGGTCGTGCGTGCGGGCGAGAAGCAGGCCGAGGAGGTAGAAGGCCGCGAGCTGGCTCGTGAAGGCCTTGGTTGAGGCGACGGCGATCTCGGGGCCGGAGTGGACGTAGATGCCGCCGTCGGATTCGCGGGCGATGGTCGAGCCGACCACGTTGCAGATGCCGAGCACGGTGGCTCCCCGGCGCTGGACCTCGCGCATGGCGAAGAGGGTGTCGGCGGTCTCGCCGGACTGCGACACGGCGAGGTAGAGGGTGTTCGGCTCCACCACGGGGTTCCGGTAACGGAGCTCGCTCGCGAGCTCGGCGACGACGGGCACGCGCGCGAGGCTTTCGAGGATGTAGGCGCCGACGAGGCCCGCGTGCCAGCTCGTGCCCGCGGCGATGACGCGGACGCGCTCGATGGCGTGGAGCTCCTTGCGGGTGAGGTTGAGGCCGCCGAGCTTGGCGGTGCCGTTCTCGCGGTCGACGCGGCCGGACAGGGCGCGCGGGACGGACTCGGCCTGCTCGAAGATCTCCTTCTCCATGTAGCAGGCGAAGCCTTCCTTCTCGATCTCCTCGAGGTCCCATTCGATGCGGTCGATCTTCGGGTCGACAGCGTTCTCCTCGAGGTCGGCGATCCGGAAATCGTCGGCGCTCATGCTCACGACCTCGCGGTCGTTGAGGTAGACGACCTGGCGCGTGTGGGCGAGCATCGCGGTGACGTCGCTCGCGAGGAACATCTCGCCCGAGCCCACGCCGACGACGAGGGGGCTGCCGTTCCGCGCGCCGACGATGCGCCCGGGCTCGTCCGAGTGGATGCAGGCGATGCCGTAGGTGCCGGTCAGGTGGCGGAGGGCGGCGCGGAGGGCTTCTTCGAGGTCGCCCTTGTAGTAGAAGGCGACGAGGTGGGCGATCACCTCGCTATCGGTCTCGGACTTGAAGACCGCGCCTTCCTTCTCGAGCGTTTCGCGAAGGGCGACGTGGTTTTCGATGATGCCGTTGTGCACCACGGCGACCTTGCCGGAGGCGTCGCAGTGGGGGTGGGCGTTCGCGTCGGTGACGCCGCCGTGCGTGGCCCAGCGGGTATGGCCGATGCCGCAGGTACCGGGCAGGTCCTTGGGGACGGCGGAGCGCAGCTCCGCGATCTTGCCCTTCCTCTTGATCACCGCGAGGGGCGATCCGGCATCGGCCGGGCGTTGCACCGCGATGCCGGCCGAGTCGTAGCCGCGATACTCGAGCCTCTTGAGCCCTTCGACGAGAATGCGCGAGGCTTGCCTGGGCCCCGTGTAGCCGACGATTCCGCACATGGAGTTCTCCTTGTCGTCCGCGTCCCGCCGGATCCATCGCTGGTCGTTGAGTTCCCTGGGCAGCTCGACGACCAGTCAGCGATCCCGGAGGCGGACACCACGCCGGGGCTCCCGGCCTTCCCGACAGGAAAGCCCGCGCCCGGGCGCGACGATAAGCATATCGCGAAAAGGCCTCGCGCTTCCACCCTGCCCCGCGTCCCCGAATCCTCTCATCGGATCCTGGGCCTGTCCTCCGGGGTCTGTCCTCCGGTCCTCCTGTCCGCGGGGTCTGTCCCCCCGCCCCCGGCCCCTCTGTCCGCGGGGTCTGTCCCCCGGTCCTCCCGTCCGCGGGGTCTGTCACCCGGTCCTCCCGTCCGCGGGGTCTGTCCCCCGGTCCTCCCGTCCGCGGGGTCTGTCCCCCAGCCCCCTGTCCTCCGGGGTCTGTCCCCCGCCCCCGGCCCCTCTGTCCGCGGGGTCTGTCCCCCGATCCTCCCGTCCACGGGGTCTGTCCCCCGGCCCCCCGGTCCGTCGGCCGCTTTCAATGGCAGGCTTATCAGCTGGACCGTTCGAAGCTACTATGGGCCATGGCCGATCCGAGCTCGCTTCAACCCTTCCCCGGCGCGCGGATTTTTCATTTCCTCGAGACCACGAGCACGATGGATGAAGCCCGCATCCTCTCGACCGCGGGAGCCGCGAGGGGCTCGGTAGTGGTCGCGGATTCCCAGAAAGCCGGTCGCGGACGCTTGCCCGGACGCGCATGGTCGGGGAAGCCGGGCTCGAGCCTTCTTTGCACGATCATCCTGGACGCGGCCGACGGTTCGGTTCCCGGATTCCCCCTCCGCGTCGGACTCGCGCTACTCAAAACCATGACGACGCTCGTCCCGAGAGCTCGAGGCCGTCTCTCGCTCAAATGGCCGAACGACCTCCTGGTCATGCCTCCGCCCCGACTCCACCGACCGGACGAGGCGGACGCCGCGGACGCGATGGAATGCGCGCCGCCGCCGCGAAAGCTCGCCGGCATACTCTGCGAGGGTTCGGGGGGGAGGGTTCTTGCCGGCATCGGCCTGAATCTGCTCAGCCAAGCCTGGCCGAGCGACTGCAAGATCCCGCCCGTCTCCCTCGAGGAAGCCTTTTACCCCGGAGCCCCGTCCGAGGTGGCTGGTCGTGACGAGGTTCTCGCCGAACTGCTCCGCCGGCTGGCTTCCGTCCTCCGCGATCCGGACGCGCTGTCGGAGGTAGAGGAAAACCTCCATGGACTCGGATCGCGCGTCCGCTTCGTCCCGGGCCTGCCCGGCTCCGCGCCGATCGAAGCCAGCCTGGTAGGTCTTGCTCCCTCGGGCGCCCTTAAGCTGCGCCTCGACGACGGGACCATCGTCGAGCACGCATCCGGAGAGCTCGCGATCGAAAAGACGCCAAGCACGGACGACGCTTCGCGAGGCGGCGCCCGCCAGGGACCGAGCCTGGGAATCGGCACCCGATGGGGACGGACCTCGGATCCGGACCACGCTTCCCGGATCGCGGTCGATGCCGTACCGGGCCCTGATGCGTCCCGGACCGGGGATTGACGGCGCCTCCCTCCGCGGCTAACCTTTCCGGATATGGCCACGAAGGACCGGGCAAGTTCGCGACCCTCCGCATCGACCGCCTCCGGCGGATTCCTGGAAAAAATACTCTCGCTATTTACCGGCATGGGCGACCCGGAAGCCGAGAAAAAGAAGCTCATCAAATCCATAGCCAGGGACGTGACCCGGTCCCGCTTCAAATTCTACAGGGTCAAGGGAGCGGAGGCCACCCCGGCGCTCGCGCGCTTCTTCTACGAGATCTACAAGGTCGTTGCGCCGGCGCAGGTCCTGCTCACCAACGCCTCCAGTTCGGGCGTGCTCAGGTCCTTCGTCATCGAGAGCTTCCTCTCCAAGGAGCAGCGCGAGCTCGCCGAACGGCTAGCGGACGCGGCGATTCGCGAGAGGGCGCAAAAGCTTCCGCTTCGCGAGCTCACCGAGTCGGTCCGAAACGACCTTCTTACCTTCTACTCGGTCTTCGACGCGGACCGGACCAACCAAATCGACGCCGCGTATTCGACCCTCCTCTCGCTCGTCTCGTTCGTCAACTTCGATTATTATTTCCTGCTCAAGAAGTTCGACTCGACCCTGGTTGAGCGGGGCTTCGCGTCGAAGCCCAACTTCGACGCCATCTCCGCCGATTACGTAGCGGACGACCTCGCGGACTTCCTCGAGGTTTTCGCCCCCCTCAACCTCGACGCCGACTGGCGGCGCATCCTCGGCGCGCTCAAGGAATATCGCAACCTCGACGTCATATCGATCGAATCATGGAACAAGCTGGTGCCCGCCATCCGCGAGGTCAGGCAGAGCCAGATCCTCGAGCAGGTGGTGCGAATCGCCAAGCGCGACCCGTACTTCAACTCTTCGCCGCGGGTCTCCGGCGAGCGCATCGTCGAGCCTTTCCTCGACAAGCTCAAGAACCAGGTCGAGATGCTGATCCAGCAGATGTCCCAGGAACGGCGGAACGCCAAGATCGAGGAAACGGCCAAGGCGATCTTCGGAACCTCCGTGATAGTCCGGACGAAGAACTATACCGACAAGGCCAACATCGCCTTCGCGAAGAAGATGCTCGGCGGATACACCCATACGGGCGCGCTCAACTACCTCAAGGCCTTCCTGATAGACTACTTCAAGAAGGACATCCGCGAGATCAACGACATCCTGATCATCCGGGGACAGTGGACCATCAACGTCCAGTCCCAGCAACTCTCGGACGCATACCATGGACTGCTCGAGGTTTCCGACTCCCTGCTCGCCTTCGACGACACCCTCGGCGACGATACGGAGATCGGCGCCCGCATGCGGAGCGCGCTGGCCAAGAGCGAGCGCGACAAGGACGCCGTCAAGTACTTGAGGCAGATCCTCAAGGACTCGAACGACAAGGCGCTCGCGATGCTCAACAAGGCGGCTTTGAACCTGATAGCGATCGGTCGGCAATACCGCTCGCTCATCGAGGATTTCGGGAAACTCCGCCACGAAGTCTTGCTGAACTGGAAGGAAATCGATTCCGCCGCGCCCAGGCCCGTGAAGGACATGCTCGTCGAGGCGTACAAGAAGATCTACTATATGGTGCAGCTGCTCCAGTACTTCGTGAAGGGCGAATAGCGGATCCACAACAAGCGGCGAAGGGTTTTATCCTTGCCGGTCAGGGCGGGGCCTGACGCGCGGAAACGCACCCCCTCGCTCGGTACCGCTTCGGGGGCGCGTTTCCGCGCGTCACCCGCCGTCCTGCCCCCGACGCAACAACATTCGCCGGGTTTGCCCTTCCACGCCGCCCTTCAGGGGGGGTCTTTCGGGCGATTGCGTTGCCGGGGATCGACGAAGCCGTTCCGCGGCTTCGCCGCCGCGAGCGCCTACAGGCGCTCGCGCGCTAGCGTTCGATCCTGAACTTCTCCAGCTTGGACTCGAGCTTCTCGGGCACGCGACAGCGGATACGGGTGCCTTCGTCATCCTGGACTTCCGAGATCACCTGGGCTTCGCGGTGCAGGAGGGATACGAGCGCGTGCTCCGCGTAGGGAATGAGGTATTCGCGCTCGGTGTCCCCGGCGCGCAGGACCTCGTTGATCCGCGAGGCCAGCGCCTCGAGCCCAGCGCCGGTCCTCGTCGAGACGAAGATCGAGTGCGGGTGCTTGCGCCTGAAGTCCTCGAGCCGTTCCGCGTCGACCAGATCGACCTTGTTGAGCACGAGAACCTCGGGCACGTCCTGGGCGCCGATCTCTTCGAGTACCTCGGCCGTGGTGGCCGCGTGACGCTCGTGCTCCGGATCCGAGGCGTCGACGACGTGCACGAGCAGGTCCGCGAGCGTGGCCTCCTCGAGCGTGGCCTTGAACGCTTCCACGAGGCCGTGGGGCAGGTTGCGCACGAAGCCGACCGTATCCGTCAGCAGGATGGCGCCGCCGCCTGGCAGCTCGAGCCGCCTCGTGGTCGCGTCGAGCGTCGCGAAGAGCTTGTCCTCGGCGAGCACGAGCGAACCCGCCACCGCGTTGAGCAGCGACGACTTGCCGGCGTTGGTGTAGCCGACGATGGCCGCGCGCGGGATCGCGGTCTTTTCGCGCCGCCGGCGCTGGACGCCGCGCCGGACGCGCACCTGCTCGAGCTCGACCTTGATCTCGTCGATGCGCCGCTCGATGACGCGGCGGTCGAGCTCGATCTTCTTCTCCCCGGAGCCGCGCGTGCCGTAGTGGCCGCCCTTTTGCTGCTCGAGCGCGTGGCCGAAGTGCGCGAGACGCGGCAGTTCGTAGCGGAGCCTCGCGAGCTCGACCTGGAGCTCGGCCTCCGCGGTCAGGGCCCGCGCGCCGAAGATGCGTATGATGAGCTCGGCGCGGTCGTATACCGAGAGCCCCGACAGCTCCTCCCAGTTGCGCTGCTGCTTCGGGGCGAGCGGCGCGTCGAAGATGATGCTGTCGGCTTCGCAGGCTTTCGCCGCGTTCGCGATCTCGTCCGCCTTGCCGGTTCCGACCATCAAGGCGGCGCTTCTGGAACGCAGGTTCGCGAACAGTTCGCCCGCGACCTCGACGCCGAGGCTCGAAGCCAGGCCTTTGAGCTCGCGGAGCAGGCTCTCCGCCTCGTCGCGATCCACGCCGTCGGGCTGGACGCCTACGAGGAAGGCGCGTTCGGGTCGCGCCGCGGTTTCATGCAGTGGTGCCATATATGGTCGACAGTACCCCGGACCCGGGCGTCGCCGCAAGCTCGATGCGAAATAGGAGCGGGGTCCGTCCCCAGGAGCGGGGTCCGTCCCCAGGAGCGGGGTCCGTCCCCAGGAGCGGGGTCCGTCCCCAGGAACGGGGTCTGTCCCCAGGAACGGGGTCCGTCCCCAGGAACGGGGTCCGTCCCCAGGAACGGGGTCCGTCCCCAGGAACGGGGTCCGTCCCCAGGATCGGGGTCCGTCCCCAGGATCGGGGTCCGTCCCCTGCGCCCGCGCGTCCCGACCCGCGGATTTCGTGCTATACTGCCCGCATTCCAAGGAGCCATCCATGTCGATCAGCCTCGCCGACCTTTCGCGCGCCGTCCTCGACACCGAATACGCCGTCCGCGGCCCTATCGTGGCGCGCGCCGCCGAGCTCGAGCGCGCCGGGCGCGACATCGTCTACTGCAACATCGGGAACCCCCAGGCGCTCAAGCAGAAGCCGCTCTCGTGGGTGCGCCGCGTCCTCGCCCTCGCCGAGGCGCCGGAGCTGATGGAGGAATGCCGCTCCGTCCCCGCGGACGCCGTCGAGGCCGCCCGCCGCGTCCTCGAAGCCTCGAAGCACGGACTCGGCGCCTATTCCGAGTCGAAGGGCCTCCGCTTCATCCGCGAGGACGTCGCCGCGTTCATCGCGACGCGCGACGGCATCGACGCCGACCCCGAGGCGATCTTCCTGACCGACGGCGCCTCGAAGGGCGTCCAGGCCGCGCTCCGCATGCTCATCTCGGGCCCGAACGACGGCATCATGATCCCGATCCCGCAGTACCCGCTCTACTCGGCCACCATCACGCTCTACGAGGGCAAGCAGGTCCACTACTACCTCGACGAAGCTCACGACTGGCGCCTCGACCGCTCCATGCTCGACGAGGCGATCGCCGAGGCGCGCCGCTACGGGGTGCGCACGCGGGCCATCACGGTCATCAACCCCGGCAACCCGACGGGCGCCGTGCTAGAGCGCGACAACATCGCCATGATCGTCGGCTTCGCGAAGGAGCACGGGCTGTGCATCCTGGCCGACGAAGTCTACCAGGAGAACGTCTACCGCCCGGGCGCGAAGTTCACGAGCTTCGCCAAGGTCATGCGCGAGCTCGGCGAGAAGGACGTGCCCCTCTTCAGCTTCCACTCGGTGTCCAAGGGCTTCTCGGGCGAGTGCGGCCACCGCGGCGGCTACTTCGAGATCCGGAACGTGCCCGCCGACGTCGCCGCGCAGATCCTCAAGATCCAGTCGGTCGGCCTTTGCGCCAACGTGCCGGGGCAGGTGGCCACCTGGCTCATGGTCAAGCCGCCCGTCGAGGGCGGTCCCTCGCGCGCGGAGTACGTCCGCGAGCGCGATCACATACTCGGCGAGCTCCGCTCCCGCGCGCGGCTCCTGGCGGACGGTCTCAACGCGATACCCGGCATCCATTCGAACGAGGTCGCGGGCGCCATGTACGCCTTCC
This sequence comes from Spirochaetota bacterium, assembly GCA_018262985.1. GTDB lineage: Bacteria > Spirochaetota > Spirochaetia > Treponematales > UBA12059 > JAFGNN01. The sequence goes on along the minus strand of JADFDI010000003.1, from coordinate 101,006 downwards.
CCCGCGTCGAGCTGCCCGCGGGCCGCTCCGATTCCGACTGGGCCATGGCCCTGCTCGAAAAGGAGGGCGTCTGCGTCGTCCCCGGCTCGGGCTTCGGCCAGATTCCCGGCACGGCGCATTTCCGCACCACCATCCTGCCGCCCACCGCCGCCCTCGAGGACGTCGTGAAGCGCATCGCCCGCTTCCACTCGTCGTTCAGGTAAATCCTGTCCGGGGAAGGGAACCCTGGCGCGGTTCCCTTCCCCGGGCCCCATCCTTCCGCTCCGGAAGCCAGCCGAGGTCTGTCCCCCGAGCCACTGGATCGTCAAGGTCCGTCCCTGCCGGGCTCCGCGGGCTATGAGGTCCGTCCCTGCCGGGCTCCAGGCCTTTCGGGGTCCGTCCCCCGCGTTCGCCTGAGCGCGCAGGACTCGCAGAACGGGAGCCGCGGTCCGTCCGAGAGGCAGCCCGTGCAGCGGACCTCATCCGGCGTCTCGGGCCGCGTGGCTGGGTCCCAGCGCTCCCAGACTCTCCGGAGCTCCGCGGGATCGCCCGAGACCGTGGCAAGGTACGAGGGACAGAGCGCGCAGTCGAAGCCGCAGGGCGCGAGGAGGGTCTTCACGGTTCGACGGCTCCGCCCGCATGGCCGTGGCGGTGGTGGATGTCGGAGACGTGCTCGTGGCTGTGCCGTCCGGCTTCGTGATCGTGCGCGTGGGCGTGGCCGAACAGGCGCTCGAAGGCCGGTAACGCTTGGTGGGAGTGCTCGTGGTGGCCTTCGCCGTGACGGTGCCAGTGGGTGTGGCTGACCGCTTCGTGGTCGTGGGCGTGGGCGTGGCGCTCGGAGAACAGGGCGGCGTAGGATACCGCCATGATGGCCACCGCGGCGATCCGGGCCGCGTCGAAGCGCTCGCCGAGCGCGAGCGCCGCGATGAGGAGCCCGAACGCGGGCGATGACGAGAACCAGAGCTGGGCGCGCGAGGCGCCGAGGCCCTGGGCCGCCGAGATGTAGAGCACGATGCTCGCCCCGTACGAGAGCGCGCCGACGGCGAGCGCCGCCCCCACGGTCGTGCCCCGGAGCCCGGCGCCGCCCGTCGTCGCGAGCCCGATGGCGAGGTTGACGATTCCCGCGACGGCGCCCTTAAGGAAGGTGCTCTCCTCGGGCTCGAGGCCGTCCACCAGGGCCGTGAAATGGTTGTCGAAGCCCCAGGCCAGGCAGGCCGCCGCCACGAGCAGGCCCCCGAGCGGCCCGCTCTGTCCCCCGCCGAGGGAAAGCAGGATCGAGGCCGCGAGCACGCCTGCGGCGGCGAGCGCCGAGCGTCGCGTCATGCGGTCGCGGAAAAGGAAGTGGCCGAGCGCGGCGGTCGCGACCATCTCGAGGTTGAGCCAGAGCGACACCGACATTGAGGCGGCCGCCCTGAGCCCGAAGAGGAGCAGGACGGGTCCGGCGAAGCCGCCCGCGAGCACCGAGCCCGCCACCAGAGCACGGTTCCGCCTTCCGGCGGCGCGCAGCTTCCCGGCGAGTCCCGTGCCATCGGGGCCCCGGCGGAGCGCCCTGGGCGCCAGGACCAGGGCGGCGCCGAGATAGAAGAGCCCCGCCAGCGTGAACGGGTCCATCGAGCCGAGGAGGAGCTTGCCGATGGGCGTCGCGGCGCCGAAGAGGGCGGCGGCCGCGAGCGCGAGCAGGACCGGTATGCGCATGCTCCCGGATTCTACCGGTCGTCAAGGGGCGCGGGAAGCCCGGACGCGGGGATGGAGGGGTCCGGGGCGGGAAGGGGTCTCGCGCCGGCGAGTCCGCGGACTCCGGGCCGCCCGTCGCGGGGCCCCTTCTCCCCCGGAGGATGCCCGGCGGGATCAGGGCTTGAAGCGGAAGCTCGCCTCGACGCCGGAGGCGCCGCCGATCCGGAACTCGCCGCCCAGCTGCTCGGCGAGCATGAAGACGAGCGAAAGTCCGAAGCCGCCCGGTTTCCCCGCCGCGGCGCCCTCGGGGAAGCCGCGGCCGTTGTCGCGCACGCGGAGCTCCGCCCGCTCGCCCTCGCGGCGGAGCGAGACGTCGAGGCGGGGAGCGTCGGTTACGCCCGGCGGGAAGGCGTGCTTGAGCGCGTTGGTGGCCAGCTCGTTGAGCACGATGCCGAGCGGGAAGAGCACCTTCGGGGAGAGGTAGAAATCGTCGGCCTCCACCTCGAGCCGCAGGCCGGCGGGAGCCGGGTACACGTCCGCGATGGTGGCGGCGAGCGACTCGAGCCAGGGGCCGACCCGTACCTCGGCGCCGCCGCCGGAGTCGAGGAGCTTCTCGTAGAGCACGCGCATGGAGCCGATGCGGCCGATGGAATCCTGGAGCGCGGCGACGGCCTGGGGGTCCTCGACCAGGCGGGCCTGCATCGAGAGGAGGCTCTGGATCGACGCGATGTTGTTCTTGATGCGGTGGTGGGCCTCTTTGAGGAGGAGCTCGCGGTCCTCGACCCGGTTCCGCAGCTCGGCGTCGGCCATCTTCCGCTCCGTCACGTCGCGCGCGATGCCGAGGAAGGCCAGGAGCTTCCCGTCCGCGTCGCGGACGGCGGTGCCGCGGGACGAGTGCCAGCGCCAGGCCCCGTCGGCGCGCCGCACCCGGTAGTCGACGCCGTTCCCTTCCTGAGCGCCGGCCAGGACGCGGCCGAGCATGTCCCGGCAGGCCTGGACATCGTCGGGATGCACGAAGGGCTCGAAGGAACGGCCGAGGCCGTCCTCGACCGGATAGCCGAGCAGCTCGGTCCATTTCGGCGAGAGGTAGGTGAACCGGCCTTCGGGATCGAGCTCGTAGACGAGGTCGGAGGCGTTCTCCACGAAGCCGCGGAACCTCGCCTCGCCGGCCCGGAGCGCCTGCTCGGCCTTCCAGCGCTCGGTCACGTCCTGCACGGTGGAGACCATGAGGTCGTGCTCGAGGACGGGGATGTTGATGGCCGTGATGACCTTGAACTCGCCCGTGCTCCGGTAGCGGAGCTGGATGTCCTCCCAGCGCATGCGCGCGGGGTCGCCGGAGCGCATGTCCGCGAGGACGCGCTCGCGCATGGCTTCGCGCTGGACCGGATCGACGTAGACCGACTCGAAAAAGTCGTCGACCGTCTCGGTCTGGCCGTCCGGAATGCCGTAGAGCTCCTTGAATTTCCTGGCCACGAGCAGGCCCTGCCCGTCGGAGATGGTGTTCACCGCGAAGCCGATCGGCGCGTTCTCCATGACGGCGCGAAGCACGGTGTTCTGCTTGCGGAGCTCGCGCTCGGCCTCGAAGAGCTTGAAGGCCATCTTCATGCTGGCGTCGAGCACGGTGATGCCCGAATTCTTGACCACGTAGCCGAAGGAGGTGATGGACTCGGTGCGCTCCACGAGCTCGCGCTCGGTATGGCTCGAAAGGAAGACCACGGGGATCTTCCGCTCGGCGAGCATGGTCCGGGCCGCCTCGATCCCGTCGATGCCGGGGCCGAGGTCGATGTCCATGAGCACGATGTCGATGCCGGGCTCCGAACGGAACGCGCCTATGGCCTTTTCGCCGTCCCGGGCGACCAGCACCGAGTAGCCGTAGGATTCCAGGTGATACCGCTCGTCGAGCGCGATGATGGGATCGTCTTCGACGAGGAGCGCCAGCTTTTTCCCCGCGGAATCCATCGGGCCTCCATAAGCGCGCGGCGCGCTACCAAAGGTAAAAGGGTACAGGAAGGCGCTTCGGCGGGCAAGGGTCAGGACCCGCTAGACCCCGAAGCGGCGCACGCGCGAGTTGACCCGCTCGATGGCGCCGTCGTTGGCGCCGACGAGCGCGAGCACATCGGTGAACGAGGCGCCGATGCTTTCCACGTCGGACGCTATGATCCGCATCTCCTCGCGCACCCGGGCGGAGAGCTCGTTGAGCTTCCTCATGCCCTCCATGAGCGATTTCGCGCCGTCGGTCATTTCGCGGGCGCCGTCCTTGACGGTCTCGGTCACCCCGTTGATGGTGCCGATGGCGTCGAGCACCTGCTTCGAGCCTTCGGCCTGCTCGCGCAGGGCGTTGCGGATTTCCTCCTGGTGGCTCGACACCGCCTCGATGCGCTTGGACACCTCCGCGAAGCCCTCCGCCGCGCCTCCGGCGGCCAGGACGGCGGCATCCACGGAGGACTTCACCTCCTTGAGCCGCGCGCCGACTTCCTTCGACTGCGCGCCCGACTGCTCGGCCAGCTTGCGGATCTCGTCGGCCACCACCGAGAAGCCCGCGCCGGCCTCGCCGGCGTGCGCGGCCTCTATGGCGGCGTTCATGGCCAGCAGGTTGGTCCTCGCGGCTATGGACGCGATGGCCCGGTTCGCGTCGAGCACGAGGCCCGACATGGCCGCGACCTTCTCGATCTGGGCGTTGGCCTCGGCGATGCGCGCGGCGCCCGACTCCGAGGCCGACTTGAGGCCGTCGTACTGCGTGTCGACCTGCTCGACGTTGAGGGCGATCGAGCGGACGTTGGCGATCAGCTCCTCGATGCCGGCTCCCGACTGCGCCACGACGGCCGCCTGCTCGGCGACGGCGCCGTGGAGCCGCTCTATGTTGCGTCCGATCATGTCGATCGAGGCGCTCGATTCCTCCACGGAATTCGCCTCCGCCTCCACGGTCTCCCCGATGCCGCCGACCGCCCGCGCGATCTCCGACATGTCGCGTTTCATCGCGTCGGTGCGCGCCGAAAGGCCCCCGCACGATTCGGAGAGGATGTCCATGGACGAATCGATCTCGAGCACCATGACGCGCAGCGATTCGGTATACCCGTTGAACGCGTCGGCCAGCGCGCCGTTCGCGTCGAAGTTGAGCACGGCGGCGCGGGCGGCGAGGTCGACCCGCTCGCTCGAGCCGAGCTCGACGATGCGCGCGCGGAGCGCGAGGGCCTGGCGCCGGTCCTCGGCGCGGGAGAGGGCGACGCACGCGACCAGCAAGGCCGCGACCGCGGTCCCGACGGCGACGAACGAGGCGACGGGCATCGAAGGACCGGCCGTCGCCGGGTCGCGCTCGATGAAGTAGCGGCCGACGTAGGCCAGGTGCGTGACCAGGGTCGCGGACGCCGCGATGACCGCTATCATGTCGCGCGACTCTGCGAAGCGGTCGCGCTCGCCCGCTCGTATCCGCTCGATGCGCAGGGCCTTCTTCGGCGCCAGCAGGACGATGTCGACGATGAGCGCGTTGAGCGTCGCCGAGAGGACGCCCTCGGAAAGCTTGAACGACAGGGTCCAGGCGAGCGGCGTCCCGCCGGGAGCCTTCCACCCGTTCATGGCGTAGAAGGCCAGGGTGCCGGTTATCCAGAATCCCGCGGTGATGAGGATGAGCGCCCACGGGATTCCGAGCGCCGCGCGCCGCGCCCTGGCCTCGAGCGCCGGCGTCGCCGATTCCGGCGCCGCGAGGCAGACGATCAGGGGCGAGAGCCTAAGCCGCACGAACGCGATCATGATCAGCTCCATGACCGCGACGAGGGCGAAGATGAGGGGTTTGCCGAAGGTGAAGGAGACGCGCTCGACGATGCCGGCGTCGAGGGTGATGTTGTACAGGTGGGTGAAGGCCTCGCCGAGCACGAGGGTGGCGACCGGGACGATGACGAGCGAAAGGACGATCTTCCCGAAAAACTTTCCAGAATGGTTCATGATGGCTGCACGCTCCGGGCCCCTGCGGGGGCGTCGCTCCCGAAGTGTCGCGGAGGACGGGCCGGCGCGCAAGGCTCGCGCGGCTTTCGCCCGCCGGGATTCCTCGAGCCCGGCGCGCCCAGGTTCGCGCGGGATCCGGTCAAGCCTCCGTATCGAGGATCTCCTGCATGCGCAGGAACCAGCGCCCCACCCGCTCGCCGTCCATCAGCGCGTGGTTGACCTGCACGGAGAACGGCAGCTCGATCCGGCCGGCGCGCTCGCGGAAGCGGCCCGACGCGAGGCGCGGCACCGAGTCCGCCGGAATCTCGACGGGGTGGCTGATCGAGTTGAAGGACACCCAGGGAAGCGTGGTCAGGTAGATCAGGTCGTCGCGGCCGCCGTCGTCGAGGGTGGGACCGTCGCGGCGGAGCTCGGCCAGCCTGGCTTCGGCCGCGTCGAGGAAGGCCTCGCGGTCGTCGACGTAGGGCACCATGCAGTACGAGTAGACGTCGCCCTCGAGCAGCACCGTGAAGGACGGGTGCACGGTTTCGTGCTCGACCACCTCGCGGCCGCGCAGCCTGAAACGGAACTCGGGTATCTCGTTGCAGCAGCGGGCGGCGGCCCAGACGGTCGCGTGCCAGAAGGAGCGGCCATCCTTCCGCGTCCTCGCGCGGAGCGCGGTCGCGTCGAGGTCCGCGCAGACGTTGAAGTGCGGATAGGCCATGGCGAGGAAATGCTCGAACTGCTGCCGGCGCTTCCAGGCGCCCGTGTCGATGATGCGCATGCCGGCGATGCTCGCACGGGCGGCGAAAGGGGGTCAATGGAAGGCGGCGTCGCGGCTCGTCCCGGGCGGCGTGGATTCGGGCTCGAGCGGTCCCGCGTCCCGTCCCGGGCTCCGGCCCCCCGACCCTCTACTTCGCGCGCCCCGAGCCGGGCTCGTCGACGGCGCCGGTCCCGGCTCCGGAGCCTTCGGCGCCGCCGCCGACTCCGGCCGCGTCGTCCGTCCCGCCGGAACGCTCCGCGGCCCGGTTCCGCCCGGCCTCCAGCCGCTTGAGCTTGCCCTTGGTCAGGAAATGCCTGAAACGGCCCCCGATGACCGCGGGCGCCATGACGAGCATGCCGAGCACGAGGCCGGCGGACATCGAAATGACCAGGAACAGCGACAACGAGCCTCCGGTCGAGAAGGCGAAGAAGCGGACGGTGACTTCCTCCGTGTTCTGGCTGGCGAATACGGCCACCAGGATCGCGATGGCCACCAGCGATATCAGATAGACGTACTTCATGCCGTTTCCTCCGGGCGTCGGGCGAGGTCCGTCCCCACTCTACACCATGCGCCGGCCCCGTAGCTACGCAGGTCGCGGGCGTCAGCGCCGTAGCTACGCGGGTCGCGGGCGCCGGCCCGGTCGCGCGCGCTCGCGATGGCGCCGCCCGTTCCCTCGGCGGTGCCGCACCGGCTATACTCGCGCGAGGAGGTGCCATACATGGAATGGAAGGCAAGCCACATCCTGGTGAAGGATCGATCCCTCGCCAACGACCTCAGGCGGAGGCTGCAACAGGGCGCCGCGTTCGAGTCCCTGGCCCGGGAATTCTCGACCTGCCCCTCGAAGTCGAAGGGCGGCGACCTCGGCTGGTTCGGCGAAGGCCAGATGGTCCAGCCCTTCGAGTACGCCTGCCGGAACCTGTCCGTCGGTTCGCTTTCCGACGTGGTTTCCACCCAGTTCGGCTACCACGTCATCAAACTGACCGGGAAGCGCTGAGGTCCCGCCCGCGAGGCCCCGGTTTTTCGTCGGGTTCCATGCAAAGCGCGGATTCGCGCGCGATACTGGGAGCACGATGAGCGCGATGGCATTCCGGAGCCCGCGGCGCCGCAGCCTGCTCGGCCGATTGCGCGCCTGGACCTTCGTGGGCGTGGCGGCGCCGATGCTCGCCGCCACGCTCGGCGTGACCTTGGTGCTCCGCTACACGACCGAACAAGCCACGCTGGCCCAGATCCGCGACCAGCTGGACGGCGCCTGGGCCTTCGTCGACGAAATCCACCAGCTGAGGCTGTCGGGCGGGCTGACCGAGGGCGAGGCGCTCGCGCAGGTCCGCCGCGCGTTCGCCGGGCGCGCGAGCCTGCTTTCGTTCCGCTCTGGCGGGCTCGAGGACCTCGGCCCGGTCCTGGATTCGCTCGGCCTCCGGTTTCCCGACGGAACCTTCGAGCGCCGCGGCGATACCCTGTTCCGCGGCGGCGAACCGGCGGGCGCCTTCTCGGAGGGGCGGCTCGCGCTCGAGGGAAGCCTGGCCCTCGAGGCCGAACGTTCGTTCACGGACCTGCCGATCGAGCGCCAGTACGAGCTGGCGAACGGCCCGGCCGACCTCATGGTCCGCTACGAGCTCTCGACCGCCGTCTCGCGGATGCGCGATTCGGGGTATGTCTGGGCCATAGTCCTCGAAGGCGCCGGGCCGGACGGGAAGGTTTTCGAGGTCTTCCATCCTTCCCTGACCATGAAGGACGTGAGCCCTCTGAGGAACGAGCGCGGAGAGCCGGTCGGCCTCAACATCTCGCGTCTGGCGGCGGAACGGCTTCCCGACAGGGACGTGGAGATCTACCGCTACGACTACGCCTGGAAGAACCCGGGAGAGGAGCGAGACCGCTTCAAGACCGTGCTCATCAGGCCCCATCGGGGCATGGGTTGGGCGCTCGGCGCGGGACTGTACCGGGACGAGGTCTTCGGCCTCATCGACGGGCTCTCGATAGTCGTCTCGCTGGTCGGCACCATGGTGGCGCTCGGCGCGTCCCTGCTCGTGGCCCGGATCGGCAAGCGCGAGCTGTTCGACCGGGTCGCCCGCCTGGACGCCTCGTTGACCGCCATGGCGTCCGGGCATTACCAGGACATTCCGGCGGACGGGCGCGGCGACGAGATTTCCCGCATCACCGAGGCCGCGCGCGCCTTGGCCGAAGCGGTGGCCGATCGCGAAGCATCGCTGGAGGGAGCCGCCGCGGAGCTCGAGCGGCGCGTCGAGGAGCGGAGCGGCCAGCTCCTGGCGGCGGAACGGGAGGCCATGGTCGGCCGCCTGGTAGCGGGCTTCGCCCACGAGATTAACAATCCCCTCGCGGCGATCAAGTCGGTGGTCGAGACCGCCCGCCGCGAGACGGGTCGCATAGCCGCGCGGCTCGGCGGGAACCCGGCGGGGGAAACGGGGTACCAGGCCGCGGCGGCGCGCGAGCTCGCCGAGCTGGCGTCGAGCCTCGAGGCCCTCGGGGAACCGGTGGGGCGCATCGGAGCCCTGCTCGGCACCCTGTCCGGGTTGGCCGCGGGAAAGTCGGCCGGCGGCGAGGAACGCACCGCGCTCCGCCGTTCGATAGGCGACGCGCTCGCCCTGCTGCCGCGCGCCGCAGTCGCCCGGGCCTCCGTCGAGCTCGACCTGGACGAGGAGCTCTCCGTCCGCATCGATCCCGCCGGCGCCCGCCGAGTCTGGCTGGCCTTGGCGACGAACGCGCTGCAGGCCGTCGACTGGCAGGGGCGCATCGCCATCCGGGCCAGGTTGACCGGCGACCGCGTGTCCGTGGAATTCGAGGACGAGGGTCCGGGGGTCGATCCCGCTCTCGGCGCTTCGATCTTCGAACCCTTCGTCAGCTCCCGAGCCAGATCCGAGGGGCTCGGGCTCGGGCTGGCGCTCTCGCGGGGCATCGTGGCCGAGTACGGCGGCTCAATCGCGTTCGAATCGAGACCCGGGCGAACGGTGTTCAGGGTCGAACTCGAGGTGGCGCGGGAGCCTTGATCGAACCGCCGTCGACCGAGGCGGCGGCCCGCTCGTTCATCCGGATGACGAAGGTCCAGTCCGGCGCCGGTCCCGGCGCGCCGGCCAGCTCCGAAGCCGGAAGCCAGGCGCTCATCCGGGCTTCGGGGAACCACGCCTCGTACCATTCGCCGCGTCTCGCCAACACCGTCACGGGCTGGCCGGGCACCAGCTCGTCGAGGATCGCCGAAACCCGGTCCGGCGAGGAGCGCAATCGTGCGCCCGAGGTGCCCGCCACGAGCCGCGGCGGATTCGTCGGCACGAAGGCCGAACGTATTCCGCGGTCGTATCCTTCCAGGTACGCGTCGATGCCTTTCTCGAGGATGCCCGCGTAGAAGCCCGGCCTGTCGCGCAGGCGCTCGCGGTCCGCCGCGTTCCCCAGGAAGCCGAGCTCGACGAGCGCCGCCGGCGTGTAGGGCGAAAGCGCGTGCTCGTACCGCCGCCACGAGAAGCCGAAGTAGCCGCGCATGTTGTCCGTCACCCCGAGGGCGTCGAGCGGCAGGCCCGAGGAGGCGAAAGCCGCGGACAAGGCTTCCGCGAGCATGACGGACCAGGCGCTCGCCCGCCAGGGCGGGGCGAGCTTCCAGCCCGAGCGCAGCGGCAGGTCGCTCCGGTCGGCGTGGACCGAGATGAAGAGGTCCGCCCGGTAGCCGGGAGGCACGGTAGCCGGTACGACGTCGACCGCGAAGCCGCGCTTCTCCAGCCTCGCGGCGAGGTCCCGGACCACTGCGAGGTTGAGATCGAGTTCGCGGAGCCGCCCCCACGCGGCGCCGGTGCTCGTCCTGAGCCTGGCGAGCTCATCCGGCAGTTCCTCGATCTTCCAGTGGCCGGGCTGCAGGCCGATCCTGATCGGACCCTCGAGCGGTTCGAAGGCGGGCGTGAACCCGACCCAGGCGGGACTGGCGTCCACAGGGCTGCCAGTCGGGCGCCCGGGCGCAAGATCCAGCCGCGCGGCGGGGACGGCCACGAAGAGCGTCGCGGCCACCGCGAGCGCCGAAACCGCGGCGACGAGCGCCGGCCGGGCCCGACACGCCGGACAGGCATCCCGCCCCGGGGCGGGAGGAGGCGCCCGGTACGTCCCGTCGCGCCGGATTCGATTCTCCATGGCCATGACTCGATAGTACCACCCGCGAGCTCGCGACGTCCAATTCGCCTCCGCGGGGGACAGAGCTCGGGCCGCGGAACCGAAAGGGACAGAGCTCGGGCCGCTCGGACGCGAGGGACAGAGGTTGGGCCGTCGAACCGATAGGGACAGAGCTCGGGCCGCGGAACCGAAAGGGACAGAGCTCGGGCCGCTCGGACGCGGGGGACAGGGCTCGAACTCGGGCCGCGGACCGAAAGGGACAGAGCTCGGGCCGCTCGGACGCGGGGGACAGAGCTCGAACTCGGGCCGCAATCCGATTTTCGCTGAGGAGCGCGGGCCGCTTTTGTTCTATACTGCCGCTACCATGACGGAATTCGACTGGATCGACGAGGCGGTGGCGGTAAGGATAGGCGACGGCGCGACCCGGTTCGTGTTCCCGAGCGCCGTGGTGGCGGAAAACCGCGCGGCGCGGGCCCTGGCGCGCTCGGGCCTGCGCGCGGTCCGCGCGGACCGCTTCCTGGGTTGGGACGAGTTCCGCGCTTCCCTTCGGCCGGATCGCGCCGGGGAGAAGCCGGTGGACGATCGTATCCGCGAGATATTCGCCGCGGAACTGATGAGGAGGAACGCGGAGTCGCCTTTCCTGTCCACGATCGCCTCGCCTGAACGGGCGGCCGCGACCTCGCCCGCGCTGGCGCCCTGGATCGCATCGCGCCTGGCCGAGCTCGCCCCCCTCGCCCCGTCGCGGGGCTTCAGCGCGCCCGAGGCGCGCGGCGCGCTCGCCGACTGGGCCGGGATCGCCGCCGCCTACGAAGGGTTCCTGACGGAGCGGAATCTCCGCGACGGCGCCTGGGTGCCTTCCGGCGAGTTTTCGCACCCAGGCAAGGCCATGGTGTTCCTGCCCGACCTGGTCGAGGACTTCTCGGCGTGGAAACCGGCGCTCGAGGCGGCCGGGATCGAAATCCTGCAGCCCCCCCCGGAGCAGTCCCGTCCGCCGCTCCCCTTCGTGGAACGGAGCTCCGCGCTCGCCGAAATCCGCGGAACCCTCCGCGCGCTCGCCCTCGACCTCGAGAGCGGAATCCCGGCCGCCGAGCTGGCGCTCAGCGTCGCGGATCTGGAGCATTCCCGCCCCTGGCTCGAACGCGAGGCGGAGCTGCTCGGCATCCCGCTCGACGTGCGGGCGGGGATGCCCCTCGCCTCGCTGCCGGGCGGGCGCTTCTTCGCGGAAATCGGCGAGGCCGCCTCGAGTCGCTGGTCCGGAGCGGCGGTGGCCTCGCTCCTCTCCGACGAGGCCCTGCCGTGGAAGAACCCGGGGCTCGTGCGCGCCATCCTGAGGCGCGGCATCGAGCGGCACGCGGTCGCGCCCTGGACCCAGGACGGCCGCGAGCGCGATCCGTGGGAGGAAGCCCTCCGCGGCTCGCCCGAGGCGACCGAAGGCTGGCGGCGGATCCGCGAGTCCGCGCGGCGCATCGCGAACGCGAAGGACTACGCGGCCATCGCGGAGGCCTGGATGGCGTTCCGCAACACCTACCTCTCCGACGAAGGCTGGGACCCGGTCGCGGACGCCGTCGCCGCCCGTTGCGTCGCCGAGCTCCGGGAACTCGACCTGGCGGCGGCCCTCGCGGGCGGCCCCGGTCCGGATCCCTTCCGCCTCTTCCTGCGGAGGCTCGAGGGCACCGTCTACGTCAGCGCGGCCTCGGGCGCCGGGGTGCGGGTCTTCCCGTGGCGCCTCGCGGCCGGCGCGCGCTTCGCTCGCCATTACCTGCTCGGCGCCTCCCTCGACTCCGCCGAAGTCATCTACTCCAGGCTCGCCTTCCTGCGAGACGACCTCCGCGCCGGGCTCGGCGCGGAGGACCTCGACGCGAGCGCGGACTTCCTGGCCGCCTACGCCGCGTGCGCGGACCGGGCGTATTTTTCCTGTCCGCCCCGAGGCGCGCGCGGCGACCAGGCGCCCCACGGCGCCCTGTTGCGCCGCGCGGTCGCGACTCGGGCTCCCGAGGGCGTCGACGCCCCGGACTGCCGTCGCGACGAGGAGGCCTGGCTCTCGGGCGAACGCGACTCGCCCTCCATCCTGTCCGATCCGCTCGCGTCCGGACTCGCCGCCGCCGCGAGGACCGGCCTCGCCCGGCGCGCCAAGGTCCTCCCGGGCAGCCTGGGTCCGCGGGCGGCGGCCGGCGCGATCTCGCGCAGGCTGGAGGACGACGACGCAGGCGGCGCTCCCTGGCTCCGCCTCGACCCTTCCACCATGGACGAGTACGCGACCTGCGGCTTCGCCACCCTCTGCTCGCGCCTGCTCCAGGCCGAGCCGGAAGCGACGGGCATCGACTTCGCGGACGACCGCTTCCTCGGCGAGGTCTATCACGCGGCGCTCGAGGCGTTCTGGAAGCGCGTCAAGGCGGAGCACGGCGCCTTCCGACCGGAACGGCTGGCCGAGTACCGCGCCTGGATTCCCGAAGCCATCTCGCTCGGCTTCGTCCGCTCGGCCGAACGCTCCGGCCCCTTCGCCCTCGCCGTCCTCGAGGCGCTCGCGGCTCGCGTCGAATGGTACGTCCTCTCCCTGCTCGACGCCGAGCTCGAGGCGGGTTCGGGCTACTTCGCGAACCTCGAGGTGCTGGACGTGGAGAAGGAACGCACCCTCCGCGTCGACGCCGAGCGCGTCAAGCTCTCGGGCCGCCTCGACCGGGTCCAGCTCAAGGACGGGAAGGCGGTCATCGTCGACTACAAGAAGTCCGGGCTTCCGTCCAAGGACTCGGTGCGGGGCGAGGCGCGCGAAGATGGATCGCTCAGGCTCGGCGAAGCGCAGATGCCCGCCTACCAGGCCCTGGTCGAAGCGGACGGGCTCGCGCTCGCGAGCGCTTGGTACGCCAGCGTCGAGGGGACTTCCGGCACGAAGGCGGGCGATTTCCGCTGCGCCCTCGGCGACGGTCCCGACGCCGCCGTTCCCCCGGCCGAGCTGGAGTCCGTCCGCGAGGCGTTCGGAGCGGCCCTGGCGGCCACCGCGAAGGGACTCCGCGCGGGGCTCTATCCCATGCCCGATCCGTCGGACCAGGACGAGACCTGCAAGGGCTGCCGGATCCGGCCGGTCTGCCGCGAACGCTACGCCGCCCGCGTGGGCGACGACGCGGACCGGCGGCTCCGGCTGTTCGACGGACAGGGCGGCGACGAAGGAGAAGCCTCATGAGCGCGACGAAAGCCGCGAAACGCGTCGAAGACCTCTCGGACGAGCAGCGCGAGGCCGCGCTCGCGAGGCGCAACGTGGTGGTCGCCGCGGGCGCCGGCTCCGGCAAGACGACGGTGCTGGCCGCGCGCTACGTCGACCTCGTGGAGACCGGCCGCATGCCGGACGGCTCCCGGGTCCACGTGCGCAACGTGCTCGCGCTCACCTTCACCAACAAGGCCCGCTCGGAGATGTACGGACGCATCTTCGCGGCGCTGCTCGACGCGGCGACTCGCGCGCGCGCGCGGGACGACGCGGAACTGGCCGGCCATCTCGACGACTGCGTCGAGCGCTTCGGACAGGCGCGCATCGTCACCTTCGACTCCTTCGCCGGGGACGTGGCCCGTCAAGGCGCCTACCGCTTCGGCCTCGCGCCCGACTTCGCGCTAGACGACGACGAGGCCGGACGGCTCGCCGCGGACGAGGCCCTCGCCTTCGCCCTGGAACGCCGGACCGACCCTTCGCTCCGCCGGCTGGTCGCGGCGAACGGCTTCGGCGGCGCGGTGGAAGGCCTGCTCGCGGACCTCGCGACGAGGCGCCTGACCCTCGCGGACGATCCGGGCTTTTCCTCCATGCCGTCCCGCATCGAGGCGGGCTTGAAGGCCAAGCTCGCCGGCCTCGCCGACTTCCTCGCGGACGAGGCCGCGGCCGCCGCCTCCGTCGACGACGGCGACGGCCGGTCGAGCGTCCGCAAGCCGTTCGAGGCCCTCTCCCGGCTCTCGACCGTTCCGCCGGAACCCTGGAACCCCGATCCGTCGCGCCAGGCGGCGCTCGAAGACTGCGGCTCGCTCCGGAAGCCCGGTTCGAACCTCCAGGGCAGCCTGGCCGAGCACCTGTCGGATCGCTGGACCGAGGTCAAGGACGCCGCCCGCGACTCGCTCGAGGCCATCGCCGTCCTCCGCGGCGTGCCGGACCTCGCGCCCGTCTACCGCCTGCTCGAAGATTTCGCCGGACGGGTCCTGGAGGCGCGGCGCGCGGCGGGAATCGTCACCTTCCGCGACGTCGCCGGCATGGCCCGCCGCCTGCTCGCGGAGGATCCGCCGCTCAGGCAACTTCTCAAGGAGCGATACCGCTACGTCATGGTGGACGAGTTCCAGGACGACGACGAGCTCCAGAAGGACATCCTTTACCTCGTCGCCGAACGGCTCGGACGCTTCGAGCCGGGCATGCCGCGGGCGGAGGACCTGGAGCCCGACAAGCTCTTCTTCGTGGGCGACGAGAAGCAGAGCATCTACCTGTTCCGCGGCGCCGACGTGTCGGTCTTCCGGGGACTTTCGGCCGAACTCGAGCTCTGTCCCCCCCACGAACCGGAGGCGAGCAAGGACCGGCTCGTCCCGCTCAAGTCCAACTGGCGCTCCGAGCCCGCGCTGGTGGCCTTCTTCAACGCCGTGTTCGGTCCGCTCATGGCCGGGGCCGCGTCCCCGCACGAAGCCCGCTTCGAGCCCCTGGTCGCCCGCGCCCCCATCGAGGGCGTCTCGAGCGGCGTGGAATGGTTCGAGCTCGCGCGCGACGAGGAGCTCGACGGCTTCCTGCCGCGCGCGGAGGTGGAGGCCTGGGCCGTGGCCGAGTGGATACGCGACTCCGTGGCCGATCCCTCGTTCCTGGTGGCCGACCGGGAGACCGGGACGGCCCGTCGCGCCGCCTGGGATGACTTCGCCATTCTGGAGCGGAGCACGAGCTCCCAGGCCCTGTTGGAAAAGTACCTGAGGATGCTCGGGGTTCCCTACGCTCCCGAGAGCGTCTGCGGCCTCTTCTCCGAGGCGCCGGCCTCGGACCTCCTCCTCGCGCTGACCCTGGCGGTCCGGCCCGCGGACCGGCGCGCCTACGCCGCCTTCCTGCGCTCGCCCTTCGCCCGCCTTTCCGACGACGCGTTCGCGGAAGCCCTCGCCTGGGGCAAGGAAAGCGCGGACGGCCGCTTCGCGTACGGCGAGGCCTTCGAAGCCCCGCCCGAGGCGTTCGCCGACCCCGGGGACCGCGACCGCTACGCATCCGCCCGCGAAACCTGGTCGGCCCTACGGGCCATGACCGGCACGGCGACGATCGCCCGAATGCTCTCGTACCTCTGGTACGAGCGCGGCTACCGCGCGTCGCTCCTGGCCAGCCCCGGCGCCCGCGCCTTCGAGGAGCACTTCGAGGCCCTCTACGCCCTCGCGGTCCAGGCGGATCGGGCCGGGCTCGACGCCCCCGCGTTCACGGCCGCCTGGGCGGGCGAGCTCGGCTCGGTCCGCAAGCTCGACGAAGCCGCCTACCAGCGCGAGGAAACCAAGGGCGTCCGCATCATGACCATCCACAAGGCCAAGGGCCTGGAATTCCCCGTGGCCGTCGTCGTCGACCTCGCGAACTCAGGCAGGCGCGAGGCGGCCGGTCCCTGGAACTCCGGCGGGGACGGCCTTGTCACCTTGAAGCTCGCGCCGGGCGAGGAGGATCCCAAGCGCCGCGGCGACCTCCTTTTCGCCGCCGGCAAGGCCGACCGCGACGCGAAGCGCGCGGCGGAGCTCAAGCGCCTGTTCTACGTCGCCTGCACGCGCGCCGAGACCCGCCTCGTCTTCTTCTCGCGGGCGCCGGGCAGGGCGTCCTCCTCGTCCTTCCGCGCGATGCTCCGCTCAGCGCTCGAACCTCTCGCGAGCCCGGACTTTCCCGGGCCGGGAGAGGTCTTCCGCCATCCGGCCGGCGTCGCGCTCAAGGCCATGCGCGATCGCGGGGACGACGACTACCGCGCCCTCCTCCGCGGCTCCTCCGCCCGCGGGGCCGGAAAGGCGCGCGCGCGGGCCGGCCTCGAGGAGGCCGCGCGGGACGCGAGCCGGGTCGCGCATGCCGCCGCCCCCGCCTTCTTTTCGGTGACGGCGCTGGCGCACGCGGCCGTCCCGGCGGGGACGGCGGGGACGGAGCTCGAGCCCCTCGCCGTCGACAAGGCCCACGCCGAGCCTTCCGGCTTTCCCCCGGAAGCATGGGGAACCCTGGTGCACGCGATCCTCGAGCGGGCTCTGTCCCCCGGCGCGCCGGCCGCCGACGCGCCCTTCCCGCCGGCGGTCGAGGCCGCCCTGGGCGCGGGCGAGCGCCGCGAGCTGGCCCTCGCCCGCGCGCGCGCGCTGGCCTCGACCTTCCTTACCTCGCCGCTCGGGCGACGCGCCGAAGCCGCCGGCGAGCGCGAGACCGAGCTCCGCCTGCTCGTGCGGCTCGACGACGGCGCCGTGGCGCGCGGCGTCGCCGACCTGGTGTTCGTCGAAGAAGGGGCCGACGGCGCCCGACGCGCCGTGCTGGTCGACTACAAGACCGACCGCTCCCTCGATCCCCTCCGCCACGAGGCCCAGCTCTCCTGCTACCGCGAGGCCGTCGCCGCCATCCACGGCCTTGAGTGCGAGGCCTGGATCTTCTATCTTCATGGCGGAGGCCGCGCGATCCCCGTGCTCGCGCCGGCGTTCCTGATCGCGTCCGGCGCGCCCGCGCCGGAACCCCGTCGTTTCGGCTTCGGTCCCCGCGGCCCGGAGGAGCTTCCTCCGGACGGCGAGCTCCGGGAGCTCGGCATGGAGGCCTGATGGACGACTTCGTCGCCTCCCTCTCCGCCGACGACCGTTTCGACGCGAACGACATCGCGGAGCTCATCGACGCCTACCAGGACCAGCGCCACCTGATCGGCATAGGCCGCGCGCTGGCTTCCGAAAAGGATCCGGACAGGCTGATCCGCCTCATCCTCGAAGCCAGCATGGACATCACCGGCGCGGACGCCGGCTCGATCTTCCTCGTGGAGGACGACGGCGAGCGGCACCTGCTCCGCTTCGCCTGGACCCGTACGCACTCGCGCGAACTCCCCTACGAGGAGTTCGTCATGCCCGCGGACCGCCGCTCGATCGCGGGCTACGTCGCGCTCACCGGCGCGACGCTCAACATTCCCGACGTCTACGACATCGACCCCGCCGAACCTTACGTCTTCAACCGCGGCTTCGACCGCGACTACGGCTACCGCACGCGCAGCATGCTCGTGGTGCCCATGCGCGACCACAAGGGCCGCGTGCTCGGCGTGGTCCAGCTCATCAACTCGAAGGAAGCCCCGGGCGAGGACAGCGACGGGGCCTCCGACCGGGTCATGCTCAAGGACGAGGCCGATTTCGAGCGCCGAGTGGTGCCGTTCAAGAAACGCTACGAGGGACTCATGGAGGCGGTCGCCGCCCAGGCCGCCATCGCCCTCGAGAACGGCCGCATGGTGCGCCGGCTCCGCGAGCAGTTCGACTCGCTCGTGGCCGCCAGCGTCGCCGCCATCGAGGCCCGCGACCCCGCCACCCGCGGACACTCGGAGCGGGTGGCGCGCATGGCGCTCGCCCTGGCCCGCGCCGTCCACGAGACCGAGGAGGGTCCGATGGCCGGCATCCGCTTCGACGCGGACGCCCTGACCGAGCTTCGCTACGCCTGCCTGCTCCACGACTTCGGCAAGGTGCTGGTCGAGGGCTCGATCCTGCTCAAGGCCCGCAAGCTCATGCCCCGCGACGAGGACTACCTCAAGCTTCGCCTCCGCTACTTCCGCCGGCTCGTCGAGCTCGCAGAGTCGCGGGTGGCGGCTCGCTGCGCCGACCCCGACGAGGCGGCGGACGCCCGCGCCGAGGCCGCCGTCGCCGTGGAGTCCCTGCTCGCCGCCGAGGAGCTCGTGGGCATCCTCGCGAGCCCCTCGCCCACCGCCCTGGACGCCGACGCCGAGATCGCCCGGCTCCGCTCGCTCACCGTACCCGTGGCGCTCTCTGCCGCGCTCGACGAGGCGCCGCCGCCGGTGCTCACCGACGAGGAGGCGGAAAGCCTCTCCGTGCGCCGCGGCTCGCTCAACAGGGCCGAGCGGAAGCTCGTCGAGGCCCACGCCCAGTACACCTACGACTTCGTCTCGAAGATCCCCTGGCCGCCGGAGCTCTCCCGCGTGCCCGAGCTGGCGTGGTGCCACCACGAGATGCTCGACGGCTCCGGCTACCCGCGCGGTCTTTCGGGAGACCGCATCCCCGCCGGATCGCGCGTCATGGCCGTCTGCGACGTGTGGGACGCCCTGTCCGCGAGCGACCGGCCATACAAGAAGGCCCTGCCGCCGGAGCTTTGCGCCCGCATACTCCGCGAGGAAGCCGCGGCGGGACGCCTCGACGCCGAGCTCGTCGAGCTCTTCCTCGCGCGGAACCTCGGAGCCCTCGTCGCCTCGGCGCCTCCGGTCGCTCCGAGCCGATAGCCCGCCGACGGTCCATGGCCCGCCGGCGTTTCCCGAGTTGACGATTCCGCCGAATCGCTGCAAGAGTGGAGCCATACCCGGAGGAACCCGTGAGCCTCGAATCCCGTTTCGCCCCGTACCGCGCCAACATCGTCGGCATCGACGCCGAGGTGCCGCTTCCCGACGGCCGCCGCGTCCCCCTCGTCTACGCGGACTGGACGGCCTCGGGGCGCCTCTACGGACCCATCGAGCGCTTCATGCTCGAGACGCTCGGCCCCCTGGTCGCCAATACCCATACCGAGACCACCTACACGGGCGTCGCCATGACCGGGGCCTACCACCGCGCCCGCGAGATCATCAAGCGGCACGTCGGCGCCGGCCCGGAGGACTCGCTCTTCTTCTCGGGCTACGGCATGACCGGCGCCGTCAACAAACTGCAGCGCCTGCTCGGCTTGCGCCTGCCCGAGGCGTGCGCCGGCTGCCGCTCGGGCAAGAAGCCCCTCGTGCTCGTCACGCACATGGAGCACCACTCGAACCAGATCACCTGGGAGGAATGCGACGTCGACGTGCGCATCATCCCGCGCGACGACGCGACGGGCCTTTCCGACCTCGCCTGGCTCGAGCGCATGCTGCGCGACGCGGCCGACCGCCCCATGCTCATCGGCGCCTTCACCGCGGGCTCCAACGTCACCGGGCTGCTGACGCCCTACCGGAAGATGGCGGCGCTCATGCACCGCCACGGAGGCTACGCCTTCGTCGACTTCGCCGCGGCCGCGCCCTACGTCGACATCGACATGCACCCCGCAGACGCCCCCGAGGAGCGGCTCGACGCCATAACCTTCTCGCCGCACAAGTTCCTCGGGGGCCCCGGCTCCTCGGGCGTGCTTGTGCTCTCGAACGCGCTCTACACGCGCAAGGTCCCGGAAAACCCGGGCGGCGGCACGGTCAAGTGGACCACGCCCTTCGGCACCCACCGCTACGTCGACCAGATCGAGGCCCGCGAGGACGGCGGCACGCCCGGCTTCCTCGAGGCCGTCCGCGCGGCGCTCGCCATCGAGCTCAAGGAAGCGATGGGCGTCGCGGACATCCGCGCGCGCGAGGAAGAGCTTTTGAAAATCCTCCTCGCCGAACTGCGCGCCGAGCCCTCGATCATGCTGCTCGAGGGCACCAACATGGAGCGGCTCGGCATCGTCTCGTTCTACGCCCCGGGTGAGCACTACAACCTGATCGTCCGGCTGCTCAACGACCGCTACGGCATCCAGACGCGCGGCGGCTGCTCCTGCGCCGGCACCTACGGGCACATCCTCTTCAACATCACCAAGACGAGCTCGCGCCACATCACCGAGCTCATCGATTCCGGCGACCTCTCCGAGAAGCCCGGCTGGGTTCGCGTCTCCATCCACCCCACCATGACCGACGCCGAGGCGCGCTACGTCGGCAGGGCGGTGGCGGAAGTCGTGGCCAAGTACCGCGAGTGGGGCGCCGACTACGAGTTCCACAAGGACTCCGGCGACTTCGTCCGCAAGGACGGCCGCGCGACGGCCCCCGACCTCCTGGCGGCCTTCGAACCCCTGCCCTGAGCCCGAGGCGACCGTCCGAAAGGGAAGGGGGGCCTCGCGCGGCCCCCCTTCCCTCTCGGCTCTCCCATCCCCCCGCTTCGCGATACCCCTACTTCGCTATCATGCCGGTGATCATGCCGCCGGTGACCTCGAGGCAGGTGGCGTTCACCGCGTCGTTGGCCGAGCCCCAGGCGATGGCGTCCGCGATCTCCTCCGGCTCGATGAGGCGCCCGAGGTTGACGCCCTTCACGATGTTGGCGAGCGCGCCCTGGTCCATGCCCTTCACCATCGGCGTGCCGACGTAGCCCGGCGCGATCGAGTTGACGCGGATGCCGGTGATGCCCTTCATGTGGAATTCGCCCACCAGGATCTTCGGCCAGAGCGCCACGGCGGCCTTGGTCGAGCTGTAGTTGAGCTGCCCGACGCCGCCTTCCTTCTGGATGGACGACACCGTCCAGAGGCAGCCCTTCCAGCCCGAGTCGATCATGCGGCGGGCGGCCTCGCGGAGCGTCACGAAGGTGCCGACCAGGTTGACCTCGAGCACCGCGCGGAAGTCGGCGGTGGAGAGCGCCTTCTTCACCTTGCCCGTCTCCTTGTCCGTCGAGATCATCAGGCCGTCCTTGATGATGCCGGCGCAGGGCACCACGATGTTGATGGAGCCGAACTCCTTCGCGGCGAAGTCCATGAGGGCGCCCATCTCCTCGTCGCTCGTCACGTTGGCGGTCTTGCCGGCGGCCTTGCCGCCCGCGGCGCGGATGTCGGCCACCACGCGGTCGATGCCTTCCTGGTTCATGTCGCCGATCACCACGGCGACGCCGTCCTTCGCCAGGCGCCGCGCTATCGCCTCGCCGATGCCGCTCGCTCCGCCCGTGATCACCGCCGTCGATCCCTTGAGTTTCATGCCGTCCCTCCGGAGGGGCCTTCGAGCGGGGCCCCGCATTTTGGTTGACCGCGGTCATTGACCGCGTTTATTGACCGTGGTCATCCTAAGATGTCGGATCGGCGCCGTCAAGTGCCGATTCCGCCATCCCCGGGCCGCTTGCTCGTTGCCGCCGCGCGCCTTGCATGATACTATCCATCCGGGAGAGCGCAATGGCCGAGGGCATGACGAAACGGCAGGAAAAGGCCAAGGGCACCAAGCAGGCCATCTTCGAGGCGGCTTTGAGGCTCTTCCGCGAGAAGGGGTTCGACGCGGTGACGGTGGAGGACATCGCCCGCGAGGCGGGCACCGCCAAGGGCAGCTTCTACACCTACTTCCGCACCAAGAGCGACATCATCATCGAGGAATTCCGCGCCATCGACGGCTTCTACCGCGAATGGTCGCGCAACCTCAAGCGCTACGGCGGCGCCCGCGAGAAGCTCGTCGCCTTCGCGCGCGCGCAGCTCCGCTACGTCCGCGACAAGGTCGGCGTCGCCACGCTCAAGCAGCTCTACGCCAACAACATCCTCCAGCCGGACGTCGAGAAGGTGCTCATCGACACCGGCCGCTACCTCCACGAGCTCGTCCGCGGCGTCATGGAGGAAGGCCAGGCTTCCGGCGAGTTCCGGACCGACCTGCCTCCCGACCGGCTCGCCCTGCTCCACGACCGCTCGTTCCGTTCCGTGTTCCTCGACTGGGCCATCTCGAACGACGGCTTCGACCTCGTCAAGGAAGGCGTCGACTGGTGCGAGACCATGGTCCTTCCCGCCATCGAGCGGCGGTCCCGCGAGGCGGAGCGAGCTCCTACTTCGCCAGCCTGACCGTCGCCTCGAAGCGCGAGCGCTTCGCGTTCCACAGGATCGATACGATGCGCGCGCCGGAGGAGTCCCGCCCCGCCGTCCGCGTCGCCATGAAGACCGCGTGGAGCTCGGGCGACCGCGTCCCGTACGGGGCGGCGAGCAACTCGTCCAAGGTGAAGACCACCTTCCGGTTCTTGCCAGCGGGCAACGGCGCGAAAGGCCGCCCGGGTTCGAGCTCCGCCCGGAGCAGGATCCAGCCCCCTTTCCGCGCCAGCTCGGTCTTGCCGACGGCCCGGTACGGCACGCTCCCCCCCGCGCTCCAGCGCCAGGAGCTCCCGGAGCGCTCGACCCTGCCGCCCGCCCCGAGCGCCGCCATGGCCGCGTCCAGTTGCATCCGCTCGAGCGCCTCGCCCGCCACGCCCGCGTCCTCGGGCATCATGATGAAGGCCGACAGGCCCTTCCCCTGCGCCGCCGCGATCCCGAGCGCCGCGAGCGCGGCCATCGCCGCCACCATCGTCTTCGCCGCCGAACGACCCATCGCAGCCTCCTCCGGAAACCTGTTCCGCAACCATTATCCTAGCGCGCGCGGCACCCACCGTCCTTCCCCGCCCTTGACAAACCCGCCCCGCCCCTGCTAGTTTCACCTTCGAACGGGGAATTAGCTCAGTTGGTAGAGCGATAGGTTCGCAATCTATAGGTCAGGGGTTCGAATCCCCTATTCTCCACTTGGCAAACGGCCACCGATTCTCGGTGGCCGTTTCGCATCTCCAAGACGGTGAGAATAGGGGTATCGCTAGCGTTCCTCTCGCCGGGCCGCCTTCCGGTCCTGGGCCGAGAGCAGGGCCTTGCGGATGCGGATGGACTTGGGCGTCACTTCCACGAGCTCGTCGTCGCGGATGAACTGGATGGCGCGCTCGAGGGTCATGGGCTGGATGGGCGTGAGGGTGAGCGCCTCGTCCTTGAGGACGGAACGCATGTTCGACAGCTTCTTGGGCTTGGCGGGATTCACGGGCAGGTCCGTGTCCAGGTTGTGCTCGCCCACCACCATTCCCTCGTAGACGCTCTCGCCCGGCACGACGAAGAGCCGGCCGCGGGGTTCCAGGTGGAAGAGCGCGTAGGTGACCGCCGAGCCCGCCCGATCCGACACCAGCGAACCGGTGAAACGGTCGATGAAGTCGCCGCGCCATTCCTCGTAGCCGGAGAGGTAGGAATTGAGGATGCCGGTACCCTTCGTGTCGGTGAGGAAGAGGTCGCGGTAGCCGATCAGGGCGCGGGTGGGGGCAGAAAATTCGAGCTTGACCCGTCCGCCGCCGTGCGCCGAGTAGGCGAGCATCCGTCCCCTCCGTCCCGAAAGCCGCTCCGTGACGATGCCGGCGAAAGGCTCGGCCACGTCGATGGTCAGGTGCTCGACGGGTTCGAGCTTCTTCCCGCCCTCGTGGCGGATGATCACCTCGGGGCGGCCGACGCAGAGCTCGAAGCCCTCGCGCCGCATCATCTCGATGAGGATGACGAGCTGGAACTCGCCGCGCCCCTTCACCCGGTACTGGCCGGCGACGCCGGTCTCCTCCACCTGCAGCGAGACGTTCCGGAGGGTTTCCTTTCGGAGCCGCTCGAGCAGCTTGCTCGTGGTGACCTGCGTGCCCTCGGCGCCGGCCATGGGCGAGGTGTTCACGCTGAAGCGCATGGCCACCGTGGGCTCGTCGACGATGATGCGCTTCAGGGCCTTGGGCGCGTCGCGCGTGCAGATCGTGTCGCCGATGTGGACGTCGTCGATGCCCGAGAGCACGACGATGTCGCCCGGCTCGGCGCCCGCGCTCTCGACGATGCGCGGTCCCACGTAGGTCTGGAGCTTGGAGACGTTGAGCTGTTTCCGACCTCCGCTTTCGCCGACGCACACGAGCTCGTCCTTGGAACGGACGCTGCCGTTGACCACCTTGCCGATGGCCTGGCGCCCGAAGTAGTCGGAGTACGAAAGATCCGAAACCAGCATCTGGAAGGGTTCCGCCGAGGAATAGGCGGGCGGCTTGATCCGTTCCACGATGGTGTCGAAGAGGAAGCCGAGGTCGCCCTCCACTCCCGTCGCTCCGGAGGGCGCCTCGAGGGTGGCGCGCGCGAGGCCCCGGCGCCCGATGGCGTAGACCACGGGGAACTCGAGCTGCTCCTCGCCCGCCCCGAGGTCGATGAACAGGTCGATGAGCTCGGAGAGCACCGCGTCGGCCCGCGCGTCGGGACGGTCGATCTTGTTGATGACGACGACGATCGACAGCTTGCCCTCCAGGGCCTTGTTGAGGACGAAGCGCGTCTGGGGCAGCGGCCCCTCCGAGGCGTCGACGAGGAGTATGGCGCCGTCGACCATGGAAAGGGCGCGTTCCACCTCGCCCCCGAAGTCCGCGTGGCCGGGGGTGTCGAGGATGTTGATCTTGACGCCCTTCCAGAACACGGAGCAGTTCTTGGCCGCGATGGTGATGCCGCGTTCGCGTTCGAGCTCCATGCTGTCCATGAGCCTGTCCTGCGTTTCCTGTCCCTCGCGGAAGACGCCCGACTGCCGGAACATCGCGTCGACGAGGGTGGTCTTGCCGTGGTCGACGTGCGCGATGATGGCTATGTTCCTGATGGACGGATTGACGGAGTCCTTGGGGCTCATGGGGTTCCTGTGGGGGAGGCCGGCGAAGGCGGGTCCGGAGGCGGGGATGCGGCACCATAGCCCGGAACGGGGCGGAGGGAATAGCGGGCGGCCATGCGGCCGGAGCGTCCCGCGGCGCCGGCCTCCCCGTTTGCGCGCGGCCCCCCTTTCGGCTTACTCTGACGGCATGAAGATTTCCGGGATCTACCGCGATGCGGACGTCGTGGTCCGCCACAAGGTCGAGGCCGTCCAGGCGGTCATCGTCGCCTTGATCGTGGCCGACCTGACCGCCTTCATCAAGAACCTGTTCACCCTCGACTTCACCCTGCTAGTCGCCGAGGGCTTCGTTCTGGCGGTCCTCGTCTCGGCGCTGATCCTCCTCCGGAGGAAGCGCTACCGGACCGCCATCGCCATAACCCTCGTGATCGGCAGCCTCAGCATACTCGCCTTCGCCCTGCTGTCCGCCAAGCCGCCCGAGGTGCAGATCTACGAGGTTTTCGTCTACTTCCTGGTCTTCCCCGTCATCGGCTTCGTGCTCGGCGACCGGCCCGCCTACCCGATCGGCATCAGCGCGACGGGCGCGGCCTCGCTCGCCCTCATCGTCCTGTTCAAGATCGCGCCCGCGGCGGCCGCGTCCGGCGCTTCCATCGCCGAGGGCATCGTCCTATCGTCGATCTTCTACTTCATCAGCTCCGTCTTCGCGATCATGTCGTCGCGGACGGAGACGCGCGCGCTCCACTTCATGGACGACACGGTCAGCCGCCTCCAGGGGAACATCGAGAAGGCGGCGCGGGTCGCGAGCTCCTCGACCAGCCAGAAGGAGGCCACCGAGGCCGTCCGCGGGCTCTACGAGGAAACGCGCGCGGAGAACGAAGAGATCGAGGAGCGGGTGAAGACTTCCCGCGACGCGACAGCGACCCTCGACGGAGACATGGGGGCCATCCTCGAGACGGTGCGCGAGAGCGCCGCGCTCGCCCGGGACTTCTCCAACCTGGTCGACGACCAGAACGCCGTGGCGGTGGAATCGAGCGCGGCCGTCCACGAGATGGCGGCCAGCCTCGACTCGGTCTCGAAGCTCACGGTGCAGAAGAAGGACGCCGCGGAACGCCTGCTCGGCGTCGCGGAGGCCGGGCGCGGCTCGGTCGACGAGCTCGGCAAGGCCTTCCAGTCCACGGTGAAGGACATAGGCGCCCTGCTCAACGTCATCCAGGTGGTGGGGGACATAGCGGACCGCACCAACCTGCTCTCGATGAACGCGGCCATCGAGGCGGCGCACGCCGGCGATTCGGGCAAGGGCTTCGCGGTCGTGGCCAACGAGATCCGCACCCTGGCGGAGTCCTCCGCCGGCAACGCGCTGGCCATCGAGCGCGACCTCAAACGCATCATGGAGGCCGTCCGGGCGACCGACTCCCACGTCCGCAACGTCGATTCCTCGATGACCGAGATCGTGACCGAGATCGTCCGGGTGTCGGACGCTTTCCGGGAGATACTCAACTCGGTCGAGGAACTGGCGGCCGGCGGACGCGACATCGACCGGGCCATGCGCGAGCTTTCGGAAACCTCCGTCAAAGTACGGGACGGCGCCCGCCGCATCGAGACGGGGCAGGAAGGCGCCGAAC
This sequence comes from Spirochaetota bacterium, assembly GCA_018262985.1. GTDB lineage: Bacteria > Spirochaetota > Spirochaetia > Treponematales > UBA12059 > JAFGNN01. Next base: position 74,658 of record JADFDI010000003.1, on the reverse strand, counting down.
GCCGGATCGCGGCGGCGCGCGAGGGCTCGGCCCGGCTCGCGGTCGACGCCGCCCGCATCCAGGAGTCGAGCGCCGCCGTCATGCGCTCGATGGCGCGGCTCGAGGAGCTCATCGCGCGCGCCGACGCCGAGGCCGATTCGGTGCGCCGCGCGGTCGCGGAGCTCGCGGAAGGAAGCGACTAGCGGGACGGGAGGGCCCGCCCCGGCTCTGGCCGCGCGCCGCGCTTTCCGCTACCATGCCGCGGGGCCCCTCAGGCGGCCTCGGGGAAGCTCCATGCCACACGAGAAAGCCGCGCGCCCGGATTCCTTCCTTCCCGACCTCCTCAGGCTCGCGGTACCCATCGCCCTCTCGAACCTGGTCGTCTCGGGCGTCAACATGCTCGACACCGTCATGGTCGGAAGGCTCGGCCAGGTCGAGATCGCCGCCGTGGCGCTCGGCAACCAGGTCTATTTCCTCTTCATGCTGCTGCTCTTCGGCATCTCGTCGGGAGCGGGCATCTTCACGGCGCAGTACTGGGGCGCCCGCGACCTGCCGGGCGTCAGGCGCACGGCGGGCTTCTCGATAGCCCTCGGCCTCGGCGCCTCGCTCCTCTACATGGCGGCGGCCATGGCCTTCCCGCGCCTCATACTCGGACTCTACAGCCCGGATCCCGCCGTGGTCGAGCTCGGCTCGCGCTACCTCCGCGTCGCCGCCGCCAGCTACCCGCCCACCGCGCTCTCGTTCGCGCTCGGGCTCTCGCTTCGCGGCACCGAGCGCGTCCGCCTCCCCCTCGCGTCGACCATCGTCGGATTCGGCTCGAACCTGGTCCTGAACTGGGCGCTGATCTTCGGCAAGCTCGGCGCGCCCGCGCTCGGCGTCGAAGGAGCGGCCATCGCCACCGTGGCGGCACGCTGGATCGAGGCGACCGTGCTCGCGGTCGGCGCCTGGGCGAGGCGAATGCCGCCCGCGGGCACGCCCCGCGAGCTTTTTTCCTGGAACCGCGCCTGGGTCGCCCGCTTCCTGATGGTGGCCTTCCCCGTCATCCTGAACGAGGTGGCCTGGTCGCTCGGCATCACCTTCTACAACGGCATCTTCGCGCGCGTCGGCACGGGGGCGGTGGCCTCGTTCAACATCGTCAACACGATCAACCAGCTCGGCATGGTGCTCTTCTTCGGCACCGCGAACGCCTCGGCCGTCATGCTCGGCAAGGCCATCGGCGAAGGCGACCTGCCGCGCGCCCGCGACTGGGCGAAGCGCTTCGCGGACCTCGGCGTGGCCCTCGGGGCCGTCGCGGGATCGCTCCTCGCGGCTTCGGGCTTCCTCGTGCCGCTCCTTTTCAAGGTGGACGAGGCCACGGTCGCCGGCGCCAAGGCCATGCTTCTCGCGCTCGGCGTCGCCTTCCCCTTCAAGGTCTTCAACCTGCACCTGGTGGTCGGCATCTGCCGCTCCGGCGGCGATACGCGCTTCGGCATGCTCTTCGACCTGCTGGGCGTCTGGGGCATCGGCGTCCCGCTGGCCGCCCTCGGCGCCTTCGCCTGGAAGCTGCCCGCCTGGGCCGTGTTCGCCCTTCTCAACGTGGAGGAGTTCGCCAAGTTCTTCGCGGGTCGCCGGCGCCTCCGCTCCGGCCGCTGGGCGCGCGACGTGCGCGGCTGAACGCGCCGGAGGGCGCGGCACGGGGGACGGAGCTCGCCGCGGGGGGACGGAGCTCGGCCCAGTCCGGCCGCGTCGCTTGCGCGGGTTCGCGCAGCGCCTATCATTAGGAACATGGATTCCCGGCTGATCCAGGACTTGATGGCGCTCGCCCCGAACCTGGGCCTCCTCGTCGCGCTCACTGCCCTCTCCGGCAGCCATGCGAACAGCCTCCGCCGCAAGCCCCTCGTCGACGCGATAGCCCAGGGCCTCATCTTCGGCTTCGCCTCGGTGCTCGGCATGCTCGTCGCCCTCGAGGTCGAGCCCGGCGTCTTCTTCGACGGACGCTCGGTCATGACCAGCCTCTGCGCGCTCTACTTCGGTCCGGTATCCGGCGGAATCGCCGGCCTCATGGCCATCGCGTTCCGCCTGTTCCAGGGCGGCCCGGGCGCCCTCGGAGGCTCCCTCGTCGTGGCCTCCTCGGTGGCGCTCGCCCTCGCCGCGCGCCGAGAGTACGAGCCGCAGCGGAATCCGCCCGGTCCCGGCAAGCTCTTCGCCTTCGGCCTCGTCGTCCACGCGGCCATGCTGGCCTTGCTCATGATCGTGCCGGCCGGGGCCGGTTATCGGGCGGTCGGCCGCGTCGGGCTCCTCGTCATGCTGCTCTTCCCCTTGGCGACCGTGCTCGGCGGAGCCATCCTCTCGAACCGCGAGAAAACCGCCCTGGCCCTCGAGGCCCTGAAGCGGAGCGACGAGCGCTTCCGGTTGAGCATGGAGGCCACGGGCGAAGGCCTCTGGGACTGGGACGTCGTGCGAGACCTGACCTACTACAGTCCGGCCTATTACCGCGTCGCGGGCTACGAGCCGGGCGAGTTCCCGGCCACTGGCGACTCGTGGAGGAAACTGATCCATCCCGACGACCTCGAGCGCGTACTCGGAACCAACCAGGCCTGCATCGACGGCGCCCGCGAATCCTTCGAGATCGAATACCGCATACGCGCCAAGTCGGGCGGCTGGAAATGGATCGCCGCCCGCGGCATGTGCGCCAAGCGGGCGCCGGACGGACGCGCGCTCCGCCTGGTCGGCGCGCACGCGGACATCACGCCGCGCAAGGAAGCCGAGGAAGCGCTCCGGGCCAACCTCGCGGAGAAGGAGGTGCTCCTCCGCGAGGTGCACCACCGGGTCAAGAACAACCTCAACGTCATCTCGAGCCTGCTCTCGCTCCAGTCCTCGTCCATCGGCTCCCCCGAGGAAGCGGTGGAAGCCTTCCGCAACAGCGCCGACCGCGTCATGGCCATGGCGCTCGTGCACGAGGAGATATACCGCTCGCCCGACCACTCGGGCGTCGACATGGGCGCCTACCTCGAGCACCTGGTCGGACGGCTCGCGCAGATCCACCCGCCGTCGCCCGACCTGCGCTTCGAGCTGGATGCGGGCGGCGTCGAGCTCGGCCTCAACGAGTCCATCCCCTGCGCCATCATACTCAACGAGCTCGTCACGAACGCCATGAAGCACGCCTTCCCGGAAGGCGGGGCCGGCACCATTCGCGTGTCCCTGCGCCATCCGGCGGAGGGCCGCGTCGAGCTCGCGGTTTCCGACGACGGCGTCGGCCTCCCGGAAGGCGTCGCTCCCGGGAAGAGCCACGAACGGGGCCGCCTCGGCCTGACCCTGGTCGGCCTGCTGGTCGGCCAGCTGGACGGCGAGCTGGCCGCGTCGAGAGAAAGCGGTACGGCGTATCGCATCGAGTTCCCGCTCAGACCGTATACCTGAGAAGCGCCGGGCGACCGGCGCCGCTCGACATCCTGTCCGGTACGGAGGCGCCATGTCGCGCGCGCGTAAGTTCCTCGTCTTCCTCCTTATCGGCGGCATCCTGGCCATGCAGCTCGGGTTCACCATCGCGCTCATGAAGGGCGACGGCATCCGCGTGCACTGGCCGGACTCGAAGCTCGCGAGCGCGCGCGCCTTCGAGGTCACCGGCGACGCCTGGATGGCGCCGGGCCGCGGCTCGATCGCCGCCATCGAAGTGCTCGCGAGCCCCGCGACGGCGGGTCTGTCCCCCGCGGAGCGCGAAGCCGGAAGCGTCCGCGCGCGGGGCGCGCTGACTTGGGTCGAGGACCGTGGAAAGCCCCTCTACCCGCTCCAGTTCTGGACCGCCCCGATCGAGCTTCCCTCGGCGGGCGAGTGGGAGCTCGTCGCGACGGCGCGCGACGCCTCCGGCCGCGAGATCCGCTCGAAGGTCCGCCGCTTCTCGGCGGACGAAGTCCCGCCGCGCGCCTTCGTCCCCTGGTCCGGCCAGCATCTCGCCGCCCTCGCCGTATCCGCCGCGCTCATCGCCGCCTTCGGGTTCGCCGCCGCGAAGGGCGGCGAACGCTTCATGCGCCGCGCCGCGCCCTGGTACACGCTGGTCCTTTTCGCGCAGGAATTCGCCTTCCAGACCTACTGGTTCTCCCGCGACGCGTGGAGCCCGAGCACCGCCCTCATGTTGCACATGTGCGGCCTCGCGATACTCCTGCTCCCCCCGGTCATGATGATGGGCCCGTCGAAAACGCGCGACCGGCTTTCCGAGCTGCTCTACTTCTGGGGCACCGGCGGCGCCGTGCAGGCGCTCATCTTCCCGGACATCATGGCCTTCGGCTTCCCGACCTTCCGCTTCTTCACCTTTTTCGCCTCGCACGCGCTCATCATCGCCGGCTCGCTCGCCCTCGCCACTTCGGGCCGCGCGCGGATAACCCTCGCCGCGGTGGGCCGGCTCTTCCTCCGGACCACGCTGCTCCTCGTCCCGATCTGGGCCATCGACCACGCGATGGCCTTCCTTCCGCCCTACGCGCCGGCCAACTACTTCCTCATGGGCTACCCGCCGACCATGGGCTCGGTCATCGACGTCTTCGCGGACGCCTTAGGCCCCTCGCCGCGCTACGTGCTCGGCATCGAGCTCATGGGCGTGGTCGTTTTCGGAGCGCTCTGGGCGCCCTGGGCCGTCGCGAGGAAGCTGCGGGAGAAGGGGGGAAAAGGGGCGGCGCCCCGCCCGCGGTCCGGGACAGCCGCGCCCTGAGCGGCGCTCCTACCCAATTCACCCGCAAGCTCGCTTCGCCCTTCCGCCGCACCACCGCGGCCGCCCGTCCCGCCCCGGGGACAGACCCCGCTCCGGAGCGGCCGCATGGGCACACCCCGGGGACAGACCCCGCTCCCGAGCGGCCGCATGGGGACAGACCCCGGGGACAGACCCCGCTCCCGAGCGGCCGCATGGGCACACCCCGGGGACAGACCCCACTCCCGAGCGGTCGCATGGGGACAGACCCCGGGGACAGACCCCGGCCCCGGGGCCGTCCGGCTCCGTCCCCGACGGTGCGTCAGCGTCGGCCGCGCTTGACCTCGTACATCGCCTCGTCGGCACGCGCCATCAGGCTCTCCAGCGAGGTCTGTCCCCCGCGCGGCGCCACCGCCCAGCCAGCCGAGAAGCGCAACGCCCAGGGCTTCCCCGAGGAGGCGTTCCATCCGTCCACGAGATCGCCGAAGCGCGCGGACAATCGCCTCGCCGCCTCCGCGTCGCCGCCCCGGGCCATGATCGCGAACTCGTCGCCGCCGAGCCGGGCGGCCACGTCGCCGTCGCGGGTATTGCGCGCGAGCAGGGCCGCGGCGGCTTTCAAGGCCTCGTCGCCCTCGGCGTGGCCATAGCGGTCGTTGATTTCCTTGAAACGGTCCAGGTCGATGTAGACCAGGGCGGCGCCGCGCGAACGGGCGTCGGCGAGAACGGCGGCGGCGGCCTCCTCGAAGCCGCGACGGTTGCGGAGGCCCGTGAGCGGGTCGGTGAGCGAGGCGTCCAGGAGCCGGTTTTCCCGTTCCTTGAGGGGACCGATATCCTCGGCGACCCCGACGGTCTTGACCACCGCGCCGGAACCGTCCCGCTGGAAGGGCGCCTCGCGCCCGAGGAACCAGCGCCAGGAGCCGTCGCCGCGGCGGAGCCGGAACTCGAAATGCGTCTCGGCCCCGTCGGGCAGCGCCGCGACGGCCGCGAGGTGGGCGGCTCGCCGGGCGGCGTCATCGGGATGCATGAGGGCTTCCAGCGAGGCGCCGGCGGCTCCTTCATGACCGAGCAGATCCTCGAGCGCGCGGTTGCGGTACTCGTCCGTCCGCGAGCGGAGGTCGTGCACGTAGACTATGTCCGGGGAAAGCTCGAGCACGCGCGAGAGGAAGCGCTCCTTGTCCGCCAGCTCGGCGTTGAGCCGCGAAAGCTCCCGACGCGCGTTCACCAGCTCCGAATTGATGCGCGAAAGCTCGTCGAGCAGGGCCTCTTCGGAGGTCCCCATCAGGAAGCCCTCCGGACCAAGTCCTCGGCGGCATGTACGGCCTCTTCGAAGTCGGATGCGCACCCGTCCGCGCCGACCGCCCTCCACAGCTCCGGCGACACCATGAAGGGAATTCCCCCCACCAGCACCGGAAGCCCGCGCGTGCGCTCCTCCGAGCGCAAGGCGGCGATGGCCGCCTCGATCCAGGGCACGTTGGCCGGCAGGGTCGCCGACAGGGCCACCACGGCGGGCTTCACGCGTCCCGCCTCCGCCACGAGGTCCCGGACCGGCAGGTCGGCTCCCAGGTAGCGGGTGTCCCAGCCCTCGGCCTGGAACCAATCGGCGATCATGCGGAGTCCCATCTCGTGGCGCTCGCCCTGGGCGCAAGTCGCGAGCAGGGTCGGTCCTCCGGTACGCGAGGCCGCGAAGAGCCGCGGGTAGAAGGACGAGATGATGTACTGGGTCGCGGCGGTCGCGTAATGCTCCTGGGCCACGCTGATCTCGCCGAGGTGCCAGAGTCGGCCGAGCTCGCGCTGGGCGGGCCGCCAGAGCCTCGAGTAAAGGTCGCGCACGGGAAGGCCTTTCGAGGCGAGCGATTCGGCCACTTCGAGGGCCAGGTCGCGCTTCCCTTCGAGCAGGGCGGAAAGGTAGGCGCCCGCCGCGGCGTTGCCCTCGACGTGCCCCGCGAGATAGCGATTGCCGGCTCCTCCCGCGCGCGGGTAGCCCGCGGCGGCCGCCTCGACCACCCGCTCGAAGGCCGCCCGGGCTCCCGCCTCGAGCAGGGGCGTCGCCGCCGCGCCCACGGCCCGGAACGAGGCCACCACGCCCTCGTCGCGGAATCCGAGGCGGTCGAACAAGGCCTTGAGCCAGGCCAGGTAGTCGGCGAGCGCCCCGTCGCCGGGGCTCCTCGCGGCCTGGGCCAGGTAGCGGACATGGTGCGCGAGGTCGGCCAGGCAGTGCGCGCGCGCGGTCGGATCGCCCGAGCACGCGGATCCGGGTTTTCCGCCGTCCAGGATGGCCAGCGCGTCGAGGGCGATGGAATCCGCGCGGGACGCGAGCTCCGCTATCGATAGCCCTCCGGGGCGAGACGCGAGCCCGTCGGCCGTCATGAGGCGGAACCGGGGGGCGGCGCCTCGGCGCTTCCCGACTTCCGGCCCCGTTCGCGCGCGGGACCGGAGGCGAGGCGCCAGAGCTTCCGGAGCAGGCCGACCTTGCCGAGCAGCAGCCACCAGAGCAAAGCGACCACGAGGGTCACGGGCGCTCCGTAGACCACCAGGCCGACCAGGAATACGGCGAGCGAGGCGAGGAAGCCCGAGAAGGCGCGGAACACCTCGCCGACGCGCTCTCCGAGTCCGGGTTCGTAGGTTTTCGAGACGGAAGGCGGCGGCACGAGCTCGAGGTCGACCGTGGCGTAATCCACCAGGTCGGCGAGTCCCTTGAGCTCCGAACCCATCCAGTCGATCTCGTTCTGGAGTTCGGCGATCCGCGCCTCGACGTCGAGCAGCTCCTTGATGTCCCGGGTGCGCGACAGGTAGCCGCGGAAGGTCGCGAGGAGCTCGCGCTTGGTTTCGAGCCGTCCTTCGAGGTCGTAGAAGCGCAGCGTCACGTCCTCGGCGTTCTCGCTGCGGGACAGCACCGTGCCGAGCGGTTCGATGGCCGCGAGCAGGGAGTCGAGCGAGGCGGCCGGCACGCGCAGCGTGAGCGAGCGCGAGTACTCGTCGGCGCGGGTGGAGGCGGCGTACCCGCCGAGCCTCGCGAGCGTCGAGAGGACGGCCGCCTCGGCCTTCCCGGTGTCCGCTACCCGGACCTGGAGCCAGGCGCGGCGCACGAGCTTCCGCTCCCTGCCCTCGCTCGAGGCGCCCGCCTCGATACCCTCGGCCGGCGCGGTTCCGCCGCCCGAAGGCGCCGGGGCGTCCGCGGCCCGCGAGGCGACGAGTCCCTTGGCCTCGGCCATGGGCGCCGCCTCGAAATTCATTTCGGCGGAAGCGAGGTCGCGGTAGGAAGGCGCCTCGGCCTTCGAGCACGAGAGGGTCGCCGTCCCGGCGACGAGCAGCAGCGCCGCGAGCGCGACGCGGATGGCTTTGGTTCCTTGCATGGAGCTGATTCTAACGCCTCGGGCCCGTCCCGTCATTCCCGAAACGGGACGAAAGCGCCGCGGCGAGGCTTTCGTCGCTGACCGGCTTCGGCAGGAAGCCGTCGATCCCGTCGGGCGCGCCGTCGAACCCCGCCTCCCGGGCGCGCTCCGCCGAGGATAGCAGGATCAGGGCCGGCGGGCGGCCTTCCTCGCGCTCGACCGCGCGGAGCTCGGCGGCCACCTCGAGCCCGTCATGGTCCTGCATGTACCGGTCGAGCACGACGAGGTCGAAGCGCGTCGCGCGGCAGGCGGCTTCGACCTCGTCGCCCGAGGCTGCCTCGCTTACCGTCGCGCCGCGGGAACGGAGCCAGTGGGCCAACACCAGGCGCGCCACGCCGTCGTCGTCGGCCACCAGGGCAGAAAGGCCGTCCAGCCTGAGTCCCGCGGCCGCGCCGACGCTCCCGCCCGGGTTCGCCGCGGGGTCGTCCGCCCGGAGCGGCTTCCCGCTCGTCGTACCCGATCCGGCCCCCTCGAGCCCGAACGGCAGCGTGAAGAGGAACACCGAGCCGCCGCCCGCGCGCGGCTCGTAGCGCACGGACCCGCCCATCGCCTCGACCACGCCGCGCACGATCGAGAGCCCGAGTCCGTGGCTCGAGCCGCCGTCCTCCAGGCTCCCGGAACCGGTGGCGAAAGGGGTCCAGATCGCTTCCGCCCGATCCGGGGGTATGCCGATTCCCGAGTCCTCCACCCGCCCCTCGACGACGAGCCTCCCGACCTCGTCCGCCGCCGACAGGATCACCTCGACGCCGCCCTCCCTCGTGTACTTGACGGCGTTGCCGACCAGGTTGGCAAGGACCTGCCTGAAGCGCGGGGCGTCGCCGAACACCCTCCGCTTGAGCCCGGGATCCATGGCGATCCTGAAGGAGAGTCCCTTCCGCCTCGCCTGGATCGAGAAGGGTTCGAGCACCGCCAGCGCTTCGTGGGCCGGCGTGAAGGGCGCCGAACGCACCACGGGGGCGCCCGCGGCCGCCGCCCGGTCCAGCAGCTCGTTCACCAGCTCCAGCAGGCGGTCGATCGACGCGCGCGCCATGGCCGCGGTCCGCGGGAGCAGCTCGGGCGCATCCGTCGCCGCGTCGAAGGCCGAGCGCAACGCCGCCAGCGGCGCCTTGAGCTCGTGCCCCATGAAGGCCAGGTAGGTCTCGCTCTTGCGCGTCAGCCGCTCGGCGGCCGCCTTCGCCTCGGCGAGCTCGACGCGCCGGTTCTGGTACGCGCCGGCCATGGCCACCAGGCTGTCCCGGAGCTCCCGGATCTCAAGCACACCGCCGGACGGCCAGACCACCGCCTCGGCCGTTCCGCCTTCTTTTTCGCCCGAGGATACGGCGGCCTGGGCGCGTTCGGCCGCGCTCTTGAGCCGCTCCAGGTCCTTGGCGAAGCGCGAGGCGAGAACGCCCGCGATCGCGGCCGAGGCGGTCATCCACACCAGGCCGGCGCCGAAGAGGGAGCCCACCTTGCCGAGCAACGGGGCTATGCGCGGACCGAAGGCCGCCCGCGCCTCGAGCGTGCGACCGTCCGCGAGCGCGGTCGACGCGATCACCACGGAACGCTTCCATTGCATCAGGGGATTCGCGAGGTTCGGATCGCTCCGGATGGAACCCCGGTCCCCGCGGTGGAGCGTCGCTCCCGACTCGAGGTTTCCCAGCGCGGGCCAGCCGGGGCTCTGCCAGGACGACCTCGGATCGGAAGACCTGATGGCCGCCTCGAAACCGGTCCGCGACAGGGTTTCGGCGACCTCCCTGTCGATGAGCCCGTCGCGGGCATCCTCGAGCAGGATGGCCATCGCGGTGTAGGCGCCTTCCTCGGACTCCGCCGTGATGCGGGCGCGTTCCTGCGCGGCGTACAGCAGGACGCCGGCAACCAGCGGCACGGCCAGCGAGGCGTGGAGCAGGATGGTCAGGGCGGAGCGGGCGCCGGCCGGGCGCGGGTTCGACCCACGCTCGGCGAGCTTCGCGTAGCCCCGGTACAGGATGAGGGCCAGCGCGCACGCGATCGCGGCGTTGAAGCCCTGCTTGGTCGCGGAGACGATCGCGCTGTCGGGATCCATGCCGCCGATTCCCCAGTAAAGCGCCGCGACGAGCGGCGCACCGAGCAGGCTCCAGTAGGTCGGCACCGCGTACAAGGCCGATTCCTGGCGGCGCCGCGAGGCGAGGAAGGAGATGAGGAGTCCCTCGAGGAAGGCGCTCGGCAAGGCCCAGGGATGGCTCCACAGCGCCATGGTGGGCAGGGCGGCGACGAGCGGCCCGAGCGCCCCGAAAGGCCACGGCATGAAGAAGGCCGCGAAGGCTCCGAAGACCCCGCCGATCAGCAGCTGGATGCCGAAAACCAGCTCGAAGGCGACCGTCGCGTTGAAGACGGCGCCCAGGGATGCGACGAGCAGGCCCGCGAGGATGGCGGGGACCTTTCGGGACCGGGGGAGCCCGGAAGGCGGGGAAAATGCTCGCGGGGCGTTCGAGGCCATGCGGAAATGATAGAGCGGCCGGCCCCGCGGCGCCAGAGCGACCCGCAAACTCCCCTTTACAAAGTTTTCGGTCCGCGCTATATTGTCGCCGAGTGCGAGAAACGCCAGACCGAGAGTGACGACTTTCCTGTAGTTGACCATCCTGCGAACTTCCTGAGACGCGACTCCTTCGGGAGCCGCTCACGAACACCGACGTGGTTGCCTTCAGCATCGAGTAAAGACCGTATCGCTCCGTCTACCAGGTTCTCCGCTCGCCCCGCAAGCCCGGATCGTCCGGGAAGCGGGAAAGCGCTTATCCTGGATAAGCGGACTTACGAAAGCCCGGAAGCAAGTTCCGGGGCGAAGGAATCTCGAATGGGCAAGAAGCTCTACGTCGGCAACCTCAACTACAACACCTACGAGGGCGCTCTCCGCGACGCCTTTCAGCAGTTCGGCAACGTCGTTTCCGCGAAGATCATCACCGACCGCGACACCGGCAACTCCAAGGGCTTCGGCTTCGTGGAGATGGGCTCGGACGACGAGGCTCGCGCCGCCATCAACGGCATGAACGGCGTCGAGCTCGACGGCCGCCAGCTTCGCGTCAACGAGGCGATGGACAAGCCCCGCCGCGACGACTACCGCTACTAAGCCGCGTAGATCAAGAAAAGGAAACCCGGCCTCGCGGCCGGGTTTTTCATTTTTACCTGGGCCTTCGAGCTTCCGACCCCTTCCCGCGTCCGGGTCGCGTCATCCCGGCACGGCGCGGGGGCGCCCCTTCCGAACCCCCGCGCGTTCGTCGGAACGCTCTCGGGCCGTGTGCCTAAAAAAAGCGGTCAAGCCTTTCCCGCGCCCCGCTAGCCTTTCACCGAACCGGCCAGCAGGCCGCGGACGAAGTGCTTCTGCAAGCCGAAGAACACCGCGAGCGGCAATAGCATCGAGACGAAGGCGCCCGCCGTCAGCAGGTGCCAGTCCTGTCCCCGCGTGCCCGCGAGCGCGAGCAGGCGCTGGGTCAACACCTCCATGGCCCGGCCGCCGCCGGAGAGGAACACGAGGGCCACGAGCAGGTCGTTCCACACCCAGAGGAACTGGAAGATGGCGAACGAGGCGAGCGCCGGCATGGCCAGCGGCAGGATCAGCCGCGTGAAGCAGGTGTAGTGGCTCGCGCCGTCGATGAAGGCCGACTCGAGGATGCTCCGCGGCAGCGTGGAGATGTAGTTGTAGAAGAGGTAGGTCGCGAGCGGCAGCCCGAAGCCGGTGTGCGCCAGCCACACGCCGAGGAAGCTCCCGTTGAGGCCCGCCTTCTGGTAGTCGCGCAGGATGGGTATGAGCGCGATCTGGAGCGGCACCGCGAGCAGGGCCACGATGCCGACGAAGAGCATCTTCCTGCCCGGAAACTTGAGCCACGCGAATCCGTAGGCCGCGAAGGCCGCCACCAGGATCGGTATCAGCACCGAAGGGACGGTCACCGCGAGGCTGTTCCCGAAGGCGCCCAGCATGTTCTCGCCCCGGAGCCGCACGGTTTTTCCCGACGAATCCACGTAGGACCAATCCTGGCCGGCCAGCACGGTGCGGTAGTTGTCGAGGGACAGGCCCTTCGGGTCCCTCGCGGCGGTCCACCACCCGCTCCGCGACACCATGTCCGGGTCGCGGAACGAGGTCACCAGGAGCCCGAGCGTGGGCAGGGTCCAGGCCGCGCAGACGAGCGCGAGGACGGCGTTGAGCAGGAGTCGCCCGGCCACCTTCCGCACGCTCACGCGGCGGAGGCGGGAAACCGCGGCGGCCTCCTCGAAATCGGCGCCGGGCAGCGGCGCGCGTTCGTCGGCGGCGCTCACGAGAATGCCTCCCGCTTGTTGAACTGCCTCAGGTTGTACCAGATCATCGGGGTGACGGCGACCAGGATGACGATGGCTATCGCCGAGCCGCGCCCGTAGTGCAGGAACTTGAACATCTGCTTGTACTGCTGGCTCGCCAGCACCTCGGTGCCGTAGAGCCCGTTCGTCATGGCGTAGACGATGTCGAACACCTTGAGCGTGAGGAGCAGCGTGGTGGTCGCGACCGTGACGATGCTCGGCAGGATGGACGGGATGAGCACGGAGCGCACCACGCGCAGCTCCGAGGCGCCGTCGATGCGGGCCGCCTCGAGGAGCTCGGCCGGCACGCCCTTGATGGCCGCGGAGAGCACCACCATGGCGAAGCCCGTCTGCAGCCAGACGAAGATGACGATGAGGAAGAGGGTGTTCCAGGGCCGCTCCACGATCCAGTTGACCGGCGACCCTCCGGCCGCCGTCACGAGCGCGTTGAGCAGCCCGACCTGCGCGTCCCCCTCGGGGCGGTACGCGTAGACGAAGCGCCAGATGACGCCGGCGCCGACGAAGCTGATGGCCATGGGCAGGAACACGAGGCTCTTGGCCGCGCGCTCGAAGCGGCTCCGGTCGGCCATGATGGCGATGACGAGCCCCGAAAGCACGGAGAAGCCCGTGCCGAAGACGAGCCAGGCCAGGTTGTTGAGGAAGGCGATGCGCATGGTCCGGTCGGTGAACACGTACGCGTAGTTGTCGAGCCCCGCGAAGCCCCGCGACGAGGCGTCGAAGAAGCTCAGGAAAAGCGTGCGCGCCGTCGGCGCGGCCAGGTACCAGGCCATGACGAGGATGGCCGGCCCCACGAACACGAAGGGCAGCGCGCGCGCGCGGACCTTCGGCCCGAGCCGCTCCACGGACCAATTGGCCACGAAGAAGAGCAGCGCGGCGCCCGCCACGCCCCAGACGGCCGCGAAGGCCGCCGCGAGTCCGCCCGCGATCCAGCCTTCCTTGATGAGGGCGAAGCCCGCCCAGAGGGCGGCCAGCGCGAGGATCGGGGCGGCCAGGGCCGGCGCCGCGCGGGCTATCCAGCGTCCCGGCGCGCCGGGTTTCGCGGCCTTGTTTCCGTTCACGGTACTCTCCTCGCTCCGAAGCCGAAAACGGCCGGGGCGGCACGAAGGTCTCCGCCCCGATCCTGCCGGACGGAAAACCGGGAGCGGGTCGCCCCTCCCCCGGCCTTCCCTTGGAAGCCTACTTGCCCGCGGGCCAGCTGGCTTCGATCTGCTTGAGCACGTCCTTGACCGGGACGCCCGACGCGAGGTCGGCCATGCCCGTCCAGAAGCTGCCGGCGCCCACCTCGGCCGGCATCAGGTCCGAGCCGTCGAAGCGGAAGACCTTGGCGCCCACGAGGATGCGGGCCAGTTCGCGCTCGATGGCGTTGCCGTAGTCGTCGAGGTTCTGGTCCTGGTGCGGGAAGAGCGCGCCGCCGGCCTTGGCCCAGAGGGAGGCCGACTCCCAGGTGGTCAGGTACTCGAGGAAGAGGCGCACCTCGGGCTTGTCGTTGAACATGACGAACTGGTCGCCGCCGCCGAGCACCGGGGTGCCCCACTGCGGGTCGATCTGCGGCAGCGCGAACACGCCGACCTCTTCCTCGAGGTTGGCCTGGATCGCCTCGGGCATGAAGCCCGTGATGAAGTTGGCCTGCCGGTGCAGCCAGGCCTTGGGCGGGTTCTCGAAGAGGGGCTTCACCGCGTCGCCGAAGCTGGTGGTCAGGACGTTCTTCGGGCCGCCGAGCGTGTACTTCGGGTTCATCCAGATCTCGGCCATGTAGTTGGCGGCCGCCTCGACGGCGGGGTCGTCGAAGGGAATCTCGTGCGAAACCCACTTGTCGTAGACCGCGGGGCCGGCCGAGCGGAGCATGATGTCCTCCATCCAGTCGGTGGCCACCCAGCCGGTCGCGCCGCCGGACTCGATGCCGACGCTCCAGGGCACGCCGCCGTCCTTGACGATGCGGTCGGTCAGCTCGCGCAGCTCGGCCCAGGTCTTCGGAATGGCGTAGCCCTTGGCCTCGAAGGCCTTCTTGGGGTACCAGACGAAGCTCTTGGCGTTGACGCGGTGGAAGAGGCCGTAGACCTGTCCCTTGTACGAGCCGAGCTCCTTCCAGGCCGGCGTGTAGTTGGCCTCGATGCGCGCCACGAGCTCCGCGGGCAGCGGCTTCAGGTAGCCCTTCTCCGCGAAGGTCTTCATGAGCCCGGGCTGGGGCAGGGCCGCCACGTCGGGCGGGCTGCCGGCCTCGGCCTGCACGAAGATCTGGGTCTCGAATTCGGCGGAGCCTTCGTAGACCACGTCGATTCCCGTGCGCTCCTCGAAGGCCTTCAGGACCTCCTCGAAGCGCGCCGCCTCCTCGCCGCGGAACGAGCCGGTCACCCGGACCGTCTTGCCCGCCACCGATTCGGCGGCATCCTTCTTCGCGCATCCCGCGAGGGACGCGGCCGCGACGAGCGCCATGGCGATCGCGATGGCCTTGGTCATTCCCTTCATTTCAAGCCTCCTTCGGCTTTGGTTTCACCCTTCCGCTCAAGCGCCCGCGGGACGCTCCCGCGGCGCACTATCTCCAACCCTATGATCGAGGTCCTCGGCGGCGAGTCCGGCCGCTCGATGCGTTCTAGCAGCATGGAGGCGGCCAGGCGGCCCGACTCGTCGAGGGCCTGCGATATCGTGGAAAGGCCGAGGTATTCGGCCAGGTCGACGTCGTCGAAGCCGAGCAGCGCCAGGTCGCGCGGCACGGACAGGCCCATGCCGTTGGCGATCTTGGCCAGCCGCGCGGCGATCAGGTCGCTGGTGGCGAAGATGGCCTCGGGCCTCGGCTCGTCGCCGATGACGGCCGCGAGCTCGGCCTCGAGGTCGCCGTGCGCGAAGCCCGCGCCTTTCGGGTACTCGGCCACGTGGACGAGCCGCTCGTCGACCGGAACGCCCGCCTCCTCGAACGCCTCGAGGAAGCCCTGCAAGCGCTCGTCGGTGGAGTTGACCGCGAAGGGTTGCGACGAGTGCTCGCCGACGAAGGCCACGCGCCGGAACCCGAGCTCGAGCAGCCAGCGCGCGGCCATGCGGCCGCCCTGGCGGTTGTCGACGGCTACGGCGTCGAAGCCCTCGACCCCCGCCTCGATGAAGACGCAGGGCAGGCCGCTCTTCCGGAGGCAGTCGAGGCTGCGTCCGGGGAGCTTCAGGCTGATCAGGATCACGCCGTCGACGCGGTCCGGGGCGCATACCAGGTCCACGTACTCCTCGAGGGCCGCCTGGCTCTTGACCGCGTAGATGACGAGCTCGTGGCTGGCCGCGGAGAGGGCGTCGGACACGCCGCGCAGGCGCTGCGAGAACGAGGGCTCCGTGAAGAAGGGAACGAGCACGGCGATGCGCCGGAAACGCGTCCGCGCGCGCGCGACGGCCTCGGCGCGGGGCACGAAGCCGAGCTCGCGCATGACCGCGAGGACCGCGGCGCGCGTCGACTCCTGCACCTTGGCCGGCTCGTTGAGCACCCGCGAAACCGTCGCGATGCTCACGCCGGCCCTGGCCGCCACGTCGTAGATCGTCGCCCTCGCCGCCATCGCAGCTCCTTCCGATACGCGCGGTTCGTTCCGGCGAGGCCGGCGGCCGATTCCCGCGCTCCTCCGTCGTCCCGGGCCAGGCGCGATGCGTCCTTGATCCCGGGTCCGGCGTTTTCTTCTTGAAAGCAGTATGAAAGTGCTTTCATGGAAGTACACCGCATGATACAATGAGTCCGGCGCCTGTCAAGGTTTTTTTTCAGAAAGAAGGGAGCGCACCATGCATGACGACGCGCGGCTCGTCCGCCGGTCCTTCGATCCGTCCGGCCTCGCCAAGGAAGAGACCCTCTTCGCCCTCTCGAACGGCCGCGTCGGCCTCCGCGGCGACCAGGACGAGGGAGGGCCGGCCTGGCACCGCGGCACCTACGTCAACGGCTTCTTCGACGGCGAGCCCATCGCGTACGGGGAAAAGGCGTACGGGTACGCCGAGCGGCACCAGACCATGCTCAACGTGCCCGACGCCAAGCGCTTCACCCTGGAACTGGACGGCAGGCCGTTCCGGGTCGACGACCCTTCGGTCTTTTCCTATTCCCGCGTCCTCGACCTGGACGCCGCGCGCCTCGATCGCGTCGTGGACCTCAGGCTCCCCTCCGGCGCCGTGCTCCGCGTGCGCTCGTCCCGCCTCGCCTGCCTCGCCCGCCCGTCGACCGCCGCCTTCGGCTACGGGATCCGCGTCCTCTCCGGCGAGGTTCGCGTCGCCGTGCGCACCGGACTCGACCCGGAGCTCGGCAACCTGAGCAGCCGCGACGATCCCCGCGTCGGCGCCCGCTTCTCCGAGCGCCCCCTCATCGTCGCCACATCGGGCAGGTCGGCGCGGACCGTCCGGCTCGGCTGCCTGACCCGCTCGAGCGGCTTGGGCTTGGGTTGCGCGAGCGCCCAGCGGGCCATCCTGTCGCGCAGGTCGGCCGCGGCGATGGAACGGACTCCGGACGACGAGCCCGGCCCCGCTCCGTTCGAACTCTCGTGGACGCTCGCCCTGGCCGCGGGCGACGAGCTCGTCGTGGAAAAGACGGCGGCCTGGGTGCCCGGCGCGGCCTCGGCACTGGAGGGCCTGGTCGACGCCGCGCGCGCCGACGCGGAGGCCGCGCTCGCCTCCGGCTTCGAGGCGCTGGCCGGGGAGCAGCGCGCGATCGCGGCAAGCTTCTGGGAAAGGGCGGACATCCGCGTGGGAGGCGACGAGGCCTCGCAGGAGGCGCTCCGCTTCAATCTTTTCCATTTATGGCAGGCGGCGGGCCGGGACGGCCGGTCGGGGCTATGCGCCAAGGGCCTGACCGGCGAAGGCTACGAGGGCCATGCCTTCTGGGACACCGAGATCTATGCCTGCACCGTTTTCGACTACGTTGCGCCGGAGCTCTCGAGGGCCCTGCTCTCCTGGCGGCACGGCACCCTCGACAAGGCGCGCGCGCGCGCGCGCCAGCTCTCGCACCGCGGGGCGCTCTTCCCCTGGCGGACCATCGACGGGAACGAGGCGAGCGCCTACTACCCCGCGGGAACCGCCCAATACCATATAAACGCGGACATCGCCTACGCCTGCGAACGCTACGTATCGGCCTCCGGCGACGGACGCTTCCTGCGGGAGGAAGCCGCCGAGATCGCCGTCGAGACGGCCCGCTTCTGGCTCTCGCTCGGGCATTTCGGGCGGGACGGCCGCTTCCACATCCACTGCGTCACCGGTCCCGACGAGTACACGGCCCTGGTCGACGACAACCGCTACACCAACCGCATGGCCCGACGGAACCTGCTCCTCGCCGCGCGCGTCGTGGAACTGCTCGAAGCGGAAGCCGCTTCCGGCTCGGGCGGCGCCCTCGAGCGCCTCCGCGCGCGGACGGCCCTCGAGCCGGAAGAGGCCGCCGCCTGGCGGAAAGCCGCGGAGGCGATGGAGCTTTCGGTCGACCCCGAGACCGGCGTCACGCCCCAGGACGCCACCTTCCTCTCGAAGCCCGCCTGGGATTTCGCCGGCACCCCGAAGGACAAGTACCCCCTGCTCCTCCACTTCCACCCGCTCGAAATCTACCGCCGCCGCGTACTCAAGCAGCCGGACGTCGTGCTGGCCCAGTTCCTCCTGCCCGCGGAGTTCGACGCGGAACAGAAGCGGCGCGACTTCGAGTATTACGAGCCCCTCACCACCGGCGACTCCTCGCTCTCGCACTGCGTCCAGTCGGTGATGGCCGCCGAGCTCGGCGAGGTCGGGAAGGCCTGGGACTACTTCACCCGGACCTCGCGCATGGACCTCGACGACGTCCACGGCAACGCCCGCGACGGCGTGCACATCGCGGCCATGGCCGGCACCTGGATCTCGGCGGTCTGCGGCTTCGGCGGCTTCCGCGAGCTCGACGGCGAGTGGAGTTTCGCGCCGCGCCTGCCCGAGGCGTGGACGAGCCTGGAATTCCGCCTCGCCCTGCGCGGCGCCCGGCTTTCGGTCCGCGTCGGGCGGGCGGGAACCGAGTACGCGCTGGAGGCGGAAGCCGCGCCGGACGCGCCCGAAGCCATCGTCCTGCGCCACCACGGTCGGGCTTTCGAGCTCCGCCGCGGCGGGACGCGGCGCTTCCCGGGGCTCAGCGCTTGAAGATCTCTTCTATGGAACGGGGAAAGAGGTCCTTGAGCCGCTCGAGATCCTCGGGGGTGACCATGGATTCGCGCTCGAGGGCCAGCCCCTTGCTGGTGGCTCCGAGCTTGCGGAGCAGGCTGTAGATGACGAAGGTGAAGATCTTTAGCCCGGCGCGCGCGTTGTCGTTGCAGTAGTTGAAGAAGGGATCGCGGTTGAAGCTGACGAAGCGGATCGGCCCGTTGGCGATGGCGCTGGCCGTGCGGCGCACGTCCATGAAGAGGCCCGCCTCGCCGAACACGTCGCCTTTCTGGATGGCGCTGACCGTCACGCCCGCCGACTCCGCGCCCCGTACCTTGATGTCGACGGTGCCGTCGAGCAGGACGTAAAGCACGCGGCTGACGGAGTCCTGCGTCACCACTTCCTCGCCGCCTTCATATTCCCAGTGCTCGCAGATGCCCGCGATGCGCTTGAGTTCGTCCACCGTCAGGTTCTGGAAGATCAGGGTATTGCGGAGCTCCTCGATGAGGAGATCGCTCTTGACGCGCAGCTGTCGCATGCACGGCCTCCGGGCGCTGGGTACGTACATTGAATGATGCCCCGCGGCGGCGCCGGAGTCAAGCTGACGCGCGCCTCCCGGCTCGTCGAGCCGCCCCGGGAAGACCGACGAAGGGCAGAGCCCTTCGTCGCCGCGAAGGCGCGAAGCGCTCCTGCTCCGGGAGATCGACGAAGGGCAGAGCCCTTCGTCGCCGCGAAGGCGCGAAGCGCTCCTGCTCCGGGAGATCGACGAAGGGCAGAGCCCTTCGTCGCCGCGAAGGCGCGAAGCGCTCCTGCTCCGGGAGATCGACGAAGGGCAGAGCCCTTCGTCGCCGCGAAGGCGCGAAGCGCTCCTGCTCCGGGAGATCGACGAAGGGCAGAGCCCTTCGTCGCCGCGAAGGCGCGAAGCGCTCCTGCTCCGGGAGATCGACGAAGGGCAGAGCCCTTCGTCGCCGCGAAGGCGCGAAGCGCCTTCGCGCCCCTCGCTTGAAAACGGACGCCCGGCTCGGCTACTATCGCGTCCATGGCGTACCTTAAAAGGACCGCGAATTGCGGCCAGCTCCGCGCGAGCGACGCGGGGAAGACGGTCACCCTCAACGGATGGGTGCACCGCAAACGGGATCACGGCGGCATTTCCTTCATCAACCTGCGCGACCGCCACGGCGTGACGCAGGTCGTCGTCGATTCCGACGCCGGGGCGGCCCTGCGCGCGGCCGCCGACGAGCTCAAGAGCGAGTACTGCGTCGCGGTGCGCGGCACGGTGCGTCCGCGCCCGGATTCGATGGTCAACCCGAACATGGACACGGGCGCGATCGAGCTGAAGATCGAGGAGCTCCAGATCCTTTCGCGCTGCGAGACCCTGCCCTTCGTCATCGACGAAAAGGTCGACGCGAAGGAGGACCTGCGCCTCAAGCACCGCTACCTGGACATGCGCTCCGCCTCCATGCAGCGCAAGCTCAGGCTCCGCCACGAGGCGGCCCTGGCCGTGCGCAATTTCATGGCCTCCAAGGGCTTCTACGAGATCGAGACCCCCACCCTCATCAAGACCACGCCCGAGGGCGCGCGCGACTTCCTGGTGCCGAGCCGGGTGAACCCGGGCAAGTTCTACGCGCTGCCGCAGTCGCCGCAGCTGTTCAAGCAGATATTGATGGTCGGCGGCTTCGACCGCTACTTCCAGCTGGCGCGCTGCTACCGCGACGAGGACGCGCGCGGCGACCGCCAGCTCGAGTTCACCCAGATCGACCTCGAGATGTCCTTCGTCGAGCGCGACGACGTGCTCTCGCTGGTCGAGGAGATGGTGGTCGACCTGTTCCGGAAGACCATGGGCGTCGAGCTCGAAACTCCGTTCGCCCGCATCGCCTACGACGACGCGATCGAGCTCTACGGCACGGACAAGCCCGACCTCCGCTTCGGCATGGCCATGCAGGACTTCGCGGCGCTCTCGGGCGCCGGCACCTTCCAGGCCTTCCACGACGCGGTGGCGGCCGGCGGCGCGGTCAAGGCGCTCGTCGTGCCCGGCAAGGCGGACTACTCGCGCAAGCAGATCGAGGAGCTCGAGGCCCAGGCCAAGGTCTACGGCGCGAAGGGCATGGCCTTCATGAAGGCCGGCGCCGGCGGTTCCCTCGAAGGCGGCGTCTCGAAGTTCTTCGCCGGGCAGGAGAAGACCATCCTGGATCGCCTCGGAGCGAAGGAGGGCGACCTCGTCCTGCTGGTGGCGGACCCGAAGAAGTCCGTCGCCTGCGCGTCGCTCGGCGCGGTGCGCTCGAAACTCGGCGCGGAGCTCGGACTCTGCGACCCGAAGACCTTCAAGTTCGCCTGGGTCATCGACTTCCCCATGTTCGAATGGAACGAGGACGAGAGGAAGTGGGACCCCGCGCACCACATGTTCACCATGCCGCAGGAACGCTTCCACGCCACCATGGAAAAGGATCCGGGCCCGGTGAAGGGAGACCTCTACGACCTGGTGATGAACGGGTACGAGATGGCCTCCGGTTCCATCCGCATCCACGACCCGGAGCTGCAGAAGCGCGTGTTCAACATCGTCGGGTTCAGCGAGGAGGAGGCCATGAACAAGTTCGGCTTCCTCGTCGAGGCCTTCAAGTACGGACCCCCGCCCCACGGCGGCGCCGCGCTCGGCTTCGACCGCCTGGTCATGCTGATGGCCGGCGAGAGCACCATCCGCGAGGTCATCCCCTTCCCCAAGAACACCTTCGGCATCAGCCCGCTCGATGAGTGTCCCAGCCCCGCGGAGGCCGAACAGCTCGACGACCTGCACATCCGAATTGTAGAGAAGGCGGACTCGAACTAATCGGAAGACAGGGTGGCGGGCGGCCGCGAGGCCGTCCGCCGCACTTGCGCGCGGCCGCGGCCCGGGGCGATACTGGCCGTCGATGAGAGTCTCCGCCCGCGCCATCGCCTTGTCCGCCCTCCTCGTCGCGTCGGCCTTCCTGAAACCGGCTCCCGGGGGCCGGTTCCTCCACGCGCAGGCGCCGGAAGGCGGGACGCTCTCCGCCAGGCTCGACGAGGCGAGGATCGCGCTGGCCGCGGAGCTGGAGCTCGAGGCGCGACGCGAGGAGGCCCGGAGCGCCGAAGCGGCCCGCTTCCGGAACGAGGAGGCGAAGCTGCTCGCGGAGCTCGCGCGCCTCCCCGAGGACGCGGGCGGTCCGGCTCGCTCGCTGCTCGCGGAGCTGCGGAGCGTCGAGTCCCGGCGGGCCGCGGAACGAGAGCTGGCCCGGGCCGCTTCGCGCGGGAGGGTCGACGAACTGGAGGCGACCATCGCCGGACTCGAGGAGCGCATCGCCCGCGGCGAGGACGCCGTTCCGTTCGAACGCGAGGATCGCCCCCGCTCTCCCGCTGCCTGGATCGCAATCGCGCTCGGCGCGGTCGGTGCCGGCGCCGGGCTCGTTGCGCTCCGGAAGCACAACATCGGCACGGAGCGCAGGGCGGACACGGCCGAGGCCCTCTCGCGACCGGTCGCGGCGCGGGCCGGCGAAGATTCAGGCGGGAGCTGGGACGGCGCGGGGCCCGCATGGGACGAAGGCCGCGCGGACGCCGACCTGGCCTCGCTCGACGCGGGGCGGCGCGCGACGTTCGCGGGCCTGCTCGCGGACTGCGAAAGGCGGGGCGCCGAAATCGACGCGATCACCCGCAGGCCGGGCTCCGCATTCTTCGTCGCCGCGCTGGCGCACGCCATCGCGGCGGAGCTCGGGCTCGATCCGGAAGAGCGACTGCTGCACCGCTGCGCGGGGCTGGTCTACGATTCCGGCTTTCTGGCCTCCGATCCGGCGCTGTTCGAGCTTTCGAGCCTGAACGAAGCCCAGTTCGCTGAGTTGCGCCGGCATCCGGAGGCTGGCGCCCGCATGCTGGATTTCGTGCCGGATCCCTTCCGACCCCGGCTCGCGGAAGCCGCCCTCTGCCACCACGAGAACCTGGACGGCTCGGGCTATCCGCGCGCCCTCCGCGGCGCCAAGGTCCCCCGGGTCGCCCGCGTCATCAGGGCCGCCGAGAGCTACTCGGCGCTGGTCAGCTCGCGGCCCTGGCGCCGCGTCCGCGACCGCGAAACCGCCATCGACGAGCTGGTCCACCGGCCGGACGTCTACGACCGCGAGATCGTGCGCGCGCTCGAGGCGGCCGTGTCGCGGGGCTGAACGCGGGCCGGCCGACGGCCCGCTCAGTCGACCACCGCGAAGTCGGGCAGCCAGACCTCCCCCACCGCGCCCAGCGAGAGCAGGGCGTCGAAGCGCTCCCGGAGCTGCGCCTTGACCAGCCCCTCGAAGGCGGGCGCGAGCTCGGCCTTCGACTTCGACGAGAAGTACTCGACGGCCGCGGCCCTGAGCCGCGCGGTCTTGTCCCCCAGCTCCTCGACGAAAGCGGCGTCGGAATCGTCGTAGGAAAAGGCGATGGTCGCGAGCACGAGCGCGCCGTCACCATCCCGAGTGGAGGCCCGGATGTCGCCCAGGTCCAGGAAGACGCCGCTCGGGCGTTCGGCCGGCCGGGAAGCGGCCCCGGACTCGGCCTCCTCCCGCGCGCGCGCGATCCGCGGAGAGCCGGACGCCAGGGCCAGGACCGTCCCCAGCGCCAGGAGGACGACCAGGGCGAGCGCGACGACGCGCAGCACCCGCTCGAACGCGGCCGCCCGACCGGTCGCGCGGCCGGCCCCGCGAGTTCCCTTCCCGGAAACCCCGAAATCAGGTTCCATGACGTTCCTCCGCCCTGCCGCTTACCGCGAAAGCGCGCCGCAAGGATCGCGATACCATGGCGCCGACGCCGAGCAGCACGGCGCTCGTCACGAAGAAAACCGCCGGCCGGCCGAAGGTGTTGGCGACGGCGGTGCCGACCACGGGCCCCACGGCCATGCCGGCGTTCTGCACCGAGGTCGAGAGCCCGTAGGTCGCCCCCTGCCGCCCCTTCTCGCAGTTGCCCGCGATGAGGGCGTTGACCGAGGGCATGGTGCCGCCGAGGAAGACGCCGGAGCCGATGCGCAGCGCGAGCAGGGTCCACGGGTCGCGGGCGAAGCCCTGGGGCAGGTAGAAGGCGAAGGCGCCGAAGGCGCAGAGGACGAGGGTGCGGCCGTAGCCGAAGCGTCCCGACACCTTGCCGATGAGGGCGGCCGCGATGGCCCCGGCCGCCGATCCGGCGCCGATCACGAGCCCCGCGACGCCCTCGGCCGAGGGGCCGGCGACGTAGTCGTCCACGATGAGGGCGAGGATGGGCTGGGCGACGGCGGTGGCGAACTGCACCGCGAACACCGTCGCGAGGAGCCCGGCCAGGACGGGCGTCCGGGCCAGGAGCGAAAGGTCGGGCAGGAGCTCGCGGAAGGAGAGCCGCTTCGCGCGGGCGGGAGGTTCGTAGGCGTCGTGCACGCCGGTCGCCACGAGGACGCCCGCGACGAGCAGGATGCCCGCGGTGGCGAGGAAATTCATCCGGGTGCCCAATGCCGCCGAGACGGCGCCGCCGAGCAGGGGTCCGAAGGAATTGCCGAGGAAGACCGCGGTCTGGAGGAGCCCGAGCCGGTAGCCGGCCTCCGCCTGCGGCACGAGGCTGGCGGTCAGCACGGTGGCGGCCGCCACGGTGCCGGTGACCGCGCCCTGCAGGGTCCGGAGCGCCGCGAGCTGCCAGGGTTCGTTCACGAAGGACATGGCGCCGATCAGCACGGCGCCGCCGAACATGGCCCGCATCAGCATGAGCTTCCGGCCGTAGGCGTCGGCGAGCGCGCCCCAGACGGGCGCCATGAGGGCCAGGGCCAGCGCGGTGGTGGAAGCGGTCAGGCCGTTCCAGAAATTGAGGTCCGCGGCGTCGGTCACGCCGAGCGCCTTGAAATGGAAGGGTATGGCGACCATGGTCGTGCCGAAACCCGTTATCGCGACGAGCTCGGCGATCCAGACGGCGCCGTAGGAGCGTTTCCAGGATGCATCCGGGGACATGGGAGCATCGTACCCCGCGCCCGGGGCCTCGGCAAGCGGCGCCCCTCCGCGGACGCCGTCCCGCCGCCCCCGCCCCGCTTGACCGCCCCTCGCGCGAGCGCACATAGTTGCCGCATGAACCCGATCGTCGTCACGGCCCTCGTGCTCGTGCTCGCCTACGCGCTCATCGCGGCATTCTCGAAGTACAAGGCCTGGATCAGCCTGGGCGCCGCCCTGCTCCTCATGCTGCTCGGCATGGCGCCGCCCCTCGAGGCGCTCCGCGAATGGGTGAACTGGAACGTGCTGGCCATCTACGTCGGCTCGCTCATCCTCGCGGAACTTTTCATCTATTCCAAGGTGCCCGCGGTCATCGCCGAATGGATCGCCAACAAGGCTCCCAACGCGGCGGTCGCCATCGCCCTCATCGCCCTCTTCACCGGCCTCGTCTCCGCCTTCGTGGAGAACGTGGCCACGGTGCTCGTGGTGGCGCCCATCGCCATCGAAATCGCGAAGAAGGTGAAGGTGCCCGTCGGCCTCGTGCTGGTCATCCTCGCGGTCAACGCCAACCTGCAGGGCACCGCCACGCTGGTCGGCGATCCGCCCTCCATGCTCTTCGCGGGCGCGGCCGGCTTCTCGTTCAACGACTTCTTCTTCTACCGAGGGAAGCTCTCGATCTTCTTCTTCGTCCAGGCGGGCGCGATCATCGCCGCACTCATCAGCTGGTACCTGGTGCGGAAGCACGACCACAAGGAAAGCGTCGCGCGAACCAGCAAGGTCGTCAGCTGGGTGCCGCTCCTCCTCCTCGTGGGCATGGTCGGGGGCCTGGCCTGGAACAGCCTCCACGAGGTCGGCGTCGGAGCCGGGGCGGGCCTCATCTGCCTCGCCGCCGCCCTGCTCGGCCAGCTCTGGTTCGTCCTCTTCCGCAAGGAAAAGCTCTCCGAGGCCGTCCGCATCGTCCGCGAGCTCGATTGGGAGACGCTTTTCTTCCTGGTCGGCATCTTCATCATGCTCGGCGCGCTGAACCGCTCGGGCGCCATCGAGGTCCTGGCGGGCGGCGTCGAGTCGCTGTTCGGGACGGACGTCCTGGCCATCTACGTCTTCCTCGTGGCGGTCTCCGTGCTCATCTCGGGCTTCGTCGACAACGTGCCTTACATCGCGCTGATGCTTCCGCTCGTGTCGAGCGTCTCCGCCAACCTGGGCATCGAGCCGACCGTGCTCTACTTCGGGCTCCTCGTCGGCGCCTGCCTCGGCGGCAACGTCACGCCCTTCGGCGCATCGGCGAACATCGTGGCCGTCGGGCTCGCGAAGAAGCAGGGCGACGAGGTGGGTTTCGGCCGCTTCGTCAAGCTCGGCCTGCCGTTCACCCTGATCACCACGACCGTCGTCGCGGCGGCCGTCTGGCTTTACTGGAAACCCTGAGTCCGGCGCCCGGCCGCCGAACGAACCGACAGAGCGATCGAGGAGCTAACCCGCCATGGAACAGAAACCGAGGAATCCGCTCGCCCGCCAGCACGTGGCCTCCCGGAAGGGCGCCGCGGCCTGGGGCAGCCCCACGCCTCTCAAGGTCGCGCTCCTCGCGACCGTCTCGCTCGTCCTCGGCGGGCTCGCCGCCTGGGTGTTGCTCGATTCGACGCAGAGCTCGTTCTCCATGGCCGAGAGCGGCGACGCGGCGGTGCTCGTCGAGAAGGGCGCGAGCGGCGGCTTCAACGCCCGCAAGGGCCTCGAGCTGCTCGAGGAGGCCGCGCTCTGGATCGAATCGGCGACGGGCCGTCGGCCGCTCGCGGACGGCCGCCGCTTCACCGCGATCATGACCGCCGGCAGCTTCGCGAGCCTCGCGCCGCCCGACCCGCTCATCACCGAGCGCTTCTCGGGCGCGGACAGCCCGTCGAGGCTGCCGCTCAGGCGTTTCGCCCGCACGATGCGCGGCGGGGAGCTCGCCTTCCCGGTTTTCCCGAGCCCGGACGGCAGCTACGCAGTCATCGACCTCGAGGCCGCGCCCCCGCTCCCCTCCATGGTCCACGCGCTCGTCCATGCCGAGGCCTCGTTCCGCCGGCCCCCGGCCGCCAAGGCGCTGACCGATCCCTTCTCGGACCGTTTCGACCCGGAGGAAACCACCCGCTGGCGCTTCGTCGACGAGACCGTCGCCCTGCTGCTCTCCGAGCTCGCGGCCCTCGGAGGCGAGGCGGCTCAGGCCTCCGCCGCCTTCGACCGCGCCGCGTCCCGCTACGCCGAGGACGGCCCGGTCCGCGACGAGCACCGGCTCCGCCTCGCGCTGACCGGCACGGTCGAGGAGAAGGACGCCGACTATTACCTCGCCGCCTACGGCTTCGCGGCCCGCCTGTTGGCCGTGGCGGGAAGCTCCGGGACGCTCGGCTTCTGCGCGCGCGTCGTCTCCGGCGACTACGACGGCCTGGAGGACGCTCTCGCCCGGCTCGAGGGCGGCTTCGGTCCCGGAGACGTCGATTCGGCCCTGGGCTTCTGAAATCGTCGCGGCGCGCTTGCATTGCCGGCCCGCCGCGCTATCTTTCTAGGAAGTTTGAAAGCGGCGCGCACCGTCAGTCACCCAGTCAAGGCTCCCGTCGCGCCGGGGAGCTTCAAGTGAAGAAAGTCGTAATCGCCCTCCTCCTCGCGTCCAGCCTTTCGCTCGCCTCCTGCGACCTGATCCTGTTCTCGTCCATGGACGACCTCGCCCCCGAGGCGCCGGTGAATGTCGCGACCATGTTCGACTTCTATGGTGAAGGCGAGGCGCTGGTCTGGACACCGGTTTCCGAGGCTTCCGGCTATACGGTCTACGTCGTGGACAATTACCTCTCGGACGCCACGAAGAAAGTGTGGAAACCGCTCGACGAGGTTCCCAATCCGGTGTTCCCGCTGAACAAGGATGTCCTTTCGTCGTACGACTACGATCCGAAAGCCGATCCTGATACCTATGACGGTTGGATCATCCTCGGCGTCCAGGCCTGGAACGGCTTCGGCCGCTCGGCGATCAGCGAGTACGCATACTATATCGGAATGCCGGTATTCTGAGCCTTTCCGCGGCCGCCCGCTTCGGTCGCTTCCCCTTCCCCTCCGCCGCGGCGTCCTCCTTCGCCGCGGCGGTTTTTTTTCGACCGGCCTCGCGCGCGGAAGCCTCGCAAGCCAGCTCATGTTTCTGTAAATAATTACAGCATAACCAAATAACGCGGAATACACGTTGACGGCCCCCGGAAGCGGACATAGAATCAAGGCCCATGGACGGCTCGCGCCGGGCTCCCGCCCGGTCGGCGCATCGCGTACCGGTCGACGCGCCCCGCCCGAGGAGGATTCCATGGACCTGCCCTGGGCCGAACCCTGGCGCGCCAAGACGATAGAGCCCATCCGCCGCTCCACGCGGACGGAACGCGAACGATGGATCGCCGACGCGCGCTACAATCTGTTCAACCTGCGTTCCGACCAGGTCTACGTCGACCTCCTGACCGATTCCGGCACCGGGGCCATGAGCGCCGCCCAGTGGGCCGAGATGATGCTCGGCGACGAGAGCTACGCCGGCGCCTCCTCCTACCACAAGCTGAAGGCGACCATCGAGGACCTGCTCGGCATGCCGTACTTCCTGCCGACCCACCAGGGCCGCGCCGCCGAGAACGTGCT
This sequence comes from Spirochaetota bacterium, assembly GCA_018262985.1. Taxonomy (GTDB): domain Bacteria; phylum Spirochaetota; class Spirochaetia; order Treponematales; family UBA12059; genus JAFGNN01. Next base: position 46,690 of record JADFDI010000003.1, on the reverse strand, counting down.
CATGTCCACCCTGATCGGCGTCGGCTCCGAAGGCGCGGGCAAGCTGGTCCCGGGCAACTCGCACTTCGACACCACCAAGGGCCACATCGAGTTCCGCAAGGCGCACGCGGTCGACCTGACCGTCGCGGAGGCCTTCGACACGCAGAGCCTCCACCCCTTCAAGGGCGACGTCGACCTTGGCCGTCTCGAGGAGTTCCTCAAGGCGAATCCCCGGGAGCGCGTGCCCCTCTGCATCGTCACCGTCACCTGCAACAGCTCCGGCGGCCAGCCAGTCTCCATGGCCAACCTGCGCGGCGCCTCGGAGCTGTGCCGGAAATTCGGCGTCCCCCTCTTCCTCGACGCGGCGCGCTTCGCCGAGAACGCCTGGTTCATCAAGCGCCGCGAACAGGGCTACGCCGACAAGAGCGTCCGCGAGATCGTGCGCGAGATGTTTTCGTACGCCGACGGCGCCACCATGTCCAGCAAGAAGGACGGCATCGTCAACATCGGCGGCTTCATCGCCTTCCGGAGCAGGGAGCTCTGGGAGAAGGCCAGCACCTTCAACATCATGTTCGAGGGCTTCAACACCTACGGCGGCATGGCCGGCCGCGACATGGGGGCGCTCTCGGTGGGCTTGCGCGAGGCGTGCGAGGAGGACTACCTCGAGGCCCGCGTGGGGCAGGTGGCCTACCTGGGCGAACGGCTCGAGAGCCGCGGCATCGTCTGCCAGAAACCCTTCGGCGGACACGCCGTCTTCGTGGACGCGCTCAAGTTCCTGCCCGCCGTGCCGCGCGCGGAGTACGTGGCGCAGACCCTCGGCGTCGAAGCCTATGTCGAAGGCGGGATCCGTTGCGTCGAGATCGGCACCCTGCTCGCGGACCGCGACCCCGAGACGCGGCAGGACCGCTACCCGGCGCTCGAGCTGCTCCGCCTGGCCATTCCGCGGCGCGTCTACTCGAACGACCATATGGACTACGTCGCCGCAGCCTTCGCCAACGTGTTCGCGCGCCGCGACTCCATCCGCCGCGGCCTGCGCATCGCGCGCGAGGCGCCCATCCTCCGGCACTTCACCGTGGAGCTCGAGCGGGCCTTGTAGACATAAGTCCGCGTTGCCGATCCGCCGATACTCCCTATATAGTGGACCGGGAGGCGACGATGACCCACGAGATCACCTGCGAATGGAAGGGCGACATGGCCTTCGAGGCCGTGGTGAACGGGCACCGGCTCACGCTCGACGCGGAGGAGCAGTTCGGCGGCAAGGACTCGGGTCCCCGCCCGAAGAGCCTGCTCCTCGTCTCGCTGGCCGGCTGCTCCGGCATGGACGTCATATCCATACTCCGCAAGATGCGGGAGCCGGTCAGCTGGTACGACATCAAGGTGTCGGGAGAGCTCACCGAGGAGCATCCCAAGTACTACGCGCGCATAAAACTGGTCTACCGTTTCAAGGCGGCCGACGGCCTCAAGGCCGAGAACGTGGAGAAGGCGGTGCGGCTCTCGCAGGAGAAGTACTGCGGCGTCTCCGCGCTGCTCCGCATGGCCGTGCCCGTCGACTGGGAGATCGAGTACGTCTAGACCGACGCGTTCGCGGCAAGCCTCGCACCGGCACCAGGCGGGCCCGCCGCTCCTCGCGGCCGCGCTGATCGGGGGACTGGTCGCCGTCGCGGGCATGTTCTCGCCCGGAGCGCCGCCGCGCGACGCTGAAGCGGCGGATCGGTCCCTGCCCGCCGAGCGGCCGACCATCCTCGTGCTGCATTCGTACTCGCTCGAATTCTCGTGGACCCGCTCGATCGACGAGGGCATCGCCGCGACCTTCGGCGACGGCGCGGTGCTGGTCCGCGAGTTCATCGACGCCAAGCGCAGCGCGGACGAGGCCCACCTCGACCTCGTCGAGGCGTTGTTCGCCGGCAAGTTCGGACCGGGCGACTTCGACGCGATCATCGCCACCGACAACGTGGCGCTCAAGTTCCTGAACGAGCGCGGCGACCGGCTCTTCCCCGGCGCGCCGGTCGCCTTCTGCGGCATCAACGACTGGAATCCCTCGCTCGCTTCGAAGCTGCCCGATTCCGGCGGCGTGGTCGAGACCGTCGATTACGCCGGAACGGTCGCGCTCGCGCGGACGCTCTATCCGCGGCTCCGCCGCCTCGTGCTCTTCGCCGACCGGACCTCCGGCGTGCAGGGAACCATAGCCGACGCGCGCCGCGCGATCGGGGCGGCGTTCCCCGACATCGAGCTGGTCGCGCCCGCGGACGCGGGCCTCGACGAGGCCGCGGCCGCCGCGGGTCGGGATCAAGGCGCGCCGGGGGAGACCGCGGCGTTGCTCTTCGCCTACGTCACCGACGGCGAGGGCATGACCTGGCCCGCCGAGATCGTCGCGGACAAGCTGGCGGAGCTCTCGGGGCTCCCGGTCTTCACCTCCCACGACTCGTTCTTCAGGCCTCCCGTCATCGGCGGCGCGATGGTCCGCGGCCACGACCACGGCGCCGCCGCCGCGCTCATGGTCCTCGAACGCCTCGGATCGGGCACCCCGATGCCGCTGATGAGCGACGGCACCCCGCCACGGCGCGCCATCGACTGGTCGGCGTACCGCGCCGCGGGGTTCCAGGGAAAGGCCCCCGAGGGCTACGCTTTCACGGGCGCGCCGACCTCGTTCGCGGCCCGCGAACCCGTCGCGGTCGCCTACGCGCTCCTGAGCATCGTCCTCGGGGAATCCGGGCTCGTCCTGCTCTACGCGCTCTGGATCCGCGCCTTCCGCTCCCGCGCCGAGGCCGTCGAGGCGGCCGCGGACTTCCGCGCCATGTTCGACAACCTGCCCATCGGAGCCGCCATGCACCGCCTGGTCCGCGACGCCGAGGGCAAGCCCGTCAATTACCGCATCCTCCAGGTGAACCCCGCCTTCGGTCCCATCCTGGGACTGCACCGCGACAGCGCCGAAGGTCGCCTCGCGAGCGAGGTCTACGGCGGCGCCGTGCTGCTCGACCGCTACGCGCGCGTCGCGACGACGCTCTCGCACGAGGGCTTCGAGCTCGAATTCGGCAAGCAGACCCTGCTGGTCTCGAGCTACGGCACGGGCGACGACGGCTTCGTCACCATGTTCGAGGACATCAGCGAGCGCAGGGAAGGCGAGCGCCGCCTCGCGGCCGCCGAGGAGCGCTACCGGCTGGCCGTCGACGCCACCGAGGACGTCATCTGGGACTGGCACGTGCCCTCCGGCGCCTTCGCCTTCTCGCCGCGCTGGTACGAGATCACGGGCTACTCCGAGTCGGAGCTGCCGCCCAGCTACGATTCCTGGGCGGCCATCGTGCATCCCGACGACGCCGCCAGGGCCATCGGCTACGCGCGGCGCAAGGCCCCCGACGGCCGTCGCTACGTCCACGAATACCGGATACTGACCCGCGACCGCCGCGAGCTCTGGATCGAGGAGCGCGGCCGCGTCGTGGACGCGGACGCGGCCGGCAAGCCGCGCCGGGTGATCGGCTCGTTCACCGACGTCAGCGCCCGCCACCGCATGCTCGACGAGATCAACCGGAACTCCGCCGAGCTGGCGCGCAAGAACGAGGAGCTCGAGCGCTTCGCCTACACCATCTCCCACGACCTCAAGAGCCCGCTCATCACCATCAAGGGTTTCCTCAGCTTCCTGGAAAAGGACTTCGCCGCGGGCAACACCGAGCGCTTCGCCAAGGACCTCGCGCGCGTCGGCGGCGCGGCCGACCGAATGCAGGAGCTCCTCGCGGACATCCTCGAGTTCTCGCGCGCGGGTCGGGAACCCGTCCCGCCGAAGCGTTTCCCCGCGAGGCAGGTCATCGAGGAGGCGCTCGAGAACCTCGCGGAGGGCATCCGGCGGCGCGGCGCGAAGGTCGAGCTCGACGTGGCCGCGCTCGAGCTTTCCGGCGACCGGACGCGCATCCTCGAGCTCTTCCAGAACCTGCTCGAAAACGCGCTCAAGTACGGAGGCGATCGCCCGGACCTGAGCTTGACCGTGAGCGGCTTCGCCCTGAACGACCTGGCGCGCTTCCGGGTGGAGGACAACGGCATCGGCATCGAGCCGGAGTACCTCGAGAACGTCTTCGGCCTGTTCAACAAGCTCGACCCGAAAAGCGAAGGCACCGGACTCGGCCTGGCGCTGGCGCGCCGCATCGTCGAGCAGCACGGCGGCCGGATCCGCGCGGAGTCCGAGGGACAGGGCAAGGGAAGCGCCTTCGTGGTCGAGCTGCCGCTGGCCTCGACCGCCGAGGCGGGGTAGCCCGGCTTCCGGCGCCCGCTCGCTTGCGCCGGCGCGGGCGGCGAACCTATACTCAAGGACGCCTCCCCGCCCCGCGCGGGACGAGTTCCAAGGAGCAGCCATGGATTTCGACGCCCTCTACGACGAATGCGCGCGCCTCCTCGCGGGTTCCGGCGATCCGCGGACCCGGCTCCAGGCCCTGTGCGACCTGGTCGCGGGCAAGGTTCCCCACTACGACTGGTTCGGCTTCTACATAGCCGCCAAGGCCGAAAAGGTCCTGGTCCTCGGTCCCTTCACGGGCGAGCCGACCGACCACGTCCGCATCCCCTTCGGCACCGGCATCTGCGGACAGGCCGCCGCCGACGGCGAGACCTTCGTGGTCGACGACGTGTCCGCGGAGGGCAACTACCTGGCCTGCTCGCTCAAGGTGAAGAGCGAGATCGTGGTGCCGGTGCCGGCCCCCGACGACACCGTGGCGGGCGAGATCGACATCGACAGCCACTCGAAGGCCGCGTTCGGCATCGACGACGTGGCCTTCCTCGAGCGGCTCTCCATCCTCGTCGCCAGGGACGTCCAGGCCTTGCGAGCCTAGAGCCGCCCCCGGCCCGCGCCCCCCGGCGGGCGGCTTGAACAAATCCCTCGATTTTCCCTATAATCGGCCGAGCAGGGGTTCCCACGATCAGCGAGCTGTTCCCCGATGTCCTCGGGCCGGCCGCCTTGATCCGATTCCGTACATGCCGCCGCCCGGCGGCATCGTCGGAACCCGGTTCGAGCGACGGACGGCGCACTACCGAAGTCCCCAGCCAGACCGAACCATTCGCACCGGGTCCCGACCGAAAGCCGGGGTGGGTGCGGGATCGCCACGCAAACCGAACGAAGAGGTAGAGACGAATGGCCTTCGACATCACCAAGATGCGCAACATCGGCATCAGCGCCCACATCGACTCGGGCAAGACGACGCTGTCCGAGCGCATCCTGTTCTATTGCAACAAGATCCACGCCATCCACGAGGTGCGCGGCAAGGACGGCGTCGGCGCCACCATGGACAACATGGACCTCGAGCGCGAGCGCGGCATCACCATCCAGTCCGCCGCGACCAACGTCCAGTGGAAGGACACGACGATCAACCTGATCGACACCCCCGGCCACGTCGACTTCACCATCGAGGTGGAGCGCTCGCTGCGGGTGCTCGACGGCGCCATCCTCGTGCTCTGCGCGGTCGGCGGCGTGCAGTCGCAGACCCTGACGGTGGACCGCCAGCTCAAGCGCTACTCGGTGCCCCGCCTCGCCTTCATCAACAAGTGCGACCGCACCGGCGCCAACCCCTACCGCGTCAAGAACCAGATCGTCGAGAAGCTCGGCCTCAACGCCGTGTTCCTCACGCTGCCCATCGGCCTCGAGGACAAGCTCGAGGGCCTGGTGGACCTGGTGAACATGCGCGCCGTCTACTTCGACGGCGAGGGCGGCGTCGACATCCGCTACGCCGAGATTCCCGCGCACATGGCCGCCGACGCCGAGAAGTACCGCGAGGAACTGCTCGACAACGCCTCCATGTTCTCCGACGAGCTGGCCGAGGCCTACCTCGAGGGCGTCGTCGACCCGGACATGCTCATGAAGGCCATCCGCGCCGGCACCATCGCCCAGCAGCTCGTGCCGGTCTTCGTCGGCTCGGCCTACAAGAACAAGGGCGTCCAGGTCCTGCTCGACGGCGTCACCCAGTACCTGCCGAACCCGACCGAGGTGAAGAACATCGGCCTCGACCTGGACAGGAACGAGGAAAAGGTCGAACTCCTCGCCGACCCGGACGCCAAGACCGTCGCCCTCGGCTTCAAGCTCGAGGACGGCCAGTACGGCCAGCTGACCTACGTCCGCATCTACCAGGGCATGATCAAGAAGGGCGACGAGCTCTACAACATCCGCTCGCGCAAGAAGTTCAAGGTCGGCCGCCTGGTGCGCATGCACTCCGCCTCGATGGAGGACATCTCCGAGGGCCAGTGCGGCGACATCGTGGCCCTCTTCGGCATCGAGTGCGCCTCCGGCGACACCTTCTGCCACCCCGACCTCAACATCGCCATGACCTCCATGTTCGTGCCCGAGCCGGTCATCTCGCTCGCCATCGAGCCGAAGGACAAGAAGAGCGCGGACCAGATGGCCAAGGCCCTCAACCGCTTCACCAAGGAAGACCCGACCTTCCAGACCTTCGTCGACCCCGAGTCGAACCAGACCATCATCAAGGGCATGGGCGAGCTCCACCTCGACGTGTACATCGAGCGCATGAAGCGCGAGTACAAGTGCGAGGTCGAGACCGGCATGCCGCAGGTCGCCTACCGCGAGGCGATCTCCGGCCGCGCCGACTTCAACTACACCCACAAGAAGCAGACCGGCGGCTCCGGCCAGTACGGCCGCGTCGCGGGCTACATCGAGCCGGTGGAGGAGAAGATCTACGAGTTCGTCGACATGGTGAAGGGCGGCGCCATCCCGAACGAGTACATCCCCTCGTGCGACAAGGGCTTCAAGGAGTCCGTCAAGAAGGGCTCGCTCATCGGCTTCCCCATCGTCAACGTCCGCTGCGTCATCAACGACGGCCAGAGCCACCCGGTCGACTCCTCCGACATCGCCTTCCAGCTCGCGGCCATCGGCGCCTTCCGCGAGGCCTACGACAAGGCCAAGCCGATCATCCTCGAGCCGATCATGAAGGTCGAGGTGGAGGGACCGACCGAGTTCCAGGGCAACATCTTCGCCTCGGTCAACCAGAGGCGCGGCATGATCACCTCCAGCAACGAGGAGGGCGCCTTCTGCCGCGTCGAGGCCGAGGTGCCGCTCTCCGAGATGTTCGGCTACTCCACCGCGCTCCGCTCCATGACCCAGGGCAAGGCGGAGTTCACCATGGAATTCCTCAAGTACGGCAAGGTCCCGACCAGCGTCTCCGAGCAGCTCCGCAAGGACTACGAGGAGAAGCGCAGGAAGGAACAGGGCCGCTAGCGGACTATCGGATCCTGACGGCCGCCTACCGGGCGGCCGTCGCGTTCCCGGACGCTTCCGATTCGCGCTTGCCCGCGGAACCGTAAGCGGTATAATCGAAGGCGGCGACCTTTGCGGAACCGCCTTCCCGCGCCCGGCCCTTCGGTCGCGGCGAACGGCGAGCCTTCCCGCCCCGCGCGGGAGGCGCACGTCACGATGAAGGAGTCAGCATGCTGAAAGAGGACCTCATCAAGAAGAGCCCCGTCCGCATCCTCGAGCGCGGCATCGAGGGCGGACTCAAGGCCGGCAACATCGGCGTCATAGCGAGCCGCAAGGGCATCGGCAAGACGAGCGTGCTCGTCCAGCTCGCCCTCGACAAGCTGCTGCAGGGCAAGAAGGTCGTGCACGTCAGCTTCACCACGCACACCAGCTACGTCATCTCCTGGTACGAGAACATCTTCACCGAGCTCGCCAAGCGCCGCGCGCTCGAGCACTCCGGCGACGTCCACGACGACCTCGTGAAGAACCGGGTCATCATGAACTTCAACCAGGAAGGCGTGAACACCGACCAGATACTCCGCTCGCTCCGCGCCATGATCGTGGACGGCGGCTTCGCGGCCGAGAGCGTCATCATCGACGGCTTCGACTTCACCCGCAGCTCGCCCGAGCACCTCGCCCAGCTCGCCGCCTTCGCCAAGGAAATGAACCTCGAGATCTGGTACTCGTGCACCATGATCGGCGAGGAGCCCTTCGTCGACAAGCGCAACGTCCCGGTAATCCTCCGCGAGTTCCTCGACTCCATCGCCGTGCTGATCGTGCTCGACCCCAAGCCCGAGTTCATCCATTTCCTCGTGGTCAAGGACCACGGCCGGATGAACCCCGAGGATCTCCAGATCAAGCTCGACTCCAAGACCCTGCTGATAGCCGAGACCTGATTTCCGGGGTTTTTTGCTACAGAGACATAGAGACACAGTGGCAAGAATGGGCTTGGGAACGTTCCCAAGCCTTTTTTTGTCCTCCTCCTTTTTCCCTTTCTTCCCTCTTCCCTGTTCCCTTTGCGTCTCTGTGCCTGCGCCGCTCCGCGTCGCTTTCGGAGGGGAAGGATTCAAGGCCCGCGCTTCGCGCAGGCGACCTCGTCCGCGGTTCATTCCTTCCCGTCGGCACGACGCTTGCCGGGGCTTCGGGCGGCGGGCTATCTTCGATCCATGAACTCCGTCCTGTTCGCCTTCCTCCTGACCCTGTTCGCGGGCCTCTCCACCGGCGTCGGCTCCGCGCTCGCCTTCTTCGCGAAGAAAACCAACACCCGCTTCCTCTCGGTCGCCCTCGGCTTTTCCGCCGGCGTCATGATCTACGTTTCGCTCGTGGAGATACTCCAGAAAGGGCGGATCGCGCTCGGCGAGGCGGTCGGCGCGAAGGCCGGGTACGCGGCGGCCGTGGCCGCCTTCTTCGGCGGCATGGCCCTGATCGCGCTCATCGACAAGTTCGTGCCCGGCTTCGAGAATCCCCACGAGGCGCGCGGCGTCGAGGACCTCGGCGACGCGAAGGCCCGCGAGCGGCAGACCCACCTCTACCGCATGGGCATCATGTCCGCCCTGGCCATCGGCATCCACAACTTCCCGGAAGGGCTCGCGACCTTCGTCGGCGCCCTGGCCGACCCGGCCCTCGGCGTGTCGATCGCGGCGGCCATCGCCATCCACAACATCCCCGAGGGCATCGCGGTGTCGGTGCCGATCTATTACGCCACCGGCTCGCGCAAGAAGGCCTTCGGCCTTTCCTTCCTGTCGGGCCTCTCGGAGCCCGTCGGCGCCCTGCTCGGCTGGCTGGTGCTCATGCCCTTCATGAACGGCGCGGTCTACGGCGTGGTGTTCTCCGTCGTGGCCGGCATCATGGTGTACATCAGCCTGGACGAGCTCCTGCCTTCGGCCGAGAAGTACGGCGAGCACCACCTGGCCATCTACGGCGTCGTGGCCGGCATGGCCGTGATGGCCGCCAGCCTGATCCTCTTCGCCTGAGCGTCAGCCCTTGACGGCGCCGGCGGCGACGCCGCGGGTGATCTGCTTGCGGAACGCCACGTAGAAGAGCAGCATCGGCGCCATGCCGATGACGAGCGCGGCGAACTGCTTGCCGTAGTCGGTCGAGAGCGAGCTCGAGAACTTGAAGATGCCGAGGGGCAGGCTCTTGAGCTCGGTCCTGGACACGAGGATGTTGATCAGCGCGAACTCGTTCCAGGTCGAGCAGATCTGCAGGATGGCCAGGGTGGTGGCCACCGGGGCGGCCATGGGCAGGATGATGCGGCGGAAGATCGTGAAGTAGCCCGCCCCGTCGATGCGCGCGCTCTCGACGAGCGCCGTCGGTATGCCGCGGATGTACTCGGTCGACAGGTAGATGCCGATGGGCAGGCCGGCGCCGACGTAGACCAGGAGCACCGCGAGCCGGGTGTTGTAGATGCCGAGCATCGTCACCTCGATGAAGAGCGGTATCATCAGGGTGTTGATGGTCAGGAGGATGCCGACGACGAAGCTGCCGTAGATCCACTTGGTCACGCGGCGCGGGATCTTCGCGAAGGCGAAGCCCGCCAGCACCGAGAGGGCGATCACGAGCGCCGTGGTGCCGATGGTGTAGATGAAGGAATTCGGGAAGAGCTTGCCGAACTCGCCGAACTCCCAGGCCATCCGGAAATTCTCGAGGGTGGGGTCCATGGGCAGGCCGAGCATGTTGACCTGGAACTCGCGAGTGGTCTTGAACGAGTTCATGGTCAGCCAGAAGAGCGGGTAGACGGTCATCAGCGTGAAGGTGCCCATGACCAGGTAGGCCGCGGCCTTCGCGAGCGCCGAGCCGAGGAGGCCGCGCGCGCGGACGCGGGCGTTCGCTTCGGTTCTCATTCTTCCTTCCCTCCCCAACGCTTCTCGATCGCCTTGGTGAGGACGATGAGCAGGATGCTGATGACGACCATGATGAGCGCGATGGCGTTCGCGAGCGGGTAGTCGCGGCTGCCGGACATGGCGCTCCGGTACATGTATATGGACAGGATCTCGGTGATGCGCCCGGGACCGCCGCCCGTGAGGGCGAAGATCAGGGCGAAGCTCGAGAGCGAGCCCGAGATGGCGAGTATGGCCGAGTTGACGATGGTGCCGGTCAGGGCGGGAATGATGATGTGCCGCATGACCTGCATCTCGTTGGCGCCGTCGATGCGGGCGCTCTCGATGATCTGCGCGTCGATCTTCTGCATGTTCGCGAGGAAGAGGATCAGGTACATGCCCGTGTACATCCAGAGGATGACGAAGAGGATGGGCAGCATCGCCACTTCCTTGACGTTGAGGAACTCGGGCGTCCAGCGGTTCACGAGGAGGTTGGTGAGGTCGTTCGCCACCATCGCGCCTTCCTCCGCCCCGTAGGACGAAAGCAGGTCGCGAAGCTCGGGCACCGGGTCGGTGAACATGTCGCGCGCGGCCTGCCCCCCGAGGTCCAGGATGCGCGAAAGGGCGCCGTCGGAGAGGTCGAGGTGGCCGACGCCGTCCATGAGGCCTGAGAGCTTGCCCTGGAACTCGCCGCGCGCGAGGTCGTTGACCACCTGCGCGATGGGCCCGTTCGGCGAGAAGATCGATTGCCACAGGAGGCCGACCACGATGATCGAGATGATGTTGGGCACGTAGAGCACGCCCTGCCAGAAGCCGGGCGCCTTCACGAGCCTGCGGTAGATGATGTAGGCGAACACGAAGCCGAGCGGCAGCTGGCCGAAGACCGAGATGCCCACGATGTACAGGTTGTTCTTGAGGGCGTTCCAGAACCAGGGATCCTTGACCACCCTGAGGTACTGCGCGAAGCCGACGAGGCTCCACTTCTCGGCGTTCTCCCCGAACATCTTGCCGCCGGAGTAGTTCGAGACGGACAGGATGAAGGACAGCACGATGGGAAAGGCCATGACGGCCAGGTAGATGAGGAAGGCGGGCAGGATCATCATCCAGTAGGCCCTGCCCGCCTCGCGGTCTATCCGTTTCGCGTGGGTCACTGTTTCCTCCGTACGCGGGGGCTCTTGCCGGACCCCGGCCGGCGAGCCGGCGCGCTTTCGCGCCCGGTTCCGCGGGTCCTCGACCTGGACGGTACCCGAGCGGGTCGCCGGGGCCGATAGGCTTGCCCGACGACCCGCTCCCTGCTCGCGCGCGTCCGGAACCGGGCTTCCGTCGGACCCGGGCGCGCCGGTACCGGAGCCCTTCTCCGCGTCGGCGGATCCGGGCTCTCGCGGGAAAGGGGAAGGGCGTCCGGCCGTTCCCACCTTCCCGCGCGTTTCTCGCCTACTTCTTCGAGGCCTTCCAGGCTTCGAAGGCGGCCTGGACTTCCTTGGCCACCACGGCGGCGGTCTTGGTGCCGTTGCCGATGGCCACCAGGCCGTCGTTGATCACGTTGTACACGGCCGGATCGAGCACGCCGTCGATGACGTAGCTGGTCTTCGGGTTGGCGGCGTAGAAGCCGGGCAGCATGGCCGGGAGCGGCTCGAGCGTCGCCTTGACGCCGAGGCGCGTCGGGACGTAGGCGCCGGTCGAGTAGCGGATGGCCTGGACTTCCTCGGAGTACAGGTACTTGATCAGGCGGGCGGCGGCCTCTTCCTTCGCGGAGCCCGCGGGGATGGAGCCGGAAACCGCCCAGCCGGTGCCGGCGACCGCGGAGTTGACGCCGGGGAACTTCTCGCCGGGCAGAGCCACGATCGGGAGCAGGGCGAAGTCGGAAGCCTGGGCCTTCGGGTCGATGAGGGCCTTGCCGGACGCCTTGTCGGTGATGTACGCGCCCGTGCGCCAGTCGCCGTCGAGGAAGATGGCGGCCTTTCCGGAGGCGAAGAGGCCGGGGCCCTCGCCGTAGCCGATCGCGTTGTCGGAGCGCTGGATGATGCCGTCCTTGTAGAGGTCCTCGACCACCTTGAGCGAGTCGACGAAGGCCTTGTCGGTGAACTTGGCCTTGCCGGCGAGCACGTCGTCGAAGAACTTGTCGCCGGCGATGCGGCCCGCGACGGTGGAGAAGAGGCAGGACTGTCCCGGCCAACCGTCCTTGTTGGGCAGCATCATGACCGCGATGCCCTTGGCCTTGAGCTTGGGCACCATCTTCTTGAGGTCGGCGTAGGTCTTCGGGACCGCGAAGCCGTTGTCCTTGAGCAGCTTCACGTTGACGTACATGACCGAGGTGTAGGTGAAGGACTGCGGGAGCTGCACGAGGTAGCCGCCGAGCTGGTTCTTCGGATTGGTGGCCGCGCCGGTGAAGTTCTTGAGGTAGTCGGGCCCGAGCAGCTTGGCGAGGTCCTTGGCCAGCTTCTTCTCGTGGATGACGGCGGAGCGGGCGCCCGGCCAGACGTAGAACACGTCGGGCAAGGTGCCGGCGGCGGCGTAGGCCTGCAGCTTCTCGTGGTAGGGGTCGTTGAACAGGACCTCCATCTCGAGCTTGATGTCCGGGTTCAGCGTCTGGAACCGTTCCCAGATGGCGACGTCCTCGAGGTACCCGGCCTGGTCGGCCTGCTGGTAGTTGAGGACCTTGAGCGTCACCTGCGCCTGCAAGGACGCGGCGACGGCGATCATCAGAGCGACGATGATCAGCTTCTTCATCGAATGCCTCCCGGGACCCGCGAGTCCCTCTCCGCGAAACTATTGCCACCCCCTGCGGGGTTCGAGCCTGGAAGGGACGAGCCGTCCTCCGCGAGGAGGAGGCGGCTCGAGACGAGATTGTCGAGCACCATGCCGGCGGCGCCGAACGCCACGGCTCGGTTGCCGAGGCTCGAGTAGTCGATGCGCGCGGACACCGGGAAGGGATACATCCAGTTGTCCGCGAGGCGACGGCCGAGCAGGGCCGGGAAATCGATGGGCAGGCCCTCGATGTCGCCGCCCACGAAGACCCGCTCGAAATCCATGGTGTTGACGAGCATGGCGACGTTGCGGGCCACCTCGTCGGCCACGGCGAACAGGGCGTCCGCGTCCTCGCCGGCGCGGCGCACCAGGTCCTTCGGGGCGGAGACCTGGAGCTCTCCGGAGCCGTCGCAGAGCACGGAGCGGAACTCGCCGGCGTTGCCGTGGGCCCCGGACCAGAGCTTGCCGCCCACGACGATGCCGAGGCCGATGCCCATGCCGCCGTAGCCGTCGCGGCTGACGTGGTCCTTGCGGAATTCGACGAGGGCGAAGAGGAAGTTGCGCAGGTCCTCGCCCTTGTTGAAGGCGAGCTCGCCCCAGGCGCAGCAGTTGGCGTCGTTCTCGATGAGGCAGGGCACGTCGAGCCGCGCGGCGACGTCCCGGTGGAAGTCGATCGGCTTCGAGATGCCGAGCGGCACGGAATAGCGGATGACGCTCTTCTTGAGGTCGATGAGGCCGCCCGTGCCGATGCCGACGCCGAGCAGGCGGGCGCCGTCCGGCACCAGGGCCGCGCGCGCCTCCGCGACGATGGCGAGCGAGGCCTCGGCGAAGTTGCCCTCGCGCACGGGCCTTTCGCCGCGCACCTCGCCGAGCACGTCGCCCGCGAGATCGACCAGCACGGCCACCCAGGACTCGACCTGGATCTCGATGCCGAGCACGCGGCCGTAGTCGCGGTTGACGGCGAGGCGGATGGGCTTCCGGCCTCCGCGAGAGCTCGCGTCGCCCTCCTCGAGCTCCACCACGACTCCGCCCTCGAGGAGGCGCGCGACCTGGTTGGTGACGGTGGACTTGTCGACCGAGAGGCGCTCGGCCAGGCCCGAGCGGGAGACGCCGGGGTGCCGCCAGATTTCCCTGACGATGCGCGATGCGGTGTCGCCCGTCTCCCTGCCCGACCACGGCATGCCGTGCCTCCCTCTTACATTCCGCGTCGGCCGCGCGGCGGACTCTCATCCGGCGGCGCTTCCGAGCCGGGAAGCGCCGGGCCCGCGGCGGCGGCACCGCGTGGCCGACCGCCCCATGAACTCCGCTCCCCGCTGTCTTTTGTTGGTTGATTTATCCAACCAACTATGCTATACCATGAGCGTTCGCCGCCGTCAACGGGGAATTTTCGAAAACGGCGATTCCGTTGGTGCTTATACTGATCCGCGAAGGGAGCAACGTTATGGAGCGCATCGAGCTCGCGGGAGCATGGACGCTGGCGCGCGTCGCGGACGGCAGCAGGCGGCCGATGGCCGTGCCGGGCGACCTGATGAGCGCCTTGATCGCGTCCGGCGAGCTTCCGGACCCGTATTTCGATAGGAACGAGCTTTCGGTCCAATGGGTCGGACGCGAGGACTGGCGCCTCGAACGCGAATTCGACGCCGCGCCGTCGCTACTGGAGCGGAAGCGCGCGCTGCTCGTCGCCGAGCAGGTCGACACGGTGGCCGACTTTATGCTGAACGGTGTAAAAATCGGATCGAGCGACAATATGTTCAGGCGCGTTATCCTCGACGCGACGCGCGCCCTGGTCCCCGGGCGCAACCGGCTCGAGATACTGATCAAGTCGCCCGAGAAGGCGGCGATCGAAGCCGCCGCGAAGCTGGCCTATCCCGTCCCGTGGTCGATCTATCCCGTCTCGAGCCCCCACCGCAACCTCGTCCGCAAGGCCCAGTGCATGTCCGGCTGGGATTGGGGCCCCTGCCTGATGACCGGCGGCGTCTACGACGGCATCGCGCTCCTCGGGCTCGACGGGCCTCTCGTCGAGTGGACCCGGGCCCGGACGCGGCGCGACGGGGACGGCTGGACGGTCGAGGCCTCGGTCGGGCTCGACTCGGGCGAAGCCGGCGAGGTCGAGCTCGAGTTCAGCGTCGCGGGCGTTCGGGCCAGCCTTGAGGCGTCGGTTCCGGCCGGCCGCTCGACCTGGACGCGCGTCCTCCGCGCGGGCGGCGTCGAGCCCTGGTGGCCCGTCGGCTACGGGGGACAGACCCTCCACGATTTCAGCGTGGCGGCGCGCCCCTCCGGCGCCCCCCGGGAGTCCGGCCACGAGGTCCGGAAGCGGATCGGCTTCCGCGAGCTCGCGGTGCGCGCCGAGGAGGATCCGATCGGCCGCTCCTTCGCCATCGTCTGCAACGGCCGCGAGATCTGGGCGAAGGGCGCCAACTGGATACCGGCGGACGCCCTGCCCTCGCGCTGGAAAGCGGAGCGGATCCGCGCCCTGGTGGACGCCGCGCTCGAGGCCAACATGAACTGCCTCCGCGTCTGGGGCGGCGGGCGCTACGAATCCGACGCCTTCTACGATTACTGCGACGAGAAGGGCGTCCTCGTCTGGCAGGACTTCATGTTCTCGTGCGCCCTGTACCCTTCCGGCCGGGACTTCCTCGCCCGGGTCGACGCCGAGGCCCGTTTCCAGGTGCGCCGCCTCGCGGACCATCCGTCCATCGCGCTCTGGTGCGGCAACAACGAGGCCCTCGGCGCCATAGGCTGGTACCCCGAGTCGAAGGGGAACCCGGCGCGGTACATAGTCGACTACGACCGCCTGAACGAAGGAGTCCTCGGCAAGGCGGCGCGCGAGCTCGATCCGGACCGGACCTGGTGGCCGAGCTCGCCCTCCGCCGGCCCCGACGACTTTTCGGACAACTGGCACGCCGACGCGCGCGGCGACATGCACTACTGGTCGGTCTGGCACGAGGGCAAGCCCTTCTCGGCCTACCTGGAAGTGGCGCCGCGCTTCGTCTCCGAGTTCGGCTTCCAGTCCTTGCCCTCGCTCCGGACCGCCCGCTCCTTCGCTCCGCCCGGGCAGCTCAACCCCACGAGCCCGGCCTTCGAGCACCACCAGCGGCACGAGCGCGGCAACGCCCTGATCCTCGCCACCATGGCGCGCTACTTCCGCATGCCTTCCGGCTTCGAGGCGACGCTCTACCTTTCGCAGGTGCAGCAGGCCCTGGCCATCCGCACCGCGGTGGAATGGTGGCGGAGCCTCCGGCCGCGCTGCATGGGCGCGCTCTACTGGCAGCTCAACGACGTGTGGCCGGTCGCCTCGTGGTCCGGGCTAGAGTACGACCTTTCGCCGAGGTTGCTCCACCGTGAGGCGCGGCGCTTCTTCGACCCGACCCTGCTGGCCGTGGTCGTCCGCGAGGGCGTCGCGCGCGTGGTCCTGGTCGAGGACGGCGCGGCGGAACGAGAGTGGACGCTGCGCGTCGAACTCAGGCGGCTCTCCGACGGCGCGAGCCTGGCCACGTGGAGCTCGGAGCTGCGCATGGCAGGCGAATCGGCGCGGGTCCTCAAGGAACTGCCGCTCGACGCGCTCCGCGCCCACGACGGGACGATCCTCGCGCCGGAGACGGTGTACCTCGCCGCCTCGATCGAGGAAGCCCGCCGCAAGGGTAACGGACGCGGGAACGTGAACGCGGGCGCGACCGGGAGCCGGGACGCGCGCCCGGCGCGACGGAGCGTCATGCGACTGCTCGTCGAGCCGAAGCGCTGCGAGCTGCCCGACCCGCGCCTCTCGTTCCGCGCGGCCGAGGGCGCGAACGGCCCGGAGCTCGTGGTGCGGGCGGAAGCCCCGGCCTTCTGGGTCGAGGCGGCCGCGGACGCGCTGCCCGGGCATTTCGACGACGCGGGCTTCGATCTGGAGCCCGGCGGGGAACGGACCCTGCGCTGGATCGACGGCCCGGGCGCGAAGGCTCAAGCCGCCGCCCTCGAAAAGGCCGTCACGCTCCGCGAGCTCCGCTGGAGCCACGCGGAGCGGGCTTGAGCCTGGGGCCGGGGACGGAGCCCGGCGCGGTAAAAGGAAAGATCGCGCCCCGAGGCGCGGAAAAGGACAGGACAGAATGGAAGAGCTTTCGTTCCCGAAGGAATTCGTCTGGGGAGTCGCCGCGGCGAGCTACCAGATCGAAGGCGCCGCCCGCGAGGACGGCCGCGGCGAGAGCATCTGGGACGTCTTCGCGCGCACGCCCGGCAAGGTGCACGCCGGCGAGTCGGGCGAGGTGGCCTGCGACCACTACCACCGCTACGCGGAGGACGTCGCGCTCATGAAAGGCCTCGGCGTCGGCTCGTACCGCTTCTCGATCGCGTGGCCGCGCGTCTTCCCGGAAGGAAGGGGCCGTCGCAACCCGAAAGGCTTCGACTTCTACGAACGCCTGGTCGACGCCCTGCTCGAAGCCGGCATCGAACCGGCGGCCACGCTCTACCACTGGGACCTTCCCCAGGCGCTCGAGGACTCCGGCGGCTGGCCCGCGCGCGACACGGCCTACGCCCTCGGCGATTACGCCGCCGCCTGCTACGACGCGCTCGGCGACCGCGTGAAGACCTGGATCACCCTCAACGAGCCCTGGTGCTCGAGCTACCTGTCCTACGGGTACGGCGAGCACGCGCCCGGCAAGCGCGACGAAGCCCTCGCCCTCCGCGCGGTGCACCACCTGAACCTGGCTCACGCCCTGGCGCTGGAAGCCTTCCGCGGCTCGGGCCGCGCGGGAAAGCTCGGCATCACCCTCAACCTCTCGACCCCCCGGCCGGCCGGCTCCTCGCCCGAGGACCTCGAGGCCGCCGAGCTCGCGATCGACCGGGACAGCCGCGTCTTCACGGGACCGCTCGCCGGCAAGGGCTACCCGAAGCGCTGGCTGGAAAAGCGCGGCGTCGCGGGGCTGCTCCCGGTCCAGCCGGGCGATCTCGAGAAAATCGCGAAGCCGATCGACTTCCTCGGCCTCAACTACTACACCGAGCACGCCGTCGCCGCGGACCCGGGCGCCCCCGACGGCGGCCGCGTCGTTCCCCAGGGCCACCCGGAAACCCACATGGGCTGGCCGGTGGTGCCGGACGGCTTCCTCCGCCAGCTCCGCTGGGTGGCGCGCGAGTTCCCCGGGCTGCCCCTCTACGTCACCGAGAACGGGGCGGCCTATCCCGACCCCGAAAAGCCCGAGGACGGCCGCGTCCACGACCCGGAGCGCATCGCCTATCTCCGGGGGCATCTGGGCGCCTGCTCGCGCGCCGTCGCGGAGGGCGTCCCGCTCAAGGGCTACTACCTCTGGACCCTGCTCGACAACTTCGAGTGGGCCTGGGGCTACAGCCGCCGCTTCGGCATCGTCCACACGGACTACCGCACCCTCGCCCGCACGCCGAAGGACTCCTACTACTGGTACCGGGACCTCATTGCTTCGCGCCCTTTTTCCGGTTGAGCAGCATGGAGATGGCCGCAGGCAGGACCGGCGCCAGCAGGACGTAGGCCGGGTTCGCCCCTCCCAGGGCGAAGCGCTGGTAGGCCCAGAGCGAGGCGGCCGAGAGGACGTAGAGGGCGGCGTGCGTCGGGAGGAGGCCGAAGCGCCCCGAGGCCAGCGCCGCGGCGAAGGCGAGGACGAGCGGGGCGACGAACTGTCCGAGCACCCGGAGGTCCGTGCCGCCTTCGGCGACGTCGGCGCCGGACGCGAGCGCGAAGCCGATCGAGACGACCGTGTAGCCGGCGAAGGCCACGCAGGCGACGCTCAAGGCCTTGAGGAGCTCGCCAGCCTTGCCCGCGCCTCCGAGCCGCTTGCCCGTGAGCCCGGCGTGGACAAGGACGCTGAAGCTGAGGGTCTGGAGGCCGATCTCCGGCAGGCCGATGGCGTGGAACCAAAAGGGCAGCTTCGAGTAGACGACGCCTTCGACCGAGGACGGTGCCGCGCTCGGGGTGCCCAGGATGCCGAGGCCGACGAAGAGGCACCAGAGCCAGAGCCAGCCCAGCTTCGACTCGGCGAGGGTCTTCCGGAAGGGCAGGAGCACGAGAGCGAAGACGAGGCCGCGCAGCACTTGCACCGCCGGCCCGAGCAGGTTCGACACCGAGCCGAAGGGCCGGTAGTAGTCGCGGATGACCGGCAGCTCGAAGAGCTCGCGGTAGCCGAAGACGTTCGAGGCGATGAAGCCGAACACGAAGTAGGTCAGGACGTGAGCGACCGTGACCGAGACGACGAAGCGTCCGACGCCCGAGACCGGCGCGCCCGGCTTCTCATTGGAAGCATGCATGGAAATCCTCCGTTGCGTCATCGATATCGCATGACGCGACCAGAAGGTATCGTGCCCGGCTTCGCCCCGCAAGACTCGCCACGGAAAAGCGTGCCAAGCGGGGCCGTTTCCGCCGGATAACGGAAGCCGGCCCCGGTTCAGCGCAGGTAGCGCAACTCGTCGCCCTCCGCGACGACGATCGTCACGGAACCGTCGAAGCCGACCGAGAGCGCGCAGCCGTGCGACTCGACGCCGCCGCCGGCGGCCGTCCAGGTCGCGCGGCCCGAGAGCAGGATGCGCTCCTCGTCCACGAGGACGAGCTCATCCAGGGCGTACGCTACGCCTTCGCGCTCGAGCGTCACCGGCGCCGCGAGGACGGCGGCGCCGAAATCCCAGGCGCCCTCGGCTGACATGCGCACCCCGTCGAGGGACAGGCCTTCGAGGTCGGCCGCGGTCCACGCGGGCCGTACGCCGTCCAGCCGCACCCGGAGCGAAGCTCCCGAGAGCTCGAGGACGCAGCGCGAAACCCGCACGGCGCCGGCCGCGCCGTACTCCACGGTGAGCTCCGAGTCGAAAGAGGATTCGACCGAGGGCGCGGAGCCGTCGAGGGGGATGCGGAGCGTGGCCGGATCGCGTCGCCTCAGCGCGTACGGCAGCGCCTCCGGATAGTAAACGCCGCCGGATACCGCGAGGACGCCGTTGCTCACGGCGGCTTCCCCGAAGAAGACGAAGCCATCGATCCTGAATGGGTCGACGCCGCGGAATTCCAGCCCTCCCTCGTTCGGGAACATTCCGCCATGGAAGCGGAGCCTCCCGTCGAACGCCTGCCAGGCGGGATCGAAGGCCATCGAGCCGAAACCGAAGCCCTCGTCCGAAAGCCAGCCGTCCTCGAGCCGGAAGCTTCCGGCGGGCAGGTCGAAGGCGTACGCCCAGACGGGCTCCGCCATGTCGAAGGAGCCGTCCGGGTAGAGGAAAAGGCGGTCGATGTAGATCGAGTAGCCGCCGAATTCCCGGGGCAGCTCGAGGAAGCCGCGGGCGACGAGGCCGTCCTCGTAGAAGACCGCCTCCTGGGCGGTGAAGCGTCCATCGAAGAGCGACAGGGCCGTCGGCTCCGCGAGCGTACCCGGACCGAGCCAGTAGCCTTCGCCCGAGAAGGCGAGTCCCTCGAGTGGAATCGGCGCGTCGCGCCACGAGAGATCCGCGCCCGGAGCCAGGAGCGCCCAGATGTGCTGCATGTCGCCCGCGCGGCCTATCGAGGCGTCCTCGAGCGCGAATTCCCAGCCGCCGTAGCCGACGCGCACGGGTTCGGCGAAGGCCGAGACCTCGAAGTAGTTTTCCCCTTCCCAGTACGATCCGGCCCAGGCTCTCACCGCGCCGGGGGCGCTCCGGAATTCGCCGCCGCCGAGCGACTCGGGCAGGCGCACGAGGCCCGAGCCGGTCATGGGCACGCCCGCGGTTTCGGCCTCGAACTCGAGCTCGAAGGCCCCTTCCCACCCGAAGGCCGCTACGCCGCCGCGCGCCGCGGAGGAAAGCACCTGGCCCCGGCCGTCGATGGTGGCGCGCTCGAAGGGCGCCGCGGCCAGGTCCCAGTCGTCCTCGCCGGGTTCGCGCGGCTCGACGAGCGCGACGAGGGCGCCGCCTTCCAGCGCGAGCGCTACCGAGGCGACGGCAAGGTCCCCGAGGCCCGGCATGGAGACCCAGGGGTCGGCGTACGCGCCCGGATCCGGCGCGGGCTTCCAGCCGGGGGCGAAGCGCAGCTCGACGATCGTGGCCGCGACGATGGCGGCGCGGTCGCCGTTCAGGACTCCGTCCCGTTCGGACTCCTCGCGGAGGTTGATGACGAAGCCGTTCCGGGCGAGGAGCCCGTCCGCTCCGAGCGCCAGCTCGAAAGCCAGGAGGTGCCAGTTGTCCCAGGCCAGGTTCGCGCCGCCTTCCTCGAACGTGCCGCCGAAGGGGTCGCTCGTGCGGACGTAGCTGCAGTCGGCCTGGAAGGGCCCCGTCGTTCCGGGCGTCAGGACGAGCGAGCGGAAGGCCGGCACGGGCTCGAAGCCCGGCAGGGGGTGCCGCGGAGCGACGAAGGCCGCGCCGGGCGGCGGCGCGAGCTCGAAGGCATCGATACGCAGTTCGCCGCCGGACACGGAGATGCCGCGGGCGACGCCCGGGAAGCCGAACAGCTCGGCGGCCGACCCGGTGGAATCCACCTTCGCGCCGTCCGCGAAGGCGATGGGGGAAGCCGGCCCCGCGACCCAGGCGGGAAGGCTCACGGTCTGGCCGAAGGCGGCGCCCGCGAAGGCGCATGCCGCGACCGCGAGAACCAGGGCCAGGCGCGCGGCATGGGAATTCTTCGGGGTCATTCGTCCCTCCCGACGCCGATCCAGCGTCCCTTGCCGGTCTCCGGATCCACGGCGCTCAGGCCGCGGGGAAAGCCGCCCGAGAAGGACAGCCAGGCGAGCGCTCGGTATTCCGCCATGACGGGAACGACGGCGTCCCGGGTTCCCGGGACCTCCAGGTTGAACGGAACGTCCGGCGTGGACAGAAGCGCCTTCCCGTCGGCCCAGAGCGTCCACGAGTCCGCGGTCTCCGTCGCGTAGAGCGCGCCGCCGCCGGGCGTGCCCGCGTAGATCCGCGAGAGTCCTTCGTAGGGACCGAAGCTTTTCGCCTCGCCGCGGACCAGCGATCCGGCGCCGGAAGGCACGGAGCGCGGGCCCGCGCCGAAGATCGTCGACTCCGGCACCAGGGCCGCGTCGAAGGGCGCGAGTTCGCCGTCGCGCGTCCGGAAGCTCGCCGTGCTCGAACGGTCGTAGCGCGAACCGTTCCACACGACGGCGAGCGAACCGTCGGCGACGAGCTCCCAGGAGTCGAGGTTGCGGTAGGGTCCCAGCTTGAAACCCGAGCCGTAGATCCATTCGTCCCATGCCGCGCCGCGAACCTGGGCCGCGAAGGTCGAAGCGTCGGCCGAGTACGCGAGGCGCCTGACGTCGCCGAAGGGGCCGAGGCGGCCGGCGCTTTCCTCGATGTAGTATTTCTCGCCTTCGCGGACGATGAACGCCGCCCGCTTCAGGTCCGGCGAGGGCAAGGGTCGCGCGGCCAGGTTTCCGGGTTCCATCCAGGGCCCGCCGGCGACCGCGTCGCCGTCGTACACCGTCCACGCGTACGCGCTGCCGCGTTCCTCGCGCACGAAGAAGCGGGGCGTACGGCCGTCCGGCGCGAAGCCCGGCTCGAGGAAGGGCAGCGAGGAGAGGTCCATGACGATGCCGCGGATTCCCGATTCCTCCGCTCCGTTCGGCGGGTAGGTCGGGAATGGGCCGTACGAGCGGTCGGCGGTGCAGATCCAGAGGCGCCCCTCCGCGTCCGTCGCGGGGTACATGATATCCGAGCCGTCGGGCGCGACGCGGACGTTCGGTATATAGTCCCAAGGTCCCGAGACCCCCGAATCGGTGACGACCGACCAGCCGCCCTCGTAGCTCCGGTAGAACCAGCGGGAGCCCGCGAAGAAGCCGGGTTCCCTCCCGCGGCCGCGGCTCTCGAAGTCGACGACCACCTCGGTGGCGCCCGTCCCGCGGACGTAGCCGACGAAGAGGAAGCGGGAGGAATCGGGCGAGAAGGCCGTCCCGGTGACGTCCGACCAGGGACCGGAGCGCTTGCCGCCTTCGAGGACCCAGTATTCCTCATATCCGAGCTGCACCGAGCAGGCGGCGCGCCGTCCGTCCGGGGAGAAGACGAGGTTGCCGACGCTCTCGAAGGGACCCTCGAGCCCGTGGCCGAGGTCGACCCAGACCTTGCCGTAGTCCTCGTCGGCGCGGCCGTAGACCGCGATGCGGGCTCCGGCCGGATCCCATACCGCCACCCTGAGCGCGTAAGCGCGGGGCACGTCGAAGGCCAGCTCGAACGACCCGTCGGGAAGCGCTTTCGCGATGGGTGGCTTCGGCGCGAAGGGGCCGTTCGACGCTCCTTGCGCGGCCGCCGAGCCGAGCGCGGCGAGGCCCAGTACCGCGAACAACACGGCGGCGCGAGACCGGGAGCCTGGCCTCGTCAAGTCCGTCTTCGCCCTCACCACGCGCCTCCGTCCGATTCCCCGGGTTCTTCCGATACGACGAGCTCGCCCGAGGCGATCCGCGCGCGGTATTCCTCGATGGTCGAAAGCTGTTCCGGGCCCAGGTTCGGGTTGGCCTCGGGCAGGCCGACGCCGCCTTCGCGCGCGCCGAACTCGAGGATCTCGCCGCCGGGGAAGCGGCCTTCGAAGGTCAGGCGCGCGACCTCGTAGGCCGCTACGTCGACCCGCTTGACGAACGAGGTGAGGATAACGGACTTCCCCTCCGCGTAGACCCCGTCCGCGTACTGGTCGATGTCCGCGCCGATGATCCAGCGGGGGTCGCCGTCGAGGGTGGATTCCTTCGCCGCCATGATCGCGCCCTTGGCCGTGTAGCCCGCCGCGTGGAAGACGACGTAGGCGCCCTCGTCGAACATCTTCAGGGCCAGGGTCCGGCCGATTTCCGGGTCGATGAAGGTGCCGGCCCATTCGACGAGCACCAGCGCGCCGGGATGTACCGCCCTGACGCCCTGCTCGAAACCGGCCAGGAATTTCTCGATCAGGGCGAACTGCATGCCGCCCAGGAAGCCCACGACATCCGCGCCGGCTTCCTTCGCCTTGAGGCCGGCCGCGACGCCGACGAGGAAGGCGCCTTCGTGCTCCTTGAAGACCGCGCAGGCCACGTTGGACGGGACCGCGTCGTTCCGGTCGAGCGCGACCGAATCGATGATGAGGAAGGTGCTGCGCGGGTACCTCGCCGCGGCGACCGGCAGGATGTCGTAGAACAGGAAGCCCGGCGCGACCACGAGGCTGGCGCCCGCCTTGCCGAAGGCCGAGAGGTTCGGGAGATAGTCGCTTTCGGAACTCGAATCGAGGTACCTGGCGCCCGAGGAAGGATTCAGGCCGTTATCGGCCGCGAAGCGTTCCAGGCCCCGCCAGGCCATCTCGTTGAAGGAACGGTCGTCGATGCCGCCCACGTCGGTCACGAGGCCCATGCTGAAACCGGGCGGAACCTGCGCCCAAAGGGGAGCGGACGGCGCGAGCGCGACGAGCGCAGCGGCGGCGGCGAGCGCGAACATGGACGGAGGCGCGGGGCGGGAAGCGGACCTTGGTTCCATATTGATTTCTCCTTCAGCCCGATCGGCGCGCGCCGCACGGGGCGACGCCCGGACCGTTGCCGCCGATTGTAGCACGCACCCTCCCCCGCGACACGTCCGGCGGGAATCCGCTATCCTGTACCCCCGAGGCCCTCCCGGCGCGGAGGTCCCCGGGAGGAACCGATGACCGTCAAAGCGTTCGACAACGACCTGTACATCCGCGAGCAGGCGGGCTTCATCCGCGAGCGGATGCATCGCTTCGACGGCCGCCTCTACCTCGAGTTCGGCGGCAAGCTGCTCGCGGACTTCCACGCGGCGCGCGTCCTGCCCGGCTACGACCCCAACGTCAAGGTGCGCCTGCTCAAGGAGCTCGAGCGCGACGCGGAGATCGTGCTCTGCATCCACGCCGGCGCCATCGAGCACCGCAAGATCCGCGCGGACTACGGCATCACCTACGACGCCGACGCCATGAAGCTCATCGACGACCTGGGCGAGTGGGGGCTCGGCGTCTCCGCCGTCGTCATCACCCGCTGGGAGGGACAGGCCCAGGCCAAGGCCTTCCGGACCAAGCTCGAGAACCGCGGCGTACGGGTCTACGTCCACGAGCCCACCCGCGGCTATCCCACCGACCTCGACCTGATCGTCTCGGAGGAAGGCTACGGCGCCAACCCCCGCGTCGAGACCACCAAACCCCTCGTGGTCGTCACCGGTCCCGGGCCGGGCTCGGGGAAGATGGCCACCTGCCTCTCGCAGGTCTGGCACGACCACCGCGCGGGAACTCGCGCCATGTACGCCAAGTTCGAGACCTTCCCCATCTGGAACCTGCCGCTCAAGCATCCGGTGAACCTCGCCTACGAGGCCGCGACGCTCGATCTCAAGGACTCGAACCTGATCGATCCCTTCCATCTGGAGGCCACGGGCGAGACGGCGGTCAACTACAACCGCGACGTCGAGTCCTTCCCCATCCTCAAGGCCATCCTGGAGCGCATCACGGGCGAGGCGGCCGTCTACCGCTCGCCCACGGAGATGGGCGTCAACCGCGCCGGCTTCGCCATCGTCGACGACGAGGCCGCGCGCGAGGCCGCGCGGCAGGAAGTCGCGCGCCGCTACCTCCGCTGCTCGTGCGAGTACATGATGGGCATGGCCGACCGCGAGGCGCTCAACAAGGCGGACCGCCTGCTCAAGGAGCTCGGCATCGGCCCCGAGATCCGCCGCGTCGTGCCGGCCGCGCGCGCCGCCGCGGAAGCCGCGGAGGCCGCCGCCCGCGCCGCGCCGGACCGCGAGGACGAGGCGCCCTCCGACACGGCCACCTGCGGCGCCGCCCTCGAGCTCGCGGACGGCCGCATCGTCACGGGCCACAACTCGAAGCTCCTCCACGCGGCCACGGCCGCGGTGATCAACGCCCTCAAGTCGCTCGCGAAGCTGCCCGACGGCATCCACCTGCTTTCGCCCGTGGTCATCGAGTCGATCGGGCGACTGAAGCGCGGGGCGCTGCACGGCCGCTCGGCCAGCCTCGACGTCGACGAGGCGCTGATCGCGCTGGCCATCTCCGGCGCGCTCAACCCCTCGGTGCAGGCCTGCCTCGACCGCGCGGGCGAGCTCCGCGGCTGCCAGATGCACCTGACCCACATCCCGAGCCCAGGCGACGAAGCGGGCCTGAGACGCCTCGGCGTCAACCTGACGAGCGACCCCGCCTACGCGACGCGAAGGCTGTACGTGGAATAGCACGAAGGGGGGGGAGGCGCCCTTCGCGGCGCCGAACCGACGTTCGGCGATCTCCAGCAGCCCGCTCACGGCGCCGAACCGACGTTCGGCGATTTTGCCGTGGGGGAGCTTCGCGCGCTCGCGCGACCTCAGCTTCCCGCGGTTTCCCTTCCCGCGCCCTTCACGGACCTCGACGCCCCGCGGGGCTTCAGGCGCCGCACCGTTATGGCGTCCGCGGGACAGACCTCGTGGCAGCAGTAACAGCGGATGCACGCGCCGTGGTCGACGCGCACCGAGCGCCCCTCGGCGCCCTTCGCGTCGTCCACGAGGCCGAGGGCGTCCGCGGGGCAGATCTCGACGCAGGCGCCGCACGCCACGCACGACGCGCGGTCGAACCAGGGCCGCGGCACGGCCAGATCCTTGAGGAAGGGCGGCAGCGACGACTTGGCCCGGCGCGGCGCGGGCTTCCAGTCGTGGACGCGGAGCTCGGCGAGCGGGGCGCCCCGGAGCTCGATTTCCGCGTCGGAGGAAATCCACGCGCGCCGCTCCAGGCCGTCCTTCAGGTTCGGGATGGCGTCCGGGTCGATGCCCACCACGCGGCAGGCCGTCCGGTCGGCCGCCAGCGGGTCGCGCGAGGCGACGAGGACCCCGACCTTCCTCGGATAGCCCGAGCCCGGCCCCGGACCTTCCATGCCCACGATGCCGTCGATGACGGCGAAGTCCGGCGCCAGGGCCTGGGCCAGGTCGTTCAGCATGAGGGCGAACGCGGCCGCGTCCGGGAAGCGCAGATGGAAGCCCGGCTTCTGCAGGCCCGGCACGCAGCCGAAGAGGTTCTTGAGCGCGCCCGTGTAGCCCATCAGCGTGTGGTTCTTGAGCTTCGCGAGCGACACGAGCAGGTCCGCCTCGAGCGCGGCGCGCGCCACCTGGAAGGACTTGACCGCCTTGCCGCGCGGCGCGTCGAGCTTGGCGGCCTCCATGAAGTCCACCCACTCGGCGCCCTCGGCCTCCGCCGCCGCCAGCAGGCCCGAGGCGCGGAAAGCCTGGTCGCCCACCTGGAAGCCCGGCGACTCCCCGACCAACACCCGCGCGGCGCCCTTCGAGCGGGCATGGCGGATGGCCGCGCGGAGGACGGCCGGATGCGTGGTGGCGGCCTGTTCGGGCGCGGCGCCCAGCAGGATGTTCGGCTTGAAGAGGACCGACTTGCCGCGGACGTCCGGGAAACCGGCCAGCTCGCAGGCCTCGGCGTACGCGGCCGCGACGGCTTGGGGCTCGTAATCGTCCTGGCGGACGAGGGAGACGATGGCGCTCATGCGCGGCATCGTACACGAAACGCCGGCTTCCCGGGAATCGGAATTCAGACCCGGGCGCCACCGGGCCGCATCCTGCGGCGCACCATCCACAATGATGACGAGGACAGGAAGGCCGAGCGCAGGCACCGGACGAAGCGTACGCGCTTCGTCGATGTCACGAGCGAGGGCACGATGCCCGAGCCGTGACTGGGGCTCTACGTTCCAATGGGTTCGGGGAGTCCGGATTCATGGCCTCCGGATTGCCCGCGAGCGCCCCGAACACATTTCCGCTCCGATCCCTGGCGCATTCCAAGCTCGGATCCGCGCGCGTCCTGCGCGCGGACGGCCTTTCACCCGGCAGTCCCGGCCCCCGGTATTTCGAGCGCGAAGCCCGCGCCGGAGCCGTCGGACGCGTCGAGCCGGATGGATCGCACCCGCCGCGCGATGGCCCGGGCCAGCGAGCCCGCGAAGAAGCCTTCGACCGCCTTGCGGGCCAGCTCCGGATCGACCCCCGGCCGCGAGCGGATCTCGACGCCGGCGGCGCCTCCGTCCGAGTATACCCCGACGCCGAGCGGTCCCGTTCCGCCGGGCAGTTCGTCGAGCAGGGCCAGGCCGTCGGCCAGCGCCATGGCGACGAGGCTGGCGGTCTGCGGGTTGAGGAAGGGACCGCCCCCGTTCGCGCCGGCCTGCCTGAGCGCCGCGGCCTGCCTGAGCGCCGAGTCGATGGCCTCGCGCAGGGCGGGGTCGCCGCCCGAGTGCTCCAGCACGATGCGAAAGAGGTCCGCCGCGTCCACCGACAGGTCGTCGGGCGAGTCCATGGCCAGGTCGTTGGCCAGCACCAAGGCGCGGACCCGCCTCACGGCCGTTTCGGCCCAGCCGGGCTTGCCCGGATCCTCCATGCCGAGGATGGACAGGACCACCTGCAGGTTGTTGCGGACTCGATGGTGGAGCTCGCGGAGGAGGGCTTCCTTCTCTTCGAGCGAGCGCGCGATCTCGTCCTGCGCCCTGCGCTTGTCCTCGAGCTGGATCGCGAGTGCGGCGGCGTTGTCCTGGCTTTCGAGCAGGGCGCCGTCGAGCCGCTCCACGAGGCCCCGGATGACGAGCGCGAGGCCGAGGCAGATCAGCACGAGGTTGGAGCCGATGATCCCTATCGTCATCGGGGTCGAGCCGTGCCCGGGGGCGCCCAGGTGGATGGCCAGGGCCCAGGCGCCCATCAGGAGCGCGGAGCCCGCGATGGCCAGGAGGATGAGCTTCCTGCGGCCGAGCAGGGCCGACAGCACCGCGGCCGCCATGAACCAGATGTAGCCGGCGCCGAAGGGCCCGGTGAAGGCCAGCACGACGATGCCCACGCCCATGGAGCCCGCGATGACCGTCAGCAGCTTGGCCATGAACGGGACGCCCGGAATGTAGGCCACGGCCACCACGACGACCCAGGCGACGAGGTCGACGGCGGCGACCGCCCAGAGCTTCTCGGCCACCGAAGCCCAGACGCTCGGCACCAGGGCGACGAGCGCCCCGACGGCCAGGAAGCGCGTCAGCGCGTCGAGTATTTCCTTTTGCTCGCGCCGGGTGCGTTCGACCATGGCCGCATGGTAAAGGCTCGCCGGCGCGGCGTCAACGCCGCGGACGCGACGGCGGCGCCGCGGGCCGGGCCGGGCAGCTTCCCTCGGGCTAGAGCCCGAAATAGAGCTTCATGCCCGCCATCAGGACCGGCCCGCGGGCCAGCCAGGCGTCCGTGCCTTCCTTCAGCAGGGTGTCCGCGAAGCGCCATCCTCCCTCGACGTAGACGGCTATCGAGCGCACGGGATTGATGTCGACGCCAAGCGCCGGAAAGGCCGCGAGCGCGGTCGGCTCCGTCGCGTCGACGCCGTAGAGCAGCATTTCCGCGGCGACGCCGACCCATGGCGTGACGATGGCGCCGAGACCTTCGCCGAAGCGGAAGTAGACCCGGGGCAGCAGGGCCGCGCAGCTGACCACGGAGGCGGGGTCCTCCGAGAAGCCGCGGTAGAAGCTCAGGTCCGCGCCGACGAAGCCCCAGGTCCAGCGCTCGAAGCCCTGACGGTACGAGGCGGTGAAGCCGACGGCGTGGTTCACCCGGTCGACGGAACCGTCGGCGCCCGCGTCGATGGGCACGAAGGTGTAGGCCACGCCGCCGCCCAGCTGCACGAAGGCCGGGTCGACCGCCTCGATCTTCCTCGACAGGACGATGGCGCCGCTCTCCACGTCCACCAGCTTCAGGGTCAGGATGGCCGAGTCGGAACCGAGCTCGAGCGTGCCGAAGAAGAAGCCCTGCACGCCGATCAGCTTGCCCGCCTGGACCATCTCGCCCGTGTCGTCCACGAGCCCGCTAAGCGCGAGCTCCTGCTCCTCGAGCAGCACCGCGAGGCTTTTGCGGTCCACCACGCGGAACATGCCGGTGTCGATGATGGCGGAGCTCAGACGGTCCTGGAACGATGTTACGTCGAAGCCGGGCTCCGCGCACTCGATGCCGTAGACGGAAACCCGCGAGGGGACGTCCTCCGCCCCGGACAGGGCTTCCTCGACCCGGGCGAGCAGGCTGGCGACCATGCGTTCGCGCGGGCTCGAGGCGAAGACCGCGGGCACGAGCAGGACCAGGATCAGGATCAGGCTGATGGAGGCGGCGCGCGCGGGACGGTTCATCGGTACTCCTCCGGTCGCGGACGCCCAGGTCGTCCGGTGTCTGGATTATAGGGCTTTTCACCCCGCCGCGAAAGATCGTCCGCCCGCGATTTATGGCGCGCCCGCCGGGCGCCGGCGATGCTACACTCGCCCGCGGAGGAAGGCGGATGACCGGCGCCCTGGCCTTGTTGCGCGAGATTCTCGGGACCTGCACCGAAGCGGAACGGAAGGCCGCGGAGTTCGTGCTCGCCGATCCGGCCGCGGCGGCCCTGTACACGGTGGCCGAGCTCGCGCGGCGGGCGGACACGAGCCCGCCCGCCGTGGTCAGGCTTTGCCACAAGGCGGGGCTCTCGGGCTACCGCGAGCTCCAGCTCCTCCTCGCCCGAGACCTCTGCGCTCCCGGCGGTCCGCCGGGAAGTTGTCCCGACCCTTCGCCGTCCTCCATCGGCTCCGTGAGCGCCCTCGCCGCCGACGCGGTCGATCGCGCCAAGGGAGCGCTCGAGCGGGTGCTGGCCCTGCTCAAGCCCGAAGCCTACGAATCCGCGGCCGCGACCCTGTCGCGGGCTCGCTCGGTGGCGGCCTTCGGCACCGGCTCCTCGAGCCTGGTCGCCTACGACCTGGCGCAGAAGCTCGCGCGCGCGGGAATTCCCTGCTCGTTCAGCTTCGACGCGGACATGCAGGTGGCCAGCGCCTGCGGCCTGCGGAGCGACGACGTGGCGGTGGCCGTCTCGTATTCGGGCCACACCGGCCCGGTGCTCCGCGCCGTCGAGGAAGCCAAGCGCTCCGGCGCGCGCGTCATCGCGGTGACGGTGCAGGGCTCGAGCCCGCTCGTGCGCCTGGCCGACGCCCTGCTGCCCATCCCGGCCATCGAGGCGGGCTTCCACCCCGGCACCCCGCTCTCGCGCATCACGCAGACCCTCGTCATCGACATCCTCTACGCCGTCCTGCTGGCCCGCGACTCCGCCCGGACCCTGCCCCTGGTCGAACGGAGCATGGCGGCCGCCCGGGAACGGTCCGGTGATCGATGAAAACGGTTCTTCGCTACCGTTTTCGTTCGTACTGGTGTATAATCTCCATTATGTCTTATTTAGCACGAAACATGGCACTTCCCTTCGCGCCGCTCCGGCCGGGCTTCGAGCAGCCCGGCGCCGCGGGATACCCGCTTGGCCACGGGCGAGGTCCGGGCGGCGCATGAAGCGCGCCGCCCCGTTCGCCGCCCTCGCCTTCCTCGCTTCCACCCTTGCCCTGCTCGCCTCGTGTACCGAACTAGGCGCCTGGGACCTCATCGCCGACGCGGAAGCGCGCCTCGAACTGCTCCGGATACCCACCAAACGCGTCACGATCGACCTCTCGGGACTCGCCCAGCCCACGGAGACACTGGTCGATTTCCCGGTTATGATCCGGCTCCCCGACCCGTCGTTCCCGGAGTTCTCCTACGCCGATTGCAGCCCCGACGGCCTCGACGTGGTGTTCACCGCCATGGACGGTACCCCGCTCGCCCACGAGCTTGAACAGTGGAACCCCGCGGGCGAGTCGATCTTCTGGGTGAAGGTGCCCTCGATTTCCCAAGTCCCCGCGTCGACCGTCATACAAATGCGCTGGGACGCGGAGTACCCGCTCGATTCCAGCGATCCGCCCGCGGTCTGGAGCAACGGGTACGTGGCGGTGTTCCACGGGCGCCATCGTACGAACACCGCGACCGGCAAGCTCATCTGGGTCGACAGCGCCAGGGCGAATGACAGCATCGGCACCAATGATTTCATCCTGCCTGCTGTACTCGATCCTGCACAGATCGGGGAAGGAATTCGCTTCGCCCATCCGCTTGCAGGCTTCCCTGTCGCGGATTCCCCGAGCCTAGCCGATCTCGGACCGATGACCGCCGAGCTCTGGATAAGCGACGCCGGAACTGTCGGAGGCGAAGTGATATTCGCGAAGGGCGGAACCAGCCTCTCGGTTTCGAATGGACAAGTGCCGGTTCTCCATGCGGACTTTCACGACGCTCCGATGGAAGTCTACGGTCCCTCGCTCTGGGCCTCGGACGGATCATGGTCATCAATCGGAATCGTGTGGGATGGCGACCCTTCCACTGCGGGCGTCCGTTTCTTCGAAGGCGGGGCACTGCGCTCATCCGCCTCGGGATCCGGGAGCGGGTCGCGGGTGAGCGACATTGGTGAATTGCTCATTGTAGGCAATCGTCTGCCCTTGAGCGCGGGGAATACAACACTTGACGCCGACCTCGACGAGATCCGCATCTCGAACGTGGCGCGCTCGCCGGATTGGATGCGGGCTCAGTACCTCTCGCAACTCGGCAGCGAGTTGTCGTTCGGAACCGTCGAGGTCGTCGAACCATGAGAAACCGACCGACGATCCCGTTCCTCGCCGCGCTCCTCCTCGCGGCGGCCCCGGTATTGGCGCAGACGCCGTCCGTGGACATCGCGGACGCGGCGGGCTTCGCGCCGGGGCGGCACGCGCTCGGTTTCGAGCTCGGCTTCCTCTCGACGCCCTTCGCGCGCGAGGACCCGTACTCCTTCGCCACCACGCTCGGGCTTTGGTACGAAATCAAGCTCGGCGCCGCGCGCGCGACCACCCTGGGCGCCTGGGCCGCCGCCGCGGAGTTCCGGCCGCTCGACCCGGCCTTCGTCCCGTCCCGGATGTACACGTTCGGGCTCGAGCTCGGCCGCTCCTTCGCCCTTTCGCGGAGCGACGAGTCGCTCGTGGCGCTCAGGCCCTTCGTCCGCGGCGGCTGGTACCTGCGCGAGACGGGCCTCCTGGGCTACCCGGTCTGGGCCTCGCGCCCACTCGCGGCCGCGGGGCTCTCGGTCGAACTAGAGCTCGCCGGCCTCGGCGCGGCCTTCACCCTCCAGCTCGCCCTTCCCGTCGACCGCGAGCCGGTGGCCCTGGCCGCGGCCGCGCAGAGGTACGCATGGCGCTTCTGAACCGCTCCGCCCTCGCGGTCCTGCTCGCCGCGGCGCTCGCCGCGTTCCCGCCGACCGCGCTCGGACAGGAGGCGCCGGTCGCGTCGGCCGATGCGCCCGCTACGGCCGAGGCCACCACCGTCGCGGTCGAAGCTCCGGAAAGAACTTGCAGGCTCGTCTTCATCGCCGCAGAACCGCTCGGCGGGACCGTCTACATCGACGGCGTCCGGCTGGACGGGCGCGCGCCCCTGC
Source organism: Spirochaetota bacterium (assembly GCA_018262985.1). GTDB lineage: Bacteria > Spirochaetota > Spirochaetia > Treponematales > UBA12059 > JAFGNN01. Next base: position 13,767 of record JADFDI010000003.1, on the reverse strand, counting down.
TCCTCCGGGACTTCCCCGAGGGCGCGGCCGCCGTGCGCGTCGAAAAGGAAGGCTACCACCCCGCGGAAGCCGAGATTCCCGCCACGGGCGATGCCTCCCTGGTTCTGGCCCTGGTGCCCGTGCGGATCGAGCTCGGCCTGCCTTCGTCCGGCGGCGACGGAAACTCGCTGCTCCTGCCGCCAGGCACCTACCGCCTCGCGACGGGACCCGCGGGACTCGAGGTGGCCGCGGTGTATCCGCGCCAGCGCGTCCTGGACGGCGTCCGCTTCGCCCTGCCGGCGGTGGGCGCGGTAGGCGCCGCCCTCGCTGCCCGCGAAATCCTCGCGCCGCGCGAAGGGGATTACCTCGTCTCGGCCGAGCTGGTCGCCGCCCTCGGGCTGGGCGCGGGCCTGCTGGCCTGGGACTTCGTCCTCGAATTGGACCGCCGCGACTTCCTCGAAGCCTTCCGAGGGGAAACGGCCCCGGGCTCCGCAGGCGGGACGGACGCCCTCGCGGTCCTCCAGATCGCGGACCGCGCGCTCGGCCGCGGCGATTTCGGCGAGGCGCTCGGCCGCTACGAAGCCTTCGTCGAGGCCTTCCCCGATACGAGGCTCTCGATCCAGGCGCGCCTCGAGATCGCCGCCATCCGCTACCTGCTCGGGGACCTCGCTCTCGCCGCGGAACTCTACCGCGAGCTCACCGACGAGTATCCCTGGCCGGGACTCTACGACCGCGCCGTCAAGGGACGGTCGGACTGCGCCCTCGCGCTCGGCGACCCGGCCGGGGCCCTCGAACTCCTCGGGCTCATGAGTTTTTCCGGCGGCGGGCTCGAGCGGGAGGACGTCGAGATCCACCGCGCGTGGCTCGAGGAACTGTCCGGCTACTTCTGATTCGCCTCGAGGATGCGGACGATCCGCTCGCGGGCGTCCATGAAGGCGTCGACCACGGCGGGGTCGAAATGGGTGCCCCGTTCCGAGCCGATGTGCTCGAAGGCCTTTTCGAGCGGCCAGGCCCGCTTGTAGGGCCGCTCGGAGACGAGCGCGTCGAACACGTCGAGCACCGCGAGTATGCGGCCGCTCAAGGGTATCGCCTCGCCTGAAAGCCCGTTCGGGTAGCCTTTGCCGTCCCAGCGCTCGTGGTGCGAAAGCGAGATCTCGGCCGCCTTGACCAGGAAGGGGCTCCGGAATTCCTTGAGGATGGCGTGGCCGATGACGGTGTGCAGCTTCATCCGCTCGAACTCCTCGCCCGTGAGCTTGGCGGGCTTGAGCAGGATGGAATCGGGCACGCCGATCTTTCCGAGGTCGTGCATGGGGGCGGCGTAGACCAGCACCCGCCGCTCCTCCTCGTCAGGGTAGAACCGGGCGCCGACCGCGTCGGCGTAGAGGCCCACGCGGAGGGTGTGGTTCGAGGTCTCCTCGTCGCGGTACTCGGACACCTTGCCGAGGGCCAGCAGCGCCTCGATGTCGCGTTCCACGATCTCGACGCGCGCCTCTACCTCGCGCGTGGCTATCTCGCCGATGCGGCGGTAGGAACGGTCGATCTCGCGGCAGAGCTCGCCGAAGCGCAGGGTGAGCAGCCCGACCTCGTCGCCGCTCTCGGGCTCCACGCAGGCGCTGAAGTCGTTCGTCTCCACGATGGAACCCATGGAGGCGGCGAGCTTCGCGATGGGCCGGGCGATGGAGCGGGACAGGACCAGCAACATGACGAAGGCGACGGCGACCGAGGCCCCGAGCGCCGCCACCAGGGCGACGGAAATCCGTTGCGTTTCGGCGAAGATGGACGACGCGAGGTCGGAGGCGACGACGTACCAGCCGAAGGGCGCGAAGTAGAAGGCCTGGCCGAAGCGCTCGCCGTGCGCGCCTTCGAAGCGGACCGCGCCGGTGAGCCCTTCGCGCATGAGCGCCTTGAGGGCGACCGGCGCCTCCTGCGGCGCCACGCCCTGCCCCGCGTACAGCCGCAGGGTCCCGTCCAGGTCGAGCGCGACGAAGGTCTCGGAGTCCTCCCGCAGGAGCGATTCGGCGTGCCGGGCGAAGGAGGCGCGGGCGGCCTCGACGAACTCGGGATCCCCGTCGAAGCCCTGGGCGACCACGAGGCCCCACTGGGCCTCGCCGTACTGTTTGAGGGTCTCGGCCTTGAAGGCCAGGTTCCGCATGGCCAGCCGAATCATGCCGGCGCGCGACAGCAGGATGGAGCTGACCCCGGCCACGGCGAACGAGGCGACCAGCACCGGCAGGATGGAGAGCACGAGCTTGAGCCGTATGGTAGTCTTCATCACGCCCCGATCGGTTCCGGCGCGAAAACGCCTTTTGATGCACTATAATCTGGCCGGGAAGCGCCGGCAAGCACGGGCGCCCCGGTCGGACGGAGGCAGGGTGGACAGCGAGGTCAAAGGATCGTACCAGGCGCTCTCGGATCTCTACGGGCGCGCCGGCAAACGGGCGGTCCGCGACGGCTTCTGGCGCTCGCTCGACGCGGCGCTGGCGGAGGAGCTGGCGCTGAACCGGCCGGAGCCGCTCGACGCGTCGAAGCTGCCGAGGGGCGGGCTCCGAGCGCCCTTGACCATGCTGGTCCTTTCGATGGCGGTCGCGGCGGTGGCCTTCACGGTCGCGCTCGGCTGGTACCGCGTGCGCGAGGACGACCTCTTCCTGCGCGCGAGCGACCTGTTCACCACCGAAAGCCTCCTCATCGACGCGCTCCGCGCCCGCGCCGACATGGAGATAGCCAAACGAGACCTCATCATCGAGGAATACCGCCTTCGCGCCGAGGCGCGGGCGGCCGTGGCCGCGGCGGCGGCGAGTAAGGAACCTTCGCCCGCGACGCCCGGCCCCGACGGGAACGACCAGGCCGCCCAAGGCCCGTCCACGGGTTCAGGAGCCGCGGGCGCGGGTTCGGAGGCCGAGGCGACGCTGGAACGCCTTCGCGCGGAGTCGGAGCTCGCGCGGCTCGGAGCCCTGGCTGCGACCGCGGAGCTCGAACGGCGGATCGCCTCGCTCGAAAACGACCTTGCCGACGCCCGAGACGGGAGCGAGGCGCTGTCCCTCCAGCTCGAGGACGCCCGCCGCGCGGCGGAGGCTTCGGAGACGGCCCTCGCGGCCGCGGCCCGCTCCGAGCGCGCGGCGCTCGAGCAGCTCGCCGCGGTCCGGCGCGAACGCGACGCGAACGCCGCGCGCGCGGCCGCGCTCGAAGTCGAGCTCGCGGAACTGGCCCGGGCGGCCGCAGGCACGACCACCGATTCGGCGGCCAGGACCGAAGCGCTCGAAAGCAGGGTCGCCGAGCTCGAGGCGGAAAACGAAAGGCTCTCCGGGCTGCTCGGAAAGGCGATGGCCACCGCCGGAGAAACGCCCGCGGAGGCGACGCAGGCCCGCTTCGTCGGGACGGTCTCGATCGTCTCGGGCCAGCGCGTCATCGTCGAGCTGGCCGCCGCCATCGTCGCGAAGCCCGGCGAGACCGTGCTCGTCTACCGGGCCTCGGGCAGCGGACCGGGCCGCCTCGTCGCCATGGCCACGGTCAAGGCGGTCCGCTCCTCGAGCCTCGAGATCGCGATCGAACGCCTCGCCGCCGAAGCAGACCCGGTCCGGCTCCGCGACCTCGCCTACCTGTCGAGCCCCGACTAGGAGTCAGTCCGCGAGCAGCGCCAGGTTCGCCTCGAGCGCGCCGCCCGCCATGAGGTCCGAGAGCGCCGCCCGCGCGTGCTGGAGCGAAAGCCCCGGCACGAGGCCGCGCCGGCAGACGGCCGCCAGGATGGCGACGTTCTGCATGCGCGGATCGGGCAAGCCTTCCCCGTCGACCCGGAGCGCCCGGCCCTTTCGGAGCGAGGCCGCTTCCTCGACGTCCTCCTCGGTGGCGGCTCCCTCCTTGCCGAGCCTCACGTCGAGCGGCTGCCACGAGGCGTCGAACCAGAGCAGGACGCCGCCTTCCTTGAGGTATTTCCGGCCCGCGGACACCGCCTCGTGGCGCTCGAGGGCCACGACGAGGTCGGCGCTTCCTTCCGACACGAGCGGCGAATGCGCTCCCGCGCCGACGCGGACGTGGCTCGAGACGGAACCGCCCCGCTGAGCGAGGCCGTGGGTGTCGCAGCCCTTCACTTCCAATCCCGCGTGGTCGAGGGCGCGGATCAGCGCCTCCGAGAGCAGGCCGATGCCCTGTCCGCCGACGCCCGCGATGTAGATGTCGAAGTTCCCGATCATTCCGCGCCTCCGGTCTTCTCGACGATGGCCCCGGCGGGGCAGGTCTGGCGACAGGAGCCGTCGCCGATGCAGAGGTCCTCGCTGACCGTCACCACGCCGCCGCCTCCGCGCTGGAAGCTCGGGCAGCCGAAGCGCTCGACGCATTCGTGGGCCTTGGTGCACGCGTCCTGGTCGATCCGCACGTGCTTCGGCTTCCACGCGTCCTTGAGCTTGCGCCGCTGGTCGCGCGTGAACTTGAGCATGCACGGGTGCCGCGCGATCACCACCTTGAAGCCCGGCTCGGCGAGCGCCTCGCGGACCATGCCGGTGAGCTTGGCCTGCTGGTAGGCGTCGACCTCTCGGATGTTCGTCACGCCGAGTCCCTCGAGCGCGGCCCGCACCGGGAGCTTCGTCGTCTCGCCGTTCCAGTTGCGCCCCGTGCCGGGGTGGTCCTGGTGTCCGGTCATAGCGGTGGTGCCGTTCTCCATGACGACGAGCAGGACGTCGTGCCGGTTGTACACGGCGTTCGCGATGCCCGGCAGCCCCGCGTGGAAAAAGGTCGAGTCGCCGATGAAGCACGCTACCCGGCGCGTAGTGTTGAACAGCGCGAGCCCCGAGGCCGTCGCGGTCGAGTGCCCCATGGAGAGGAGCACGCGCCCCATGCGGTAGGGCGGCAGGTGGCCGAGCGTATGGCAGCCGATGTCGGCCACCGTGATGTCGTCGTCCTTGAGCGCCTTCTTGACCGCGTAGAACGCCGAGCGATGGCCGCAGCCCGGGCAGAGCTGGGCCGGACGCGGCGCGGCGACGGCGGGGAGGGCTTGCGGCGGAGGGGCGTCGTACAGGTCGGGCCAGGTCGCGGCCATGATCCGTCGGACGGCGCCCGGCACGTGTTCGCCCATCAGCTCCTCGACCCCGAGCTTGCCGATGATGCGCGTACGGAGCCCGGCGTCGTAGGCGAGCGCCTTGATCTGGGTCTCGAGCACCGGGTCGAGCTCCTCGAGGATCTTGACCTCCTCGTGCGCGGCCAGGAACTCGCGCAGCGCCGCGGCGGGCAGCGGGTGTACGAGACCGAGCTTGAGCACGTCGGGCCTTTCGCGCGCCTCCGCGAGGGCGTCGAGCAGCGACAGGTAGGCGTTGCCCGCGACGATGACGCCGCGCTTCCGGTTGCCCGCGTCGTCGACGCGCTTGGCCGAAAGCGCGAGCGGGTCCGAGGCGAGGGACGCGAGCCGCTCGAGGGCGCGGCGCTTGAGGGGGAAGACCGAGGCCGCGATCGGGATGTAGTTCTGGAGCTCCGGGTCGAAGCGCGGCGTCGGATCGAGCGGCTCGGGCTTCCACGCGGCGAAGCGCACCTTCTCCTTCGCGTGGCACACGTGCGTGGTCAGGCGCAGGATGACGACCGTATGGCGTTCGCGGGCGATACGGGCGGCCAGCTTGAAATATTCGTAGGCCTCCTGGGCGCCCGCGGGCTCGAGCACCGGCACGTAGGACATGAGCGCGTAGTGGCGGTTGTCCTGCTCGTTCTGGCTCGAATTGGCGCCGGGGTCGTCGCCGAGCACCACCACGAGGCCGCCCGGGATGTCCATGAGCGAAAGCTGGACGAAGCTGTCGGCAGCCACGTTGAGGCCGACGCTCTTGAAGAAGACCACCGACAGGTGCCCGTTGAGCGCCGACCCGAAGGCCACCTCGGTCGCCACCTTCTCGTTGGTGGAGAACTCGAAGCGCAGCGGCCGCCGGTCCGCGGGAATGGCCGCGAGCGCCTCCGCGATCTCGGGCGTCGGCGAGCCGGGATACGAGGTGGCCGAGCGCACCCCCGCCTCGACCATGGCCCGGGCCACGGCGGTGTTGCCGATCACGATTTCCTCGAACGCTTCCTCGCGAAGCAGGGTCGACCCGAGGTCCTTCATGCTCCCTCCCTTCCGGCTGGGCTGGCGAGAACGCCGCCGTCCCATCCTAGGGCGTGCCGGCGCTCGGCGCAAATGTTTTTTTCGGTCCCGCCCGACCCGCCGGAATGGGGACAGACCCCGGGGGACAGACCCCGAGGGGACAGACCCGGAGGGACAGACCCCAGGGGGACAGACCCCAGGGGGACAGACCCCAGGGGGACAGACCCCAGGGGGACAGACCCCAGGGGGACAGACCCCGGGGGACAGACCCCAGGGGGACAGACCCCGAGGGACAGACCCAGGCGGACAGACTCCGGGGGACAGACCCCAGGGGACAGACCCCAGGGGGACAGACCTCATTAAGGAGAGACCCCGGGGGGACTGAGCGAACGGGCCGCCGGCGTGCTATGAATTCCCTCGCCCGGTATCGCGGCGCCGTACCAGGATGACCGGGCGACGCTGACACGAAGGAGTCCCATTCCCATGACCGCCCGAACGAAATTTGGAACCGTGGCGCTCGCCGCCCTCGTCTCGCTGTCGCTGGCCGCGTGCTCAGGCGGCGCTTCCTCGGAGCCGCCGCCGATTCCGGCCGCCGCCCTCGGCTGGATCCGGATCGCCGATCCTCGGGCGACCCTCGAAGGCCTCGACGCGTTCTGGAGGAGCGCGGGCATCGAAAAAGCCACCGGCATGTCGCTCGCCGAAGCCTTCGCCAAGGATTCGGGCATCGACCCCGACCTGACCCGCGACGCCATGAAGGAAATCGACGCCGGGCGCCCCGTCGTCGCGGCCGTCCTGCCGTCGGAGGGCGCCGAGCCGACCGTCGTCCTCTACCTGCCGCTGCGGAACGGAAAGACGAGCATGGACGTCCTTTCCGGCTTCTTCGGCGCCGACGGGCAGGACTATCCGCCGGTCCTGGTCGGTTCGTGGCTGGTTTTCGCGATCGACGCGCCCGCCCCTGGCGGCGTGCCCGAAACCCTGCTCGCCCTGCCCTCGGCCGGCCCGTCGCGCCAGGGCGCCATCGTCGCCACGGGTCTGGTCGCTCCCATCCTCGACTCCTACTCCGAGGAGGTCTCCGGCGCGGCGGCCCTGCTGGGAGAGGCTCTCGAGAGCGAAGGCTCCCTGCCCTACGACATGGACGAGCTCGCCCCCGCGTTGCTGACCGCCATCGAGCAGTTCGAACGCGTCGAACTGGGCGTAGCGTTCGGAAAGGGCGGCGTCGACCTGGACTTCGCCCTCGTGCCCGTCGAGGGCAGCCCCGCCTCCGACTACGGCCGCCGCCTGTCCGAGGGCGCGGGCGGGCTGCGACACCTGGACCGCATTCCCGCCGACTCGCTCTACGCGGGCGCATGGTCCGCCGACCCGGAAGCCCTGGCCGAGTTCAGCGCCGCCTACGCCTCGATCATGGGCGTCGAGGAGCTGTTCGGCGAAGCCTACGCCGACTACATGGACGCCTGGATCGAGGCCCAGGGCGCGAGCGGGGCCATGAGCTTCGATATGGCCATCGCGCCGGATCTCTTCGCGCGCGTCGCGGCCCTTCAGGACCCGCAGGCCCTGCCCGGCATCTTCGAGCAGGGTTTCGGCGTCGACGTCCGCGTCGTGCAGGACGCCGCCGACCCCGAGGCCTGGTTCCGCCTGGTCGAGGCGCTGGCCGACGACGACCTTTTCGGCGCCGAATTCGACGAGCTCTTCGAAACCGCCGGTATCGGCTTCGACATCCGCCACGCGAGCGAGGGATCCGGCGAAGGACGCGTCGACACCCTCGGCTTCGAGCTCCGCTTCGGTCCCGCCCTCTCGGCCGGCCTCGACCCGGACGCCTTCGCGCTTACCCAAGCGCTGCTGAGCCGTATCATGGGCAAGTTCAAGCTCGGTTTCGCGGTGCGCGACGGCCTGGCCCTGATGTCCACGAACGGCCGGGCCGGCATCGACGTCCTTGCCGAGGGCTCCGTCAGCCTACCCGCGTCGAAGGATCCGGGCTGGCGCCGCTTCCTCGATGGCTCGTCCGCCAAGCGCATCGGGGTCCTCAAGCTTTCGACGCGCAGCCTGGCCCGGATCTTCGCCTCGATGGACGACCTCATCGGCATCCAGGTGGATCCCGAGCGCTTCGACGGCTGGTTCTTCGGCGTGTACGCGGACGAATCGCGCCTGGGCCTCGAGGCCAGCCTGCCCGCTTCGGACTTCGACGCCGCGGTGGACCTCTACCTCAGGGCGAGCGCGGCCGGCCTCGGTATCTAGCGTCAACGGGCGCTTCGCGCCCGTTGACGGCGACGAAGCCCCGGGGAGGGGCTTCGTCGATCTCCCCTTATGCGCTTCGCGCCCGTTGACGGCGACGAAGCCCCGGAAGGGGGCTTCGTCGATCTCCTCTTATGCGCTTCGCGCCCGTTGACGCTTGCCCGTCGGGGCCGGCTTCGTCTATCGTGGCCGCATGCCCCACAAAGCGTCCTTCGACCGGCTCCATTCCATCGTCGCGCGGCTCCGGGCCCCGGACGGCTGCCCCTGGGATCGCGAGCAGACCCCCGCCACGCTCCGCGGCAACATCATCGAGGAAGCCTACGAGCTCGTCGAGGCCATCAACGAGGGCGACCCGGCCCACGTGAAGGAGGAGGCCGGCGACCTCTACCTCCTGGTGACCATGGTCGCGCGGATGTACGAGGAGGAAGGATCCTTCTCGACCTCGGACGTCCTCGAGACGATCTCGGACAAGCTGGTGCGCCGCCATCCCCACGTCTTCGGCGAATCCGACGCCGACACGCCGGACAAGGTGGTCGCGCAGTGGAACGACATCAAGGAGAAGGTCGAGGGACGGAGGAAGAAGGATTCGATCCTCGACGGGGTCAGCCGCGCCCTGCCCCCGCTCGAGCGCGCCTACAAGCTCCAGAGGAAGGCCGCCAAGGCCGGCTTCGACTGGGACGCACCCGAGGACGTCTGGGCCAAGGCCGCCGAGGAACTCGAGGAAGCGCGCGTCGAGGCCACGGCGGCCCACGGCGCGGCCGACCGCGACCGTCTCGAGGACGAACTCGGCGATCTGCTCTTCTCGGTCGTGAACGTTTCGCGCTACCTGGACGTCGACCCCGCGGTGGCCCTGCACCGCACCATCGAGAAATTCTCGGCCCGCTTCCGCCACGTCGAGAAGCGCATGGCGGAGAACGGCATTCCCATGGAGAAGGGCCGGCTCGCGGAGATGGACAGGTTCTGGGAAGAGGCGAAGCGGCTCGCATGAGCGGAGGGTCCGCCGCGCGGCGGACCCGGTCCCGCGCCATCGGTCCGGCGCCACGGTCGCGGTCGGTTCCGCCTGAGCCGCGCCCCGGCCGGGCGCCCGGAACGCCGCTCAGCCTCGGACCTTGGAGCCCCGGAGCCGCGCCAGCTTGGCCGCCGTCTGCTTGATCCAGGCGGCCTCCGAACCGAAGCCCTGCCCGCCCGCTCCCGCGTCGTGCAGCACCACCCAGTGGGCCATGCCCTCGAGTCCCGCGTTCCGCTCGAAGAAGTCCAGCCAGTGCTGCCATTCCTCGGCGCGCTCCCCGAGCGGCCGGTAGGCGCCGTCGGATCCGAGCGGGCGGGCGACGAGCTGCCTGATCCATCCGGCGAAGGGCTGAAGCGACTCCATGAGCTCGTCGAAGCCGCCCGAGGCGGGGGGCTCCCAGCGGAGCCGCACCGACGGGTGGCCGATCTCGCGCGCGAACTCGAGCGCCTCGTCCATGTCGCCGGAGCGTCGCCAGCGCGACGGGTCGAAGACGAGGGTCAAGCCCCCGGCCTCGAGCAGGTCGCCCGCCCGCCGGACCTTCTCGACGAACAGGGCCCTCGTCGCGCGCGCCGCCAACCCGCGACGGCGTTCCAGCTCGACCGGCAGGTCCGCCACGACGATGGGCGCGTGCAGGGCCTCGGCGCTGGCGATCACGGCCCTGAAGCCGTCGCCGTCGAGCGGCGCCCCGTCGACTTCGTAGGCCACCGTGGTCAGGCCCCCGCGCAGGGTGTCGAGCATCAGGGCCTCGGCCGCGGCCTTGTCGCCCGGCGGCGCGAAGAGCGAGCACCAGGACACGCCCTCGACGCCGGCCCTGCGGGCGGCGGCGACGAGGTCCCGGGCCGGGACTTCGCCAAGGCTTCTGGCTGCGACGGCTACCTTTATCATCCTTCGGCCATGCGGCGCCCTCTCGGGCGCCTGCCGGCAAGTCTACCCGATAGCCCGGCCGCGCGCCACCACGAACTTCGCGCCGGATCCGACGTCCGGCGGCGCCGAACGCGCGGCGGCACCCGTCTCGCGCGCCTACCGCGCCTACCCCACCTACCCTTACCGCGCCTTCCGCGCATTGACCGCAGCCTCCTCCGAACACTACAATCCCGATCAGGAAAACCCATGCAGCACGATACAGCCCGCACGTCCCGCGCGACCGCCCTGGTCCTCATCGGCTTCGTCGCCCTCTTCTGGGGCCTCAGCTTCCTCTCGATCAAGGTGGCGGTGGCCGCCATACCGCCCATGACGCTCGGCCTCGCGCGCTTCGTCGTGGCGGACCTGGTGCTGCTCGGCATCCTGCTCGCGCGCCGCGAAAAGCCGCGCCTCGCGCTCCGCGACGCGCCGCTCATGGCGGGCGCGGGACTCGTCGGCGTGACGCTCTACTTCCTCTTCGAGAACAACGGCGTCTCGCTGCTCACCGCCTCGGAGTCGAGCCTCGTCATCGGCACCATACCGATCCTGACCATGCTGGCCGCGGCCCTCATCGACCGCCGGCGCCTCGGCCCGCGCGCCTGGCTCGGGGCGGCGCTCTCCACGCTCGGCGTCGGCCTCATCGTGGCGGAGTCGCTCAGGCTCTCGTCGGCTCCGGCGGGCTACCTCTTCATGGGCGGGGCGGCGCTCTCGTGGGTGGCCTACACCTTCGTGACGCGGCCCCTGTTCAAGCGCTACTCGCGCCTCCAGATAACCTTCTGGCAGAGCCTCGCAGGCACGATCGGATTCCTGCCCTTCCTGCTCCTCGAGCGCACCGACTGGAGCTCCGTGGGTCCCGTCGTCTGGGGCAACGTGCTCTACCTCGGCATCGCGTGCTCCGCGCTCGGCTACTGGTTCTACGTCGTCGCCCTCGAGCGCCTCGGCCCCGGACCTTCGAGCGTCTTCATCAACCTGATACCCGTCGTGTCGGTGGTCGCCTCGTTCCTGCTGCTCGGCGAGCGCCTCGGCCCCTGGCAGCTCGCGGGCGGCGCGGTGGCCGTGGCCGGCGTCTGGCTGGCCACCTCGAAGGACCAAGGGTAGGAAGGCGGGGATGAAAGAGCCCGAGAAGGAAGGGGCCGCGCGGCCCCTTTCGTCTCGGACGGGAGGAAGACCGGCGGGCGCCTAGTACCCGTCGGAAAGCGAGCGGTTCAGGTCCTTCTGGCAGAGCTCCTGGTACACGTAGGAGCGGGTCTTGAGGCGGTCCTTGAGCTCCTGCGGGTAGGGCATGTAGCGCCAGAAGATGGCGCGGACTTCCTTGTCCAGCTTCTGCGTCCCCTCGGCCTCCTTCGTGAGCCAGAGGATGTAGTCCTGGATGAAGTACTCCTTGACGTCGCCCTTGAGCTTGGCCGCGCTGAACCACTGGTAGTAGTTGCCGGTCAGCCCTTCCTCCATCCAGTAGTACGAGGCTTTCTCCTTGGCCACCTGCCAGCGCAGGTCCGCCACCGCGGTGATGACGGCGAGCTGGAGGCTCTTCGGGTACATGGGCACGGCGATGCGGCCGCGGCTCGTGGCGCGGTTGAAGCGGTCGAAGGGCTCCCAGCAGAATCCCGAGTCGCCGTAGCTCGGGATGAGGAGCACGTAGGGCACGATGCGGTTGAAGGTGGTCTTGTACGCGCGGGCGTAGGCCATGGTGTCGATGCTCTCGACCCAGGCCATGAGCTGGAGCACGTTCTCGCGCGTGCCCACGTCGCGGAAGCCGCCGTGGAAGTATTCCTTGGTCAGGATGGGGAAGTGGTTGCCCTGGCGGCCGACGCACATCTTGGCCATCTGCCTCAAGGTCTCGAACTCCTGGGCCAGGGCCTTGTAGTCGGCCTTGCTCTCCGCGGAGATGCCGCCCATCTTCTCGCGGATGGCGTCGACGTCCTCGCAGGCCTGGCGGTAGTCCGCCACGTTCTTGCCGAGCTCCTTGTCGGAGGCCTGCATGCGCCGGAGCAGCTCGAGGAACTCGCCCATGGTCTTCTTCTGGGCCTCGGTGTAGGGCGCGGGCACGTGGAGCATGCCGGCCACGCTCGGGTGCTGGGACAGGGAGTCGGCGCGCTCCTTGAACAGGAGCTCGAGCGAGCGGCGCTCGTCGGCGCGGGCCTTCATGAGGCCCTCGGCGGTGTCGCGCTTGCCCTCGGCCTTCTGGAGCAGGGCCGCGAAGCGCGAACGGTCGTCGCGCTCGTCGGAATGCTTGACCTCGTCGGTGGCGCTGACCGACATGCGGCCGAGGGCGACGGCCTTGAGCCATTCGTCGACGTAGTAGACCGGCTCGTCGATATCCGACTTCCAGGGGACGCGCTGGACGATGTCGCGCTGGTCCTGCGAGAGCAGGGTCGGGAGCATGACGCCGTAGCGGAGCAGGGCCAGCTTCTCGAAGGGGAAGCCCGCGGAGGCGCACTTGGCCGCGAGGCGGGCGAGCAGGGCCCAGTAGGAAGTGATGAGCTGCTGGCGGTATACGCCGCGATCCTTCGGATCCTGCGCCTGCAGGTACTTGGTGAGAACGGCGTGGACCTTCTGGGACTCCTCGGCCTCGCCGGTCAGGACCTTCTTGTACCAGTCGGGGTCAGCGAGGAAGGGCTTCGGGTTCGGCTCCTCGAATTTCTCGATGGGCGCGAAGGTCTTGCGGCCGAGGTCGACGGAAGGCGCGGACGGGGCGCCGTCGGCGTCCACGGCGCCTGATTCGCCGAACAGGGCGGAGAAATCGGGTCTGGCGGTCGCGGGGCCGGGTTTCGAGCTTCCGCCAAGGTCGCCGCCGATCAACGCGGCGATTTCGGGATCCATCTCGTCGGACACGGGGCTTTCCTCCGAAGACGGGCGGCGCTCGCGCCGTCCGACATCGATTCTACCGGAGCCGGGTCCTGGTCGCAAGGCGGACGCGGTTTCCCGCGCAGCCGCTCACCCCGCGCGCGGCGCGAGTTCCCGCCGCGCGCGGGGCTCGCGCGCTTCGCGGACGCGGATCGAAGGCCCGGCCGGCGGATCGAGCCGGGCGACTTCCGGTTCGTCCGCGTCCATAACCGGAGCGGCCTCGAAGCCACGCGATGTACTCGATCGCGGATCCGGAGGAGCGGGCCGCGGGCTTCAAGCCCTCCCGGGGCATGGAGGTCCCGGCGGGACTGGCGCCGAGGTTCAAGTTCGCCCGCCGGAAATCGAAGCTGGCCGGCGAGGTCCGCGGCTCGTTCTTCGTCATCGAGAAGGAGTGCTGAACTCCCCCCGCCTCGCCCGCCTGTAAAGTAAAACGGCTACCGCCTGGGCGGTAGCCGTCCGTTTCGTGGAGGTGAGGGGAATTGCTTTTTCTGTCCCGACCTCGTGTCGGGACAGAAAAAGCCGGGGCGCTGGACTGCGGCGCGCCTCGTGCGCGCCTTGCCGGCTCCGGCGCCCGCCGGCGGGCGCCTCGCCGGTCCAGCGCCCTTGCGTCCCTTCGGGCCGCTTTCGGTAAGGAACCGATTGTAGTGGTCGCGCTCCGCGCAACCTCCTCATCAATTCCCCTCACCTCAGCTGCCTGCAAAATGAAACAGGCTACCGCAAAGGTAGCCTGTTCTTTCAGTGGAGGTGAGGGGAATTG
>JADFDI010000002.1 GCA_018262985.1 Spirochaetota bacterium | reverse complement strand
GGATGGGCGGGCTCGAGGTGGTGTTCGCACCCGGGCCGGGGACAGAAGGGGGGAACCAGCGCGGGTCCGCAGAGCGCAAGGAGCTTGTGCATGCCCCGTCACCGCTCCGCGGCACCGCCACGCTTTCATTTCCCCAAGCTTCGTGACACTGCTTAGTAGGTGAAGCTCATGGCCTCGAAATCCGCGCGGACCCGCGCCACGCGCTCGAGTTCGCGAGCGATGACGCGTTCGTAGTCGAGCTCCCCCGACTCGATGCGGGCGGCCTCGTCCGACCAGGCCTGGACTTCCTCGAGGTGCGTGAAGCGAAGTCCCTGGGCCTTGCGCGCCCATTCGACCGCGGCCGGCCAGTAGGCGAGCGCCGCGCGGTACGCGGTCTCCGCGATGGCGAGGCTCTCGAGGTTCTGGTCCTTCCAGGGCGCGTTGTAGAAGTAGGCGACGCGCTTGTCGTACTTCGCGCCGAGCCTCAGGTGCTGCTCGATGAGCTTGAGCTCGAGGTGCATGTTGAGGAGGTAGCGATAGCGCTCCCATTCGCGCTCGTTCTCTATCCGCGCCAGGGCGTACAGGGGATTGGCGAAATCGGCCTTCTGCGCGCGCTCGAGCCAGTAGATGTTCTCGATGGCGTCGTCGGGATACTGGACGTAATGGGTATGGAACAGGCGGTAGTACTGTTCCTTGTAATAGACCGGATACGAGGAGACCGAACCGAGGGGCAGCAGGACGATGAGGAGCAGGGCGGCCAGGGCGCGTTTCATCACCCTACGATTATCGGCTCCATGACGGCTTAGGCTGAGCGGGGGATGGCGAGGCCGCTCCGCGCGAGAGCCTCGGCCACGGCCTCGGCCACCTCGTCCGGGCTCCTAGAGGCGTCGATACGCTCCAGGCGGAACGCGCCGGCGCTCCAGCGCGCGAAGGCGTCCTCGTACGCGGCGGCGAGTGCGCGCTGGAACGCGAGGGTCTCGTAGATGTCCCGATCCGGCCGCGAGCGTATCCGTTCGAGGGATATTTCGGGGTTGATCTCGAAGTAGAGCACGAGGGAGGGCAGGGGAAAGCCGCGGTTGAGCTCCCAGGGCGTGTCGTCGCCGCATGCCGTCCCCTGGTAGGCGAGCGAGGAGAAGAGGTAGCGGTCGGTCAGGACCCACTCCCCGCGCGCGAGGCGCTCGAGCACCTGGTCAGGTCCGTATAGGTGTTCGTGGCGGTCGGCGGCGAAGAGCCGCGCGATGGTTCCCGGCGAGGCGGGGAAGTCGCCCCGGAGCGCCTCGCGGATGAGGCGGCCCGTGGGAAGCGCGGTCGGCTCCGCGGTGATCCAGTGCGGAATCCCCGCGGCCTCGAGCCGACCGCGGAGCAGGGCCAGCTGCGTGCTCGTGCCGGCGCCGTCGATGCTCTCGAACGCGACGAAGCGTTCCAGAGTGGCGGCGCGCGGGGCGCCTCTGTTGCTTGCCATGGTCGCGGAGCATAGCGCGCGGACGTCATCCCGGCAACGGGGTAAGGAATGGCCAAGCGAAGCGGGATATGATAACCTTCCGGGAGTCATGCGATTTGTCCCGGCGCGGGGCGGCCTTCCGCGGCGGAGGCTCGCCGCGGTCGCCGCCCTCATCCTGTCGGGCGCTCTCGCCGCGCTCTCGGGGCCGCCCCTGGCCGGCGCCGCGACGCGCGCCTCGGCCTCGTTCGCGGCCGCGACGCTCGCCGCGTTCGGCGCGCCGTTCGGGCTCGTGATCTCCTACGAATCGGCTTCGCCCTCGGTGATCGGCACGGTCACGGTCCGCGAGCTGGCGATCCGCCGGCCGTCCGGAGAAACCCTGCTCTCCGCCGCGAAGGCCTCGATCGGCTACGACGCGCGCGCCGTCGCGGCGGGCGACGCCGGCGCCATCCTCCGCAGGATCGAGCTTTCCGGCGTGCGGCTCGAGCTCGACCTCGAACGGGACCGGCCGCTGATCGAGCGACTCGCGGAAGGCGCGGGCGGCGACCGGAAGCCGGGCGAACGCGCGACCCGACTCGAGGTTTCCGCGCGTCGCTTCTCGGCCTCTATCGGGGACGGACGCGGCGGGTCCTGGATGCTCGACGGTCGAAGCGCCGAAGTCGCCCTCGACTCGGGCAGGATCGACGCCGCCGTCTCGGGAACCCTCGGAGGCAGGTCTCCCGTCCTCGGGGCCCTCTCCGGCTCGACGCTGGCCTTCTCGGTATCCGGCCGCGGCGACGCGGCCTTCACGACGGGACGCTGGGAAGCAGAATTCGCGGTCGAAACCCCGATGGGCGACCTGAGGTCGCAACGCTTCTCCCTCCTCCTGCGCGGCGGCGCCGTCGAGGCCCGTCGCCTCCGCGACGACGTCCCCCTGGACCTGACCGTGCGCGTCGCGCCCGACCTCTCGCTCCAGGCCTCCGCCCGCTTCGAGCGCTTCGCGCCGCGACGCAGCTTCGTCCCCCGCGCCTTGCCGCCCGAGCTCGTCCCCTGGCTTTCCGGTTCGTACGACGGGGACGCCTCGATCGAGTTCGGCGCGAACTTCTCCGAACCGCGCTTCTCGCTGCGCGTCGCGGGAGGGGCGCCGCCTTCGGTGGCGGGATCCGGCGTCCGCTTCAGCGTGGACGCGTCGGGTTCCCCCGAATCCATAGCCATCCGCTCGCTCGACGTCGCGTCGAGCGATTTCGACGTGGCGGTCACCGGAAGCGTCCTGCCGCGGACGCTCGGGCTCGACCTCGTGGCGAAGCTGGCGTTGGACTCCGCGGGCCGCGTGCCGGTGCGCGCGACCTTTCGCGCCCTCGGCGCCTCGGGCGCCTACTTCGCGCTCGCCGACGGCGTCTCCGTCGCCGGCGTCGCCCTCGGCGCGCTGGTCGCGAAGGCGGACGTGGCCGACGGCGTCGCCTTGTTCAAGGCGAGCCTCGATCTTCCGCTCCCGCCGCCCCTCGGTACCGGCGCGGATTCCGCCGCCGGAGCCGCTCCGGGGTTCCTCGCCGAGGAAGGGCGGGACGCTTCCCGGCTCGAACTCGAAGGCGCCCTTACCCTCGGCGAAGAACCCTACGTGGAGGCACGCGCCTCGCTCGCGCGGCTCGAGGCGGCGGCCTTCGCCCCCCTGCTCGAAGCCCTGCTCGGCGCGGGCGCGAGGCTCCTGCCGGGCGATCTCGCGCTGTCGTTCAGCCTGTCCTTGGCCTCCGATTTCCGCCGCCTCTCGTGGTCGACCGGCGACCTGGTCGCCGTGGCGCCTTCGCTCGACTTCGCCGCGCGGCTCGCGGCGGCGGGCGGGCTCGAGCACGTCGAAATCCGTTCCTCCGCCATCTCGATCGCGGGTTACCAAGCCTCGGGCTCGGGGCATTATGCCTTCCCCGCGAAGGGGAACCCGTCCTTCGCCGTCGACTTCACGCTCGACGAGATTCCCTACGCGTTCGAGGGAGCCTTGGCCGACGGGTCCCTGGATCTGCGGGGGGACTACGGGCTCTCGCTTTCGATCCGGGACGGTCCCTTCGGCGCCGAGGCCTCGATCGCCGTGGAGTCCATGCCCCTGCCCCTTCCCTTCGGCACCGCCCTGCTCGCGATCGAGGCGGCCGGGACCTGGACGAGCCTCGCGGATTGGTCGCTCCTGGTCGAAAGGCTGAGCTTCGATCCGGCCGGCGCCGATTCCCCGTCGATCCCCTCCATCGCCTTCGAGGCCCTGGCCGACCAGGACGGCGCGACCGTGCGGGACCTGCGGGTTTCCGACTCCCACTCCTCGCTCACGGGGACGGCCCTGGTTTCCTGGATCCTCGGGCTCGAGCCGTCGGTCTCGGTCTCGCTCGCGCTCGATTCGGAAGGAGCGGAGCGGTACCGGCTCGACGGCTCCTGGGACGGGACCGTGCTCGGGGCCGCCTTGGCGTTCGAAGCTTCGCCGCTCGCCCGCGTTCCCGGAGCCGGGCTCAAGGGCGGAGCCTCGGGCACGGCGAGCATCGCGGCGAACGCCGGCCGGCTCGCGGTCGACGCCGTGGTATCGGTGCCGGCCGGCGTCCATCGCGACCAGGATTTCTCGCTCTACGCGCGCGCCTCCTGGCTCGACGGCCGGCTGAGCGTCCGCGAGGCGAGGGGCCGATACGCCGACAACCGCGTCGAAGGCCTTTCCGCGGATCTCGACCTGGCGGGCGGGAACGCCACGCTCGAAGCCGATTGGTCGACGCCCGAGGGCATGGCGGCCTCGCTCGAGCTTTCGGTCGGGACCGAGGTTCCCGGCGCTTCCCTGCTCGAGGACCCGGTCCTGGTGCGCGGGGTCCTCTCCGCCATCCGCCTCGGGAACCTCCGGGTCGAGCGCTGGTCCTTCACCGGCGCTCGCGACGGCGACGGGTGGGCCTTCTCCGGCGACAAGGGCGAACTCTCCGTACGCGTCCTCGGCGACGGGGCGTTCAGCGTCATCGCGCGCCCGCCCTTGCCGCTCCGCTTCATCGCGCTCGGCCGCCTCGACGAAAAGGGCCTCGTCGTCAACCTCGACGGCCTCGAGGGCGAGATCGAACCGCTCATCGCCATCGTCCCGCTGCCCACGGTCGAGTTGCGCGGCGGAAGGTTCGCGGGACGGCTCAGGCTCGAAGGCCCCGCCACGGACCCGGACTTCACCGGCTCGCTCCTTTTGTCGGACCTCGAGGTCCGCGTTCCCGAGTACACTCCCCAGACGATCGGCCCGATCGACGGCGTGCTCGACTTCGACGGCCGCCGGGCATCCTTCACCCAGGCCCGGGCCCAGGCCGGTCCGGCCCTCGTGTACCTGAGCCTCACCGCCCTCATGTCGGAATGGCTGCCCTCGGAGCTTGCCATCAGGGCGGCCACCGTCGAAAAAACGCAGCTGCCGATCGACACCTACATAGCCGGCATTTCAGCCGAAGGCTCGGGGGAGATCGACCTGGACATCCGGGTCAGCCAGGGCGGCGTGGCGGTATCCGGCCGCATCGACGTGCCGACCGCCGAGCTCGTGCTCGATCCTTCCCTCGTCTCGGGCGGGGGAGAGGCGCCGCCCGCCGACGCGGCGCTCGTGGCGAACCTCGACATCCGCTTCGGCAAGGGCGTGCGCGTCTACTTCCCCTCGAAGACCCTGCCCATCATCGCCGGACAGGCGGATCCTTCGAGCGCGCTCTCGCTTTCGGTCGATACCGCCGCGTCCCGGCTGCGCATCAAGGGCACGGTGGAGCTCCGCGGCGGCAACCTCTTCTATATACAGAGGAATTTCTTCCTCAAGAAGGCCAGCATCGTCTTCAACGAGACCGAGTCCAATTTCGACCCGCTCGCGACCCTCGAGGCGGAGCTCAGGACCAGCGACGCCCTCGGGCCGGTCCGCGTGACGCTCCGCGCCGAGGACACGCGCCTGACCGTCCTCGACATCACCATGGAATCGTCGCCGCCGCGCTCGAGCGAGGAGATCGCCGCGCTGCTCGGCCTCGGGCTGGTCGGCGCCGAGGGCGGGGGCGAGTTCGACGTGCTCAAGGCGGTCATCGCCAGCAGCCAGGCGATACCCCAGCTCAACTTCGTCACCCTGTTCGAGGAGAACGTCCGCGAGCTGCTGGGCTTCGACCTGTTCTACATCCGCACCGAGGCCGTGCAGCGCCTGCTCCTGGACCTATCGCTGCCCGATCCGGCCGAGACCCAGGCGAGCTCGCTGGCCTCGCTGCTCGACGGCACCGCGGTCTTCGCCGGCAAGTATATAGGAGAAAAGGTGTTCTTCGACGCGGCCCTGTCGCTTCAGGTGGAACCTCTTGCGGGCAGGGATGTTTTGACGGTAGACTCCGGCTTCGGTCTCGAGTGGGATACCCCCTTCTTCCTCCTCGACTGGCGCCTGAGTCCCAAGCACCCGGAGGACCTGTTCCTGAGCGATGCCTCGTTCACGTTCTCCTGGAGACTGTCGTTCTGAAGGATGGAGCATCCATGAAGCGTTTCAGCATCCTCGCCGCATTCCTCCTCGCGACCGCCATTTCCTGGGCCCAGGCCGCTCCCGACTGGTACCTCGGCAAGCCGATCCGCGACATCAGCTTCTCGGGCATCGTCCACGTGGATCGCGGCGAGCTCCAGGGGCTCGTCCGCCCCTTCGTAGGCAAGGACTTCACCAACGAGCTCTGGATCGAGCTCCAGGCCGCGGTCTACGGCTACGGCCTCGACTATTTCGACCAGATCAACCCCATGGCCGAGCCCGGCGATCCCGAGTACCGCTCCGTGATCGTGCGCTTCACCGTGGTCGAGAAGCCCTGGATCGAGGCCGTGCGCGTCGAGGGCAACTCGGGGCTGCGCTCGAGCGAGGTGCTCGACGCCGCCGTCACGAAGTCCGGCGACATCTACCGCGAGGACCGCGCCCGGCTCGACGAGATCGCCATCCGCGCCCGCTACCTGGAAAAAGGGTATCCCGACGTGCGCGTCTCCAGCGCGACCTCCCCCGGCAAGACCGCCGATTCGGTCGTCCTGCGCTTCATCGTCGACGAAGGCTCGCAGGTGGCCATCGGGTCGATCCTGTTCGACGGCAACGCGTCCTTCTCCGCCAGCACGCTCAAGGGGCTCCTGGAACTCAAGGAGCGCGGCCTCTTCCAGGCGGGCGCCTTCCAGGAATCCAAGCTCGAATCCGACCGGCTCAAGCTGCTGCAGCACTACCGTTCCAAGGGCTTCATCGACGCGGCCGTTCCCGACGTGGCCCGCGAGCTCGTCGCGGACGAGGCGTCGGGCCGCAACGACCTCGCCCTCACCTTCAGGATCGTCGAAGGCCGCCAGTACCGCTTCGGCGGCATCAGCTTCGAGGGGAACCGCATCTTCGACTCGGAGAAGCTCGGCTCCCTGGTCCGGCTCAAGAGCGACGACATCCTCGACTACCCGAAGCTGCTCGCCGACAAGGGCCGCATCGACGACCTCTACTACGAGAGCGGCTACATCTTCAACCGCGTCGAGCTCCGCGAGGAGCGCGACGCCGAGCGCGGCGTCGTCTCCTACGTCGTGTCCATCACCGAGCGCGGCCGCGCCCACATCGAGAGCATCGAGTTCAGGGGCAACGAGAAGACCCGCGAGCACGTCCTGGCCCGCGAGCTGCCGCTCGAGGTCGGCGACGTGTTCTCGAAGACCAAGATCATGGAGGGATTGCGGAACCTCTACAACCTGCAGTACTTCTCGGCGATAGAACCGGAGATGATGCAGGGCTCCGCCGAGAGCCTCATGGCCCTCGTGATCAACGTCGAGGAGCAGAGCACCGCGGACATCCAGTTCGGCGTCACCCTTTCCGGCCTGGGCACCCCGGGCGCCTTCCCGCTCTCGGGCCTCGTCAAGTGGAACGACCGCAACTTCCTCGGGAACGGCCAAACCTTCTCCGTCGACCTCAACGCCTCGCCGACCGAGCAGAGCCTCGTGTTCTCCTTCGTCGAGCCCTGGCTCCTCGGACGGCGCTGGTCCGGCGGCGTGGACCTCTCGATGTCGCACAAGACGATCAAGACCCTCCAGGACGTGTACGGACCCGTGTTCGGCTACGACGAACCGGGCCGGGTGCCGGATCCCTACTCGAGCATGGAGGAGTACCTCGCCGCGGGGCAGGTCGTCCCGGACGACTTCTACATGCAGTACCAGGAATGGGAGATCTCGCTCGGGCTTTCCACCGGCTACCGCTTCCGCACGCCGCTGGGCGACCTCGGCGTCGGCACCGGCATCTCGTCGGGCCTCACGCTCGACACCTACGCCGACGGCTCGCGGCCCTACGACGCCGTCGTGGCGGCCAACCACGACAAGTGGCTCTGGGCCAACTCCTTCTTCACCCGCGCCTACTTGAACGCGCTCGACCTCTGGTACGATCCCTCGGACGGCTGGTACGCGAGCCAGCGCTTCACGTTCAAGGGACTGCTCCCGGTCGAAGTCCAGCAGTTCATCCGCTCCGACACGAAGCTCGAGGGCTACCTGACCCTGGTCGACCTGCCCGTCTCCGACTCGTGGTCCTTCAAGGCCGTCCTCGGCGCCCATTCGGGCCTTTCGTTCCTGCTGCCCAACTGGAACGGGTTTGAATACACCTCGACCAACGCGCTCCGCATCGACGGCACCTTCGTCGGCCGCGGCTGGGGTTCCGGGCTTTCGACCAAGGAGGGCACCGCGCTCTGGGAGAACTGGCTCGAGCTCCGCGTCCCGCTCGCGGCGGGCATCATCTCGCTGGACGGCTTCCTCGACGCCGCGGCCCTCGCCTCGGACGAGTACGGCCTCCTGGTGCCGAGCACGGGCTCCGAAAGCTCGTGGGACGCCGCGGGCGGGCTCGCCTCGCTTTCGCCGGACAACATGGCCTTCAGCCTCGGCTTCGGCTTCCGCTTCGCCATTCCGCAGTTCCCGTTCCGCTTCTACTTCGCCAAGACCTTCACGCTCGGGGACGACTGGAGCTTCGAATGGCCCGCGGACAAGGGCCTCGATTTCGTCATCAGCATCACCCAGCCGCTGTACTGAAGCGGCGGGAACTTAGAGGGAAGCATTCATGAACGCACGCAGAACGATCGGTCTGGCCTTGCTGGCCTCGGCGTTTCTCGGGGCAGCCGCCGCCCAGCAGCAGCAGATGGGGCGAGTCGCCGTCGTCGACCTCCAGAAGGTCTACATGACCTACGCCAAGGACTCCGCGCCGGTCCGGGCCTTCGAGGAGGAGAAGGCGCGGGTCCAGGCCGAGGTAGACCGCATGACGACCGAGATCCGGGACCTGCAGCGGAGGAAGGCGGAGGCCATCGCCGTCGACGACAAGCCGCTCATCGCCTCCATCGACGCCGAGATCGCCCGCAAGGCGCTCAACCTGTCGGAGTACTACAAGATCAAGAAGGCGGAACTCGACGAGAAGGCGAAGAAGCTTTCCGACAGCTCCGAATTCGCCGCGCTCGCGGCGGCGGCCATCAAGAAGGTCGCCGAGCTGGAGGGCTACAGCCTGGTCGTTTCGGCGCAGCAGCTGGACGGCTCGGGCAACGCGGTGCTCTGGTTCAGCCCCACGATCGACATCAGCGACAAGGTGATATTCGAGCTGGTCGGCAAGGCGAAGTAGCCGCCGCGGAAGGGGGCGCCGGTCCGACCGGCGCCTTTTTCATTTTTCCCCGTCGCCGGAGGAGCCCCGGTCGAGCTGCGACTTGAGGACCTGGTAGAGCGTCGAGAAGCGCTTGCGGTTGTCGTCCGACAGCTCCATTAGGTTCTCGTGGGCGTCGAGGATGAAACCGGCGGTGGCGCGGTCCGCGCCGGCCAGGTTCTCCATCGGGGCGGGGAAGGGGACTTCGGCTTCCGAGAGCTCCACGAGCCTGACGATGCCGATGGTCTTGAGCAGTCCCATGCAGGTCTCGTTCACGTGGAGCAGCGTGATGGGGCGGGCTGCCGCGCGCTGGAGCCGCTTGTTGAAGCCGACTATCAGGCCCATGAACGTGGAGTCCATGTACTCGCAGTCGCGCAGGTCCAGGTAGATCCGCTCGAGGGGAGGGCTCGCGTCGAGGCGCGCGAGCACGCGGGACTTGAGCTCGGGGCAAAGGGCGGCGGTCATGTGGCCGCGGGCCTTGATGTAGACGACCTCGCGCTCTTCCTTGACGAACAAGGCCTCTTCCACGCCCACCCCTCGCGATCCGCTTCGATTGTATCCTAGCCCATCATCCGGTACAATGCAACCGCGATGCCCGGCCAGACCTCCCTCATGGACCAGTACAGGAGCCTCAAGGAACGCAACCGCGACGCGGTGCTGTTCTTCCGCCTCGGGGATTTCTACGAGATGTTCGACGCCGACGCCGTGGAGGTGTCGGTCCTCCTCAACCTGACGCTGACCAAGCGCCAGGACCGGCCGATGTGCGGCATACCTTACCACGCCGCGAGATCCTACGTCGCCCGCCTCCTCCGCCTCGGACGCAAGGTCGCCATCTGCGAGCAGGTCGGCGACGGCGGCGCCGCGCGCGGCATCATGGAACGCGAGGTGGTCGAGGTCGTGACGCCCGGCACCACCGTCGAGGAGGATTACCTCGAGGCGCGCGCCAACAACTGGCTCGTGTCGATCGGCAGATCGGGATCCGCCGGTTCCGAGCTCGGTTTCGCCTACGCGGACGTCTCCACGGGCGAGTTCCGCGCCTTCTCCTTCCCTGGAGCCGACGCGGCGCGGCTCAGGCGGGAACTGTACCGCCTGGCCCCCCGCGAGGCACTCGTCCAGCAAAGCCTGCTCGAGGACGCGGAGACGGCGCGCGCGCTCGGCGACCGGGAAGGCCTCGTGCTGAACCCCTATCCGGACTGGAGCTTCGACGGCCGGAAGGCGGCCGCCGAGCTGAAGCGCCGTTTTGGGGTCGCCAGCCTCAAGGGCTTCGGCTTCGAGGACGATGATCCGGCGATCGGGGCGGCCGGGCTGCTGGTCGAGTACGTCGCCGAGACCGCGCGCCACGCGCTGCCGCACCTTCGCGGCCTTTCGCGCCCGGACGAGGGCGAGCGGCTCCTCCTCGACGAATCCACGCAACGCAACCTCGAGCTCGACCGCGGCCTGCAGGACGGCGGTCGTAGCTACAGCCTGATCGGCACGGTCGACGCGACGCGCAGCTCCATGGGCTCGCGCCTGCTCAGGCAATGGCTGCTGTCCCCCCTCCGCGACCCGGAGGCCATCTCCTCGAGGCACGACGCGGTGGAAGCCCTCTACCGCGAACAGCGCACCCTCGAGCGCCTCCGCGGCGAGCTGGGACGCGTGCTCGACCTCGAACGGCTCGGCGCGAGGGTGGCGCTCGACAAGGCGCACGCCAAGGACCTGCTGGCGCTCCGCGACGCGATCGACGCCGCCCTGGCCTCCGAGGCCGCGTGCGCCGCCCTCGTGCCCCGGGCGGAGCTGCTCGGCTTCGCCCTCGGCGGGGCGGAGCGCGCGGAGCTCGCGCGAGCCCGCGAGCTCGTCGACCGGGCCGTCGCCCCGGAGCCGCCCGTCACGCTCCACGAGGGCGGGCTCATCAGGGAAGGCTTCGATCCCGAGATCGACCGGCTCAGATCCCTCCGCGACGACGCGCGCTCCGTCCTCGAGGCCTACGTCGAGGAGGAACGCGCCGCGACGGGCATTTCCAACCTCAAGCTGCGCTACAACCGGGTGCTCGGCTGGTTCCTCGAGACCACCCGCGCCTCCGCGGAGAAGGCGCCGCGGCACTTCGTCCGTCGGCAATCGATGGCCGGAGCCGAGCGCTTCTCGACGGAGCGACTGGCCGCCATCGAGACGGAGCTCAACTCCGCGGCGGAGCGCCTCGTGGAGCTCGAGCGCGCGCGCTTCCTCGAGGTTCGCGACGGGATCAAGGCGGCGCTGCCCGCCCTGGGCTCGCTCGCGGCCGCCGTGGCGCGCGTGGACTGCCTGGCGTCCTTCGCCCGGGTGGCCACCGAGCGCGGATGGAACCGCCCCGCGGTCGACCGCTCCGGGATCCTCCATGTCGTGGAAGGGCGCCATCCGGTCGTGGAGGCGCACCTCCCCTCCGGCGCCTTCGTGCCGAACGGCACCGAGCTCGACGCGGACGGAAAGCGCTTCGCGCTGATCACCGGACCGAACATGGCGGGCAAGAGCACCTACCTCAGGCAGACCGCGCTCATCGTCATCCTCGCGCAGGCGGGATCCTTCGTGCCGGCGCTCGAGGCGCGCGTCGGGGTCGCCGACCGGGTGTTCTGCCGCGTCGGCGCCCAGGACAACCTGGCGCGCGGGGAGTCCACCTTCCTCGTCGAAATGCACGAGACCGCCTACATACTCCGGGAGGCCACCGAGCGCAGCCTCGTCGTCATGGACGAGGTCGGCCGCGGCACCAGCACCGTCGACGGGCTCGCGATCGCCTGGGCCGCCTCGGAGTACCTGCTCGACTCGAGCGCGTGCCGCACCCTGTTCGCCACGCACTACCACGAGCTGACCGCCCTCGAGCGGCCCGCCCTCGTCAACCTGTCCATGGCCGTCGAGGAGCGGGACGGGGAGGTCGCCTTCCTCCGCCGGGTGGTGCCGGGGCCCGCGGCGGGTTCCTACGGGGTCCACGTGGCCCGGCTCGCGGGCGTCCCCGAGCCGGTGCTCGTCCGCGCGCGCGGGATCCAGGCGGAGCTCGAGAAGCGCGAGCGCGGCCTCCCCGCGTCCGTTTCGGCCGTTCCGGTCGCGGCGAAGCAGGCGCAGGGCGCCCTGTTCGCCAACGAGGAACTCGTCATCGGGGAGCTCCGCGCCATCGATCCGGAGCGCCTGACTCCCCTCGAGGCCCTCAACCGGCTGGCCGCCTTGCGAAAGCTCCTCCAGCCCGCGCCGTAAGCG
Source organism: Spirochaetota bacterium (assembly GCA_018262985.1). Classification (GTDB taxonomy): domain Bacteria; phylum Spirochaetota; class Spirochaetia; order Treponematales; family UBA12059; genus JAFGNN01. Next base: position 441,242 of record JADFDI010000002.1, on the reverse strand, counting down.
CGCGCGCTTACGCGGCGGAGCGCAAGCGCCGCGGCCCTGCGGAGCGGTGGACCGGCATGAACGCGCTTCGGTTCGGCCCCGTTCCCGTCCTCTCCGGTCTCGCGCTTCCCGGCTCCTGCGTCGTCTGTGGCGGAGCGCTGCCGCTCCGGGAGCCGGCCGCCGCGGCGCGACGCCTGCCCCGCGGGACGCCCCTCTGCGCGGACTGCGCCGAGGGCCTCGCGCCCGAGCCGGAGCCGCGTTGCGTCCGCTGCGGCCTTCCGCTCCTTTCCGAGGCTGGCGCCTGCCTGCGCTGCCGCGGGGCGGATTTCGCGTTCGACTCCGCCTGGCCGCTCTGGCGCTACGCGGGCGCCGCCGCGCGCGTGATCGCGGCCTATAAATTCGGCGCCCGCCGCTCGCTGGCTCCCTTCCTGGCCTCTCTCCTCGCCACGGCCGCGGAGCGCCACCCGGGCGCGGTGGCGGTCGGGGCGCCCTGTTCGCCCCGCTCGTTCCGGAAACGCGGCTGGGACCAGTCGGCGCTCCTCGCGCGCGAGCTCGGCCGCCTCGGCTTTCCCGTCGCCGCGTTGCTGGCCCGCAGGCCCGGCGCCGAGCAGAAGACCCTGGACCACGACGGGCGCCTCGCGAACCTGGCCGGCGCCATCGGCGTCCGCGGGAGGGCGCCCCCGCGGGTGCTGCTCGTGGACGACGTGATGACCACGGGCGCCACGCTCTCGGCCTGCGCCATCGCCCTCAAGGAAGCCGGGGCGCTCCGGGTCGACGCGGTGACGCTCGCCGCGGACTGAAGGAGCTCCGGCTCCGGGGGGCCGCGCGAGGTCCCGGCCGGTCCCCCGAGGTCCCGGCCGGTCCCCCGGGGCCTTCCGGGCGGGTCGGGCGTATTGACACCCCCGGGGCGTTCCGGTACTATCGAACCGACATACAGAGCGATGATGAAAAAGAGTCGTTCCCGCGGCTCTTTTTTTATTGGCGGAAAATGACGGAAACCGAATCGATACGCCAGGAACTGGCACAGCTCCTCGAGGGCGCGGGGCTCGCGCTCGTCGACCTCTTCATAAGCCGCCGGAAGGGCGGCGCCTCGGTGCGCGCCACGGTCTACCGCAGGGGCGGCACGGGCATCGACGAGTGCGCCAAGGCGCACCGCCTGATCCAGCCGCGGCTCCAGGTTTTGCTCGATCTCCAGGATTTCCATCTCGAGGTGGCGAGTCCCGGCACCGAGCGCATGCTCCACGAGAGCCGCGAATACGCGATCTTCGCCGGCAGGGGCGTCAAGGCGATCTTCCTCGGGGAATCCGAGTGGACGCCCTGCGTCATCGTCGGCGCCGAAGGCGACACGGTCATCCTCTCGACCGCGGAAGGCGAGAAGAAGGTGCCGATTTCCGAAATAGTCAAGGCGCGCCTCGACGGCGCGCGGGAGGGTTGAGAAAACCATGTCGTCAGAGATGGCAGAGGCTATCCGTCAGCTGATATACGAGAAGGGCATCTCCGAGGAGCTAGTCCTCAAGACGGTCGAGGACTCCCTGATGGCGGCCTACAAGAAGCGCTTCGGGACCTCCGAGAACGCGGTCGTGCGCTTCAAGGACGACTACGAGGGCGTCGAGATCCTCGCGCGCAAGACCATCGTCGAGGAGCTCGACGACCCGGTCCTCGAGATCGAGCTCGCGGAGGCGAAGCAGTGGTCGGACGAGGCCGAGGTCGGGGACATCCTCGAGCTGCCGATCGATCCGCGCGAGTTCGACCTGCAGGAGGTCATGCTGGCCAAGCAGACCACGCGCCAGAACCTCCGCGAGATCTCCCGCGACACGCTCTACGCCGAATACCACTCGAAGATCGGCGAGATCATCATCGGGTACTACCAGCGCGAGCGAAACGGCAACATCTACGTCGACCTCGGCCGCGTCGAGGGCGTGCTGCCCCGCAAGTACCAGTCGCCGCGCGAAACCTACCACCCGAACGACCGCATCAAGGCCTACATCGTCGAGGTCAACAAGACCAAGACCGGCCCGCAGATCGTCCTTTCGCGCTCGCACGCCGAGTTCGTCAAGAAGATCCTCGAGCTCGAGGTGCCGGAGATCTACGACGGCACGGTGGACGTCTTCAAGATAGTCCGCGAGCCCGGCTACCGCACCAAGATATCCGTCTTCTCCAAGCGGGAGGACGTCGATCCGGTCGGCGCCTGCGTGGGACTCAAGGGCATACGCATCCAGTCCATCATCCGGGAGCTCGAGGGCGAGAAGATCGACGTGCTCAAGTACGAGATCGACCCGAAGCGCTTCATCCGCAACGCGCTCTCGCCGGCCGAGGTGCTCGACGTCCACGTCCTCGACGAGGGCCGCCGCCTGGCGCTCGCGGTGGTCGCCGAGGGCCAGCTCTCGGTGGCGATCGGCAAGCAGGGACTCAACGTCCGGCTCGCCAACCGCCTCTGCGACTGGAACATCGACGTCAAGACCGAGGAGCAGTTCCAGCAGATGGACCTGACGAGCGGCGCGAAGGAAGCGGTCTCGGCCCTCTTCGGCGAGGTCGAGGAGGAGGAGATCTCCCGGCTCTCCGAGTTGCCGGGCGCTCCCGAGGCGGCGGTCGCCGCGCTGGAGGCGGCCGGCGTCGAGCTGATCGAGGATTTCCTCGGCATGGACGACGCGCGGCTCGCGTCGGTCGAAGGACTCACCGAAGCGGACCTTGCCGCGCTCCGGGAGCGGATCGACGAGAACGTGGAGCTCGTTTCCGAGGAGGCCGCGACGGACGGCGGCCGGAGCGCGGAGGACGAGGAATACGAGTGCCCGGATTGCGGCGCGCGCATCACGGCCGATATGACGAAATGCCCGAGCTGCGGCGTAGAGCTCAGCTTCGAGTACGAGGACGACCAGGAGGCCTGATAGGGCCAGCCTGAAGGTGGAGTATGTCTGACAGCAACGAGAACCAGAAAGCCAAGGCCCATCTCATAAAGCAGCCCAAGGCTCCCCAGGGCGCGCCCGCGCCGGCGCCCGCTCCGACGGAGGACCACGAGTCCGCCGAGAAGCGGAAGGTCGTGGTCGTCAAGAAGAAGGTCGTCGTCAAAAAGCCGCAGGCCCGCGTCGTCGCCCACCACGAGGGCGAGGAGCCGAAGGCGGAGGGCGTCCACGCCCCGCGTCCCGAGCATCCCGTCGAGCCCCGCGCGGAAGCGCGGCCCGCAAGCGCGCCCGTCGCCGACGGCGCCTCAGGCGAGGCGCCGCGCCGCCCGGTTCCCGCGCAGAGCCGCCCCGCGGCGGGGGACGCCCAGCGTCCCGCCTCGGTGCCGGGCCGGGTCGGCGGCATCGATACCCAGCGCCCCGCCTCGGTCCAGGGCCGGGTCGGCGGATACGATACCCAGCGTCCGAACTCCGTGCAGGGCCGGGTCGGCGGTTACGACCGCTCCGGCTCGGGCGGATACCAGGGCCGTCCCGGCGGCTACCAGGGCGGTCCCTCGGGCGCTCCCGGCGGCCAGGGCGGCTACCAGGGCCGTCCCGGCGGCTACCAGGGCGGTCCCTCGGGCGCTCCCGGCGGCCAGGGCGGCCAGGGCGGCTACCAGGGGCGTCCCGGCGGCTACCAGGGTCGACCGGGCGGCTACTCCGGCGGCGGCCAGGGCGGCTATCAGGGTCGTCCCGGCGGCTATTCCGGCGGTCCCGGCGCTCCCGGCGGCCAGGGCGGCTACCAGGGCCGCCCCGGCGGGTACCAGGGCGGTCCCGGCGGCCCGGGCGGTCCCGGCAGGCCCGGCGGCTATCAGGGCGGTCCCGGCCGTCCCGGCGGCTACTCGGGCGGTCCCGGCAGGCCCGGCGGACCGGGCGGTCCCGGCGGCAGGCCCGGCTACGGACCCCGTCCCGGCGGTCCCGGCCGCCCCGGCGGCTACGGCGGCAGGCCCGGCGGCCCCGGCGCGGGCGGTCCCCCTCCCGGACCGGCGCGCCCCGCGGGCAAGCGCCTGGCCAAGGGCAAGAAGGGTTCCTACGTCAAGCGCGACGAGGACATGGAGAAGGCGCTCCAGTTCAAGAAGAAGTCAGGAGCGAACCTCAACGCCATCCCCTCGAGCGTCGACATCATGGAGACCGTCTCCGTGTCCGACCTCGCCCGGAAGATGAACATCAAGCCGAGCGAGCTCATCGGCAAGCTGATGAGCCTCGGCGTGATGGCCACCATCAACCAGCAGATCGACGCGGACACCGCCACCATCCTCGCGGCGGAATACAACTGCGAGGTCAAGGTGGTGAGCCTCTACGACGAGACCGTCATCGAGAAGGAGGCGGACGCGCCCGACAGCCTCGCGCACCGTCCGCCGATCGTCACGGTGATGGGCCACGTCGACCACGGCAAGACCAAGCTCCTCGACGCCATCCGCAAGACGGACGTGGTGAGCCGCGAATTCGGCGGCATCACCCAGCACATCGGCGCCTACATGGTGACGACGCCCAAGGGCCGGATCACCTTCCTCGACACCCCGGGCCACGAGGCCTTCACCAAGATGCGCGCCCGCGGCTCGCAGGTCACGGACATCGTCGTCCTCGTGGTCGCGGCCAACGACGGCGTCATGCCCCAGACCCTCGAGGCCCTCGACCACGCGAAGGCGGCCAAGGTGCCGATCATCGTGGCCATCAACAAGATCGACCTGCCCGAGGCCAACCCGGACCGCGTCATGACCCAGCTCGCCGAGCGGGGCCTGACCCCCGAGGCCTGGGGCGGCGAGACCATCTTCTGCCAGATCTCGGCCCTCCAGAAGAAGGGCATCGACGAGCTGCTCGACGCCATCCTGCTCCAGGCAGAGCTGCTGCAGCTGACCGCCAACTACGACTGCCGCGCCGAGGGCAAGGTCATCGAGGCCAAGATCGACCACGGACGGGGCATCGTCTCGACGGTCATCGTCGAGCGCGGCTCGCTCCGCGTCGGCGACTGCTTCGTGGCCGGCGTCTTCCCGGGCAAGGTCCGCGCCATGTTCGACGAGCGCGGCGAGAAGGTCGAGGTGGCCAGCCCCTCGCAGCCCGTCGAGGTCATCGGCTTCGAGGGCATGCCCAACGCCGGCGACCCCTTCGAGGCGGTCGAGGACGAAAAGTTCGCGCGGCAGATCGCGGGCAAGCGCCAGGAGCTCAAGCGCTCCGAGGTCGCCAAGACCCTCAAGAAGGTCACGCTCGACAACCTCTACGACACCATCCACGAGGGCAACGTCCAGGAGCTCAAGGTCGTCATCAAGGGCGACGTCACCGGCTCGGTCGAAGCCCTCAAGAACTCGCTCGAGAAGCTCTCGACCCGCGAGGTCAGGCTCGTCGCCATCCGGGCGGCGGCCGGCGCGATAAACGAGGACGACGTCATGCTGGCCTCCGCCTCGGACGCCATCATCATCGGCTTCAACGTCCGCCCGACGCCGAAGGCCAAGCTCCTCGCCGACCAGGAGAAGGTCGACATCCGGAAGTACAACATCATCTACCGCGCCGTGGAGGAGATCCAGACGGCGATGGAGGGGATGCTGGCTCCCGAGTACAAGGAGCAGGACATCGGCCAGGTCGAGGTCCGCGAGCTGTTCAAGGTGCCGAAGATCGGCGTCATCGCCGGCTGCTACGTCCTCGAGGGCGTGGTCAAGCGCGCCGCGAGCGTGCGCGTCATCCGCGAGGGCATCGAGGTGCACCAGGGCAAGCTCGGTTCGCTCAAGCGCTTCAAGGACGACGCGAAGGAAGTCGCCGCCGGCTACGAGTGCGGCGTCGGCATCGACGGCTGGAACGACCTCAAGGTCGGCGACGTGCTCGAGATCTTCGAGCAGGTGGCCGTGACCCGCAAGCTCGGCGACGTCGACAAGGCGGAGAAGGCCGAGAAGGCGAAGGCCGAGAAGGCCGCCAAGGCCAAGGCCGCCAAGGAAGCGAAGGAAGCCGAGGCCGCCAAGGCGGCCGAGACCGATACCGCCGCCGAGGGAGAAGCCGCTCCGGACGCGGAGGCCTGAGGCATGGACGAACTCAGGCGCCGCAAGGTGGAGGACGAGCTCCGCGACGAGATCGCGGGCTTGATCCTGCGCGGCGAAGTCAAGGACCCGCGGGTCGGCACGCTCGTGTCGATCACGCGGGTCGAGGTGGCCCGCGACGCGAGCCACGCGCGCGTGCACGTCTCCGTCATCGGCGACGACTCCACCCTCGAAGCCGCGGCCGCGGGACTGAACCGCGCCGCGGGCTTCATCCAGGGGGCCGTGGGCAAGCGGCTCCGGATCCGGAGCACGCCCAGGCTCGTCTTCGAGGCCGACCGCGGCATCCGCGAGGGATTCGAGATGACGGAAAAGCTGAAAGGCCTCCTGCCTTGAAGCGGAACCCGGACTCTCCCGACGGCTTCGTCGTCGTCGACAAGCCCGCCGGAATCACCAGCTCGGACGCGCTCAAGCCCCTGCGCCACGTCTTCGGGACGGGGCGCGTCGGTCACGCGGGCACGCTCGATTCCTTCGCGACGGGCACCCTCGTGGCGCTCGTCGGCCGCTACGCGCGGCTCGCGCCCTGGTTCTCGGGCTGCGACAAGGAATACCGGGGCATCGTACGCTTCGGCGCCGAGACCTCCACGCTCGACCCTTCGGGCGAGGTGGTAGGGGAGGGGCCCCTCCCGACCCGCGAGGCGCTCGAGGCCGCCCTGCCGTCTTTCCGCGGCAGGATCATGCAGGCCCCGCCCGCCTGGTCCGCGGTCCACATCGACGGGAAGCGGGCCTGGCAGCGCGCCCGCGACGGCGAGGACGTGGCGCCCGCCGCCCGCGAAGTCACCATCCATTCCCTCGAGCTCGAGACCTTCGACGGCCGCGACGCCGTCATTTTGGTCCGCTGCTCCAAGGGCACCTACATACGGAGCCTGGCCCGCGACCTGGCCCTGGCCGCGGGCAGCCGCGGACACCTCGTGGCGCTACGGCGCCTCGCCTCCGGACCCTTTCCCGCCGACTCGGGCGTGGCTCCCGACGCGGTCGCGCTCGAAAGCCTCAGGTCCCTGGGCGTCGGCGAAGCCGCGGCGCTCGGGCTCGTCGCCCTGCGGGCCGAGGGCGACGCCGCCAGGCGGGTCCTCTCAGGAGGGCGCCTGCATCCCCGCGATTTCGTCGCGGCCGGCGCGGCGGGCGACTCTGGCGCCGCCGAGGTGGCGGCCGACGCGAAAGGACCCGAGGCCTGCGCCGCGTTCGACGCGGACGGACGGCTCCTGGCCATCGTCGAGCGTTCGGGCGCGCGTTTCGCCTACCTGGCGGTGATGGGCTAGCGCCCGGCGTCATTGACTTTTCCGCGTTTTTGGGTACAATGACGCGACGGTTTCCGGTTCGCGCGTCCGTTCGCGGAACGCGCGGAAACCCTGAACAAGACACCAATTAGGTTTTGAAAGCGATACAAGGAGCATTCCGAATGGCCATGACCAAGGAAGACAAGGCCCGCATCGTCCTCGAGCACGGCAAGGACGAGAAGAACACCGGGTCCACCGAGACCCAGATCGCCCTGCTCACCGAGCGCATCAAGCAGCTCACCGAGCACGCCCGCAGCCACAAGAAGGACTCGAACTCCCGCCGCGGCCTCCTCATGCTGGTCGGCCAGCGCAAGAGGCTCCTCAAGTACCTCGAGCGCCGGGACCTCGCGGGCTACCGCGCCCTGCTCGAGAAGCTCAGCATCCGCAAGTGAGCGAAGGCGAGATATGTCGAAAGCCCGACCCGCGCGCGCCGGTTCGGGCTCTTTCGTATTGAGGCGCGATCGGAGAATCGATAATGGACGCACGTAAATACGCCTACTCGATAAACGGCGAGGATTTCGTCATGGAGACCGGGCGCATGGCCAAACAGGCCAACGGCTCGGTGTTCGCCCAGTACGCGGGCAGCGCGGTCATCGCCACCGCCTGCTGCTCCTCGAAGGTGACCGAGGGCCTCGACTTCGTCCCGCTCACCGTCGAGTACAACGAGAAGTACTACGCCGCCGGCAAGATTCCCGGCGGCTTCATCAAGCGCGAAACCCGGCCGAAGGACAAGGAGATCCTCGTCTCCCGCCTCATCGACCGCCCGATGCGCCCGCTCTTCGACAAGGCCTTCGGCCGCGAGATCCAGGTGGTCCCGACCACCATCAGCTCCGACCAGGTCAACCCGCCGGACATCCACGCCATCAACGCGGCCAGCGCCGCGGTGCACATCTCCGACATCCCCTTCGACGGCCCCATCGCCGCCGTGCGCGTCTGCCACGTCGACGGCGCCTACGTCGTCAACCCGACCTTCGAGCAGATCGCGCGCTCGGCCCTCGAGATCATCGTCGCCGGCACCAAGGACGGCATCACGATGGTGGAGGGCGGCGCGAGCGAGGTGAGCGAGGAGCTCATGCTCGGCGCCATCGAGACGGCCAAGAAGCCGATCGCCGAGATCTGCGCCCTGATCGAGCGCATGCGCGCCGAGATCGGCAAGCCCAAGCTCGCCCTCGCGCCCCTCCGCGTCGAGCTCCAGAAGAAGGCCGCCATCGAGGCCGCCGCGAAGCCCCGCCTCGAGAAGGCCCTCTTCACCAAGGTGAAGCAGGAGCGCTACGCCGCCGTCGCCGCCGCCATCAAGGAGACGGCCGCAGAGTTCGCGGACGTGCTCGCCGACGAGGTCCAGAAGAAGCTCTTCGACGCCCTCATGGAGGACATCCAGTTCCACGCCCTCCGGAACGCCATCCTCGACCGTAGCCTCCGCGTCGACGGCCGCGGCCTCGAGGACATCCGCGCCATCACCTGCCAGGTCGGCGTGCTCGCGCGCACCCACGGCTCGGCGCTCTTCACCCGCGGCGAGACCCAGGCCCTCGCGGTGGCCACGCTCGGCACGGTGTTCGACGAGCAGATCCTCGACGACATCGAGGGCGACCGCCGCGAGCGCTTCATGCTGCACTACAACTTCCCGCCCTTCTCCGTCGGCGAGACCGGCCGCCTCGGCACCAGCCGCCGCGAGATCGGCCACGGCCACCTCGCGCGCCGCTCGCTCGAGAAGGTGCTCCCGACCAAGGAGCAGTTCCCCTACACCATCCGCGTTGTCTCCGAGATCCTCGAGTCCAACGGCTCCTCGTCCATGGCCTCGGTCTGCGGCGGCTCGCTCGCCCTCATGCACGCCGGCGTGCCCCTCAAGGCGCCCGTGGCCGGCATCGCCATGGGTCTCATAACCGACGGCGCGCGCTTCGCGGTGCTCTCCGACATCCTCGGCGACGAGGACCACCTCGGCGACATGGACTTCAAGGTGGCGGGCACCGAAGCCGGCATCACCGGCTTCCAGATGGACATCAAGATCGCGGGCGTGAGCACCGAGATCATGACCAAGGCGCTCGCCCAGGCGAAGCGCGGCCGCCTGCACATCCTCAAGATCATGAACGAGACCCTGCCGGCCCCCTCGGCGGACATCTCCGTCTACGCGCCGAAGATCGTCAGCCTCAAGATCGACACCGACAAGATCGGCGCGATCATCGGGCCGGGCGGCAAGAACATCAAGGCGCTCTGCGAGATGTACTCGGTCGAGATCAACGTCGACGACGACGGCTCGGTCACGGTCTACGGCAAGAACCAGAAGAACGCCTACGAGTGCCGCGACGCCATCAAGGCCATCGTCACCGACCCGGAGATCGGCCGGATCTACCAGGGCACCGTCAAGCGCGTCATGGACTTCGGCGCCTTCGTCGAGATCCTGCCGGGCAAGGAAGGCCTCGTGCACATCAGCCGCCTCTCGCGCCAGCGCGTGGCCTCGGTGTCCGACGTGGTCAAGGAAGGCCAGAAGATCCCCGTCAAGCTGCTCGAGATCGACAAGCTCGGCCGCCTCAACCTCTCCTACGTCGACGCGATCGAGGAGAGCGAGGGCAAGAAGGGCGAGTGAGCCCGTCGCGGCGGCCCTCCGGTCGCCGCGCGCATACCGGGCCCGGCGGCCGGGAGGACTTCCCGCCGCCGGGCCCTCTTCATCGAGGCATCATGGCGGGAAGAGAGCGGACGCCCGCTGAGGGCGTCAGGATAGTCAGGGACCTGGGCGGCGGCGCGGTCGCCCTGCTCGACGTCGAGCCGCGCGCGCGGGGAGCCGCCGTCGGGTTCTGGTACCCGACCGGCTCGCGCGACGAAGCCGACGACCAGAAGGGCTACACCCACTTCGTCGAGCACATGGTCTTCAAGGGAACCGCGACGCGCGGCCCCGATGACATCGCGCGCGAAGCCGACCGCGTGGGCGGCTGGCTCAACGCCTTCACCGAGCGCGAGGCCACCTGCTTCCACTGCTCGCTGCCCGGCTCGGCCCTGCCGCTCGCCATCGACCTGCTTTCCGACATGGCGCACCGTTCCGTGTTCGACCCGGTCGAGTTCGAGCGCGAGCGCGAGGTCGTGGCGAACGAGGCCTGGGCCGCGCTCGACGACCCGGAGGAGTCGGGGCAGGACGCCTTCCTCGCGCGCCTCTGGCCGGGACAGGCCATCGGCAGGAAGATCCAGGGCGAGCCCGAGGACGTCGCCGCCATCGACCGGGAACGGCTCGTCGGCTACTGGCGCGAGCATTTCGGTCCTTCGCGGCTCGTGGTGTCGATAGCCGGCGGCTTCGATCCGGACGAGGCGCTGCGCGCCCTCGACCGCTCGCTGCCGCGCGACGCGGCGGCCCGGGCGCCGCGCCCGGCGCCGCGTCCCGTCGCGGCCGCCCCGTTCCGCGCGGCCGAGGCGGGGAAAGCCAGGCAAACGCATTTCTACGCGGGCATTCCCCTCGAGCCGCCTTTCGACCGCGCGGACTACTGGGCGCTCTCGATCGCGAGCGCGGCCTGGGGCGAGGCGATGGGCTCGCGGCTCTTCCTCGCTCTCCGCGAGCGCGCCGGGCTCTGCTACTCGGTGTGGTCCGGCGCCGGGCTCTCCCGCGACGCGGGGCTCTGGAGCGTCTTCGCCTCCACGCGCGCCTCCTCCTTCCCGAAGCTCGCCGAGCTCTACGACGCCGAGCTCGAACGCTTCGCCTCGGGCGGCCTCGAGCGCGCGGAATTCGCCGACGCGGTGTCGCACCTCGCGGGCTCGACCGAGGTCGGCGCCGACGATATGGAGTTCCGCATGCGGCGCCTCGCGCGGCAGTGGTTCTTCGACGGGAATCCCGAGACCGTGGAGGCGTCGATCGCCGCCCTCCGTTCGGCCGATCCCGAGGCCGTAAACGAGACGGTGCGCCGTCGCGTCGACCCGGCGCTCGAGCGCCGCCTGGCCTGGGGGCGCGTCGGCGCCAGGGTCGAGGCGGCGCTGGAACGGAAGGAGCGGCCATGAGCCTTCCCGGAAACGGACCCGTCGTGGAACTCGCGCTCGCCCCGGGCGCCAGGGCGCCCGAATACGCGAGCGCCCTCGCGGCGGGCGCCGACCTGCGCGCCCGGCTCGACGCGCCGCTCGTCCTCGCGCCCGGCGCGCGCGCCGCGGTGCCGACGGGCGTTCGCATGGCGTTGCCGCCCGGCTACGAGGCGCAAGTGCGGCCCCGCTCGGGGCTGGCGCTCAGGAAAGGCGTCACCTGCCTGAACACCCCAGGCACCATCGACGCGGACTACCGAGGCGAGGTCTCCGTGATCCTCGTCAACCACGGCGCGGAGAACGTCACCATCGAGGACGGCGAGCGCGTCGCCCAGCTCGTCGTGGCGCCGGTCTCGCGCGCGGTTTTCCGCGCGGTCGAGGTCCTCGACGGCACGGCGCGCGGAGAGGGCGGCTTCGGATCGACGGGGACGCGATGAGGGGGGAAGGGCGGGCGCGCTACGGGACGGTCTCGCGCTACGTGGCGGTCGAATTCCTGTCCTCGTTCGGCGTCGCCTTCGCCTTCTTCTTCGTGGTGTTCTTCGTGAACCAGCTCCTGGTGATGGCCTCCGACATCCTGGAGAGCAAGGCCCCGCCCGGACAGGTGCTCCTCCTCGTGTTCTACGCGACGCCGGCCATCATCGCCATGTCGGTGCCCTTCGCGAGCCTCGTCGGCGCCCTCATGGCCATCGGGCGCTTCTCCAGCGACCGCGAGCTCCTCGTCATGGAGGCCTCGGGCATCCCGCGCTCGAGGGTCTATCTCCCGATGGTCGCGCTCGGCCTCCTGTTCTCGGTGATCTCGTTCGGCGCCAACGACGTGCTCCTGCCCGTCGGGACCATCAACTACGGAAAGCTCTACCGCCGCCTCGCCACCACGACCCCCGCCCTCGAGCTCGGCGCGTGGACCATCAAGCGCTACGAGGAAGCCACCATCGTCACGGGCGCCGTGGAGGGCGACTGGCTGCGCGACGTGCTCATCATGGACCGCACCGACGACGGCAAGGCCAGGGTCATCGGCGCAGAGCGGGCGCGGCTGGGCGTCCCGACCGATCCGGCGGCCGTCCTCGTCCTCGAGCTCGAGGGAGTGTTCGTGCAGACCACGGACCCGGGACGGCCCGGGCGTTTCGAGTACGCCGACGCCTCGGCCATGGAATACACCGTGGCCGCCAGGAAGCTCTCCGACGGATCGCGCGCCGCGGGACCGCGGGAGATGAGCTCGGTCGACGTGGCCCTGGCCATCCGGGCCAAGGAGGACGCCTTCCGGAAGCGGGTCGAAGCCCGCGAGCGGGAAGTGGAGGACCGCAGGGCCGAGGCACTGGAGAAATACCGCATGGCGGTGGAATCGGGCGAATCGGGCAGGTCTGCGGTCTCGCGCCTCGCCGCGCGGAGCGAGGAACTCGACCGGCTCGAGCGGGAACCGCCCGCCGACCGCTCGCTCAGGGTCTACCGCATGGAATTCTGGAAGAAATTCAGCATTCCCGCGGGGGCTTTCTTCTTCGTCTTCCTGGCGGCGCCGCTCGGCACCCTGGCCCGCCGTTCGGGAAGGGCTGTCGGTTTCGGGCTCGGCCTGCTCGTCGCGGTGGCCTACTGGGGCATACTCGTGGTGGGACAGCTCGTGTCGACGAGGCTCGACGCATCCCCCTTCTGGTCGATGTGGGCGCCGAACCTGGCGGTGGCGGCGGGAGCCGTCGCCCTCGCGCTCGGCCGCAGGGCCCTGAGGCGCTAGATCATGCCGTGGAAGCTGCGCGCCTACCTCCTCTCGGAGTTCGTCCCCATCTTCGCCATAGGACTCTCGTTCTTCGTGGTGCTGCTCGGGCTTTTCGACCTGCTGGCCAACATCGTCGGCTACCTGCAGGCGGAGCTGCCGACGACGGCCATACTCAGGCTGCTCGCGCTCGGCATGCCCAAGAACCTCTCCTACGCCCTGCCCGTCGCGCTGCTCTTCTCCGCGTCGTACGCCTTCGGGTCGCTCGCGGCGCGCAACGAGCTGATTCCGGTGTTCGGCTCCGGCACGAGCCTCGCCAGCTTCGCCGCCCCCCTGCTCGCGGTCGCCCTCGCGCTTTCGGCCTTCGGTTTCTGGTTCGAGGACGCGGTGGTGATCCCGAGCGTGGCGGCCAAGGACTCGGCCTCGCGCGCGGCCCTCGGCCGCGCGGTCACGCGTTCGCGCTCGCAGGCCACCATCATGACCGACGGCGGACGCAGGGTCTGGGACGTGGAGTTCTACGACGACGCCTCGAAGACCCTGAGCGGCGTGCGCGTCATCACGCGTGACGAGGCCGGTCGCTTCTCGTCCCGCGTCGACGCCCAGCGCGGCGTCTGGGACGGAGCGTCGTGGGTCTTCACCAACGCCCGGCGCTACTGGATCGACGCGGCGACGGGCGATCCAGTCGACCGTTTCCACGCCACCTACTCCGACCCGGAGCTCGTCGAACCGCCGGAGAGCTTCCGCGCCAGGGCCGATTCGGTCGACGGCATGCGGAACGAGGAGCTGGCGGCCTACGTCGAGTTCCTCAAGCGGACCGGACTGCCTTACGGAGGGGAGCTCGCGGCGCGGTACGAACGGATCGCCTTCGCGCTCGCGCCCTTCGTCGTCGTCCTCATGGCCGTCCCGCTCGGCGGCAGGCTCGGCAGGAATTCCCTGCTCGCGAGCCTCTTCGCGAGCCTCGTCGCCGCCACCGGCTACTACATCGCGCGCATGGTCTCCATGCTGCTCGCGAAGGGCGGTTCCATTCCGCCGGAGCTGGGCGCCTTCGCCCCGCTCGCCATCTTCGTGCTCGCGGGAGCCTTTCTCACCGCGCGCGCGAAATCCTGACCCGGATCCGAGGAGCCCGTTCCCTATGGAAAGCATTTTCACGATCAAGACGCGCGACAGTTCCGGCGGCAGGGCGCGCACCGGCTACGTCGACTTGCCGCACGGCCGGGTCGAGACGCCGGTGTTCATGCCGGTCGGCACCAACGCCACGGTCAAGGCCGTGTCGAAGGAGAGCCTCGAGGAGCTCGGCTTCGAGATCATCCTCGCGAACACCTACCACCTCTTCCTCAGGCCCGGGCACGAGCTCATTCGCCAGGCGGGCGGGCTCCACGGCTTCACCGGCTGGAAGCGCAACTTCCTCACGGACTCCGGCGGCTTCCAGGTCTTCAGCCTTTCGAAGCTCCGGAAGATCACGGAAGAGGGCGTGAGCTTCCGCTCGCACCACGACGGCTCCAAGCGCTTCCTTTCGCCGGAGGACGCGGTCGACGTGCAGACCGCGCTCGCGAGCGACGTGTTCATGCAGCTGGACATCTGCGCGCCCTGGGGCGCGGACGAAAAGGAGGCCGCGGACGCCGCGCGCCTGACCAAGGCCTGGGCGAAGCGCTCGAAGGAGCGCTGGCTCGCCACGCGCGGCGATTTCCGGGGAAACCTCTTCGGCATCGTGCAGGGAAATTTCTACAAGGACCTGCGCGTCCGCAGCGCCGAGGACATCATGGAGCTGGACCTGCCGGGCATCGCCATCGGCGGGCTCTCGGTCGGCGAGCCCTTCGAGGTCTTCGCGGAATTCCTGGACCACACCGCGGCCCTGCTGCCCGAAGGCAAGCCCCGCTACGTCATGGGCATCGGGACGCCGGAGTACATCATCGAGGCGGTGGCGAACGGCATCGACATGTTCGACTGCGTGTTCCCGACCCGCGTCGCGCGCAACGGGCTCCTCTTCACCGCGGACGGTCCGATCCAGATCAAGAACGCGCGCTTCGAGCGCGACTTCCTGCCGCCCGACCCGACGTGCTCCTGCAGGGTCTGCCGCGACCACTCCCGCGCCTACCTCCGGCACCTGTTCAAGCAGGACGAGATACTGTGGTCGATGCTGGCGAGCTACCACAACCTCGCCTTCCTGCATGAGCTCGTCAAAAAGATCCGATATAGTATAGAAGATGGCAGCTTCGATTCGTTCCGGCGTTCCTTCCTCGCCCGCTATTCGGCCAAGACGGCCTAGCCCCGCGGCGTTCCGCGCCTCCGCGACCCGGTCGCGCCTCGCCGCGCGCCTCGCCCTCGCCCTCGCGGCGTTGACGGCGCTCGCGCGCCCCGCGGCCGCCCAGGAGGCGGACAGCCTCGACGCGTCGCGCCGCGCGGTGCTCTCATGGGGCATCGAGTCGGAGGTGCTCGAGCTGCTCGACGAGCTCGCGGCCGCCAAGGACTCCCGCTACGACGGAAGCGTCGCGGACCTGCTCGCGGCGTCCCGCTCGGTGAAGCTCAGGTCGGGCATCTTGGCCTGGTTCGCGAAGACGAAGGGGAAGGCCGCGGAGGCCTTCGCCGTCGCCGTCCTCGAAGCCCGCGACTCGGGCGAGCGCGAAGTCGTGGCGGCCGCCTTCGCCTACCTCGCCGCGATCGAGTCCGAGGCCGCCCTGCCCGAGGCGCGCAGGGCCGTCGAGAACCGGGAGAAGGAATGGATCGACGCCGCCGTCAACCTGCTCGGAGCCGCGGGCGGGAGCGAAGAGGCGAGGCTGCTCGGCTCGCTGATCGACGACGACGAGTCCGGCGACGAGCTCAAACAGCGCGCGACGAGGGCGCTCGGCGCCCTCGGGGATCCTGCCGCGGTCGAACGGCTCGAAGCGCTGCTCGCGGACTCGGAGGAACGTCCCGCGACCCGCATCTACGCCGCGGAATCGCTCGGCAGGATAGCCGCGGCGGGCTCCGCGGCGGCGCTGTCGGAAGCCGCCGCTTCCGAAGATCCGAACCTCAGGGCCGCCGTCTACGAGGCCCTCGGCTCGGTCGGAGCGGCCGGCGGCGCGGGCCCGGTCGAGGCGGCGCTCATGCAAGGGCTCCGCGACCCGAACGCGAAGGCGCGCGTCGCGGCCGTGGAGGCCGTCGCGGCGGCCGGCCTCGGATCCGCGGTCGAGGCGCTCGAGTACAAGGCCTCCCGCGACCCGGAACGGGCCGTCAAGACCGCGGCCATCAAGGCGCTCGGGAAGCTCGGAGGCGAGCGGGCCACGCGCTGGCTCGCGGACCTGTTCGTCGACCCGAAGGCCGACGCCGCCTTCCGCGCGCTCGCCTTCGGAGCCTTGCTTGCCTGTGATCCGTCCTCCGCGCTAGAGAAGGCGCCGGCGGTCTTTTCCGCCTCGTCGACGCCCCGCGACAAGGCCTTCCGCGCCGCGCTCGTCCGCGAATTATTGCTGGTCGACGACGCGGACCTGGCGCCGCTCGTGGAGCCGCTCCTTTACGACGCGGAAATCGGCAACCGCTCCGCCGCCCTCGAATGGGCGAGGCGGAACAAGGCGGCGTCCCTCCGCGCCGCCATCGAGAAGGTGGCGGCCTCGGACTCCTCCGAGGCCGTCCGGCGCCGCGCGGCCGACGTGCTCGCGGGATTCTAGCCGGGAACTCTCTCGCCCGACCTTCCCGCCGCCCGGGCGCGTTCCGCCGCGGCACGGGATAAAAAAAGCCCGCGCCGTAGCGGGCGCGGGCCTTCGCCGGGCTTGTCGCGGATTCAGTCGAGCAGCCCCGGCTCCTCGGGCCCCGGCATCTCTATGCAGTGGAGCAGCTTGTTGAGGCGCTCGATCGGCGGCACGTAGCGTGAAAATTTGATGAAAAGCTCGCGGCCGCGGCGAGTCACGAGTCGCACCTCGCGGTCCATGCAATCCTCGAGAACCCCGTCGAGGTCGGGGAAGAATTCTGGCCGGCGCGGCACGAAGGTCAGGGATTCGCCGTCCCAGCTCGCGTCGGCCACGTGCCTCGGCACGGGTAGCAGGAAGACGAGGAAATCCGAGCTTCCTCCGCCGATCGAACGGCGGGACCCGGGCGAGAGCGTACGGATGTTCCGCATTCCGATGGCGGCGTTCTGGTCCCTGACCTGGAACTCGACGCGCACCGATTCGCTCTTCCGGATACGGGTCTCCCAGGCCGCGGGCCCTCTACGCGCCGGCTTGGCCGCGGCTTTCGCGGGCGCGGGCCTCGGGGGAAGGGAGCCGGTCTCGGACCTGGCGCGCGCGGCCCACTCGGCGAACAGGCCGGCGTTGTCCGATGCCGGGGCGCCCGCATCCGGAGTCAGCTCGGGGATGCCGTCTCCGCGGGTGCGCGCGGCGTACTCGGCGAAATCGGCGGCCGCGTCGGCCGTGTTCCGTACGGACTCGAGCGGCGGAATCCCGTCGCCGCGCGTGCGCGCCGCGTACGAGGCGAGCTCGTCGGCCGCGACGCCGGGCGCGACGCCGGTTCCGGCCGCGATGGACGGCGCGCCGTCGCCGCGGGTGCGCGCCGCGAAGCGCGAGAGTTCGTCGGCGCCCGCCCCGGTCGTCGCGGCGGTGTCGGCGCGCGCGCGGCGGCGGCCCGCCGCGGCGGCGCTGCGGGCGTCGAGCACAGCGTCCGCGACCCGGGCGCCCGAGAGGGCGCGGGCTTTCTCGCGCGACGCGAAGCCGAGAACGAGCGCGACGAGGATCGCGGCGCCGAGCAGGAGCAGGCCGGGAAGGAGGACGGGACTCCCGGAGACGGCGTCGAGGAAGCGCGGAACGTAGCTCAGGGAGAGAGGTCCCCGGGCGGGGGATAGGCGCTCGCCGTCGGCGGGCACCAGCTCGGCGGTGAAGCGGGCCGGGCCGGGCGCGACGGAATCGGGGAGGATGAGGGAAAGCTCGACGCTGGCCTCGGAGCGGGGCGGCACCTCGACCCGCGCCTCGCGCGCGAGCGCCTCGGCGCCGTCGAGCCTGAAGCTGGCTATCGCGTAGGCTCGCGCCTCGTCGCCGTCGTTGGCGATCGTGACCTCGAGCCGGAACCTGCGTCCGACCTCGCCCAGCTCCGCGGGCCAGGAGATGCGCGGCGGCGAGAGCGCGGTGGATCCGGCGAGCGCCGCGTCGAAGTCGGCGACCCGGGCGCCGAGGGCGTCGGCCATGTCGTCGAAATACGTGCCCGCCCCGGGAGCCGGCGCGGCCGTGGCTGCGCCGGCGGCTCCGGTCACGGAGGCGGCGCCGCCGCCCGGCAGCGCGCCGTCGTCCTGGCCGCCTCGTCCGTCCGCCCCCGAACCGGTGCCGGAGTCAGCGCCGCTGCCGGCGGTCCCGCCCGCGAAGGGCACGCGCACGAGCAGGAAGGTCCAGCCGGCGGCCTTGATGGCCGCGGCCTCGCGCTCGAGGGCCGCGAGCGTGGCGGCGGCGTCGAGTCCTGAGTAGGGGCTGCCGGGCTCGGGGTCGTGGCGGCCGTCGGTCACCATGATGGCGTACCTGCCGCCCCCGGCGGGGATGCCGGCGAGGTACTCGCGCGTCTCGGACAGCGAGCGGAGCAGGTCCGTCCGGCGCCCGAGCGGGGCGAGCAGGTAGAGCCGGGCCAGGGCGGAGCGCGCGTCGGCTTCGGTCTCGAGCGTGTCCGACCACTCGAGCGTGGCGGACGACGAGAACGAGAGCACGTGGAGCCGGTCGCCGTAGCGCAGCCACTCCTTCGCGAGCGGGCCGACGATCCAGTCGACGGCGTCCTCGAAGTACGGGAACATGCTCTGCGAGGAATCGAGGAGGATCACCACGTCCGAAGCGGGCGGCCTCGGAGCCTGCGCCAAAAGGGAAGGCCCCGCCGCCGCGAGGAGCGCGACGAGCAGGGCCGTACGGACGGACTTTTTCATTGTTCGGCCTTCCCGAAGGTCGCCTATATTTTCGCCACGGCGACCGACTTGACTACGTACTTGAAGGTGCGCTCGTGGATCACGAAGGAAAGCTTGTCGCCCGTCTTGTGGTTCAGGAGCTTCTTGCCGAGCGGGGAAAGGTAGCTGATGACGTTCTCGGCCGGGTCGGATTCCCAGGGCCCGAGGATGACGTAGAGCTCGTCCTCGCCCGTGAGCTCGTTGCGCAGGATGGTCTGCGTGCCGAAGCCGATCTTGCTCGCGGACGCCGTCGAGCGGTCGAAGATCTGGGCGCGCTCGATCTCGTTCTTGAGCTTGGCCACCTTGGCGTTGAGCTCGTCCTGCTTCTCCTTCGCGGCCTTGTACTCGGCGTTCTCGCGAAGGTCGCCGAGCGAGAGGGCGTACGCGATCTCGCGCTGGTTGGCGGGCACCTCGACGTCGAGGATCTGCGAGAGCAGCTTCTGCTTCTCGGTGTACTTGTCGCTGGTCACCATGAGGCCGCGGCTCACCACGGCCTTCTCCTCGTCGCCCGCGACCTTGAAGTCGGGGAACTTCTCGACGATGCGCTTGCGGATGCGGAGCTTGATGGCGGGGTCGAGGTCCTTGACGTCGTCGAGCAGGGTGTAGACGCGCTCGATGGTGTCGTGGCCCGACTCGAGCAGGTACTTGTCGAGCGCCTCGTCCTTGAAGAGCAGGTTGTGCACCTGCCGGTTGATCTTACGGTTCTCGGTGGTGTCCCGGTGGTTCTCGATCTCCTTGTAGGTGATGTCGAGGATGTGCACCAGGGTGATGAGGATCTTCTCGTAGGAGAGGCCGAGCTCCTTGACCCAGGGCTCTTCCCACAGGTTCTTGATGACCCAGATGAAGGCCTCGCGGTGGTCGCGGTAGTTCTCGACGATGGCGACGACCATCTGCTTGAGCTTCTCCACGTGCCCCTCGGCCATCAGGGTGTCGAGCATCCACTGGGCGAGCGAGTAGGGGAAGATCTTGATGTAGACGTCGGACCAGTCGGGAATGACGTTCTTGACGTCGACCAGGAAGGCCTTGCGGAGCGTCGAGTCCTTGATGCTCTCGTGCACCGTGATGACGTCGTCGATGCCCTTGTAAAGCTCGGCGAAGCCGACGGTGAGCGTGTTCTTCAGGTGCTGCTGGCCCTTGAGCGCGGACAGCTCCTTGAGGAAGAGGTAGCTCGACATCACGAGCTCGTTCACCTGGCCGGTCGAGCGGAGGTAGCCGGTGAAGAAGCCGATCATCTCGGCGAAGTACTCGTTGTCCGGATCGCCGTTCGCTATGAAGTCGCGCACGAAGGCGACGCGCGCGAAGAAGCTCTTCTCGGCCTTGAACTGGTTGTAGACCTTTTCCTCGAACGAGAGGGGGCGGTCGCGCACGACGAAGACGTCGATCGAATCGGTCGCGTTGCCGAACAGGCTGTCCTTCTTCAGGAAGCCGCGGGCCTGGGTGCTCCAGCCGGTCCACTCGCCGGGCGTGAGGACCGAGGGCACGAGCTCGGCCTTGACGTGCTTCAGGTCGGTGCGGTTGTCGAAGCTCTTGATGATGGTCTTGAGCGCCCAGGGGATGTCGCCCTTGATCTTCTCGCGGAGCTTGTCCTTGGACCAGATGGCCTTGAGCACCCAGATGTGCTCGCGCGAGAGCGTCGACAGGCTCTCGATGGCCATCTTGAGGGACATGCGGTGCCCGCGCTTCTTGGCGAAGTCGATGACGATCTCGTCGCCGGAGATGTCGGCGATGCGGCCGATGTTCCAGGTGCGGTGGTAGACGAAGTTGCCGACGTCGAAGGCGATGTGCTTCTCGAAGTCCGCCATGGCTTCGTGGATGGCGCGGTAGCCCTGCGCCAGGTTCGAGAGGCGGATGTAGTCCTCGAGGTGGGAGTGGCCGGAGTACTTGCCCTTGTAGCAGTCGATGAGCTCCTTGCGGAGCGACTGGTTGCGGTCGTCGTAGGCGATGACGGTCTTGAGGATGTCGAGCGCCGTCTCCCAGGCCTCGCGGTCGCGGTAGACCTTGTACAGGTCCATGAGCAGGGCCGCGGCCTTTTCCTCGCCGATGCCCTTGGCGATCTTGCGCTGCACGTGCAGGAAGAAGTCGATGTCGTCGGGCGACTTCTCGAGCAGCTTGGCCCAGATTTCCTTGACCGCCGCGTACTGTCCGCGGTTGATGTAGCGGTGCAGGGCCTTGCGGTACCAGTCGACGGCCGCCTCGAGGTCGCCGTCCTTCTCGCGCTTCTCGGCGAGGAGCCTGACGATGTCGGCTTCCTCGAAGTCCACGCGGACATAGCGTTCCCAGACCGCGTGGAGCTCGTCGATCCTGTCGTCGGCCTGGTAGCACTCGGCCAGCTTGGCCAGGGCCATGCGGTCCTCGCCGTGGTCGAGGATGCGCAGGCACGCGTACTCGACGATGGGCCACTTCTTGTTCTCGGTGAACACGTTGATGAGGGCCAGCATGTTCGAGTCGTCGAGCTGCTGCCTCGACAGGGCGATGATGCCCGTGAGGTACAGGGCGATGACGGAGTTCTTCGCGTGGGAGAGGTGCTCCTCGCAGACCTCCTTCACCTCGTCGAGTACGCGGGCCGCTGCGGCCTCGGCGAAGATCGCGTCGAGCTCCTTGAGCTGCGCCACGGTGTAGGCGCCGAGGGTGGCACGGGTCCATTTCTCCTCGTTCAGCATCTCCTGGAGCTTCTTCGCGATGGAAGATTCGGCCATTTCGTTCTCCTCTCTCGGGTTTACGCCACGTACTGCTTGTAGATCGAAGGATCCAAGAGCTTTATCTTCAGGAGTATCTCGTCGATGCGCGCCTTGTCCTCGCGGGCGGCCACGTAATGGTCGACGAGCCAGAAGTACCGGTTGATGAGGCGCGGGACGAGGAGGGAGCGGCGCTCCGGGCTTTCCTTGACCGCGTTCTCCAGTTCCCACACCGACTGGCGGAGCTTGCCGGCCTCGATGGCCTTGAGCTCGCGCTTGACCGACAGCACCCCGAGGAGTCCGCCGTGCACGGGCAGCCACTCCTCGAGCTCGGGGCTCTCGAGCCCCATCCCCCGCAGCTTTTCGACAAGCCTGAGGAGGGTCTCGCTCTCCACGAAGCCCAGGTCGACCTTCTGGGGGTTCAGGAAAAAGGCCTCGCGGAAGAGCGCCTTGGAAGCGCGCGGCTCGTTGACGAGGTCGTAGGCGTCGGCGAGCTCGGCGAGGATCTCGGCGTCGTCGCGGCGGACGCGGGCGGCCTCCTCGAGCGCGGCTATCGCCCGCTCGTACTCGCCGATGCCCTTGAGGCAGCGCCCCACCCGGAGCGAGACGTCGGCCTCGACCGGCGCCGCTTCCTCGAGCGCGCGATCGGCGCGGCCGTCCGCCTCGAAGCGGGACAGGGCGAGGCCGAAGGCGAAGCGCTTGAAGGCGTAGCGGGCCGGCGCGAAATCCTCGGTCCAGCGACGCTGGAAGGACTTGAACGCCTTCCACTGCGCGAGGACGAGGTCGCCCTGCTCGTAGGGCGTTCTCGCCGCGTCGAGGCGGGCGAGCCGCTCCGTCCACCAGCGAGCGCAGGCCAGCGAGAATACGGTTTCCTCGCGGTCGAAATCCGCCGCGAGGGCGGCCTCGAGCCGTTCCGCCGCGCCGGATAGGTCCGCCGCTCTGAGGTGTTCGTATGCCTCCTGGAGGAGGTTGGCTGCGCTATCGGGCTTGTCGACCATACCTGCTGTCGTCGGATCGGGGTGTCGTAACTATCTTACCATTGTATACGACCCTGCGCGCTTCGGTCAATGCGTGGGGAGTCCGCGGAAAGCGCGCGTCCTTGCCCCGCGCTGGGGCGCGTGCTAATATCGGAACATGAGCGAACTGGTCCTCGCCCCGTCCATACTGTCCGCCGATTTCGCAGACCTGGCCGGCGCGCTCGCCAGGGTGGAAGCGTCCGGCGCCAGCTGGCTCCACCTCGACGTGATGGACGGCCGTTTCGTGCCGAACCTCACCTTCGGGGCGAAGACGGTCGCGGACCTGCGCGCGCGTTCGGCGAAGCTCTTTTTCGACGCCCACCTGATGACGGTGGAGCCGGAGCGGCTCGCTCCCGCGTTCGCGAAGGCCGGCGCCGACGCCGTCACCTTCCACGTCGAGGCCTGCGTGCACGCTCACCGCCTGGTCCGGGAGATCCGCGACGCGGGAGCCGCCGCGGGCGTATCGCTCGTTCCCTCCACGCCGGTCTCGCACCTGGCCGAGCTCCTGCCGGACGTCGACCTCGTGCTCGTCATGACCGTCGATCCGGGCTGGGGCGGACAGAAGCTGATCGAGTCGTGCCTCGACAAGGTGCGCGAGCTCGCCGGACGCCGCGAGCGCGCGGGCCTGGAATTCCGCATCGCGGTGGACGGCGGCGTCAACGCCTCCAACGCGGCGCGCGTGGTGGAGGCGGGCGCCGACGTGCTCGTCATGGGCTCGGCTTTCTTCGAGGCGCCCGACCCCGCGGCCCTCGCCGCCTCGGTGCTCGCGCTGGGGAAGCGGACCTGAGCGGAACCCGGAGAGGGCGGCCGACCCGGTCCCGAGGGACGGCCCGCGCGGGGCTGCCTCGGGCCCGGCGACCGCTTTTCGCCCGTTGACGCGGGACTTGCGCGTTCAGGACGGCGCCGGACGCGCCGATGATGGAGGGGGAGGAACTCTCATGCCACGGAACGTACGGGCGATCGCCCTCGCGAGCCTCCTCGCGGCCGCCTTGACCTTGCCGGCCGCGGCGCAAGCCACGGACGGCGCGAGCCGCCTCGACGCGGCCCTCGCCCTCTTCGGCGAGGAACGCTTTTCCGAGGCCATCGAAGGCTTCAACCGCCTCCTCGTCGACCCGCGCGCCGAGGCGCAGAGGCCGGACGCCTACTACTGGTCCGCGCTGGCCTACATCGCCGCGGGAGACCTGCCGAACGCCTCGAAAACCATCGACGCCTTCCTGGCCCTCTACCCGCGCGACGCTCGCGCGACCGAGATGAGCTACCAGCGGGGCCGAATCGCCTTCATCGGCAAGGATTACGAGAAAGCCCTCGCCGTCTTCCGCGCGAGCCTCGCCGCGGACCTCTCGGGCGAGCTGGCCGGCGCCTCGGTGTTCTGGGCGGCCGAGAGCCTGTTCATGCTCGGGCGCCTCGACGAGGCCGAACGGCTCTACCGCACGGTGACGGAGAAGTACCCGCGCTCGGTCAAGGTCGAGGCGGCCGGCTACCGCATAGCGCTGATCCAGTACAAGTACCGCGAGGAGGAGCTCCTCACCCTGCTCAAATGGAGCCACGAGGAGTCGCTCCGGATCATCGAGGAATTCCAGCGGCGCGAAAAAGCCTACGAGCAGGCGCTCGCCGTATACCAGCGCCGGCTCGGCGAGTCGAAGGCCGGCCTCTCGACCGCCCAGACCGAGCTCGAGTCCCGCATCGCGGAGCTGGAAGCCAGGACCCTCGAGCTCGAGGCCGCCCTGGCCGCCCGCGACGGCAGCCTTGCCGAACTGACGGCGGCGCTCGTGGCCGCGAGGGCTTCCGCGACAGCCGCCCCCGCGGCTTCTCCGGCCCCCGCGCCCGTCCCGCCTTCGGCCGCCGAGACTGCCCAGGCCGGACTCCTCGAACTGAAGGCGGAAGCCCTCGAGCTCCTGGCCTTCTACCTCGACGAACTGGCCGCGCGCACCCAAGGAGGCGCTCCGTGACGCGACGAACGCTCCTTTCCCTCGTGGCCGTCGCCTTGCTCGCCTCGCCGCTTTCCGCGCTCGAAACTCGGGACGGGAAGGTGCGCCTCAGCGTCGACGAGCGCACCGGCCGCTTCTCGTTCCAGTTCCTGGCGGACGCGGACAAGGGCGCCTGGGTGCCGATGTTCTACGCCGAGGAGCCTCGGACGACCTACGCCACCATTTCGGTGGACGGCAAGACCTCGCGGCTCGGCGATTCCTCGGATTACCGGGTGAGCGTCTCGAAGGACGGAAGCTCCGTCACGGTCGAATACCGGTCCTCGCTGCTCGTGGTCAGGCAGGTGTTCACTCCCATCGTCCCCCCCGAAGCCCCGCTGGCGGAGGGCCTGTCCGTCGAATGGTCGATAGAGAACGTCGGCGCGCGGGACGCCCGGGTGGGGCTCCGCTTCCTCCTCGACACCTCGCTCGGCGAGCGCTCGGGCATACATTTCGAGCTGCCCTCGACCGGCCCGGTCCCGGGCGAGACCGTGCTCGAGGGGGGCTACGCCGACGCGCGGATCCTTTCGCCTGGCTCCGCGGGCTCGACGCTGCAGGTGGCGCTTTCGGGCGCGAACGTCGACACCCCGGACCGCGTGGTCCTGGCCAACTGGAAGCGGCTCGACGACGCGGCCTGGATGCCGGAGACCAGCGCGGGGCGCAGCTTCACCATGCTGCCCTATTCGATCAACGATTCCGCCGCCGCCCTCTTCTGGGAGCCGCGCGCGCTCAGGCGCGGCGAGTCGCTGCGCTTCCGCACCGCGCTCGGCGCCGGCGCCGGGCGCGATTTCGGCGGCACGGCGGCCGTCACCGTGGCGACGGGCTACCTGCCGCCGCTCGACGTAGGCACCGACAAGCTCGGCGCCCTCCGTTCGGACCTCGCGGTGGTGAAGTCGCTTCTGGACCTGATCGACGGCCTCCTTTCGAGCGACTCGCCGGACGCCGGGGAGATCGAGCGCGCCAGGCAGGTGCTCGAGCGGCTGATCGCGCGCAGGAGCGCGTACCAGGAATAATGCCCGGTTCCGGTTTCGACGACGGGGAAGGCCCCGACGAGGTTCCCCGGTTCAGGCCGCGCGGCGGCATGCGACGGGACCTCGCGACGGCGACCCGCCTGTTCCGGCGCGGCCGGTACGGCAAGGCCATCGCGGTCCTCGAGCCGCTCGTGGTCCAGTACCGCGATTCGCGCGACTTCCACTACGTGCTCGGAGCGAGCTGCCTGTCCATGGGCGATTCGGGCGGGGCGGCGGTGCACCTGCGCCGCGCCCGGCAGCTGGATTTCCGCCACGTTCCGACGGCGCTGGCGCTCGCCGCCCTCCACGTCCGCCGGCTCGAAACCGACAAGGCCGTCGAGCTCTACCTGGAAATCCTCTCCATGCGGCCGGGCGAGAGCCGGGCCCGGAGGGCGCTCGAGTTCCTCAGGACCAACTCCGACCCGGAGCGCCTGGCGGAACTGGCCTCGTCGGGCCGCCTGCGGGCCTTGTACCCGCGGCCGGATCCCGTCGCGGCCTACGGCCCCTGGATAGGCGTCGCGGCCGCGCTCGCTCTGGCGGCGTTCGCGGTTCCCGCGACCTTCGAGTTCGGGCGCAGGCTCGCCGAGGCCGCGAGGCCGGCCCGGCCCGGCGTTTCGGCCATCGAGCTCGACCAGGCGACCCGAGCCGATCCGGTCACGACTGGCGGCTCCTTCCGCTACGTGCTGACCGAGCGCGAAGCGCTCGACGCCTTCGACCGCGCGAAGCGGCTGTTCGCCGGGTACCGCGACGACGCCGCCCTCGTGGAGCTCAACAGGCTCGCGCTTTCGAACGCCTCGGAAGCCCTCAAGGCGAAAGCCGCGGAGCTCCGGTCCTGGGCGCGGAAACCTTCGTTCCCGACCTTGGGCGACCGTTTTTCCTACGCCGACGTGGCGCGGGACGGAGTCCTCTACGAGGGCGTCGGCGTCTCGTGGACGGGCATGGCGGCCAACGTAGCCGCGGGTCCTTCGGGGACGACTTTCGATTTCCTCGTGGGCTACGACCGGAAACGGCGCCTCGAAGGGATCGTGAAGGTCGAGCTCTCCTTCGAAGCCGAGGTTCCCCTGGACCGCGCGCTCGAGGTGCTCGGACTCGTCCGGAACGCGGACGGTGCCTTCAAGCTGGAAGGACTGGCCCTGCACGAGCTCAAGGAGCCCTGAGCGTGCGCGCCGTCGTCCAGCGCGTCTCGGACGCCTCCGTGACGGTCGACGGCCGCGCGGTGGGCGCGATCGAAGGCGGGCTCCTCGTCTACGTCGGCGCCGGGAAGGAAGACGGGCCCGAGGATGCCGCGTGGCTCGCCGGAAAGGTCGCCAACCTGCGCGTCTTCGAGGACGATTCCGGGCTGATGAACCGCTCGGCGCTCGACTCGGGCGGCGCGGCGCTCGCGGTCAGCCAGTTCACGCTCTTCGCCGACGCGCGGAAAGGGCGCAGGCCTTCGTACTCGGACGCGGCCGGGCCGGAAGTCGCGAAGCCCCTCTTCGAAGCCTTCGTCGCCGCGCTGAAGGAGACGGGCCTGCGGGTAGAGACGGGCGAATTCGGCGCGTCCATGCGCGTCGCCTACGTCAACGAAGGTCCCGTCACCATCCTCCTCGATTCGAAGAAGGTTTTCTAGAATTCGAAGAAGGTTTTCTAGAATCGCGGGGCGCGACGGACGACGCGGCGATCAACCCGGGCATGGCGATCCGAGCGGGCAGCCGGCGCAGAGGGGCCTAGCGCGGCAACGGCGCTTGGCGTGCTCGACGAGGAGGGCGTGGGCTTCCGCCTGCCAGGCCGCGTCCGGCGGGCAGGCCGGCTCGACGAGCCTCCGCGCCGCCTCGTAGCCGAGCCCGTCCGGAAGGAGCCCCAGCCGCGAAAGTACTCGGCGGGCGTACGCGTCCGCGATGAAGACCGGCGTCGAATGGCAGTAGACCAGGATGCAATCCGCGGTCTCCGGTCCGACGCCGGGAAGGGCGAGAAGCTCGTCCCGGCGGGGCGTACCCGAGTCTATGCGCAGCCACGCTTCCGCGAGCGCGCGTAGGTAGCGCCCCTTGAGCCGGAAGGTCCCGGCGGGACGGATCGCCGCTTCCAGCGCGGCGGGCTCGGCCGAAGCCAGGCGTTCCGGCTCGAGGTAGCCCGCCGCGGCGAGCGCGGTGAGCGACCTGGCCGCGCCGGTCCACGCGGTGTTCTGCGCGAGCACCGCCGCGCACGCGATCTCGAAACGGCGGAGCGAGACGGCGCGGCCGCCGCCCGAAGCGAGCGTTTCCGAGGGACCGGGCAGGTAGCCGTCCGCGTCGCGGCCGTCCAGGCCCGCGCGCGAGGGCAGGGGCCACCAGCCCCGCGGACCGTAGGCTTCCGACAGCGCGGAGACGACGCCGGCCAGCGTCCGCTTGGTCGGCGAGGAGTCCTGCTTCCCTTCGCCCGCTTCCATCAAGCCTCCTCAGAAAAAAGAAAGCCGCCCGGCCGGAGCCGGGCGGCCCGTTCCCGCCTGGGCGGGGCTTACTTCGAGGTCTTCTTCGCGGGAGCCTTCGCGGCCGCCTTCTTGGCCGGAGCCTTGGCGGGCGCCTTGGCGGGCGCCTTGGCCGGAGCCTTGGCGACCGGCTTTTCGGCGGCGGCCTTCGGGGCGGCCTTCGGGGCGGCCTTCGCGGCCGTCCTCTTGGCGGGGGCCTTGCCGGCGGCGGGGGCCTTCGCCTTCTTCGCCTCGATCACGGCCTGGGCCGCGGCGAGCCGCGCGATGGGCACGCGGTAGGGCGAGCAGGAGACGTAGTCCATGCCGACCGAGTGGCAGAACTTGACCGAGCGCGACTCGCCGCCGTGCTCGCCGCAGATGCCGACCTTGAGGCCCTTGCGGGTCGCGCGGCCCTTCTCGATGCCCATCTTGACGAGGGCGCCGACGCCGGACTGGTCGATGGAGACGAAGGGATCCTCGGCGAAGATGGCCCTGCCGCCGTCCTTCTCGGACTTGACGTAGTCGGGCAGGAAGCGGCCCGCGTCGTCGCGCGAGAGGCCGAGGGTCATCTGCGTGAGGTCGTTGGTGCCGAAGCTGAAGAACTCCGCGACCTCGGCGACCTGGTCGGCGAGGAGGGCGGCGCGCGGCACCTCGATCATGGTGCCGACCAGGTACTTCACCTTGGAGCCGGCCTTCTTGATGATCTCGTCGGCGACCGCGCGGGTCTGGACCTCGAGGACCTTGAGCTCCTTCCGGTCGATGACGAGGGGGATCATGATCTCGGGGATGACGACCACGCCCTTCTTCTCCATCGCGACGGCGGCCTTGATGATGGCCGTCACCTGCATCTCGAGGATCTCGGGGTAGGTGATGGCGAGGCGGCAGCCGCGGTGGCCGAGCATCGGGTTCGACTCGTGGAGCTGCTCGATGCGCTCGCGGATCTTGGCCGGCGCGATGCCGGTGACCTTGGAGAGCTTCGAGACGCCCGCGTCGTCCTTCGGGGTGAACTCGTGGAGCGGCGGGTCGATGAGGCGGATGGTGACGGGCTTGCCGTCCATCGCCTTGAAGATGCCCTCGAAGTCGGCCTGCTGGAAGGGCAGGAGCTTGGCGAGCGCCTTCTTGCGGGTCTCGATAATGTCCGCGACGATCATCTCCTGGATGGCGAGGCGGCGCTCCTCGGTGTCGAAGAACATGTGCTCGGTGCGGCAGAGGCCGATGCCCTGGGCGCCGAGCTCGACGGCCTTGGCGGCGTCGTAGGGGGTGTCGGCGTTGGTGCGGACCTTGAGGCTGCGGATCTCGTCGCACCAGCCGAGGAGGGTCTTGAACTCGGGGCTCTGCTCGGGCTTCTTGAGCGGGAGGGCGGTGAGGAAGACCTCGCCCGTGGTGCCGTTCAGGGTCAGCTCGTCGCCCTGCTTGATGACGCGGCCGCCGACGCTCAGCTTCTTCGCCTTCTCGTCGATGGCGAGGGACTCGCAGCCGACGATGCAGCACTTGCCCCAGCCGCGGGCAACGACCGCCGCGTGGCTGGTCTTGCCGCCGGTGGCGGTCAGGATGCCCTGGGCGGCGTGCATGCCGCCGACGTCCTCGGGGCTGGTTTCCTTGCGCACGAGGATGACGTTCTCGCCGGCCGCGGCGCGGGCTTCGGCCTCGGCGGCGGTGAACACCACCTTGCCGGTGGCGGCGCCGGGGACGGCGTCGATGCCGACGGCGACCTTGAGCTCCTTGAGCTTGGCCGCGCCGACCTTGGCGATGTCGATGACCGGGTAGAACACGCCCTCGATCTGCTCGGGGGCGATGCGGGCGATGGCCTCTTCCCTGGTGATGAGCTTCTCGTTCACCATGTCGACCGCGATCTTGAAGGCCGCGTTGGGCAGGCGCTTGCCGGTGCGGCACTGGAGCATGTAGAGCTTCTCGTCCTCGATGGTGAACTCGAGGTCCTGCATTTCCTTGTAGTGCTTCTCGAGGGTCTTGCGGACCGCGAGCAGCTGCTTGTAGGCCTTGGGCAGGCGGGTCTCGAGCTCGATCAGCTTCATCGGGGTGCGGATGCCGGCGACGACGTCCTCGCCCTGGGCGTTGATCAGGCAGTCGCCGTAGAACTCGTTGGCGCCGGAGTTCGGGTCGCGGGTGAAGCAGACGCCGGTGCCGGAGTTGTCGCCCTTGTTGCCGAACACCATCTGGACCACGTTGACCGCGGTGCCCTTCAAGTCGACGATCTTCTCGACGCGGCGGTAGGTGACGGACTTCTCCGCCTCCCAGCTGTTGAAGACCGCGTCGATGGCGCCCCAGAGCTGCTGCATCGGGTCCTGGGGGAAGTCCTGGCCCTTCATGTTCTTCTTGTAGAAGGCCTTGAAGTCGGCGCAGAGCGTCTTGAGGTCCTCGGCCTTGAGGTCCGTGTCGGCCTTGACCTTGAGCTTCGCCTTGAGGGCGTGGAGCATCTCCTCCATGGGCTCCTTGGACAGGCCCATGGCGGTGGTGGAATACATCTGGATGAAGCGGCGGTAGCTGTCGTAGGCGAAGCGCGGGTTGCCGGTCTTCGCGGCCAGGCCCTCGACCGACTTGTCGTTGAGGCCGAGGTTGAGGATGGTCTCGAGCATGCCCGGCATGGAGCGGGCGGCGCCGGAGCGCACGGAGACGAGGAGGGGATCCTTCGGGTCGCCGAGCTTCTTGCCCGTGGTCTTCTCGAGCTTGGCGACCGCGGCCTTGACCTCGTCCACGATGGACTTGGGCAGCTTGCGGGAGGACTTGTAGTACTCCTCGCAGGCGGGGATGGAGATGGTGAAGCCGGCCGGGACGGGCAGGCCGATCTGGGTCATCTCCATGAGGCCGGCGCCCTTGCCGCCGAGCACGTCCTTCGAGACGCCGGCGCCCTCGGCGACGCCGCCGCCGAAGGAATACACGAATTTCGCTTTGGCCATGGGAAAATCCTCCGTGGTTTGGAAGGGAAGCGTTGGACTACTGGTTGCCGTAAAAAACTATAGGAAAGGGGAGGCGGCTGTCAATCGAGCGGCGGCCCGCCGTCGCGGGTCCGCGCGCGCCGCGACGGCGCCGGCTAAAGGTTCAGCATCATGCTGATGACGGTGAGGTCTCCGCCCTGGATCTGGTTCACGAGCGACTCGAACTTGACGTTCACCTTCTCGCAGGCCTCCGAGAGGTAGGACAGGTAGTAGAGCCCGAGGTCGGTGTTCGCCTCGCCGTCCGGCAGCTCCTTGTAGAAGTCGCTCAGGGTCTTCTTCTTGAGGTCGGCGCTCTTCCGCTCGTCGATGGTTTCCTTGACCTTGGCGTACTCGGACTCGCGGTTGAAGATGGTGATGCTGAGCCGGCCCTGGGTGCCGATGCCGCTCTTCGAGCCGCCGATCTTCCAGGCAAGGGTCACGGTCTCGCCGCGCCGTTCGAGGTTCTCCACCACCTGGCGGCGGATGTTCGGGTCGAAGAGCACCGCGTTCATGTCGACGGTCCCCTTGAACAGGGACTTGGCCTCGCGCTTCAGGTTGGAATTCTCGGAGTTCATGGCCAGTTCCATTATCATGAGCGAGACGTACTCCGCGATGCGGGCCTTCTCCATGTACTCGGCCAGCGCCGTGCGGATGTCCTTGGCCAGCTGCTCGTAGCCGTCCGCGCCCTTGAACTTGGTGACGATGAACCAGGTGAAGGGGCGCAGGTTGTTGAGGAGCTTCTCCGCGAGGAGGAGCTGGATGTTCTTCTCCTCGGGCAGGAGGCTCGCGTTCTTGGAGATCGAGGCGTACATCGGCGCTAGGATCAAGCGCTTGATCTCGACGATGTCCTGCTCCTTGTCCTTGAGGACGTTGTTCAGGTAGGCGTCGTTGATGCGGGTCTTGTCGTCGATGATGTTGGCCGGGTTCAGGCGGTTCCACTTCTTGATGACGTCCGAGCCGAGGATGCGCGCGAAGATGTAGCCGTCGTACTGGCGGTAGAGCAGGGAGTAGACGATGAGCTTCGAGAGGTCCATGACCTCCTGGCGGCTGGACATGAGCTCGGTGCGCGAGATCTCGACCTTCGAGACGTAGTCGACCAGGAGGAGGCGCTGCAGGCTCGCGGGCGTGAACTTCTCGAGGAGGATGCCGTACTCCTCCACGTTGTCGGCGAGCTTGAATTTCTTGAGGGACTTGCGGTTCCTGATGAAGAAGGTGGTGCCTTCCTCCGTCAGGATTACCTTGACCGGCAGCTCGATGATGTTTTTCCGTTCCTGGGTCGCCATGCGGTCCGCTCCAGATGCCCTCGTGTTCCGGACCGGACGAGTATACCCGCACCGGGCCCGGGCCGCAACGGGATTGACTCGCGCCCGAGGCCGCTCCTATCCTCGGAAGCAATGCCCGCGCCGTTCCGTCTCCCCGTCGCGCTCGCGATCGCCGCGCTGCTCTCAACGCTTCCCGCCGCGGCCCGGGGCGAGTCTCCCGGCGGCGACGAGGCCGACGGGGCGCTCGCCCTTCTATCATCGGCGTATCCGGGCGCCGCGGCGCGCGCCGAATTCATCGAAAACGGACGCGACGGCCTCGGAGCCTCGTTCGGGCGTACCCTGGTCGTCACGATGGGCGCGCGCGGGGACGGCGGCACGGATCCCCTCGTGCTGTTCCTCCCGGTCGCGCGCGGGGGGAGCCCCGACCAGACCTGGCTGGCCGCGCTCGGGGAGCTCTGCGCGCGGCTCGAGGCGACGCCCGCGGCGCTTCCGGTCAACGTGGTCGTCTCCGCGGCGGAGGACGAGGAAGGGCCCGGAGGCGGGCGGCTCGCGCTCGGTTCGACTTTGCTCGCCGAGCGCTTTTCCCTCGAGGGCCGCCCCGCCGTGCTCGCGCTCCGTCCCGGCTCCGGCCCGTCGATCAGCATCGCGCCGGGCGCGAGCGGAGGCATGGCGCCCTTCTGGCTCCTCGGGAGCGCCGAGGACGCCTTCGCCCGCTTCCTCCCGGTGAGCGTCGAGGCCAACCGCTCGCTCGTCCACCGGCTCGGCATCAACGCCGAGCCCACGGTCATAGACGCCTGGATAGGGGCGGGCGTACCCGCCATCGCGGTCGCGCCGGACGGGGCGGGGGCTCCTCCCGACGCCGCGGTGCTGGCGGACGCGCTCGAGCGCTGGACGCGGAGCTTCGGACCCGAGGGGCCGCCGGCGCGCTGGGACCGGCAATACCTGCTGGCCGAGGCTTTCGGAATCAGGCTGGCGCTGCGCGAGGGGACCATCGTCGCCATCCTGCTCGGCATCGGCGCGACCGCGGGCGCGTCCTACGCCGCCGCCTCGATGGTCGGCAGGGAGCGCATGAACCCGCGATTCAGGCGGGCGCCCGCCGGGCTCGCGGCGATCCTGGCGCTCTACGCCGTGTTGTTGGCCGCGGTCGGCGCCGCCCGCCTCTCGGCCGCGCTCAGGTTCGCGGCCGCGGGCTCCGCGTCGGCCTGGACGCTGGAACCGGGGCGCTGGACGGGCGTGCAGGCCGCCGCCGCGACCCTCTTCTTCGTCGCGCTGGCCGCCGCCCTGGCGCGCCACAAGGTTACGCCCTCCCATCCCGGGTTCTATTGGACCTCGGCCGCGGCGCTCGTCGTCGTGGGCGTGTTCACGCTCGCGGCGTCCAGGCTCTCCCTCGCGGTGTTCCTCCTGCCCGCGCTGGCGGCGTTCGCGCTGACGCGGCTTTCGGGGCGGGCCTGGGTCGCGGCGCTGGCGCTGCCCGTCGGCTTCGCGCCGCTCGCCCTCGTCGAGGCCGGACGCGAGGGGCGACTCGAGGGAGGCGTCGCCTCCTTCTTCATCCTGCCGGGTCCCGCGGAGGCTGCCCTGCTCGCCGTGATGGCGCTGCCCTTCCTCCTCCACCTCATGGGGGCGCTCGCGGCGGCGGCGCCGGGCGTCCTTGCGCGCAAGGCTCCGGCGCGCGTCGCCCTCGCGCTGGCCCTGGCCCTCGTCGCGTCCGACGCGCTGGTCCTGCGCCTCGACGCGCGGCCGGTCGAGGCCCGGATCCGCCTGGAACGGACGGACGGCGCGTGGACGCTCGCGGTGGAGGCGTCGAGGCGCCTGCCGGCCTTCGCCGTAACGCTGGACGGCCGCGTGCTCTCGCATCCGGGCGGAGGCGACCGCGTCGAGTTCGCCCTCGGCGGGGAAGCGGCGAATTTCCGGAGCGCGCCCGCGGTGGAGCTCGAGGAGCGCTCCTTCCTCGACTCGGAGAGCCTCGTGATCCGCGCCTCGGCCCCGGGCGCCGAGCGCATGTCCATGAGACTGCCCGGCGTCGACCCGACCCTGGTCCAGCACTGCGACCGGCCCTCGGACTTCACGCCCGGCGAACGGGGCTTCACGGTGCTGCTCGGCCGCCTGCCGCCGGACGAGGTCCTGTCGGCGCTCGCCCTGGCCGGCGGCACGGCGGGTACGGTCGAAGTCGGCGCCGAATGGATCCTCGACCCGGCCTCGCTCGCCACCGAAGGACCGATCGTCGTCTCCTCCTTCACGCTCGCGGACTCGGCGTCCGCGGATTTCGGCCGGCCGTGAGCGGACCCCGCGCCCGTCCGGTGGTATTCCACCTAGACCTCGACGCCTTCTACGCGTCGGTCGAACAGCTCGACCGGCCCGAGCTCGCCGGAAAGCCGGTCATCGTGGGCGCCCTGCCCGGCCATCGCGGCGTCGTCTCCACCTGCTCGTACGAGGCGCGCGCCTTCGGCGTACGCTCCGCCATGCCGGTTTCCGAGGCCTTCCGCCGCTGTCCCGAAGGGAACTTCGTCCCGGTGCGCATGGAGCGCTACGTAGAGCTGTCGCGCCGCGTCATGGCCATCTTCGGCGACTTCACCCCGGACGTTCGGCGCATCTCCATCGACGAGGCCTTCCTCGACATGACGGGCACCGAGAAGCTCTTCGGCCCTCCCCGCGAGGCGGCCGCGAGGCTCAAGGCCCGCGTGCGCGCGGAAACCGGCCTCACCGTCTCCGCCGGCGTCGCCCCCAACCGCTACCTGGCCAAGATCGCGAGCGGGCTCGGGAAGCCGGACGGCTTGACCGTGGTGGAGCCGGGCGGGGAGGAAGCCTTCATGGCCCGGCTGCCCCTCGACAAGCTCTGGGGCGCCGGCGGCAAGACCCGCGAACGCCTCGTGGAGTACGGCATCGACACCGTGGCCCGGCTCGCCGCCTTTCCGGAGACCGCGCTCGCGGCCATCTTCGGCAAGGCCGGCGCGGCCTTCCTCTGGCGCGCCGCGCGCGGCATCGACCCGGGCATCTTCGCCGACGAGCCCAAGTCGCGGAGCGCCAGCACCGAGACCACCTTCGAGCGCGACGTGGACGACGAGGCGACGCTGGAGGCGACCCTGCTCGACCTGGCCTCCCAGCTCGCGCTCAGGGCCTTCAAGGAGGGCTTCAGCTCGCGCACGGTGGTGCTGAAGCTGCGCACCCACGATTTCGTCACGAAGTCCTCGCGCGCCACGCGCGAAGGACCGGTGACGGGCCTCGACGAGCTCTACCGCGATGGCGTCCGCCTCCTCCGCAAGCTCTGGAACGGCGCGCCGGTCAGGCTGATCGGGCTGGGGCTGGCGAACCTCGACGAAGGAGCCGGCGCGCAGGGCGAGCTCTTCGCGCCCGAAGGCGAAAAGAAGGCCCGCGTGGAGCGGGCCGTGTTCGAGCTCGAGGCGAAGGGGAAGGGGACGGTCACGCGGGCGCGCCTTGTCGGGCCCGGCGCCCCGAAGCCGCGCGGGCTGCCGCCGGACATCGACCCGAAGGAGCGCCGGGGACCCTGAAAAGGTAGCGGCGCCTCCGCTCCCTCGGGTCAGGGTTCCAGGCTCAAGGCGCTGAAACGGCGGCGAGGATGGCGGCGCGGTCGGAATCCATGGCGGCGGCGGCGGCCTCGCGCGCCAGCTGGAAGGCGTTCTCGAGCGAGAGCGCTGCGCTGCCGCCCTGGCCGCGGATGCCGTCGACGGGCTTCGACCAGGCCGCGGTGCCGTCGTCGCGCACGAGGCGGAGGCTCGCCTTGGCGTCGACCGTCCAGATGTTGTAGGCCTTGCCCGACACGACCATCTGGCGCGGCTCGCCGGCTTCGATGCGGAGGAACACGAACCAGGCGGCGCCCGTCTCGGCGGCGAGGGCGCGGAGCACGGCCGGATCGCCCGCCATGGCGGCCGCGAAGCGCGCGTCCTCGAGCGCCTTGTCGTAGACGGCCGGGTCGAGCCCGGCGTCCCGCGCCCTGGCCGAAACGAGGTCCGCGGCGAGCGGGGCCGCGCGGCTCGAGCCCTGCGCGACCTCGACCGCCACGACCTTCGCGAGCTTCGAGGGCGGCAGGTAGACGAAGTCGCGGATCAGCTCGGCGAAGGCGTAGCGGTAGCCTTTCTCCTCGAAGACCGGCATGGCCCGCACGGCCGCCCCCTTGGCGGCCTCGTCGAGGCGGCTCACGGTGGTGTTGGCGCGGCCCTCGAAATCGGTCGCGACGCTCTCGACGAGTACGCCCTTCCCCCGGACGAACTGAAAGGCGATGGGCGCGTCGGCCACCGGGGTCTTGACCGTGCCGTAGTTTTCGTAGAGGTAGACCGCCGGCTGGAGGGCGCCGGGCTTGCCGAGCCCGCGGACCGAGGCCTCCGCCTGCGTGCCGTCCGCCTTGATCCAGAGCTCGCCGGGTTCTAGCGAGAGCCGCTTGCCGACGCGGACGAGCTCGGCGCGGGCGGTCTCCGCGCGCGCGCGGACGAGGGGATCGGAGCTCGCGCCGGCGAGCCCGAGGACGCCGACCCAGGACCTGATGGCCTCCACCGTGTGGAAGCTGTCGAGCGCGGCGGCGGCCTGCGCGAGCAGGGCGTCGAGCTCGGCGACCGATACCGCGGCGGGGGCCGCGGGCGCCTCGGCGTCCGCCGGAACCGCGGGCGCGCCACCGCAGGCCGCGGCGAGGAACAGGGCCGAAAGGAGCGCGGCGGGCAGGGCGGCCGAAAGCGCGCCGCCTCTGGCCGTGGCGGCGGAAGGCCGGGGGAGGCGACGACCGGGAATATTCGTGGTTTTCATGGGAGGACCTCCGCGTTCGTTGAACCATCCGGCTTCGTCCCGGGGGACCTCCGGCGCGGCCCGTCGGCGATGTTCACCAGCGCACGCTCCAGTCGAGGGTATCGCGCGCGGTGAGGATTTCCTGGAGGGGCAGGGACCAGGAGAGCGTAGTGCCCGCCGCGTCGAAGGCGCCCCGGTTGCTCGCGCCGCGCGAGGGCAGCCGCACGGTGAAGGAGCAGGCGGCCTCGGGAAAGGCGGCGGCGAGGAAGGCGAGGAAGCCCCCGTCCATGGAGCTCCGGCCCTCGGAGAGGACGAGGTCGAAGCCGCGCCCGTCGGCCACGGCTTCCGCCATTCCCTCCCCGCCCGCGCTTGCGGCGAAAGCGGCGAAGGCGGCGGGTGAATCGAACGAGAGCGCCGCGCGGATGCGGAAGCGGTCGACGCCGGAGGGACCGGGTTCGAGGGCGGCGCGTTCCCAGGCGTCGAGCCTGAGGCCGGGGATGCCGGCGGCCATTGCCTCGAGGCCCGCGCGGTCGGCGGGCAGGGGCAGGTAGCGGCGCGCGCGGCCGCCCGTATCGAGGTTTTCCGCGAAATCGGGCAGGACGTAGTCGAGGGCGAGGAGTCCCGTGCCGTCGGCGCGGATTTCCAGCTCGGCGTCGAGCTCCATGCACGACGAGAGCGCCGCCGCGACGAAAAGCGCGAGCGGGAGGAGGGCCGCGCGGGACGCGGCGGACCGTGGACGGCCCGGGAGCTTCGCCATCGCCAACAGGTTAAGCTTCCCTGGCCGCTTTGTAAACACGGGGCCTCAGTCGAAGACCTCGGAATGGACCTGCATGTCGTGCACGCGGAGGCCGGCCTGGATCTCGACCGTCTCGAGGGCCTTGCGCATGACGGTTTCGCCGTGCTCCTTCGAGTTGGAGACCAGGGCCGCGCCGAGCTGGGCCCAGCGCAGGGAATCGTTCAGGTCCACCTCCGCGCAGGAGACGCGGTACTTGCTCCGGAGCCGCTCGCAGAGTCCCTTCACGAGGCGGCGCTTGTCCTTGATGGATCCCGTCTCCGGCAGCTCGAGGATGATCTGGAACATCGAGACGACCATGGCCTTGGGGTCCTCCGGCAGAGTGCTTGGGCGCGACCGGGGCGAGTCCAGTGGACGCGACGGACGGCGGCGCGCTACGATCATAGCCATACCATGGCCGCGAGGAAAGCGCCCGTCGTCGTCGTCGCCGCGCTCGCGGCCGGCCTGTGCCTTCCCGCGCGGGGGCAGTCCGCCCGCGCTTTCGCGGGGCTGCCGGAGGAGGCGCCGGAGAGCCTGGTCGCTCTCGAGCTCGGCGACGCTTCGGTCTCGCTCGAGATCGAAGGCTTCTGGGAAGCGGGCGCGACGGGCTCGCTCGCCGCCGCCTGGAGCGGCGCGGAGGGATTGGCCCTCTCGGCGCCCGTCCCCCTCTTCGCCCAGAACCCCGACCTTTGGCTCTCGCTCGTGGTGGCCGATCGCTGGTTCCTGGAAGCCCGCGCCGATCCGGCCGGGACGGTCGACGAATTCGCGCTCGGCTGGCGCGGGGATCGCGAGGCCTTCCTCGACGAGGTCCGCGTCGGCAACACCGGCATCGGCATACCCTCCTTGCCCGGCCTGAGCCTCGGGCCCGGCGTCCCGGGGCTCTTCGGCGTAGCCCTCCGAGCCTCGGACGGCGACGCCGCGGCGGGCCGTTCCGACACGGTGCGCCTATTCGCCGCCGTGCGGTACGAGCAGGCGGCCCTACGCTCCCGGGTCTGGCGCGGAGACCGCCCGGAAAGCGTCGCCACCGTCTCCGCGGCCGCCTACGTGCGCGACCGCTTCTTCGTCCTGCCCGCCTCGGGCGTCGCGAACGCGGCCTTCTACCTGGAAAGCGCGGCGGGCGCCTTGACCGGAAGCGACGGGCGGCGCTACCGCAGGCTCGGCGCCGACGAGTACGCGCTCGACGCGACGGACGGGCTCGCGGAGCTGCGCGCGGCGGCCAAGGGCCGGCTCCTCGCGGCCTGGACGGGCGGGTCCGACGACGCGGCGCTCGCCGACGGCGCGCCGGTGGACGTCGACGGTCGGACGGCCGTCCTGCTCTTCGATCCCGAGGGCGACGACGAAGCAATACCCGAAGGCTCGTCGCCGGTCCACTACTTCCAATCCTTGGGCCGCTACCTCGTGCCCGACGATTTCCGCGGCGAATCGTCGGCCGCGGACCTCGTCGACGTGACGAGCGGGCTCGCGGACCTCGCCTTCTCGCTCGCGGCCTCCGCGGATGGAACCATCGCGGAGCTCGCCCCGGCGGGGACCTACGGACCGCGCTCCGCGGAACGGCGGAGGCCCTTGTCCTCCGTTGGATTGGACCGGATCTACCTGCGCGGATCGGACGACCCGGACCTCGCCGACGCCCCCGCCGCGCCGACCCGCGCGCTCCGCTTCCGGAGCCTCGGCGAGCCGGGAGCCTACCTCCTTGACGCGGGCTACGTTCCCGGATCGGTGGAAGTCCGGAGGAACGGCGCCCGGGAGACGCTCTGGACCATGTCGGGGACGACCCTGGTCCTCGCGTCGCCCGCGGCGGCTTCCGACGAGATC
Organism: Spirochaetota bacterium; assembly: GCA_018262985.1. Taxonomy (GTDB): domain Bacteria; phylum Spirochaetota; class Spirochaetia; order Treponematales; family UBA12059; genus JAFGNN01. The sequence continues at coordinate 401,857 of JADFDI010000002.1, read as the reverse complement.
GAGGTCCGCTGGCTCGAGGCGAGCGCCGACCGGCACGACGGCACCGTCGCCGCGGCCGCCGGCGCGGAATTCCCCGGCGCCGCCTCCCGCGCGTGGACCGGCGCCGGCGCGCGCTGGGGCGTTCCGGGCACGGGCTACTCGGAAGCGGGCGGCGCGAGCCTCGCCTCGATCGACCTCGCGGGCGGCGTCGAAGGCGCGCTCGAGTCCGCCGGGGGGGCGGCCGGGCTCGCGTATTCCGCGGACGGGCGCATCGGCTGGCGGAGCGGCGACTCGACGGGACACCGGCTCGTCTCGGGCATGGACGAGGACTCCGACTGGAAGCTGCCGTACCGCCTCGCGGACTCCGACCCGGCCGGCACGACGCTCGAGCGCCGCGAGGACTCCGGACTCGCGGAAGCCTTCCCCGACAGCGCCGCGCGCTACGTTCCGGGCTCGACGAACGAAACGCTGGCCTTCGTCATCGACGCCGCGACCGGCGGCCTCGCGGCGGCCGAGCGCGTCGTCGACGCGGTGCCGCTCGGCGAGTACCGTACCTTCGTTTTCTGGTACCGGGCGGACGCCATCGCGTCGACCGGCACCCCGACCCTCCGCGTCAGGCTCGTTTCCGGCGCGACCGACGCGCTTTCGGTGGAAGTCCCCTTGCCCGCGGCGGGCGCCTCCGCGCCCTGGACCCGCGTCGAGATCGCGCTCGACGCGGGCGCCGCGCCGACGGTCCTTTCGGCCACCGACGACCGGAGCGGGCCGCTCCCCGTCCCGGGCGCCGTCGCGGCCGTGGACCGGTCGCGGAATCCCGGGCTCGCGCGCATCGAGGTCGAGGGAGTGGAGACCGGCACGGTCGAGCTCGACGCGCTCTCGCTCGAGGAGCCGGTGAGCGGCTTCCTGGCCCTCGGCCGCGCGGGCGCCTCCTGGACCTCGCCCGGCGCCTTCGAGGCCGCGCCCTTCCTGACCGACGCCTCGCTCGCCCTGGAGGGCTCGGGCGAGGCCTACTGGACGGAAGGCGCCTTCGAGGGCGCGCTCGCTGGCAGCCTCGAAGGCGAGATCGGCATCGGAGCGCTGGAACTCCGGGCCGGCGCGCGGGGCTACTTCGCGCCGGAGGGCGGTCCGGCCTCGCGCCTCGCGCTCGAGCACGGGCTCGCGCTTCCCGCCGCGGGGCCGTTCGGATTCATGGAACGCTTTTCGAGCGATCCCGCCGCCGGCCGGCTCTCCAGGAAGGATACGCTCTCGCTCGCGCTCGGGGACGGGTTCCGCTTCTCGCTCGAGGGCTCCGCCGGCGTCCTGCCCGCGGCCTTCTCGCAGGACTGGAAGGCCGCGCTCGGCGCGGGCGCCTTCTCCGCGAGCGCCTCCGCGGGCCTCGCCTCACCCCGGACTCCGATCGAGGTCGACCTTCCCTATCCGGAGGCCTGGCTCTCCTCATGGCCCTTGCTGCTGCCCGCCGGGGAGGCTGACGCCTCGCTCAGGACCCTGGGCGCGGGACTCAAGCTCGCGCCGGGCGGGAAGGAGCTCGCCGCGCTCGATGCCCGCGCCTCGGCGCGACCCGCCTCCTTACGCGCCGAGAGCGCCGTCGCGGCCACGCTCCGCCGCCGCTTCGATCTGGGCGAAGGCGCGAGCCTCGAGCCCGCGTACTCCCGGGAGGTCGCCCGGGGGAGCGCCGCCCCCGGCGTTTCCTTCCGCGACGACCTCTCCGGTTTCGGCGCCGCCGTCGCGGCGTCGCCCTGGCTCTGGGACGCGATCCCGTTCCTCGAGCTGTTCGACCCGGACCTGGGCGGACGCTTCGGGGCCGGCACCCTGGGCGCCGCGGACGCCTCGTGGTCCGCCGAGGCCTCGCTGGAATTCGCCCGACGCTACGGCTCGAGGACGCTCGACCTCGTCCTGCCCTCCGAGGCGCGCGTGGCGCTCCGCCGGGAGCTCTCGCGGAAGGGCGACAGCGTATCGGACCTCCTGGTCGTCGAAGGCGGCACGGGCGGCGCGGCCCTCGACCTGTTCGGCTCGTCCGGCTCGAAACCTCTCTCGTCGGCCTTCGATTACGACGAATACGCCCTGCGCTCCTCGTTCGCGCTGCGCCTCCCGGCGGACGGCTCCGGCGTCTCGGCCAAGGCCGCGGCCTCCGCGCTGGCCTCCTTCTCCGACGCGGCGGGCCAGGAATGGCGGCTCGAGGAACGGGCGGTCCTCGACCTCGCGCGGGACGGGACGACCTGGTCCAACGCCCTCGACTGGAGCGCGTCGCTCCGGCCCGGACGCACCTGGCTTTCCGACCTGCTCTCGTGGGCGCTCGACCGGGCTTCTCCCGCCGCCCCGGACCCGGCGTCCGAAGGGGGCGAAGCGGCGGACGGGCGGAGACCGGGCGTTTCCGTGGTATCCGACTACCTCGTCCTCGTGGCCGAGGCGCCGCGCGTCCCGGTCAGCTCGCTCGCGCTCGGCCTCGAGCTCTCGTCGCCGGAACGTTCCGGAGCGCAGTTCGTCGCGAGGCTCAAGGAGTCGTGGATCGAAAAAGTGACGGCCCGCGAACGCCTCGTCGTCGAGACGAAGCTGACGCTGGCGCAGGGCGTGTCGGTCGAGGAGGGCGTCGCCACGCCCTTCGCGGAGCTCGCGGCCTCGCTTTCGCTGAAGGTGATCTTCTAGGCTCCGCGTCGAGACCGCGACGCCAGTCCCCGCCCGCGGCCGCGCGGCCATTCCTCCTCGCCCGTTGACCGCGGGGGCCAAAGCTCCGTATAGTCGCCTCCATGAAACGACGACTGGTGACCTCCGCGCTCCCCTACGTGAACAATATTCCCCACCTCGGCAACCTCATCCAGGTGCTCTCCGCCGACGTCTTCGCGCGCGCCTGCCGCCTCCGCGGCTACGACACGCTCTACGTGTGCGGCACCGACGAGTACGGCACGGCCACCGAGACCAAGGCCCTCGAGGAGGGCGTCACGCCCCGCGAGCTCTGCGACCGCTTCCACCGGATCCACGCCGACATCTACGAGTGGTTCGGCATCGCCTTCGACAAGTTCGGCCGCACCTCGACCCCGCGCCAGACCGAGATCGTCCAGGGCCTCTTCCGCGACCTCGACGAGGCCGGCCTCATCAAGGAAGAGACGATCGAGCAGCTCCACTGCGCGAAGTGCGAGCGCTTCCTCGCGGACCGCTACGTCCGCGGCACCTGCCCCCACTGCGGCTACCCGGACGCCCGCGGCGACCAGTGCGAGTCCTGCGGCAAGCTCCTCGAGCCGACCGAGCTGAAAGATCCCAAGTGCTCCACCTGCGGCGCGACGCCCGCGCCCCGCTCGACGCGCCACCTCTACATCGACCTGCCCGCCATCCGGCCGAAGCTCGAGGCCTGGATGAAGCAGGCGAGCGTCGACGGCTTCTGGGCGAACAACGCCGTCCAGATGACCCAGGCCTGGATCCGCGACGGCCTCAAGGCGCGCGCCATCACGCGCGACCTCAAGTGGGGCATCCCCGTCCCCAAGGACGGCTTCCGCGACAAGGTGTTCTACGTCTGGTTCGACGCCCCCATCGGCTACATGAGCATCGCCGCCACGCTCGCCGACGAGAAGGGCTTCGACTGGAAATCCTGGTGGGCCGATCCCGAGAACGTCGAGCTCTTCCAGTTCATCGGCAAGGACAACATCCCTTTCCACACGGTCATCTTCCCCTCGACCCTGCTCGGCTCGGGGAAGGACTGGACCATGCTCCACCACATGTCGAGCACCGAGTACCTCAACTACGAATCCGGCAAGTTCTCGAAGTCGAAGGGCGTCGGCGTCTTCGGCTCCGACGCCGTGGAGTCGGGCATTCCCGCGGACGTCTGGCGCTTCTACATCTTCTGGAACCGCCCCGAGCGCTCCGACTACACCTTCACCTGGGCGGACTTCCTCGAGAAGGTGAACGGCGAGCTCATCGGCAACCTGGGGAACCTGGCCAACCGCACGCTCGCCTTCGTCCAGCGTTTCTACGACGGGAAGATCCCGGCGGGAACGCCCGACGCCGCCTTCTGGGACGAAGTGAGGCGGCTCGAGGGCGAGATCGCCGCCAAGCTCGAGCGCGCCGAGCTCCGCGACGCCTTCCGCCAGGTCTTCGAGATCGCGGACCTCGCGAACAAGCGCTTCCAGGCGACCGAACCCTGGAAGGCCCGGACCGCGGAGCCCGAGAAGGCCGCGAGCCTCCTCTCCGACCTCTGCCTCGTCCTCCGCGACCTCGCGGTGCTCATCCACCCCTACATGCCCGCGGCCGCGGAAAAGCTCGCCGGCTTCTTCGGCAAGACCGTGGGCGGGGCCTCGGGGCTATCGTGGAAGGACCTCGCGGACCTCGCCCCGCTCGGCTCCATCGCCGGTTCCGAGGTGCTGTTCCAGAAGCTCGACCCGAAGCGGATCGACGAGCTCCGCGAAAAATACTCCGGTAGCCAGAAGGAAAGGGCCGAGCGCGAGGCCGCGGGAGCCGAACGGGACGCCGCGGGAAGCGTCGCGGCCGCTCCGAAGGCAGCCCCCCCGAAGTCCGCGGAGGCGAAGCCGGCGGAGCCGAAGGCCGCGCCCGAGCCGAAGCCCGCCCCGCTCGCGGAGCTGCCCCTCGAGGAGCGCTTCGCCCGCCTCGTCGACCTCCGCGTGGCCGAGATCGTCAAGGTCGAGCGCCACCCGAAGGCCGACAAGCTCTACATCGAGACCCTCGACGACGGCACCGGCACGGAGCGCGTCATCGTGTCGGGCCTCGTGCCCCACTACCGCGAGGACGAACTCCTCGGGAAGCGCATCGTCCTCGTGAACAACCTGAAGCCCGCCAAGCTCCGAGGCGTCGAGAGCCAGGGCATGCTGCTCGCGGCCTCGGCGGAGAACGCCGACGGCACCGAGACCGTCGAGGTGCTCGACGCCGCCGGGATCGCCCCCGGGACCCGCGTCTTCCTCGAAGGCCAGGATCCGTCGCTGCCGCTCCCCGCGGAGATCGACGTCGACGGCTTCTTCTCGATTCCCATCCGCGCCGAAGGGAAGGCCGTGAAGGTCGGCTCGAAGGCGCTCGTCGCGGGCGGCAAGGCCTTCCGCACGGAACGCGTCGACTCGGGCGAGGTCGGCTGATGGCCGGAGCCGGGACGGCGGCGCCGGGCGTCGCCGTCCGCCTCGAGCCCTGCGCGAACGCCGACTCGGACCGCGGCGCGGCGAGCTTCCTCCAGACCGGATTCTGGGGCGCGTTCAAGGCGGCCGCGGGGTGGAAACCCTCGCATTTCCGCCTCGAGGCCGAGGGCCTGCCCGGATCGACCCTCCTCGTGCTCGAACGGCGCCTCGCGCCGGGCTTCTCCTTCGCGTACCTGCCCCACGGCCCCTCGGTCGACCCGGGCGAGGAGCGCCGCGGCGCCTTCCTCGCGGAGCTCGCGCGCGCGCTCAAGGGCTTCCTGCGGCCCGATTGCGCCTTCGTGCGCTTCGACCCGCCCTGGGAGCTCCGCGAGCCCATCCCGGGAGGCGCCGAGGAGAAGTCGGGCGGGGAAGGCGAGGGGACCGGAACCGTACGGGTCGCGCCGATCGGCGTCTCCCGCCCTCCGGTTGACGCGCCGCTCCGAAAGGCCGCCGACGTCCAGCCGCCGGACACCGTCATCCTCCGCGTCGACCGCCCGGACGAGGAGCTGCTCGCCGGCATGAAGGCCAAGTGGCGCTACAATATCCGGCTCGCTGAGAAGAAGGGCGTCACGGCTTCCCGCGAGAGCGTCGCCGCCCCGGACGGAACGCTTCTTCCGGACGCGCTCGACGTCTTCTACGAGCTGTATTCGGCCACCTCCGAGCGCGACCGCATCGGCATCCACCCGAAGGCCTACTACGAGCGCCTTTTCGCCCTGGCCCTCGGGCGGCGCGCGGCCGGAGGGCCCGACGCCGCGCCGGATGTCGGCCTCTGGGTGGCGCGGCACGAAGGAGAGGCGCTGGCCGCCATCATCACGGTCTTCCGGGGGAAACGCGGCGTCTACCTCTTCGGCGCCTCCGGCGACGCGAAGCGCAACCTGATGCCCGCCTACGCCCTCCAGTGGGCCGCCATGCGCGCCGCCCGGGAAGCGGGCTGCGCGGAGTACGACTTCTACGGCATACCGCCCACCGACGATCCTTCGCACCCCATGGCCGGGCTCTACCGAATCAAGACGGGTTTCGGCGGCGAGATCGTCCGCTACCCAGGCTGCTGGGACGCCCCGACGAGGCCCTTGGCCTACGCCGCGTACCGGGCGGCGGAGTCGGCGCGGCTCTGGTGGCACAAGGGATTCATGAAACGGCTTAGGCGCCGTTCCTGAGGGACGGCTCCGGTCCGACCGCGGCCGGCGCCCGCGTTCCCCGGTCCCTCGGCTTGACCGCCCCGAGCTCCGCGGAATCGCCGACCAGCTCGAGGCCCGCCCGCGAGGAAGCCCCCGACCAGGTCGGCGCGCCGTCTTCTTCGAACCCGATCCTCACCGTCGCGTCGATCGACTCGGCGATGCGCCGCGACATGACGCCCCGGACCGGCGCCGCGAGCAGGCCTGCGCGTTCGCGCGTGGCCTCGAAGTCGAGCGCCTGTCCCCTGCCGACGATCCTGATCCGCACGTCCCGCTCGCCGACCTCGATGATCTCAATGCGGTGCCCCGTGTAGCTGGCGAAGCGGCGGAGCCGTCCGCCAGCCCGGAGGATGCACAGGAAGCCCGTGAACGAAGATCCGAGCCAGGGAATCCGCGCGACGGACAGCATGAAGGAGTCGCCCCGGGACGGGAACGAGTTGGTCTGCGACCAGATCCAGCTCGAGGGCATGGACGAGCCCCAGTCCTTCTCGACGTAGCCGCGGCCGCCGTCCATCCGCGCGACGCTCCCCCGCGCCCTCACCTCGCCCGAGACGCCGTGGTCCAAGGACACGAGGCCGTGGCGGCATTCCATGAAGGGCGCCCACGAGTAGGGGCCCATGACGCCGGGCGAGAGGAAGGTGGCGGGGAAGGGGACCGGCGAATCGAAGGCGAGATCCGCCTCGATGCGCGTCGGCCCCTCGCCGAGCCGCACCCGGGCGCCTTCCAGCGAGAAGAACGAATCCCCGACGCGCACCTCGAAGCGGCCGCGCGCGGCCGAGAAGGCAGCGACGGGATACGGGTACCATTCGGCGGTCCCGGTCGATCCGTCGATCGCCTGCACGAAGGCTTCGCCCCGACCGTCTGGGCCGAACGAGACGCCGGGAATGAAGGACCAGGCGGCGGACGCGTCGGCGGAGACCTGCTTGAAGTACCAGCCTTCGAAATAGGATCTGCGCCGGAACCGGCCCTGGAAGCGTTCGGGGTGGAAAAAATCCATTCGATGAAGGTAGGCGGCGCGGAGCGCGCGATCAAGCGTCCCCGGGCGGCTTCTCCCCGTCCTCTTCCCCCTCGCCGAACACCAGCGCCTTGAAGCGGTGGATCTCCGCCTCGCTCGAGCGCCAGGCGTCGAAGGGCAGGCCCGCCTTTCGCGAGAGATGGGAGAAGAAGTCGAGCAGGTTCCAGCCCTGTTCGGTCGCCACCTGCGGCAGGAACACGGCCCGGTGGAACCCGACGGAAAGCAGGGCGCCGTGGACCCCGATGCGGACGTCGTCGGCCTTGCAGGGCTCGAGCGGGGTGAGGACGGATATCTCTATCGATACATCCGGCAGCTCGTCGGCCTGGAGCGGGGGAAAGCGGGGATCGCCGAAGGCGGCGTCCTCGGCCATGCGCGCCACCGTCTCCACGAGGGGCGGACCGCCGACGATGCGGCCGATGCAGCCCCGGAGCTCGCCGCGTTTCTTGAGCGTGACGAAGGCGCCCGCCGGCGCGGCGAGCCCGCCCGTGGCCGCGGGAAGCTCGGCCTCGCGGCCCTCGAACCGGTTCAAGATCGCCTTTCTGGCGACGCCGAGGAGCGCCCGGCGCTCGTCTTCGCTGAGGACGTACTCCCTCATGCTGGCGCCGCCCGTTCGGGATACCAGGCGCAGGCGGCGTAGCTCACTATGGAGTCTCCTTCCGTTTCGGCGCGAAGTTCCGGTCCGGCGCTCGCGCCGGCGGAGTCGCCCGTGCCGAGCGTCTCGAACCGGGCGCCGTCGAGCACGCGCGAGGCGACCAGGGCCGCGAGCAGGGTCGCGCCGCAGGGACCGGCGCCGTCGTCCGGCGCGGCCAAATCCCCGGCGTCGCGGCGCCGGAGCCGGTCGAGCGCGAGCGCGGAGGCGTCGGCCGCCATTCGCCCCGCATCCTTGCCGCGCGCCACCGAGGCCAGGTCGGTGGAAGCCACGACGAGCAGTTCGTCGAGCCGTTCCGCGACCACGAGGTCGAGCGCGCTCACGAGCGAGGAGTACACTGCCGGGCTCGGCGAACCCACGAGGAGGGGCGCGACCCTCGCCCCCGGAAACAGGGTGTGCATGAAGGGCAGCTGGACCTCGATGGCGTGCTCGAGCAGGTGGGGAATGTCCGATTCTTCGAAGACGGTGCCGCAGGACTCGATTTCGCGCAGCAGGGGTAGATCCGTTCCGATATCGCCGATGGGCGTCTGGAATTCCGCGGCCTCCGGGATCCAGATACGCGATTCGTCGGCGCCGTGCAAGGGCGCGACGATGAGCACGGTGGATACCCTGCGCTTCTTCGCGGCCTTCCAGGCCAGGGCCGAGAGCCTGCCGGAGAAGGCGAAGCCGCCGTGCGGCGAGAGTATGGCGAGGGCGCCGGGCGCAGGGTCCGGGGACGCCTCGAAGAGCGCCCTGAGCGCCTCGACGAGGGCGCCTGGCGCCTCGGGGTAGAAGAGACCAGCCCCCGTCGCTTCCCGAACCATCCGGTTTCCGCTATGCTCGGCCATGCCGACCTCTATACTAAGCGCGAGCGCCCGCCGGCGCAAATTCGCCGGACTCGCGGTCGCGGCAGGAGCGGATGGTGCGCGTACTCGTCGCCGACGATGAACCGAACTTGAGGAAGTCGCTCGCGGAATGGCTGGAGACCGAGGGTATGGAGCCCGTGCTCGCCGCAGACGGCGAGGAGGCCCGCGCCCTGCTCGGGGTCGAGACCGTCGACGCGCTGGTGCTCGACCTCCGCATGCCCCGCCTCGACGGCCTGGGGCTCCTCCGCTGGCTCCGCGACTCGGGGCCGGCCTCGATCCCGGCCCTCGTGGTGAGCGCCCACGGCGACGTGAAGGACGCGGTCGAGGCCATGAAGCTCGGCGCCCGCGACTACCTCGTCAAGCCCTTCGATCCAGACGAGCTCGTGCTCAAGATCCGCGCGGCCGTGCAGGAGCGGCGCCTGGCCGCCGACCTGGAGGCGGGCGCGCGCGGCGCGATCGCCCGCGACGAGATGGTCGGCGAAAGCCCCGCCATCAAGGAAGCCGAACGCCTCATCGCCAAGGCCGCGCCGACCGGCGCCACGGTGCTGCTGGTGGGAGAGAGCGGCACGGGCAAGGAAGTGGCCGCCCGCCTCGTACATCGCCTCTCCGGCCGTTCCGGGCCCTTCGTCCCGGTGAACCTCGGCGCCGTGCCGGAATCGCTCGCGGAGTCGGAGCTCTTCGGGCACGAGAAAGGTGCCTTCACGGGCGCCGACGCGCGGCGGCAGGGACTCTTCGAGCTCGCCAAGGGCGGCACGCTCTTCCTCGACGAGATCGGCGAGCTGCCCCTCCAGCTCCAGGTCAAGCTGCTGCGCGTCCTGCAGGAGCGCGTGGTCACGCGGATCGGCGGGGCGCAGGCCATTCCGGTGGACGTCCGCATCGTCGCCGCGACGAATCGCGACCTCGAGGCGGAGGTCAAGGCGGGACGCTTCCGCGAGGACCTCTTCTACCGCGTCAACGTGGTCCGCGTGCGCATGCCGCCGCTCCGCGAGCGCCCCGGCGACGTCGCCCTGCTCGCGGGCCATTTCCTCGGCAAGCTCTCGGCCGAGACCGGAAAGCGCGTGCGCTCGATCTCGCCGCGCGCGCTCGTGCTGCTCGCGGGTCATTCCTTCCCCGGCAACGTGCGCGAGCTGTCCAACGCTATCGAGCGCGCGGTCATACTCGCGGACGGCGAGGAGCTCGAGCCCCGTGACTTCGAGTTCTTCGCGCCGTCGGAGCCTCGGGCGGGCCAGGCCGAAACCGCGGCGCGAGGCGGCGCGAGCGCCGACCCCTTCGCCGAGCCCGTCACCATCGCGGAGCTCGAACGGCGCGCCATCAGGGCGGCGCTCGAGCGGAACGAGGGCCGGCGCGAAAAGTCCGCGGGCGAGCTCGGCATCAGCCGCCGCACCCTGCTCAACAAGATCAAGGAATACGGCCTCGGGGAATCCTGAGCGCCTGAACGGCGGCGCGACGTGCCGCGCCGGGACGCCGGGCCCGAGCGCGGCGCCCTTCCTCACTCCTCCGGGAATTCGGGGTCCGCGTCCGTGATGACCTTGGCCGGGCGGGCCAGCAGCTCCCTGAGCCAGGGCGCTCCGGCGAAGAGCGCCCGGTACGATTCGGCGTCCAGCAACCTGAGGCCCGAGAGCGGTCCGGCGAACGCCGCCTCGAGGCGGCCCGGCGCGGGCCGGACGGGGTCCGACGCCACGGAGGCGAAGGCGTAGGACCAGAGCGTTCCGTACATGCGGGCGTAGGCGAAGGCGAGGCGGATCTTCGGGAAGGCGCGCGCGAGCGTGGCGTGGATCGAGGCGAAGGCGGCGGGGCGCGCGACGGGCGACTCGGCGTGCATCGCGAAGACGCCGTCCTCGCCCGACAGCGCGCGGCGCGCGGCGCGGAAGAACTCCTCGGTGTAGAGCGGGAGCGAGGGACCGCCGGGATCCGTCATGTCCATGATGACCACGTCGAAGGAGCCGGCCTCCGCGCTCTCCACGAAGGCCCGCCCGTCGGCGATCTCGACTCGGGCGCGCGCGTCGTCGAAAGCGCCGTCGGAGACCTCGGGCAAGGTTTCGGCGGAGAAGCGCACCACGTCCCCGTCGAGCTCCACAACGACGGCCCGCTCGACCGAGGGGTGGCGGAGCACCTCGCGCAGGATGCCGCCGTCGCCTCCGCCGATGACCAGCACGCGCCGCGGATCGGGGTGGGCGAGCAGCGCGGGATGCGCCAGCGCCTCGTGGTATTCGAATTCGCCGGACTCCGCCGCCTGGGTCATGCCGTCGAGCGAGAGCACGCGCCCGAGGAAGGGCGTCTCGAGGAGTTCCGCGTCCTGGAAGCGCGTGCGCGACTTGGCGAGGCGGCGGGCGACGGCGTAGAAATGCCCGGCGTGGCCGTTGAACCACTCGACGACGACCTCGCGCCGGGCGCCCGAGGGGTCTAGTAGTTCTGGCACTCGAAGATCTCCTGCATCTCCTGCCTCAAAAGCTCGCGGACGCGGCGTCGTTCCTTCTGGCCGAGCCCGTCCACCTCGGGACCGAAGAGGTAGTCGTCCAGGACGAGCTTCTTCTTGATCATCCGCGTGGTGAAGAGGTTCGCGGAGAGGATGTTTATGTCGTAAGCCTGGTAGTCGGACAGCACGTCCTCGGCTATGTAGTCCTGGATGCTCGCGATGTCGTGGTCGATGTAGATCTTGCGGCCCTTCGAGTCGCGCGTGAAGCCGCGCACCCGGTAGTCCATCAGCACGATGTCGGAATCGAAGCTGTCGATCAGGTAGTGGAGCGCGCGGAGCGGCGAGATCATGCCGCAGGTGGAGACGTCGACGTCGACCCGGAAGCTCGCTATGCCCGACTCCGCGTCGTGCTCGGGATAGGTGTGGACGGTGATGTGGCTCTTGTCCAGGTGTCCGACCGCGTGTCCGCCCGCGTACTCCGACTTGGGCAGGTTATGGTCGTGCTCGTTGATCAGCGCGGTCACGCTGGCTCCCCGCGGATCGTAATCCTGGGTGGAGACGTTCACCAGGCGCGCGTCGATGATGCGCGTCACCTCTTCCACTATCGTGAGGAGCTTTTCCGAATTGTACTCGCCGTCGATGTACTCGAGGTAATCGATCTGGCTTTCCCTGGATTTGGCGTAGCAGATGTCGTAGATGTTGAACGACAGCGTCTTCGTGAGGTTGTTGAATCCCTCGAGCTTGATCTTCCTTCCGCTGACCCTTCTGAGCACTGTTACCGTCCCGCCCCCGGCCGCGCGCGGCGCGGCCTTGATGCCCGTCTGCGCGCGTCGGGCGCGTCCCGTCCGGGTCCGCCCGGAGTCCATGACGCCGGGCGGAATGGGCGATTCTAGCCGAGGCGCGGCCAAGGGCGCAAGGCGGCCCCGAGCGGGGCGCGCGCGTCGTCCCGGCTAGCGCTTCCTCCAGAATTCCGGCAGGAACAGCGCGAACACGGTGAAGATCTCGAGCCTGCCCGCCAGCATCAGGAAGGAGAGGAACCACAGGATGTAGTCCGGCATGAAGCCGTAGTTGGCCATCGGGCCCACCAGGGCGAGACCCGGTCCGATGTTTCCGAGGGTCGCCAGCGTGGCGGTCAGGGACGTGGTCGTATCGAAGCCGCCGGAGGAGACCACGACGGTGCCGGCGACCACCAAAAAGAGGTAGATGACGACGAAGGCGGCCGTGTCGTAGATGACGTTCTTCTTGACCGCCCGGCCGTTCATGACCACCGCGAACACGCCGCGGGGCCTCGTCGCGAGCCGAAGCTCGTTGGCGGCCATCTTGAAGAGCGCCACGAGCCTGACCACCTTGATGCCGCCGCCGGTGGAGCCCGCGCAGCCGCCCACGAACATGAGCAGGAAGAGCACGGCCTGCGAAAAGGCCGGCCAAAGCGCGAAATCCGCCGTCGCGTAGCCGGTGGTGGTGATGACCGAGGCCGCCTGGAAAACGGCCGAGCGCGCCGCCTCGCCGGCCGCCAGCCCCGAGAGCGCCAGGTCGACGGCGATCGCGCCGGCCGCCGCCGCGACGACGAGGATGTAGACCCTGAACTCGAGGTCGCGGAGCACCGCCCGCGGACGCCCGGTCAGCGCGCGGTAGTGCAGGGTGAAATTCATGCCCGCCAGCAACATGAACACCGCCACGATCCACTCGGCGGCCGGGTTTCCGTAATGGCCTATGCTCGCGTTCTTCGGGGAGAATCCGCCCGTGGCCATAGTGCCGAAGGCGTGCGTCGCCGCGTCGAAGGCGTCCTGTCCGGTGGCCATGAGGAGGACCGTCTCGACGACGGTGAGCCCGAGATAGACCAGCCACAGGCGTTTCGCCGTGCCGGAAATTCGGGCGCTGATGCGGTCCACGGAAGGGCCGGGCGCCTCCGCTTCCATGAGCCTGAAGCCGCCGATGCCCAGCAGGGGAAATAGCGCGACCGTGAGCACCACGATGCCCATGCCCCCGAGCCAGTGGGTGGCCGAGCGCCAGAAGAGCAGGCACCTGGGCAGGGATTCGATATCCCCGAGTATGGTCGCCCCCGTCGTGGTGAAGCCGCTCATCGTCTCGAAGAAGGCGTCGGTAAACGACGGGATACGGCCTGACAGCATGAAGGGCAGCGAACCGCTCATCGAAGCAGCCGTCCACGAGAGCGCGACGAAGAGGAGGCCCGCCCGCGGCGGGAAGCTCTCGACCCCGCGCCGCCTGGCGCCGCCGAGGAGCAGCATCAGCAGGAGGAACGCGGTGTTCGCCGCGATGGGCGGTCCGAACGCGCGGAACGCCTCGGCGCCCTCGCCGTAGGGGACGCCGACGGCGGCGGAAATTCCCATCAGCGCGCTGATGGGCAGCAACATGAAGGAAATCAGGGTAAGGATGGTCTTCCAGGGCATCGTCGCCGCCTATACCAGGGATTCGACGTTCTGCGCGACGTCCGTCCGGACCAGGATGCCCACTCGGTCGCCGGGCTGGAGCCTCGTGTCTCCCGTGGCGGGCAGGGTCTTTCCCGCGCGTCCGACGAAGGCGACCAGCGCGCCATCGGGCAGCCGCGCCTCCCTGAGCGTCTTGTAGGCTAGGGGCGCGTCGGGTCGGATCTCGGCCTCGACGAGCTCGAGGCCCTCGCCGAGGAAAGCCCGGAGCGTCCGGAGCGAGCCGGCCCGCGTAGCCGCGATCACGGTCGCGGTCACAGCGTCCCGGAGGCTCACCGCGACGTCGACGTCCAGCTTTTCGAGGATTTCCGGATACTCGCCCGAGACGAGCAGGGCGGCGCAACGCTTGGCCCCGAGCGCCTTGGCGCGCGCCGCGGAGAGCAGGTTGAAGTCCTGGTTGCCCGTGGCCGCGACCACCAGGTCGTAGGCGCCGATGCGCTCGTCGGCGAAGGCTTCCTCTTCGGCCATGTCGCGGTGGACGACCAGCACCTCGGGGAAGCGCTCCGCGATGACCTTGCATTTCTCGATGGACTGCTCGAATACGGCCGCCTTGCCGCGGGGCGCCTTGCCGTCGCCGAAGAAGCCGCGCAGCACCTCCTCGCCGACGAGCCCGCCGCCGATCACGGCCACCGAGCGGTTCCGGCCGAGCGGGGCGGGTGGCGCGCCGAGCGCCGCGTCGAGGCCCGCGGGCGACCCGATGACGAAGGCGCGGTCGCCGGCCAGGAGGCGCTCGTCCCCCCGCGGTACGATCAGCTCCTCGCCGCGTCGTATGGCCAGCACGAGGAAATCGCCCTTCCTCGCGCTCCGCAGATCCTTGAGCGGGACTCCCTCGAGACCCGAGCCGTCGGCGATGTCGAAGGCTCGAAGCCGGAGTCCCCAGGCCGGCAGGTCGGTCTGGTCGGCGGTGGAACCGCGGCCTACGGCCGCCACGAGCTCGTGGGCCGCCGCGACCTCCGGGTAAACCACGCGGTCGATGCCGGGGAAAGGCGAGCCGGACGCCCCCCCGAGCCTGGCGTAATCGGGATTCTTGACGCGGGCGATGGTCCTGAGCGCCGGCGATTCGCGGCCGGCGACCAGGCAGCTGACTATGTTGACCTCGTCGGAACCGGTCAGGGCGGCGAGCAGGTCCGCGTCGGAGACTCCCGCCTCGGTGAGGGCGTCGAGATCCGTTCCCTCTCCGCAGACGACCCGGCAATCCAGGTCGTTCACCAGGTGCCGCGCCTTGATGGGATCTCGTTCCACCAAAACGACGTCCTGTCCCTTTTCCACGAGGCGGCGGGCTACCTGCGTGCCGATGATACCCCCGCCCACGACCACGATGCGCATGGCGCGAAGTCTAGCCTCGGTCCGCGAGGCTGGTCAAAGGGAGCTTCCGTTTTTTGTCGGCGTGCGTGCGCGGGGGCGGTCGCTCGGCCGCTCTTCAGGCGGGACCGAGTCGTATCCCGGCCAGGGCCTCCACGAAGGCGGGCAGGGCCGGGTCCACTGCCCGGCGCCTGAGCGCCTCGAGGCCGTGGGCGATGGAGGTGCGGAGCGCCTCGATGCCCGTGCGCCGGTACTCCAGCAGCTCCTCGAGCAGGGCGACCACGCGTCGCGCCTCCGCGGGATCGGAATCCTTGAGCGGGCCCAGCGCCGCCGCGAACGCGCCGAAACGTCGGGCGGCATGCTCCCCGAACGCGTGCAGCTCCCGCTCGAAGCGCCAGAGCGCGTACTCGTAGCGGAGGCGCTCCTTCTCGTGGCGGGGCGTCTTCGGAAAGCCGCGCTTCAGGAGGAGCGCGAGCGCGGTCCATGCCCGCGCGTCACCGTCACCGTCGTCGGCCCCAGCGCGGGGCTCGGGCTTCAAGCCGTCGCGCCGCGCCCCGAAGCGGTGGCGCTCGAAGTCGCGGAGGGCCGCCTCGTACTCGGCGCGGACCCGGACGAATTCGTGCGGATCGGCGCCGGGGCCGGCCAGGTCCGGGTGGGTGGACTTGGCCAGCGCGCGGAACTCCGAGGCGAGCGCCTCGGGGCTGTCGATCTCGCCGTCCCTGATGCGGCGCGCGAAGCGGTTCGGCATGCCGCGACTATAGCAGATGGGAAGGAGGGGGAGAACAGCCGCCGGAGCCCGAGCTCGCTTCGCGTCGTCACGAGGCGGCGCGTCCGCGTTTTACGGTTCGCCGCGCCTCCTCCTCCTCGATTTCGCCGGGGCCCGATGAAAGACAACCCGCCTGATGGCGGGCCGCGGTGTGTCGCGCCGAAAGGGAGTACGTCGCTCCGCGCCGGTCGCCGAGTGGAATGGATCGACATGCCCGCCTTCGGCGGGCGACGGCGTCGACCTCCGGATCTCGGACTTCCTGTCCTCGATCCTCCAGCCCGCCTCGGAGCCTCCCTGCGCCATGCGTCGCTTCGCGCCGCTTTCGGAGAGGAATGGATTGACGTGCCTGCCTTCGGCGGGCGGCCTCATGCGTCGCTTCGCGCCGCTTTCGGAGAGGAATGGATTGACGTGCCCGCCTTCGGCGGGCGGCCTCATGCGTCGCTTCGCGGCGCTTTCGGAGAGGAATGGATTGACGTGCCCGCCTTCGGCGGGCGGCCTCATCACGGCGCAGGGCCCTCGCTCATCGCTCGATCATCTTCGATGACCGTTCTCTGGTGGAATGGATTGTCGTGGTCGCTTTCGCGACCGGTCGATCGGGACGGCTCCTCGGTTCGACTACGTCCTCCGGACGTTTTCGGCAGGGAATGGGTTTAGGTGGTCGCTAAGCGACCACCTCATCCCTTTCGGCGCTACGATGAAAAACGGCCCGCCGGATGGCGGGCCGTACGATTGAAGCGCCGAAAGGGAGTCGGCTTCCGGATCTCGGACTTCCT
Source organism: Spirochaetota bacterium (assembly GCA_018262985.1). Taxonomy (GTDB): domain Bacteria; phylum Spirochaetota; class Spirochaetia; order Treponematales; family UBA12059; genus JAFGNN01. The sequence goes on along the minus strand of JADFDI010000002.1, from coordinate 385,385 downwards.
GTCCTCGATCCTCCAGCCCGCCTCGGAGCCTCCCTGCGCCATCACGGCGCAGGGCCCTCGCTCATCGCTCGGGACGGCTCCTCGGTTCGACTCCCTTTCGGCGCTACGATGAAAAACGGCCCGCCGGATGGCGGGCCGTACGATTGAAGCGCCGAAAGGGAGTCGAACCCTCGTCTCCAGCTTGGAAGGCTGGGGTAATAGCCGTTATACGACCGGCGCGATTATTGTTCGTCGCTTCCGCGACTCACGTTCAAGGTTGCGATCGTTCGGCTCGAGGCCCTCGCTTGCGCTCGGGTTCTCACCGTAAGACCGGCGCGATTATTGTTCGTCGCTTCCGCGACTCACGTTCAAGGTTGCGATCGTTCGGCTGGAGGCCCTCGCTTGCGCTCGGGTTCTCGCCGTACGACCGGCGCGGTATCCATTCAGCCTTCGGGGAAGGCGTCGGGGCAAAAAAAAGACGTCGTGAAAAACGGCGTCGGAAACGGGGCGCCCCGGAAGGGGTCGCGAAATGGCATGCCTTTCGACTGCCGGGCGGCCCTTGCGGGTCGCGAAGTTCTTGCCCAGAATATAGCACGGGGCAGGACAAACGTCAAGCGTTGTTTCCGTGTAAAGCGGATCCGGGTGCTTGAACGCCTTGTGCCGCCGCGCCGCTCTCCTATACTTTTACATGCGGTATCATCGTCCCAAGGAGGCGCCTGGTGGCGGACCGAGTCGCGTTCTTCCTGAAGATCCTGCGCGCGGAGCTCGATGACCTGGCCGAAGACCTCGCAGCGATAGACGAACGCCTCCGTGAGCGCTTCGAACGTTCCGAGGTGACCCCCTATGTCTATCGCGAGAACGGTGCCCTGCTGGTCCGTGAGCAGGAATCGTGCCGGGAACTGGCTCTTTTCGTTGACGGAATGCAGGGCTCGCTATATAAAAGTATCGACGAAGTCGCGGCGGCCGTCCGGAAGGGCGCCCTCGAACTCGTCGTCCGCCACGAGGAGCCGAAGGCCATAACCGAGCTCCTGGGCCGCAAGATAAGCAAGGTCAGACGCTATATCGAATCCGGCGAGTCCCGCTGACTCAGGGATCGCCAATCCTTCGGGAAAGGAACGAAAGCAGCCATGGACATCAGACTGCAGGAGCTTCTCGAGAAGATCAAGCGGGACGGCGTCGAAGCCGCCGGGAAGGAAGCCGCGCGCATCGCGGCCGAGGCCGAAGCCGGACGGAAGGCCATCATCGAGGCCGCCGAACGCGAGGCGAAGGCCCTGCGCGAAAAGGCCGCCGCCGACGCCGCGCGCGCCGAGGAGGCTGGCAAGGCCGCCATCGCCCAGGCCGCCCGCGACGCCGCTCTCGCCTTCCGCAAGGAGATCGACCGCATGCTGGCCGCGATCACCCGCGACGAGGTCGCCAGGGCCTACGACGCGGACGCCGTGGCCAAGGCCATCCCCGCGGTGCTCGCCGGCTGGAAGGGCGAGGAGGCGAAGGACCTTTCGCTGCTCGTACCCGCCGCCGACCTCGCGAAGGTCGAGGCCGCCATCAAGGCCAAGCTCGCCGACGGCTTCAAGGCCGGGCTCGTGATCAAGAGCCACCCCGGCCTCAAGGCCGGCTTCCGCATCGCCCGCAAGGACGGTTCCGCCTACTACGACTACACCGCCGAGTCCGTCGCGGAGATCCTCGGCCAGCACCTCAACGCCCACGTGGCCGCCATCGTCGACAAAGCCCTCGCGGGGGGCTGAGCGCCGTGGCCAGCTACTACTACTTCGGCACGACCCTCCAGTCGCTCTCCTGGCGCGGCGTCGCGCCGCTCGGGTTCGAGGCCTTCCTCGAGCGCTGCGCCGTCCACCTGTCCGCGCGCGACTTCGGGCTCCTGAAGGAAGCGCCGTTCTCGCTGCCGGACGACGGGGTTCCGCCTCCCGTCGCGCGGCGATCGCGCCTCCTCGGCGCCTACTACCGCTGGGAGCTGACCTTGCGGAACGAGCTCGCGCGGCTCCGCGCGGGCAGGCTCGGGCAGCCGGCCGACCGGCACGTCCGGCCCGGTTCCGTCGAATGGGACGGACTCCGGGCGGCGCAGGCGGCCTTCCAGGCGGAAAGTCCGCTCGACGGCGAGCTCGTCATCGAGCGCGAGCGCTGGGCCGTCGTCGAGCGGCTCCAGGTCGGCCACTACTTCGACACCGAAGCCCTCGTCGCCTACGGCCTCAAGCTGCGCATCCTCGAACGGACCGCCCGTTTCGAGGTCGAGCGGGGCAGGGCGGCCTACGGCGAGGTTTACCGCGACATACTCGGCGCCTCGGGCGCCCCCGGACCGGGCGGAAGCGCCGGCACCGCAAGCGAAGATACCGGAGTGACTACATGACCGCTACCAAAGGAAGAGTGACGGGCGTCAACGGCAACATGGTCACGGTCCGCGTCGACGGACCCGTGTACATGAACGAGGTCGCCTACATCGAGAACCAGGGACGCTCGCTCAAGAGCGAGATCATCCGCGTGCGCGGCGACTCGGTCCAGCTCCAGGTCTTCGAGCTCACGAAGGGGATCAAGGTCGACGACCCGGTTTCCTTCTCCGGCGAGCTGCTCGCCGTCGAGCTCGGGCCGGGCCTGCTCGGCCAGATCTACGACGGACTCCAGAACCCCCTGCCCGAGGTGGCCGAGAAGACCGGCTACTTCCTCGAGCCGGGCGTCTACCTCGAGGCGCTGCCGCGCAAGACCCGTTGGGCCTTCACCCCGGTCGCCAAGGCCGGCGACGTCGTGCGACGCTCGGACACCCTCGGCACCGTGCCGGAAGGCTCGTTCACGCACCGCATCATGGTGCCGTTCAACCTCTACGGCGACCTGACCGTCAAGTCTGTGGCCAAGGCCGGCGAGTACGAGGTCACCGACCAGGTGGCCGAGCTCGTCGACTCCGAGGGCGTCGTCCACAAGGTGACCATGCTGTTCCAGTGGCCGGTCAAGCGCGCCGTCGACTGCTACGCCGAGCGCCTCAAACCGACCGAGCCGATGGTCACCCACGTCCGCCTCATCGACACCTTCTTCCCGGTGGCCAAGGGCGGCACCTACTGCATCCCCGGCCCCTTCGGCGCCGGCAAGACCGTGCTCCAGCAGATCACGAGCCGCCACGCCGACGTCGACATCGTCATCATCGCGGCCTGCGGCGAGCGCGCCGGCGAGGTCGTCGAGACCCTCAAGGAGTTCCCCGAGCTCCTCGACCCGCGCACGGGCCGCTCGCTCATGGAGCGCACCATCATCGTGTGCAACACCTCCTCGATGCCGGTCGCCGCGCGCGAGGCCTCCGTGTACACGGCGGTCACGATGGCGGAGTACTACCGGCAGATGGGCCTCGACGTCCTCCTGCTCGCGGACTCCACGAGCCGCTGGGCCCAGGCCATGCGCGAGATGTCCGGCCGCCTCGAGGAGATCCCCGGCGAGGAAGCCTTCCCCGCCTACCTCGAGTCGGTCATCGCCAGCTTCTATGAGCGCGCCGGCATCGTCCGCCTCGCGGACGGCTCCACCGGCTCGGTCACGGTCGGCGGCACGGTCAGCCCCGCGGGCGGCAACTTCGAGGAGCCGGTCACCCAGGCCACCCTCAAGGTGGTCGGCGCCTTCCACGGCCTTTCGCGCGAACGCTCCGACGCCCGCAAGTACCCCGCCATCCACCCCCTGGATTCCTGGTCGAAGTACGGCGGCATCATCGCCCACGACATCGTCTCCTACGCCCACGGCTTCCTGTTCCGCGGTTCCGAGGTCGGCCAGATGATGAAGGTCGTCGGCGAGGAGGGCACCAGCCTCGACGACTTCGCCGTGTACCTGAAGGGAGAGCTGCTCGACGCGGTCTACCTCCAGCAGAACTCCTTCGACCCGGTGGACGCGGCCGTCTCGCCCGAACGCCAGAAGCGGGTCTTCGGCCTCGTGCTCGCGGTGCTCGGCACCGCGTTCCGGCTCAAGGACAAGGACGAGGCGCGCTCGTACTTCAACCGCGTCCGCCAGCTCTTCATCGACCTGAACGGCGCGGAGTGGAACACCCCGCGCTTCGCGGAGGTCGAGTCCGCCCTGAGGGCCGCCGTCGCCGAGCGCTCCGAAGGACTCGAGCCCGTCGCCGCCCGCCACATCGAAACCCTGGAGCGCTGACCATGAAGAAGGTATATTCCCGCATCGAGTCGATCACGGGCAACGTCATCGCGGTCAAGGCCGAGGGCGTCGCCTACGGCGAGCTGGCCGAGGTCCGCACGCGCTTCGGCGCCTCCCTGGCCGAGGTCATCCGGCTTTCGGACGACCTCGTGAGCCTCCAGGTGTTCGCGGGCGGCCGCGGCATCTCCACGGGCGACGAGGTCCGCTTCCTCGGGCACCCGATGAAGGTGTCCTTCTCGGACTCGCTCATGGGCCGCATCTTCGACGGCGCCGGCGAGCCCCGCGACAAGGGCCCGACCCTCGACGAGAACCTGATCACCATCGGCGGCCCCTCGGTCAACCCGGCCAAGCGCATCATCCCCAAGGAGATGATCCGCACGGGCATCCCGATGATCGACCTCTTCAACACCCTGGTGAAGAGCCAGAAGCTGCCGATCTTCTCGGTCTCCGGCGAGCCGTACAACGAGCTCCTCGCGCGCATCGCCATGCAGGCCGAGGTCGACATCATCGTGCTCGGCGGCATGGGCCTCAAGTACGACGACTACCTCTCGTTCAAGGACGCGCTCGAGTCCGGCGGCGCCATGAGCAAGACCATCATGTTCGTGCACACCGCGAGCGACCCCGTGGTCGAGTGCCTCATGGTGCCGGACATCTCGCTCGCCGTCGCCGAGCGCTTCGCCCTCAAGGGCAAGAACGTCCTCGTGCTGCTGACCGACATGACCAACTTCTCCGACGCCATGAAGGAGATCGCCATCACCCAGGAGCAGGTTCCCTCGAACCGCGGCTACCCGGGCGACCTCTACTCGCAGCTCGCGAGCCGCTACGAGAAGGCGGTCGACTTCGAGGGCTCGGGCTCCATCACCATCCTCGCGGTCACCACGATGCCCGGCGACGACGTCACCCACCCGGTGCCGGACAACACGGGCTACATCACCGAGGGCCAGTTCTACCTCAAGAACGGCCGCATCGAGCCCTTCGGCTCGCTGTCGCGCCTCAAGCAGATGGTCAACGGCAAGACCCGGAGCGACCACCGCGCCATCATGGACGGCATGATCAAGCTCTACGCCGCGTACAAGGACACCCTCGAGAAGAAGTCGATGGGCTTCCAGATGTCCGCGTGGGACGGCAAGCTCCTCAAGTACGGCGAGAAATTCGAGAAGGGCATGATGGACCTCTCCGTCAACATCCCCCTCGAGCAGGCCCTCGACCGCGGCTGGGAAATCCTCGCCGACTGCTTCGAGCGGCAGGAAACCGGTCTCCAGACCAAGCTCGTCGACCAGTACTGGCCGAAGAAGACGGCGTAGGAGGCCGGGCGCCGCCATGGCGAAGATCAAGCTTACCAAGAACGAGCTGAAGAAGCAGAAGGACGCCCTGAAGATGTTCAGGCGCTACCTTCCCACGCTCCAGCTCAAGAAGCAGCAGCTGCAGGCGGAAATCCGCGGCATCGAGGCCCGCGCGCGGGCCCTGGCCGAGGAACGCGACCGCCTCGACGCCGAGTTCGTGGCGTGGATCGCCGTCTTCGGCGAGACCTCGGCCGTGCGTTCCGCCGACGGCGGCTGGCTGCTCAAGGTCCGGTCCGTCCGGACGCGCTCGGGCAACATCGCGGGCGTCGAGATACCCGTGTTCGAGGGCGCGGACTTCGCGCTCGAGGACTACGACCTCTTCGTCCGGCCGCTCTGGATCGACAAGGCGCTCGAGCGCCTCCGGGCCATGCTGCTCCTCGACCTCGAGATCAAGGTCCTCGACGAGCAGGTGGCCCGGCTCGCCCGCGAGCTCCGCATCACCACGCAGCGCGTCAACCTGTTCGAGAAGGTGAAGATCCCCGAGACGGCGGAGAACATCCGCAAGATCCGCATCTACCTCGGGGACCAGCAGACGGCGCAGGTGGTCAGGGGCAAGATCGCCAAGCGCAAGGTAGTGGAGAGGGAGTCGGCATGATAGCCCCGATGAAGAAGGTTTTCCTGGTCATGCTCGACCGGGAGCGCGCCCAGGGCCTCAAGGCGCTCAGGCGCCTCGGCCTCGTGCACCCCGTGCCGGTGCAGGGCTCCGGCGAGGGGCTCGAGACCGCGGCCGCCGCCCTCGAAGAGGCGCGCCGCGCCACGGGCCTGCTCGAGGGCGTGAAGCTCCCGAAGTCCGCCGCTCCGAAACCGGCCGACGAGGACCGCGGGCTCGCCGTGGTCCGCTCCGTCAACGCCCTCGCGGACGAGGAGAAGCGCCTCCACGAGGAAGCGAGCTCGCTCGCGCGCGAGGCCGACCGTATCGCGCCCTGGGGCGACTTCGAGCCCGGCCTCGCGTCGGAGCTCAAGGACGCCGGGCTCGACGTGCGGCTCGTCTCCGGAAGCGCGCGCGCGTTGTCCGAGCCGCCCGAGGGCTGGAGCCTCGTGCCCTTCGCCGCCGCCAAGGACGCCCTGCGCGTCCTCCTCGTCGCGCCCCGCGGCACTCCGTTCCCGGAGTCCGAGCAGTACCGCGAATTCGCGCTGCCCGAGCGCTCGCTCGGCGTCATTTCGGCGAGAAAGCGCGAGGTCGCCTCGCGGCTCGCGGCCATCGGCGGCGAATTCGCGACGCTGGCCGCGGAGCTGCCCTCGGCCAGGGCCCGGCTCGCCAGGACCGAACGCGACCACCGCTTCGAGACGCTCCGCTCGGGGCTCGAGGCGGAGGGCGCGGTCGCCTGGCTCGAGGGCTACCTGCCCGCCGCCGACTTCCCGAAGCTCTCCGAGGAGGCCGCGCGCCGCGGTTGGGGCCTCCTCGCCGACGAGCCCGCCGACGACGAGCTGCCGCCGACCAAGGTGGTGAGCCACCCGCTCGTCCGCATGGTCCAGCCGGTGTTCGACTTCCTCGGCACCGTCCCGAACTACCGCGAGTACGACATCTCGGGCCTGTTCCTCCTCTTCTTCTCGTTCTTCTTCGCCATGATCTTCGGCGACGGCGGCTACGGCTCCATCCTGCTCCTCGCGGGCCTGGCGCTCGCGCTCAAGTCGAAGCTCTCGGGCGGGAAGGTGCCGGACCCGATACGGCTGCTCGTGCTGCTCGGCGGCGCGACGGTGGCCTGGGGCGTCGCGACGGCGAGCTGGTTCGGCATCGACTACGCCAAATTGCCCGAGGTCCTCAGGGCGATCTCGATCCCCTGGATCAACGGCGGGAACCCGGAAGCCGGTGACAACATAAAAGTCCTCTGCTTCTCGATCGGCACGGTCCAGCTCGTGGTGGCACACGTCAAGAACGTCCGCCGCGACTGGCCTTCGCTCAAGCTCGTCGGCCAGCTCGGGCAGTTCGCCATGGTCGCGGGCATGTTCTTCATCGTCCTCAACCTGGTCATCAGCCAGACCAAGTACCCGATGCCGATGTGGGCGCTCTACACGGTGCTCGGCGGCTTCGCGGCGAACTTCGTGTTCGGGAGCTACGACGGCTCGAAGGGCTTCGTGAAGGGCGTGATCGGCGGCATCCTCTCGAGCCTCGCCAACATCGTCTCGGTGTTCCTCGGCGTGGTCAACGTCTTCGCCGACATCGTCAGCTACATCCGCCTCTGGGCGGTGGGGCTCGCGGGCGTGGCGATCAGCCAGACCGTCAACAACATGGCCGGCCCCATGCTCGGCCACGCCATCCTGTTCGCGGCCGGCGTGCTCCTGCTCGTCTTCGGCCACGGGCTCAACGTCATCATGAGCTTGCTGTCGGTAATCGTGCACGGCGTCAGGCTCAACATGCTCGAATTCTCGGGCCACCTCGGCATGGAGTGGTCCGGCTACAAATACGAACCGTTCCGCGAGACCGCTCAGGCGGATCGGGCGGAGTAAAGGAGACTCGAATGAACATCGGCATGATCGGCGTCGCGGCGGTCCTGGGCCTCGCGGCCATCGGCTCGGGCGTCGGAGCGGCCATCGCGGGCCAGGCGGCCATCGGATCGTGGAAGCGGAGCTACCTCGCCAACAAGCCGGCGAGCTTCCTCCTCGTCGTCTTCGCGGGCGCCCCGCTCACCCAGACCATCTACGGCTTCATCCTCATGCAGCGCATGGCCACCTCGGAGAAGGATCCCTTCCTCCTCCTCGCGGCGGGCGTCATCGGCGGCGCCGCCATGGGCATTTCCGCCATCGCCCAGGGCATGGCCTCGGCCTCGAGCTGCGACGCCTTCGGCGAGACGGGCAAGGGCTTCGGCCAGTACATCACCGTCGTCGGCCTCTGCGAGACGGTCGCCCTCTTCGTCATGGCCTTCACCTTCGGCGCCATCTAAGGATCGTTCGAAGAAGGAATACCGCGGAGGCGCGGACGAGGTCGCCTCGTCCGCGCCTCCGCGGTTCGCGTTTCCCTGGAGGCGGTATGTCATCGACACGGGCGGTCAGGGTGGGGGGCGTCATCGTGGGCGGGGGCTACCCGGCGCCGGTGCAGACCATGTGGAAGGAGCCCCTTCGCGCCGACGCCCTCGACGCCGCGGAGGCGCGCATCCGCAAGCTCGGGGACCTCGGCTGCGGCATCCTGCGCTTCGCCGTGCCGACCGAGGCCGACGCGGAGACGCTCGGCGCGCTCGCCGCCCGCTCCGTCCTGCCCCTCGTCGCGGACATCCACTTCGACTGGCGCATCGCCCTCCGCTGCCTCGATTTCCCGATAGCCAAGATCCGCGTCAATCCCGGCAACCTCGGCGCCGCCTGGAAGCTCGAGGAAGTCGCGTCCAAGGCCGCGGCCGCGGGCGTCCCCATCCGCGTCGGCGTGAACTCGGGCTCCCTGCCCGCCGACCTGAAGGATCATCCGGAGCGCGCGTCGGCCCTCGTCCTGGCCGCGGAGCGCGAGGTGGCGGCCCTCGACGCGCTCGGCTTCCGCGACGTGATCGTCTCGATGAAGGCCTCGAACGTTCCCGAGACCGTGAGCTGCAACGAGCGCTTCGCGGCGCGGCATCCCGACGTCCCCCTCCATATCGGCGTCACCGAGGCCGGCCCCCTCGTCCAGGGCTGCGTCCGCAGCGCCGTGGCCTTGCACGCCCTGCTCTCGAAGGGCATCGGCGACACGCTCCGCGTCTCGCTCTCGGCCGACATGGAAAGCGAGGTGCTCGCGGGCCGCGAGATCCTCGCGCTGTCCGGAGGGAAGAGGAGCGGGCCGGAGCTCGTGTCGTGCCCGCGCTGCGGCCGGGCGGGTTTCGACACGCACGCCTTCGCCGAGCGCTGGCGGGACCGCATCTACTCGCTCGGCAAGGACGTCACCGTGGCGATCATGGGCTGCGTCGTGAACGGCCCGGGAGAGGCGCGGCACGCCGACATCGGCATCACCGGCGCCGGCGACAAGGTGCTCGTCTTCCGCAGGGGCGAAATCGTGCGCACGATAGCGAGCGAGGAAGCCGATACTGTATTCGAGGAAGAACTCTCGAAACTATGAGCACGCGCATGAACAACCGAGCCTCGCCGCCGAAGCGCGGCCCCGCCTTAGCCGCGGCGCTGGTCCTCGCGCTCGCCTTCGCGGTTCCGGCCCTCCACGCCGAAGCCGATCCCGTATGGGTGCGATTCGAGGAAGGCCGCAAGCTCTACGAGGCCGGCCGTTTCGGCGAAGCCCTCACCACGTTCCGCAACGCCGCCGACGAGCGCCGCCGCACCTTCGAATCGGCCCAGGCCTCCCTCGCCTACAGCCTCAAGGATCCGCTCTCCGCGCGGGCCCTGGGCTCGATAGACGCGCTGATCCGGCTCTACGCCGACCGCGATTTCATCGTGAGCGAGCGCATGGCCATCGAGGCCGCCGCGGGGCCGTCCCGCAGGCGCCTCGCGGAGCTCTTCCTCGAGCGTCGCCTCTCGGACAGCTTCCGCGCCTTCCTGGGCGTGCTCGACCTCGTCCTCACGCACCGCTCGTGGGAGGAGCTGCGCGATTCCATTCCGCGGCTCGAGGCCGAGACGCGCTGGCTCGCGCGCTATCCGGAGGCGGAGTACTGGATCGGACGGGTCTACCAGCGCGAAGGAGAGCTCGCGCTCGCGCGAGCGCAGTACGAGCGTGCGCTTTCCATGCGCGAGTCGTTCGAGACGCCCGAGGACCGCTACGCCGCGGCCTACGCCTTGTCGGAGACCTGGCAACTCTCGGGCGACATGGCTTCCTACGAGGCGTCGCTCAAGGCCATACTCCGCGACGACCCGCTCATGGCGGCCGAGGAGGAATTCCTCATCGCCGCGATGGAGCGCACGCTCTCCGACGCGTCGGGACCGAAGGCCGGCTCGGACGCCTTCGACCGTTTCATGACCCTGTACCGCACCAAGACCGCGTGGTCGCAGCGCGCCTGGCGCGAACTGGCGGCCTTCTACCGCGCCGGCGCCCGCGAGCAGGCCCTGGTGCACGCCGCGGTGGCCGTGAACGCGCCGCTGACGCGCGTCATCGAACGCATCGCCATCCGCGAGCCGGGCTACGTCTATTCGACCCTCGGGGAGCTGGTCGCGCGCATTCTCGCGGACCGCGACTACGCGGCTTACGCCGAAGCGAGCGGCGTGTGGGAGTCTCTGCTCTACCTGGCGGATTCGATGTGGCTGAGGAACAACCGGAGGGGCGCGAGATCGGTCTGGACGGTGCTGGCGAACCATCCGGAACTCGGCGAGAGCTCGCGGAGCGCCCGGTCGCAGCTGGCTACGCCGAGCGTCAAGCCGTTTCCATCGCTGCCCGGCACCGCGGAGCGCTGAGGCCGCGGGAGCCCGGCCTCGGCTCGGGGCTCGGGACTCAGGCCAGCGGCTTGCCGATGAGCGGCGCGTCCGCGACGGGGTCGCCGATGTTAGGGATCGTGTCGACGATGGACCGGATCACGGACTTGATGAAGGCGTCCGAAATCGAGTAGACCCTGCGCGTCCTGTGCACTTCGGCGCTGACGATGCCCGACTGCTTGAGGATGGCCAGGTGCTGCGAGATGACCGGCTGGGGCTGCTTGAGGCATTTCCACAGGTCGGAGACGCAGGGATCCTCCTGCCGTTCGATCAGGCAGAGGAGGCGGAGGCGTACCGGGTGGCCGATAGCCTTCAGTTTCTTCGCGTGCTCGATGACGACCTCATCGGCGCAGGGCGGCTGGGTGACCATAAAAGCCATCATATCGATAAATTACGAGTTTTTCAACAGGGCGCGCATGCGCCTTTCGGGGCAGCTGCGGAGGTAGCCTTCGATGCGTTCCGCGTCCCCGGGCGCCAGGCGGGTGAACGAGAAGGCGACCACCTTTCCGGAACGAACGACCTTGCACGACACGTCTACGATGTCCGCTCCGACGCGGAGCGAGCAGTCCGGGACGGTCTCGCCGATCTCGACGTCGGCGACCAGGGCGAGGTTGTCGGGCGAGAAGGAGATGCCGAGCGACGACAGCGTCTCCACGCGGCCGGTGATCGGGGTGAGCGAACGGGGATGCGAGAAGACGAAATCGATGCGGTCCCAGGGGGAAGGCGCGACGCGCTCGGCGCGCCGGCCTTCGTCGACGTCGACGTAGCGCTTGAGCAGCCGCTGGAAGTGGTCGACCTCTTCGCGGTCGTCGAGCGCGTCGCGAACCACGCCGTTGACGCCCAGGTGCATGGCCTTGGCGGCTTCCTCGAAGGGGAAGACCTCGCCCTTCATCAGGATGATGGCGCACTTGTCCTTCGGCCGGAGCGAGCGCATGGCCACCGCGATGGGCTTCCAGTGGCGCGGGTAGTCGCGCGCGCTGACCACCACGGCGTCCGGCTCGATCTCCTCGAGGTTGTCCAGGGCCTTGATCGGATTGCGGTAGCGTACGATCTCGAAGCCCAGCGGCCGGAGGTAGAAGCGGAGCAGCTCCGAGACGCGGTCGTCGTCGACGACTACGAGTACCTTCATTCGGTTCCCCGGTTCCGGACCGAGTAGCCGACGACGTACCAGACGTCGTCGCGGCGCGAAAGCTCGTACACGTAATCCTTGACCATGGAGAAGCCGGGGTAGGCGAACTTCTGGACCACCGTCACCGTGCCGTAGGCGGCGGTGTACGAGGTCTGCACGATCTCGAAGCTCGTCGGGATGACGACGATGTCCGCGTCGACGCGGTCGAGGCGGAGGTCGGCCTTGTAGGCCTCGAGCATGCGGAGGCGGGCGTCGTCGGACTCGCGGTCGTAGCGGAGGCGCAGCGCTTCGTTGCGCCGGAGGAGGCTTTCGACGTCGAGGTAGAGGAAGAACTCCTCCCAACGTCCCTTCTGGCGCGCCGCGATGGTGCGGCGGATCACCTCGTCCGGCGAGATCTTCTCGGGCCGGAGGATCTCTCCGGTCAGGCCCGAAACCGCGGGCGCGGAGGGCGGAAGCCCCGCGGCGGGCCTTACCGAGAGCGAGAGCGCGTTCGACTGGATGGCCCGGCCCTTCTCGCCGGGCCTGAGCAACTCGGGCAGGAAGTTGGCGCGCAACGTGTAGAGGCCGGCCTCGTCGAGCTTGACGTAGCGGCTCGCGTCCTCGACGAAGGAGTACTCCTCTCCGGGCTCGAGAGTGATCTCGCGGTAATAGACCGGCATGCTCGAGGCCACGACGCGCTTGTAGTCTTCGGAGGCGTCGAGCAGGCGGTTGGAGGGCGTGCGGGCCTCGAACGAGAGCGAGAACATGCGGCTCTCGGACAGCTTGAACCGGAAGGGCGCGGCGCCCGAGTTGTGCAGGGTCACCTTGACGTGCACGCTGTCGCCCGCGTAGTACACGCGCGCGTCCCAGAAGCGTATGGACAGTTCCGCGCCGAAGGGCGGGGTCGAGGCCGGAAGCGTCTGCGCCGGCGCGAGGCCGGCCACGGCGGCGGCGGCGAGGACGGCGAGGAGTGCGCGGGCGGGCCGGGAGGGTTTCACGGCGGAAGGCTCCTTGTTCGCGTGCGCGGTATCGGGTTAGTATACCGCGAAGTTCGGACTATCCCGTATGATTGTCGGAAAGCCAGCATGAATACATTACCGCTCGCATCCGCCCTCGAGGCCTTCTCCCGGCACGAGGGCGTCCGCGAATTCGTCTCGCGCCTCGCCTCGGGAAGGTACCCCGTCGATTGCGCCGAGCTCGAGGGACCGGCCGCCGCCTTCCTGGTCGCGGAGGCCTTCCGCAAGCTCAAGGCGCCCTTCCTGGTGGTGGTGCCCACCGACCAGGAGGCCGAGGATTTCGCGGGCGACCTCGAGCTCGCGGGCGTGCCGAGCGAGGTCTTTCCCTGGTGGCGCGCGGCCGCGTACCGGCCCGTTTCGGAACGGAGCCCCGTGTTCGGCGAGCGGAGCGCGGCCCTCGCGCGGGCGCTCGGCCTCGCGGAGGGCAGGACCGCGCGCGTCGTGGTGGCCAGCCAGCGCGCGGCCGTGGCGCCCGTCCCGCCGCGCGCCTGGTTCGAGTCGATGGTGCGCCGCGTGGCCGTGGGAGAGGCGATCGACGCGCCGGCCCTCGCGGACGCGCTCGCCTCCTGGGGTTACCTCCGCGTGCCGCGCGTGTCGCTGCCGGGGGAGTTCGCGCTCCGCGGCGAGGTCCTCGACATTTTCATGCCCGGCGACGAGGACGCGCTTCGCCTCGTGTTCGAGTTCGACACCCTCGAGGAGCTCCGCCGCTTCGACCCGGTCAGCCAGAGCTCGCGTCCGGAGCGCGAGAAGACGGCCGTCCTCCGCCCCGTCAAGGAGCTCGTGTGGACGCCCGAGCTGGTGGACGGCCTCGAGAGGCGGCTCGCGACCTTGCGCGGCTGGGACGCGGAGAAGGCCGCCGCCGCCTGCGCCGCCTTGCGCGATTTCGGCGAGGCCAAGGGCGAGGAGCTCCTCTATCCGCTCGCCTTCGACGAGCCGGGCTCGGTCTTCGATTACCTGCCCGCGGGGGCGGTCGTCTTCCTCCACGAGCGCGAGCGCCTCGCGGGCCAGGTGGAGAGCATCGAGCGCGAGTACGCGGGCCTCTACCGGAAAGCCATGCTCGACGCGCCGGTGCCGCCGCCCGAGACCCAGGTGCTGCCCTTCGACGAGCGCGCCGAGAAGACGGGCCGGGTGGTCCGCACCTGGGCCCTCAAGGACGCGGAGGCCGAAACGCGCCTCCGCTTCGGCGTCGAACCCCCGCGGAGCTTCTTCGGCAACGTCAACTACTTCAAGGAAGAGCTCGCGGGCCTCATCAAGGCCGGCTACCGGGTGCGGATCTGCGCCGAGACGGAGATCCAGGCCGAGCGCATCGCCTCGATGCTGAAAGGTTTCGAGATCGAGGTCCTCGCGGCGGGACTCTCCACCGGATTCCAGGTGCCCGCCATCAAGCTCGCGCTGGTGCAGGAGAACGAGATCTTCGGCCGGCGCCGCCGGCTGCCGAAGAGCCTCAAGACCGCGCGCTCGCGCGCCATCGACACCTTCGTCGAGCTCGCCCCCGGCGACTACGTCGTCCACCAGAACTACGGCATCGGCCGCTTCCTCGCGGTCGAGCGCGTCAAGGTCATGGGCAACGAGCGCGACTACATCAAGGTCGAGTACGCCGAGGACGAGACCGTCTTCGTGCCCATCGAGCAGGCGAACCTCGTCCAGCGCTACATCGGCAACGAAGGCGAGGCGCCGCGCCTCGACCGCCTCGGCTCCAAGTCGTGGGAGAACCGCAAGAGCCGCGTGCGCAAGGCGGTGGAAGACCTGGCCGAGCGGCTCATCCGGATCTACTCGCGGCGCGCCGCCGCCAAGGGCTTCGCCTTCGCGCCCGACGGAGAGTGGCAGACCGCCTTCGAGGCGGACTTCCCCTACGAGGAGACCGCCGACCAGCTGACCTGCATCGCGGACGTCAAGGCCGACATGGAAAGCCAGAAGCCCATGGACCGCCTCATCTGCGGCGACGTCGGCTACGGCAAGACCGAAATAGCCATGCGCGCCGCCTTCAAGGCCGTCATGGGCGGCAAGCAGGTCGCCTTCCTCGCCCCGACCACCATCCTCGCGGAGCAGCACTACGAGAACATGAAGGAGCGCTTCCGCAACTACCCCGTCAAGGTGGCCATGCTCTCGCGCTTCGTGGAGAAGAAGGACCAGCGCGCCGCGCTCGAAGAGGCGAAGGAGGGCCGCGTCGACGTGCTCGTCGGGACGCACCGCGTGCTCCAGAAGGACGTCGCCTTCAAGGACCTTGGGCTCCTCGTCATCGACGAGGAGCAGCGCTTCGGCGTCAAGGACAAGGAGCGCCTGAAGGAAATGCGCGCCACCATCGACTGCCTGACGCTCACCGCCACGCCGATCCCCCGCACGCTCCACATGAGCCTCTTAAAGATCCGCGACATGTCCACGCTCACGACGCCCCCCTCGAACCGCCACCCCATCCGCACCGTGGTCGAGGAGTACGACGAGAAGGTGATCGCGGACGGCATCCGCCGCGAGATGGAGCGCGGCGGGCAGGTCTTCTTCCTCCACAACCGCATCGAGAGCCTCGAGGAGGTGCGCGCCATGCTGCAGCGCGTCGTGCCCGAGGCCCTCGTCGAGACCGCGCACGGCCAGCTCGACCCGACCGAGCTCGAGGACATCATGCACCGCTTCATCCACGGCGGCTTCCACGTGCTCGTGTCGACCACCATCATCGAGAACGGCATCGACATCCCCAACGTCAACACCATCGTCATCGACCGCGCCGACATGTACGGCATCAGCCAGCTCTACCAGCTCCGCGGCCGCGTCGGCCGCTCCGACCGCGAGGCCTACGCCTACCTCTTCTACCCCGACCGCCGCGCGCTCTCCGAGATCGCCATGAAGCGGCTCCAGATCATCTCGGACTTCACCGAGCTCGGAAGCGGCTTCAAGATCGCCATGAAGGACCTCGAGGTGCGCGGCGCCGGCAACCTGCTCGGCCGCGAGCAGTCGGGCGACATCTACGCGGTCGGCTTCGACCTCTACCTCCGCCTGCTCGACGAGGCCGTGCAGCGGCTCTCGCAGGAAGGCTGGGAACCCGAGGAGGAGCCCTACCTCGAGCTCGAGTACGCGGGCTACATCCCCGACGACTACATCGGGCAGCCCGCGGTCAAGATGGAGATCTACAAGAAGATGGCGGGCATCTGGACCCAGGACGACATCGAGGCCCTCTACCGCGAGCTCGAGGACCGCTTCGGCCCCGTGCCGGAGGAGGTCGCGTCGCTCCTCGCCCTCGCCGAGATCCGCGTGCTCTGCAAGAAGCTCGCCATCGCCACCCTGCGCGAGCGCGCCGGCCACGTCACCGTCGAGTTCGCCAAGGTCGCCAAGGTCTCGGTCGACCGCCTCCTCCGCCTCATGCGCGAGAGCGCGCAGAAGATCCGCCTCGACCCCAGGAAGCCCAACGTCATCGTCATCGAGACGGGCAAGATCGGCCTGCGCGAGAAAAGCGAGTTCATCCGAGAGAAGCTCGCCGCGCTCGCGGGGTAGGAAGAACCAGGACGAAGATAGCCGCAGAGGCGCAGCGACGCAGAGGGGAGAGGGAGAAGAGGGCGGAGCGAGAAGCGCAAGAGGGGAGTTGGGACTGTCCGGGAGGGAAGGGGCTCCGCCGCCTTCCCTCCCGGGCCCACCCATCCCCGCCGGGTTCTGGATGGGAGCGTCGTCAGATCAGGTCTCGCGGATCGAAGAGCTTGAGTTCTCCGACAACGCTCGCGATGTTCCGGAAATCGTTGTCGCGATGCAGGAGCTCGAGGCCGTTCTCGATGGCAATCTCGGCGATGAGGAGGTCGATGGTGCTCCGGACGGCGAGCCCCGCGTTCCTGCACCTCGCGTTGATGAGCGCGGCCTTTTCGTACGATCCGATGCCGTTCCGGAGCTCGTGGAAAACGAGCGACCCGAGGTATTCGCGCAAGCGCTCGTATTCCTCCAGATCCCGCGCCCCCTGCAGTGTTTCCTGGAAAACGAAGGCGCAGATGCCGAAGGGTATTCCCTTGTCGATTATTCGATCGAGCGCGGCCGACTCCGGTTTCTCGGTTCCCTTCAGGTAATCGATCAGCACGGACGTGTCGAGAAGGATCATCGCGTGCTTCTCATGGCCTTGTGGTCGTAGCCCTCGGCGAAGGCGATCCTGCCTTTGAGGTCCTTCAGGTTCCGTGCCTTCCGCACGTTCACGAATTCCCGCAGAGGCGCCGATGAGGTCGCCTGCGCGAAGCGCGGGCGCTACAATCCATTCTTCTACGAAAGCGGCGCGAAGCGACGCAGGACGCAGAGGGATGGGGAAGAAGAGGGCAACGCCATGCGGTGAGGCTCACCGTAACGAAGGGCCTGAGTGCAATGGCGGATCCGGAATGCCACTCCGTGCGCGGCCTGGAATGCCTGATGAAGAAGCGGGTCAACCCAGGCTTCGGGAGTTCCGACCGGGCGACGGACATCATGGCTTCGTACGCCTCGTCCTCAGTCGCGTCGAAGTCGAAGCCGTTGAGGTCCAGGAACACGAGCGCGGACGCGAAGCTGCCCGCTTGTCGCCATCATGCGCCGAGGCGCCTCAGGGTTTTGCCGATTTTGCCGTTTATCTTCTCGAGGGATCGGAGCAAGTCCGGTTCATCACGCCTGTCGCCCTGCGGGGAAAGGATCAGGTTCCTGCCGTCCGTGGCGGGCTCGGAGGTTTCATTCTCGGTTTCCATCGAATTTTCCTACTTGCACCCCGCCTGCCGGTAGGCCGCGGGCACCTCGATGAGGGAGAGGTTGACGAGGAAGGGGCCGAGGGGCGTGTTGAAGGGGACGCCGACGACGGGTTCCCGGTCGGGCCAGGCGACCGTGTGGTTCTTGCCCTGGATGACCACGGGCACGGAGATCTCGATATTGAAGCCGGAGAGCTCCGAGGCCGCGTTGCCGGCGATGACGTTGACGAGCTCGCCCACCATGCCGTTGACGATCTCGTGCCGCTCGTCCTCCGTCTTCCAGGTGACGCCCGAGCGCTCGAGCAGCTTGTCCGCGAGGAGCCGCGTGAGCCGTATGGCCACCACGCCGATGGCGTTGCCGGTCAGCACCATGACCCCCGAGATGTCCCAGCGGTGGCTCATCGACCGGTCGTCGAGGTAGGGCTTGCCCGGCTCCGCCTTGACCCCGAAGGTCCGTTCGAACAGGCGTATGGTGGCCGAGAGGAAGGGATTGACGTGCGCGGCGTTCATGCTCCACTCCGTGCGCCCGGCGGGGCTCCTTCATGGTAGAACGGAAAAGGGGCGGGGGCAAGGGTCGGGAAGCGCTCCGGTTCGAGTGGCAAAACGAACACCGCTCGGTGTATGATGCCGACCCGGCCCGGAACGGCCGGCAGCACCGATCCGGGAGCCTTCTGTGAAGCACCGTTCCTTCGTCGTGGCCATCGCCGCCAGTCTCCTTGTTCTCGTCGGCCTCTCCTCCTGCATGCCGCCCGCCCTCGACCTGCCCGCGCCGAGCGCGCCGGTGCTCTCCGCGCCGACCGTTACGAACGAGCGGCGGCCGACCTGGACCTGGACCGCCTCCGAGTACGCGGACGCCTATCTGGTGCAGTTCAGCTCAATGCCCGGCACTTGGACGCGCGTCGGCGTCCTGCCCCGAGCCTGGACGCCCGCAGACGACCTTACGGACGGCAACCACAGCCTCTTCGTCAAGGCGGTGAACGCGGAGGGCGAGGAATCCTCGTTCGACGTCAGGACCGTGAAGGTCGACACGCTCGCGCCCGCCGCGCCGAGTGTCTCGGGGCCGGTGAGCCCCACGACCGATTCGACTCCCACATGGACTTGGTCGGCGTCATCTGATGCCACGACTTTCCGCTGCCAGCTCGGCGCTGAAAGCGCAGCCGGATGGACAGTCCAGGCAACCAAGGTCTATACGCCGAAGGCGCTGGCGGACGGCACCTACACTCTTTTCGTCCAGGCTGGCGACCAGGCGGGCAACTGGTCAGCGTCGACTCCCTCGACTGTCGCCATAGAAGGAGGCATTCCAGCTACCCGGCTACGCCTCGTCGCCTCCAATCTCACCTCAGGTACGAACCAGGACTACACCGGAATGGAAGGCATCCGAATTCTCGAGGGGATCGATCCGGACGTCGTAATGGTCCAGGAGTTCAACTACAAATCGAATGCTGACGTAGATTTCCAGGAAATGGCTAATTTAATTATCTACCGCGCCGCAACGGGAGGAGCCGGGGGAGAACAGGCTTTCTGGTACCGCGAAGGCAAGGGCGGCGTCGGATCGGCCGGCACCATCCCGAACGGAATCGTTTCGAAATATCCCATCCTTTCCGCGGGCGAGTGGGACGATCCGTACATGACCGACCGCGATTTCGCGTGGGCGCGTCTCGATGTCCCCGGCGACGTCGATCTCTGGGCGGTTAGCGTCCACTTAAAGGCTAGCTCTGCTGAGACTGACAAGCAAAAGCGAACCGACGAAGCGACTTCGCTTAAGGCATTGATCGCGACGAACGTCCCCGCTGCTGCGTACCTCGTCGTCGCGGGCGATTTCAACACCTACTCTAGCGACACGGCCGTCGAGCCCTGCCTCTCCGTGCTCGATGGCTTCGTCATCGTCGCTATGCCGTTCCCTGCGGACGTTTCCGATGATTCTGATACAAATTCCGGCCGTAGTTCCCCGTATGACAGAGTGCTCGCAGACTCCGATCTGGATGCGATCGAGGTTCCCGTCGAAATAGGTGCTGCGATTTTCGCGAACGGCGCGGTCATCGATACGCGCGTTTATTCTCCCATAGACGACATTTCTCCCGCGCTCGCCACCGACTCCGCGGCGCTGAACATGCAACATATGGCTGTGGTGAGGGATTTTGCATTACCTTGAGGAAACGATTGCAGAAGACGACGTTCTGGTTTTCGGGTTTTAGTCCTGCTGAATGGCCGGTACGGTCATGACCAGGAATGCGAGGAAATCGTGTACTTTCAGGAGGAATGACAGTTGGAAAAGGTCAAGAAACCGAGTGCCGAACAAGTGAGCTTCTATCAAGGGAAATGGGAAAAAGACGAGCATTATGTCCTTCAGGAGAGAAGTCTCAAGAAGCTTTTCACCGAGACCTATCCGGAGAACAATGAAATGGACGACGTCCTGATCAAGGTGTGTTCTCTGAATGATTTCTACAGCACGAACATTTACTCACCTTTCAAGGTTGCCAACCGTATTTTGCAGTTATCGATTGATTCCAGGCTGAAGCAGGCGGATCTGACGTTGGTGATGGATATCGCGCAAGTAAAAGTGGCAAAAGGAAAGAAGAGGAATTTTTACTCATTCGCATCGAAGTACTGTAGCCATCATGCGCCTGATCTCTTCCCCATCTATGACAGCTATGTCGATAGGATGCTACGATATTTTAAGAAGGAGACCAGATTCAGCAGGTTCTCGAAAGATGAGTTGAAAGATTATCCGACCTTCGTGAGAATTATCGAAGACTTCCGGAAGCACTTCGACCTTGGTCAATTCACATTGAAACAAATAGATCGGTACCTGTGGTTGTTGGGGAAAAAGCATTTCCCCCGGAAGCATCAGAAAAGGGACTTGGCGAAATAGTTACTGGAAGAAAACAAGGGCCGCCCCGGATGGGGCGGCCCTTGTTTGCGATCGCTATTAATCGAGATGTTTATTCCTCGTATACGATATCGTCGATGTAGAAATCACAGGTCAGGCCGGTAGCGCCACCGACTTTAAATGCGATGGTATTCCCAGCCGTTGTCGTAGCGGTGCCGGTAATGAGGTCGAGAGTGATTTTTACCCAATTGCCCTCCGTATTGAGCGACCCAGTGTAGCTGTGACTGCTGGCTGAAACGACAGTCTTGTCGATTGCCCCGATCACTTCGCAGGGGAAAATCTGGCCTGGAGCGCTGCTGCCAAGGCTTCCAATCTGAATGGAAATAGCCTTGTCTGCACCGGTTATGGCGCCTTTAACCCAGAAACTTATCTTGGTATAGGTTCCCTGGGCATTTAATGGTACAGCGGAGGTGAAGATAAAAGCCGTGCTTGTATTTGTACCGTACACGTGAAGCGCCCTGGACGTGGTACCGTCATGCCCGGTTACTGACTCATACCCACTGGTAGTAGGCTTGAGTCCGTAGCCTGTATTGTGCATGTCCGCTTCCATGTCGCTATTCGCGAATGCCATGACAGGCCTGACTCGGATATTGAGCGAAGCCGTCTCGGTAAGGGCGTTCGCGACATTGTTCGCCGTGACCGTAATCGTGTAGCCCGCGGGAGCCTGGGTGTCGGGAACGTTGAGATCGCAAGTCCAGGTATTGCCGGAGACGTTGGTGAACGCCGCACTTGCCGAGCCGCCGAATGCCGACAGATCGGCGGTGACGGTGTCCGGGTTCGCGCCGTTGAGCCCGAGGATATCGGCAGTGAGGGTCACCGTATCTGCGGTAGCGTTCTCGATGAGGTACTTGGAGGCGGTGAAGGAGTTGATGGTCATGGTGGGATCGGAGCTCACCGTTACGACAGCACTTGCCGTCTTAACGATGCCCGAGGAGCTCGTCGCGGTGGCGATGAGGGTCTTGTCGCCCACAGCCAGTCCGGCGTCGACGGCGGTCGTGGCGGTCCACAAGGTGCCGGATGAGTTAACCAGCGCAACCGGTCCGACCGTGTTGATGGCGGAGGTGTCCACGGAGACCGTGCTGACGGTGTCGCCATTGAGCCCGGAGACGTCCACCGTGAGGGTGACCGTGCTGGCGGGATTGACCGGCGCTATGGTCGGGCTGGCAGTGAAGGAGGAGATGCTGATGTCCTTGGGAGGCATCACGGTCACTTTGATCTCGTTGCCCGTGTAGGTCTTGCTCGCGGCGCCGGAGACGCTGTCACGCGCATCAACGGGTACGGAGTAGGTACCGGCGGCGAGCGTCGGGGCGACGTCGAAGGTGGTAGACCAGACGCCGGCGGTATCGGTTAAATTAGTGTTGGCGGTTCCGCCGATCGCCGTGAGGTCCGCGAAGACCGAGCTGGCTACTGCGCCATTGAACATGGTCGGGGTGATTGAGAGCGTGACGGTGCCCCCTACGCCGAAGTTTACCGACGGGGTGGCTGAGGCGGCGGTAAAGGAGAAGTACTTCCCGTCGGTCCGGATTTCCCAGTCGGAGGCAGAAAGGCCATGGGTTTTTCCGGGCAGGAGCCTTGCGTATTTCGCGGTGGCTGTACTGCCATGGATAATGCTCGCCGGCTGGGTTTCCTCGTTCCAGTAACCGGCGGTGACGGCGCCGTCGAATGAGGGGGGGACGGGGCTGAACCAGGTGCTGCTGGTGGATATCGGCGCGATGTTCACGAAACCGCTTGCGCCCTTCAGGAACACGACGTTGTAGCCTGCGAGGAAATAGCCGGGACCGGTCGTCTCGGCATTCCGCACGTCCCAGCGGTCGGCTGTGTTGTCGCTCTTTACGACATCGTCCTGGATGTTTACTGAATTCGTGCTTCCCTTGACGGTGCCGAAAGCGTCCCAGACACGGATGATATCGCCATCGGCCACGGAAGCCCAGAAGGGGAGAGCGGAGAGGGAGGGGAAGTAGTAATTCTCGTAGGTGCTGGTGAGGTATCCCATGGACAGGGAACCCGCTCCGGCCTTGTCGTAGATCTTGATGTCGATGTACTTCATGCCATCGGTATATGAATCGAGATCCATGGCGATGATGGCCGCGTCCGGCTTGTTGTTGACCGCCTTGACCGTGTAGGTCTGGGTGCTGCCATCCTCGGCGGTGGCGGTAAGCAACTTGTCGGCGTTCAGGTCGAGCGTGGAAGTGCCGCTCGTAAGGGTGGTGGCGCCGTCGGCGAGCGTCGCGGCGACATGGCTCATGGCGAAGTTGACCGTGAGCGCGTTGATGTCGGCGTAAGGCGGCAGACGCGCGAAGCTCACTTCGGTTCCGGTGATGGTGCCGGGGTAGGTGCTCGTGCCGCTCGTGACGGAGAAGCTCGACAGGTCGGCGTCGGCCGAGGCGCTCGTCGCCGCGGTGACCGTGACCGTGTAGGTCTTCGCGATGCTGCCGACGTTGCGCAGCTCGAGGCTGTACGAGGAGGTTCCAGTGGCAGTGGAAAAGTCCAGCTGGGAGATCCCGCTGGTCTGCTCGGCGGAAGCCAGCCACACGCCCGTGCCGTTGTGGTCGAAGCTGATGGTCAGCGGGCTGTCCTTCGCCGTCCGGTACGTATAGGGTATCTCGCCAGTAAGCGTGTTGTTAGTGTTGTCTCTCTCCAACGGCATGGTGCCGCCGGGCATTCCGCTCACCGCGATCGAGAAAGCCGAGAATCCGAGTTCGGGAGCGGTCACGTGGACCGTGTACTCGTTCTTGGTTGTCCCGTCCTCGGCGGTCACGGTGTAGACGACGTCGCTCGTGAAGTCGACCACGCTGACGCCCGAAGTCTGGGCAGCCGCGCCGATCTTGACCGTCGCGCCCGTCGAGACGGTGAAGGTCGGGACGAGCTGCCTGACGTCCACGCCTGCGGGCAGGTCGGTGATGTTGAACTGCTCGGCGACCGCGTTCCAGTCGCCGGGGTAGTCGGCATCGAGCGCGAGGTTGAGCGCCATGGGAAGGACGAAGCTCGTCATTTCCGCCGAACTCGAGGGCTCCGGCCCGACGACCGGGCTGGGGCATCCGGCGAGCGCGATCAGCAAGCTGACCGCGAGGCCGATGGTAAGGATACGTTTCATTCGGAAGCCTCCTGAATGTTTTTCCCCCGACGGGGGATATCACAGAGCCAGTTCGAGCAGAACCGGAAAGTGATCGGAGATGAGGGACAGGTCCACGTCCGGATCGGACTTGAGCACTTGGACGGAAGCGGCCTGGTAACGTGCCTTGAGCGAGGGCGAAAGGATGATGTGGTCAAGTACGCTTCCCAGCTGGTGCGTCGAAGTGGTCGGTAGTTCCGTCTCGTTGGCGGGCCAGAGGTCGTTGGTCGAAACAGCGTCATCCCTGACGCAGAGGTAGCCGAGGGTCGATGTTGCCGCGGTACGGTCTCCGGGCAGCAGGGTGTTCATGTCGCCGGCGACCACGAAGTACTTGTTGTAGTCGTCGACCGGCCGAGCTTTGAGGAGCGTCGAGAGGGAGCTTGCCTGCGCTATTCGCTTCGCGAGGTTGGTGGGTGCATCCTCGGCCGGATCATTGGTCGTCGAAGCCTTCAGATGGAAGCCGAATACGGTCAAGAGGGCATAGTCGGCGTCCAATGAATCGGCTGGCTCGCGGACCATGAGGGTCGCCGAGGCGCCGGGGCGCGGCCAGGTTCCGGGCGGCGTCACGATGCCTGCTTCGGCGATCTCGTACTTGCTGAGGACGACGATGTCATCCTCATTGTAGGGATCCATCGCCGCGTATGAATAGGGAAGGGGGCAGCCGATTTCGGCGAGCTTGGTCTGGAGGGCGGCCACGTCGTTGCCGGGAGTGTCTGCCTTGGTCTCGGTCAGCACGAGGACTTCGACCGAGTTGTTCTTCATCACCTGGGCGATCTGCGCGTGACGGTTCGTGTTTCCGGCGAAGAAATCCTCGGCGTTGTACGAGGCTACCGTGACGTTCACTCCGATAAGCCCGGATGCCGGAGGTTTGAGTTTCCGTTTGACGAAGACATTGTACTCGACGCTGGACCCGTCCTCGGCCGTCACGCTGAAATGGGCGCCGCCGCGGAAGTCCACGGCGGTCTCACCTGGAATCACGGGAGCGTCATTCACGACTACGGATGCGCCTTCAGAAGCGATGAATCTCGGTACGAGCACGGAGATGTCGACGTCCCACTCGACCTGGATCGTGCTCGTGTACACCTGCCCGTTTCGATAGAAGGAAACCTTATCCGGCAGGCCAATGACATCGGTGTTGTCGGCCTTGAGTATCTCGAGCTCGGAAAACATCTTTTCGGACGAGGCATAGACTCCGGTGGCGGCCGGCACGCAGGAGAGAACCGATAACGATGCTGCCAGCGCCGAGAGCGCCCTGTGGAAAGATCTCATTCCCGTCACCGCAACTTGATCTGGAAGGGATCGTTGATCTCCATCCGGTAGACGTCGTAGCTGAAGGTGATCGGACCGTAGAACGTACCCCGCTTCCCCTCGGCGAGCGTGGTCTTGAACGCGCTGGTGCCATGGTACTGCAGGGCGCCTTCGAAGGTGCCAACGTAGTAATTGTCCATGCCCTCGGCGATGATGCCGTCCCACATGTAGACGTCGCCGAGAGAATCGAGCGAGTTGTACGCGCCGGTCTTGTAGTAGATGTCGTAGACCGTTGTATCGACCTGAGACACGCTGGTAAAGCCTTGGATTTCCGGCATGCTGTAATAGGTGACGACGCTTGTCGGAACCACCCTCACGCGGGAACCGACCGGCGGTGCGATGGCCGTCGCCGAGAGGACGAGGATGCCCTTGTCCCTGTCCTGGATGAAGAAGCAGTTCTTGTAGGTGCTCGTCATGTAGACGTTCTTGGCAGTCACGACTCCTTCGGCGGGTGTCGTGTATGGAGTCGACGTGCCGCCCGCCGCGATAGCGGCGTCGTAGGCCGCCTTGACGCCGCCGGAGAACGTATAGTTGGTGGGCACGTACTGCATGACGTGATAGTAGGAAACCGAGACGGTGTAATTCTGGCTGAAAGATGGATCGGAAGCCCAAATAGTGAATACTTGCGGTGAGTTGAGGTTGACCGTCGTTTCGCCGGAATAGATGAGCTTGCTTTGGTAGGTCACACCGGCGCCTTGAGTGGAGAAGTAGGGCCGCACCGCCGAAAGATCGGTGCCCTCTTCCACGGAAAGCACGACGGTCTTGTCGGTCTGGTTGATGGTTCCGTAGACCCGGGGAGTGAAATTCTCGAGTGCGAAATAGGTGAGGGTCGTGTCGGTCGTGCCGAAGGCAGGCGTGAGATTGCCCGCGTTGTCGTCGTCGCTTGCGGTGTTCGTGATGACGTAGGCGACCCAGGCCTTCTCGTCCCAGACCGGCGACGGCAGCCGGCCGTTCTTCCGAAGCATGCGCTTTTCCCGTCCCCAGTAGGATTCTCCGCCGGTGCCTCCGTTCGGACCGATGACGTCAAGCACGACGCCGTCCCGAAGCAACTGGTAACCGTCGTCCCCGTCGAAGTCGAGGATGCCGTTGAGGAGCGCGTCGGAGCGCGTCAGGTCAGGCGCCACGAGGGACCTGACCTGGCTGAACGTGGAGGAATTGGTTCGATCGGCGTAAATGAGTAGCGAAGCTCCGGCAGGGAGGTTGCCGCTCAAGCGGATCGACTGGTCCAGCTCCGGAACGCGCAGGCCATCCTGCCGCGCGGCTTTTCGGAGATGGAATGCCGACAGATCCACGGTTTCGGAGGCGATATTGGTGATCTCGATCCACCGATTGAAATCGTTCTTGAGCGCATAACCCGTACCGGCGTAGTACTCGGTGAAGATCAAGGCGTCAGGGCCATAGTCCTTGACTTCGGGGCTGAGGTCCACGAGGTAGGTCCGCTGCTCTCCCAATGCGTTCGCGACAGTGATGGGAGTCGGATTCATTGAGAAGTCCGAAGGAAGCGACGGAGCGGCCGAGTTCCCCTCGCTGAAAATCGCCTGCGCCTTGAGGTCGGCGTAGGCGGCGACTGGCACCGTGTCGGGCAGGCGGACGGTGACGAGGTCGGTGCCCTCGTCGATGACGCCTTCGACGTCGACGGGAAGGGCGGGATTGTCGGCCGCTCGGAAGATGAGCGAAACGAGCTCAGGCGAAGCGGGCGGTTCGGCGCAGGTCGAGAGAAGGGCTATCGCCGCTAAAGCGAGCAAAGTTGCGAAGCCGGTGATGACGCGGGTAGGTTTCTTCATGGTCAGTCCCCGATCTTGAACCGGCCGACGATTGCGTCGTGGTCGGAGGTTTGGATGTGGTTGTTCTTGGAGAAGGGCGAGTCGATGTGCGAGATGAACACAGCGCCCTTCCAGCCGTCCGGAACGACGCGAGCCGCCGCGTCGTTCCCGGCGATGAGGCCGTACGAGGCGTAGAGATGGTCGATCTGCTGGAGGTTGCCGCGGAATGCGTAGCTGAACTGCTCATTGGGCGGCATGTACTCTTCGCTCGGGCTCCAGAGGATCTGGTTGCCCGAGTCGATCCCCTTGAGTGCCTTCATCGAGTCCGCCCAGGGGAAGTCGTTCATGTCGCCGCCGACCACGATATTGGCGCCGGGGTCGATGTCGAGGATCTGCGAGACGAGCTTCGCGATCTCCTTGCCCTGCTCGGCGCGGCGGGCGTCCGAGCCGAACACGGGCGGCTGCTGCTCGCCGTAGAGGGGCGTGTCGCCGCGCTTGGAGCCGAGGTGCGCGGCGATGACGAAGAACTTCTCGCCCGTCCCCTTGTGGACGAACTCGCCGACGAGGGGCTTGCGTGTCGCGCCCGCGAAGGGCGAGCCGATGATGCGCCCCGGGCTCTGGGTCAGCTTCGGAGATCCGTCCGCAGGGTCGCGGACGACGCTGGTCGGCGTATTCGCGAGGGCGGTGGCGAGCGTCGAGGGGAAGGTGACGGCCCAGCTCGACTCGGGGCTAGTCGTCGTCTCGGTGCCTGTCGTGAGCAGATGGTTGGTCGGGAGCCCGGCGTCCACGAATTCCACCGTGTCCGTGCGGAAGAGGAAGCCGACGCGGATGTTGGTGCCCGGCTCGCCGCCGTCGCGGTTCTCCTCCGGGTCGATGCAGCGGAAGTCGTATTGGGGGCCGCCCACCGACTTGATCGAGTCGACGATGGAGCGGAAGTTGAGCACCGAGGTGACGATGCCGTCGGGAATGGCGTAGGCGTTGTCCTGGTTGACGTAGACGATGGTCGAGCCGTAATCGTCGCCCATCTCGACGACGATGACCACGTCCGGCGCGCCCATGTTGTGGACGATGATGTCCGCGATGTCCACGTCCTTGGCGTAAGGGTCGCCCTGCTCCTCGAAGTTCTCGATGTTGAAGGCGCCCACC
This sequence comes from Spirochaetota bacterium, assembly GCA_018262985.1. Lineage (GTDB taxonomy): Bacteria > Spirochaetota > Spirochaetia > Treponematales > UBA12059 > JAFGNN01. The sequence goes on along the minus strand of JADFDI010000002.1, from coordinate 357,609 downwards.
TTGAGCCAGAGCGCTTCGGGCGCCGTGCCCCAGGGGGCCTTGAAGTAGGGGTCGGCGGCTGCGCCGATGCGCCAGTTGCGGATGGCGGTGCGCAGGGCCACGGTACCGATGCTCTTCATGTTGGGCGTGGTGGCGGTCGGGTAGGTCGCGGGGTCGAAGTCCCAGCCCTGGTTGACGATGGCGGCGCCGCCCGAGGCGGTGAGCCCTGCCGGCAAGCCCTGGAGCGGCTTGATCATGTATACGGCGTCGAAGGTGTACTCCATGACGCCGCGGAGTACGTGTTCAGGTATTGCCGCGGTGTCCTTGATCAAGTCGCCGGTCTGCGGTATGGGCTGGAAGGTCCGCCAGTCCGGCTTCTGGTAGTCGCAGAAGAGCAGCTCGGCGTTGAAGTCCATGCCGGCGACCGTCGGATCCTGGAGGACCACGCCCTTCCAGTCGAGGTTCAGGCTCGGGTTATCGACGCCGCCCTTCTTGCCGCCGTCGGCCAGGATGCCGGTCACGTTGTAGTAGGTGGAGGTGGAGACGAGCGGGTCGTTGACCCGCACTACCATGCCCTCGACGCTCTCGAGGACGAGCGACGCGTCGAGGAGGCTCAGCTTGCCGGCGGCGTTGGCGCCCCAGGGCAGGGTGCGCCATTCAGTGGAGCCGGGGGCCACAACCTGGAGGTCCGTCACATTAGCGATGTCGTCGTAGGTGAGGAGGACGCCGGCGGGGAAGGCGGTCAGGCGTTTGACCGGGACGCCGGCTTCCGTGACGCGGAGCACGGTCGGTTCCTCGATGCGGGTGAAGGTCAGGTAGCCTTCGGAGTTGCCGAAGCGGTCGACGGGACGATGCTCGCGGACGACGCCGGAGACCGAGACCACGTCGCCGACGGCGAGGTCGGAGGGCACGGAGTCGAGCCACTTGGACTCGAGGTAGGCGTCGTTGTGGGTGTAGACGAAGATGCCGTCGGAGGTAAGCGGGTTCCCGTCCTTGTACGAGTCGAAAGCTTCCATGAAGAAGCCGTCCTCCGAGACCCACTGCGGGGTGGTGGTGCCGTCGGCGAGCAGGGTCTCGTAGATAGCGTGCGGCGCCTTCCGCGTCACCTGGGTGACGACGCCGACGACGTTCCGCACTTCCTGGCCCGTGAGCGGGCTCGTGAAGCCCGTGCCCTGGATCATCGGTATGGTGAGGGAACCCGCGTCGGCCGCGACGAAGTCCAGTTCGACGCTCCGGCTTTCTCCGAGGAAGACCACGGCGCCTTCGCGCGTCGGGTCGGCGTTGCGCGGAACGAAGACCATGCCGGGCTTCGCGGCCACGACGCGCCAAGTGCCGTAGGGCGCCGGGCTCAGGGAGTACGTGCCGTCGGCGGCGCTCGTCGTCGACATGGCGTCGCCCTCGAGCGAGATGGCGACGCCGGCCACCGGGGCGCCGGCGGCGTCGAGCACCGTGCCTTCGAGTACGTACCCCGAACGCAGCGGGGCGCACGAGGCCAGGATCAGCATGAAGGCCGCGATGGCCGGGGTCGTGACTCGGGTGATTTTCATCGAATTGACGCGCTCCGTTACTGACTTACGTGTCCGTTCCGACCGGTCGGCGGATGCCTCGGACGGAAAAGGGGAGGGTATGGTAAATCCTTCACACCCAGAATGCAAGCTTTATTTTACCCTCGGATGTCTCCTCGGGGCTTTTTTTTGTTGACAGGCATGGAAGGACCGGTATAGTTGTGAGTTCCGCTCGCCCCCGCCGTCCGCTGTGCAGGTTGGGATAAATGCGAGAATTTTAACACGATACGCATGCCGTCGCCTCGCGGCGCTCCGGCCCGTCTCCGTGAAAAGGAACCCGGATGCTGAAAAGAAACCACTTGTCCCTCTTGCTCGCGTTGCTTGCCTTGGTCGCGACCGCGACCGCGCAGGAAGCGCTGTCGCTCTCGGGCCCGAAGCTCGCCGGGACGACCACCGCCGGATTCGCCGATTTTAACCTGCTCGGAAACCCCTTCGTCGCGGACGTTCCCGGCTTCACCGGGGGCCTCTTCCTCGCGGACATCGAGTTGGTTCTCTCGGCCGCCGCGAGCCGGAGCGCCATCGACCGCACCTATTATGAGGACCAGTACCGCTTCGAGCGCGTACTCGGCTACGAGGCCGGGCTCAAGCTCGACCTGGCCGAGCTCCTCGAAACGGAAGCGGCCGCCTACGAGGCCGACTTCGATGCCGACACCTCTGGTTACCCGCAGGTGCAGCGCATGATCGACTGGTACGTCGACAAGCGCCCCCGCTACGGGCTCCCCGCCATCACATGGCCCACCACCGACTACGGCGCCGCGTCGGGCCGTTATCGCTTCATTTATGGAAACACCGTCGAACCGATCGAGTGGGTCTCCTGGACCCAGGACAAGTGGTCCGACGCCCGCGCGCTCTACACCGACCTGCGCGACGCCATCCTGAGCGCCATCGAGAACATCTCGGGTGACATCACCTCCGGCTCGGGCGATCCGATCAACCAGTACGCGTTCCGCCTGCTCACCGCCGAGCAGCAGGCCGCCGTGCTCGCCGAGCAGGAAGCCTACGGAAGCTTCGAGGAGTACGTCTTCGGTAGCGATTCGAGCCTCTCCATCGGCGGCGTCAAGGTGAAGGCCGCCTGGCTCTCGCTCTCGAACGTCTTCGGCTTCCTCGACCTGCGCTTCGACTTCGTAGGATCGGCTCTCTCGACGGGCACGCTGGTCCGGAGCCCCCGCGCCTCGCAGGACGAGCCGGGTTCCAGCCTGCGCCTCGCCCTGGCCCCCGGCCTCGTCTCCGGCCTCTCGCTTTCGATCACCGCGGCCGCCTCGGGCGGCATCGAGTCCGTCGTCGAGGACTACAACACCAAGACCATGGAATGGTACCCCGGCGAGGCCTCATGGATCGGCGCCAGGCTCGCGGCCGCCTACGACTTCGAACGCCTGCTCGGCCACGAGCTCTCCGTTTCGCTCGAACTGCTCGCCCCGGACCTGCTCGTCAGGCCGGAGCACCTGGCTGCCAGCCTCGGCGTCGACTACCAGCTCCGCGGCGCGCTCTCCGTCGACGCCGCGCTCGAGGCGGACGCCGTGCTCTGGAACGACCGCTACCTCGAAGCCGATGCCTCCGAGCTTTCCCTCGCCTTCGCCGCGGAACTCGCCGCCGACTGGCTCGGCTTCGGCCTCGAAACCGCCGCCGCCTTCAAGCAGTACGGTTACGGCGGCTGGGGCGGCAACCTGCTCGAGGATCGTTTCGACGGCGTTTCGCTCCGGGGCGACTTCGACGCCGCCAAGGCCGGCAACGCGCTCGCCGTCGAGCTCGGCGCCGACATCGAACCGACCGCCTTCTTCGGGATGGACCTCGGTGCCCTCCGAGGCGGCTATCGCGTCCTGCTCTACGGAGTCGAGTCCCTGGCCCTGCAGGGCGCCGGCTGGTACGGCGAACTCGAATTCCGGACCCGCGAGCTTCTCGGCCTGCCCCTCGCGCTTTCGCTCGGCGCCGAGCGCTGGACCAACAATGGCCTCGTGTCGTACGCCGATGCCGGCGCCTGGCCGCTTCCCGGCCTGCTCGACGACGTCTCGTGGAACGCGTCCCTCGCCTGGGATCCGACCGAGCGCTTCGAGGTCGAGCTTGCCGCCTCCGGCCGCGAGTCCGGCTGGAAGGTCGACACGAGCCAGGTCGTCTCGCTCGGCCTCTACAGCACCATCAAGTTCTGAGCCGCTTTCCGGTACGATCGAGGCCGCCCTTCGGGGCGGCCTTTTGCTTTCCAGGCGATGGTGGTTTTGCGCGGATAGTCGTACCGCACGCGCTTCGTGGATGGAAAGCGACGACGCGCGGTCAAGCTTTCACTCCTCCCAGTTTTCCACGTTCAGCTCCGGTATTCTCCGGAACTCCTTGACGTTGTTGGTCACGAGGATGCCTTCGTGGAAGACGACGATGGAGGCGATGAACAGATCGTTCGGTCCGATGACGATTCCTTCCCGTTCGGCTTTCGACCTGAGCGCGGCGTAGGTATAGGTTACCGCGTCGGTGAACGGAACAATCTCGAAGGGTTCGAGGAAGCGCTCGACCTTGTCTGTGTTCTCCGCCGGCTTGAGGCTCTTATACGCGCCGAGCAACAACTCGGCTTTCACGACGGACGGGATGGCCAGTTCCGCCGGCGGCAGGCGGAGGATCCTGTCCCTGATCGACCGATATTTTCCGTTCAGGAAATAGATGCAGGTATTTGTGTCAAGGAAGTACATCAAAGGCCTTCCCGCCCGACATCGGCACCGATCCCGAGCTCCTGCGGCTCTTCGAAGGTGGGATCGTCGATCGAACCGAATAGTTCCTCGTAGCCGGCGGGGTAGACCGGCTCGATCCTCGCCCGAATTTGTCGCGCCACCCACTTGGAAATGGATACATGCTCCCTCAGGGCGGCGGTTTCCACCTTCTTGAGAGTCGGTTCGTCAATGTAGAGAGAAATCTGCGGCATGATGCCCTCCACCCCAGACTATACCGCGACCTGTGGCTTATGGCAAGTATGACTACAAGTATACTTTCCTTGCTGGGTGTGAAAGACTTGTAGTGAATGGAGCGTACTTCTGGGACAGGAAATAAGGAACGGGATTCCGCTCCCGCATCGGGGTATCTAGCCCGCGCCGCCCCCGGAGCTGTCGGCGCCGCATCGCCTTGATTCGCGCCAGGGACTGCAGCGGAATCGCCGCGCGCTCTCTTCGGAAGGCTGGACGCGACAACCCGGAAGCTTCGTGACACCGACAGGTCCGCGCGGCGATTGGAGCGGAAGGCCCGGTCGGGAATGCCCTCCGGCATTCCCGAGGCGCCCGGACACCGCTGATCCTGATAAAAAACCGCCCGTCCTCGGGGGACGGGCGGCTCGTTCGCACGGTCGCGAAGCGGCGGAGGCCTAGAAGACGGCTTCCAGCACTTCGGGTTTCTCGGCGCGGATGACGCCTGCCTTTTCGGCGGCCTCGACGAGGGCGTCGCGGATGGGCACGAAGGTGTTCACGGCGTCGAGCGCGTTCGCCTTCATCATGACGTAGCCGTCGCCGCCTTCGAAGATGAAGTCGTTGGTGACGATTGTGTAGAGGCCGTCGTCGGCGACGGGGGTGCCGTCGGCGAGGCGCATGGAGACGATCTTGGCGCCCTGGGGCTTCATGGGATCGTACTCGACGACGAGCCCGGCGAACTGGCCGTTGCCGAAGCCGACCGAGTCGAGGCCGTGCTCGATCATGGCGCGGAGGGCGGAGCCCTTGGCCTTGAAGACGACGGCGGTGTTGTCGAAGGGCATGAGGTCCCAGAAGTCCTGGACGGCCACCTGGCCGGGGGCGAAGCCCTTGCGGAGGCCGCCGCCGTTCATGATGGCGACCTGGGCGCCGAAGCGCTCGATCATGGCCTTGCCGACCCAGAGGCCCATCGGGGTGACGTTGGACGAGCGGTCGTGCGAGAGGTCTCCTTCGACCGTCGCGACTTCGCGGAGCAGGGTGGCTCCGTGCTCGGCCATGTAGCGGGCGTAGAGGGCCTTGGCCTCGGGATCCTCGAGGATGGAGTCCTTGGCCGAGTAGAGGTCGACGAAGCCGGTGGAGAGCGAGAAGGAGCCGTCGTCGCGGAAGGTGATGGCGATGCGGCCGAGGCCGCGGCCGTTGTAGTAGGCCTGGACGACAGGGACGCCGTCGGTCTTCGCGGAGACGCGGGCGTGGCTGTGGCCGGTGACGATGGCGTCGATGCCGTCGACCGCGGCCAGGGCCTCGAGCTCGCCGAGCTCCGAGGCGGAGACGGCGCGGGAGGCGTCGAGCTTGTCGACGGCCGCGGGGATGTGGGTCAGGGCGATGAGGACCTCGGGCTTCTCGGTGGCGCGGATGCGGTTGACCCAGAAGCGGGCGGTCGCGGCGGCGTCGAGGAAATCGTAGGCGGCGACGTTGGCGGGCGTGGTGGCGGTCGGGGTCTCGAGGGTGGCGAGGCCGAGGAGGGCGATGCGGTGGCCGCCCACCTTGACGATGACGTAGGGTTTCGCCCACGAGGGGATTTCGCCCGTGGCCTTCTCGACGATGTTGGCGGCGAGGAAGGGGAAGCCGCCGTCGCGCGACCAGTCGTCGAACCATTCGTCGCCCCAGTCGAACTCGTGGTTGCCGACCGCGCTCGCGGCGACGCCCATCGACTTGAGGAACTCGGAGACGATCCTGCCTTCGGAGAGGATGGAGAGGGCGGAGCCCTGGTAGCTGTCGCCGGCGGAGACGAAGACCGTGTTCGGGTTGGTCTTCTTCATGTCGCGCATGGCGGTGGCGAGCTTGGCCATGCCGGGGTTCTTGCCCTGGACGATGACGCCGCCGTCCACCACGGTGAGTTCCTCGACGAGGGCGGCGTGGAAGTCGTTGAAGCTGACGATGTCGACGCGGCGGGCGCTGCCGTTCGCGAGGAGCTCGACCGCGGCGCGGTCGAGGCTGCCGTACTCCGCGATCGGGGCGGTCTGGCAGGAGACGAGGAGCGAAAGCAGGGCGACCAGGGCGATCGCGATTCTGGACGGTTTCACGTTTTCCTCCCGGGAAAGAAAGCGGGTTTTTCAAGGTCCCCGGCCGCGGGCGGAGGGGGAACGAAAGAATAAACCACGATGTTCGATTTCGCAAAGAAAAATCACGCGATTGTTCCGAATTTCACGAAACTCGCGACGGCGGCCCGTCCGTTTCGAGGCGGGGCCGGAGCCGCGGACCTTCTTCCTTCCCCGCTTCCTTCCCCGCTTCCTTCCCTATTTTCGGCCTCCCGCCACGAGCGCGACCTGCGCGGCGAGCCCCGTCGCGAGGAGGAGCGCGAGCGCGAGGAACACCGCCTTCATCGAGGCGGCCTGGTAGACGAGGCCGCCCGCCGCGGCGCCGGCGAACTGTCCCGTGGTGAGCAGGGCTTCGTGGACGTTCATGCGCCTGTCGCGGTCGGGGGCGCCCGAGGCGCCGTAGAAGATCGAGTTGTTGTAGGCCCAGGCCATGAGGAGGCCCACGAGCGCGAAACCGAGGGCGAAGTGCCAGGGGAGGTTCGCGAAGGCGAGGGCCGCGATGACGGGGAGCATGAGGGCGATGGGCGCGGCCACGAGGGCGCGCTTGAAATGCCAGCCGTGCCAGCGGCCGAGCAGGGCGAAGCCCGAGCCGGTCAGGACGGCGCGCAGGGTCAGGGTGAAACCGACGGCGCCTTCGGTGAGGCCGAGCTCGTCGCGGGCGTAGACCGGGAAGATGGTGAACGCGACGCCGAGGGCCGCGTACACGAGGGCGACGCCGATCCAGGCGGGGAAGCGGAGCGCCGTGGAGCGGTCGGGCGCGGGGGCGGCCTTGGCGTCGGGGCGGGCCTCCCAGGGGTCGCGGAGCCAGGCGCGGGAGGAGAGGATGAACACCGCCTCGAGGGCGAAGAAGAGCGCCGCGGCGGCGACGGGAAGGAACTTGCCTTGTTCGGAGACGAGCCCGGCTATCCACGGGCTCACGATGCCGCCCGAGGTCCACGACACCGAGAAGAGCCCGGCGGCCTTGCCGAGCTTCTCGCCCTCGAGCCCGCGCGAGAGCCAGCCCATGAGGGGCGGCCAGTGGAGGGCCGTGGAGAAGCCGACGACGGCGTAGGCGAGGAAGGCGAGCGGCAGCGAGGGGGCGATGAGGAAGAGGCCGAGCGCGGCGGCGTTCACGGACACCGCGAGCGCGACGGCGACCCGGGCGGGAAGCCGTTTGGCCGGCTTCATGAGCAGGAAGACCCCGGCCAGGTAGGCCGCGGACCAGAGCGCGCCGAACCAGCCCACGGCGGCGGGCGGCACGAGGTAGACTTCCTTGACGACGAAGAGCAGTCCCAGCTGGAGGAACCCGATGGCGATGGCGGCCAGGAAGGACGCCGGCATGATGACCGCCATGCGGCGCAGGTCCGCGGGCGGAAGCGAGGTCTGTACGGTCTGCATGGGTTGCTCCGGAACCGCCCTCGGGCGGCGTGTAGATATATGGTAACTTTCGATCCGCCCGAGGGTCAACGGGGCCGCCGGAGCCGGGCGGAGCGAGGCCGGGCCGGCTTTGACAGCGACGCGCCCTACTGCGTAGAATCGCCTCCATGAAACGGAACAGCGCTCCGGCGCGCGTCGCGGAGCTCGAACGGGAGATCCGCCGCCACCAGGACCTCTACTACAACGGGCAGCCGGAAATATCCGACACCGAGTTCGACGCGCTCTGGGACGAGCTTTCCGCCCTCGATCCGGACAATCCGATCCTGGCCGCGGTCGGCGCGGACGCCGCGGACGGCTGGCCGAAGGCGCGCCACCTGATTCCCATGGGCAGCCAGGAGAAGGCCTCCGACCCCGAGGCCTTCCTGGCCTGGGCCGCCAAGGTCGGGCACCCGGAATGGCTCGTGCAGCACAAGCTCGACGGGGCCAGCCTCGAGCTCCAGTACGAAGCAGGGCGCTTCGTCAGGGCCGTCACCCGCGGCGACGGCGAGACGGGCGACGACATCACGCCGAACGCGCTCCGCATGGGCGGCCTCGTGCGCGTTCTGCCCGGCGGCTTTTCCGGCGGGGTGCGCGGCGAGGTGCTCATGCCGCGCGCGGTGCACGCGGCGAAATATCCGGACAAGGCCAACTGCCGCAACGCCGCCAACGGGCTCATGAAGCGGAAGGACGGCTCCGGTTCGGAAGACCTTCGCGTCGTCGTGTACGACGTGCTCTCGACCGAGGACGTGGCGCGCGTGGCCGCCTCCGCCGCTCCGCGCCGGCCGGTCGCTGGAGCCGGGCCCTCGCTCTTCGACGCGGAAGGATCGGGCGGCGGACCCGAGAACGGCGCGGCGCTTGCCGCCTTCGACGACGAGCTCGCGAAGCTCGAGTGGCTCTCGGCCGCCGGCTTCGAGGTGGTGCCCTGGGTGTTGTTGCCCGATCCGGAGGCGGTGGTCGCTTTCCGCGGCAAGGCGATGGACGAACGCCCCGGCCTTCCCTACGACATCGACGGCCTCGTGGTGCGCGGCCGCGCGGTCGACTGGGCGGACCTCCGGCGCGCGCGGCCTGAAAAGCAGATCGCCTTCAAGTTCAGCCTCGAGGAGGCGGTGACGACGCTGCGCGCGGTGGAGTGGTCGGAATCCGGCGCCACCTATACGCCGGTCGGCGTCGTCGACCCGGTCCGGCTCGCGGGCACGACCGTGCAGCGGGCCAGCCTCGCGAACCCCGGCATCATGCGCGCGCTCGGCCTCAAGATCGGAAGCCGCGTGGTCATCACGAAGCGCGGCGAGATCATCCCCAAGATCGAGTCCCTCGTGGAGAACCCGGAAGGCGCGGCGGAAATCGTGGCGCCTTCGACCTGCTCCTGCGGCTCGACGCTCGTGGACGAGGGCACGCGACTCGCCTGCCCGAACCCGGACTGCCCGAAGAAGGCGCTCCACCGACTCGAGAAATGGCTATCAGTGCTCGACATCCGCGATTTCGGCACGACCATCCTTTCCCGCCTCTTCGAGTCCGGCCGCGTCCGCTCGGTCCCGGAGCTCTACACCCTGGAACCGGCGGAGCTCGCGGCCTACGAGCGCATGGGCGAGACCTCGGCCGCCAAGATCGTGCGGAACCTGCGCGCGCGCGACGAGGTGCCGCTCGCCGCCTTCATCGCGGGGCTCGACATCGAGGGCCTGGGCGAACTGTTGGCGGAGAAGGCGATCGGCGCCGGCTTCGACACCCTGGAAAGGCTCCGCGCGGCCACGGTCGAGGAACTGTCCGCCGTGGACGGCTTCGGCGAGATCACCGCCCGGGCGCTGTCCGAGGGGCTCGGGCGCCTCGGACCCGAGATCGACGCGCTGCTCGCCACGGGGCGCCTCCGGATCCGTCCCCCGGTTTCGGGCGGCCCGCTTTCCGGGAAAAGTTTCTGCTTTACCGGCGAGCTTTCTTCCATGAAAAGGAAGGACGCGGAGGCGCTCGCGAAGAGCCTCGGCGCGGCCATCCGCTCCGGCGTCACCAAGGACCTTTCGTACCTCGTGACCAACGATCCCGCCTCGGGCTCCGCGAAAAACCGGAAGGCCTCCGAGCTCGGCGTCGCGGTCCTCGACGAAGCGGGTTTCCTGGCCCTGGTCGGCGGGACTTGAGTGGGCGCGAAAAAGGGGAAGGGCGGGGCGGCCAGGTCGACGGCCGCCGCGCGTCCGGTCGCCCGCGGCGCGGCCCCTGTCGCGCCGGAGCCACCCGACGACGGGTCGCCGGGGGTTGGAGCCGCTGCCGGCGGGGCTCCGCTGCGGGTCCGCGTTGCCGGCGGCCTGGCCAGGGTGGCGGTCAAGGCCCTGCCGAACGCGCCGCGCTCCGCCTTCGCGGGGCTCCGCGGCGGCGAGCTCGCCGTACGGGTGGCCGCGGCCCCCGACAAGGGCAAGGCCAACGAGGAGCTGGTGCGCTTCGTCGCGGGCGCCCTGGGCCTCTCGCGGAACCAGGTGACGCTGGAAACCGGCGCGACGAGCCGCCACAAGCTCATCGCGATCCCCGAGGCCGCCCTGGAGCGGCTCCGGGCCTTGCTATCCGATTCCCCGGACGGCGCGGGCGCCTCCGGTTGACACCGTCGCCGCTTCCATAGTAGAAAAACTGGCCATTTTAGTTATTCATCGAGGTTATCGAGATGTACGCAGTCGTGGAAGTCCAGGGCAAGCAGTATCGCGCCGACAAGGGCGCCTCCCTTCGCGTTGACCGCATCGAGGGCGAGCAGGGCGCGGCCCTGACGCTCGACAAGGTGCTCCTCGTCTCCGGCGATGCCGTCAAGGTCGGGGCCCCCTACGTCACGGGCGCGTCGGTCAAGGCCGTCATCGCCGAGCAGACGAAGGGCGACAAGGTCATCGTCTTCAAGTACAAGCCGAAGAAGGACTACCGCCGCAAGCAGGGTCACCGGCAGGACTACACCGTCCTCAAGATCGAGGACATCGTCGGCTGAAGGGCCTGACGGCGTGATCTCCGTCAAGGCGCGGCTCGACGCTTCGGGCGTCGTGGTCGCGGTCGAGGCCGAGGGACACGCCGGAGGGGCTCCGCGGGGCGCGAACGTGGTTTGCGCCGCCGCGACGGTGCTGCTCAGGACGGCTTACGAGACCCTGGCGTCCTATCCGGGCGTCGAGGTCGACGGAAGCGCCCCTGAACGCGGCGCCTTGCGCTTCGTCGTGCGAAGGTACGGCGATGCGGAAATGCCCCTCGCGAGGGGGGTGGGGGACTTCCTGCTGACCGGCCTTTCCGCGCTCGCGCGGGAGAGCCCGGCGGACGTCCTCCTCGAGATAGTACGTTAACGGAGGTATCGATATGGCTCACAAAGGCGTGAACGGACGCGATTCCAACCCCCAGCACCTCGGGGTCAAGGTCTACGGTTCCGAGCAGGTCACCGCCGGCTCCATCATCGTCCGCCAGCGCGGCACCCGGATCCATCCGGGCCTCAACGTCGGCCGCGGCAAGGACGACACCCTGTTCGCGCTGGTCGACGGCACGGTCTTCTTCAAGGAATACCGCGGCCGCAAGTTCGCCGGCGTCGAGCCCGTCCAGGCCTGAAGGGCCGCGGGACGCGATGCGCCGCCGACCTGACGCCCGCGGGCGCCCGGAAGGCTCGATCGGTACCGCGAGCTCCCGAACGAGGAGAGCCGCTTCAGGCGATGGCGCCGGAGGCGGCTCTTCCGTCTTTACGAGGAAAAGCACGTGAACAAATTCGCCGACGAAGCCTTCATCACGGTGGCGAGCGGCAAGGGCGGCAACGGCTGCATAGCCTTCCGCCGCGAGAAGTACGTACCGCGCGGGGGACCCTCGGGCGGCGACGGCGGGCGCGGCGGCGACGTCGTGTTCGAGGTCCGCCGCAACCTGCGCACCCTGGCCCACCTGCGCTTCAACCAGGCGTTCCGCGCCAAGGTCGGCGAGGACGGCACCTCGCGCAACATGCACGGTTCGGACGGCGACGACGTCGTCATCCCGATTCCCCCGGGCACCGTCGTCTTCGACGCGGACTCCGGCGCTACCTTGCGCGAATTCATGGAGGACGGCGAACGCTGGGTCTTCCTGCGCGGCGGGAACGGCGGATGGGGAAACCAGCATTTCGCCACGAGCGTCAACCAGGCCCCGCGCATCGCGCTGCCGGGCAAGGAAGGCGCCGAGCGGCGCCTCCGCGTCGAGCTCCAGCTGATGGCGGACATCGGCTTCGTCGGCTTCCCGAACGCGGGCAAGTCGAGCCTGCTCGACCGCTTCACCAACGCGCGGCCGAAGATAGCGCCGTACCCCTTCACCACGAAGATCCCGAACCTCGGCGTCCTCACCGTGGGCGAGCGCGACGTGATCCTTGCGGACATCCCCGGCATCATCGAGGGCGCGAGCGAAGGCGCGGGCCTCGGCATCCGCTTCCTCAAGCACATTTCGAGGACGGCCGCGCTGGCCTTCCTCATCGACCTGTCCGACGACAACTACCTCAGCGCCTTCCCGACCCTGCTCGCGGAGCTCGAGGCCTTCTCGGCCGACCTGGCGGCCAAGCCTCGCCTCGTCATCGGCACCAAGCTCGACCTCGAGGAGACGGAGGGGCGGCTCGCGGAGCTCGCAGAGTCGTTGCCTTCCGAGCGCGTCCTCGGGCTCTCGGTCTTTTCCGGCGAGGGCCTCGACGCCATCCGGGACGCCTTCATGGCCTTCGTGCTCGACGCGGAGGCGGCCGCCGCGAAGCCCGCGGGCGACTGGTCCGCGCGCGGCCTCGGGTGGGCAGGCGGTCCCACGGACGCGCCCGCGGTCGACCCGGCAGACGGGAATCCCCGCGAGGACGAGGCCGAGGGCTACTTCGGGAAGGGCGGAGGCGAACGCCGGTGAGGTTGCTCGTCTTCGGCGGGTCCTTCAACCCGCTCCACCTCGGGCACCTGGCCATGGCCGAGGAGGCCCGCGTCGCGTTCGGCTACGACGCGGTCGTTCTGGTGCCGGCCTTCCGTCCGCCCAACAAGGCGCTCGACCGAGATCCCGGTCCGGCCGCCCGCCTCGAGATGCTCGCGGCCGTCGCCTCGGGCGATCCGACCTTGCTCGTGGACGACCTCGAACTGCGTCGCGAGGGCGTGTCGTACACGGTCGACACGCTCCGCGTCATCGCCGCGAGGCCGGATTGCGAGGGCAAGCCCGGCCTCCTCATCGGCGACGACCAGGCCGCGGCCTTCGGGCGCTGGCGCGAGCCCGACGCCATCGCGAACCTGGCCGACCTCGTCATCGCGGGACGGGACGAGGACGCGCCGCCTCGCTTTCCCTGGCCGCACCGCCGCCTCGGAAACGCGCTGTTCCCGGTGTCCTCGAGCCTGGTGCGCGATCGGATCGCCTCGGGAGGCGCCTGGCGCCGGCTCGTACCCGACGCGGTCCGCTCCCTCATCGAAGAGCGGGGGTGGTACCGTGCCTGAAAGCGACCTGGCGGCCCGGCTCGAAGCCGCGCTCGACGGGGCCCTCGGCGCGAAGCGGGCGCGGCACAGCCGCGCGGTCGCCGCGCTCGCCGCCGAGCTCTGCGAGCGGGAAGGCCTCGACCCGGAGCGGGGCAGGGTCGCCGGGCTCGCCCACGACCTCTGCCGCGCCTTGCCCGCGGCGATCCAGGCCGAACTCGCGGCGGCCTGCCCCGTCCCGCGCGCGGCCGAGCTCGCGGCGAACGCCCGCTTCGCGCACGGACCCGCCGCCGCGACGGTCCTGGCCTCCGAGTACGGCTGTTCCGATCCGGATATCCTCGAGGCGGTGGCCTTCCATACGTTGCCGCGGCCGGACTCGGGCGTCCTCACGAGGATCCTGTACCTGGCGGACAAAAACGAACCGGGCCGCGAGTTCCTCGATCCGGCGGAGCGCGAACGCATCGTGGCCCTGCCGCTAGCCGAGGCCTTCAGGCTTTCAGTCGAGGCCGTCGTCGACTGGATCCGGTCAGAAGGGCTTCCGCTTGCCCCGGAGACCGCCGACCTGTATGATTCCGTCCGGGTGAGCGTGCCATGACCCGTAAGTCCTTCGACCCGAGCGTCCTCTTCCTCGTCGCCATCCTCGCCCTGGTGGTCGGCGTGACGCTCGCCTTCAGCATCGGCATGCGCCGGGACGCGGTCCGGGAAGCCCTCGAGAACGACCGGGTGGTGAACGTCGCCTTCGTGCTCGAGGAGCTCGGGAAACCGATTTCCACGAACGTATTCTTCTACTATCCGGCGAATCAGCGGGGCGCCGTGCTCTACGTGCCCTCCGAGACCGGCCTGATCATCAGCCGCATCGAGAAGCTCGCCAGGCTCGACGAGATCTACGAGAGCGGCTCTCCCGGGGCTTTCGTCGAAGAGATCGCCAAGCTCGCCGGCGCCGACGTTCCGTATTGGATCGCCTTGGACGAGCGCCGCTTCACCGAGCTCGTGGACCTGCTCGACGGGATCGAGGTTTTCATGCCTAACGCCGTGGATCTCGAGTCGGGAGGCCGCCGCGTCGCCCTGCCCGCCGGAACCCAGCGGCTGGACGGAGCGAAAGCCTGGGACTACGCGACCTACGTCGACCCCGAGGAGTCCGACTCGGACCTGGTCGACCGCCGGCAGAAGGCTTTCCAGGCCCTGATCCGCAGGCTCGGCGAGCGTTCCGCCCGCATCTCGGCGGATCCCCTGTTCGACGCGATCCGCTCCCGGCTGCGATCCAACATCGACGAGACGGCCCTGCGGCGGCTGCTGACGCTGATGGGCGGCTTCGACGCCAACCTGCTCGTGACCCAGCGCATCCCCGGCGTCTGGAAGGAGATCGAAGGTTCGCGCATGCTGTTCCCGCATTACGACGGCCGCATCGTCGTCGACATAGTGCGCCAGACCCTGAACGCCCTCGCGCGGGCCGGCTCGTTCTCCGTCGAGGACAAGATCTACGTGATCGACATCCTGAACGGGACCAACGTCAGGGGCCTCGCCTCGAAGACCGCCGAGATGTTCCAGAGTTTCGGCTACGAGGTCCGGAACGTGGCCAACGCCGAAACCGACGCGCTGGAGCGGACGGTCATCCAGGATCACTTCGGCAATCCGGACGGCGCGGTATCCATAGGCGACGTCATACGCTGCGACAACATCGAGACCATCGCCGGGGGGGAGCTCCTGACCGACTCCCTCGCGGACTTCACCATCGTACTCGGCAAGGATTTCAACGGGAGGTACGTCGTTGACTGAACCTGGCGCCCAGGCCGTCGCGTGCGCGGCGGAACTGGCTCTCCACAACGGGCAGGATCCCGTCGCCCTCGACCTTTCGGGGCTGCACGGCTGGACCGATTATTTCGTCATCGCCTCCGCGACCAGTTCCACCCACCTGCGCGGCATGGCGCGGCACCTGCTCGACTTCTGCGCCGCCCGCGGCATCGAGGTCCTGCGGCAGCCGCGCATAGGCGAGGACGAGGAGTGGGTACTCGTCGATTGCGGCTGGCTCGTGGTGCATCTGATGAGCGCGCGCGCGAGAGAGTTCTACGAGCTCGAGAAGCTCTGGTTCCAGGCTGAGAAGCTCCCGGTGCCCGCGCCGCGGCCAGCCGGCGCCTGAGAACGCGCCTCGGCGGGCGGAAGCCGAACCGGAAGGGAAGGACCGGGGCTCGAACCCAATAAAGCCGCCGCCCGGATCCTGGAAGGAACCGGGCGGCGGCTTTTCATCGTCGGGGGAGTTTTACCGCCGACGGGGACTCACTCGTCGAAGTCGTCGTAGTCGAGGTCGTCCTCGTAGTCGTAGTCCTCTTCTTCCTCGTCGTCGTCGAAGTCGTCGTCCTCGTCGTCGAGGTCGTCGTCGAAGTCGTCGTCCTCGTCGTCGAAGTCCTCGTCCTCGTCGACGTCGTCATCGCCGAGGTCCTCGAAATCGTCCTCTTCCTCGAAATCGTCCTCGTCCTCGTCATACGAACCGAAGACGACGGGGAGAAGGGGATCCACGCCGGCCATCCCCATGACCTGTAGCGCGAGGCCAGGGGCCCCTGTCTGCTCGCCAGCGGCGGTGAACGGGATCATATCCAACTCCTCCCTCGGCCAATTCTTTGTAGTTCAAGCATTTGTAGGTGCCATGCCTCGTATCGCCCCCTGGCGGGGTCGATACAACCGAAAATCTAAAGAGCGGACACTGGTATGTCAACTACGGAATTCGACGTTTCTCGGTAATTCCGAGCGGCCCCGGGGCGCGAGGGAGGGCCGCGGCTGTACGGCGCGCCCGGTTTGACAAGGTAGGGCGGTAAAGGGTACTCTCTGCAGCCGCGATGGTTGCCGTCCACGCTCCGGCGAAGCTCAATCTTCACCTCCAGGTGCTCGAGAAAAGACCGGACGGCTTCCACGGCATCGTCAGCGTTTTCCAGGCCGTATCCCTCGCGGACCGCCTCGAGCTCCGTTCTTTGAAAGCAACCCGCGGCGTCGAGCTTCATGGAAGCTTCGACTGTCCGCCCCATGCCAATACCATCGTGCGGGCCGCCGAAGCCTGGCTCGAAGCCGCGCGGATCGACGCGGGCGTGGAGATACGGGTCGAAAAGCGCGTGCCCGCCGGCGCCGGCCTCGGAGGCGGCTCCAGCGACGCCGCGGCCGCCCTCAAGGGACTTGAAACCCTCTTCGGCCTCGGCCTGGGGGATGCCGCGCTCTCGGAGATCGCGCGCGGAATCGGATCCGACGTGCCGTTCTTCCTCGGCGCGGCCAGGGCCCTCGTGACGGGACGGGGCGAAATCCTCGAGCCGCTCGAACCCGGCCGGTCCTTGTACGCCGTCATCGTGGATCCCGGCTTTCCGATCCGGACGCCCGAGGCCTATCGGGTCCTCGACGCCTCGCGCTCCGATCCCGAAGCCGCCATCCCGATCGATCCTCCGGTGGCGCTCGTCAAGGAAGCGCTCCGGCTCTCCCCGCGCGACTGGCCTTTCAGGAACGACTTCCTCGAGGTCCTCTCGCCCGTCCATCCCGGGCTCGAGGCCGTCATCGGGCGCCTGCGCTCGAGGGGCGCGGTCCTGGCCGGGCTTTCGGGCTCCGGCAGCGCCTGCTTCGCCCTCTACGAGGATCGGGCCGAGGCCGGGCGGACCGCGACGGCCCTGTCGGGCGAAGGCCTTTCCGCGTTTTCCTGCGCCGCGCTTGCGCGCCTTCCGGAGCCGGGCTACAATTCGGCCTTGGATTCCGCCGTCGGCTAAGGAGAACAACATGGAGATTACCGACATCCGCATCCGGAAGGTCACCGCCGAGGGCAAGCTCAAGGCGTACGTCACGGTGACCTTCGACGAGTGCTTCGTGGTGCACAACGTGAAGATCATCGAGGGCAAGACCGGGGTCTTCATCGCGATGCCGAGCCGGCGCACGCGCACCGGGGAGTACAAGGATATCGCGCATCCCATCTGTCCGGATTTCCGGAGCCGGCTCCAGGACCGCATTCTCGAGGCCTTCGCCAACGCGGACGAGCACGCGGACGCCGGGGAAGAGGATCCGGGAGAGGTTGAGGCATAGGGACGGTTCCCCGCGGGTCCCGTCCATCAACAGTACGCATTGGGACGTAGACAAGCGGCAAGTCAGCGGTTTTTGGTTCCGCCATTCGCAGGTTCGACTCCTGCCGTCCCAATTTCATACGACATATTTCCGCCGGAAGAAGAAGAAGGAGTCCATCGATGAGCCAGCCAGTCCTCAACGCCGCGGTCAGGTCCGCGGGCAGCAAGGGAGACGCCAAGCGCCTCCGCGCCGCGGGCAAGATTCCCGCGGTGGTCTACAACCACAAGGGCGAGTCCCGCCCGCTCTCCCTCGACGCCAAGGAATACCTGCAGCAGATCGCCGGAGCGACCGAGTCCACCCTCGTCAAGCTCCAGATCGAGGGCAAGACCGTCGAGGCCTTCATCAAGGACCGCCAGCTCGACTGGCGGACCAGCTCCATCGTGCACATCGACTTCTTCGAGGTGCAGAAGGGCACGGCCATGAAGGCCCACGTCTCCATCCACCTCGATGGAACCCCCATCGGCGTCCGCCAGGGCGGCATCCTCGAAAATCCGGTCCACGAGCTCGAGGTCGAGTGCCTCCCGAAGGATCTACCGGCCCGCATCGAGATCGACGTCTCCGGTCTCGAGGCCAACCACTCCGTCCACGTCAGGGATCTCGGCGCCAAGTACCCGGGCGTCAAATTCCTGTCCTCGCCCGACCAGGTCGTCGCGGTAGTCAAGTACCTCAAGGCCGAAGCCGTCGTCGAGGCTCCCGTCGAGGCGGCTCCCGCCGCCGAAGCCGCTCCGGCGGCCGACAAGGCCGCCGAGCCGAAGGCCTGACGGTTCGAGAGCGAAACCCGCCGTCCGACCTCGAGTCGGACGGCTTTTTCGTAAGCGGGCCCTTTCCCGGCCTCAGGCGTCCTCTCGCGGAGCGCCGGGCGTCGGTCCCGGAGGTCAGATGCCATCCAGCCATCCGCGAGCCAGGCTCGAGCGCGTGGAGAACGCCGTCTCCGGCTTCCTGAAGACGCAGGCCGACGCCCGGCCGAGGGTGTTGGTGGCGGCTTCCGGCGGCTGCGACTCGACCGCCCTCCTGGCCGCCTGCGCCGCCGTCGCGCCGTCGACGGGCATCGAGGCCGTAGCGGTATGGGTGGACCACGCGATCCGCCCCGAAGCCGAGATCGACGCGGAGCGCCGGGCGCTCGGGTCGACCTGCGCGGCGATCGGCGTACGGCTGCTCGAGAAGCGGCTCGGCCGGGGCGCGGTATCGGCGCTCGCGGCCGCCGGTTCCTGCGGCGTCGAGGCGGCTGCGCGATCCCTCCGCCGGGCCGCGCTCGCGGAGGCTGCCCGCGCGGAGGGCGCTAGCCTGGTGCTCCTCGGCCACACCCGCGACGACCAGGCGGAGACCGTCCTCATGCGGCTCTTCTCCGGTTCGGGCTCGGGGGGCCTTCGGGGCATGCGGTCGAGGAACGGACTTTGGGGCCGGCCCCTCCTTTCGCTTCCGAAGAGCGCGCTCGCGGCCTACCTCGAGGAACGGGGCCTGATCTGGAGCGAGGACTCCACCAACGCCGAGCTCGACTACGCGCGCAACCGCGCGCGGCACGTCCTCATCCCCGCCCTGGATGCCGTCTTTCCCGGGTGGCGGAAGGCGATAGCGCGGACTGCCGCGAAGGCGGCGCTGGAGGACGAGGCTCTCGAGGCCCTCGCCCCGGAAGCGGAATGGACGCGGAGCGGAGATCGGTGGACCTGCGAATCCTCCCGCTTCGAAGGCACGGCGCTCGCCCTCGCGGTCCGGATGCTCGCGCGCGGCTCGGACCTGGCGCTAGCCTCGACGGACGGGCCGGACGGCGCGCGCCTTCCCTGGAATACCCTCGCGTCCGCGGCGAAGGGCGCCGCGGACGGCAAGCCCTTCCGGAGCCGCGGCGGCGGGCTCCTCCTGGAATCCGACGGCCGACGCGTCTCGATCCGGTTCCAGGGCGGTCGCGCCGAAGACGCCGGGACTAGGGAACGCATCCTCCGCGTCCGCGTCGATGAACCCGGACCGATCGTCGTTGGCAAACGCGAAGTGCTTAGGATATATTGGACGGACGGCGGGGAGGCCGGCCTGCCGGAGGGGAGCTTCTCCTTTCCGCTCACCCTCCGCACCCGACGGCCCGGCGATCCCGGCCATCCCGTCGGCGACGGGGCGCCGGATCCGGAAGGCTTTCCCCTCCTCGTCGCGGAGGACGAGGCCGGCCTGGCCTGTCTCGTCGGCGCCCCCGCGGGGCGGCGCGATTTTCCGCGGAGCGCGCGTCCGACCGGCGGGCGACGACTCGTGATAGCGAAAGGAACGGACGCAAGCGTATGGCACTGAACCAGGATCCCGAACAGAAGCCCCTTCCCGCTCCGGTCGCCCCGAGGGGACCGAAAGCCGCCATGGTGGCCTTCATCGCCCTCGCCTCGATCACCGTGGCCATGTGGCTCGCGAACGGCCAGGCCGCGAGCCGCGACCTCACCTACACGGCCTTCCTCCA
Source organism: Spirochaetota bacterium (assembly GCA_018262985.1). Taxonomy (GTDB): domain Bacteria; phylum Spirochaetota; class Spirochaetia; order Treponematales; family UBA12059; genus JAFGNN01. The sequence goes on along the minus strand of JADFDI010000002.1, from coordinate 337,800 downwards.
GCACGTCGAGCAGGGCGACGTCGACTCCGTCAGCATCGTCGATCAATACGAGCTCGTGGGCAAGTTCAAGGCCAAGGACGCCGACGGCAAGGACGTGGGCTTCCGCGCCCGGATCCCCTATCCGGATTACGAACTGCTCGCGACCTTGCGGGAGGCCGGAGTCAAGGTCGACGGCGCCCTCTCGGGCATGTCGCCCTGGCGCATCCTCCTCGAGACCCTGCCCTGGGTGCTCGGCATCGCCATCCTCTTCGTGCTGTTCAGGCAGTCGCAGGGCAACAACAAGGCCTTCATGTTCGGCAAGAGCAAGGCCAAGCGCTACGTCGAGTCGTCGCGGAAGATCACCTTCGAGGACGTGGCGGGACAGGCCGAGGCCAAGTACGAGCTCTCCGAGGTGGTCGACTACCTCAAGAACCCCCAGAAATTCGTCAAGATGGGCGCCCGGATTCCCAAGGGCGTCCTGCTCGTCGGCATGCCGGGAACGGGCAAGACCCTGCTGGCCCGCGCGGTAGCGGGCGAGGCGAACGTGCCCTTCTTCCACATGTCGGGCTCGGACTTCGTGGAGATGTTCGTGGGCGTCGGCGCGAGCCGCGTGCGCGACCTCTTCGAGCAGGGCAGGCGGAGCGCGCCGTGCATCATCTTCATAGACGAGCTGGACGCGGTGGGAAGGACGCGCGGCGCCGGCTACGGCGGCGGCCACGACGAGCGCGAGCAGACGCTCAACCAGATGCTCGTCGAGATGGACGGCTTCGACACGAAGGACGGCGTCATCATGCTCGCCGCCACCAACCGTCCCGACGTGCTCGACCCGGCGCTGCTCCGGCCCGGCCGCTTCGACCGCCAGGTCACCGTGGCCATGCCGGACGTCCAGGAACGCGAGGCGATCCTCGGCATCCACATGCAGAAAATCCCCGTGGGCGCGGACGTCGACGTCAAGACCATGGCCCGGGCCACGCCCGGCACGAGCGGCGCCGACCTCGCGAACCTGGTCAACGAGGCCGCCCTGCACGCGATCCGTCGCGGCGACCAGGCCGTGGCCATGCAGGACTTCGAGGAGGCGCGCGACAAGATCCTCATGGGCGTGGCGCGCAAGAGCCTGTTCATCACCGACGAGGAGAAGCGCATGACCGCCGTCCACGAGGCCGGCCACGCCCTCCTCCATTATTACTTGCCGCACGCCGACCAGCTCCACAAGGTCACCATCATCCCGCGCGGGCGGGCGCTAGGACTGGCGTTCTCGCTGCCGGAGAAGGAAGCCTACTCGCGCGGCTACGGCTGGATCCGGAACCGCATCGTCATCGCGTACGGCGGCTACGTCGCGGAGCGGCTGGTGTACGGCGAGACGACCACCGGCGCCTCGCAGGACATCAGGCAGGCCACCGACCTCGCGCGGAAAATGGTCTGCGAGTGGGGCATGGCTCCCGGCATGGGTCCGATCGCCTACGGCCAGGAGGAGGAGCCCATCTTCCTCGGCAAGGAGATCGCCCGCCACAAGGACTATTCCGAGGAGACCGCGCGCCGCATCGACGAGTCCATCAAGAAGATGCTCGACGACGCCCTCGCCGAGTGCGAGGGGCTGCTGGGCGCGCATCGCGACCAGCTCGAAAGGCTGGCCGACGAGCTGATGCTGCGGGAGACCCTCGACGACGAGGAAATCAGGACCCTTTTCGGCTTCGCCCCGCGCGCGGGGAGCCCGGAGCGGCCATGAGGACGCGGGGGGCCGGCGTCCTGCCCTTGCTGGCCGTCCTCGCCCTGGCGGTTCCTCCCGCCGCGGCGCAGTCGGAATGGGAACGCTCGGCGTCCCGGAGCTACTTCGAGCGCGCCCGGGAAGCCGCGGGCGCGGGGAGGGTCACCGAAGCCCGCGCGCTCCTCCATTCCGCCCGTTCCTTCGCGCCGGCGGAGTCCGACGCGCTCTACCTGGAGGCCCTGCTCGGCCTCGGGCTCGACCTGCCGCGCTTCGAGGCCGAAGCCATGCTCAAGACGGCCATAGCCGCCAATGGCTTCTCCGCATACTCGATGGACGAGGCCAGGCGCCTGCTCGCCCGGGTGCTCTACGAGACCAAGCGCTACGACGAAGCCTTGGCCGCCCTGCCCGGAAAGGGCGCCGATCCGGAAAGCGACTGGATCCGCGCCGCCTGCCTCCGCTTCTCGGGCGACCGCGACGGCTTCCTCGCCGCGCTGGCGACCGGCATGGACCGCCATCCCTTCGATCCGCGCTTCGGCCGGCTCTACGTCGACTCGGGCGGTTTCCCGTCCGAACCCGCGGGCGGATCGGAGCGGGAAATCCGCGAGCGCGTCCTTTCGCGACTTTCGTCCTGGTCGCTCGTCGACCCTGAACTGCCGGCCCTCGTCCGCCTGCCGGGCCGGGAGGCGGACGCCCTGGCGGCTCTCCGCGCCTTCAGGGCGCAGGGCGGCCGCAGCGGGGCCACGAGCGTGCTGGCGGTCCGTTCAGGCCTCGTGTCCGCTCCGCGGGCGGCCGCCGAGATCCTTTCGGGCGGCAGCGCCTACCGCCGCGACGTCGAAGCGCTCATCGAGGCGTCGAGGGACGCGGATGAGCGCGAAGCCATCACCGCCCTCCTGCTCGGGTGGAGCGGCGCCCTGCTCGCCGACGCCAACGGCGACGGCATTCCCGAGGCGCGAGCCGCCTACCGGAACGGCGCGATCGTCCGCTTCGAGCTCGACCTCGACCAGGACGGGCGCGCCGAGCTCGCCGTCCATCTTTCGGAAGGCGCTCCCGTGAGGGCCGAAGCAGTCCTTTCGGGCGAAACGGTGTCGGTGGCCTACGGGGCCTGGCCCGGCGTCGCCGAGCTCGCCTGGGAGTCCGGCGGCGAGGTTCGGCGCTACTGGTTCGCTCCGGGAGCCTTTTCCCTGCCCTTGCTCAGCTTCGACGAGCTCGCTTCCTCCGGATCGCGCCCCTTCCGGCTCGCCCGACGCTCGGCCGTAGCCGTTCCGACCGAACGGGCCGCCGCGTCCCTCGCCTTCGCCGCTTCCCGAGTCGACCTGCGCTCGACCGAGAGTTTCGACATCGAGGCCGGGGTTCCCGCGGATTCCTTCAGGACCGACGCCCAGGGCGTCGTCGCCGTGGTGCATCGCGAGCGGGGGGCCGTATCGCTGGAGCTCCTCGACTTCGACGGCGACGGGATCTTCGAAGGCCGGCGTACCTGGCTCGCGGATGACGGCGAGCTCGCGCGCTCGACGCCGCGCCTGCTCGAGGTGGACCTCGACGGCGACGGACGGCCCGATTACCGGGAGACCTACGTTCCGTCCCCCTCCCGCGAATGGGACTACGACGGGGACGGGTTGTGGGACGCGTCCGTCCGGCCCGGCCCCGACGGGAGCGAAACCTGGGAGTTCGCGAGCCGCTTCGACGGCAGGTACGATACGGCCGCCATCGTGAAGGACGGACGGATCCTGAGGCTGTTCCGCGCGGGGACCGAGCTGGCGCTCGTCCCCGACGCCTCGGGCTCCGCGTTCTGGATAGGCCGCAAGCCCTTCGACCTCGGGCCGGTCCTGCCGCCCTCGGGCGTCGGCGAGCGGGACGGGATACGGTATCGAGTCTACCGCTTCAAGGGCGTCGCCTTCCTCGAGGTCGTGGAGTGAGGCGGCCCCGCGCGGCGAAGCCGTTCGCCGTACTGGCCTTCTCGCTTTGGCTCGGCGCCTGCGCGTCGGAGCCGGAGCTCCCCGGCGACTGGAACCGCGTGAGATCGGACGAGCTCGAGACCCTGGTCGCGTCCGATCCGGCCCTGGCTTTCGAGGAAGCCGTGTACCTCGCGGAGCTCGGCGACGCGGCGAAGCGCGAGAGCTGGCGCCGGATCGCGCGCGGAGCCGCCGCGGAGATCGCTTCCAGGCTCGAAAACGCCGCCGCCGACCCCGGAGCCGATCCCGCGCTCGCGCTCTCGGCGCTCCGGTCGGCGCGCTCGCTCGCCTCGCATCCGCTCGCGGCGCCGCTCTTCGAAGGCGCGCGGCTCGGTCCGGGAACGGAATCGCACTTCCTGCTCGCCAAGGCCGAGAATTTCTGGAACGGGGGCAAGGAGGCGGCGGCCTTCGCCGTGTTCCTCGAGGCCTTCGAACTGGGGGCCATGGGCGGAACCGAGCTCGGAACCTGGACCGCGCGAGCCATGGACGGCCGCAACCGCGCGGTGCTGCGGACCATACTGGCCCGGGCTCCCGCGGCGCTCGACGGCCCCATGTCCGCGTACGCGTCGGGGTCCGATCCAATGCGCGAGCTCCTTCGCGGCACCGTCACCATCTGGGTCAACAAGGGCATCAGGGTCGATCGCGGCGTCGGGACCCCCGAACGCGTGATCGGGTCCGGCTTCTTCATCGACAGGTCAGGCTATATCCTGACCAACTACCACGTGATCGCGAGCGAGGTCGACCCGGAGTACGAGGGTTTCTCGCGGCTCTCGGTGCGCCTTCCCGGCAGCTCGGAACTCAGGGTGCCGGCGCGGGTCGTGGGCTGGGATCCCGTGTTCGACCTCGCCCTGCTCAAGACCGAGGCGGTCCCGGAGTTCTGGCTCTCGTTCTCGGGGCGCTCCGCCTTCGCCCCCGGCGACCGCATCTACGCGATCGGAAGCCCGGTCGGCCTCGAAAGCACCGTGACGAGCGGGATCGTGAGCGCGACCGGCCGTCGCTTCCTCGAGCTCGGCGACGCGGTGCAGGTGGACGTGGCGGTGAACCCCGGCAACTCCGGAGGACCGCTGCTCGACGAGCGAGGCGAGCTCGCCGGCATCGTATTCGCGGGCATGCCCCAATTCCAGGGACTCAACTTCGCCGTGCCGTCGCGCTGGATCGTCGCGCTCCTGCCCGGCCTCTACGACGGCGGCGAGACCGTGCACGCATGGACGGGCCTCGCGTTCCACGAGGATCCGGCCCCTCCCGAACTGCTTTACGCGTTTCCCGGAGCGCCGCGGGCGCCCAACCGCGGCGACCGACTCGCGTCGGTGGACGGCGTCGCGGTGAGCGCCCTGGTCGAGGCCCAGGCCCTCCTGCTCGACCGCGTCCCCGGCACCCTCGTCAACCTCGGTTTCGAATCGGTAAGCGGGGCGTACGTCGTGCCCGTGGCCTTGCGGCCCCGTCCCGAACGGCCGGTGGACGAGGCGCTGCGACGCGACGTCCGGGAGAACCTGTATCCCGTGCTCTTCGGCATGCGCCTCGAGGCGCGGCCGGGCGGCTTGCTCGGCAAGGGCGGTTTCAGCGTGGAAAAGGTATGGTTCGGAGGCGCCGCCGACGAGAGCGGCCTGTCCGAATCGGATCCGCTGCTGGTGCAGGATTTCGAGCTGCTCGAGGAAGAGCGCGTGGCCGTCCTGAGGCTCTACGTGAAGCGCCGCAAGGCCGGTTTCCTCGACGCGCTCATCGCGATTCCGGGCCTGCTCGACGTCTCCTCCTTCCTCTAGTCCCGCCGCCGGCGGCGCGCCGCCCCGCCCTTGCGCCCGGTCCGGTATCGTCTATAATCGATACGGTCGGAGAGGGCCGCGCCCTCGATCCCACGTGCGGACCCGCCGGGGTTCGTCGGAAGGACGGGAATTGGTGAAGAAAAAGCCGACCCAGAAGCTGATCGCTCCCGAGGGGGCTCTCGGCATCGAGGCCGCCTCGCCCTTGAGGCAGGAGCTCCTTGCCGCGTTCGCCGGGTCCGACGAAGTGCTTTTCGACTTCTCCCTCGCCGAGGACATCGACCTGGCGGTGCTGCAGGTGCTCTACGCGGCCCGGCGCAGCGCCGAGCTCGGAACGGTGCGCTTTTCGCTGATGGGGAAGGTTTCGGAAAAAATCTCCAGGCGCCTGCAGGTCGCGGGTTTCACCCGTACCCCCTGCCGCACCGGGGAGGAACTCGAGGCCTCGCTGGTCGATTACGGGAGCGCGACCAAATGATCGACGGCTTCAAGGAATCCTTCCGCGAGGAAGCCGAGGAACTCCTGTCCGGGCTCGAGGGCATCCTGCTCGAACTCGAGGCCAGGCCCGGCGATCCGGAACTGCTGAACGCGGCGTTCCGCGCGGTGCATACGATCAAGGGCTCCGCCGGCATGTTCGGGTTCGAAGCGATCGGACGCTTCGCGCACGACCTCGAGAACATCATGGACAGGATCCGCTCGGGCTCCCTGCCCATGACGAAGGGCTTCGCGGACCTGGCCCTGGCTTCGCGCGACCACATCAGGACCCTGCTCGCGGCGGACGAGGCGCCGGGACCGGCCGTCGAGGCGCGCACCTCCGAGCTGGTGGAGGCCCTGCGCGCCTACGCGGCGAAGGGGGCGAGGGCCTTCGAACCGGAATCCGCGGAAGCGCCGGAAACGCGCGCGGACGCGTCGACGGAAAAACCCGGCTCGGAGGGCGAGGAAACCGTCTGGCGGCTCTCGTTCAAGCCCGGCGAGGGAGTGTTCCGCTCGGGCACCAAGGTGCTCCGCCTGCTCGAAGAGCTGTCGGAACTCGGCGACTGCGCGTGCTTCCCCCATACCGAGCGGATTCCCGAGCTCGGGAAGCTCGATCCCGAGGCGTGCCTGACCTCATGGGACGCGATCATCGCCAGCGGCAAGGGGCCTGACGCGATCAAGGACGTCTTCATCTTCATCGAGACGGAGTCCGAGATAGCCCTCGGCAAGATAGAGGAGGCGGCGATCCTCCAGGAGCGCGAGGAACCCAAGAAGCTCGGCGAGATACTCCTCGAGAGGGGCATCGTCACGAGGGCGGCGATCGACGAGGCCCTGCAGTCCCAGCGCCGCCTCGGCGAGGTGCTCGTCGAGAAGAAGCTCGTCTCGAAGGAACAGGTCGAGTCGGCCCTGGTCGAGCAGGAGCACCTGAAGCGCGTCCAGGAGCGCCAGGTGGATACGGGCGCCGCGAGCATCCGGGTCGCCAGCGACAAGCTGGACCAGCTCGTGGACCTGGTCGGCGAGCTCGTGACCCTCCAGGCCCGGCTCTCCCAGACGGCGCTCGGCATCCAGGATCCCGGCCTCACCGGCATCTCGGAGATGTTCGATCGCCTGATCTCGCAGTTGCGCGACAACACCATGAGCATCCGCATGCTGCCGATCGGCTCCACCTTCAACAAGTTCAGGCGCGTGGTGCGCGATCTTTCCCTCGAGCTCGGGAAGGACGCCGAGCTCGCGACCGAGGGCGCCGAGACGGAGCTCGACAAGACGGTGATCGAGAAGCTCGGCGACCCGCTCGTGCACATCATCCGCAATTCCCTCGACCACGGCATCGAGCGTCCCGCGGACCGGCTCGCCGCCGGAAAGCCCCGATCGGGCACCATACGGCTCTCGGCCATGCACTCGGGCGCCTACGTGCTCATCCAGGTGGCCGACGACGGCGCCGGCCTCGACCGCGCGGCGATCAAGGCCAAGGCGCTCGAACGGGGCATCATCGGTCCCGGCGCGGACCTTCCCGACCAGGAGATCGACCAGCTGATCTTCGCCCCGGGCTTCTCGACGGCGAAGACGGTCACCAAGGTCTCGGGGCGCGGCGTCGGCATGGACGTGGTCAAGCGCGAGATCGATTCCCTCGGCGGCACGGTGCTGCTCAAGAGCGAGCGGGGCAGCGGCACCACCATGACCCTCAAGATTCCGCTCACCCTCGCCATCATCGAAGGCCTGCTCGTGAAGGTCGCCGACGAGTTCTACGTGGTTCCCCTCTCGAGCGTGGACGGCTGCATCGAGATCCGGTCCGACGAGGTGGCGGAGCGCGACGGCAAGCGGATCATGACCTACCGCGGCGAGCTCCTGCCCTTCGTGCCTCTCCGCGCCTGGTTCGACTCGCCCGGCGAGGCGCCGGCCATTTCGCAGATCGTCATCGTCAACGCCCTCGAGTCTCGCATCGGCTTCGTGGTCGACCAGGTGATCGGCGACTACCAGACGGTGGTCAAGCCGCTCGGGAGGCTCTACCGGAACGTGCGAGGCCTGTCCGGCGCCACCATACTCGGCGACGGCACCGTCGCGCTCATCCTGGACGTGAACCGCCTCTCGCAGGCGGTCAAGCGCGATCCGGCCGGCCGGGCGGCCCGCGACGAGGCGTCGCCCGATGCCTGAGCGCCTCGAGACCGTCGGCTACGGCGCCCTGAGCGACCGTGACTTCAAGCGCCTCTCGGAGTACATCGAGCGGGAGCTCGGCATCCGCATGCCCGATACCAAGCGCGTCATGCTCGAGAGCCGGCTCCAGAAGCGCGTGCGCCTGCTCGGCCTGGACGGTTTCCCGGCATACGTCGACTACGTGTTCTCCGACGAGGGCAGCCGGCTCGAAATCCTCAACATGATCGACGCGGTCACGACGAACAAGACCGACTTCTTCAGGGAAGCGGACCATTTCGACTACGTCGAGCGCACGCTCGTACCCGAAGCCCTGGCTTCAGGCGGCGGGCGGCCCCTGCGCTTCTGGAGCGCCGGCTGCTCGACCGGCGAGGAACCCTATACGCTCGCCATGGTGCTCGAGGAGTGCCGCGCGGACCACCGGGGGCTGGAATACTCCATCGTGGCCAGCGACATCTCCACCGCGGTGCTCCAGAAGGCCATCACCGCCGTCTACGACGAGGACCGCGTGTCCGACATCCCCGTCTCGTTCCGGAAGAAGTACCTGCTGCGCAGCAAGGACCGGAACGCCTCCCAGGTCCGGATCCGCCCCGAGCTTCGCTCCCGCGTCGAGTTCGTCCGCGTGAACCTCATGGACGACCGCTACCCGGTGGAGGGGAGCTTCGACGCTGTCTTCTGCCGGAACGTCATCATCTACTTCGAGCGCCCGACCCAGGAACGCATCCTCAGGCGGCTCGTCGACCACGTCCGGCCCGACGGCTACCTCGTGCTCGGACATTCGGAGACCCTGACCGGCATGGACATGCCCCTCAAGTCGGTGGCTCCGACCATCTACCGGAAAACCTGAGCTTCGGAACGGGGAGGATAAGGAAGTTGGCCGAGCGGATCCGCGTCATGGTGGTGGACGACAGCGCCGTCGTCAGGCAGACCCTCAAGGAGCTACTCAACCAGGATCCCGGCATCGAGGTGGTGTCGGTCGCGCCGGACCCGCTTTTCGCCCTGGCCAAGATCGAAGCCGACAGGCCGGACGTCATCATCAGCGACGTCGAGATGCCGAGGATGGACGGCCTCACCTTCCTCAGGCAGGTGATGGACAAGTGGCGCATCCCGGTGGTCATCTGCTCCTCCAAGACCGAGGCGGGCAGCGACAACGCGATCAGGGCCATGGAATACGGCGCGGTCGAGATCATCCAGAAACCCAAGCTCGGCACCAAGCAGTTCCTGGAGGAATCCCGGGTGGAATTCGGGGACGTGGTCCGCGCGGCCGCCATGGCCAGGGGGCGCGTCGTCGCGAGGCCGTTGCCGGCGCCGCCGCCCAATCCGAGCCCGAAGCTCACGGCCGACGTGATGCTGCCCAAGCCCGGGAACGGCGAGGGCATCATCGAGACCACGGAGCGCGTCGTGGTGGTCGGCGCCTCCACCGGCGGCACCGAGGCGCTCAAGGATTTCCTCGAGGTGTTCCCGGAGGACGGCCCCGGTATCGTCATCGTCCAGCACATGCCCGAGCATTTCACGGCGGCCTTCGCCAAGCGCCTCGACGGGCTGTGCCGCCTGGGCGTGAAGGAAGCCGCCGACGGCGACTCGGTCATACGCGGCCGGGCCTTGATCGCGCCCGGAAACCGTCATACCCTGCTCAAGCGCTCCGGCGCGAGGTACTACGTCGAGGTGAAGGAAGGCCCCCTCGTCTGCCGACACCGTCCCAGCGTCGACGTGCTGTTCCGCTCGGCCGCGCGCTACGCGGGCAGGAACGCCATCGGGGTCATCATGACGGGCATGGGCGACGACGGGGCCCGCGGCATGAAGGAACTGCACGACGCGGGGGCTTGGTGCCTGGCCCAGGACGAGAAGAGCTGCGTGGTCTTCGGCATGCCCAACGAGGCCATCAAGCTCGGCGGCGTGGACCTCGTCCTGCCGCTCGGGAGCATCGCGGGAGAGGTGCAGAAGCGCGCGCGCTAGGATTCGACGGAGGCCGGAGCCGGCGACGACGAACCGGCCGCCTTGCGATACGACAAGGAGGAACGACGCATGGCCAAGAAAATTCTCATCATCGACGATTCGGCGGCCATCCGCCAGAGCATCACCTACATCCTCAACCAGGAAGGGTACGAGACCACCGAGGCGAAGGACGGGCAGGAAGCCATCGACATGCTGCCGACGCTCGACGGGATAGACCTGATCATCACCGACGTCAACATGCCCAACCTCGACGGCATTTCCTTCATACGGAAGGCCCGCGAGCTGGCGAAGTACCGCTTCACGCCCATCCTCGTGCTGACCACGGAAAGCCAGGGCACGAAGATGAACGAGGGCAAGGAAGCGGGGGCCACCGGCTGGATAGTCAAACCGTTCAGCGCCGACAAGCTGCTCGGGATCGTCCGGAAAGTGGCGGAGTGAGCGGGGGAGCGATGGCGGAATTCGCCGGACGGGCAGGCCAATACCTTTCATTCAATCTCGGGGACGGCCAATACGCCATTCCCGTGGCCAGGGTCGAAGTCGTGCTCGAAAAGCAGCCCATCACCCGGGTGCCCCGGGCCCGGCCCTGGCTACGGGGCGTCACGAACCATCGCGGCGCGGTCATTCCCGTGGTCGACCTCAGGTTGCGCTTCGGGATGGGCGAGACCCCGATCGTGGAAGGCATCTCGATCATCGTGCTCCAGCTGGATATCGACGGAGACGTCGTGACCGTCGGCATGCTAGCCGACGGCGTCCGCGAGGTCATCGACATCGAGACCGCCGAGCTCGAATCCGCTCCCGACGTGGGCGGGAAGCTCGACCGCAAGGCGATCGCCGCCATCGGCAAGAAGGACGGGGCCTTCATCGTCATCCTGGACGTGGACGAGGCGTTCGCGACGGAAGGGGCCGCGTTCGCTCCGGACGAAGCGGAATGAGCGGAGGCCGGGTCGTTCGAGTCCTCGTCGTGGAGGACGAGAGCGTCGTCGCGCTCGACGCGCGGCTCAGGCTCGAGGGGCTCGGTTACGCCGTCGTCGGAGTCGCGGACAACGCCGCCGACGCGCTTGGCCTCGCGGCGCGCGAGAATCCGGACCTGGTCCTCATGGACATTCGCATCAAAGGCGAAACCGATGGAATCGCGGCCGCCGAGGCGCTCCGCGACATGAGCGACGTGCCGGTCGTGTTCGCCACCGCCTACGCCGACGAGGATACCCTGTCGCGAGCGAAGACCTCGAGTCCCTACGGCTACATCGTCAAGCCTTTCCAGGAGCGGGAGCTCAGGATAGTCATCGAGCTGGCGCTGGCCAAGCACGAGTACGAGAAGGGCATGCGCGAGGCCCGCGACCTCGCGGAAGCCGCCTCGCGCGCCAAGAGCGGTTTCCTGGCGACCATGAGCCACGAGCTCATGACCCCTCTCAACTCGATCATCGGGTTCACCGAGCTCGCCATGGACGGGGCGGACGAGGAGGGACGCGCCAATCTCGCGATAGCCCTGGACAGCGCCCGCTCGCTCAAGTCGCTCATCGACTCGGTGCTCGAGTACGCGAGGCTGGAATCTGGCGACGCCCGGGTTCTCGCGACCGAGTTCGACCTCGTCGGGGAGTTCGAATCCCTGCTCGCCGACTGCGCGGCGCGGGCCAGGGCCAAGGGACTCGAGATCTCCCTCGCCGAGGATCCCGGCCTGCCGCCCACGGCGCGGCTCGACGGGCGGAAGCTGCTCCACGCCGCTTCTTGCCTCCTCGACAACGCGCTCAAGTTCACGGCCCGCGGGTTCGTCCGCCTGGCGCTTTCGCGCTCCGCCCTGCCGGACGGGAGGCCGTCGCTCCGGGTCGAGGTGTCCGATTCAGGACCGGGAATACCCGAGGAACGGCGTGACGAGGCGTTCGGCGGCTTCGTGCAGCTCGACCCTTCGTACCGGCGGAAAGCGGGCGGCGCCGGGCTCGGGCTCGCGATCGCGCGGGGCCTCTCGGGCCTGATGGGAGGGACCGTGGAGCTGGCCGATCGTCCCGGGGGCGGCACCCTGGCCCGCCTCGAGGTGCCGTGCCGGGAGGCCGCGACCGCCGCAGTGCCGGGCGACGCGTTCCACGGCAGGACGCTCGCCTTTTTCGGCGTCGCCGAACCCTGCGCGTCCGACATGGCCGGCGCCGCGGAAGCCCTCGGCGGACGGGTCGTAACGCTGTCCTCGGCGGTCGAGTTGACGCGCTTCCTCGATTCCGACCCGGACTCGCTCGCCCTCGTCGACGAGGCGGCGGACTCCGTCTTTCCGGAAGGGGCCGCAAAGCGCGGCGCGAGGATCCTGTGCCTGAAGAGGAGGGGATCGTCCCGCAGGGAGCGTTCGCCGTCCGGGACGTTCGCCTGGTATCCCGTCGGAATTCGGAAACTCCAGGTTTTCGCCGCGGGCGAGAGTCCTGACCGCGACGGCGCCGATCGCGAAGGCTCCGCGAGCCCGGCGGCGCCCCGGGAAGCGTCAAGGGACGACGGAAGCGGCTTCACCGAGCTGCTGGCCGGCCTGCGCTCCGAATTGGAGTCGGACAGAACGGAACTGGACGACCTCGAGCGCCTCGCCGCGACGCTCGGGAAAGCGGTCGCGGTAGGCGACTTCGAGGGAGCCGAACGGGCGGCCCAGCTCTATCGCGAACGGGCCGAGGCCAGGGGTTCGAAGAGCGGCGCCCGCGCCGCGTTCGCGGCACTGCGCGCCGCCCGCCGCTCCGACGGCGCCCAGCTCGAGGCGTTCGCGCGGCGCTTCGCCGCGACGTGAGGGAGGGAGGGAACCATGCGGATCCTGATTGCCGAGGACGATTTCGCCTCGAGGCGCATGATGCAGAAGCTCCTGGAGCCCTGGGGCCAGTCGGACGTGGCGGTTGACGGCCAGGAGGCGATCGACGCCTTCGAGCTCGCCTGGGCGGAGCGATCCCCTTACGAGCTCATATTCATGGACATCATGATGCCCAAGGTCGACGGCCAGGAAGCCCTCAAGGCGATCAGGAAGTCCGAATCCGAACGGGGCGTGCCGCCCGCGCGCGAGGTCCGCGTGGTCATGACGAGCGTGCTCGAGGATCCGCGGAACGTCGTGGAAGCCTTCGGCAAGGGCGGGGCGACCGCCTATCTGGTCAAGCCGATCTCGCGGGACAAGCTGGAAGCCGAGCTCGGGCGGCTCGGCTTCCCCCTCGCGCCGAAGCGGGGCTAGGGAGAGCATGTCCAGGGTCGCGATCGTAGAGGATGAGTTCGTCGTCGCCCTCGACATAGCCCGCTTCCTCGAGCGGCGCGGCCACGTCGTCGCCGGCACCTTCGACTCGGGCGACGAGCTGCTTTCGGCCTTCGGCGGCCTCGACGCGGACCTGGTGCTCATGGACGTGAAGATCCGCGGCTCGCGCGACGGCGTGGAAACCGCCGGCGTCGTCCGCGAGCGCTACGGCGTTCCGGTGGTCCTGCTCACCGCCTTCGCGGACGAGGATACGGTCGAGCGTGCGAAGCGCATCGAGCCCTTCGGCTACGTCATCAAGCCCTTCGAGGAGCGGGCGCTCTGGACCGCCATGGAGATCGCGCTCTATCGCGGCGACATGGAGCGCCGCCTGAGGCGGAGCGAGCGGAAATTCCGCTCGCTCTTCGAGGGCAGCCCGGGATGCAATTTCCTTTTCGACCGCTCGGGCGCCATCGTCGAAGCCAACGCCTCGTTCCGCGCGGTCTTCGGCGACGGGCCGGGGCTCGAGCTCCGATCCCGGTTCAAGGATGCGGCGACCTTCGACGGCATCGTCCGCGCGCTCGACGTCGACGGAGTATGCCCGGGAGCGGAATATCCGCTCAAGGGTCCGGACGGCGGGGAGGTGTGGCTTTTCGCGAGCTTTTCCTCCGAATCGACCGCGCATGGCGCCCGCGACGGAACCTGGGAGCTCGCCCAGGGCTTCGGCATCGACGCTACGGAACGCCGCAAGCTCGAAGACCAGCTCAGGCAGGCCCAGAAGCTCGAGGCCATAGGCAGCCTCGCCGGCGGCCTGGCCCACGACTTCAACAACGTGCTCACCGCGGTGATGGGACACGCGGACCTGCTCGCCGATTCCGCGCGGGACCGGCCCGACCTGCTCGAAGACATCGAAGGGGTCCGGAGGGCGTCCCGCAGGGCCGCCTCGCTTTCGAGAAGGCTGCTCGGCTTCGCCCGGCGGAGCGTCTACGAACCGAGGCGCATGTCCCCCGACGAGCTCGTCGCCGAGCTGGAGCGGATGCTCAAGCGGCTCCTGCCCGCGAACGTCGCGCTATCCTGCGGCTACGGGGCCGGAACCTGGCTCGTGAACGCCGATCCTTCGCATCTCGAGCAGGTGGTCGTCAACCTCGTCGTGAACGCGCGCGACGCGATGGCGTCGGGGGGCACGATACGGCTCACGACGGAGAAGGCCGAGCTGGCCTTTCCCCGCGCGGGCCGGGTCGGTTCGGCGGGACCGGGACCCTGCGTGCTGCTCAAGGTAGCGGATACGGGAACGGGGATAGATCCCGCCGACCTGACGCGCATCTTCGAGCCGTTCTACACGACCAAGGGACCGAACGCGGGCACCGGGCTGGGGCTCGCCGTGGTCTCGAACATCGTCCAGGAAGCGGGTGGCCTGGTCGACGTGGAGTCCGAGCCCGGACGGGGTTCCACTTTCACCGTCATCCTGCCCGCGATCCATGCCTCGGAGACGGGCGCCGCCGTCGGAGCATCCGCGGCCGGCCGCTACGATCCGCCGGAAGGCCTCACCGCCCTCGTGGTCGACGGTGATTCCGACGTGCGGGATCTGCTCGAACGGACCCTGGGCCGCTTCGGTTTCGAGGTGCGCGCGGCCTCCGGCCCGGGGGAAGGGCTCAAGGTCGCCGAGGAACTCGGAGCGCGCATCGACCTCGTCGTGGCCGACCTGGTCATGCCGCTCATGGGCGGGGACGAGCTGGCCATGCGGCTGCGCAAGCTCGCGCCCGAATCGGCGGCGCTGATCCTCTCGGGGCGCGACGATCCGTTCGCGCCGCTCGGAACCCGCTTCGCCCTGCTCCGAAAACCCTTCGACGAGAAGGCGCTCCGCGCGGCCCTGGAGCGGATTCTGCCTCAGGCGAGCCCGGAAAAAGCCAGCGAGTAGAGCCTCGTCTCCAGTTCCCGCCGTTCCGCCTCGTCCTTCGGGTCGGGCCGGAGGTCGGCGACCATGGCGGCCGGCGCGCCGGAGAGCGCGCATACCCGGTCGCCGATCCGGATGGCCTCGGCGATGTCGTGCGTCACGAACAGCACGGTCCGCCGTTCCGTCGCTTCGAGCTCGAGGAAGGCCTCCACGAGGCCGGCGCGCGTCCGCGGGTCGACGGACTGGAACGGCTCGTCCATGAGGAGCACGTCCGAGGGGAAGGCGAAGGCGCGAGCGAGCGAGACTCGCTGGCGCATGCCCCCCGAGAGTTCGGAGGGACGCTTGGAGAGTTCCCGGGAGAGTCCGACCCGCCCGAGGAAGTCGCGGGCCCGCTCGCGGGCCGCGGCCTTCCCCGACGAACGTCGGAGGACGAAGGCCACGTTGTCTTCCGCGCTGAGCCAGGGCAGGAGCCGCGGCTCCTGGAAGGCGAACCCGAAGCGGGCGTCTTCGAAGCCGCTCCGGTCGGCCTCCGCCTCGGGCAGCAGGCCGGCGACGCTCATGAGGAGGCTCGTCTTGCCGCAGCCGGAGGGTCCGAGGACGGCGGTGGCGGTATGGGGCACGAGCTCGAGCGAAAGCCCGTCGAACACCGCCCGCTCCCCGTAGCGGAGGCGAAGTCCGGAGATGCTATAGCCCATGTCGAGCCAGGCTCCGCCTGGCCGCGCGGAACAGCGCGTCGCTCGAGGCGCACAGGACGATGCCGGCCGCGGCCCAGGCGAAGACGCCCGAGGTGTCCAGCATGAGGCGACGCTCCTGGAGCCCCGACCCGAGGGCGCGCGCGGGCTGGCTGAGCACCTCGCCCGCGATCACCACCTTCCACGAAAGGCCGATCGCGGACTGGGCAGCGGCGGCCAGGTGCCCGGTCATCGAGGGCAACCGGATGCCGAGCAGGACTCCGCGCCGTTCGAGCCGGAAAAGCGCCGCCATCTCCAGCAGCCTCGGATCGGTGGCGCGCCAGCCTTCGGCCACCTGGGCCGCGACCACCGGGAAGGCCATGAGGAAGGCGGCGAAGACCGGCACGGTTCCGACTCCGAACCAGAATAGGAACAGCAGGATCAGGGCGATGACGGGCATGGCCCTGATGGTCGAGAGGAGGGGCGAGACGAAGGCTTCGAAGCGCGGACTCGCGCCGCAGGCCGCGCCGATCGCGGCGCCCGCCAACATCGAGAGGGCGAAGGCGGCGAGGCCGCGCGCCAGCGTGGCGAGAAGCGCCGCCAGGAAGTCCGGCGAGGCCAGCAGCGCGGCCGCCCGGGCCAGCACCCGCTCGGGCGGCGGCAGGATTATGTCCTTGCCGATGCCGAGCGAGGCGAGCTTCCAGAGCGCGAGCAAGGTCGCCGCGCCGGCGAGCGCGGCGAGCCGCTCACTTCTCGCGCGCATCGCCCCGCCAGAAGCCCTCGGCGGGCAGGCGGCCGCCGATCGAGTCCGGCGCGTACTCGAGGAAGACGCGGAACAGGGTTTCGAGCGCCGGACGGGCCGCGCCGGGGGCGAGATAGCGGTAGTTCGAGGCCGGAATGGCCTTGGCCGCGATGGCCGCCTTGAGGCCGAGCTCGCGCTGTTCCACCAGGGCGCCCGCGGCCGCGGGGTCGGCGACCACGAACTCGACCGAGGCCTTGCACGCGTCCAGGAGGGCCGAGACGGCGGCGGGTCGCGAATCGACGAGGGTTCCGCGGACGACGAGCACGGTCATGGGATAGTCGCCCGAGCCGGTCGCCTCGCGCCAGGCGGGTTCGAGCGTGAAGGCGCGGGAGAGGGCGGGGTTCCCGGCCAGCGCCTGGGTGGCGAAGGGCTCCGGCAGCACCGCGAGCGGTATGCGGCCCGCGACGAGGCTGGCGGCGATCTCGGGCACCGGCATCGAGAACGAGAGCGTGAGGTCCTTCCCGGGCTCGAGGCCTTCCTTGGCGAGCAGGGCGCGGAGCACGTACTCCGGCGTGGCGCCCTGGCCCGCGACCTGGACGACGCGGCCGGCGAGGTCGCGGATCGAGGCGATCGAAGGGTCCGCGGCGATCACGGAGTTCATGCCGAACCCGACGACGGCGCCCAGCCTGAAATCCATGCCGGCGTTGTAAAGATTGACGGCGAGGTTGGGCGGCAGCACGGCCGCGTCGAGCTCCCCGGAGAGCAGGCGGGCCACCATGACGTCGGTGTTGGGAACGACGACCGTCTCGAGGGTCGCGTTTCCGGGAAGGACGGCGGGGCCGTCGAGCAAGCGGACGAGCGAGACCCCGCTCGGACCCTTGAGCACCGCGGCCCGGATGGTGATCGGTTCGGAGCCTGCCGCTTCGCGGCCGCCGAGCGCTGCGGCGGGTATGGCGGATACCAGGAATAGAAGGAAGGCGGCGACGGTAGCGGCGAGATGGCGTTTCGTGGCGGACTCCTCTGCTTCGCGTTTCGCGTGCGGGTCCACTATACCCCGCGCTCCTACACTTTTTCCAGCGCATTGGTTATAGTCGAACCATGCGTTGCGACGACTGCGGCACGGACGAGGCCTCCATCCTCATCGCTCAGGCTGGCGCCCCGCCTTCCCGGCTCCGCCTCTGCGCGGCCTGCGCCGCCCGTCGCGGCGTGTCGGGGACGGGCGGAGTGCTCCGCATTGACCTCGACGCGCTTTTCGTCGCGGCGGATCCCGCGCCAGGCGCGTCCGCCCGGTCGTGCCCGGGTTGCGGGCTCGGCTTCGACGAGTTCCGCCGCGAAGGACGCTTCGGCTGCCCGCTCTGCGTCGCCGCCTTCGCGGAAACCCTTCCGTCCCTCGCCAAGCGCCCGGCGTTCGTCCACGGAAGGGATAGAATCCGGGGGAGCACCCGGTGAGCGATTTCCTCGCGAGGGGGGGCTCCGTTCCCGACGACGCGCCATCGGGCGACGTGGCGGTTCGCAGCGCCGGCCTGCTCGCCCGCAACCTCGAAGGTCAACCCTTCGCCTGGCGCGCCGACGAAGCGACGCGCGCGCGGGCGGCGTCCCTCGTCGAATCCGCCTGGTCCCGGTCGGACGGAGCGGAAGCTTCGCCCCTTTCCCTGCTCGACACCGGCTTGAGGCGGGTCCTCGCGGAGCGGGACGCCATCTCGGATTCGTATTCCCACGACCCCGGCGGCTGGATAGGCTGGCGCGCCGCGCAGGGCGCCTGGATCACCTCGAACGAGACGGATCACGTCCGCGTCCGCTGCGAGCTGCCCGGGCTCGACCCGGAAGGCGTCCTCGCGACCCTGGAGGAACTGGAGGGCGAACTCTCGGCATCGCTCCGCTGGTCCTTCGACCGCCGTTACGGATTCCTCGGCCCCGATCCGGCCGGAATCGGCCACGGCCTCGTACTCTCCGTCAGCCTGCACCTGCCGGCCCTCGCGATGACGCTCGCCGTCGAACGCGAGTTCCATGAAGCGCTCGCCGCGGGCATGGAGATAATCGGACAGAGCCCGGAGGCGGGAACCTCCACCGCCTCCGTGTGGACCGTGGCCTATCGCTGTCCGCCGGAGATCACGACCTCGACGGCCGCCGGACGGCTCCGCGGGATCTGCGACAAGCTCGCCGGGGCCGAACGAACGGCCCGAAAGCAGCTCGGAAAGCGCGACCGGCTCGGGCTGGAGGACGCGGTGTCGCGCGCGTTCGGGCTGTCCCGTTACGCCCGGACCATGCGCGCGGAAGAGGCCATGGAGGCCGCCTCCTTCCTCAGGCTCGGCGACGAGCTCGGGCTGGTGTCGGGCATGGGGCCGGGCCGTTTCGCGAACGCGCTCCGCGGTCTCACGGACTCCGGGCTGTCGCTTTCCGGAATCGCCCCCGACCGGAGCGAGGCACGAAGGCGCGCCCTCGCGTTCGCGGCCGCGCTCGAGGGAGTCTCGCTCGCACAGGAGTGGCACGGTGTTTAAAGGACTCACCCAGCGCGCGCAGCGCGTCCTCTCGGTCATCGCCCAGGAGGAGGCCAAGCGTTCGCACGCCGACCAGCTTCTGCCGGAGCACGTCCTCGCGGCCATAATCCGCGACGCCGAGGGTTTCGGAGCCAAGGCGATCCGCGCGCTCAAGATCGATCCGGCCGAGCTTCGCGCCGAGCTGGAACGCGGCGCGGGCGGCCGCAGGAGCGGATTCGTGCTCGGCGACGTCCCGCTCTCGCGCAGGCTGAAGTCTCTGCTCGAGACCGCGGCCGAGGAAGCCCACCTGGCCGGCAGCGAGTACATCGGAACGGAGCACCTGGTCGTCGCGGCGGCCCGCGAGGCCGGCTCGACCTTCGAGCGCTTCCTCGAGGAGCGCGGCGTATTCTACGAGCAGCTGCGCGCCGCGATTCGGCTGATCGGCGCCGGGGAGCGCTCGGAGAACGCCCCCGAAGGGGCGCGGCCCGATCGGGACGCGCCGCGCGAGGCGAGCGTCCCCCGGCCCCGCATGGCCGCGCCGCAGGCGCGGACGCCCGTCCTGGACGAGTATTCGCGCGACCTGACCGCGCTGGCCCGCTCCGGGCGCATCGATCCGGTGATAGGCCGGGAAGCCGAGATCCGCCGGGTGGTGCGGATACTTTCCCGCAGGACCAAGAACAACCCCGTCCTGGTGGGCGAGCCCGGCGTGGGCAAGACCGCGATCGTCGAGGGGCTGGCGCTCCGCATCGCCTCCGGCGAGGTGCCCGACCAGCTCGGGGGCAAGCGCATCCTCTCGCTCGACATCGCCAGCGTGGTGGCCGGCACCAAGTACCGCGGCGAGTTCGAGGAGCGCCTCAAGCGCATCATGAAGGAGATCGCCCAGGCGGGCGACGTCGTGCTCTTCATCGACGAGCTCCACACCGTCATCGGGGCGGGCTCGGCGGAAGGCACGATCGACGCATCCAACATGCTGAAGCCCGCGCTGTCGCGCGGCGAGATCCAGTGCATCGGCGCCACGACGCTCGCCGAGTACCGCAAGTACTTCGAGAAGGACGCCGCCCTCGAGCGGCGCTTCCAGCTCGTCCTGGTCGAGGAGCCCGACGCCGAGCAGGCGGTCGAGATCCTGCTCGGCATCAAGGGGCGCTACGAGGACTACCACGGTGTGGCGTACGGGCGCGACGCGATCGAGGCGGCGGTCGGGCTATCGCGCCGCTACCTCGCCGACCGCTTCCTGCCGGACAAGGCCATCGACCTGATGGACGAGGCAGGCGCCAAGCGGCGCATCGAGGACCCGTCGCGACCGCCCGAGCTGCCGGAGGTCGAGGGGGAGATCGCCAAGCTGACAGAGGAGAAGCTCGCGCTGGTTTCCACCCAGAACTACGAGAAGGCCGCCGAGGTGCGGGATCGCGTGCGCCGGCTCAAGGAGCGGCTCGAGACCATCCGCTCGGCCTGGGAGAGCGACCGCGGTCGCATGCGCGGGCTCGTCACCGAGCAGGACGTGCGCGAGGTGGTGTCGGACGCCACCGGCATCCCGGTGGCGCGCCTCGGCGAGAACGAGTCCGCGCGCTTGCTTGGACTCGAGGAGGAACTGCACCGCCGGGTGATCGGGCAGGACGACGCCATAAGGGCGGTCGCGGCCTCGGTCCGGCGCTCGCGCGCCGGCATCGCCGACGAGCGGCGTCCGCTCGGCAGCTTCGTCTTCCTCGGTCCCACCGGCGTCGGCAAGACCCTGGTGGCCAAGACCCTGGCGGAGTACCTGTTCGGGAGCGAGGAAGCGCTGATCCGGGTGGACATGTCGGACTTCATGGAAAAGCACAACGCGTCGCGCCTGGTCGGCGCGCCGCCGGGCTACGTCGGCTACGACCAGGGCGGCATGCTCACCGAGAAGGTCCGCAGGCGGCCCTACAGCGTCATCCTCTTCGACGAGATCGAGAAGGCCCACCCGGACGTGTTCAACCTGCTGCTCCAGCTGCTCGAGGAGGGCGAGCTCCGCGACAACCTCGGGCACACGGTTTCGTTCCGGAACGCGGTGGTGGTGATGACGAGCAACGCGGGCACCCGCGACATCGCGCGCGGCGCCTCGCTCGGCTTCCGCGCCGAGGACGCGCGCTTCGATCTTCAGGCCGTGCGCGAGGCGGCGCTCTCGGAGCTCAAGCGCCAGTTCCGGCCGGAGTTCGTCAACCGGGTCGACGAGGTGGTGGTCTTCCACCCGCTCGGCCGCGACGAGGTCTCGAAGGTCCTCACCCTCATGCTCACCGAGCTGGAGCGCCGCCTCGCGGCGAAGGGCATCGCCCTCGAGCTGAAGCCCGCCGCCCGCGAACGCCTGGTCGAGAAGGGCTACGAGCCGGCCTACGGCGCCCGGCCCATGCGGCGCCTCATAACCCGCGAGATCGAGGATCCGCTCGCCGACGCCATAATCGCGGGCAAGTGCCCGCCCGGCTCGACCGTGACGGTGGACTGGAAGGGCGAGGCGTTCGTCGTCAGGCCGAAGCCTCGGGGAAGGAAGCCTGACGCGGAGCCGGTCGGCGCCGGGAGCTGAGGATCGCGGCTCTGGCGGTCCGGCAGGCGGCCCCCCTTTCGCGGAACCCGCTTGCCCGGCGGCCGCGCCCCGCGGTTCTGCGCGCCGCCTCGCCCGCCGACGGCCCGCTCAGGACGGGTCGCGTCCGATCAGCGCCTTGAGCTCGCGGAGCCGCGCCTCGTCGAGCGTGGCGCGGAGGTTCTTCTCCTGCATCGGGATGACGAGGCCCTTCGGGCCTTCCTTGGCGCGCCGCAGGTATTTGACGAAGGTCCAGTAGACGTCGCCGGAGCCGGCCGTCCTTCCCTTCGAGTAGTAGAGCGCGAGCGCCGCCGCGTCGAGCAGCAGCTCGAGCGGGAAGCTCTTGCCGGGACGAGCCTTGACGAATACGTAGGCGCCGGACCAGTCGCGGGCGTGGAGCCACGCGTCGTTGCCGCGGACGTGGCGACGGAGAAGCTCGTCGTTCTCCTTGGCGGAGCGGCCGACCAGCAGGGTCCAGCCGTTCCGCACGAGCGAAAGCCCGGGGCTCGCCCGAGGCTTCTCGGACCCGGCCACGCGCAGGCGCTCGAGCTCGGCGCGCGACTCGAAGGGATTCTCCTCGGCCTCGAGGCGCGCCCGTTCGAGTTCGAGCTCCTCGAGGCTGCGCCTGGCCGCCTCGATCTCCGCTGCTACCTCTCCGGCTCCCGAAACGGCCTTGCGGTGCCGATCGTAGTACGCGCGCGCGTTCTCCAGGGCGGATTTCGCCGGATCGACGGCGATGCGCACCACGCCCCCGCGGTGGAAGTCGTCGAACTCGACGTAGCCCGAGCCCGTGTCCGAGCCGAGGGCCGCCATGAGGATGTCGCCGAGCTCGCGGTAGCGCTCCGGATCCGCGTAGGCTTCCGCGCGCTTTTCGAGTTCGGCGAGCCTTCCCTCGATGGCGGCGCGGTGGCCGGAGTACCAATCCGCGATGCGGCCGGCCAGCGCCTCGCGCGAATGCGCTCCCGCGCGCTCGGCGTACCAGGCGTCGACGCGCTCGTTGAAGGATCCCTCGCCGGGCAGCTCGCGCACGGTGAACTCGCGCGGGGGGCCCTTCGAGGCCGCGGCGGCCTCTTCCGGGCGGTAGACGCCGCCGGCGGTCTCGCCCTTCGCCGGCTTGCGCGCCATGGCGTCCACGATGGCGCCGTCCGAGTCGCAGAGGATGACGTTCCCGGCCCCGGACCAGAGCCGCGCGTAGAGCCTGAACAGCTCGTTGCCCGCGCGGATTTCGACGAGCACGATGCGGTCGGTCCCGAGCTGGCGCACGGAGAGCACGCGGCCGTTCTTGACGCGCGAACGGAGCAGCTCCTGGAAGCGCAGGGGTTTGTCCGGTTTCGGCACCGGACGCGTCGTGGCGTGGACGCGGCACGCCCCGTGGGCCACGCAGACCAGAAGTTCTGTCGCCTTCGGGGGCTTGTAGAACGAGAGCGCGAGCGTGTCCCAGGTCGGCTGCACCACGCGCTGGAGCTGGGCCCCGACGAGGTCCAGCTCCGAGAGCGCGAGGTCGATCTCCTTCCAGTTGAGAGACATCAGCGCGCCTTCACGCGCCGTGGCAGTGCTTGTACTTCTTGCCCGAGCCGCAGGGGCAGGGGTCGTTGCGGCCCACCTTCGGGCCGTGGCGCTCCACGGTGACGTTGGCGCCGCGCGCCTGGTCCGCGAGCGAACCGCGAGGGGCGGCCGCGGGGCGGGGCGCCGCCGGAGCCGCCCGGGAGGACGAGGTGGCGGTCTGCTGGGCTTTCATGCCGCCGAACTGGCCGAATTCGCGGTGCTCGGCGACCGCGGCGGGAACGGCTCGCGAGCCGCGCCGCTCCTCGGCCGCGCCGACCCGGACCAGGAAGACGCGGCGCGCGAGCCCGGTGCGGATCTCGTCGATCATGGTCTCGAAGATCTGGAAGCCCTCGAGCTTGTACTCGAGCAGCGGGTTCTTCTGCGCGTAGTGGCGCAGGTGCACCGCCTCGCGTAGGCCTTCCATGTTCTCGAGGTGGTCGAGCCACTTCTGGTCGATGGACTGCAGGTACTGGTAGCGGATGAAGTTGCCGAGGTTCGCGGCGCCCGCGTAGGCCACCTTCTCGTCGATGTTGGCCTCGAGCGCGGCGTAGGCGGCCTCGCGCAGGGCCTCGACCTTGGCGAGCTCGGGCGACTCCAGCGTGAAGGGGAGGGCGACGTTGAACTCCTCGCGGAGAGCTTCGCGCAAGGCGGCCCAGGCCGCGGTCCGGTCGGAGCGCGAAGCGTCGGCGTAGGTCTCCAGCAGCTCGTCCACCATGGCGCGGGCGGACGCCATGACGCGCGCGACAAGGTCCTGGTCGCGGAGGATCTCGTCGCGCTGCTCGTAGATGTACTTGCGCTGCTGGTTGAGCACGTCGTCGTACTCGAGCAGGTGCTTGCGGATCTCGAAGTTGCGCTCCTCGACGCGGCGCTGGGCGCCTTCGAGCGTGCGCGAGAGCATGGGGTGGTAGATCGGCTCGCCCGGCTTCATGCCGACGCGCATCATCAGGCCCTTGAGGTTCTCGCCGCCGTAGAGGCGCATGAGGTCGTCGTCGAACGAGACGAAGAAGCAGGAGGCGCCGGGGTCGCCCTGGCGGCCGGAGCGGCCGCGGAGCTGGTTGTCGATGCGCCGGCTCTCGTGGCGCTCGGTGCCGAGCACGTAGAGGCCGCCGAGCGAACGCACCTCCTCGTAGTCCTTGCGCCAGGCCTCGTACTCCTCCGCCATCGCCCGGCGGAGGGCCTCGTCGTCCGCCTCGCTGCCGGCCTTTCGCCGGGCCCGGAATTCCAGATTGCCGCCGAGCTTGATGTCGGTGCCGCGGCCGGCCATGTTGGTCGCGATGGTGACCGCGCCCTTGGCGCCGGCCTCCGCGATGATGGCGGCCTCGCGGGCGTGGTTCTTCGCGTTGAGCACCTCGTGGCGGATGCCCCGCCTCGTGAGCAGGGCGGAAAGGCGCTCGGACTTGTCGATGCTGACCGTGCCGACCAGGATGGGCTGTCCCTTCTTGTTGACTTCCGCGATCTCGTCGCAGATGGCCTCGAATTTCTCCGCCTCGTTGAGGTAGACGAGGTCGTCCTCGTCCTCGCGCATGACGGGGCGGTTGGTCGGGATGACCACGACGTCGAGCTCGTAGATCTTGAGGAACTCCGGCGCCTCGGTGTCCGCGGTGCCGGTCATGCCGCCGATCTTGCCGTAGAGGCGGAAGTAGTTCTGGAAGGTGATGGTGGCGAGCGTCCGGTTGCGGCGCGCCACCTTGATGCGCTCCTTGGCCTCGATGGCCTCGTGGAGGCCGTCGGAGTAGCGGCGCCCGTGCAGGATGCGGCCGGTGAATTCGTCGACGATCTGGACCATGCCGTCCTGGACGACGTACTCGGTCTCTCTCTCGAAGAGCCGGTGCGCGCGCACGGCGTTGGAGAAGTAGTGGACGAACTGGAAATTGCCCTCGTCGAAGAGGGAGCCCTCCATGAGCCCGCGCTTGCGGAGCAGCTCCTCCATGCGGTCGAGGCCCGCGGGCGTGAACGAGACGCGCTTGGACTTCTCGTCGATCTTGTAGTCGCCGACCAGTTCCTCGCCGAGCTCCTCGCGCGGGTACTCGCCGGTGGCCGGATTCTTGGCGACCTCGACGAGCTGGACGGCCAGGCGGTCGACTTCCGAGACGCGATAGGTGTCGTCCTCGGCGGGACCCGAGATGATGAGGGGCGTGCGGGCCTCGTCGATCAGGATGGAGTCGATCTCGTCGACTACGCAGAAGGCGTGTCCCCGCTGTACGCGCGCCTCGACGCTCCAGGCCATGTTGTCGCGGAGGTAGTCGAAGCCGAGCTCGTTGTTCGTCGCGTAGGTGATGTCCTTGCGGTAGGCCTCGCGGCGGGCCTCGCCTTCCATGCGCGAGAGGACGACGCCGACCGAGGCGCCGAGGAAGGAGAACACCTTGCCCATCCACGCGCTGTCGCGCTCGGCCAGGTAGTCGTTCACCGTGACGACGTGGACGCCCTTGCCGGACAGCGAGTTCAGGTAGATGGGCGCGACCGACATGAGGGTCTTGCCTTCGCCCGTCTTCATCTCGACGATCTTGCCCTGGTGCAGCACGATGCCGCCGAGGATCTGCACGTCGAAGGGGCGTTCGCCGAGGGCGCGGCGGGCGGCCTCGCGGGCCAGGGCGAAGGCTTCCGGCAGGAGGCCGTCCAGGGTTTCGCCTTTCTCCAGGCGCGAGCGGAACTCTGCGCTCAGCCGGGGAAAGTCGGCGTCGCCGAGGGAGAGTGCCCAGGATTCCTTCGCGTTGACGGAATGGAGTATGGGGAGGAGCGCCTTGAGGTCGCGTTCGTGCTTGGTTCCGAAGAGGGCGGTGATAGGGTTGAATGCCATGCGGGGATGGTACTTACTTTGATATGGGCGGTCAAGCTCGGACCCGTTCCGCGTCGGTTGACAGCCCCTCGCGGCGGAGGCTAAACCTGAGAAGGAGTCCAGCCTTGAAGATAACGCATCGCCGTTCCACGCCCCCCGTCGCGTTCCTCGCCCTGGTGCCGGTCCTGCTTCTGGCCGCGTCCTGCGCGCCGGAGGGCGCTCTCGAGCAGGTGCCGCGGGAGCAGCTTTTCACGCTCTCCTACGGAGTCCTCGAGGACCAGCTGGACCTGTTCCGCTCGAGCTCGGCCGCGGCTCCGGCGAAGACCCGCATCGCCATGCGCGACGGCATCTTCTTCGTCACCAACGGGTCGTCGGGAAAGGTGCTGTCCTTCTCCTCGTTCGGAGACCTGCTCTCGCTCGTGTTCGACCCGGAGCGCAACCCCGAGCCCCTTTCCCTCAAGGCCCTCGACCAGGGCGAGGAAGGGAGCGGCCGGGTCGCCCGCCGCTACCCGCTGGCCGTTCCCGGCGAGATCGCCGTCGGTTCGAGCGGCATGCTCTACGTGGAGGACCGCCTGCCGGCGGAACGCCGGCTCGTCGACGAGGACATCGGCGTCCCGCTCGACTACGTCGTGCTCCGCTTCTCGCGCGAGGGGGCCTTCCTCGACTTCCTCGGGCAGGAAGGACTCGGCGGCACGCCCTTCCCCTACATCGACGGCATCTACGCGGTCGCAGACGGCGGCTGCCTAGTGGTGTCGATGACGAAGGACGGCTGGCTGCTCTTCCGGTACGACGCGAACGGGGCCCTGCTCTCCTCGGTCCGCGTCCGCCGTTCCGCGCTGCCCGTCCCGGAGGGCGAGCGGCTCTTCGCGAACCTCGAGAAGATCGTGGCGGATCCGCGGGGCGACGGAGCCTGGCTCAAGATCGACTACTACCGCGAGCTCGTCGAGAAGGACACCCTCGCCGGGTCCGGCGTGGAGTACGCGGGCTCCAGGCTCTACCTGATGGATCTCGCGAGGGCCGCTTACTCCGAATCGATCGAGCTCCCGCCCATCGAGACGGAAAACGCCGGGAGCGGCGCGATTCCCCCGATCCACGAGCTCGTCGGCATCGACGCCTCCGGCCGCATCTACCTTTCGGCCACCGGGCTCGACGGTTCCTTCACCGTTTCGGTGATGGATCGGGATTCCCGTCGGCCGAAACGCTACGCCCTTCCCATCGAGCTCGACGAGCTCGAGTACGCGACCTTCAACCTCTCGCCCGAAGGCATACTCTCGGCGTTGCTCGCCACGCGCTTCGAGGCGCGCGTCGTCTGGTGGCGCTTCGACAAAGCCTTCGCCCCGGCGGTGAAGTGAGGCCGCTCCTTTCCACGGACGGGAGCCGCGCCCTCGACGCGGACGCCGTCGCCGCGGGGACCGGGTCGGGCGAGCTCGTGGAACGCGCGGCCCGGGGCATGGCGACGCGGCTCGAGGATATCCTCGACCGGATCCCCGGGGACGGCCCGGGCCGGCGCCCGCTGGTGGCCCTGGCCGGCCGGGGGGCGAACGGGGCCGACGCGCTGGCCGCGTTGCGCGTGCTGCGCGAGCGGGGGCGGACCGAGGCGATGGCGGCCGTCCTGGCGTTCACTCCCGGCCTCGGGGACGGACCTGCGGAAGCGCAGTCGGCGCGGCTCGAGGCGCTCGGGATCGAAGTCCTCGATTTCCAGACGGAACGCGCCGCCTGCCTCGAGGCCATCGATTCCGCGGAAGCGCTGCTCGAAGGGCTGGCCGGCACCGGCGCCGCGGGCGCCCTCAGGGAACCGGCCGCCGGACTGGTCGGGGCCGCGAACGGGGCCCGGGGCTTCCGCGTCGCCGTGGATCTTCCCGCGGGCCTGGGAACCGGAGGGATGGTCTTCAAGGCCGACGCGACCCTCATGGTCGCTCCGCCCAAGGAGCTGGCCTTCAGGCCGTCCCGTCGCGCCTTCTGCGGAACCATCCTCCAGGTGGACGGCGTGTTCCCGCCAGGCGCCGGGGCCGCTTCCGACATCCGTTTGGTCGAAAGCTCCGACCTGGAGCGTCTCGTTCCCCGGCTCGCGCCGGACGACCACAAGGGCCGCAGGGGCAAGGCGGGCATCTGGGCCGGAGCGGTCGGCACCACCGGCGCGGCGAGCCTCGCCTGCCGTGGCGCCGTCGCCGCCGGATGCGGCCTGGTCCACCTCCGGGCGAGGCCGGAAATCTGGCCGGCGCTCGCCTCCCGGCTCGAGGACGGCCTCGTGGCGCCTATCGGCAGGCTCCGGGACGAAACGCGCTTCGCCGACGGCATGGACGCGCTCCTGGCGGGTCCCGGATGGGGCCGCGCGGCGCCCGCGCCGGCCTTGCTGCGCCGCCTGCTGGAAAAGCGAATCCCCCTGGTTCTCGACGCCGACGCCCTCGGGCTTCTCGAGGCCGCCCGCGTGGATTCCCGGCGCGAGGCGCCGCTCGTCCTAACGCCCCACCCGGGCGAGCTCGCGCGCCTCGCGGGCGTCTCCGCCGAGGCCGTCCTCGACGATCCGCTCGCGGTCGCGCGCCCCCTGGCGGACCGCTACGGGGCCGTGCTGTGCGTCAGGGCGGTCGCCACCTGGATCGCGGCCCCCGGAGGGCGGGCGCTCGTGGTGGACGGCTTCGAGCCGAGCCTGGCCGTCGCCGGTTCGGGCGACGTCTTCGCCGGCCTCCTCGTCGGCCTGCTGGCGCGCGCGCGCGCGGGCGACCCGGAGCGCCTCGACCCCGCGGCCCTGGCCGCGGCCGCCGCGCTCGCGCACGCCGCCTCGGGCGGGGCGCTCGCCGCGAGGCTCGGATTCTACGGGGCCTCGGACCTGGCCGCGGAACTTGGGGTTATCATCCACGCGGCGTCGACCGCGGGACGCCGCGTTCCGGGAAGGAGGCTGCCTCCATGAGCGACGAGGACGACAAGGCGCCGACCGCGCGCTACGACCGAGCCCGCAGGCTCTCCCGGGCCAGCGAGGAGGTCCGATGGCTGAGCGGCGTCGATCCCGCCAAGCGTCCCGGCCTCCTCGGGGCCCTCGTCGCCACGCGGGGCCTGCGCTTCATCGCCTTCGCGGCGCTGCTCGCCATCGTTTCGTCCGGAATCGTCACGTTCGCCCTGAGGGACGAGGGCAGGGCGACGCTCGGGGGCTCGGTCTGGACCCTGTCCGCCCTCTCGCACCAAGGCGACGCGCTCGTGACGGTCTACCGCAAGGCCAGGGACGAAGCCGTCGGGGACCTGGCGGTGAGCATCGAGCTCGTCGCCGAGGGACGGACCGAGCGGGCGACGCTCGAGTCCTTCACCGACGGGTCGCGCGAACAGGAATTCTACCTTTCCCTCCGCGGCGCCGGCAGTGCCGGACGGCTCGTCGCGCGCCTGGTCGTCGACGGGGCTTCGACCGAGCTGGCCGCGGACCTCCGCCGGTCCCGCGCGCCTTGACCCCGCGGGGCCCGCGCGCTATGGTGGGCTTAGGCCGCGGAGCGGTCGAGTCCCAGATGGAGCACGACGCATGATCCAGTTCTACGCCCTGAGCGTCTTCCTCACCATACTGGCGGGTTACGCGCTCGTTTCCCGCGACGCCCCGTCGCGCGGCACGGCCACGGACGGCATCAGGAGCTTCCTGTCGGACCGGATCGTCCGCCTGATACTCGGGATCATGAGCACCTCGGTCGGCTTCTTCAAGCTCCTGGCCGTCATGCGCGGCGACATCCCCGTCGTCGGCGACCTTCTTCCCGCTGCCGCCGGCATGGCTTCGGGTTTCACCCTGCTGCTCGAGTTCTACCGCGACAGCTCCGAGGTCAAGAGCGAGCTGGTGGCCCGGCTCGAGGGGCTGCTCCTCGACAGGAGCCGCATCATCGGCGTCGCGGCCATGGTGACCGGCTTCGTCCACTTCCTGTTCGCCCAGGTGATCTTCCTCTGATGCCCGCCCGTTCGGTGGCCGGCATCGCGATCCGGGACGGCCTCGTGCTGGTCGGCCGTCGCAAGCCCGGCGGCGAGCTCGGGGGACGCTGGGAGTTCCCCGGCGGGAAGATGGAGGCGGGCGAAACCCCCGTAGAAACCCTCAAGCGCGAATACCTCGAAGAGCTCGGCGTCGACGTCGAGGTCGGCGAACGGCTCGGCGTGTACGAGTTCAACCGCGGCGAGCGTCGATTCACCCTCGAGGCCTGGGCGGTCACCCTGTCGGAGGATGCGCGCGAGCATCCCGAGCACGACGAGCTCCGCTGGGTTTCGCGCGAAGGGCTCGCGGCCCTCGACCTCGCCGATTCGGACCGGGGCCTGCTCGGCTTTCTCAGCTGAGCGCCCTCCAGCTCCGCCTCAGGCTCCGCCTTCTCCGTCGAAAAGCTCGAGGGTGGGTTCGGCCGCCCCGTCCGCGCTCTTGGTCGTCAGGATCTCCACCTTGGCCTCGATGCGCGCGAGTTCCTTCTCGAGTCCTTTAGCCAGCTTGATGCCTTCCTCGAAGACCGAGAGCGCGTCCTCGAGGGGCAGCGAGGGGGACTTGATCGTCTCGGCGAGCTCCTCGAGCCGCTCGAGCCGTTCCTCGAAATTCTTCATGGTCGTATCTCCTCGACGGTGGCGGACGCGGATCCGCGGGCGAACCTGATCGAAAGGGGCGAACCGGGCCCGAGCGTCGCGGCGTCGCGGACCGCCGACCCGTTCGCGCCGACCAAGGTGACGACGGCGTAGCCCCGGGCGAGCACCGCGTCGGGATCGGATGCCTCGAGCGCTCCGCGGGCGAGCTCGACGCGGTGGCGCGCCTCGCGCGTCGAGGCGTCGAAGGCGTCCACGAGACCTTCCTTCGCGTCGTCGAGGCGCTGGAGCAAGGGTTGCAGGATGCGGTGGAACTGCAGCTCGAGCGATTCGGGCCGGAAGCGGTCGATGGCCAATCGCGCCCGCTCGAGCCGGGCGCGCAGGGCGTCCCGGATGTCGCGGTCCGCGGCGGCGATGGAAGCCGCGAGCTCTTCCCGTCCGAGCGACACGAACTCCGCGGCCGCGGTCGGCGTGGCCGCCCGGTGGTCGGCCGCCAGGTCGCAGAGCGACCAGTCGATCTCGTGCCCCACGGCGCTGATGACCGGGATACCCGAGGCGGCCACCGCGCGGACCACCTCCTCGTCGGAAAAGGCGAGCAGGTCCTCGAGCGAGCCGCCTCCGCGTCCTACGATGAGGACGTCGGCGAGGTCGCGCGCGTTGGCGTAGCGGATGCGGGCGGCGATTTCGGACGGCGCCTCGATCCCCTGGACGGCCGCGGGCAGGATGACGACGTCGCAGGCCGCTCCGCGTCGCGCGAGCGTAGAGAGGATGTCGCGCACGGCGGCGCCGGTAGGGCTCGTCACGACGCCGACCCGGCGCGGCAGGCGCGGGATGGGGCGCTTGTGGTCCGCGTCGAAGAGTCCTTCGGCGGCGAGGCGCCGCTTGCGCTCCTCGAGCGCCGCCAGAAGCTCGCCCTCGCCCGCGCGATCCATCGCCTCGACGATGAGCTGATAGCGCCCCCGCGCGGCGTAGACCGAAAGCGCGCCGGCCGCCCGAACCAGCTGGCCGTCCCGGGGCGCGAACGCGAGGCGCGAGGCGCGGCCCCGGAACATCACGGCGTCGAGCTGGCTTTCGCGGTCCTTGAGGGTGAAGTAGACGTGCCCCGAGCTCGCCGGGCGCCAGTTGGAGATCTCGCCCTCGACCAGCACCGCGGGAAAGCCTTCCTCGAGCGTCGATTTGACGAGGAGCGTGAGCTCGGAGACGCTGAGGGCGCGGACGCCGTTCATGCGCCCGACGCTCCGGCCGCCGGGAAGCTGCCCGGGGAGAAGAGCGCGGCCAGGGCTTCGTCCACGGTGTCGACCAGGATGAACTCGAGCTCGCGCGCCACCTCGCGGGGCACGTCCTCGAGGTCGCGCTCGTTGCGAGCGGGCAGGAGCACCGTGCCGATGTCGAGCCTGCGGGCCGCGAGAACCTTCTCCTTGAGTCCGCCGATGGGCAGGATGCGGCCGGTAAGGGTGATCTCGCCGGTCATGGCGCGTCCCGAGAGCAGGGGCTTCCCGGACAGGGCCGAGAGCATGGAGGCCGCCAGGGTGATGCCCGCGCTCGGACCGTCCTTCGGGATCGCGCCTTCCGGCACGTGCACGTGGAGGGTTTTCCTGCGGAAGGAATCGGCGTCGAGGCCGAAGGCCGCGGCGCGCGCGCGAATCAGCGAGAGGGCCGCCCGGGCGCTCTCCTTCATCACGTCGCCGAGCTTGCCGGTCAGGATGAGGCTTTCCTCGCCCTCGAAGACGGTGGACTCGACGGGCAGCACCGTGCCGCCGAGCTCGGTCCACGCGAGGCCGTAGGCCACGCCGACGCGGCCCTCGCGGTACACGGGGTCGTCCTGGCGCCGGGGCTTGCCGAGCAGGGCGGGAACGGTCTTGGAGGAGATCGAGCGCGAGAAGCCGGCGATCTTGCCGGGCTCGGCCGCCCAGCCCTTCTCCACGGCCTCGCGGGCCACCCGGCGCGCCGCGTGCGCGATCTCGCGCTCGAGCGAGCGCACGCCCGACTCCATCGTGTAGTGGCGGACGATCTCGAGGATCGCGTCGTCGGAGATCCGCACCTTCGCGTCGCCGAGGCCGTTCTCCGCGAGCTGGCGCGGCACGATGAAGGACTTCGCGATCTCGAGCTTCTCGTATTCCGAGTAGCCGGGGATCTCGATCACCTCCATGCGGTCGAGGAGCGGCGCCGGGATCGAGTGGAGCGAGTTGGCGGTGGCGATGAAGAGGGTGGAGGAAAGGTCGTAGGGCAGCTCGAGGTAGTGGTCGGTGAAGTTGTGGTTCTGCTCGGGGTCGAGCACCTCGAGCAGGGCGCTCGCGGGATCGCCCCGGAAATCGCTCGAGAGCTTGTCGACCTCGTCGAGCAGGAACACGGGGTTCGAGACGCCCGCCTTCTTCATCGACTGCAGTATCTTGCCGGGCAGGGCGCCGACGTAGGTCTTGCGGTGCCCGCGTATCTCCGCCTCGTCGCGCACGCCGCCGAGCGAGACGCGGACGAATTCGCGCCCGAGCGCCCGAGCCACCGAGCGGCCGAGGCTGGTCTTGCCCGTGCCCGGCGCGCCGACGAAACAGAGGATGGGACCGCGGAGCTTTTCCTTGAGGCCGAGCACCGCGATGTACTCGAGGATGCGCTCCTTGGCCTTCTCCATGCCGTAGTGGTCCTCGTCGAGCGCCTTCCGGGCGAAGGCGATGTCGCGGTTCTCGCTCGACTTGCCGGACCAGGGCAGGTCCGCTATCCACTCGCAGTAGGCCCGGAGCACGCCGGCCTCGGGGCTGAAGGCCTGGAGCTTGGCGAGGCGGCCGAGCTCCTTGCGGGCCTTCTCGAGGACCTCCTCGGGAGGCTCGCGTTCCAGGATGCGGCGCTCGAGCTCCTTCGTCTCGCTCTCGTCGCCGCCCTCCTTCCCGAGCTCGCGGTTGATCTCCCGGAGCTGCTCGTTGAGGAAGTACTCGCGCTGCGACTTGTCGATGCGGCTCTTGACCCGCTGGCTGATGCGCTTCTGGAGCGAAAGCGACTCGACCTCGGATTCCAGCGCCGCCGCCAGCAATTCGAGCCGCTCCCGGGCGTCGGCGGCGTCGAGCAGCTCCTGCTTGCGCTCGGGCCTGGCCGCCAGCGCGTGGCCGGCGAGGTCCACCAGGCGATGCGGGCCGTCGGCCTTGAGCGCCGCCTGCACCAGCTCCGGGGGTATCTTCTTGGCGAGCTCGGCGTACTGCAGGAAATCCTTGCGGACCACCTCCATGAGCGCGTCGAGCTCGCGGTCGCGCTCCGGCTCGGCGTCGTCGAGTGGCTCGAGCGAGGCGGAGAGGTGGTCCTTGCGGTAGACGGTCTTGCGGACGCGGGCGCGCTTCTCGCCCTCGACCAAGAGCCTGGCCGTTCCGTCCGGCAGGCGCGCGAACTGGATGATGTGGCAGATGGTGGCGGTCTTGGCCACCTCGATCTCGGGGCTCTTCTCGTCGGGCATGCGGGCCAGCAGGGCGGCCGCCACGCGGCGGTCGCCCTTCATGGCCAGCTCGGCCGCGTTGACCCCGAAGCTGGTGGCCACCAGGATGGGGGCCAGGCTCCGGGGGAAGATCACGGATTCCCGCGCGTACACGAGGGGAAGCTCGACGCTCTCCCCATGGGCCTTCAGGGAATCGATCAGGCTCATGCGCTCTTGGGCAGGTAGACGACCTCGGGCTTCTCGTCGCGTTCCACCGTCTCGCGGGTGATCTGGACGCGCTTGGCCCCTTCGACGCTCGGAATTTCGAACATGATGTCCATCATCATCGACTCGACGATGGACCGGAGCCCGCGCGCGCCGGTGTGGCGCGCGATGGCCTTGTCCGCGATGGCGTCGAGCGCTCCCTCGTCGAACACGAGCTCGACGCCGTCGAGCCGCATGTTCTCCTGGTACTGGCGGACCACGGAATTCTTGGGCTCCGTGGCCACGCGCCTCAAGGTGTCGCGGTCGAGCTCGTCGAGGCCCACCTGGATGGGCAGGCGGCCGATGAATTCGGGGATCATGCCGAACTTGATCAGGTCGTCCGGGTGGAGGTGCTTGAAGAGCTCGCGGAAGTTGCGGTCCTTCTTCGACTGCACGTCGGCGCCGAAGCCGAGGGCGGCCTTGGAGACGCGCGATTCGATGGTCTTGTCGAGGCCCACGAAGGCGCCGCCGCAGATGAACAGGATGTTCGTCGTGTCGATGCGCAGGTATTCCTGCTGGGGATGCTTGCGTCCGCCCTGCGGCGGAACGTTCGCCATGGTCCCCTCGATGATCTTGAGCAGGGCCTGCTGCACGCCCTCGCCGGAGACGTCGCGCGTGATCGAGACGTTCTCGGTCTTGCGGGCGATCTTGTCGATCTCGTCGATGTAGACGATGCCGCGCTCGGCGGCCGAGATGTTGCCGCCGGCGTTCTGGATCAGCTTCAAGAGGATGTTCTCGACGTCCTCGCCGACGTAGCCCGCCTCGGTCAGGGTCGTGGCGTCCGCGATGGCGAAGGGGACCTTCAGCTTCTTCGCGAGGGTCCGGGCCAGCAGGGTCTTGCCCGTGCCGGTCGGGCCGATGAGCAGGACGTTGGCCTTCTCGATCTCGACGCCGTCGCGGACCTTGCCCTGGTTGGCGATGCGCTTGTAGTGGTTGTACACCGCCACCGAGAGCGCCTTCTTCGCGTAGTCCTGCCCGACCACGTACTGGTCGAGGTATTCCTTGATCTCGGCGGGCTTCGGCACGTCCCCGGTGAAGCCGGTGGCGACGTTCGACTCCTCCTCCGAGAGGATCTGCTGGCAGACCGCGACGCACTCGTCGCAGATGTAGACGCCCGGGCCGGCGATGATGCGCTTGGCGTACTCGGCGCTCTTGCCGCAGAACGAGCAGGCGCGCGACTCGGCCTCAGTCTGCTTTTGCCGGGCCATGCTTCCTCCGTTCGAGCACCTTGTCCACGAGGCCGTAGGCGAGCGCCTCCTCGGCGGACATGTAGAAGTCGCGCTCCATGTCCTTCGCGACCGCCTCGGGCGTCTTGCCGGCGTGGAGGGCGAAGTACTCGATGGTCAGCCGCTTGAGGCGGACGATCTCGCGGGCCTGGAGGCCGATGTCGGAGGCCTGGCCCTGAACGCCGCCCCAGGGCTGGTGGATCAGCACGCGGGAGGAGGGAAGGGCGAAGCGCTTGCCGGCCGTGCCTCCGGCCAGGATGAGCGCGCCCATGCTCGACGCCTGCCCGACGCAGATGGTCTTCACGTCGGGCTTGATGTACTGCATGGTGTCGTAGATGGCGAGCCCGGCCGTCACCGAGCCGCCCGGGGAATTCACGTAGATGTCGATGTCCTTCTCGGGGTCCTGCGACTCGAGGAAGAGGAGCTGCGCGACCACGAGGTCGGCGACGAGATCGTTGATCTCGCCGTCGACGAACACGATGCGATCCTTGAGGAGGCGCGAGTAGATGTCGTACGAACGCTCTCCGATGCCCGTCTGCTCGATGACGATGGGCACCAGGTTGTGCATTTTCTCGTTCATGCGTTACCTCGGCCTATAGCTTACTCATTCGCCTCGAACAAGTCCACGAAGGCCTTCTTCTTGCCCTTCTTGAGCTTGCCCGCGGCGATGATGTCGTTCATCAGCTTGTCCTCGCGGACGCGGTCCTTGAGGTAGTCGACCATGCCGCGCTTCTGGTACTCGGCCTTGACTTCCTCGACGGAGAGGGCGCCGTCGCCGGCCATTTTCGCGTACTCGGCCTCCAGGTCCGCGTCGCTCGTCTCGTACTTGCCGTCGGCGACGAGCTTCTCGAGCACGAGGCGGGTCTTGAGGGCCTTCTCCGCGGACGGGCGCCACTCGGCGAAGAGTCCCGCCTTGTCGCGGCCGGAGTTCTCGACGATGCGGTCCATGCGGGACTCGTCCTCGATGCCCATCTGGCGCATCAGGTCGCGCCAGCGCATGCCCACCTCGGCGGCCACCATGGACTCCGGCAGCTCGACGGTGGACCGCTCGAGCAGGGCGTCGACGATGGCGGCTTCCTTGAGCGAGCGCAGGCGCTGCTCGAGCTGCGACTCCAGGTGGCGGCGGACGTCGGCGCGGAGGTCGGCCAGGGTCTTGAACTTCTCGGAGACGTCCTGGGCGAGCTCGTCGTCCAGGTCGGGGAGCTTCCGCGCCTTGAGCTGGGTCACCTTCACCGCGAGGCGCTTCGTGGCGCCGGCGAGCTCGGGATACTCGAAGTCGGCGGGGTAGGCCTTCTCGAAAGTCTTCTCCTCGCCCTTCTTCATGCCGACGACCTCGTCGTCGAACTTGTAAAGGTTGTGGCC
This sequence comes from Spirochaetota bacterium, assembly GCA_018262985.1. Taxonomy (GTDB): domain Bacteria; phylum Spirochaetota; class Spirochaetia; order Treponematales; family UBA12059; genus JAFGNN01. The sequence goes on along the minus strand of JADFDI010000002.1, from coordinate 301,249 downwards.
GGTGCCGAGCTCGAAGACGAAGTCCTGGCGCGCGCTGTCGGCGACGGTCGCGCCGGACGAGTCCAGCTCGCGGTAGTCGACGGTGACGATGTCGCCCTTGGCGGCCTTCGCGCCCTCGTCCTTCTCGACGACCACGGCGTTCCGCTCGCGGATGCGCTCGAGCTCGCGGTCCTCGTCGGCCTTGGCCACCTCGACGGCCGGCAGCTCGATCTCGATTCCTTTCCAGTCCCCGGCGTTCACGGTCGGGAAGATGTCGTACACGATGGAGAAGGCGAAGTCCGAGCCCGGCTTGAACTCCGGCTGGCCTTCGAGCTCGGGATGGTCGTAGGCGAGGGGGCGTTCCTCGACGCCTTCGAGCGCCTCCTCGACGGCCTTGTCCATGACGCGGCCCATGGCCTCGAGGCGGAGCTCCTCCCCGTACTTGCGTTCCAGGACGGACGCGGGCACCTTGCCCTGGCGGAAACCGTCGACGCGGGCGTTGCGCGCGTACTCGACGAGCAGCCCGTCATAGGCCTTGCGGGTATCCTCGCCCGAAACGGTGACTTCGAGGCGGGCGCGGGAGCGCTCGAGGCGCTCGATCTTCTTGGCGGCTACCATGGCTATCCTCACTCAAGGGGAATCCGGGTCGGGGGTATGCGTTCGCCCGTCGGCGGCGACGGGAAAAAGGAAAAAAATAAGGCGATCCGAATGGCTCCGGATCGCCTTCGCTCTCGAGCGGGAAACGGGAGTCGGACCCGCGACATCCACCTTGGCAAGGTGGCGCTCTACCACTGAGCTATTCCCGCATGTACCGTCCCGCGGACGCATCGGCGAAGCGCGATGCGAGAGAAGGGACTTGAACCCTCATGCCGTAAGGCACCGGAACCTAAATCCGGCGTGTCTGCCAGTTTCACCACTCTCGCGCGGAGCCTTCGAGGCACGCGTAAAGTAGCGGTTTCCGGCGGACCGTGTCAAGCGGAACCTTTTCCAAGGCGCCGATCGCCACGTTCGCGAGGGCGGAACCTTCCTTCCGGCTTTCGCCTTCCGGTCGGAACCTTCTGAGCCGCGCAGGGATCGAACCTGCGACCCGCAGATTAAGAGTCTGCTGCTCTACCAGCTGAGCTAGCGGCCCGGACAAAACTACCAATGCGTCCGACAGGAGTCGAACCTGCGACCTACGGATTCGAAGTCCGTCGCTCTATCCAGCTGAGCTACGAACGCATCTTTCGGCCAAGGCTCGGGCCCTTCGCGGTAGGCGAAGCCGGGTGGGTGACGGGTCTTGAACCCGCGACACCCAGATCCACAGTCTGGTGCTCTACCTGCTGAGCTACACCCACCGTGCCGTGCACTTGGTGAGTGAACAATGCCAGAATCGCATTTCTTTGTCAAGCGAGCCGAAAACGAAAAAACCGCGGAGCCACGATTTTTTTCTCGCCGCGCGGTTCATGGCACGGTTTCTTGATTCCATATCAATGAAGGGGAAAACGACGGGCACGCCCTCGAGCTCGCTTCGACCCCGCCGGAAGGCCCGCCCTCCCGCGGCGGACGGCGCCTCGCGGGCCCGGCGGCGCCGTCCTCCGGCCTCGTCCCCCGAGGCTCCGCCCGCGCGCCGGGCTCAGAGCCGGTACGCGACCCGCTCCCCGCAGGCGGCGCAGCGGGCCTCGCCGTCCGGACCCTTCGCGAGGCCCGAGGAGTCCACCGAGTACCCGGCGCGCCGCGCGAGGACGGCGCCGCAGGCGGGGCAGGGGTCGTCGTTGCGCTCGGAAGCCAGGTTGCCCGCGTAGACGTGGCGGAGCCTCCGGCGCGCCACGGCGGCCAGGCGGACGACGCTATCCGGGCTCGTCGCGGGCTTCGTCCAGCGGTGCATGGGCCGGTAGGCGGAAAGGTGGTAGGGGATATCCGGCGAAAGCGAGGCGAGGAAGGCGGCCATCGCGTCGATCTCGTCGTCCGAATCGTTCGCGCCGGGCAGGACGAGGGTGGTGGCCTCGACGTGGACCCCGGCCCCGAACGCCTCGGCGATGAAGGCCTTGACCGCCTCGAGCTCGCCGCCGAGTTCCCGCCGGTAGAAATCCGCGTCCCAGGACTTGAGGTCGACGTTGACGGCGTCGCAGCGCGCGAGCAGCTCCGTGGAGGCGGGCGGAAGGACGCAGCCGTTCGTCACGAGGACGTTGGAAAGGCCCGCCGCGCGCACCGAGGCCATGGCCTCGATCACCCACTCGGCGTGGACGGCGGGCTCGGAGTAGGTGTAGGCCACCGAGGCCGAGCGCGCGTGGCGGGCCAGGGCCGCGCATTCGCCCGGGTCGAGGGGCTCAGTCGGCGCGTCGACGCCCTGGCTGATTCCCCAGTTTTGGCAGAAGGGGCAGCGCAGGTTGCAGCCGACGAAGCCGATCGAGAGGGCGGCGCTGCCCGGCTTGAAATGGTAGAGGGGCTTCTTCTCGATCGGGTCGACGGCCACGGAGCTGACCCTTCCCGCGAAGGGCAGGACCAGGCGGCCGCCCTCGTTCTTCCTGACCTTGCAGATGCCGGAAGAACCCGCCGCCAAAAGGCAACGGTGGGGACACAGCCCGCACGAGACCGCGCCGGACTTTCCCGCGTTCCAGTAGCGGCCTTCCGGGTACCCGCCGGCGGCCGTGTCAGCCCTCCCGGCGCACCAGGCCCCTCGCCTCGACGCGCGCGGCGCCGAGGGGCTTGCGGGGGCGGTCGACCTCGAAGGGTTCGTAGCGGACGCCGATCGAACCCTTGCGCACCCAGAGCCTCACGAGGGGCCAGCTCTCGCCGTCGGAGCGCACGGGCGAAGGCAGGTCCTGGGCGGAGAGGACGTCGGCCACCCGGAACTCGAAAAGTCCGGCGTCGACCGAGTCCGGCTCGGTGATCAGGATCAGCTTTTCGTCGTCGTAGGGGTGCTTGCGCGGCGTGCCGACGAAATCCACGGCGTCCTGGGGCGCTCCGGCCCGCTGGTAGGAAACGATCTCGCGGAAGGGCTCCGCGTCGAGGTATTCGCTGATGCTCAAGCGTGCTTCCTCCTCGGCAAGGGTTCCTGGATTCCAAGTATAAGGGCGAGCAGGCCGGAAAGGAAGAGCGCGAGGCCGGCGAACCAGTCGCCGTAGGCCAGGTAGGGGGTCGGAGCGCCGCCCGAGTAGACCGGAATGTCCACCGCCCGCGCCTCCTCGACGAAGAGCGGGAAGGAGTCGAGCACGCGGCCGCGCGGGTCCACCACGGCGGTGACGCCCGAGTTGGTCGAACGGACGAGCGTGCGGCCCGTCTCGATCGCCCGGAAGCGGGCGGCCACGAAGTGCTGGATCTCGCTCGAGTCCGTGAGCGACCACGAGTCGTTGGTCAGGTTGAGCAGGAAGTCCGCCCCTTTCAGGACGAAGTCGCGGTTGAGCGAGGCGAAGGCGTCCTCGAAGCAGATCGGCGCGCCGAAGCGCACGATCGCGCCGTCGCGGAGCGGCAACTCGAAAACGGTGAGCTCCGTCCCCATGACCCAGCCCGAGGCCAGGCCGACGGTCTCCTGGATGAAGGTCCTGAACCAGTCCACCTCCCAGAAGGGGATGGCCTCGGCGAAGGGCACGGGGTGGGTCTTGGCGTACTGCGCCGCGAGGCGCCCCGAGGGGTCGATCAGCGAGACCGAATTCGACGCCTCGTAGGTCTCGTAGTCGAGGATGTCCGGCGCTCCGGTGAAGGTCCAGGCGCCGGAGGAGCGGACGAGGGGGGCGAGGGGATCCTCGCGCGGGGTTCTTTCGTAGAAGGCGGAGAAGTCGTCCCAGGGCCGCGCGAGGCTCGTTTCGCTCCAGACCACGAGGTCGAGTCCGTCCGGATTCTCCTCGAGGACCTTGCGGGTGAGCCGGGCTATGGCCTTCAGGGTGGCGAGCTCGCCCGAGGTCCAGCTGTCGGTGTTCTGCTGGACCAGGGCGGCCTTGATCCGAGCCGTCTCCTTGAGCGGCGCCGCGAGACGGACCGAGCCGTAGGCCAGCGCCAGCGAGCCGAGCATGGCGACGAGGGCCAGATGGCCGGCGGCCATCGCCCGCCTCTCGGCCCGTATGCGGAGCTCGCAGGACAGGCCGGCCGCGCGCGCGCGGAACGCGCGCAGGAAGCGGAAGAACGCCGGTTCAGCGCCGTGCCCGGGCCCGCAGGCGGGCAGGCCCGAGAGCGGCGGCGGCGGCCCGAGGAATTCGACCAGGTTTCCGAGCGCGCCGTTCGCGTAGGCGATCAGGAACGAGAGCCCCGGCACGCCGGTCACGGCGGAGAGCTGGATGAACGGCAGGACCGAGTTCCAGGAATACGCGATGAGTCCCCAGGGGTAGCCGAGGAAGCCGATCGACTTGAGGTGCTCCCACGAGGTCCAGACGAGCGCGAAGGCGAGGGGGGCCAGCCTTCCCCCCTCGCGCGCGGCGAGCCTCAGGTAGAGGCCGGCCAGGGCGTAGAGCAGGGCGTAGGCCAGGGTCGTGGTGCCGAGGGTCCAGAAGCGGAAGTCCTTGAAGAACCAGAGCCAGTAGCTCGAGAGCCCGTGCGCGAGCGCGCCGAAGACGGCGGCCGCCAGCGCGGCCGCGCCGTACGAGCGGGATCGGCGCATGGCCAGGTACAGGGGCACGAGGGCGACCAGGCCGATCGCGGGCGAGCCGTAGAGGAACAGCTCGTTGGGCAGGGCGAGCGCCGACAGCGCCCCTCCGAACGCGGCGAGCGCGACGATGGCTCCGGTCGACGACGGCATGGTGCGGATCATGGATCGATAGTAGCGCGGGTTCGCCGCTTCCGTGAAGACGCCCCGGAGGGGAAGCGGGCGGATACGGTCCGAGCTTGACCCGGCGTTCGGGCTCGGACTACAGTCTGCCGCATGGTCAAGGCAGTCTTCCCGGGATCCTTCGATCCGCCGACGTACGGGCACCTCAACATCATCGAGCGCGCCCGGAGCCTTTTCGACGAAGTTTTGGTGGTCGTCGCGGTGAACCGGCAGAAAACCGGCACGTTTTCCCCGGAGGAGCGGGTCGCGCATCTCACGAAGCTCGTGGGACAGTGGCCCGAGGTCTCGGTCCACGTCTGCGAAACCCTGATCGTCGATTTCGCGCGCCAGCGCGGCTGCTCCGTCCTGCTGCGCGGCGTGAGGTCGGTGCAGGACTTTTCCTATGAATTCGAGCTCTCCGTGATGAACAAGGGGCTCGACCCGGCCATCGAGACGGTCTTCATGCCGACCGACCCGCGCTTCTTCGTGCTGCGTTCGAGCGCCATCAAGGAGCTGGCCAGCTTCGGCGGAAACCTGACGGGAATGGTGCCTCCGGCCATCGCCGAGGAGCTTCTCGTCCGTCTGCACTCCGGCAAGACCACTTGACAAAAAACGTAAAACTGACAAAATGGCGGCCACGGGGTCGCCTTGACAAAGACCGCCCCGTTCGGTAGGGTACGGTCGAGAATTTCCACACGTCTACACCACTAGGCACGAGGTTTCAAATGGCTGTACCCAGAGCAAAAACTTCGAAGGCGCGCACGCACCGCCGCCAGTCGATCAACATGAAGCTTACCGCGCCGACCCTCGTCGCGTGCGGCAACTGCGGCAACCCGGTGCTCATGCACCGCGTCTGCCCCAAGTGCGGCTTCTACCGCGGCAGGCAGGTCTTCGCGCCCGAGAACAACGGGTAAAGGAGAATTCCCATGGACGAGCTCTTCGCAAAGATCAAGAAGATCATCGCCGACAAGCTCGAGGTGGAGGATGACAAGATCACCCTCGACGCGAGCTTCCGCCAGGACCTCGGAGCCGACAGCCTCGACACCTACGAGCTGGTCTACGGCATCGAGGAGGAGCTCGGCATCACCATCCCGGACGAGAAGGCCAACGAGTTCGAGACCGTCCGCGACGCCTACGAGTACATCAAGACCCAGGTGAAGTAAGGAAGCGTCGGGACCGTGCTTTTCCCTTCGGGCGGCCCCGGCCGTCAGCGCAAGTCGGTCCTGAACGCCTTCCAGAAGGCCTGCGGGCTGCGGTTCAGGGAGCTCGAGCTCCTGGACCGCGCCCTCACCCATCGTTCCTTCGCCAACGAGGACCAATCCTCGGCCCCGAACAACGAACGACTCGAATTCCTCGGCGACGCCGTCCTCGGCGTCGTCGTCGCGTCGTACCTGTACCGCACGCTCGCCGACAAGGCCGAAGGCGAACTGGCGCGGGTCAAGAGCTTCGTGGTGTCCGAGGACACGCTCTCGTCGATGGCGGCGGAGCTCGGGATCGACCGGGTGATCCGCGTGGGGAAGGGCGAGGAGCAGACAGGCGGTCGGCGCAAGAAGGCCATCCTCGCCGACGCGCTCGAGGCCGTCATCGGGGCCTGTTACGTCGACCAGGGCTTCGACAAGGCGGCCGCCTTCGTGCTCAGGCTGACGGTCCCCGAGGTCGACAAGGTGCTCGAGGGCCGGCACCGCAAGGACTACAAGACCATCCTCCAGGAATACCTGCAGAAGTATCGCCGGCAGTATCCGGTCTACGAGCTCGCCGCCAAGGTCGGGCCCGACCACGACCGGACCTTCCAGGTGCTCTGCCGCGTCGGCGAGTTCGCCTACGGCCCGGCCGGCGGGAAAAGCAAGAAGGAAGCGGAGCGCGAGGCCGCGCGCATGGCCTACGACGGCATCGTCGCCGCGGGCGGGCTCGAAGCGGAGCGCATCAAGGAGCTCGGCTGAGCGGTCGCTCCCCCGTCCTCCGGCCCCTGCCCCTCATAGTCCCCGCCCTCGTAGCCATCGACCTCATCGTCCCCGATTTCGTAGCCATCCCCCTCGTCGTCCCCGCCCTCGTAGCCATCGACCTCACCCGAGGATCCTGAGCCAGTTTTCCCCCATGAATTTTCGTACCGTGTCCGCCGCGTGCCCGCGAGCGAGGAGGGCCCGCGTCAGCTCCGGCAGGGCCGCGCAGGAACGCAGGACCACGCCGTACGCGTCGGTGTAGCCGTCGAAATCGGAGCCGAGCCCCAGGTGGTCCGGCCCGACCACGGCCAGCAGGCGCTCGAAATGGTCGATGTAGCGATCGAGGGAAACGCGCGCGGGATCCGCGTCGACGAAGGCGCCGGCGAAGGTGAGGGCGACGAGGCCGCCCGTGCGCGCGATGGCCTCGGCCCGCGCGTCGTCGAGGTTCCGGTCGTCGGGGCAGACGGCGCGCGCGTTCGAGTGCGAGGCGACCACGGGCCGCTCGGCCATCGCGACGAGCTCGTCGAGCGCCTCGTCGGAGAGGTGGGAGGCGTCCACCACCATGTCCAGTCGTTCCATTTCGCGGACGACGCGTCGCCCGAAGTCCGTCAGGCCGCCCGGACCCGGGGCGCGGACGCCCCGGCCGAGGGCGTTCGCGCGGTTCCAGGTCAGGCCGAGCATGCGCACGCCCCTGGCGTGGAAAGCCCGGAGCTCGTCCAGGCTTTCGCCGAGGCACTCGCCTCCTTCGATCGAGAGCAGGGCGGCCACCTTCCCGGCTTCCCGCGCCGTCCTGACGCCGGTCGCGTCCTTGGCCGGGACGAAAGCCCCGGTCCGCTCGAATACGGATTCCAGCGCGTCGATCAGGCGGTGGGTTTCGGCCGTGGCGTCGAAAACCAGGGCGTCCTCCACGAAGAGCGCCATGGTCTGGCAGGCCACCCCGCCCTCGACGAGCCGCGGCAGGTCCAGGTGGCCCGAGCTTCCCCGTTCCAGGAAGTCGCGCGGCGGACCGCCGGGGCGCGAGAGCGAGCGACCGACCAGGTCGAGCACCGTGTCGCAATGGCCGTCGACGACGGTCAGCGAGCGGTGGAAGGCATCCGGATCCATGGCATCTTCCTCCAGGCCGCCTCGGGCGGCCCGCGGCCGGTCCCGTCACGACAGGCCGTACTTCTCCTTCATCCGTTCCGCGATCAGGAGCAGCCTGTCGCGCTCGTTCAACGAGGGGTCCTCAATTACGGCCTCGAGGAGCTCCGCGAGCATGCGGCCCATGACCGGCCCCCTCGGCACTCCGATCGCGGCGAGCTCGTTTCCCGAGACCGCCAGGTCCTTGACGCCGAGCACCCGCGAAGCGGCGAGCACGGCCTCGATGCGCTTCCTGAAGGGCGCGACGCCGCGCGGGTCGGGAGGCGTGCCCGCCAGGGCGGCCGAATCGGCGACGCGGAGCGCGAGGAGGTCCTCGACCAGGTCCTCGCCGACCCGGGCCACGAAGCGCCTGACCGCCGCGTCCGTCCATTCCTCGCCGTACGAGAACATGTGGTGGCGCGCGAGCCGCTCGACCCGCTCCGTGACGAGGTTCGGGAATTTGAGTCGGGGGAGGATGGCCTTGACCATGCGCGCGGAATCCTCCTCGTGCCGGTGGAAGGAGTAGCCCCCGGCCGCGTCGCCCGCCTTGCGGCCGGGTTTCCCGAGGTCGTGGAGCAGGGCGGCGAGCCTCAGCTCGAGGACGGGCGGCGCGGCGTCGCAGGCGGCGGCCAGGTGGTCGAACACGTCGAAGGAGTGGAGTCCGCCCTGCTCGACGCCGCGGCAATCGGCCAGCTCCGGGAGGAATTCAGCGAGCAGCCCGGAGCGCTCGAGCAGGTCGATGCCGTAGGACGGCTTCGGGCACAGCAGGATCTTGGCGAATTCGTCGCGGACGCGCTCCGCGGAGACGGCGCGGAAGCGGTGCAGGGAGCGGCCGATGGCCTCGAAGGTCGGGACGTCGATCGCGTAACCGAGCTGGCTCGCGAAGCGCACCGCCCGGAGCGGCCTAAGGCCGTCCTCGGAGAAGCGTTCGAGGGGGTCGCCTATGGCGCGCACGAGGCGCCGTTCCAGGTCGCCGAGTCCGTCGTGGGGGTCGAGGAAGTCCCTCGTGGACAGGTTCAGGGCCATGGCGTTCATGGTGAAGTCGCGGCGCTTCAAGTCCTCGCGGATATCGGGCGTGAACGAGACGCGATCCGGCCGCCTGCCGTCCGCGTAGCCTTCCTCGACGCGGAAGGTGGTGGTCTCGATCTGGAGGCCGCGCCAAAGCACCGTGACGGTGCCGTGCCTGACGCCGGTCGGGACGGTGCGCCGGAAGGCGCGCATGACGTCCTCTGGGCGGGCGTCGGTGGCGGCGTCCCAGTCGGAGGGCTCGCGCCCGAGGGCCAGGTTCCGGATGGCGCCCCCGACTATCCAGGCCTGGTAGCCTTCGCGCGCGAGGACGGCCCCGAAATCGTAGACGGTCCCCGGCACAAGATGATCGATCCGCATGCTTCGTTTGTACCGGAGGGAAGGGCGGCAGTCCAGAGCCGCGTCCCTTCCAGCGCTCGACGGCGCTTGACCGCGCGGGCGGGCGCGGAGGACAATCGCGGCCATGCGCGCCCTCCTCCTAACCGGCGGCGAAGCCCCGCCCCGTTCCGCCGTCGAAGGCCTGCTCGGCCGCTTCGGCCTCGTCTGCGCCGCGGATTCGGGCCTCGATCTCGCCGCGGCCTGGGGCGTCGAGCCCGACCTCATCGCGGGCGACATGGATTCCGTCAGCGACCTCGCCCTGGTGGGGGCGTACCCGCGGGCCCGCGTCCACTTCGCGCCCAAGGCGAAGGACGAGACCGACACCGAGCTCGGCCTGCGCCTGCTCAAGGAAGCGGGAGCTGATCGCGTCGTGCTGGCGGGCGGCGGCGGCGGCCGGCTGGACCACCTGCTCGCGGTGCGCGCCCTCTTCGAGCGCGCCGACGGACCGAAGGAGTGGTGGGCGCCGGGCGAGCGCGTGGTGAGGCTCTCGGGAGCCGGGACCTGGAAAGCCGCGACCGGATCGACCGTCTCGGTGTTCCCGCTCGCGTCCGGCGCCTCGCTCATGTCGAGCCGGGGCCTGCGCTGGCCCCTCGACGGCCTTGAATGGGGACCGGGGGGCTTCGGCGTCAGCAACGAGACCGTCGATGAGGAATTTTCCATCGAGAGCGGGGCCGCGCCCCTGCTCGTCGTCCTTCCCTACGGGGCCTCGGACTTCCCGTCCTGAGCGCCCGCCCCGTCGCGGGCGTCGAACCAGGCGCGGAGCCGCCGCTCGGTCTCGAAGGGGTCCTCGACCAGGACGCGCTTTCCGGCGACGAGCTCCGCGATGCCGATCTCGCGGGGATAGCGCGGGATGACGTGCAGGTGCAGGTGTTCGATGCTGGCCCCCGCGACGAGCCCCATGTTGTAACCCAGGTTGTAGCCGGCGGGACGGTGCGTGGCGTCGAGGGCCGAGAGGCAGTCGTCCACGAGGGCGTCGAGCTCCGCGCGTTCGTCCCGCGACAGTTGGCGCAGGTCCGTGACGTGGCGCTTCGGAAACAGGATGAGGTGGCCCGGGTTGTACGGGTAAAGGTTCACGGACGCCGAGAAGGATGCGGTCTCGCGGACCACGAGCCGCGCAACCCTTTCGTCCCCGTCCCGGATCAGGCAGAGTATGCAGCCCTCGGGGCGCGGTCCCCGCAGGTAGGCGATCTTGTCGAAGTTGAGGAAGTACTCCACGCGCTATTCTCCCGCCGGGCTCCGTCCGCCACGGGCGCCCAGCGCGCCCAGCAGGGCCGGATCGGCCGCGGCCTCGATGGCCAGGAAGTCCACGAGGAGGGGGTAGCGTTCCAGCAGCTCGCCGTAACGTTCGAGCGTTTCCAGCCTGAGCTCGTCGCGCGCGCGGGACGAGGCTTCTTCGGCCAGCAGCGATTCGGTCGCGGCGAGGGTGGCGTCCAGCCACGCGCGGTACGCGTCGCGGACGAAACGGTACAGGTCGAGGTCGGGCAGGCGCACGGCGTCGATGGAAACCGAGAGCACGTCGATCTCGGGCACGGCCGTTTCGACTTCCGCCTCGAGCGCCTCGAGCGCGGACCTCGCGCCCGAGGGAAGGGCTTCCGCGAACTCGGGGTCGCTCGCGCGCTCGACCAAGGCCGCGGCGAGCGCTTGTTTCGTCCGTTCGAGGAGGAGGCCGAGGCTCGCGTCCAGGCCCGCCTGGTCTGGCGCGGCCCCTGAAGCCACCAGGCCCGGGAGCGCGGAGCTCCGGATCGACGCCCGCAGCGTCGCTTCGAGCCTGTAGGAGAAGTCCGGCTTTCCGGGGGCGAAGGCCGAGTACGCCGCGGCGGAGGGCAGCTCGCCCACGCTCGCGACGCGAAGTTCGCGCGGCGAAAGCTCGAATTCGGAGAGCGAAAGGTTCGTGGGAAGGAGGGCTTCCCAGCGCCAGGCGAAGCGTCCCGGGGCGAGGGCGAGGTCCTCGACTCCGCCGGTCTTGGTCGTCACGACTCCCCAGGCGCCCGGATCGAGGCGGAACGATACCCAGCCGACCATGAAGACGACGGCGGCGCAGGCCGCCGCCAGGATGAACGCCGCGATCCGCTTCATGGGGCTGCTCCTCCGTCGCTTTCCATACGACCGTTATACCCTATGCGTCCTCCGGGCGCCAGACGAAACGCCGCGCTTGCCCGCCGCGCCGGGCGACGCTATGGTATCCGCCATGAGCCTCACCCGAGGGGAACGCGCGAAGACCCTGCTCGAAGTCGCGACCAAGCGGGCCGCGCTGTACCTGGCGGGCCTGGACTTCGCCCTGGCGTTCCTGTACGTCTCCGGCAACGCACAGGGCTTCCTCGACGAAACCCAAGCCTCCCTGGTGGCGTGGACCGGGAGGATTTCCTGGGGGCTCGTTCCGGTAGCGCTGCTCGCGGGATTCAGCCGGGCCTTCCTCCCGACCAGGCGCGGCGAGGCTCCGGCCTGGGGAGCGTCGATCGCCTGGACGGCCCTGGCCGCCGTCGCCGCCCTCGCGGGTTCGCTCGCCGCGCTGCTTCAGGCGGTGTCGGCCGGGGTCGGCTGAACCGCCTCCTCTTCTTGACCCCCCGGAAGCGCCGCGGCTATAATCCTTCCTCCAATCGTCCGCCGCGCGGGAACGCGCGGCCACCGGGAGAACAGCGATGCAGGTCCGGGTTCGCTACGCGCCTTCGCCCACGGGGCTCCAGCACATCGGCGGCGTCCGCACGGCGCTTTTCAACTACCTCTTCGCCCGTTCCATGGGCGGGAAATTCATACTCAGGCTCGAGGACACCGACCGCTCGCGCTTCAGCCAGGAATACGTCAGGAACCTCTACGACACCTTCGAATGGCTCGGCGTCAAGTGGGACGAGGGTCCCGACTCCGGCGGCCCCGCCGCGCCCTACGTCCAGTCGGAGCGTTTCGAAATCTACCGGGAGCACGCCGAGCGCCTCGTCGCCCTCGGCCGCGCCTACTACTGCTTCTGCGGCGAGGACCGCGTCTCGAAGTTCCACTCCGACGTCCAGGACGAGGAGGGGGCCGCGGAGGGCGCCAGCTTCGGCTATGACCGCCACTGCCGGACCGTCGACGTCGCGGAAGCCAAGGTCCGGGCCGCGTCCGAGCGCCACGTCATACGCCTCAAGATACCCCTCGGGGAAACCACCGAGTTCGAGGACCGACTGCTCGGGAAGATCGTCTGGAAGAACGAGGACGTCAACCCCGACCCCGTCCTCCTCAAGAGCGATGGCTTCCCGACCTACCACCTCGCGAACGTGGTCGACGACCACCTCATGGGCATCACCCACGTGATGCGCGCCCAGGAGTGGATCTCCTCGACGCCGCTCCACGTCGTCATGTACAAGGCCTTCGGGTGGGAGCCGCCCGCGTTCTGCCACCTGCCCATGGTCATGGGCGAGGACGGCCGCAAGCTCTCCAAGCGCCACGGGGCCACCAGCGTCGACGAATTCCGCAAGGGCGGCTACCTGCCGGAGGCGTTGCTTAACTACGTCGGCATGCTCGGCGCCTCGTACGAGGACGGTCGCGACCTGTACGCGCTGGCGGAGATGGAAAAGCTCTTCTCGATCGAGCATCTCAAGAAGGCGCCGGCGATCTTCGACTACAAGCGCCTCGAGTGGTTCAACGGCCAATACATCCGGCAGAAGCCCGACGCGGAGCTCGCCGCCCTGGTCATGCCCTGGCTCGAGGAGGCCGGCGTGGCGAGGAAGGGCGACGCGGCTTCCGAGGCCGCGGTGCTGGCGGCCATGCCGCTCGCCAAGGAGCGGCTCCATTACCTGCGCGACGCGCCCGCCGTCATGGGCTTCCTTTTCGCCGAGCCTCCCGTCCCGGCGCCCGAGGAATTCTTCCCCAAGAAATTCGACGCCGCCATGACGCGCTCGGCCCTGGCCGAGGCGCGCGCCCTGCTGGCCGCCCGCTTCCCCGCCTCCGACGAGGAGCTCGAGGAAGCCTACCGCGCGCGCGCCGCGGAGCTCGGCCTGAAGCTCGGGGACCTGCTCATGCCGCTCCGCGTGGCCGTCACCGGTTCGCGCGCGAGCCCGCCCCTCTTCGGCTCGATCCGCCTGCTCGGCCTCGACAAGGCGCTCGCGCGCATCGACCGCTCCCTCGCGGCGCTCGGAGCCTGAGGCGCGCATCCTTCCTTGACGCCGGGGGTCGCGGCGCGGCATAGTCTGCCGTGCCGCGCCCCTGAAGCGCGGTAAGGAGTTCCCGTGAGCGACGACACCGTACCCGCGTCCCCCGCCGGCGGCGACGCGACCGAAGAGGCCTCGGATTTCATCCGCGCCGCGGTCCGCGAAGACTTGAAGAAGGGCCGCTATTCCTACGTGCGCACCAGATTGCCCCCCGAGCCGAACGGGTGGATGCACATCGGCCACGCCAAGGCCTTCATGATCGACTACTACGTCGCGCTGGACTTCGGCGGACAGTGCAACCTCCGCTTCGACGACACGAACCCCGAGGCCGAGGATCTGGCCTTCGTCGAAGCCATCACGCGCGACTCGCGCTGGCTCGGCCTCGACTGCGGCGACGACCGGACCTTCTTCGCCTCCGACTACTACGGGAAGCTCTACGAGCTCGCCCTCAAGCTCATCCGCAAGGGCGTCGCCTACGTAGACGACCTCTCCGACGAGGAGATCCGCGTCTACCGCGGCACCGCGGTGCCGGACAAGCACAACATCACGCTCACCCCGCCCGGAAAGGACAGCCCCTGGCGGAACCGCTCCGTCGAGGAGAACCTCGACCTGTTCGCGCGCATGCGCGCCGGGGAATTCGCCGACGGCTCGAAGACCCTCCGGGCGAAGATCGACATGGCGCACCCGAACCTCGTCATGCGCGACCCTGTCATGTACCGCATCAAGCGCGCCCCGCACTACCGGGTCGGCAACGAGTGGTGCATCTACCCGATGTACGATTTCGCGCATCCGCTCTCGGACTCGATCGAGGGCATCACGCACTCGCTCTGCTCGCTCGAGTACGAGATCCACCGGCCGCTCTACGAATGGTTCATCCGCGAGGCGGAGACCTTCCCCTCGCGCCAGATCGAGTTCTCCAGGCTCAACATCACCCACACGGTGCTCTCCAAGCGCTGGCTCAAGCAACTCGTGGAGGAAGGCCTCGTCGAAGGCTGGGACGACCCGCGCATGCCAACCATCGCCGGGCTCCGCCGCCGCGGCTACACGCGCGAGGCCATCAAGGATTTCATCGACCGCATCGGCATCGCCAAGACCAACTCGATGGTCGACATCCAGCTGCTCGAGCACTGCCTGCGGGAGGACCTGAACCGCCGCGCCCGGCGCGTCATGGCCGTGCTCGACCCCGTCGAGCTCGTCATCGCCAACTGGCCCGAGGGCCTTGTCGAGGAACTTTCCGCCGTCAACAATCCGGAGGACGAGGCCGCCGGCACCCGGACTTTGCGATTCGACGGCAGGCTGATGATCGAGCGCGACGACTTCGCCGAAATCCCGCCCCCTAAGTATTTCCGCCTTTTCCCCGGCAACCAGGTGCGGCTCCGCTACGGTTACATCGTCAACTGCACCGGATTCGAGAAGGACGCGTCGGGACGCGTGACGCGCGTCCTCTGCGAGTACGACCCCGGCACGAAGGGCGGCAACGCCCCCGACAACCGCAAGGTCAAGGGCACCATCCACTGGGTGCGGGCGGCCGACGCGGTGCCGATCGAGGCCCGGCTCTTCGACCACCTCTTCCTGGCCGAGCGTCCCATGGAGGTCGAACCGGGCAAGGACTGGAAGGAAGGCGTGAATCCGGACTCCGTGCAGACGCGGAACGGAGCCTTGGGAGAACCCAGCCTCGCCGAGGCGCGGCTGGGCGAGTCCTTCCAGTTCGAACGCCTCGGCTATTTCACGCGCGATCCCTCCGATTCGGAAGGAAGGCCGCGTTTCAACCGCTCGGTGTCGCTCCGCGACACGTGGGCCAAGATCGAGAAGAAGCAGGCATGACCCAAACCGGCGCCGTCGGAACGCCGCCACGGTCCGTCGCCGAACCCGCGCCACATCCAGGAGAGACCGGCATGACCTCGACGAAGACGCGAAAGCGCAGGCTGGGCGACCGCTACGACGGCAGGCTGATACGAACGCTCGATCCGCTCACCATGATGGTGCCCTTCATCATGCGCACGCGGGGCGACGCTCAGAATTTCTTCGAAGACCGCGTGGAGATCTCCCACGCGGAGCGCTGGCTGCGCGAGCAGCGCGACAAGGGAATCGCCGACATCGGCATACTCCACGTCATCATGGCCGCCTGCGTCCGGGCCTTCGCCCTCCGGCCGCGGGTCAACCGCTTCGTCAAGAACGGGCGCATCTACGCCCGGAACGACCTGACCGTCTCGCTGGCCATCAAGAAGACCATCGACGAGGACGGCATCGAGACCACGCTGAAGCTCCATTTCGACCGGACCGACACGATCTGGGACGTCCGCGACAAGCTGAACGCCGCCGTCATGGAGAACAAGAAAATCGAGGCGGCGAATTCCACCGACAAGCTCGCCGGCCTCCTCGTGCGCATGCCGCCCTTCGTGCTCAAGGGCCTCGTATCGATCCTCTGGTTCATGGACGACCACGGCTGGCTTCCGAAGGCCATCCACTCCGCCAGCCCCTTCCACACGAGCCTGTTCATCACCGACCTGGGCTCGGTCGGCATCCAGTCGATCTACCACCACCTCTACGAGTTCGGCACCACGAGCCTCTTCCTGGCCTTCGGCTCGAAATCGCACGAGAAGGAGCTGGCCGAGGACGGGACCGTGAAGACGCGGAAGCACCTGACGCTGCGCGTGAACACCGACGAGCGCATCGTGGACGGCTTCTACTACGCCAGCGCCTTCAGGCTGCTCAAGCGCCTGGTGACCCATCCGGAGCTGCTGGAGGCCGCGCCCGAGTCGCTCCCCGAAGACATCGACTGAGCGGACCGGGGATCCGGGAAAGCGAAGAGCCGGTCGGAAGCCTCGAGGCCTCCGACCGGCTTTTTCCTTGAATACGTCGCGCCGGGGTCGGCGCGCGACGGCCGGAACTACTTGCCCGAGCTCTTGCGGAGCTTGTCGAGCAGCGCGCGGGCCTTGTCCTTCACCGGCTTGATGTAGTTCCCGTCGGCGATGCGCATTATCATGCGGATGGCGGCGGCGTCCTTGAGGGCGCCGGTCTCGTCGTGCAGCAGCTCGAGGGCGACCAGGGCTTCGAAGGCGAGGCTGTTGTCCGGCAGCAGGAGGTCGTACTTGTTGACGATGAAGGAGATCGCCGTCGTGACCTCGTCGGCCTCGTTGATGCCGATCTTGCCGAGCGAGCGGATGGCGGCGGAGATGACCATGGTCTCGCGGTCCGCCAGCGCCACCTTGAGGAGGGCGTCCTTGGTCTCCACGCTCGGGAATTCGGCGAGCAACTCGCAGGCCTTGGCGCGGACGTCGGGGTAGTCGTTGATGACGCGCCCGTAGCCGGCCTCGCGTATGGAAACCTGGGTGGTCTCGAGCGCCAGGTACTCGAGGGCGAGCCTTATCTCTTCGCCCTTTCGTCCTTCGGAGATGGCCTGCTCGATGTACTGGAGGGCCACGAGCTTCATGTCCCGGCCGTCGGCGTGGGCCTGCTCGCGGATGATGAGGGTCTCCAGGGTCTCCTGGAGATAGGCCTCCTCGACGGTCTTCTCGCCCGTGGCCTGGGCAAGGACGGGCAGGGCGAGGGTCGCGCAAAGCGCGAGGACGAGGAGCGCGGAGAGACTGGACTTCATGGTTGCCTCCCGATACTAATTTTCCACGTGTCGCCGTATTTTGCAAGCTCGTAGAGGACGAGCCGTTCGCCCTTGGGGGTGACGGTGATCGCCTTCACGCGGTCGGCCGCCACGAACTCGATGTCGTCGACGCGGTCGTACTGCCTTGAAGGATAGACCACGTACAGGAAGTAGTCGAGGAGCCTGGTCAAGGTGATTCCTTGGCGCTGCAAGGTCTTGGCTTTCGAGAGCTCCTCGAGGACCGAGGGAGCGGAGAAGTGGGCGATGTATTCGTCGCTCAGCCGGGTCAGCCAGGCCTCGTAATCCTTGCGGCGGATGATGTCGTTTAGCTCCTCGACCAGGATCCTGACCCTCAGGAGGGCGTCCTGCCTGAGTTCCTCGGACACGGAGGCCGCGTCGAAGGGCTCGGGCTCGGGCGCGGAGGGCGGAGCTTCGGCCCCGGGGGCGGCGTCGAAGCCGCCCCGGGCTTCGGGAACCGGCTCGGGTCCGCCCGGACAAGCGGAGAGGAACAGGAGCGGGGCGGCGGCCAGGGCGAGCAGCCGACGGCCGAAGGAGGAGGATGACATGGCGGAATTGTACTCCCGCGGGTCCCGGCTGTCAAAACCCGTCGACCGCCCCGGCCGTGACCGAGCGTTTTCGTTTGAAGATTCGCGCTTCATGGTTTATCATCGCTGCAAAACCGCAAGGATGCGCGAGGCGGCAACGTCTCGATCCGTCGCCCGGACCGGGCGGCGCAGCAAGGCTGGATGATGAAAGACGTCGCCGCACTGCACCAGGCCGAGTACGACACGCCTCCCGACGTGGTCGTGACCGTACCCGCCAGCGTACGGATACTTGGCGAACACACCGAGGATTCCGAAGGCTTGGTCCTCTCGGCCTCGTTCGGCATGCGGCTGGCCGTCGCGGTGTCGTTCCGGCGGGACGCCGCGCTCCGCTTCCACGCGCTCGACCTCGGCGAGCGGAAGCGCACGACCCTGGCGAACCTCAAGTTCAAGCGGGAGGATCGCTGGGCCAATTTCCCCAAGGGGGTCTGCGCCACGCTCGCCGAACGCGGGCTCGCGACCAGGGGCTTCAACTTCACCGTTTCCTCCGACATTCCCCAGGGCATCGGGCTCGGCTCCTCGGCGGCCCTTTCCGTGGCCAGCGCCGCGGCTTTCGACGCGCTCTACGGCCTGGGGCTCGGCGACCTCGGAATCGCGGAGCTCGCCCGCGAGGCCGAGACCATCTTCATGGGGCGGCAGGTTCCCGCCTCCGAGCACCTGGTGCCCGCGCTATCCCGGCCGGGAATGTTGCTCGCCCTCGACGCGCGTTCGGGCGCCAGGAGGCTCGTTCCCTACGCCTTCGAGGACGCCGGCCTCGTGCTGACGGACAGCCGCGTGCCCCGTCCCGTCATCGACGCGGAGATGGAGCAGCGCGCGGACGATTGCCGGAAATGCCTCGCCGCCCTCGGCTCGCGCCGCGGGGGCAAGACCCTCCGCGATTTCGGCCTCGACGACCTGGAGGAGCTGATGGGCGTGCTCCAGGAGAGCGTCCGCAGGCGCTGCCTGCATATCATGGAGGAAATGCAGCGCGTGTCCGAGGCGGAGGACGCGCTCGCGCGCGTCGACCTCGCCGCTTTCTCGCGGCTCGTCAACAAGAGCCAGGCGGGCTTGCGCAACCTGTTCGAGATATCCTGCCCCGAGGTCGACTGGCTGGCCAAGCGGGCCCTCGAGATCGAGGGCGTGCACTGGTCGCGCCTGACCGGGCGGGGCTTCGGCGGTTGCACGCTGACGGCGATGCGATCGTCCGCCGTGGACGAGTACCGCGCCCGGCTCGAGGAGTACGAGCGCATCTTCGGCTTCCGGGCCGTCGCCTGGGAGGCGGCCCTGGACGGCGGCATCAGGCTCGCCTGAGGACATTCCGCCCGCGCTTGCCCCGCGCCGTCCTCGAGGCTAGTATGCATCGCGCGCCGGAACGGGCGTCGACGGAGGCATCCCGAGAATGAAACTGCTCCTGACCAACGACGACGGATACCAGAGCGAAGGCATACGGATCCTCGCGGACGCCCTCGCGCGGGACCACGAGGTCTGCATCTTCGCGCCTGACTCCGAGCGCTCCGGAATGAGCCACGCCATGTCGCTCCGTACGCCCGGTAAGGTAAGGAAGCGGGCCGAGCTCGAGTACAGCTGCTCGGGGACTCCGGCCGACTGCGTCATCCTCGCGGGCCTCGGCGCCATTCCCTTCAAGCCCGACGCGGTGGTCTCCGGCATCAACAGGGGGCCGAACCTCGGCACCGACCTGATCTACTCCGGCACCGCGGCCGCGGCCCGACAGGCGTCCATGCACGGCCTGCCGGGCATCGCGGTCTCCCTCGCCACCTACGAGCCTCCCTTCGAGTACGCGCCCGCCGCCCGATTCGTCGCCGAGCGCCTCGAAGCGCTGCTCGCCCTTTGGGATCCCGAGGTCTTCGTCAACGTGAACGTCCCGCTCCTGCCCGCCGACGCGTTGCCCGAGGGCGTGACCGCCCTGCCGAGCCGGCGCCGCTACCGCGACAAGCTCAGGTCCTTCGACGCTCCCGACGGCTTTACCTATTGCTTCCTGGCCGACGGCAGGGTGGAGACCGACCCGTGGGACGAAGGAGACGAGGCCGCGATCCGCGCCGGCAAGGCGGCGGTGACGCGCGTGCTCGTGTATCCATCGGTGCCCGGCGGATTCCGGGCCGGATCGGCGCTGGGGTAGGGCGATGAGCGGCGAACTCAGCGAGGCGCTCGGCGCCTACCGTTCCGGCGATTGGGAACGCGCCCTCGAGACCCTCACCCGCGCCGAGACCTCGGGCGATAACCAGGTAAGCGCGGCCTATCTGATCGGTCTCTGCCACGCGCGGCTCTGCCATTGGGACGAGGCGCTCCTCTACCTCGAGCAGGTAGTGACCCAGGACGACGATCGGACGCGGGTGAACCAGTGCCGCCTGGCGCTCGCCTGGGTCTACGCCGAGACGGGACGCACGAGGCTGGCCGAATACGAGCTGGGACGCCTTCGCGAGGCCGGCGACGAGTCGGTCGCCATGTGGGCCACGCTCGGATTCGCCGCCTTCGCGCAAGGCAAGCTCGACGAGGCCGCGGACAGCTACGAGGAGGCCCTTCGTCTCGACCCGGAGAATCCGAACGCCCTGAACGGCCTCGGCTACGTGCTCGCGAGCGCCGGTCGCGACCTGCCGCGCGCGCTGACCTGCTGCCGCAAGGCGGTCGACCTGGCGCCCGAACGGCCGGCTTACCTCGACAGCCTCGGGTGGACCTACCACGTCCTTGGCATGTCCAGGGAAGCTTCAATACATCTGGCCCGCGCCGCGGAGCTGGATCCGGACAACGAAGAAATCGCGGGCCACCTCGCGGCGCTCAAGGAAGGGAACAAGTGAAGCGAAAACGCGCGCGATTCCGCAGGCTCGTCCTGGCTCTCGTCCTGCTCGTCTCCGCGCGCGGCGCCTTCGGCCAGTTCGCCCACGATATCGATTCGGCCCGCGCCTCGGAGGATTTCCGTCTGGGCGTCCAGGCCTACCACCGCGGCCGCCTCGCGGAGTCGACCCTCCTCTTCGAACGTGCGCTCGCGTCCGAACCCGACGATCCCCTCATCCTTTCCTGGCTCGGGCGCGCTTATTTCCGACAGGGCTACGAGGCGACCGCGCTGTCCGCCTGGGACGAGGCCCTCGCCGCGGGCGGCCCGGTGCTCGCCCTCGAGTCCTTCGCCGAGTACGTCCGGACGAGAAGGGGCGTCGGGGTCGATGCGGACGGCCAGGCCATGGTCGTCGCCGGGTCGATCGCGGGCCGGGACGGACGGGACCGGCGCTTCGCCCGGCCTTCCTGGATCGCGCCCGCGGCCGACGGAAGCTTCCTCGCGGTCGCGTTCGGCACGAACGAGGTCCTGCGCTTCGACGTCAACGGGCTCCTCGTCGCGAGGATGCGGGGGGGGCTCCGCGGTTACGACAGGCCGTTCTCGCTGGCGCCCTTGCCCGACGGCGGCTTCGTGCTGGTCGAGTTCGGGTCGGACCGGCTCGCTGTCTGCGACCGCTCGGGCAACGTCGTCGCCACTTTCGGGGAGGGGAGCGGCGTCGAGCGGCTGTCCGGCCCCCAATACATCGCCCGCGATCGCGACGGCTACCTCTACGTCACCGACTACGGCAACGGACGGGCGGTCAAATATAGTCCGGACGGAAAGTTCCTGTTCGAATTCGGCAAGGCCGGTCCCTCGGGCGGCGCTCTCGCCGCGCCGACCGGCATCGCCGTGCTCGACGGCCTGGTCTACGTAGCCGATCGGGTCGGACCCAGCATCGAGGTTTTCGATCCCTCGGGGAACCACCTCGAAAGCCTCGTCCCCGCCGGGCTCGTCCGGCCGGAAGGCCTTTCCGCCGCCGGGGGACGCCTGGTCGTCGCGGACGGAAACCGCGTCGTCTCGCTCGACCCCGCGACCTTGGCGAGCTCCGTCCTGCACTCGAGCCCGCGCGATGGCGCGCGCTTCCTTTCCGCGGCCTTCGACGCCAACCGCAACCTCGTCGCAGCGGATTTCGACGCGTCCCTCCTCGAGATCCTGGTCGCGCCTTCCGCGGTCTATTCGGGATGGAGGGTCGAGGCGGGCAGGGTGGACACGAGCCGCTTCCCGTACGTCGATGCCGAGATCCTGGTCAGCGACGCGGCGGGGCATCCGGTGGTCGGGCTCGCCGCGGGCAATTTCCACCTGACCGAGCTCGTCACCAGCGAGGAAATCCGGAGGGAAGGCGACAAGGACGTCGCCTACCGCGTGGAACTGATGCGGAGCGTCGCCGAGTTCGAGCTGCGCGGCTCGGAATCCGACGACGATCCCCTCGACGTGGCCTTCCTGCTGGAACGTTCGCCCGAGGCCGAGCATTTCGCGGCCGAGGCGCGATCCGCGGTCGGCGAGCTCGCGGCGGCCCTGCGAACCTCCGATCGGGCGCTGCTCGTGGAGGCCGCCGCGACGCCGACCCTGTCGCACGAAGGCAACGGACCCGACCTGGTGCGCGCGGCGGCGAGGGGCTCTCCCGCCTCGCGCGAGTGGCGCTTCGACCTCGCCTTGAGGTTGGCCGCCTCGACCCTGGCGACGGGCGGGGGGAAGCCCTCGATCGTATACCTGGGCTCCGGCGGCGTGAACGAGGCGACGCTGGGCCGCACCGCCCTTTCCGAGCTCGCGGCCTTGCTCCGCAACAACGGCATCAGGTTCGACGCGATCATCCTGGGAGGCAAAGCCCCCGATCCGGCGCTCGCGTACCTGGTCGCCGAGACCGGCGGCACGGTCCGCTCCTCGCGGGACGGCGCCGGCTCGGCCCCGCTGGCCGACGAGCTCCGCGCCTCGAGACGGGGGCGCTACCGGGTTTCCTGGCTGAGCGGGGCCGACGACGGATTCGGTCGGAGCTACCTCGGATTCGCCGTGGAGGCCTACCTCTACAGGATGTCCGGGCGGGACGAGAGCGGGTTCTTCGCGCCGCTGCGCTGAGCGCCGGCGCGCGGGACTCCGATCCGGACGCCCTCCGCGGCAGCCGGGACCGGCGAGAGAAAGGACGGAATTGCTATTGACTAGGCCGCAGCCTTGCTGGTAGATTGCCTCCGTCGACGGCGCCGCTTTCGCGACGAAGCCGGCGCCGATCGGGGTGACGCCATCTTAGCTCAGTCGGCAGAGCACGTGACTTGTAATCTCGGGGTCCCCGGTTCAACTCCGGGAGATGGCTGAAAAAGACCTCGCGACGAGTGAAAGAGAATGGGGAGATTCCCGAGTGGTCAAAGGGGGCAGACTGTAAATCTGTTGGCTATGCCTTCGAAGGTTCAAATCCTTCTCTCCCCAAAGGGCCCCCTCGAGTTCGAGGGGGCTTTTTACGTCATCGGAGGTTTCATTGAGGCCTTGGTACGCTGACGGCCTTCGGTTCGAGTGCGAGCGGTGTTCCGCCTGCTGCAGGCACGAGCCCGGTTACGTCTTCCTGTCGGCGCAGGACATTCGCTCCCTCATGGAGGGCCTGTCGCTTGATTTCCGCTCGCTTCTCCGGAACTATTGCAGGGTGGTCGACCTGGGTTCGCACGCCGTGCTCTCGTTGCGCGAGACGAAGCGCTATGATTGCATCCTGTGGGGCGAAGGCGGCTGTACGGTCTACGGGCACCGCCCGGTCCAGTGCAGGACCTACCCGTTCTGGGCGCAGGTGGTCGACTCGGCCGAGGACTGGAACCTCGAATCCGCCTCGTGTCCGGGCATCGGAAAGGGCCGGACGCGGTCGCGCTCCGAGATCGAATGCCGCCTCGACGAGCGGCGCGCGTCGCCACCGCTCATGATCGAGCGCGGCGTCGGCCTGGAGGACCTCGATGAGGATACGCTTTTGGGGCGTTAGGGGCTCGGTTCCGACCCCGCTGACGCCGTCCCGGCTGCGATCAAAGATCTCCTCGATACTCCAGCGCGTCGAACCCTCCGATCTCGAGTCGCAGGAGGCCCGCGAGCGCTTCCTGGCCTCCCTGCCGCCCTACCTCTTCTCGAGCGTCGGAGGAAACACCTCCTGCGTCGAGGTCGAGTTGCGGGACGACCTGCGCATCGTCTTCGACGCGGGCACCGGCATCCGGGAACTGGGCCGCGCCCTGGCCGCCCGCAAGCGGCCCGTCGATTGCCGCGTCTTCTTCTCCCATTTCCACTGGGACCACTTGCAGGGGCTCCCGTTCTTCGCGCCGGCCTTCGATCCCTCTTCGAGGATCGCGTACCACAGTCCCGTACGGGGCTTCCGGGAGACGGTCGAGGCGCAGATGCGCGCGCCCTGGTTTCCCGTCACCATGGACGTCATGAGGGCGCCCCGCGAATGGATCGAGCTCGCGGGCGAGCCGATAGCTGTCGGCGACGCGACCGTCAGCCACCGTACCATGAACCATCCCGGCGGCTGCTACTCCTACATGGTGGAGCGGGACGGCAAGAAGGTCATCTACTCGACGGACACCGAGCTCGAACGGAGCGACTTCCTCCGCAACGACGCGAACGCCGCGTATTTCGAGAACGCCGAGGCGCTGATCATCGACGCCCAGTACACGCTCGACGAGGCCCTGGAGAAGACGGACTGGGGACACTCGTCCTTCTCGCTCGCCGCCGACTTCGCCTCGGCCTGGGGTATCCGCCGCCTCGTCCTCTTCCACCATGAGCCCTCGTACGACGACCGGAAGATCGAGACCATCTTCAAGTCCGCCGAGTGGTACGTCGAACGCCTGGCGTCGCGCGGCCTCGAGGTGATCCTGGCCCGCGAGGGGCTCGAAATAGAGGTTTGACATGGGAATCTCAGGCGCCCAGCCGTTCGCGCTCTCGCCCGAAGAGCTCGTCGCGCTGTATCTTCAACTCAGGATCCACGAACCCGAACTGGACCGGGCCGTCGAGGGCGTCATGGAACGCCTGCGCGGCCTGCTCTACGGAAGCCTCTCGATCGACGAGATGGAACACCTCGAGGATTATTATTCCATACTCCAGGCGTCCGACCGGACCTCTCGGAGATGAAGGATGACACCGGCATGAAGGAATCCCGGAATCGGCGGAGCAAACGCCGTGTCCTGACCGCTTTCGCGGTCCTGTTTTCGCTCTCCGCGGCCGCGGCCATAGCCGGACTCGCGGCGTTCGCCTATCTGGATGCCCCGACCGGGCTCGTCGGCGCCGAAGGCCTGCCGTTCGAGGTCCGCTCGGGCGATTCGGGCGACGGCGTCGCGGCGCGCCTCGAGCGGGACGGCATCATCCGCTCCTCGCTGCTTTTCCGCGCCCTCGTGAGGCTCCGCGGAACGGACGGACTGGTCAAGAAGGGCACCTACCTCGTCACCCCGGAGCTGACGACCCGGGAGCTCCTGGACCTGCTCTCGTCGGGCCGGCAGATGCTCGTACGCGTCACCATTCCCGAAGGACTCGCCTCCCGCCGCGTCGCGACGATCCTCGAGGAGGCGGGCGTCTGCGCCGCGGACGGCTTCCTGGCCGCCACCCGCGATCCCGGGCTCCTGGCCGAAATGGGCATCCGGGCGGGCAGCGCCGAGGGCTACCTCTTCCCCGACACCTACCTCTTCGAACCGGGAACCGATCCAGCCCGCGTGGTCGCCTCCATGATCCGCGCCTTCCGCGAGGCGCTCGAACGGGAAGCGCCCGAGGCCCTCGCGCTGGCTCCCGCGGAGCTGCACGAGAAGGTCATCGTCGCCTCCATCGTGGAGCGCGAGTACCGCGCGCCCGACGAGGCCCCCGTGATGGCCGGCGTCTTCTACAACCGCATCCGGATCGGCATGCCCCTGCAGTCCTGCGCCACCGTCGTCTACGTCATCACCGAGGAGCTCGGGAAGCCGCATCCGGAGCTCCTGCTCTTCCGCGACCTCGAGATCGAGAGCCCCTTCAACACCTACCTGAACCGCGGCCTGCCCCCGGCCCCGATCGCCAATCCCGGCCTGGTGGCCCTGCTGGCCGCCCTCGAACCCGAGAAGACCGAGTACTTGTACTTCCGCCTGGTTGACGCCGCGGCCGGACGGCACAAGTTCTCGGTCACCTACGACGAACACGAGGACGCGGCGCCGCTCGCCGTGAAGCGCTCGGGTTCATGAAGCGCATCGCCGAGGCGAGCGTCCGGGAGATCCGCGACCGGGCCGACATCGTGGCGGTCGTATCGGAGCACGTCCGGCTCGAGAAGTCCGGCGCGGACTGGCGCGGCCTCTGTCCCTTCCACACCGAGAAGACCCCGTCCTTCTACGTGGTGCCGGCCAAACGGATGTTCTACTGCTTCGGCTGCCAGAAGGGCGGCGACGCGGTCAGCTTCCTCCGCGACCTCGAGGGCATAGGCTACCGCGAGGCGCTCGAGACCCTCGCGAACAAGATGGGCATCCCGCTCGAGTACGAGGACGGGGGAGGGGAAGCCTCCGGACCTCCCGACGACCGCGACGTCCTCGTCGAGCTCCACGAGCGCCTCGCCGCCACCTTCCGCTGGTTCCTTGCGGAGCGGCCGGAAGGATCCGTCGCGCGGGAGTACCTGGAGTCCCGGGGCATGGGAACGGAGATCGCCGAGCGCTTCGGCCTCGGCTACGCGCCCGCCGACCGGCGCTGGCTCAGGCCCTTCCTCCGAGGGAAGGGCTACTCGGAGGACTTGCTCGACCGCTCGGGACTCTTCGCGAAGGAGCGGAAGGACTCGGGCATCTTCGCCGACCGGCTCATGTTCCCGATCAAGGACCCCAACGGGAAGGTGGTGGCGTTCGGAGGGCGGATACTGCGCGGCGAGGGGCCGAAGTACCTCAACTCTCCCGAAACGGCGATCTTCCGCAAGCACGAGAACCTGTTCGCCGTGTCCGAGGCGAGGCAGGCCATCCGCGACGGCAAATCCGCCGTGGTCTGCGAAGGCTACATGGACGCGATCGCCTTCCACGCGGCCGGGGTGAAGCGGGCGGTCGCCCCGCTCGGAACGGCCTTCACCGAGGCCCAATCCAGGCTGCTCCGCCGCTGGGCGGAGAAGGTCGAGCTCTGCTTCGACGCGGACGAGGCGGGGCGCAAGGCGGCCGCGAAGGCGCTCGTGGAGGCCGCCCGCGGGGGCCTCCGCGCCTCGGTCATCCTGGTGCCGGGCGGCAAGGATCCGGCGGAAATACTGCAGAAAGCCGGCGCGGAGGAATTGAATAAACTGCCGGATTCGGCTATAAATGGAGACGATTTTCTCATTCGCCGGGCGACCTCATCGTTCGATATCGCCTCCGCGGAAGGAAAGGCGCGGGCCGTCGAGACCTTGTTCCCCTACATCGCCGTGTTGGATGCAGCCGTCCGCAGGGACGAGTTCGTCGAGGCCGCCTCGCGCGCCCTCTTCGTACAGGCGCACAGCATCCTCGCGGATTTCGCCCGTCGGGCTTCCCGCGACAGCGCGGGGCCCGCGCGGGGCGCGGAAGGCGAACCCCAGGCGCCGAGCCGGAATCCGGCCGACCTGGCCTTGCTGACCGCGCTGGCGCTCCATCCGGAGCTGTTCGCGGGTTTCCGCGGCTCCGTGGCCGCCGCGGACCTCGACGATGACGGGGCCAGGGAGCTCTACATCGCCCTCGAGGAAGCCTTCAGGGCGGAGGAAGGGACGACGGAGGCCGTGCTTTTTCGCGTCCGGGACGAACCCTTGCGGACCTGGGTCCGGGAACGCGCGGCGAAGGGGGAATTCGAGCTGCATCCCGAACGCGTCGTCGTCGACGGCGCGCGTAGGGTGCGGGCGCGCAGCCTCGAGCGCAAGCGGGAGCGGCTCAAGGCGCGCATGCGGGATTTCGATCCCGAGAGGGACGGCGACGAGGTTTCCCTCGACGACCTCCTGTACGAGAAAATGTTCATTGACGGCGAACTTGAGCGAATAAAGGATGAGCGGCATGAGCGATCTTGATCTGGAACCTGCGATCGCCAAACTCCTCGAGTACGCGAAGTCGAAGAAGACCATCAACTTCGACGAGCTCTCGGACTTCCTTCCGGAGGCGGTCCTCAATTCCGACAAGATCGACGGCGTGCTCGCCCTCCTCGAGAGCAACAACATCAAGCTCGAGGAATCGGACCTGTCGCTCGAGGACGAGGTCCCGGTCAAGGAGGCGGAAGCCGAGAAGAAGCGGCTCGTCTACAACGACAAGGAATCGGCGGTCGACGACCCCATCCGCCTCTACCTCCGCGAGATCGGCAAGGAGCACCTTCTCACCGCCGAGCAGGAGGTCTCCCTCTCCACCACCATGGAAGAGGGCGAGAACATCATAAAGGGCATCATCCGCCACTGCGGCATGCTGATTCCCGAGTTCCACACCATCGCGGTCAAGGCCAAGCGCGAGTCCGGTCCCCAGCGCAAGGAGAACACCGAGAAGATCGCCGAGCGCCGCAGGCTCAACCAGTTCTACCGCGACGTCCTCAAGGATACCTACTCGGGCCTCAAGGACTACATGGAGGCCAAGCGGAAGGTGATCGCCCGCGGCGGCGACCCGGCTTCCGACGGCGCCCTGGTCGAGCTGCGCGTTCCCCTCCTGGCCCGCCTGGGCGAGGCCGAGATCCATCCGGAGGAGATCAATTCCTTCTCCGAGAAATTCATCAACGCCGCCAAGAAGATCCGCAAGTACCGCCGCGAGCAGGAGCGGCTCGAGAACACCCTGCGCGTCGCCAACTTCAAGGAGCTCCGGGCCCTCGGCCGCAACCTCACCATCCGCGAGCGCCGCGAGAAGATCGAGGAGGACCTGGGCCTTTCGAGCGACGAGATCAAGGAACGGATCCGGCAGATCCAGACCACCGAGCGCAAGCTCCAGGAACTCGAGTACGCGTTCGAGGAGGAATGCGACCGCATCATCGTCATGGCCAAGGAGATCAACCGCGGCCGCATCATGATGAAGAACGCGAAGGACCGCCTGATCAAGGCCAACCTCCGCCTGGTCGTCTCCATCGCCAAGAAATACACCAACCGCGGGCTCCACTTCTTCGACCTCGTGCAGGAAGGCAACATCGGCCTCATCAAGGCCGTCGAGAAGTTCGAGTACCGCAAGGGCTTCAAGTTCTCGACCTACGCCACCTGGTGGATACGCCAGGCGATCACGCGCTCGATCTCGGACCAGGCCCGCACGATCCGCGTGCCCGTGCACATGATCGAGCAGATCAACAAGGTGGTGAGGGAATCGCGGCAGCTGATGCAGAAGCTCGGCCGCGAGCCTACGGACGAAGAAGTGGCCCAGCAGCTCGGCTGGCCGGTCACCCGCGTCAAGAGCGTCAAGAACGTCGCGCGCGAGCCGATCTCGCTCGAGACGCCCATCGGAGAGGACGAGGACAGCCTGCTCGGCGACTTCATCGAGGACAAGGAGATCGAGAATCCCTCGGTCCAGACCGACTACAAGCTCCTGCAGGAGCAGATCCGGTCGGTCCTCGCCACGCTGCCGCCGCGCGAGCAGGAAGTGCTCCGCATGCGCTTCGGCCTCGACGACGGGTATTCGCTGACGCTCGAGGAAGTCGGGCTCTATTTCAACGTCACCAGGGAGCGTATCCGCCAGATCGAGGCGAAGGCGCTCAAGAAGCTCAGGCACTTCAAGCGGAGCCAGAAGCTCCGCGACTACATGGACCACTGACCGGCCTCCGGGCCGTCGTTTCCGTTCCGCGAGACCAACACGAGGCGAGGTGACCATACATGTTAATGGAAGAAGTCTTCACGAGGCTCCGCAAGTTCCAGGAGATCCTCACCGAGCGCGTCCAGATCGAGCGCGAGATCCACGAGGTCCCGAAGTCGCTGAACGCGCAGGAGGAACTCCTCGCCCGCGTCAAGAAGACCTACCTCGAGCGCAACGCCGAGTTCGAGGAGACCACGGCCCGCGTCTCCGACCTGCGGAACCGCCTCGCCGAAGCGGAGGCCGCCCGCGAGAAGGCCGAGAAGCAGATGGACGTGATCTCCACGCAGCGCGAGTACGAGGCGCTCAACAAGGAGATCCGCGACGCGACCGACCTCGAGCAGAATCTCCGCAAGGAGCTCCAGCGCGAGGAGCGCGCCTTGACGGAAGCGGAAGCCGAGCTGCGCAAGTCCGAGGCCATGATCCAGCTCCAGGAGGGAGAGGTCATCGAGAAGCGCCAGAAGATCGAGCAGGAGACCTCCGGCATGCGCCAGAGCGTGGAGCGCCTCCGGGCCGACGAGCTCGACGCCACCGACGGTCTCGACGCCGACGTCATCTTCAAGTTCGAGCGCATCATCCGCTCCAAGCAGGGCGTGGGCATCGTGCCGGTCCGCGGCTACGTCTGCACCGGCTGCTCGATGATCCTGCCCGCCCATTTCGTGAACGAGGTGCGTCAGGGCAACAAGATCATCTTCTGCCCCTACTGCAGCCGCGTACTCCAGTACGAGGAGCGCCTGGACGGCTCCGACGACGACCTCGTGGCCGAGATCGAATCCGGAAGCCTGGCCGACCTCGACGATTTCTCCGAGGAGGGCGAGGACGACTCCTACGACGAGGGGGACGACGATGCGGAGAAGGACGAAGGCGAGGAGCATGACGAGTAATTATTGAAGGCGGGCCGTGTCGTCGCTTCGCGGAGCGCTCAGGCGCTCCGCGGGGAGGAAAGTCCGGGCTCGCGAAGGCGCGGCGCCGGGTAATCACCGGGCGCGCGAACGAACGGGGGCTTTCGGGCCTCCGGGAGGGCGCGCGACAGACAGCGCAACAGAAAACGAACCGCCCAAGCGTTCCGCGTTCGCGCGGAACGACGGCAAGGGTGAAAAGGCGGGGTAAGAGCCCACCGCGCCGCCGGTAACGGCGGCGGCATTGCAAGCCTCGCCGCGAGCAAGGCCGAGCAGCGGGAGGACCGCCGGTCCCGCGGAGCCTTAGGGCTTCGCGCCCCGCGGGTAGGCCGCGCGGAGGTTCCGGGCGACCGGAACCCGAGATGGATGACGATGCCCCGAAAGGGGACAGAACCCGGCTTACAGGCCCGCCTTCTTTTTCTTCGGCCGCCGCCCGGCTTCACCGCCGCGCGGCGGCCTTTCCCTTTCATTGACTTTAGCTTCCGCGCGTGGTAAAACGGCCACGACGGATATCCATGGAATTCTACCCGCGCAACGCCCCGACCGTACAGCTCGGCTCCTCATCGCATCGTCGCCGAGGCGCGGTGGTCATCGTCCTCGTGGCGGGAGCGCTCCTGCTCGCTGCGGCCACGGCCTTCGGGGCGCCACGCCTGATCGGCGTCATCGGCGAACGCAAGCAGGCGAGCCGCGCGCGCGATTTGGCCCTCGAGGCGTGGGAAGCCGGCGACCTGCCGGGCACCATCGCCCTCTGCGAGGACGGGCTCGAGCGCGAGCCTCTCGATCCGGTGCTGCTATCGCTGGCGGGGTTCGCGTCCTTCTACCGCGGAGTCTCGCAGGACGGCGAGGAGGCCAGGCTCGCCGACATGGACGCGGCCATTGCCCATCTGCGCAAAGTGCTCCTGGTCGAAGGCACTCCCTATCGTTCCCGCGCGCTCTACGTGCTCGGAAAGGCGTATTATCGGAAGGGAAGCGCCTGGTACGGCGAAGCGGTCGAGTCCCTGCTCGCCGCGTCCGCGTCCGGCTACACGGCCGCGGACGCGTGGGAACACGTGGCGCTCGCCTACGAGGGGCTCGGCATGGACGATCGGGCCCTGGAGTTCTTCGACCGGGCCTTGGCCGAGCGTCGGACCGACACGCTCCTCCTGGCCGCGGCCCGCGTACGCGCCGAGCTCGGCATGGGCGAGGACGCGGAAAAGCTCGCCATGGAATCGCTGTCGGTCTCGGGCGACGCCTTCGTCCGCGAGCTGTGCAGATTCTTCATCGGCGAGCTCCTCGAGGCGAGGGGCGCCTTGGACGAGGCCGAGGCGCACTACCGCGCGGTCCTCGAGGACAATCCTGAATCCGCCGAGGCGCATTACCGGCTCGGCCTTCTCTTCCAGAAAGCCGGCGACCCGGCGCTGGCTCGCGCGGAATGGCGAAAAGCGGTTTCCTTGGATCCGGTACACGCCGGAGCGCGACAGAAGCTCGCGGAACGACCCTGAACGCATCGCAGCATCCACGGAGGATCATATGGGCAAACTGTTCGACAGCCTGTCGCTCGACATCGGGATAGACCTCGGTACCTGCAACACGCTCATCTACGCCCGGGGGAAGGGCATAGTCATCAACGAGCCTTCGGTCGTGGCCGTGGAGCGCGGTACCAAGCGCGTCGTCGCCGTGGGCTCCGAGGCCAAACGCATGCTCTGGAAGACCCCCGGGGACATCATCGCCATCCGCCCGCTCCGCGACGGGGTCATCGCGGATCCGGACACCACGGAGAAGATGATCCGCTACTTCATCCAGAAAGTCATTCCGCGCCGCTGGTTCGTGAAGCCGCGCATGGTCATCGGCATCCCCTCGTGCATCACCGAGGTGGAACGCCGCGCCGTCGAGGACGCCGCGTACAAGGCGGGCGCCCGCGACGTCAAGGTGATCTTCGAGTCGCTCGCCGCGGCGATCGGCGCGGAGATCCCGATCCACGAGCCCGCGGGCCACATGATCTGCGACATCGGCGGCGGCACCACGGAGATCTCCGTCATCTCGCTCAAAGGCATGGTCGTGACCAACGCCGTGCGCATCGGCGGCGACGAATTCGACGAGGCGATCATCCGCCACATCCGCAACGTGCACAACCTGATCATCGGCGAGCAGACCGCGGAGCGGCTCAAGATGGAGATCGGCAACGCCAGTCCCGAAAAGGTGATCGAAAAGGTCGAAATCAAGGGCACCGACGCCATCACGGGACTGCCGCGACGCCTCGAGATCGATTCGGTCGAGGTCCGCGAGGCGCTCCAGGAGCCGATCAACCAGATCGTCGACGAAATCAAGCGCACCCTCGGTCAGACTCCGCCCGAGTTGGCCGCCGATATCGTGGAGCGGGGCATCGTCATGGCGGGAGGCGGAAGCCTCCTCAAGGGTCTGCCCAA
This sequence comes from Spirochaetota bacterium, assembly GCA_018262985.1. Taxonomy (GTDB): domain Bacteria; phylum Spirochaetota; class Spirochaetia; order Treponematales; family UBA12059; genus JAFGNN01. The sequence continues at coordinate 268,966 of JADFDI010000002.1, read as the reverse complement.
GCTCATCGCCAAAGAGACGGGGGTTCCGGTGATACTCGCCGAGCGCCCGCTCGAATGCGTCGCCATCGGATCCGGCAAGTACTGGGAGACCATGAAGAGCCAGGACGGCATCGGACCCTACGGCGGCATGGGCTACTGATGCGTTCCCGCGCCCCGGCCGGGGATCTCAGGCGGAAGTCCCTCGTCCTCGCGCTGCTTTCATCGATTTCGATCGTCATGCTCCTGCTTTCCACCAGGGCCCTCACGGGATTGCCCGAGCGCCTCGGGCTTTCGGTCCTGGGCTTCTTCCAGCAGGGTTTCTCCGCCGTGGGCTCCTTCGTCGGCGACACGGTCTCCGCGGTCGGCGAGTTGCGCGACCTCCGGCGGAGCCACGAAGCCCTGCTCGAGAGGCTGGAGCGTTTCGAATCGCTCGAACGCGGCTACGCCGAGCTTCGGCGCGAGAACGAGCGGCTCTCGAACCTCCTCGGCTTCGCCGAACGGGTCAAGTATCGCAAGATCGCCGCCCGCGTGACCGCGCGAGATCCGGACAACCTGTATTCGTCCTTCGTCATCGACAAGGGCTCCATCGACGGTATACGGAAGAACCTGCCGGTCATCGCCTATTCGGACGGCAACGAGGGCTTGGTAGGCCGCGTGATCGAGGTGGGTCGCACCAGCTCCATAGTCAGTCCGCTCTACGAGGCGGCGTCCTTCGTCTCCGCCCGCCTCGAGCGCACCCGCTACGAAGGACTCGTCGGCGGCGCGGGCAGCGATTCGCCTTTGCTCATGCGCTATGTCAAGAAGCGCGCCAAGGACGAGATCCAGTACGGCGACCTCGTGGTCACCACCGGCTTCCATTCGCTCTATCCGCCGGACGTGGTGATCGGCCGCGTGGCGCGGTTGCACATCACCGATTACCAGACCTCGATCGACATCGACATCGAACCGGTGGTCGATTTCAACCGGCTCGAGTACCTGTTCGTGGTATTCCCCGAAACCGCGCCCGAAGGATGATGAAGTGCTGCGATCGGTACTGGTTTCGAGCGTGATCTCGGTGTTCTGCGTCTACGCGCAGGGTACCTGGCTCCGTTCGGTCGAGGTTCTCTCCGTCGTGCCGGACCTGGCCCTCGTCGCGCTCGTGTACGTCTCGTTCCGGAACACAGGCCCGGAGGGGCAGTTCACGGGCTTCGTCTCAGGCCTCGCGCAGGACGCTCTGTCGGCGGCTCCGCTCGGCCTCAATGCCCTGGTCCGCACCCTGGTCGGTTTCACCTACGCGCTCGCGTCGGGCAAGATCTTCGCCGACCGCGTGCTTCTTCCCGTGGTTCTCGCGGCCTCGGCCACGCTCTTCAAAGCGCTCGCGATCTCGGCCGTCGCGCTTCTTTTCCCCGACCACGTGGCCGCGTACGATTTCCTCGGCTCCGCGCTTTGGATCGAGGTCGCCTACAACGCCCTGGCGGCGCCCATCCTTTTCCTCGGACTCGGCGTCCTCGGACCGCTCCTCGTCACTCCCCGGAGAGGATATTGAGCGACTTGAACAAGACCGGGGACCAGCCGGTCGATCCGCGCCGCGCGACCATCCTCCTCGCCCTGATCGGGGCTGTGTTCGCCGTGTACGCCTTCCACCTTTTCGACCTCCAGATCAGGCGCGGCGTCGAATACCGCGCCATGGCCTCGACGATCGCCCGGCAGACCACCACCATTCCCGCCCAGCGCGGAGAGATTTTCGACCGCAACGTCTCGAGTCCCCTCGTCCTCAACATCGATTCGTTCGCGGTCGACCTCGTCCCCGCCGAGTTGCCGGCCGCCCTGCGCGACACCGTGTTCCAGAAGCTGGCCGTCGTGCTCGGCCAGCCGGTCGACGAGCTCCGTTCCAAGGTTCCGCCGGCGTACTACCACCTCTACCAGCCCATCGAGCTGGCCCAGGCGGTCGAATACGGGACGGTGACGACGCTCGCCGAGCGGGCGGACGAATTCCCGGGCGTGGCCTGGCGCGCGGAACCCAAGCGTTCCTACGCGGTCTCCGGCTCGTTCTCGCACATCCTCGGCTACGTCGGCGACATCACCCGCGAGGAACTGAAGGTTCTCTACAACAAGGGCTACAAGACGGGCGACCTGGTCGGGAAGGCCGGCGTCGAAAAGCAGTACGACGCGTTGCTCCGCGGCAAGGACGGGCGGGAGTACTCCGTGGTCGACGTCCGGGGGCGCGCGGTCACCCGGTCGAACCGCGCCGTCGACCAACCGGTCATGGGCAGCAACCTCGTGCTCTCGATCGACCGGCGCATGCAGGAGCTCGCGGAGGACGCGCTCGGAGAGCGCTTGGGGTCGGTCGTGGTGCTCAAACCCGCCACGGGCGAGGTGCTGGCCCTCGTTTCCTATCCGTCATACGACCCCAACCTCTTCATCGGAACCGGGGGCAACAATGTGTACGCGGCCCTGCTCAACGACGGACGCAATCCGCTCATCAACCGCGCCATACAATCGAGCTACCCGCCGGCCTCGACCTTCAAGGCCATCATGACGACCGCCATCCTCGAGGAGGAGTCCGTTTCCCCCGACAAGGAAGTCCTGTGCGAAGGACAGATTTCCTACGGCGAGCGCGTCTGGCGCTGCTGGAACGTGCATCCCGGGCACGGCAAGGTGGACCTCGAGGAGGCGCTCGAGCAGTCCTGCGACATCTACTTCTGGGTGGTCGGACGGGACAACCTCGGCATCGAGCGGATCGTGGCGTACGCCTCGGAGTTCGGTTTCGGGACGGCCTCTGGCATCGACTTGCCGGGAGAGGTCGACGGGTTCATCCCGACGCCGCAATGGAAGGAACGTCGCTTCCACGAGAAATGGCTGGCGGGCGACACGATGAACGTATCCATCGGGCAGGGCTTCACGCTCGCGACGCCCCTGCAGGTAGCCAACTCCTACGCCATGATAGTGAACGACGGGGTGATCTACCGGCCGCACGTGCTGAAGGAGGTCCGCGACGCATCGACGGGAGCCGTCGTATCCCGGGTGGAGCCCGAGGCGATCGCGCGCTCGCGTACCGATCCGGCCGTCTACGCCGAGGTCCGCGGCGCCCTGCGCGGGGTCATCACCGAGGGCACCGCCCGCTACGCGATCAACACCAAGGCCGTGGAGGTCGCGGGCAAGACCGGCACCGCCGAAGTCGGGCTGCCGGACCGTTGGCACTCGTGGCTCGCGTCGTGGGCACCCTACGACGCCGAGAATCCGGAGGACGTGATCGTGGTGGTGGTGATGGTGGAAGCGTCGAACCCGTGGGAGTGGTGGGCCACCTACGCGACCAACATCATCCACCAGGGTTGGTTCGCCGGACAGAGTTACGACGAGGCCGTGGCCGCGCTCGGCATGGGCTGGATAGCGAAGCCGAGCGCTTCGAGGGTGGAGTGATGGCTATCTCGGGACGCTCGCTCGCCGACATCGACTGGTGGATCCTGGCCCCGGCGATATTCTTGATGGGCGCGGGCGTGCTGTTCATCTATTCCTCCGGCGTGACGAGCGAAGGACTCGTCGTTTCGAACGAATGGCTCAAGCAGCTCGTATGGGTCGCTACGGGACTGGTTCTGCTCGCCGCGGTGGTCGTCGTCGACTGGAAGCGGTGGCGCGACCTGGCGCCCTGGTTCTATGGCGCCTCCCTCGCGGCCCTGGTGTACACGCGACTATTCGGGCGCGTGGTCAACGGCGCCCGCTCCTGGATCGGGGTGGGCGACATCGGGGTGCAGCCTTCCGAATTCACCAAGATCGCCGCCATCCTCATGCTCGCCAAATACCTGGCCGACTCGCGTCACGATCCCGATCGCTTCGGCCGCTTCGTCAAGGCCTTCGCCCTCGCGGCCATCCCCATGGCCTTCATCCTGGCGCAGCCCGACTTCGGCACCTCGCTCGTCTTCCTGCCCATTTTCCTCGTGATGGCCTGGATCGGGGGCATCGAGACCAGGTACGTCGCCTTCGTCGGACTGCTGGCCGTCCTCACCCTGGGCTTCGCGGTGCTGCCCCTCTACGAGACGGTCATCGCCGACGCGCCGTCCGTCTGGCTCTCGGTGTTCTACGAGCCGCCGCGCTCGTGGTTGCTCATCGGCGGCCTCGCGGGCGTCTTCGCCCTCGCGACCCTGGGGTTCCTGATCGGACGAAGGCGATACTACTACTGGATCGCCTACTCCGCGCTCCTCCTGGTCGCGTCCCTCATGACCGCGCTGGTCGGCCGGATGGTGCTGAAGGAATACCAGGTGATGCGCCTGATAGTCTTCCTCGACCCTTCGGTGGATCCGCGCGGCTCCGGCTGGAACATCCTGCAGTCCATCACGGCCATCGGATCCGGGGGCTTCGGCGGTCGCGGATTCCTGCAGGGAACCCAGAGCCACTACCGCTACCTGCCGCAGCAGAGCACCGACTTCATCTTCTCGATCCTCTCCGAGGAGTGGGGGCTCGTGGGCGGCATCGTCGTCTTCTCCCTGTTCTTCCTCCTGCTGGCGCGGTGCGTGGTGTTGCTCCGGAACCTCAAGAGCGCCTACGCGGCCTACGTCGTCGCCGGAGTGTCGGGCATGATTTTCTTCCATTTCATCATCAACGTCGGCATGGCCATGGGCATCATGCCGATCACCGGCATACCGCTCTTCTTCCTTTCCTACGGAGGCTCGTCCCTCTGGACCGCGCTGATCGGCGTGGGCCTCGCGCTGGCGGTGTCGGCGAGGAGGTTCGACCTGTGAGGATGGATCCGGTCCGCGCCCTCGGCGATTCCCTGCTGGAGGTCCGGAAGCCTTCCCGATACCTCGGGGGCGAATACGGAGCCGTCCGCAAGGAAGGCGAGGGGCTGCTCGAAATCGCGCTCTGTTTTCCGGACCTGTACGAGATCGGCATGTCCAACAACGCCTTGCGCATCCTCTACTCGGGATTGAACGCGCTCGAGGACGTCCGCTGCGAGCGCGTCTTCGCTCCGGCTCCGGATTTCGAGGCGCTGTTGCCGAAGAAGGGCCTGCCGCTCTACACGCTGGAAACGGGCATGCCGGTCCGCGAGTGCGACCTCGTCGCGTTCTCCGTCGGTTACGAGCTTTCCATCACCGGCATCCTCACGGTGCTTTCCTCCGCCGGAGTGCCGTTGAGGACGGAAGACCGCGGCGGCGACGATCCGATAGTGATCGCGGGAGGACCGGCGATCACGAATCCCGCCCCGTTTTCCCCCTTCGTCGACGCGGTCTGGATCGGAGAGGCGGAAGCCGGATTCTTCAAGCTGGCTTCGGAACTCTCGGCCTTGAAGAAAGCCGGGGCACGCAGGCCCGAGCTGCTCGACCGGATCGCGGAGGATAAGGCCTTCTGGATGCCCGGCAAGAAAGCCGTCCGCGCCGTGGACGACGGGTTTCCCTCGCGACGCTACGACACCGCCTTGCCCGTTCCCTCGCTCAAGCCCGTCCAGGATCACGGAGTCGTGGAGATCATGCGCGGCTGCCCGAACGGCTGCAGGTTCTGCCATGCCGGATACTATTACCGACCCCAGCGCGTACGCGACCCGGAAGCCGTTTTCGAGGACGTCGACCGGCTCGTGACGAAGGGCGGGCATCGCGAGATCACCATATCGTCCCTTTCCTCGGGCGACTATCCGCGCGTCGACCTGCTGCTGCGAGCCCTCAATGCCCGCTACGGTCCGCGCAAGGTCTCGTTCCAGCTGCCTTCCGTCAAGGTCGACAGCTTTCCGTTGCCGATCATCGAGGAGATAGCCCAGACCCGGAAGAGCGGCCTGACCTTCGCGGTCGAGACGCCGGCCGACCACTGGCAGCTCTCGATCAACAAGACCGTGACCTTCGACCGCGTCGTCGCCATCCTCGACGAGGCCAAGCGACGCGGGTACCGACAGGCCAAGTTCTATTTCATGCTCGGGCTTCCGGTCCCCGGAGGGGCGGGGGAGGGGGAGGCCGAGGCGCTCGTCGAATACCTCAGGCGCCTCCTCGCGGCCACGACCTTCCAGCTCAACGTCAACATCGGCACGTTCGTGCCGAAGGCACACACGCCCTATCAATGGGCTCCCGCGCTCAAAGCCGACGAGGCGACCGCCCGGCTCGCGGTCGTCAGGGAAGCGTTCCGACGCGAACGCCGCGTCAAGCTCAGCTGGCACGATCCCTTCCTCTCCGCGCTCGAGGGGGTGTTTTCCCGGGGTGACGCGCGCGCGGGCGACTTCGCGCTCGACGCATGGCGTCTCGGGTGTCGCCTCGACGCCTGGGAAGAACATTCGAGGAAAGAGCTTTGGCTCGAGGCTGCGCGCGTTTCCGCGGACCGGGGCTATGATCCATGGGTCGAAGCCTCGCGGGAACGAAGCCTCGAGGAAGCCCTGCCCTGGGAAGACGTCAAGCTCCGGGTTTCGAGGAAGTGGCTGCTCCGCGAGCTCGAGCGTTCCAACGCCTCGACCCTGACCGGAACCTGTACCGATTCCTGCGCGGAGCTCTGCGGTTCGTGCGTAGATGCGGGGCCGAGTGTACGAAATAAGATACATACGGATTTCCTGGAGCGAATCATCGCCGAGAACCCCGTAAGGTCCACGGAGGATGCGGCTCCGGTGGGCCGGAGGGAGCAGGCTCGGAACGAGGGGAGGATGGCGTTCGCCTGGCGGCGCGTCGGACGGACCCCGTTCTGGCCCCACCATCAGTTCCATGACGCGTTCCACCGGGCGTTCCTCATCTCGGGCCTGCCGGTCGCCCTATCGGAGGGCTTCAACCCGCTGTCGCGCCTAGAGCTCTCGGATCCGCTTCCGATAGGCGTCTCCTCCATGGAAGAGCTCGGCCTCGCGGTGCTGGAACGGCGGATGGATGAGGATGATTTCCTGCGGCGACTGGCCGCCTGCCTTCCGGAGGGCATAGAGCCGCTCGAGGCGGTCTGGATCCCGTTCGTCGAGGGGAGGAAGCGTCGTTCGCTGGCCTCGCTCGCCTGGGGTTCGGACTGGGAACTCGATTGCGGCGAGGAAGGAAAGGCGCTCGCGCTCGCGGGTTTGTTCGAGGCGGAGTTGGCGACCACGGAGCTCGAAGGTTCGTTCGCCGAAGCCTCGGGCGCCTCGTTGCGCCTGCGACTCAGGAACGGCGGACGCAAGGAGCTCGGGCTTCAGGCCATGCTCGAGCGGCTCCTCGGCGTCGATCCGGCCAGGAACCTGAGGCTCGGGCGAACGCGACAATACGCCGACGGCGGCTCGGGTCCCGAAAGCTACCTCAAGATCCTGTCCCTGCTTGCCTGAGAGGATGCTTCCGAGCGCGAGCCGGAAGGCGCCGCCCGCCCGCGGCCTCGGAAATCTTCCGCATAAAAGTCGACAGAATATACATTATAGGAAGTAATGACGATCGAGACGGCTGAGGCGTGGGGGTGTGCCCTACATGCAGCACCCGTCATTTCAGTTCAAGGAAAGCTTTATCGCGATGAATTGCGAACGGTATTCTATTGCGTTTGTAAAGTCGAATCCGTGAGCACAGATGTAGGCAAGTAAAGTCACCTGTGCGTCAGGTACTCCACCCTCGACTTGTGAAGCTTCGACGTCGGCGTCGGTTTCCGCGATGGCCGACTCGTTGAACTCCTTGGCATTGAACCTTTGCATGTTTCGCTTGAAAAGGCTCGGAGAGCTTGTAGCTGTCGAGGTGCTCAACGGCTCGAGTTTCACCAGGACGGTGTAGTCCAAGTCCGGAGAGTCGCTTGGCCAGAATACTTCCGTTGGAGGCCAAACTTCAGCTTCATCTAAGAAAACCACTCGCTTGAAATCCAAGGTGGACAATCGGCTGTAAGTCGTCTGGCCTTCGTCTGCAGAGAGCAATGACGCGATGGAAATACGATCAGCCTCTGCATCGACCTCCCGGAGGTAGAGCCGGTAATAGATTTCGAAGCCATCAAACACATCAAGCGAGGACCCCGGATCATTTCGGAACTCGAATGAATCATTGATGTCATTGGTCGTTCCGATAAGCAACGGTTTAGCGAGGTACGGCACTGAAGGAATTCCGCAGGAGGAGATAGCGAAGGAAAGCACGGCAAGAAGCACCGAGGCAAAAATCATACAATAAGGCTTCGCGGCGTGCCCTCCCCCGCCGCCCGCCGCCCTCGCCGCTGGTGGCAGGGACGGCGCGGACGGGGATGCCTCGGTCGACGCGGCGGGAGCGGTCGCCTGCCTACTTGCGCTTGACATCGTCGACCAAGGAAACCGGCGGCTCGAGGCTTTCGAGGCAGTCCACCAGCTCGTAGATGACCACCGGCTTGTTCTTGCCCTTCACGCGGATGTTGTCGAGCTCGCGGACCAGGAACTTGTCGCGGACCAGGGCGTAGGTCGACTCGCTGATGATGATGTTGGTGCCGTACTCCTTGTTCGTGGCCTCGAGGCGGCTGCCGATGTTCACGTTGTCGCCGGTGAGCGTGTAGTTCATCCGGATCTTCGACCCCATGTTGCCGACCGTCATGATGCCCGAGTTGAGTCCGATGCCGATGTTGATCCGCTTGTGCTCGGGCCAGGCGGCGTTGAGCTCGCGCAGCTTCTCCATCTGGCGGAGCGCGCACTTGCAGGCCAGCACCGCGTGGTCCTTCTGCGGCAGGGGGGCTCCCCAGAAGGCCATGACCGCGTCGCCGATGTACTTGTCGAGCGTGCCGCCGTACTCGAGCACGAGGTCGGTCATGGCGCCGAGGTACTCGTTCAGGTGGTTCACGAGTTCCTGCGGCGACATGTTCTCCGAGAAGGTGGTGAAGCCCCGGATGTCCGAGAAGAAGACCGTGAGTTCCTTGTCGACGCCGCCGAGCTCGGGGGGAGACTCGACCAGCTGGTCCACGACGCGGGGGCTGACGTACTTGCCGAAGGTGTCGCGGATCATGCGCTTGTCGCGCTCCTCGGTGAAGGCGCGGTACGCGACGATGGCGATGAAGGCGAACACCGATCCGAGGGCGGGCGTGGCGTAGGCGAAAACCGTCTGGCGGTAGTCGAAGGTGAGCGTCACGCCGATGAACAGCGCGAACACGAGGAACAGCGTCAGGAAGAAGGACCATACGGTGGAGATGCGGGAACTGTAGAGGCTCGTGAGCATGATGGCGGCGAACAGCACCAGCGCGTCCAGCCAGGGGGCAGCGTAGCGCAGGAAGTTGTCCATGATGATGGTGTTGAGCGCGTTGGCGTGCATCTCGATGCCGTACATGAGGCCGTAGGGCGTAGGCTTCTCGTCCTGGGCGACGCCTCGGGCGAAGGCCCCCACCATGAGGATCTTGCCCTTGGCGGCCATGGTCGGCCGGCGCCACGTCTCGGGATCCGCGGGCGGGGCCTTGTCGGCGTAGCCGGAGTATGACCGCACGGGGAAGGTCTGGATGCCTTCGGCGCTGTCCGCGGAAGGCCGCCCCATGAAGTTGACGAGCATGCGGCCCTGGGCGTCGATCGGGATGCGGATTTCGGGAACCGAACGGTAGATCTCCTCCTCGACCAGTTCCCCTTCGTTCCAGACGCCCGGCTTCACCAGCACGCGGTAGGGAACCCAGGCGGACTCGTCCGCGTCCCACTTCATCGGCGAGGGAATGACGATTTCCTTGCCGATCTCCACGACGAGGTCGTCGAGGGTCTTGCCGAAGTAATCGACCGCCAGGGAGAGCGTGATCGAGGGGACGAAGAAATCCCGGTAACGCTGGAGGACGTGGTAGCTCCTGTCCGCGGTGCCGTCCCCGTCGAGGTCCTCGATGACGACGGGCGCGTTCTCCGCCATATCCTTCGCGAGGCGCTCGAGCTCGCGCGGCGTCAAGGGCAGCTTGACGTCGTGCGTGCGGCCTTCCGTGTCGGTCCACGAGAGCCTCTCGAAGGCGGCGGCGTTGACGTCGTAGCCGGGGGCCAGGTCGTCGAGCAGCAGCTCCTCGATGAGCTCGCTCGATTTGAGGACGAGCGGCTGCCTCCGGTAGACGTCGTCCAGGTCCGCGATGAAGTTGGCGTGGCCGTAACCCTTGAGCGCGGAGGCGTAGTCGGCGAGCGGCGGTTCGTAGCCGAGGAACTCGCGCATGGACTTCCAGTCGCCGCGCACGTTGCGTACCGTCCCCCACCCTTCGTACAGGACGGCCTGACGTTCCGAAAGCTCGTGCTGGTCGACGATGCCCGCGGGGGTGTCCGTGAGCACCGTTTCGAGGAATACCCGGCCGGAATCGGCTATGGCGCCGACCAAAGCGGCGTCGTCCTCGACGACGCGGTCGGGATCGATGAAGAACACGTCGATGAAGAGCGAGCGCTCTCGGTTGGCCTGGTCGGTGATGCGGGAGAAGGCGTTGACCAGGTCCGCGTGCCGCCAGCGCGGGAAGGGCCAGCGGCCGTAGCGCGAGAGCGAGTTGAAGTCCACCCCGATGATCAGGATGTCCTCGGAGATGCGGTGGCTCCGGGTCGTGCTTTCGGCTCCGACCTGCGAGGAGCTCTGCTGGATGTTTTCCTTGAGCTTGAAGTGGGAGTCGAAGGCGGCGAGCTCGAGGCCTTCGAGCCAGACGGTCCAGGTTCCCACCGCGAAGAACGCCAGGAACAGGACCGAGCCGATCACGAAAGCGAAGTACCTCGTCTCGAGGAATTTCGAGCGGCGCTTGGCCATGTCGACCTCCAGATATGGAAAAGGCCCGGGTCGCCCCGGGCCGCTTCCGCGTGGATAACCCTAGTCCAGGAGACCCTGCGATTCGAGGTAGAGTATACGGTTGGCCGCGAGCTTTGTCCAATCGGAATCGGGATAGCGCGAGACCATGATGTCGTATTGCTCGCGCGCCGCGGCGTAGTCGCGGCCGGCTTCGGCGAGCCTGAGGAGCGCGAGGCGCGAGCGTTCGGCGCCGGGCGCCTTGCCTTCCCAGGCCGCGAGGAACTCGTTCAACAACGCCGCGGCGCGGTCGTTGGCTCCGGCGCGCTCGGCGGCGTCGGCGGCGTAGCGGTAAGCCGCCGGGCCGACGTGGCTCGTGGCGGGAGCCTTGCGGGCGAGCGCGGCATAGAGGTTCTCGGCCTCGGCCCATTTGCCGGCCTCGGCGACCATGCGTGCCGCGAGGAGCTCGGCGTGGAGGCCGGGCCACTCGGTTCCGTAACGGGAGGAGAGGGCCTCGAGCTCGGCGCGCAGCGCCGCCTCGAGCTCCGACTTGGCGGCGGCGTCGGGGGCGGACGTCCAGGCCGCGAAAGAGGCGTCGGCGGCCTCGACGGCGAGGGCGGCCTTGGCGTCGGCGGCTTCCGAGACCACGGACCAGACGGCGACGCCTACGATGCCGGCGACCAGCGTCACGAGGACGGCGAAGGCCGCCGCCCGGTTTCTGCGGAGGAAGTCGTTGAGTTTCGCGGCGAGACCGGGCTCGGCGCCCTGGTCCCTCTCCGCGCCCTTGTCGGGCTTCTGTGCGGCCATGATGTCACTCCTTGGGATTCGCTATCGAAAGTTCCTTGATCAGCCTCGAGAGGTAGGTGCGCTGGATGTCCAGCACCTTGGCCGTCTCGGTCTGGTTCCACTCGTGCTCGTCGAGGGCGCGGCGGATGAAGTGCTTTTTGAAAATCACGAGGGCGTCCTTGAGGCTCTTGCCCTTGTAGGCGTCCTGCGAGGTGCCGCGGTCGCCGACCAGGAGGTCGCGGTCGTGGATCCTGTTTTCCGAGGCGATGACGCAGGCGCGCTCGACGGCGTTCTCGAGCTCGCGCACGTTGCCCGGCCAGGGATAGGACAGCATCAAGTCCATCGCGGAATCGGTGAAGCCGGAGAACGACTTTTTCGTCTCGCGCGAGAAGCGCTTGAGGAAGTGGTCGGCGAGGACCGGGATGTCCTCCTTGCGCTGCCTGAGCGGCGGAATGTAGATCGGCAGGACGTTGAGGCGGTAGTACAGGTCGGAGCGGAATTCGCCCTTCTCCACCTGGGCCTCGATGTCCCGGTTCGTCGCGGCGACGATGCGGACGTCCACCGTGATCGAGTCGGACGAGCCGACCGGCTCGAAGGTCTTCTGCTGGAGCACGCGGAGCAGCTTGGCCTGGAGCTTGATCGGCACCTCGGCGATCTCGTCGAGGAAGATGGTTCCCCCGTCGGCGAGCTCGAAGCGGCCCTTGCGGCTCTGCACCGCGTCGGTGAAGGCGCCCTTGACGTGGCCGAAGAGCTCGCTCTCGAGGAGCCCCTCGGGAAGCGCCGCGCAGTTCACGCGGACGAAGGGGCCCGAGCGCCGGTTCGACCGGAGGTGGACCTGCTCCGCGAAGAGCTCCTTGCCGGTGCCGCTCTCGCCTAGTATGAGCACCGACGACTCGGTGCGGGCCACGCGGTCGATCAGGTCGAGCTTCTCCGCCATGACGGCGCTCTGGGTCACCAGCGTGTGCCAGCCCTTGTCGGCGCTGATCTGGTTCCGCAGGAAGCCGATCTCCTCGCGCGCCTTCTCGAGGAAGCGCGCGTTCTCGATGGCTATGGCCGCCTGCACGGCGAAAACCTCCAGCCACTGGAGGTCTTCCTGCGTGAAGTACTTCTTGCCTTTCTTGTTGAGTATCTCGATGACTCCGACGAGGCGCTCGCGCACGAGCATGGGCACCGCGAGTATGGACCAGGTGGGAAAGCCGATGGATTTCGATATTTCGCCGGTGAAGCGCGCGTCGGTGTCGACGTCGTTGACGATGAGCGACTGGCCGTGCTCCGCCACCCATCCAGCTATGCCCTCGCCGGGCTTCACCGAGAACTTCTTGACTTCCCGACCCTTCGGGCCGAGGGCGATCTCGAAGTAGAGCCTGCCGTCCTCGGGATTGCGGAGCATGAGGCTCGAGGCCTCGCCCTCGGTGAGCCGCGTCGCCGACTCGATGATCTGAGTCAGGAGCGACGTGGCGTCACCGTAGTTCGAGTTTATGAGCGTGTAGATCTCGAGGAGTGTCTCGAACTTCTTCGGATCGATCCGCTCGAACATTCCACTAGTTCTTGTCGCCCTTCTGCTTGAGAAGGTCGCCGAGCGTGAAGCCCTCGCCGCCCTCCCCGTCGTCGTGCATGAAGCGGCTCATCTCCTCGCGCTGCTGCTTGCGCACCAGGTCGCGGACGGAGAGCGAGAGCTTCTGACGGTCGGGGCTGAGCTCGGTGATGACCGCCTTGATGGCCTGGCCGACCTCGAGCTTCTTGACCGCGTCCTCGAAGGTGACTTCGCGGTCCTGGGAGAGGTTGGACTTGTTGACGAGGCCCTCGATGTCGCCCTGGACCTTGACGAAGACGCCGAAGTCGGTGATGGACGAGACGGTGCCGTCGACGATCGAGCCCACGCGGAAGGCCGTGGCGAAGCTGGTCCAGGGATCCTCGGAGAGCTGCTTGACGCCGAGCCGGATGTTCCGGTTGTCCGCGTCGCTCTCGATGACCATGACCTCGAGCTCCTGGCCCTCCTGCAGCTCGCTCGAGGCGTTCTTGACGTGCTTGGTCCAGGACAGGTCGTCCATGTGGAGGAAGCCGTCGATGCCGTCCTCGAGCTCCACGAAGGCGCCGGCGGCGGTGAGCTTCACGACCTTGCGGGTCATGCGCATGCCGACGGGGTACTTGGTGGAAACCTGGTCCCAGGGGTTGTCCTGGACCTGCTTGAGGCCGAGGGAAACCTTGCCGGCCTGGAGGTCGTAGCCGAGGATCATGCACTTGACCGGATCGCCGGGCTTGAGCATCTCCTCGGGCTTGCGGACCTTGCGGACCCACGAGAACTCGGAGATGTGCGCGAGGCCCTCGATGCCCTCCTCGACCTCGATGAAGGCGCCGTAGTCGGTCAGCTTGGTGACCTTGCCGTCCACGACGTCGCCGACGTGGTAGCGCTCCTCGAAGGTGAGCCAGGGGTCGTTGGAGAAGTGCTTGAGCGAGAGGTTGATCCGCTTCTCCTCGGGATCGAGGCGGATGACCTTGAGGTCGATCTCCTGGCCCTTCTTGACGAAGTCCTTGGGCCGGGTGACGTGGCCCCAGCTCATGTCGTTGATATGGAGGAGGCCGTCGAAGCCGCCCAGGTCGATGAAGGCCCCGAAGCTCGTGAAGCTCTTGACCTCGCCCTTGACGTCGTCGCCGATCTGTACGGTCTTGAAGAATTCCTCGCGCTTGCGCTCGGTCTCTTCCTCGAGCCACTTGCGGCGGTTGAGCACGATGTTGACGCGCTTCTCGGAGTAGATCCGCTCGACGTAGAACAGGCTCTTGACGCCGATGAGGTAGTCGCCCTTCTCGACGCGCTGGCTGTCGGCCTTGGAGACGGGGAGGAAGGCGCGGAGCCCGTGGCCGAGGTTGACCTCGAAGCCGCCCTTGATCTCCTTCTCGATCACGCCCTCGACGGTGGTGCCGTCCTTGAAGGCGTTGGCGAGGTTCCGCCAGTAGATCTTCTCGTCGGCCTTCTTCTTGGAGACGACGACTTCGCCCGAATAGGTCTCCTTCTTGATCAGGACCACGGGAACCGTGTCGCCGACCTTGGGAGCCGCGTCGAATTCGACGAGCGGGATCTTTCCTTCGCTCTTCGCGCCGACGTCGATGAAGACGTAGTCCGAGGTGACCTGGATCACCACGCCGTCGACGAGCTCGCCCTCCTCGAGGTGGTTCATCGACTTGAGATACTCTTCCTGCAACTGTGTCTGGATGCTCGTCTTGGAGGGATTCTGCGCACCCATGCCCACTTCCTTATCGCCCATAGGATTCCCTTGCGGTGAAATTTTCCTGTTCACTATTTCATAAACGGCCTCTATGGTCAAGCCGGAGGTGTCCAAATACGCCGCGTCGGGCGAAATGCGGAGCGCGCCGCTCGCTTTCGCCTTGTCGATGGCGTCGCGCATCTCGATGTTGGCGCGGATTTCCTCCAGTCCGAGCCCCGAGGTGCCCTGCCCCAGCCGCCTGCGGGCCCTCGAATCGGCCGAAGCGTCCAGGTAGAACTTGAAATCGGCGTCCGGGAAGACCACGGTGGACATGTCCCGGCCTTCCACGACTACATCGCGCCTTGCGGCGACCGAGCGGACGACCGCGTTGACTCGCTCCCTGACCGCGGGGACGGCGGATACCTGGGCGACGACCGCCTCGACCGCGTCGCTGCGGAGGAAGGGGGTGAGGTCGCGTCCGCCCGACAGGACCGAGCCGTCGCCGCGGTACTCGAGGTCGAGCCGGGCCGCGAGCGCGGCGAGTCCCGCGGCGTCGCCCGCGTCGATGCCGGCTTCGACCGCCTCGTATGCCGCCGCGCGGTAGAGGCTGCCGGAATTCACGTACAGGAAGGATCTCCGTTCCGCGACGAGCCGGGCGATCGTGCTCTTTCCGGACCCCGCGGGCCCGTCGATTGCTATTACCATGAGGTTTCCTTACTCGGAAGTTCGCGGTTCCGGATGGATCAGGGCGTCCGTTTCGGCTTGATCGAGCTCGCGCCAGGCGCCCGGGGCGAGGGTTCCGAGCGTCACCGGGCCGATGCGCACCCGGACCAGGGAAAGCGCGCGGAGCGAGAAGGACGAGAGGGCGCGCCGGATTTCCCGGTTGCGGCCCTCGACGAGGACCACCCGCGCGCGCTTCGGCCCCTCGACCAGGACCCGCTCCGCCTTGAGGAGTTCGCCGCCTTCGGGAATGCCCCGCAGGAAAGCTTCCGCGAAGTCTCCGGGCAGGGGCAGGTCCGTGTCGACCAGGTACTCCTTCTCGATTCCGCCCGAGGGGTGCCCGGCCACGCGGGCGAGCTCGCCGTCGTTGGTGAAGAGGATGAGGCCGCTCGACCAGGCGTCGAGGCGTCCGACGTTGTAGACGCGCTCGGGCACCGCTCCCGCCAGGAGGGAGGCCGCCGTCGGGCGTCCCTCGGGGTCGGACATGGTGCAGACGTGGCCGGCGGGCTTGTGGAGGGCTATGCGCCTGATCCGCTCGGGTCCTCCGAGCGGCTTCCCGTCGAGCTCGACGAGGTCCTCGGGATGGACGCGGGTGCCGAGCTCGGCGACGGTCTCGCCGTTGACCTTGACCCGGCCCGCGAGGATGACGAGCTCCGAGGCGCGGCGGCTCGCGACGCCGGCGTGCGCGAGCCGGGCCTGGAGTCGTTCGCCCTTGGAGGGGGCCCCGTTCCCCTCCCCCGTCCCGCTCACTCCTCGCCTTCCTCGAGCGCGAAGCGCTCCCGCTCCACGTCGTCGAGGCGGGGGAGTTCGGAGATCGAATTGAGGCGGAAGAATTTGAGGAAGTCCCGGGTGGTGCCGTACTGGACGGGCTTGCCCGGCGCGTCCTTCTTGCCGACTTCCTGGACGAGGTTCCGGTCCATCAGGAGCCTCATCATGTTGTCCGCGGAGACGCCGCGGATCGCCTCGATCTCCGCGCGGGTGATGGGCTGGCTGTAGGCGATGATGGACAGGGTCTCGAGCGCGGCCTTCGAGAGCTTCTGCTCGTTCTTGCGGCCGTAGCGCTCGCGGAGCGAGGCCCAGAGTTCCTTTTTCGGAGCGAGGGTCCAGCCCCCGCCGACCTGTACCGGCTCGAGTCCGTGGGCCGGCCCGGAGAGCTCGTCGCGGAGCAGTTCGAGGGCGCGCTCCACCACGTCCTTGCCGAGGCCGCTGGCCCGGGAGAGTGCCGCGAGGTCGAGCGGTTCGGTCTCCAGGAAGAGGACGGTCTCGATGATGGCCGCTTCGCGGGACAGGTCGCCCGGTTCGCCCGGCGGCGACGCCCCCTCCGTTCCGGCGACTTCGGGGTCTTCCACCCCTGTTTCCTCAGGCAGCGCTTCGTCGTTCATGCTTGCGTATCCGTATGTCGCCGAAAAGGCGATGCTGGTATATGGAGATGAGGCGGAACTTGACCGCCTCGAGGATGGCCAGGAAGGCGCAGACGATGTCCATCGTCGAATGCGCGCGCGTCAGGAGCTCCGTGAACTCGAAGGAGTCCCTGGTCTCGAGGAGCTCGTTGATCAGGGTGATCTTCTCGTTGATCGAGACTTCCTCGTACAGGTCGATGATGCGCTCGCTCGAGAGGTTGCCGATGAGGCCGGAGAACGAGGTCAGGAGGTCCCACACGTCGATGCGGTCCCAGAGCTCCTCCTCGTCGCCGAAGGGCAGGACGCGCTGGATCTTCTTCCGTTCGAGCGACCATTCGGCCTCGAGTTCCTTCTCCTCCATGAGCTCGGAAAGCTTCTTGTACTTCTGGTATTCGATGAGCTTCTCGACGAGGTCGCGGCGCGGGTCGTCGATCTCCTCGCCGAGGTCGACCTCCACCGGGAGCAGCATGCGCGACTTGATGTAGAGCAGGGTCGCGGCCAGCGAATAGAATTCGGTCAGGTCCTCGAGGTCCACCTCGCCCGAGTCGAGCACCGCGAGGTACTGCTCGGTGATGGAGGCGACGGGTATGTCGTAGATGGAGACCTCGTTCTTCTTGATGAGGAAGAGGAGAAGGTCGAGGGGACCCTCGAAATCGCGGAGGAGGAAACGCCTGCCCTCTCCCCCGCTCCGGCTATCCCCGCTGTCCTGTTCGTCCGGCATAGGCCGCTCAGTATAGAGCGGCCAGGCCCGCAGGGTAAATACCCTGCGTTTCCACCGACGGGAGGAAGACGGCGAAAGGGCGGCCGGAGCGCGGATCGGCCAGGTCCGGATCGAGCTCGAGCAGGGGCCTGAGCACGAAGGCGCGCTCCGTCATCCCCGGATGGGGCACCTTCAGGTCCGGCAGGTCGACGAGTTCGCTTCCATAGAGCAGGATGTCGAGGTCGAGGGTCCTCGGGCCCTTGACCCGCTCCCGCGCGCGGTCGCGGCCGAGCGCGGCCTCGAGGGCGTTGCAGCGGCGGAGCAGCTCCGGGGGCTCGAGGGCGCACTCGCCGGAGGCGACGGCGTTGAGGAAATCCGGCTGGTCGAGCACGTAACGCGGAGCGCTCCGCCAGGCGGAGGAGACGCGGAGCCCCCGGAGGAACTCCGCGAGCCCGGCGCAGGCCGCGCGGAGTATGCCTTCGGAATCGCCGGAGTTGGAGCCGAGGCCGACGTAGACGAGCGCGGGCATGCGCCCCTTCAGAAGAGGCTGTCCTCGTCGAGGTCATCGGCGGGCTTCGCCGGCTTGGCCTGGCTCTTGCGCGCCGGCTCGACCGGAGTCTCGGCGACGGCCTCGGCGATCCTGACGGCCGGCTTCGGGGCGGCGGCGGGTTTCGCCGCCTGGGCCGCGGGCGCGGCGGCAGCGCCTCCGTGCTCCTCGTTCCTGCCGGGGAACATCTTTTCGCGCACGCGGCGTTCGATCTCGGCCGCGGTGGCGGGGTTGTCCTCGAGGTAGGCCTTGGCGTTCTCGCGGCCCTGGCCGACCTTTTCGTCGCCGTAGGTGTACCAGGCGCCCTTCTTGTCGAGGATCTCGTACTTGACGGCGGCGTCGATGAGGGCGGCCGTGGCCGAGATGCCCTTGCCGAACATGATCTCGAGCTCGACCTTGCGGAAGGGCGGCGCGACCTTGTTCTTCACGACCTTGACGCGGACCTTGTTGCCGATGGCTTCCTCGGAATTCTTCTCGATGGTCTCGATCTTGCGGACCTCGAGGCGGACCGAGGCGTAGAATTTGAGGGCGTTGCCGCCCGTGGTGGTCTCGGGATTGCCGAACATGACGCCGATCTTCATGCGGATCTGGTTGATGAACACGAGGATGGTCTTCGAGCGGCCGATGGTGGCGGTGAGCTTCCGGAGCGCCTGGCTCATGAGGCGGGCCTGGAGGCCGACGTGCGCGTCGCCCATGTCGCCCTCGATCTCGGCCTGCGGGGTCAGGGCGGCGACCGAGTCCACCACCACGATGTCGACCGCGCCCGAGCGCACGAGGCTCTCGGCGATCTCGAGGGCCTGCTCGCCGTTGTCCGGCTGGCTGACCCAGAGCTCGTCGATGTTGACGCCGAGGTTCTTCGCGTAGACCGGATCGAGCGCGTGCTCCGCGTCGATGAAGGCGGCGATGCCGCCCTTCTTCTGCGCCTCGGCGATGGCGTGGAGGGCCAGGGTGGTCTTGCCCGAGGATTCCGGTCCGTAGATCTCGATGATGCGGCCGCGCGGATAGCCGCCGACCCCGAGGGCTTCGTCGAGGAGGATGGCGCCGGTGGGGATGGTCTCGATGCCCTGGGCGTTCTCGTGCGAACCGAGCTTCATGAGCGAGCCCGCTCCGAACTGCTTCTCGATCTGCAGGCGCGCGGCCTCGAGCGCCTTGAGCCTCTCCGCGGAATCGGTCACCCGCTCGGAGGGGGTGGTGGGGGTATCGTTGCGTGCCATGGAATATCCTCCTGGGGATCCGATCGCCCCGAAACGTTCGCGGCGCTTGCGGAAGGCCGCGGCTTTCGACGGGTGACGGGCGCCCGGCCTGCCGGGACGTGGACACTATACACTCGGGGAGCGCTCCTGAAAAGCGCCGCGCTCCGTCCGGAGGCCGCTCAATGCTTCCGTAGTATCTCGAGCGGGGAAAGGCGCGCGGCCTTGGCCGCCGGCAGCAGGCTCGCGACGTAGGATAGCGCGAGGGCCGCCGCGAGTATGGCGGTCAGGGCGAAGGGATCGACGACCACGGGAATGCGTTCCAGGTAATAGTCGGGATTGAGCAAGGTGACCGGGGCCGAGCCCGGCAGGGCGAGGTTCTTGAGGAAGCCGAGCGCCAGCTCGATGGCGTGGAGCAGCTCGTTCACGTTGACGGCGGCCGCGAGGCCCAGCGCGAGGCCCAGCGCCGCGCCCAGCCCCCCCGCCAGCACGCCGCCCGCGACGAAGACGCGGGCCACGTCCCGGTTCGAGGCGCCGAGGCTTTTCAGGACGGCTATTTCCGAGGAGCGCTCGGTGACCAGGGTGACGAGGGCGCTCGATACGTTCGCCGCGGCCACGGCCACCACGAGGCCCACGATCAGCAGCAGGATGGCCCGCGTCGTGCGGAACGACTCGTAGAGGTTGCGCTCGAGTTCGGGCCATCCGTAGGTCGTCCAGCCGCCGGAGAGGGCGCCGTGAACCGCCTCGACGCCCTCGTCGAGGCCGCGGTCCGCATCGGCGAACTTGACGCCGATGACGGAACGGGAGGTCTCGGGCGAAAGCACCCGCCGCCCGGTGACGAGGGGGATGAAGATCCAGCGCGCGTCGAGCTCGCGATAGCCCGCGGATACGACCGCGCGCACGCGGAAGACCGAGACGCGCGGCAGGAAGCCCGAGTCGCCCCTCCTCACCGTGGCCAGGTTGACCGTGTCGCCGACGCTGACGCCCAGTTCACCCGCCAGAACCGAACCCACGACGGCGTCGAGCGGGCCGCCAAGCTTCGCCTCGCCTTCGAGGATCCCGAGGAACCGCTTCGTACCCGGATCCTCGAAGAAGAGCGGGTCGACGGCGCGGATCGCGCAACCCGAGCGCGTTCCCGAGGCGAAGGCGACGCCCACCGCCTGGATCTCCGGCCACGCGCCGCGCACCTCCGGCAGGGCGCGGACGGTCTCGGCGGCCTCGTCGACGGCCGTGTGCGCGGCGCCGTAGCGGGGCACGACCTGGGCGTGCATGGTGCCCAGCTCGACGTATCGGTCGGTGATGCCGGAGATCATGCCGTCGGTGACCACCAGGACGACCACGAGGGGTACGACGCTGGCGGCCACCGAGAGCACGGCCCCGCGAAGGCTCTTGCGGGCGAGATCGCGCCCGCCCGAAGCGCGCCTGCCGAGGAGGTTCCGCAAGGCGACGAAGAGGATCGGGGCGGCTTTCATGCCGGCAGAAGCTCCCCGTCGGCGAGCGTGTAGCGACGGTCCGCGCGCGCGGCGATGCCCCGGTCGTGGGTCACGAGGACGAGCGTCACGGAGCGCCCGGCGCAGGCGCCGTACAGGAGCTCCTCGACCTGACGGGCGCTGGCCGGGTCGAGGTTGCCGGTGGGCTCGTCGGCGAGCACGAGCGGCGGGTCGTTGACCAGGGCCCTGGCTATCGCGGCGCGCTGCCGTTCGCCTCCCGATAGTT
Organism: Spirochaetota bacterium; assembly: GCA_018262985.1. Taxonomy (GTDB): domain Bacteria; phylum Spirochaetota; class Spirochaetia; order Treponematales; family UBA12059; genus JAFGNN01. The sequence goes on along the minus strand of JADFDI010000002.1, from coordinate 248,187 downwards.
GGGCCGGGAAATGGTCGAGCCGCGAGCCGAGTCCGAGCGCGTCCAGCGCCGAACGGGCTTTTTCCGTGGCCTCGCGCCTCGCGACGCCGCGCATGAAGGCGGGCAGCATGACGTTCTCGAGGGCTGTGAAGTCCTTGAGGAGGTAGTGGAACTGGAAGACGAAGCCGACGAAGGACGCGCGGTACTCGGACAGCCTCGCTTCGGGGCTCCGGTCGAGCCGCCAGGGGCCGACTCGGACCGTTCCCTCGCTCGGGGCGTCGAGGCCGCCGAGTATCGAGAGCAGGGTGCTCTTGCCGGAGCCGGAGGCCCCGGTGATCGCGACGCTCTCGCCGGCGGCGACGCTCAGGTCGACGCCCCTCAGGATCTCGAGGGTTTCGACCTCGCTCGCGAACACCCGCCTGAGGCCGGCGCATTCGATCAGGCTCTCATTCATCGCGAAGGACCTCCGAAGGCTTGAAGCGGGGTACCCTGGCGGCGGCGAGCCAGGCCGCGGCCGCGGCGCTGGAGGCGCCCATGGCGGCCACGAAGAGGGTTTCGGGCAGCAAGGGGCGGGACGGGACGTCGACCAGGTAGAAGGACGCGGGCGAGAAGATCTTGAAGGACGGATCGCCGGCGGGGACCGCCGCGCCGAGCAACCGCTCGACCGCCCCGGGCAGGGCGCGCACGGCCCCGACCGCGGCCTCGACGAGGCCGAGCGCCTCGTTGACGTTCGCCGCGATGGCCAGGCCCAGGGCCGCGCCCGCTATCGCGCCCGCGAGCCCGGTAACCAAGCCCTCGAGGGTGAACACGGTGCGAAGGTCTCCCGATTCGCCGCCCAGGGCTTTGAGGACGGCGATGTCCTCCATGCGCTCGAAGACGGCGCGGCGCATGGCGTGGAAGATGCTCACCCCCACCACGAGGAAGATGAGGCCCACCAGCAGCATCATCACCGCCTTCTCGAGCCTGAGCGCGCCGAAGAAGGAGCGGTTGTAGACCGACCAGTCGACGGCCGCGGAACGGTCGAGGCCGGCGAGGGAGGCAAGCCCGACCGCGGCGGCTGGCGCGTCGAAACGGTCTTCGAGCTTGATTCCGACGAGGGGCCGGCCTTCGCCGAGGGCGTCGCCGAGCGCTTCGTCGCAGAAGGCGAGTCCCGCGTCGAAGTCGTAGTACCCTGAGCGGAACACTCCGCTGACGACGGCCTTGACGGTTCGGGCGCTCACTCCCTCCTCGACGTCCGCGTCCACCACGAGAAGCTCGACCTCGTCGCCGACCCAGACGCCGAGCAGCCGCGAAAGCTCGGCGCCGACCGCGAGCCCGGGCGAGCCGGGAGGAAGGCCGGCGAGCAGCTCGACGGCTTCGGACAACGCGCGGTCGAGCGCGGCGGCGTCGCGCGGAAGGACCTTCACGCGGAGCGGATACGATCTGGAGCCGGGACCGAGCGCGACCGCCTCTCGTTCGGAAAAGGGCAGCGCGGAGCGGAGGCCGGGGAAGCTCCCGAGCGAGGCCGCGGCGAGCGAGGCGGTTTGGAGTCCGCCCGATTCGAGCTCGAGCCTGACGTGGTGGCTGTCGAGCTCCAGTATCGATTCGATGAAGCCGAGCTGGAAGCCGTTCATCACCGAAAGGACGACGACGAGCGCCGCGCAGCCGGTGGCGATGCCGGCCGCCGCGAGCAGCGTCGCCGCGAAGCCCCCCCCGGAGCGCCGAGCGCGGAACCAGCGCACGGCCACGAAGCCGATCCAGGCTTTCCGTGACCTCAAGGCAGGCTCCGTTCCCGCACGAGGGCGCCGCCGGACCAGAGCTCCTCGCTGACCGGCCTGCCCTCGGACCACCTCAGGCGGGCGAAGAGGACGCCGCGGTCGTAGAGCGACTCGGTCCAGTCGCGACCGCCCGCTTCGTAGTCGACCGCGCGGACGATCACGCCGTCGACCCGCTCCGCCAGGCGCAGCGTCGACCCGTCGGAACGGTAGGCATAGGTAGTTTCGTAGGTCCGGCCTGCCGAGCGCAGCGTCTCCGAGCTCACGCGTCCAGAAGCGTCCCTCGCGATCGTCCGTTCGCTGACCGGTACTCCGGAGCGCGTGACCTCCTCCGAGACGAGGAGGCCCGAGGCGTCGAAAACGCGGACGGTGACGGCGTCGCCCTCCTCGATCCTGACGCGGGCGGGAACGCGCGAATCGCCCTCGTACTCGCTGGTTTCCTTCCGGGGCACGCCCCCGGCCGACACGGATACAGTCGCTACCAGGCGTCCCTTCGGGTCGTAGGCGCGGGAGGCCGACAGGCCCGCGGCCTGCAGCCAGGAAGTAGCGCCGGCGGAGCCCGCGACGAGGACGGATCCGTCGGCCGCCGTCCGGCGGAACTCGGCGGGTTCGCCGGCCGCGGAGTATCGGTAGGAATCCTTCCAGAGCGCGGTACCCGAGGCGTCGCTGACGATGACGGAGACGAGCAAGGACCCGGACCATTCGAACGCGGACACGCGAACCTCGCCGTCGGCCGAGCGCTCGGTCCGCGTCGCGACCCGGCCGGGCGAACGGTAGCCGGTCTCCACGGTAGACCCGTCCGCCTTGGTCTCGCGTTCCGAGACCACGGCGCCGGCGCCATCCATGCGGAGCTCGATCCGCGAATGCTCCTTCCCCTCGCGGTAGAGGACGCGCGTCTCCGCGCCCGGCGCGCGTTCGACCTTGAGCGCCCACTCGAGTCCCGGAACGAGGATCGCGGACGCAGGGCGATAGGCCATGCCCAGGGCGTCCGACTCCCACCAGGAGACCTGGGCGTGCGCGCCCGCCCAGGCGGACGCCAGGAGAGCGAGCAAGGGGAAGAACCGGGCGGGACGCGTCATGCGACCGAACCCGTCAATTCGTCGAGGTAGCGGTCGAGCGAGAAGTCGGAAAGGTCGTCGAGGCCTTCGCCCGTGCCCACGTACGCCGTGGGAATGCCGAATTCCCTCGCTATCGCCAGGGCGACCCCGCCCTTGGCGGTGGAATCGTACTTGCTGAGGACGAGGGCGTCCACGCTCACCGCGGCGGCGAAGCTCTCCGCCTGCCTGAGCGCGTTCTGGCCCGTGGTGGCGTCCACCACGAGCAGCCTGAAAAGGCGTCCCGCGGGGACGCGCGCGAGCGCGATCTTGTCGAGCTTGCCGAGCTCGCGGACCAGGTTCTGCTTCGTGTGCATGCGCCCCGCGGTGTCGGCGACCAGCAGGCCCGCGCCGTCCGAGCGAGCCGCGTCGAGGGCGTCGTACAGCACGGCGCCGGGGTCGGCCCCCTCGCCCTGCGACACGACCCGGACGCCCAGGCGCTCGCCGTGGAGCTTGAGCTGCTCCGTCGCCGCCGCGCGGAAGGTGTCGCAAGCCGCGAGGATGGTGCCCCCCGGCACGGAGCGGTAGCGCCGCGCGAGCTTGGCGCAGGTGGTGGTCTTGCCGACCCCGTTGACGCCGAGCACCAGGAAGACGTCCAGCCCGGCCTTCCCGGGGTCCGGGACCGCCTCCTTGCCGTAGGCGGCCAGCACTGCCTTGAGCTCGGCGCGGATCGCCTCCCCTTCCTTTAGGTCCTTGGCGCGGCATCGCGACTTCAGTTCGTCGGTCGCGGCGAACGCGATCGCGGCGCCGAGATCGCCCTCCACGAGCAGGTCGGCGAGCTCGTCGAAAAAGCCGTCGGAAACCTTCGCGATGCCGAGCAGCTTCCGAATGCGTTCCGTGATTTTCAAGTGTCGAACCCTCGATGGGCCTGCGGGAACTCAGTCCGCCGACCGGATGTAGTGCCAGAGCCTGAAGGCCGAAAAGCCGGCCAATCCGACGCTGATTCCCGCGCTCGCGGCGAAGGCCGCCCCGCTCGCTCCCGCGGCGAACGACAGGCCGGCGTAGGCGGGATCGGACTCGCCGGCGAGCAGGGCGGCGTCATAGTACGATCGGTAGACCTGCCAGGACAACACCGAAAGGGGCAAGGAAACCACGAACCAGCCGAGGGATTCGTAGAACGCGTCGCGCCGCTTGTCCATCGTCTGCGGAAGGACCGTTGATTCCGGCACGAGCCTGGTCAAGGGCGCTTCCCGCTTGCCGGGTTCCAGCACGAAGGCGGCCGGCCTGAAGCCATCGAGCCGGAACTCGGCCAACCTCGGGAAGGGCGCCTGCGCCACCTCGAGGGGCGCGACGCCGGCCTTGATTCCCTCGATGTACACGGCGGCGCCCGACGGCACCGAATCCAGCACGAGTCCGGGACCCGACGGAACCTGCTTCAGCGAGAGGAAGAGGCGCTCGTCCGCTCCCGCTCCTGCGAGGTAGAGCGTGAGGTCTTCGCGGCCGGGCGCGCGCGCGACCAGGGCGCGCTCCGAGGGGCCGTACAGGTAGACCACGCGTTCGGACCGCGTCAGGAGCCGCTCGTCGCCCGCGGCGTCGATGATCGACACGGTCGCATCCGGCGGCTCGGTGGCGATCGTTACCCGGCGGACCTCCGCGCCCGCGATCGCCGCGCGAAGGGCGGGAAGCACACGTCCGACGAGCGCCTCGAGGTCGTCCGGCGCGGAGTAGTCGACGATCTCGGTGACGGGAGCGCCCAGATCCCGGTCCCAGGCTTCGATGCTGAAGGCCAGGTAGCCGCCGACGCGGCGCACCGTGCCCGAAACCACCATGTCCAGCTTTTCGGCGGTAGCCAGCTCCGCGACGGAGGTCTTGAGGGGGACGGGCGTTCCCGTGGCGTTCGGACCGTGGAAGGCGATGGGCTTGGCGGGCGGCACCGCCAGCTCCGACTCTCCCGCCGAAGCCGCTTCCGCGTTGGCCGCCGCGACCCGGTAGGCTTCCTCGAGCCGTTTGCGCTCGGCCGGTGCCGAGGAGGGGGCGAAGGCCAGGCGGTCGAGCCTGGACCGCGCTTCGGCGAGAGCCTTGTCGGCGGCTACGCGCGACGCCGCGGCGAGCCGGATCGCTCGCCCGCCCGCCGCCTCGATCGAGTAGCGATGCTCGGGCAGGTCGATCAGGGCCGCCAGCAGGAGCGAGGGCACGGTAGCGGCCGCTTTCTCCGCGGTGGCGTCCCCGTCCGCCTGGACGGCGAAGGCGGTTATCGCGACCCGCCACGAGGGATCCGGATCGCCGCGGCCGGACTCCGCGGACAGCCGCGTCCCGCAGAGCGCGGAGGCTACCGCCAGAAGGGACAGGGTCGCGAGGACGCTTCGCGGGATCGGCGTAACGCGCACGGCGGGCGTTGACCTCAAACCTCGTCGTCGTCGTCGGAAGCGACCGCGGCGCCTCCCTTCCATCGGAAATGGAGCAGGTTTTCGATGAACGGATCGATGTCGCCGTCCATGACCGCCTGCACGTTCCCCACCGAGAATTTGGTGCGGTGATCCTTGACCATGGTGTAGGGCTGGAACACGTAGGAGCGGATCTGGCTGCCCCAGGCGATTTCCTTCTTCTCGGCCTGGTACTTGGCGTTCTCCTTCTCCTTCTCCTCGCGGTAGTGCTCGTAGAGGCGGCTCTTCAGCACCGCCATGGCGACGTCCTTGTTCTTGTACTGGCTGCGCTCGTTCTGGCAGGTGACCACGATTCCGGTGGCCAGGTGGGTGATCCGTACGGCGCTGTCCGTCTTGTTGACCTTCTGTCCTCCCGCGCCGCCCGCCCGGTAGGTGTCGATGCGGATCTCGTCCGGCTTGACCGTGACGTCGATGGAGTCGTCGATGACCGGCAGGATGGCGACGCTCGCGAAGCTCGTGTGCCTGCGCGCGTTGGCGTCGAAGGGGCTTATCCGCACGAGGCGATGGACGCCGGACTCGCCCCGGAGGTAGCCGTAGGCGTAGGAGCCGTCGATCTCGACGGTGACGCTCTTGATGCCGCCCTCGGCCTCGAGCAGGTCCACCACCTCGTACTTGAAACCGCGGCGCTCGGCCCAGCGGCAGTACATCCTGTAGAGCATGGAGGCCCAGTCGCAGGCTTCGGTGCCGCCCGAGCCCGCGTGTATCGTGAGGAAGGCGCCGGCGCGGTCCGCCTCGCCCGAAAGCAGTTCGAGCACGATGGCCTTGTCGAAGCGCGCCTTGGCGCTGTCGTAGGCGGCCTGGATGTCCGCCTCCATGGAGGCGTCGTTGTCCTCGCGCGCGAGCGCGAAGATCTCGACGATGCCGTCGACGTCCCGCTTGAGGGTTTCCCAGGTGTCGAGGCGTTGGCGGAGCAGCTTCGTTTCGCCGATGACGCGCTCGGCCCTGGACTGGTCGTTCCAGAAGCCCGGTTCGGCGGTGGAAGCGTCGTTCCTGTCTATGGCCGCGCGGATGGAGGCGGGGTCAAAGACGCCCCCAGATGTCGATGACGTTCCTGCGAAGCTCCTCGACGGGAGCGATGAAATCGTCGAGCATGGCGAACCTCCGGGGCGGTGATGGTGGACGGCGGCGTCCGTCGGCTCAGGGCTTCGGCGCCGGCGCGCGGACGATGACGCGGCGCCAGCGGTTTTCCTTGAGCACGCTGACTACGAGCGCGCCTTCGACGGGATACTGGTAGATCCTGACCGTGTCGTAATAGTCCGTGGCCTTGTCGATGTCCCGCTTGAGCGCGGCGAGTTCCTTTTCGAGGATGCGGGCGGACTCGAAGCAGGCCCGCTGGACCTTCTCGAAGCCGTACCGCGCGAGCAGGTCGAAAACGGCGGCGCGCGAATCCTCGCCGCCCATGTCGCAGACCACGGACACGAACATGGGCGAATGGTATCCGAGGAGGGCCGCCGTGTCAAAGCCCGCCAGCCCGCGTTCCGCCCGGGCTATCGACGCGAAGCGATAACGCCGATACTATCGAAGATATGCGACGAAAAACCGTTCCGGTCCTGGTCGCCGCGCTCGCGGCGTGCTGCGTGCTGCAGGCCCAATCCGTCGCCGGCGAAGGGGGCGTACCGACCTACGCCCCCGCGTCGGATCCGGCCGACGGCATCATGGCTCCGACCCGGGTACGGGTGGGGGTGCGCGACGGGCATCCGGTGGTGCAGTGGGTGGATCACGCCGCCGCCACCGGGTATCTCGTCTACCGTCACGACGCTCCCATCGACGCGGCGGAGTTCGACAGGGCCGTCGAAGTCGGCCGCGTGGCTCCGGGCGTCGGCGAGTTCGAGGACGCGCCGGAGCGGGACGGCCGCTTCTTCTACGCGGTGCTAGCCCTGGATTCGGGAGGAAAGCCGGTCATCGTCCTCGAACCCATGAGGAACGCGACCATTTCCGGCTTGTCCGTGGCCGGAACGCCGAAACCCGCGGAACCCTCCCCGGCGACTTCCTCCTCGCCGGCCCCCGCGCCGACCCCCGAGGCCGCCGCCGGAACTCCCGTCGCGGCCGCGGCTCCGGTCGCCGAAACGGCGCCTCCCGCGGAACCAGAGCCAGAGACGCCCGCGGCCGGCGCCCTTCCGGACACGCCGCCGGCGGCGCCGTCGCCCGTCGCCGCGAGCCCCGCTCCCGCCGCGGCGCCCGCGGCCGCGTCGCCCTCAGCCGCGACCACGCCCGTGCGCGCGATCGCCGCGCGGGTCCAGGAAGACGCCATCCGCGTGTCCTGGACGGCGACCGCCCCCGGCTCGCGGCTCGTCCTCTACCGGGGCGTTTCGCCGATAGTCGACGTAGCCTCGCTCCTCGCGGCTTCGACCGTCGCTTCGTTCGAGGACCTCGAGGGCTTCATACTCGACTATCCGGTGCCCGGCATCCCCTACTATTACGCCATCATCGACGACGAGGGACTGCGCACCGGGCGCATCGTCATCGCGCGCGGAGCCAACGCCACGAGCGTGGCCGCCGAGGTGCCCGCGGGCCTGTATCGGGTGGGGCTTCCGGAGGCTTCCCCGGTCAGCCGTTCCATCCCCCTGCCCTTCCTCTACCTGTCCCGTTCGGTGAGTCCTGACGGCAGGCCGCTCTCCTCCACCCTCGACCTGCCGGCCCGGAAGCCGCTGAGCGCCGCCGGTCAGAAGGCCGCGGCCGAGCTGCTCGGATACGCAGTACCCGTCGAAGCCCGGGAGCCGGAGCTCGTCGTGCTTCCCGAGGACCGGGTGCTCCAGGGCTCGGGGGACGAGTACACGCTCAGGCTCATAGCGGCCGAACGCCTCCTCAAAGGCGATTGGAAGGCGGCCGCCGACGAGTTGGCCCGCTACCTGTCGCTCCGGCGGGATCCGGCCCTCGAGGCGCGGGCGCGCTTCTACCGCGGCCAGGCCCTCGCGAAGCTCGGCGAGGAACGCGAGGCGTTCTTCGAGCTGCTGCTCGCCGAGCCTTGGGTCGGCGGCGCCGGCGACGCCTGGGTGGACTGGATACTGGCGCGGCTCAGGACCGAACGCGTCGGGTATTGAGGGCTCCGACGGGCTTCACGCGCCGACGCGCCAGACGAGGTCCAGCGTCCGCGACTCTCCCGTCCCGATGACGGACGAAGGGAACTCAGGCCGATTCGGCGCGTCCGGATACTCGGAGGGTTCGACGCAAAGGCCACGGCACCCAGCGAAGTCGCCCGTGTAGAACACGAAGCCCGGCGCGTTCGAGGCCACCTCGAGGCGCCGGCCGCTCTCCGGATCGAGGATCTCGGCGAGGGTCGAGAGTCCCGCTCCGGCCGGCCGATCCGCGACGAAGTAGTCATCGAAATCCTCGAGCGGGAACCCCGCCCTCTCCGGCGCGTCGAGCGGCGCGCGAAGGTCGTACCGCGTACCCTCGAGCGGCAGCAGCCTGCCGGTCGGGACTCGATCCGGCCTTCGCTCGAGGCGTCGCGACGCGAACAGGCGGGCGCGGAGGGTCCTGACGTCGCCCGAGCCGCGCAGGTTCCAGTACGCGTGGTTGGTGAGCGATACGGGCGACGGGCGGTCGGTCCGGGCCACGGCATGGAAGCGAAGCTCCCCGTCCTCGAGCAGTCGGTACTCGACCGCGACGCGGAGCTCTCCGGGAAAGCCGCCGTCGCCGTCGGCCGACACGATGGAAAAACGCACGCCCGCAGCCCCCGCTTCAATGAACGGCTCGGCTTCCCAGTCGCGCGCGTGGAGGCCCGCGGGACCGCCGTGCAGGCAGTTCGGGCCGTCGTTCGCCACGAGATCATGGCGGACGCCGTCCAGCTCGAACGCGGCTCCCGATATCCGGCCCGCGTAGCGGCCGACGGTCGAGCCGAGATAGAGGCGATTGGATCCGTACTCCTCCGGTTTGCCGTAGCGGAGCAGGAGCTCCGTCCCCGAGGCGCCGGCGCCGAGCCGGTAGGAGACCAGGGTCGCGCCCCGGTCGCAGACGGAGACCGAACGATCCGCGCCTTCGAGGACGTAGAGCGAGACGGCGCGCCCTTCCGGGGCGCGGAAAAACGGCCTGACGGATACCGACGGAGCGTCGCTCACGGGCGGCTTCCCGCGCGCGGCACCTTGTAGTAAGCGGCCAGGAAGGCTTCGAACGCGCGCGAGGGCAGCACGCGCTTCAGGCCGAGCGCGAGGAGCTGGAAGGCCGGGCCGATCGGATAGCGGACGCGGAGCCGCCGCTTCCGCGCGAGACGCGACGCGAGGGCGCCGACCCTGGCCGGATCGGCGCCCGCGCGCTCGTCCTTTTCCATGACGCCGATGGCGCGCCGCGCGGCCTCGGCGTAGGCCGGGGACGAGGGAAGCGAGCGGCGGGAATCGGTGAAACCGGTGCGCGTGTCGCCGGGCTCGATGAGGGCAGCGCGGACGCCGAAGGGACGGAGCTCGAGCCGGAGGCTCTCCACGAGGCCCTCGAGCGCGAACTTGCTCGCCGAATAGTGGCCTTGGAAGGGCACTGCGATGCGTCCGGCCGCGGAAGCGACCACGAGGACGAGGCCGGAGCGCCGTTCGCGCATGCCCGGCAGCACGGCGCGGAGCATGCGGAGGACGCCGAAGACGTTCGCGTCGAACTGGCGGACGGCATCGGCCATCGGCACGTCCTCGATCGAGCCGCCGATGCCGATGCCCGCGTTGCAGACGAGGACGTCGACGCGGCCGGCCCGCTTGAGCGCCGCGGTGACGCAGGCGTCGGCGCCCGACTCCTCGTGGGCGTCCCATTCGAGGAACTCCACGCCGGATGGCGCGTCGCGGACGGAGCCGGGATCGCGGCTCGTGCCGAACACCCGGGCGCCCTTCGCGGCGAAGGCGGAGGCGACGGCGCGGCCGATGCCGCCGGAGGCGCCGGTCACCAGGACTACCGAGTCTTCGACGCGGGGAACGAGGATGCGGGACATGGACACCTCCGGTACGGGCGCCGATGGTAGCGCGCGGGCCCCGCCTTCCGCAATCGGCCGGGAACGGGGCCAGGGCCGGGAATAAAGCCGGGAACGGGGACGGAGCTCGACAAGGCGGAGCTCAATCCGTTTGGACGGGGACAGAGCCCGAACAGGCGCGCGTGAAAGGCCCGCACGGGGGACAGAGCTCGCCTCGGCCTCCGGCCCTCCCCCCTCCACCTTCGGCGCCGTTCCCGCTATAATCCCGGGCCATGGCAAGCACCGTCGACGACAAGAAGATCATCTACACGATGTACCGCGTCTCCAAGAAGCACGGTACCAAGCAGGTCCTCAAGGACATCAACCTTTCCTATTATTACGGCGCCAAGATCGGCGTCATCGGCCTGAACGGCTCGGGCAAGTCGAGCCTCCTCCGCATCCTGGCCGGCGTCGACCAGGAGTTCGCGGGCGAAACCTCCGTCGCGCCGGGCTACACCATCGGCTTCCTCGAGCAGGAACCCCGCCTCGAGGCGGGCAAGACCGTCAAGGAGGTGGTGAGCGAGGGCGTCCAGGAGATCGTGGACCTGCTCCGCGAATTCGACGAGGTCAGCGAGGCCTACGGCGATCCGGACGCGGACTTCGACAAGCTCGCGAAGCGCCAGGCGGACCTCCAGGAGAAGCTCGAGGCCGCCGACGCCTGGGAGCTCGACTCGCGGCTCGAGTTCGCCATGGACGCGCTCCGCTGCCCGCCGGCCGACAAGGTCGTCGACGTGCTCTCCGGCGGCGAGCGCCGCCGCGTCGCGCTCTGCCGCCTCCTCCTCAAGAAACCGGACATCCTCCTCCTCGACGAGCCGACCAACCACCTCGACGCGGAGACCGTCGCCTGGCTCGAGAAGCACCTGCAGGACTACGCGGGCACCGTCATCGCGGTGACGCACGACCGCTACTTCCTCGACAACGTGGCCGGCTGGATCCTCGAGCTGGACCGCGGCGAGGGCATCCCGTGGAAGGGCAACTATTCCGGCTGGCTCGACCAGAAGTCGAAGCAGCTCGAGATGGAGGAGAAGGGCGAGTCCGCGCGCGCGAAGCAGCTCGAGCGCGAGCTCGAGTGGATCGGCATGAGCGCGAAGGGCCGCCACGCCAAGAGCAAGGCCCGCATCGAGCGCTACGAGAAGCTCCTGGCCGAGGACGGCCGCGACAAGGTCAAGGAGACCAAGATACTCCTGCCCGCCGGCCCCCGCCTCGGCTCGGTGGTCATCGAGGCGAAGGGCGTCTCGAAGAGCTACGAAGACAAGCTCCTCTTCGAGAAGCTCGACTTCACGGTCCCGCCGGGCGCCATCGTCGGCATCATCGGCGCGAACGGCGCCGGCAAGACCACGCTGCTCAAGCTGATCACCGGGCAGGAGCAGCCCGACTCGGGAAGCATCAGGCTCGGCGAGACGGTCAAGCTGGCCTACGCCGACCAGATGCGCGGCAACCTCGACCCGGACAAGTCGGTGTGGGAGCAGCTCTCGGGCGGGCTCGACCTCGTCAAGCTCGGGAAGCGCGAGGTGAACAGCCGCGCCTTCTGCTCCTGGTTCAACTTCTCCGGCGGCGACCAGCAGAAGAAGGTCGGCGTGCTTTCCGGCGGCGAGCGGAACCGGCTCAACCTGGCCATGATGGTGCAGGAATGCGCCAACGTGCTCCTGCTCGACGAGCCGACCAACGACCTCGACGTGAACACCATGCGGGCCCTCGAGGAAGCGCTCGACGAGTTCGCCGGCGCCGCGCTCGTGGTCAGCCACGACCGCTGGTTCCTCGACCGCGTCTGCACGCACATCCTCGCCTTCGAGGGCGACAGCACGGCGATCTGGTACGACGGCAACTTCACCGAGTTCGCCGAATGGCGCCGCAAGGAACTCGGCGCCGACGCCGACCGCCCGCATAGAATAAAATACCGGAAGCTCGAGCGGTGATGGCGGCATATTCGAGCGGAGCGCGGGCGGTCGGCTCCTCGCGAGCCGCTTCGGCGCAGCCGAAGCGTACCGCCATGCCACAGGCATGGCGCCCGCACCGTATTAAATACCGGAAGTTGGAGCGGTAAGCGCATGACCTCGACGCAGAAGGCGGCCGCCGGCACGGCCGCCGCCATCTTCGCGGCCGCCATTTCCGCGGCCGCTTTCATCCACGTGCCGGTGCCGGTCTCTCCGGTGCCGGTCGTCATCCAGAACCTCCTCGCCATCCTCGCGGGGCTCGTGCTCGGGCCGCGCTACGGAACGCTGGCGGTGGCTCTGTTCATCGCCGCGGGCTCGCTCGGCGCCCCGGTGTTCTCGGGCGGGCGCGGCGGCTGGTCGGTGCTGCTGGGACCGTCGGGGGGTTACCTCGCCGGGTACCTGGCCGGGGCTTTCGTCTCGGGACTCGCGATGCGCGGAGGGCGGCGCTCGATCGCGCGAAGCGCCGTCGCGAGCCTCGCGGGCTTCGCGACCGTGTACCTGCTCGGCGTGGGAAGGCTCGCCACCCTGCCCGGTTCGAACCTCGCGAAGGCGCTGGCCGGAGGCCTGCTGCCTTTCCTGGCGGTGGACCTGGCAAAGGCGCTCGTAGCCGCCGCGGCCGCCTACGCGCTCCAGCCTTTCGTGACGAGCCTTTTCGGCTTCGCGCCCGGCGGAGCCGCCGGACGTCGGGAAGTCCGGAATCCGGGATCGGACGCCTCCGGTACCTGAGATGGACGCCGCGCGCTTCGAGGATCTCGGCCACCGCTTCCAGGACGGACGCTGGGGCGTCCGCGGGGTCAGCTTCCGGATCCCGCGCGGCGAGCTGACCGTGGTCGCCGGACCGAACGGGGCCGGCAAGAGCGTGCTCATGAAGCACCTCGCGGGCCTGCTCGAGCCGACCGAAGGACGAGTGCTCGTCGACGACGAGGCCGCGCTGGATCGCCGCGGGCGCCCGCTCGGCGCCTCCAAGGTCGGCTATGTCTTCCAGAGCGCCGAAGCCCAGGTGCTCGGCGATACCGCGCTCGACGACGCGCGCCTCGGCCCCGCGAACCAGGGCCTGCCCTGGCCGGAAGTCGAGCGACGAGCCCGCGACGCGCTCGCGCGCTGCGGCCTGGGCGGGCGCGAGGACGACCTCGCGTGGTCCTTCTCGGGCGGCGAGGCTCGCAGGCTCGCGATCGCGTCGGTGCTCGCCATGGAGCCGTCGATCTTGGTGCTGGACGAGCCCTTCGCCAACCTCGACCGGGCCGGCGTGACGCAGGTCGCGCGACTCGTACGCGACCTGCTCGCGGGCGGGACGACGGTGGTGCTGCTCACCCACGAACTCGAGAAGGCGCTCGGCCTCGCGTCGCGCCTCGTGGTGCTGGTCGGCGGCGCGGTCGCCTTCGACGGGACGCCGTCGGAGGGGCTCGCGGCCGGACTCGGGCGCTGGGGCCTGGCCGACCCGCTCGCCGCGCCGCGACGCCTCGAGGACCTCGTATGGCTGGACTGACGCGCGGCGGAGGAGTCCCGCGCGTCTCGGGCGAAAGCGCCCTCGTGGCGATGGCCCTCTTCGGCGCCGGTTCCGCGTCCGCCGAAACCCTGCCCCTCCTCGCCTTCGCGCTCCTCGGCGGCCTGGCCTGGCTCGCGTCCCGACCCCGCCCGCGGGATGCATACACCGATTTCCGCTTCGTCGCGACGCTCGGCATCGTCCTGTTCGCGTTCCAGGCGCTCGGCTTCGAGGCGGGAACGCCGGTGATCGACGCGGAAGGCGCACGTTCGGCGCTCCGGTCGACCGCCCGCATAGCCGGAGGCTACGGCGCCGCTCGCGCGTTTTATTCGGGCCTGGGCGTCTCCCGCATCCGCGACTCCCTGGCGCGCTTCTCGCGCCCCTTTTCGCGGGCGGGCTCCGGCGCCTTCGAGTCGCTCGCCCTCGTCCTCGGCTTCGTGCCGACGGTGTTGGCGGCCTGGGTCGCCACGGAGGAAGCGGCGCGCGCGCGCGGCTTCCTCCGCTCCGGACCCGGCGGAAGCCGGACGGCCGCTCCCCGCGCTCTGCGCATGCTCGCGGCCACGGTCGCCGCTTTCCTTCGCAACTTGCTGCTGCTCGCCCGTGATGTCGCCGAGGCGCGCGCGGCGCGGGGCACGGGGCGCGCGCGGAGGAGCCTGCCGCCTTTCAAGGTCGGAACGGCCGACTTCCTTCTCGTCGCGGCCGCGTCCACGCCTCTTGCCCTAGGTTTGTTATACTGAATCATACATACGGCGCCTTGGTGCCGCCGCGACGTTGCGACGGGCCCCGAACCGCTCGCCGGAAACTTTCGGAGCAGCCAGCGAACGCGCTCACGGCGCCGGCACGATCGCGAACATGACCGGGACGGGTCGCAGGGCGAAACGCGGGAAGCCCAGATCGGAAGGCTTGTTGGCTATGCGCGCGATCCCGTCCGGGCCGCGCAGGACCAGCGCGGACGATCCGCCGCCGTCGAGGTTGAGCGCCTCGACGCAACCGAGGTCGAGGAGGACGCGCGCGAGCTCCTCGAGGGTCAAGCCCGGTCCGCGGAAGGGATCGCGACCATCGGCGACCAAGAGGATCAATCCGCCTTCCGCGTCGACGCCAGCCGCGGTGCGAGGGTGGCGCTCGCCTCCCGGTACCGGCACGACGCGCCCGCCTTGAACGAGAGCGCCGAAACCGGAGACCGCCTGCCAGTCGCCTCCGCCCGATCCGACCGAAACCAGGCCTTCATGATCGACTCGTAGGCTCGGCATGCTGCCTTGGGGCGGGGATCGGAGGACGCCGCCTTCCGCGGCGTGGCCGAAAATGTCGACCGGCCTCCCCTCATCGTAGGGGAAGTACGGTTCCTCCATCCCCGCGGCGCCGAGGAAGGAGAAGCCGTTGGCGTTGACCAGGACGAGGGCTCCGGAAGCGACGGCCTCCTCGAGCGGGTCGCGGAGCGCCGCTTCGGCCGGCCCCGCGCCGTCCGGGTCGGGCCCGACGAGCGCGACCGCCCGCCACGCGCCCGCGGCGGACAGGGACCCGGCCGCCACCGTGACCACGTGGAGCGCCTGACGGCGCGGGCGGCTCGCCTCGAAGGCGTCCCAACGGATGCCGGGCGCGAGTTCGCGCGAGCCCGAGAGGACGAAAGAAAAGCCGCCGAGCGCGACCGCAGCGGCGTCGGGAACCGCCGCCGGCGTTTCGGCGCGGGACCGCGGCGCGCCCGCGCAGGCCAGGGCGAGGAGAGGGATCGGGAGCGCCCAAAGGCAGGCGCGGACGCGGGACTGCAGGCTCACCTCCCGGAGGCGCGCGGCTTGGCGCGACGCGCCTCCGATGGTATAAGCTTTGCCTCGAGGAGACAAGCGAGCATGAAACCGATCGAAGGCGACCGCTACGAAACCCCCGAGGGCGTGCGCCCCTGCCTCCGCGAATACCTGATGCTGCGGACCCGCTGGAGTCCCTACACCAACTTTTTCGGCGTGATGTTCCGCGCCCGCGCCCTCGCCCTCAAGGGCCTCTACGACGACGCGGCATGGGCCGCCAGCTCGCTCGACGTGATCGAGCGCCTCGAGCGCTGCGGGGCGAAGTTCCGCATCTCCGGCCTCGACAAGGTGCGCGCGCTGACCGGGCCCGCCGTTTTCGTGGCGAACCACATGAGCACCTTCGAGACCACGGTCCTGCCGGGCCTGATACAACCGATCCGGCCCGTCACCTACGTGGTCAAGGAGAAGCTGATGAAGGGACCGATCTGGGGGCCGATCATGCGCTCGCGCGACCCGATCGCCGTGACCCGGAGGGATCCGCGAGGCGATCTCGAAAAGGTGCTGACGGAAGGCACGCGCATACTCGGCGAGGGCCGGTCCATCATCATCTTCCCGCAGGGGACGCGCACCGACCTTTTCGAGCGCTCGAAGTTCAACAGCCTCGGGGTCAAGCTGGCCATCCGCGCGGGCGTGCCGGTCATGCCCGTGGCCCTCAAGACCGATTATTGGGGGAACTCGCCGCTCTTCCGCGGCTTCGGTCCCGTGCGCCGCGACCGTCCGGTGCACCTCGAGTTCGGCGACGCGATGGCGGTATCCGGGCGCGGCAAGGCCGAGCACGAGAAATGCGTCGAGTGGATCGAGGGACGCCTGCGCGAGTGGGGCGCCGCGATCGCCGAGCCGGGCGGAGACCGGGCGGCGGGCGATTAGCACGCCGAAATCCGCCGCGGCGGGTATCGGTAAACGCGACGGCCGTCCGAGGGGCAGCACCCCCGGACGGCCGTCGCATTTTCCCGGACGAAGGCGTCCGCGCTCCGAAGGCGGGCCCGGCCACGGGAGGCTCGACCTCGCGGTGAAGCCTCCGGGCCCTGCCCCCTTCCCTTTCCGAAACCTATCTCGCGACGACGCGGGCGAAGCGCTTCTTGCCGGCGCGGAGGACGAGCTCGCCGTCCGCGTCGAGCAGCCCGGCGCCGACCGCGGCCTTCTCGTCCTTCCAGGCCGTCTCGCCGACGAGGGCGCCGCCCTGCTGGACGAGGCGCCGGGCCTCGCTCTTGGTCGGCGCGAGCCCCGCCTCGACGAAGAGGTCGAGGACGGGGAAGCCCGCTTCGAAGCGCGAACGCGGCAGTTCCACGGTGGGCATGGCGGACTTGTCGCCGCCGCCCCCGAACGCGGCCTTGGCGCCAGCGAGCGCCTTTTCCGCCTCGTCCTTGCCGTGGATGAGCGCGGTGACCTCGTACGCGAGCCGCTCCTTGGCGGCGTTGGGATCGGCGCCCGGGGCGCGGAGCGCGGCGATGTCCGCCATGGGCAGGAAGGTGAACATCTTCAGGAACTTATCGAGGTCGGCGTCCTGGACGTTCCGCCAGTACTGGAAGAACTCGTAGGGCGTGGTCATTTCGGGGTCGAGGAAGAGCGCGCCCTTCTCGGTCTTGCCCATCTTCTTGCCGTCGCTCGTCATGACGAGCGGGAACGTGAGGCCGAAGGCCTCGCCGCCCTCGACGCGGCGGATCAGCTCGATGCCCGCGACGATGTTGCCCCACTGGTCGTCGCCGCCGATCTGGAGCGTGCAGCCGTTCCGCTTGTAGAGCTGGAGGAAGTCGTAGCTCTGGAGGAGCTGGTAGTTGAACTCGATGAAGGAGAGCCCCGTCTCCATGCGCTGCCTGTAGGCCTCGAACGAGAGCATGCGGTTGACCGAGAAGTGGCGGCCGATGTCGCGCAGGAAGTCGATGTAGTTCAAGTCCGCGAGCCAGGTCTTGTTGTTCTCGGAGTACATGGTCTTGCCGTCGAGCTTGAGGAAGCGGTCGATCTGCCCCAGGAAGCGCGCGGCGTTGGCGTCGATCTCCTCGTACGAGATGATCTGTCGCATGCTGGTCTTGCCCGAGGGGTCGCCGATGCGCGCGGTGCCGCCGCCCATGAGGACGATGGCCACGTGGCCCGCCTCGTGGAGGTGGCGCATGGCGAAGTACGGCACCATGTGGCCGATGTGCAGCGAGGGGCCCGTGGGATCGCAGCCTTCATAGAAGGTGACGGGACCGGAGTCCATGGCCTTGGAAAGGCCTTCGAGGTCGGTGCACTGCTGGATGAATCCGCGTTCCTTGAGGGTCTCGAGCGCCGCGTTCATGTCGATGGCTCCGTGGGTTCCGGAATGCGCGGGCTGCCGCGAGGCGGGCGCCGCGTCCGGGGAGTATAGCCGAGGCCGGCCGGGGTTCTCAAGGGCGCGGGACGAAAGGCGTGAACGGAACCGGGCTCCCCGATCGACGCGCGCGCGGCGGGAATCGACTTCGGGCGGCCGCGCATGGTAATAGATGCCGGCCCGTCCGAGGGCAAGCGGAGGATGCATGAAAGGACTGCGCGACGCCCTGATGGTATTCGCGGGCGGCGGCCTCGGGTCGCTGCTCCGCTGGCTCGTCGCCCTCGCGACCGCCGCGCTCGCGCCGGCGCAGGCCCTGCCCTGGGCGACGCTCGCGGTGAACCTGGCGGGCTCCTTCGCCATCGGCGTGCTGGGCGAGCTGGTCGGCGCAGGGCGCCTGCCGCGCGAGCTCCGCCTCGCGCTCGTCACCGGGGCGCTCGGGGGCTTCACCACCCTGAGCGCGCTCTCGTTCGAGACCGCCGGCTTCCTGCGGGGCGGATCGCATTTCAGGGCGGCGCTCTACCCGCTCTTCACCGTGGCCGGGGGCGCGCTGCTCTGCCTGGCCGGCATGCGGCTCGTCCGGCGCTGAGCGCGGACGCGGCCGCGGACGCCGAGGGAGCGGGCGGCAGCGGGCGCGCGGGCTTCGGGCGGTTCGGGGTCCTCGTCCGGCGACCGGGCTCCAGGGCGGCGGCGAGGCCCAGCAAGGCCTCCGCGAGCGGGGCGGGATAGCCGAGCTCGACGAGGCGGGCCCGGGTCCTCGGGAAGGCGTATGACGGCATGGCGTACCTCCATGCCCCGCATACCGCCGGGAATCGGCGCCCCGCTTGCGAAGCGGGCAAAAAAACGGACGGCGCGACGGGCGCCGTCCGTTTCCGTTCCGCTGCCTCGCGACGCGGCCACCCGGGATCCGGCCGGCCGCGCGGAAGCTCAGAAATGGAGCAGGAACTCGATCGAGAAGAAGAAGGTCTCGCCTTGCGGGGCGTAGACCGGGAAGAGCGCGTCGGCGCCGGGCAGGAGGACGCCGGCCTTGAAGCCCGCGAAGGCGAAGTCGACGATGTCGAGCGCGAAGCCGCCGCCCGCCGAGGCTATGAAGCCGCTCGATCCTTCGCGTCCGGCGGATTCCGGGAGGCCGTCGTAGAAGCCCGCGTCGTAGAAGCCGTAGACGATGGGCATGAACCAGGGAAGGGAGAACATCGCGGGACCGAGCAGCCTGAGCTCGAGGTTGGCCACGGCCTTGAAGGCGGCGTCGAAGGACTTCGAGGGGTACCCGCGCAGCGAGCCGCCGAGCCCGCTCCGGAGCTCGCGCCCGCCGAAGGACTGGAGCACGTGGATGGGTATGTCCGTGCCCGTCGCCCAGTCGACCGAGGCGAACGAGGCAACGTAGGCGGAGAAACGGTTGAGCTCGCCCGAGCCCGCGGAAAACAGCGGGATGAAGTACCTCGCCTGGGCGTTCAGCCTGAGGTAGTCCGCCTCGACGCTCGAGAATCCCGCGGGACTCCAATCCAGGCTCCACTCCGCGTCGAGGCCCGACCTGACCCGGCGGGAATCGGCGCCCGAGCCGTTCCAGGCGAGCCCGGCGAGAAGGGCGTTTCCGAAGAGTCCGCGCGCGTCCTCGAAGACCGCCGTGCCGAAATCGTTGAAGCGCCGGTCGTAGCGGCCGCGCCAGGCGGCGAAGGCCTCGAAAAGCCGGGGGTCCTGTCCGCCGAGGAGCGGAACCCGGACGCCGAGGTCCCACTGCGCGTTCGCCGCCTGGTAGACCGGAGCGGCCGCCGGGGAAAGCGGCGCGCCGGTCGCGTCGTCGCGGAGGAGGTACTGGTCCTCGTAGCCCGCGCCGAGGCGCAGCACGGCCTCCAGCGGACCGCGCGGGGTCGGGGCGACGGGGAGCGAGAGCTCGACGTCGGCGCCCGCGGGGATCGGAAAGCCGAAGGTGAAATTGAGCCGGGGGCCGATGAACGAGAAGCCGAGTCCCTGCGCGGGGAGCGCGGCGACGGCGATGATGGAGAGCGCGACGCAGGCGATGAAGCGAGCTTTCATGGGTTCCCCCTCGCGCGGATTATAGGGGGTGGCGGCGCGCGGGGCAAGGCGCGCTCCGCGTCTGTGAGCCGTCACAGGGGGATCAGGCTGGCATGGCACGGGCACGAAAAAGCCCCGGCACGGGCCGGGGCTTTGCTCGTTAGGCGCGTGCCGCTCAGAACTTGAGGACCACGCCGAAGGTGCTGAACCAGTAGGAACCGTTGTTGAAGCTGCCGAGGTACGCGTACTCGGCATTGAGCGCGAGCTTCTCGTTCAGGAAATAGCTGACGCCCTCGAACGAGGAGATGCCGAGGCCGCCCCAGGTGCCGACGGACATGGAAAGGCCGAGCGCGGCGTACCAGTCGAAGTTGTTGACCCACTCGAGCTCGGGCGGAAGGTCGAGGCCGGTCAGGCCGAAGTGCACTGTGGCATAGCCGCCGGCGCCGAAGACCATGCCGCCCCAGAAGATGCCGGGATCGATGTAGCCGCGGGCCGCGGCGCCGAAGCCGATGGGGATCATGTCCGCGATGTCGACCTGGGCGAACATGAGCTCGGCGCCGCCGGAGGCGCCGCCCCAGCCTACGCCGATGCGGGCGGCGAAGTCGCCGGGCGCCATGCGGGCGTCGAGTTTCTGGGCGAAAGCCCCGCCCGCGAGCAGGGCGAGGATGAGGACGGCAAGGATTGCCTTTTTCATGGAAAGTGCCTCCGGAAAACTATATGGATTGAAAGCCGAGCGGCTTCCGGACGATATTGTGTCGCCGTTTCGTCCAAAAAGCAACGTTTCCACGCGTAAAATCAGGCGGCGTCACAATGGACGGCGCTCCCGGAGGACGACCCATGGATACAGCCGCCCGCTTCACCCTCGGCCTCGCCGCCGCGCTCGCCTCGGCGACCGCCATCAACCTCGGGCTCGTCCTGCAGAAGCTGGCGGTGGCCCGCGCGGGATCGGGACCGCTTTTTCCGCGCCTGCTCCGCGACCGGTCCTGGCTCGCGGGCTTCGCTCTCCAGCTCGCGCTCGGCGCTCCGCTCAACCTGGCGGCGGTCGGCCTGCTCGGCCCGGCGCTCGTGCCCGGCGTGATGGCCTCGGGACTTATCGTGCTGGCTCTTGCATCGGCGCGCTGGGGCGGGGAGCGCGTCGGAGGGCGCGAGGCGCTCGGCATCGGCGCGATCATGGCCGCGGTGGCCGCGATCGGCGCCTCGGGGCTCGCCGTCGACGTCTTCGCCCGGAATCCCGCCGGCGCGGAACTGCTCGGGCGGAGCGGCCTCATGGCCGCCGCGATGGTCGCGCTCGGTTCGCTCGCTCCCCTCGTCTCCGCCGCTTCGGGCCGGGCACGCGGGGCGGGCGGCAACGCGATCGCGCTGGCCGTGGCTTCCGGGGCCTGGATGGCGCTTTCGAACTTCGCGCTCGGCGTGGCCCAAGGCTCCGTCGCCTGGCTCGGCTCGGGGGCGACCGCGCTCGCGACCCTGGTTACGGCGGCCGTCGCGGTGCCGGCCGCCAACGTACTCGCCGTAGCCATGATCCAGGGGGCCTTCGTGTCGGGCAAGGCCTCGGCGGTGGTACCGATCCAGCAGGTGCCCATCCAGATTTTCCCGCCGCTCGTCTTCTTCCTCGTCTACGCGCCCTTCACGCCCTCGGTCCTTTCCCTTGCCCTCGTGGTTATCGGGGTGGCCCTCGTGCTGGCGGGGGCCTGGCTGCTCGCGCGCGGCGGCGACGTTTCGGCCGCCTGAGCCCGTCGACCGCGCCGTTCAGCTCTCCTTGCCCGGCAGGAAGGGCGCGTGGCTGGAAGTGAATACCGGAGGATTGCGCTCGAGGATCGCGGCGATGCCCGGCTCCGCGCCGAATTCGGAGGCGAGGAAGCGGCGCACCTCGCCCCGGTTCCACCCCGACGGATGGCGGAAGGATGTGTAGAGTGACAGGTCGCCTTCATAGAAGGCGCCGTCGCCGTGGACCGTCGCCTCCGGTCCGCCGAGCGGCATGTTGAAGATCGCGACGTTCATGAAGTCGACTAGCTTCGCGCGCGCCGAAACGAAGTCGCGGGTGCGGAGCGCCGAGTCGCGGTCCTCGGAGGGCGTGCCGAAGAGGAGGTAGACGTAGGTCTTGATGCCGGCTTCCGCGAGAGAGCGGAGCGCCGCGTCGATGACGCGAAGCTCAGTCCCCTTGCCCATCGCGTCGAGCACAGCCTGGTCGCCGGACTCGAGCCCGAGCTGGAGCATGGCGCAACCGGAGGCGGCGAGCTTGCGGCAGAAGGCGGTCTCCGCGAGGAGCGGCGTGAACCGGGCGAAGCCGTACCAGGGAGCGCCGACTCCGCCCTCGGCGAGGGCTTTGAGGTGTCGCGGCGAGATCTCGTTGTCCATGATGTGCACGAGGCCCGAGCCTTCTCGCGCGACGGCGGCCCGGAGCGCCTCCATGCCCTCGTCGGCGCGCGAGGCGGCGTACTGCGAATCCTCCGCGCGCTCGGGACAGAAGGCGCAGCGTTTCCACGGACAGCCGAAGGACAGGTTCCAGGGCGTGACCTTCACCGGCGCCAGGTAGCGCAGGCCGGAGAAGTCCGAGAAGTCCGGGGCGAGCCCGAAGGGGTCGACCGACCCGAGCCCGAGCCTCGCGGCGAGCGCGTCCTCGCCGCGACCCGGCAGCGCCGCGTCGAAGTAGCCTCCGAAAGCCGCGCGCGCGTCGAAGCCCGGCCTCGCCGACCACGAGGTGACGAGGCCGCCTCCCGCGACGAGCTCGAGGTCCGGCCGGGTTTCCCGGAGGTAGCCCGCGAGCGCCATGGCCGGCAGGGCCTGGCTCAGGAAGCCGACGGAGACGCCGACGGTGCGGGCGTCGAATCCGGACAGGGCCTCGGGCACCCGCCTTTCGTAGAACGCGGCCCAAGGGCTCGTCCGCCAGTTGCGGGCGGCGTCGACGAGATCGGCGCTCCGGAGCGGCGAACGGCCCGTTTCCTTATAGTCAGCGAGCCCCGCCTCGCCGCCGAGCGGCGAGGAAAGGCGCTTGAGCGCGCGGTTCGCCGCGAGGACGGCGCGCGCGTGGCGCGAGGAGTCGGCGTAGGTGCGCGCCTCGTGCAGGCTTTCGAGGAAGCGGCGTTCGCGCGACCGGTTCCGGTCCGCGCCGTCCCCCCGGCGCGCGTTCCGTACTCCCGTGCTTCCGCCGTTTCCGTCGTCCGGTTCCGCGCCGCCGCGCGCGAGCAGCCAGTCGATGCCCTCCCGCGCCAAGTCGAGCGACCTGGTTTCGACGCCGCGGGCGCGGAGGAAGGCGGCGAGCCGCGCGAGGGCGAGCGGCGGCGAGACGGTCCGGACCGAGGGTGGATGGACGAGCAGCATGGGAGGCGATGATAGCCGGTCGCGCCGCTCGGGGTCTACGGAGCGGCGCTTCCGGGGCGCCCGCGCTTCCTTTCCAGGACGCTCCACACGAACCAGGCCACGAGGAAGCCTCCGACAATGTCGATCGAGTAATGCCCGCGCGAGAGGACGAGCGTCGCGCCTTCGAGCAGCGCGCACGCGAGGAGGAGGGCTTTGGCCCCCGGATTCCGCGCCTTGTCGACTAGCAGCCACGCCAGGCTCGCGAGCATCATGTGTCCCGAGGGGAACATACCGTGCTGCTTCACCTCGAGGATCTCGAAGATCCCGTAGGAATCCATGTTGCCGGTGGGCCGACCGAGCGGCGTGAGCACCATGAGGAAGGGGCGGAGCAGGTAGGCGAGGCCGACGGCCAGCAGCCAGCGCGGCAGGCTTCGACGCTCGCGACCGAGTCCCAGGGCGAGCAGCGCGCCGATCGAGACGAAGAGGATCGGATCGGTGGCGTAGGCGAGCGCCGGAATGTCGGGAAGGAGGTCGAAGGCCAGGTCCGGCACCAGGGGGCGGTCGGGATAAAAGCGCTCGAGGAGGAGGTTGGCGGGGAAGAAGAGCGCGACGGCCAGCGCGAGGAACGCGAGCCCCGCCGCGCTCTCCCTCGCCCCGAAGGTTTCGCGCAAGCCCGGTCTTTCGTCCATGGGAACGATCGTAGGCCCGGTTCAGGCGGCGGTCAACCGGGCTGGACGGCCGATCGACCGCTGCGCGTCCCCGACGGGCCGCGATTGTCGGCGCCTCCGGGCGGGATTATACTCCCGGACGAAGAAGCCCAATCGCGGGGAGGTTCCATGAAACGGGCGGTGAGCGTCAGCCTCGGTTCGTCGAAGCGGGACAAGTCGGTCGAAATCGAGCTCGCGGGTACGAGCGTCCTTTTGGAGCGCCGCGGCACGGACGGCGACGAGAAGCGGGCCCAAGCCCTG
This sequence comes from Spirochaetota bacterium, assembly GCA_018262985.1. GTDB lineage: Bacteria > Spirochaetota > Spirochaetia > Treponematales > UBA12059 > JAFGNN01. The sequence continues at coordinate 224,274 of JADFDI010000002.1, read as the reverse complement.
TTCGAGGAGCTGGACGGCAAGGTGGACGCGCTCGGCGTCGGCGGCGTCGAGCTCTATCTCCGCCTGCCGTGGCGGGAGTACCCGCTCCGCTCCGGCGTGAACCTCGTTCGGAACCTGCGCGCCACGCCGTACACCGACGGGCGCCACCTCAAGACCGTGCTCGAGTCGCGGGTGGTCCCCTTCCTCGAAGGCCGGCTGGGAAAGCGCTTCGGGAACGGCAGGGCTTTCCTGGTGGAGGGCATCTCGCGCTACGGCATGACCCGGGCCTTCGTGGAAGCGGGCTGGGACTGCGTCTTCGGCGACCTCATGTTCGCCCTCGGCCTGCCCTTTCCCATCCGTTCCCTGCGCGGGCTCGACCGGGCCGCCCGCATCCTGCTGCCGGTGGTCGGGCGCTTGCCCATCTCCATGCTCTACTCCACCGGCGAAGCCCAGGAAAGCAACGAGCCGAAGTACGAGCGCTTCTTCCGCGAGGCATCCGTCGTCGCGGGCGACTGGCTATACATCAGGAAGCACATGCCCCTCGACATGGAGGGCAAGACGATCGTCACCAATACCACCACCGAGGCGGACGTGGCGTTCATGCGCGAGCGGGGGGTGAAGTACCTCGTGACGACCACGCCGGTGCTCGAAGGGCGCAGCTTCGGAACGAACGCCCTCGAGGCCGCCCTCGTCGCGGCGGCCGGGAAGGGCCGCGTCCTCGAAGACCCGGAGCTCGCCGACTTCATCGACCGCGCAGGCATAGGACCGGAATTCCGGGAGCTCTCCTGATGGACGCGGTGCTGCTCGCGGGCGGCGGGTCGAACCCCGCCGATCCCCTCCGCGCGCTCTCGGGCGAACGGCCGAAGGCCTTGCTGCCCATCGCGGGGAAGCCCATGGCGCAGTGGGTACTCGACGCGCTCGAGGCCTCGGATCGCGTGACGCGCGTGGCCGTGGCCGGCCTTCCGCCGGAGTGCGGCCTTCGTTCTTCGAAAATCACGGCCTGGCTGCCCGACTCCCAGTCCATCTTCGCGAACGCGCGCTCCGGCGCCGAGGCCTTGCTGGCCGCGGGGGGCGGGCCGCTCGTACTGCTCGCCAGCGTCGACGTGCCCGCCCTGCTTCCCGCCCACGTCGCCTGGGTCGTCGACAGCGCCCTCGAGTCGGAGGACGACTTCTATTACTCGGTGATCGACCGGTCGACGATGGAACGGAGCTTCCCCGGCTCGGGGCGGAGTTACATCCGCTTCCGCGACCGCGAGGTCTGCGGGGGCGACCTGACCGTCATCCGGCCGGCCGCTCTGGCGGGGTCCGGTCCGATATGGGATCGCTTGACGGCCGGGAGGAAGAGCGCCGCGCGCATCGCGCTGGCCGTGGGCGTCGACGTCCTCCTCCGCCTGCTCCTCCGTCGGCTCTCGGTCGGCGACGCGGTCCGCATCGCGAGCGCGCGCCTCGGTTTCCGCGGCAGGGCTCTCGATTGCCCGCACGCCGAGCTCGGCATGGACGTGGACAAGCCCTTCCAGCACGCCCTGCTCGAGCGCTTCCTGCGGGAACGCTCGTGAGGCGCTTCTTCCTCGGGCTCGACGAGGCGCTCTCCGTCCGCCTCCGGCCGCTCGCCGAACGTCGCGCCGGCCGCGCCGCTCTCGCCGCGCTCGCGCATTCAGGGGATTCTTTGGTCGATTTTCCGGCGCTCGCGGCGTGGTGGTACCTGGAAACGGGATTCGTGCCGGGCGGCGGCGCCTTCCGGACCCTGGCCGCGGCGCTCGCTGCCACCTTGGTCGCGACGGGCGCCAAGTACCTGTTCCGTCGGAAGCGGCCCGAGGGCGATTGGGGAGGAATCTACCGGCGGACGGATCCGCACTCGTTCCCGTCGGGGCACGCGGCGCGGACCATGGCCATCGCGGTCGCGGCGCTCTCGGCGGGCGTCGGCCCCGTCGCCGTCGCCGCCTTGCTCGCGTGGTCGCTCGCGGTGGGCGCCTCGAGGGTGGCGCTGGGGGTGCACCACGCGAGCGACGTGCTCGCGGGCTGGGCGCTCGGCGGACTGTTCGGCGCCGTCGCGCTCGGCCTGCCCTTCCCGCCCGCCTGAGGCGTCGGGCGGGAAGGCGCGCCGAGGGGGCGCCGAGGGGGCGCCGAGGGGCGCCGGAATCCATGATGCGATCCGGCGCCCGGCGGGGCTGTCGCTTACTCGACGATGGCTTCTGCGGCCGCGGCTTCCTCGAACTCGAGGAGCTCGACCTCGAAGATGAGGGTCGAATACGGCGGAATGACGCCGCCGGCGCCGTCGGCGCCGTAGGCAAGCTCGGAGGGGAGCCAGAAGCGGTACTTCGCGCCCACGGTCATGAGCTGGACGGCCTCGGACCAGCCGTCGATGACCTGGTCGAGGGGGAAGGTAGCCGGTTCGTCGCGGGCGACGGAGCTGTCGAACTCCTCGCCGTCGAGGAAGGTGCCGACGTAGTGCACGGTGACGACGTCGGTCGGTCCGGGCTTGGCGCCCGCGCCCTCGGTGATCACCTCGTACTGGAGGCCGCTCGCCGTGGTGAAGATTCCGGGGTTCTTGCCGTTCTCGGCGAAGAACGCGGTCTCGGCGGCCTTCGACTGCTCGCCCTTCTTCTCCATGGCGGCCTCGATGGCGATCTGGATGGTCTCGCCGGCCTCGTCGAGGGTGACCTTGGGTTCCTTGCCCTCGAGCACGGCCTTGACGCCGTCGAGGAAGGCCTTGTAGTCGATTTCGACCTCGGTCTCCTTGATGGAGTTGCCGATGGCCACGCCGAAGGCGTAGGAGGTGTCGGCCTTGGAAGGCGCGCCGGAGGCGGCGACGGCTTCGCCGTCCTTGGTGGCGCAGGATCCGAACGCGACGAGGGCGACGAGGGCGAGGAAGAGTATCTTCTTCATAACCTGTCCAATGGGGGAAGATTCGTAGGCCGCGCGCGGAGCGTGACCGTGCGCGGAAACGGCTTCCGGTACGGAAGCGCGCCCAGCATATTGTCCCGGCGGGGAATCCGCAAGGGGGCCGCGGTGCCGGGAAGGTTACCGGAGGCTTACGGAAGCGCTTCGGGTCGGGGCGGCGGGGAAGGCTTCGATCGGAGCGGCTTTTAAGGATAGCGTCCCGCTCCCGCGCGGAGCACCGTCACATCGCCCGAGCGCAGGTCGAGCACGGTGGAGAAGCCGCGCTCGAGTTCCTCCCCGGTGTCGAGCACGAGGTCGACGCCCGGTATCTCCTCCACCTCCCATCCGGACACGAAGAGGAGCTCCTCGGGGAAATCGGCGTCGGCCTCGTCCATGCCGATCATGGTGCGTTTCGCGGTCACGGTGAGGAGCGGCTCGCCGAGCGCTTCCACGAGGGCCGCGGGAACGGGGTTGGAGGGTATGCGTACCCCGAGCTCCCCGCGGCGGAGGTCGAAGTCGCGGGCCGCCCGGTTGGTGGACGGCAGGACGAAGACGTAGGGACCGGGCACCAGGCGCTTGAGCTCCCGGAACGAGGAGGTCGGCAGCTCGCAGAGTTCGGAGACCTGGCTCAGCTCCGAGCACACCACGGTGAGCGGGGAGAGCGCGTCCTTGCCGGAGAGTTTCTTGAGGCGCGCGATGCCTTCCTTGGAGGAAATGGAGCAGCCGACGCTCCAGCTCGTGTCCGTCGGGAAGGCCGCGAGCCCGCCGGAGGCGAGCAGGCCCGCCGCCTTCCGGAGCGAGCGTCCGTCGATGTTGTGCGCCACGATGTACTCGATCATGAATATCCCCGCCCGGCGAACGGTGAGGCCGGACCGGCATTCTACTACGCTTGGCGTCATTGAGGAAGCGGCGAGCCCGGATTGGCCTTATAATGGCCTTCCGGGGCGACGCGGGTTCTGCCCGAAGGAGGACGGATGAGGTCGATGCACGCGCTCAAGGCCTTCTTTTCGAAAGCGTTCGCGTCGCTCAGGCGCGGCTTCAAGTCGCCCTTCGGGAAAGCGCGGCCTCCCGCGGACGGCCTGCTCGCGGACGCGGTCAGGATCGCGGAGCTCCCCTCGCCGGTCGCGCGCGAGGAGCCCCGGATGCAATACGTCGTGGAGCGACTCAAGCGCGCCGGCATCGACTGCAGCGTCGACGGGGACGGGAACGCGGTCGTGGTCTTCCCCGGGCCGGGTTCCCGCGACCCGAGCCCGGTGCTGGTCCACGCCTGCCTCGGCACCAGGCGCTGGCACCCGCTCCGGAGCCTCTCGCGCCTCGGCGCGGCGGTGGCCCGCGGAGCCGGGCTCGCGGACGCGCTTCCCGCCGCGGTCCTCCTGGGCCTTGCCGAGGCCGCCGCCGCCGGCGTCTTCGGCTCCTCGCGGAACCTCGTATTCGCCTTCGTCGCCGGCTCGCCCGAGTCGACCGGGGCCGAAGCGTACGCGCGGCTGCTCGACGGCATCGGCGCTAGGCCCGAGGCCGCCGTCGGGCTCAGGGGGACCGGGCTTTCCGGCGTGTCGGCCAAGCTTCTCGGCGCCGCGCGATTCTCCGTCTCGATCTCCGCCGCGACGACGTCGAGGACGGAGCGGAGCGCCCCCGCGCCATCGGCCGTGTCGCTGGCCGCGGAGCTCGTAGGCAGGCTCGAAGGCGTGCGCTGGGACGCGAGCGGCGCGACGAGCTGCAGGGTCGTCAAGGTGGAAGCGGGTTCCGGGTTCGGACGGCCCCCGATCGATGCCGAGGTGGAGATCGAGCTCGAGTCCGCCGACCAGGGCGTGCTGGACCTGGCGGTCGAGGCGGTGCGGGCCACGGCCGCGAAGACCGGCGAGGGTTCCGGGGTCGCGGTGAAGGTCGCCGAGGCGAGCCGCCTGCCGGTGCCGGACGCCCGGCTGTCGGCGCCCCTCGCCGCCCATGTCAGGGCGGCGCTGAAGGAACTCCGGATCCGGGCGGCCGAGGCGCCCTTCGCCGACCCTTCCGGCTTCCTGAGTTCGCGCGGGATCCCCGCGGTGTCCCTGGGCGTCTCCGAGGCGGCGGAGGGATTCGAGTCCGACGAGCTGGAGATCGCCACGCTCGGTTCGGGCTACAAGCTCGCGGAGCTCGTCATCGGCAAGGCGCTGGCCTCCTTTCCTGCGGGGGGCGGCTCATGAGCGCGCATGACTCGCTCCTGGCCCGAACCTGGCACCATTCGCGCTTCGCGGACCTCGACGCGCTCGTCGCGCGCAAGCGGGAACGCGGCGTGAAGATATCCCTCGCCTTCCCCACCCTGAACGAGGAAGCCACCATCGGCAAGGAAATCCTCGTCATGCGGACCGAGCTCATGGAGCGCCGCGCCCTCGTCGACGAGATCGCGGTGATCGATTCCGGGTCGAAGGACGGGACGCGGAAGATCGCCGAGCGCTACGGCGCCCGCGTCCTCGAGTCGCGTTCCATACTGCCCAAGCGCGGCTTCCACAAGGGCAAGGGCGAGAACCTCTGGAAGAGCCTCTACGCGCTCGAGGGCGACCTAGTCGTCTGGGTCGACGCCGACATCGAGAACATCTCGCCGAAGTTCGTCTACGGCCTCGTGGGTCCCTTGCTCGAGGATCCGAAGATAGGCTACGTCAAGGCCTTCTACGAACGGCCGCTCCGCTCGGAAGCCGGCTTGCAGGCCTCGGGCGGGGGGCGGGTCACCGAGATCCTCGTCCGGCCCCTCTTCTCGCTCTTCTATCCGGAGCTCGCGCGCTTCGTGCAGCCGCTCTCCGGCGAGTACGCGGGCCGGCGCGAGCTGCTCGAATGCCTGCCGTTCTCGGTGGGCTACGGGGTCGAGCTCGGCCACCTCGTCGACATCTACCATCGCTTCGGCATCGGCGCCATGGCGCAGGTCGACCTGGACCTGCGCATCCACCGGAACCAGGGCGTCGAAGCCCTCGGCCGCATGGCGTTCGGCATTCTCGAAACCTTCATGACCCGAGCCCGGCGCTACGGCGACGTCGAGGCGCTCCGGGAGCTCGAGCGCGCCCATGTGGCGCTCAGGACCGACGGCGAGCGCCATCGCGTCGAGCTGACCGGGATACCGTCGATCGAACGGCCGCCCATGATCGAACTGCCCGAGTACCGTGCGAAATTCGGGCGGCCCGACCCGGGCGCGCCGCTTTAGCCGGGAGGAGGCCGGGAGCGGGCGTCGCGGGTCGCGAGGAGTATTCCCGCGAGCACGAGGACGCCCGAAGCGACGTGCGCCGCGCCGACCCGCTCGCCGAGGAAGGCCCAAGCGGTGAAGCCCGAGAAGACCGGCAGCGAGTAGTAGACGAGGCCGGCTTTCGTGGCGCCGACCAGCTCGATGGCCCTGTTCCAGGCCAGGAAGGCCGCGAGCGAGGCGCCGAGCCCGACGTAGGCCACCGCGCCCGCGATCTTCCAGTCGAGCTCAAGCGGCGGCGACGAAAGGCGCTCGACCGCGAAGGCAGGCGCGAGGAAGGCGAGTCCCGCCACGAAGCTCGCGAACTGGAAGGTCGTCAGCCCCAGGGTCTTCGGCCGGAGGCGGACCAGGATGCTGTAGGCGGCGAAGACCACCGACGCGAGCAACATGACGAGGTCGCCGGGCGCGAAGGAGAGCGAGAGGAGGGCCGCCGGCTTCCCGTCCGCGAGCAGCAGGACCACGCCCGCGATCACGACCGCGAGTCCGGCCACCCGGCGCGCGGGTATGCGCTCTCCGAACAGGAACCGGGAGAAGACCATGATGAAGATGGGGAAGGTGATCGAGATGAGGCCGAGGTTCAGGGCGGCCGTCGTGCGTCCCGCGACGTAGACCAGGGTCGTGAAGAGGGCGACCCCGAGCAGGCCCGTGGCCGCGACGTGGAGGAGGGCGCCGCGAAGCGCCTTCCTTTCCCGGACGAGCGAAGGCAGCGCGAAGGGGGCGAAGGCCGCCGTCGCGAGGAGCCAGCGCAGGGTCGCGAGCGCCACCGGAGGGATCTCGCCCTTGAAGGCCCTCGCCACGAGCATGTTGCCCGACCAGAGAGCCGTGGCCAGCAAGGCGTAGGCGTAACCGGCGGGCTTGCCGTCCCGGAGCGCGCTTCCCCCCGGCGTATCGTTCGCGGAGCGCGAGCTCCGACCGGACAAGGCTTCGCGGGCGCCTGGCATCGCGGGCTACTCCAGGATGAACCGGCCGACGGCCTCGGCCGTGCCTTCGGCGAGCCGGCGGGCTTTATCGGCCAGCGATTCCGCCTTCCCGGTCGCCGTTGCGATCAGGCGTCCGCTTTCCTTGACGGAATCCATGGCGTCCTTCAACTCGACGGTCCGGGTCGAAAGCGCGGAAACCTCCTCGCGCAGCGAGAGTCCCGCGCCGTCGATGGCGTCGCTGGAGGCTCTCACTTGCTCGGTCACCTCGTTGATGCCCGCGATGGCCGTGAGGATCTCGCCCGATCCGGCGCTCTGTTCGGCCATGGCGCGCTTGATCTCCTCCATGAGCGTGTTCATGCTGGCGATCATGCCCTTGACGAGGTTGAACGCGTCGCGCGCCTCCGTCGAGCGGCCGACCATGGCGTCGATCGAGAGCCTGATGTCCTTGAGGTTGTCGCTGATGCCCTTCGACTGCCCCCTGACCGATTCGGCCAGGGTCCGGATCTCGCCGGCGACCACGGCGAAGCCTGAGCCCGCCGCTCCCGCGTGGGCCGCCTCGATGGCCGCGTTCATGGCGAGCAGGTTGGTCCGGCTCGCGATCGTGGCGATGAGGCGGTTCGCCTCGAGGAGGAGCTCGGATTTCCGGTCGATCTCGCGACCCGCGCCCGAAACCTGCTCCATGGTCAGGTCGCCCGCCCGGGTCGCCTCGACGAGTTCGCCCATGAGCGCGCCGCAGCGCTCGGCGTTCGCCGTGACGCTTTGTATGTTCGCCACCATCTGCTCGATCGCCGCGGAGGACTCGACCACGGCCGACGCCTGGTCCGCGATCGTGCCGCGGAGCGAGCTCAACGAGTCCGCGACCGTTTCCACGGACCGGCGGGAGGATTCCACCCCGTCGACCTGTTCGTCGAGGCGGCCGGTGATGCCCTCGACCGCTTCGGCGATGGAGCCGGCGGCGCGATGGGTTTCCGCGCTCGCTCCCATGAGGTCCTCCATGGTCGCGCTCGTGTCGAGCGCCTCGCTCCGGACCGACGCGACCAGCGAGGCGAGCGTGCCCATGAAGGCGTTGAACGCGAGCGCGAGGCGGGCCACCTCGTCGCGGCCGGGCACCTCGATGCGGGCGCGCAGGTCGGCGCCGCCCTTGGCGAGCTCCTCGAGGCCGGCGGCCACCGCCTTGATCGGCCGACGTATGGCGCGGATCAGGGCCCAGACGAAGAGGAGCTGGAAGGCCAGCAGCGCCGAGAGGACCAAGACGGTCTTCCGGAGCTCGCCGGAGTAGAAGGCCAGCGCCTGCGCGTTCTTCGAGTCCATGAGTCCGGTCTCGGCCTCGATGAGCTCTTCGATGAAGCCGAGCGCATTCCCCATGGCGGGGACGCATTCTTCGGACGTGGCGGCCGCGCTCAGGCCCGTGCCCGTCGCCACCGATTCAAGCAGACGGTAGTCCGCGGAGGCGAGGAAGGCCGCGAGGGCTTCCCTTGACGCGGGCCCGAGGACGAGGGCGGGGCTCCGGAGCTCGAAGACGAAAGCGCCCCAGGTGGCGCCGAAGCGGTAGTGCAGAAGGTCGGAATCCTCCCCCGTCGCGAGGAATTCCGAGGCGTAGGCCTGGAAGCGGGTCAGCGCGTCGCGGGCCATGAGCACGACGCCCATGGAGACCATCTGCTTGCCGACTCCGTACGCGGTCGGGAGATTGACTATGGCCGCGGAGAGCGCGTTGAGCGAAGCGGTGAGCCCGTCATATGCCGCGACCGAGCTTTCCGCGTTCCGATCCCCCGCCTTGGCCCGGGCGGCCGAGAGGGCGCCCGAGAGGAAGGCCAGATCCTTGCGCGCGGCGGGCAAGGTGGACCCGCGCAATGGCGTGGACGCTGCTTCGGCGAGGAGATCGGTTCCGGATACGTAGGACGCGGCCGCGTCCCTGACCCAGGCGCTCCGTTCGTCGTGGACCGCCCGCACGAGGCGTCCGGTCGCGAGCAGGGCCCGCACGTTGGCCACCTGGTTCGACGCGGTCCTGAAGTCGGCGAGGTTTTTCGCGAAGCCGAGGTACGAGGCGAACGAAAACGCCGCCACCGGAACGAGGGCCAGGGCGACGAGCTTGAGTTGCAGGGGAACGGCGGGCTTGGAACGCGTCGCCATGAGTATTTCCTTTGCCGTGGAGTGGCAAGGGAAATACTCGGTTCAGGAAGGGAGGAAATCAAGTTTGAAGCGAACCGCTTCAGCGCGAAACGGGAGCGGTCTCCGGAGCGGGGGCGATCGGCTGGCTTTCCGGCGCGCCTGAAGCGGGGAGCGGCGCGTCGTTTTTCCCGTGCCCGTTCTCCTCGATCTTCATGATGGCCGGGACGGTCGCGGCGACGAGGGTGACGGCGACGCAGACCACGCCGCCCGCGAGGTACCAGGTGCGGATGCCGAGGAGGTCGGAGATCGGCCCGGCCGCGAGGAGGCTCAGGGGCATCATGGCGGTGGCCCCCGCGCCGAGCAGGGAGAAGACGCGCCCCTGCATGTCCTTGTCGACCGCGGACTGGAAGATGGCGTTGAGGGGTCCGTTCGCGAAGACCTGCGCGAAGCCGGTCAGGAAGCAGCCCGCGAGGAGGAGCCAGAAGGCGGACGCGGGTGCGAAGCCCATGAGGAAGATGCCCGCCCCGATGCCGACGATGCCTGCGAGCGAGGTCGCGATCCGCTTGCGGAAGCCGCCCCAGGCGGATAGGACGAGGCCGCCCGAGATGACGCCTGCGCCCATCAGGGTCTCGGTCCACGCCAGCTCGAGCGCGCCCTTCCCGAAGCTGCCGGTTACGAGGAGGGGCATGAGGGAGCCCGCGGGGGCGATGAGGAAGTTGAGCAGCATGGCGAGGAGGATCACCGCGAAGAGGCCGGGCCATTTGACGACGTAGGCGAGGCCCGCCTTGAGGTCGTGGAGGTAGCCCGTCGGTCGCGCCGCGGAGCCCGGGGCGGCGGCCTTGCGCGGCGGCGGGGGAATGCTGACGAAGAGCAGGGGCGCTACCGCCAGCGCCGCGGTGGCGAGGTCGATGGCCAGCACGCCGTGGGTGGGCAGGACCATGACGAGCAGGGCGCCGAGCGGCGGCGACACGATGTTCATCACTCCGTGGAGGGTCTGGTTGAGGCCGCCGACGCGCGCGAGGTGCTCTTCGGGGACGAGGAGGCTGGTCGACGCGGCCATGGCCGGTCCGTGGAACGCGCCGCCGAGCGAGCGGACGGCGAGTATCGCGAAGACGTGCCAGAGCTCGGCCCGGCCTAGGGCGAAGAGCAGCATCAGGACGCCAGTGGCCAGCGCGATGGCGGAGTCGGAGACGATCATGATGCGGCGGCGGTCGAGCCGGTCCACGAGCGGCCCGATGAAGGGCCCGAGCACGATCTGCGGCAGCAGGGCGACCAGGGTGGCCGAGGCGAGCACCGTGGCCGAGCCGGTCTCGCGCGTCATCCACCAGACGAGGGCGAACTGCACGAGCGACGAACCGAGGAGTGACAGCGCCTGCCCTCCCCAGATCAGGAAAAAGCGCGGCGCCCAGCGGGGCTCGCCGCTTCCGGAAACCTGGGACATGGATGTACTCCCGCCCGACCGCCTCATTCGGCATCGGATCCCCATGCGGGCGACCCTGGCGGCGTTCCCGACCCTCAAGTCCGGGAAGCGCCGCCCCGCGCGGCCGGCTCCGTTCAATCTAGCACCGGAACGCGCGCCGGGAAAGCTGAATCTAGGGTTTCGCGGGCGAAGCGAGGGACGCGGAGACCGCCGACCAGCGCCACGCCTCGGGGAGCGCCGCGTCGGTCCAGCCGAAGCGCCAGGCGAGGACGGCGGCGGCCAGCAGCGCCAGGACCAGGATGAACGCGACGCGGGGCCAGGGGCTCCTCTTTTCCGCAAAGGGATCGGCCACCGCCGGCAGGGTTCCCGGCGGCAGGGCGGCGCAGGACGTGAGCGAGGCGCCGAAGGGGATGTTGATGCGGGCGCGCGTGTTGATGGCCCAGCCGTTCGCGTCCAGGATGGGACCGAGGTTGCGCTTGCGGAGTTTGAGCGAGGCGAGGATCATCGAGGGCCCCGAGACCAGGAGCAGGATGCCCGCGATGCCGAGGGGCAGGTAGAAGCCGAGTCCGAAGAGCGCGTCCATGAAGCCGGCGAGGAGGGCGCTGATGCCGCCCAGCGCGGTGCCGACGAGGGCGATGGCGCCGAGGTCGAATTTCCTCGCGGGCGCCGCCGCGGCCGCCGGGGCGCCCTCCCCCGCCTTGTCCGCGTTCGCCACCTTCTCCGCCGTCGAGGAAAGGCGCTGGTCGGATTTCTCGTCGGCCGCCTTGGCACGTTTGGCCACCTGCTCCTCGACCATGCGCACGAGCTTCTTGTAGGGCAGCCAGAACGCTTCGCGGACGCTGATCGGGTTCTGCACGAGCCGCGTTATCGTCGCGTCCCAGTCCTTCCCCTCCGCGTCCACGAAAATTCCGTTGCGGCCGACGATCAGGTTGTCGGAGTCGCCGTTGGTGAAGGCGGCGACGATCTTGCGGCGCGCGCCGCCGGGACGGGCGAGCTCGCAGTAGGCCAGGAAGGCGCCCGAGAGCGCGGCGAGCGAAGCGTGCCGCCCTTCGTCGAGCACGTCGACGCAGAGCGAGCAGGCGCGGGCGTCGAGGTAGAGCGTGCCGGACTGGAAGGCGCCGCCGCGACCGCCGTAGAACGCGGCGAAATTGACGTAGTTCTCGAGTATGGACTTCAGGTCGCGGCGGTAGCGGAGGAGGCGTTCGAGCGTCGCGAGCGGAAGGCGCTCGGCCGCGACGCGCGCGTCCTCCTCGAAAAGCGCCGCCACCGCCGCGTCGGCCGAGTCGGAGGCGAGCCGCTCGAGGAGAGCGGGCGGGAGGTCCGGGACGGCGGGACGCGCGGCCAGCCACGCGCCGAAGGTCGCGAGCTGTTCCTTGAGGGCGGACCAGTCCGCTTCGCCCAGTTCCGCTTTCGCTCCGAGGATCGGCTTCACCGCGCTTTCGCGGAAAGCCCGGAGCGCCGCGGCGTAAGCGGGGTTCAGCGCGCCTTCGAGCGGCAACGCGCGTCCGGGAGCCGCTTCCGCGAGCGGCAGCTTCGCGAGCTCGGCGGAGCCGGTCGAGAGGACGCCCGCGGCGAGCGCGCGATAGGTCTCGGCGTCGAGGTTGACCGCGACCGCGGCCTTCGGGTCGAAGGCGGCCAGGCGGCAGCGGGTGAAGAAGTCCTCGATTTTTTCGCGGACCGCCGCGGTAGCGTTCCACGCCGCCTCGGTGGCGTCCGCGAGCGGCGGCGCCGCTTGTTCCGAACCGCCCGCGCGCCACGCGAGGAAGTCCCTCGCCGCGACGACGATATCCTCCCAGGTTCCCTTGTCTATTCCGGCGCGCCCGCGCGAGTCGGGGCGGCCGACCAGCTTCGCCAGTTCCGCGAGGTCCGCCGCGAGGACCGGGTCGCGCGCGGCCTCGGGAACGACGAGGCCCTCGCCCGTCGTCGGAGCCTCGTCCAGTTTCCTCCGCCGCTCCGCCAGGTCCGCGAGCGAAAGCGCGGCCGCGTCCTTCCTGCCGAGCCCGGCTAGCAGGGCCCGGGCGGACTCGAGGGCGTCCGCGTCCGCGAGGTTCGCGAGGGCGATGGAATCGCCGGCTTCAAGGAGGCAGTCGAGCGACTTGAAGGCGCCCGCGCAGCGTCGCACCGCGCCGAGAAGCTCCTCGGGCCGGATCCGACCGTCGCCGTCGGAGTCGAGCAGGGCGAGCGTCTCCGGGTCGATCGAGGTGCCCTTGACCGGCATGGCGAGCGCCATCCATAGCTTCAGGTCCAGTTCCCCGAGGCGCGCGATGTCCTCGCCGTTCCGCAGCAGCACCTGGTCGACGCCGCCCGAGCGGAAAAACCGGAAGTGGTGGCCTGATTGCCCGTTTTCGCGTCGCTTCGCCATGGTTCGTACTCCTTCGATTTTCGAACTGTCCGGAGCGCCGGAGCGGCATCCGGCATCCAGCATAGGTCGAGGGAGGCGGGACGGCAAGGAAGCGCTCGCGGCGGAGCGTGATCCGGATCGGTCCGAACCTGTCCCTTCCGCTTGCGACGAAGGCGCGCGCGCGCTACCATCGCCTCCGGCTGCGTCGCGCTCGGGGCGACGCAGCGGAAAGGAGCGGACGGTGAACATACGGCGCCTCGTCGGCTGGGGACTCGTCGGATTCGGCCTCGCCAACATAGTGAATTTCATGGCGCCTCGGCCGATTCCCACCGTGGGGGCCGGAGCCATCGTCAGCGGGATCATCCTGATCATGGCAGGGCTCGGCGTGTCGGGCCTGGGCACCGCCATCGGCGAGCGGCTCCGCCTCCTCCTCCGCTCGGAAGCCGCCCCGCGCAAGACGTCGCCGCGACCGATCGACCCGCTCCTGCCCGTGCGCATCCTCAAGCTCGCCGAAAAGCGCTCGGGGAGGCTCACGGTCAGCGTCGCGGCCATGTCGCTCGAGATCGGCCTCGACCAGGCCCAGGCGGGCCTCGAGGAGCTCGAGCGCCGCGGCGCCGCGAGCTCCGAGATCGACGAGGAAACGGGGCTCATGACCTGGCGCTTCCCCGAGTTCCTCCCGCCTTCCGCGAACTGAAGGCGGGCGCGCGACCGACATGATTGAAGTCCGCGAACTCAGGAAAACCTACCGCGTCCGCCGGCGCCGGGCCGGCCTCGGCGCCGCGCTGTCCTCGCTCGTCCACCCGGAATGGAGCGTGGTGGAAGCGCTCGCGGGCGTGAGCTTTTCCGTCGCGCCCGGCGAGATCGTGGGCTACATCGGCCCGAACGGCGCCGGCAAGTCCACCACCATCAAGGTGATGAGCGGCATCCTCGTGCCGGACTCAGGGAGCTGCGTCATCAAGGGCCGAGTGCCGTGGAAGGAGCGCAAGGCGCACGTCGCCGGCATAGGCGCGGTCTTCGGCCAGCGCACCCAGCTCTGGTGGGACGTGCCGGTCTCGGAGTCCTTCGAGCTGCTGCGCGCCATCTACCGAGTCGAGCCGGCGGCCTTCCGGAAACGCCACGACGAGCTCGTCGAGGCCCTCGGCGCGGGCGAGCTGCTCGGCAGCCCCGCGCGCTCGCTCTCGCTCGGGCAGCGGATGCGCTGCGAGCTCGTCGCGAGCCTCCTCCACGGGCCGGACCTCCTCTTCCTCGACGAGCCCACCATCGGGCTCGACGCCGTGTCCAAGCTGGCCGTGCGCGACTTCATCGCCCGCGAGAACCGCGAGCGCGGCCTGACCGTCATCCTGACCACCCACGACGTCCACGACATCGAAGCGCTCGCGACGCGCGTCATCCTCATCGGCCGGGGTTCCATCCTCTTCGACGGCGGCTTCGCCGAGCTCCTCGCGCCGCGCCGCGACAAGGGCGTCGAGCGCGCGCTCGCGGAACTCTACGGCGAACTGGGAATCGCGTGAGCGCCTCCGCCTCCGCTTCCGTCGCGGCCGCCCGCCCCTCGTTCCTCGCGCCCTACCTCGGGCTCTTCCGCACGCGCCTCGTCCGGGGCCTCGCGTACCGGGCCGCCGCCGCGGCCGGCGTCGCCACCCAGTTCTTCTGGGGCTTCATCATGATCTCCGTTTTCCAGGCGTTCGCGCGCGCGGGCCTCTCGCCCCTCGATCCGAGGGAAATCGCGTCGTACGTCTGGCTCCAGCAGGCCTTCCTCGTCCTCGTCGTCGTGTGGTTCCGGGACGCGGAGCTGATCCGGCTCATCACCACGGGCGACGCGGCCTATGAGCTCGTGCGGCCGGTCGACCTCTACGCGCAATGGTACGCGCGGCTCCTCGGGGGCCGCCTCGCGGGCGCGGCCCTGCGCTCGCTGCCCATCCTCCTCGTCGCTGGGCTCTTCCCCGAACCATGGCGCTTCCGCCTGCCGCCGGACCTCGCGCAGGCCGGCCTCGCCTTCCTCGCGCTGGCGCTCGCGGCCGCGCTCACCGTGTCGGTCTCGCTGTTCGCCTACATCCTCGCGCTCGTCACGCTCCAGCCCTACGCGGCCTTCATCCTGCTCGCGCCGCTCGCGGAGTTCTGCTCCGGGCTCCTCGTGCCCCTGCCCTTCCTGCCGGACGCGCTGCGCCGCGTCCTCGAGTTGCTGCCCTTCCGCGCCATGCTCGACCTGCCCGCGCGGCTCTGGTCGGGCTCGCTCACGGCCTCAGACTCGCTCCGGCCATTCGCGCTCGGCCTCGCCTGGCTCCTCGTCCTCGTGCCCCTGGGACGCGCCGCCCTTTCCGCCGCGCTCCGCGCGCGCGACGTGCCGGGAGGCTGAGCGTGGAACTCTGGCTCCGCTACGCCCGCGTCGCCCTCATGGGGCAGTTCTCGAAGCGCTCGAACCTCGTCGTCGTGACGCTCGCGCAGCTCCTCCTCACCCTCTCCGCGCTCGCCGCGGTCCTCGTCCTCTTCGCCCGCTTCGGCACGCTCGCGGGATATTCGCGCGAGGAGGTCCTCCTTCTCTTCGGCGTCGCCCAGGTCTCGTTCTCGCTCGTCGAGCTCCTCGCGCGCGGCTTCGACTCGTTTTCCGCCATCCTCGCCCAGGGCGAGTTCGACCGCATCCTCGCGCGGCCGCGCGGCACGATCCTCCAGGTGCTCGGCGCGCGTCTGGAGTTCTCGCGGCTCGGGCGGGCGCTCGTGGGCGCGGCCATCCTCGTCCACGCGCTCCGCGCCCTCGGACCCGCCATGGTCGCGGACGGTCCCGCGCTCGCCGCCGCGCGCTACGCCACGGTCGCCAGCATGACGCTCGGTTCGGGCGCCATCTTCGCGGGCATCTTCGTGCTCGGCGCGAGCCTCGCCTTCGTCTCGCCCGACGGCCTCGAGGTGGTCAACATCTTCTCCGACGGCGGGCGCGAGATGAGCCAGTACCCGCTCTCGATCTACGACAAGGCCCTGCGCCGCTTCTTCACCTTCGTCGTGCCCTTCGGCTGCGTGAACTGGCTGCCGCTCGAGTTCGCGCTCGCCCGCCCGGGCGCGTCGTGGCCGGCCGCCTTCCTGCCCCTCGCGGGCTTCGCCTTCCTTGCGCTGAGCTTCCTCGCCTGGCGCGCGGGCGTGCGGCGGCACGCCTCGACGGGTTCGTGATGGCGGAACCCGGCGCTCGCCTCCGCGTCGCCTCCTTCAACGCGGAGAACTTCTACCTCCTCCTCGACGCCCCGTACACGCGCGACGAGATCGAGGCCCTCGACGCGGACGCCTACCGTGCCATGAATTTCTCCATCTTCAACCCGAACAAGGAGCGCGGGAAGATCGCCCAGATCGCGCGCCTCGTCCTCGACGGCGACTACGACCTCGTGGGGCTCTGCGAGGTCGGCGGCCGCGAGACCCTCGAACACTTCAACCGCGCCTACCTCCACGGACGCTATGAAATCTTCATCCACGAGGAAAACTCGCGCCGCGGCATCTACGTCGGCGCCCTCGCCAAGAAGGGCGCCTTCGAGCGGATCGACGCGCGCGCCATGCCCGGCGCCTTCTCCCGCAACCTTCTCCGCCTGCGCCTCCGCCTCGCGCGCGAAGGCGGCTCGACGGTGCGCGAACGCGGCCGCGTAGACCTCGAGGTCTTCGTCGTGCACTTGAAGAGCCAGCGCGGCGAGGACCGCGGCATCGCGGAGCGCGTGCGCGAGGTGGAATCGCTTTCCGCCATGGTGCCCCGCCGCCGCTGCGTCGTCATGGGCGACTTCAACGGCATCGCCGTCCGGGGCATGGCCCAGTTCGAGTACGAACCCTTCCTGGCCCTGCCCTTCCGCGACGTCCTCGAAGCCGTCGGCGTGCCCGCGGACGAGCGCCGCACCCACTACTACTTCACGCCCGCGCCGAACCACAGCCAGCTCGACTACGTCTTCTGCTCGGAGGACCTCGGCGTGCTCGACGCGCGCGCGGTCGAGGACGAGGTGCCGCTCACCCGCGACGAGCGCCGGCACCTGCCCTCCGACCACCTCCTCGTCGAGGCGACGCTCGAGGTGCCGCTCGAGTCCTGAGGGGCGCGCCGGCGGGCCGCCCCTCCGACTGGCGAAGACCGTGATTCCCTCGACGGCCCGCCGTCGGGCTCTCCGCTCCAAGTCCTCCTGCCAGGAGGGCGCCCTGCGGCCGCCCTCCTGGCCGTCCGGTCTTTCCGCTTCGATCCCTCGCGCGTTCGACGCGAGCGCTTCCCTCGTTCCGTGCGCCGCCGCGACCGGCGGGCGGCGGACCCGGAAGGGCGTATACTGAAGCAGTCCACGGCAGGAGGTCTTTATGGAAATCGGCGCCTTCTCGGTGAGCCTCTCGGTCAAGGATCTCGACGCTTCAAGGCGCTTCTATGAGGCGCTCGGCTTCGAGCCATCAGGCGGCGACGCCGGCCAGGGCTGGCTGATCATGCGGAGCGGCACGACCGTCATCGGGCTCTTCAAGGGCATGTTCGAGGGGAACCTCCTCACCTTCAGCCCCGGCTGGGACCAGTACGCGAAGGAGCTGCCGCGCTTCGACGACATCCGGACCATCCAGAAGCGGCTCAAGGAAAAGGGATTGCGCCTGACGAGCGAGGCCGACGAAGCCGGGAAAGGTCCCGCGAGCTTCACGCTCGAGGATCCGGACGGCAACAGGATCCTGTTCGACCAGTACGTCTGACCAGGACGTCGGGCCGGGCTCGCGGAATCCTCCAACCGCCGGCGCCCGACCGTCGTCGTACCGAGTGATGGAAGCGATGGCAGCAGGAAACGCGCGCGAGCGCGACGCCCCCGGGCTCTGGCGGGCGATGGAAGCCCGGCTCGAAGTCTACCTCCGCTCCTTCCGCGCGCTCTCGCCGGAGGACCGCGAGGACGCGCTTTCGAAAATCCGGCACGCCTTCCTCTCCGCGGCGCCCGAAGGCGAGGAAGCCGCTCGCGCCTGGGCCTACCGAGTCGCCCGCAACGCGGCCATCGACGCGACGCGCGCCCTGAAGCGCGAGGCGGCCCGGCGCCTCGACCCGCGCCGCGATCCGGACGAGGCGATCGCCGCCGCGAGCTCGCCGCAGCCCGGGCCGGAGGGGCTCGCCCTCCGAGAAGCGGAGCGCGTCTTCGTGCGCCGCTTCCTGGCGACGCTGGCCGACCGCGACCGCGAGCTCCTCCACCTGGCCTACGCCGAAGACCTCGCCTATCCGCGGATCGCGGAACTCCTCGCTCTCCCGCTCGGCACGGTCAAGTGGCGGATCGCGGGACTGAAACGTGCCCTGGAACGGCGTCACCGGAGGGAAATCGGATGAGGCGACGACCGGCGAGTGACGGCTTCGATGCGGAACGGCTCCTCAGGGACTTTTACGCCGCGGAAATCGCGGCATCCGAAAACCGCGCTCCGGCGCGCTCCGCGGAAGCGCCGGCCCCGGTCGGAGCGGCCGAAGGCGGAAACCCGGTCGCGTACAGAGCCCGCCGCGCTCCGCGCGGCGTCGTGGGACCGGCCCTGGCCGCCGCGGCCTCGATCGCGGCGCTGGCCGCGGGGGCGCTCGCGCCGCGGCCGGTCCGCGTGGACGTTCCCGGGCTGTACCTCATGGTGGATACGTTCGGCGAGCTGGCGAAGGGCGCCGGCCTGCTCGCGCCCTTCGGATCGGGCAGATGACGGCGAATCATGAACGGAGGTGGAAGATGAAAATTCGTTTGGCGCTCGGCTCCCTGGCCGTCGCCGCCGGCATCGTGGCGGCGGTGTTCCTGACGGGCGGCGATTTCGGATCGCCCCTCGAGCTCCTGCCGCTCGCGGCGGTCCTCGTCGCCCCGATCGGGGTGCTGCTCGCCGGCCCGGGCTTCGCCGCGCTCCGGACCGCCCTCGCCCGCGGAGGCGAGGATGCCGACGTCCGCGGGCTGGACGCGGCGGAAGCGTCGCTCGAGGCGATCGAACGATCCCTGGTCCTCGGCGCGGCGATGCTCTTCGTCGTCCAGCTCACCGACATGATGAAGAACCTCGCTGACAAGGCGGCCATCTGGCCGAACCTGGCCTGGGCCATGGCTCCCGCCCTTGTTGCCCTCGTAGGGCGCGAGGTCTTCGTCCTCCCCCTCAGGCGGACGATCGCCGAGGCGCGGGCGGCAGTGACGGAAGATGGCGCGCCGAAAAGCGCTCCGACCGGGACCGCGCCCGTCGCGCCGTGGTCGGCCGGGCGCTATGCCGCGGGTGTCGCGCTCGTCCTTCTCTCGGTCTTAGCGTTCAAGCCGCGCGCCTTCCTCGGGTGGCTCTTCGTCGACGCGGCGGCCCTGGTCCTCGTGGCCTTCACCGCGCTCGGCCTGCTCCTCGCGGGGCATCGGCCGGGCACCTTCGCCCGCTCGCTCGCGGCCCTGCGCTCGCCCGGAGCATCCAAGCCAGCGCTCGGCGCCGCCCGCCGCGCCTTCTCCTACTACGGAACCGCGCTCGGGGCGGCGGCGACCCTCGCCTTCGCCACGGGCTTCGTGTTCCTCGTGCGCGACGCCCTCGACCGCATGCGCGCCGGCCCGAACCTGGCCCTCATGTTCGTCTCGGCCTTCCATTGCCTCGCGGTCGCGCACGCCTTCGTGCTGCCGCTCGAGGCGGCGGCGCGGCAACGGGAACTTATGGCGGATCGTTGACGCCGATTCCGCGGCTTTGCGGTAGCGACGGGCCGGCCGCGCCGATCGGGCGGGGCCGGCCGCTAGAAGATGATTCCGATACCGGCGACGACGCCCAGGAAGGGGTACGGGCCGCCGTCGGCGAAGAGGGCGCCGACGCGGGCTTCCAGGCCGAACGCGACCTGCGGGGCGACCAGCCACAGGCGGCCGCCCTGGGCGTAGACCGCTCCGCCGGAGGTGTACTCCGTGTACTGGTAGCCCCATTCGTCGACGGCTTCCGCGTCGAGCATGACGAGCGCGCCGCCCGCGCCGAGGACCCAGGCCGAGCGCTCGTCGACGAGGATGCGCTCCTTGATCTCGAACGGCATGACGAAACCGCCGCCGGGCTCGAGGCCGGGGGCCGAGGGCACCGAAAGGAACTCGAGGCCGACGGAGAGGACGCTCACCCGACCGGGCCCCTCGGAGAAGAAGCTCCGCCAGGCGCTCTCGAAGCCGACGCCGCCTCCCGGCATGAGGCCGTCCCGGCCCAGGTAGCCGACGCCCCGGGCGGAGAAGAGGAACTGGGCGTGCGCGCTCGCGGCGAGCGCGAGCAGCACGAGGGCGGCGATCGCGGTTTTTCGCATGGGAGCCTCCTCGCGGTTTTCCCGATTACGGCAGTGTACCGCGCCCGCTCCGGGAATCAAGGGCCGCCCTGAACGCTCCCTTCGGCGTCCTTCCCGGACGGAGCCGGTTCGACCATGGCATTTTCGGCATCGGCTTCCCCTTCGTCCCCCAGCGCAGCGAGGCGCTTGCGGAGCGCGGGGTGGGCGGGGCCGTTCCTGCGCGACTGCCTCGACCCGTCGGAGTCGTTGAGGGCGTAGACCTTGCGGAGCGCGGAGGCCGTCACGGCGGGCGACGCGACGAGGCGGGCGGCGAAGGCGTCGGCTCGGCGCTCCTGTAATCTGTAGACGAAGCCGGGCAGGATCTGCACGAACACGACGATCAGGTAGATGTCGACCGCGAGCGAGATCGCGCGCGGCATGTCGAAAGCCTTACCGGCGGCCTCGGAGATCAGCAGGAAGACGCCGATGCCGAGCGAGGCGACGAGGGTTCGCGATGCTTCGTGCCGGCCTTTGAGGTGCGCGAGTTCGTGGGCGACGATCGCGTCGAATTCCTCGGGCTCGAGGTTGCGCTCGAGGTGGCTGTATACCGAGACCGTCGGGCGGAGGAGCCCCGAGGCGAAGGCGTTCGCGACGCGCTCCTCCCCGGTGTCGTAGTAGACGAAGCGCGAAAGCCTCACGCCCGCGCGCGAGGCGAGCGCGGACACCCGGGGCAGGAGCCGCCCTTCCTCGTCGCGCCGGCGCTTTTTCGAGCGCCGGGCGAGCGCGTGGTTGAGCCAGGCGGACGCTGAAAGCACGAGGACCGCCCAGGCCGCCATGGCGGCGAAGCGGAGCGGCGCGGACGGGACGAAGCGCGGAAGCAGCTCCCTGCCCGCGTAGATGGCCAGCCAGGCGAGCATCATGGCGGTCACGCTCGCCGCGGCGCGCGCCGCCTGCGCGGAAGCCTTCATGCTCGTGCCGCGTATCCGGTTCAGGTAGCGAGCGGCGACGGCGCCCGTCAGGGCGTGGAACGCGACGAGCGGCGCCAGGTAGGCGCCGAGCGTGGCGGCGTAGAAGAGGGGAATCGCGCCGGAGGCCAGGGTGAGCGCCGCCGCGTCGAGGAGCGGGTTGAAGTCGTCGCCGAGCACGACGAGGACGAGACCCGCGATGCGGAGGAGCGACATGCGGCGACCGAAACGCGCGAGCCGCTCCTGCTTCTCGTCCTCGCCCTTCAGCGCGAGGGTTCCGAACAGGACCGCAAAGCCTGCGGAGGCCAGGTAGAACGCGATGGCGACGAGGATTTTGAGGGTGATGCCCACGGGCGGCTCCTTGTTCCGTCAGGCATGATGCCACGGTCCGCCGGGCGGTACAAGACGTCGGACCAATCGTGTCGCGCGGGCCCGCTCAGGTTCCCGGCCTGGCCTCGAAGCGCGGCGCCCAGACGAAGAATTCCTGGCGGTTGGCGCAGAGTTGCAGGGCTCGCAGGTCGCGGAAGCCCAGGCGCTCGACGCGCTTCAGGTAGAGCGGGATGCTCGACGCGAAGCTCCGGTCGTTGAGCTTGAGGGTCAGGAAGCCGTGGCGGAGCCGCAACCCGGCGCCATGGACCTTCCGCAGCAGGCCCACCACGTGGGCGAGCTCGTCGAGCGCCTCGAGCGGCGCGATGCTCATGTCCATGACGAGCCAGTCCGGATTGCAGCGGCGCAGGTCGGCCTCGTCGAGGAAGCGCGCCTGCTTGCGGAGGAGGCCGAAACCCGGTCGCCTGAAGACCCGCTCGTCCACGTGCTGGGGGTCGACGCCCGTCACCGTGAAGCCGCGATCCAGGAGGGCCGTGCTCGCGCCGCCGGGCGCGCAGCCCACCTCGAGCGCGACGGCGCCCTGCGGCACGACGGGCTTGAAGCGCGCGATGGCCTCCTCGAGCTTGAGCCAGGCCCGCGACGGCGCCTCGGGCGGCAACGCGAGGTCGACGCGGTTGCCCGGGAAACCCGAGAGCTTCTCCGTGTGGACGTGCCGGCCGAGGAAGACGTGGAAGTCGTCCACCCAGATCAGGCTGTACACCGCCTCGCCGGGGCGCGGGAGCTTCCCGGCGGGCGGAAGCCCGAGGCCGGAAAGGAGCGCGGCGATATGTCCGCCCGGCGCGTACCCCGGCGGTTCCTCGCCGGGCAGGTACTGGTCGCGGTCGAACGCCTGGAGGCACGCGCCCGCAGGAAGGCCCGCGACGAGGGCCGCGAGCGCGACCGCGTCCTTCGCCTGCCCGAGGGCCTCGCCCCAGAGCCGGACGAAGACCGCGCGCTCGAGGACGTGGGGCGCCCCTCCGCCCTCGGCTTCCTTGAAGGTGACGAAGCCCGGGCGCGAGAACGAGAAGCGAAGCGAGGGAAGCTCGGCGAGGATCTCGGCCTTCACGGCCTTCTCGGCCCCGGCCTGGCAGGTCGCGAAGTAGAAACGGGGATTCATGGGGAACGGCCTCCGGGGCGTACGGGCGCCCGGGATCATGATAGCCCGGAGGGGGCGCCGGAGTCAGGACCGCGCATGGATTCGCGCGAGGGGCCGAGCGGAAATACTCCGCCCCGCACCATTGAAGAAAAAGCGCGGGCTCCCGGAGGGAGACCGCGCCGGGGTCCGGCATCGCGGGGCGGAGATTGGAGCGGAGGACCCGACCGGGCGAAGCCCGGACGCGCCCGGAAAAAAACCGGGCCGCCCTCTCGGACGGCCCGTCTCGTGGAATTTCGCGCTTACTTCCGCCTGTAGGCCTTGATCTTGTTCCTGAGGTACGCGCCCAGCTCGTCCTTGTGGACGCGCTCCTGCTCCATGGAGTCGCGGTCGCGCACGGTGACGGTGCCGTTCTCCTTGGTGTCGTAGTCGATGGTGACGCAGTAGGGCGTGCCGGCCTCGTCCTGGCGGCGGTAGCGGCGGCCGATGGCGCCGGCCTGGTCGTAGTCGGTGGCGTAGTCTTCCTTGAGGCCCTGGCGGATCTCCTGCGCGAGCTCGGCGAGGCCGTCCTTCTTCATGAGCGGCAGGACCGCGACGGTGACGGGCGCGACGAGGGGGTGGAACTTCATGACCGTGCGCCAGTCGTCCTCGTTGCCCTTGTCGGCGACCTTCTCCTCCTCGTAGGCGTCGGAGAGGAGCATGAGCACCTGGCGCGTGAGGCCGGCGGAGGTTTCGATGATGTAGGGTACGAAGCGCTCGTTGCCGTTCTCCTGGTCGATGTACTGCATGTCCTTGCCGGAGAATTCCTGGTGGCGCTTCAGGTCGAAGTCGGTGCGGTTGTGCACGCCCTCGAGCTCCTTCCAGCCCATGGGGAACTCGTACTCGATGTCGTAGGCGTCCTTGGCGTAGTGCGCGAGCTCGTCCGGGCCGTGGCGGTGCCAGCGGAGCCTGTCCATGCGGACGCCGAGCTTCTCGAAGTAGGCCCAGCGCTGTTGGCGCCAGTAGTCGAAGAACTTCTCGTCGTCGCCCGGCTTGACGAAGTACTGCATCTCCATCTGCTCGAACTCGCAGGTGCGGAAGATGAAGTTCTTGGTGACGATCTCGTTGCGGAACGCCTTGCCCACCTGCGCGATGCCGAAGGGGATCTTCATGCGGTTGGACTGGACGATGTTCTTGTAGTTGACGTAGATGCCCTGCGCGGTCTCGGGGCGCAGGTAGATGAGGCCCGAGCCGTCGTCCACGGGGCCGATGTTGGTCTTGAACATCAGGTTGAACTTGCGGGTGTCGGTGAGCTCGCCGCCGCAGTCGGGGCACTTCTTCTGCGCGAGGTTCTCCTCGGGGATCTGGTCGGCGCGGAAGCGGGTCTTGCACTTCTTGCAGTCGACGAGCGGGTCGGTGAAGTTGGCGACGTGGCCCGAGGCTTCCCAGACGCGGGGGTGCATGAGGATGGCGGCGTCCAGCCCGACGATGTCGTCGTGGAGCTGGGTCATTTCCTTCCACCAGAAGCGCTGGACGCGGTTCTTGAGCTCGATGCCGAGGGGACCGTAGTCCCAGGCGCCGGACTGGCCGCCGTAGATCTCGGAGGACTGGAAGACGAAGCCGCGCCGCTTGGCGAGCGACGTGAGCTTCTCCATGGTGACGGCGCGTTCAGGGTCGGACATGTGGATCTCCTTCCGCTGGCCCCCCGGATCGGAGGCTGCGGGGTGCTGGTGTTCGCCGGCAGGCGGCGGCGACGGGGGGAGTATACAGGGACGGCCGGAGGAACGCCAGCGGGGGAACGGGCGGCGGATTCCGGCGCTCGACGCGCGGGAAATCGGCGCGAGGGCTTCCGCTTTCGACCGGAAACGGGCGATACTACCGTCCGACGGGGCGAATCCGGACCCTCGGTTCCGGCGCCCGGGGAGGGAATCATGGCGGAGAAGTACGAGGCTGGCAGGAGCTTCCTGAAGGCCAACTGGCACCTGCTGGAGCGGGGCTTCGAGTCGGACCAGAAGAAGGGCGTCGCGGCGCCGCCTCTGGAAAAGCCGGCTCCCGAAGGCGCGACGCGGATCGCCCTGCCCCATCCGGCCAGTCTCGAGCCCGTCGGCCCGCCCCTCCTCCAGCTGTTCCGGACCCGGAAGAGCCGGCGGAAATTCGCGGACGCGCCGCTGTCCCTCAAAGAAGCTTCGTACCTGTGCTGGGCGGCCGACGGCGTGCGCGAGGCGCGGGGGAAGTTCGCCTTCCGCACCGCTCCTTCGGGCGGCGCCCGTCACCCCTTCGAGCTCTACGTCTACGTTTCGCGCGTCGAGGGCGTGCCGGAAGGCCTCTATTACTATGAAGGAACCGCGCACGCCCTGAGGCTCGTCCGCCCGGGCGAGCTCAAGGCCGAGCTCGACGCGGCCCTGCTCGACCAGCTCTGGGGCGCGGCAGCGGTCTTCGTCTGGGCCGCCGTGCCCTACCGCAACGAGTGGCGCTACGGCCCCGTGTCCCACAAGTTGACCCTGCTCGACGCGGGCCACGCCTGCCAGAACCTCTACCTGGCCTGCGAGTCGATCGGGGCGGGTACCTGCGCCATCGGCGCCTACGACCAGGAAAAGCTGGACGCCTTCCTGGGGCTCGACGGCGTCGACGAGTTCGCGATTTACGCGGCGCCCGCGGGCAAGCTTCCCGCCCGGGAAGGCGAGTGATGGACGCCCGCTCGTATTTCCGCGACTTCTTGGCCTCGCCTCCGGGGCTCGGCTCCGCCGCGGCCTCGGCAGTCGTCGCCGTAGCCGTCGGTCTGGGCGGCGCCTGGGGCGCGGGGCTCGGGGCGGGAGGCGCCCTTTTCGTCGCGCTGAACGCGGCGGCGCTCGCGACGGGCCTTGGCCCGAAAGCGGCCGCCCGCGAGGCGGAGCGCCGCATGGCGGCCGGGAACCGCGCCGCGCTCGCCGCGGTCAAGGCCACGCGCGACAGGCTGGCCACGCTGCGCGTCGCCGACCCGGACGTGGCCAGGGCGGTCTCGCTCTGCGCGCTCCGCGCCTCCGCGTACCTGGCCGCCAGCGAGAAGGCGGGCACGCGCGACCCGCGCGCCGACCACGCCGCCGGGGAATGCGTCGACCTGGTGGGGCTCTACCTCGAGGAACTCGACGACGCGTCCACCGAGAAGCGTTTCGACCTGGCGGACGACGCTCCTTTCGCCGACGCGAAGTCGCGCGTGCTGGCCGCTTTGCGCGAACGGGCGGACGCCCTCGACCGCGCGGCCCTCGACGCGGCCGGCGCGGCAGCGCCCGTCGATCGCATGGTCGCGAGGGAGGAACTGCCGTGACCGCGAAGCGAAGCCAAGGCCGGGCCGCTCCTCTGGCGCCGCTCCTCGCGCTGCTGCTACTGTCGATGGCGCCTCCGCTCGCCGCGCTCGACGCCGACCTCGTCTCGACCGACATCACCGTCGTCCTGGCGCCCGACGGCACGGCGACGCTCTACCATTCGATCGAGTGGCGCGTGTCGAGCGGCACCATGGGCGGCTTCTATTTCGAGGGCGAAGCCTTCGCTCCCGCCTGGGATCCGGAACGCTGCTGGGTCGACCTGGAGGGCGGAGTCAGGCGCGCGCTCGAGATCGAGGACCTCGGAGGAAACAACAGATACGACATACTGCTCGAAGGCGGGAAGCGCTTCTCGGGTACGGGCTACTTCATGCTCGCCTACTCCGGCGACTTCCTCGCCGAGGGGCTCGTGGGCCGCACCGTGGCGGATGACGGGAGGGAGCTCGCCTACTTCGACTGGGCTCCTGTCGAGTGGGACGAAGGGCTCGAGTCGCGCGCCGTCCGCCTCGTGCTGCCGGTCAAGACCTCCGGCGAGACCCTGACGGCCGAAGAGAAGGCCGCCGTCCCGATGCGCACCGAGCGCGAGGTGAACGCGGAAAACCGCATCGACTGGTACGGCTCGCAAGGCTCCGACGGCGCGTGGTACCTGACCGCCCTCTTCTTCCAGGAGGACCCGCCGCGCCGCGCCACGCAGCGGCTCAGGCTCTACTTTCCCGCGGACTGGCTCGGCGTCGACCTCGAGCGTGCCGGATCGGCGACGTCCGGGGCGGACGCCCCGTCAGCGCCGCTCGTCGGCGGAAGCGGCCGCTCCACCAAGAATTCGGGCGGCGGAAACGAAGACTATGCCGGCTACGACAGCGGTCCGTCCTTCGACGAGCTCTATTGGGATCCCTGGCGCCGGAACCCCCTCGTCGCCGTCCCCGTCTTCGGAGCGCTCGCGGCGCTGGCCCTGCTCGCCTGGCGCCGGCGCATGGCCGGCTACGAGCGGCGCGCCGCGCTGGCCGAGGGCATCGCCTGGGCGGGCGACTCCTGGACGCCGCCGCGCCTCGTGGCGGGCAGCTACGCGGTGCCGGGCAAGGTGGCCGAAGGACTGCACCCGGCCGAGGTCGCCCTGCTCCTCGAGCTGCCCTTGCCGCGCGTCGCCGCCATCATGCTGGAAGGCCTCGCCGCGCAGGGCATCATCGAGACGCTGGACCAGGACCCGCTCACGATCCGCGTCCTTGAGGCGACACGGGCGGAGCACGGCATCGAGGAGCGCTTTCTCGCCGCTTTCGGCGTCGACGGGACCGTGCTGCCCGGCCTGATGGCGGATTTCTTCGAGGAGACCATCAAGGAGCTCCAGGAGAAGACCTGGGACTGCGATCTCGAGGCGACGACGGCTTTTTACCGGAAGAAGCTGCTCGAGGCCGAGGCGGTCGAGCGCGAGGGCGCCACCTGGGACGAGGGTCGGTGGACCTCGTATCGCCGCTCCGACCCCTATTGGGCCTACTGGCGAGGCTACGCGCTCATCCATTCGCATCCCGCGCGCTGGGAGCATCTCCGCATGCCGGAGGGCATGGGCTCGGGCTACGGCGAGTTCATGCGATCGAGCTCCTGTTACTCGGGTTGCTTCGCGCCGGCCATGGCCAAGGGTACCGTGGACGCGTGCCACTCGGCCTGCCACAACGCCTGCCACGACGCGTGCCACTCGGCCTGCCATTCGGCCTGCCACAGCGCGTGCCATTCGGCCTGCCACTCGGCCTGCGTCTCGGGAGGCGCGCATTGAGCGCGCTCGCCGCGCTCGCCCGGCGCGCGTTCCGACGCGGCCCGGTCGAAGGCCGCCGGGCGAGCGAGCCGATGGCCGCGGACGCCGTCCCGCTCGCGGCCGCCCGAGCCAGGTCTGACGAGAACCGCGCGCTCGCATCGCGGCTCGAATGGATCCGCGGCTTCTGGCGGAGCCTTTCGCCCTTCGCCTACGTGCGCGCCGAGGACGGCGTCGTCATCCTGCCGCCGAACCTGGTGTACCGCACCAACGCGACGGGCGTCGCCCTCGTGGATTTCGTGGAAAAGGGCGGCCGCTTCGAGGACATCCCCGGATTCGGCCCGGAGCGCGCCGCGGAGATCGAGCGCTTCTTCCGGGAAATCGAGGCCGCCCACCGCGGCGAGGCGCCTTCGCTCGAGACCGTGCCCTACGACTTCGGCTTCACCCGCCTGCCGGTGCTCGGCGAGATCGCCGTCACCTACCGCTGCGACAACGCCTGCCGCTTCTGTTACGCGGGCTGCGACCCCTCGCCGCTCGCCGCCCCCCGTCCGGGGCCGTCGGGCTTCTCCGGCGGGGAGCTCGACGCCGCCGGCATGAAACGCGTCATCGACGTCTTCCGCGACGAAGCGAAGATACCCTTCTTCTCGTTCACGGGCGGCGAACCCCTGCTCCGGGGCGACCTCGAGGAGCTCGTCCGCCACGCCGTCGGACGCAAGCTGCGCGTGAACCTGATCACCAACGGGACGCTCGCCACGCCGGAACGCGCCCGTTCCCTCTTCGAATCGGGGCTGCGCAGCGCCCAGGTCAGCCTCGAGGCGCCGGAGGCCGGGCCGCACGACACGCTCTGCGGCCGACAGGGTTCCTTTGAAGAGACCGTGGCCGGCATCCGCGCGCTATTGGAGGCGGGCATCGAGGTGCAGACCAACTCGACCCTGACCCGGGAGAACCGCGAGGCCCTGCTCGCCCTGCCCGCCTTCGTCGCGGCTCTGGGCGTGCGCCGCATGTCCATGAATTTGTTCATACCCGCGGGCACGGGGGAGCGCGAACTCGAGCTGCTCGTGCCGTATTCCGAGACGGGCGCCTTCGTGGACGCCGCGCGCGAGTCGGCGCGGAGGGCGGGCGTGCGCTTCCTCTGGTACTCGCCGACGCCGCTCTGCCACTACAACCCCATCGCGCGGGGCCTCGGGAACAAGAGCTGCGCCGCCTGCGACGGGCTCCTCTCGGTGGCGCCGGACGGTAGCGTCCTGCCCTGCTCGTCGTGGCCGGAGCCGGTCGGGAGCGTCCTCGACGGAAAATTCCGCGAGACCTGGTTCTCGGAACGCGCCACCTGGATCAAGCGCAAGGAATTCGCGCCGGAAGGCTGTCGGGGTTGCGACAGCTTCGTCGCCTGCCAGGGCGCCTGCCCGCTCTACTGGAAGGCGGTCGGTACCGCCGAAATCGAGGGCCGCGCCCGCGTCGCGGTCCGGGGAGCATCGCCATGGAACTGAGCTACCGCTTCCTCAAGCTCGGCGCGCCCTCGCGCCTCGTCCTGGCCGGAGCGCTCTACGCCGCCGCCGCCTTCATGCAGGCGGCGACGCGGAACGTCCCGATCGGCATCATCCCCGTCGTCGCCGCCTGGCTCGTGCTTTCGCCGAAACCGGCGTCGAACAAGCCCGCCGATCTCGGCTTCGAGGAATGGCGCGCGGTGTCGGCCGCGGAGGTGACGCGCATCGCCGACGGCATCAGCGCCTCGAAAAAGCTCAGGCGCAAGGTGGCCGGACCCGTCGCCCTCGGCGTGCTGGCCTTGGTCGGCCTCGGCCTCGCCTCGCTGTTCGCGCTCGCCGCCTGGCCGCCCGCCTCGCTCGCCCTGTTCGACTTCGCCCTCTTCCTCATTCCCGGGCTTTTCTTCGGCAAGGTGAAGGTGCACGTACCGGCCGAGATCGCGTTCAAGCTGCCGAGCTTCCTGGCCTTGATGGACGCGGAACTTCCGGACGGACTCGTCCTCACGCCCTACCTGCGCTTCGACAAGGACAAGGAGCAGCGCGACATTCCCGAGGACCTCCGCTTCATGCTCGAGCCGCGGCGGAAGTCGGCCGACCTGGTCGGCGTCCAGCTGCAGGCCGCCGTCAATTCGGGTCCGAACGGGCAGGTGCCCTACCTCTACGCCGTCGCGCTGACGCGGGGCTCTGGCGGCGCGGCCTACGCGGCCTTCTCGCGGCTCCGAGCTCGCGGCTTCGTGGTCGAGCCCGGCGGCGACGGCGAGTACGGCACGGTGGTCATCCGCCAGGAGACCTCGGGCGGAGGCTACCACACGACGCCCGACGACTGCCGCGCCTTGCTCGAGCTCTGCGCGAAGGTTCTCGCGTCGATTTCGTGAGTGGTAGGGGCCGGACCCGACCATAAGGAGGATTCTATGAAATTGCTCGTCGCCTGGGCCACGCGACAGGGTTCCACCCGCGCTTCGGCCGTCGTGTTGGCCCGCGCCCTTTCCGCCTTGCCCGGCATCGAGGCCGAGGAGCGCGACGCCGCCCGTGTCGGTTCGAGGGACTTCGCGGCGTACGACGGATTCGTCGTCGGTTCATCGATAGCCGCGGGCATGTGGAAAGGTTCGGCGAAGCGCCTCGTCGCGAAGCTCGGCAAGGCCGGCAAGCCCGTCGCCGTCTTCGCGTCCGCGGGCGGAGTCATGACGGGCAGGAAGCCCGGCTCCGCGCCCGACGCGCCGCCCGAGGGCAGCATCGCGGAGCGGCAGGCGCAGGCTGTGAAGCTCTACGTCGACCCGGTGCTGGCGAAGCTCGGCGTGACGCCCGTGGCGAAGTCGGCCTTCGGCGGCCGCATGACCATGTTCGGCAAGGTGCAGTTCGATTCGTGGGACGCGGCGCCGGTCGAGGCCTGGGCTCCCGGGCTCGCGAAGGCCTTCGGTGCGAAATGAACGCGCGCGGGCGGCTGCCCGTCCGCGCTGGGGCGCGGGAACCGGCTTCCCGCGCCCCCGCCCCGCCCCGGCCCCAGCGCGCCGTGAATGCCGGCCTGCACGACCGCGGTGTCGGGGGTGACGGCCTGCGCCCGCGGTGAAGGCGAAGCCCCCTTTTCCCCGATCCCTTTCCTTTGCCCAGCTACTCCGCGCCTGCCGGAATCGCGGCCGTCGGCTCGAGCGGCGGCGCGACCGGTACCCCCGCCTCCATGAGCCTGCGGTTCGCGAGGGCGGCCAGGCCGTGCACGAGCATGAAGGCGCCCGTGACGAGGAGGAGGCTCTCGACCGAAACGAGGTCCGCGAGCGGGCCGAAGACGAGCATGCCCAGCGGCATGAGCGAGGTCGAGAGCATGCCCATGACGGAGAAGACGCGGCCGAGGAACTCGGGCTCGACGTGCTCCTGGATCATGGTGGAGGACGGCGCGTTCCAGAAGGGCATGGCGACGCCGAAGACGGCCATCACCGCGACGTAGACGGGGAACGAGGGCACCAGCGCGAGGCCGAGCGCACACGAGGCCATGACCAGGTTCGAGAGGACCAGGGTGCGCATGCGGTTGCGGAAGCCGCCCCAGATCGAGGCGAGCGCGCCTCCGGCGATCATGCCGACCGAGAAGGCGATTTCGATGGCCGTGAGCCGCCACACCTCGGCGCCGAACGTGCGCGTCGTCTGGAGCGGCGTCAGGAAGGCCGAGGGCGAGATCATGACGAGGAGCAGGCCGAGGTAGACGAAGAAGGTGACGAGGTAGCGGTGCTCGCGGATGTAGCGGAGCCCGAGGGCCATGTCGCGGAAGTAGCCCGACCGGACGCTTTCCAGGGCCTTGGCGTGGGGCGGCACCCGGAGCGCGAGCAGGATGCCGATGGCCGCGGCGGCGGTGGCGACGTCGATGAAGAAGATGGCTTCGAGCGGCGCGAGCGAGAGCAGGGCGCCGGCTATCATCGGCGACACCAGCATCACCGCCGATTGTATGGTTCCGTTGACGGCGTTGGCCCGCATGAGCTTTTCCTCGGGCACGAACTGCGGCAGGATGGCCCCGACCGCGGGCCCCTGGACGGCCTGGCCGAAGGCGCGCACCGCAGAGGTGCCGAGGAGCAGCCACACCGAGCGGAAGCCCGCCATGACGAGCAGGGCCGCCGCGAGGGTGGCCGCGGCGATGAGGCCGTCGGAGAGCATGATGAGCTTCTTGCGGTCGTGGCGATCGGCCCAGACGCCCGCGAAGGGCGAGACCACGAACATGGGCACGAAGCCGAACACCACCGCGAGGGTCATCATGACGCCGGAGCGCGTGTCGAGGGTGATGCTCCAGACGATGGCGTACTGCACGAGCGACGAGCCGAACATGGAGACGGTCTGGCTCGAGAGGAAGAGGGCGAGCTTTTTCTTCCAGCTGCCGTTTTCGGACATGGGTGGCTCCTTGACGGTTCGGACGGGGAAGGAAGAAAATACCGCCGCTTCGAGGGCTCCGTGAAGGGCGGCCGCGGGAAAAATCCGCGGCCTCGGACGCTTCGCGACAGGCCCGGCGCGGTGTATGCTCGGGCGATGGACACCGAACCCACCTCGACCGAACCCCGTCGCCGGCCGCGCGCTCCGCGCCTCCCCGCCCGGCTCGCGGCATTCTGCCCGGGCGCCCTAGCCCTGGTCCTGTCGGCCGCCTGCGCCTCGACCGACCCCTTCGCCGACGCGGCGGAGGAGCTCGGCGCCGCCGGCGAAGGGATAGAAGAATCAGGCGCCGCGACGCCCCGTTACCTCGAAGGCTGGGCCGCACTCGAAGCGGTCGAACCTCCGCCGGCGCTCGCCGAGCTGATGGACGGAGCCGGCGCGGAAGGGGTCCTGCCGCCCGGCTCATTGCCGCTACGCGAAGGAAACCGGGTCTGGTTCGCGGTCCGCGCGCCGAGCGCCGCGTCGGTAAGCATCGTGGCGAGCTTCAACGCGCCCGGCGGTCCCGACGCGCTCGCGCCGAAGGGCGGCTCGCCCTGGTTCTGGAAGGGCTACACGGTGCCGGACGGGGCGGAGGCTTCCTACATCTTCCTCGCGCGGGACGCCTCCGGCCTCGCCACGCAGCTCCACGACCCGGGCAATCCCGCCGTGGAGCCGAAGGGACACTACATGAACGTCTTGAAGGAGCCCGGCGCCTCGCGGCTGGAATTCCTGGAACTGCCTTACTCCATGCCCGGCAGGGCGGTCCCCGAGTCCTACGCGGTCGCGTCGCGCCGAGCGCTCGTCTACCTGCCCGCGGGCTACGACGCCGATCCGGAACGCCGCTATCCGGTGCTGTACTTCCAGGACGGGCAGAACGTCTGGGATTCGAGCGCGGCGAACCACGGCGGATGGAAGGCGGACGCGGTCATGGACCGGCTCGTTTCGGCGGGCGCCATCCGGCCGGCCATCATCGTCTCCATCCTCAATACGGGCTACCGGAGCCAGGAGTACGCGGGGGCGGGCTTCCATCGCGCCTCGGGCGGCGCCGATTCCCGCGCCCTCGCCGTCGCGGAGTACTACCGCGACTGGACGGTCGAGGTCCTGAAGCCGGAGATCGATAGGCGCTACCGCACCATGGGCGATCGCGCGAACACGGGGGTTGTCGGTTCGAGCTACGGAGGCACCCTGGCTTCGTACTGGGCGCTCTCGCGGCCGGAAACCTTCGGCCTGGCCGCCGCCGTCTCCTACGCGCCGGGCGACGAGAAGGACTTTTCGGGAGGACTCACCGCGCTCGCGCGCGAGGCGTACCTGCCCGACCTCGCCCGCTCGGGAAGCCCCCTGCCCCGCTTCTGGCTCGACTGCGGCACCGCGGGGCTCGACGGAACGCTCGTCCCGTTCGCTCGCGCCTTCGACGAGGTCCTCCGCGCGGGCGGCTTCGTGCCCGGCCCGGATTACCGCTTCGAGCTCGTTCCCGGCGCCGACCACAACGAGGCGGCCTGGTACCGTCGCCTGCCTGCGATACTCGAGTTCCTCCTGCCGCCCGGCGACGGCGCGGGCGAGTGAACGCGCCATTCCGCGCCGCGGCCTCGACCGGAGGTCCGGCGCGTCTCGGCCAGAAAAAAAGGGACGGCATCCGCGCTGGATGCCGTCCTTGATGAGAGATGGCGGATTCGAACCGCCCACCTACAGCTCCGGAGGCTGTCGCTCTATCCAAATGAGCTAATCTCCCGACCGTGGCTCGATACTAGCCCGCGCGGTCGCGGGGTGTCAAGCGAGCGCGTTCCGCCCGGACGGCGCGCCGGACGGAGCCGCGCGAGTCCTGAGTTCGCGCGCGATGCGCCGGATCAAATCGGTCTCGGAAGCGTCGTAGGGAGTCCCGTCGGACCTGAAGACGTCGTGGAACCACACGGAAGGCTCCTTCGCCCCGGGGCGGCCGCCCCAGGGATACCTGGTCTGGGTCCGCCCGTCGACGAGGCCCCAGTTGAAGGCGCCCGCCCCCCGCCGCGCGAGCACGGGCAGGCAGGCGGCGAAGGTCGACCCTTGGGTGCGGGCCATGTATTCCGTGCAGAGCACGGGACGTCCGGGCTCGACCGATTCGATCCAGTCGAGCTCCGCCTCGAGCTCCCCGGGCGGCGCGTAGTTGTGGAAGCTCGCGAGGTCGGAGGCGCCGAGGATGAAGCGGTCGAGCGGTTCCCACCAGGAGGAACGCTTCCACACCCCCGAGCAGAGCGGCTGGGTCGGCCCCGCCTCGCGGATCCAGCGGAAGGCGCGCGCGAGTAGCCGCGTCGTGTTCGGCCTCAACGATCCGAAGTTGCCGACCTCGTTCCAGACGTCCCATCCCAGGACCCGGTGGTCATCCCGGAAGGCGCCCACGACGGCGCGCACGTACGCCTCTAGGCGCGGCCACTCGCCTTCGTCGTCCACCGCCCGGGTTCCGGGGCTCTTGAGCCACGCGGAGTTGTGCACGCCCCGGCGGACCCTCGGCGGATGGCCGCTGACGGGCCAGTCGTTCCAGCAATCGTCGAAAAGGACGAAGAGGGTGGCGACGCCCCTCCCGCCCGCCAAGGCGAGGTGGCGACCGATCCGTTCGAGGAAACCCCGGGGATCCGCCGCGTACGCGCGGTCGTGGAGGTAGACCCGCGCGGCGTTCATGCCCAGCGAGGCGGCGAGGTCGAGTTCGCGCCCGATCAACGCCTCGTCGAAACCGACGGCGGACCAGTGCTCGATCTGGTTGGCGGCGTACGAGGGAATGAAGTTGCAGCCGAGCGTCCAGGGGCGGGCCTCAGCCCAGAGCCGGGCGCGCGCGGCGTCCCAGCGGGGCGGCGCGAGGTCCAGGCCCGCCTCCGCGGCGATCTCGGCCGGTTCCGGGAAGATCCTGCCCGCCCGCCGGAACTTCATCGTTCGTCCGAGGGCGGGGAACCCGAGGTAGGCGCGGAGCTCGAGCCGGTCGTGCGCGGCCAGTCGTGCATCGAGGCGGTAGCCGCGGCCGGAGACCGGATCGTAGATCGAGCCGCCCCGATAGCGGCCGCCGCCGCGATCTTCCAGGCCCTCGAAGAGCCGGATTCCGAGCAGGGGGCGGCCGCGCAGGGCGGCGTCCGCGTTCGCCTCGTCGCGCTCGCCGTTCTCGAGGCCTTCGGCGAGCGTGGCCGAAAAGCGGCCCGACGCCTCGGCGACGCGAGCCAGGACGCGGCAGTCCGGATCGAGCCAGTCGCCCTCGATAGGGTTCCGCGCGGTAGCCATGCCGGCGATTGTAACACGGGGACGGGGCTCGCGCTCGACCCGGTATCGGAGCCCTTGCGCGATCCGCGCCCTGACCGCTAGGCTCGGCGCATGGAACGAATCCTGCTCGCCTCCGCCTCGCCGCGACGCATCGAGGCCTTGGCCGCGCTCGGCTTCCCCCTCGTGGTCCGGCCCGCGGACGTGGACGAATCCGCCCGCGACGGGGAGCCCGTGGCGCGGCGCGTGCGGCTTCTCGCCGCGGACAAGGCGCGCGCGGTCGCGGCGACCGCCGGTCCGGACGATCCGCGCTGGGTGCTCGGCGCGGACACCCTCGTCGCGGTCGAGGGCCGCGCGCTCGGCAAGCCCCGAGACCGCGCCGAGGCCGCCGAACACCTCTCCCTGCTCTCGGGCCGCGAACACGCGGTCCACTCGGGACTCGCGGTGGTCGACCGCCTTTCGGGCGCCTTTCACGAGGCGGGCAGCGCGACGCTGGTGGAGTTCCTTCCCCTCTCGGCGCGCGAAATCGAGTGGTACCTCGACTCGGGGGAATGGGAGGGCGTGGCGGGCTCGTACCGCATCCAGGAACGGGCCGCGCTCTTCGCCTCGCGCGTCGACGGATCCTACTCCGGGGTCGTGGGCTTGCCCCTCGCGGTGCTCTATGGTATGCTCCGGGCCGCCGGTTACCGTTTCTGAAGCGGTTCCGGAAGGCGCGGCCGCCTCGCGGACGACGCCGAACGCCGTTCCCCCCGGGGACGCGGCGCACTTTCCGTCCGGCCCGTGACCGCGCATGCGCGGCCGCCCGTCCGGTCGAGAACAAGGGAAGGGGGTCGCGACAACCCGTCGCGGCCGCAGGAGGACCGCTTTGGCAGTCGTTACCATGAAGAACCTGCTCGAGTCCGGAGTACACTTCGGGCACCAGGTCAAGCGCTGGGATCCGCGGATGAAGAAGTACATCTTCGCCGAGCGGAACGGCATCCACATCATCGATCTCCAGAAGACCATCCAGTCGATCAAGGAAGCCTACGACGCGATCCGCAAGATCGTCGCCGGCGGCAAGACCGTGCTCTTCGTCGGCACCAAGAAGCAGGCCCAGCAGGCCATCCAGAAGGAAGCCGAGCGCTGCGGCATGTTCTGGGTCAACAACCGCTGGCTGGGCGGCATGCTCACCAACTTCACCACCATCAAGAAGTCCATCCTCCGCCTCAAGAAGATCGAGAAGATGGAGATCGACGGCACCTTCGAGAACCTCACCAAGAAGGAAATCGCCGGACTCGTCAAGGAAAAGACCAAGCTCGAGAAGAACCTCGGCGGCATCAAGGACATGAAGGAGCTCCCGGGCGCCCTCTTCGTCATCGATACCCGCAAGGAAGCGATCGCCGTCACCGAGGCCCAGCGCCTCGGCATCCCGATCGTCGCCATCGTCGACACCAACTGCAACCCCGAGGGCATCACCTACCCGATCCCCGGCAACGACGACGCCATCCGCTCGATCAGCCTCTTCACCCAGATCATCGCCAACGCGGTGGTCGAGGCCGACAACGAGACCGGCCTCAAGATCATCGAGGGGCTCGGCGACGAGGACGAGGCGGTCGAGGAAGTCAAGACCGACGCCCGCTCCGTCGAGGAGGACGAGGTCGAGGTCGACATCGAGAACTACAATCCCGAGGCCGCTCCCAAGGCCCCGGTCGTCGAGGAGCCCGCGCCGGCCGTGGTCGCCGACGAGGACAAGCTCTACGAGGCCCGCTAGGGCAGACCCGATCCGGGACGCCCGTTGAGGGCGTCCCCTTCCCCTTCGACATTCCCGTCGCGCGCGGGCGCGTCCCGAGTCGCGGCTTTCCCAAGGAGATATCCGTGAGCATAAACGCCAACGACATCAAGACCCTGCGCGAGAAGACCGGCGCGGGCATGATGGACTGCAAGAAGGCCCTGACCGAGGCAGCCGGCGACGCCGTCGCCGCCGAGAAGCTCCTCAAGGAGTGGGGACTCGCCGGCGTCGAGAAGCGCGCCGGGCGCGCCACCAACGAAGGCCGCGTCTTCCTCAAGGAGACCGAGTCCAAGATCGCCATGGTCGAGATCGCCTGCGAGACCGATTTCGTGGCCCGCAATGACGACTTCATCAAGGCCGGCCAGAAGGTCGCCGACGTCGCCTTCGACGGCGGCATCGACGCCGCGAACGACAAGCTCGAGGGCATGGTGAAGGACATCGCGTCCGTCATCAAGGAGAACATCACCCTCCGCCGCGTCGCGCTCGTCAAGGCCAAGGGCGGCGAGTGGCTCCACTCCTACGTCCACGGCGAGGGCAAGATCGGCGTCGTCGTCACCGCCAAGGCCGACAAGGCCGAGGCCTGGAAGAACGCGGCCGTGACCGGCTTCGTCCACGACGTGGCGCTGCACATCGCCGCCTTCCGCCCGATGTTCCTCGACCAGTCCCAGGTCGCCGCCGACTACGTCGCGGAGCAGAAGGGCATCTTCGAGAAGCAGATCGAGGGCGACGAGAAGATGAAGGGCAAGCCCGCCAACGTCGTCGAAGGCATCGTGAAGGGCAAGATCCAGAAGCTCATGGCGGACATCTGCCTGATGGACCAGGGCTTCGTGAAGGACGAGAAGCAGAAGGTGTCGAAGGTCATGGCGGACGTCGCCAAGGCCGCCGGCGTCGAGCTTTCCATCTCCGGCTTCGTCGCGTTCCGCGTCGGGCAGGAGTAAGGGGAGCCCGGGCTTCCGCGCCCCGCGCCGACCGGAGCGGTTCCGGAACGGCGCGGGGCGTCATGCCATCGGAGCGCCGCGTCCATCGGGACGGCGCGCATCGCGAGGACCTGATTTCCGGAGGGTACAATGGACGAAGTCAAGCACGCCTGCGAAGAGAAGATGAAGAAGAGCCTCGCCGCCCTCAAGGACGAGTTCAACGGCATCCGCACGGGGCGGGCTTCGCCCTCGCTGCTCGACCGGATCAGGGTCGACTACTACGGCGAAAAGGCGCCCCTCTCGCAGGTCGCCACGGTATCCGTGCCCGAGGCGCGCCTCATCGTCGTGCAGCCCTGGGACCGCTCGCTGATCGGCGAGATCGAGAAGGCCATCCAGAAGTCCGAGCTCGCGCTCAATCCCTCCAACGACGGCAAGGTCATCCGCATAGCCATTCCGCCGCTCACCGAGCAGCGGCGCAAGGAGCTGGCGAAGCAGGCCAAGGCGATCGCCGAGAATTCCCGCGTGGCCCTGCGGAACATACGCCGCGACGGCCTCGAGGACCTCAAGAAGGGCCTCAAGGACGGCGCTCCCGAGGACCAGGTCAAGAAGGCCGAGGACGAACTCCAGAAGCTGACCGACTCCTACGTCGCCCAGGTGGGCAAGGCGCTCGAGGAGAAGGAAAAGGAAATCATGGAGGTCTAGGCGTGGGCATCCACCAGGCCTGCGCCGACGACCTGCACGTCGGCGTCATCATGGACGGCAACGGCCGCTGGGCGAAGGCCCGCGGCCTGCCGCGCACCGAGGGGCACCGCGAGGGGCTCAAGGCCGCCAAGCGCGTCGTCGCCGCGGCCGAGGACCTCGGCGTCAAGTGGCTGTCCCTCTACACCTTCAGCACCGAGAACTGGAAGCGGGCCGCCGAGGAGGTCAGCTTCCTCATGGCCCTCATCCGCGGCCACCTCCGGGCCGAGTTCGATTTCTACCGCGAGCGCGAGCTCCGCGTCGTGCATTCGGGCGACGCGTCGGGCCTGCCGGACGAGGTTCGCGACGAGATCGCTTCCGTCGTCGCGGATACCGCCCGCTTCGACCGGATGACCGTCAACCTGGCCATCAACTACGGGGGACGCGACGAGATCGTCCGGGCTTGCCGCAAGGCCGTCCGCGAAGGCGCCGAACTGTCCGAGGCGGCCCTCGCGAACCGTCTCGACCGCCCCGAGCTGCCGGATTTGGACCTCCTCATCCGAACCGGCGGCGAGCGGCGCACCTCCAACTTCATGATCTGGCAGGCGGCCTACGCCGAGCTGTGGTTCTCGCCGCGGCTATGGCCCGACTGGGATCGCGCCGACCTCGAGCAGGCGCTCGATGATTACATGTGCCGTGAACGGCGTTTCGGCGGAGTCCCATGAGCAACCTGACCCAGCGTCTTCTCCTGTTCTTCGTCGGCGTTCCCGCCCTGGTCGCCCTCATCGTGCTCGCTCCCTGGTGCGGCCACGCGGCGCTCGCGCTCGTGGGCATCGCCTTCATCGCCGGTTGCGGCGTCGAGCTCGCGGGCCTCTGGGCCGCGCGCGGCGTTCCGATCCGCCCCGCCGTGACCGCGGCGCTCGCGGCGCTCCCGCCGTTGGCCGTATGGGCGACCGCGGCCTTCGCTCCGGAGCGGGCTTTCGAGCTCCTGGGCTACGGCGCAGCGGTGCTGCTGCCCCTCGTCGCGGCGCTGCTCCTTTCGCGCTACGCCTTCGTCAGGAATCAGGCGGAAATGGACGGCGTGGAACCTCGCGTATCGGGCTACGCCTTCGCCCTGCTCTATCCCGGGCTCGTCTCGGCCCCCCTCATGCTCCTGATCGGCCTGCCCGGTCCGGCCACCGTGCGCATCCTCGTCTTCGTCGCGGTGGCGTTCGCCAACGACAGCCTGGCCTGGGCCACCGGGATGCTCTTCGGCCGGAAGCGGGGCATCGTGCCGGTCAGCCCCGGCAAGAGCCTCGCGGGCTTCATCGGCGGACTCGCCGGCTCGGTGCTCATGGCCCTCCTCGCGGGCATCGTCTTCCCCGGCACGGTGGAGGGCGGCGCGCTCGAGCTCGCCGCGCTGGGCCTCGCGGTCGGCGTGCTCGACATACTCGGCGACCTCTTCGAGTCCGCCCTGAAGCGCTCGGCCCGGGTCAAGGATTCCGGCAGCATCGTCCCTGGACGCGGCGGCTTCCTCGATTCCTTCGACAACCTGCTCTTCGCGGCTCCCGCCTTCCTGCTGGCCTCCCAGGCCCTCGGCATCTTCAGGTAGGCCGATGGGCGCGCCGACCAGGGTCGCGGTGCTCGGCGCGACCGGCTCCATCGGAACCCAAGCCCTCCAGGTCCTCTCCGCGCTCGGGCCGGAGCGCGCCGTCGCCGTCGCCTTGTCCGCTCATAGGGACGAGGAAGGCTTGCTCGCCGCGGCCCGGGCCTGGCCCGGCGCCGAGCTGGCCCTGAGCGGAGCGTCGCCGCGGGACGCGCGCGTCGCGCATTCCGGCGCGGAGGGCCTCGTGCGCATGGTCGAAGCGTGCGGCGCCGACGTCGTCGTCAACGGCGTCGCGGGCGCGGCCGGCCTCATGCCGAGCGTCGCCGCCATCCGTTCCGGAGCCAGGCTCGCCCTGGCCAACAAGGAAACCATGGTCATGGCGGGCTCCCTCGTCATGGACGAGGCGCGCCGCCGCGGCACCCGCGTCATTCCCGTGGATTCCGAGCACGCGGCCGTTTTCGCCCTGCACGAACGTTTCGGCGCCGACTCCGTCGACGAGCTGGTCCTGACGGCGTCGGGAGGCGCCTTCCGTGAGCGTCCGATCGATACCTTCGATTCGATCACCGCCGCCGAGGCGACGAGGCACCCGAACTGGTCGATGGGCGCGAAGATCACCATCGACTCCGCGACCATGGCCAACAAGGGGCTCGAGGTGATCGAGGCCGTCCGGCTCTTCGGCGTCGAGCCGGAGCGGGTCAAGGTGCTCGTGCATCCGCAGAGCCGGGTCCACGCCCTCGTGCGGACGACGGACGGGACCCTCTACGCGCAGGTTTCCGAGCCGGACATGCGCGTACCCATCCAGAACGCCCTCACCTGGCCGACGCTCGAGGCTTGCTCCTTCGGTCGCCTCGACCTGGCCGGCGCTCGGCTCGAGTTCTCGGAACCGGAAAAGGCGCGTTATCCCCTGCTCGAGCTCGCCTACGAGGCTCTCCGCTCCGGCGAGGGCGCCTGCGTCGCCTACAACGCCGCCGACGAGGTCGCCGTCGAAGCCTTCCGCTCGGGCGGACTCTCCTATCTCGGCATCGCGCGGGTCGTCGAGGCGGTCCTCGCTGGACGCTGGCCCGCCCGCCTCGCTACCTTCGATGAAGTGCTCGCCGCGGACGCGGCGGCCCGCGTGGCCGCGCGGAACGCGGCGAAAGGAATCCACGTTTGAACATCCTGCTCGGACTCATTGGTTTCGGCATCGTCGTTTTCGTCCACGAGCTCGGGCACTTCCTCGCGGCCAAGCTGTCCGGCATCGAGGTGGAGGCCTTCAGCCTCGGCTGGGGGCCGCGCATCGTCGGATTCAAGCGCGGCGGCACCGACTACCGCCTCTCGGCGTTGCCCATCGGCGGCTACTGCCGCATGAAGGGCGAGGACGCTTTCAGGACCGCCCTCGAGCTGAACGCCGCCGAGGTGCCTAAGGAAAAGGGGAGTTACTACGGGGCGCCGGCCTGGAAGCGCATCGTCGTATCGCTCTCGGGTCCCCTCTTCAACCTGGTCTTCGCGCTCCTCGTCTTCATCGCGGTCTATGGATCCGGCTACACCGTCACCACCTACGAGAGCAGGATACTGCTCGCCAGCGAGGTCGACGGCCCCCGCGCCTCCGGTCCCTACCCGGCCGAGCTCGCCGGCCTCCGCTCCGGCGATCGCGTCGTCTCCATCGACGGCGAGAGCGTCGCTTACTTCGCCCAGGTCCAGGAAGCGGTGAGCATGGCGGGCGGCCGCGAAATTCGGTTGGAGGTGGAACGGGACGGCGCGAAGCTCGAGCTCCTCGCGCGCCCCGAACGCGAGAAGGCTAGCGGCGCCGGGAAGCTCGGCGTCTATCCTATGGCGGAACCCGTCGTCACCCTGCTCGAGGCCGGCGGTCCCGCCGATATGGCCGGACTCCGGGTCGGCGACCGGATCGTCGAGGCGGGCGGAATCCCGCTCGCCCACGTGCAGTCCCTTCAGGCGGCCCTTCAGACGAGGCCGGAGACCCTGGACCTGCTCGTCGAGCGCGACGGCTCCGCCATGCGGCTTCGCCTGATACCGGGTTGGGGCAAGGACGGGCAAGCCGGGCTCGGTTTCGCCCTGGGAACCGTCGACTGGCGGGTCCAGGCCGCGTCGCTCGCGGACGCGATAGCCATGGGCGCCGCCGAAACCTCGCGCATCGTCACGGGAACCCTTCGGGGAATCGCCGGGCTTTTCGCCGGCGTGGATCCGCTCAAGGCCGTCTCCGGCCCGATGCGCATCACGGTGACGGTCGGCGAGACCGCCGCGCGAGGTTTCCAGGAAGGCCTCGGCGAAGGCTTCTCGGTCGCCTTCTCCTTCCTCGCCATGCTCTCCATCGGCCTATGCGTCATGAACCTGCTCCCGATCCCCGTCCTCGACGGCGGCTGGATCCTGCTCTTCCTGGCGGAGCTCGTCCGGGGCAAGTCGCCGCGGCCGAAGCACGTCTTCCGCTACCAGAGCGTCGGAATGGTCATCGTGCTGGGGATCTTCCTGCTGGCCATGGTCGCCGATTTCATGTTCTTCGCCGGCCGCTAGGGCGCCGGAACAAGAGAAAGTAGGAGAGAGACGTGCGAAGCATCACCTGCCTGTGCGACAAGTCCTTCGACGCGGAAGTCCCCGAGTCGGTCGATCTCGACGCGGACCCCGGCCTGCTCGTCCGCCTCTCCGAGGGCGAGTTCATGGCCTTCACCTGTCCGCACTGCGGCGCGAAGCTCAAGCCCGAGTTCGCGGTCAGGGTGAAGGGCTCGGCGCTCCCGCGCGACGTGTGGGTAGTGCCGGAGCTCGAGCGGCTCGAATTCTACGCGGGCAAGGCCGACCTTCCCGCGGCCTGCGAAGTGCTGGTCGGCTACCCGGAGCTCTTCGAGCGGGCGAGGCTCCTTCGCGACGGCATCGATCCCGAGTCCGCCGAGATCCTGAAGTTCTATCTGCTCGGCCGCGCCGAGGAGGCGAACCCCGAGGCCGAGCTCTCGGTCTTCTACGCTGGGAAGGAACCGGGCCGCCTCGTGTACCACCTCTACGGAGCGCGCGAAGGAGAGACCGGCGTGCTGAAGGTACCCGAGGAGACCTTCCGCGGCATCGCGACGGACAAGAAGCGCAAGATGGGCGAGGAAACTTTCCGGGATATCTTCAAGGGACCCTACCGCTCGGTTCGCGCCCTCGAGGCGCTCGCCGAGGAGGAATAGGGCGGTCCGCAGCCCGACGGAAGTCGGAAGGCTTTTAAGCGGAGCAAGCCGCCGGCGCCTCAGTCGTGACCGGGATTCGAGGAGATTTTCTTGACGGCCGCCCGGACCGCGGCCTTGACCTGGTCGGAGAAGGCGGTTCCGTCGGCGGCGTGGGCGTACATGGTGCCGAGCAGGCTCACCCGGTAGAGGGGCTTCAGCATGTTGAGCGCGTAGGCGGCCATGTCGAGGACGCAATCCTGGCAGACGCAGGTGCCGCGCTCCTCGGCCCCGTCGAGCTCGCGCCCGAGCTCGTCCAGCACCATGCGCTCGGCCTCGTTCACCAGGACGCTGAAATCGTAGTCACGCTGAAGGTCCATGCGCTCGCTCCCCTCTTTTCGTGTTAGGCCATTAGGTCCGACTTGAGGATAGGCTCAGCGTCCGTGCTTTTCAAGCGCCTCGAAGCGGGTGTACGAAGGCAGGAAGGCCAGGTCCACCATGCCGACCGGGCCGTTGCGCTGCTTGGCCACGATCAGCTGGGTTTCGATGACCGACGAACGGTCTTCCTTTTTCTTGTCGATCTCGCGGTCGCGGTGGAGGAAGAGGATGAGGTCGGCGTCCTGCTCGATGGAGCCCGACTCGCGGAGGTCGGCCATGGTCGGCTGCTTGCCCTCCGCTTCGCGCTTGAGCTGCGAGAGCGCGACGATTGGGATGCGCAGCTCGCGGGCCAGGGCCTTGAGCGAGCGCGAAATGCTGGAGATCTGCTCCC
Source organism: Spirochaetota bacterium (assembly GCA_018262985.1). Lineage (GTDB taxonomy): Bacteria > Spirochaetota > Spirochaetia > Treponematales > UBA12059 > JAFGNN01. Next base: position 180,378 of record JADFDI010000002.1, on the reverse strand, counting down.
AGCGGGGCAGGTCGGAATTCTCGTGGGTGATCAGGGTCAGGTAGTCGACGAAGATGATCTTGACGCCCTTTTCCGTCGCCAGGCGTCGCGCCATGGTGCGGAGGTCGAGCAGCTTCATGTTCGGCATGTCGACGATGAAGAGCGGCGCCTCGTAGATGCGGCCCGCCGTGTCCATCAGGCTCTGGAAGTCGCTCGGCTTGATGAGGCCGGTGCGGATCTTCTCGCTCGCGATGCGGGCCTCGCTCGACACGAGGCGTTGCATGATGGCCATGTCGGCCATTTCGAGCGAGAAGAAGGCGGTCGGGATCTTGTGGTCGATCGACGCGCGCGACGCGAGGGTCAGGGCGAAGGCGGTCTTGCCGACGCTCGGGCGGGCTCCGATGACGATGAACTCGCTCGGCTGGAAGCCGCTCGTCATGGCGTCGAGATCCGCGAAGCCGCTCGGTACGCCGGTGTAGGCGGTCTTGCTCTTCGCGAGTCGCTCGATGGTCTTGATGGTTTCCGGAAGGAGCTCCTTGACCGAACGGTAGGTGACCGTCTGCCGGTGCTCGGAAAGCTCGAAGATGCGGCCCTGGGCCGAGTCGAGGATGGAGACGCTCTCCACGGAATCCTCGAAGACCTCGGCGCTGACCTTCTGGGCCAGCTTGAGCAGGGCGCGCCGGACCGATTGCTCCTGCACGATGCGCGCGTAGTATTCGACGTTCGCGCTCGAAGGCACCACGTCGGTGAGGCGCGCCACGTAGGCGGGGCCGCCGACGCGATCGAGCTCGCCCATGAGGCGGAGCTCGTCGGTCAGGGTGATCAGGTCCGCTTTCTGCCCCTTCTCGTACAGCGAGACGATCGCCGCGAAACAGGAACGGTTGGCGTTGACGTAGAAGTCGTCCGGACGCAGGAACCGCAGCACGAGCGGGACCGCGTCCGGATCGAGGAGGATGGCGCCCAGCGCCGCCTGCTCGGCCTCGGCGTCGTGCGGCGGGACCTTGTCCTTGAGCGGCGTCTGGGCCATCGATCTTCCTTACTCTTCGGTCTGGGCGGTTTCCTCGGCGGCGCTCTCGGCCTGCGCCTCGGCGGGAGCCTCGACCTTGGCCTCGTGCTTGCGGTCGTGCTTCGCCTCGGCGCGGGCGGCGTGCTCGTCCTTGGCGGAGGTGCCCTTCACGGACACGCGGACGACGGCCTCCTCCTTCTCGTAGAGGTGAACCGCGACCTTGTAGTTGCCGACGCTCTTGATGGCGCGGCCGGGGACCTCGACCTTCTTGCGGTCGACCTCGATGCCGCGCTTCAGGAGCTCGTCGACCACGGTCTGGTTGGTGACCGCGCCGTAGAGCTTGCCGTTGTGGCCGGCCGGCATGGAGATGGCGATCTCCTCGGCCTCGAGCCGGGCCTTGAGGCCGGCGGCGGCGAGGCGCTTCTCTTCCTTGCGCTTGGCGATCTCGTCCTTGCGCTTCTCGAAGAGCTCCACGGCCTTCTTGGTGAAGGGGAACGCGAGCCCGCGCGGGAGGAGGTAGTTCCTCGCGAAGCCGCGGGCGACGTCCTTGACGTCTCCGAGCTCGCCGAGGTTGGGAACGTCATTGTTCAGGATGACCTTCATCGGTGATCTCCTTGGTGGTTCTGTAGGGAATCCAGGTCTCGGACAGGCCGAGGACCGGAAGGGCGATCGCGACCGCGAGGCCGGTCGCCGGGGAAACGGCCAGGACGACGAACGTGAACGCCGCCGCGAAGCGGAGCGGCCGGGGAATCCAGCGCGCCGCGAGGCGGCCGAGCAGCGAGAGGCCCTGGAAGCCGTAGAGCACGGAAAGCGGCAACGACGCGTTCCAGGCCAGGGCCTCGAAGGCGCCGGTCTCGAGGACGCGCGTGACGAGGGTGGCGGCCCAGGCGGCCAGGAAGGGCCAGAGCAGGCCGGCGGGAACCCTGAAGCTCCCGAGGCCCGCCACCGGCGCCTCGCCAGCCCTTCGGCCGAAGCGCTCGCCGATCCAGTAGTCGGCCGTCAGTATGAAAAGCAGCGCGGCGGTGAAACCGTTCGTCATCGCCGTGCGGAAAGCTGCCGCGAGGGCGGCGGCGTCGAAGCCGTCAAGCCCCTCCGCGCCGCCGCTCATGGCTTCCGCCACCGCGCCGAACATCCGCTCCAGATGGGCGGACGCGTCGGGGCCGGCCACGACGGGCAGGAGGGCCGGCAGGGTGCCGAGGGTCGCGATTCCGGCGCCCAGGAGAAGCCGGTACGCGAGAGCCACGGAGCCCAGCGCCGGTACGTTCACGAGAACGAGCCCGGCGACGAGCGAAAGCGGCATGAGGAGTCCCGACAGGACGTCGAACGCCTCGAAGGGAATCCCGAGGGCGCGCAGCCGGGCGAAGGTGATGCCCGCGCAGGCCGCGAGCGCGATGCCGCCCGAGACGAGGAGCGCGCCGAAGCCGCCGCGCCGCTTGGCTGCCTGCAAGGGCGCCAGGAAGGCGGGCGAAAGCGCCAGGGTCGCGTAGAGGACCCCGGAGACCGCTCCGGAAACGAGCGCCTTGACGGCGCCGCTTCGTCTCTCGACGGCTTCGGACACGGGTTCCCGCCTTACTTCGTCACGTAGGGCAGGAAGGCGATGGCGCGCGAGCGCTTGATCGCGACGGCTAGCCGGCGCTGGTGCTTGGCGCAGGAGCCGGTGATGCGGCGGGGCAGGATCTTGCCGCGCTCGGTGATGAAGCGGCGGAGGGTGTCGGGATCCTTGTAGTCGATCTTCAGCTTCTGGGCGCAGAATTTGCAGACCTTCTTGCGGAAGAAGCCCTTGCGACCGCCGCGGGGGCCGCCGGAGGGCCGGCCCTCGTCGTCGCGGCGGGAATCGCCGCCCTCGGAACCCTCGCGCATCTCGCGCGGGGGCCTCATGTCTTCACGGGTATCCTTCATGTCGGACATTGCGTGTCTCCTTGGAGTGGTGTCAGAAAGGGATGTCGTCGGGGAAATCGTCCTGCGGGGGAGCCTGGCGGGGCGCCTGGCCCTGGCGGGCCTGCGCCGGGCGCTCCTCGCGGTAGCCGCCCTGGCCCTGGTTCTGGGCCGGACCCTGGGAACCGTACTGCCTGCCCTCGCCGCCTTCGGAAGAGCCGCCGTCCTGGCGTCCGCCGACGAAGCTGACGCTGTTGGCCGAGACCTCGACGGCGAGCCGCTGGACGCCGTCCTGTTCCCACTTGTCGTGGCGGAGGTTGCCCTCGACCGCGACCAGCTTGCCCTTCGTCAGGTACTGGTTCAGGCGTTCGCCGTCCTTGCCCCAGACGACCACGTTGTAGTAATTCGGCTCGTCGACCCACTGGTCGCCCTTCTTCTGGCGGACGTTCACGGCGAGGCCGAATTTGCAGATCGCGGTGCCGGAGTTCGTGTATTTGAGCTCGGCGTCCCGCGTGAGCCGCCCGATGAGGACGGCGATGCTCATATCCGCCATATCCGGGCGTCCCTTACTCGTCGACCCTGACGAAGATGTGCTTCATCACGTTGGGGTTGAGCATGAACGCGCGCTCGGCCGGGGCGATCTTGTCGGTGCCGAGCTTCACGTTGAACAGGACGTAGTGCCCGCGCGGGCGCTTGTTGATGGCGTAGGCGAGCTGGCGCTCACCCATGTCCTCTTCCTTGACGATCTCGGCGCCGTGCTTCGCGAGCTCGGCGAGGACCGTCTCCTTCCCCGCGCGGAAGAGCTCTTCCTCGGCGGGAAAGATGGTGATCAGTTCGTAGGACCTCATGGTTCCTCCCTGTGGACTCAGGTCCGCCCCTACGGGGCGAGCCCTCGATCCGTCCCGACGGGACGGATAAAGAGGCAACGGAGCTTACCAGAAACGGCCGCTTCCATCAAGGAGTCCGGTCCAGCCATCGCGACGGGGGACGCCGATTTCCCGCCGCGGCGTCCGAACCCTCGCCGCGGAAGGCGTCGACCGCGTTCCGAGGCTCAATCCGCGACGCTTCCAGGCCGATACACTTGACGAGGGGCACCATGGCGCAGCGCATCCATTTCCAGGACGACATCTACTACCTTTCCCGCGTCGTCGCGGGCATCGCGGACGCCGTGAAGATAGACCTCGACCCGGACCTGTACGCCGACAAGCTGTTCGACGACCTGAAATGGGCCGACCGGGAGACGCGCAGGATGGCCGGGCTCCTGGTCGAGAATCCGCGCCTCGTGGAGCGACCGGAGCTCATGAAGCTGCTCGGGAAGGCCATGCTTTCGCTATCGGAGGCCGCGAGCGACCTGTCGGCGGGCTCCGGACCGCTTGGCGAGGCGCTGCGCTTCGGCCGCGACGAGCTGGCCCGGTGCGCCAAGGACCAGCGCGCCTGGGTGACGGAACTCCGCGACCTGGTACGGGCGAGCTTCGACGACGGCCAGGCCGACGTCGAGGTGGTGTCCGGGGACGAGCTTTCGGAGCTTCTCAGGAACCCGGCGGGCGACGGCGACTCCACGTAGGGCGCGTACGGCGCGCGCTGGCTGTAAGGCGTCCCGCGCCTACGGTCCGACCGCGCGCGCGATGAGGGCGAGTCCGTCGAGGGTCAAGGTCGGCTCGACGGCGTCGAAGATGCCGACGAGCGGCGCCACCACCCGGTGGAGGCCCCCGGTGGCGATGACCGTCGCCGAACCGCCGAGCTCGGACTTCATCCGGCGGACCACCGACTCCACGAGTCCCGCGTAGCCGAATACCACGCCCGACTGGATGGCCTGCACCGTGTTGCGTCCCAGCGCCGAGGGCGGCGCGACGAGCGGCACCGAGGGCAGCTGCGCGGTCGAATTCGTCAACGCGTTGATGGCGGTGCCCAGTCCCGGCGCTATGGCCACGCCCTCGATGAGGCCGTCGGCCGAGATCGCCGTGAAGGTCAGGGCGGTTCCGAAGTCGACGACGATGGACGCTCCCGGGGCCCTGGCCCTGGCCGCGACCGCGTCGGCCACCAGGTCGGTGCCGATCTCGTCGGCGGCGACAACCTTGACGGGCAGCTTCGGATAGAGGCCGGGGCCGACCAGCAGGGGCTCGACGCCGAAAAGCCGCTCGCCCATGGCGAGGAGAGCCTTGGTCAGGGGCGGGACGACCGAGCTGACCACCACGGTCCGGACCGCGGCGCATTCCACTCCGGAATCGGCGAGCATGGCCTTGAACTGGGTGGCGTACTCGTCCTCGGTCTTCGAGGGAACGGTCCGAAGTCGGAACTCGCCGAGCGTCCGGGGCGTCGCTCCGGCCTCCGGAACGTCCTGGTAGATGCCTACGACGATGTTCGTGTTCCCGGCGTCGATGCAAAGCAGCATGGAGAGCACTATCGGCCCGTCCGCGCGAGGCTGTCAAGCGCGGGCGGGAACGCCCCGCGCCCGGCGGTCGCTTGCGCAGGCGCGGCCTTTTCGGGCACAATTCGATAATCACGCGCGCAGGCCGAGAGGCCGGCGACCGCACGGAGCATCCATGGCAGACATCATCCAGCCCCGCGTCCTCAAGGGCTTCCGCGACTTCCTTCCCGCGGCCGAGATGGAACGCGCGGAGCTCGTGGAGATCCTCGAGCGCATCTTCAGGCTCTCGGGCTTCGTCCCGATCGACACCCCGGTGCTCGAATACGCCGAGGTGCTGCTCGGCAAGGCCGGCGGCGAGACCGAGAAGCAGGTCTACCGTTTCACGGATCACGGCGGACGGGACGTGGCCATGCGCTTCGACCTGACCGTACCCTTCGCCCGCTTCATGGCCGAGCACGCTGCCGAGCTCTACCTGCCGTTCAAGCGCTACCACGTGGCCAAGGTCTGGCGGGGCGAGAACACCCAGCGCGGGCGTTACCGCGAGTTCGTCCAGTGCGACTTCGACGTGGTCGGCGTCGACTGCGCGGGCGCCGACTTCGACGTGCTCCAGACCATCCACGCGGCCGTCTCCGCCCTCGGCGCGGGCGGCTTCCGCATCCGCGTCAACCACCGGGGAGTGTTCAACCGCTTCCTCGAAGCCCTCGACCTGTCCGGAAGGTCCGTCGAGATCCTCAGGATAGTCGACAAGCTGGAAAAGATCGGCGCGGAGGAGACCTTGGGGCAGCTTTCCGCCCTCGCCGGCGAGTCGGCGGCGCGCAAGGTGATGGAATACGTGACGGCGGGCGGCGACTTCGAAGCCGACCTCGGGAGAATGACCGCGCTCGCGGGAGGCCCGAACCCCGATTCGGAGCGCCTCTCGGAGCTTTTCGCCGCCGCCCGCGGCGCGGGCTTCGCCGACTCCCTCGTCCTCGACCCGTCCATCACGCGCGGGCTCGACTACTACACCGGCGTGGTCTTCGAGACCACGCTCGACGGGCTTCCCGAGATCGGCTCGGTCTGTTCGGGCGGCCGCTACAACGACCTCGCGAGCCTCTACACCAAGCAGAAGCTGCCTGGCGTCGGGGCCTCGGTGGGCATGGACCGCCTCCTCGCCGCCCTCGAGGCCATGGGAAAGGCGCGGCGCGGCTCGAGCTGGACGCGCGCGCTCGTGCTCAACGTCGAGGACGGCTTCCTCGGCCGCTACGCCGCGCTCGCCGCGCGGCTCCGGGCCGCCGGCGTCGCGACCGAGATCTATCCCGAGCGCAAGAAGCTCGGACAGCAGTTCGCGTACGCCGAGCGCAAGGGCATCGGCATGGCGGTCATACTCGGGCAGGCGGAGGCCGAACGCGGCGTCATGGTGCTCAAGGACCTCGCCGGACGCTCCCAGGCCGAGTACCAATCCATCGAATCGCTGGCGGAGGCGCTACTGGCGCGAACGGAAGGTTCCGCCAGATGAGGCGCTCCGCCGCGTTGCCCGCGGTCCTCGTCGCGCTCGCGGCCTTGGGCTGCTCGGCTAAGCCGCCCGAGATCGTCGGCCTCCGCGCCCGCGTCGAGCTCCACGCCCTGGAGAAGGGCGGAGCCGTCGAGCGCCTCTCGGTCTTCGTCGCGGCCGGCGACGAGGACGGCCGCGACGACCTCGACCGCCTGCACGTCATCCATGACGCTTCGGAGCGTTTCTGGTCCTTGACCCGCGACGACTGGATACTGCGCGAGGAGGGGTCCGACGTCTGGCTGGGTGCGAACGACCTGGCGCTCGAGGACGACGGCCCCATCCCGCGCGGCCGTTGGCGCGTCGTCCTGCTCGATTCGGGCGGCGAACGCGCGGAACGCGAGTTCACGGTGAGCGCGGCCCCGAGCTCCGGCTATCCGGTGCCGACCGCGAAGCTCTCCGGCGCCATTCTGGTCGTGGCTTCCGCCTGGCCCCAGGTTTCCGTCGCCTTCCTCGACGGTACGGACGCCCTCGTCAAGCTGGTGCCCTGCAAGACCGGCGACAACGACCTGGACGCCCTCTACGGCTCGCGCGAGTGGCGCGAGCGGGCCGCAGCCGTCGCGGTGCGCGCCTTCGACCCGCAACGCGACTTCGGAGCCTGGTCATGGCCGGTGAGAACGAATCCTTGATGCCCGCGAAGAGCGGCATCCGCAGCTACGTCCTCCGGGCGGGCCGGATGACCGACGCCCAGCGCCACGGCCTCGAGACGCTCGAGGGCGTGTACGGGCTCGAATTCGACGCGGCGCGCCCCTTCGACCTCGACGATATCTTCGGCGGCCGGCCGGTCGTGGCCGAAATCGGCTTCGGCATGGGCGACGCGACGGTGGAAATCGCGGCGTTGAGGCCGGACCTGGGCTTCCTCGGCATCGAGGTCCACGCTCCCGGCGTCGGGAAGCTGCTCTCGGAGTTGGGGAAGCGACGGCTGGAAAACGTCCGGACCGTGCGCCACGACGCGGTCGAGGTGCTCGAGAAGGCCATCGCCCCGGGAAGCCTGGCGGGCTTCCACGTCTTCTTCCCCGACCCGTGGCCGAAGAAGCGCCACCACAAGCGACGCCTCGTCACGCGGCCGTTCACAGACCTCATGGCCTCGCGGCTCGCGCCGGGGGGATACATCCACTTCGTCACCGACTGGGAGGAGTACGCCGAGTGGGCCCGCGCCGAGCTCGACGCGACGCCGGGGCTCTTGAACGCGCATCCGCTCTCCTGGGCGCCCCGTCCCGACTGGCGGCCGGTGACGAAATTCGAGCGCAAGGCCGCGGCGGCGGGCAGGACCGTACGGGAGCTGGAGTTCCGAAAGGCATGAAGACGGACGCATGCGTAAAGGCCGGGAGGATCCGCCCGTGAGCGCTGACGGAGTCGTGCGGAGGGACGAGCGCGTGGACGCGTCCTTCCTCAAGAATTTCGAAGCCCTCTCGAAGAGCGGCGCCCTCGACGACCTGGCTACCTTGCGGCGCGAGAACCGCGAGCTGGAGATGCTGGTCAACGACGCCTCGGTGCTCCTGTCGAAGGAGCACGTCGAGGAGCTCGCGGACTACGCCTCCGAGCGCCTCCGCGAGCGCTTCGCCCCGGTGCGCACCGCGATGCTCTACCGGCCGCCCCGCGGCGGATCTCCCGTCATGCGCTTCTGGCGCCTGATGGACGAGGTCGAAGAGCGCTTCGACGAGGAAACCTTCGAGACTCTCCTCGAGCCTTTCGCGCAATCGCCGCGGGTGCTGGTCGGCGACGAGCTCGCGTCCTCGGTCGTCATCATGCCGTCCGAGGCGGAAGCCTTCGGCTCGCGCCTGGCCGCGCCGCTCCTCGGCCCCGACGGACCCTACGGCATCGTGCTGCTCGCCTCCAAGCTCTCCGGCGGCGAGTACTCCGCGCCCGAGGCCATCTACGTCGACCGCCTCGTGCGCTTCCTTTCCGGCGGCATCCAGAACCGGCTCCACTACGAGAGCATGATCACCGACGGCAAGACGGGCCTGTTCACCCACGACTACTTCATGCGCAGGCTCGAGGGCGAATCCGCGCGACTGCTCCGGCGTCCCGGCCGGGCCGGGCTGATCATGATCGACATAGACCACTTCAAGCGCTTCAACGACACCTGGGGCCACCAGGCGGGCGACGCGGCGCTGATCCGGGTCGCGTCGGCGGTGCGCGGCGCGGTCCGTTCGGAGGACATCGTGGCGCGCTTCGGCGGCGAGGAATTCTGCGTGCTCGCGGTGGACCTCGGGCAGATGCAGGAGGAGGCCCTGATGGCGCTCGCGGAACGCATCCGCGAGGCGGTGAAGTCAGAGCCCATCCCGTGGAACGGGCGCGAGCTCTCGGTCACCGTCTCAGTCGGCTGCTCCTGGCTCGATCCCGCGCGCGGGCGTGGCCCCGAGCGCGGCATGGAACTGGCTGACCGCGCCCTCTACACCTCGAAAGAGACCGGCCGGAACCGCTGCACCCTGGCCGGCTACGGCCTTCTCTCCCGCGCCAGCCTGACCCGGGAGTGAGGCCGATCCGCGCATCCGCCCGGACGCGGCGACCTGGGTCGTCGCCGCTCAGTCGAAGAAGGCCCTGAGCCTCCGGTAGAGGACTCCCACCTTCTCCTTCGCCTCCGACTCGGCAGACTCGCCGAGGTCGTCCACGAGGGCTTCGAGGCTCGCGAGGCTTTCGTTGATGGCGGTCAACACGCCGCGCGAAACCCTGAACCAGTACGAGCCCGCGCCGTCGTTGAAGAGCCCCACGAAGCCGAGCTCGGGGTTGCCCTTCTTCCACTCCGAGACCTTGAGCACGTGCGCGAGCGCGTCCACGAGCGAGCGCGCCTCGTCGGCGACGACGAAGGTCCGGCCGCGCGGCCACTTGCGGTCGAGATCCCGTTCCGGGTCGATCCAGGCGGCCACGCGAAGTATGACGTCGAGCTTTTCGCCGTCGAGCAGGACGCGGTGCCTGTCCTTCACCCTGCCCCGCATGCCGCGGAAGGCGGAGAGGTCGTCCGCGGAGATCGAGCCCATGGCCTCGCGGAGCGCCTCCCACTCGAGAACGGCGATCTTCTTTTTCTTCTTGTCGAGCTCTACGGGGAAGACGCCCGAGCCGATGCGCACGCGGTTGGTGAAGTCGCGCTGCGCCTTGCGCCCGCCTTCCCCGCCTTCCTCGCGCTCCCCCGCCGCCGCGGCGCGGGCGCCGCCGCGGGCGGCCCTGACCAGGTCGCGCGCCGCTTCCTCCGCGCCGCCCCGCTCGCGGCCCTTGCCGCCGAGGAGGCCCGACGCGACGCGGGGGCTGATGCGCTGGAGGAGGTGCCTGCCGAGCGGCGAGACGCTCATGGCGTAGGTGCGCGTCGTCCGGACTATCTCGCCCGCGACGATGAAGGGCGGATCCTCGCGGAACATGACCGAGCCGGGGTGGATCATGATGCGCTCGGCGGTGAGCGAGCTGTACATGCCGCGGCCGGCCTGGGCGCAGACGAATTGGATGAGGCCGCGGCTGACGGCGCAGAGGTAGTCGTCGGTCGGGCCGCCGGAGAGCACAGGCACGCCGAGCTCCGCGACGATCAGCTCGATCTGCTCCTTGACGCGCACGATCTCGTGCATGGTGCGCTCGTCGAGGTAGCTCCGCTCGCAGAACTTCGCCTGGCTCTTCGCCTCGCGGAACTGGCGGAAGATGCGGAGGTACGAGACGAAGTCGCCGGCCGGGTCGCGGAACGCGTGGTGGGCCCTGCGCGCCTCCATCTCCTCGCCCGGGGGCAGGACGAAGGGCGTCTGGGTCGAGAGGAAGGCGGCGGCGATCAGGGTTTCCTCGAGCACGTTCGGGTACGCGAGGATGCCCTCGACGATCATGCGCGAATGGCGCGGCAGCAGGGGGAACTTGCACATGAGCTCGCCGACGCGCGTCAGGCTCCGGTCGGAGTTGAGCGCGTCGAGGAGCTCGAGCGCCTCCACCGCGCCGACGATGCCGGAGCGCGGCGGCTTCGAGATGAAGTCGAAGCGCTCGAAGTCGCTGATGCCGAGCTCGGCCATGCGGAGCACCACCTCCGTGAGGTCGGTGCGGTAGATCTCCTCCATGGTGAAGAGCTGGCGGCTCTCGAAGTCGTCGCGGGTGAAGAGCCGGTAGCAGTAGCCGGGCCGGGTGCGGCCCGCCCTGCCCTTGCGCTGGTTGCACGAGGCCTTCGAGATCGGCACCTCGACCAGGCTCGCGGTGAAGGTCTTCGGGTTGTAGAAGTTGAGCTTGGCGAGGCCCGTGTCGATGACGCTCGTGACGCCGTCGATGGTGACGGAGGTCTCGGCGATGTTGGTGGAGACGACCACCTTGACCTTCCCCTCGGGGGCGGGTTCGAAGCAGCGCTCCTGCTCGTCCTTGCCGAGCCGGCCGTAGAGCGGGATCGGGTGGAGCTTCTGGCGGACGGCCCCGAAGGCGAGCTTCTGCATGCAGTCCTTGATGGCCTTCTCGCCGGGCAGGAAGACGAGGATGTCGCCTTCCCTCCCCTCGGACACGACGCGCTCGACGATCTGCTCGATCTTGACGAGGATGGCTTCCATGTCGGCGTCCACGGGCGGCGCGTCGTAGACCAAGGTGACGGGAAAGACGGGCGTCTCGATCTTGACGATGGGGCAGTCGCCGAAGTAGGCGCTGAACACCTCGGCGTTGATGGTGGCGCTCGACACGACCACCTTGAACTCGGGCCGCGCCTCGAGCACGCGCTTCAGGAGCCCGAGGATGAAGTCGATGTTGAGGCTCCGCTCGTGGGCCTCGTCCACCATGATGACGCCGTAGCGCGAAAGCGAGGGATCGAGCTTCATCTCCTGGAGGAGGATGCCGTCCGTCATGATCTTGATGGCGGTGCCCGCCTCGGTGCGGTCCTCGAAGCGCATCTTGTAGCCGACGAGGCCCGGCATCGAGACGCCGAGCTGCTTCGCAATGAACTCGCTGACGCTGATGGCGGCGATGCGGCGCGGCTGGGTGACGCCGATGACGCCATTGCGCGAGTAGCCGGCCTCGTGGAGTATGACCGGCAGCTGGGTGGTCTTGCCCGAGCCCGTGGGGCTCTCGACTACGACGACCTGGTGCCTGGCGAGGACTTCGAGGATGCGCTCGCGCTGCTGGTAGACGGGCAAATCGTGGGGGTTCATTGGCTCCACTATAACAGCGGGCGGCCCGCCTGTTCAAACCGTGTCGGCGCGCGCTAGAGTCGGACGCCATGGACACCCTCGCCGGAGCCGCGCGCGAACTGGGCGCGGACCTTCTCATCGTCGTCGCCATCGCGGGCATCGCCGCGGGCAGGTTGCCCAGGCTCCGCATGAACCGCCCCACCATGGCCGTCGCCGCGGCGGCGGCGCTCGTGGCCGCGGGCGCCATCTCGTTCGAGGAGGCGCTCGCCGCGGTCGACGGGGGGACGCTCGTCCTCCTCTTCGCCATGATGGTGCTCGTGGCGAACCTCCGGCTCTCGGGCTTCTTCGAGCTGGCCGGTGCGCGCGCGCTCGCGGCGGCCCGCACGCCCCGGTCCCTGCTCGCCGCCGTGGTGCTCGTATCGGGCGTCCTCTCCGCGCTCTTCCTGAACGACACCATGTGCCTCATGCTCACGCCCCTCGTGGCGGGCATCGCGCTGGCGGCCCGCCGCGACGCGGTGCCCTACCTGATCGCGGTCGCCACGGCGGCCAACGTGGGCTCCGCGGCCACGATCATCGGGAATCCGCAGAACATGCTGATCGGCGAGGCGAGCGGCATCTCCTTCGCGCGCTTCGCGTACCGCCTGGCGCCGCCGGCCCTGCTGGGCCTCGCCGCCTGCTGGATCCTCGTCGTCCTCGCCTTCCCGAAGGAATTCGGCCGCGGCGGGCGGCTCGATCCGCCGCCCGCCGGACCCGTGACGATCGACCGCCGCCTGCTCGTCAAGAGCCTCGCCACGGCCGCGCTCATGCTCGCGCTCTTCCTGGCCGGGGTGCCGGTGGCCCTCGCCGCGCTCGGCGCAGCGTCGCTCCTCCTCGTGACGCGGCGGACCGCGGCCGAGACAGTGCTCCGCGAGGTCGACTTCGGCCTCCTCGTGTTCTTCGCGGGACTCTTCGCCGTGACCCGCGCCGTCGAGAACACGCTCGCCTTCCAGGCGCTCGCCCGGGCGGCGCTGCCCGGCGCCACGGCGTCGCCCGCGGTCTTCGCGGGCTTCTCGGCCCTGCTTTCGAACCTGGTCTCGAACGTGCCCGCCGTGATGCTGCTCAAACCGCTCGCGCCCGCCTTCCCGGATCCCGAGAAGGCCTGGCTGAGCCTGGCCATGTCGAGCACCTTTGCCGGCAACCTGACCTTGCTCGGCAGCGTGGCCAACCTGATCGTGGCGGAGGGCGCCAAACCTTTCGGCATCAAGCTCGGATTCGGCCGCTACCTGAGCGTCGGCTTTCCCCTCACCCTCATCACGCTCGCCATCGGGACGGCCTGGCTCGCGCTGACCTGAGCGGTCCCCGGCGGCGCGGGGAAGCCGAACGCCCCGCGGATTCCGGCGCGGCTCCTCGTCCGGCATCCCGAAGCCGCGCCAAGCCGTCCGATTCCCCTTGACCCTCCGCCGCGCCGCTCTTTATCCTCTTCAAGAGTCCGGGGTGTCGCGCGTTTCCCGTCGGGGCCGCGCGGCTGAGATCATACCCGAAGAACCTGATCCGGTTCATACCGGCGGAGGGAGTACCATGCGTACCCACCTTTACAGGGCGGGGAGCGGCCTCGAGCCGCTTTCCCGCGCGTTCCGGCTTTCCATCGCGCTCGCGTCCCTCGTACTGCTCGCGGCGTCCTGCTCGAGGGCGCCGGAAGCCCCGCGGACGGACGGTGACGCGGACGGTCCGCTCGTCGTCTACGCCTACGACAGCTTCACCGCGGAGTGGGGTCCGGGGCCTGCCCTCGCCGCGCTCTACGAGAAGCGCACCGGCCGCAAGCTCGAGCTCGTGTCCAAGGGCGACGCGGGCCAGGTGCTCGCGGCGGCGCTGCTCGAGAAGGGGGCGCCCGCGGCGGACGTCTACCTCGGCATCGACGACAGGCTGGCGCCGAGGGCCTTCGCGGCCGGCGTGCTCGAGCCCTTCAGGCCCGACGGTTCGGCCCGAGTGCCGGCAGAGCTCGTCATGGACGCGGAGTGGCGCCTGACGCCCTACGACTGGGGAGCTTTCGCCGTCATCTGGGATTCGGAAAGGCTCGCCGTCCCGCCCGCCTCGCTGGCCGAGCTCGCGGCGCCGGAGTTCCGCAAGAAGCTCATCCTCATGGACGCGCGCACGAGCACGCCGGGGCTGGGCTTCGCCGCCTGGACGCTCGGCGTCTACGGGGAGGAGGGTTTGGCCGGATACTGGCGCGACCTGAAAGGCTCCGTCCTCACGGTGGCGTCAGGCTGGGATCTCGGCTACGGCCTGTTCACCGCGGGAGAGGCGCCCCTGGTGCTCTCCTATACCACGAGCCCGGCCTACCACGTCGAATACGAGGGCACCGCGCGCTACAAGGCCCTCGTCTTCCCCGAAGGCCACCCATGGCAGATCGAAGGAGCGGGCATCGCGAAGGGAACGCGGAGGCCCGCCGCGGCGCGCGAGTTCATCGAGCTCCTGCTCGATCCCGAGTTCCAGGCCCTGATTCCGACCACGCAGTGGATGTACCCGGTCGTTCCGGACACGCCGCTCCCGGCCAGCTTCGAGGCCGCGCCGAAGCCGGGCCGCTCGCCCGCGGTCGAGCCCGGGGTCCTCGAACGGGCCCTCGATACCATAGCGGCGGAGCTCGCGTCCTGATGGACGCTCCGCGGGCGCCCCGCCCTGCCGACGTCCTCCTCGCGACGGGCGGCATCCTGGCGGCGGCGCTCGCGCTCGCCCTTTTCCTCGTCCCCCTGCCGGGCGCCTTCGGTCCGCTCTTCGGGGCGGACGGGAACGACCTGGCCCGGACCCTGGACGACGCGCGCACCTGGTCGAGCCTCCGCTTCGCCCTGCTCGAGTCGCTCGCGAGCTCGGGCCTCGCCCTCGCGCTCGGGCTGCCGGCGGCCTGGCTCGTGGCGCGACGGGAATTCCGCGGGCGCAGGCTCCTTTCTTCGCTCGCTTCGGTGCCCTTCGCGGTGCCGCCTCTCCTCGTCGCGCTCGGCTTCGTCATGTTCTGGGGACGCTCGGGCGCGGTCAACGCGTCGCTCGTCCGAGTCTTCGACCTCGACGAGCCGCCGCTCGGCTTCCTGTACTCCTTCCATGGCGTCGTGCTGGCGCACGCGGTGTACAACTTCCCCATCGTCATGCGCTTGGCCGGCGACCTCTGGGCCCGGCTCCCCGACGCGCAGGCTGACGCCGCCCGTTCGCTCGGGGCCGGCGAAGGCCGCATCCTCCTCGGCGTCACGCTGCCGCAGCTCGCCCCCGCTCTCGCCTCGGCCGCGAGCCTCGTGTTCCTCTACTCGTTCTCGAGCTTCGTCATCGTCCTCGTGTTCGGCGCGATGGCCGGCTCGACGGTCGAGGTGGAGATCTACCGCGCGGCGCGCATCGAGGTCGACCCGGGCAGGGCCGCCTCGCTCGCCCTGGTCGGCACGGCGGCGGTCTTGCTGCTCGTCGGCGCCTACGCCGCGATCGAGGCCCGCCACGCCCGGGCTGGCCAGGCGCCGGGACTCCGGAATCAACGCAAGCCGCTCCGCGGCCGCCTCGAGCGCTCCGCCGCCGCGGCCTACGGCCTCGTCGTCGCGGTACTCGTCGGCGGCCCCGCCCTCTCCGTGCTCGTCGCGTCCTTCATCGAGCGGCGCGGCTTCTCGGGCGCCTTCAGGCTCGGTTTCGGCAACTACTTGAGGCTCTTCGAGTTAGGCGCCCTCGGCTCGCTCGGCGCGACCCTGGCGCTCGCCCTCATGACCGCCTTCATCGCGTCCGCCACCGGCACGGCCGCCGCCTGGGGCCTCCGCGCCCTGGGCGTTCGCGGCCCGGCGCTCGCCTTCGCCTATCTGCCGCTCGCGGTTTCGCCCGCCGTCATCGCGCTCGGCTGGACCCGAATCGTTCCGGGGCGAGGCGGCGCGTCCCTCCTGGCGGTCGCCCTCGTCCAGGCCGCGGGAGCCTGGCCTCTCGCGTGGCGCTCGGCGCACGCGGCCTTCGCGAAAATCCAGGGGAACGTGCGCGCCGCCGCCGCTACGCTCGGCTCCTCGACCGCGGACCGGGCGCGCAGGGTGGACATTCCGCTCGCGGCGCGCGGAATCGCGAGCGGCGCCGCCTTCGCCTTCGCCCTCTCGGTAGGGGACGCCGGGAGCCTCATCCTCGCCTCGCCCGGCGGCGTGCCGCCGCTCGCCCTGCTCATGTACCGTCTGGCCGGCTCGTACCGCTTCAACGAGGCCTGCGCCGCCGGGGTGCTCATGGCGTTGCTCGGCTCGCTCGCCTTCGCCGTCCGCGAGGAGGCTGCCGATGCGCTGTGAGGCGCGTTCGCTCCGAAAGGACTGGCCAACGCTCTCCGTGGTCTTCGACGCCGCCGTCGAGGACGGCCGGAGCCTCGCCATACTCGGACCTTCCGGGTGCGGCAAGAGCACGGCCCTGCGCCTGGTGGCGGGCCTCGAGCGCCCCGACTCGGGGCGGCTCATCCTCGGCGGAGCGGACGCGACGGAAAAGCCGGCGCGGGAACGTGGTCTCGGCGTCGTGTTCCAGGATTTCGCCCTCTTCTCCCACCTGTCGGTGATCGACAACGTGGCGTACGGTCTGGCCGTCCGCGGGCTCTCCCGCGCGGAACGGAGGGCCAAGGCGGCGAACCTCCTCGAGCGCCTCGGGCTCGGGGGCTTCGGGCGGCGCGATGTCGCCTCGCTCTCGGGAGGCGAACGGCAGCGGGTCGCGCTCGCCCGGGCGCTGGCCATCGATCCCGCCGCGGTGCTGCTCGACGAGCCGCTCTCGAGCCTGGACCCCGAGCTCCGGAAGCGCCTGCGCTCCGAGCTCCGCGACCTGCAGCGCCGCGAGGGTTTCACCATGCTGGCGGTCACGCACGACATCGAAGAGGCCTTCCTGCTCGGCGACGAGGTCGCGCTCATGGACGGAGGCCGCGTCGTGCAGCTCGGCGGCCCCGAAACGCTCTGGCTCGCGCCGGCGGACGCGGGCGTGGCGCGCTTCCTGGGAAGGGGGACGGTGCTGCCGGTGCTGGCCTTCGAACCCGCTCCGGCGGGACTCGTCGTCGCCCGGACGGCGCTCGGCGCGCTTACGTGCCGTGAACCGCCGGCGGGAATCGTCGGGGTTCCGTACGCCGTCCTTCTCGCGGCGGACGCGCTCGTACCCGTTCCCGTTTCCTCCGCCGCGACCGCCGACGGAAGCGCCGTCCTGCGGAGCCGCGTCGTCCGCTCCGACTTCGCGGGCTCGCTCACCAGGCTGGAACTGGAGACGGCAGGCGGCGTACGCTTCAGGGCGGAACTGAAGGGCCGTGGAGCGTCGCCCGGCGAAACGCTCGCCTTCGCCGCGGAGCCCGAGGCCTGCCTGCTCGTGCCGGAGCGGGGCGGCGGCTGAAGGAGCGACATCATGATCGTGGAAGTCGCGCGCGACGCGACGGGGCGCGTCGGAATCCTCGCGGGGGACATCACGGAATATTCGGGCGACGGCATCGTCAACGCGGCCAACTCCGGGCTGCTCGGCGGAGGCGGCGTCGACGGGGCCATCCACCGCGCGGCCGGGGAGGCGCTTTCCGACGCGTGTCGCGCGCTGCGGGCGGGACCCCTCCGCGACGGGCTCCCGCCGGGCAAGGCCGTCGCGACCGGCGCGGGACGCCTTCAGGTTCGTCGCGTCATCCACACGGTCGGCCCGGTCTGGCGGGGAGGTACCCACGGCGAACCGGAGCTGCTCGCCTCGTGCTACCGGGAGAGCCTCGCCCTGGCTCGCGACGAGGGGCTCGAATCCCTCGCCATTCCAGCCGTCTCGACGGGCGTCTACGGCTACCCGGTCGACGGGGCGCTCGCCGTCGCGCTCCGGGAATGCCGGGCGTTCGCCCGAGACAATGTGCTTCCCGCGCGCATCGACCTCGTGTTCTTCACCCTCGCCGAGGCCCGGGCCGCGGCCGCCGCCCTCGGCGCCCGCTGAACGCCGGTTCAGCTATCGAACCTTTTTCCCCGATTCCTGAAAAGCGCGCGATCCGCGCTATGCTTCCTTGCGTCGGGTCGAGCGATCCGACGGAGGATGCCATGAGCAAGAGGTACCTGATCCCCCTCGCCCTGCTGGCTCTCGCGGCCGCGCTGTTCGCGGGCTGCGTGTTGCCGAGCTACCAGCTTTCGTGGGAAATCACTGGTTCGTACCAGTCGGGCGACTACGCTGTCGTCGAGTACACCCTCGACAACATCGGGTACGATGACCTGTACGACACCTTCATCCGGGTGAACGTGCAGACGGACCTCGGCACCATTTACTCCGCCGATACCCCGTACCTGGACCTGTCGGTCGGTCAGATGGCGTACGGGACGGTGTACATCAACATCGGGGCGGGGTCCGGCTACACGCCCGGTAACATCTGGGTTTCGGCGGCCGGCTGGAACACGGAAGACGACGGGTTCTGATCGCGCGAGAGACCCGACTAACGGGCGGGAAGCAACAAGCCTCCCGCCCGTTTTTTTTCGCGGACCGGTACCAGCTCGGCGCTAGTCCCGCCGCGCCCGCTTGAGCCGGGCCGCGGCCACGATGAGCTCGACCTCCTCCTCGGCGCCGAAGCGCTCGGTGTTGATGACGAGGTCGCAGAAACGGTAGTCGTCGTTGTCGATGCCGTAGAGCTCGAGGTAGCGCGCGTGGTCGCTGGAATCGCGCTCGGCCGTGAACGCGAGCTTCTCCGCCGGACTGCCGCCCTCGCGGAAGTGGATGCGGCCGGCCCGCGCCTCCACCGAACCTGACAGGTAGACCTTGAGGTCGGCCTCCGGCACCACCCAGGCGGCGAGCCGCGAGCCGACGACCGAATCGCCCTCGCGGGCGAGCTCGGCCTGCCTCGCGTCGAGCGAACGGTCCCAGCTGTCGTCGGTCTTGGCCAGTTCCAGCACCTTCGCGAGCGCCTCGGTCTCGGGCAGCTCGGGGAAGCGCTCGCGGGCCATGTTGCGGAGCGTGTAGTTCACCAGCCGGAAGCCGAGGCGCTCTGCCAGCAGGCGGCTCACGGTGGAGTTGCCGCAACCGGACTTGCCGGAAATCGCGATGATGAAGGGCTCGGCCGCCATGGCGCTCACTCCACGTTCCGCGTCTGCTCGCGGATGTTCTCGATGGCGTCCTTGAGCTCCACGACCGCCGCCCCGACCGCGGCGACGGCGTTCTTCGAGCCGACGGTGTTCGCCTCGCGGTTCATCTCCTGGCAGAGGAAGTCGAGCTTCTTGCCGGAGGCCTTCTCGACCATGGCGGCGCGGAAGGCCGCGACGTGGGAGCGCAGGCGCACGAGCTCCTCGTTGACGGTGTGCTTGGCCAGGTATACGGCCGTTTCCGCGAGCACGCGGTTCTCGTCCACCAGGTCGCCCATCACCTCGCGGAACTTGCGCACGAGGTTCTCGCGGGTGCCCGCCTCGATGGAAGGCGCCTCGCGCTCGACCACGAGGACGGCGGCCTCCATGCGCGAGAGTTGCCGTTCCATGTCCGCGCGCGTGGCCTCGCCCTCGCGGAGGCGCTCGCGGTCGTAGTCGGCGAGCAGGGCGGTCAGCTCGGGCTCGAGCGCGGTCCAGAGCGCGTCGGAGTCGAGGTCGCGCTCGAAGGCGAGGACGCCCTCGAAGCCGACCAGGGCCGAGAGGCGCGGCTCCTCTTCGATGCCGGCGGCGCGCGCGAGGGCGCGGAGAGCGTCGGCCGCGGCCGCCGCGGCGGAAGCGTCCACCGACACCGACGGCGGCGCGGAAAGCTCGCGCACCCTGATCGAAAGCTCGACCTTGCCGTGGACCACGGTGCCGGAGACGAGGGCGCGGATCTTCGGTTCGAGGGCGCCCAGGTAGGGCGGCATCAGCACCTGGAGGTCGAGGTAGCGGTTGTTGTAGCTCTTGATGGCGGCGCTCGCCCGAAGCCCGGGCGCCGCGATTTCCCGCCGGGCGAAGCCCGTCATGCTCTTCATGCCTTCCCGCCTTTCCTCGCCTTGAACCGCTCGAATACCGCGCGTCCCGCGAGATAGTTGTCGCCCGCTCCCATGGTGATGAACAAGTCTCCCGGCCGGAGCGAGGCCGCGATGTCGTCGACCGCGTCGAGGGGCTCCTCGACGTAGCGGACTTCCGGCCTCAGGGCCGCCGTCCGTTCGTACAGGGTCCTGCCGTCCACCGTGCCGTCGGGGACCTCGCGGGCGCTCGCGAAGATCCGGTGGAGCCACACCGCGTCGGCGTCCGCGAGGCTCGCGGCGAACTCGTCGAGCAGGGCCTTGGTGCGCGAATAGGTGTGCGACATGAAGTCGACCACGAGGCGGCGCCGCGGATAGAATTCCTTGAGCCCGCGAAGCGTGGTCCGGATGGCCGTGGGGTGGTGGCCGTAGTCGTCCATGAAGACGACCCCGCCCGCCTCGCCGAGGATCTCCGAGCGCCTGCGCGAGCCGGAAAAGCCCTCGAGGCCGGCCTTGAGCGCGGGCAGGAAGGCTCGCGCGGCGCGCGGGGCTTCGGATGGCGGTAGCCCGTCGAGATCGGCCCTGACGAGCGCGGCGAGCGCCACGGCGGCGCAGGCGTCAAGCGCCAGGTGGCGCCCCGGCACGCGCAGCGCGAATTCGCCGTCGAAGGCCGCGATCGTGAAGCAGGCGCGCTCGTCGGCCGCGCGGTAGGACCCGATGCGCCAGGAGCCCTCGGCCGAGAACCCGTAGGGAACGAGGACGAGGTCGGCACGCCTCGCGGCTGCGAGGGCGGCGACCTCGGTTGCTCCGGGATCGTCGGCGCAGTAGACGAGGACGCCTCCCTCGGGCAGCGATAGCGCGTACTCGACGAAGGCGTCCCGGATGGATTCGTAGGTCGGATAGTAATCCTGGTGGTCGCTCTCGACGCTGGTCAGCACGATGCGGCGCGGCGAGAACGAGAGGAAGTGCCGACGGTACTCGCAGGTTTCCGCGATGAAGAAGCGGTCGCCGCCGATCAACGTCGCACGGTCGCCGAAGCTGCCGACCACCGATCCTGCAAGGACCGTCGCCGGCAGGTCGAGGGCCGTGGCCGCGACGCCCGCGAGCGCGGTGGTCGTCGTCTTGCCGTGGACGCCGGCCACGCCGGAGCTGTCGCGCTGCCTCGAGAAATCGCCGAGGGCCTCGGTGTAGAGCAGGACCGGAAGGCCGAGCCGATCGGCTTCCACGAGTTCCGGATGCGTATCGCGGCGGTACGCGGAAGAGTGGATTACGAACTCGTGCTCGGGCCGGACGTTGGCCGCGGCGAATTCGCGGCACGGGAGGCCGATCCGCGCGAGGATCTCGTCGGTGAAGAAGGCCTCGGCGACGTCGGAGCCGGAAAGGACGGCGCCGCGGCTCGAGAGGATCTCGGCGAAGGCGGCCATGCCCGTGCCCTTCGCGCCGACCAAGTGGATGCGGAGTCCGCGGAGCTCCGCGGGAAGCGTTGGTCGCGACATGCCCCGCATGATACCGGCGGCGGGCCGGCCGGTCAACGCGCGGCGCCTTCCTGGGGTTTCTCGTCCCGGAAGGAAAGGCTGACCGACGCCTTCCACTCGGAACCCGGAGGAAGCTTGAGCTGCCACTCGAGGGCGAGCGCCACGCCCTGCCGGCGGGTCTCGCCGGGACTGCGATCCTCGTAAGGCGCGGCGAGGAGCCGGAACGGTTTGTCGGACGCCAGCGTGAGCGGCTCGGACAGGTCCGGCCCCGCCAGCGTCGCCTTGAGCGCGTCGGACAAGGCCCGCTGCTCGTCGGCGCCTATCGCGTGTTCGCGCTCGGTACCGTCGGCATCCTTCGCCAACGCCGTGAGGACGTGCCCGTCCTTTCCGTACGAAGGTACGAAGTGGAAGGCCGAAAGGAACCCTCGCTCGAGCGTCGATCCCGATAGGTTCCGGAGGAGGTACCTGACCGTGAGCTGATTCTTCTTGAAGACGAAGGTCTTCTCGAGCGAGACGGCGTGCGGCCCGCCCTGTCCCGGCACGCCGGATTCGACCAGGAAGCCGGCCTCGTGGTTGGGTCGCTTGGGCTCGAGGATCGAGTACCACGCGGAGGAAAGGCCCGAGGGATCCCTGACGCGACCCGAGGCGAGGTCTTCCGGCAGGACGGGCTCCGCGGGAAGCGCGTCGACGAAGCAGCGGCGCCTGAGCGCGGCCTTCTCCGTCGAGGTCCCTCCGTAGCCCGACGCCAGGTTCCGCCCCGTCTTGAAGTGGTCGAGCTCGAAGAGCACGCCGCCTCGCGCGTGCACGTAGGCGTTGTAGTACTGGCCCTGGAAGAGGGTCTCCTTGGCGCGGTCGCAGTCGATGTCCGCCTGGATGATCCCCGGCCGGAAGCTTCCCTTCTGCCGCGTGATCTGCTCGGCCTCGAGGAGGGACGCGTAGGCCGCCCCTCGTATGGCCGGGTCGGCGATGCCGCCGGAAGGCGCGGCCCAGTAGGCCTCGGCGCATTGGGAACTCCAGAGCTCCTCCTGCGCGGCCTTCTTGCGCGCCTTGTCGCCCCTCAGCTGGGATACCAGCAGATGGACGTATTGCATGCGCGCGTAGAGCAGGGACGCTTCCTCGGTCCGGATCAGGGCCTGCCGGATGCTGCCAGGCCGCGGGAAGCCGTTCGCCGAGCCTCCGAGCCGCTTGCGCATGGCCTCCAGCTCGGAGAGCAGCGCCGCCGACGCGCCGGAGTCGAGGAATCCGTCGCTGGCGGAACTGGGGAAATAGGCCCTCTGGAGCTGTCCCTGCGACCTGAGGTAGCGTCCGGGCAGGACCGTCTCCAGCTCCGGGGCCATGCGCGCCATCGCGGAGAAAGTGCGTTCGAAGTACACGTCCGGCGATTCGAGGCCCGACTCCAACCAGAGTCCCTCGGCCCGCTCGCCGGGCAACATGAGGCCCAGGAACGAGGCGTCGGGATGCTTCGGCCGCAGGTCCTCGAGGGCTTCGATGTAGCCGCCCGCCGAGGCGAAGGAAGCGGCGCAGTCGTGGACGGGGAAGACGACGATGTCGCGCCCCTGGTCCTCGGTGGTGACGGGTCCCTGGTAGATCTCGCCGGAAAGGCCGGCGGAGCGGAACGAGCGGTCCAGGAGGAAGGTGTAGTCCATGCCGCTCGTCTTGAGCGAACTCGCCAGCGAAGGTTCCCAGGCGTACTCGCTAAGCCAGCAGCCGCGGGGTCTACGGCCGAAGCTCTTGCGGATAAGGACGGTGAGGGCCTCGACCTGGCCGATGCGGTCGGGACCGGGCACCCAGGGCAGGATGGGTTCGAAATAGGCGCCGCCGAGCAGCTCCACCTGCTTGCGGGCGGCCATCTCGGCCAGCAGCATGATGAACTCGGGATGTCGACGCTCCAGCCAGGCGAGCAGGCCGCCGCCGTAGTGGAGCGTCGCCTGCAGCTCGGGGAACCGGTACAGCACCGACAGGAAGGGCCGGTAGCCCTTCTGGTACGTCGATTCGAGCGCGGTTTCCGAGGTACCGGGAGGAAGGTGGTTGTACGAACCCACGAGCAGCTGGATTTTCTTCATGCGGCGGTCGATCCCTTTCGGTCGTGCGCTGGATTATAGACTAGCGACGGGGCTTCCGGTAGGGCGAAGCGCGTAATTCCTCTTCATGGAGGGTCGACTCTTCCGGTCCGGCCTTGCCGGGCTGCCGGATGCAGGCCCTCGGACAGGCCGCGGCGATCTCGTCGTGCGTGCCGGTGGAGACGTCCACGGCCCGCGCCAGGTTGTCGCTCACCCTGAACTCGCCGTTCCCCGAGAGGCGCTCGCAGATCCGGCAGGCGTCGCAGGCGGCGTCGCAGCCCGGCGCCTTGGCATCGGCGCGTTCCGTCGAGTTGCACGCCACGTACCAGGAGTCCCGGTCGCGGACCATGCGGATCACGCCGTTGGGGCACGAGGCGACGCAATCCCCGCAGCCGTCGCAGCGGCCCGGGTCGATCCGGGCGAGGCCCTCCCGGACGGAAATGGCGCCGACCGGGCAGGACGCGACGCAGTCGCCGTAGCCGAGGCAGGCGGAGGCGCAGACGCGGTCGCCTCCGTAAAAGGACGCGGCCGCGCGGCAGTCCTTCAGGCCGTCATAGCTGAACCGGGGACGGGTGAGCCCGCGGACGCCCGCGCAGGCGATGACGGCGACGGATGCGTCCGTGCTTGCCCGGCCGAGCAGGGCGTCCAGGCGCTCCGCGGATTCGCGGTCGAGGGCCTCGCACTGCGCCGGGCGGGCGTCGCCGCTTTTCAGGCGATCCGCGAAGCCCGCGCAGTCGGGAGATCCGCAGGCGCCGCAGTCCCAGCCCGGCAAGGCGGCGCGCAGCCTTCGGCGGGCCTCGCCGCGGGATCCGCGGAGGGTCGCGAAGGAGGCCGCCGCGGCCGCCGAGAACGCGGCCGCGGACAGGGCGATCAGGGCGGCGAAAACGCGGAGCCAGATCACCTGAGGCTCCCGAACATCGGACCGAGCATCGACTCGAGGCCGTGGAAGGCCAGCGCGAGCAGGCCCGCGGAGATGAAGTAGGCGGGAGCCCCCTTGAAGGCGTCAGGCAGGTTCTCGAGCTCGAGCCTCTCGCGGATGGCGTCGAGAATGGCGGAAGCGGCGAGGTAGCCAAGGGCGCCGAAAAACGAGGCGACGAGGATGGCGGAACCGCTCCGGGCCAGACCGGAGGCCGCGAGGGCGATGCCGTAGATGGCGCAGCTCGGGGTGAGCCTGTCGAGCGACTTGGCGAGTCGGTCGGCGAAGTCGCCCTTCAGCCTGGAAGCTCCCAAAGCCAGGGCGAAGCCGCTGGCCGAGGATACCAGCGCGAAAACGAAGGGATCGAGCGTCTCGAGCCCGAGCGGCCGCAGCGCGAAGCGCATGAGGAGCCCGTGGAGGGTGCCGGCGGCGAGCGCCGAGGCCAGGAAGGCCAGGCTTCCGGCCAGGCCGCGGGGAGCGTGCGTTCCCCGGCATTCGGAACAGGTCCCCGAACCGTATCGGAGCAGCGCGTTGACGCCGAACACCGACAAGAAGGCGATGCCGACCACGCTCATGCCTTCCTCCCAACGTTACGCTTCAGGTACCGGGCGAGCGCGATGCCGACGCCGAGCACGATGAACCCTCCCGACGGCAGGGCGAATATCCGCAGGAACGGCCGGGCGGCGGATTCCCCTGCCCGGATCCCGGAGGCGAGGAAGAACGGCGCTATGGCGGCGGTCGAGAGGATTTCGCGCGCGGCGCCTATCGCCAAGGCCGAGAGGAAATACAGGAGGGAGGTAACGAGGCGTCCCGGCAGGCGCGCCAAATCCTCGTCCTCGCTCGATACGCCGGCGGCCGAAAGGGCCATGCAGTTGGCCCCGGCGAGAGAAAGCCAGAAATGGAGCCGGCCCCAGAGTTCCGGCGCGACGGCCCTGACTCCCAAGGACCATAACGAAGCGGCGGCGGCCACGACGAGTATCGTTGCGAGCCGCTGGAGCGGTCGTTCGACGAGGCGACGGGCGAACGGAGCGGCGGCGGCGGCGGCGAGCGCCGAGAAGGCCACGGCGCCGCCGAGGACGACGGAATCGACCAGGCATACCGAACCGATCGCCACGGGGGCCAGTCCGATGGCCGTGAGGAAAACCGGATCCTTTCGCGATGGGCGGGGTGCGGGCTTCACGAGTCCTCCAGTTCGACGAGGCCCGCGTCCGCGCAGGCGCGAACGAAGACCTCGATGGCCTCTTCGACGGCGCGCGAGGCGGCGCCCGGACCGAGGAGCGATTCCGCGATTCCCGTTCCGGGTTTTCCGTCGGTCCGCGCGGCGATCGCCGCCTCGAGGGCGTTCGCCGCGTAGGCGGGCGTCCCGTACGGAACCCTGGCGATCAGGGCGCTTCCGCCGGGGCCGATGGCGAGTTCGATCGGGAACGCGCCCTCCCCTAGCCGGGCGAGGACGACGCCCGCCGCCAGCGCTCCGGCGGAACGCCCGCGCGAACCGACGACGGGGTATAGCGCGAGGATGGCTTCGTCGCGGGCGACCCGGATTTCGGCTCCGGGCGATCCGAGCGAGCTTCCCGAGTCCGAAAGCATCGCCGAAATCCCGGCGCGGTGGTGGAGCGACTCGGCCGAGGCGGAGAGCCAGCCCAGCGCGCCGGCGGGTAGCAGGAAAGCCGCTACCGCGCCAGCGAAAGCGAGGGATATGCGCAGGCGCGCCCTCACCGATTCGTTCATCGGGTCCTTCCTTCGCGTGCCCGGCCCGCCGGCGGGAAAGCCTTGTCCAGCAAGGGGACGAGGGCGTTCATCATCAGAACCGCGAAGGCGACGCCGTCAGGCTGGGCGCCCCAGCGTCGGAAGACGAAGGCGAGGGCGCCGGTCCCCGCGCCGAACAGGGCGAGGGCCGGGCGCGAGACCGGCGTGGTGACCGGATCGCCGAGCGCGAAAAAGGCAGTCATGATGAAGCCGCCCGAGAATACGGCGAAAAGGGCGTCGCCTGACAGGAGCTCACCGTCCGTCCCCCCGGAAAGCCTGGACGCGAGGCCGAACACGAGGAAGGCCGCGAACGGGGCTTCCCAGCGGAGCACCTTCCTCGCGATGAGGAAGACCGACGCAGCCAGGAGCAATATCCCCGCGACTTCACCGATTGCCCCGGGCCGGAAACCCAGGGCCAGGTCGACATAGCCGCCGGGAAGCTCGGCGCCGAGCGGGCCGAAGACATGGTCGTTGAGGAAGGACGTGACCTTGCCGTCGAAGGCGGAAACCGGATAACCCGCCTTCTTGAGGACTTCCAGGGGCATGGCGACGCGCGAACCGCCGGTGGCGTCGGCGAGGTATCCGAGCGGGGTCGAGGCGCTGAGGCCGTCGACGCCGGACAGGATCCGCGGCATGGTCCAGCCTCCGAGCAGCTCGCCCCGCCAGTTCACCTGGGCGAAGGCGATGCCGGCGAGCGCCGGGTTCATCCAGTTCCCTCCGAGTCCCCCGAAGGTCCATTTCACCGCGAGCATGGCGAAGGCGGACGACAGGAACGGAACGTGCAAGGCCACTCCGGGCGGCATCGCGGCGGCCACGATGAGCCCCGACAGCAGGGCGCTGCCGTCCCCGAGGGTGAAGCGGCGCACCAGGAGGTTCGCGAGGCCTTCCGAGGCCAGCGCCGAGCCGATGGATACGATCGCCACCAGCATCACCCGGGGGCCGAAAATCCAGGCGCTCCAGGCGAACGCCGGCGCGAGGGCCGCGGCCGCGGCGAAGCAGAGCGAGGCGGTGGATCGCGCCGCGTGGGCGAAGGGAGCCGCGGACACGATGGGGTAGCCATGGCGCCTCATCGCGAAGCCTCCGGCGACCGCGCCCTCGCGATCGAGAAGCTCTGCGCGAGCGGGATCCGGGAGGGGCAGGCGTAGGCGCAGGCTCCGCAGAGCGTGCAGTCGGAGAGGCCCGCGGCGGGCATCTCCGAGAGACGGCGGCTTCCGTAGAGCTTGTGGAGGCGCATCGGGTCCAGTCCTTCCGGGCAGGCGTCGACGCACGCGCCGCAGCGTATGCAGGCGCGCTCGGGCCTCGTCCTGGTTTCCTCCGCGGTCAGCGCGAGAACCATGTCCGTCGTCTTGGTGACGGGCACGTCGAGATCGGCGCAGGCAAGACCGTCGAGCGCCCCGTTCAGGACGACGCGCTGCGGCGGGATCCTGAAGCCGCCGCACTCCTCGAAGAGAGCGCCGATGGACGTGCCGATCCGGACCTTGAGGACGGACGGGGTCTTGACCGCTCCGCCCGCGACGAGCACGCAGCGTTCGAGCGAGGGTTTCCCTTCCGCCACCGCCTCGTAAACCTCGGCGAGCAGCGAAGGCTGTATGAAGAAGGTCCGGGTGGCGGCCGCGGTCACCTTGGCTTCGGCCAAAGCGGCGGCGAGCTGGCCCGGAAGGTGCTGCGGATAACGTCGGGGAACCGAGTACGCCTGGATCGGGGGGCCCTCGGCGCCCTTGGCTCCATCCCAGGAAGCGGCGAGCCCGAGGTCTTCCGCGTCGAAAACGGCCAGGGCCGACAGGGGACTAAGCACGCGGCAGAGCATCTCGAAGCCTTCGATGACGGCTTCCCGACGGCGCGAGAGCGTCAGGGCCTCGATGGGATTCCTGGGTTCGCCCGTCACCGCGGTGATGACGACCAGCTCGCAGGGTCCTTCGTCCTCGAAGACGGACAGCGCGTCGGCGAGCGGTCTTCCGTCGGAGGCCCGCACGAGCCCGCGCTCGCGGATCGTCCGGACGATTTCATGGCGCGGCATCGATCGCCAGGGACTGAGCCGCTTCGGCTTGCCCAGCCGCGTGAAGGCGCCGGAAAGGGCGATCTCGACCGCTTCGCATTCGAGGCCCCCGGCGAGGCGTACGCGGGAAACCCTGCGGACCACGCCTGGGACGGGAGAGTGGACGTCGGCCGAATCTCGGCCCTCGGCGCGGCCTATCGCCTGTCCCTCCTCGACTCGATCGCCCGACTTGACCACGCAGCGCGCGGCCGGGCCGAGGTGCTGGCGAAGGGGGATCGTCGCGATGGCCGGGAGATAGGCGTTTCTCGCCTCTTCCGCCAAGCGGACCGGGGCTCCGGCGATAGCTAGACCGCCGGTCCGGAAATTCCTGAGTCGTTTCATGCTGCTTCCCGGACCTTTCCCGCCGTCGCCTCGGCGACGGCTCTCGCCAACAGGTTCGCGCCGCGAGCGGCGGCGAAGGGGGCGAAGGCGAGTATATAGACGAGAATTTCGAAGAAAGCAAGGCGGCGCGGAGCGCCGGGGCCGTCCATGGACTCGAGCCTGACGACGGCGTTGCCGCCCGCCCCGGCGAGAAGCGCTTCTATCGACCTCGCGGAGTATCCCGAGTCGGAAGGATCGGAAACGGGGACGAGCGCCGCGGAAGCGGCTTCCAGGAGTCCTCCGGCTCCCCTCCTGAAACCTTGGAGAACGATCGGCTCGCCCGAGCCGTATACCGCCTCGCCGAGCCGTTCCAGGAGCACTCCGCGCTGGAACGCGACGTGGGCGGCGGCGTCGGCGAGGTCCGGAAGCCGCGCGTCGGAGGAATCGCCCGAGAGGGCGGATCTGAGCGGCTGCTCCTCCCGGGCCCCGGCGGAGGAACCCGCGGGCACGGGTACGAGTATTCCCGACGGGACGGCGACGCCCGCGCCGGATTTCCCGAGGAAGGAGAGAGGCAAGGCGGCCAGGGCGAGCAAGGCCAACAGCGGAGAGAGCCGCGCGAAGGAATCGGGCGCCTTCCGTCGGAAGGGCGGGACGATCGGCACGGGCAGGAAGGACTTCCGGCCCTCGCGGGTGCGGGTCATGGCCCTGAGGCCGGATACGGCCTCGAGGATGGCGGTCTGGCCGAGGGCGCAGAGCAAGGCCGCGGGTATGAGCCGGGGTTCGACGATGGCCAGGAGGAGGCTCGCGGCCAGAACCGGGCCGCCGACGGCGCGTAGCGCGCGGAGCAGGCGTTCGGCCGCCTCGGCTGAACCGCTCCGGAGAGCCGCGGTCCG
Organism: Spirochaetota bacterium; assembly: GCA_018262985.1. Taxonomy (GTDB): domain Bacteria; phylum Spirochaetota; class Spirochaetia; order Treponematales; family UBA12059; genus JAFGNN01. The sequence goes on along the minus strand of JADFDI010000002.1, from coordinate 151,249 downwards.
CTGACGGGGGAGCAGGGCGCTGGCCCGCGCGCCGGCGAAAGTGGCCAGCAGGGAGACGGCGGCGGCCGGAGCTCCTCCCATCCACCAGAGCGGAGCCCACGCCAGCGAGCCGAGGAGCCGCTCGATCCGGCGATGGCGCGTATGGAAGGTCGCCAGGAGCGCGAAGGCGGCCGGAAGGATCCACAGGAAACGCGCGCGGGAGGATCCGCGCTCGGCGAGCATCCAGGTCCGCTCGTCCTCCGGCCCGAGCGCCTTTTCCAGGGCCTTCCGCGCCGCGTTCGGCGAGGCGGACGCATAGATGATCCGCCAGGACTTGCCGCCGGACCTGGCGGTGAAATACCGATCGAGCCCTTCGATCCAGGGATCCCGTCGCGGATCGCCGGGCACGAGGCGTTCGACGGCCTCGAGGTAGGGAACCGACGCGACGCGTTCGAAATCGGCAAGGGCCACGTCCTGGCTGAGCGCCGAGATCGGGTCGCCGATGCCCGCCGCCCGCAGCGCTTCGAGCGCGGGCGACAGGACCGCTGAGGCGGATGAATCGCCGGAATCGGCGACCAGCACCATGACCCGGCCGGGCCATGGGGACTCGGCGCCCGACGTGCGGGGAGCCAGCGCGCAGCCGGCTATCACGGCCGCCATGGCCGCCATGGCCGCGACCGCGAGCCTGAACCCCCTTCCCTCCCTCGCCCTCGTGCCCATGGGCGCCTACAGGCGGTAAAAGGCAAGGGCGATGAAGAACCCGAGCATCGATCCCACGAGAACCTGGGGAAAGGTATGCCCGTGGACTTCCTTGACGGGATGGAAGGAGACGCCGAGACGCTCGCGGACTTCCTTGCCGAATTGGTTGAAGGCCTTGGCCTGGAGCCCGGCCGCTCGCCGGACGCCCATCGCGTCGCGGATGACCACGAGGGCGAAGAAGAACGAGAGCATGAAGACCGGCGAATCGGTGCCGGATTCGAAGGCTATTGAGGTGGTGATGGAGACCGCGAGCGAGGAATGGCTCGAGGGCATGCCGCCCGTCCGCCAGAGCAAGGTTTCGATCAGGTCCTTGAGCGAGCCCGTCCTGCGCCTGAGCACGGCGATCGCCGCCTTGATGAACTGCGCGGTGAACATGCTCATGATGGCGGCGAGGAATATGGGGCTGGCCAGGAAGGCCCGCAGGCCTGCGAAGGAGAGGCTCTGGTCGTTGGGCATCGCGGTACTTTCCCGCAGGAGGCGTCGATTGTCAAGATGCGCCGGCGCGCTTGACCTCCTCCCCCGCCTCGTCATAGCTTGATAAGTGCTTATGGAGAAACGCGATCCCATCATCCTCGTCGCCGGTCCGGATGACGGAGGCAAGCGGCTCGACCGCGTCGCCCGGGTCTTGCTCGGCTCGGTGCCGCTTTCCGCGGTGTTCCGCGGCCTCCGCACGGGCGACATACGGCTCAACGGCCGGCGCGCCCGGAACGACGCGCGCCTCGTTCCGGGCGACGAGATCCGCGTCTCCGGACGCTTCGCCGGGAGCGTGCGCGCCGCCTCCGACGGCGATGCGGCAGCCGGCGCGCACGCTACGGAGCTCCCCCCCGTGCTGGCCAGGACCCGTGACCTGGTCTTCGTCTCGAAGCCGCGGGGCATGCTCAGCCATGGCGCCGGAGGGCTCGACGAACTCGCGGCGGCCTTGGTCGGCCCGCTCCCGGAGGTCTCGCTGGCCTTCCGCCCCGCCCCGCTCCACCGACTCGACAGGAACACGACGGGCGTCGTGGCGATATCGGCCAGCATCGCGGGAGCCCGGGCTTTCTCCGAAGCCCTCCGCGGCGGGCGGATCGTGAAGCGCTACCTGGCCCTCGTGGAGGGCCGGATCGAGGGCCGCGAGGACTGGAGCGCCTACCTGACGCGCGATTCCTGCAGCCGTACCACGCTCGTCCGCGAACCGTCCGACCACTCGGGCCTGGCGGCGGAGACCTTCGCGGAGCCGCTGGCCTCGTCGGGCGGCCTCACCTTGGCGCGCGTTTCCATCGGCACGGGCTTCACGCACCAGATCCGGGCCCACGCGGCGTTCGCGGGCCATCCGCTCGCCGGCGACCTGAAATATGGAGGAAAGCCGTTCCCCGGCGGATACGTCCTCCACGCCTGGGAGCTCGAGTTCCCCGAGGATTCAGGCTGCGAAGCACCCGCCTCCGTACGCGCGCCCCTGCCCGCGGACGCGCGCGCCAGGCTGGTCGCCCGCTTCGGCGAGGCCGCGCTCGCCGCCTTCCTCCTTTGATTCGCCCGAATTCCCGCGCACGCCCGCCCGTGCGCTTGATCGAGCGCGCCGGCCGGACGTATCTTTGCGCTTGCTCTATCGAGAAAGGAGGCACGAATGGCGGAACGCAACGTCACGCCGCCGCGCTTGCCGATCAAGGCCGGGACCATCGTCCTCGTGCTGGTAGCCCTCGCGGCGCTCGGGTTCCTCGGAACCAGCGTCTTCGTGGTGGACCAGACCGAGCAGGCGGTCGTCACGACCCTCGGCAAATTCACCCGGATCGCGGAACCGGGGCTGCACTGGAAGGCGCCCTTCGGCATCCAGCGCAACTACAACATCAAGACCAAGGTCGTCCAGACCGAGCAGTTCGGGTTCCGGACCGAGCAGTCCGGCGCGCAGACCACCTACTCGTCCGCCACGTTCCCCGAGGAATCCACGATGCTGACCGGCGACCTCAACATCGTCGACGTCGAATGGATCATCCAGTACCGCATCGAGGACGCGCGCGCCTGGCAGTTCAACGTCGAGGAGCGCCACCGGACCATCCGCGACATCTCGCAGTCGGTCATCAACAAGCTGGTCGGCGACCGCACCATCCTCGACGTCATCGGCTCCGAGCGGCTCAACATCGAGTTCCAGGGCCTCGCGCTCATGAACGAGACCTTCGCCCGCTACGGCATGGGCATCAAGGTCATCGCGGTGAAGCTCCAGAACATCGTGCCGCCAGCCGGCGTGCAGGCCGCCTTCGAAGACGTCAACAAGGCCATCCAGGACATGAACCGCCTGATCAACGAGGGCAAGGAAGCCTACAACACCGAGATTCCGCGGGCCCGCGGCGAGGCCGACCGGATCATCCAGGTGGCGCAGGGCTACGCGACCGAGCGCGTCAACAAGGCGCGCGGAGACGTCGCTCGCTTCGACGCCGTGCTGGCCGAGTACGTCAAGGCGCCCGCGGTCACCCGCGAGCGGCTCTACTACGAGATGATGGAGCAGGTCTTCGGGCCCGATTCCGACGTCGACCTCATCGACAGCGAGCTCGGCAGCTTCCTGCCGATCAAGAACCTCGGCACGACCGGAGGCACCCGATGAAGAAGCTCATCATCGCGCTCGTGGCCATCGCCGTGCTGCTCGTCGTGTTCCTCGTCATCGGTCCCTTCTTCGTGCTCTACGAGGGGCAGCAGGCGGTCGTGGTCCGGCTCGGCCAGATCGTCGCCACCCACACCGAGGCGGGCCTCAAGTTCAAGAGCCCCTTCCTCGACAACGTCGTCGTCTACACGAAGAAGATCCTGCCCTGGGACGGGGAGCCGCAGCGCATCCCGACCAAGGAGAACCAGTTCATCTTCGTGGACATGACCGCCCGCTGGCGAATAGCCGACCCGGTCAAGTTCTACGAGTCGGTCAGCACGCTCAACGACGCCTACGGCCGCCTCGACGACGTCATCGACAGCGCGGTCCGGACCATCATCAGCCAGAACTTCCTCCGCGAGGCGGTCCGCAACTCCAACGTGATCATGGAATCGACGAACGTCGAAACCTTCGAGACCGGGGACGCGGCCGACTCCGACAGCCTCAGGCAGCTCACGCAGACCGAGTCGAGCTTCGAGCTTATCTCGAAAGGCCGCGAGAAGCTCTCGAACGAGATGCTCGTCGAAGTCGCGCGCCTCGTGCCCGAGTACGGCATCGAGGTGATCGACGTAGTGCCGCGCCAGATCAAGTATTCGGAGGAGCTGACCGAGAGCGTCTACAGCCGCATGATCAAGGAGCGCAACCAGATCGCGCAGGCGTTCCGGAGCCTCGGCGAGGGCAAGAAGGCGGAGTGGCTCGGCAAGCTCGAGAACGAGCAGCGCACCATCCTGTCGGCCGCCTACGAGAAGGCCGAGACCTTGAAGGGCGCGGCGGACGCGCAGGCCAGCGCCATCTACGCGCGGAGCTACGGCCGCGACCCGGGCTTCTACTCGTTCTGGCGCGCCCTCGAGTCGTACAAGCAGACCATGCCGAGCTTCTCGAAGACCATGTCGACCGAGCTCGACTACTTCCAGTTCCTGTACGGGCCGTCGGGCCGCTAGGGTCCGCTCCGTCCCCCGGGGCCGTCCGCTCGCGCGGGCGGCCCTTTTCGTCCAGCCGGCTCGCCGCCAGCCCAGCGCGAGCTTGAGGATGGCCTCCGACTGCACTACACTAGCGGTCAATGAGCATACGCCTCAAGATACTCCTCGTCGTCCTCCCGATCCTCGTCGCCGCCATCCTGATCGGCGGCGCCTCGAGCTTCTTCTCCGCCTCGAGCGCCGTCACCCGCCTCGCGACGGACTTCCTCGGCTTCAAGGCCTACGAGATCGAGAAGTACGCCGAAAGCCAGTGGAACCTGCTCGTCGAGAACGACGCCGCGTCGCGGCCCGAGATGGTGGACGCCGCGAAGGCGGCGGTCGAGTCCTTCGCGACCTCGGTGGTCCGCTCGGAGACCGAGCTCGTGTTCGCCGTCGACCGCTCCGGGACGCCCGTCATGAGGAGCGGCCCCGTCCTGCCGTCCGAGGCCGAGCGGCGCGCCTTGGCCGCCCTCGCGGAAGCCGGGAAGCGATCCTTCACCGACTTCACGCTGGAGGGCGCCGAGCGGGTCGGCGCCGGCTTTCCCTTCGGTCCCTTCGGATGGTTCGTCGTAGCCAGCGAACGGCGCGACGCGTTCTATTCGGACGTCAACGCGATCGCCCGCCAGTCGGTGATCATCCTGGCCGGCAGCGTGGTCGTCGCCGCGCTCCTCCTCCTTCTTTTCGTAGGCTACCTCGTCAAGCCGCTCGAGTCGGTGGTGGGCGCCATGAAGCGCATCATCGCGTCGAACGAGCTCTCTGGCCGGGTGGTCGTGGCGTACGACGACGAGATCGGCCATCTTTCCCACACCTTCAACCTGATGCTCGGCGCGCTCGACCAGGCCTACGGGCGCATCAAGCGCTACGCCTTCGAGGCGGTCCTGGCCCAGAAGAAGGAAACGAAGATCCGCAACCTCTTCCAGCTCTACGTGCCGAAGGAGGTCATCGACCAGGTCTTCGCGAACCCGGAAGAGGCGCTGGTTGGCGACGACCGCGTGGTCGCGATTCTCTTCTCGGACATCCGCGGCTTCACGTCCATCAGCGAGGCCATGGCCCCCTACGACCTCGTCACCTCGCTCAACCGCTATTTCGAGATCATGGTCGACGTGATCGCCGCGCGGAACGGCATCGTCGACAAGTACATAGGCGACGCGATCATGGCCTTCTGGGGCGCGCCGGTGAAGCGGGACGACGACGCCTACCAGTCGGTCCTCGCCGGCCTCGAGATGACCGAGGCCCTCGACCGCTTCAACGAGCTGCAGCGACGGGACGGCCAGCCGGAATTCCATATCGGCGTCGGCATAGCGTACGGCGTCGTGACCGTCGGCAACATCGGCTGCGACAAGAAGATGAACTACACGGTCATCGGCGACAACGTCAACCTCGCGAGCCGGCTCGAGGGCCAGACCAAGGAATACAAGCAACCGCTACTCATCTCCGAATCGGTCCACTACAAGGTCAAGGACCTCCTGCCCTGCCGCCTGCTCGACAAGGTGGCCGTCAAGGGCAAGAAGCAGGGCGTGCGGATCTACACGGTCCGCAAGGAGCTGGACGAGCTGGAGGAGGAAGGCTGGAAGGCGCACGCCGAAGCCTGCGACCACTATTGGTCGATGCGCTTCCGGGAAGCGGCGGACGGCTTCCGGGAGGCGGTCCGACTGCTCGGCCCGGACGACTTCCCCGCCGCGGAACTGCTCCGGCGCGCCGAGGGCTACGCCCGGAATCCGCCGCCGCCTGACTGGGACGGGGTCGAGGTCCTCACCCACAAATGAAACCGTTCCGGCCGCGCCGCTTCGCGCTCGCGTCGCTCCTCCTGTCGCTCGCGGCATTCTCGCGGATCCACGGGCAGGACGCGTCCGCCGGGGAGGTCCCGGGCGAAACCGCGCCCGTCCTCCGCGCCGCGGGCAAGCTCGACGAGACCGTGCTGGTGGCGCCCGCGCTCGCGCGCGAGGGGGACGCGGGGAACTTCCTGTCCTCCCTGTCCACCGCCTTCGTCGCGGAACTTTCCGCGCGCGGCATCGCCTCGACCCTCGCCGCCGCGCCCGCCGGCATCGAAGGGGGGAGCCACGAGCCTACGCGCGCCGCGCTCTTCGCCCGCGAAGCCGGGTGCTTCGTCGTGGCGCTCGTGGACGCGCGCCTCGAAGGAAACCGGGTCGCCTGGCGCATCGCCGTCTACGACGCCCGCGACGGAGCCATGCTCGGCGGCGACGCTTGGTCGGCCTACGCGGGCCTTTCCGCGCTCAAGTTGATCGAGGACTCGGCCGCCTCCGGCGCCGCCGAGCTGGCGCGCGCGCTCGAAGCCGGACTGCCGCCGCCCCGCCTGTCCGAGCCGCTGACGTTCCGCTCGAAGGACGAAGGCGCGAGCGTCTCGCTGGGCGGCGGAAGCGCGGGTGCCTCGCTCCCGCTCGGCGTCATCGAGGGAGGCCTACTCGTCGCGCCCTACCTGCCCCTCCGCGTCGGCGAGCGCGCCGACTTCACCGTCGAACGGGAAGGTTCCTACCCTGCGCACCTGACGGTGCGCCCCCGTGACGACGGGAAGGGCGTCGCCCTGCCCCGCCTGGTGCCGCGCAGCCGCGGCTCGCTCGTCCTCAGTGCCGGACGGGGCCGGCTTTTCGGCCTCGGTTTCGAATACCGCCCCGCCCTCATACCCGACTTCGCGTTCTTCAGGCTCGACAACGCGCTCTTCACGCTCGCGAGCTACGGCCTCGGCGGAGCCCCATGGATCTGGGAAGTCCGCGCGGGAGCGGGCCTCTACCTCACCCCACCCGGCTGGTCCTTCCGGCTCGGAGCGGCCACCGGGCTCGCGTCCATGCTCACCTTCGTAGCTGACGGAAAGCCCTACTTCGATCTCGCCTTCGACGCCTTTTCGCTGCTCCTCGAATACCATACGGGTTCCTACGCCTTCGGCATCGAGACACGGATTCCCTACTCGTTCGGCCTGGCCTCGGGCGTCGTCAGTCAGGGATGGATGGACCGGGACGGTCCCCTCCTCCTCGGGAGCGTCGCATGGAAGTATTGAAAGGCGGGTCCGGCTTCGCCCGGCGCCTTCGCCTCGTCGCCCTCGCCCTGGCCGCGCTCTCCGCGGGCACCTGCACGGTGGACTGGTGGTTCGTCTCCTACGGTCCCGAATGGCTCGGCCTTGTCCGGTCGGGTTTCGATGTCCGGGAGGCCATGGCGGAAAATCTCGACGCCACCAAGGCCGACGTCCTCATGGTCGAGCGCTTTTCCCAGGCGGGGCAGGAACGGGTCTTCGTGCTCGCCGAAAGCGACCGCGGCCGCGCGGTTTTCGTCCTGGACGGGTCGGGCCTGGAACCCCTCGCCTGGTTCGGCGGGGGGCTGAGCGAGATCATGTTCCAGGACGCCGACGGCGCCGTCATCGTCGGGCAGACGAGGATCGACACCGGACTCAAAGCCACGACGGTGGGCTGCACGGTCCGGTTTTTTCCCGGCACGCCACCCGATCCGGACATATATGAACCGCTCGGCGGCTTCGGCTCCTTCGACGGCGCTTGGTACCGGGTGCTTCGGCCGGAACCGACGCTGCTGAACCTATTCGAAGCCAGCGCGCTGGCGGGCTATGCGATGCCATCCACGCCAAGCAGCGTCCTGTTCGCGTCGACCGGCGAGCCCGGGGCTGTCCTCGACATCGAGCAATTGTCGACCCCGACGGGCACCGCGCTGTTCGTGAACTTGCGGATCGACTATTCGACCTCCGCGAACGCTGGAGTCTACCGCTTCGAAAACCTTGCCGCGCTGCTTTCCGCCCCGAGCGTCGACTCCGGCCCCTTGGTCATGTCGTACCCACCGCCGAAGGACAACCGCGCCTGTTGGCTTACCGCCGATGGTCTCGTCATGCTCGCGGAGGACGCCAGTTACAATAAATCCCTGCAACGGCTGTCACTCGATGCATCCGCCGACCCGCTCGATTCGTACGTACTCGAGGATACCGAGGACCTGAGCTTCTTCTTCGACCCCGACGGGAAGCACTGGTACGTCTTCGACCGTTGGCACGGCCGCCTCTACCTGCTCGACACTTGGTGGTCCGAATGAGGCGATACGCGTTCGCGCTCGGCCTTCTCGCCGCGCTCGGCTGCGCTACGCTCGTCGCGCAGGACCCGGTCTCCGGTGGAGCCGGCGCTCCTTCCGCCGATCCGGTTTCGACGCCCACGCGCCAGGTCCGCGTCCTCGTCGCGCTCGCGCGCGGAACGGCCGACCGCGAAAGCTGGCTGCGCGGCCTCGCGCTCGCGCTCGCCCGCGAGCCGGGCGTCTCCGGCGTGCTCCGCGCCCGCGACGAGAGCGCCTACTTCGACGAAGCCAACAGGCAGGATTGCGCGCTGGTGCTCGAGATCGCGGCCGCCGGCGCTTCCGGATCCAGGCGGGTCGAATGGCGCTACCTCGACGCCCTCTCCCGCGACGTCCTCGCCGAGGGCGCCTACGAGGCTCCCGAGCCCACGGAGCGCGACCTTTCCGGTTTCTTCTGGGACGAAGTGGTCGCCGCCCTGCCCGCCGCCGTCTCGCGGGTGCGCTACACCGCCTTCACGCTCAAGGGAAAGCCCGGCAGCGAGGTTTCCGGCTTCTCGCCCAAACCCCTCATCGTCCCCGAATCCGGCGAGCTCGAGATCGTAGCGGATGCGCCGAGCACCTACCGCTGGCGAGCCACGGTGCCGGGCTCGTATCCCGCGGGCGGCGTCTTCGCCTTCTTCGGTACGGAAGGCAGCACGCTCGAACTGCCGGACGAAGCCCTTCCGCGCTGGTCTTTCGACGTGGGCCTCCTCATGGGGCAGTTCCCGGTGCTCCGCTACGAACGGCGCTTCTTCTCCGACCGGGCCTTTGCCGGCATCGAGCTGGTAAGCTACTCCCCGGGCATCCTGCTGCCCCGCGACCCGCCCCCGGAGGGCGGTCCTTCGATCTTCGTGTTCCTGCCGCTCGTCCAGCCAGGCTTCCGCCTCGGCGCCCGCCTCGCGCCGGCCGACGCCGCGTTCAGGCCGTACGTTTCGACGGGCGCCTTCGCACGCTTCAGCTTCCCCGGATTCCGCCTGTTCATGCTCGACCCCATCGCGCCCTTCGGCCTCTCGCCCGCCATCGGCGTCGAGTACGGCACCTCGCGGAAGCTCGTCGTCTGGGCGGAGGCGGCCATGCACTGGTACTTCGGACCGAACGGCTACCTGGTCGCCGCCTCGAACCCGGGCAACGTGTTCTTCGTGAAAGGATACACGGCGATCGAAATTCCCCACGTGCGCTTCGGAGTGAGGTTCGCGCCATGAGAGCTAACGCGCGCCGCGCCGCCCTTTCCGCTTGCATCCTCGCGTTGGTTTCGCTGTCCGCTTCATGCTGGATGCCTTCCTTCGACCCGGCCCTGAGCGTATCGACGTGGATGGACGCCATTTTCGGTGACCATGGCCGCGCGGAGTGGAGGAAATCGTACACCATCGCCCTGGCCGGGGATTCCGACGACGGATTCTCCTATTTCCTGCCCTTCCGCATGCCCGCCACTCCGGGTGGCTACGTGGTGACGCCCGGTGACGGATACATGAGGATAGCCACGATACTCATGGGCGAATCCGCTTGGGAAACAGGGAAGGTCTGGGGCGACGGGAATCCCCTCGGCAAGGCGGCCGTCGTCGGGCCGATGCCCGGTTCATCCGAAACGGTCTTCGTCTACCGCGATCCCCTGAAAGGGCTTGAAAGCTTGGTGATCTATGGAGGTTCGGTGAACCCCCTGCTCGGCTCGGCGCTGACGGATCCCTCGGATAGCCGGCGCCTGCTCGCCCTCGGCACCTGGTCGGATCCGTCCATCGACCCGGGCGGGCAGACCAGGTTCGTGGAAATCCTCATGGGCGAGTCCGGCGACGCGTACGCGAGAAGGGGAAGCATTTCCACCAGCTCGTTCACAATCGACAGCGACATCGAACCTGCCCTCAACGATCCCATCGATCAGTTCCCTGTAACGCCAACGGGACCGGGCTTCGCCGCTTATGACCTGGCAACGAGCACCTATTTCGTCAGCCCGAACCTTCCCGACCCGAGCCTCTGGCGCGCACAGGCGCCCGGGGCCGCCACGGCATCGAAGATCGTCGACTTGAAAGCGCCGGCTACCGGGATGGTGCACGACGCCGTTGACAAGCCGGTGTTCCTCGCTGCGGGCAGGTCCTACACCGATCTATACTCGGGTTCCGGCGCCTACCTTGGCTGGCTCCCGACCGGCAGCTGGCGCTTCGCCTTCGAGTACTGGGATACGACCGATTCCACCTGGATCTCGGTCTTCTCGCGCTTCATGGTGCTGACCGACAACAAGGACGATATTGGCAATCTGGCCTTCGCCCAGGTGGAAGGCGTTCCCACCGCGGACCTGCTCGCCTTCGCCGCGGAGAAGCTCGGGAACTGAGCCAAGCGAGTATCCGTCAAAGAGTGAAGAAGGGCGGCCGACGGGCCGCCCTTCGTATTTTCCGCCTTGTCGTCGGCTACCGGAGCGCGCGCACCGTCTCGATGAAGTCCTTGAGCGCCTGGTTGCCCGCGTAACGGGCGAGCTGCTCGTCGAGCCAGGCGTTGCGGCGGACGGGATCCGTGAAGCGGCGCGAGCCTTCCAGGATGTCGATGGCGTTGTAAACCACTTCCTTCTGGCCCGCTTCGAGCCAGGCGGCCTCGTAGGCGGCGACGCGCTCGCGGAGGTCGGGCATGGCCGACCTGACCAGCCCGGAGCCGAGGAAGGAGTCGAGCTCGGTCCGCGCGGCGAGAAGGCCAGCCTGGCCCGGCGATCCCGCGAGGGCCGAGTCCTCCCGAACGGCGTACTCCTTGAAGGCGGCGGCGAGTTCGTCCATGCGTCTGGCGAGCACGGCGAGGGCGTCCCGCTCCGCCGTGAGCGCGTCGAATTCTTCCTTCGTCGGCCCCGAGGCGGCCGTCTGGGACGGGGCGGGAGCGGTCGACGGTCGGCTGGCAAGCTCGGCGTTCTCGCGTTTCAGGCGGTCGCGCTCCTCCTCGAGCGAGGCGATCAGGCGCTTCGATTCGGCTATGGTCGCCTCCCGCTCGCTGGCCGAAAGGACGGCGGCGGCGAGCTCGGTCTCGAGCCTGGTGGCGCGCGCTGACAGCTCGGCGATCCGGGAGCGGTCGGCCTCGACGCGCGCCTTCTCGGCCGCGGTCCAGCCTTCGAGGGCGCGCCGCGCGCCGCGCGCCGCCTGTGTCGCGGTCTCCGCGCCGGGGGAGAGCGCCAGTACGCGGATGTAGCTTTCGGCCGCTTCGGTCCAGGCTCCGCGGTCCAGCAGGCGGTTCGCCGCCGCGAGCTCGGTCGCGGACGCGGGAGAGGGGGCGGGAAGCTCCGCCGCGGCGCGGGGAGTTCCTTCGAGGGCGGCGGCGGCCACCGCGCTCGCGGACGGGGGCGCACCCATGGCGGACAGAGCCTCGACGTAGGACGTCGAGGCGGCCACGAAGTCTCCGGCTTTATAGGCGATTTCCGCGCGGTCGAAGGCGAGCGCGGCGCCGGCCGCGTTCACCGCCGCATCCATGGAGCGGTCGTTCCAGGCGAATTCGAAGGCGGAAACGAGCTCGGGAGCGACCGATACCGCTTCGCGGTACGCGGCCTCGGCGGCGGCGCGATCCCCGCGCGCGAGGGCCTCGTCGCCGCGGGCGCCGGCCGCCCGCGCCCGGGCGTAGAGTTCGGCCTGCCTCACGAGTCCCGCCGCGTCGGCGCTGGCGCGGTCTATTTCGGCCTTGACCAGCGAGGCTAGCGCCTGGGCGATGAAGGTGTCGGCCTCGCGGCGGGCGGCGAGGCTGGCGGAAGCGGCGATTTCCGGATCCGCGAGGAAGGCGGACAGGGCGGAAACGCCAGCGTAGGCGTCCTCGTAGCGGCGGTCCGAGACGGCGAGGCGGACGGTACGGTAGAGTCCGACGATCCGTTCTTCAGCGGCCTTGTCCTTCGCTTGCCTCGCCTGCAACGCGGCGAGTTCGGCTCGGGCGGCTTCGAGCCCGGCGCTGGCCTGCGCCCGCTCGGTTTCCAGCGTTTTCACGCGGGCGTCGAGGGTGGAGCGCAGCTCGGCTTCCCGCGCCGCCGCCTCGTCCTGGATGCGCCGACGTTCGGCCGCCACCGCGGCCAGGTTGCGCTCGTACTCAGCCTTCGCGGCCGCTATCCTGGCGTCGGACGCTTCCCGTTCGGAATCGAGCGCCAGTCGGAACGAGGCGAGCGCGGTCTGGTATTCCGCCGTCTTTCGTGTTTCGAATTCCTTTATGCGGGCTTCGATCTCCGCCTCCGCGTAACCTTCGGCCCGCAAGCGGGCGCGCTCGGCCTCGATCTCGGACTCGAGGCGGGACTTGAGTTCGCCCTCGCGTTCGAGCAAGCGCGCCTCGAAGCTCCTGGCGAGCTCCAGGCTGTCCTTCTCGAGCGATTCGAGGCGATCGCGGATCTCGTCGAGCTGGACGTCCTTCTCGCGGATCAAGGTTTCGGACTCGGCCCTGAGCTCGCGTATGAGGCGACCCTCGGCGCTGAGCACCACCGCGGAGTTGTTCGCGATATCCGCCTCGCGCTCGCGGAAGAAAGCGGCGAGCAGCAGGAAGGCGACCGCCATGCCCACCACGGCGAGGGCGTTTACCAAGGCGGGCACGAAAACGCCCCTGCGGAGGGCGGGAATCCGCGCTTCCTCGGGTGCGGCGATGCGGTTCTCCACTGCGATGGCGTCGATCCGCTTGAGGATGTCCTCGCCGTCCTCGCCCGAAATGCCGGCGGCGCGCGCCGCTTCGAGCATTCCGGAATCCAGGTTGCCCTGCGGATTCGCGAGCGTACCCGCGGAGATTTTCTGCAGCGCCTTTGCCTTCTGGAGCAAGCCCTTCTTTCCCATCCGTCCTCCGCTCCCTCGACCAGTATAGAGTATCGGCGAAACGCGCGCGACAGGGGGCGCGGCCGAACCGATATTCGCTTGACTCGATCGAGCCTTCTTCGTTAAGCTGGAATCGAAAACGTTTTCGACAGAGAGGGCAATGGTAACGATCAAGGATATCGCCCGGACGCTCGGCGTGTCGGTCGGCACCGTTTCGAAGGCGCTGAATGGCCGGGACGACGTGGGCGACGAGCTGCGCGCGCGAATCATCGACACGGCCCGAGAGCTGCGCTACGAGCCGGACCCGATCGCGCGACGGCTCGTCACTAAGCGGAGCCGCACGCTCGGCGTCTTCATGCTCGACCGCCAGGGCTTCGGCGTCCGCCGCAATTTCGGCTGGCTATTCCTGGACGGCATCCTGCGCGGCGCGGCCGCGCGCGATTACGATCTAGTACTGTTTTCCAACACCGACGATACCCGGTACGAGCGGTCCTACATCGACATCTGCCGAAGCAGGCGCGTCGACGCCGCCATCATTGTCGGCCTGCGCGGCGACGACCGCTACCTCGAGGACGTGCTGAACGCGCCGATTCCGGTCGCCCTCATCGACACCGAAGTGTCCGGGGGAACGGCCACCTTCGTCAGTTCCGACAACAAGGCCGGGGCCGCCCTCGCGCTGGAGCACCTGGCTTTTCTCGGCCACGAAAAAGTCGCGACGCTCCGCGCGCCGTTCTCCTATCCGGGACGGCTCAGGTACGAAGCTTGGGCGGAATTCGCCGCGGCGCGCGGCCGCTACCGGGACGATTACATCCGCGACGGCGACTTCACTCCGGAATCGGGCATGGCCGCCGCCGCGGCCTTCGCGTCGATGAAGGACATGCCGACCGCGATCTTCGCGGCGAGCGACCTGATGGCCATCGGCCTCATCAGGGGCTTCGAGCGGCTGGGCGTGCGGGTACCCGAGGACGTCTCGATCGTCGGCTTCGACGACATTCCGAACGCGGACCTCGTGGGGCCCGCGCTCACGACCGTGGCCCAGGACACGCTGGGCATCGGGCAGGCAGCCCTCGACGCGGTGCTCGACGAGCTCGATTCCGGGTCGCGGCGAGAGGAAATCCTCGTCGCGCCTCGCCTGGTCGTCCGTCGCTCGTGCGCCGCCCCCGGGGGGGCTCCCGACTTTCTACCCGAAGGAAGTCCGGCCGCGAGCCGAGGCGTCCGGCGGACGCCCTGAGTTCAAGGTTGGAAAACAAAGGCCCGGCGCCCCGAAGGGAGCCGGGCCTTTGCGGTTTTCAGGGAGCGAGCGCCGGGCCGACCGGTAGTTTCCGGACAGAGGCGCCGAAAAACCGGGTCAGCCGAGCACCGCCAGGAGGACGCCAGCGGCGATCGCGGAGCCGATGACGCCCGCGACGTTCGGTCCCATGGCATGCATGAGCAGGTAGTTGTTCGGATTCTCCCGCTGCCCCTCGACCTGCGAGACGCGCGCCGCCATCGGCACGGCCGAAACGCCGGCGGAGCCGATGAGCGGGTTGATCTTGCCGCCGGAGATCACGTTCATGAGCTTGCCGAGCAGCACGCCGCCCGCGGTGCCCACCGCGAACGCCGCGAGCCCGAGTCCGATGATCATGAGCGTCTGGGCCGTGAGGAACTTGTCCGCGCTCGCGGTCGCGCCGACCGAGACCCCCAGGAAGATCGTCAGGATGTTGATGAGCGCGTGCTGGGCGGTATCCGAGAGCCGGCCGGTCACGCCGGTCTCGCGGAAGAGGTTGCCGAGCATGAGCGAGCCCACGAGCGGCACGGCCGAGGGCAGGAGCAGGCCGACGAGGATGGTGACGGTGATGGGGAAGACGACCTTCTCGGTCTTCGACACCTCGCGGAGCTGGTCCATGACGATGGCCCGCTCCTTCTTCGTGGTCAGCAGCCGCATGATGGGCGGCTGGATGATCGGCACGAGCGCCATGTACGAGTACGCGGCGATGGCGATGGCGGGCAGCAGCTCGGGCTTGAGCTTGCTGGTCAGGTAGATGGCGGTCGGGCCGTCCGCGCCGCCGATGATGCCGATGGAGCCCGCGGCCTGCGGATCGAAGTCGAGGGCGCGCGCGCCGAGGTAGGTCAGGAAGATGCCGAGCTGCGCGGCCGCGCCGAGGAGCAGGCTCTTGGGATTGGCGATGAGGGGCCCGAAATCGGTCATGGCGCCGACGCCCATGAAGATGAGCGGCGGGTAGATTCCGAGCTTGACGCCCTGGTAAAGGTAGTACACGAGCCCGCCGGGCACGACCTTGCCGTCAACGACCGCGTGCTCGGTCATGATGCCGCCGAGCGGCAGGTTCGAGAGGAGCATGCCGAAGGCGATGGGCACGAGGAGCAGGGGTTCGAACTTCTTGACGATGCCGAGGTAGAGGAGGACGCAGGACACCGTGATCATCACGATGTCCTTCCAGCCCATCACGGCGAAGCCGGTCGTTCCCAGGAATTCCAGTACGCTGTCCCACATGGGAGGACCCCCTCCCCTTACGAAAGTTCGACGAGGGTGTCGCCGGTGTTGACGGAGGCGCCGGCCTGCACGCGGAAGGCCGCGATGACGCCGTCGGCGGGGGCGACGATCTCGTTCTCCATCTTCATCGCCTCGAGGATGAGGAGCACGTCGCCGCGCTTGACGGCCTGGCCCGCGACCGCCTTGAGGGCGGTGACCGTGCCGGGCATCGGCGACTTGACCGCCTGCGCTCCGGCCACGGAGGGCGCGGAGGGCGCGGCGGCGGGAGCCGGGGCAGCCGCTGGCGCGGGGGCGGCGGCCGGGGCGGGGGAAGCGGCGGGGGCGGAAACGGCGCGGGCGCCGAGCTCCTCGACGGCCACGTCGTAGGTCTTGCCGTTGACGGTGATGCGGTACTGCTTCATTCGAGTCTCCTTAGGCGTGGCGGCGGCCGGCTGCGACGGCTCGCGCGATTCTCTCTGCGAAGCCCCAGGCGGGGACGTTGACGCCGGCGGCGGCGCCGGCGACCGGGGAAACGGAAGCGACCCGGAAGCCGCCCGGGCTCATGCCGCTCGCGGCCGAAACCGCGGCGGCGATGACCGCGAGCAGTTCGCCGTCGTCGGACGCGGAGGGCTGGGCGGCCGGCATGATGACGTTCGCGGGCGCGACGGACGGCACGTGGTCGGGCTTCTTCCGGCCAACGAACACGAGCTTGAACAGCTCGAGGACATAGGCGAGGCCGATCAGCGAGACGAATACGGTGCCCATCCCGAGGGCGACGATGAACCAGTCGTTCATGGCGTCCTCCTAGACCGGGAAGTTGCCGTGCTTGCGGCTCGGCCGGGTTTCGCGCTTGCCCGCGAGCAGGGCCAGGGCGGCGAGGAGCCTGCTCCGCGTCGCGGCGGGCTCGATGACGTCGTCGACGTAGCCGCGCGCGGCGGCCTTGTAGGGATTCGCGAAGGAGCGCTTGTACTCCTCGATCTTCTCCTTGCGCGCGGCGGCGGGGTCGGCGGCTTCCTCGATCTCCTTCTTGAAGATGATGTTGGCCGCCCCGTCGGGGCC
This sequence comes from Spirochaetota bacterium, assembly GCA_018262985.1. GTDB lineage: Bacteria > Spirochaetota > Spirochaetia > Treponematales > UBA12059 > JAFGNN01. The sequence goes on along the minus strand of JADFDI010000002.1, from coordinate 134,620 downwards.
CATGACCGCGATCTCGGCGCTCGGCCAGGCGAAGACCTGGTCCGCCCCGAGGTGCTTGGAGCACATGGCGATGTAGGCGCCGCCGTAGGCCTTGCGCACGATGACGGTCAGCTTGGGCACCGTGGCCTCGCTGTACGCGTAGAGGAGCTTCGCGCCGTGGCGAATGACGCCGCCGTGCTCCTGGCCGACGCCGGGCAGGTAGCCGGCGGTGTCGGAGAGGGTCAGGAGGGGGACGTTGAAGGCGTCGCAGGTGCGGATGAAGCGGCTGGCCTTGTCGGAGGCGTTGATGTCGAGCACGCCGGCCATGACCGCCGGCTGGTTCGCGATCACGCCGACGGAGCGGCCGCCGAGGCGGGCGTAGCCGATGACGATGTTCTTCGCGTAGTCGGCCATCACCTCCATGAAGTCGCCCGAGTCGACGAGGCCCTCGATGATGCGGCGCACGTCGTAGGGCTTGTTCGGCTGGTCGGGGATGATGTCGGCGAGGGCCGCGGGGTCGACGGGCGGTTCGGAGACGGCCGCGAGGGGGGCGTCCTCGAGGTTGTTCTGCGGCAGGAACGAGAGCAGGCGGCGGATGGCCGCGAGGGTCGCGTCCTCGTTCTCGAAGCGGAGGTGCGCCACGCCCGACTTCTCGCAGTGCACGTGCGAGCCGCCCAGGTCCTCGGCGGACACGTCCTCGCCGGTCACGGCCTTGATGACCTGCGGCCCGGTGATGAACATGTTGGACGACTTGTCGGTCATGAGGACGAAGTCGGTGAGCGCCGGCGAGTAGACCGCGCCGCCCGCGCAGGGTCCCATGATGACGGAGATCTGCGGGATGACGCCGGAGGCCAGGGTGTTGCGGTAGAAGATGTCGCCGTAGCCTGAGAGGGCGTCGACGCCCTCCTGGATGCGGGCGCCGCCCGAGTCGTTGATGCCGACCAGGGGGATGCCCACCTTCACCGCCAGGTCCATGACCTTGCAGATCTTGGCCGCGTGCATCTCGCCGAGCGAGCCGCCGATGACGGTGAAGTCCTGCGCGAACACGGCGACCTGGCGGCCGTCCACGAGTCCGTAGCCCACCACGACGCCTTCGCCGGGCGCGTCCACCTCGTCCATGCCGAGCTCGACGGCGCGGTGCTCCACGAAGGCGTCCACCTCGACGAAGCTGCCCGGGTCCATGAGGGCCTCGATGCGTTCGCGCGCGGTCTTCTTGCCCTTCTGGTGCTGGGCCTCGACGCGCTTCGGTCCGCCGCCGGCGACTATCTTCGCCCGCGCTTCCTCGAGCCGCTTGATCTTCTCTTCCATGTGTAACTCCGTTGTTACGCCTCGTCGCGCTGGCAGAGCTCGACGAGGACGCCGTTGGTCGCCTTGGGATGGAGGAACGCTATCTTCGCGCCGCCCGCGCCGTAGCGCGGCTTCTCGTCGATGAGCCGGACGCCCTTGGCCTTGAGTTCGGCGAGGGTCTTCTCCAGGTCGTCGACGCGGAAGGCGATGTGCTGGACGCCCGCGCCGCGCGCCTCGATGTGCTTCGCGATCGGGCCGTCGGGCGCGGTCGACTCGAGGAGCTCGACCTCCGTGTCGCCGACGGGCAGGAAGGCGGTCTTCACCTTCTGCTCCTCGACGGTCTCGGTGCCGGCGAGCTCGAGGCCGAGCAGGTCGGTGTAGATCTTGAGGGTCTCTTCGAGATTCGCCACGGCGATGCCGATGTGGTCTACCTTGAGTACCATGCTTTCAGTCTCCCGCTTGTCCAGGGTTTGTTCCGGATCGTCCCGCGAGCGGGGATCCGGAGGCTGACAGGATGCCTTCGAGCGTCTCGAGGGCATCATAGAGATCGCGTTCGCGCGTGGCAAGCTCTCCGGCCAGCCTGAGGAGCTCGGCGCCGGCCGGGCCCGCTTCGAGGCGCGCGAGCACGCGGGCGGCCAGCGCCGCCTTGAGCTCGGCGGCGGCGTTCGCCTTCCTGCGCTCCTCGAGGAGTCCCGATTCGACCAGCTTCGCCCGGTGGGCCTCGACGGCCTCGACGAGGGCCCCGACGCCCTCGCCCGTCTCGGCGACGGTCTTGAGGACGGGCGGGAGCTTCGCGAGGAAGGCGTGGGGATCCTCGTCCGCGACGCCCGCGGCGGTGTTGGACGGCGACGCGGCGTGGTGGGCCCCGCCCGAAGCGATGAGGCGCCCGCCCGCTCCCGTGTTGACCCAGGCGGTCTCGAGCATGGCGCGGATTTCGCGCACCACGCGGTCGGCGCCGTCGCGGTCGGCCTTGTTGACGACGAAGACGTCGCCGATCTCCATGACGCCGGCCTTGATGGCCTGGATGTCGTCGCCGAGGCCCGGCACCGACACGAGGAGAACCGAGTCCGCGAGCTTGACGATGTCCACCTCGGACTGGCCGACGCCCACCGTCTCGATGATCACGCGTTCGTAGCCCGCCGCGTCGAGGATGCGCACGGTTTCCGCGCAGGCCTTCGAGAGGCCACCGAGCGATCCGCGCGTGGCGAGGGAACGGATGAAGACGCCCTCGTCGAGGGCGCGGCCCTGCATGCGGATCCGGTCGCCGAGCACGGCCCCGCCCGTGAAGGGGCTCGAGGGGTCGACCGCGACCACGCCGACGGAGAGGCCGCGCTCGCGGTAGGTCTTGACCAGCTTGTCGACGAGGGTGCTCTTCCCGGACCCGGGCGGGCCCGTCACGCCGACGACGTGGGCCTTGCCCGTATGTCGGTGGAGCAGGCGCAGCGCTGCCTCGACGCCGGGATCGCCGGACTCCGCGCGGGTGATGGCGCGCGCGATGGTCCGGGCGTCGCCGGCCCTGATCAGGTCGACGACGCCTTCGGGATCGGGCGCGCCACGATCACCCATGGACTTTCAGCGCTTGAGGTGAGTCCGGATGAACTCCACCGTGGTCGCCGTCGGGGTGCCGGGACCGAAGATGGCGGCGATGCCCTTGGACTTGAGGAATTCGTAGTCCCCTTCCGGGATCACGCCGCCGCCGATGACCAGCACGTCGTCCACCTTCTTCTCCGCGAGCAGCTCGGTGACGCGGGGGAAGAGGTGGTTGTGGGCGCCCGACAGGATGCTCATGGCGATGACGTCGACGTCCTCCTGGACGGCCGCCTGCACGATCTGCTCGGGCGTCTGGCGGAGCCCCGTGTACACCACTTCCATGCCGGCGTCGCGGAGGGCGCGGGCGATGACCTTGGCGCCTCGGTCGTGTCCGTCGAGGCCGGGCTTCGCGACCAGCACGCGTATGGTTCGTTCCATGTCCATCTCCCGTCAGATCGTGACTTTCTGCTGGTACTCGCCGAAGGTGGCGCGGAGCACGTCGCAGATCTCGCCGAGCGTGGCGTAGGCCTTGACCGCCTCGACGATGGGCGGCATCAGGTTGGCGTCGGACTTCGAGGCGGCCTTGAGGGACGCTAGGGCGGCCTCGACCCTGGCGGAGTCGCGCTTCGCGCGGAGCGCCTCGAGCTTCGCGGCCTGCGAGGCGCCGACCGAGGGGTCGACGCGGAGCAGCCCTTCCGGCGCGGCTTCCTTGACCTGGAACTTGTTGAGGCCGACCACGACGCGCTCGCCGGACTCCACGTCCATCTGGTAGGCGTAGGCGGCGTCCTGGATCTCCTGCTGCACGAAGCCGTGCTCGATGGCCTTCACCGCGCCGCCGAGCGAGTCGATCTTGCGGATGTAGTTCCAGGCCTCGTCCTCGATGCGGTTCGTGAGGCTCTCGACGTAGTAGCTGCCCGCGAGCGGGTCGACCGTCTCGGCCGCGCCCGACTCGTTGGCGATGATCTGCTGGGTGCGGAGCGCGATGCGCACCGACTCCTCGGTCGGGAGGGCGAGCGCCTCGTCGCGCGAGTTGGTGTGGAGGCTCTGCGTGCCGCCGAGCACCGCGGCGAGCGCCTGGACGGCGACGCGCACGACGTTGTTGTCCGGCTGCTGGGCCGTCAGGGTCGAGCCGCCGGTCTGCGTGTGGAAGCGCAGCATCCACGACTTGGGGCTCTTCGCGCCGAAGCGCTCCTTCATCACCTTGGCCCAGAGGCGGCGGGCGGCGCGGAACTTCGCCACTTCCTCGAAAAGGTCGTTGTGCGCGTTGAAGAAGAAGGAGAGGCGCGGCGCGAACTCGTCGACGTCGAGCCCGGCCTTGATGGCGGCCTCGACGTAGGCGATGCCGTCCGCGAGCGTGAAGGCCACTTCCTGCACCGCGGTGGAGCCCGCCTCGCGGATGTGGTAGCCCGAGATGGAGATGGTGTTCCAGGCGGGCACTTCCTTCGAGCAGTACGCGAAGATGTCCGTGATCAGGCGCATCGAGGGCTCGGGCGGGAAGATGTAGGTGCCGCGGGCCACGTACTCCTTGAGGATGTCGTTCTGGATGGTGCCGTTGAGCTTGTCGGGCGTCACGCCCTGCTTCTCCGCCACCGCGATGTACATGGCGAGGAGCACGGCCGCCGGGGCGTTGATGGTCATGCTCGTGGAGACCTTGTCGAGCGGGATGCCGTCGAAGAGGATCTCCATGTCCGCGAGGCTGTCGATGGCGACGCCGACCTTGCCGACCTCGCCCGCGGAGAGCGGGTGGTCGGAGTCGTAGCCGATCTGCGTGGGCAGGTCGAAGGCGACCGAGAGCCCGGTCTGGCCCTGCTCGAGCAGGTATTTGTAGCGCTTGTTCGACTCCTCGGCGGTGGCGAAGCCCGCGTACTGGCGCATGGTCCAGAAGCGGCCGCGGTACATGGTCGACTGGACGCCGCGGGTGAAGGGATATTCGCCGGGCAGCCCGATATCCTCGAGATGATCGCGGCCCTCGAGGTCGACGGGCGTGTAGAGCCGCTCGACGGGCGCCTTCGAGCCCGTGACGAAGCGCTCGCGGCGTTCGGGGTGCTTGGCCAGCGACTTCTCGACGCCCGCGCTCCAGCGCGCGAGCTCGGCTTTCAGCTTTTCGTTTCCGGACATCGCTTCCTCCGCTTCGACGGGTGGCTTCAGGACGCGGCCGCGGCGGCTATTTCCCAGCCGCGGCGGAGCGCCTTCAGGTTGAGGTCCTCGGTGCCCTTCGGCACGCGGTTCTTGACGGCGGACTCGAGGGTGGGAAGGTCGACCACGCCGGAAACCCGGCCGAGGACGCCGAGCGCCACGATGTTCGCCACCACCTTCTTGCCGAGCTCCTCGGCGGCGGTCGCGAGGATGGGCACGCGGACCGTGCGCGCCGTGACCTCGGCGGATTCGCCCACGCTCGAGTCGACGATCACGAGGCCCTTCCCCATCGCCTTGCCGTAGGTGTGGTAGGCTTCGCCGGTGAGGGCGAGCAGGAAGTCCGGGTCGGTCGCCTTCGGGTAGTCGATGTCGTCCTCCGACACCACCACCTCGGCCTTCGAGGCGCCGCCGCGGGCCTCGGGCCCGTAGCTCTGCGTCTGGACCGCGTTCTTCCCCTCGAGGATGGCGGCCTCGGCGAGCACGATCCCCGCCAGGAGGAGGCCCTGCCCGCCCGAGCCGCTCAGTCGGAATTCTGTTCGCATCCGCGAAGCCCTCCGTCGATGTTCTTCCAGGCGCGGCGCACCTTCGCGGTGGCCTTGAGGTACTCGTCGCAGTACTCGGGCTGGGACGACTTGTGGAGCTCGCCGATGAGGAGCTTGCCCTGCACCTTCTCCGGCGGCAGGGCGGCGGCGGCCTTGGCGTTGACCGTGCGCCCCTTGATCCACTCGAGCATGTCCACGGCCGAGCCGATCTTGTTCTTCCGTCCCATGTAGGTGGGGCACTGGCTCAGGGCCTCGACCACCGAGAAGCCCTTGTTCTGCAGGGCCTGCTCGAGGAGCTCGATCAGCATGGGCACGTGGAAGCTCGTGCCGCGCGCCACGTACGTGGCGCCGGCGGCCTTTGCCAGCTCGGCCAGGTCGAAGTCGCGCTCGGAGTTGCCGTAGGGCGCGGTCGTGGCGAGCATGCCCTTGGGCGTCATCGGCGAGTACTGGCCGCTCGTCATGCCGTAGATGTTGTTGTTCATGACGATGGTGGTGATGTCGATGTTGCGGCGCGCCGCGTGTATGAAATGGTTGCCGCCGATCGCGGTGCAGTCGCCGTCGCCGGTCATGACGATGACCTTGAGGTCGGGGCGCGCGACCTTGAGGCCCGTGGCGAAGGCGAGCGCGCGGCCGTGCGCCGTGTGCAGGGTGTCGAAGTCGAGGTAGCCGACCGCGCGGCTCGAGCAGCCGATGCCCGACACGAGCATGATCTTGTTCTTGTCGAGCCCGAGGCGGTCGATGGCGCGCACGAGCGCGCCGGTGATGGTGCCGTGGCCGCAGCCGGGGCACCAGATGTGCGGCAGGCGGTCCTGGCGGAAGTACGAGAGGGTTTCGCTCATTTCGCCGCCTCCATGATCGCAGCGAGGATCTCCTCGGGCCTGAACAGCTCGCCGTTGACCTTGGAGACGCGCGCCACCCTGGCGGTGCAGCGCGAGGCCCGCTCGACCTCGAGGGCCACCTGGCCGAGGTTCATCTCGGGAACGACGATGGCCTTGACCCGGGATGAGAGCTCGCGGATGGCCTCGTCCGGGAAGGGCCAGATGGTCCGGAGCCGGATCATGCCGGCCTTGACGCCGGCGGCGCGCGCCTTGCGCACCGCGGAGAGGGCGCTCATGGCCGAGGAGCCGAAGGAGAGGACCGCGATCTCGCAGTCGTCGAGGCTCTCGGTGACGTAGTCGCGGATCGCCGCCTCGTTGCGGTCGATCTTGGCGGCGAGGCGTCGCATCAGGCGGTCCGCGACCTCGGGCTTGTTGGAGGGAAAGCCCGTCTCGTCGTGGAAGAGGCCCGTGACGTGCCAGCGGTAGCCTTCGCCGAAGGGCGCCATCGGGGGCACGCCGCCGTCGGCGGCCGCCTCGTAGGGTTTGTAGCCGACGCGGGACTTCGGCGCCGGGCGGTTCTCGATGACGAGCTCCGACGCGTCGGGCAGCTCGACCTTCTCGCGCATGTGGCCGATGACCTCGTCCATGAGGACGATGGCCGGCACGCGGTAGCGCTCGGACAGGTTGAAGGCGCGCACCGTGAGCTCGAAGCATTCCTTGACGTTGCCGGGCGAGAGGACGATGACCGGATGGTCGCCGTGGGTGCCCCAGCGCGCCTGCATCACGTCGCCCTGCGCGGGGCTCGTGGGCATGCCGGTGGAAGGGCCGACGCGCTGCACGTTGACGAACACGACGGGCACCTCGCAGAGCGAGGCGTAGCCGAGCAGTTCCTGCATCAGCGAGAAGCCCGGGCCGCTCGTGGCGGTCATGGACTTCCTGCCGGTCAGCGAGGCGCCGATGATGGCGGCCGCGCTCGCGATCTCGTCCTCCATCTGGATGAAGGAGCCGCCGACCTTCGGGAGCTCCTCCGCGCAGAGCTCGGCGATCTCCGTGCTCGGCGTGATCGGGTAGCCCGCGTAGAATTCGAGGCCGGCCGCGAGGGCGCCGACCGTGCAGGCTTCGTTGCCCTGCATGAGCTTGACGGTCTTAGGCATCGTGCGCCTCCGGGGGAACCTGCAGGTCGACGACGCGCTCGTCCGCGCCGTCGGAGGCGGCGGCGTCGCGCGGCTTGACCTCGATGGCGAAATCCGGGCAGCGGAGCTCGCACATGAGGCAGCCGATGCAGTCGTCCGGACGGGCGGCGAAGACCTTCCCGTCCTTCAGCTCAAGCACCTTCTTCGGACAGTAGGCGACGCAGATGTTGCATCCCTTGCAGTACCTTTCCCTGATCAGGTGACGGTAGAACTTCTTGTCGCTCATGGCGCTCTCTCATTGGGATCGGCGCCGCCCCGGTCGGAGCGGTCCGCGACGCGCCGGACCGGGATACGGACTTCCCCGGGGGATTCCGACCTGGATCGCGGCCTTCGTCTGCATGATGCGTGCGGCCAGTGTACTCGAGGAATTTCGGACTGTAAAGCCGGAAAGCGTTGGCGCGTCAGCCTGATCTCGTCTAACTCCTTTTCATAATTATACATCTTGACGGCATGACGATGCGGCGCCCGGAGCGTGCCGCGGCGCGCGGAGTTCCGCGCGCACCGTCTCCGGTTCACAGTCCGGACGAAGGGCGGTATACTCCTTCCAACGCCGCGCCGAGGCGGCGCGTCGACATCCCAGGAGGCCTTTACATGCCGCGCAAGCTCCTCGTCCGGGACCTGACCCTCCGCGACGGCCAGCAGTCACAATTCGCCACCCGCATGAACCAGTCGCAGGTCGACCGCACCCTCCCCCACTACGCCAAGGCCGGTTTCTGGGGCATGGAAGTCTGGGGCGGCGCGGTGCCCGACTCGGTCATGCGATACCTCGGAGAGAGCCCCTGGACCCGCCTCGAGAAGATCCGCGACGGCGTGGCGGGCGCCTCGAAACTGACCGCCCTTTCCCGCGGACGCAATCTCTTCGGCTACAACCCCTACCCCGATTCCGTCATCGAGGGTTTCTGTACCAACGCGGTCCACAGCGGCGTCGACGTCATGCGCATCTTCGACGCGCTCAACGACATCGACAACATGACCAGCTCCATCGACGCCGTGAAGAAGGCGGGCGGCCAGGCCGACTGCGCGGTCTGCTACACCACCGACCCGCAGTTCACGCGGGGCGAACGGCTCGCGGCCTTCCTCAAGGGCAAGCGCCTGCCGAAAGCCATCTTCACCACCAAGTACTTCGTCGACAAGGCGAAGGAGCTCGCGCGACGCGGCGCCGACATGATCTCCATCAAGGACATGGCGGGCCTCGTGGAGCCGGCAGCGGCGGCGGACCTCGTCAAGGCCATCAAGGACGCGGTACCCCTCCCCCTCGACTTCCACACCCATTGCACGCCGGGCTTCGGTGTGGCCAGCGTCCTCATGGCCATGGCCTCGGGCGTCGACATCGTGGATTCGGTGGTGCTCGGCTTCTCGGGCGGCCCCGCGGCCCCGGCCTTCGAGATAGTCCAGCTCTTCGCCGCCCGCCTCGGACTCGAGACGGGCGTCGACCTCGAAGCCGTCTCGGCGCTCGACGCCGAGCTACGCTCGATTCGCGCCGAACTCGACAAATTCGACCAGATGAAGCGCCTTCCGCCGGTCTTCGACATCGCCTCCGGCGTCGTTCCGGCTTCCCTCGAGGGTCTCGTCGAAGACGCGGTAGCCGCGGCGAAGGCCGGGAAGATCGAGGCCGTGCTCGGCGTCTGCCAGGACATCGAGAAGTGGTTCAACTACCCCGAACCCGATGCCATCGTGAAGCGCGCGCAGATCCCTGGCGGCATGTACACCAACATGCTGGCGCAGCTCAAGGAGGCGAAGCTCGAGCAGCACATGGAGGAAGTGCTCCGCTCGGTGCCCCTCGTGCGGCTCGACGCGGGCGTCCCGCCGCTCGTCACGCCGACCAGCCAGATCGTGGGCGTCCAGGCCGTCAACTGCGTCATCGACAAGACCCAGGGGAAGCCCTGGTACACCAACGTCTCGAAGAACTTCATCGAGCTCGTGAAGGGCTCCTACGGGCGCACGCCGTGGCCGATCGAGCCGGCCTTCCGGGAGAAGATCGCGGGCGTGCGCGAGGAGACGCCCTACGACACCTCGAAGTACAAGGTCCAGCCCAATCCGGAGATCCCGGAGTTCGGCGGGGTCCGCCTGGCCCTCGACGCGAAGGAAGAACTCCTGCTCGAGCTTTTCCCGAGCGTGGCCGACAAGTTCCTGCGCGCCGAGCGCGAGAAGGAATGGAAGGCGAAGCTCGCGGCCCTGCCGCCCGAGCCCGATCCGGACGAAGGCCGCCGCTTCCCGCCGAAATTCTGGGAAGAGGAACTGCAGGCCGCGATCGAAGCCTGAGCCGCCTTCGCGCATCCCGGAATGCACGGGCCGCCCACGACGGGCGGCCCGTTTTTTTGGCCTTACGCGCCAGAGGGCGGCGGGAGCCTACCCGAGGCGCGTCCCGGCGACCCGGACTTCGCGACGCGCCTCGTCGATTTCGAGCGTGACCGTCCCTTCGATGCCGCGCGCCGGACCGTAGCCAGCGACGAGCTCTTCGAGCGAAAGCCGCTGTCCCGGAACCGGCGGGAAAAGGGAGCAAGCGGCGGGATGGGCGATGCCGTGCGGCATCCCGTCCGATCCGAAGAGCAGGTCCTTTCCGGGCACGAAGCCCGCCTCGTCGATCAGCATGCGGAAGGGGTTGTTGCGCTCGAGCGTAGCCGCGTCGAGGCGGTCGAGGTAGTCCACCGTGTCGCTCGTGAAATTGGGCTGTATCGAGAGGACGATTCCGAGGGTGCGGGCCCGGAAGGCCTGGTCCCTCGAGATGAACTGGACGTGCTCGAGCCGGACGAGGGGGAAGGAAAGCCCTTCCCTCCGCGCGGCCTCGAGGCAGCGGAGTGCCTGCTCGATGGCGAGTGGGCCGATGGCGTGGACGGCGAGGCCCGCGCCGTAGGAGGCGGCGGCGGCGAGTTCGCCGAGCAGGGCCGCGTCGTCGTAGGTCATGAGGGGCGCGCCTTCGCCGATCCAGCCCGATTCGATGGCCGCTGTGCGCGCGCCGATGGCCCCGTCGAGGAAGAGCTTGACCCCAGAGCAGGCGGCGCGATCCTCTGGCGGCATCGACGCGAAAAGCTTCAAGCCCGCGAAGGCGGCGGCGGCGCGGGGGTTCGCCTTCAGGACGCGGAAAGCGGGCGCGCTGGCCACCGCGAGGTCCTCGGCCGAACCGATGCCCTGGGGGACGAGCGATTCGAGGAAGGCGGCGAGCTTCGCGTCGTCGATTCCCGCGAGGCCGCAGTAGGCTTCGAAGAGGCGCGGCACGTTGGCCTCGCGCCAGGCCGCGTCGCCTCTGTGCTCAGCAAGGTCGGGAACCGCGGCTTCGACGAAGGGCAACCCGGCGTCGGTGACCAGGAAGCCGTGGAGGCTCCGGTTGATGAGGAGCGCGGGCGGCAGCTCCGCGAGCGTCGCCGAATCGAGCGCGAGCTCGTTCGACTTCCAGCCGCGGACCACGGAGAGCCTGTCGTCCGGAAGCGAGCGCAGGAAGGCCAGGGCTCCGAGCGCGTCGAGGCCGGCCAGGTCGGGGCAGGACCCGAAGGCCGAGTATAGGCTCGTGTGCGTGTGGTTGTCGTGGAGGAGCGGGATCTCCACCCGGCGGACGGCGCTCATACCGGCGCCCCATCGAGGCCGCCCGCGGGGCGCCTGCGAGCGGGCAGCTGGGCCAGGACCATGCCGGCGAGCATGAGGGCGGCGCCCGCGAGCGCGCGGCCCGCGAGCCGCTCGCCGAGGATGAGGCCGCCGCCGAGCGCGGCGAAGGGCGCCTCGAGGCTCATGATGAGGGAAGCCCTCGCCGGGTGCGCGCGCTTCTGGGCGACCATCTGGAGCGTGTAGCCGACGCCGATCGAGCCGAGCCCGCCGTAGAGGATGGGGATGGCCGCGGAGCGTATCGCCGCGAGGCTCGGGCGCTCGAAGAGGAAGGCGAGCGCCAAGGTCGCGAGGCCGACCAGCAGGAACTGGCCGGCCGCGAGCTCGATGGGGTCGACCCGCGAAGCCCAGCGGTCCACCACGAGGATGTGGGCGGTCCAGAAGAAGGCGCCAGCGAGGACGATCAGGTCGCCCTTCCCCATGGAGAAATCGGCGCCGGCGGAGAGGAGCCAGAGGCCGGGGATGGCCAGGGCCGCGCCGATCCAGATCCTCGCGCCGGTGCGCCTGCCTCCGAGGAAGGCGGCGATCGGCACGAAGACGACGTAGAGCCCCGTGATGAAGCCCGCCTTGCCGGCGCTCGTCCATTGCATGCCGACCTGCTGGAGCGTGGCGCCCGAGAAGAGGGCAAGGGCGGCCGCCGGGACGGCGACGAGGAGGCTGCGGTCGAAGGCAGGCGGCGTTGGCGTTCCCGCGGCCCGGGCTTCGCGGCGGGCGGCGGCGCGCCGAGCGCCGATGAGCGGCAGGAGGGCGGCGAAGCCGAGCAGGAAGCGCACGCCGTTGAAGGTGAACGGCCCGACATGGTCCATGCCCGCGCGTTGGGCCACGAAAGCGATGCCCCAGACCGCGGCGACCAGGACCAGCGCGAGTTCGGAGGCGAGATGGCGTCGTTCTTCCATGGAAAGGTGGCTCCTTGTGCGTCGCGGGCATCGTGGCCCGAAGGGCGGTTCCGGCGCAAGTGGCGGCGTCGGGCCCGAGCTCCGTCCCCTGACAGGCTCTGTCGCCAAACCGGCTCCGTCCCCTGGGCGCCATCATGCTCTGTCCCCGAAGCCGCGCGCGTGCTACCCTCGCCGCATGAGCTCCTCCCGCCTCGCGCTCGCCTTTTTCGCCCCGCTCGCGCTCGCGCTGCTCTCGTCCTGCTACGTCACGAGCCAGGGGGCGCGCTACCTCGGCCTGCAGGCGAAGGCCGTGCCCGCCGCGCGCCTGCTCGCGGATCCGGCCACCGAACCCGCCATCCGCGACATGCTCCTCCGGGCTGCCGAAGTCCGCGCCTTCGCCCGCGACGCGATCGGCCTCGCGGATTCCCGCAACTTCACCACCGTGGTGCGCCTCGAACGCGACTACCTGGCGGACGTCGTGTCGGCCTGCGCGCCGCTTTCCTTCGAGAGGAAGCTCTGGAAGTACCCGGTGGTCGGCGCGCTTCCCTACAAAGGCTTCTTCAAGCGCGCGGAGGCGGAGGCCGAGGCCGCGAAGCTCCGCGCCAAGGGTTGGGACGTCCTCGTGCGCGAGGTGGACGCCTTCAGCACGCTCGGCTGGTTCAAGGACCCGCTCTGGTCCTTCATGGCCTCGTACGGCCCCGGCTCGCTCGCCGAGATACTCGTGCACGAGCTCGCCCACGCGAGCGTCTTCGTCAAGGGAAGCGAGGGCTTCAACGAGGCGCTCGCCACCTTCGTCGGCGCCGAAGGGGCCAAAGCCTGGCTCGCAGCGCGCTACGGTAAGGACTCGCCCGAGCTCGCGGCGTACCTCGCGGCCAAGGCCGACGGCCGGCGCTTCGCGGCCTTCCTCGCGGAGACGGCGCGGCGGCTCGAGACCGTGTACGCGTCCGGGGCATCAGACGACGAAAAGCGCGCAGGCAAGGCCCGCGTGATCGCGGAACGCGCGGCCGAGTTCCGCGCCGGCGCGGAAGGCTATTCGCTCGAAGCCTACCGGAGCTACCCGATGGACACGGTCGACAACGCCCTCCTCGACCTCTACCGCCTCTACGAACCCGACTCGGGCTTCTGGTCCGGCTACCTCGAGCGCGTCGCGGGCGGCTCGCTCAGGCGACTCGTGGAGGACGCGCGCGAGGCGGCGGCGGAGGCCAGACGCGCGAAGCGCGACCCGGAAGCCATCCTGCGCGAACGGCTCGCCGCGGCCGCGCCCTGACGGCTCGCTTCGCCGTCCCGGCTTTCCGGGCGGCGCCTACTCCGCGAGCCGCTTTTCCCCCTCGAGCGCGCGAGATTCGGTGAGGTCCTGGCTCGCCTCGAGGCAGCCGAGGTAATCGCCGGAGGGGCCGCGGATGGCGATATAGCGGATCATGACGAAGCGGCCCTTCACGCGTATCCAGAAATCCTCACTATCCTTGCGGCCCGAGCGGAACGACTCGAGGATGGCGAGCACGCGGTCGACGCTCTCCGCGGGATGGCAGTTCCGGACCGCCCGGCCGATGATGGCGGGGCTCCGCGGGAAAATCCGGTGCGTTCCGTTGGAGAACCAGCGGACCCGATCGTCCGCGTCGACGAAGGTGCAGTCGAGGGGAAGCGCCTTGAGTATCAGGTCCAGGGTCGCGGCGGGCAGGGAGCCCGAGTCGAGGGGGATGAGGCCGGCGGCGGTGACCGGCACGTGACCGGGGGAAGCGGCGCCGGCGGTCTCCGCGGCGGTTCCCGCGCCGGTCCGCGCGCGCTCGAGGCTCGCCTCCCAGACCTCCTCGGGCACGAGGCCGCGGCCGAAGCCCGTGAGCTCCCCGAGCTTGCCGTCGAGGAGGCCGGGCGGTGCGGCGCGCTCGAGCACGGGGTGGAGCACGCAGCGCTCGCGGAAGGCGTTCGCATTGACCGCGAAGTAGAGCCGGCCGAGGGATGCGTGCAGCTCGCGGTCGTCTGCCTTCCCGGAAGCGAGCAGGTTCGCGAGCGCGGCCAGCTCCCGCCGCGCGTCGTCGTGGACGCTCCACATGACCTGCACGCAGCGCCAGTGCGGGAAGAGCCGCTCGAAGAGGGGGAAGACCACGTTCTCCTTGCGGAGGTAATGGGCCTCGAGCCCGGCGAGCCCGTCGACGAGCCGCGAGAGCCCCGCGAGCGCCGACTCCCTGGCCTCCGGGCCGCCTGAGTCCTTGAGGGCGAGCGCGTGGACCTTGCCCGTTTCGAGGACGGCGAGGATCGCCCCGTTCTCGGCGTCGAGGAGGCGGACGAAGGCCGTCGTCGCGGCCCGCCCGGCTGCTCCCGCTTCGAGGGAGTCGTGGAAGAGGTTCATGAGCTTCGCGACGAGGCTCTTGAGCGCCGCCATGGGGAGCCCCTCCGCCGCGAGCGCGTCCACGAGGGCGGCGACCTCCCCGGGCTCCGCCGCGTCGATGTCGGCGCGGAACGAGTCGACCAAGGCGCGGTCCGCCCCGCCCGTACGTACCGCCTCCGCGAGTTCCCGCAAGCGGGCCGCGCGTCCCTCGGGGCGCTCCAGCCATTCACCCATCCCGTGCCTCCTCCCGGTCCATGGTCGCAGGTCGGGGCCGATCCGGCAAGTGGCGCGGCGCCGGTCCTTGAAGCGGGCGGCCCCTTTCCGGCATACTGGACCACACACCCCCATCGGAACGAACGCGGGCTCCGAAGCCGCGAAACAAGGACACCCCGCCCATGGTAACCGTCAACGAGCTCGCCCTCGGCTTCGGCGAGCGCATCCTGTTCAAGGACGTCAACCTCGTCTTCAACCCCGGCAACTGCTACGGCATCATCGGAGCCAACGGCGCCGGCAAGTCGACCTTCCTCAAGGTGCTCTCGGGCGAGCTCGCCCCCGACAAGGGCCTCGTAAGCTACCCCGCCAAGCACCGCATGGCGGTCCTTTCGCAGGACCACTTCGCCTTTGAAGAGCACCGCGTCGTCGACACCGTGGTCATGGGCTACCCGAAGCTCTGGTCGGTCGCCAAGGAACGCGAAGCCCTCTACGCCAAGGAAGACTTCACCGAGGCCGACGGCATGCGCGTCTCCGAGCTCGAGGGCGAATTCGCCGAGCTCGGCGGCTGGGAGGCGGAAGCGCAGGCGAGCTCCCTGCTCTCGGGGCTCGGCGTCCCCGACCAGTGGCACGAGCGGCTCATGTCCGAGGTCGACGAGGGCATCAAGGTACGCGTGCTGCTCGCGCAGGCCCTCTTCGGCAATCCCGAGATCCTCCTCCTCGACGAGCCCACCAACGGCCTCGACCTCGACTCCATCTCGTGGCTCGAGGAATTCCTCATCGAGTTCCCCAACGTGGTCATCGTCGTCTCCCACGACCGCCACTTCCTCAACGCGGTCTGCACCCACGTCTGCGACATCGACTTCGGCCACATCCGCCAGTATCCCGGCAACTACGACTTCTGGTTCCGCATGAGCCGCATGCTCAACCAGCAGCAGAAGGACGAGAAGAAGCGCCGCGAGGAGAAGATGAAGGACCTCAAGGACTTCATCCAGCGCTTCTCGTCCAACGCGTCGAAGAGCCGCCAGGCGACCTCGCGCAAGAAGGTGCTCGAGAAGCTGCAGGTCGAGGACCTCCAGCCCTCGAGCCGCAAGGTGCCCTACGTCGCCTTCAAGAGCGAGCGGCCGGTCGGCAACAACGTCGTCCGCGTCGAGAAGCTCTCGAAGGCGATCGAGGGCGCCGCGAGCCTCTCCGCCTTTTCGACCATCGTGAACCGGGGCGACAAGATCGCCTTCGTCGGTCACGAGCACCTGACCAAGAGCGAATTCTTCGCCATCCTCGCGGGCGCGGCCGAGGCCGACTCGGGCGACGTCTACTGGGGACAGACCATCACGGTCGGCTACTTCCCCAAGGAAACCGCATCCTGGTTCGATTCCGACATGTCGATCACGGAGTGGCTCAGGCAGTTCAGCCCCCAGTCCGACGACACCTACGTGCGCTCCTTCCTCGGCCGCATGCTCTTCTCCGGCGACGAGGCCCTGAAGCCCGTGCGCGTGCTCTCCGGCGGCGAGAAGGTGCGCTGCATCCTCTCCAAGCTCATGCTCCAGGGCGCCAACGTGCTCATCCTCGACGAGCCGACGAACCACCTCGACCTCGAGGCCATCACCGCCCTCAACGACGCCCTCATCGACTTCGACGGCGTCGTGCTCTTCACGAGCCACGACCACGAGTTCGTCAACTCCATCGCGAACCGCGTCGTCGAGTTCTGCCCCGGCGGCGTCATCGACCGTTGCATGCCCTTCGACGAGTACCTGGCCGACAAGCAGGTGCGCGAGCTCCGCGACCAGTACTACCACGGGCACGTGATCACGGAAATCTGAGGACGGGGGAAACGGACGGGACGGGTTTCCGCTTCGCCCGCCCGGCGCTATATTGATTATATGAAAAGTAAGGTATCGCCCGGTCGGGCGGGACTGATGGGAGCGTCATTCGGAGCCCTGTCGCTTGTCGCCCTCGTCCTCGGCGCGTGCGCGCCGGCGGGCGCGGAAGGCGCGGCGGGTGGAAGCTACGACGCGGGGCCGGCGCTCGCGACGGAGACGGCGACTCCCGCGCCGCATCCGTATTCGCTCGAGGGCCTTGCCGCGCGCGCATGGGGCGCGGGACCGGATCCTGTGGTGATCGAGCGCCTCGGCCTCGTGCGCGGGGCGCGGACCTCCGTCATCGAGTACGAAAGCGACGGGAACCGAGTGCGCGCCCTGCTCCAGACCCCCGACCGCGACCCGCCGCCCGGCGGCTTCCCGGTGGTGCTCATGGCCCACGGCCACGTGCCGCCCGCCGAGTGGAGCACCGAGGGCTCCTACATCTTCCCGAGCTCCGGCTACGCGGCCCGCGGCTTCCTCGTCCTCAAGCCCGACTACCGCGGCCACGGGAAGTCAGGCGGCGTCGCCGAAGGCGCTTTCCGCACCGTCGAGTACACGATCGACGTCATGGAGCTGCTCGCGAAGGTTCCGGCCATACCCGGGGCCGACCCGGCGCGCGTGTACCTCTACGGGCATTCGATGGGCGGCGAAGTGGCGTTGCGCGTGCTCGCGCTGTCCGACGCGGTGAAGGCCGCGAGCCTCTGGGCCGCGGTCACCGAGCCCTTCCCCGAGAACACCCTGCACTACCTCCGGAAGCGGAACCCCGCGCAGGCCGGGGAGACTCTCGCGCGCATCCGCGCCGAGCTCGGCTCCGTCCCCTTCGCGGCGTTCAGCCCGGTCGACAACCTGGCCCTCGTCGAGGAACCGCTCATCGTCCACCACGGCACGGCCGACGACTCGGTGCCCTTCGCCTGGGCGGCTCCCTTCCGCGCCCGCCTCGACGCGGCGGGCGTCGCGTACTCCTTCCACGAGTACCCGGGAGAGGACCACAACATTTCGCGGAGCTTCAACCGGGTGCTGGACCGGGACGCCGCCTTCTTCCGCTCCGTGCCCTGAGCCCCCCGACCGCCTTCGATCGACCGACCCTGGCACTTGCCCTCGGGGCTCTCGCGCCTTAGGCTGGTTTCATGCCTTCCGTATCGAATCCGCCCTCGCTCGCGGTCGTCGGCGCGGGCGACCGGGGAAACGCCTACGCCCGCTTCGCGCTCGAACATCCCGAGCGGCTCCGGATAGCCGCCGTCGCCGAACCCGATCCGGTACGGCGCGAGCGCTTCGCCGCCCTCCACCGGATTCCCGCCGCCGCCGTCTTCGCCGACTGGCGCGAGCTCCTCGACGGGCCGCCTCTCGCGGACGGCCTCCTCGTCGCCACGCAGGATTCCGGGCACCTCGAACCGGCGCTGGCGGCCCTCGGGCGCGGCTACCGCCTGCTCCTCGAGAAGCCGATGGCCCTCGACGAGGCCTCGTGCCGTGCCATCGTCGACGAATCCGAGCGCACGGGCAACGAGGTCGTCGTCTGCCACGTCCTCCGCCACTCCTCGTTCTGGCGGGCGATACGCCGCGCCCTCGACGAGGGTCTGATCGGCGAACTCGTGTCGATCGAGCACGCCGAGAACGTGTCGTACTGGCACATGGCGCATTCCTATGTCCGTGGGAACTGGGGAAGGACCGGCGACTCGAGTCCCATGATCCTCGCGAAGTGCAGCCACGACTTCGACCTGCTCCGCTGGTACTCGGGCGCCCCGCCCGTGACGCTCGCGAGCGTGGGCGGCCTCCATGAATTCCGCCCGGAGAAGGCTCCTCCCGGCGCGCCCGGACGCTGCACCGACGGCTGCCCCGCCGCCGCCTCCTGTCCCTACGAAGCGACCCGCCTCTACCTGCGCGGCGAACCGCTCCTCCGCGACGCGGCGCAGGGCGGCGGCGCGGCCGGTTTCGGCGCCCGCTTCATCCTCCGCCACCCGCGCTTCGCCGCGCTCGTCCCCGGGCTCGAGGCCTACGCCCCCTCGCGCGGATGGCCGGTATCCACCATCACGGCCGACCTGAGCGACGCGGGCATCCTCGAGGCGCTCGGGACCGGCCCGTACGGCCGCTGCGTCTACCGCGCGCGCTCCGACCAGGTCGACCACCAGCAAACGGTGGTGGAATTCGCGAACGGCGTCACCGCTTCGCTGACCATGCAAGGTCATTCGCACCGGGAAGGCAGGACCGTCCGCCTCGACGGCACCCGGGGCACCATCCGCGGGATCTTCGCCGGCCGCGGCGAGCTCGAGGTGATCGACCACCGGACCGGGAGGAAGGCGCGCCTCCCCGTCACGGGCGACCCCCTCGGCCACGGCGAGGCGGATCGTGCCCTGATGGACGCGTTCGCCCGCTTCCTCTCCGGCGGAGCGCCGCCCACCCTGGTTTCCGAGAGCCTCGACAGCCACCTCATGGCCTTCGCCGCGCATCGTTCCCGTACTGAACGGCAAATGGTGCGATTTGACGGGATATCGCGCAAAACATCCAAAACCGATGGTTCCGGTCTTGACTGAATATATGGTTTTCTATATGTTACCCAACATCCAATCCGGGAGGATGCCATGTCACAGTCCAGCCCCAGGAAGATCCTCGTCGTCGGGGGCGTCGCCGCCGGCGCCACTGCCGCGGCCCGTATCCGCCGCCTCGACGAGAGCGCGGAGATCACCATCGTCGAGAAGGGGCGATACGTCTCCTTCGCCAACTGCGGTCTGCCCTACTTCGTCTCGCGCGACATCCAGAAGCGCAGCCAGCTCATACTCCAGACCCCCGAGGGCTTCTTCGCCCGCTACCGCGTCGACGTGCTCCTCGAGACCGAAGCCGTCGGCATCGACCGGGTCGGAAGGACGCTCAAGGTGCGCGACGCCTCCGGCGAACGCGAGCTGCCCTACGACGCGCTGATCCTGGCCCAGGGCGGCACGCCCTTCGTTCCCCCCGTGGAAGGCAAGGAAGCCCCGCACGTTTTCCGGCTCTGGACCATTCCGGACATGGACGCCGTGCACAAGTACATCGACGCGGAGAAGCCCGAGAGCGCCGTCGTGGTCGGCGGCGGCTTCATCGGGCTCGAGGCGGCCGAGGCCTTCGTGAAGCGCGGCCTCAAGACCACCATCGTCGAGCTCACCCCCCGCGTCATGCCGCCCGCGGATCCGGAGTTCGGGCGCATGATCGCCGAGGCCTTCGAGGAGGCCGGAGCCTCGGTCCGCACCGGCCGCTCGGTGAAGAAAATCGACGCCGCCTCGAAGACCGTCGTCCTCGACGACGGCAGCGTGATTCCCGCGGGCATCGTCCTCATGAGCGCCGGCGTCCGTCCGAACACCGAGCTCGCCAAGGCCGCCGGCCTCGAGATCGGCGCCTCGGGCGGCGTCGCGGTCGACGAGACCCTGCGCAGCTCCGACCCGTACATCTGGGCCGCGGGCGACATGATCGAAGTGACCCAGCGCGTGGCCGGCAAAAAAGTTCGCGTGCCGCTCGCCGGCCCCGCCAACCGCCAGGGCCGCATCGCCGCCACCAACATGCTCGGCGGAAAGGTCGTCTATCGCGGCGCCCTCGGCACGAGCGTCTTCAAGGCGATGGAGGACACCTTCGCCATGACCGGCCTCACCGAGAAGGCCGCCCGGGACGCGGGTTTCGACGCGGGCGTCGCGTCCGTGGTCAAGGGCAACCACGTCACCTACTTCCCCGGCGCCACGGACGTCATCCTCAAGCTCGTCTTCGACCGCAAGACCTCGAAGGTGCTCGGCGCCCAGGCCTTCGGCCGGAACGACGTCGAGAAGCGGATCGACGTGGTCGCCGCGGCCCTGCTCGGCGGCCTCACGGTCGAGGACCTCTCCGAGCTGGACCTCTCGTACGCCCCGCCCTACGGCTCGGCGAACGACCCGCTCAACATGGCGGCCTTCGCGGCCTCCAACGAGCTTTCGGGCTTCGCGAAGCTGGCCCTGCCCCGCGAGGCGCTCGAGGCCGTCGCGAAGGGCGAGGGCGTCATGGTCGACGTGCGCGGCTACGGCGAGTGGTCCAAGGGCCACGCCGCCGGCGCCGTCCACCTGCCCCTCGACGAGCTCCGCGACCGCCACGCCGAGCTCCCGAAGGACAGGACGCTCTACCTGGTCTCGAAGGGCGGGTACGAGAGCCACGTGGCGCTCCGCCAGCTCGTCCAGAACGGCTTCGCGAAGGTCGCCAACGTGACGGGCGGCTGGACCTTCCTCTCGCGCGAGGACGGACTCGTCCTCGGCGACGACTGATACAGGACACGATACCCGAAGTCCGGCGCCCGTCTTCAGGGCGGCCCGCCGGCGACCCGGGCGTCGCGGGGATCACCCTTGCGGCTTCGGGCGAAAACCCCAGAAAGCGGCGCGAGTCGACCGCGAAGGAACCATTCATGGCCATGAACATCGTCGAAGAGAAGATCAAGGCGGGCGCCGTCGTCGTGGACGTGCGCAGCCCCGAGGAGTTCGAGGACGAGCACTTCCCGAACGCCATCAACATTCCCGTCAACGTCATCCAGGCCCAGGCCGATTCCATCGGCCCGAAGGACAAGCCGGTGGTGCTCTACTGCGCGTCCGGCGCCCGGAGCGCCCTCGCCGCCCGCTTCCTCAAGATGGCCGGCTTCACCGACGTCATGAACGCCGGCGGGCTCTGGGACATGCCCGGGTACTGATCCGCGTAGCCAATACAAAAAGAGAACCGCTGGAAAGGAAACCGCGGAGGCGCGGAGCCACAGAGGGAGAAATCATCGGGAAAGGGTTCAAGCCTGATCCCGGTATCTCTCCTTGACCGGCTCCGTGCCTCTGCGGTTCGCCATTTCCCTGGCACCGCATCGAGCGCGTCCGCCGAGGCGGATCAGGTTCCGGCCGTGGCGATTCAGGCCGGCGCCCGGATTTTCCGGCGAAGGCGGGCGATCCTGCGCTCGAGGGCGGCGCGGGCCGCCTGCCGGCGCTCGAGCGGGAGCGCGGCTTCCGCGAGCTCGAGGGCGGCGGACGGATCCCCGAGCGCGTGCTCGGCGCGCTTCGCGCGCTCGACGAGCGTGAAGGGCGTCGGCTCGAGCCCCGCGAGGACGGCGTCGCGGGCGGCTTCGTCGCCTTCCCTCCTGCAGAGCGCGGCGAGGGCCAGGCCCGCACGCTCGTCGCCGCGCCCGAAACCCGTTTCCAGGACGGACCGCGCCAGGGCCGGGTCGCGCCGAGAAAGCCAGGCGCCCAGCGAGGCGGGATCGACATCGACGCGGCGGAACGGTTCCGCGTGGACGCGGGCGGCTTCCAAGGCGAGCAGGGCCAGGCTCGCGACGTCTCGGGCGTTGTGCCTCGCCACGAGGTCCATGCGCTCGTCCCTTCCCGTTCGGGCGAAGGCTATGAACACCTCGGGTATTTCCGCGCCAGGAATGTCGGCCGCGCGTTCGGCGCCGAGCACCGCGCTTTCGAGGGCTTGCAGCGAACAGGACCCTAGCGTCCGGCGCCAAAGCCTGCGGCAGGCGTGGAGTATGTCCGCGTGCGGCCGCTCCGGCCAGCGCAAGCGGTTCATGACGAAGCGGCCGCGGGCCAGCGGGACGTCGAAGCTCCGGCCGTTGTAGCTCACCAGCACCGCTTCCTCATCCAGATCACGGGCGAGTTCCGCGAGCAAGGCGGGTTCGCCGGGCCAGTCCTCGATCAGCCATTGCCGCACCGACACGCCGCCCTCGACCACGCGCCCGACGGCGGCGAGGAAGGCGATGGTGCCCGCTCCGCCCGAAAGCCCTGTGGTTTCCAGGTCGAAGAAGCGGAGGCGCCCGCCCTCGACCGCGCGCGGCTCGCCGATCGAGGCGAGGTCCGCGGCGGGCAGGAAGGGCTCGAGGTTCCAGGCTTCCGGCAGCTCGAGCGCAAAGAAGGTCTCGCGGCGGAGGAGTCCCGGGGCGGCCCGTTCGAAGCCCTCGGGCATGTTCCGGTCGTTATGAGCGCGAGGCTCGGGACGCGGCGCGTCCGCGCGCGCGCCGGCGATCTCGCGGGCGCGCCTCAGGCGCTCCTTGAGCGAGGCCATCGGAGCGCTAGCTTCCCGCGCGGTCGCCAGCGCCGGCGCAGGCCGCGAGGAAGGCGCGCGTCGAGGCCTTGACCGCGCGACCCGGCACCTGGGCGAAGGGAACCTGCCAGTCCACGCCGATGCAGGACGGGCAGCCGGATTCGCAGGCGCAGCCGCCGCCGCGCTCGAGCGCGGCCGCGAAGATTTCGGGGAGCCGTTCCACCAGCGCTTCGGCGAGTCCCGTGCCGCCGGGATAGCGGTCGTAGAGGTGGATGCAGGGCGCCTCGAAGTGCGGGTCGCGCGAGCGTTCGGAAACGCCGAGGTCGCGAGGGTCGCACATCAGGAAGACCGGCGCGATCTGCCTGACCAGGTTGGCCGCCGACGAGACGGCGGCGGCCCGCTCCGCCTCGGAGAGCTTCGCCAGCACGGCGCCGCCCGCGCTTCCGGGCGGAAAGAGCAGGCTCGCGGCGCGGGTCTGCGTCTCCTCCGGCGACTGGTGCACCTCGCCGTAGCCGACGTTCTCGTGGGTGTGGAAGCGGATCTTCTTGAACTTCTCCGCCTGCGAGCGCACGAGGACGTCGCCGAGCGACCAGGCGTAGCCCGGCGAGCTTCCTTCCGCGTCGACGGACAGGACCTTGAGGTCGGTCTTGACCACCGCGTCGGTGTAATAGTTGACCTCCCGCTCCTCGACCTTGCAGAGCCGGTTCTCGATGTCCAGCTTGAGCACGACGAACTGCCTGCCCCGGTGGATGTAGACCGCGTCGTCGAAGATCAGCTCCTTGGCGCTCGGCCGGTCCATCTCGCCGATGACCGCGTCGCGGCCCTCGGTCGCGTCGACGATGACGACGTTGTCCGCCATCGCGGAGCGCAGGCTGATGCCCTCGCTCGGGTAGCCCTGGCTCGACCAGAACCAGCGCCCTCCGGTTTTCCGCACGTGCCCGTCCTCTTCGAGGAAGGAAAGCGCCCCCTCGACGTCGGGGCCGAAGCCCTCGCCCTCGGCGAAGGGCAGCTCGAAGGCGGC
This sequence comes from Spirochaetota bacterium, assembly GCA_018262985.1. GTDB lineage: Bacteria > Spirochaetota > Spirochaetia > Treponematales > UBA12059 > JAFGNN01. Next base: position 111,253 of record JADFDI010000002.1, on the reverse strand, counting down.
GCACTTGACGTGGTCGGCGTAGACGTAGGGATTGTCCGGGTCGAGCCGCGCCGATTCCGGATCGCGCCCGAAGAAGTAGTCCGGGTGCGCGACGATGTACTGGTCGAGCGGGTTCGACGAGGCGACGAAGACGGCGAGGCTCGCGCCGGAGCGCCGACCCGCCCTTCCCGCCTGCTGCCAGAAGCTCGCGAAGCTGCCGGGGAAACCTGCGATGACCGCCGCGTCGAGGCCGCCGATGTCGATGCCGAGCTCGAGGGCGTTGGTCGAGACGACGCCCTGGATCTCCCCGTTGCGGAGACCCTTCTCGATGGCGCGCCGCTCGTTCGGCAGGAGGCCCGAGCGGTAGGGCTCGACGCGGATCCGCTCGTTCTCCGTCCAGACGTTGGCCAGCGCGTCGTTCAGGTAGCTCGCGATGAGCTCGACCCGGACCCGCGAGCGCGCGAAGAGTATGGTCTTGACGCCCGAGCGCAGCAGGCGCAGCGCGAGCTCCACGCTCTCGGTGGCGGTGCTCTTCCGGATGCCCTGCACCGGGTCGACGAGCGGGGGATTGCAGAACGCGACCAGCTTCGGCGCGGAGGGCGCCCCGTTCACGTCCACGAGCTCCACGTCCTCCCCGATCAAGCGCTTCGCCAGCTCCTCGGGGTTGCCGATGGTGGCAGAGCAGAGGATGAACGAGGGCCGCGCGCCGTAGAAGGCCGCGACGCGCTTCAGGCGGCGCACCACGTTCGCCACATGCGATCCGAAGACGCCGCGGTAGCCGTGCATCTCGTCGATGACGACGTAGCGGAGGTCGGAGAAGAACTTGATCCACTTCGGGTGGTTCGGGAGCACGCCCGAATGCAGCATGTCGGGATTGGTGATGACGATGCGGCCCGTATCGCGCGCCGCGGCCCGGAGCGACGAAGGGGTGTCGCCGTCGTAGGTGGCGACGCGGATGGGCAGCTCCCCTCCGAGCGCGAGCTCGTTCAGCTCGGCCTGCTGGTCCTGCGAGAGGGCCTTGGTCGGGAAGAGGTAGAGGGCCCGCGCGCTCGGCGACTCGAGCAGGGCCTGGGCGACGGGAAGGTTGTAGCAGAGCGTCTTGCCGGAGGCAGTAGGCGTCACGACGCAGACGTTCCGTCCCGAGCGCGCGGCATCGTAGGACCGCGCCTGGTGGACGTACAGGCGCTCGATTCCGCGTCCCCGGAGCGCGCGGGCGAGGCGCGGGTCGAGGTCCCGCGGAAAGTCGGCGTGGACGCCCTCGCGCGGCGGGATGGACTCGACGTGGACGAAACGGGGGTCCGAGCCCGGGGGGCCGAATGTTTTGGCGAAAAAGCCGGTGGCGGAATCCGTATCCATATCTATACTAGTGTACGGTAGCGGCGCGCTTCCGTGAAGGGCGGAACGCGCGCGCTCCTTTAAGTTCCGAAGGAGGATCCCGTGGCGAACGTACTGTCGATAGTCCTGGGCGGCGGCAAGGGCACGAGGCTCTTCCCCCTCACCAAGGATCGCGCGAAGCCGGCCGTACCCTTCGGCGGCAAGTACCGCATCGTCGACATCCCCATCTCGAACTGCATCAACGCCGGGTTCAAGCGCATCTACATCCTCACCCAGTTCAACTCGGCCTCGCTCCACATCCACGTTGCGCGCACCTACGTCTTCGACGACTTCACCAACGGCTTCGTCGAGGTGCTGGCCGCCGAGCAGACACTGACCCATTCGGGCTGGTACGAGGGCACCGCGGACGCCGTCCGGAAGAACCTGGTCCACTTCCGCCCCCAGAAGCCGACGCATTACCTCATCGTCTCCGGCGACCAGCTCTACAGCATGGACCTGGCGGACATGTTCGAGAAGCACGTCGCCTCGGGTTGCGGCCTGACCATAGCCTGCACCACGGTGACCAAGGAGGCGACCGGCGCCCTCGGCATCGCCCGCGTAGACAGGAAAAGCCGCATCGTCGAGTTCACCGAGAAACCGGGGCCGGAGAAGGACATCTCCGCGTTCCGCATCCCGCCCGAGCTGGCCGGCGACCGGCGCTCCGGCGGGAAGGACTTCCTCGCCAGCATGGGCATCTACATCTTCGACGCGGCGCTCATGGAAGAAGCCTTGGCGAACGACCTCATGGATTTCGGCAAGGAGGTCATACCGAGGGTGCTAGCCGAGAAACCGGTGAACGCCTACGTCTTCCGCGGCTACTGGGAGGACATCGGCACCATACGGAACTTCTACGAGGCCAACCTGGACCTGACGCGCATAGCGCCGGAGTTCAATTTCTACGAGGAGTCGCGGCCCATCTTCACCCATCGTCGCAACCTTCCGGCCTCGAAGCTGAACCACTGCACCATCACGCAGTCGCTGACCGCGGACGGCTGCATCATCACCAACGCGAGCATCGCCAATTCCATCGTCGGCATCCGCACCATCATCGAGTCGGGGGCCAGCCTCGACGGGGTGGTCTGCGTGGGCGCCGACTACTACGAGAGCGACGCCGAGAAATCCGCAAACGCCGCCAAGGGCGTGCCGAACATCGGCATCGGCAAGGGCTGCATACTCAAGGGTTGCATCATCGACAAGAACGCGCGCATCGGCGACAACTGCCGAATCGGAATCGACGTCAAGGAAAGGCTCGACGGCGATTTCGGCTCGCACCACGTCGTGGACGGCATCATCGTCATACCGAAGAACGCGGTGCTGCCTTCGGGAACGGCCATCTGACCTGAACGCCGGCCGGTCCGAGGAGCCGGCCGGGGCGGGAAAGCCCGCCCCGGCCGGCGCATTTTTTTACCGGGCGGACAGGACCGCGGCGGACTCGGACCGCGTCGCGCCAAGCTCGCCCGCGACGATCCAGTAGGTCTCGCCCGCGCGGAGCGGCACGGGGGCCGTCTCCGGGTCGACGTGTTCGCCCACGTTGGATACCAGTTCCTCGCCGAGCGCGCCGAAAACGGCCAGCAGCACCTCGCGCCCGTCTCCGGCGGAATGGGAGAAGCGCACCGGTACGCTCTTTTCCGGCACGTACCGGTAGGCGAAGAACAAGGGTCCCGCGACGCTGCCGCCCGAGGCCGCGCCCGCGGTCCAGACGCGCCATGAAATCGAGCCCGCGCCGCCCGGCTCGAGATCGGGGCGGTATTTCGACAGGGCGTTCCCGATGGCGGCCCGCAGCTCCGGATCGGGTCCGAACAGGAGGTCGGGGTCCGTCGCCTCGGCCGCGCTGACCGTTCCGCTCCCAGCCTCGGCCTCGGAGATCCCGGTCGAGAGCCCGATGCGAACCCGCTCGCCGTCGGCGTCGATCACGCGCAGGTAATCTTCGTCGACGCCGAGCACTCGGCGCCAGGGACCGGGCGAGAGCGGATCGAGCCTCGTCCCGTCCCGGAAGGCGAAGCTCGCGACGGCGCCGGCCGCGTCCAGCGCGTACCAGGCGCCCCCGTCGCAGGCGAGGCCGCCGCGCGGATCGAGCCCCGCGGCCGTCCATGCCTCGGTGCCGTCCGCCGCGACCGAGAACAGGGCGCCGTCCCCGAGCAGTACGGCGAAGCGCCCCAGGGCGGAAGCGGGCGAGGAAGCCGGCGGCGCCTGGAGCGGAAGCCTGGCCGCCGGCGACAGGTCTTCCGCCGCGAACAGGTGGAGCGCTTCGTCGGAAGCGAGGGCGAGCGTCCCGCCTGTAGTCGCGGGCGCGAAACTCGTCGCCGATCCAAGCTCGACCGAGGCGAGAGCGCTTCCGTCGACGCCGGACAGGAGCGCGAGCCTGCCGGAACCGAGGGCGAGGATGCGCGAGCCGTCCAGCGATTCGAGCCGATCGGCCGTGAAGGAAAGCTTCGCGGTCCAGAGGGCTTCCGGAAGGGGTTCGTCCGGCAGGCCCAGGCGATAGGGATCGTCGCCCGATGACGGATACGCGGAAACGGTGCCGTCCTCGAACGCGGCGACGAGCAGGCCGCCGCGCGCGTCGAGCGCGCTCGCGCGCCCGGAGAGCCACGGGTCGAGGTAGATCAAGTCGCCCGGGTGCGTAGAACGGAGCGCGGGCAGCCATCCCGAGCGCTCGCCGTACGCGGGACGTTCAGGTTCCGCGACGACGGGCGTCGGGGATACCGGACCTGCGGTGCCGGAGCGCGGGCCGTCCGCGTCGCCGCAGGAGGCGGCGAGCAGGACGCAGGCCAGGGTGGCGAAGAGGATTCGCGAGGCGCTCATCCGCCGAGCTCCCCGAGGACGGCCAGGAGTTCAACGGCCGCCGTGGCGGACGCAGCCTGGACGCGGAGCCGAAGGCCCGCCGACGGATCCGCGTCGCGTGCGCGCCTCAGGGCGTCCGGATCGCCCGTGCGAAAGTATCGAAGGGCCCCGTCGAGGCTCGGCCCGAGCTTGACCGTTCCCTGGATGCCGATCGCGCGCATAGCGGACGCGAACCGCCCCGCCGCGTCGAGATAGGCCGCAGCGAAGGCCGCGTCTCCCCAGTCGTCCAGCGGACCCGCGCCGTCGACGATTCCCGCGGCGGCCAGGCGTTCCCGGTCCGTGCTTCCGGGGCCGAGGAAGGCGTCCAGGGCGCTTGCCGCGAGCGCCGCGCTCCTCGCGGGATCGAGCGGTTTGAAGCCCGCGTCCGTGAAGACGCCCAGTTCGATGCGCCAGGAGCCCGTCTCCGCTTCGAGCGGCAGACAGCGGGCGGAAACCGGCAGGGCGGCCGTCGTCATCCCCTCGGCAGGCTCGAGCTCGACGCGAAGGTCCGCGTCGGCGACCAAAGTCTCGACGGCGCGGAACACGCGCTCGCGGGGGACGGCGAAATCGGGCGCGAGGAAGACGATGCGCCGGGCCGCCGGATCGGCGAAGGCGGTGCGGAACGCTTCGAGGGGCTCGCGCCCGGCGAGGAAGGCCGACTCGAAGGCCGTCACAGCCGCCGCGCTCTCCGCGCGGGGCGTCGTCCTCGCTTCCGGCGACGGCGGGCCCAGGTCATGGATGGGAAGGGCCGACGCGAAAACCCGGAGCGCGATCCGCGCGTGGAAGGAGTCCAGCGCGAGCCTTGCGGCGGCCCGCGCCATTCCCTCGTCATCGAGGGCGCGCAGGGCTATGGCCAGGGTCCACGCCTCGTACGGAGCGAGGGCGGCTGCCAGTTCGAAGGCTCGCCGCGGCTCGAGGGCGTCCAGCGCGTCGAGGGCCGCGACGAGGACGGCTGAATCGGGCACGAGCGAACCGGCACCCGACGCGAGCGCCGCCGCCGCGCCCAGCCAGGCATTCGCGGCAAGAAGCTCCCGGACCGCCCGTTCCTTGAGGGACGCCGCGGAGGCGACGCCGAGGGCAGCCTCGAGGGGCGCGCGCATCGCCCTGTCCGGCGCGGCCAGGAGTCCGAGGGCTTCCTCGGCGTCGGCGGCGAGATGGATGCGGCAGATCGAAAGGCGGCCGGACGGTCCGAGCGCGTTCAGCGCCTCGAGCGTCTCCGCTACGTAAGGGTACCGCTCGTAGAGTCCGACGGGAGAGCGGACGGACAACGCAGCGCGCAGGGTCTCCCAAGGAGCGCCGGCGAGCCCCGCGATTTGGGGTTCGAGCAGCTTGAGGAAGCCGGCCGCCGCCTTGGCCCTGGCCTTCACCGCATCGGCGACCGGGAGCGCGCCCGGCTCGGTCCGCTCCTCCTCGTCCCCGTTTCCCGCGACGAGGAGGGCGGGATCGCGGGCCCTCGCGGCGGCGCCCAACGCCGTCCCGAGGGCCCGTATGGAATCGTCGAGACCGCTCGCGGCGGTACGCAGCGGAGCGCGCAGCTTGGGCGCCGCGAAGTCGAGCCAGGCGTAGCCCTGGGCGTCAAGGTGAAGGGCCGCGAACAGGAACAGGGCTCCCGTCGCGACCGCGGTCCGCGGTTTCATCGAATGCTTCCTCATTTACGGAATTCGTCCGCCCCTACGTCGGCCGCGCCATCGCTCCTGGGATCGCCGTCGAGGTCGGCTCGCGAGGACGCGGGGGAGGCGTACGCGGCGTCGACGCAGGCCGAGCGCGCCGAGAGCGCCGGGCGCCCCTTTACCGACCCCGAGAAGGTCGTGCCGGGAGCCTCGAGGAAGCTGGGCTTAATGGTCGCGGGGAGGCGATTGAGGGATGCAAGATCCGTTATTGCCAGGGCGCCTTGCCCGAAGGAAGTGAAGCCCCAGAGGCAGTTCGCAGCGAAAGAGAGCGCGAGGCCGGGACGATCGGACGCCAGGAACACTCCCGACGAGCCGGCGACCTGCAATATCGAATTCCTCGCGAGGAGCGATCCTTCGCCGATCGCGTCGAACATCGTCACGCGGTAGCCGGGAGCCGAGGCGATGAAGGTCGCGTGGTCGATCGTCGCGCCGGACGCCAGCGAACGGACGAAGCTGAAAGGTCCCTTCCAGTCCACGCCCGCGAAACTCGTTTCGATCGTCACGTCCGCGTGCTCGAAGTCGAAGGGAGCGCACGTGCCCGATCCGCCCGACGCCCGGAGGTCGAGGGCGCGCACCGAGAGCCGTCCCCCGACGGAGGAAATTCCGGCGAAGTTTCGGGTCGCGAAGGATTCGACGATCAGGGAGTCCAGTTCGCATGCCGTCCCCGCGAGCGTGACCGCCCCGAACACCGTGACGCCCGGGGAAGCGGCGATGCGCACGTCGCGCATGGTCACGGCGCCGTCCACCGCGGAGACGGCCCGCGCGGAGATCGCCGCGGGGAACTCCACGACGACCTTCCCGACGAGCGCGGTAGCGCCGACGGAACGGAGGAAGGTCGCCTCGCCCGCCGCCCGTATCGACGCGCTCGCGTCGACCAGCTCCAGAGAGCCCCCGCGCAGGTCCAACAGCACGAACGAAGCGGACGAGTCGGACGTGAAGTCCAGGCGCGAGAGACTGAGCCGGGCGCCCTCCGAGCCGAGCGCGGACCCGGACAGGCTTCCCGTATCGACGCGCGAACGTCCCGCCCCGGGCTCCCAGTCCTTGCCGTAGGCGCCGCTGATCGAAAGAGCCGAGCGCGCGGTGGCGGGCGGACCGAACGAAACGTCCCCGGACACCTTCACCGATTTCGCGCCGCTCGCGACGGCGCGGGCAATCCCGGCGCCTAGGGTCTTGAGGGGCGAATCGGGATCTCCCCTGGCGTCGTCGCGACCCCAGGCGGCGACGTAGACGGACGAACGGTCGAGCAGCACCGAGTACGGAGCCATTTCCGCGGAACGGTTGCCCGCCGCGTCGACCGCGTAGGCGCGCACCGTGTACCGCACGGGCCCCTCTGCGCTTCCGCGCAACTCCAGCGGAAGGTCGTACGGCGAGTACGAGGCGGATTCCGACGAGCCCGTGGAGACCGCGACCATCACCGTTCCGTCCAGGGGTTTGAATTCGACGCGGCGGCCGCCATCCGCCAACCAGGCCGCGGATCCGCCCGTCAAGGTCGGCACGGGTGGCGGCTCCCTGTCCACCACGAAGGAGAGGAAGGTCTCGTCGGATGCCTTGCCGTCCGCCGCGAAGGACCGGAAACGGAACGAGTAGCGGACGACCGCTCCGGGTATGCCCGGAGCCTTGACGGAACCGTCGAGCACGGCGGCGTCCGCCTCGACCTCGCGGGGGATCGTGCCGTCATCGCTCGCGCGGTAGCGGATGACGCCTTCGCCGAGGGCTCCGATCTCGGGGCCGATTCCGAGCACCGCGCCCGCGGAAACTCCCACAGCCACGGGTGCGCGAGGATGGGGATCCGACGCGATCCTGACCCTTCGCACGGCCGACGACGAGCCGTCGGCGGCGACGGAACGGAACGCGAGCTCGAGCTCCGTCCTGCCCGGCTTCGGCGATACGACGCGGACGCCCTCCCAGGCGCTTTCCTTCCCTCCGTCGACGCCGACCAGCAGGGTTCCCGAACCGGAGGGCCAGGAGACGGCGAGCGATCCGTCGGGCGCCGTCGCGACCGTGGGATCGGGCGGATCGGGCAAGGTCCCGCTCTTCCATGCCGGTATCGAGAGGGGCGCGGGAACCAGCGTGGCGATTCCATTCGAAAGGAGGCCGTAACGGACGACCAGGGGGCCGTCCCAGCCGAGAGGGGCGGGGATATCCAGAATCGGGCGTGAATCCGTCGCCGCGACGACGAAACCGAGAAGCGAGCGATCCGGCTCGGGCGGGTTGACCGAGTAGATCCACGCGGAGCCAACGGGCGGCGCGGGGAAGCGGAACGTGGCGGAACCCGATTCGCGTTCGACGAGCTCCGGCGCGCCGGGGTTCGCCGCCGCGGGGCGTATCGCGACGGCCTTCCGCGCGGCCGCGGAAGGCGCGGCGGGACGCGGCGCGCCTTCCGGCGCCAAGCGCCAGGCGGCGTAGGCGGGAGGGCCGGCGTTGCCCGACTTGTCCACGGCCCAGGCCACGACGAGGAGCGACGTTGTGCCATCCTTGCTCGCCTGGAAAACCGGCGGCTTGGCCGGATCCCAGGTCGACTCGGGAACTCGTATCGAACCGGCGACAGCGTAGCGTATGACCGTATCGGGCTCCGCGAGGATCTGGAGGCGCGCGCTCGAAAGCAGGGATCCGTCCGCGGGGAGTATGACCGGTTCAGGCGGCGCGCGCCTGTCGATGACGTAGCGGCAGGAAATGTCGGCGCCGCTCCCGTCCGCCGGCCTCGCCTTGAGCTCGTAGGTCCGTTCTTCCTGCGGCGCGGCGTCGAGCACGAGGGGCAAGTCGAAGCCGAGCCACTCACCTTCCTCGCCGAAGCGGTAGAGCCACCCCGTGCCGGCCCCGTACCCGGGCGGGGCGACCGCGATGGCGCCCCCGTAGGTTCCGGGCGCGGGACTCAGGACGGGCGTCTGGGAAATCGCGGGCGCGGCCGGGACGAGGGCGGCGAGGAGGATCGCGAACGGGCGGGCGGCGCTGCGTCGCATCGCGTCCTAGCGCTTGAGCGTCTTGAGGATGCCCTGGAGCTCCGGATCTCCCGGGTAGTAGAACTCGCGGAGTTCCGTTTCGGTCAATCCCACGAGCTCGTGGCTCATGTAGTGGATCCAGACTTCGTCGTCCGGCGTGGCGATCTCGTGCTTGCGGCACCAGTAGTCGGGGTGGATGGGCAAGGTCTCGTCACGGTACGAGATGATCTTGTAGTCGTGCACGGCGACCTTGATGTCCTTGCGGGGTATGCCCTTCCGCAGGATGATGTTGACCAGGTGGTTCACCGTGCGTCCCGAGTCGTAGATGTCGTCCACGAGAAGTATCTTGTCGCCGGCGCGCAGGTGGTTGGGGCTGTACGTCCAGCCGTCGACCCGGACCTGCTCGCGCTTGCGGATGTCGGTATAGGAGCGCGCGACCACGGCGGCGTAGAAGGCGGGACGGCCGTCGGTTCGGGCGATCTTGAAATACTCGGAGATGACGTTGCCGAGGTAGGCGCCGCCCCGGAGCGACACGTAGATCACGTCGGGCACGAACCCGTCCGCGTGGATCCGGTGCGCGAGCCTGAGCGCGTTGTTTCGAACCTGGTCGTAGGGCAGGAATTCCTTGCGCATCCATCCACCTTTCCGTATATGCGCTGACGCCGGGAGGCTGCTTGCCCCCCGGCGCCGCGGCCGCGGCGCGGAGCCGCGAACACCTCAGGTCATTCTAGCCCTACTTCCGCACGAAGGCAAGCGTCGTCAGGGTGGCGCCATCGCGCACGACGGTGAACGAGACCTTCTGCTCCTTCCGGTCGTTGAGCAGTCGGTAGAACGAGGCGAGGCCGTCCACCGGCTTCTCGTTCACCGCGACCACGAGGTCGCCGGGCTTGAGCTCGACGATGGCCGCCGGCGTCCTCGGCAGCACGTTGACGACGTAGGCTCCCTTCCCGTCCTTCGGGGCCTTCTCCTTCGGCACGTCCGGCGACGCGGGCGCCACCACGTCGAGCCCAGGCCACAGCTTCGAGTAGTCCGCCGCGCTCGCGTCGTCCCGCTTCTCGATCAGGGCCTCGAGGTCGAGCCTCTTCCCGTCCCGCAGGACCGTGAAGGCGGCCTTCTGCCCGGCCGGAATGTCGCCGACCGCGCGGACCAGCTGGTCGACGGTCGAGACCCGCGACCCGTCGAGCGCGATGACGAAGTCGCCGGGCAGGAGTCCGGCCTTGTCGGCAGGGCTGCCCTGGAAGACGTGGCCGACGAAGGCGCCCTTGGAGTCCGTAAGCGCGAGCGAGGCCGCGCTCGGCTTGTCGATCTCGCGGAGGAGCACTCCGAGCCAGCCGTATTCGACCTTCCCTTTCGAGATGAAGTCGTCGATGGCGCGCTTGGCGTTGTTGATCGGGATGGAGAAGCCCAGGCCGAGGGAGCCGCCGGTGTTCGAGGCGATCCAGGTGTTGATGCCGATCACCTCGCCGCGGATGTTGACGAGCGCTCCGCCGGAGTTGCCGCGGTTGATGGCCGCGTCGGTCTGGATGAAGTCCGAGATGTTGCCGTCCGGGCCGCCCGAGCGGCCGAGCGCGCTCACGATGCCGGCCGTCACGCTTTCGAAATATCCCAAGGGGCTGCCGATGGCGATCGCCCAGTCGCCGACGCGGAGCGTCGAGGAATCGCCCAGGCGGGCCACGGAGATGTCCTCGTCGGAGGTCTCGAATTTCACGAGCGCCAGGTCACGGCGCTCGTCGGTGCCGACGACGCTCGCTTCGAATTCGCGCTCGTCGTGCAGCTTGACCGTGATGCGGGTGGCGGCCCCGACCACGTGGTTGTTGGTCAGGACGTAGACCGTGTTCCGGTCCCGGCGGACGATGACGCCGGAGCCGAGCCCGTTCTGCTCGAACTCCCTGGGCGCCTGTTCGCCGTCCTCCGGCGGTCCGAAGAAGAAGCGGAAGGGGTTGTCGTCCGATCCGGAAGGAGCCGAGAGGGTTTCCACCACGTCGAGCTCGACGACGCTCGGCTTGACCGTATCCGCGACGTAGTTGAAAGCCCGCTGTATGGACTCGGCGGCGGCGAGCGCCTGCGCGAGGTCGCCGGAAGGAGGCGGAAGGGCCGGCGTCTCAGCCCTGAGCGCGCCGGGCGAGCCGGAGGGCGAGGCGCACGAAAAGGACATCAACGTGAGCGCGGCGCCGAGCACGATGCCGAGCATGACCAGGTTGAAAACGAAGAGCTTCCCCGAGGACAGGCGTTGCTTCAGGTTCATGACGAGGGTTCCTCCGGAACGTTCGATTGCGGTTCCTGTTCGTCAACAACGGATACGGAACAAAGATACAGGCGCCGGCGCGCCGGCGGCAAACGCGACGCCTTACGGTTTCCTGAAATCGGCCGGCTCACCAGGAGGTGAGCACCCTGCAGCCATCCTGGGTGACGACGACCGTATGCTCGAAGTGGGCGGAAGGCTTCCCGTCCAGCGTGACCACGGTCCAGTCGTCATCGAGCACCGAAACGTCGCCGGTGCCGAGGTTGATCATCGGTTCGATCGCCAGGATCATGCCGGGCACCAGGCGCGGATTCGGCCCCGGACTGACGTAGTTCGGCACCTGCGGATCCTCGTGCTGGGAGAAGCCCACGCCGTGGCCGCAGTACTGCCGGACCACGCCGAAACCCGCGGCTACGGCCCGCTCGTGGACGGCCTTGCCGATGTGGTGGACGCGGTTGCCGGGCTTCACCTGGGCGATCGCGAGCGCGAGGCATTCCTTCGTCACGTCCATGAGGCGCTGGACTTCGGACGAAACCTTGCCGACACCGACGCTGAAGGCGGCGTCGGAGAAGTAGCCGTCGAGCTCGATGCCGCAGTCGATGCCGACCAGGTCGCCTTCGGCGAGGCGGCGCTTCCCCGGGATGCCGTGGATGACCTCCTCGTTCACGGAGACGCAGAGCGTTGCCGGGTAGTCCATGTAGCCGAGGAAGGCGGGCTTGCCGCCGGCCCTGACGATGAAGTCCCGGGCGAAATCGTCGAGCTCGCCGGTGCTCGCGCCCTGCACGACGCGCGGCTTGAGGGCGGCGTATAGTTCGGAGAGGAGGGCGCAGGATCGCGCTATGCCCTCGACCTGACGGGCGTTCTTCAATTTCAGCATGGTTTCGTCCTTCATTTTCCGATCGCGGCCGCCATCAGGCCCGCGGCCTCGATGGAGCCGGGATCGAGATCCAGGGCGACCGAGAGCGCGGCCCTGGCTCCCGTCGCGTCGCCCGTGGCGATGCGGTCGCGCGACTCCTCGACCAGGAACCGGACCTTGTCCTTGATGTCGATGCTTTCCCGGGCGGCGAGCGCCCATCGTTCCGCCGCCTCCCGTCGCCTGCCCGCCTCCCGCAGGAGGACCGCGAGGGAAGCGGTCGAGGCCGATCCTTCCTCGAGGGCGCCTTCCGCTTCCAGAATGCCGATCGCTTCCTCGACCCGACCCGCGGCGGTAGCCTCGAGCGCCTTCGCGAACCAGGTTCCGGGCTGGGTCGCCTCGGGCGTTCGAGCCCGCCGCGCGGCGAGAACCGCCATCCAGGGTTCCCCCGATCGCGCGAGCATGGAGACCGCCGCCGCCAGCACGGCCGGATCGTCCGGGGAAGATTCGATCGCGGCGAGCGCGTCGAGGGCGGCCCGCGAGGGATCGCCACCGCGCAACCTGGCCGCGGCCGAGATCAGCAAGGCATCGGGTCTGTCCCCCATGGCGGAGAGGAGGACGAGGGCGTCGGCGGCGCGGCCCGCGCGGGAAAGCCTGGCTGCCCTGGCCAGCGTGGCCTCGGGGATCTCGGAGAAGCGCGAGGCGAGCTGGGCATCGCGGAATCCGGCCTGCCCGGAGTTGAAGGGGCCGGCCAGAATCGCCAGCTCGCCCCGGCGCGCCGCCAGGTTCGGCCGCCACCCTTCTGCCAACAGGGCCAGGGCTTCCCAGGGTTTCCAGGAGGACGAAGGCGCCTCGGCGATGAGATCGAGGTAATACCGCTCCGCGAGCTCGATGCGTCCGGAAAGCAGCGCCGCGTCGGCGCGCCGGGCCAGCTCGGTCGCCCTGGCGCTCCGCCCGGCCTCGGGCGTGCCCGGTTCGGGATCGTCGGGGATCGGCGACGCGAGCACGAGGTCGAAGCGTCCGAGCTCCCAGGCCAGACCGGGCGCGAAGGCGCCGAGCTTCGCGGCGGCGTCCAGGTGGCGTTCGGCCGTGAAGGGATCCGCGCGCCCGAGCGAGAATGCCCCGGCGACGACGAGCGGTTCCGGGCTGCCGAGGGCTTCGGCGACCAGGCCGAGCGAAGCGGGGCCCGGATCGGGCGGGAGTTCTCCGGCCCTCAGCGCTTCCCTCGCGAGGACGATCCAGGCGAGGGCATAGAGCTCGGGCGCCTCGGCGGGGACCAAGGGGCCGGCGAACAGCTCGAGGGCGGCTTCAGGCCGGCCGGCTTGGATGCGCGATGAGGCCGCGATGTAGGCCAGCGAGGGATGGTTCGGGAAGGCGGCCAAAGCCCGCTCCACCACCTCGTGGTAGAGTCCGGGCTCCAGTCCGCTCCTCGCCTTCGACACGAGCCTGAGTTGGTCGCGCGCGGAGCCTGCCTTGCGCGACGCCTGCTCGTAGAGGCCGGCCCGGGCGGTCGCCTCGGCCGAGTCTATCCGCGAGAGGAGATCGTCGAAGGAAAGCGAGGGGGCGCAGGACGCGAGCGCGAGCGCGCATGCGAACGCCGGCGGGAGGAGACCGGACGGGAAGCCCGGTCCGGCGCGGCGAAGCCCGCCGTCGCCGGCTTCAGTCGGCCTTTCGCTCCGCCTTCCAGACCCCATCCAGCACTCCGTTGATGAACTTGTATGAATCCTCGGATCCGAATTCCTTGGCTATCTCGATGGCCTCGTCGATGGTGATCTGGGCCGGGATGTCCGCCTGCTCCAGCAGGGACCAGACCGAGATGCGGAGTATGGCGAGCTCCACCCGCTTCAGGCGCTCGAAGGTCCAATGCTCGAGCCTGCGGCGTATCGACTCGTCGATACGTTCGATTGCGCCGATGGTGCCGGCGATCATGAGGCCGGCGAAGACGCGCACCTCATCGTCGAGGGCCTCGCGCTTGTCCTCGTCCAGCCACGAGAAATCCAGCAGCTCGTCCAGCGGCGTCCCGGCCACGTCCCAGGCGTAAAGCGCCTGGAACGCGAGTATCCTGCCTTTTCGGCGCGAAGCCATCCGCTCCCCCTACTTCAGGTTTTCTTCGTAGATCTTGACGGCTGCCGCCTTGCGAAGCTCGGCGATAAGGCTTTCCATTATGTCGGCGAGCAGCTTCTGCTGGGCGGCCTGGAAGAGCTGGTACCGGATCACGTCCTGTACGGTCGCGGCCTGGCCGAGCTGGTAGGGGTCGGTGAGGGTCAGCTGCTTCTGCGGAAGGACCTCGTTGACGCGGATGAACTGGTAGCCGGCCTCGTTTTCGATGAGTTCGCCGATCTGGCCCGCCTTGAGGCCGAACGCGGAGTCCATGAACTGCTGACCCCAGCCCTGCAGCGATTGGGGCGTGCGCGAGACGTAGAGCGAACTGGTCCCGCGATACCCCGAGCTCGGGTCGGAAGCCTTGACGAGCAACTCGTCGAAGCGGGCGGGGTTCTCGCGGACCTTCGCCGCGAGATCGAGCATGAGGGACTTGGCCTTGGCCCGTCCCGCGGCGTCCATGGACCTGGTGTCGACGTAGAGGACGCTGACGCGGACGTAGTCCGGCCTGACGTAGCTGACCTTGTTGAGCTCGTAGGCGGCGATGACCTCGTCCGCGGTCGGCGCCTTGAGCCTCTCGAGATCGGCTTTCCGGTAGCTCTCGATGTATTTCTGGAACAGTATCTGCTGTCGGGCGGATTTTCGGAGCTCGGCGAGATCGATGCCCTGCGCCTTCAGCGCGGCCTCGAACTGGGCGTCGGAAAGGCCGGCGGCGGTCTGCTCGCGCATCTTCAGTATATATGCATCGATTTCGGTCTCGGACGCGAACAGCTTGTCCCGCTCGCACATCTGGAAGAAGAGCATGTCGTTGATCTTGGTCTCGAGGAACTGGCGCTTCTCTTCGGGCGCGAGCTTGCGGCCGAGCGCCTTCTCCATGACCTCGACGTCGCGGGAGAACTGCCGCTGTCCGAGAACCTCCGAGCGGATGAGCTTCACGGTGGCCACGGGAGCGTCGATGAGCGTGGACTGGGCGCCGGCGGCGCCGGCGAGGAGCAATGCGGCGACGACGGCCGGGAGGAAACGATTCATGGCGGACCTTCCTGGATGCGCGTGATGGACGGGCGTCTGCCCCGTCGTCATCAAACAATCGATTCGCGCAAAGGTATACGAAGCACGCTCTTTCTTCAAGCTGTCGCCGATCGGGCGAGCGGCGAGGCGGCTTTCCTCTCGAGGGCGCCGAGACCCGCGAGCCTCGGGTACCGGCGGCGCGCCTCGGCGATCGCCGCGACCGCGTCCGAGCGCGAACCGAGCCGCAGGAGCAGCTCGGCCTTCCGCCGGAGCAGCTGGGCGGCGTCGTAGTCGTCGGGAACGGCTTCCGCGGCCTCGGAGAGAATGTCGAGGTAGGGCCCGTCCTCGAGCACCGCGCGCAAGCCTTCGAGCGCCAAGCGCCGGAACCGTAACGCCACGACGTCGAGGAAATAGCCGAGCGCCGGCTTCTCGCGCTCCTTGCGGAAGATCGAAAGGTACACGCGATAGGCGTCGACGAAGCGCCCGCGCTTCTCGTATTCCTCGGCGATGCAGAATTCGGCGTCCATGGCCTCCGAGCGCTCGAAGAAGCGTTCGAGGCGGCCTTCCTCGAGACCGTCCAGGCTCTCGAAAAGCTCGAGCGCCTCGTCCTCGAGATCGTGGAGGAGGTCGTATACCAGGAGCTTCGCCCGGTACTCCGGAACCTCGAGCCGCTCCTTGAGCCATTTCCGGTAATCGAAGCTCGGGACGCCCGCGGCGACAGATCCGCGCTTGCGGAGGCTCCGGTCGTAGGCCAGGCGTCGCTCGGGATCCAGGAGGGTCCTGTACGCGTCGAGCAGCATGCGCATGGCCGGCTCGCCGTCCGCTCCCCGGGCCAGATCGGGATGCAGCCGCTTGGCCTTGAGCCGGAAGGCGCTTTTGATCTCTCGGGTGCCGGCGTCGCGCGGGACTCCGAGAAGTTCGTAATGGTCAGCCACGCGCAACCCTCCCCGGTCGACGAAACGAGCCCGCGCTCGGTGCGCGGGCTCGATGTGCTGGCGGCGGGACGGGCCTTACTGGCCGGAACCGGCGGCCGGCGCCTCGAGGGGAGTCGTGTCGGCGGGCGCGGCCTCGAGGTTCAGCTCGGGAACGCCGGCGGAGGGAGTCTCGTTCCACCATTCCACGGCCTGGGTGCCGGCGGCCTCGAGAGCCTTGGCCTCCAGGTTCGCCGAGCCGGAGCGGCTGACCACCGCGAGGGCGAAGGCCAGGACGAAAAAGAGGCCGCCCAATATGTACGTGACGCGGACCACCACGTTGCTGGCGCGCGCGCCGAACGCCGTATCGCCGGAGCCGGCGAAGATGCCGCCGAGGCTGTCGCCGCCCTCGTCCTGGATGACGACCAGGAGCACGAGGAGGATGGCCACGATGACGAAGACGACGAGAAGGAGAATACCCAGGAAACCCATGCTTATGACTCCGTGTTCGTTGCTGTGCTGCGCCCCGGCGGACCGTCCGGAACCGACCCGGCGCGCGGGATGCGGAGGCGGCGGAAATAGTACCCGTTTCCGGCCCGAAGTGCAAGAGGCGCGACGCCGCGCGGCGGAGGCGGCTCGCGGCGTCGCCCTTCTTTACCGGAACCTGACTATCGGGACGAAGCTCTCCGCCTTGAGCGAGGCCCCCCCGACGAGGGCGCCGTCGATGTTGGGCCGGGCCATGAGCTCGGCCGCGTTCTCGCTCTTGACCGAGCCGCCGTACTGGATGCAGACGCCCTTGGCGGCGGCGTCGCCGTAGAGGCTCGCGAGCACCTTGCGGATGAAGGCGTGGACCGCGTCGGCGTCGTCCGGGGTGGCGGTCTTGCCGGTGCCGATTGCCCAGACCGGCTCGTACGCGATGGTCACCTTCGCCAGTTCGGCCGCCGTCACGCCCGCGAGGCCTTCGCGGGTCTGGGCGCCGACCACCGCTTCGAGCCTGCCGGATTCCCGTTCCCCGAGCGTCTCGCCGACGCAAAGGATGGGCTCGAGGCCGTGCTTGAGCGCCAGCCTGACCTTGCGGTTGACCAGGGCGTCGTCCTCCCCGTAACCATGGCGGCGCTCGGAGTGTCCGAGGATGACATGGCTCACGCCGAGATCCTTGAGCATGAGGACGGACACCTCTCCGGTGTGGGCTCCCTGCTCTTCCGGGCCCATGTTCTGGGCGCCGAGCAGCACGTTCGAGCCCTTCACGACCGCGGCCACAGCCTGAAGCGCGGTGAACGCCGGCGCGATCATGACCTTCTCGCCCGCTCCGGCCAGCTTGGCGACCAGCTCGGTCGCGAGCGCGACGGATTCGCCCACCGTCTTGTGCATCTTCCAGTTGCCGGCGATGAAATAGCTGCGCATGGATGGCTCCCTTTACTGCTTCGAAACGAGGATGGCGATGCCGGGCAGGACCTTGCCCTCGAGGTATTCGAGGCTCGCCCCGCCGCCCGTCGATACGTGGCTCATGCGGTCCGCGAGGCCGAACTTGTTGACGGCCGCGACCGAATCACCGCCGCCGACCACGGTGGTCGCGCCGCGCGCGGTGGCTTCCGCCACGAGCCGGGCCACGGCCTCGGTGCCTTTCGAGAAGGCGTCGAACTCGAACACGCCGACCGGGCCGTTCCAGACCACGCTGCGCGCGCCCGAGAGGGCCTCCCGGTAGAGCTCGACCGTCTTCGGCCCCACGTCCATGCCCATGAGGTCCGCCGGGAGGTCAGCCCCGTCGACGGGGACCGGCGCGGCCCCGGCGTCGAAGGCGGCGGCGCCCACGTGGTCCACGGGCAGGACGATCTCGACGTCGCGGCGCTCGGCCTTGGCCAGGATATCCTTCGCCACGTCGAGCTGGTCGTCCTCGACCAGGCTCTTCCCGACGGGATGCCCGAGCGCCTTGAGGAAGGTGTAGGCCATGCCGCCGCCCACGACGAGGACGTCGGCCGTGTCCAGCAGCTTCGAGAGCACGGCGATTTTCGAACTGACCTTCGCGCCTCCGATGATGGCCACGAAGGGCTTGGCCGGGTCGGAGACCAGGGGCTCGAGGTACCTCACTTCCTTTTCCATGAGGAAGCCGGCGTAGGCCGGCAGGAAGCGCGCGACCGTCTCGGTGGAGGCGTGGGCCCGGTGCGCGGTGCCGAAGGCGTCGTTGACGAAGACGTCGCCGAGTCCCGCGAGCTCCTTGGCGAGCGACTCGCGCTTGGCCTCGTCGTCGCTTGTCTCCTCTTCGTGGAAGCGGGTGTTCTCGAGCATGAGGACGCCGCCCGGGGGAAGCGCCGCCGCGAGCCTCGCGACCTCGTCGCCGACGCAGTCCGGCGCGACGGCGACCGGCTTCCCGAGCAGCGCGGAGAGGCGTTCGGCCACCGGCTTCATGCGGTGCTTGCCGTCGAGATATGCCTCGAGGTCGAAGGGCTTGCCTTCCTTCTCCGCCTTCTCCCTCGCCTTCTTGCCGTCCTTCTTCGGATCGCCGAGGTGGCTCATCAGCACGAGGGAGCCGGCGCCCGAATCCAGCACGGCCTTGATGGTGGGAAGGGCGGCCGCGATGCGGGTGTCGTCCTGGACGACGCCGGCCTTCATCGGCACGTTGAAGTCGACGCGCATGAGCACGCGCTTTCCCTTCAGGTCGATATCCTTGATGGTCCTGAGCATGGGTCCTCCGTATACGCCTGGACGCCCCCCGAACGGTCGGCGGCGCGCCCCGATGGAACAAGGGCCCGCCTCGCGGCGGGCCCTTGCGGCTGTATCCTTCCTTACTTCTTCAGCCCGCCCATGTGGCGGAGCAGGTCGACGACGCGGTTGGAGTAGCCCCACTCGTTGTCGTACCAGGAGACGATCTTGAAGAAGCGCTTCTCGCCGGGCAGGTTGTTCTGCAGGGTCGCGAGGCTGTCGTAGATGGAAGAGCGCTCGTCGTGGATGAAGTCGGTGGAGACGAGCTCCTCGTTCCCGTAGCCCAGGATGCCCTTGAGGTAGGTCTCGCTCGCCTTCTTGAGGAGCTTGTCGATCTCCTCGATCGAGGTGTCCTTCTCGGAGCGGAAGGTCAGGTCGACGACGGAGACGTCGGCGGTCGGCACGCGGAAGGACATGCCGGTGAGCTTGCCCTTGGTGACCGGCAGCACCTCGCCGACGGCCTTGGCCGCGCCGGTGGTGGAGGGAATGATGTTGATGGCCGCGGCGCGGCCGCCGCGCCAGTCCTTCTTCGAAACGCCGTCGACCGTCTTCTGGGTGGCGGTGTACGAGTGGATGGTGGTCATCAGGCCGGTCTCGATGCCGACGCCCTCCTTGAGGAGGACGTGGACCACCGGCGCCAGGCAGTTGGTGGTGCAGGAGGCGTTGGAGACGACGTGGTGCTTCGCGTCGTCGTAGTCGCCCTCGTTGACGCCCATGACGAAGGTCTTGATCTTCTTGCTCTCGTCCTTGCTCTTGGCGGGGGCGGAGATGATGACCTTCCGCGCGCCGGCCTCGAGGTGCTCGTAGGCCTTCTCGTCGGAGAAGAGGCCGGTGGACTCGATGACGTACTCGACGCCGAGCTGCTTCCAAGGAAGGTTCTTGAGTTCCTTCTGCGCCATGACGCAGCGGATCTCGTGGCCGTTGACGACCAGGATGTCGTCCTCGGCGAGGGCGGGATCGCTCTTCCGGGTCTCGAGCCTGGCGCTCATGCGCCCGTGGACGGAATCGTACTTGAGCTGGTAGGCGAAGTACTTCGCGTCGGTGGCGACGTCGACCACCGCGACCACGTCGACCTTGTCCTTTCCGAGCAGTCCCTGCTCGACCAGGGACTGGAAGACGAGGCGGCCGATGCGGCCGAATCCGTTGATGGCTACCTTCATGAGAACCTCCTGGGTGGATGACGAATCGATATTTTAGTACCGGTATGATACCCGAAACGCCTTTCCTTCGTCAATTGGACGAAGGAAAACGATTTCGAGCCCCGATCCGCCGTCAAGTGGCAAAATGCTCGGGGAAAGATTAAATTCAACTCGTCCCGAGCCGATATTCAAGCTGTCGGAGACGAATCATAGCTCCCCTCCCAGTTCGCTATGGTCCCCTGCGACGCCCCTCGGGGCAAGGCCGGTCGAGAGACCGGCCTTTCTTTTCGTCGCCGCGCGTCGCCCGTTGACCCGGAACCGGTTTTACGCATAGTGTGGCCGCATGGTCTCCACGGAGCATGCCGGGAAGCGCCCGAGCGCCTTCCTCGTCGTCGTCTACGCCTCGCTCGGAATCCTCCTCCTCGCGGGGATAGGGGCCGGCGTCGCGATCGCCGCGACCGTCAACACTATCAACATCGAGAACTTCACGGAGCTCGACCCGGCCCTTCCCTCGCGGATACTGGATTCCAAGGGCCGCCTCATCACGGAGTTCTATTCCGAGGAGAAGCGCGAGCTCATCGCGATAAAGGACTTGCCCAGGCATCTGGTCGACGCCTTGATCACCCGCGAGGACGACCGGTTCTGGACGCATCGCGGATTCACCGTCAAGAGCATCGTCCGCGCGGTGGTGGGCCGCCTTATCGGCCGCAACCTCGGCGGCGGCTCCACGATCACCCAGCAGCTCGCGGGCACCCTTTACGCGGACCGCTCGGACATCAGCCTCAAGCGCAAGCTCGTGGAGCTCTGGTGGGCCTTCCAGCTCGAGCGCCGCTACTCCAAGGAAGAGATCCTCGAACTCTACCTGAACCGCATGGCCATGGGACCGGGCGTCTACGGATTCGAGGCCGCCAGCAAATTCTACTTCGGCCATTCCGCGCGCGAGGCCACCCTCGCCGAGTCGGCCATCCTCGTGGTCACCCTGTCGAGTCCCTATTCCTACAACCCCATCGACTTCCCCAACCGATCCAGGGACCGGTCGAGGGCGGTGCTCAGCGCGATGGTGGAGGCGGGATACGCCACCGAGGCCGAAGCGCAGGCCTCGTTCGACGACTACTGGGACAATTTCGACTACACCCGCGCCTCGACGAGCGCCTTCTTCTCCCGCTCCGACGAGGCGCCCTGGTTCAGCGAGTACGTGCACCGGGCCCTCGGCGACCTGCTCTACGGTTCGATCGACCTGTACAAGGACGGGCTTACCGTCCACACGACCCTCGACCTCGATTTCCAGAAGGCCGCCGACCGCTACATGAAGCGCGGCATCGAGCTCGCGAACCGCGAATTCCTCGCCTCGAGCTCGCTCCGCCTCCGGGAGGCGGACTCGTTCTACGTGCCGCTCGTAGAGCTCGTGGGCCTGAGCTTCGGATTCTCGGAGTGGTTCGCCGGCGAAACCGAGATCCGCAGCCGCGCGCTCGACTACTACAACTACCGCGTGAACCCGGTCATCGACGCCGCCGCGATGCTCTTCGGCCTCGCCGAGCTCAAGCGCGCCACCGACGTCAGCTACGCCGAACTCAACAAGGAGGTCGAGAAGGGGACGGTCGAGGGCGCCCTCGTGACGCTCGAGCTGGATACGGGCCATATCAAGGCCTTGGTGGGCGGCTCCAAGTACACGCAGGCGAGCCAGTACATACGGGCGACCCAGGCCAAGCTGATGCCGGGTTCGTCGTTCAAGCCCTTCCTCTACTCGGCGGCGATAGACGCGCGCAAGTCGACCATGGCGACGCTGATCTACGACGAGCCCGTCGTCTTCTACAACGCCGACGGCACCGAATACATTCCGCGCAACTACTCCGGCACCTATTACGGCCCGATCCTGCTCTGGAAGGCGCTCTCGCTCTCGCTCAACATACCGGCCGTTCGCACGCTCGACGCGGTCGGGTTCGACCCGGTCATCGACCGCGCGGGAGCGCTCCTCGGCATCACAGACCCCGCCGAGAAGCGGCAGACCTTCCCCCGTTACTATCCGCTCGCGCTCGGGGTCATCGGCGTCACGCCGCTGCAGATGACGCGGGCTTACAGCGTCTTCGGGAACCAGGGGCGCGCCGTCGACCCGATCGCCATAACCTATGTCGAGGACCGGAGCGGCAAGATCATCCTCGAGCCGGAAAAGGACCTTCGCGCCGACCAGAAGCGTCGCGGCGACGCCATCCAGGTCGTCAGCCCGCAGAACGCGGCCATCATGACCGACCTGCTTTCGATGGTCACGGCGTACGGTACGCTGCGCGGCGCGACGGACAAGGGCCAGTACCTGACCTACAGGAACCCGGACGGCAGCGAGTACACGATACCGCTGGCCGGCAAGACCGGCACGACGCAGAACTGGGAGGACGCCTGGGTCATCGGCTACTCGCCCTACCTGGCCACGGCCACCTGGTTCGGCTTCGACCGCCGAGGCAACTCCCTCGGCGTCGCCCAGACCGGCGAGACGATCGCCCGCTACGTCTGGGCGGACTACATGAAGGAAATCCACGAGGGGCTCCCTCCCCGCGCCTTCGCGAAGCCGCAGACCGGCCTGGTCAGCGCCACGGTCTGCGCCGTTTCGGGCCTGTTGCCCACGGAAGCCTGCACGGACGGCCAGATAACGCTGAGCTTCCTCGCCGGCACCCAGCCCGACCGCTTCTGCGACGTGCACGGCGCGAGCGGCGGATTCAACTCCCCTCCCATCGATCCGACCCTGTTCCCTTCGGGCATCGATATCGATTCGACCATCGACCTCGGACTCGACCTGGAGGCCTTGCTCGGCGGACTCGGATCGGGACTGCCCTCGACCGGAAGCGAAGGTGAATCGGCTCCCGCCCCTTCGCCTCAAGCGGCGCTCCCCGTCGTATCTCCGAACCCCGACGAAGATGATGGCGACGCGGCCCCGGCGGAAGAGGCCATTCCCCCCGAGGAGGGCGGGACGCCGAACGCGGACGAGGCCGCCTCCTCGCCATGAATCCCGCCCCGCGACCCTCAGGCGGGTCGCGGGGCGCCTTGCGGTTCGGCCGTCCGGGAGCTAGCCTTGAGATGCGCCCATATCATGGAGGACCGGGAGGCCGGGTAAGGTGAGGATTCGCATTTCCGAGATCAAGGTCGGCAAGCGCGTTCGCAAGGAACTGACCGGTATCGATGACCTGTCGGCGAGCCTCGCGCGTTACGGCCAGCTACATCCGGTCGTCATAACCAGGCGGAAGGTGCTCGTATCCGGTCGGAGGAGGCTCGCCGCCGCCCGTCAACTCGGCTGGACCACCATCGAAGCCCTCATGATCGACGCGACGGATCGCGTCTCCCGCCTCGAGCTCGAGCTTGAGGAGAACGCGCAACGCGTTCCGGTCCCCGTCGAGGAGGTCGCGGACGCCTACGCCCGGCTCGAGCGGCTCCGGACTCCCGGCCTGCTGACTCGGCTCTGGTTGGCGATCGAGCGCTTCTTCAGGCGGGTCTTCCCTCGAGCTTGAAGCCCGCGCCGTCCGGCGCGCGGTTCCGCGCGCGGCGCCGCGCGCCGCCATCCGGGACGAGCAGCGACACGAAGAAAACCGCGAGTCCCAGGACGAGCCCCGTCAGCTTGAGGTCCGAGTCGGCCATGCCGCCGGAAGGTTCCCACGGCACGAGAGCGCCGGTCGAGCAAGCATCGCCGCGCTCGGCGTCCGCCGGTAGCCTGATGAGCAAGGCCCCGCGCTCCAGCAGGCCGGAATCGCGGGCTGCGAGCCGCAGGGCTTCCGGATCGGTTTCCATCCAGTCGACCTTGGCGCGGAGCTCGCGGTTCCGCGTCTCGAGCTCGACCATGTTCGCGTTCATGCGGTCGACGAGGACCCGCGCCTCGCGTGCGGCGCGGAATCCCGAGGCGCCCGAGGTCGCCGCGAGCAGGCAATAGACCGCGAGGGCCGCGGAGAGTGCGTAGACGAGGCGCGCTTTCATCAATACAAGACTTCGGCCTGGGTCGGCTTCGCCTTGAGGGGGTCCTTCGAAGTTGACAAGGGGAAAAAGCGTGAAGTAGACTACAATAAGGTTGTCGGGCATCCGATACTCTGATGAGACGACCCTACGAACGGAGTAGCCATGTCGAGCATGGATCGCAAGGATTCCCGGCACCTCGGATCGGAAGCGGAGCTTCCTCCGGATCGCGAGCTCGAGCAGTACGGCGTTTGGGTGAAATCCGAACCCGAAGACGTCGAGGAGCTCGAAATCGAGCGCGATGCGGTTGACGAGGTGTTGCCTGATATCGACGACGCGGGTTCCCTGCCTGAAATTGGTGGGCTTGATCCTGATGCCGATCGTTTCCTCTCGGCCGACGAGGAGCGCATGCTCGACAGCCTGGATCTGCCGGACGACTCGTCCCCCGACGGCGTAATGGACGCGGACGGATCCGCCGAGCTTTCCGAGCTCGGCTCAGGCGTGATCGACTTGGACCTCGATGACCTGGAGCCAGCCCCGCGTCAGGACGCGGGCCGGCCGCGAGCCGCGCCTCCGCGACAGGATTCCGAGCTCGAGGTTTTCTCCCCCGAGGACTTCGGGGTGGAACCGGGCGCGGACGCTTCCGGATCCGGGCCGGGCGCCACTTCCGAACCGGAAGGTTCCTCCGGCGCCGAGGATGCCTTCGAGCCGATCGATATCGACCTCCAGTTCGACGACACCATTCCGAGCCCGATGGTCTCCGAGGGCGAGGATGTTTCCTTCGACCTCGAGGATATCGGCGTTCCTGTAGAATCCGGCTCGAAGGGATTCGAAACCGTTACGGAGTTCGACGACTTCCTGGGAACGGACGAAGCGTCGCGGACCGACTCGATGGCGGATCGGGGCTCCGAGATCGAAACGGAAACCGTGGACATCGACCTCGAGAGCATCGACGGCCCATCCAGCCATCCACACCGGGCCGACCGCGGCTCCGCCCCTTCCCCCTTCCCCTCGGCGGCGTCCGACTCCCCGGCTACCGCGCTCACCGACGATCTTCCCGAGCTCGTCCTCGACGAGAGTCCTTCGAGGGACTCCTCATTCGACGATCTCGGCGCCGTAGAACGGGATCTGGCGGCCGTTCCCTCGCGGATCGCGCAGGCCGATTCCTCCGACCTCCTCAAGCGCATCGCCGAGGATCTCGCGGGGATACGCGGCGAGCTGGTCTCCCTGAAGCGCCAGCTCAACGAGCTCAAGGGCGCCGGTGAAGCTCCCGCCGCCTCCGTTTCGACGGAACGCGCGGAGCGCGCCGGGGGCTTCTTCGACGAGGAGGAGGACGAAACCATCGCGCTCACGGGCGATGAGCTCGACAACATCCTCAACACGGCCGCTTTCACCGAGGAGACCGCAGAGGGCGTCGCTGTATCCGACTCCGCGAGCCAGCCGGGGAGCGAGTCCGAGCTCCTGCCGGAGGACGGGGACTATTCCTCCCCTCCCGCCATCGAGGAAATCCGGCTCGAACCCGAACCGTCCCAGGACAAAGCGCTCGAGAACATCCTCGAGGAAGGCATCCATCCGATAACCCCGGCGCTCGAGGATACCGGCTACCTGGAGGAAGCGCTCGAAGGCGAGGTGCCGCTCGAACTGGACGCGGAGCCCCTCGAAGACACCCCGCTCGCCGAACCCGACCTCGGGGAGTTCGATATCTCCGAGGAAGCGGACCTGCTCGGTTCCGGAGAGGATCTTCCGGTCCTCGAGGACGCCGACGGCGGCGGGGAGATCGCGCTCGAGGATATTCCCTTCGACGTGCCGGCGGCCGATTCGCCCTCTCCGCTCGGACAGGACCTGGACGCCATCGAGACCATCCCGGAAATCGAAGGGGAGGAGTCCGAAGCCGTGCTCGACCTGGTGGAGGAAGGAGCCGATTTCGAGCTGCCCCTCGACGACTTCGTCCTCGAGGAGGAAGCGTCCGACCAGTCCGAGATCAACCTTCACGTTGAGTCTTCCATGCCGGACGCCTCGACGACGGATCTGGGGCTCGACGAAGGCATCGAGGGATTCTCGCATCCTGAGCAGGTTCCCGCCTCCCTCGACGACAAGCTGTTCGTCCAGGGCATGGAGGACATCTCCGAACTCGAATCGCTTTCGGGATCGGTCGAGCTTCCGGAGATCGACGAGAGCGAGGTCGCGGCGGCGGAAGGCGACGCCGGATACAAGCCCGACGGCGGCGGTCGATCCGGAGGCGAAAGGCCGGAGCTTCCCGTCGCTGACATCGGGACCGACGAAAAGGATCCACTCCGCGACGAAGTGCGCAACGTGCTTTCCTACCTCGACAAGCTGCTCGACTCGCTGCCGGACGACAAGATCGAGGAGTTCGCGCGTTCGGAACACTTCGAGACGTACAAGCGCCTGTTCGAGGAATTGGGATTGGCGTGATATGAGCCTCCTCGAACGAGCCCTCTCGGGCGGCGTGCCCGGCCGACCGGCCAAAGACGGACTGCTCAGGCGGGCTCTCGAAGCCGGGCACGAAAAAAAAAAGCTCCCGTGACGGGTCCGGCGCCAAGCGCGCCGGATCGACCCGTTGCACGGGAACCCTCCACCGATGAAGGGCGCGTTCCGCGATCCGGAACGCGCGCCGCAGCGGAGCGCCCGCTCAGTCCCGCATCGACGTATGAGGATCCCGCGGTCCGCCCCGCTTCCCTCGAGGGCTTCGGCAAGCGCCTGGAAACCATCCACGGCTCGTCCCTCTCGGTAGCCTTCCGGATAGCGAGCGAAATCTCGAAAGCGCTCGCGCCCAGGGCGTGGGGACTCTTCCTGCGCCTCGGCGACGACGCTGTGTTTCGATACGCCTCCGGAGCCGGATTCAAGTTGCCGCCGAGCGGCGGCATGTCCATCGACCAGGCCATGATCGATGCATGGCCGATCTCGCATCGCGCCGGAGGTTCTTCTCTCGACGCGCTAAGGCTGGGCCTGGCGTCCGCGACCGCGTCCGGATTCCGGTCCCTGGACGCCCTGCGTTTCGGGGACCGAGCCCTGTACCTTTCCGATAGACCGATCGAACCGCGTCCCAGCGGCACTCTCGAAGCCGCCTTCGCGGCCCTCGGCGCCAGGCTCGACCCTGGCCTCGGGCGCGTCCTCGGAATGCCTGAACGCCTTCGCTGCTCCGCGGCGGAACTCGGCCGGGACCTCTCACGCAAGATGCGGATGATGGGCGCTTCCCATTTGGTCCTCGCGTCTTTCGACGCCTCCGGAATCAGGAAAGCCATGAAGAGGGACTTCGACGCCGAACCGGACGCGTTCATGTCCCTCGTCGACCGGGTCGCCTCCTCGCTCCTCTCCGAAACGGGAGGAGCGTGCGTGTCGCCGGATTCCAGGCTCGCCGTCTACATGCTGACCCGCAGCCCCCCCGACCCCGAATTGCTCGCCGCGCAATTCGCCACGAGCCTCTCCCGGGCGCTGGGCGGTTTCGACAGGAGCGAATTGCCGATTCTCGGTTTCCTCTCGGTCCGCTCGGACGAGCAAGGGCTCGAGGGATACATCGAGACTTTCCTCGGCTCGATGAAACCGCGGCCTTGATCGAGCCTCCGGGCGGTCGCGCGGATCCTTCGCGCTTCCATTCGACCCGCGATCCGCTGGCCGAGGCGCTTCGCTTCCTCGAGGCGCGTTCGGGCGGACGTCGACCCTCGGCGCTCGTCTCGTTGGCGCCGGCGTCCGATTGGATCGCCGTGGCGGCCGACAGGCTTTGGCCCGGAACGACCATAGCATCGCTCCAGGCGGACCCCCGCTTCAGGGGACTCGAACAAGCGTCTTCGGCCCTACGGTGGTATCCCGATACGCCGTCGCGAATCCGCGACTTCCTGGTGCGGACGCTAGAAGGACGGCTCGACGGCGGCATTCTCGTCGTGGAATGGCGTCCGACCCTGGCGCGCTACCCCGCTTTCGCCGGGCTGGCCGGCGCCGAGCTCGCCGAGGCGCTTCGCTTCCTGTCGGCCGCGCGTAACAGCGAGCGATTCTGGGCTCGGCGCTGGCTCCTCAATTCGTGCAGGAATTTCCTGCGGATCGAGGCCTATTCATCCATCACGCCGGATACGCGCCCCCTTTTGCTCGCCGCGGCGGGTCCCGGGCTCGAAGCGGCGCTCGACGGACTAGCGGACCTGGCCGGACGGATAAGGGTCTGGGCCCTCGCCTCGGCGGCCGATGCTTGCGTGACGCGCGGCTTCATACCCGAGTTGGCGTTCGCCAGCGATCCCGGAGCCTGGAACCTCCTGCACTTCAGGATCCCCGAGCGGGTACCGATCGCTGCTCCGCTCCATGCCAGGCTTCCCCCTTCGGTCGTGGAGGCCGGACGCCTCGTGCCGGTCGAGCTCGGCATCTTCCATGACGCGCCGTTCCTCGCTGCCCTGGGAGCCGATCCGGTCCGCGCGGCGCCGCACGGAACCGCCGCGGGCAGCGCGGCCTCGCTCGCGACGGCGCTGGGCGTAAGCTCGCTCGTGGTCGCCGGCGTCGACTTCGCCGCGGACGACCTTCGCGAGCATGCACGCCCCTACGCTTTCGACGCGCTCGACCATGCCTCGAAAAGCCGGATCGCTCCGGCCCATTCGAAGGCCTTCATGCGCGTCGCGAGCGGATACCCGACCCGGATGGACGGCCGCTGGCGCGCATCGAGGGCTTTCGAGGCCTATGCCGGAGTCGGCCTGCCTTGCCCTGTCGCCCTGACCCTGAGCGAATCCCCCGCTTCGCCCGCCTCGCTTCCCCGGACGACCATGGCGAACGCGCGCACGCTCCTTGGCTTCCCGGCTCAGCCCTTCTCGCCGATCCGCGGGCCCTATCGCGCTTCCGCGTCGGCAGGAGGGAGGGAACGGAAGCTTCGCGAGATCCTCGAGCGGCTCGCCTCCGATCTGGCCGACGGGCTCGAGGGTCTGCCTCCGGGCAGGGACCTTCCCGAAGCGCTGCGACAGGGACTCGAGGCGTTCTGCGGCGATCGGGCCTCCGAATGGCTGGCCGAAAGGGCGCGCGGCACCGCCACCCCCGCCCTGACGGCGGCGACTGTCGCCTGCTTCGCGGTATCGATGACGGAAATCCTCGAGGAGCTGCTCGGATGAATCCTACGCTCGAGCGCAACCTGCTCGCCCTATCCGGCCGACATCAAGGTATCGCCGGGAAACTGGCCGGCATGGCTCCCGATCCCGGCGTCTCCTTCCTCGAGGCTAAATCCGGAGCCCTCGTGCCGGTGATGACGCGGGGAGGGCGCGCCGTCCGCCTTCACGGACTCTACGATCCCGAGGCGGACGGCGAGAGGGCCGCGCCCGACGCGCCGACGCCGTTTTTCGCAATCTCGTACGGACTGGGAGCGGCGTGGCATATCCTTCCCTTCCTGGGGAATCCCCGACTGACCGGACTCCTCTGCGTCGAACCGGACCTGGGCGTCGTGAGATCCATCATCGAGGTCGCGGATCTGAGCCGCCTGTTCGCGGACCCGCGCTTCACCCTGCTCGCGGAACCGGAGCCGGCGGCGGCCGGCAGGGAACTGCCCGGGTTGTACCTTCCTTCCTTGTCGGGCGGCCTCGTCACCGCCTCGCTCCGCGCGCGCGTGGAACTCGATCGGCCCTGGTTCGATGCCTGCGCCCATGGCGTCGAATCGGCCCTGAAGACCATACGTGACGATTTCAGCGTGCAGGCTCATTTCGGTCTGGCCTGGTTCAGGAACACCATCCGGAACCTGCCGCGGGCAGCTGGGCCCTACAAGCCGCTACCGCCCGTCAGGAAGGCGATGGTGTGCGGCGCAGGTCCCTCGCTCGAGGATCAGCTCGCGGAAATCCGGAATCGCAGAAGCGAGGCATTCCTCATCGCGGCCGATACGAGCCTTCCGGCCCTTTCAAGCGCGGGCATCGAACCCGACGCGGTGATTTCGATCGATTGCCAGCACATCAGCTACTACCATTTCGTCGGAGAGCAAGCCCGGATTCCCCTGGTCCTCGACCTGGCCTCGCCACCCACGGTGACCCGGCGCTTCGCCGACCTCCGATTCGTCTCCTCCGGCCACCCGTTCTGCCGCTACGTATCGGCCAAATGGAGGCCGTTCCCGGCCATCGACACGAGCGGCGGAAACGTCGCCTTCGCGGCTCTTTCGCTGGCCGAGTCGCTCGGCGCCGAGACCGCGACGCTGTACGGCGCCGACTATTCCTATCCCTCGGGTTCGAGCTACGCGCGCGGAACCTACATACATCGCTACTTCGACGACCGCGCTTCCCGCGTCCGTCCGCTGGAGTCGTCGTTCGCCGGCTTCCTGTACCGCAGCGACCCTCTCGCGCGCGAGGAGGACGAACGGGGCTTCCGCTACGTCTCCAGGCCCCTCGAAGCCTACCGATCGCGGCTGGAATCGTTCGCGTCGCGTTCCCGGATGCGCGTCATCGCGGCGCGGGGTCGCGGCGTCAGGCTCGACCTGGCTTCGCCCGAGCCCCGTGGAAACGGCGGTCGCGGCTTCTTCGGCGCAGGAGCCGCGTCGACGACGCCGGAGCGCTTCCTTCGCGCCTACCGCGACGGATTGGCCGCGCTGGACGGACCCGCGGCCCCCGCGGCCGTCCATCTGAAGCGTCTGGATGCCGCCTCGCGGGACCTCTGGACGACCCTGCTGCCGCTCGCGGCGGCTCTCGGAGCGGGAGGAGAAGCGGAACCGGAAGTGGCCCTGGAGGAGGCGCGCCGCCGCGCGATGGAGCTGCTCGACGAGGAGTTGGCCTAAAACGGAGGCCAGGAACCTCATCGCATCGAAAGCACGCTCCGCGCCAGCAATTGAGCGATGCCGAACGCGCGCTCCGGGGTGATGCCCCCGTCGAGGCGGAGCAGGCTCGTCCATCGCGCCTCGAACTGGTCCGGCAGCTTCGGCAAGGTCCTGACCATGCCGTCGACCTGACGGTTCGAGGGCTCGAAGCGACGATTCGCCATGAACAGGGTCGCGGCGACGTAGCGGAGGAAGCCGGCCATCGACACATGGAAGAAGAACGGATCTCCGGTCAGCGAGGCCGCGCCGAGATCGGAGAGGTGATGCTCCATCTTGAAGCGGAAACCCTCGAGCAGCATTTCCCAGAAATCGGCCGGAAGGGAGCGGAGGCTCGAACGGATTCCGGCGAGCCACCCGGAACGATCGAAGAGGATCGGCCCGGTCTCGAGACGGTACAGCGTATAGGTCCCCGAACCCTTGAGGACGGGAAGCGCGTCCTTGCCCTTCCCGAGGAGCTCCTCCACGCGGTCGACCCGCTTGTACTCGACGCGGACGGGCAAGCCCCCGACGAAGAAACGGTCCTTGTCCTGGAAACGGGAGCTTTCGAGGTCCCCTACCTCTCCGTAGGCCAAGGCCCGCGTCGCCGGCTCCGGAACCCCGCCGCGACAGTACGCGTCGAGCACGAGGGCGAAGTAGGGATCGTTCGGGTCGGCGGCGCTCGCTTCTCCCAGCACGATGGCTTCGATTCCCGCCTCCGACCCGATCGCGGCGGCGAGACGATCGGCGAGTTCTCCAACTTTCTGGCGCATGGGGCCTCCCTTTCCAAGTCGCTCGCCCCGAGTATACCATGACGGCATGAAGGCGGAGCCTGAATACAGCGGGTGGTTGGCCATCCTCGAACCGCCCCCCAACCTGATGGCGGAGCTCCAAGCCAAACTGCCCCGCGCGAAAACGCTGCCTCCGTTGTTGCTGTTCGGATGCGCGCCCGTCGCCTCGGGAAGCGGTGCTGTTCCGCGGGCGGCGTTCGAGGCGGCGGCCGCATTCGCGCGCACCCATTCCGAAGTCCTGCGCTTCGGTCCGCCGGCCTGGAGGGGAAGGACCCTGGTCCTGGAGCCGGACGCCCCGACCGCGCGCCTCCTGCGAGGGCTCGGCGCTTGCTTTCCTTCCGATGACGACGCGGAAGGGCCAGGCGGGCTCGAGGTCGGAGAGGCGCGCGCGGAGGAGGAACCGGACGGGGACCGACACGGAAATGCGACGCTCGCCTTTCGCGCCTTCAGGCTCTCGATGTGGCGCTCGGCCCGCGTCCAGGCGCCCGCCGACGGATGGCTCCTCGAACTGGCCTCGGACGCGTGGATACGGACGCGCGACCGCCCCGGGCGGGCGTAACCATCGGAAGCCCGCGTCCTTTTCAACGGGCACGCTACGTGCTATAGTCCCGACCCGGAGGCCCCATGAACCGACCTTCCATCCGCGCGATCGCCCTGCTGGCCGTCGCGCTCGCCGCCACCGCGGCCTTCGCCCAGGATGCCGCCGATCCGTCCGTGGATTCAGGCGAGTTCCCCACCAATCCGTACGAAAGCGGCGACGCGCTGCTCTCCTTCCGGCTCGGAGCCGGCTTCGGGCTCCTCAATCTCGACCTTTCCGACGGGAGCTTCGACCCGCTCAACCTCGGTCCCGGCGCTGCCTTCTCGCTCTCGTACATGCACTTCGTCGCGCGCGGCTTCGCCATCGGCGGCGAGCTCGGCGGCCTCGTGGCGGGCTCCGTGGCGGGCCGGACCTTCTTCGCCGCGCCGCTGGCATTCCGCGCCTCATGGCACTTCGTCCTTTCCCCCTTCGAGATCGCGCCCACGGTCGCGGCCGGCGCGGTACTGCAGCGGCTCGGCGAGCTATCCCACGTCGACCCGGTCGTCCGTTTCGGCGCCGACTGGCTCTGGCGGCAGTCCGCGGACTGGGGACTCGGCCTGCGGACCGAATTCTGGCTGATCCCGCAGATGTACCTCGACTATCCAGACAGCAACCGGCTCGGCGGCTTCCTCGAGACCACCCTGACCGCCACCTACCATCTCTAAGGAGGGCGCAACCATGAAACACCTCGCGCGCGCCACGCTCGCCCTCGCGCTCCTGTCCGCGGTCATCCTCGGCGCCTGCTCCGAGGGGCCGGTCGGCATCTTCGAAAGCCTCTCGCTCGAGACCCCCATCGACAACGGCACCGAAGCCTTCGCCAGCCAGACGCCCAATTTCGTCGTCCGCTTCGGAAGCGACTACTACGCCGGAGTCGGCGCGCTGTGGAGACGGTCGGTCACGGGCGAAACCTGGAGCAAGGTCGCGGGGACGCCGACCGGTCTCTACGCCGTGAGCGCCGCGTCCGACGGAACGAGCTCCCTATGGGTACTCTTTACCGACGGCGACACCAGCATGGTCAAACTCTGGGACGGAAGCATCTGGTCCGACGTCGTCACCGATGGCATTTCGACCATGGCTCCGGATTCACTATTCTTTCTCAACTCCACCGTGTTCCTTTCGGCAGGCGCCACCGATACGGCGGCCGATCCCGACGTGACGAGCGCTAACATCCATTCAGGCGCCAATTTCGCCACGGCCGCCTTCGGCCTCGCGCCGAGCGGCGGTCGCGTCAAGGCCCTGGTCCATGACGGCGCGACCTTCTACGCCGCGCACGCCGACGACGTGCACACGGGAGACGCAACCACGGGCGGCGGGCTCGCCGCAAGCGTCACCCCCGGAGTCGGCACCGTCACGGGACTGCTCGCGCGCGGCGCTGCCGACGTCGTCGCGACCGGCTCCTCGGGCAGCGTCGCGGTCTGGAACGGCTCGGCCTGGACCGCCCACGTGATCGATTCGACCGCCTACCTCTCCGACCTCGTCGAGGTGCCGGCGGATGGCGGCGGCACCGTCGTGCTCGTCGCGACGCGCAGCTTCGGGGCGAAAGGCGCGAAGGGCTACTTCGAGGTCGATCCTTCAACCTGGACGGTCGTCGACGACCGCGGCCTCGTCTCGACCCTGACCAACTTCCAGACCACGCTCGAGGAAACCAGCATCACGAAGCTCTACTACGACTCGGTCGGCACCCGCCTCTTCGCGCTTACGGGCGGCGACGGACTCTGGTCCAACGCGTGGAAAGGCACCGCCTGGTCGGGCTGGAACCGGGAGTAGACCGCTTCCACGCCTCGACGCGCCGGAACCGGACTCCGCGAGGTCTCCGGTTCCGGCGTTTCCATTCATGACGGGACTACCGGACGGAGGAAGCGGTGGGAGCGGACGGCAACGATCTTTTCGGACTCGCGCCCGCGGACGAGGGCCGGTCCGCGTCCGAGCCGCTGGCCGCGCGCATGCGGCCGCGCGTCCTCGACGACTTCGTCGGACAGGAGCACATCGTCGGCCCCGGCCGCCTGCTCCGCCGCGCCATCCAGAAGGACCGCCTTTCCTCGCTCATCCTTTCAGGCCCGCCGGGCACCGGCAAGACCACGCTCGCGCGCGTCATCGCGAACGGTACGAGCGCGCGCTTCGTCGCCATCAACGCCGTGCTGGCGGGTGTCCAGGCCATCCGAGACGCCATCGACGAGGCGAAGCGCGCCCGCGAGCTCTACGACCGCAGGACCATACTCTTCGTCGACGAGGTGCACCGCTGGAACAAGGCCCAGCAGGACGCCCTGCTGCCCTGGGTCGAGAACGGCACCATAGTGCTCGTCGGCGCGACCACGGAAAATCCGTTCTTCGAGGTGAACCGGGCGCTCGTGTCCCGCTCGCGCGTGTTCCTGCTAAAAGCCCTCGACGCCGACGCCCTCCTCGAGGTGGCGCGCAGGGCCCTGGCCGACCGCGAGCGCGGCTACGGCCGCTGGAAGGTCGAGTTCGTAGAAGGAGCCCTGGAGCACCTGGTCGACGTGGCCGACGGCGACGCCCGGAGCCTGCTCAACGCGCTCGAGCTCGCCGTGGAGACGAGCCACGAGCCCTGGCCCCCGCCCGAGGGCGCGACGGTTTCCGTCTCCATGGAGGCGGCCGAGGAGAGCATCCAGCGCCGGGCCGTGCTCTACGACAAGGACGGCGACTACCACTACGACTCGATCAGCGCCTTCATCAAGAGCCTCCGTGGCTCGGATCCCGACGCGGCGCTCTACTGGCTGGCGCGCATGGTCTACGCGGGGGAGGATCCGGCCTTCATCTTCCGCCGCATGCTGATCTCGGCCGCCGAGGACGTCGGCCTGGCCGATCCGCGGGCGGTGGAGCTCGTGGACGCCTGCGCGCGCGCCTTCGAGCGCATCGGCATGCCCGAGGGCCAGTTCCACATGGCCGAGGCGGCGCTCTACCTGGCCACCGCCCCGAAGTCCAACAGCGCGCTCGCCTACTTCGACGCGCTCGCCGAGGTGGAGAAGAGCCGCGCCGAGGTGCCCAACCATCTGAAGGACGGTAGCCGGGACGGTCCGGGCTTCGGCCACGGGGACGGCTACAAGTACCCGCACGCGTACCGCGACCACTGGACGGCGCAGCAATACCTCCCGGAGCTCCTTCGCGGCCGGGTCTTCTACAAGCCCGGCGCCCTCGGCCACGAGCTCGCCGTGCGCGACGCGGTGCTCGGGCGCAGGGAGGAGCAGCTCGTCGCAGCGCTCGACGAGGCCCAATCGCGCGTGGACCGGCTGACCTACTCGAAGGAAGCCGACCGCTCGCTCGAGTGGCTCGCCCGGGCCGCCGGAGGCTCGACCGCGCTGGCGCGGGCCGCCAGGGACGGTCTCCACGCGCGCGCCGGAATTCAGCGCCACGAACGCGTGCTGGTGGTCGGGGAACGCGACGGCCTCGCCCTACGGGAAGCCATCCGGAAGGCGCCGGAGGGCGCCTGCGCCGCACTGGTACCGGACGCGCGTGCCGTGGAGATACTCGAGGCCTTCGCCGCGGGCCTCGAGGAGCTCATGCGCCCGAGCGCTCTGGTCGGCGACCCCGCCGCTCCCGATCGCGACGCCATGGCTTCGGCCTTCGGCTTCGGGTCGTTCGACGTCGCGCTGTTCAGGGACGTCCTTTACCGGAGGGACGCGAAGGACGCCGGCGGGCTTCTGGACCGCTGGCGCGAAACCCTTCCGGAAGCCCGGATGGTTTTCGCCGAAACCTTGGCCGGTTCCGTGGGCCGGCTTTCGCTCATCCCGGGCGTCGGAATCGAGCTCGGCGAAGAGCTCGCCGCGCGCTTCGCCCGTTTCGAGGACGGGTTTTATGGCTTTTCCGGCGGAGACCTCGACGCGGCAACGGCCGCGATCCGCGAGCTCGCGTCGTCCAGGCCCGGCGCGACGGTCGAAACGTCCCGCGTCGAAGCCGAACGCGCCATCTCTCCAGCGCGCCTCGACGCCTGGCTCTCGGCCGAGGGCCCCTACGGCTCGGCCTTGGCCGCCGCGTTCGACGCCGCGGAGCTAGAGATGATCG
Organism: Spirochaetota bacterium; assembly: GCA_018262985.1. GTDB lineage: Bacteria > Spirochaetota > Spirochaetia > Treponematales > UBA12059 > JAFGNN01. The sequence goes on along the minus strand of JADFDI010000002.1, from coordinate 75,452 downwards.
CCGCCGCCTTGAGGAAGCTCGCCGCTCGCGGTCCCGTACCCTGGCCGGGCGCGCTGGCCTTCCTCTCGCTCCCGTCCGCGGAGCCGCGCTCATAGTCCTTCCCTCTCGTATTGACAGGGTTCGGGACGCTCCGGATACTCGCACCCATGCCGCACCGCCTCGAGACCGTCGACGCCGTCTACACCCGCCTGCTCGAATTCGTCAATTTCGAGAAGGGCCAGAGCGTCGATTTCAAGTTCGACCGCGTCAGGTCGCTGCTTTCCGCGCTCGGGAATCCCGAAGCCGCGTCACCCTGCCTCCACGTCGCGGGTTCGAAAGGCAAGGGCTCGGTCTCGACGATGCTCGCGCGCATCCTCGAAGCCTCGGGACGGAAGACCGGACTCTACACGAGTCCGCACCTGATCGATTTTTCGGAGCGCATCAGCCGGGCGGGAGACGCGCTCGGCGACGGCTTCCTCCTTTCGGCCTGGGACCGCCTGGGCCCCCTCGTGGACGGAAAGCGGGCCGACGAGTGGCCTGGCGGCATGGAACCCACCTTCTTCGAACTGGCCACCGTGCTCGGCTTCCTGTCCTTCGTCGAAGCGGGCATGGACGCCGCCGTCTACGAGGTCGGCATGGGCGGCAGGCTCGACACCACCAACGTGGTCTCGCCGCAAGCCGTCGCCATCACCGCCATCGAACTCGAGCACACCGAATTCCTCGGCGACACCATCGCGGAGATAGCCTTCGAGAAGGCGGGCATCATCAAGCCTGGCGTCCCGGCCTTCACGAGCGCCGCGCGGCCCGAGGCCCTCGAAGTCATCCGCCGCGTCGCCGCCGAGCGGAACGCGCCCATGCGCGTCCTCGACGGGGAGTGCTCGATCTCCGAAGTCCGCGTCGACCGCCGCGGCACCGAGGCGTTGCTCTCCTTCCGCGACCGTTCCATTTTCCCCGAGCCGGTGCGCGTGCGCACGCCGATCATCGGGGCGATCCAGGCGAGGAACGCGGCGCTGGCCGCCCTGGTCGCGCGCGCCTCGCCGTTCGCCTGCGCGCCCGAAGCCGTCGTCGAAGGGCTGGCCTCCGCGCGCATCCGGGCGCGCTTCGAGATACTGCCGACCGAGCCCGCGATCGTGCTCGACGGCGCGCACACGCCGGAGAGCGTCGGCTTCGCCCTTGAGAGTTTCCGTTCAATATTCCCGGAAGGCGGGGTGCTCGTGTTCGCGTGCGCGCACGACAAGCGGCACGCCGAGATGGCGCTCGCGCTCGGGCGCGGGTTCGGCGAAGCGATCGTGACGAGGCCCGGCACCTTCAAGCAGAGCGACCCGGGTTCCGTGGAGGCGAGCTTCAAGGCCGCGGGCTTCAGGACCGAACTCGTGAGCGACACCGCCGAAGCGCTCCGGGAAGGACGCCGCCGCTCGATCGCGAGCGGGAAGCCCCTACTCGTGCTCGGCTCCTTCTACCTGGCCGCGGAGGCCGCGAAGCTTTTCGACGGGACCTGAGGGCTGGGCCCCCGCTCGGGGAACCGCTCGCGATCAGATCCTGATCAACGAAAGCAGGCTCTGGAGCGCGCCGATCAGGAAGCCGAGTATGCCGCCGAGCGCCGTGATCCAGAAGAGCTCGCGATCCACCACGCGGAGCACCATCGCCTCGAGCTCCCTCATGTCGAGCGCCTCGATCCGTTCGCGCACGAGGCGACTCACGTCGATGCCCTCGAGGGCCCTCGGCGTCTCCTTGACGGCCAGCGCGATGACCAGACCCGCGAGCACGTCCGAGGCCTCGTCCCGCCATCGGGGATCGAACGCGCCGAGCTCTCCCAGGGTGGCGTCGCCGAGGCGGGCCGCGGCTCCTTGCGCGAAGGCGCCGATCGCGCGCGAGCTTCCTCCGCCGGCCAGTCCGGACAGCGCGGAGACCGCCGCGCGAGAGGCGAGCCTCGCGGCGACTCGGGCGGTGTCCGGTCCGAGGGTCTCGAGCAAGGCGCCGACCGTCGCGATTTCCGGCTTCGAGAGGAGCGCCGAGAGCCGCGCTTCGAGCTGCTCGTCTCGGGCCGCCGCGAGCAGGCGGTCGGCCACCGTGCCGGCCAGCGAGGCCGCGAAAGTCGAGGCCGCCCCGTTTCCGAGCAGCGCGTGGTTGGTTAGCGGTTCGAGCCACAAGCCCTCGAGCCGCGCGCGGAGCCAGGCCGCGAGCTTGTTCCCGCCTTCCGGCCCGAAAGCGAACTTGCGGATGGCGTCGACCAGGTCGTCGATGGCCTTCGGCATGGTCTCGATGATCGATCGTTCGTAGCCGCCGGCGTTGACGAGCAGCCGCTGCAGGGTGCCGAGGCGGTCGATCTCCTTGCGCACCATCGCGGCGCCGTAGCGTTCGAGGATGACCCGCACGGAAGGTTCGTCCAGGTAGCGCGAGAGCGCCGCCTCGAGCGCGGGCAGGAGGGCGCCCGCGGCCGCGTCGAAGGCGGCGAGGGCCTTCCCCAGCGGAACGACGTCGTCAGGCTTGAGCCCGCCTTCGAGCGCCCGCTCGACCGCTCCGCCGGCGAGCGTCGCCGCGAGCTCCCGAGCGCGTTCCGCTACGGGACTTCCGGCGAAACGCGCCGCGAGCTCGGCCAGTCGTCCGGGCGGCGCTATTTCGCCGAGCTTGCGGTCGGCCATCGCCTCGAGCAGATCGAAGGCCGCCGCCTCGACGCCCGAGGCGAGGGCGCCGCTCGAAAGGAAGCCCCGCCAGACGGAGCCGAGGGCGCCGCGCGCCAAAGCGCCGCCGGGCGAAGCGAGGAGCATCCCCTCGCCGTCGAGGAGGGCGGCCGCCTTCGCGTCGAGCGCCGAGTCGACGATCGAGCGGGAGGCCGCCGCGACCTTGGCCCTGAGATCCGGCGATTCCAGGCGCTCGCGGAGCACCTCGGGCGTGATGAGGTCTCTGGCCACGGAGTCGCCGATGGAGGCCGCGAGCCTCGATTTTTCGCGCGGCAAAATGCCCGGCGTGAAGGGAATCCGCAGGCCGAACAGGCGATATTCGCGGTAGGGCCTGAACAGCATCTTGATGGCCAGCGCGTTGGTGAACCAGCCGATCACGGCGCCGATGGCCGGCGGGAGAATCCAGGGCAGCAGGTCCTTCATCGGAATTCCCCCGCGGCCCGTTCGGCCTGTTCCTTGTGGGGATACAGCGAGGCGAAGCTTTCGTGCACCCAGCCCTCGACGCCGAGGTGCCGTACGAGGTACCAGACGCCCACGCCGGAACGCTCCGCGTCGCCCCGCTCCCGCCCGACCGCCTCGACGACGTCGCCGGCGCGCAGGAAGGCAACGTCGCCCGAATCGAAGCCGGGGGAGGACTTCACCCGAACGTAGGCTTGCTCGACGACGAGCCAGCCGGGCCCGGCGCCCAGCACGGGCGTCGGTTCGAGCGCGGGCAAGGATACCGGCTCACGCCGATCGCAGGAAGCGAAGCCGATGGCCAGGACGGGCACGACGATGACGAGCGCGGCGAAGATACGGCGCATGCTGAAGACAGCTCCCCGGCGCCGTTCGGCGGCGCCGCTTGGTCTCGATTTCACGATTTCGCCACCCTCCTGCGCCAGGCCTCGAGGGCCGGCGCGTCGAGGGGAGCCAGGTCCTTCCCGGCGGGCAGGGAATCCGGCGCGAACCATCCGAACCCGGAGTGCGCCGATCCCGCGACCGGTTCGCGGTCGAAGGCGGCCTCCAGCGCGAGGAAGCGGAAACGCCGTCCCTCGAGCACGACCTCGCTCTCGACCAAAGGATCGGAGATGGTCGCCTCCACGGACAGCTCTTCGCGGAGCTCTCGCTCCAGGGCGCGCTCCGGCGTCTCGCCGCGTTCGATCTTGCCCCCGGGAAGCTCCCAGGCGCCCGCGTGCCGCTCGCCGGGAGCGCGACGGGCCAGGAAGAGGCTCCCGTCCCGTTCGACGACGGCGCCGACGACGAAGATCTCGCCGTCGGCCCGGATCGGTCCTTCGCCCGTTTCGTTCACGGCGCGGCGAAGCGCGCGGCGAGCAGCTCGGAGAGCTTCCGGGCCTCGTCCTCGGAGAGGGTCACGCCCTTCCCCATCCGCTGGTGGGTCGGATCCCAGGGACGCACGTCGAACTTGGGCGGCCGCTCGTTCCACGACACGAGGTTGAGCTCCGTCGTCCAGCCGCGGGATCCTTCCCCGAGCGCGCCGAGGCGCTCGACGATCTCGAATTTTATCTCCCTGTCTTCCATGCTGCCTCCGATCCGCCCGGGCGGGCGGTGGACGGATACCGCGCCGAACGTCCGCGCCGCCGGCGCTTACCGGCGCTCATCCGATCTCGAAGTCGTTCCGGCCTTCGCGGTAGAACTCGGGGAAGCCGTAGACCACGACGCCGCTCGAACGCACCTTCACCTCGGCGTACCCCTTGCGCGCGAGCTCGTCCAGCACCTTTCGCGCCTCGTCCAGCGTACAGTCCGACTCGAGGGAGAGCTCGCCCGGCGTCACGTGTCCGCCCGAGGCGCGCGCCACCTTGAGCGCGGCGCGTTCGAGGGGTTCGCGCGGCGCGGACCGGGGGACGGCAGGGCGAGCGTAGCTTTCGGCCATCCGCGACTCGGCGATGAGCCGCGCGGCGTCGCGGATGTTCGCCTCGCGCACTTGCCGGGGCAGCGTGAAGAAGTCGTAGAAGGCGCCGAAGCCGCCGAGGCCTCCCGTAACGGTCCAGAGGACGCCGGTCCCGATCTTCCCGAGATAGTAGCGTTGGAGGCCGAGGACTCCGACGCCGCCGAACAACCACAGGAGATAGGCGATGGCGAGGTTGTAGCGCACTTCGTTTCGCTCCGGAATCGTGATGCTGTCATGATACCATCCGGGTCGGCGGTAGGAAAAGCTCGGGGCGCGCATAATTTTAGTCCGTCCGCCCGCCAGTCCGCCGCCAGGGCTTTCCCGTCCACGGTTTGACCTCCGGGGGCGACGCATGCTACCAATTGTGGTACCTCGATGCCATCCTTCAGGAGCGGAATCGGGGGGCCGGGCCGTTCCGGGACCGGTCGACACACGCGAGGAGCCTCACAATGGCGAGCATCCGGGAAATCCTTTCGCGGGACCCCGACGGCGCTTCGGTCGTCGTCAAGGGTTGGGTACGCACGAAGCGGGAGACCAAGGGAACGGCCTTCCTGGAGCTGAACGACGGCTCCTGCTTCCGCAACGTGCAGTGCGTCTACGACGCGCTCGCCCTCGACGCGAATTCCCGGAACGCGCTCGAGCGCGCGGGCACCGGCGCCGCCGTGGCCGCGACGGGCGTCCTCGTGCCTTCCCCCGCCGCCGGACAGAGCGTCGAGCTCCAGGCCAGCTCCCTCGAGCTGATCGGCGAGGCGCCGGCCGAAACCTACCCGCTCCAGAAGAAGCAGCACTCGTTCGAATTCCTCCGCGAGATCGCTCACCTGCGCCCGCGCACGAACACCTTCGGCGCCGTGGCCCGGGTCCGCAACCGCATGGCCTTCGCCGCCCACTCCTTCTTCCAGGAGCGCGGCTTCCAGTACATCCACACCCCCATCATCACCGCGAGCGACGCCGAGGGCGCGGGCGAGATGTTCCAGGTGACCACGCTCGACCTCGACGCGATCGCGAAGGGCGGGAAGAGCGTCGATTACTCGAAGGACTTCTTCGGGAAACGCTCGTACCTGTCGGTCTCGGGCCAGCTCAACGTCGAGGCCTACTGCATGGCCCTCGGCTCCGTCTACACCTTCGGCCCGACCTTCCGCGCCGAGAACTCGAACACCACCCGCCACCTGGCGGAATTCTGGATGATCGAGCCCGAGATCGCCTTCGCCGAGCTGCCCGAGGACATGGCGCTGGCCGAGGACTTCCTCAAGCACCTGCTCTCGAGCGCGCTCGACGACTGCGCCGAAGACCTCGAATTCTTCGACAAGCGGATCCAGCCGGGCTTGCGCGAGAGCCTCGAGGCGGTGCGCTCGTCCAAATTCGCGCACATGAGCTACACGGACGCCGTGGCCGAGCTCGAGAAGCGCAAGGATTCCTTCGAGTTCAAGCCCTACTGGGGCTGCGACCTCCAGACCGAGCACGAGCGCTTCCTGACCGAGCAGGTCGTGAAGGGGCCGCTCATCGTCACGGACTACCCGAAGGAGCTCAAGGCCTTCTACATGCGGGCCAACGACGACGGGCGCACGGTGCGCGCCATGGACGTGCTCGTGCCGCGCATCGGCGAGATCATCGGCGGCTCCGAGCGGGAGTACCGCTACGACGCGCTCGTCGCGGCCATGAAGGCGAAAGGCCTCGACCCGGCCGCCTACGGCTGGTACCTCGACCTCCGCCGCTACGGCACGGCGCCGCACTCCGGATTCGGGCTCGGTTTCGAGCGCCTCGTGCGCTGGGTGACGGGCATGGAGAACATCCGCGACGTAATCCCCTTCCCGCGGGCGGTCAAGCAGGCCGAGTTCTAGGAAGGCGCGGACGTGACGAGGCGTTGCCTGGCCGCGGCCCTCATGGCCGCGGCCGTTTCATCCTTCGCCATGGAGGCCGCGCCCGCGGTCTCGGCCAAATCGCTCATCCTCGTCGAGGCGGCCCGCGGCGCGGCCCTCGTCGAACGGAACGCCGACGAGCCGATCCCGCCCGCGAGCCTCGCGAAGCTGGCGACGCTCGCCGTGCTCGGCGAGGAACTCGACGCGGGCCGCCTCTCGCTCTCGACGCCGGTCGAGGTGCGAGCGGGCGAGGCGTGGAACGAGCTGCCCTGGAATTCGAGCGTGATGTACCTGGAGCGCGGCATGCGCGTCACCGTCGGCGACCTGGCCCGGGGCCTCGCCGTGGCGAGCGCGAACGACGCCGCCTTCGTGCTCGCGCGCGTCGTCTCCGGTTCAGTATCGGGCTTCTCCGCGCGCATGAACGCGGTCGCGCGGCGCTACGGACTCGTGGTCACGCGCTTCGAGGAACCCTCGGGCCTTTCGGATCGCAACCTGACAACGGCGCGGGAGATGGCGGCCTTCGCCCTCGCCTACCTCGCAGAACGACCGGACTTCGTCGAAAGCCTCCACTCCCTTCCCTCTTTCGAATTCCCGAAGCCCGCCAACTTCCCGCCCGGTCGGCGCGTTCCCGCCGGCTACGTCCCGCCCGTCCTCGAGAACCGCAATCCGCTGCTCGGCGCCTACCCGGGCTGCGACGGACTCAAGACCGGCTACATAAGCGAGAGCGGCTTCAACTTCGTCGCGTCGGCCGAGCGCGAGGGCACTCGCTTCGTGCTGGTGCTGCTCGGCGCTTCCGCGACCGGCACCGCCGACGCCCAGGCGCGGCGGGTGGAAGACGGCTCGGCCTTGCTCGACTGGGCCTTCGAGAATTGGGTCACGGTGCGGCCCGTCCTGCCGGACTTCGAGCCGGCCCGCGTCTGGAAGGGCAGCGAGCGCAGCCTCGCGGGAATCCCCGCGGGCATCCTCGCCGCCACCGTACCCCGTTCCGTGTCGGGTGACGCGCGCGCCGTGGTCGAGGCCTACCCCGAGCTTTTGGCGCCGATTCCCGCGTCCGCCCGGGTGGGCCTCGTCAAGGTGTTGGCCGGGGAACAGGTGTACGCGCGAGTCGCGCTCGTCGCCCCGCGCGAAGTCGGCGCGGGCTCCTGGCTGCGGAGGCTCCTCGATTCGATCATCCTCTTTTTCAGGAGCGCCTTCGGGGGAAGCGCCGCTCCCCTCTTGCCGGCCGCCGCCTGAAAGCGGCCTGGCGTTCGCCTCGGGAGGGCGCCGCCCGGGGCGCTTCAGGCGATTCCCGTTCGCGCTCAGGACTCCCGGATGCGGGCGAGGCTTCCCGCGTATTCGACCGCGCCCTCCGCGACCAAGGCCGCGAGGGCCCCGGCGACGCGTTCGCGCTCCATGCCGCAGAGCTCGTGGATGCGCTCCGCTTCCGCCGGTCCCTCCGAGGAAAGCAGCCGCACGACGGCGCCGCGGGCCTGCCGGAGCGAGCCTTCGAAGCGGGACTGCGCGACGTGGTGGGCGGAGCGACGCGACGGATTCGGCGCGAGGCGCTTCAGCGCGGCCCCGTAATCCATGAGCGCGTAGTACCAGGTTCGAGGATCGGAAGCGTCGAGGACGAGGGCGGCCGCCGGGAGCAGCTCCCGGTCGCGAACCCCCTCGCGGCCGGGGAAGAACCAGTGGAGCAGGGCCGCGCGGATGTTCGTCTCCAGGAAGACGTCGGGTCGCCCGAAGGCGAAGGCCCGGACCGCGCCCGCCGTATAGGCCCCTACGCCGGGAAGGGCCCGCAGGACGGCCGAGTCCTCGGGCACCGCGCCCGCGTGCTCGTACTCGATGATGGCAGCCGCCGCCTTGAGCGCGAGCGCGCGCCGATTGTAGCCGAGGCCGCTCCACGCGGCGAGCGCGTCGGCCACGGAAGCCGCGGCCAACGCGGCCGGATCGGGCCAGCGGCGCAGCCACTCCTCGTATTTCGGGACGACGCGCGCCGCCTGGGTCTGCTGCAGCATCAGCTCGGACACGAGGATGGCCCAGGGATCGCGCGTTTCGCGCCACGGCAGGCGTCGACCGCGCTCGCGGTATTCGGCGTACACCGCCTCGCGGAACGCGTGGATTTGCGCTTCCGCCGGCGCCTCCGGATCCATCGGCTTCAAGCCCGATCCCTTTCGGGCTCGAGGAGGTCGATCCCCTCTTCGGAGTCCGTCCGCTTGCCCACGATGGACGCGAGCTCGGCCGCGATCGCGCTGCTACGGGTCGCCAGGTCGCGGAGGCCTATCGCCTGCTCGGCGAGCGCGCCGACGCCCGTGACGATGCGGCTGCCCGCCGACTTGACCCTGGCCGCCCCTTCCTCCAGGGCGCCCATCGAGTCCCGCACCAGGCGCGAGTAGCCCGCCTGGGCCGCGGTCTGCTCGCGCATGCGCCGCGAGGAATCCGAGAAGGTGCCGAGGACCGAGGAGGCGCCGTCGGCAAGTTCGCGCTGGCGAAGCGCCGCTTCGGCGACGCCCTTGATCCGTCCGACCGCGTCGCCCGAGTCCGCGGCTATCCGGCCGAGACCGTTCTCGACCTTCGCGGCCGCGCCGGCGCCCTCCGAGACGAGGGCGTCGATGGACGACGCCATCTCGCCGATGCGGGCGGCCCTGTCCGCGCTCGCCTGGGCGAGCTTCTTGATCTCGTGGGCGATGACCGAGAAGCCGCGGCCGGCCGCGCCGGCGTGCGCCGCCTCGATGGAGGCGTTCATGGCCAGCAGGTTGGTGCGCTCGGCGAAATCGTTCACCGACTCGACCACCTCCGTGATTTCCTTCGAGGCTTCGCGGACCTTGGCGATGGACGAACCGAGCGACGCCACGTCGCGGACGCCGTCCTCCACGCGCCGGGCGAGGCCCTCGGAAAGCTCCGCGGCCACGGTGACGTCGCTCGAGACGCCGACCGTGCCGGAGATGATGTCGCCGACCGCGCCGAGCGCCCCTTCCAGGCGTTCCGACTCTAGCGCGAGCTCCTCATCCACCCGTTCGCTCGACCGGGCCATGTCGTTCGCCGAGCCGACGGCCTCGCCCACCGCGACGCGCTGCCGGTCCGCCTCCGCCTCGATGGCCTTCGCCTCGTTCCGCGAGAGTTCCGCGGTGCGCGCCAGCTCTCCCGCGCGCTCCTCGAGGTCGCGTGCCATGGCGGCGACCGCGCCGACCACGCGGCCCGCGGCATCCACCACCGCCCCGAGCCGGTCCCGCCGTTCGGCCGTCTCGCGCGCGAAGACCTCGACCTCGTTGGCGGCGCGGGCGGCGCGCGCGCTCATCGCGACGAACACGCCCATGTCGAGGGCGAAGAAGGTGAAGCCCTGGAGCCAGGCCATCGGCTCGGTGCCGCCGACCTGATAGACGATGTCGTGCACCCCGAAGCCGACCCCGAGCACGAGTCCCGCCAGGATCGGTATCGCGTCGCTACGCTTCAGCAGGGCGGCGCGTACCAGGATGTACACGCCGGATATGATCTCCGCGAAGATCGGCAGGAGGCTCAGCGAGAAGATGTCCATCAGCTCGGTCTCGTCGCCCGTGTTGGCGAAGAAGAGAGCCGAGAAGGCCAGGATCTGGACGCCCACCAGGACCTTGAAGACCCGGCCCGACAGGATGTCGAAGAATTCGGTGAAGAAGAGCATCAGGAAGCCGATCGAGGCGGTCAGCGCCACCTTCGCGAAAGCCTTGAAGGCCAGGGTGACGGGTATGAAGCGTTCCGCGCCGAGCTCGTAGAAATAGAAGGAGATCAGGACGAGCGAAAGCGCGTACCAAAGGTTGAAGCGGTCCTTCGGCCTCGACTTGTACTGCCAGATGAAGTAGGCGCCGAGGAAAAGGCAGAGGACGGCCAGGACGATGTAGACCTGGAGGTTAAGGAGCCGCGCGGTGTGGAGCTCGAATTCCGCCGCTTCCCGGCCGCCGACCTTGAAGCCGGGATAGTCCGCGCTGGTACCGCGGGCGTAGGAGCGCACGGCCACCACGGCCCTTCCGTCCTCGACGAGGTTCGAGGGCACCAGCCACGCGTCGGTGACGCCGGGGCGGATCAGCGGCCTGGGCGGCAAGGAACCGCGCTCGCCTACGAGGACGCCGTCGACGAAGACCTGGCAGGCCGCGCCGAACTTCTGCGAAATGAGCCAGAACGGTCCCGTTCCTTCGAAGCGCACATCCGCCCTGAGCCAGAACCACGAGTCGGCCTCCGGCACCGGGATGAGCGCCGGGGCCGTCAGGCTCTCCCAGGAGGAGTCGTCGAAGGAAGGGTCGGACCGCTCCGGGGAATCGCCGTGGGCGATCCGCCAGGATTCCACGAGGGCGGAATCGGGGACGCCGCAGGAAGCGAGCGCGAGCGCGGAGAGGAGGAGCAACAGCGAAGGAACGATCGGAACCGCGTTTTTCATGCGTCTTTCTCTCCCGTCGCGGGACGCCGTCGGCGCCACTAGGTATGCGTCAGGATAATGGCCGGGGGCGCGGATCGCAAGTGCGGAACGAGGGCCGCTTCGCGGGCGGCGCGGCGTCCCGCGCCTGGAAGCGCTCGGGACGCCGCGGGTCCGCGCCTACTCTTCGCCGAAGATGTGCACGTACTCGTGGAGGAGCGATTCGCCCTTCACCTTGCACCCGCCGCAGACGGTGCCGATCTTGGTGCGCTCCTGCAGCTGCTCCCAGTTCCGGGCGCCTTCCCGCACGGCCGTCTCGATGTCGCGGTCCGTGATGTTGAGGCAGGTGCAGATGACGGTGGCGCCTTCGTTGCGGTAGAGCCCGGCGCGTCCCGTCTTCTCGAGCCAGGCGTCGATGGCGGCGCGCAGCGCCTTGTCGCCGAGCACGGAACAGTGGATCTTGTTGTCGGGCAGGCCGCCCAATCGCGTCGCGATGTCCTCGGGCCTGAGGTTGTACGCCTCGCGGATATGGAGGCCCTTCGTCACCTCGGACAGCATCGAGGTGCTGGCGATGGCGCTCGCGCAGCCGTAGGTGCGCCAGCGCACGTCGCGGATGACGTCGCCCTCGTCGATCTTGAGCATGAACATCATCTGGTCGCCGCACTTGACGTTGCCGACGGTCCCCTCCGCTTCGTAGGCGAACTTCTCGTCCGGGTCGAAGACGTTGCGGGGATTCTTGAAGTGATCGAGGACGATGTCCGAATACAGCCACTGCATGGCGTCCATGGGATGCTCCTTGTCCTGCTAGGCCACGCTGACCGTGGACATGCGGCGAAGCCGCTTGATGATCGGGGGAAGTACCTCGAGGACGTAGTCCACGTCCTCGTTGCTCGTGAGCGAGCCGAGGCTGAACCGGATCGATCCGTGCGCGAGCTCGGGACCGACGCCCGTGGCCAGCAGCACGTGGCTCGGCTCGAGGCTCCCGGAGGCGCAGGCGGAACCCGTGGAGACCTGGACGCCCTCGAGGTCGAGGTAGAGGAGGATGGCCTCGCCCTCCGCGCCGGGGAAGGATACGTTGAGCGTGTTCGGCAGCACCTCGGTGGCGTGTCCGTTCACGCGGACGTCCGGCACGCGTTCCACGATGCCGTCGCGCAGCCGGTTCCGCATGACCCGGACGCGGGCCGCCCTTCCCTCGAGGTCCTCGAGCGCGAGGCGGGCCGCGAGGCCGAAGCCGAGGATCCCGATGTTGTTGTAGGTGCCCGCCCGTCGGCCGTGCTCCTGGTGCCCGCCGCGGATCAGGGGCTCGATGGGCGCGCCCTTGCGGACGTAGAGGGCGCCGACTCCCTTGGGGCCGTAGATCTTGTGGGCCGAGAGGGTCAGGTAGTCGACGCCCCAGGCGGCCGCCTCGACGGGAACCTTGCCCGCGGACTGGGTGGCGTCGGTGTGGAAGAGCGCGCCTTTCGCCTTGGCCATGCGGCAGAGGGCCGGAACGTCCTGGATCGTGCCGATCTCGTTGTTGGCGGACATGACCGAGACGAGCAAGGTGTCGGCGTCGATCTCGCGCTCCGCGGCCTCCATGTCCACGCGCCCGGAGGCGTCCACGGGAAGGAAGACCACGGGGAAGCCCTCTTCGCGGAGCCAGGAGGCGGCGTTGACCACGCAGGGATGCTCGATGGCAGTGGTGACGATCTTGCGGCGGCCGCCTCTCCGCCCTACGTGGAACATGGTCGCGAAGACGGTGTTGTTCGATTCCGAACCGCCCGAGGTGAAGACGAGCTCGTCAGGGTTCGGCACCCCGGCGAGCTTCGCGACCTCGGCGCGGGCTGAGTCGACCCTCGCCTTCGCGGCGCGCCCGGCCTCGTGCATGCTCGAGGCGTTGGCGAAGACGCCCATATCCGCCGTCATCGCGTCCCGGACGAGCGGGTGGAGGGGCGTCGTGGCGTTGTAGTCCATGTATACGATGCGGCGTTCCATGGGGGCTCCTTTCAGGAAGCGGGATCGATGACGTCGAGCAGGGTACGGGAACGGAGGTACTCGTCCACCGCGGTCTTGAGCCCGAGCCAGAAGCGGCGGGGCAGGCAGGCGAGGTCGTGGTCGCAGGCGCCGGGACCGGCGGCGCACTCGGTCGGCCGTATCTCCCCCTCGAGAGCCTCGACGATGCTGAGCACGGTAACCTCGGCCGCGGGCAGCGAAAGCCGGTAGCCGCCGTTCTTCCCCCGCTCGGAGCGGAGGAGCCCCGAGGCGGTCAGCTGGCCGAGTATGCCTTCGAGGTACTTGCCCGGTATTCCCTCGGCTCCGGCGATCTCCGTCGCGCTGGCGGGACCGTCCTTGCCGGCGAGGTAGGCCAGCGCCCTGAGGCCGTACTGTATCCGCGTCGAGACCTGGAACAAAGGCAATCTCCAGTATTCCTATCTGAATACTAGGATTATACCCTTCCCCGCCGCGCCGGTCAAGACTGGAAGGAAACGCCGTCGCCTCGTCGTCGCGTACCGGGAAGCGCGCCCTAGCCTTCGCGGCCCGGACCTTCGTCCCGGGGCCTGAGGCGGGGGAGCCTGGCCTTGCCGGCGAGCACGAGCAGGGCGGTCGCGACGTAGGGCAGCGCGAGCACGAGCTCAGGCGGCGCGTCGAAAACCTGGAGGCCGTTCGACGCGGCGAAGAGCGCCGCGAAACCCAGCGAAGCCGCCACCGCTCCGCCGGGCCTGCGTCTTCCGAGGTACACCGCGACGAGGGCGATCCAGCCCCGGCCCGAGGTGGAGCCCGGCACCCAGGCGCCCGTCTGCGCGCTCAAGGAGGCGCCGGCGATCGCGGCGGCCATGCCGGAAATCGCGAAGGCCATGAAGCGTACGCGGGACGGATTAACGCCCGCGAGGGAGAGGGCTTCCTCCCGCTGCCCCGCGGCTCGCAGCCGGAGACCCAAGGGCGTCCCGGCGAGGAGCAGCCAGAGCAGGGCGGCGAGGACGTAGAGGACCAAGGTCGAGGGTCGCTGGGAGGCGAGCGTCCCGATGACGGGCAGCTCCGCCAGCGGGCCCGGATCGAGGCGGGCCGACAACAGCTCGGGCAAGGCCACGACGCCCTTCGTGCCGAAGGCCCGCCACGAGAGCAAGGCCACCCCGCCCTGTACGAGCAGGTTTCCGGCGAGGCCGGCGACGAAGATGTCCGCCCGCAGCTTGAACACGGCGTGGATGATCACGGCGGCGAGCATGCAGGCGGCCGAGGCGGCGGCCAGGTTGCCCGCGAAGGCGCCGGCGCGAGGGGCCACCAAGGCGAAGACGAAGGCCCCGAGCGACATGAAGCCTTCGAGCGCGGTGTTGAGCACGCCCGCGGCGTCGCTCGCGAGGCCGCCGAGCGCCGCCAGCGCGATGGAGCCGCCTTGCGCGACGGCGTCGCCGGGCAGCGAAAGCAGCCAGCTCACGAAGCTACCCCGCGCCGCGCTCGAGGCGGCAGGAGGCGCGCGGTGGCGAGGAGCAGCACGAAAGCCTTGACGAGCAGGGCGGCGTCGAAGGGCACGCCCGCGAACACGGCGGCCTGTCGGGCGCCCGAGTCGAGCCAGCCCAGCAGCAGGGCGGCCGGCAGTATGGCGAGAGGACGGTTTGCCGCGAGCAGGCTCACCGCGATAGCGGTCCAGCCCATCCCGCCCGACATGCCGCGCACCGCCCTTCCGGCGGGGCCGAGCGCGATGAAGGCCCCGGCGAGTCCGTGCAGGGCGCCCGCGCCCACGAGCGGCCAAAGGGCGAGCGTACCGACGGGGAGGCCCACGCTCCTGGCGAAGGTCGGGTTTCCGCCGTAGAGGTCGACCGCGCGACCCTCGCCGGTGCGCGCGAAGAAGAGGGCCAGAGCGGCGGCGAACAGCAGCGCCGCGTAGGGGGCGTAGCCCGCGGGGAAGAGAGCGCGGTCGGGCAAAATGGCGCGCGATACCATCCGCGTCGCGATCAGGTTGCTCTCCGCGTCGCGCAGGGGCGAGGCGATGAGCCAGTCGATGGCGAGGACGGCCGCCTGCGAGACGAGGAAGCTGGAGAGGAGCACGTCGGCGCCGGCGAAGCGCTTGCCCAGGGCGCTCGGAAGGGCAAGCGCGGCGCCTCCGAGCGCTCCGGCCGCGAGCGCCGTCGCGAGCGCGAAGGCCGGGGAAGCCGAAGGCAGCGCGAGGGCCGCGAGCACCCCGGCCAGTCCGCCCGCGTAGAGCTGGCCCTCCCCGCCCAGGTTGAAGCTGCCCGAGCGGAAGGCCAGGGCGGCTCCGAGAGCGCAGAGCGCGAGCAGGGCGGATTGTTCGATGAACGCCGACGCCGCGCCCGCGCTCGAGACCGGTCCGAAGGCGAAGGCGGCGATGGCTGCGCCGGGAGCGCCGGAAAAGAGCGCCACGACGAGGGGTCCCGCGACGATCGCCGCGAGGGACGGCGCCGCGACGCGCAGCAGGCTGCCAGCGGAAACGGGGACGCGGATGGAGGGGACCTTCACGACGCGGCTCCCGACATGGCGGCGGCGACCGAATGGACGTCGATCCTCGCGGGATCCTCGGCGAGGAGTTTCAGCCGCCCGCGGTAGAGCACGGCGGCCCTCGTCGAGACGGCCAGCAGCTCTTCGGCGCTGGAGGTGAGCAGGAGCACCGCGCTTCCCGCGCGCGCGAGCTCGGAGAGCCGCGACCAGAGGTCGGCCTGCGCGCTCGCGTCGAGTCCCTGGCTCGGGTTCGCCGCGATGACGAGGTCGGGACTGCCCGAAAGCTCCCGCGCGGCGACGAGGCGCTGGCGGTTTCCGCCCGAGAGAGTCGACGCGGGGCGCGAGGGTTCGGCGCGGAGGCCGAACCAGGCGTTCTGGCGGAGCGCCGCCTCCCTCATCGCGCGCGAACCCCGGAGGGCCTTCCGGCCGCCTCCGGCGAGGGTCCGGGCCAGCGCGTTGTCGACGAGGCTGGCTCGCGGGGAAAGCCCCCTGCCTTCGCGGTCGGTCGGAAGGTAGGCCAGGCGCTCGCGGCGGAGCGACGAACGCTCGCGAGGCTTGACGCGGCCGCCGAAAACGAGCACCTCGCCGGCCTCGGGCTCGCGCTCGGCCGCCGCCAGGTCTTCGAGCGCGTCCAGCCCGTTGCCCGCCAGCGCGGCGATGCCGAGCACCTCCCCGGCGCGGAGCTCGAACGAAACGGCCCGCGCCGCGGCGCTCCCGCTTTTCCCCAGCGAGGCAGCCCTGAATTCGAGTCGCGTCGGTCCCGGCGCGGTCGGCGGCTTGCGCGCGCGTTCGCGGGGGATCGCGTTGGCGGCCAGGGCCGCCAACGAGCGTTCGTCCGTTTCATCGGGCCTGAGCGAGGCTTCGACGCGACCCTTGCGCAGCACGACGATGCGGTCGGATACCTCGAGCACCTCGCGGATGCGATGGCTGATGAGGATCACGCCCTTGCCCGCCTCCCTGAGCCGGTCCAGCAGGTCGAACAGCTTCCCGGCCTCGGCCTCGGTCAGGATGGAAGTCGGCTCGTCGAGCACGAGGAGGTCCGCCCCGCGGGCGAGGGCCCGCAGGATGTCGGCGGAGCGGCGTTCGGCGGGAGCGAGCGAAGCGACCGTCGCGCCCGGATCGAGCGGGAATCCATAGCGCTCGGCGAGCATGGCCGCCTCGTACTCTGCCCGCCTGAGGTCGAGCAGGAAGCCGAAGCGGAGGGGCTCGCGCCCCAGTACCAGGTTCTCGGCGACGCTCAGCCCCGGCGCCAGCGAGGAGACCTGGGGCACGAAGCCAACCCCGAGGCGCTCGGCCTCTCCCGGGCGGCCGCGTCGCAGGAGGGTGCCTTTGATCCTGAGTTCTCCAGAATCGGGCTCCTCGAGCCCCGCGACGATGCGCGCGAACGTGGATTTTCCGGCGCCGTTCTCTCCCACGAGCGCGACGAACTCGCCCGCCTCGACGCGGAAGTCGATCCCGTCGTTGGCCCTGGTGGAGGTCGAGGGGTAATACTTCGATACGCCGATCGCGGAAAGGAGCGCCATGCTGCCTCGATAGGAAGGAACGCGGGGAAGGGATGGCCCCTTCCCCGTTCCGATCCAATCTACAGTCAGAAACCGGTGACGGGGAAGGCCGGCGCGCCGGCGGCGAGCGCTTTTTCCGCGGCGGCGAAGCGTTCGCGCGTCTCCGCGGGCAGGGCCAGGAACCACGGCGCGTCGTCCGCGAAGCCGACGTAGCCTTCGGCGAATCCCTTGACCTCGGCGGTGCCGTAAAGCCCCTTCGCCCCGCCGAGCAGGGCTTTCACCTTCTCCTCGACCAGACGGTCCTGCGCGATCCAGGCCGAGCCCGCCACGACCGCGGGGTCGTAGTTCACGCCCGCGCCGCTTTCGAGCAGGATCACGCGCCTGCCGGATTCGGAGGCGACCGAAAGCACGCCCTGGTTGGCTCCGCCGGCGATGGGCAGGACGACGTCGACGCCCGAATCGAAGAGGCCCTTGGCGAGCTCGCCGGCCTTCGCGGCGTCGAACCAGTTGCCGACGACGCGGGTCTCGAGCTCGATGGCCGGATCCACCGCCGCGAGTCCCGCGCGGAAGCCCGGCTCGATGAGCTTGTCCAGGGTCGGGTAGGTCTGGGCGATGACCAGGCCCACCTTCTTGTCCGGGTTCGAACCGGGGGCGCCGCCCGTGGTCACGAGGCCGGCCAGGTAGCCGGCGAGGTAACCTTGCTCGAGCTGGTTGTAGAGCACGGTGTGGATGGCCTCGTTGCCCTGGAGCCAGGCGTCGGCCACGAGGAAGCGGGCGCGCGGATACTGCTCCGCGACCACCGCGCACAGTTCCGGGAGGGCCGGATTCGAGGTCACGATGAGGCCGAACTTGCCCGAGCCGGCCAGGGCGGAAAGCTTGTCGAGCCACTCGGCCTGGTTGAAGCCGGCCTCGACCACGGTCATCGAAGCGCCCGGGGTGGCCTCGACGGCGCGGCGGACGCCTTCCACGAGCATCTCGTAGATGGGACTGCCGGAAGCGACGCCGGGCACGAAGACGCCGACCTCGAGGGAGTCGTAGGGAGCGTCGGAGGGGGCGCAGGCGGCGAGGAGCAGGGCGGCGAGGACGGCGGCCATGGCGGCGGGCGGGACGCGTTTCATCGAAGATACCTTCCTTGTCCACGAAGTTTCCGCCGGAGTATACTCAGGCCTCCGCGGCGACTCCACGGGACGTATGCTGCCGCGGTCCCAAGTTGACGTAAAGGGTACGCTAGCGATGGAAAAGGAAAACTCCTACCGGATCGGCGAGCTCGTCCGGATGTTCGGCATCACCTCGCGCACCGTGCGCTTCTACGAGGAGCTCGGGCTCATCGAGTCCATGGACCGGGACGGTTCCGAGCACCGCCGCTACTCGGAGCGGAACGTCATCCGCATCAAGCGCATCCAGCAGCTGAAGGACTACGGCCTCACCCTCTCGGAGATCTCCGCGCTCTTCGAGATGGCGCGCGCGGACCGGACGGGCGCCACCGTGCGCGAGGGCCTGGCCGTCAAGTATCGCCAGAAACTGGACGAGGCGCTCAAGCGGCGGGCCCAGCTCGATGCGTACATCGAGGACCTCTCCTGGCACGTCGAGCAGGTCGAGCGGGCCAACGACTTCTTCGAGTGCCCCGGCGCCTCGTGCGCGACCTGCCGCTGGGCGGAGCGCTGCGACGTCCGCCTCCTGGTCAAGCGGCCGGCCTCATGAGGAAACCTGCCTGGCTCACGTTCGACATCGGCACCTCGGCGGTCAAGGCCGCCTTGATCGGCGTCGACGGCGCCGCCCTCGCCGAGGCCCGCTCGCCGGTCGGGCTCTACCGGGGGGCGGACGAGCGCGAATACGAATCCGAGCCCCGCGAGTGGCTCGCGGCGCTGGCCGCCGCCTCTAAGGCGGTCCTGCGCGGAGCGGGTCCGACCGAGATCCTGGCGCTCTCGACGAGCGGCAACGGCCCGACCCTGGTTCCCTGCGACGCGGCGGGGGAACCCGTCGGCCGCGCCCTCTCCTGGATGGACCGTCGCGCGCGCGACGAGGCCCTGACCGTCGGCGAGCTCGCGGGCCTGCCGCTGGATCCTTCGTTCTACCTCCCGAAGGCGCTCTGGCTCCGCGAACGGGATCCGGAACGCTTCTCCCGGATCGGCCGCTTCTTCGCCTGTCCCGAATGGGTCGCCTTCAGGCTTTCGGGAGTCGCCGAGTCGTGGCTGGCCGACCCCTACTACGAGCGCTACACCTGGGCGCTCGACTCGGCCGGCAAGCTCGGCTTCGACGCGGCCCTGTTCCCGCCCTACGCCCCGAGCTCCCGGGTCATGGGCAAGCTCCTCCCCGCGGCCGCCGCCGCCCTCGGACTCCCCGAAGGCGTGCCGATCGTCTCATCCTGGCCCGATTTCCTCGCCAGCCTCGTGGGTTCGGGAGCGGTCAGGCCGGGCGTGGCCTGCGACCGTTCCGGCACCTCGGAAGCCCTCAACCTCTGCGCCGGGCGCCCCTTCCCGGACTTCACCCTGCTCAGCCTGCCGCACGCGGTGCCGGGGCTCTGGAACCTGTCCGGAGGCCTTTCCACGAGCGGCAAGGCGCTCGAGTGGTTCGCCGATTCAGCCGGCTACGGGGACGAAGGGGCTCCCGGCGTGATCGCCGAGGCGCGCCGGGCGCGGCCGGGCGCCTCCGGCCTCATCTTCCTGCCCTACCTCGCGGGCGAGCGCGCCCCGCTCTGGAACCGGGACCTCCGCGGAGCCTTCCTGGGCCTCGCCCAGGGCCACGGCCGGAGGGAACTCGCGCGGGCGGTAGCCGAGTCGATCGCCTACGGCCTCAGGCTCAGCCACGAGCGCATGGCCGCGGCCGGCTTCCCGACGGAGGTCGCGAGGACGAGCGGCAGCGCCGCCCGCGACGATTTCATGAACGCCCTCAAGGCGGACGTGCTCGGCGTCCCATTCGAGCGCCCCGAGCTCGCGGACGCGGAACTGCTGGGCGGCGCCTGCGCCTGCGCGGTCGCCCTCGGAGAAGCGGACGGGCTCGCCGAGGCTTCCGACCGCATGGCGCGCGTCGCGGCGCGATTCGAGCCGGACGCTTCCCTGCGCCCGCGCTACGACGAGCTGTTCCTGGCGTACCGCGAGGCGCTCGAGGCCATCGCGCCCGTCTCGGCGCGGCTCGCGTCGAGCGCCGCCCGCTTCGAGGCCCAGGACCGCGAAGCCTCCGGCGACGGAAACCCGGCGCCCGGCGGGAGCGGCGCATGAGTCCCGCCCTGCTCAAGAGCGCCACGCTCGTGCTCATGATGTCCGCGGGCTTCCTCGCCTGGCGGCTTCGCGTCCTCACCCGCGAGGCTGTCCAGGCCCTTTCCCGCTTCCTCGTCGACTTCACCCTGCCCGCCCTCATCGTCGTGTCGATGCAACGCCCCTTCAGCCCCGAGCTGCGCGACGCGGCCTTCCTGACCCTCGGCATCTCGAGCGCCGTGTACGCGGTCTCTATTCCCGCGGCGCTGCTCCTCGCCCGGGCCCTCGGAGCGCCGCGGAACTCGCGCGGCACCTACGCCTTCGCGGCCTCGTTCTCGAACGTCGCCTTCATGGGCTTTCCGGTCATGGAGGCGCTTTTCGGCCGCGAGTCCCTGTTCGCCGTGTCGGTCAACAACATCCCCTTCCAGGTGCTGGCCTTCTCCGCGGGCATCGTCATGATCGCCTCGGGCCACGAGCCTGCGGGAAACGGCGCGGGCACGGATTCCCGAGGCCCGCGGTCGTCGCCGCGGCTGTCGTTCCGCAGCCTCGTCAATCCGGCCATCGTCGCCACGCTGCTGGGCTTCGGCTTCTTCCTCTTCTCGGTACGGGTCGGCGAACCCCTCTACGGAGCCCTCGAGGCGCTCGGCTCAGTCACCACGCCGCTTTCCATGGTATTGATCGGCGCCATGCTCGCCCGCGCGAAACTGGGCAGGACGCTCGGCGAATGGCGGGTCTGGGTCCTGTCGGCCTGGAGGCTCTTCCTCCACCCCGCGGCGCTCTGGCTCATCCTGCGGGCGCTCGGCGCGGAAGGGATGATCCTCGCCGTGCCCGTCGTCGTGGCGGCCATGCCGGTCGCCGCCAACACGAGCATCCTGGCCGAGGTCTACGGCGGCGATTCAGAGACCGCGAGCGGCCTCGTCTTCATCACCACCGTGCTGTCCACGCTGAGCATACCCCTGCTCGCGCGCGTCCTCTTCGGGGCTTGAGGCGGGAAGGGCGCCCGGGCGGGAGCTTTCCTGAGGGTCGCGGCATCCTTTCCGAAAAAAAAGGCGGCGCCCGGCCTTCCGCGGAAGCGGAAAGCGGGCGCCGCTCGTTTTCGGCCGCGACCCGCTACTTCGCCTGCACCGCGTTCACGAGCACGCGCGCGGTCTCGTCGGACGGATCGAAGTAATCCATGCCCACGACGATCACCCGGCCCTTGCCGACCTTGCGGCTGGCCACCACGATGCCGTACTCGTTCTCGGCCCAGACCTCGACCGGCCAGGATCCGCCCTCCGTGTAGAAGCTGGTGCCGTTGATCGTTTCGAACGAAGAGCCGAGGCCGGCGCCGACGGCGGACTTGCCCTGCGCCGTGAACGGCACCGTGCCGTCGTTGAAGTCGCCGCCCTCGAGGTCGATGAGGCCGAGGTCGCGCCAGAACGCGAGCGACTCGCTCTGGGGCGAGGAGATCACGAGGTTGCCGCCGCGGGCGAGGAATTCGGCGAGCGGCTTCTCGAGCGCGTCGGCGAGGCGCCCGACGTCGGCTGAGTACCAGTTCTCCGCCTCGGTCACGACGAGGGTGCGGGCCTTGAGCAGGGCCGCGGCGAAGTCGCGCCCCGGGTACTCCTCGCGGCTGTCCGTCACCGTCCAGCCCGGCAGCCCGTCACGGAGTATGCCGAGGACGTACGCGTGCTCGCCGTCCGTCGCCTGGTCCGCCCAGGCGCCCCAGACCACGACGGACCTGAGGGCCGAGAGGCTCGACTGCCCGAAGGAGATCGAGGCGACCTTGTCGATGGGAACGCCGACGCGGAGGCCGCCGGGTCCGCTCGCGAAGAGGGTGCCCGAACGGAGCTCGGGGGAACTGCCGCCCACGCGCTCCCCGTTGGCGAACGAGAGCTCCACGTAGCCGGCTGGCGGCGTCGCGGCGGCCTTGGCCGGCATGCGAAGGGCAGCCAGCGTTGACGACGCGAGCTTCGTTTCCTCGCCGGCGGCGCCGAGCGTCAGGTCGGTCCCCGTCATCGCCTTGAGGGCGCCGATAGCGATCGAACCGCCCTTGGCCAGGGCGGCCGCGAAGGCGGGATCCCTCGGCTCCGCGGGAGGCGTCGCGCCGTCGACCGACAGCAGGGCCACCTGGTCCAGGTTCACCCGGAGGGCGCCGAGCATGGCGGACTCGAAGAGCACCACGCCCTTCTCGACCCGCACGTAGCGGCCGAGGAAGAGCGAGCCGTCGGCCAGCTCGAGCCGGTCGGCGCCCGTCGCCACGGCTTTCGGGGCGGGGTCCTGGGAGAGCAGTACGATATCCTTCGCCGCCACGTCCACGGAGCTGCCCGTGGTGCCGCGGAGGACCAGCTTGATCGAGGAGGGACCGACGGCGCCGAGCTGGCCCTGGAGCCGGTCCCCCGAGGCCATGTCGACGATCCAGGAAGGCGTCTGGGCGAAGGCGGCGACGGCGAGCGCCGCGAGCGGCAGGAGCGCGGAGAGCTTCTTTCGATTCATGGTCCTTCCCTTTCCTATTCCGCCAGGATGGCGTTGACGAGGGCGCGGGCGGCCCCGTCCTTGATCTCGTAGTAGTCGAAGCCCATAACGACCACCCTGCCCCTGCCGACCTTGCGGAGGAGGATGGCGGACATCCCGTCGTACTCCGCGAACGGGGTCGCGGGAGTCGCGGCGGCGGCGGCGTACAGGTAGGTGGCGTTGAGCGAGGGGAACTCCGCGTCGACGCCCTTGCGATACGCGGCCGGCGCGGCGGCGGTCCAGGAAAGGTACTCGTCGCCCCAGACCGAGCCGGCTTCGGTCAGTTCGATCAACCCGGCTTCCGCGTACAGCGAGAGCGAGCCGCCCGTGGCGCCGAGCAGGACGACGGTGCCGCCTTTCGCGAGGTAGTCCGCGAGGAGGGGCTTGAGCGCCGCGCCGAGCTCGACCGAATCCGCGTCGTAGTTCTCGGGCTCGGGGATCACGAGGGCGCGGGAAGCGAGCAGCTTCGCCTTGAAGTCGGCGGAGACCTCGCGGCTCTCGAGCTCGACGATCTTCCAGGCCGCGCCGAGCCCCTCGGAGAGCACGGCGCGGGTGTTGTCGCGCTCGCCGCCGCCCGAGAGGTCGGCGAAGGCGCTCCAGAGGAGGACCTGCTTCGACGAGGCGAAGGCGCCCGTCTCGCCGAAGGAGACGCGGGCCACCGAGAGCAGGGGCACGCTCACCGATTGCTTTCCGGCGAGCAGGAAGGATAGCTGGCTTCCCTTGAGCTCGGCTCCCGTGCCGGAGAGGATCGAACCGTTCGCCAGTTCCACGTTCACCACGATGACGCCCTTGGAGTAGGGCGTCGCGGCGGTCTGGGGCTCGGGGAAGAGGATCGAGGCGACCGCGTCGGCGGAAAGCCGGCTGGAGACGTCGACGCCGCTTACGACCAGGGTGGCGGATCCTTCGGCCGTCAGGTTCCCGAACAGCACGGAACCCGAGCGCGTGGCGACCTGGAAGCGGTCGGCGGCGCCGAGGCGGCCGGAGGGGCTCAGTCCGGACTTGACGATGGACTCGACGAGGTCGAAGGGCAGGCGGACCGTCCCGACGCCCTCGGCGTCGAAGCGTACCTGGGCGCCCTCGATGCCGACGAAACGGCCGTTGAGCCGGGCGCCGTCGCGGAGGACGAGGCTGTCGAGGTCGGATCTCGGCGGAAGCGAGTCGACGGTAGGACGACCGAAACCCGTCACCTTCGCGAGAGGCACCTCGAGGGTGACGGTAGGGGCGATGGACGGCTTCAACCGGAGCGCGGTCGCGCCGAGACCGGCGAGTTCGCCCGAGAGGACGTCGCCGCCGGCGAACTCGAAGACGAAGGGAGCGGCGGCCTGGGACGAGGCCGCCGCGACGAGGATGAGGGCGAGGATGAGCGAGGAAAGGCTTCTGCGCACGGGGGAACCTCCGGAAGGAATGCACGTTTCGTCCGACGCATCCACTATAGCGCGCGCGGCCTTTCCCTTCCTCCGTCGAACCCGGGCTTTTTTTCGCTATTTTAGCAATTCCATCCCTTCGAAAGCCCGATAGGGCGAAAGCTCCTCGAAGATGAACCCGTACTCGCCGGCTCCGCCCAGCGTTTCCTCGGCGAGTATCTTGCCGAGGCCCGGGCCGAGCATGAAGCCCTGTCCGCACATGCCGGCAGCGATCAGGACGTTCTCGGCCCCGCGCGAGTAGCCCACGACGGGCAGGCCGTCCGGCGTCATCGGGTAGAGGCCGCGCCAGGTGCGGCGGACCTTGACGTTCGCGAGCCGGGGCTGGAGCTCGATCATGCGCCGCGCGACCAGGGGAAGGAAGGACGAGGTCGACCGGCAGTCGGTCCCCCAGGCCTGGGGCTTCGGCGTGATGCAGAAGACGATCTGGCCGCTCGCTATCTGGTAGTAATAGTAGTTCCCCGATTCCGCGTCGGGGATGATGTCCACCACCATGGGGCCGAGGAAGGACTCCACCGGCTCCGTCACGCCGGCTTCGTGGCTGTCGGGATGCACCGGAAGGGTCTCGCCGAGCAGCTCCGCGACGCGGGAAGCGTCCGCGCCGGCCGCGTTGACGAAGCGGTCGGCCTCGTAGACGTCGAGGGCGGTCCGGGCGCGCAGCGCGCGGCGCCCTTCCCGGTCGAAGCCGGTCACCGCCTCGCCGAAGCGGAAGTCGACGCCCGCGTCGAGGGCGAGCTTGTAGAAGGCGGAAGCGACGAGGAGCGGCGAGGCCGAACCGTCGCCGGGGCTCCAGGTGCCGCCCCGCAGCCCCTCGCGCCTGATGCCGGGCACGAGCTCCGCGACGGAAGCTCCGTCGATCCAGTCGATGCCGAGTCCGGCCGCCTTCTGGACGGACAGCAACTCGCGGAAGGCGTTTTCCCTCGTCTCGTCGTACGCGACGAAGAGGTAGCCGCCGCGCTTCCATTCCACGTGGAAGCCATGGACGGTCTCGAGCTCAGGCACGATGGCCAGCGATTCCTGGGCGATGCGGATCTTGGCCCGGTCGGAGTGGGTGGCGCGGATGCCGCCGATGGCGGCGCGGTTCTGTCCGCGACCCCAGGAGGCTTCCTTTTCCAGCACGACCACCTTGAGGCCCCGCTTCGCGAGGTAGTACGCGAGCGGGAGCCCGACCGAGCCCGCGCCGACTATCACGACGTCGGATTTCACTTCGTGCCGTCCTTTCCCGCGGGAAGCGCGGCTATGCCGGAAGCGGCTCCGGCGAAGGTGCCGAGCGGCACCTCGATGGAGAGGGGCCTGAGCGTGAGGCCCGCCACCTCCGCGGGATCGACGCCGGCCTGCCTGAAGACCTGGGGCAGGAGCGGCGCGCAGGTCTTGGAACCGCAGGCGCCCATGCCGACGCGAAGGCTCTTGAGCTGGTTCGCGTCGCGGATGCGGTATTCCTTGATGAAACGGACGATCTCGCCCACGGTCACCCGCTCGCAACGGCAGACGATCGCCTCGTCGGGCAGGCGCGCGAACCGAGCCGCGGGGAGCGATCGGGTGGCCTCCTCGGACTGCACGCGCACCCCGATGGCCCTGACGGCGATCTCGGACGGAGCGGCGACCGTGAGGAGCCAGGTCTTGTACTTTCGGTTGAAAACCTTCTTCGCGAGCTCGCCCTCGCCGAGAGGGGCGCCTTCGCGGTCGAGCAAGGACAGCTTCGAGCCGGGAGCGAAGGGCGCGGGGAACTCGAAGGGAAGCACCACTTCCGCCATCCCCCCGTCCAAGCCCTTCACGAGCGACACAGCGAGCCCCGGGCAGGCCGCCACGCAGGCGTTGCAGCCGCGGCAATCCTTGCCCGAGTAGCGCGGCAGGTCCATGATGGAACCCCGCACGGGCTTGAGCGAAATGGAATGAGTCGGGCAGACGGTCGTGCAGGGGTCGCAGGGTATCTCCTGGACGCAGTGGAAGACCGGCTTCCAGGTTCCCTTTTCGGGAATGACCGGTTCGCGCGGCACGGTGTCGCCGGGGCGCGAGCGTAGCACCTCGCGTTTGGCCACCCACGACTCGTCGAGCTCGACCTTGCGTCCGAGCAGCTTGGCGAGCGAGAGGGCCGCGATACGGCCGCCGAACATGGCGCTCGATGCCTCGGCGATCTCCTCGGCGTCGCCCGCGGCCACGGCCGGAATGCCGAAGGCCTCCGCCTGCCTGAGGAATTCGTCGCAGGGGGAGAGGCCCGCCGCGACGAGGACGGTGTCCACCTCGTAGGTGCGCGCGGTGGAGAGGACGGGCCGCCGCTTCTCGTCCACCTCGGCGACCGTCGCGCGCTCCACCCGGCCGGCGCCCTCGACCTCGACGACGGTGGCGTTCAGGTATACCGGCACGCCCGCTCGGACGATCTTGTCCGCGTGAACCTTGTAGCCGTTCACCTGGGGCAGGATCTCGACGATGCCGGCCACCTCGATGCCCGCCTGCAGGGCGTGGTAGGCGGCGATGAGGCCGACGTTGCCCGAGCCGAGGACGAGCACGCGCTTCGAGGACTTCACGAGATCGCGGTTGACGAGGGTCTGGAAGGCGCCGGCCCCGTACACGCCGGGCAGGTCGTTGCCGGGGAAGAGCACGGAGCGCTCCCGGGCGCCGGCCGCGACGAGCACGGCCTTGAAGTCCACGAGGATGTATTCCCGGTAGTCCGCGAGCACGCCCGCGGCGCGGTCGGCGTAGAGGCCGACCACGGGGCTGTTGGCCAGCACCGTCACGCCCGGCAAGGCCCTCGCCTCGTCCGACAGTTTCCGGGCTATGTCGATGCCGCGCGTGCCGGCGTAGCAGTCGGCCTCGGAGCCGAAGAACTTGTGCGTCTGGAGCACCAGCTTGCCGCCCAGGTCTGCCTTGTCGTCGGCGAGGACCACCGAGAGCCCGAGCTTGGCGAGCTCGACCGTCGCGGCGAGGCCCGAGGGTCCGCCGCCGATGACGAGGACCTCGCAGGAAAGGCGTCGGGGCTTCGAGAGGGCTCGCGGGGCGTCGGCGACGGGGAGGGGCGGCAGTCCTTCGACGCTGCGGACGTCCATGCCCGAGCGGAGCGGCGTGACGCAGGACTTGAGCGCGAC
Organism: Spirochaetota bacterium; assembly: GCA_018262985.1. Lineage (GTDB taxonomy): Bacteria > Spirochaetota > Spirochaetia > Treponematales > UBA12059 > JAFGNN01. The sequence goes on along the minus strand of JADFDI010000002.1, from coordinate 48,561 downwards.
GCCGTCGACGACGAGGGCGCACTGGCTGCACTGGCCGTTGGCGCAGAAGATGCCCTGCGGCGCGCCGTCCTTCGCGTGGGACGAGAATCGCGCGACGCCCATGGCCGCCAGCGCGCTCGAGATCGGCTCGCCCTCGTAGCCCGAGGCCGGCTTGCCGTCGAACGAGAAGCGCGCCTCGACGCGGCCCTCGGCCGGGCTCAGGATGGGGTGCTCGGTGATGCGGTTCAAGGGATGCTCCGTGGACGGGGGAGGCAGGACCTCCCCCCGGGGTGACGGTAGCCGCCGCCTGCGGCGCGGATTCCGCGCCGGGGACGTTCCTCCGTCGGGCCAATCCAATACCGCACGGTATTCGCGGACTGTCAAGGCGAAACCGGACCGCCCGGGAAGCCCTCGCCCGGCCGTCGGACCGGGTTCGGCGAAGCAGCCCGGTGGAGGCCGAGCGACGTTTTCGAAAACGCCGCGTTTTTTCCGCGCCCCCGCTTCCCGCTCCCCGGGCGCCTCGGTATGATCGACCGCCATGACCACGGCGGAAGCGAAACCGAAGAAGAAAAAGCCCTCCGTTCCACTCTCGCGACTCCTGGCCTACATGGCGGACAGCCGGGGCCTCTTCGCGGCCGGCCTCGGGGCCATGCTGCTCGTCTCCGGCGCCCAGCTCGCCGGCCCCCTCATCCTGCGAAGGATCGTGGACGAGGCCATCCCCGCGGGCGACGTGCCGCGCATGCTCCGCCTGGCGCTCTCCTACCTCGGCCTCGTGCTGGTCATGGGCGGCCTCACCTACTGGCAGACCATCGCGATCGCGAAGCTCGGGCTCTCCGTGGTGACGAAGATCAAGCGCGAGCTCTTCTCCCGCATGCTCTCGCTGCCGGTGGCCTGGTTCGACGGCCACCAGGTCGGCGAGCTCATGGCCCGCGTCGAGAGCGATTCCGAGAAGCTCAGGCAGTTCTTCTCCAACGTCGGCATCTACCTGCTCGGCTCCTCGATCTTCCTCGCGGGCATGATCGCCGTCATGTTCGCGATGGAGCCCACGGCCGCCTTCTACCTCGTCCTGCCCATGCCCGCGGTCCTCGCCCTGGTCATCTTCCTCTTCGACAAGCTGCGCGCGTGGTACGAGAAGGCGCGGAAGCTCTACGCCGAGACCGTCGCCTCCGTCACGGAATTCGTGCAGGGTATCGAGGTGATACGGGCCTTCGACCGCGCCCGATACGCGATCGGCCGGGTCGGGAAAGCCTCGCGGGAAAAACGCGACCTCGAGATGAAGGCCGGCATCGTCGAATACGGCTCGATGAGCGTCCTCGGCTTCGCCATCGGCCCGCTCATGACGGCGCTCATCATCTCGCGCCTCGCGCCCGGCATCGTGGAGGGCTCGCTGACCATCGGCACCCTGCTCGTCTTCATCTCGTACGCGCAGCGCCTCTTCGACCCCCTCATGGGCATAGCCGAGAACATCCGGGGCCTTCAGCAGGCGCGCGTCGCGATGGACCGCATTTTCGGCATCATGGATCTCGAACCGGAGCCCGCGGGCTCGGGACGGAAGCCGTCGTTCGAGCGCTCGATCGAATTCCGCGACGTCACGTTCGCGTACAAGGAAGGGGAGCCGGTCCTCGAGAACGTCAGCTTCAGCATCGAGAAGGGCAAGACCCTCGCCCTGGTCGGGCCCTCCGGCTCCGGCAAGACCACGACCGTGAGCCTGCTCTGCCGCTTCTACCGTCCCACGGCCGGCGGCATCCTGGTCGACGGCACGCCGCTCGAGGATTTCGACCTGGCCTCGTGGCGGCGCACCATCGGCCTCGTGCTCCAGGACGTCTACCTCTTCCCGGGCTCCGTGCTCGAGAACGTCCGCATCTACGACGACCGGATCGGCGAGCCCGACGTCTGGCAGGCGCTCAAGACCGTGCACGCCGACGCCTTCGTAGACCGTCTCCACGGCGGGGTGCTCTCCGAGCTCTCGGAACGCGGCGGCAACATCTCCACCGGCGAGAAGCAGCTCGTGTCCTTCGCGCGGGCGGTCGCCTTTTCGCCCGAGCTCGTGGTCATGGACGAGGCCACGGCCTCGGTGGACGTGGCGACCGAACGGCGCATCCAGGAGAGCATGGCCGAGCTGCTGGAGGGCAAGACCGCGGTCATCGTGGCCCACCGGCTCTCGAGCATACTCAGGGCGGACCAGATTCTTTTCTTCAAGGACGGGCGCGTCGTCGCCCGCGGCCGGCACGAGGACCTGCTCGCCACGCTGCCGGAGTACGCGGAGCTCGTCCGGCTCCAGTTCCCCGACCTCGAGGCCGCCCCTGACGGCGCGAACCGGACCGGAGGGGCGCGGGCATGAAAGGCACCAACATGTCGAGAATCGCCTGGATCTGGCGCATTTGGAGGGAAAGGCCGGCGCTGATCGCCCTCCTCTTCCTCCTGACCCTGCTCTCGAGCGCGGTGGCGGTCACCTACCCCTTCCTTTCGAAACTGCTGCTCGACGCGCTGCAGGCCTCGCTCGAGACCGGCGCCGCTGCCCGAGGCGAGGCCATGGACGAGATCGACCGCATCGTCCTCCTCTTCCTGGCCGTCGGCGCCGCCGGACTCGTGGCCGGCCTTTTCCCCGGCATCCGGGGCCTGACCAACAACGTCTTCGAGCACCTGATCCGCACCAAGTACTTCTCCCGGGTCATGGCGAAGGACCACCGCTTCTTCGCGGCGTTCCGCTCCGGCGACGTCGTGACGCGCCTGACCGACGACCTCTACGACTTCCCCAAGCTTTCGTGGTTCCTCTGCTCGGGCATCTTCCGCGCCGTGGAGTCCATCTCGAAGGTGGCGTTCTGCCTCGGGGCCATGTTCCTGATCCACCCGAGGCTGACCTTGTGGTCGGTCCTGCCCCTGCCCGCCATGATCGCCGTGTTCTGGATCACCCAGGACCGCATCTACGACACCTTCCGGAGGAACCAGGAGGCGATCAGCGACATCAACAGCCAGCTCGAGCTTTCGTTCTCGGGGGCGCGGGTCATCAAGGCCTACGCCTGCGAGCCGAAGTACGTCCGCTTCTTCGACCGCGCCCTCGACAAGCGCTTCTCCACGGAGCTCGCGGTCATCAAGCTCGAGACCGTGCTGCACCTCATCTACCAGTACATCGACCTGGTGGCCCAGATCGGCATCGTGTTCGCGGGCGGCATCCTCGCGGCGCGCGGCGAAATCACGATCGGCACCTTCTACGCCTTCTACAACTACCTCGGCATGCTCGTGTACCCCATCCTCGACGTGCCGCAGCTCTTCGTCTCCGGCAAGCGGGCCTTCGTCAACATCGACCGGCTCGAGGAGATGGACGCCTACCCCGAGCCCGCGCCTCCGGCGAACCCGGTCCGGGTGCGGTCGGTCGACTCGGTCGAAGCCAGGGGACTCTCGTTCAGCTACCCGGGGAGGGAGGAGATGGCCCTCGACTCGGTGGACTTCGGGCTCCGCAAGGGCGAGCGCGTGTGCGTGGTCGGCCCGGTGGGCTCGGGGAAGACGACCCTGGTCAGGGCGCTGGCCGGGCTCGTGGACCCCGACTCGGGGGTCGTCGAGGTGAACGGAACCGCTCTCCGCGAGCTCGACGCTTCCTCCTGGAGGGCCGTGGTCGGCTACGTGCCGCAGGAAGCCCTGCTGTTCTCCGGGACCATACGCGAGAACGTCGACCTCGGCTCCGACGCGCCGTGCGACGCGACCTTCAGGGAGGCCGTCGAGGCGGCGCAGATGGCCGGCGAGATCGACGCGATGCCGGAAAAGGATTCGACGCGCGTCGGGCAGCGGGGCGTCTCGCTCTCGGGCGGGCAGAAGCAGCGCGTCGCCATAGCGCGGGCGATAGCCCGGAAGCCCGCGCTGCTCCTCCTCGACGACATCACCGCGAGCCTCGACGCCGCCAACGAGGAGCGCCTCATGTCCCGCCTTCGCGAGATCTCCGCCGACATGGCGGTGCTGATGGTCTCCCACCGCATGTCGAGCCTGCGCTACGCCGACCGCGTGGTCTACCTCGAGGGAGGTCGCATCGTCGCCTCCGGCCGCCACGAGGACCTGCTTTCGAACGCCGCGTACGCCGCGTTCATAGCCGAGCACCTGCGGGGCGCGGGGGCCTGAGCCGTAACGGAGAAGGCGCTCAGCCCAAGGCTACGTCGAGGAGCATCATCGTCGCGAAGCCGACCATGGTGCCGACGGTGGCGAGGTCGCCGTTGCCGTGGTGCTGGCTCTCCGGCACCACTTCCTCGACGACGACGTAGATCATGGCCCCGGCGGCGAAGGCGAGGGCGTAGGGCAGGACCGGGCGCATGGCCACGACCAGCAAGGCGCCGAGCACGCCCGCGACCGGCTCCACCACGCCCGAGAGCTGACCGTACCAGAACGCCTTGCCCCGCCCCATACCGTCGCGGCGCAGGGGTATGGAGACCGCGGCCCCCTCGGGGAAGTTCTGGAGTCCGATGCCGAGCGCGAGTGCGAGCGCCCCGGCGAGCCCCGCGCCCGGGATGCCCGCCGCGACGGCGCCGAAGCCGACGCCGACCGCGAGGCCCTCGGGGATGTTGTGGAGCGTGATGGCCAGCACGAGCAACACGCTCCGCTTCCAGTCCGTCTTGATGCCCTCGGCGTCGACGCGCTCGTAGTCGATATGGAGGTGGGGCAGGACCTGGTCGACCAGACGGAGGAAGAGGCCTCCGGCGAGGAAGCCGACCACGGCCGGCAACCAGGGGACGACGCCCATCTCCTCGGAAAGCGCGATGCTCGGCGCGAGCAGGCTCCAGAAGCTGGCCGCGACCATGACTCCGCCCGCGAAGCCGAGCATCACGTCGAGGATCTTCCGGTTGATGGACTTGAAGAAGAGGACGGTCGCGGCCCCGAGGGCGGTCACGAGCCAGGTGAAAAGCGTGGCCCAAAAGGCCTGGAGCACCGGCGAAAGTCCGGAAAGGTATCCGAGCATGGGAACTTTCCTTTCGGGACCGGGAGGCGATCCCGTCGGACAAATATCGCCACGCCGGGCGACGAAGGCAATCGGGGCAGGTTTTCCTCCGGATGTCCGGCGGAGAACGTTTTTGCTTCCCGGCGGCCGCCGAGCTATACTTGACCGGAAAACATGGAGCTACTCCACAACGAGATTCGCGTCGGCTCGACCGACCCCGCGGTGAACGCCGCCATCGCCTCCATCCCTTCAGCGGCGCGCAACGCGCCGTACGCGATGCGCTTCAACCAAAACGAGGAGTTCTTCCTCGAGCTGGGCGCCGACATCCAGGTCCCGTCCTTCCCCATCCACCACGACGTCCGCGTCCCCGTCCCGAAGCCGGAATACGCCCTGCCCTTCCGGTCCTTCGCTCGCAGCCTGATAGCCGCCATGCCGGGACTCTTCAGGGGCCTCGCCTACTGCTTCGATCCCGCGGAGATACTGAAACCCTGCTTCTACAAGCTCTACAAGGTCCAGGACGAGCTCTACCTCTACCTGCTCCGGATCGACCTCCTGCCGCGGCCTTTCGACTCCCGGGTGACCGGCCGGGGCGACAACGACCGCACCGCGGCCTACACCACTCGCAGGCTCTTCGTGGAGAGCGACCTGATCCCCCTCTCCGGGCTGGCGAAGGATGGCGAGCGACTGACCGGCTTCCGCATCCGGCAACTCGTCTCGCAGACCTGGATCGGCGAATCCGGCAAGGGCTACACGGTCCGCGGCATCTGGATGGACGCCGACCTGACGAAATTCTTCACGAAGCTCTTCCTGCCGGCCGGCCTCAAGGTCTACCCATTCTACCCCCTCGCGTGCAAGTATAAGACCGTCTGCGGCTTCGTTCCCGTGCCCGAGGCCGACGCCCGGAAGCGCGCCCTGCCGCAGCTCCACCGCGCGGCCGCCTTCTTGGCCCCGGAGATGGAGCGCGTGCAGCAGGCCCTTCGCGAGGCGAAGTTCTCGGAGTCGCTCGCCGACTACGTCGAGCTCCGCGCCCGGGTGCCGGAGGCGTGGCGCGACGCCTGGCGCGGTTCCACGGTCGAAGCCTACCTGAACGAGCGCGACATGAAGGAGTTCCTGCTTGCCGTACCGGAATGGAGTACCCCTCAGCAAGGCTGACCTCGCGGGAATGCGGGTGGTCGTCATGGGCCTCGGCCTCAACGGCGGCGGCCTCGGCAGCGCGCGCTTCCTCGCTCGCGCCGGCGCCGAGGTGACCGTGACGGACGGCAAGGACGCCGAGACGCTCGCACCCTCGATCCGGCAGCTCGACGGGCTGCCGATACGCTACGTGCTCGGCCGCCACGAGCTGGCCGATTTCCAGTCCGCCGACCTGGTCGTCAAGAACCCCGGCGTCCGTCCCGATTCCCCGTTCCTGGCAGCCGCGCGCCGCGTCGAGACGGACCTATCGATCTTCCTCGCCCTCTCGCGCGCCGACCTGGTGGCCGTCACCGGCTCGAAGGGCAAGTCGACCACCTCGAGCGCCATAGCCTGGGCGCTCAGGGAGGCCTTGCCGGACCGGGGCGTGCTGTTCGGGGGGAACATCACGGTCTCCGTGCTCGACCTGGTGGACCGCGCGCTCGAGGGAGCCATCTGCGTGCTCGAGCTCTCAAGCTTCCAGCTCGGCGACCTCAAGGGCCGGGGCCTCCTCAAGCCCCGCGTTTCGGTGCTGACGCGCATCGTTCCGGACCACCTGGACCGCTACGGCACCATGGAAGCCTATCTGGCCGACAAGCGCGCCGTCTACGAAGAGCAGGAGAACGACGCGTACACCGTCTGCGACGCCGACGACGCGTACGGCAGGGACTTCGCCGCGGAAACCCGGGCCCGGGTCCGCTGGTACGCGGACCGCCTGGGAGAGGGCGCCTGGGGCGCCGAGCTCGCGGGCGGCGGCATGGTCCTCCGACCAGACGCCTCGCCCGAGCGCGTGCTCCCGGACCGGCTGCTCGTGCCGGGCGCGCACAACCGGCGCAACCTGCTGGCGGCCGGACTGGCCGCCACGCTCGCGGGCGCGGAACCGGTCCGCGTGGCGGAGGCGCTCGGGCGCTTCCCCGGCGTCCCCCACCGCCTCGAGGTCTTCGCCGAAAAGGACGGGGTGGCCTGGTGCAACGACTCCGCGGCCACCGTCCCGGAGTCGGTCGAAGCCGCGCTCGCCGCCTTCGACCGACCCGTGGTGCTCGTCACGGGGGGCACCGACAAGGGCCTGGACTTCGCGGCCATACGCGCTTCCTACGCGAGGGCCAAGGACGTCGTGCTCCTCGCGGGCACGGGTTCGGAGAAGATCCGCTCCCTGCTCGACGCTGACGGCATCGCGTACCACGGTCCCTTCGGCGAGCTCGACGAGGCGGTGCTCCGCGCGGCGTCCCTCGCGGAGCCCGGGGACGTCGTGGCGCTCTCGCCGGGCTGCACGAGCTTCGGCATGTTCCGCAACGAGTTCGACCGCGGCGACCGCTTCCGCGAAGCCGTGCGCCGCCTGGTGCTCGCCGGCTAGGGACGGTAGGCCACCGCTCCGTAGCCGACGAAGGAATCGGAAGGAGAGCGCGCGGCGCTCGTGGAGTACGCGAGCACGACGCCTTTCGACACGCCGGCCTCGCGGGCGAAGCCTATCGCCGCGGCCGCCGCGCCCGAGGAGCAGGCGGCGCCGCGTTCCTCTCCGAGCCTCACGGTCTCCGCCTCGTCCATGCGGACCATCGCCTCGAGGATGGGCCGGTCGTTCTCCCGCTCCATCCAGGCCAGCGCCGCCCGTCCGGACCCGGCCGGCTCGAAACCGTAATCGGGGCCGTAGTGGGTCAGATCCGTCGAAGCGAGCAGGACGGCCTTCCTCCCGAGCCGTCGGGCGAGCCCCGCGGCGAGCGATCCCGCGCGGACGGACCGCGCTTCGTTGGGCACGCGCAGCCACACGACGCGCGCCTTCGGGCAGCGAACGGCGACGAGCGGCAACTGTATCTCCACGGTATTGTCCGCCCTGTCGTCCGGGGCGAGCGCGAAGCCCTCGGCGGCGAGCCCGTCGGCGAGTGAACGCGCCAGCTCCGCGTCGGCGCCCAGGATGCCGGCGGGCGTTTCGAAAGCGTCCTCGTAGGCAAGGCGGACCGGCGATCCGGGCGCCTCGTGCCCTCCGACGACGAGCACCGTCTCCGCGCCAGGGTCGAGGCAACGCACCGCGAGCCAGGCGAGCTTACCCGAGAAGTACCAGCCGGCGTGGGGAGCTATCGCCGCGACGGCGCCGACCGGCGCCGCGCCTTCACCCGGGCGGCCCGCTTCGGCCTCCCATCCTTCCACCAGGCGCGCGACCTCAGTGGCGGATTCCGGATACCAGCCCGCGGGCAGTCCCCGCTTCCTCGTACGCATACCTCCGGCCTCCTCGAACAAGGAGAGCGCCTCCGTCCCGCTCCCGAGACGTGCGACGCGCGTTTTATGGCGTTCCCGCACGTATCATTGTATAATGCGCTCACCATGAAACGTAGGCTCCCGGTCGTTTTCCTCGCGCTCAGCCTCCTGGTCTTCGCCCTCGCCGTGGGCACGGGCGCCTACCGGGTGCTCTCCGCGCGGCAGGCGGCCGCGTCCGTCGCCCGTTCCTCCTTCGACGCGCTCAGGCGGGAAGCCACCGCGCGGATACGCTCCGCGGACGACGCCGCCGGGGCGGAATGGAACGAAAGCCTGCGGGCGCGCTGGGACGCATCGCCCGAGCTGCTGGCCGTCATCGTCCGCGACGCGTACGGTATCATCCAGGCCGTGCCCGCGAGTTCACCCTTCATCAGGGGCGAAACGCCGGTCGACTCCGCCGCGGGATTCGACGCCCCGAAGGCGAGCACCCTCGCGCTGGGCGCCGTGATCGGCGGCGACCCGAACACCGCCATATCGATACAGGCCCTTTACTCGACCATCACGGTCGGCACCGTCTGGAAATCGGTCCGCGACGCGCTGCTGGCCATAGCCGTATGGCTCGCCGGTTCCTCGCTCATCCTCGCCGCCACCAAGGGAAACGCCGGGGAGCGTCGTGAGGCGGTTCCGCCTTCCTACGTTCCGTCGGAAGCCGAATCCGGAGCCGAGGCGGGCGGAGAACGATCGATGGAGCCGCGGGAACCTTTCCCTTGGGAGCTTCCGGCCGGGAGCGACGGGGATGTCGCGGTTCCGGCCGGCCTTCCTTCCCTGCCGGACGGAACCTGGGACGGCGACGAGAGGGAGGAGGCTCCGCCCGACATCCCGTACCCGGAGCCCTTGCCCGTCGAGGACGAAGGTTTCGAGGTCGATGGCCCCGAGCCGCCGCGGATTCTCGACGTACTGCCGGCCGCCTCCGAAGGCGGGCTCGCCGAACCCGGAACGCTTGCCCGCTCCCGACGCTTCGGGGACGGAGGTCGACCCGCCGGCCTCTATTCTCCTCTCTCGGGGCTCGGCTGGGAGGCTTACCTGGCGGACCGCCTCGACGCCGAGCTCAGGAGGGCCGCCGGCTTCGAGCAGGATCTTTGCGTGCTGCTCCTGTCGAATTCGGTGGCCGAGGCGGGCTCTCGCCCGTACGGTATCCTCGCCAAGGCATTCGTGGAGTTCTTCACCTTCCGGGACCTTTCCTTCGAATACGGCGTTTCCGGCATGGCCGCCGTGCTGCCCAACGTGGACGTCGAGCACGGCCTCCGCATGGCCGAGGAATTCCTCCGCAAGGTCGGCAACCGGCTGGCGGAGCAAGCCGAGGGCAAGGCGGCCGCCGGTCTCGCGATCGGCATATCGGCGAGAGCGGGCAGGCTCGTGGAAGCCTCCCGCGTGCTCGACGAGGCCCGCGCGGCCCTGGAGCGCGCGCAGCGCGACGGTTCAGGGTCGAAAGCCGTCGCCTTCAAGCCGGATCCCGACCGCTACCGGAATTTCGTGGCCGGGGCCTGCTAGGTCCGCGAGCGAGGCACCGGTCCCGTTCGCCGGACGCCGGCGTCGCCGCCCCGTCAAACCGGCGCCGACGCCCGTCGGGTCAACGCTCGAGCAGGGCTTCCGGGCCGGTCAGGACGGAGCGCAAGCGGGCGGCGCCGGCCCTGTAGCGCCATGGCGCCGCAGCCGCCTCGATCTCGAAGCCTCCGGAAACCTCGCGGATCCGCCACTCCCGCGGCGAGCCGCCGACGAGGAGCGAAATGGAGAGATCCGGGACGAAGGAGTCCGGGTCGGCCGCCCCGACTATGTCGTCTGCCTCCAGGCCGAGCAGCATGCGGACGAGCGCGTCGACGCGCCCCTGGTCGAGCGCGGTTCCGCGCCTGCCGTCGATCCGCCACGTGCCCTCCTCATCCCTGTAGAGCCGGTAGTCCTCCTCGAAGCGCTCGCCCGAGGCGTAGTCGAGCGTCAGGGAGCCTCGGACGACGATGGCCGTGGCGTCCTCGGCGCGGGCGAACGTCCCGCCGAGGCCGAGCTCGAGCCAGCGTCCGCGATCGGTGTCGAGGAAGCTCGCGAAGGCCCGGTCGGTGGACCAGGAGCGCGGGTCGCCTCCCCGCGCCACGTAGAGCGATGCCCCGTCCACGGCGAAATCGCCGATCCGGAGCTCGAGCACGGGGTTGCCGGAGCCGTCGAGAAGCAGGATGAGGCCGGCGCCTTCGGCTAGGCCCAGCCGCGCGCTCGCCGCCCCGGTCCGCCCCGCCTCCTCGAGGCGCCTGCGCGCCCTCAGTTCGGCCAGCAGCGCCTCGACGCGCGCCGAACGGGCGGGAAGGCGCAACGTCCCGTCGAGCAGAACCCAGCCCGGACCTTCGCGCTCGAGGAGGATCGAAATCCCGCGGTCCCGGATCTCGACCCTCGACACCCCGGCGGCCTCGGCTTCGAGGAGGCGGACTTCCGGAACCGCCCTACCCGCCCGAGACGAGAGCCAGGCGGCCGGGATGGCGGCGAGGAGGACGGCGAGGGCCGCCGACAGGCGCTTGACCCGGGGCGATGCGATCCTCACGCGCGCCCCCCGGTCCGGCCCTCGCGGGAGCGTCGCCGGGTGTTCCGAATCATGGGAACGGCCAGGGCGATGCCCGGAGCCAGCGCGAAGATCGCGAGGTAGGAAACGGTCTTCAGCCTCGATTCGAGCGCCGGCTCGCCCACCCGGTCGAGCCGGGCCGCGCGCGCGGCCCGGACCTTGATCGAGAGCAAGCCTTCCTCGCCCGACAGCCAGTCGGCGGCCGTGGCCGCGAACTCGGCGTTGAAGAGGGAACCGGTGTAGCCGGCCAGATCGGTGAAGGAGTCGGAGCCTGACACCACCACGAGACGGGCCGCGGCCCCCGGAGCGGACGCGTCGCCATAGCCCGCGTCAGGCGGGAAACCCTCGAGGGCGACCGCCAGGGTCTGCCTGCCGCGCGTGGCGGAGGCTTCACGGGCCCAGTAATCGTTTTCCTCGATGCCCGTGTAGAGCGCCGTCCGCTGACGCCAGCCGCGCGGGCTCGTCGTGACGAGCGTGGTCGCCGGAAACCCTTCGCGGGGTTCCAGCTCGACGGGGCTGGGCCAGAAGAGGTCGAGGCCGCCGAAGCGGCCGGTCAGGGGATGCGTGGCCGACACGTAGCGCCCGTCCACGGCGATCCAGTGCGGGTATTCGACGTAGCGGATTTCCGCCGCGCCGGTATCGCCCGCCGTCTGGTAGGGGACGCTGAGCGCGCGCTCGTCGAGGGCGAGCTCGCGCCGTATGGTCACCCCGTACGCCGCGAGCAGGTCGAGCGCCGCGTTGCTTCCGATGGCGGTGGCCGCGAGGTCGTCCGCTGGGTCGACCACGACCCCGCGCGCGGCCATGAAGACCGCGCCGCCGGAACGGAGGTAGGCGTCGATGGCGGCGGCCGCCGCCGCGTCGAGGGCGTCCACGCCTAGCACGAAGAGGACCGACGCGTCGGAATCCACCGGCGAGCCGGGCGCCTGTTCCCGCGTCACGTATCCGGATCGTCCGAGCGCGGCGGACAGTCCCTGGAAATCCGTCTCGAGCGACCGCCCGGAGTCCCCGACGAGCAGGGCCGCGACGGGTTCCCGGTCCCTCGCGAGCGATAGCGTCGCGCGCGCGAGCTCGTACTCGAGCGTTTCCGTCGATAGCACGGCGGGCAGGACCCGCGAGGCGTCGAGGTACTCGAGCACGATTCCGGAATGGACGATGGCGAGCCGTTGTTCGTCCCGTTCCACGGTTTCCATCTGGCGCGGCTCGATCCCCAGCGCCTCGGCGGCCGCGGGATCCTTGGAGGAATCGACGACCCGGAGCCGCACGCGCCCGCGGGAGGCGGATTCCAGCGTCCGCAGCAGGCTTTCGATCATGTCGGGACCAGGATGGCGGTCGGCGAGGATTCGCGAGCGCCAATAGGTGACCCGTAGCGGCTCGTCGAGGGTCGAGACGAGCTTCCTGGTGTAGGACGACAGGGTGTGCGCCTTGCCGGCGCTCAGGTCGGCGCGCAGCGGCACGAGCGAGACGAGCAGGGCAGTCGCCGCGAATACCGCCAGGCTCAGGAACGAGGCCAGCCGCGCCTCCTTGCGGCGCGGACTTCCCCGAGCCGAGCGCTCCCTCCTGCGGCCTTCCACCGAACCGGCGCTCAGCCACAGGAAGAACGCCGCGACGAGCGCGAACCAGGACGCGTCCCCGAATTCGACCACGCCGCGCGAGAACGGCTCGAGGTGCGCTCCGAGCGAAACCCAGGAAACGAGGGCGGCCAGCGCCGCGGGAAGCTCCACGAGCCGGTTCGCCCGACCGAGGAGGGTCAGCGCGAGGAGCGCGAGCAGGGAGGCCAGGAAGGCGGCGGTCTGGCTTTCCGAGCGCGCGGAGGCTAACTGGCCGATCGCGGCGGCGGCGAGCGCGAACAGGAGCAGTCCGGCGTACTCCGCGACGATGACGCCGGAGTCGAAATCCCCGAAGGCGCCGAGCGAGAGCGGGACGGGCAGGCTGATGGCTACCGAGACTGCCAGGAGCAGCCAGGCGGCCAGGAATTTGCCGGCCACGAGCTCCGCGGTCGAGAACGGCATGGACAGGAGGAGCTCGGCCGTGCCCTGCCTGCGTTCCTCGGCCCAGCTCCGCATCGTCAAAGCCGGCGCGAGCACCGAGAGCGCGAGCGAGGACACCGCGAAGAAGCCGCGGAGGCTGGCCTGGTCCCGGGCGAAGAAGCCGTCCACGAACAGGAACCACGCGGCCGAAAACAGCGGCGCCGCCGCGAGGACCAGGCCGCCGGCTGGAAAGTTCAGGAAGGCAGCGAGCTCCCGTCGCGCTAGCGCGAGCGTCCGCCTCACGATCCGGCCTCCCCGCGGGTCAACGAAACGAAGATCTCCTCGAGCGACAGCCGCTCGCGCCTGAGCTCCAGGATCTTGAGCCCGTTCCCGAGCGCCCAGTCGAAGACCAGCTCGGACGCGTCCGATCCGCTGTCGAGCGCCGCCGAGAAGGTCATGCTCACCCCGTCGCCGGCCGCGACCGCCAGTACGCAGCTCAAACGAGGCGCGAGCGGGGCGGCCAGGTCGCGCGCGCGATCCGGATCGATCCCTTTCACCACGAGCTCGAGCCGCTCCTCTCCCTTGAGGTTCCGCGCCATCTCTTCCGCCCCGCCCCGCGCCACGATACGGCCTCCGGCCATGATGAGCGCGTTCGAGCAGAGCGCTTCCGCTTCGTTGAGGATATGGGTGGAGAGCAGCACCGTGCGGCTGCGCCCGAGGGACGCGACCAACTCGCGGATCTCGAGAGCCTGGTTGGGATCGAGGCCGCTCGTCGGCTCGTCGAGGACGAGCACCTCGGGATCGTGGACCAGGGCCTGGGCGAGCGCGACCCGCTGCCGGAAACCCTTGGAAAGCTTGCCTATCGGCACGCGCATCACGCCCTCGAGGCCGCATGCCGCGGCGACGCGGGCGATCGCGGGCGCGCGCTTGTCGAGCCCTCGGGCCTCCGCCACGAAACGGAGGTATTCCTCCGGCGTCGGATCCGGCCAGAGCGGGGCGTTCTCGGGCAGGTAGCCGATGATGGCCTTGGCCCCGCGCGGATCCTCGACGACGTCGATTCCGGAGACCAGGATGCGGCCCGAATCCGGTTCATGGTAGCCGGCGATGGCGCGCAGGACGCTCGTCTTGCCCGCGCCGTTCGGTCCGAGGAGCCCGGTTATACGTCCGGGCTCCACGATGAAGGAAACGTCCCGGACGGCCTCGAAGTCGCCGTACCGCTTCGAGAACCCCGCCACGTCGATCATGCCGTTACTAGTCCTTGTACTCGAGGGGAATGTGCATGCGGTCGCGGGTCAGGAAGGTCTCGGGGAAGATTTCCCGGGCCTCGTCCGCGAGAACCTTGAGCTCGCGCTCCGCGTAGCGGGGGCTGTAGTGGATGAGGCCTAGACGGCCGACCCCGCCGGCGTCGCGCGCCACCATCGCGGCCTGCTCGGCGGTCATGTGCTTTTTCTCCACCGCGCTCTGTGCGAGGGCCCGCTCGAACATACCCTCGCAGACGAGCAGGTCCGAGCCCGCGACCTCCTTGGCGATCTCGGGGAAGTAGAGCGAATCCGTCACGTACGAGAATTTGCGGCCGGAGCGCGGCGGACCGAGCACCTCCTCGGAGCGCACGACGCGGCCGTCGTCGAGCGCCACCCGCTCCCCCGCCTGGAGGCGCGACCAGAGGGGACCGCGCGGCACGCCGAGTTCGAGGGCGCGCTCGGGATTGAAGGCGCCCGGCCTCGGATCCTCCTCGAGGGCGTAGCCGACGCAGGGCTTGGTGTGCCGGAGCGGGAAAGCCCGGACGCGGAATCCGTCGCCCTCGTAGCAGACCGCCGGGGCCTCGATCTCCTTCACCACGATCTCGTAGTTGATGTACATGTCGAGGACTCGCCGGCTCTGCTCGACGTACTCCGCGATGCGCGGAGGGCCGTAGACGAAGAGCGGCTCCTCGCGGTCGACCTGGCTCGAGAGCATGAGGATGCCGGGCAGGCCGGTCACGTGGTCCGCGTGGGTGTGCGACACGAATATGGAGGTGATCTTCTTCCAGCGCAGGTTGAGCCTGCGGAGCGAGACCTGGGTCCCCTCCCCGCCGTCGAAAAGGAAGAGCTCGCCTTCCCTGCGGAGGAGCACGCTGGTCAGGTGGCGGTGCGGGAGCGGCATCATGCCGCCGCAACCGAGGATGAATGCTTCGAGGTTCATGAAGATGGGAATATACCCCGCCCGGCGGGCGGCGGGCAACGGGGCTCGGGGTCCCGGCCGCGGTTCCTCAGCCGCGCCGCTCTTTCGACTGGCGCGCCGCCCGCATCCATCATATACTCCCTGCCATGGTCACCCCGGACATGATCAAGCGCATCCCCAAGGTCGAGCTCCACGACCACCTCGACGGGGGACTCAGGCCCGCCACCATCGTCGAGCTGTCGCAGGAATTCGGCCTGCCCCTTCCGGTCGGCGACCCCGCGGCCCTGGCCGACTGGCTGCATCGCGGAGCGGACCGCAAGAGCCTCTCGCTCTACCTGGAGGGTTTCTCCATAGCCTGCGCGGTCATGCGCGACCGGATCGCGGTCGAGCGGGTGGCGCGCGAGGCGGTCGAGGATCTGGCGGCCGACGGCGTGGCCTACGCGGAACTCCGCTTCGCCCCCATCCTGCTCGCGCGCGACGGCTTCGACCTCGAAAGCATCGTCGACGCGGCGCTCAAGGGCCTCGAGGCCGGGTCGAGGGCGACCGGCATGCGCTTCGGGCTCATCCTGTGCGCCATGCGCAACATGGATCCCGCGCTCTCGCTCGAGACCGCCGAGCTCGCTGTTGCGTTCCGCGACCGCGGCGTGGTAGGATTCGACATCGCGGGCGACGAGAACGGGCACCCGCCCAAACGCCACCTGCCGGCCTTCCAGTACATCCGGGACAAGAACTTCAACATCACCATCCACGCGGGCGAGGCCTTCGGTCCGGAGTCCATCTGGCAGGCGCTCCAGACCTGCGGCGCCCACCGCATCGGCCATGGAACCCGGCTCGTGGAGGACATGGCTTTCGAAGGCCAGAAAATTTCCAAGATCGGCAGCCTGGCGGCCTATGTGCGCGACAGGCGAGTGCCCCTCGAGTGTTGCCTTTCGTCGAACGTGCAGACCGGCGCGGCGAAGTCCTTCGCGGAGCACCCCTTCTCGTTGCTCTACCGCAACGATTTCCGGGTCTGCCTCTGCACCGACAACCGCCTGATGAGCGATACGAGCCTCTCGAAGGAGATGGCCATCGCCGTCGAGCATTTCGGGCTCGGGCTCCGCGACCTGGAGAAGCTGACGATCAACGCGATGAAGAGCGCCTTCATGCCCTACGGCGAACGGGTGGCCCTCATCTTCGACGTGCTGAAGCCCGGCTTCGCCCGGGTCCGCGCCGAGAGCAATCCGAACGACTGAGGCGGGGCTTCCCCCCGCGAGACGTTCGGGACAGGAAGCAGACCGGGCCGGCTGAGGCCCGGAAGGCTCGCGCGCCGCCACGAACCGGCCGCCGGAGCCAGACGCCGCCCCGCCGCTTGAGCGGGTCGGCACGTTCGTGCGAGTATCCAGGGCATGGATTCGTTCCGCTCGATCGGCGCCCGCGAGGAATTCGCGACCGCCCTCGCCTCCTTCGGTTTCGAGAAGCCGACCGAGATACAGGACCTCGCGCTGCCCGCACTCGCGGCCGGCCGCGACGCCTTCATCACCGCCCCGACGGGCACCGGCAAGACCTTCGCCTACCTGATCCCCGTGCTCACGCGCATGCTCGAACTTCCCGGCGAGGCCGTGGAATCCTCGCCGCGCGCGCTGATCCTCGCGCCGACGCACGAACTCGCGGTGCAGTTGCAGGGAGAGCTCGAAAGGCTTTCGGAGGCCAGCGGCCTGGGTTTCAGGTCCGTCCTCGCCATCGGCTCGACGCCGATGTTCCGCCAGGTCGAGCGGCTCCGCGCGAGCCCGGCCATCGTCGTCGGCACCGTCGGCCGCGTCCTGGACCTGATCGCGACGGGCGAGCTCAAGACGGGCGAACTCATGGAGCTAGTGCTCGACGAGGCGGACCGGCTCTTCTCCAACGAGTACCTGGAATCGACCGAGGCCATCCTGGCCGCGGTTCCGTCCAGCTGCCGGCGCATCCTCGTGTCCGCGACCCTCGCGGAGCGGATCGTGGCGAAGGCAGGCGCCTGGTTCCGCGACCCCGAGCGCATCACGGTGGACCCGACCAAGGCCCTTCGAGAAAGCATCGAACACTGGGTGTTCCACTGCCCCTCGCGGCGGAAGATCGATTTCCTCCGCCGCTTCGAGGCGGCGCTGAAACCGGAACGCGCCCTGGTCTTCGCGGCGTCGAACGCGGCCATCTTCAACATCG
The DNA here is from genome assembly GCA_018262985.1 of Spirochaetota bacterium. Classification (GTDB taxonomy): domain Bacteria; phylum Spirochaetota; class Spirochaetia; order Treponematales; family UBA12059; genus JAFGNN01. Next base: position 31,403 of record JADFDI010000002.1, on the reverse strand, counting down.
CGCGCCGGCTGAAGGAGCTAGGTCTTCCCTTCGCGGAGCTCCGCGCCACGGGCGACAAGCTCGAGCGCCGCCGCGCCATCGACGACTTCCGCGAAGGGCGCATCCGCTGGCTCCTGACCACCGACCTGGGAGCGCGCGGGCTGGACGTGGCCGACATCGATTTCATCCTCAGCATGGACGTGCCGGAGGACCACGAAGTCTATGTGCACCGCGCCGGACGGACGGGACGCGCGGGCGCCAAGGGCATCTCCGTCGCGGTGGCCGACCTCTTCGAGCTCAAGCGCGCCTCGCGCATCGCCGTCCGCTACGGGTTCGCGTTCAAGTGCAAGTTCCTCGAGGCCGGCGCTCCCCACGACATCGACCCCGAGAATTTCTTCGCCCTGGCCGAGGAGGAAGAGGCCGACCGCAAGGTCAAGCCGCCGCTCGAGGCCAAGCGCTTCACCGACGACCGCTCGGCGCGTTTCCGCCGCCGGGAACGCGGCCCGGAGCTTCCCGAGGGGCTTTCCGACTTCATCGCCTCCGAGCGCCGATCCGAAGGCCGGAGCGACTCCTCGTACCGTCGCGGCGCCGGGAGCGATCAGGCCGGCGAAGGCCCGAGGCGGCAGCGTTTCGATGACCGGAACCGACAGAAGGATTTCCAGCGCGCGCCCCGCGCGGAGCGCCCCGCCCGCTTCGAGCGTCCCGCGCGGATCGAGCAGCCGCCCCGCGCGGAAGATCCCGCCGCCAAACCGAAACCGGCCGGGTTCGAAGGGCCGGAGGGCGCTTCGCGGCGCAAGCGAAAACGCCGGCGCTCCAAGGGCGACCAGGACGGAAATGCCCTTTCGCCCGAATTCCGCTTCGTGGACGCAAAGGACGCTACGCGCGCCGCTCCCGAGCCGACCGCGCGCCAGGGCGAGGGCGAGCCGGCGGAATCGCGCCGCAGGCGCCGGAGGCGGAAACCCCGCCCCGAAGGCGGATCGGATCCGGCGTCCGAGGAGTGAGCGCCGGGACTAGCGTCCCGAAGCCAGCGCCCTGCGTTCCAGCAAGCCTGCCAGCTCTCGCACGCCGGACCTGATTTTCCGGCAATGGACGCCGGCCCTTCGCGCGGCGGCTGCCTCGAGCGCGGCCGCGGCTTCGGCGAAGGCCGCGGCGTGCTTCGCGTGAGCGAGTCGCCTGAGCGCGGCGAGCGCTTCCGCGAAGGCCCTGCGAGCCTCGCCGTCCGTCCTGTCCGGATCGGCGCCGACCTCGGCGTAAATGGCGCACAGCCGACCGTTGCCGGACACGACGCATTCCGAGAGGGAGGCCGTCAGCGCTCCGAGTTCGCCGTCTTCGAAACGCGAGCTGTCCGGCAGGCTCCGGACGCGCACGCCAAGGTCGAGCGCAAGCCCGACGGTTCCCCGCCGCGCCGGCAGTTCGAGAACGTCGCCCCTCAGGGCGAACGCGGCAGAGAGGAGCGACGGATCGAGCGGTTGCGACAGCGCCTTCCGGAAGGCGAGCTCGGCGCTGAGCCGCCGTCGCTCCGTAGCCGCGCCGCGCCCTGTCCGCCCGTCCTTCCGCGCGTCCACGATCAAAACGAGCTCATGGTTCCGCACGCGGCGGTCGGCGCTCTGCCTGCCTCCGCGGTAGCGCACGTAATCGGCTATCCGCACGTCCACCGGTCCCCGCGGCGCGAGCAGGTCGAGAAGCTCCTCGAATCCGACGGTGCCCTCCGTGTTCGCGCTGACCACGATGCGGCCCGCGTCCACCGCGTCGAGCAGACGGGCGTAGGCGGCCCCGGCCTTCGCGCGCGAGCAGAAATCCGAGCGCGTCTCCTTCCATGCCCGGCCGATGCCCGCCTTGTCGACGAGGGTTCCGTCGACGCCGAGCGCGAGCCCCGGTTCGTCCCCCCCGAGGCGGACCACCGCGTTGAGCAGGTGGTAGTTCGAGCCGTACTGGTGCTGGTTATAGGGCGGATCGAGGTAGGCCAGGTCGACCGGCCGGGAGCGGGCGAAGTCGGAGGCGTCCATCATGGCCACTTCGGATTCCGCTCCTCCGATCAGGACCGGGACTTCGAGCCGCATGGGCGCGAGGATGCGGCCGAGCGCGTCTCCCGAGTGACCGCCGAATCCTTTGTGGCAAGCCTTGAAGACGCCCGAGGTGTTCGCGTGCACGGCGGCCTCGAGGGTCAAGGCCGCGAGCGCGATCTCGCGGAACCCTGGCGTTTCCCCGCCCCCGGCCTCCGGTAGCCCTCTCAGCGAGTCGACGACTCGATCCATGAAGGCGGCGTTCTCGGCGGTGTAGAAGAGGCGTTCCCGGCGCCAGTCGGCGGAGGCCGTGTCGGCAGGCGCGTAATTGCGCGCGAACCAGCCGCGCCGTTCCGGAGCGACGGGCCCGCCGCCCCGTTCCGGATGCAGCTCGTTGAGACGATCGAAGCGCCTGGACGCGCCGCCGGGGCCGCACGCCGCCTCCAGGCTCGACGGGTCGTGCCTGAGCCACACCGAGGCTAGCAAGGCCGCGTACGGCTCGCGGTCGTTCGCCGCGACCGCCATGCCCATGCGCCTGGCCAGGCGCGACACGGCGCCCGAACCGCAGAACGGATCGAGGAAGCGCGGCGCTCGGCCAGCCTCCGCGACGAGCTCGCCGAAGACCTCGCGTAGTAGCGGTAGGAGCGAGCGCTTCGAGCCGAGATAGGGGATGAGCTGGGTCGAAAGGTAAGGATCCTTCCCTCCCCCGGCCGCATCAGGGCTCATAACGGGCCATCGAGGTGGGAGTCTCGTACACTTCCACGGACGAAAGCGGCGCGTCGGGCAGCCTCTCGTTCAGGCGGGAGAAGATGTAGCGCGCTATGCGCTCCGCGCTCGGGTCGTCGGCGAACTCGGGAATCGCGTTAAGGTCGGAGTGGTCGAGCCCGGAGAGGACTTCGCGGAGCGCTCCCTTGAGGACGCCGAAATCGAGCAGCATGCCGCCCTCGCCGAGCGTCTCGCCCCGCGCCCAAACCCTGACGCGGTAATTGTGGCCGTGCAGTCGCTCGCACTTGCCGTGGTAATGCGACAGGTGGTGCGCCGCCGCGAAATCCGATTCGACCCTGACTGAATACATGAAAAACGCTCCTCTATGCCCGGACATGGGGCGTGTCGGCCGGCGCGTATTCTAGCTCCGGCGGACGGGACGGACAACACGGTACTTTGCGGACAGGACGATCCTCAGGAGGATGTTCGGTTTCATGCTGACGCGATGGATTTTTGGGGCTATGCTTTTCTTGTCTTCCGCCACGAATCCAGGAGGCAAGCAGATGAAACGTGCGGTTTTCGTCCTTCTCGTCCTCGCGCTCGCGTTCTCGCCGCTCGCGGCGCAGATCCGGCTCGACGCCGGCGTGACCATCCCGCGGGGCGCCGGCCTGATCGACTCGGGCAGCACCCAGCTGGCTGACCTGGGCGAGGTGCTCTCGAGCTGGATCATCCCGCTTCCGGAAGCCGGAATCTACTACCAGTTCCGCGCGGGACCGGTCAAGCTGGGCGTGGGCGCCCGCGTCTTCACCTTCATACTGGTGAGCGTCCTGTGGCCCAACGCCATCGCGGAAATCGATTTCGGCCCCGTCACCCTCATGGGACAGCTCGGCGGCGGCTGGTTCGGAGCCTTCGGGGTCATCCCGTTCACTTCCACGACCGGCAACGTGCTCTTCCCCGACCTCTCGCTCTGGTACCGCTTCGGCGAGTCCTTCCGGATCGGTATCGGCGCCGTCGGCCTGATGCTCCCGGACATCACGACGGACACCATTCCATTCCTCTGGTACCTCGGAGGCAAGTTCAGCTTCGTCTTCGAATGAGCGCCGCCGCGCCGTCGACCTGAGGCGGGGGCTCTTGCCCCGCCCGGCCCCGCGGCGCTACAGTCGCGCGCATGACAAGGACGCTCGCGGAACTCACCGCATCGCTCGCCGACCTCGAAGCCAAGGGCCCGGTCGATCTCCGGATCGCCGGGCTAGCCTATGATTCCCGGGAGATCCGCGAAGGCTTCCTCTTTTTCGCGTTGCCGGGACTCCACGCCGACGGACACCGTTTCATCGAGTCCGCCCTCGAGCGCGGCGCCGTGGCGGTCATCCACGAGAAACCGCTGGACGCCTACCGCGACGGCGTGGCCTATATCCGCGTCGGCGATTCCCGCGCCGCCATGGCGCCCGTCGCGGCGGCCTTCCACGGCCGACCCTCGGAGCAGCTCGCCTGCATCGGCGTGACCGGGACCGAAGGCAAAAGCACCACGGTCTTCCTGAGCTACCAGCTGCTCGACCTGGCCGGTTACGGCGCGGGTTTCTTCTCGACGGTCATGTCGCGGACCTCTGGCGGCGAGACCCCGAATCCCGAGCATCAGACCACGCCGGAGGCGACCGCCGTCCAGCGCATGCTCGCCGAGATCCGCGACTCGGGGAAGCGCTACGCCGTCCTCGAGTCCTCGTCGCACGGGCTCTCGCCGCGCACCAACCGCCTCGGCGAGGTGGCCTTCGACGTCGGCGTCATGATGAACGTCACCCACGAGCATCTCGAGTTCCACGGCACCTGGGAGCAGTACCGTCACGACAAGGCCAACCTTTTCCGCGCCCTCGACCGCGCGCCCGGCAGGAAGACCATAGGGGGCCGGTCCGTCGAGGTGCCCGCCTTCGGCGTCGCGAACGCAGACGATCCGTCCTTCGAGTACTTCCGCGCCGCCACCTCGAAGCCGGTCTACGGTTTCTCCGCCGCGGGAAACCCCGCCACCCTCTCGGCAAGCAGCATCGAAAGCGACGCAAGGGGCTCGAGCTTCCTCGTCTCGGAGTCCGGCGGTCCCGCCAGGTCGGCGAGGATCGAGCTGCCGGGCGCTTTCAACGTCGCCAACGCGCTCGCCGCCCTGCTCGTCGCGACCCGCCTCACGGGCCGACCCCTCGACGATTTTCTCCCCCTCCTGCCGAAACTGCGGCCCGTGCTCGGCCGCATGACCCCGATCGACGCGGGCCAGCCCTTCGAGGTGCTGGTGGATTACGCGCACACGCCCTCCAGCTTCGAGGTCATCTTCCCGCCCCTCCGCAAGCGCCTCGGCGACCGGAAAATCATCGCCCTGTTCGGCTCGGGCGGCGAGCGCGACACGGCGAAGCGGCCGCGCCAGGGACGCATCGCGGCCGACTGGTGCGACGTCCTCGTTCTGGCCGACGAAGATCCTCGCGGCGAGGATCCGATGGCCCTGCTCGAGGACATCGCGGCCGGCTGTCCGGAACTGAGGCGCGGCGAGCGGCTCTTCCTCATCCCCGAGCGCGGCGCCGCCATCCGCAAGGCATTTTCCCTGGCCGGTCCCGGCGACCTCGTGCTGCTCCTCGCCAAGGGCCACGAGAACTCCATCATCTACGCGGACGGGCCGCACCCCTACGACGAATTCGCGGAGGCGCGATCCGCCCTGGCCGAGCTCGGCTTCCGCCGCGAAGGAAGCGCGTCGTGAAAGTCGCTATCCTGTACGGCGGACGCTCGGGCGAACACGAGGTCTCCCTTCTCTCCGCCGCGAGCGTGGTCCGCAAGCTCGACAGGCGCCATACCGTAGTGCTGGTCGGCATCGACCGCGAGGGAGTCTGGCGCTACCAGAGCAGGACCTTCCTCGAGCGGGCGCGCGCGACCGATTCCGGTCCGCTCGAAATCGACCTGAACGCGCCGCCCGTCGCCATCGTCCCGGGGAAGGGGCTCGCGGCTTCGACCCCGCGCGGGCTCGAACCGATCGCGGTGGACGTGGCGTTTCCGGTGCTCCACGGAAGCTTCGGCGAGGACGGCACCGTGCAGGGCGCCCTCGAAACCGCGCGCCTGCCCTATGTCGGCGCCGACGTCCTCGGATCCGCCATCGGTATCGACAAGGACGTCGCCAAGCGACTTTGGCGGGCCGCCGGCATCCCCGTCCTCCCCTGGCGCGTCATCCGCGTCGAGGAAATCGAGGGAGAGGCCCTCGCCGCGTCGCTCGAGGCGGTCGAACGAGATTTCCCCTACCCCGTCTTCGTGAAGCCGGCTTCAGCCGGTTCCTCGGTCGGCGCGTCCAAGGCCGGCGATCGGAGCGCCCTCGAGTCGGCCGTACGCGACGCGCTCCGCTACGACGCGAAATGCCTGGTCGAACCCTTCATGCCCGCCCGCGAGATCGAGGTCTCGGTTCTCGGCGGGGCTTCGCCGCGCTCCTTCCCGCCGGGCGAGATCGCTCCCAGCCACGAGTTCTACGATTACGAGGCGAAATACGTGGATCCCGACGGCGCCGCGCTGCTGATACCGGCCCCCCTCGAGCCGGAGCTGGCCGCGTCGATACGGTCCATGGCGGAGCGAGCCTATCGCGCGGCCGAGCTTTCCGGCATGTCGCGCGTCGATTTCTTCGTCTCGAAGGAAGACGGCAGCGTCCGCCTCAACGAGGTCAACACCATACCCGGCTTCACCCAGATTTCCATGTTCCCGAAGATGGCCGAGGCGGGCGGCTTGCCATACACCGAGCTTCTCGAGGAGCTGCTCGCCTTCGCCGTCGAGCGCTCGAGGCGAAAGGACGCCCTCAGGTTCGAGCGCTGAACCGGGCCGCGGGCAGGGGGCCGCGAACGTTTTCGCTTCTCCGTTCGGGAAGCTGTGCTGGCGGTGGAAACCCGGGCGACGCACGCGCACGAGGTTCCCCGCTTCCATCGCCGCCGCGTCGCTCCGGAGGCACCGCCATGACGGCACGCTGTCCTTTCATCATCCCTCTGCTCGCCTGCTCCCTCGCGCTCGCGGTTCCGGCGCAGGCGCGGATTCCCGTGACCGTCGCCGCGACGGACTCGGCCCAGGCGCCCTTCACGTTCGCGGACGGATCCGGACTCGGGCGGGACCTCGTGGACGCGCTGAACGGGGTGCAGTCCAGGTACGCATTCAATTATGTGCTCATGCCCACGCTCCGCGTGACCGAAATGGTTGCTTCGGGCGTCATCGACCTCGCGTCGCTCCACAACATCGCCTGGGGCTGGGATGCCCGCGGGGTCGCCGCGACGATGGATCTCTGCGTAGCGCGGGACGTCTTCATCGCCCGCAAAGAGGCGACCCGCGACGAGTCGTTCTTCGACGGAATCGGAACCCTGCCCATGGTGGGCGTCATCGGCTTCCACTATCGGTTCGCCGGCTACTCGGAAGACCAGGCGGCGCTCAAGCGCGCCTTCAACCTGGTGCTGGTCAAGGATGAGCTTACGGTCATCCGCATGATCCTTGAAGGCCGCGGCGAGATCGGAATAACCGCGTCTACGACCTTGGACTATCTCCGCAAGGTCGACCCGGAGCTCCACGGACGCCTGCTCGTCTCGAGGCGCTTCGATTCGGAATACGGCCGACATTTCGTCGTTTCGGCGAAAGCGCCCATCGAACCTGCGGAGCTTGACGATTACCTGAGGACGCTGGCCCGGGACGGCGCGCTCGCGGCCATTTTCGAGCGCTACGGGCTGAGCGCTCCTCGGATCCCTTAGCCGCGCGACTTAGCCCCGCTCCGCGGCGGGCAACGGGAGGAGACCTCGGGGCTCCGTCTGCATGGGCATGCTACCGCTTCGCATAAGTATCTACTATGTAAAAAATTAGCTTTCCTCGTGGCGAGTTCCGCGGAGCGGTGGTATACTGCACTCCTGTCGCACGGCGCGAACCAAGGAGGAAGTCATGCGAACCCAGGAATACATCGAGCTCGACGAACGCTACGGAGCCCACAACTACCATCCGCTCCCCGTCGTCATTTCCCGAGCGAAGGGCGCGCGGGTCATCGACCCGGAAGGCAGGGAATACTACGACTTCCTGTCGGCCTACTCCGCCGTCAACCAGGGCCACCTCCACCCGCGCATCGTCAAGGCCGTCAAGGATCAGCTGAAGCGCGTCACCCTCACCTCGCGCGCCTTCCACAACGACCGCATGGGCGATTTCCTCAGGAAGCTCTGCGAGTTCACCGGCTACGAGGCCGCCCTCCCGATGAACACGGGCGCCGAGGCCGTCGAGACCGCGCTCAAGGCCGCCCGCCGCTGGGGCGTCGAGGTCAAGGGCGTGAAGAACGGCAAGCAGGAGATCATTTGCGCCGAGGGGAACTTCCACGGCCGAACCATCTCCGTCATCTCGATGTCGAACGACCCGGAATCGACCGTCAACTACGGGCCGTACACTCCGGGCTTCGTCAAGGTTCCCTACGCCGACGCCGGCGCCATCGAGAAGGCTATCACCAAGGATACCGTCGCCGTCATCATCGAGCCCATCCAGGGCGAGGCCGGTGTCGTCGTCCCTCCCGAGGGCTACCTCCGCGCGGTCCGCGAGATCTGCACCCGCAACAAGGTGCTCTTCATCGCCGACGAGATCCAGACCGGCTTCAGCCGCACCGGCAAGCGCTTCGCCTGGCAGCACGAGGGGGCGCGTCCCGACATCATGTGCCTCGGCAAGGCCCTCGGCGGCGGCATCATGCCCATCAGCGCCATCGTGGCCGACAAGGCGGTCATGGACGTGTTCACGCCCGGCACGCACGGCTCCACCTTCGGCGGCAACCCGCTCGCGAGCGCCATCGGCAGCGCCGCCCTCGACGTACTCGTCGACGAACGCCTCGACGAGCGCGCCGAGGCCCTCGGCCGGGAGTTCCGGGCCGCGGTCGAAAAGATGCCCTGCCGCGCCAGGCGCCTGGTGCGCGGCAAGGGACTGCTCAACGCGGTGGTCTTCGAGGACGGCTTCGAGGCCTGGGACGTCTGCGTCGCCCTTCGCGACGCGGGAGTGCTGGCGAAACAGACCCACGGCAACATCATCCGCTTCGCCCCGCCGCTGACCATCACCGAGAAGGAGCTTCGCGAAGCGCTTTCGCGGATCGCCTCCGTGTTCGCCCGCTACTGAGCGCGCGGCCGTACGGACGGAAGGCCCCGGGAACGGTTCCCGGGGCTTTCTTCTCATCGTACCCCGCGCCGGCAGTCCAACCTGAAGACAAGCCGCGCCCGGCGCGGATCCGGCGCCGCTCGTTCCCTCCTTGCCCGTAGGGGCGCGCGGGCGTATCTTGGACCCATGAAAAGCCCGAAGGAACTTTCCCTCGACCGCAGGATGCTCGACGCGACCTCAGGCTCCGTCCGAGCGCTCGCGGAAAGCCTGCTTGCCGACGAGGAGGTGGCCGAGCTCCAGGATTACGCCAACGCCGTCGCCATACGGCGCCTCGGCTTCAACGACCACGGTCCCGTGCACATGCGCAAGGTGGCCCTCAACGCGCTCGCCATGGCCCGGCTCTTGAGCAAGTCCGACGTTCCCCTCTCGCTCGAGCGCGACGAGGCCGGCACCCGCGAGGATTCGCTGGAAGCCATCCTGCTGGCCGCCTTCCTCCACGACATCGGGATGAGCATAGGCCGGCAGAACCACGAGCAGACGGGCGCGCTGCTCGCCCAGCCCATCATCGACCGCTTGCTCGCGACCTTGCACCCCGGCGAGACCCGCCGGCGCGTGACCATCCGGAGCATGGCTCTCGAGGGCATACTCGGACACATGGCCACCCAGCGCATCCATTCCATCGAAGCCGGCCTCGTGCTGGTGGCGGACGGTTGCGACATGGAACGCGGGCGTTCCCGCATTCCCATGCTGCTTTCCACGGAACCCCGGGTCGGCGACATCCACCAGTACTCGGCGGCCTCGGTGGAGCGCGTGGCGATCGGCGAGGGCGAACGACTGCCTATACGCATCTCCGTGGAGATGACGGAGAGCGTCGGCTTCTTCCAGGTCGAGGAAGTGCTCCTGCAGAAAGTCGCGGCGAGCCCGGCCAAGGGCTTCATCGAGCTTGTCGCCTCGGTCGGCGGCGCGGAGCCGAAGCGCTACCTCGGCTAGTCCTCGTCGCCGGCCGGAGGCGCGTCCCGCTCGGCGTCCTCCGCCCTGACCCGCGGCAGGCTCACGATGAACCAAGTGCCGCCCCCTTCCCTGGCCTCGTGCCTGAGGTCGCCGCCCGCGCTGTCCGTCTGCCGCCTCGCCAGGGCCAGGCCTATCCCCGAACCGCGCGCCTTCGTGGTGAAGAACGGCTCGAATACCCGTTCGCTCAAGGCCGGAGGGATACCCTTGCCCCTGTCGCCGATACGCAGCTCCACCCGCTGCTTCCTGGACGACGCCTCGAGGCTGAAAACGCGTCCGGCGCCCGCCTCCTCCGCCGCGTCGAGCGCGTTCGCGACCAGGTTGTCGAGGATCCCTCGCAGACGCTCCGGATCGGTCCGGACGGACCCTTCGAGGGTGGCGAGCGCGGGCGCGCGCTCGCAGGAAGCCCCGTAGCGCCGGGAAAAATCCGCAAGGAAGGGACCGATCGCGAAAGTCTCGGGAGCTCCCTCGTCGCCGCGCAGGAAAGCGCCGATGCGGTCCGCCAGATCCGACAACCTCGCCGTCTCCTCGTCGATTATCGCGAGTCCATCCGCGGCCGCGGCCGTTCCCTCCTTCATGCGTTTCCGGACGAGGGCGCTCTGGACGCGGATCACGCCCAGGGGATTCTTGATTTCGTGGGCGAGCGTCCTGGCCGCCTCGCCGAGCTGCACGAGCTCCCGGTCGCGCGCGGCCCGCGCGGCCAGCTCCCGGTTCCGCGCGGCGAGACGGGCGACGAGCGCCGCTCCCGCGCCCAGGGCCAGGGTGAGGAGCCCCGCCCCGCCGAACAATGCGGCTCGCTCGGTCCGGAACGCGCCGAGCGCGTATTCGATCCAGACGTATCTCGATGCCCCGGCGAGCGGAGTCCATAGGTCGCCGGGACTACCGGGCGTCTGCAGCCTGCCGCGTCCCATCATCGGCCGCATCATGCCGGACCGCGAGGCCTCGGCGCCGAGAGCCCGCACGAGCACGGCCGAATCGACCCCGATGCTCAGACGATAAGCGCCTTGGGGCAGGTCGCCGGCGCCGAGGCGTTCCGGAGCCCGTCCGTCCCGGAAGGTCGCCTCGCCGAGGGCGTCGTACATGCCGAAGCCCATGACGTCCGGATCGGCGGTCGCCGACTCGGGATCCTGCCAGGCGTTCTCGAGCATCGCGCTCGCGTTGCGGTAGATCTCGTACTCCAGCTCGACGCCAAGCGAGGCGGATTCCCGGAGGACGAAGGCCCAGACTAGCGCGAGCGAGAGCACCAGGGCCGCGAGCGCGGCCAAGGTCGGCAACCCCGGGCTGTATCGCGAATTTCGCATGAAACCATTATACGCGCTCGAACGCGACGGAGGAAGCCGCGCTCGCTTGCACGCGGCTTGCGGTCCGGGGTACGCTCGGCGCATGCCCAGCCGGAGCCGCTCGAGGAGCCAGGACAAGGAACTAGCGTTCAAGCAGGCGCTCGAGGCCGGCGCCAAGCGGGATTATCCCCTCGCGGTCGGGCTCCTCGAACGCGTCGTCGCCGAAGGGGAGGACCCGCCGGAGGCCAGGCTCTACCTCGGCCGGGCGCTCCAGGCCTGCGGTCGCCTCGGCGCGGCCATCGAACACCTGGATCGTTACGCCCGGTCCAGGCCCGACAGCGCCGCCGCCTGGTTCTTCCTCGGGCGGGCGATGCTGCCGGCGGGCCGCCTGCAGGGCGCGGCGCGTTGCCTCAGGAGGGCGCTCAAGCTCGACGCCTCGAGCGCGGAGGGCTGGGCGCTCTACGGCTACACCGTCCTCAGGCTGCATCGCGCGGGGGCGGCGGTACGAGCGCTCGAGAAGGCGCTCGCCCTCGCCCCCGATGACCGGAGGATTTTCGGGGCCTATCTGTCAGCGCTCTTTGTCAGGGCGGTACGGTTGCTTTCGCGCGGCGAGGCCGAGCTATCCCGCCAGATGCTCGGTTTCGTGATCGAGAACGGCCTCGACGGTCCGCCGCAACGGCTCTACCGTTCCCGCGCCCTGCGCGAGCTCGGCAGGATCGAGGAAGCGCTCGCCGATTGCGAGGCCGCCCTGGAGGCCGCTCCGGACGAGCTGGGCATCGCCGTCAGGCGGGTCGAGCTGCTTTTCGCGGCCTCGCGGCCGCGCGACGCGCTGCTGGCCCTCGACCGCATCCGCGCCGCCCATCCGGAACTGCCCGACCTCCAGTGGGACGAGGCCTCGGTCGCCTCGTATCGTTCGCTGATGCTCCTGGAATCGGGCGACAGCGCCGGCGCGCTCGAGGCCGCGCTCTCGCGGATCAAGGCCGAACCGAAGGACGCCCGCGTCAGGGCGGTCGCCGCCGAGGCGTACCGGGCCATGGGCCGCCTCGACAGGGCCGTCGCCCACTACGCCCGAGCCCTGGAGCTGGAACCCGGCGCGGGCGAGCTCCGCCTGGCCTACGCCGCGGCCCTCTTCGATTCAGGCGACTTCGAAGCCGCGCGCAAGGCCGCCGACCGTGCCGCCCGCGACGGGGCGGACGCCACGATCGCCTCGTACTATTCGACGCTCTGCTCGTCGCGCTCGGGCGAGGCTCCCGCCTCGCTCATTCCGCGCCTGCACGCGCTGCTGAAAGCCTGGCCGGCCGACGCGGACCTGATGTTCGCGCTCGGCGAGGCCCTGTACCGCGACGGAAGGCCCGACCTCGCGTCCGGCTGGTTCGCCAAGGTTTCCGAGCTTCGCCCCGACGACGAACTCTGCCGCCTCTATCGGATTTCCTCCGCGGAGAGCATGGGCGACGAAGCGGCCGCGGACGAAGCCTACGCCGAGTACCTGCGGCGCTGGCCGGACAACGCGAAGCTGCGGCGCGAACACGTCGACCGACTGGCCGCCCGCGAGGACTGGGCGGAGACCGCCCGTTGGCTGGAAGGCGGGCTCGCCTGGGGGAATCCGGGACCGAGCGGCCGTCGGCTCCTCGCGAGGGCGTACCGCGAGACGGGTCGCTACCGCGAGGCCGTCCCGCTCTACCGCGACCTGCTCCGCGAGGACCACAAGGACGCGGAACTCCTCATGGCGCTCGCCTGGTGCCTGGACAAAGCCGGTTCCACCGAGCTCGCGGTCGCCTTGCTCCGGAAGGGGGCGCCGGTCGTCCGCAAGGCCGGTCCGTTGCTAGCGCTCGGAAAGATCCTCTCGCGAACCGGGAAGACCGAGGAAGCCGCGGAGGCCTTCCGAGAGGCCGCGGTCCTCTCCCCCCGCGATCCTCTTCCGCTCAGGCTGCTCTCGCGGCTGTACGCCGCGAGCGGCGTGCGCGAGTTCGCCGAGCAGTACGCTCGGGCGGCCGACGAGCTCGAAGCCAAGGCCGGCGGGGTACGGCGGAAAAATCCGAAGGGCGCTTGATACAAGGGCCCGCGGGGTTATACTCGTTCGTGGAGGTTGCCATGCCCGTCAAAGCGATGGATCTGTTCGACGCCTATAACCGTAGCTCCCTGCCCCAGGATCACGGTTACCTCGTCTCGTCGTTCTTCTCGGCGAGTTCCGCCTATTCCCGGTACGAGGTGGTATCGTACAACAACGTCAAGTCCATCTACGCGTCAGAGGACGGCCTGACCTTCCAGACCGACGGCAAGAAGCTCTACATTCTCGTCGAGCCGCAGAACTACCCGATGAAGGGCGAGGAGCCCTACGTCCGGAAAAGCACGGAGCAGATACCGCACCGTTTCAACGAGCTCGAGAGTATCACCTGCAAGAACCAGACGCGCATCTACTACAGCAAGAAGGCGATCATGTCCTACGGCTCGTTCACCGTCATGCGGCCGACGGGCATCAACTTCGCGATAGTCTTCTATTATCTTCCGGACATGTTCGACTCCCTCGCGCTCTTCTTCGAGAAGACCTTCAACAAGGAGGCGCAGGTTCCCCTGTCCGACGCGAAGAAGGTGGCCAAGGGCGTCGCCGAGAAGATCCGCGAGGCGATGGCCTGGGAGTTTTCCTCGGAGTGATCGTAGGGCGGGTTCCGACCGCATCGGTACCTGTCAGAACGCTCGGGGCGACGAGGCCTCCGACGCCGTTGATCGCTCTCGCCGAGCGCGAGAAAAAGGACCCCGGGTTTCCCCGGGGTCCTTCGTTCGCGTCGGGTAGAGCTACTTCTTCTGCTGCCGTTCCAGCTCGAGCTGGGCCACGGCCAGGATCGATATCGGGACCGAATACGGCGAGCACGAAACGTAGTCCAGGCCGGTCTCCATGCAGAAGCGCACGTTGTCCGGATTGGCTCCGTGCTCTCCGCAGAGCCCGAGAGCAAGACCGGGCCTTGTCATGCGGCCGCGGCGCGCCGCTATGGCCACCAGGTCCTTGACCGGCTGCAACAGGTTCGAGAAGGGATTGCCCTCTATCAAGTCGTAGGTCGAGTAGTCGGGCATGAACGAGTTGAAGTCGTCGCGCGAGACGCCTGCCGTCGTCTGCGTCAGGTCGTTGGTGCCGAAGCTGAAGAATTCTCCGTAGCGGGCTATGTTCCCGGCGTCGAGGGCGGCCGCGGGCAGTTCGATCATGGTGCCGATGCGGTACGGGAGGGTCTTCGCCTTGAGCTCGGAGCGCAATTCCTCCTCGATCTCCACCAGGCCGCGGTAGGTCTTTCCCTCGATCTTCTTGCCGTAGACGATGAGCCTGAGCTCGGCGGCGTTCATGACGATGGGTATCATCACCTCCGGCCGGACGTCGACCTTCTCGGCCTGAAGCTGGTAGGCGGCCTCGAAGATGGCCCTGACCTGCATCTCGTAGATCTCGGGGAAGGAAACGGCGATGCGGCAGCCGCGGTGGCCGAGCATCGGGTTGAATTCGGCGAGCGCGTCGATGCGCGCCTTGACTTCCGCTTTCGAGAGCGATGGCTTCCCGCCCTTCTTGCCGCCCGCGAGGTGCGTCATGAAGGCCTCGAGCTCGGCGTCGTTATGCGGCAGGAACTCGTGGAGCGGCGCGTCGAGCAGGCGGATCGTCACCTCCTTGCCGGCCATGGTCTTGAACAGGCCGTAGAAGTCTTCCTTCTGCATCGGCTTGAGCTTGGCCAGGGCCTTCACCCGCTCCTCCCGAGTCTCGGAGAGGATCATCTCGCGGAATACGTTGATGCGCTTCGCGTCGAAGAACATGTGCTCGGTCCGGCACAGGCCGATGCCTTCGGCTCCGAACGAGAGCGCGAGCGCGGCGTCCCTGGGGCTGTCGGCGTTGGCGCGCACGTGGAAGTGCCGCAACTTGCGTTTCGCGATGGCGATGAACTCGAGCAGCCCCGAGTCCTCCGGATTCGGCTCGATGAGCGACGCCTTTCCGAGCCAGACCTTGGGTTCGCCGTAGTACGGCACGTTGATGGTGATGTAGTCGCCTTCGGCGAACTCGATTTCGCCGATCTTGGCCTTCTTTCCCCTGATGCGCATGTCGGTCTTGACCAGGGATACCTTTCCGTACTGGCGCGCGACCACCGAGGCATGGGCCGAATAGCCGCCCTCGCACGAGAGCACGCCAGTGGCGACCTCGATGGCCTTGACGTCCTCGGCGTAGGTGGCGGGCATGACGAGGATCATGCGCTTGTCCTCGCCCTTCTGCTGCGCGATGCGGTACGCCTCGAGCAGGCCTTCCGTCGTGAAGTAGGCGCGCCCGATGGCGGCGCCCGGCGCGCCGGTGATGCCGCCCGAGACGCCGGTGAGCTTCTTCACCGAGGATATGTCGACGATCGGGTGGAGGATCTCGTTGAGGCGCCCCGGCTGGACGGCCTTGATGGCGAACTCGTCGTCCACGATGCCCCGCTTCTCGAGGTCGAGCAGCAACTTCAGGTCGGCCTGCGTGCTCTTGGCGATGACGGGGCGCTGCTCTATCAACCAGAGCTTCTTGTTCTCGATGGTGAAGCGTATCTGGCGGATCTCGCGCAGGCGGTCCTCGAGCGTCCAGGCCATCTTCTGCAGGGCCTTGAGGTGGACCGGATCGATGGCGTTGATGTCCTTTCCCGAGGCGCCTATCTCGTTGAAGCGCTCCTGGTAGAACTCGCCCTGCACCTTCTTCTCGCCGGTCACGACGTTGCGGGTGAAGAAGTCGCCGGAGGCGGAGTCCTTTCCGTAATTGCCGTAGACCATGGGCTGGATGAGGATCGCGGTGTCCTGGTCGTCCTGGTCGTCCAGCTCGAGCATTCGGGAGATCCGGGTCAACGCGATGGAAAGCTGGTTCCACGGATCATCGAAGAAGCCCTTCGGGAAGAGCGGAGCGTATTCGGCGATCAGCTCGGGCGCCTTGGCCTTGAGCCTTTCGGCGTCGAGATCCTTTCCCGCCTTCTCGAGGGCGGCCCGGATCTTCGCCAACTCCTTCTCGCGCTTCTCGAGCTCGGCGAGGCGCTCTTCGATGCGGAGCATGCCGCGGACCAGGAAGAGGACTTCGTGGGCGCCGAAGTTGTCGCCCACCCATGAATCGAAACCGTCGACGGTGGACTTGGTGAGCCCGAAGTTGTGGAGCGTGGGATAGTTCGAAATGGCAAGGTTCGGGGAGATCACGACCTTGTAAAGCAAGGGATTCTTCGGGTCTCCGACCTTCTTCCCCACTATGCCCTCGATCTTCCGGAAGAGCGGCTTGAGCGTCTCCGTGATCGGCATCCCCTCGAGGTGGCTGGCTACGTCGGTGTCGATGACGAAGCCGGGAAGGATGGGGAAACCCAGCTCCGCGAACTCGTTGGCCTGGCGGCCGCGCATGCCGAGCTTCTCCTGCGGCACCGTCTTCCGGATCGTGTCGGTCTGGCTGAAGTAATGTACGTTCGCTTTCATGGCGCTTACCCCCGATCCCTAGAAGAGCATGAGGACCGCGTTGACCGGTCCGCGCAGGAAGGCTTCGAACATGGGGCTCGCGCCCTGCTTGAGGTACCGGAGGAGCTTCGGGACGTCCGTGATCTCCTCGCCCTTCACGGCGAACTGGATGGTGCTGCCGTGCTTCACCTTGCCCCATTTGAACAGGGCGTTCAGGTTTGTTATGCGTTCGCCGTCGTAGTAGACGAGTACCTCGAGGCCCGGGTGCCTGGTGGTGTAGCTCGCGATGACGCGCTTCCAGGCCTCGACGTTGCCGTTGTGGAACAGCTCGTTGGTGACCGGCACGCTGTACATCGGCGTTATCCGGGCACCGGGCCGGGGTCCTTCGGCGAGGGTCTTGGGCGGCGGCGCGGCAGGCGGGAGCGGCGCGGCCTTCGCGGACGCCGCGGCGGATTTCGCGGGACGCCCCGGTTTGCGGGGAGCGGGCTTGGCCAGCGTCTTCGGTCCGCGCCCGCCGCCGGTTGCCTTGACGGCCTTGGGAGCCTTCCAGGCGCAGTCGCCTTTGAGGAGCGCCGCGTCGACCTTGGGCTTTCCGCCCGCGAACAGCTCGCAGAGGGCCTTGGCCGCCTTCTGGGCGAGCGCCTTGTCGGAATCCTTGCCGTAGCTCCCGGCGTAGGCGACCACCAGCTCGTGCCGGGCCAGGCGCTCGAGTTTGGCCATGTGGGCCGGATTCTTGGGATTCAGGGCCAGGACTCCGAGATCGGGGTGGTGGTAGACGACGACGAGGTCCACGGAGTTCCAGGCGCCCACGGCTTCGGCCACCAGATTCGGATCCGGCACCGTGCCGTCCAGGTTGGCCGCCTGGCTCGCGTACGCGAAGCGTTCGCCGAGCATCATGGAGACAGCCGGCAGCACCTCGTCGGAATCGATGGCCTTCTCCGCGAGGAGCTCGTCGAGGACGTCGGCGAGGTTCTCCTTGCCGGCCACGCGCTCGACGGCGGAAACGACCGCCTTGATATGCCGTACGGAGGAGTTGAACCCGTTCCGCGTGGCGAGGCTCTCATACTGGACGGCGACTGCGCTCACTTGATACCTCCGAAAGAAAAAGGCCCCCCGGGCAGTCCGGGGGGCCCGATCGATCAAACTATAATCAAACCTCGCTGATCCCGCCAGAGCCGCGGCGCTTTCCGCGCGCTCCGGTCTTCGAGGTCTTCTTCGCCGAGTCCACGACGCCGCGGCCGGCCGGGCGGCCCCTGCGGGCGGTCGGCTTGACGCTGACGGCGGACTGGACGGGAGCCTCGTCGGCGGGCTCGGAGTTCAGCATGGCGAGGTAGCCGCCGCCGACCGAAGCCTGCTCTTCCTCGGCGAGCTCGGACGGGGCGAACGACTGGGCGATGTCCTCGCGGACCGTGGACCGGCGGCGGCTGAAGGCCGCGAAGGCCGCGTCCTGGAAGCCCTTGGACACGCCGTGGAGGAACTCGTTGAGCACGTTGGCCATGCCGTCGAGCGTGGCCTTCTTGCGCTTGATCGAGGTGATGTCCACGTCGAGCAGGAGTCCCGGCTGGATGTGGTAGGGGTTGATCATGTAGTCGAAGCGCATGAACTCCTTCTCGAGGAACTCGAGGCGCTCCTCCATGACCCGGCGCTGGATCGGGTACTGGTAGGAGTACATGTTCTTGAGCTTCTCGCGCATGAGGATGAGCCTGGACCGGATCTTGTCCTTCTCGTAGAGGTAGGTCCGGTTCATCTTCTCGACCTCGGTCTCGGCCGGCTTCACGAAGCTGATCTCGTCCCAGACCTTGGCCAGGTTCTGGTACTCGGGCTCGCCGGTCTTCGCCTTGATCCTGCGGCGGATCTTCCCGCGGTAGGATTCGGCCAGGTCGTTGAAGTCCGTGATGCCCTTGAGGAACTTGGAGTCCTCGTAGCGCATCTGGAGCACGTCCCAGAGGTGGGCGACCTCGGTCTCGAAGCTCTTGAGCTGGACGTCGTAGGCCTTGCGCTCCTCGATCAGCTGGGCGTTGTCGTAGTACTGGAGCCGGATCTGGTAGCGCTCGTCGGGCATGTGCGCGTAGTCGGTGTCCTCGTACTCGCGGATGATGAGCGTGCGGGCGTTCTTGAGGTTCTCGATGTACTGGTAGCCCATCTTCGAGGTGTCGAGGATGGAGGTGATCGAGTTGACGGCGGTATTGTAGCCGCGGTTCCTGATGTTCTCGATGTCGACGATCTTCTTCAGGTTCTCGCGGATGTTGAGCTGGTCGAAGGTGGACGGGTCGATCTCCGCGCGGAGGTTGTTGATCCGGTCCATGAGCTCCTTGGCGACGATGGAGTAGCGCTTCGACTTGACGTTCTCGGCGTCGTCGTCGGTGTGCTCCTTCACCTTGTTCATCTTCGCGAAGATGATCTCGGTGTCGGAAAGCTCCTCCTTGCCCTCCTCGATGAGGGTGTCCTTGAAGCGCTCGATCTCCTTGTCGATCGTGTCGATGATGTGCTTCGCGATCAGGTCCTTGATGAGGTACTCGACGGTGACCTGGTAGTGGAAGATCGGGCTGATGAGCTCGGAGTCGAGGATGTTGACCGAAAGCTTGACGTCGGTGACGGTCTTCGGCTTGTAGATGTTGTCCTTGAAGGAGCACTTGACCACCGAGTAGGCGTTCTCGCCGCGGATGAACGCGCCGACGTCGGTCTTCTGGCGGAGCAGGGCGTTGGTCAGGTTCTCCAGCTCGTTGACGCCGCGCTGGATGTGGCCCTGGAGGTGCCCGTACATGTTGATGACGGACTTCTCGATCTCGCCGGTGTTGAACTTGTCAGCGCCGCCGACCTGGTCGAGCAGCTCCGCGATCTCCTTCGGCGTGTACCGCGCGAGGGACTTCATCTCTTCCTTGTCGATGAAGTTGCGGATCTTCTTCACCATCTCGTCTTCGGTGGTGACCATGTAGCGGTTGAACATGTTCTGGTAGTTCTGGTTGAAGTAGTTGTAGAGCTTTTCCTTCAACCCGCCCATCACGTCCAGGCGCTCGAGCACTTCCTTGGGAAGCCGGCGGTTCAGGTGATGGATGACCTTGTTGGTCTCTTCCTCGATCAGCTGGTTGACTTCCTTCTGCTGATCGCGGCCTTCCTGGGCGAGCGAGTTGCGGGAGCCGACCGCGCTCGGCTTCTCGGGGTGGAATACGTTGGGACTCTTCGGAAGATCTATCGCTCCCATCGGTCTCTCCTTAGTTGGAATCGGGTTTCGTTGACCATCATAGCATCGGGGAAAAAAAAGTAAAGGACGCGGACGCAATTATCGAGGCGCAATAACGACTATAATCGTAGAATATCGCATCAGAGACGAAGGATGGCCGCTGTGCGCATCCAGGTCGCCGCGTCGACCTCCGACCGGCTCCGGCCGCTTTTTCCCCGATCGCACTTGAAAAATTGGGGAAACCGGGGAATAACTTTAGGGATTGGAAGAAAATGCGGCCAAGGCGGTCCCCGACATGATAGCGTCCGGAAACGTGTTCGTCCTTTTCCTGCTGCTCGCCCTCGCGGCCCCCGCCGGCGCGCAGACCGACGTTCGCGCCTCACCGGTCGACTTCGTCATCCTGGTGGACCGATCCAAATCGATGGACGCCGCGCTCGAGGACGTGAAGGACTTCCTGGCGCGGGAACTTGTCGGACCGGCCATGACGACGGGCGACCGGGTCGAGTTGCTGGCGTTCTACGGGTCGACCGAGTCCGTCTGGAGCGGCCGGATCGGGTCGGAACAGGACAAGGCAGCCCTCCTCCGCTCCCTGCGCGGCCTCGTGCCCGACGGGGCCTTCACCGACATCGGCGCCGCGCTCGACGCTGCCGACGCGGCTCTCTCCCTCCTCCGGGATTCCGAGGCGCCGAAGTTCGTGCTGCTCCTGACCGACGAGCGCCAGGAAGCCCCGCCCGGAAGCCCCTACGCCTCCGACGACTACGTCGTCCGTCATCCCCGCCTCGAATTTTCGCGACGCATCGACCTGGGCAGCTTTCGCGCCATCACCATCGGCTACGGCCTGGACGCCCGCCTCGACGCGGCCGCCGAATCCCTGTTCAGGCTCCTTTCCGAACCGCCGACGACGGTCTCCGGCCTGCTTCCGGGAGCGCCCGCCGGAGCTTCCGCGGACGGCCTCGACGGCGCGCTCTCGGTCGCTCCGGCCCCGGGATCCGCCCGAGCCGGGGAGGACGTCGACGACGGACCGGACTCGGGCCCGGCCGACGGACGCAGCGGAAGCCCTTCGGGAGCGGAAGACGGCTCGCGGACGACGGTCGGAAGCGGAAGGCCCGAATCCTCTCCGCTGCCGATCGGCGCCTTGGTTCTCGCTACCCTGGCCCTCGGCGCCGTCGCTGTCGTCGCCGCACGTTCCCGCCGACGCGGACGCGATCGCGGCGACGCGGAGCGGACCAGATGAACCTCGAACAGACGGTAGCCTGGCTGAAGGACCATGACGATTACATCCTCACGACCCATGAGGGTCCCGACGCGGACGGCCTGGGTTCGGTATACGCCTTGGCGAAGGCCCTCTGGAGTCTGGGGAAGCGCGCCGTCCCGCTGGTTTCCGGTCGCGTCCCCTCCAAATTCGCCTTCATGGATCCGGACCGCATGATCCGCGGCCTGTCCCGCCGCGAGGACCTGGACGAGGCGGCGGGCACCACGCTCGTCGTCCTCGACACGCACGACCCGCACTACCTCGGGGCGATTTCCGACCTCCTGCTCGATTCCATGGGGATCGTGCTCTATATCGACCACCACGAGCCGCGCAACTCGCCGCCCGAACCGTCCTGGATCGATCCGACCGCCTCGAGCACCTGCGAGATGGTGCACGAGATCGTGACCGGGCTCGGGGCCAGCCTGCCTCTCGACGCCGCCGAAGCCCTGTTCACCGGCATCGTCTACGACACCGGATCATTCATCTATTCGAAGACGAGCACGCGCACCTTCCGGGCCGGGCTCGATCTCGTGGGACTGGGCGTCCTGCCCTACGTCGTCCACGGCAAAATGTACGAGTCGAGCTCGGTGGGAGCCCTCGTTCTCCAGAAGCTCGCGCTGGCGAGCCTCGAGCTCCACGCCGGCAACCGAATAGCGGTCCAGACCATGACCAGGACGGACCTCGAGCGTTCGGGCGCGCAGTACGAGGACGCCGAGGACCTGATAAACATCCCGCTCCAGGGCAAGACCATCGAGGTGTCCGTCTTCCTCAAGCAGAACCTCGAAGGCATCCTGCGTTGCTCCCTGAGGTCGAAAGGCTCGGTCAACGTCGCCCACATAGCCCAGAGCTTCGGCGGCGGCGGCCACCGCATGGCCGCGGGCTTCAAGGCGACCCTTCCGCTTGAACAGATGAAGCGGAAAGTGCTAGAACGGGTGCTCGAAGCCCTCGAACGGGTCTAGGATCGGACGCCCGCGCCGTAGGGGCGCCCGACCGCCGACCGAACGGAAGCCAATGAAGCGATTCGCAGCCTTCACATTCCTTTTCGCCGCGCTCGGCGTCGCGACCGTCCTCGTCGTCCTCCTGACCCGTTCCGACTCGGTATTCACTCAGGCCGCGCCGGCCCCGGCGCGCCGCTCGATGGCCGAAGCGACCGTCGGCGACGCGCCCGCCTTCGAGACCGCCACGACTGAGGCCCGCCCGTCGGCCAACATCCCGCTGTCCGGATCCGAGACCCTGCTCGACGTGCTGGCGTTCAACCTGGACGCGGACCAGGAAGACGAGCAGGTGCTTGTCGTCAAGCGCTCGGACGAGCTTCCCGTCCGGATCCTCGTGGCCGACTACGACCCCGACGCGCGCGAATGGACCCGCTCCTGGGAAGGAATCACCGCCGCCACCAAGATCAAGACCTTCCAGGTCACCGTCAACGACCTCGTCGGCGACCGCAACCTCGATCTCGTGTGCAGCGGCATGGACGAGGAAGGCGAGCAGACCTTGACCGTATTCTGGCGCTCGGTGTCGACCGAGGAACCCGCCGCCTACGTCCGGATCGCATCCATACGGGCCGATTCCATCATCGTCGAGGAGACGGACCGTCCCGAAAGCTACAAGCTGGGACAGACGAACGGCGAGAGCTGGAAGATATCGGCCTACAGCCGCGACGAGGAATCCGAGAACCTGCTCGACCAGATCCGCGAAACCTGGGCCTTCAGCTTCCGCGACGGCGTCTACGTCAGCGAGGGCCTCGAGAAGATTCCCGGCGCCCAGATCGAGCAGCGCACCATCGCGCGCCTCCTGACCGGCGACGCGGAAGCATTCGAGCGCTTCCTCGACGGCATCTGGTACAGGGAAACGGATTCCCCGAACGGACCGAACGCCAGGCTCGTGGTGTTCGACCCCTTCGCCGACGAGATCCACTTCATCGCCGACGGCCTGATAGAATCCTACGGGTGGGAGGACTCCCACGCCACCCGGTACGGCATCTTCATCGGCGGCCGCAGCATGGCCGTCGCCTCGATGCGCCGCCTCATGGACGTCGAGCTCACCGGTTCGAACAGGGTCGGCCTGCGCATCTTCCAGGACCTGCGCATCAAGGCCGACATCAGCGAACAGTGGAACGGCCGGTACCGGAAGATGGGACCCGGGGACTCCGCCGCTTTCGCGAGGGAGCGGGCGCTGACGCTCTCGGGCGGACCGGCGCTGGAAGGCGATTGGACGGGGGCGGACGGGGCGACCCTCACCATTACCGGCAACGGCTTCGCGCGCGCGATCGGGGAGACCCGGACGAGCGGCGGCAAGGCCGTGTTCTCGCTGGGAGGCAAGACCATACTTCAGCTCAGGACCTTCCGGCAGGACGGCCTGGCCGGTCCGGTCGAGAATTACGATGCCAGGCTCAAGGTCGGCGCGGCGGAGGGATCCGGCGCCGAGATCCTCGAGCTCGTTCCGGTGCGCATCGGCATGGACGGCGCCGAGCCCACGGGAGAGGGCGCCAGTTCATGGACTCGCGTCGTTCCCTGAGACCGTCGGCATATCCGGCTCAGAACACGGGCCAGGCCTCGAACCCCGCGTCCTTCAACCGGAGCAGGAGCGTCGCGGGATCGGTGCCGGCGGAAACGGGCACCAGCACCGCGAGGGCGGGCGCCGAGCCCGGCCGCTCGCGGCTTTCAAGGACCGCGGCGAAACCCTTCGCGCCCAAGGAAGCCGCCAGGCGCTCCGCGTTCGTCCGTTCGGCGAAAAGCCCGACCTGATAGGCGCGCGGCCCTTCGGCCTGCGTCGACGCGGCCGGGGCTGACGGAGTCGGCGGGGCCGGGACCGGGGGGGCCGCCCCCGCCGAGCTCGGCGCGGCGGAAGACGGCGACGCCTTCGACGCCGACGCGGGACGCGGAAAGGCTAGAAACCAGAACGGGGACATGGGTACCGAGCCAGACGCCACGAGGGCCTCGGGGCTCCCGGGGAACCCCTTCGCCAGCTCGGCCGCGAGGCGCGCCCGTTCGTCGCCGTTCGAGACGGCCCAGGCGAGCAGCAGGACGGACGCCTTCCGCGACGGATCGGACGCCGCCGCCTCCAGCGAATCGAGGACCGAACGGGCCTTCGCAAGATCGTCCTCGCAGACCCTGGCCCACCCGACCATGAGACCGGCGCGCCAGTCCAGGTCAGGTTCGGTCGACGAGAGCGCGGCCAGATCGGCCATGGCGAGGGCCCGCTCGCACTCGCCCGCCTGGAGCCAGCACGCGGCGGCCGCGAGGAGCGAGGCCGCGTCGGCCTTCCCCGGCGAGGCGGCCGCGGCGTTCCCGTAGCGTTCCGCCGCCTCGTCGAAACGGCCGGCGAGCTCGAGGGTAGCGGCGGCCCGCGTCCAGGCTTCCCGCCGGGCCGCCGGATCCGCGAGCTCCGAGGCGTATCGGTCAACGAGGCCGACAAGCTCGTCGACCGAGCCGGCGGCCTCGAGCGCGGACGCGAAGGCCGCGGCGAAGCGGGCCGTGCCCTTGGCTGACTCGAGCCCGGCGAGCTTCGCCGCGGCGTCCGTCGCCGAAGCCTCCGCGTGGAGCGCGGACGGATGACCGGCGAGGATCGCCGCCGCGAGCGCCGCGAGGGCGAGCGGAAGCCTCAGGATCGATCCCCCGGCCTTCAACGCGGCTCCGGCTTTTCCGCGCCGGCTTCCCCGGCACCGTCGCGGTCCGTCCGGGCGCGCTTCCCGGCCCCGGACTTTCCTCGGCCGCGGGGTTCCCCGGTCGGGGCCGGCGTCCCGGCCGCGGGCAGCCGCTTCCGCCGCGAACGGAACGAGAAGGGGATCGAGACCGCCAGGCCGAGCAGGAACGAGGTCAGCATGGTCACGTACACCGGCACCGCGGTGAACGTGACGAAGACGAGCGATACATCCGCCGAATTCTCGAGGTTGAATCCCACGAAGGCCAGGATGAGCGCCACCGCCACGATGAAAGCGATCAGTTTCCAGGGCATCAAGGCACCTCCACGGCGCGGAACGTATTGCCGCGCAAGCCCGTAAGCCGCACGCGGGCGAAGGAGCCGACCCGCGATGACGGGCCGGGAAACACCACCATCATATCCTGCTGCGTGCGGGCGAGCAGCTCGTCCGCGCGCTTCTTCGAGACGTCCTCGACGAGCACCTCGACCTCGGCGCCGACGAGGTCCTTCATCGCCTCGCGCGAGAGCTCGCGCTGGAGCGCGATGACCCGGGCGAGCCGCTCCTTCTTGAGCGCGTCGGGCACCTGGTCCGGCATGGTCGCGGCGGGGGTTCCCGACCGGGGATTGTAGTGGTACGTGTAGGAATACACGTAGCGCGCCTTCCGCATGAGGTCGAGCGTGTCCTCCACGTCATTTTCGGTTTCCCCGGGGAATCCCATGAGTATGTCGCTCGAGACCGTGACGCCGGGGACGCGGGACCTGAGCTCGTCGACGAGGGCGAGGTAGGCATCGCGGGTGTACTTCCGGTTCATCGCCGCGAGGATGCGGTTCGAGCCGTGCTGGGCGACGAGGTGGACGTGGCGGCAGAAGACCGGACGCGAGGCCAGGACGTCCATGGTCCGCGCGTCGAAATCCTTCGGGTGGCTCGTGAGGAAGCGGATCCAGCGGATGCCGCCCTTGCCGCGGCTTTCGAGGAAGGCGGCGACGCGTTCGAGGAGCGCGGGGAAGTCGAGCTCGCCGCCTTCTTCCTTCCATCGATACGAGTTGACGTTCTGGCCGAGGAGGGTTACCTCGCGGATGCCGCGGTCCTCGAGCTCGGCGAGCTCGGCGAGGATCTTCCCGGGGTCGCGCGAAACTTCCTTGCCCCGCACGTACGGCACTATGCAGTAGGTGCAGAAATTCTCGCAGCCGTGCATGATCGGCAGGAAGGACCGGAAACCGCCGGACTCGTAATAGGAGCTGGCGAACGCGTAGGCTGGACTCTCCTCCACCTCGTCCAGGCGTTTTCCGGAAGCCGCCGCGTCCAACACGAGGCCGAAGGCCTGCTTCTGGAAGGTGCCGACCACGTAGTCGATGGCCGGCTGCTTGACCCGCAACTCGCGCTTGAGCCGCTCGGCCATGCAGCCCGTGACGACGAGGGCGAAGTGGCGACTCTTCTTGAGCGCGGCGAAGTGCGCGATGCGCCCCCAGGCGCGGTTCTCCGCCGTGATGCGCACGGAGCAGGTGTTGATCACCACCAAGTCGGCCCGCTCCGGGTCGGCCACGGGGTTCCAGCCGCGCTCGGAGAAGAGGAGCTCGAGCGCGGCGGACTCCGCCTTGTTCATCTGGCAGCCGTAGGTCTCGATCAGGTAGGACGGCAGGGGCTTCCTCCGGAAAAAGAGAAAGCGTCCGGCGCTCGGCCGGACGCCTCGATCGCGTCCCGATCCGGGCTCAGGACCGGGACTTGAGACCGCGCGCGAACTGGATCAGGTTCCAGACGCCATAGGCGACCAGGGCGAAGCCGCCGAAGCCGAACAGGAAGGAGGTCAGACCCTTGAGGAAGATGCTCGCGAGCCCGAGTCCCCCCGCGCCCATCATGATGGCGCCGGTGGTCTTGTCGGTCCGTTCCCGTCCCACGAGACCCATGATCCCGAGGAAGACGAGGCCGCCTGATATGACCCAGCCGACCACCGGGAGGCCGACCAGGGCATTGACGATCCAGAGGCCGACGCCGGCCCCCGTGGAGATGACGCCCTTCGTGCCCTTGGCGCGGAGCGTGGCGGGATCGACGGGATACTCGTAACTCATGTGATACCTCCGTGCGCCGCCGCCCCCGCGCCGGAAGCACCCCGTGCGGGCGTGGTCCCGGTCGCCGTCCGGGACGGCGCGTGTCGTGCCAAAGATAACGAGAAATCCGGGCCGCGTAAAGCGCCGGGGACGCTAGTGCCGGAAGCAGCGCTGGCCGGTGAACTTCATGGCGGCGCCGGCCTCGTTGCAGGCCTCGATCACCTCGAAGTCGCGGAGCGAGCCGCCGGGTTGAACCACGGCGGAGACGCCCTCGCGGAGTCCCACGTCGACGCCGTCCCGGAAGGGGAAGAACGCGTCGGAGACCATCACGGAGCCGCGGAGCCCGCCGGACAGCGACGCCACTTCCTCGCGGATCGCCGCCTTCGCCGCGGCGTCCGCCTGGAGGTTCCACGGCTTCCCGGTCCGCTCGAAACAGAGCCGGTCCTCGAGCTTGCGGTACGCCTTGTCGCGGGCGATCTCGGCCACGCCGACGCGGTCCTGCTCGCCGGTGCCGATGCCGATTGTAGCGCCTTCCTTCACGTAGATGACGGAGTTGCTGGTCACCCCCGTCTCCACGAGCCAGCCGAAGAGCATGTCCTCGAGCTCGGCCGCCGTGGGCTCCCGATCGACGCGGTATCCGCGGCCGTCCTTGACCGCCTCCGCGGGCAGGAAATCCGCGATCGAGGAAACGCGCGTGCGGAACGAGGTCTGCACCACGAGCCCGCCGTCGACGAGCGACCGGAAATCGAGCACGCGGGCGGGCGCCCACTTCTCGAGGCGCGCGATCTCGGGAATGCGGACGACGCGCAGGTTCTTGCGCGCGGCGAGCGCGTCGAAGGCGCCCGGCGCGAACTCGGGCGCCGCGACGACTTCGCAGTAGCTATCCGCGATGGCTCGCGCGGTTTCCGCGTCGAGCTCCCGATTGAGGACGACCGCGCCGCCGAACGCGGCGATCCGGTCAGCCATGAAGGCCTTGCGGTAGGCCTCCGCGAGCGTGGCCGCGCGCGCGACGCCGGAGGGGTTGTTGTGCTTCATGACCGCGCAGGCCGGCGTCGCGGACAGGTGGCGCAGGATCGAAAGGCCGGAGTCGACGTCGGTCAGGTTGGTCTTGCCGGGGTGCTTGCCCGACTGCAACAGCTCGGCGGACGAGACGAGCGAACCGTCGGCGGCGAGAACCTCGCCGCCCGCGAGCGCCACGTTCCCGTCGAGGGGACGGTAGAGGGCCGCGCCCTGGTCGGGGTTCTCGCCGTAACGCAGGCCCTTCCGCTCGCCGTCGACCACCCAGGTGGCCTTCTCGTAATGGAAGGCGACGCGACGTCCGCCCTCGTCGTGGAATGCGATCTCGAGGAACGCCGGAAAGGCGTCCTCCGCGAACTCGCGATACATGGCGGAGAGCGGCGAACCTTTCATGCGGCCACGATATCGGCGCGGCTCGCCGCGGGTCAAGACTCGGAAGCTCGCCGGCGAAGGGCCTTCGGCCGGCGGAGGCGCCCGACGGCCTTTTCAGGCCAGGTCGTAGGCTCGGGCGGCGTCGGAACCGGCGCGACCCTCCATCCAGCGCGCGATGGCCTCGTCGTAGTCCGCGACCAGGCGGAAGGCGTCGGCCGCGAGCGAAACGCGCGTGGCAAAGGAGAGCCGGCCGCCCGTCGCGCGAAGCTCCGAAAGCAGGGCCGAGTATTGATCGGGCGAGCTGACTGCGCCGACGCGGAGGTGGTTCTTCGCCGCCGCGCGGAGCATGGCCGGACCGCCTATGTCGACATGCTGGCGGAGCTCCTCGGCTCCCGCGCCCGCGGCGAGCGCTTCCCCGAAGGGATAGAGCGAGGCCACGACCAGGTCGAAGGCCACGGCGCCGTGCCGCGCCAGGTCGGCTTCGTGCGCGGCGTTCCCCTCCTCCGCCAGGAGCCCGAGATAGATCTTCCAGTCGAGGGTCTTCACGAGACCGCCCTGCATCTCCGGCTGGCCCGTGTAGTCGCTCATGGCGACGAGGGCGCGCTCGGCCTCGGGGCCGGCGACCGCGAGCGTCGAACGGAGCAACGAGTACGTGCCGCCGGTCGAATGGATGCGCACCCCCGGGCAGGCCGCGACGAGCCCCGCGGCGAGTACGGACAGGTCGCGCTTGTCGGAAACGGAGACGATGACGTTGCGGATCGGCACGAGGTCGCGGACGCGGCGGACTTCATTGAACGGCATGGCGCCTCCTTGGCCCGGCTTCGGGCCGGGCATGGGCATCCGGGCTCCGGCGCTTCCTCAATCCTCGCCGTCCTCGTCGGACTCGACCATCTCGAGCGACTCGTGCGCGGGCGGATACTCGGCGAACGCGTAGGCGGAATGCGCGTGGATGCTCTCCTGGTTCTCGGCCTCGACGGTGAAGGAGCGGAAGAGGCCCATGTCGCGGACGCGCGTCGTCGCCTCCCTCACCACGTCCTCCACGAAGCGCGGGTTGTCGTAGGCCTTCTCCGTCAGGAGCTTCTCGTCGTCGCGCTTGAGGAGGGTGAAGACGTCGCAGGAGGCGCTGGACTCGAGGGCTTCGATCAAATCCTCGATCCAGAAGAAGGGTCCGACCTCCACGTCGACGGTGACCGTGCCGCGCTGATTGTGGGCGCCGCGCTCGCTGATGGCCTTCGAGCAGGGACAGACCGTCTGCACGGGCACCGACACCGAGACGCGGAATTCCTTTCCCCCGCCCCAGGCGCGCCCGGAGAAGGCGCAGTCGTAGGCCATGACGCTCTTCTGGCCGGAGGCGGGCGCGGTCTTCTCCACGAAGTACGGGAAGCGCACCGAGGCGTAGGCGGTCTCGGCGTGCAGGGCCTCGCGGATCTCCTCGACCATGCGCATGAACTTCGGCATCGACAGGTCCGCGCGATGCTCGTTGAACACCTCGATGAAGCGGCTCATGTGCGTGCCCTTGAAGGCGTGCGGCAGGTCGGCGAATAGGTCGACCGTGGCGCTGGCGTGCTGGACGCCGTTCGCCTTGTCGAGCACGGTCACCGGGTAGCGGACGCCCTTGACGCCGACCTTCTTGATCGGAATGCGCCGGAGGTCCGGCATGCTCTGTACGTCGATCACGATGCGCGAAGCATAGCGCGAAGGCCGAACGGCGGGGAAGCCCCGTCCGGCGGCCTCCGCGCCATGCGCTCAGTTCCGTACGCCCGAGGTCCGTTCGGCGGCCGCCACCGTGTTGTCGAGCAACATGGTGATGGTCATGGGTCCGACCCCGCCCGGCACGGGCGTGATGGAGCCGGCCACCTCCGACGCCGCCTCGAAGTCCACGTCGCCCGCGAGCCGGAAGCCCTTGGGCGAAGCGGGGTCCTCGACGCGGTTGACGCCGACGTCGATGATGCAGGCGCCGGGCTTTATCATGTCGGCGGTGACGAGTCCGGGCCGGCCCGCGCAGGCCACCACGATGTCGGCGCGCCTCACGTGGGCCGCCAGGTCGCGCGTGCCCGTATGGCAGACGGTGACCGTGGCGTTGGCGGATTTCTGGAGGAGCAGGTTGGCGAGCGGCTTCCCGACGATGTTCGAGCGTCCCACGATCACGACGTCGGCCCCGTCGAGCTTCACGCCGGCGCGGCCGATCAGCTTTACGATCCCGTGCGGGGTGCAGGGCGGGTAGCAGTCCTCCCCGAGCACGAGCTTCCCGACGTTGACCGGCGTGAAGCCGTCCACGTCCTTTTCGGGCGCGATGGCGGCGACCACCTTCCGCTCGGATATGTGCTTCGGGAGCGGCAACTGCACGAGGATGCCGTGGATCGACGGATCGCGGTTGAAGTCGTCGACGAGCGCGAGCAGCTCCGCCTCGCCCGAGTCCGCGGGTAGCCGCCGCTCGACCGAGCGGATGCCCGCCTCGGCGCAGGCCTTTTCCTTGCCGGTCACGTAGGAGACGCTCGCGGGATCGTCGCCGACGAGGATGACGGCGAGCGAGGGCACGACGCCCCGGCCCGCGAGCGCTTCGACGCGCTTCCGGATTTCCTCGCGCATATCCTTGGCGAGAGCCTTTCCATCGATGATAGCGGCCGGCATGCTTTCTCCTTCACGATCCTCGTTCTTCAGACATTTTATACGGATAAAGCTGATCTGTCTCAGTGAATGATCTTGGAACGGACTGTCCTTTGCTTTGTGACTATGTGCTTCTGTTGTCACAGTCGGTTGTAACTTGCCGGAAATGGTCGGCGAGAACTTGCCGGTTTTTTGTCCGCCGCCCGTGAGGAACGGGCACAAAAAGAGGGGCTCAGCCTCTAGGATGGTGGTTAACCAGACTACCCTCCCGGAGAGAACCCCATGGACAAGGAGCATCGTATGCTCGATGCGCGGATCCTTCAAGCGAAGGGATTGAGACAGGTCGAGATAGCCGAGGCCCTCGGCGTCTGCGAGCGGACGGTGAGGAACTACCTCGCCTCGATACCGGCGCAGAGGAAAGCGCCGGTCAGGGCCAGCAAGCTCGACCCCTTCAAGCGCCTTATCGAGGAGCGGATCGAAGAGAACCCGTCGTGCAACGGCGAGCTCCTCTACGAACGGATCGTCAAGCTCGGCTACACGGGCCGGAAGACGGTCATGAAGGCCTTTGCGGCGAAGGCGCGGAGGAAGGTGGCGGCGACGGCCGTCCGGCGTTTCGAGACCGAGCCCGGCTTCCAGGCCCAGGTCGACTGGAAGGAGTTCGGGTCCCAGATCGTGGACGGGCGGGAATGCAAGCTCTACGCGTTCGTCATGGTCCTGGGCTACTCGCGAAAGCCCTTCGTCCGGTTCACGACCGACATGCGGCAAGGGACGCTCCTGACCTGCCACCAGCTTGC
>JADFDI010000022.1 GCA_018262985.1 Spirochaetota bacterium | reverse complement strand
CTCTGCCTTTATGCTTTGCTGTTGAAGTAACTTTTTTTGAGTAATAATCTTGTATTTTATTAAAAGTATCAAAACTAATAAAAGGTTCATAAATAGTGCTATTTATAATGTTACCTTTACTATCCGTAGTTTTACCCGCATATAGTGGATTTTTTAGGATTTGGCTTATCTGATTTCGCGTAAAAGGCTTTCCGCTAAAGGTTAAATAACCAAGCCTGTAGAGTTCTTTACTAATGAATGTCAAATTAGGATTTTCAATAAATGAATTAAAAATGAATTGAACCATAGTTTTATAGTGTTCATTTATTTTAAGCTTTCTATGTTTTTCTTCATCTACTCCATCGTTTTCCCAACCATATAGAACTCTAGCCTGTTTTTTACCCTTGTCATATATTTTTGCCTGTAACCCTTTGTACCTTCTTTCTAAAATCTTTTTTCTTTCAATTTCTGCAATCTTACCCATAAGGGTAGAACTAATATCGGTTCCTTCATTTGTAAAATCTTGAAGTGTCCCGTTTTCATAAAAAGACAAGCCTTTTTCTATAACAATTCTTTTTAGTGTTTCTGAAATAATTATATCTCTTGCAAGTCTATCATATTTGTAAACCCAAATAGAAGTAATTAAACCAGTATCAATATCTTCTAACATCTTTACATAGCTTGCTCTTGTATCGCTTTTACCCGATTCAGAATCTTTATAGATTTTGAATTCAAAACCATGTTTAGAGGCGAATTCCTCTCCTAGCCTTTGCTGTAACTCAAGGGAGGTTCCCTGCTCTTGCTTCTTGGTGGAAACTCTCATATATATAGCCAGCATCTTTTTATACCTCCAAAAAGATAGTAATACCAAAGGCGTAGATAAGCAAGCCTCCATGGACATCCAGACCACGGTCTCCAAGCGCGGCGCGGACTCCTCGAGCTCGGGGACGAATCCGCCGACCACCACCGAACGCGTGGTGTCCTCGCGGCTCAGGACGGCGTCGGGCGTGCCCGTCGTGCTCTCGGGCCTCGTCCAGCGGGAGCTCTCCGAGAACTCGAAGAAGATCCCGCTGCTCGGCGACATCCCGCTCATCGGCTTCCTGTTCCGCGACATCGACTACGTGGAGACCGAGAACGAGCTCGTCATCTACATCGTGCCGCGCGTGCTCGAACCCTCGGCCGACGAGCCCGGCGGAGCGGGTCTCCGGATGGAGCGGCTCTGGCGCGAGCTCGTCGAGGGAAGCGTCATTGATTCCGTCGAAACGCGGGTCGAAGGAAGCGGGGAATGAGCGCGCTGCGGCAAGCCGGTCCCGTTTCGCTTTCGGCCTTCGCTTCCATTCCGGAGGGGGAGGGGCAGTTCGCCCCAGCCTTCAGCCGGGCGAACGGCGCGCTCAAGCTCGCCGAAGATGAGGACTCGATTGTCCTCGGCTTCGCGGAGAAGGTCCGCCGCGAGGTGGTCGCCTCGGTGGCGAAGCTCTCCGGCAAGAAGGTCGAGGCCTTCCTCGTCGATCCGGCGGAGTTCGCCTCGTGGCTCGGCCGGAGGCTCGGCTCGGAGGAACGCGGCGCCGCCCCGTCGAGCGACGACGGCGGGATTCCGCTCGACGTGCTCGCGAACGACGAGCCGGTGGTCAGCCTCGTGAACAGCGTGCTCATCGACGCGGTCCGCGCCGGCGCGAGCGACGTCCACCTCGAATCGTCCGCCGACGGCGCGCTCGTGCGTTTCCGCGTCGACGGGGTCCTCGCCCTCGACCGGAGGATCTCGCGCGAACGCTTCCTCGGGGTGTCCGCGCGGATCAAGATCATGGCCAACCTGAACGTCATGGAGCGCCGCCTCCCGCAGGACGGGCGGCTCGGCGTGGATTCCGGCGGCAAATCCCTCGACCTCCGGGTGTCGATCGTCCCGACACGGCACGGCGAGTCGATCGTGCTCCGCCTCCTCGGGCGAGCGCGCGAACCGCTCGAGCTCACCGCCCTTGGCATGTCGGACGCCCAGCTCGACGCGACGCGGAAGCTGCTCGGGCGGCCGCACGGCCTCGTCCTCGTGACGGGGCCGACCGGATCGGGCAAGACCACGACGCTCGCCGCCATGATGGGCGCCCTGCGGAGCGAGACGCGCAAGATCGTGTCGATCGAGGATCCCGTGGAGTACGTCCTCGAGGGGGTGAACCAGATCCAGGTGAACGAGCGCATCCAGCTCGGCTTCGACACGATATTGCGTCGCGTGCTCCGACAGGACCCGGACGTGGTGATGGTTGGCGAGATCCGCGACCACGCGACGGCGGAACTCGTCGTGCGCGCGGCGATGACGGGACACCTGGTGCTGAGCACCCTGCACACGAACGATGCGGTTCAGGCAGTGGCCCGGCTGCGGAACCTCGGCGTCGAGCCCTACCTCGTGGCGGGCGTGCTCCGCGGCGCGTACGCCCAGCGCCTCGTGAGGAAGCTCTGCCCCGCGTGCGCGCGGCGCATAATCGCGAGCCCCGCGCGGCGCGCCCTCGCCGCCAGCTTCGGCGTGCCGCTCGAGGAGACGGCCGAGGCGGCAGGCTGCCCGCTCTGCCGGGGCTCGGGCTACGCGGGGCGCTTCGCGGTCTTCGAGCGCTTCGAGCTCGACGCGGACCTCGAGGAGCTTGTCGCCTCGGGCGCGCGGAGCTCCGCGCTCCGCGAGGCGCTCGACGCGCGCGGCATGGTCGGCATCCGGAAGGCGGCACTCTGCCGCGTCGCCGCCTTCGACACGAGCTTCGAGGAAGCCGAGCGCGAAGTGGGGTTCGCGTGAGCGCGTGGCTCGTGGCCGTCGTCGAGCCCGGCGGGCGGCGCGCGAAGCGCGTCGTCGAGGCCTCGGGCCGCGACGCGGCACGCTCGGCGGCCGCGTCGGATGGCGTGCTCGTCCTCTCCGTGGTCCCCTCGCGCGCCCGCGCGGGCGCGGCGAGGCTTCCGCGGAAGGCGCTCGAGGAATTCACCTCGATGGCCGCGATTCTCCTTCCCGCGGGGCTCACGCTGCGCGACACGCTCGCGGTGCTCGCGGAATCGGCCGATTCCAGGGAGGCGCGCCGCTTCTCGCACGGCATCCTCGCGCGGATCGACTCGGGGGTGGCGTTCGTGGACGCGGTGCGCGCCTCGGGAGCGGAGGCGCCCGCGATCTGGACGGGACTCGCCCGCGCGGGCGAGCGCACGGGGAGCCTCGACGCGGTGCTGCCCCGGCTCGCCGCCTGGCTCGAAGCGGGGCGCGAGGCCTGCGAGAAGACGGCGGGCGCGCTCGTGTATCCGGCCATCGTCCTTTCGATGGCGGTCCTCGGCATGCTCGGCCTCGCGTTCTGGGCCTTGCCGAGGCTCGGCGCCATGTTCGCCGAATTCGGATCGGGCGGGCCGGACCTCGCGGGGCGGCTCGAGGCGGCGGGCGTTTCGGTCGCGCTCGTCCTCGCCTTGCTCGGCGCCCTCGCGCTCGCCTGGCCCTTCGTCATGGCAGCGCGGAAACGGAACGAAGGGTTCGGCGAGCGCTTCGACGCCTTCCTGCTCTCGGTGCCCGCGCTCGGAGCCTTGCTCGCTGACCGCGCCGTCTTCGCCTTCGCCTTCGCCATGGAAACCCTCCTCTCTGGCGGGCTGCCGCTCGATGAGGCCTTGCGCGAGAGCGCCGGGGCTGTGGGGAACCGCGCCGTTGCGCGGGATGTCTTCGTGCTCCGCGAGCGCGTGCGCTCGGGAGCTTCGCTTTCGAACGCGTTCCGGGAGACGAAGCGCCTGCCGCGCAGGCTCGGCACCTGGTTCGCCATCGGCGAACGCACGGGCGCGCCCGAGGCCGTCTTCGCCCGGGTCCGCGCGCTGTACGAGCGGAAGACCGCGCGCACCCTCGAGCGTCTCGTCTCGCTCGCCGAGCCCGCGATCATCCTATTGGTCGGCGTCGCGATGATCGCCATGGTGCTCCTGTTCATCGTGCCGCTCTTCACGGCCTACGGGTCGCTGCTCTAGAAAAACCCCCGGAGGAAAACGGACATGGCTGAAAATGCGAACAAGCACCGCACGGGCGGCGGACGCGACAAGGAAGCCGGCTGGACCTTCATCGAAACCCTCGTGGTGCTCGGCATCGTCCTCATCCTCACCGGGACCGTCGGCTTCATGGCCGTGCGCTACCTCGAGAAGGCGCGCAGCGTCTCCGCCCGGAGCCAGGTCGAGACCTTCTCGCTCGCGCTCCAGTCGTACTACCTCGATTGCGGGAGCTTCCCGACCGAGGAGCAGGGGCTCGAGGCGCTCTGGGAAAAGCCCTCGCTCTCGCCCGTGCCCGAGGCCTGGTTCGGCCCCTACATCCAGAAGGCCCTGCCGCTCGACCCGTGGGGGAAACCGTACGTCTACGAGGTGCCGGGGCCTTCGGGGCTGCCGTTTTCGATCGTGTCGTACGGGCGCGACGGCAACCCGGGCGGGGAGGGCGCCGATGCGGACCTCGCGTCGTACTGACTCGGGCTGGATAGAGGCAGACGCGGCCGTCGCCCTCATCATCATCGCCCTGGCCGCGGCCGGCGCGGCGGAGGCGGGCTTCGCGGGGGCGCGGGCCGCGCGCTCGCTCGTCGCGCGGGCGGATACCGTAATTGCCCTCGGGAACGACCATGCGGGAAAGCTCGTCGAAGCCTCGCGGTGATGCGGGCGCCACCTTCTCGCACACGCTCGTCGCGCTCGCAGTGCTCGTCGCGATGAGCGCCGCGGCGTATCCGCTCGCGGCGGCCGCCATCGCGGCGCTGGGCAAGGCCGCAAGCGCCGCGTTCGGCGCCTCGCGCGCGCTCGTCGCGGACGCCTCGCTCCGCGCCCTCGCCGCGCGGGTGCGACCGCCTTTCTGGGCCGCGTCGATAGAGCCCGCGAACTCGGGCGACGCCCTCGAGGCGCCCTGGCTCGACGGCGTATTGGAAAAGACTGCCGTCGTCTCGTGGGACGGCGAAGCGCTCCGGATCGGGGAAGCCGAGGCCGCGTTCCGCGTCGGCGGTCTCGAACACGTCGAGCTCGCTTGGCTCGAGGACGGTTCGGGCCGCGTCCTCGGCTTTGCCCTGGCCTTCGAGGCGGGCGGTCGCGCATGGCGCGTCGAGGCGCCCTTCGGCGCGTTCCCGCGGCCGAACGCGAGGGTCGCGTGGTGAGAGCGGCAAGCCTGGTCCATGATGGCGAACGCGGCTCGGCGGCCCTCGGCGCGCTCGCCGTGCTCGTCCTGGTCGCGGCGTTCGCGGCCGCCGCGTACCTCCCGCTCGCTTCAGGCGTCCGCGCCGCGGCGCGCGCGGAGGGGAAGGCGGAAGCGCGCGCGGAAGCCCTCGACGCGGTGCTCGCCGCGCTTCCGGTCCTCGAGGAAGGGGCCGCCGACGGCGTCGATTCGCGCGCGGAGCTCGAGGCGCTCGAAGCCTCGTTCGCGGGCGCGCTCCTCGTCGACGACGTGTCGAGCCGCTTCAACCCGAACCTGCTCAGGAAGAACTTCATCGAGAAGACCACGCTCGCGCGCCTCCTCAAGCCGGACGCGCTCGTCGACGCGCTCCAGCAGGCGAGGGTGGACAGGGGACTTTCGGTCGACATCATGACGGCGTACGGCGATTTCTTCGAGGCCGAAAGCCTCGAAGCCTGGTTCACGCCCTACACCTACGCGTCGGTCAACACGGACGACGAGTTCGCGCTCGAGCGGCTCTGGTTCGAGGCGACGGGCGACTCAAGCGGCGCCGCCGCCTTCCGCGAAGCCAACCGGCGCCAGCTCGAGGCGCTCAAGCTGCTTTCGCCCGGGGAGTTCGCCGCGTGGTACGGCGTCGAGGCCGCGGCGCTCGAACCCTTCGTCGGAGCCGAACCGGGACTCAACGTCAACCTCGCCGAGATGGAGGTGCTCGAGGCCGCGCTCTCGTACCCGACATACGGAATCGAGTCGCCCCGCGCCGTCGCCGAAAGCCTCGCCGCGGCCGCGCGTTCGCGGGACCTCGACCGGGCCGCGCTCGCGGCGATCGCCGTGCTCGAGGAGGGACACCCCGCGGAAGCCTGGCTCGGCACGCGCACCTGGTTCTGGCGGATCTTCGCGAGGTCGGGCGACGTGTGGTTTCGCGCGATCATCCGGATGGAGAACGGCGCCGACGGGAAGCCCGAGGCGATCGTCGTCGAATTCCGCGAAGGAGGGCCGGAGGATGATCCTCTTAAGCGGCACGACTGAGACGCGGATCGAGGGCGGCAGGCGTGCTGCGTGGCTCGCGGAGCCGCTCTGGACGGCGCGCGCGCTGAAATCCGGAACGCGCCTCAAGGACGGCGAGCTCGAGGCGTACGCGCGCGAGCGGCTCGGAGAACTGTTTCCGGCGGCGCCTGAATCCCTCGCCGTGGAAGTGGCGCGGACGGGCGACGATGCGGCGCTCGTGATCGCCGTACCGCGGAACGTTCTCGATGGCTTCCGCGCGCGGCACGGCGCGCTCCGCTTCGCGACCCTCGCCTCGGGGCCGTGGAAAGCGCCGCCGCGCGCGCGGATCGCCGCGCTCGACGACTCGATCGAGTTCGTGTCGGTGAATACGGACGGGGAGCTCGAGGCGCTCACCTTCGAGGCGGCCGGCGACATGGTCGGGGCCGTCGAGGCCCGGCTTGCTTCGCTCCCGGACGGCCTTCCCGTCGAGCTCGTCGCGCCGCGCGCGCTGCTCCGGTCGTTCTGGCGAATCCGGCGCGACGGACTGGAGCTCGCGCCGCTCGGCGCGTGGAGCGCGGCCCACTCAGGCGCCTTCCGCGAAAGCCCGCGGCGAAACGCATGGCTTCCGCTCGCCTTTCTCGCGCTCGTCGCGCTCGCGGGCCACCTGGTCCTCGGCGCGTATTCCGCGAGGCTCGACGCGCGGCGCGCGGCGCTCGAAGACGCGCGGAAGGGGCGGGCGGCTGATTTCGCCGCGCTCGCGGCGCGGGAATCGGGCGCGTCTGATCAAGCGCTCGCAAGTCCCGACGCCCTCGCGGTGATCGCGGCCTTCGCGCGGATCGAGCTCCCGCTGTTCAAGGCGAACCGCCTTGGCGTGGACGGCCCGCGCTTCACGGTCGAGGCCGAGGCTCCGGACGCGCTCGCGGCGCTCGAGGCTGCCCGCTCCGAGCTCTCGCTCGCGGACCTGAGGCTCGGGAGCGTCGATGCCACAATGAGCGGCGCGGAACGGTTCACGCTGGAAGGGGAACTCCATGACGGCGAATGAGAGGCGCCTCCTCGTCCTGCTCGCGGGTGTCGCCGTAGCCGCGAGCCTGGCGCTTCCCGCGCTCTCGCTCTCGATGGACGCGCGCGAGCTCGCCGCGGCGGAACGCGCCTTCGCGGCCGCGCCGTCTCCCGCCCCGTCCACGCCGGATGACCGAACCGCATCGTCCCGCGAACCGCCCGCGGCGATGGAGCCGGAAGCGGCCGCCGAAGCGCTCAAGGCCACCGGCCTCGAGTCCGGCCTCTCCGTAGACCGCTACGCCATCGCGCGGCAGGACGGCGACGCGACGCTCGAGCTCGCCGTGTCGGGAAGCGCCGCGTCCATGGCTGGCTTCCTCGACGCGACCCGGGTCGCGGCCCCAGGCTATCGCGTCGGGCGGCTCTCGATCAGGAAGCTCGAAAGCCGGAGCGCCCCGACGCGGCTCGAGGCGAACCTCGCCTTCGAGCGCTCCGACTCCGCCCCGCTTCCCGAAAGCGTGGGATCGGGCGAAGCGTTCGCCCGGCTCATGGGACTTTCCGGCGCGAGTCCCCGGATCCTTCCCGCTCCCGCTCCTCCTCCCGCGGCACCCGCTCCCGAAGCGTCCGCGCCCCCGCGCCGCCTCGCCTACGTCGGGACCATCGTGACGGAATCGGGAACCGAACATTTCATCAAGGACCTCGACTCGGGCCGCGTCGTCAGGCTCGGCGAGCTTTCATCGAGCGCCGGCTCCTGGCGCCTCGCGGGCCGGGACGGCGACATCCTCCTCCTCGAGATCGAGGGGCGAAGCTACAGGATATCCACGAAATGAAGCACCACGCGTTCCGTTTGAAAAACGTCGCGGCCCTGGCCGCGTCCGTCCTCGTCCTCGCTTCCTGCGCGAGCTCAGGGAACGGCGAACCGGTTCCGACCGGCATGTACGGCATGATCTACGACCGTGACGGCGCGCCCGTCATGGGGGCGGAGCTCATCGTCGACGGAAACCCCGCGGCCTCGAGCGACTCGGGCGGGCGCTTCTACCTCGACGCCCTCGCGATCGGGGAGCACGCGCTGGAGGCGCGGAAGCGCGGCTTCGAGACCTATTCGGGCGAGTTCGAATTTCGCTCGGGTTCCGACGTACTCTACGTCAAGATAGTCTCGGCCGCCTGGCTCCTCGACGAGGCGGAAGCCGCCGCCGCCCGGCGCGACTGGAACGCCTCGATCCGCGCGACCGAGCGCGTCCTCGCCATAGCCCCCGACGATCCGGTGGCCGCCTTCCTCCTCGGCGTCCAGGCCCTGCTCGCGCCCAGCGCCGAACACCTCGCCCCGCGCGCAGTCGAGCTCCTCGAAAAGGCCGCCGCGCGCGGCGAACGCGAGAGCTCGCTCTTCCTCCTCCTCGCGGAGCTCTACGAGAAAAGGCTCGGGGACGGGGAAGGGGCGCTCGGGTGGTTGCGAGAGGCAGGGTCGCCGTAGTTACAGTCGATGCAAGTTCACTTCCCGGCGCTTTTCCATCCAGCGCTTCGACGGTACCGGCATGCGAGGTGGCGAAAGATCCGTCTCAGCGGAAATAATTGAAGGTCGCAGGCAGTCGTGGTACCATCTTGTGGATGTCGCCGGCGCCCTGCAGCCTGCCGCTCGGTATTCCAACGTGAGGGTGAAGGAATGAAGCATCTGAAATTTCTATTGGTACTCTGTCTTTCCATGTCTTTATCTGCATTTTCGCAAAACATCATCCTGAGCCCGCGGAATGTTCTGAGCATCAATGCCGTCAGTTATAACGACCTTTTTATGTTGGACGGCCCGGGGGAATCGAGAGTCAGGCCATGGTTCGACAAGCTCGGCCACCTGGTGTTCATAGTAAGTGACGGCAATCAGCGGATTTTTGATGATTCGCTTGGAGGTGGCCTGGAAAAGCCGGTGAGCATTGAACCGTATTACAATGGTGGAACCAAAATGGAGAGCGTGCAAATCTCGGGTTTCTGGATGTACGGGAAATTGCTGCTAACTCGAATAGCTGAAACCGATGTTGAAATTTCCATCCCTCATCCTGACAAGGAAGATGCCATTCTTGCCTGGGAGCGTCTATTGCTGGTAGGGGACCGCTCCGGCTCGGGCGTCGTATACCGCGGTTTCCTCTTCGACGACGACGGCAGTTACCGCGTCCTCGAGAATGCAGAAGTGGTGCCTTGCTGCTCGGGCAGTCTAAGGCGTTCAGCTATAAGAGCGGGGTGCTGTACTATGGCGATTCAAATCTGACAGGTCCGCATAGCGGGTTCGATGATGACTTGAATCTGTATAGAGGGCCGGCAGTGTTTCCTGCGACGGGCGGATACTTTGCTTTAAAAGGCTTCACAGCTGAGCAAGGTTTCCAGTTCGATTATGAGGGCAACTATTGGGGTAGCGGCTGGACCGAAGACGAATCCAGGAACCCCATCCTCTACTACGCCGGCCGCGACTGGGGTTACCGCGAGCCGCCGAAGAAAGCCGTGACCACGGACTCCGGCCTCCGCATCCGCCTCCGGGCCTCCACCGACGCCTTCGTGCTCGGGAGCCTCGGGAAGGGCGAGGCGATCACCATCCTCAAGACCGGCGAGAGGGCGACAATCGGAGGAATAACCGCGCCTTGGTATCGCATCAAGAAGGCGGACGGCCTCATCGGCTGGGCGTTCGGGGGCTTCATCAAGGTGCTTGAATTAGTGATGGCATCAACGAGGCGAACTCTGTCCCCTTGGGAGTCCGCACCCGGCGGAGCGTGTGGATGAAAAGCGCCTTCATGGCGGGTCCCTTCATCACGAGCTCCTGGCGGTTCGCGCGCGCCGTGATGTGGTACAGTGCTCCTGCTTTGAGAAGACGTGGTTTGCGCATGACGTCGCACCGCCGGCGTATCGGGTCGGCGCTTGCGATCTGAACAGGGATAACTTTTTTGTCGCCAGCGAGCTCTGTCCCTGTCTGATCGGGTGACGATGTTTGAGGGGAAGCAGAAGGTGTGATACCATCCCTGTTGCGAGCTCTGTCCCCCTGGGAGCTCGTCGAGGGACGAATAAGGTGATCACTGAGTATAATCAAATAGCAATTATACATTCTACAAAGGGGGCAACAAATAAATGGCGAGTAGAAAAAGGAAGTTGGTCTGATTTGTCATCAAGCTATGGCAATGCATCCGATTATCAACTAAGGAGATATCGGAAATGAGAGTATACATGCTCGCAATCATTGCGATGCTATTTGTTGGCCAAGTTAGTTCGTAAGCGTCTATTTCACCCCATTGTTCCTGTAGCTTGACGGATCGAGGCGGTACGGGAGCAATGCTTCGCGCTCGG
>JADFDI010000021.1 GCA_018262985.1 Spirochaetota bacterium | reverse complement strand
GGGTAGTTGTGGTGACACCAGCATCGGAGACCCACGATGGCCTTGTCTACCATCGCCGCTTTTACACCACTACGGGGGACACTACCCCGAGCTCTGTCCCTCGAGCTCTGTCCCCCGAGCTCTGTCCCCCGACCTCTGTCCCCGCCAGCGGCTGACGCGAGGCGCCTTCCGCGCTAGAATGCCGGCGAGGCCGGCGCCGCTCCGGAAATCCGGCCGATCGTCGCGCCCCGCAGGAGGCAAGACCGTGAGCAGGCTCTTCCATCGAGTATCCATCCGCGCCCGGCTCCGCCAGGCCGGGGCGGTCGCGGCCCTCGCCGCCGTCGCCGTGGCTCTCGCTTCCTGCTCGGGCCTCGCGGAGCAGCGGACCACGCGCGCCCTCGAAATCGACGTCGCCATCGATCCCGGCGTCCTCCGCGACGGCGTCTACGTCGGGAGCTACTCGTATTCGGGGCTCTCCTACACCGCCGCGGTCACGCTGTCCGGCGGTCGCATCGTCGACATCGTCCTCGATTCGACCGGGCCGGAAGCCCCCCGCGAGTCCTGGGCCCTTCCCCTCGTTCCCCGGGTCATCGAGGCGAACTCGCTCGCGGTCGACACCGTGGCCGGCGCCACGACGAGCTCGAAGGCCATCCTCAAGGCCATCGAGAACGCGCTCCGCAAGGCGCCCCTCCGGTGAGCGCGCGCCGCTCCTTCCGCCGCTCGGCCCTCCGCTTAGCCCTCGCTCTCGCGTGGGCCGCGCTCCTCGCCCCTCAGGCCCTCGCGCAGGACCAGGACGCCCCGCCCCCCGGCGCGCCGTCGCGGGCCGGGGACGCGCCGGGCCAGGAGCGCGCCGCCGTTCCCGCGGCCGAGCCGAAGCCCTACCGCCCCCTCGACCTGCTCCTCGGCGCCGGCTCCGAGAATTTCTCCCGGGCGGGCGCGGTCTCGGGCGGCAACTACGCCTATTACGAGCTCGCGCTCCGCGTCTTCGGGCACGTCGCCGCCTCGGCCCGGATTTCCGCCCAGGTCGTGCCGGACCCCTTCGCCGAGTTCCTCGTCGTCTCCGGCGTGGAGGTCCTGAGCCCGCGCTGGGGACCGGAGTTCTACACCGCGCTGTCGGTCTCGTGGGCGTTCGACCTCCGCGATGCGGACAAGCTGCCGGGCGTCGTCGTCGTCGGCCTCCGCCCCATCGATTCGGGCTTCGAGCTCGGGGAGTTCTCGATGTCCATCCTCCCCTTGAGCCTCGTCTGGGACCTCGCGACCGGCGCGCTCGGCTTCGGCTACGAATTCATGAAATTCCGCGTCGTCCTCGACTGAGCGTCCGGGGGCGGACGTCCGGCCGCGCCCCCGCTCCCTTCCGCCGCTCCGATCAGGCTTGGCCCGACGCCCGCAGCGCGAAGGCGGCCGCCGCCTCGAGGTCGCGCGCGTCCGGATGCCCCCGCATGAAGAGCTTGAAGAGCTGGCCCTTGCACGCGAAGCGCTCGCGGCCGACGGCCACGCCCCGCGCGGCCAGCGCGCGCGCCACGAGTCCCGAGGCGTCGCTCCGTTCGAAGCCCGTCGAGAACGCGTAGGCGGTCCCGATCTTCCGCGGCTCGAGCCGCGCGATGAAACCGGTGAGCGCCGGGTCGAGGCCGTGGTCGTGCGTGGCGTAGACCGCGCCTCCCACGAAGATGCGCTCCGCCTCGACGCCGGCCGCGTCGAGCTCCCCGACGGCCC
Source organism: Spirochaetota bacterium (assembly GCA_018262985.1). GTDB lineage: Bacteria > Spirochaetota > Spirochaetia > Treponematales > UBA12059 > JAFGNN01. Next base: position 8,865 of record JADFDI010000021.1, on the reverse strand, counting down.
GCGCCTCGCAGCCCAGGGCGCGCGCCATCGCCTCCGCCACCTTCCTCGTGTTGCCCGTCGTCGACGCGTACGCCACGAGCGCCTTCATTTCGCGCTCCCCTTCGAAAGCGCGTCCGCTATCGCCTCGAGTATCGCCACGCTGGAATGCGTCGCCCCGGCCACCGCGTCCACCCGCACCGACTGCGCCGCGATCACCGCGTCCACGATCGCCTCGGCAGGTTTTCCCTGGCCGTTGAAGTGCCTCAAGAGCTCGATGCCCTCGATGCGCCCGCCCGAGACCCGCACGGCGGCCTTGACGTTCACGGGGAGCAGGAAGGCCGAGCCCTCCCAGGTTCCGTCCCCGACGCGCGAAAGCTCGATCGCGGGCAGGGCCGCCAGGCGCGCCGCGTAATCAGGCGTCGACTTCGACGCGACCGCGACCAGCGCCGACATGACGACCGCCGATCCCGCCAGGATCCCTCCGACCCACGCGAGCCACTTCGGGATCCGCCGCTTCTTCCCTTCCTTCATGATCGTCTCCTTGCGCCCGGAATACTCTCCCCGTTCCAGTCACCGCGGCTACCGGTCGCTGTAAAAAAGTCGCGGCTTCCCGCAAGCGTCGCGCGCGTCCCGCGCGGTACTGGCGCATGACCCTCTCCCTCGTCGAAACGAAGTTCGGCCACTACGAGCTCCGCTTCCCCTACGACCCCGCCCTCGTCACGGCCGTCAAGCGCGCCGGGGCCTGGTGGAATCCCGAAGACCAGATCTGGACGCTCGGCGCCAAACCCGAGCGGGTCGCCGCCCTGCTCGAAGCCCTCGCGGACTCCGGGCTCTTCCGTGCCTCGCCGCCCGAGAGGCCGCCCGTCCTCCCCCCTTCCGCGGACGACGAGGCGCTCTTCGCTCCCGACCCGGACGGAGAGTTCACGGAAGCGGTTCCGGGGAAAGGCAACTCGGCCTCCGGCCCCGCTCCATCCGCCGCCTCCGCCGTCGCCACCCACAAGCTCGCTCCGACTCTCTTGAGGCGTCTCGCGGACGCCCTCGCCACGCGGCATTACAGCCCCCGGACGCGGAGCGCCTACGCGCACTGGGTCTCCCGCTTCCTCGGCCTCCATCCCGACCGCGATCCTGCCGCGCTCGGCGAGGGCGAGATCGCGGCCTTCCTCGCCGCGCTCGCCACGCGCGAAAAGGTGGCGGCCTCCACCCAGAACCAGGCCCGCGCCGCCATCCTCTTCCTCTTCCGGCACGTGCTCGGCCGCCGCGTCGCGGAACTCGGCGAGCTCCCCGCGGCGCGGAAGCCCAAACGGCTGCCGGAGGTGCTCGAGCGCTCCGAGCTCCGCGCCGTGATCTCCTTCCTGTCGGGCGACCGCCAGCTCGCCGCGCGGCTCATGTACGGCGCTGGATTGCGCCTCCTCGAGTGCCTCGCCCTCCGCGTCCAGGACCTCGACTTCGCGGGCCACCGCATCATGGTGCGCGGCGGAAAGGGCGCCAAGGACCGCGCCGTCATGCTGCCCGCCGCGCTCGAGGCCCCGCTCCGGGTCCAGCTCGAGCGGGTTCGCGCCATCCATGCCGCGGACCTGGCGGCGGGTTGGGGCAGGGTTGCCCTGCCCGGCGCCATCGGGAAGAAGTACCCGAACGCCGCCCGCGACTTCGCCTGGCAGTGGGTCTTCCCGCAGGACCGCCGCTGGACCGATCCCGCGACCGGGGAGCAGGGCCGCCACCATCTCGACGAATCCATACTCCAGCGCGCCGTCCGCGAGGCCGTCCTCCGCGCCGGCATCGGCAAACGCGCCAGCTGCCACACCTTCCGCCACTCCTTCGCCACCCACCTCCTCGAGGACGGCTACGACGTCCGCACCGTCCAGGAGCTCCTCGGCCACTCCGACCTCCGCACCACCATGGTCTACACCCACGTCCTCAACCGCGGCCCCTCCGGCGTCAAAAGCCCCCTCGACAAGCTTTGACGGGGAACCGGGCCCGGTCCGTCCGCGACCTGCGGCCCCCGCGGACGCTCACGGCGGCTCTTGCGTTCCGGGCGGCCGACGCGATACTTGGAACCAAACCCCGACGGAGGAACGCCCATGGCCTTCTACGACTGGAATCCCGGCATCGAAACGGGTATCGCCCTCATCGATTCGCAGCACCGGCGGCTCGTCGACCTCATCAACGACCTCCACGAGGCCATGATCGCCAGGAAAGGCAAGGAGATCACCGCCCGCGTGCTCGACGAGCTCGCGGACTACACCGTGTACCATTTCGGCGTCGAGGAGCGGGCCTTCGCGAAGCACGGCTACGAGCGGGCCGCCGAGCAGAAGGCGAGCCACGACCATTTCGTCGCCCGGCTCGAGGACATGCGGGCCAAGTACGAGCGCGGCAGCCTCATGGTCAACGTCGAGGCGCTCGACTTCCTCCTCGGCTGGATCAAGAAGCACATCCTGAACGAGGACATGCTGTACGTGCCCTTCTTCGAGGACAAGTCCTTCGACTAGCCCTCTCCCCGCGCCGCGTCGCGCTCCGGCTTTACGGTCCCCGGAACCCGTGCTACACTTCTCGCCACAACGACAGACCGGGAAGGCGCGCCCCGCGCGCCCGAGCCTCCGGCCCACGGGCCCGCCGCGCGACGCGCGGACGGGAAGCGCGCGCGGACCTTGGCGTTCCCGAGGAGGACTACCCTGGAATCTACCCGTCTCCATGACTGGCACGTCGCGCGCGGCGCCAAGATGGCGCCCTTCGCCGGCTACGACATGCCCATCAGCTATCCCACGGGCTCGGTGGAAGAGCACAACATCTGCCGCCGCTCGGTCGGCCTCTTCGACATCGACCACATGGGCCAGGTGGAAGTCTCCGGTCCCGGCGCCGACGCCTTCGTTTCCGGCCTAGTCTCGGCCCCCGTCCTCGACATGGCCGACAACGACGCCCGCTACAGCCTCCTCCTCTCGGAGGAGGGCACCGTCCTCGACGACCTCTTCATCTACCGCCTCCCCGGCAAGTGGTGGATCGTCGTCAACGCCTCGAACCGCCACGCCGACGTCGCGTGGATGAAGTCCCGCGCCCCCGCCTCCGGCGTCGCCATCGACGACCTCTCGGACGCGGTCTACATGATCGCCGTCCAGGGCCCGAACGCCTGCCGCCTCATGGACCTGGCCTCCGGCGGCAAGGTGTCCCCCATGACCCGCTTCACCTCGGCCGAGCTCGCCCTCGCGCTCGGCGGCCGCTCCGTCAAGGCCCTCGTCGGCCGCACCGGCTACACCGGCGAGGACGGCGTCGAGCTCTTCTTCCCGGCCGAGGACGCGCACGCCGTCTGGCAGGGCCTCCTCGACCTCGCCGCCGCCCACGGCATCGAAGCCGGCCCCATCGGCTTGGGCGCCCGCGACTCCCTGCGCTTCGAAGCCGGCATGCCGCTCCACGGCCACGAGATCTCCCCTTCGATCAACCCGGTCGAGGCCGGCTTCAAGTGGGCCTGCGACTTCTCCAAGGACTTCGTCGGCAAGGCCGCCGTCGAGGCCGTCGCCGCCTCAGGTCCCGCGCGGAAGCTCGTCGGCCTCGAAGTGACGGGCGGCGTCCCCCGCGAGGGCTACGTCGTCCTCGGCCCGGACGGCAAGGAAACCGGCGCCTGCGTGGCCGGCATGTTCTGCCCCTCGGTCGGCAAGTACGCCGCCAACGCCTTCGTGAGGCCCGAACACGCCAAGGCCGGCACGGTCCTCAAGGTCCTCATCCGCGACAAGGAGAAGGACGCCGTCGTCGTCAAGCGCCCGCTCTACGTCCCCGTCTACCGCCGCCAGGCCTAGCATCCTCCGGGCGGCCCGTCGGGCCGCCCGTTCCATAGCCACCGACCAACCCAAGGAGAACGACATGAAGCTCGACGCCAACGCCAGGTACCGGAAGAGCCACGAATGGGTCCGCAAGGACGGAGCGCAGTACGTCGTCGGCATCAGCGACCACGCCCAGGAGTCCCTCGGCGACATCGTCTTCGTCGAGCTGCCCGCCGTCGGGAAGGCCTTCAAGCAGGGCGACGCCTTCGCCGTCGTCGAGTCCGTCAAGGCGGCCTCCGACGTGTACCTCCCCATGTCCGGCAAGATCGTCGCCGTCAACGACGCCCTCGAGGGCGCCCCCGACCTCATCAACCGCGAGCCCTACTCCGGCGGCTGGCTCGTCAAGTTCGAGGCCTCGAACCCCGCCGAGTGGGACGGCCTCCTCGAGCCGTCCGCCTACGAGGCCGAAGCCTCCAAGGAGTAACGCCGTGCCCTTCGTCCCCAACACCGACGCCGACCGCGCGGCCATGCTCGCCGCGATCGGCGCCGGTTCCGTCGAGGAGCTCTTCGCCGACGTGCCTTCCGCGCGCCGCTTCCCGAAGCTCGAGCTCCCGAAAGCCCTCTCCGAGCTCGAGATCCTCCGCGAGCTCGACGCCCTCGCGCGCAGGAACGAGGCCACCGACTCCGGGGCCTGGTTCCTCGGCGGCGGCGCCTACAACCACTTCGTCCCCGCCATGGTGCCGGCCCTCGCGTCCCGCGGCGAGTTCCTCACGGCCTACACGCCCTACCAGGCCGAGGTCTCGCAGGGCACCCTGCAGGCCATCTTCGAGTACCAGTCCATGGCCGCCGCCCTCTTCGGCGTCGAGACCGTCAACGCCTCGCACTACGACGGCGCCACGGCGCTCGCCGAGGCCGTGCTCATGGCACTCCACGCCGCCTCCGACCGTCCGCGCGTCATGGTCCCCGCCGGTCTCCACCCCGAGTACCGCGAGGTCCTCGCCACCTACCTCGAGGCCTTCGAGGTCGAAGTCGTCGAGTGGAAGGGAAGCGCCGCCGAGGCCGCGAAGGGCGTCGACTCCCGCACCGCCTGCTTCGTCGTCCAGTGGCCCGACTTCGAGGGCGAGGTCCACGAGCTCTCCGGCGTCGCCGACGCGGTCCACGCCGCGGGCGCCCTCCTCCTCGTGCACGTCGACCCGATCTTCGCCGCGCTCGCCAGGAGCCCCGGCTCCCTCGGCGCCGACATCGTCACGGCGGAAGGCCAGGCCCTCGGCAACGCGCTCTACTACGGCGGCCCCTACCTCGGCATGATGGGCGCCACCGCCAGGCTCGTGCGCAAGATGCCCGGCCGCATCGTCGGCGAGGCCAAGGACAAGGAGGGCCGCACGGGCTATGTGCTCACCCTCTCCGCCCGCGAGCAGCACATCCGCCGCGAGAAGGCCGTCTCCAACATCTGCTCGAACCAGGGCCTCGTCATGCTCCAGTCCACCATCTACATGGCGGCGCTCGGCAAGCACGGCATGGCGCGGGTCGCGCGGCTCTGCTGGGACAAGGCGCACTACGCCGCCGCCGAGCTCGGCAAGCTCCCCGGCTTCAAGGTGATGAACCGGACCTTCTTCAAGGAGTTCCTGGTCCGCACCCCGGTCCCCGCCGCCGAGCTCGTCGAAAAGCTCGAGAAGCGCGGCGTCCACCCGGGCCTCGCGCTCTCGCGCTGGCACCCCGAAAGGACGCACGAGCTCCTCGTCGCCGTCACCGAGATGAACACCAAGGAGCAGATCGACCTGCTCGCCCGCTCGCTCGCGGAGGCCTCGAAATGAACCTCACCCCCGAACCCCTCGTCTACGGCCTCTCGAGCCCCGGCCGCGTCGGCGTGGTGCTGCCGGAGTCCGACGTGCCTGCCGCCCCCGTGCCCGCCTGGCTCGAGCGCGAAAGCCTCCCCCTCCCCGAGCTCGACGAGCTCACGACGGTGCGCCACTTCACGCGCCTCTCGCAGAAGAACTTCTCGATCGACACGAACTTCTACCCGCTCGGCTCCTGCACCATGAAGTACAACCCCAAGGCCAACGAGGCCGCGGCGGCGCACCCTTCCTGGCGCAACCTCCACCCCTACGCGGGCGAGACCATGAGCCAGGGCGCCCTCGAGCTCGTCTACCGCCTCCAGGGAATCCTCGCCGAGATCGGCGGCTTCGAGGCCGTCAGCCTCCAGCCCGCCGCGGGCGCCCACGGCGAGCTCGCCGGCGTCTTCATGATCCGCAAGTACCACGTCGAGCGCGGAGACGCCCACCGCGTCAAGATCCTCATCCCCGACTCGGCGCACGGCACCAACCCGGCCTCGTGCACCATGGCCGGCCTCGAGGCCGTCACCATCCCGAGCAACGCGGAGGGCGGCGTCGACCTCGAAGCCCTCAAGGCCGCGCTCGGCCCCGACGTCGCGGGCGTCATGATCACCAACCCGAACACGCTCGGCCTCTTCGAGCGCAACATCGAGGAGATCTGCCGCCTCGTCCACGCCGCTGGCGGCCTCGTCTACGGCGACGGCGCCAACATGAACGCGGTCACCGGCGTCTTCCGCCCCGGCGATTCCGGCATCGACGTCATGCATTTCAACCTGCACAAGACCTTCTCGACGCCGCACGGCGGCGGTGGCCCCGGCGTGGGCATGGTCGCCGCCAACGCGACCCTCGCCGAGTTCCTCCCGGGTCCCCTCGTCGTGAAGAAGGGCGCCGCCTACGCCCTCGCGACCCCCGCCAAATCGATCGGCCGCATGAAGGCCTTCTACGGCAACTTCGCCGTCCTCGTCCGCGCCTACGCCTACGTGCGCATGCTCGGCGCCGAGGGCCTCCGCCGCCTCGCCGAGAACGCGGTGCTCAACGCGAACTACCTCAAGGCGCTCGTGGAAAAGCGCTGGAAGGTGAAGTACGGGCGCCGCTGCATGCACGAGTTCGTCGCGATGGGCGATATCGCCGAGGGGGTCCACACGCTCGACGTGGCCAAGCGCCTCATCGACTACGGGTTCCACCCGCCGACCATCTATTTCCCGCTCATCGTCCCCGAGGCCGTCATGATCGAGCCGACCGAGACGGAGTCCAAGGAGACGCTCGACGCGTTCGCCGCCGTCCTCGACCGCATCGCCGACGAGGCCCGCGACAATCCGGCCCTGCTCCACGACGCCCCGACCACGACCCCGGTCGGCCGCCTCGACGAGGTCGCCGCCGCCCGCTGCCCCGTCCTCTGCTACCGCGCCTAGCGCCAGGCCGCTCGCGCAAGCCGGGCGGCACGAGCACAGCGCTTCCTTCCATCTGAATCCTGTCCCGGAGAGAAGGGGTTCCGCCCCTTCTCTCCGGGACCTCTCATCCCCGCCCTCCCGTCAGCGCATCGCCCGGGCTTGAATCGGCTTGGCGGCCCGTGCGAGCATCCAACCGTGAGAATCGCCTCGCGCTTCAAGGGGATGCCCGCGCTCTACGCCGCGGCCGTCCTGTTCGCCTTCACTTCGGTCTTCGTCAAGCTCGCCTCGCGATCCTTCGCGGGAACCTTCGTCTCCGCGTCACGCTTCGCCATCGGCGTCGTCCTCTGCCTCGCGTTCGTTATCCCTCGCCGTCGCGGCCTCGGCGGCGCCCGCTTCACGGACTGGCTTTTCCGCGGCGTCTTCGGGGCGCTCTCCATGGCCGCGACCTATGCGGCCATCTCGCTGACCGGTCCCGGCCGCGCGACCCTCCTCACGAACCTCTACCCGCTCTTCGTGGTCCTCTTCGGCGCCGTCCTCTTCGGCGAGCGTCCCGGCCTCCGCATCGTCGCCCCGCTTGCCCTTGCCATCGCGGGGGCCGTGCTGGTCGTCCGCGACGGCTCGGGCGCCTCCCTCCCCGGCGACGCCCTGGCGCTCGCAGGCGCCGTCCTCGCCGGACTCGCGGTCAATTTCGTGCGCCGCGCTTCCCGCTCCGGCTGCGATCCGATCTTCCTTTACTTGTCGCCGAGTTTGCTTGGCCTGCCCCTATTCTTCGTAGCGCCAATGCCCGTAGAGGCGCCGACCGTCACGGCCTTCCTCTTCCTCTTCGCGGTCGGCATCGGAGCCTTCCTCGCCCAATTCCTCATGACGACGGGCTACCGCAGCGTCCCGGCGGGGCAGGGGAGCATCGTCTTCTTTGCCGAGACTGGCCTGACCGTGCTGCTCGGGACCTTGCTCGCGGGCGAGCGTTTCACCCTGCGCTTCCTCGCGGGCCTCGTCCTCATCGTGCTCGGGTTGTGGCTGAACCGCCCCAAAACATCGCTGTCCAGAGGGCACTGAGCTCTCCTCGGTGAGGTTCCGATGGCCAGGCATATCCGCAGAATGGAGAAAGCGCCATATTTAGAGATATTCAAGCCTCAAAAGGAATTACCGAAGGATTTTATTGCCGGAAGCGAAAATCTGGTTGCGATGCCCGCTCGGATGGGGTAGCCTGTCGACACGGATCTCATACTCGAATGATCAAAATAGGCTAGGTCCGTAGTTGACCATCGTGTTTCGGCCGAGGTCGACATGCCCAAGCGCCGTTCAAGGAACAGGAGTGTACTCCTGGGCTCCGACACAATCAAAATTTCCGAGTAATTTTATAGGAATAGTCAACAATTTAAAAGCATACATTACTCAGTTACTTAGTAATATTACGCCTACCAGCATTATCCTCAAGGACTTTTATTCACTCTATAATTCATGGTACAAATGAGAATTCCCCAATCCCGACAATAAAAATCTGAATATTATCTGGCACTAGCACTTTCGCTGCCCAATCAGTGATCAGCCTAATATATGTTAGAGCGACGCTCCGCGCCGGGGAAAAGAATCGTGCGCCATCCATGGCGCACGAAGAAAGGGTAGGGCCTTTTACTGATTTAAATATAATTCATTAAAAAAGAAAAAATGTGTAAAAGCCATCTAGGTTCCGATTGAAAGTTTTATTGGTTTGAATATTGATGATGAATTAGTAATAAATACTCTTATGAAGAAAATATAAATATTGACATAATTAGGTAATGAAAAAACGGCCCTCATTAGTTGTGAAGAAAGATAAAGAGAGAAATCTAAATAATGAACTATGAATATTTAAGGAAATAAATCTAAAATGAAATATCAAATAAGAGCGTAAAAAATGTATAATATGAAGAT
>JADFDI010000020.1 GCA_018262985.1 Spirochaetota bacterium | reverse complement strand
GCCGGAACCGATCAAAAGGATCGCGTAAGGGACGCCGGCAGGGAGGTCCCTTTTACACCACTTGACGGGACACTACCAACCCGGCTTGCGGCGCCCGCGGGGCGGGGGCGCTGCCATCCTGCCCGCCAAGCCTCTGTGTCTTCGTGCCTTCGTGACTTTGTGTGCGGCCGCTAAGGGAAACCCGGCCTGCGGCGCTCGCGGGGCGGGGGCGCTGCCATCCTGCCCGCCAAGCCTCTGTGTCTTCGTGCCTTCGTGGCTTTGTGCGCGGCCATTACGGGAGACATGACTCGCGACGCCTGCGGGGACTGGAGCTTTCGCGAACGGAAGGGCGGGCCTGCCGGGAGCGCGAAGCGAGCTGGCGACGAAGCCCGTGCCATTCGTCCCTTACATTCCCCGCGTTCTTGCTTTCGTTCCATGGTGTAGCCGTAGCCTTGAAAACGGTGCTCTTTACCGTATATAGTTGCGCTTGCCCAAATCCCTCTCCCGGAGCCTTTCCATGGACCTCTCGCGCATGCGCAACATCGGCATCATGGCCCACATCGACGCCGGCAAGACGACCACCACCGAACGCATCCTCTTCTATTCCGGAAAGTCGTACAAGATCGGCGAGGTGGACGACGGCGAGGCCACCATGGACTGGATGGAGCAGGAGCAGGAACGCGGCATCACCATCACGAGCGCCGCGACCACCACCTTCTGGCGCGACCACCAGATCAACATCATCGACACGCCCGGCCACGTCGACTTCACGGCCGAGGTGGAGCGCTCGCTCCGCGTGCTCGACGGCGCGGTGGCGGTGTTCTGCGCGGTGGGCGGGGTCGAGCCACAGTCCGAGACGGTCTGGCACCAGGCGGACCGCTACCTGGTGCCGCGCATCGCCTACGTCAACAAGATGGACCGGCTCGGCGCCGACTTCTTCGCGGTGCTCGAGGACATGAGGGCCAAGCTCGGCGCCAACCCGGTGCCGGTCATGATACCGATCGGGAAGGAATCCGCGTTCGAGGGCGCCGTCGACCTGACATCGATGGAAGAGCTCCGCTGGAGCCAGGAGGACAACGGGCAGACGATAGTCCGTTCGCCCCTCGACGCCGCGCGCCGCGCCGAGGCGGAAGCCTGGCGCGAAAAGCTCGTGGACGCGCTCGCCTCCCACGACGACGAGATAACCGAGCTCTTCCTCGGCGGCGAGGAAATACCCGCGGACCTGTTGAAGCGCGCCATCCGAGCGCAGACCCTGGCGCGGCAGATCGTGCCGACCTTCTGCGGCGCGAGCCGCCGGAACGTGGGCGTCCAGGCCGTGCTCGACGCGATCGTGGACTACCTGCCCGCCCCCGACGAGGTGCCGCCCGCGAAGGCCCACCACCTCAAGAAGGAAACGGAAATCGACGTGCCCTGCGACCCCTCCGGCGACCCGCTCGGCCTCGTCTTCAAGGTCCAGCACGACCGCGAGGCCGGCCCGCTCTGCTTCGTGCGCATGTACTCGGGGAGCGTCCGCACGGCCGGCACGGTCTACAACGTGGCCCTGAAGAAGCGCGAGCGGGTGACGCGCATCCTCCGCATGCACGCCAACCGCTCCGAGGCCATCGAGGAACTCCGCGCCGGCGACATCGCCGTGTTCGTCGGCATGAAGGGCGCGCGCACCGGCGACACGGTCGGCAGCGAGGGCTGGCCGGTCCTGCTCGAGCGCATGCATTTCCCCGAGCCGGTCATTTCCGTGGCCATCGAGCCCAAGACCCTTTCCGACCGCGACAAGCTCAAGGACACGCTCGAGCTCCTGCAGCGCGAGGATCCGACCTTCGCGGCCAAGGAGAACGACGAGACCGGCCAGCTCGTCATCTCGGGCATGGGCGAGCTCCACCTCGACGTGCTCGTGACGCGCGCCATCCGCGAGTTCAAGGTCGACGCCCGCGTCGGCAACCCGCAGGTCAGCTACCGCGAGTCGGTGACGAAGGCCGTGGAGCATTCGCAGGAGTTCCGCAAGGTCATCGCCGGCAAGGAGAACGTGGCGGGCGTCAAGCTCCGCGTCGAACCCCTTCCCCGCGGGTCCGGCAACCGCTACGAGCGCGCGGTCCGCGAGCGCGGCGTGCCGGACGAGATCTGGGACGCGATCGAGCGCGGCGTCACCAACGCGTTCGCCGGCGGCATCCAGTTCGGCTACCCGGCCGTGGACGTGGGAGTGACCCTCGTCGGCATCGAGTACGACGAGCTGCTCTCGACGCCGCTCGCCTTCGAGGCCTGCGGCGCCATGGGATACGACGAGGCCGCGCGCAAGGCCGACCCGGTCATGCTCGAGCCGGTCATGAAGGTGGACATCATGACGCCCAAGGATTTCCTGGGCGAGTCGATGAGCCTCGTGACCCAGCGCGGCGGCCTGATCCACGGCGCGGACTCGAAGGCCGCCATCGAGGTCATCCACGCGGAAGCCCCGCTCGCGGCCATGTTCGGCTTCACCACGAGCCTGCGCTCGGTCAGCCAGGGCCGCGCCAGCTTCAGCATGGAGTTCAGCCACTTCGAGAAAAAGCGCTAGCGGGAAGGCGCGAAGCGCCTTCCCGGCGACGAAGCGGAGCTTCGTCGATCGCCCGTGATCGACCACGGGTCGGCGCCCCGCTTCCGGCGGCCTCTGTACCCCGCCTGAAATGACGAGACCGCCCGAAGCCGGGCGGTCTTCTTCCGTCTCCGTGGTCTGCTTCTGCTAGAAGCTGGCGAGGAAGTGGATGCCGATCAGGAGTTCGAGGACTTTGAGCTCCTCGTCGCAATCGTCGCGGCCCTGGTCGGCGAGCTGGCCGACGTACCAGTAGAAGAGGCCGAGCTTCGGGTCGATGCGGAAGGCGTAGGCGATGAACTCCGGCGAATCGGCGACCTCGCCGAAGAGCAGGCGCCCGATGCCCGAGGCCAGGTCGACGAAGTGGGGAAAGGCCCGGTTCACCGCGCCCTGGCGGAATTCGGCGACGAAGGAGGCCAGGCTCTCGTGGACGGCGTCCTTGGCCTTCTGGTCGTGCTTCTCGACCCAGGTCTTGGAGATGAGCAGGTCGGAATTGTGCCGGAAGGTCTCGAGCAAACGGTCGATCCGGGCCAGGCGCTCGCCCGAGGAGCCGGAGACGTACTGGTGGAACTCCCCGGCCTCGCCGAGGATGTTCGCGAAGGCGATGGCGTACTGGTCGCGGAGCACGCGGTTGTCGGCCTTGAGGAGCAAGGGGTACACCTCGAAGGCGGCGCGCTCGACTTCCAACGCGACGGGATCGTCGGTCGCGAATTCGGGGAATGACATGGCTAACCTTGCCTAATTTCGGCCGTCCATGTCAATGGGGGCCGGATTCCGCTCCGAACGAGGGCCCGCGGCGTCGCGAGGCCGCGGCCTCCGGCCCGGAATCCGCCGGCGGAACGCGCGCTTCGGCCCGGTATTGCCCCGACGCCTTCCGCGCGGTACGATTCGCGCCATGAGCGAAGACGTGATCGTGAAATCGGAACGGGCGCTGGGCTACGGCTTCGTGGACCCGAAGTACCTGCACGGCGGCGCCGACGAGTACGCGTTCCGCGACCTCCAGGTGGGCAAGCCCGCTTCGTCCTGGCGCGGCCTGCGCGCCGAGGAGCTGGAAGCCCTGGTCAAGAACCGCAACTCGTGCACCGACTGGTCGCGCATCCTGGTGCGCGACCCCTTCGACCCCGCCCTGATCAAGAGCAGCGAGTTCGCGGGCCTGGTCCGCATCGGCAAGCTGGAACGCCTCGTCCTCGAGCACCACGACCTCCGCCTGCCGGTGGGCATCACCGATTCGCGCATCGTCTCGTGCGACATCGGCGACAACTGCGCCGTGCACGACTGCTCCTACGTCTCGCACTACGTCATCGGCGACGGCTGCATCCTTTTCGCCAACCGGGAGATCGCCGCGACCGACCACGCCAAGTTCGGCAACGGCATAGTCAAGGAGGGCGAGGACGAGTCGCTCCGCGTGACGCTCGACCTGATGAACGAGGCGGGCGGCCGCTCGGTGTACCCCTTCGACGGCATGACCTGCGGCGACGCCTGGCTCTGGGCCAAGAAGCGCGACGACCGCGCGCTCATGGACCGCTTCGCCGCCATGACACAGGGCGCCTTCGACGCGCGCCGCGGGCGCTACGGCGAGATCGGCGCGGGTACCGTGGTCAAGCACTGCGGCATCGTCAAGGACGTCAAGGTCGGGCGCTGCGCCTACCTCAAGGGCGCCAACAAGCTCAAGAACCTGACCGTCAACTCCTCGGAGAAGGACCGCACCCAGATCGGCGAGGGCGTCGAGCTCGTGAACGGCATAGTCGGCCACGGTTGCCGCGTCTTCTACGGCTGCAAGGCGGTCCGTTTCGTCATGGGCGACGGGTCCTCGCTCAAGTACGGCGCCAGGCTCATCCACTCGGTGCTCGGGGACAACTCGACGGTGAGCTGCTGCGAGATCCTCAACAACCTGATCTTCCCGGCCCACGAGCAGCACCACAACACGAGCTTCCTGATCGCGGCGCTGGTCAAGGGCCAGTCGAACATGGCCGCGGGCGCGACCATCGGCTCGAACCACAACTCGCGCGCCAACGACGGCGAGATCGAGGCGGGCCGCGGCTTCTGGCCGGGGCTCTCCACCTCGGTGAAGCACTCGTCCCGCTTCGCGAGCTACGTGCTCCTGGCGAAGGGGCACTACCGCTTCGAACTGGACGTGCCCTTCCCCTTCAGCCTGGTTTCCGACGACGCCGCGCGCGACCGGCTCGAGATCGTGCCGGCCTACTGGTGGACCTCGAACCTCTACGCCCTCATGCGCAACGAGGCCAAGTTCCTCGCGCGAGACCGGCGCTCGGTCAAGCGCCAGCGCGTCGAGTTCTCGCCCTTCGCCCCGGACACCGCCGAGGAGTGCTTCGCCGCGATGGCCCTGCTCGAGGAAGCGGTCGCTCGCGCCCGGTTGGCCGCCGACGGCGAGGATCCGGACGGGAGAGGACCCGAGGAACTCCGCGCGCTCGGACGCGCGCTCCTGGCCGATCCGGTCGACCGGACCGGCGACCTCGAGGTGGGCGCGGATTTCGTGGAGAACTCGCGGCGCAAAGTCATCCTGCGCAAGCCGCGCAGGGCCTGGCGCGCGTACCGCCGCATCGTCGCGTGGTACGCGGGCCTCGCGCTCGCCGACTACTTCGAGACCCACGATGGCTGGTCCGCGTCCGACGCGGTCGACGCGCTCGGCTCGGACGGGCGCGAACGCCGCTGGGAGAACCTCGGCGGGCAGCTCGTCCCGGGCCCCAAGCTCGACGCCCTGATCGAGGAGGTCAAGTCAGGCGCGCTGGCAGACTGGAACGCGGTCCACGCCGCCTACGAGGCGCTCTGGGTCGAGTACCCGATCGACAAGGCCCGGCACGCCCTGCACGCTTGGCGCGACCTCGAAGGCCTCGAGGACGTCCGCGACCGCGACCTGGCGCGGCTCTTCGCTCGCCTCTCCGAGTCGAGCCTCTTCGTCGAGGAGGAAGTGCTCAAGACCCGCAAGAAGGATTACGACAACCGCTTCCGCAAGGTCACCTTCGCGAGCGACGCCGAGGCGAAGGCCGTGATCGGCAGCGCCGAGACCAATTCCTTCGTCCGGAAGACCCGCGAGGACATGGCCGCCCTGCGCTCGCGCTGCGCCCGGCTCGCGGACCGCTTCGGGGGACCGGGCGACTGACCGGCGCGAGCGGGCGCGCGGCCTTCGCCCTTGCGGCGAACCCGACGCGGGATTACATTTCTGTCATGGCCGCACTGGACGACGGCAAGCCCCCCGGAAGCGCCGATCGCGCGCCCGGCCCGCTCTCGACCTCCGAGCTGCCCTCCGAGGTCTACCGCTCCTTCTTCGACCATGCCCGCGAAGGGCGGGCCATCATCGAACGCTCCGGCCGGATCGCGACCTTCAACGCGGCCTTCGCCGATTTCTGCGAGCTGCCCGCGGACCGCGTCCTGGAGCTCGGCGTCGGCGGGCTCATCGAAAGCCTGGTGGATCGCGAGGCCGATCCGGAAGCGGTCGAGAAAGTCGGCGCGTTCCTGGGCCGCTACCTGGCGTCCGACGCCGAGCTCGGACGCAGCCCCCCGACGACGATTCCCGTCAGGACGGCGCAGGGCCGCAAGCGCGTCGCTGAGGTGACGCTGTTCCCCGTCGAGATCGAGGGCGACTTCCTCATCGCCGCCCTCGTGCGCGACGTCACGGAAGCCGCGCAGGCCGCCAGCTTCCTCGAGCGCGCCGTGGCGCAGCGCGAGCTCCTGCTCAAGGAGCTGGTGCACCGCATCAAGAACAACGTGGCGCTCATCGCTTCGCTGCTCTCGTTCGCGCGGCGCGAGATGGAGACCGAGCGCGACGCCGAGGTCGTCAAGCAGGCGCGCGACCGGCTCATGGCGGTCTCGCTGCTCTACGACATCATCCACGGCTCCGGCGACTTCAACACGGTGCTGCTCGACGCCTACCTCGAGCGCCTCGCGCGCGCGGTGGAAGGTTCCACGGGCTGCCGCCCCATCGAGTTCGCCGTCGAACCGGTGGTCATAGAGCAGAAAGCCGCCCTGCCCGTCGGGCTCGTGGTCAACGAGCTCCTGACCAACGCCCTCAAGTACGCCTGGCGCGACCGGCCGCAGGGCCTGCTACGCCTCTCGGGCCGCGCCTCGGACGGAAAGGTAGTGGTCACGGTCGAGGACGACGGGGACGGCATGAAGGAAGGCTGGAAGCCGGGCCTGGGCACCACCATAGGCCAGGCCCTGGCCGACCAACTCGACGGCAGCCTGACGCGCGCGCCCCGCGCGGGCGGCGGCACGGTCGCCACCCTCTCCTTCCCCGCGTAGCCCCTTTACACAAAAAGATCACGGAGGCACGGACATGCCTCCGCGATCTTCCTCGTCTACGAGTTCTTCGCCTGGAAGTCCTGCATGAACTGGACGGTGGTCTCGACGTCCTTGAGGCTGACGGCGTTGTAGGCCGAGAGGCGGATGCCGCCCATGGAGCGGTAGCCCTTGGTCTGCACGATGCCGGCGGCCTTCGCGTCCTTGACGAACTTGTCGTCGAGCTCGGGGGTCGGCAGCTTGAAGTCGATGTTCATCCACGAGCGGCTGTCCTTGTCGGCGGTGCCCGCGTAGAAGCCCTTCGAGCCGTCGATGGCGCCGTAGAGCAGCTTCTGCTTCGCCTCGTTCACCTTGCCCATGGCCGCGAGCCCGCCGTTCTTCTTGAGCCACTTCATGGTCAGGTTCAGGATGTAGATCGAGAAGCACGGCGGCGTGTTGTGCATCGAGAACTTTTCCTTGAACACCTTGTAGCTCATCATGGTCGGCAGGTCGTCGTGCGCCTTCGCGAGGAAGTCGTCGCGGATGGCGACCACGGTGACGCCCGAGGGGCCGAGGTTCTTCTGGGCGCCGGCGTAGATCATGGAGTGCTTGCCGAACTCGGCGGGGCGGCTGAAGATGTCGCTCGACATGTCGCACACGAGCGGCTTGCCCTTGGCGTCGGGCGTGTAGTGCCACTCGGTGCCCTCGACCGTGTTATTGCTGGTGTAGTGGAAGTACTCGGCCTTCGGGTTGAGGACCAGGTCGCCCTGCTTCGGGATGGCGACGAAACGCTCGCCCTCGAGTTCCATGTTGGCCGGGAAGCTGATCCTGCCGTAGCGCTTGGCTTCCTTGATCGCGGCCTTGGACCAGTTGCCCGTGACGACGTAGTCGGCTTCCTTGCCCTCGCCGAGGTAGTTCATGGGCAGCATGAGGAACTGGGTGGAGGCGCCGCCCGTGGTGAACAGGACGTTCCATTCCTTGCCCATGCCGGCCAGCTCGCGGAACAGGTCCATGGTCTCCATGTGCAAGGCGTCGTATTCCTTGCCGCGGTGCGAGACCTCCATGACGGAGCAGCCGGTGCCGTTCCAGTCGAGCATCTCGTCGCGGGCCTGCTCGAGCACTTCGATGGGGATGCCGGCGGGACCGGCGCTGTAGTTGATGACGCGCTTCATGGCTTGACTCCTTTCGGGATGAAGGCGGACGGGCTTTTAGCCGTCCGCCCGTCGTTCATTTCTTCGCGTACTTCTCGACGCGGGCGACGATGCTGTCGCCGAGGCGGAGCAGGTTCTCCTCGGTCGAGGCGCCGAGGTGGGGCGTCAGGACGACGCGGGGAGCCGTGAGCAGGGGCGAGCCCTCGGGCGGCTCCTTGTCGTACACGTCGGTGGCGTAGCCGCCGAGCCGCCCGTCCTTGAGCGCGGCCACGACGTCGTCCGTATTCACCACCTGGCCGCGGCAGGTGTTGATCACGTAGGCGCCCTTCCTCATCTTCGCGATGTTCGCGGCGTTGATCATGCCGCGGGTCTCGTCGGTGAGCGGCACGTGCAGGCTGATGAAGTCGGACTCGGCCCAGACGCGCTCGAGCGTGGTCATCTCGGCCGCGTCCGATTCCTTGACGTAGGCGTCGAAGGCGATGACCTTCATGCCGAAGGCCTTGGCGCGGACGGCCAGCTCGCGCGCGATGCGGCCGATGCCCACGAGGCCGAGGGTCTTGCCGCCGAGCTCGGTGCGCTCGAGCTCCTTCTTGAGCCACTTGCCCTGCTTCATCGAGGCGTCGGCCTCGGCGAGGTGGTTCGGCATGGCTATCATGAGGGCGAAGGCCAGCTCGGCCACCGCCAGGCTCGAGGCCTCGGGCGTGTTGTCGACGGCGACGCCCTTCGACTTCGCGTACTCCACGTCGATGGTGTCGACGCCGACGCCGCCGCGGATGACGTACTTGAGCTTCGGGGCCTTATCGATCATGGCCTTGTCGACCTTGGTCTTCGACCTGACGATGACGAGTTCCGCGTCGGGAAGGCGGGCGAGGTCGGTGACGACCTCTCCGAAAGGCTTGAGTCGCGCGGGAAGGTCCGGCGCGAACGCGTCCGCGAGAAGGATAACCATGGCTGTCGCTCCCGGTCGAGGCATGATGGGAAAGCCCTTAAAGGGCATGGGTGGAGGCCTCCAGTCTAGCACCTCCCGCCGCGCTGTCAAGCGCGGTCGTCGCTCGTAAAACGTTGCGATATATAGAAAAGGCCCGCATGAATATGCGGGCCTCGCATGCCGCGAAAGACGCCGCCGGATTACCTGACGATCTTCCTGGCCTCCACGTAGAAGCGCTTCTCCGGCGCCTCGCCCATGCTGAAGGTCTTTCGCGGCATGGCCCCCTCGCGGATGACCGTGCCGAAGAAGCCGGCCTTGTCGATGGGCGGAAGGTAGATGCCGACGTGGTCCTTCTTCGTGCCGAGGGCCACGGTGCTCTCCGTTCCGTGGATGTAGTCGATGGCGGCCTTCGGGTTCGCCTTCAGCCACGGATCCAGGAAGTCCTGGATGGTGCCGGCGGCCAGCGAGGCCTCGGGCTTGGCCACCCGGAGCAGGCCGGAAGCGGTCTTCGAGAACACGGCGAAGCGGTGCTCGCCGACGCGCTCGTCGGTCATGGCGATGGCCTTGTCGCGGTCCATGGCCTCGAAGCGCCAGCCCTCCCGCGCGGACAGGTCGCGGATGAACGCCTCGGCGTCCACGTTCATGAGGACGCGATGGATGGGATGGAAGGGCAGGCCTTCGTCGTAGATGTTGACCAGTTCCACGAGCGCCCAGCGGGCGGGATGCTCCATGATGGACGGATCGTCCGCGCCCGCGGCCTTCACTTCCTCCCAGATGCCCTTGGCGGTGGCCAGCGAATGGTTGCCGTCGCCGACCGCGAAGAGCAGCGCGTCGTCCTTGCCGTACCTCTCGCGGAAGGCGCGCCTGTCCGCGAGCTTGCCGAGGGCGTTCGCCACGCGCGAAAGCAGGGGCTCCTCCCAGACGCGCCAGCCGGCCACGCGCCCCGAGCCTTCCATCAGGTCGAAGTCGTAGAGCTTCTCGAGGCCGGCGCGCGCTGCGTGCAGCGGCTCGATGACGGTGCGCTGCGGGTCGTCGATCAGCAGCATGATGTGGGGCAGCTCGAGGCTCGCGCCGCGGCGGATGCGCATGCGGGGCGGCAGGCGCTCCACGATGGTTCCCTCGGTCGGGCGGATCAGCGAGCTCGAACCCTTGCCGTACACGTACTTCTCGAGGTCCACGGCGATCATGAGCCCCAGGCGCGGCTTGCTCTCCGTGGGCGTGGCGCGCTCGACCAGCACGAAGCCGTGGACCGGCGGCCGGAACACGCCCTTGGCCAGGTAGGCGTTCATGGAGTCCTGGATGGCGGCGATGCGGCGCTCGCCGTCCTTCTCCTCGAGGTAGCACTCGGGATAGATCAGGCGGAGGGTCGAGGGGGCGGCGCCGACGTTCGCGTCGACGCGCTCCCAGTATTCCTTCTCGGAGGAGTACTGGTCGCAGGCCACGACCGCCCAGCGCCTCCAGTCCGCGTTCGGGGCGGGGATGAGCAGCTCGGGAACCCGCACGCCGACGGCGGCGAGCTGTGCCTCGGAATTGGCCATTTGAGGATCTCCTTGCGGATGTCGTTGTGGCAAGCAGTATGGAACCGTTCCGTTCCGCCGTCAAACGGAAAGACGGCGGAGGGTCGGCGCGTCGCGCGGCCCTTGGCCGGCGCGGCGGAAGGCAGTCAGCCGCGCGGCCGGACCAGGGCGCGCCAGATCAGGGCGACCAGGAAGGCCGCGAGCGCGAAGGCCCCGACGATGAGCGGGGCCGCGGAACCGAGGCGCGCGAACGGGCCCGCGACGAGGGCCCAGAGCGCCAGCAGGGCGAAGAACAGCGCGCCCGTCGCGAGCGCGCACGCGAGGACGGCGAGCGCCAGGACGACGGGGCGCGGAAGCGGCCTCACTCCTTCTTCGCGTCGCCCATGGGCTCGAAGAAGGCCGAGAGCGCCACGAGGCAGGCGCCGACCACGATGCACGAGTCGGCCACGTTCCAGGTCGGCCAGCGCTCCATGCCGAGGATGCCGTACATCCTCGTGCTGATGAAGTCCACCACCCCGTCCGGGCGGAACACGCGGTCCACCAGGTTACCGAGGCCCCCGCCGATGATCAGGGCGATGGCCCAGCGCTGCAGCTTCGTCGCCCGCGCCCCGCCCAGGTAGTAGACGCCGATGCCGACCATCAGCACGAGCGGCAGCACCATGAAGACGACGCGCCGGACGGTCTCCGGCAATCCCGCGCCGATCGAGAAGACGATGCCCGTGTTGCGCGCGTGGACTATCCAGAGGAAGTCCGAAAGGCCGCGCCAGGCGATGGTGTTCTCCGGCACCTTGGCGACGATGAGGGCCTTGGTCAGCTGGTCGAGGCCGACGATGGCGAACGAGAGGAGCAGGGGTATCCAGCGCTTCAGCTTGGGCGTAATCGGCATCGGGTTCATCCTTTCCGGTGATATGGTTGCGCGGGAAGCGCCGGCCCTAGAGCCCGGTCGGCACATCCACGAAGAAGGTCCGCACGCCGAAATCCGCGGCCAGGCGCTCGGCGAGCGCCTTCACCCCCCAGACTTCCGTGGCGTAGTGGCCGGCGGCCACCACGTTGAGGCCGGCCTCGAGTGCGGCGTGGTAGATCGAGTGCGAGCTCTCGCCGGTGACGTAGAGGTCGACGCCCGCCTCGATGGCCTGGAAGGCCTCCAGGGCGGCGCCGCCGGAGACCACCGCGGCCGTCCGGATCGTTTTGGGGCCGAAGGGCAGCACGGAAACCGGGCGGCCCCCGTCCGGCAGTATCCGCCCTATCGCCTCGTCCAGGCTCACAGCCGGTTCGATAGTGCCCGAGAAGCCGAGGGCGACGCCGTGGTAGAGGCCGAAGGGCTTGCGGTCGGCGAGCCCCAGCATGCGGGCCAGGACCGCGTTGTTCCCCAGCTCCGGATGCTTGTCGAGGGGCAGGTGGCAGGCCGCGAGGGCAAGATCGTGGTCGAGCAGGAACTTGACCCGCTCGCGCATGCTTCCCGTTATCCTCGCCGCGGAGCCCCAGAAGAGGCCGTGATGCACCATGAGCGCCCGGGCCCCGGCCTCGGCCGCGCGGCGCATGGTCTCCATCGACGCGTCCACCGCGAAGGCGACACAGTCGATCGGTCCCTCGCTCCGGCCGACCTGGATGCCGTTCAGGCTGTCGTCGACGCGCGAAAGGGCCTCGAGCTCGAGGAGCGAGCGCAGCCAGGCGTCGAAATCGCGCAGATCCATGGCGGGGACTATAGACGCTGCGGGGATAAAAGTCGACCCCGCCGGGGGAAGGAGGCGTGAACCCGGCGGGGTCTCAGCGGGGGGAATAAACGGCGGACGCGCTTGCGCGCGTCCGTTGCAAAGCTTTGCTGTACGATGAATATAGCTTCAGTCGACAGAAAAGGTCAAGCGGATGCACCCGTTTCACCACATTTGTTTGGCCAAAGTCTCGTTTCGACGCGTTTGGCGCAATCTCTCCACTTTCTCCGCTTCCATCAATCCCGCGGAAAGCGGGGGCGGAACAGCGAAGGAAAGAGGCGCCGGACCGGGTTCAGGCCGAGCCGCGTCGCGAAGTACAGGGCGGCGAAGCCGAAGCCGGCCAGGTGGGTCAGGTGGGCCACGCCGCCGCGGAAGTTGAGGAAGTGCGAGCCGAGCTCCATCACCGAATAGCCGAGCACGAGCCAGGGGGCGCGCACCGGCAGGAGCCCGTATACGTAGATGACGGCGTGCGGGTTGTACACCGCGAAGGCGAGCAGCACCGCGTAGATGGCGCCCGACGCGCCCACGAGCGGTACGCCCGAGGCGCCGAACACCGAGTAGGCGAAGTAGGAGAAGACCCCCGCCAGCGCGCCGGTCACCAGGTAGAAGAGCAGGAACTCCGAGCTCCCCAGCTCGCGCTCGACGTAGGGCCCGAAGAAGAAGAGGCCGAGCATGTTGAAGAAGAGGTGGGAGATTCCCCCGTGGACGAAGAGGTAGGTGACGAACTGCCAGACCCAGCCGCGCGAAACCAGGGCGGGCACCATGGCGAGCCGGAGGTAGAGGCCCGGCGCCAGGTAGTAGACGAACAGGAACACGGCCACGTTGACGCCGATGAGCCAGAGGCTGGCGTTCCAGAGCGAGTACGGCAGGGTCCTGCGGATGACCGGTCGTGGGAACATGCGATATACTGTACGGAAATCCCGTCCTCCGGGCAAGCGAACGCCGGCTTCTCCCGCCCGGAACCCGGAGGCGGAGGCCGACGGCAAGGACCGAAGCGTGCCGACCGAAGAAACCGGGCGCCCCGGAAGGGCTCCCGACTGCCTCTCCTGCGCCTACTTCCGCGTCACCTGGGAAGCGGATTTCCCGCGGGCCTGCGACGTCTTCGGCATCAAGAGCCGCAAGCTGCCCTCCCACGAGGTCTTCGCCGCGACGGGCCGCCACTGTCCCGCCTACGAACGCAAGCTCGTCGCCGAGCGCCCCCCGCCCGAGGGCGGAGCGGACCCATCCGCCGAGGACGAAGGCGGCATCTGGGCCTGAGGGTCGGGTACGGATCAAGGGGGAAAAGGCGAACGGCCCCCGGACCGGGCTACCGGCCCGGGCCCCCGAGCTCGCGGGGCCGGGCGCGGCGGGGCCGCCCTTCACGCGGGGCGGGCGCGCGCCGACCCCGCGCGGCGCTCCCTCGTTGCCGCTCCCGCGGCGGACGCCCTATACTGACCTTCATGCGCACCATCGAGCAAGCCGACGCGCGGGCAGCCGTCGAGCGCGCCGTCCAGGCCGCCCGGCCCCTCGCCCGCGAGGGCGCCGTCGCCAGCTACATTCCCGCGCTCGCCGGCGCGGATTCCTCGCTCGTCGGCCTCGCCCTCGTGGATTCTGACGGCCGCGCCTTCGAGTCCGGCGATTCGCGGCGGCGCTTCACCATGCAGAGCGTCTCCAAGCCCCTCGCGCTCGCCCTGGCCATGGAGAGCGCGGGCGAGGACGCGGTGTTCTCGCGCGTGGGCAAGGAGCCGACCGGCGACCCCTTCAACTCGATCATCCGCCTCGAGACCAGCGAGCGCCGCAAGCCCTTCAACCCGCTCATCAACGCGGGAGCCATCGTCGTGTCCTCGCTGCTGCCGGGCTCGGGCGCGTCAGAGAAGGGCGAGGCCTTCCGGGCCTTCGCCGGCCGGCTCGCGGGCCGCGGCACGCTCGAGCGCGACGAGGAGGTGTTCCGCTCCGAACGCGAGACCGGCGCGAGGAACCGCTCCATCGCCTGGTTCCTCGCCGAGCTCGGGCTCCTCGCCTGCCCCGTCGACGACGCGCTCGACGTGTACTTCCGGCAGTGCGCCGCCCTGGTGGACGCGCTCGACCTGGCGCGGATCGGCGCGGTGCTCGCCCTGGACGGACTCGAGCCGGGCACGGGCGAACGGCTCATGGCCGAGCGCACGGCCCGGGTGGTCAAGGCCCTCATGTTCTCGTGCGGGCTTTACGACGAATCCGGCGAGTTCGGCGTCGACGCGGGCCTGCCGGCCAAGAGCGGGGTCGGGGGCGGCCTCATGGCCGCCGCCCCCGGCCGCTGCGGCATCGGGGCGTACGGGCCAGCCCTCGACCGGCGCGGCAATTCGGTCGCCGGTCTCGCCATGGTCCGCGCCCTCTCCGCCGAGCTCGGGCTCTTCGCCCTCTAGCTTCCGACTGATCCAGGCCGCTCGCTCCCGCGCGCGCCCGTGGCCTCATTCGCGCGAGCGCCGGCGGCGTCAGGCCCTCCGGCCCAAGCGCTTCAGCACCGCCCGCGGGCGGAGGCCCGCGAAGCCCGGCACCACCACGCCGGCCGCGCCGAGGGTCGCCGGGTTGCCGACGCCGACCGCGCTGAAACCGCCGCGGAGCGCCGCCTCGACGCCGGCGGCCGCGTCCTCGAACACCACGGCCCGCTCCGGCGCCACGCCGAGCGCGCGCGCCGCCTCGAGGAAGACCGCCGGGTCGGGTTTCGCCGCGAGCCCCGCGTTCCCGTCCACCACCGCGTCGAACAGGCGGGCGATGTCGAGCGCGGCCAGTATGGCCGGCGCGTTCTTCGAGGCGCTCGCGAGCGCGGTCCTGAGCCCCGCCGCGCGCGCCGCCTCGAGGAAGGCGACGGCGCCCGGCAGGGCGTCGCGGGCCGACAGGGTCGCGAGCGATTCGACGTACCAGGCGTTCTTCCGGGCCGCGAGCTCCGCTCGCCGCGCCGCGTCCGCCTCCACGCCGCCGATCGAGAGCACGATGGCCAGGCTCTCCTCCCGCGAGACGCCCTTCAGCCGCTCGTTCTGCTCCGGCGTCAGGTCGAAGCCGAGCTCGTTCGCGAGGCGGCGCCAGGCCGCGTAATGGAGCCGGGCCGTGTCCACCACCACGCCGTCCAGATCGAAGATGAAGGCCTCGACCCTCGCGGCGTCGGCGGGCGCGCCGTCGGCGAGGTTCTTCGCGCCGCGTCCCCGCAAGCCGAGCAGCGCGCCGAGGGCCCGGAGCGGCCACTTGTTGGCCAGAGCGACGAAGGCCTCGATGACGGCCTCGCTCAAGGCGCCCCCGGAGAGCCCGGGGAGCTTGCCGGCGGGCATCTCGGCGATCATCGCCTCGAGCATGCGCCGGTTGGCGGAATCCTTCCCGGCGCCGAGCTTGCCCGCCATGACGCCGACCGCCGCCTTCAGCACGGCCCGCACGATGCGCGAGTCCGCGGCCAGTTCGCCGAAGGGCGAATCCGCGGTGCGCGGCCGCGCGGGCGGGACGGGCGGTATCGGCCGCCCGAGCAGGATCTCGAAGTCCCCGTCGCCCATCTCGGAGAAGGTCTTGGAAAGGTCACGGCGGAAGGCGGGCGCGTCCGGCTCCGTGCCGCCCACGATGCGGAAGCGCGCGTTCAGGGGCAGCTCGCCGGAAGAGCCGCCCACCCGGATCGTCACCTCGCCGGTCTCGAAGGCGAAGCGGTCGAGCTTCGCGTCCCAGTACCGGAGCGCCGCCGGGTCGAGCGGCAGCTCCACGGTCTTCGTTTCGCCGGCTTCGAGCCTCACCTTGGCGAAGCCCGCCAACGCGAGGGCGGGACGTTCGATGCGCGACTCCGGAAAGGCCGCGTAGGCCTGCACGACCTCGCTCGCGGCCCGTGCGCCGATGTTGGAGAGCGTCACGCGCGCCGTCGGCGCGCTTCCCGCGGACGCGACGCCCGCGGGGAGCTCCAGGGCAGCCCACGAGAATTCCGAGTAGGAAAGACCATGTCCGAAGGGGAAGCGGACCTGCTTCCCGGCGCTCGCGTAATAGCGGTAACCGACGAAGATGCCTTCC
Organism: Spirochaetota bacterium; assembly: GCA_018262985.1. Lineage (GTDB taxonomy): Bacteria > Spirochaetota > Spirochaetia > Treponematales > UBA12059 > JAFGNN01. The sequence continues at coordinate 5,777 of JADFDI010000020.1, read as the reverse complement.
TTGTAGAGGACTTGCCGCTCTCCTCCGGGGAAGTTGCCGTGGGCGGGCGTGTCCTCGAGCGCGAGCGGCCAGGTTTCCGCAAGCTTCCCCGAGGGGCTCGCGCGGCCGAACACCAGGTCCGCCTGCGACTCGCCCGCGGCCTGCCCTCCCAGGTAGCCGGCAAGCAGGGCGCGGACGGATCCTATCCAGGGCGTTTCGACGGGAGCGCCACCCGAGTACACCGCCACCACCCGTTCGTGGGCGGCGGCCAGCTTCCCGAGCAGCGCGAGCTGGTTGGGCGGCAGGCGGAGGTGCTCCCGGTCGTAGCCCTCCGATTCGTAGCGTTCGGTCAGGCCGATATGCACGACGAGGGCCTCGCCCCGCGAGGCTGCGCCTCGGGCCAGCGCGAGCGCCTCGGCTTCGAGGACGGGGTCCGCGTCGTCCGAGTCGATCCGGTAGCCCGCCGCGAACGCGAAGGGCGTCCCGGCTTCGCCGAGCGCGTCGAGGAAGGAGGCGACGCGGGGCGGCGAGAGGAAGGAGCTGCCCGCGCCCTGGTAGCGCGGCGTCCGGGCCAGCTCGCCGACCACGGCGACGGGAGCGGAAGGGTCGAGCGGCAGGAGGGCGCCTTCGTTCTTGAGCAGCACCGCCGACTCGCGCCCGATGCGCCGCGCCAGCGCTTGGTTGCGTTCCGCCAGTTCCGCGTCCGGAGCTGTCTTGCCCGAAGGCGCCGAAAGCGCGAAGTCCAGCACCCGGCCGACCGCACGGTCGAGTACGGCCTCGTCGAGCCGGCCTTCGCGCACCGCCCGGACTATGCGTCCGGCGTTGGCCGTTCCTGATTCCGGCATCTCGAGGTCGACGCCCGACTCCAGTCCGCGCACCCGGTCCGCGGAGGCGCCCCAGTCGGTCACGACGAGCCCTTCGAAGCCCCATTCCTTCCGGAGCACCCGGTCGTTGAGGAAGGCGTTTTCCGAGCAGTAGGCGCCGTTGACCTTGTTGTAGGCGCACATGACCGAGCGGGGCTTACCTTCGCGTACCGCGCCTTCGAAAGAGGCCAGGTAGAGTTCCCGCAGGGCCCGGTCCTCGACCACGGCGTCGACGTACATGCGCCGGCGCTCCTGGTTGTTGACGGCGTAGTGCTTGAGCGAGGTCGCGACGCCCTTCCCCTCCACGCCGCGGATCCAGGACGCGGCCATGCGCGCCGAAAGGAGCGGGTCCTCGGAGAAGTATTCGAAGTTCCTGCCGCAGAGGGGCGAGCGCTTCAGGTTGGCGCCGGGACCGAGCACCATCGCCACGCCGTGCTCGAGGCATTCGTCCGCGATCGCCCCGCCCATCTCGCGGAGCAGCTCCGGGTCGAAGGAGCAAGCCGAGAGCGAAGCCGTGGGAAACGCGGTGGTGTGCACGAGGTTGGTGAATTCACCGCCCTTCGCGCCGGGCGCGAGCTTCCGCAGCCCGTGTGGCCCGTCGGTCAGCTCCACCTCGTCGACGCCGAGCCGAGGCACGGCCTTGGTATGCCAGGCTCCCCGGCCGGAAACATAGGCGGCTTTTTCCTCGAGCGTCATTTTCGAAACGATGTCCGCGTGCTGCATGGCTGCCTGTTCCTCCCCGCGCGCCCCCGCGAGGCGCCGGGAACCAGTCTACCACGCCCCGGCCGCCGCCACGCAAGCGCCGCCCCGCGGCGCGGCCATCACCACAGCCGTGAGGCGCCGACCAGCCAGGTATCCGACAAGCGCCACCCCACCGCACAAACATCACCACAGCCGTGAGGCGCCTTCCAGGAAGAAATCCGGAAGCTGCCATCCCGCCACAAAGCCTGCACCACAGCCGTGAGGCGCCGACCAGCCAGGTATCCGACAAGCGCCACCCCACCGCACAAACATCACCACAGCCGTGAGGCGCCTTCCAGGAAGAAATCCGGAAGCTGCCATCCCGCCACAAAGCCTGCACCACAGCCGTGAGGCGCCGACCAGCCAGGTATCCGACAAGCGCCACCCCACCGCACAAACATCACCACAGCCGTGCAAGGCGCCGATTTACATGTCGCGCTCGGCGCCGTAGGCGCCATGCGCGACAACATACAATCAATTTCCTTACAAAACGGCGCCTCTTAAAAGAAAAGGACCGCGCGAGCGGTCCTTTTCTTTTAAGAGGCGCCGATCGGAATTGAACCGATGCATGAAGGTTTTGCAGACCTCCCCCTTACCACTTGGGTACGGCGCCATAGATTCCAGTCGAAAAGATCGTTCCCCAGGTGCGCTACTGGCGACCCCGGAAGTCCAATATATCAAACGCGTTCGCGAGTGTAAAGAGGAAGGCTCCCCGGGGATCCGAGGCGCCGGAATGAAAAAGCCTCCCCCGAGCGGGTCGGGGGAGGCTCTCGAAAGTCGGTCTTTCTTACTTGGAAGCCTTGGCTTTGGTGGCGGCGACTGGAACCGCTTTGGCAGCGGCCCGGCGGGTCCTCGTATCGTCCCAAAGCTTCACGAAGCCCGAGGCGATGAAGATGGTCGAGTACGCGCCGGAGATCATGCCGACGATCAGGGCGATCGCGAAGTCCCGGATCGACCCGGAAGTGAAGATCGCGAGCGAGACCACCGCGAGCAGCGTGGTCACGGTCGTGATGATCGTGCGCCCGAGCGTCTCGGTGATCGACTCGTCGAGGATGTCGGCGAGCTTCTCGTTCGGCCGGAGCTTCCGGTCCTCGCGGATGCGGTCGAAGATGACGATGGTGTCGTTGATCGAGTAGCCGAGGATGGTCAGGATCGCGGCCAGGGTGGTGGTGTTGAACTCCATCCGCGTCCAGACGATGAAGGCGACCATGATCAGGGCGTCGTGGATGACGGCGAGGATCGCGCCCAGACCGTACTGGAACTTGAAGCGGACGGTCGCGTACGCCAGGATGGCCAGCAGTGTGAAGGTAGTCAGCAGCCAGGCGTTGTCGGCCAGCGTCTTGGAGAAGCTGGCGCCGACGAAGTCGGTCTTCATGAACACGACCCGTTCCGCGCCGAAGGCGTCGGCGAGGCCGGCGCGGATCCGCGCGGAGACGTCGGCGCCGAAGTTCGGGTTGGAGCCGTCGTCCGCGACGCGGATCACGTACTGCTGGTCGAGCTTCGACCCGATGGACTTGACGGCGAGCTCGCCGAGCCCGCCGAGGGCGTCCCGCACCGTGCCGGAATCGGAGAAGATCTCGTTCTCGTCGCGGGCGACGCGGCTGAAGACCACGGGCTCGGGGCCGAGGCGCTCGGCGCCGCGATAGGTCGGGACGATGAGCGAGGCCGGCAGGGACCCGCCGTCGCGCGCGGCGACCGAGAGGCCGTCGGCCGCGAGCGCGGCGCAGAAGGCCTCGATGGTCGCGTAGGCTTCCATGTCGTACTCGAAGGTGCGGTTGTCCTCCTCCGTGCCGGCGAGGACGACCGTCGCGCGGGTCTTCGTGATCTCGAGCGTCGCGGCCTGCGCGCCGGAGTAGGAGACCTCGAAGGACGGGTAGGCCATCTGGACGTACTGGTTGACGCCGGCCTGGAAGTCGACGCCCATGTTGAAGCCGCCGTTCACGACGTACCCGACGATCCCGAAGGCTATGAGGAGGACCGAGAATATTGCCGCGGGGACAATGCCCCGCGTGAACCTGATGACGCGCTTCATTTACTTGATCCTCCAGCTGATGGAGATCTTCTGCCGATTCAGCGCCTCGGTCCCGAAGTCGAAGATCAGGCGGGACACGAAGAGGGAGGTGAACAGCGAGGATATGTTGCCGATGGCGAGCGACACGGCGAAGCCCTGGATGGGACCGGTGCCGAGCTGGGCGAGGAAGAGGGCCGCGATGATCGTGGTGATGTTGCCGTCCATGACCGCCCAGAAGGCCTTGTCGAAGCCCGCGTCCACCGCCGCGCGCCGGCCCTTGCCGAGGAGGAACTCCTCCTTGATGCGCTCGAAGATGATGACGTTGGCGTCGACCGCCATGCCGATGGTGAGCACGAAGCCCGCGATGGCCGGCAGGGTCAGCGTCAGGTTGAACGCCGAGAGGATCGACAGCATCAGGTAGAGGTTGAGCACCTGCGCCACGAGGGCGTTGAAGCCCGCGCCCTTGTAGTAGGCGAACATGAAGACGAACACCGCGAGCAGGCCGATGGCCACCGCGTTCCGTCCCTGCAGGATCGCGTCCTCGCCGAGCGAGGCGCCGATGGCGGTCTGGCTCTCGACGATCAGCTCGAGGGGCAGGGCCGCGGTCTGGAGGATGCGGCGGATGTTCTGCGCCTCGTCGACGGAGAAGCCGCTCATCTGGACCGAGGACCGGATGGCCTCGTTGATGACCGCGTAGGCCTTGATGCGGTCGTCGAGGACGACGGCCATGCTCTTGCCGACGTTCTCGCTGGTCATCTTGTAGAAGATCTCGCCGCCCTCGTCGGACAGCTGGAAGTTGACCACGGGGCGGCCGTCGATCGGGTCGCTGGCGGTGGCCGCGGACTGGATGTGGTTGCCGTCGAGGCCCGCCTCGGCGCGGACGACGACGTAGGTGCCGGTCCACTGGTCGAGGCCGTACTCGTCCGGCTGGTAGAACTTGCGCACCACGAAGCCGGCCGGGACGATGGAGGGGTTCTTGACGGTGAGGTCGGCGTTCACGCCGTTCGGCACGGAGCGCAGGTAGTCGCGGAGCGCGGCGGTCGCGTCGTCGTCCACCATGTGGAAGGCCAGGCGGCCGCGTCCCATGATGATGCTGTTGATGCGCTCGGGGTCGGCGGTGCCGGGAATCTCGACGTAGATGCGGTCCTCGCCCTGCTGGCGGATGACCGGCTCGGTCAGGCCGAACTTGTCGATGCGGCCGGACAGGACCTCCATGGCGTTGCTCATGGCGTCGGCGCGCTCGACGGTCCCGAGACCCTCGCCGCGCTTCGCCTCGAGCGCCTCGAAATCGGCCTTGATGACGACCGAGAGGCCGCCGGAAAGGTCGAGGCCGAGCTGCACGGTGTGCGCGCCCAGGTTCTTCACCTTGAGGATGCGCTCGCGGTGGTGGGTCTCCATGGCGTTGCGCGCCTCGGAGGGAGTGAGGAAGCCGGCCAGGATGGCCTTGGCGTCCCACGACTCGGGGGCGGCCTTCTTCATGGCCTTGTAGTTCTTCTTCGCGATGTCGGCCAGCCAGCCGTACTTGTCGAGGTCGAGGCCGGTGCCGGCCTTGGCGGCGGCTTGCACGACGGCGAGGTCCTCGTCGGCGAGCATGAGCGCGTATTCGCGGATCTGCTCGCGCGAGCTGGTGGCCAGCACCTTCTGGTCTTCCGGCGTGAAGAAGTACCAGCGGATGGAGGGAAGCAGGAATCCGAACGCGATCGCCACCACGGCGACCACGAGAAGGAAGCGCTTCATTTTGTTCATGGCGCGTACTCCGATGGAGGTGGGTATGTGAGGAGGCGGGCCGCGCCGGAACTTGGCATCCCGGGGACCCGCCTTGGGGGATTACTTCTTCTCTTCCTTGGTCTCGGGCGCCGGAACCTCGACCGCGCTCCCCTGGGGAACTACGGAGGCGAGGGCGGACTTGGAGAACTCGAGCTTGGTATCGTCGTCCACCTTGACGACGACCGTGCCTTCCTTCACCGCGTGCACGATGCCGTGGATGCCGCCGATCGAGACGACCTTGTCGCCCTTCTTGACGGCGGCGAGCATCTTCTGCGTTTCCTTCTGCTTCTTGTTCTGGGGGCGGATGATCAGGAAGTAGAAGATCACGAAGATCAGGCCGAAGGTGATGATCATCTGGACGAGGTCCCCCGAGGGGGCGGCGGCCTGGAGAACGTTCAGGCCGGGAATAAGCGTGA
>JADFDI010000001.1:592663-733170 GCA_018262985.1 Spirochaetota bacterium | reverse complement strand
CCGAGCGCGAAGCATTGCTCCCGTACCGCCTCGATCCGTCAAGCTACAGGAACAATGGGGTGAAATAGACGCTTACGGCCGAGCGCTCGGCCGCGTAGGCGTCCAGGGCGAGCGGCAGGGCCGCCTCGACCACGGGGGCTCCGCCGCCCGGGATGTCGACGAAGCGGAGCGGGGCGGAAGCGGCGGCGGAGGTGCTCATGGGGAGCATGATAGCACGGCCCCCGCGGGGACCGGAGGCGGCGCGAAGGGAAAGGCGGGCCCGCCGGGAGGGTTCCGCGAGCCGGGGACGAAGCCCGCGCCATTCGTCCCCGAGCGCTAGCCCTTCATCGCGGGGACGATCAGGCGCACCTCGTCGTAGTCCTCGTCGCGGAGGCCTTCGAGGCTCGCGCGCGCCGGCTTCTTATCCGGCTCGAGGAGGGGCCAGTCGGCGCCGACGGCCGCGGCGAGCTGGCGGCCGGAGACGAGCTCGCCGGGACCGGCCATCTTCTGGAGGCGGAAAATCGAATTGACGGCGTAGCTGACGTAGTCGCGGTACTTGAGGCCGGAGCACTCGGCGTTGATCTCGTACTTGTAGACCTCGCCGACATTGAGCGCGCCCGCGACGTTGAGCTTGTAGCCGAAGCCGGGACCGATTTCGGCGACCACCTGGCGCAGGATGCGGAAGAGCTCGACCGCGCCCTCGTGGAGGCCCTCGGCCGGGTCGTCCCAGACGAGCATGGCGCCGTCGCCCAGGAGCTTGTAGTAGCTCACGCCCATGCCGGTGGCGGCGGCGAGGAGCTCCTGCGAGTATTTTTCGAGGAAGCCCGTGACCGCCTCGGTGCCCGCCTCGAGGGCGAAGCTGGAAAAGCGGCGGAGGTCGAGGCAGAGGATCAGGGCCTTGAGGCTGCGCTTGTCGTAGCTGCCGTCCTTGAGGCTGATGGGCGTGCGCTCCATTTCGCGCACCACGGCCGGGTCGAGCTCGATGGTGTCGACGTCGACCGAGGCGAGCTCGAAGCCGTCGAGGGCGGCGCCCGCCAGCTCGCGGATGGTCTCGTCGACGGAGCGCTCCGCGCAGAAGGGCACGCGCCGGCCTTTCGAGTCGCCGGGCAGGACCACGATGAGCTCGCCGCCGTCGCCGTAGACGTCGGCGTCGAAGCCCTCGTCGCCCTTGCGGTAGCGGTAGCGCGTCCTCGATTCGTCCCTGTCGCAGTACACGAACAAGCCTCCGTACCCGTGTGCCGGGAGTCGAAGTATCGCCCGGATGGGCGCCGCCCGTCAACGCGGAGCGGGTGTCACGAAGCTTGGGGAAGGCTCCGCGCCGGGGTCGGTGTCACGAAGCTTGGGGAAGCCGCGGCGCCGGTAGCGGTGTCACGAAGCTTGGGGAAGCCGCGGCGCCGGAATTGGTGTCACGAAGCTTGGGGAACACGCCGCGCCGGGGACAGTGTCACGAAGCTTGGGGAACGCGCGGCTCGGGGAGCCCTCAGCCCGGAAGGCCGCCGTGGGCGGGCACCGGCATCGTCGCCTCGACGAAGCGCGTGCCGTAGGCCCGTTCCAGGACGGCGGGCGCGAGGACGCGGGAGGGCTCGCCGTCCTCGAGGAGGCGGCCCGCCTTCAGCACGAGGACGCGGTCGGCGGCATGCCGGGCGAAGGCGAGGTCGTGGGCGGCGAAGAGGACGAGGCGCCCTTCGTCCGCCAGCGAGCGCAGCAAGTCGGCGGCGGCGGCCGTCCGGGCGGGGTCGAGGGTCGCGGTGGGCTCGTCGAGGGCCAGGAAGGGCGTATCCTGGGCCAGAGCGCGCGCGAGGCGCACCGCCTGCAGCTCGCCCGCGGAAAGCTCGGCTACGGGGCGCGGGGCGAAGGCCGCGATGCCTACGCGGTCGAGCGCCGCGAGGGCCGCGTCCAGGTCTCGGGGGCTGGGGCCGCGGAGCCCGGGTATGCGCGGCGCCCTGCCCATCAGCACGAAGTCGAGGACGCGGAACGCGAAGGGAAGGCGCTCCGCCTGCGAGAGGAAGGCGACGCGCAGCGCGCGCGCGCCGGCTTCCATGGAGGCGGGGGCGACGCCGTCGATCGTGACGGCGCCGCCGCCCGGCGCGAGCAGGCCCGCGGCCAGGCGGAGCAGGGTGCTCTTGCCCGCGCCGTTCGCGCCGACCAGGGCCGCGACCGCGGGGCTTTCGAGCTCCGCGCTGAAGCCCTCCAGGGCCGCAGGCCCGTCGGGATGCCAGCGGAACGAGGCGTCGCGGAAGGAGAGCCTCACCGCTCCACCCTCGCCTTGCCCGAGGCCAGGAAACGCGCGAAGAGGAGGGCGCCGAGCGCGGCCACCACCGCGCCCAAGGGGAGCTCGCCGGGAAGCAGGGTGCGCGCGAGGGCGTCGCAGGAGACCACGAAGGCGCTGCCCAGCAGCATGGAGGCGGGCACCGAGGCGCGCGCGTCGGGGCCGACCAAGGAGCGCGCGGCGTGCGGGGCCACGAGTCCCGCCCAGCCCACGATGCCGGCGCTCGCTGTCGCCGCCGCCACGCCGAGGCTGGCGGCGCCCAGGACCAGGGCGCGCTCGAAACCCGGGCGGGCGCCGAGGCTCCGGGCGGTCTCGTCGTCGAGCGAGAGCACGTCGATGCGCCAGCGGAGCAGCCAGAGGAGGAAGAGCGAGAGCGCGACCGGCGGCGCGAGGGCGGCGAGCCGCGGCCAGTCCATCGAGGAGAGCCCGCCGAGCATCCAGTACGCGATGTCCGGCAGCTCGCGCAGGGGGTCGGCCGCGTACTTCACCACGGCGAGTCCCGACGAGAAGAAGGCGGAGACGGCGATGCCCGCGAGCACGAGCCTGAGGACGGGGCCGCCGAAGCGGAAGCGTCGCGAAAGGCCCGCGGAGGCGGCCAGGGCCGAAAGGGCGCCCGCGAAGGCGGCCGCCGCGGGTCCGAAGCCGAGCCTGGCGCCCGAGACCATGGCGAGCGCCGCCCCGAAGGCCGCGCCCTGGGAGACGCCGAGGAAGCCCGGCTCCACGAGGGGGTTCGAGAAGACGAGCTGGAAAGCGGCCCCCGCCCCGCCGAGGGCGGCGCCTACGAGGAGGGCGCCGAGCGCGCGGGGCAGGCGCGAGCCGAGCACGATGGCTTTCGCCACGGGGTCCTCGAACGCGAGGCGCGGGTCGATGAGGCCCGGCCGCGGATAGCGCCCCGCGAGCAGGGCGAGGACGAGGACGGCGAGGAGGGCCGGCGCGAGGAGGAGTATCCGGGCGAGCGGCGGGCGGGCGGCCGGGATCGCGTCGCCCTTCCCGCCAGGGATGCGCGCGCGGGCCGCGGCTGTCTCAGCGCGCGGCGGGCGTGTCGATGCCATGGTCGCCCTTGAGGCGGGGGGCGATCAGCGCGTCGAACCTCGCGCGGTCGACGCCGTAGAAGGTCCGGAAGAAGTCGCGGACCTCGGCTTCGAGGGGCGCCCCGGAGAAGGCGTCCGGATGGAGGGCGCGGGCGAGCCAGGCGAGGCCGAGGATCCAGCGCGTATCGGGCTGGTCCCAGGAGTAGAAGTCCTGGGGCATGGCGAGCACGCGGCCTGCCTTCACGGCGACCGTGGCGGCGAAGCGCGGGTCCTTCGCGAAGGCGGCGGACAGGGCGGCGGAGTCGTCGCGGTAACCGACCACCACCACCACCTCGGGGTTCATGGCGGCGATCTCCTCCGCGCCGAGCCGGGTCCAGCCCGAACCGAGGGCGGCCTTCGTCCAGACCGGCTCGCCGCCCGCGAGGGCCGTCATGGCGGTCTGCATCCAGGCGGCGGGCGGGGCTTCCCAGACGCCGGAGCCGGCGGAGGCTTGCACGAGGAGGACACGGGGCTTCGCGCGACCGGCGACCCGCTTCGTCGCGTCCGCGACGCGGGCGGCGTAGTAGCCGGCCAGTTCGCGGCCCCGCGCCTCCTCGCCGAGCGCGGCGCCGAGGGCGGCGAGGTCCTTCGCGTAGTCCTCGGGCGTCTCGAGGGTCAGGTAGAGCTGCGCGAGGCCGATGGCGTCGAGCTTGGGTCCCAGCGAGGCCTTCATGGCGGCTTTGAGGACGACCAGGTCGGGCTTGAGCGCCGCGATGGTCTCGGCGGACGCGGCGCGGTCGAGCGGCGGCAGGGCGGCCCAGGCCGGGTCGAGGGCGCCGAGGAAGTAGCCGAGGCCCTGGTCGGCGCCGGCCACGCCGAGGACCCGCGTGCGCGCGGAGGGGAAGGCGTAGAGCGCGTCGGCCACCATGATGGAGGCGCGGCCGGCCACCACGAGCCGGGAAGGCGCGGACTGGGCCGCGACGGGATGGAGGGCGAGGGTCGCGAACGCCGCGATGGCGAATGCCGCCCGGATCGCGCGCTTGATCGATGCGAAGTTGCCGTTCATGCGCGCGAGGGTAGCATGCGCGGGTTGGCGCGGCAAGCCGATATTCCTTACAACGGATGGAATCTACTCAGGCCCGCCCGGACCCGGCGACCTCGGTGTCACGAAGCTTGGGGGCGATCGCGACCGCGTTCAGCGCCCGAGCAGGCGGGCGCGGTCCTCCGGCGTGTCGAGATCGAGCAGCGCGCCCGCCGCTCCCGTCTCCACCGGGACGAGGCCGCCGAGCGCGCGGAAAGCCTCCCGCAGGCTGCCGCCGTCCGAGCCGCCCTCGCCGGCCTCGCCCCGGGCGGCGCGTTCCGCCGCCTCCAGGGCGGCGAGCCGCGGCACCAGCACGGGATGCCCCTTGGTTCCGCGGAAGGCCGCGGCGAGCGGCGCGTCGGGGAGTCCCGCCTCGAGCCGCCGCGCGCGCTCGTCCGCGAGCAGGCGGTAGGGGTCGCTCCCCGCGAAGGGCAGGTCCGCGAGCATGAGGAATACAGCGGAGCCGCGCGCCGAGCGGAGCCCCGCGAGCATCGAGGAGGCCATGCCGCTTTCCCAGGCCGGATTCCGCACGACCCGTACGCCCGCGCGCCCCTGGAACAGGACCTCGAGCTCGTCCGCGCGGTATCCCGCCACGACGATGGCCTCGAGCCCGGCGACGATGGCGTCCGACACCGTCGCTTCCACCACCGTGGCTCCCCGGCAGGGCAAAAGCAGCTTCCACTCTCCCATGCGCGAGGAGGCGCCGGCCGCAGCGACCACAACCTCGAAGGGCGCGTATTCCTTCGTCATGGGCTCATCATAGCCCGGGCCGGGGTGCGCGCGGAAGACTTCGCGGGCGGCGGACGGCGACTCAGGAAGGGCGGGAGGAAGGGAGGACAGGCGCGGCGGCGTGGGGAGCGGCGACCGGCGGGGCGTTGACCCTCGTCCCTTCAGGCGGTAATTTGGAGGGAATGGCCAGGAAGGAAGACGTCATCGCGTTCAAGGTCGACTCCGACCTGGCGCGCGCCCTCGAGGGGGTGCCCAACCGCTCGGAATTCATCCGGCTCGCGGTGCTGGCCGCCCTCGACTCCCGTTGCCCGCTCTGCCGCGGCACGGGCGTGCTCGACGAGCGCGAGAAGGCGCACTGGGTGGAGTTCTCCCGCAGCCACCGCATCGAGGAATGCGACGACTGCCACGCCCGCCGCCTCGTGTGCCGGGCCGAACCCGGCGACGCGGAACCTTCCGCGGCCGACGCCGCGGCCCCGGGATACGCTCCGTCGCTCCCCCAGTCCCGACCGGCGGGAAGGAGCTGATCATGCCCGCCACCCGGGCCGAGCTCCGCGCCATGCTGGACGCGGAGGGCATCCGCTATACCGAGGACGAGGACTACCTCCGCGCCAGCTTCGCCACGGTCCGCTACCGCGACCGCTCCGGAGCGCGCGCCATCTTCGTCGCGCTGCGCCTCGAGGAGGACGGCGAGTACTTCAAGCTCATCGCGCCGAACCTCTACTGGTGCCCCTCGGGGCCGACCCGCGAGGCCTTCCTCCGGGCCCTGCTCGGCGTCTCGTGGCGTACCAAGCTCGTGCAGTTCCAGTACGACGACGAGGACGGCGAGGTCCGCGCCGTGGTGGAATTCCCCCTCGAGGACGCCCCGCTCACGGCCCGCCAGCTCTCGCGCTGCCTGAACGGCCTCGTCCAGATCGTCGACGAGTACCACGGCGCCATCGTCGCGGCCCTCCGCGAGGGCGTCGTCGACTTCTCCGGCGTCTCGGCGCGCCTCGAGCTCGAGCGCCAGGCCGCCGAACTCTACGCCGAGATCGGCGCCGACCGCGCCCGCCGCCGCCGCGATCGCGGCCGCCTGGCCCTCGAGGAGTAGCCCCGTGTCCCGCTACGACAAGTACTCCGACGAGGCGCTCGACGTCCTCCTCGCGGTCCAGGACCTCGCCGCCGCCGCCCGCCGTCCCGAGACCGGCCTCGACGAGCTCTCCCGCGCGCTCGCGGTCGCGGCCGTCCCCGAGCTCCTCGAGATCGCCGGCTCGAACGGCGCCTACCTCGACCGCGGCCGCCTCAAGGCCGCCTTCGACGAATTCCTCGCCACCCCGCCGACGGGCGGCGCGCCCGCCGCCCCGCTCCGCGCGGAGCCTTCGCCTCTCCAGGGCACCCTCGAATTCCAGCCGGCTCGCGGAACCGAAGCCTCCTCCTCCTCCGCCCCGCCGCCGGAAGCTCGACCCGAGGCGACCGCCGCCCCCGGAGAGCGGGCCCCCGAGGCCGCGGGCGGAAGCGCCGCGGCGGATACCGCCCCCGCCCCGGAAGCGTCGGCGGAACCCGTGGTCCGCATCGACCGCCTCCGCCTCGCCGGGGAGCTGCGCGCCGTGCTCGACGACGCCGAGCGCCTCGCGGGCGACGCCCCGGTCGCCCCGGTCCACCTCGTGCGGGCCGCCTGGCCCGCGGTGCGCGAACGCCTCGAACCCTTCTTCAGCCGCGACGAGGGCCCGGCCGCGCCGCTCGTCCTCCCCGGCGAGCTTCCGGACGAGGACCCGCTCGGCGACCTGCTCGCCCGCCTCGGCCGCGAGCTCGGCGACGACGCGGACCCCTGCATCGGCCGCGAAGCCGAGATCGAGGCGCTCGGCTCCGCCCTGCTCCGCTGGGGCACGTCCAACGCCCTCCTCGTCGGCCCGAGCGGCGTCGGCAAGACGGCCATCGTCCGCGCCCTGGCCGCCCGCATCGCCCGCGGCGAGGCGCCGGAGGCCCTCAAGGGACTCCGGATCGTGGAGGTGCGCGCGGGCGACATCGCGGCCGGCACCGGCTTCCACGGGGCCCTCGAGGAGAAGGTCGCCCTGCTCGTAGCCGCCGTCGAGGCGCGTCCCGGCACCGTGCTCTTCATCGACGAGATCCACCAGATCTCCGGCTCCTACGGCAACGACCAGACCGCCGACCTCCTCAAGCCCGCCCTATCCTCCCGCGGCTTCCGCCTGATCGGCGCCACGACCGACTCCGAGTACCGCCGCTTCCTGGAGCGCGAGGAAGCCCTGCTCCGCCGCTTCCAGGTCATCCGCGTGCGCGAGCCGGAGCTCCGCGTCGTCCGCGGCATCCTCACGGCCCTGGCACCCCGCCTCGAGTCCCATTTCGGCCTCTCGCTCCCGCCGGCCGTCCTCGAGCTCGCGCTGCGCCTCTCCGAACGCTACATGCCCGAGCGCGCCTTCCCCGACAAGGCCATCGACCTGCTCGACCGCGCGGCGGCCCGCGCCCTCTACCGTTCCCGCCCGGCCGGGGTTCCCGAACCCGCGTCCGAAGCCCTTCCCGCCCCCGAAAGCCTTCCGGCGCCCGGATCCGGAGAGGGGAGGGATGGGGAAAAGGCAACTCGGCCGCTCCCTTCGACCGCGGAAGCGACCGGGCTCCTGCCGCGGCCGCTCCCCCCCCTCTCGTCCCGCTTGCTCGTCGAAACCCTCGAGGAGCTGGCGGGCGTGCGCCTCGACGAGGAGGCGGCGGACCCCGTCGCGCTCGAAGGCCTCGAGGACCGGCTCCGCGCGCGCGTGTACGGCCAGGACGCCGCGGTGGACCGCGTCGCCGAGCTGGTCCGCGTGGCCAAGCTGCGCCTCGGCTCGCGGCCCGGCCGGCCCGAGGGCGCCTTCCTCTTCACGGGCCCCACCGGCGTCGGCAAGACCGAGCTGGCCCTGGCCCTCGCCCGCGAGCTCTCGGGCCGCGAGGACGCCCTGCTCCGCGTCGACATGGGCGATTTCTCCGAAGGGCACTCGGTTTCGCGCCTCCTCGGCTCGCCCCCCGGCTACGTCGGCTACGGCGAGGGCGCGGTGCTCGCGCGCGCGGCCGAGGGCCGGACCGCGGTGCTGCTCCTCGACGAGATCGAAAAGGCCCACCCGCAGGTGCACCGGCTCTTCCTCCGCCTGCTCGACACGGGCAAGGCCACGGACTCGACCGGCCGCGAGCTCGACTTCTCGAACCTGACCGTCGTCGCCACGAGCAACGTCGGCGACTGGTCGATCGACCCGATCGGCTTCGCGTCGGCGCGGGGGGCGGACGCGCGGGTGCCCGAGGCGGCCCTCAAGCGCGCCTTCCCGCCGGAGTTCCTCGGTCGCTTCGACGCCGTCGTGCCCTTCCGTCCCCTGGACCGCGACGACTGCGCGCGCATCCTGTCCGGCCTGGTCGTGCCGCGCGCCTCCGCGCGCCTTTCCGAAGAACGCGGCGTCTCGCTCGAGCTCGACGCGGCCCTGCAGGCCGCGGTGGCCGGACGCGGCTTCGACCCGGCCACGGGCGCCCGCGGCCTCGAGCGCGCCTTCCAGGCCCTGGTCGCCGTTCCCCTCGCCGCCGCCCTGCCCTCCTTCAGGGGCCCCGGCCGCGTCCTCGCCCGCCTCGGCCCCGACGCCCGCGCCGCCTTCGACTTCGTCCCGGAGGGCGGACTTTACCGCGGGGCCCCGACCGGGTAGTATCGGCCGCATGATCTTCGTCGACCGCCCCGACGCGCGCCGCGTGCGCGGCCTCCACTTCTTCCGCGCCCTCATCCCCTACGTCATGGGCACCCGCGCGGGCTCGGCGGTCTGGCTCGCGCGCGAGGTCGACGTCGAGCCGGCGCTCGCCTGGCTCAAGGAGCGCAAGGCCGCTGAGCCCGGGGTGGAATGGTCGCTGTTCTCGCTGGTGCTGGCCGCCGGCGTGCGGACCTTCGCGCAGAAGGAAAGGCTCAACGACTACGTCCACCGCCGCGCGCTCTACCGCCGCGACCGCATCGTCTTCTCGTTCATCGTCAAGCCCAACCTCTCGGAGGCGTCCGCGGAGACCGCGGCCAAGGTGTCCTTCGAGGCCGGGGACGACGCGCGCGCGGTGGCCCGCAAGGTCCAGGAGGCGGTCGCCGCGGCCCGCGCCGGCAGGCCGGGCCTCGCCGAGCCGGTCATGGACGTCCTCCACCGCGTACCCGGTCTAAAAAGCCTCGGCATCGGCGTCTACCGCGCGCTCGACGCGCTGAACCTCGCGCCGGCCGAGCTCCTGCGCGCCGATCCGCTCCAGGCCTCCGCGGTCTTCGCCAACCTCGGGTCCATCGGCCTCGAAGCCCCGGTCCACCACCTCTACGAATGGGGCTCGGCCAGCGTCTTCGTATCGGTCGGGCGCATCGCCCCGCGCTGGGTGCCCGGTCCCGACGGCAAGCCCGTCCGCCGCCGCCATCTCGGCCTCACGGTCTCCGTGGACGAGCGCATCGCGGACGGCGTCTACTTCGCCCACGCCGCCGCCCTCTTCCAGCGCCTGCTCCGCAGGCCCGAGCTGCTCGACCGGCCGCCGGAGCCCGTCGACGAAGGGTCCGTCCCCGAGGGGGACGCGGGCGACCCGTCGCCCTGAGAAGGCCGCTCCGAGCGGACGCGCTTGCGTCCTCTTCCGCGGCGCCCTAGACTGGACGGACGACGAGGGAGGGCAAGGATCATGCAGAAGCACGTGTTCATGGAAGTCGAGCGTTTTTGGCGCATCATCGAGCTGGTGAAGTTCCGCCGCACCAAGGGCGTCGCCTTCGACATCGTCCCCATGGAGCTCCTGCCGCGCATCGACGGCATCGACCGCGTCATCCACGAGGAAGGCGCGATCTCCCCGGGAACGGTCGGCGAGGTGGACCGGCCCTGGTACCTGCACCCGGACCAGGAGGACAACCTGATCGTCCTCTCGGGAACGCGCACGGTGGACATCTTCACCCTGGAACACCGCCACGTGGAAACCTTCGTCGTCGAGCCGCAGCGCATCCTCAAGGGCGGCGAGCTCGTCTACGAGGGTCCCGCCATGCTGGTCTGGCCGCGCAACGTCTTCCACCGCATCGAGTCGGGGCCCCATGGCTCGGCCAGCCTCAACTTCGCGGTCCGCAGCGAGGGCTTCGACATCCGCACCAATTTCTCGATCTACGAGCTCGACACGGCGAGCGGCGCCTACCGCGTCATCCGCGAGGGCCACAAGGACCAGTTCCACGATTGAGCTCTCTGGGGCAGAACCCCTTTCATTTCGAGCGAAAGGGGTTCTTCCCCAGACCCCTGAAAGCGCGCTGCGCGCGCTATCGGCAAGGAATCGATGGTAGCGGTAGCGCTCAGCGCTACCTGACCTCATCTCAAAGCACGACCAGGGGGATTCCCCCTGGACCCCCTGGCCTTCAACTAATGGCGACACAAGGTTGACATGTTGCCGCGAGCGCCTAATCCCGGGGGCGCAAGCGCGGCGGGTCGGGGTGCGGTCCGGGGTTTAGCGGAGGACGAGGTAGAGGGCGGAGAGGGAGGCGAGGAGGGCGAGGATGGCGGCGGCCCAGACCCAGGGCGCGAGCGGCGCGGCGGGGACGACGGGCTTCGCGGGCGGGGGCGCTTCCTGCGCGGCCTCGTCGATCCAGCCGCAATCGGGGCAGCCGCGCCGGAAATCGGCGAGGCTCCCCGTATGACCGCAGCGCGGGCAGCGGACCGAGGTGAAGATGCGGCCGCACTCGGGGCAACGCTCGGCCGTCTTGGCGACCTCGGTGCCGCAGGAGTCGCAGAAGAAGCGTTGCTTCGTCATGGAACCGGCCGTCGGCCTCAGTCGCCGCCGGCGGGACCGGACGGCGCGGCGGAAGCGGCGGACGCCGGGGCGGGGGCGGAGCCTGCGGCGTTCCCGTCGGGCTTCTTGCCGGCGCCTTTCGGGGCCGCGGCGTTGGAGCCTTTGGAATCGTTCACGTAAAAGCCCGATCCCTTGAAGATCACTCCCATGCCGCCGTTGATCACCCGCCGCACCCTGCCTGAGCAGGCGGGGCAGACCTTGAGGGGCTCGTCGGACATGCTCTGGGTTTTCTCGAAGGAGTGGCCGCAGTCGGCGCATTCGTACTCGTAGGTAGGCATCGGTGGCGGACCTCGCGCGACGTGTCGTGGTGTCGTTGTAGGGGGAATATACCCGAAAACCGGGCCTCCCGTAAAGTCCGGCGGGCGCGGGCGAGCTTTCCGCTTGCGGGTCCGTCCGGGGGGGGCTACAATGCGCGGAAGTTCCGCGCGCGCGCGGAACGGGAGGGACCTGACCGTGACGCGAACCCTACGCCCGCTCGCCCCGATGGTCGCGCTCGTCGCGATCGCCCTCGCAGCCGGACTTTCGGCCTGCTCGACCGGATCCGACGTGGACGCCAAGGCGCTCAACAACGTCCTGCCGGCCAAGCCGAAGCCCTTCGACCCGGCCAACGCCACGGACCTCTACACCAACACCATCCTCAACGTGGCCTACGAGGGATTGTTCCAGTACAAGTACCTGACCGACACCTACGAGCTCGAGCCGCTCCTCGCCGACGGCATGCCGGTCGTTTCCGCGGACGGCCTCGCCTATACGTTCAAGATCCGGCGCGACGCCTTCTTCTACGATCCGCAGAAGGAGGTCTTCCCCCAGGGCAAGGGCCGCGCCGTCAAGGCCTCGGACTTCGTGTTCGCGCTCAAGCGCCTCGCCGACCCCGCCGTCAAGTCAGGCGGCTGGTGGCTCTTCTCCGGCTTCATCCAGGGCCTCGACGACTGGGCCGCCGCCATGAAGGCCGGGACGGCCACGTACGACACCCCCGTCGCGGGCCTCAGGGCGGAGGACGACCAGACCCTCGTCGTCACCCTGGTCAAGCCCTACCCGCAGATCCTCTACGCCTTCGCCATGGGCTTCACCTTCGCCTATCCGCCCGAGCTGCTCGCGACCTACGGCGAGGACTGGATCAACCACATGGTGGGAACCGGTCCCTACTACTTCGACGAGCTCGATTCCATACTCGGCACCCAGTACGTGTTCAAGCGCACCCCCGGTTGGCGCAACGAGACCTACCCCGCCCTCGCGGACATCGGTCCGCGCGCGCGCGCCGCGGGCCTCGACCAGGACTCCGGCAAGCGGCTCCCGCTCGTCGGGACGGTCAACTACCACGTCATCCAGGAAGGCTCGACCCAGTGGCTCAAGCTGATGACCGGCGAGCTCGACTCCTCGGGCATCCCGACCGAGCAGTTCGACCGCGCGGTCGAGAACAACGAGCTCGCCCCCAAGTTCCGCGCCATCGGCCTCTGGCTCGACATCAACCCGCGCCTCGACGTCACCTACGACTTCTTCAACATGGAGGATCCGGTCTGGGGCGCGCCGAACCCGAACGGGACCCTGCTCCGCCTCGCGGTCCAGGCCGCCATTCCCCGCGACCAGATCATCAAGATCTTCTACAACAACGCCGCCCTCGCGGCCCAGACCCTGGTTCCCCCGGGACTCGGCGGCTACGACCCGACGTGGAAAAACCCCAACGCCGACTTCAACCCCGAAAAGGCCCGGACCCTCATCGCTCAGGCAGGGTACGTCTTCCGCGACTCGCCCCAGGGCCGGCGCGCCTACGCGCCCGACGGCACGGTCCTGAGCCTGACCTACGAGGCGAGCGGCAACTCGACCCTGAGCAAGGAATGGGCCGAGTTCTACAAGAAGTACCTGAACGACGTCGGCATCGAGGTCGAGATCGTCCTGCAGGACTTCCCGACCTTCCTCTCGAAGGTCGACCAGCACGTGGCCCAGTTCGGCGGCCTCGGCTGGGGCGCCGACTATCCGGACGCGCAGAACTTCCTGCAGCTCCAGTACGGACCGAACGCCGCACCGGGCCCGAACAACGCCAACTATTCGAACCCCGCGTACGACCGCCTCTACGAGCGCGCCGCGGTCATGCAGCCCGGCCCCGAGCGCGACGCCCTCTACACCGAGCTCTCGCGCATGCAGGCGGCCGACGCCGCCTTCCTGCCGAAGTCGCACCGCCTATCCTACCGCATCATCCATCCCTGGCTCAGGAACTACTTCTTCCGCGACGTGGGCGCCGGCTACGACAAGTACCGCGACGTCGACCCGGTGCTGAAAGAGGTCACCATCCGCGAACTCGCGTCGGCCGCCCGCTAGGAGCCGCGGCGGGCCGCGTGCCCGAGGAAAGCGAAAAAGGGACGGACGGCGATGGCCGATCCGTCCCTTCCTTTATCAGCGCCCTTTCCGGGCCGCCTCATTCCTCCGCTTTGGTCAGCAGCTCGTACACGCGCTCGGTGGAACCGGCGGCCAGCACGGACTCGCGCAGCTCCTGGCTCTTGAAGCGGGCGCTGAAGTACGAGAGCGTCTGCAGGTAGTAGGCGTGCTGGTTGTACGCGGCCGCTATCATGAAGAGGATGCGCACGGGACTGTCGTCGAAGCTGGCGAAGTCCTGGATGTCCACCTGGCTGACGCCCACCGCGGCCACGAGGTCGGTCACCGACGAGAGCCTCACGTGGGGAATGGCGATGCCCCGGCCGATGGCCGTGCTCATGAGCTCCTCGCGGCGCAAGAGCTCGGACACGAGCTCCTGCTTGCTCTTGATCTGGGGGGCGGTGGCGAGCTTCTCGGCCAGCGCGACCAGGGCGTCGCGCTTCCGCGTATGGTTCAGGAACACGACGCGGTCGGGCGAAAGGATGTTGCCCACCTGGACCGTGCCGAAGGTTCCCGCCGGCCGGTTCGACGAAAGCCGCTCGTTGACCCAGCGCTCGATCTCGGACTTCTTGAAGCGCCAGACCGTTCCGATCTTGCCCGAAGGAATTTCTCCCTTCTGTGCCCAGTCATAGACGGTGCGTTCGGATACGCGCAGGTAACGGGCGACTTCTTCGATGGTCAGGATATCGTCGTCCATGCGTCACCCCCTCAACCTTTGCAAGATATGTCATGATTCTTCAACAAACGGGAAGCGATGTCAAGTGTCAAGCTGGTTCGAGCGAGGGAAGCGGCTCACGGAACCGCGTCCGAGCCGTCCGCGTCCGGGCCACCTTCCTCGCCGGCCTCCTCGAGCGCCATCCGGATCTCCGCGGCGCCGAAGCCGACGGCCCTGAGCCGCGAGCGGCGCTCGGCAGCCTCCCGACGCGCGAGCTTGCCCCGGTAAAGCGCCCGGATCGCGCGGGCGCGCTCCCCGGGACCGAACAGGCGCGCCAGGGTCGCGCGCGCGAGCTCGCCGTCCACCCCGCGCGCGAGCAAACCGGAGAGCAGCTCGGCCGGTCCCTTGCCGCCCCGCGCGACGCGCGAGCGGACCCAGGCCTCCGCGTAACGCTCCGCGGACAGGGCTCCCTCGGCCTCGAGCAGGCCGAGCGCCAGCTCGACGGCGGCGGCGGAGAAATCGCGGGCGGCCAGCTTGCGCGAGAGGAGGAGTCGGGTGTGCTCGGCCCGCGCCAGGAGCTCCAGGCCTTTGTACGCGGCGCGGCTCGCCTCGTCGGCGCGAGCGAGCGCGTCGCGCCAGGCCTCGTCCAGGACCTGCCCCGGGGCGGGAAAGGAAGGATCGCCGCGCAGGGCCTCGAGCGCGTCCGCGCGGACGTAAAACGAGAGGCCTCCGGCCGCGCGGATCCGCGCGGTGCCGAAGGCCCCTTTCTCCACGGAGACGACGCGGACAGCCTCGCCGCCCGTATCGTCGTCCACGGTATTTAGCGCTTGGAGAACTGGAAGCGCCTGCGGGCTCCCCGCTGGCCGTACTTCTTGCGCTCGACCATGCGCGGGTCGCGCGTCAGGAAGCCGTTCGCGCGGAGCGCGACGTGGTTGGACTCGTCGAACTGCGCGAGGGCGCGGGCGATGCCGTGGCGGCAGGCGCCGGCCTGGCCGACGGGCCCGCCTCCGAGCACCGTGATGACGATGTCGAATTTGTTCTCGCTGGCGGTGGCGACGAGCGGGGCGCGGACGCCCATGACCAGCTCGGACAGGTGGAAGTACTTGTCGAGCTCGATGCCGTTGACGAGGACCTTGCCCGCGCCGTCGCGGAGGTAGACGCGCGCGACCGAGGTCTTGCGGCGGCCGGTTCCGATTCCGAGGTTCTTGACCATTCTGCGTCCTCTCTAGAGTTCGAGCGCGACGGGCTGCTGCGCGGCGTGCGGATGGGTCGGGCCGGCGTAGACCTTCACGTTCTTGTAGAGCTTGCGCCCGAGGGGACCCTTCGGGAGCATGCCCTTGATGGCCAGCTCGAGGGGCTTGGCGCCGTGCCGGGCGACGAGCTCGGCGAAGGTGTTCTCCTTGAGCCCGCCCGGGAACCCGGTGTGGTGGTAGTACATCTTGCCCTCGTACTTGCGCCCGGAGACCTGGATCTTCTCGGCGTTGACGATGACGACGAAATCCCCGCACTCCTGGTGGGGGGCGAAGAACGGCTTGTTCTTCCCGCGGAGCATCGAGGCGACCTTGGCGGCGACGCGACCGAGGCGCTTGCCCTCGGCGTCGATGACGTACCAGGAGCGGTCTGCCTCTTCCGGTTTGACGTAGGCGGTCTTCATAGGATCTATAACCTTCACCTTGCCAGGAAAGTGTCCTGAATTGTGGGTTGCATAATCCCATAGATGGGAAAACGTGTCAATACGGCGGGGACGCCCTTCCAGGCCGCGTCGCGGGACCGGGGTCCCGCCCGACCGACGGTCTACTTGCCCGCCTTGGCTTCCGCGGCGGAGTCGGCGGCCTGCCGGGCTTCCTCGGCCTCTTCCTTCTTCGCCTCGACGCGGTCCTTGATGTCCGCCACGCCGATGAAGGCGGCGACGAGCCCCACGAGGGCCGCCATGACGGGCAGCGAGCCGCGCAGGAAGGCGAGCACGTCCTGCCACCAGGCGAGGGGGCCGGGAACGACCGCGAAGACGGCGAACGCGATGAACAGGATTCCGACGATGAGGGCGATCATGGGCAGCTTTCCTCCGGGCCCGCCATTTCCGGCGCGGCGCCGACTTATACAATACCGATGACGGCGTCCGCGTCAAGCGCGCGGCTTCCGCGCGCCTTGTCCCGGCGCGTTCCGACCGCCTATACTGCGCGGGCGCGGAGCCCGGCCGGAACGCCGCGCGCCGGCCCCGGAGGTTCACCATGATCGGTAACGGCGCCTTGGCGCTCTTCAAGCTCAAGCCCGCCGTCGTCTCGCTCGAGGGCGACAAGGCCGTCCTGAAATTCGCCGACGGCTCGACGCTGAAGGTCCGCCCGAAGGACGCCGAACCCGTCCATCCGGGTCCGGTGGACAGGGTGCCCGAACCGAGGACCGACGGCGACTTCGAAACCGCCTGGCAGATGGCGGAGGGCGGCGACTTCGACCTGGAGGGCCTCTCGGAGCTCGTGTTCGGCGAGTTCACGCCCGCTTCCGCGCTGGCCTGCCGGCTCGAGGCGGAAAGCGGCGAGCGCTTCCGCCTGCTCGAAGGGCGCTACGCGGCCGTCGACGCGGAGGCTCGCCGGCGCGAGGCGGAAAAGCGGGAACGCAGGGAGGGCGAGGCGGCCGAGCGGGCGGCCTTCGTGGCGAGGGCGCGCAAGGGCGTTCTGGCCGAGGGCGACGAGCGCTGGCTCGGCGAGCTGGAAGCCTTCGCGCTGGGCCTTTCCTCGCGCTCGAAGCTGGCCGCCGAGCTCGGCCTCAAGGACGAGGCCGAGGCGGTCCACGCCTGGCTCCTCAAGACCGGGCGCTGGGACGCAGGCGTCGACCCCTGGCCGAGCCGCTCGGGGCTCCCGCTCAAGGCTCCCGCGCTCGAGCTCGGCCCCGACGACGATTCCGGCCGCGTCGATCTCACCGCCCTCGAGTCCTGGGCCATCGACAACGCCTGGAGCCATGACCCCGACGACGCGGTCGCCTGGGACGGGATGGCCGCCTGGATCCACGTGGCGGACCCCGCGAGCGCCATCGCCTCCGATTCGCCGGCCGAGCGCGAGGCCGCCGACCGCGGCGGCACCCTCTACCTGCCGACCGGCTCCGTTCCCATGCTGCCGGACGCCGCGCTCGAGCGCTTCGGGCTCGGCCTCTCGGGAATTTCGCGCGCGCTCTCGATCCGCGTCGAGCTCGGGTCCGACGGCGAGGTAGGCGCGGTCGAGATCATGCCTTCCTTCGTGAAGGTCCGCCGCTCGAGCTACGCTGAGGCCGACGCCTTCCTCGGATCGGGGAACCTGGCCGCCCTCGACGCCCTGGCGCGCGCGCGCGAGGCGTACCGGGCGGCCGCGGGCGCCGTCGACATCGACATACCCGAGACCCGCGTCTGGGTGGACCGCTCCTCCGGCAAACCCGAGCCGCGCGTCGAGTTGCCGCCGAAGGCGCGTTCGCAGGTCCTCGTGCGGGAACTGATGATCCTCGGCGGCGAAGCCGCGGCGCGCTGGGCCTTCGAGCGCGGCCTGCCCTTCCCCTACTACAGCCAGGAGGCGCCCTCGGAGCCCGGCGAGCTCCCGGACGGGCTCGCGGGCGAGTTCGCCAAGCGCCGCCTGATGCGCGGCGGCATGGCCGGCACCCTGCCCCGGGCCCATCGGGGCCTGGGGGTGAGCTTCTACGCGCAGGCGACGAGCCCCTTGCGGCGCTACGCCGACCTGTTGGCCCACCGGCAGATCCGGGCCGCGCTGTCGGGGAGCAAGCCCCTGGGCGCCGACGAGGTGTCGGAGCGGCTCGCGCGGGCCGCCGCCGCCGGCGCCCTGCTCAGGCAGGCGGAGCGGGCGAGCGAAGCCCACTGGACCCTGGCCTGGCTCGCCGCCCGGCCCGGCGTAGAGCTGGACGGCATCGTCGTCGGTTCGGGGTTCTGGGGGCTCGCCGTCTTCATCCCGGAGCTCGGCCTCGAGACCCGCGTCAAGGGCGTCGAGCTCGCCCTCAACGAGGCCGTCCGCCTGAGACTGAGCGGCGTGGACCTGCCGATGCGCGAGGCGCGCTTCCAGCCCGTCGGCTGAACCGGCGGACCGCCTAGTCGTCCAGCTCGGGCTTCCCCTTGCCCTCCTTGCGCGAGAGGAAGCGCTTGGTCAGGGCGATCTTGAGCGGCACGAAGACCGCGAGTCCGGCGACGACGAGGAGCCACGCCCACCAGGGCATGCCGAGCATCTCCATACGATCCTCCATTTGGTCGTTCACGACCTGAAACCGAGTTTGCCGCGCGCGGCGCGCGCGAGCGGCACGAGGGCGAGCGAACCGAGCAGCGCCGTGGCGGCCAGGGCGGACGCGTAGCGGACGCCGCCCCCCTCCGCGAAGGAGGCCCGGAACAGCTCGAGCATCCAGACGTTGGGGAAGAGGGCGAACCAGGCGCGCGCGCCCTCCGGCACGAGCACCGCGGCCAGCGGCACGCTCAGGTAGAGCGGCATGATCAGCTTGATGGAGCCGAGCGCCTTGAGCTGGCTGTCGGCGCTCGTCCCGAGCAGCAGGGCCACCGCGAGGCCGAGGGGCGCCGAGGCGAGCGAGGCGAGGAAAAGCCTCCCGAACGGCGCCCGGAAGCCCTCGAGGACCAGGGCCGCGCCGAGGCATACCGCGACCGAGATCGAGGCTATGAAGAGCAGCTTGCCGGCCAGGTAGGCCGCGAGGCCGACGGGGCCCGTACCCAGTGCGCGTATCGCCCCGGAGCTCCGGTCCTCGACCATGGTCAACCCCGAACCGAGCGCTGCCAGGAAACAGCCCGAGATGAGCAGGAAGGCCGCCGCGAGCTCCGCGAGCCCGGGCCGTACGCCGCGTCCGCCCCCCTCGAGGGCGTCCCGGACGGCGCGCGTCGCGCGGTCGCCGTTCCCGGGCGCGAGCAGTTCCAGCCCCCCCGGCCCGGCGCGGAGAACGAGCGCCGATTCCCCCGGGGCGACCACGCGGTGGCCCGCCGCGGCGAGCCGGGCGGACAGCTCGGCGGGTACGTCCGCGCCGACGGCGACCTCGAGGACCGGCGCGGCGACGAGCGGCAGGAGGAAGCGCGCGGCGAGCGCGAGGAGGAGCGGGCTGAGCATGATGTAGAGCGCGATCAGGTCGCGCCGGCTGCGCGTCCAGTCCTGTCGGGCGATCGTCGCGGCCGCCCTGAGCTTCGCGAGCTTCATCGCCCTGCCTCCTTGAACGCCCGGGCCCTGAGCGCGAGCCACGAAAGCGGAAGGGCCAGGGCCAGCGCGGCGCCGAGCCAGGCGAACGAGGCCCCGAGGAGCGCCGGATCGCCTTGCCCGAGCAGGGCCTCGAAGCCGGCGAGCGCCGCGCCGCCGGGCGCGAGCCAGCGCGCCTCGGGCCAGGACTCCGCGAGCGCCGCGGGCGCCATGTTGAGCGCGAGGAGGCCCGCCGCGGGCGGGAACCACTGGCTCAGGTTGCGGCTGAACGCCGCGAGGAGGAGGCCGAGCGTCGTCATGAGGAGCGAGCCGAGGGCCGAGAGCGCGACGACCCCGGGCAGGGCGCTCCAGGCCGGCGGCTCGAACGAGGCGGCGAGGAAGGCGAGGCCGTATGCCACGCCCGCGGCGCTCCACACGAGGAGCTTGGCGCCGGTCCAGCGCGCCTGCCCGCCGGGGCTCAGTCGGTAGGCGCGCAGGCTGCCCTCCTCGAATTGCTGGAAGAGCCCCACGGCGACGAAGAGGAAGCCGAGGATGAGCACCTCGTAGACGAGCAGGGTCGTGACCATGCGTTCGTGGAGGGCCGGCCGCGACGAGGCCTCGGGGCGCAGGACCGTGATGGACCAGGGGCCGGCCTCGAGCAGCTCCGGCCCGGACGCCGCGTCGACGGAGGCCGCGGCGTCGACCGCGCGGAGCGCGTGCACGCTGAGCGCCGAGGCGGCCAATACCACCGCCATGACGACGGGGAAGCCGCCGCGCGCGAGCACCCGGAGCTCGAGGGCGAGCAGGGTCGCGAAGGCCTTCATTCCGCCAGCCTCCGCCCCGTGAGCTCGATGAAGATGGACTCGAGCGTGGCCTCGGTCGAGTGGACGGTCTCGAGCGCGCCCGTCCGCGCGAGGGCGGCGAGGCGTTCCCGGCCCGGCTCGAGCGAGAGGTCGAGCCGCTCGGCCTTCGACGCGCCCCCCTCGCGGTACTCGACCCGCACGAGCTTCTCGCCGAAGCCGAGCCTGAGCTCGCGGGGGCTGCCCTCGGCGAGGATGCGCCCCTTGTCGATGAAGGCCACCCGGTCGCAGAGCTCGTCGGCCGCGTACATGTTGTGGGTGGTGAGCAGGATGGCCGCCCCCCGGTCGCGCTGCTCGCGGATCAGGTCCTTGACCACCAGGGCGGTCGCCGGGTCCAGCCCCGACTCAGGCTCGTCGAGGAAGAGGATCTCGGGCCGGTTGATGATGGAGCGGAGGAAGAGGAGCCGTTGCTTCATGCCCTTGGAGTACTGCGCGACCCGCTTGCCCGCGGCCGCCGCGAGCCCGACGCGGTCGAGCAGCTTCATCGGATCCTCGGTCGGCACCGAGAAGAGCCCGGCGAAGAAGGCCAGGTTCTCGTAACCGGTGAGCGAATTGTAGAGGTTCGGGAGCTCGAAGGAGTAGCCGACCTTGTTGAAGAAGGCGCTCTTCAGGGACTTCACCGGCGTGCCGGCGAGCTCCGCGCGACCCTCCTGCAAGGGCAGGAGCCCGGTCAGGATGTTCTGGACCGTGCTCTTGCCGGCCCCGGAGGGACCGAGGAAGCCGAAGATCGTGCCCGGCGCGACGGAGAAGCTCACGTCGTCGACCGCGTAGTTCCCCTTGCCCTCGTAGTCGTGCCTGAGGCGCTCCACCAGGATCATGCGTCCACTCCTTTAAAAAGGCCCGAAAGCGAAGCCAGGGCGGACTTGAGCTCGGCCCTGAGCTCGGCCGGCCCGATGCCCGAGCCGATGCGGGCCTGCATCTCGAATTTTATGCCGACCAGCATCCAGCGCAGGGCCCGGGCCAGCGCGGGGTCGGTGCCGGAGCCTTCCGGCGCGACGAGCGAGGCGAAGAGCTCCTCGCCGTCGCCGGGCGGGAAGAGCGAGGCGTAGCGGGGAATGAGGTGTCGCGCGTCCGGCTCGGCCAGGGTCAGGGAAAAGCGGTAGCCCTCGGGGTCGGCCTCGTAGAGCTCGAGCGAGAGCTCCACCGCCCTCGAAAGCCGATCGAGCGGCCCGCCGCCCGCCGCGATCCGGCCGCGCGCCGCGCGGAGCCGCTCGAGCATGGCGCGCCCCGCGAGCGCGTGCAGGTAGAGGAAAAGCCCTTCCTTGCCGTCGAAGTAGTTCCAGAGCGAGCCCTTCGCGATGCCGCACGCGAGCACGATGCGGTTGGTCGAGGCGCGTTCGAAGCCGCGCGCGGCGAATTCGGCGCGGGCCGCGCGCGCGATGGCCTCGCGCTTCTCCTCCGGCAGCTGCCTGAACGACGCGCTCGTCAGATCCTCGATAGCCGTCATGGACCTCGGCGCTCCTCTTCCGCGATCTGCTTGACCACCTGGTCAACATCAAGCATACCGCGGCTTGACCACCCGGTCAAGTCCCGCGGGGGAAACGTCGACCCGCGAAGGCGCCGCCCCGCGCGATCGCCGCGAACGCATCGCCGACGGGGGCGCCGCCCCGTGAAGGCTACGCCCTCGGACAGCCCGCCGCCCGAGCCCGAAAACGCGAACTCGCCGCCTCGGGGAAGGTCGAAGCGAGCAAGCGTCCCCGGCGCCTATTTTTTCCCCACTTGCCCGTCCCCTTGCTCCCTCTCGGCTTTGTGTCTTTGTGCCTTTGTGTGTCGACGTCTCGGCGTCTCGGCGTTTCTTCAGGTTCGCGTGCCAGGCCTTCGAACGCTTTCCGCCGGACTCGTTGACGCGAGGGCGGCCCCGTGTCTATGCTTCCTTCAATTATGGAGCACAAGGACTACCGCCTCGCGGCGATCATGTACACGGACATCGTCGGCTTCTCGCGGATGATGGAGAAGGACGAGGCGGCGACCCTCAAGCTCCTCTCGTACCACAACGCGCTGGTCACGGAGATCGCCGAGCGGCGGCACGGGACCATCATAAAGACGATAGGCGACGCCTTCCTGGTGGACTTCCGGAACACGGTCGAGGCGCTCCAGTGCGCCATCGAGGTGCAGGAGAAGCTCCACGCCTACAACCTGGAGCACCGGGACCTGCCCTTGCTCCTGCGCATCGGCGTCCACCTCGGGGACATCTGGTTCTTCGAGAACGACGCGCTCGGCGAGGGCATCAACATCGCGGCGCGGCTCCAGTCGCTGGCGCGGCCGGGCACCATCTGCATGAGCCAGGACGTGTACAACCTGGTGCTCAACAAGCTGGACTTCCGCGCGGAGAAGCTCGGCAAGGTCTCGCTCAAGAACATCACGAAGGAAATCCACGCCTACGAGATCGTCACGCCCAACGTGGAGTTCGACCCGAAGCGGCACGAGCCCCGTCCCGGCCTGCCGGCCGCGGAAACCGCGGGGGACCAGGGAGCCGCCCTGCCGATAGCGCCCTCGAGCTCCGAGCCGGCGCGCAAGGTTGACGGCGAGGCCTCGGGCCAGGCGTCCAGGGGCTACGGCCCCGGCGCCTCCGCTGACCTGCTCGAGGAGGTGCGCAAGGCCGTCCTCGAGGACACCAAGGCGCTCGGGCGCCGCATGACCGTGGGCGAGGCGCTCTCGAAGTACGGCGACCGCGGGGTCGAGGCCAAGGAGGCGATCGCGGCCCTGGTCGACAAGGGCATCGTCGCGCGCGACCGGCCCGCGACCGCCAAGGCGGGCTTCGACGGCGAGGCGCTCGGCCGCGACATCGAGCGCGCCGTGTCGGGCATCGTCGACGCCATCGAGTACGGCATACGGAAGAGCTCGGGACGGCACGACGCGGCCGGGACCGCCCCTACGGGCCGCGGCGCCGAGATCGCGTCGCGCATCGGCGAGCTGGCGGGGCGCGCGGTCGAGAAGGCCGAGCGCCACGCGGAGCGCGAGGCGGCGCGGCACGGACGGAAAGCGGACGCGATCGTCGGGGAGGCGCTCCGGCGCGTCGAGGACGAGGCGCTCGAGACGCACAAATGGGACAAGGAGCTCAAGGACTCCGACTACTTCAAGCCGGGCCGCGAGGACAGGGCGCTCACCTTCGGCGAGTACCGGGACGGCCTCGAGGAGCGCAGGCGAAAGACGGTCGGAGGCCTCGTGGGCAACGCGCTTTCGTTCCTCGGCGTCAACGCCTTCCTCTGGTACCTCAACCTCGGGGTGGCCGGGGGCGGGGCGGGCCTGGCCGGCCTGCCCGGAGCGCTCGAAGGGCGGGGCCCCTTCCTTTGGGCCGCCATCGTGACGGCGGGCTGGGGTACGGGCGTCGTGGCCAACGTCTTCGCGGCCTTCCGCGCCCGGGCCAAGGCCCGCGACGCCGAGAAGCTGCCCGAGCTCGGGGAGGAGTCGCTCGACGCGCTCCGCAAGCTCAACCGCGTCAAGGACTCGATGGCGCGCCACAACGCGAGCATCCTGACCGTACCGCTCCTCCTCGCGGTCATCAACCAGGTGACCACGCAGCTCGCCCCGCCCTGGTTCCTCATACCCTCGGCCATCATGGCCATCTCGTGGATCTCGCACGCCGTGACCTACGGCATGACGAAGCGCCGGCTCGAACGGAAGCTCTGGGCCACCCTCGGCGCGAAGAACCGGGCGGAAGCCCTGCGCTCCGCCGGCAAGGTCCGCGCGGCCGGCGCGGAGGCCGGCCCCTACGCCTCGCTGCTCGCGGAGGCGGCCCAGGCCCGCGACGCCCTGGTCGCCCAGATCAAGGCGGCCGGAAGCGAGGCGCCCTTCGACGCGGACATGATCCCCTCGCTCGACCAGTACGTCGAGCAGGTGGCCCTGCTCGCCAAGACGGTCAACGAGATCGACGCCATCGTCGACTCGGTGCCGATGCAGGACCTCTCGAAGGACAAGGCCGAGCTCGCGGCCAAGCTCGAGCGCGCCGGCTCGGAGTCCCTCAAGGGCGAGTACCGCTCGTCCATCGCCGAGATCGAGAAGCAGGAAGCCTCGTTCCGCGACCTGCAGGACCAGAAGGAAGTGTTGGGCCTCCGCCTCCGTTCGTCGGTGAACCAGCTCAAGCAGATGCGCCTCGACCTGGCCCGGCTCCGCACCGCGCCCGGCGTTCCCGGCGACGCGGCGCTGAAGATGGTGCGCACGCGCACCGACGAGCTCGCCAAGTACCTCGAGGACGTGCGCCGCGGCTACGAGGACGTCAAGGGCGATCCCTGGGAGGAGCTCGAGCGCATCGCCGCCGAGCGCGAGGCCGCCGCGGCCCGCCCCGCCCTGCCCGCTTCGTCCGAAGCGTACGCCGCGCCGCCGCCCGACGCGGCGCCCGGCGCCGAGCGGGAAGGCGCGGCCGCCCCGAAGGCCGGAAAGATCCGTCGCGGCGAGCCGGGTGAGCCCGGCGCTTCGTCGAATTGACACCCGGCGCCGCGCTCGGCTAGTATCGCGTCCGTGCAGGATCACGGTCAGTCAGCCCGTCCGTCACCGTCCTGCCGCGGTCCGGTAGCTCAGTTGGATAGAGCGAGCGCCTCCTAAGCGCTAGGTCGCCTGTTCGAATCAGGTCCGGATCAGGCTCGAAAGCCGCCCCCTCGGGCGGCTTTCGTTTTTTCCGGGGGAGCGGGGGGTGCCGGGGAAGCGCGGCGAGGGGTTCTCGGGACAAGCCCGGGCGGGGCCTGACGCAGAATAACGAACCCCGCTCGCTTGGAGCGCTCGGGGGCCCGTTATTCTGCGTCACCCGCCGCTCGGCCGGGTTCCGCGAATCACTTCGCCGGGTTTGCGCTTGCACGCCGCGCTTCCCCGGGCTACGCAAAGGCGGCGCGGCGGGGCGGGTTTCTCGCGGGGCGGGTGATGTGGGAGATCGACGAATCCGTTCCTCGGATTCGTCGCCGCGACCGCCGCAAGCGGTCGCGGGCGCGCTTTCCTTCGCCACCCCCCCCTGCGTCGTCGGCACGGATAGAAGCTCTTGCCGGGTTTGCGCTTGCACGCCGCGCTTCCCCGGAAAAGACGAAGGCGGCGCGGTGAGGCGGGTTTCTCGCCGGGCGGGTGATTCGGGAGATCGCAGAAGCCGGTCTTCGGCTTCAGCGCCGCGACCGCCGCGAGCGGTCGCGCGCCGCGCTTCCCCGGGCTACGCGAAGGCGGCGCGGCGGGGGGCGGGGTTTTCGCGGGGCGGGTGATTCGGGAGATCGCCGGAGCCGGTCCGCGGCTTCGACGCCGCGATCGCTTCGGGCGGTCGCGCGCCTTAGCGCCGCACCCGGACGCCGTGCTTGAGCCAGCGGCCGCTCCGGTAGTAGAGGATGCCGGCGAGCGCGATGACGAAATTCGAGACGAACATGGCTATCCAGATCGAGAGGGGGCCGACGCCGGCGCGCGCGAGCGCGATGGCGACGGGCAGGCGGACGACCCAGAGCCGCGCCACGGAGAGGACCATGATGGGCTTGGTGGCGCCCGCGCCCTGGAAGGCGCCGGTGGTGGCGAAGAAGAGTCCGAACAGGAATACCGAGGGGCCGACCACCTTGAACATGAGGTCGCCGAGCCTGATCGCCTCGGGGTCGTCGACGAAGAAGCGCACGAGGGAACCGCCCCAGGCCATCGAGGCCGCGATCGGGAGCGCGAGGAAGGCGGCGACGAGGAAGAGTCCCGAGCGGACGACGCGGCGCGCCTTCTCCTCGTCGCCCGCTCCGATCGACTGCCCGACCATGGTGGTGACGGCGTTGGCGATGCCGTGGGCCGGGAGGTCGAAGAGGTTGATCAGTCGGTTTCCGACGCCGAACGCGGCTATGGCCGCGGGGCCGAAGCCGTTGACCAGGCCCTGCAGCACCGTGAAGCCGAGCGCGGAGAGTCCCTGCCCGACCGAGCTCGGCACGCCGATGCGGAGCAGCAAGGTCCAGTCGGCGCGGCGCGGCCTGAGGAGCGCGCGCTCGAGCCTGAGTCCGTCCCTTCCTTTCGTCAGTATGCGGAGGCTGACCGCCGCGGCGACGCCTTGCGAGATGACGGTGGCGAGCGCGGCCCCGGTCGAGCCTAAGGCCGGCAGGGGGCCGACGCCGAAAATGAACAGCGGATCGAGCGCCAGGTTGAGCAGTACGGCCGCCAGGTGCACGACGAGGGGCACCATGGTCTTCCCGATGGCCGTGAACGAGGACTGCAGCAGGAAGTAGGCGAACATGAAGGGCGTTCCCGCCATCACGACGCGCAGGTAGGGCAGCGCGTGGACCATCACCGAGGACGGGGTGTCCAGGAGCAGCAGGGCGGGTCGCGCCAGCAGGAAGCCCGCCAGGGCCACGACGACGGACACGAGGCCGAGGAAGCCGGCCGCCTGGTTCAGGTAGCGCTTTACCAGGGCGTCGTCGCCGGCGCCCCGGGCCTGGGCCATCAGCGTCGTGCCCGCCTGCGACAGCGCGGCGCCGCCGATGATGGCCATGAAGACGAAGCTGAAGGCGACCGAGGGCGCGGAGATGGCGTCGGTGCCGAGCTTTCCGAGGAACCACGCGTCGCCGAGGTTGTAGAGGCTTTCGATGGCGGAGCCCGCCATGAGGGGCAGCGCGATGCGGAGGAGCGGACCTGACAGGCGCTCGGTCGCGGCCGTGCCCGCGGGGAGCGGCGACCCGGATGCGGATTCCATGGATGCGAGCATGCCGCGCCTCGCCGACGAGGGTCAAGCTCGCCGGCGGGGTCGGCACGGCCTCCGCGCCGGAAAGCGCTCAGGCTCCGGCGCGGATCGCGGCCAACGCTGCGGCGAGCGCCTCGGGCTCGGCCCTGATCCGGAAATCCGGCTCGAAGGTCTCGAGCATGCGGCCGAGCGCTTCGGGCACGGGCGGGCGAGCGCCGCAGGCCGCTTCGACGGCGGCGGCGGAACGAGCTGGATGCTGGAGGCCGGGCAGGGCGACCCGCACCGCCCCGGACAGGCCTTCCGCGTCGACGAGCTCGCGGACCGCCGCGTAGGCGGCCGCCGCGCCCGGATCGAGGAAGATGCCGGCGTCGGCATGGGCCCTGCGGGCGGCGGCGGCGGCCTTCTCCTTCGATACCGGCACGGAGCTGACCATGGAACGGAGCACCTCGGGAGCTCCCGCGGCGAGGGCGCCGATGCGCTCGCGGTTTTCCGGATCGTCCTCGTCGAAGCGGCGCTCGCCGCGCGCGGCGGACCCGCCGAGCAGGTAGTCGACCAGCATGCCGTCCGGGGAAGCGCTTCCGCTGTCGGCGAGCACGAAGCCCGATACGGGCAGGCCCCATTTCCAGGCGTAGAGTCCCGAGATCAGGTTGCCGAGGTTGCCGCCGGGAACCGCCAGGATGAAGTCGCCGGGCGTGCGGGCCTTGAGGGCGGCGAAAGCCGCCATGTAGTAGAGCACCTGGGGCACCAGTCGGCCGACGTTGGCGCTGGTGGCCGGCACGAGGCCGAGCCTCGCGGCGAGCGGGCGGTCCGCGTAGGCCGAGCGCACGAGCGCCTTGCAGGCGGCCAGGCTTCCGTCCACGGCGATGGCGCTGACGTTTCCGCCCGCCTTCTGGCGGCGTTCGGGGAGGACCCCGTGGACCGGGCCTCGCGGATAGAGCAGCACGACGTCGAAGCGGTCGGAGTCGGCGAAGGCCTCCGCCGCGGCCGCGCCGGTATCGCCCGAGGTGGCCAGCAACACGGAGCCGCGCGCGCCGCGCCGCGACAGCAAGTCTCCGGCGAGCGCCGCCAGGAAGCCCATGCCGTAATCCTTGAAGCCGTACGAAGGCCCGCCGCAAAGATCCACGAGCGAAACGTCGCCGTCGAGGTCTATGGTGGCCGGCGGGAAGCCGCGCAAGGCGCCGGCGGCGCGCTCGGCCGCGTCCGGATCGAGGTCGCCCGAGAACAGCGCGCTCGCGGTCAGGGCCGCGACGTCCGGCCAAGGCGTCGCGGCGTCGAGGGAGAGCGAGAGCGTGCGCAGGTCGGCGTCGCCCACGGGCGCGTACAGGCCGCCGTCGGCGGGAAATCCGTCGAGGACCGCCTCGTCGAACCCGACCGCGACGGCCGGGGAACGAGTGCTGGCGTAGCGCATGGAACCTCCCGGTACGTACTTCCCTAGGATAGCGATCGCGCGGAAAGGGAACAAGCGGGCTCGCCCTTCGCGTCGGGCGGGGGGATGACGCGGGGCCTCCCGGGGGAAGGTTGACGACGCGGACCCGCGCGACTATCCTGCCGCCATGAAGATCTGGATCAAGCTGCTCGTCGGGATCGTGCTCGGAGCCGCCGTGGCGTGGGTGACGCCCGCGGAAGCGCCGGCCCTCGACCTGTTCCTTTCGCAGGCGCTCGGCGTCGCCTTTTCGTTCGCGCGCTTCCTCGTGGCGCCCCTGTTCCTCCTGTCCGCCATCGTCGCGGTGCACGAAGCCCGCGAGGCGCGGATCCTCGGGCGCTCCCTGCGCGACGTCGCGTTGGTATCGATCGCGGGAATCGTGGTGGCCGGGGCCGTGGGCGTCGCCGTCGCGTTGCTGGCCGGACCCGGGCGCATTCCCCTGGTGAGCGGCGAGAGCGCCACGGGCGTCGCTCCGACGGCCCTCCGGTTCATCGGATCGATGGCGTCCGCCGACTTGCCCGTCCTTCTTTCCCCCTTCGAGAACGGCTTCATGCCCTTGCTCGTCGTCGCGCTGGCCGTCGGCCTCGCGTTGGGGTTCGACCGCGCCGCCACCCGTCCGCTCGCCGCGTTGCTCGATTCCCTCTCGCGCACGCTCTGGCAGGTCAACAGCTTCGTCGCCGAGGTACTGCCCGTGTTCGCGATCGCCGTGGCCGCCGCCCGCTTCCGCGAACTCCGCGCCGTGCTCTCGGGCGGCCTCTATACGCGGCTCGTCCTCGTCGCGGCGATCGAGACCCTCTTCGTCGCGCTGGTCCTGGTTCCCGGGGCGCTCTGGCTCTTCGGCGGACGGAAGAACCCCTACCGCGTCCTCTACGGCCTGCTCGCTCCCGCGATGGCCGCCCTCGTCTCCGGCTCCCTGCCCTTCGCCACGGGAACCCTGGCCAAGCATCTGAAGGACAGCCTGGGCGTGCGCCGGCGCGCGGGCGCCGCGACGCTGCCGCTCGCCCTCTCCCTCGGCCGCGCCGGCACCGCCCTGATGACGGCCACCTCGTTCGTCGTGGTGCTCGATTCCTACTCGAACCTGGGCCTGAACGGCGGGACCGTGCTCTGGATGCTGGCGGCCGTGCCCGCGGTCTCGCTGCTGATCGGCGCCGCGCCGGTCTTGGGTCCCGTGGCGGCTCTGGCGACCCTCTCGGCCTGGTACGGACGCGGCTTCGAGTCCGGCTACCTCCTGGCCGCTCCGGCCGCGCTCCCCCTGGCCGCGATGGCGGCCCTGCTCGACGCGCTCTGGGCCGCCGCCGCCGTCCACATCGCCGCGCGGGCCGCGGGAGAGGTGGTCGAACGGCCGATACGCCACTTCGCCTGAGGTCCGGCCCGTCCCGCGCTCCCCTGGCAATTTTGGACGTTTCGCTTTTTCTTGACTTTCCGCGGAGGCGTACGTAAAATCGCCCCCATGAACCTGAAGAACGTCCTCACGAAGGAGACCGTCGCCCTCGGCCTGTCCGGAACGGACAAGTCCGCGATCATCGGCGAGCTCCTCGATACGCTCATGAAGACCGGCAAGGTGGCCGATCGGGAGCGCGCGCTGTCGAGCATCCTCGAGCGCGAGCGCAAGATGTCCACGGGCATGAAGCACGCCATCGCCATCCCGCACGGCAAGACGGATACGGTTACCGACCTGGTGGCCTGCGTCGGCGTCTCGAAGGCCGCGGTGGACTTCGACGCCCTCGACGGCAAACCCTGCCGCATCTTCATCATGACCCTTTCTCCCGCCGACAAGACCGGCCCCCACCTCCAGTTCCTGGCCGAGGTCAGCCTCCTCTTCAAGAGCGAGGAAAAGCGCGCGACCATCCTGGCCGCCAGGACGCCGGAAGAGGTGATAGCCGCCCTGACGGAGTGAGCTCCCGCGCGGCGGGCATGGCCCGCGACGCGCTCCGCCCGAAGCCCGGCCGCCTTCGACGCGTCCCTGGCGCCGACGCGCCGGGGACGCGTTTTTTCGCGCCCCGTACGCGTCGGAGAGCCGGGCTTTACGGCAGAATCTCGAGGATGGCCGCCCGCCGGCCGGGCAAGGCGCCGTCCGCGTCCAGAGCCCCGAGCGGGTCCGCCGCGCGCGTCCCGGCCTCCAGGCCGAACGCCGCCCGCCACTCGGCGGCCGGCAGCCCTTCGCCGTCGCGCAAGGCCAGCGCCAGCATCGTCCGCCCCTCCCCCTCGACGCGGAATCCCGCGAAGCCCGGCCTCGACGCGATCGGGACCGGCGCGCGCCTTCCGTAAGCGAACACGCGCCAGGCTTCGCGTCGCAGCCCGACCAAAGCGCGCGTGAACGCCTGGAAGGCGAGCTCCTCCGGACTCGGATCGACGGGCAGGCAGCGGCGATTGTCCGGATCCTGGGCGCCCTCGAGGGCGTATTCGGTGCCGTAGTAGACGCATGGCGCGCCCGGCAACGCGAAGAGCAGGGTCAGGGCGACGCGCGCGAGCTCGGGCGAACCGAACCTGGTGACGATGCGGTCGGTGTCGTGGGAATCGAGCGGGTTGAACGAGGCGCGGAGCACGGGCTCGGGGTAGGAGAAGTCTATGGCGGAAAGGCGCCGGCAGAGCTGCTCGCCGCTCCGCGCCCAGGGGCTTCCGAGCAGGAAGTCGGAAATCGCCGTACCGTAGGGATAGTTCATCACCGCGTCGTACTGCTCGCCGCGGAGCCAGGGCATGGCGTCGTGCCAGATCTCGCCGACGATGTAGGCCTCCGGGTCGGCCGCCTTCACGCGCGCGCGGAACTCGCGCCAGAACGCGTGGTCGATCTCGTTCGCCACGTCGAGCCTCCAGCCCGCGATGCCGAAGTCGCGGACGTAGCGCTCGGCCGCGTCGAGGAGGTACGCCTTGGCCTCGGGGTTGGCGGTGTTCAGCTTCGGCATGCGGGTGGTGAACGCGAAGGTCTCGAAGCTCGCCCGGCGCGAATCGCCCGTATCCTTTCCTTCGGGAAAGAGCGGGAAGCCATCGATATGGAACCAGTCGCGGTAGCGCGAGGCCTCGCCCTTCTCGAGCACATCCTTCCAGGGACCGAACTCCGGCCCGCAGTGGTTGAAGACCGCGTCGAGCATCAGCCGGATTCCGCGCCTCCTGCACCCGTCCGATAGCTCTCGGA
Source organism: Spirochaetota bacterium (assembly GCA_018262985.1). Classification (GTDB taxonomy): domain Bacteria; phylum Spirochaetota; class Spirochaetia; order Treponematales; family UBA12059; genus JAFGNN01. The sequence continues at coordinate 702,138 of JADFDI010000001.1, read as the reverse complement.
GCTCGTCCTCGGTGCCGAAGGCGGGGTCGACGCGGAGGTAGTCCGTGGTGTCGTACTTGTGCGCCGAGGGCGCCGCGAAGATCGGCGTCAGGTAGAGCCCGTTGAAGCCGAGGCCGGCGATGCGGTCGAGGTGGTCGATGACGCCGCGGAGGTCGCCCCCGTAGCGCTCCTCGTTGCGGACCGACCCGCGCGACCAGGGCTTCGTGCCCGCCGGGTCGTTGGACGGATCGCCGTTCGCGAAGCGCTCGGGAAAGACCTGGTACCAGACCGTGCCCGCCACCCAGTCCGGCGCGCGGAACACGTCGACCTCGTTGATGTAGGGAAAGACGAAGGCGTTCCAGTAGTCGCCCGAAGGCCGGCCGGGCGGCGGATTCGCCGCCGCGGGGATCAGCCCCTTCTCGCCGTAGTCCCAGACCGTGCCGTCGGCGGCGTGTATGCGGAAGAAGTAGCGCGCCCGCCTGTGGGGCGGCTTCCATTCGGCCTGCCAGAAGTCCCGGAGCCCGTCGGAGCCCGTCTTTCGCGTCGGGTAGGACTCGCTCCGCCAGGACCAGGCGTCCGCGTTTTCCGCGTGGCGCCTCCAGTCGTGCGGGTCGCCCGCGACGAGCTCGACGCGCTCGACGTCGCCCGCGGCGGTCTGTAACCTGAGGTGCAACGTGGCCTTGTCGGCCGCGTAACAGTGGGAATCGGTCGCTCGATGGTATACGGCTGCTCCGTTCATGACCCCTTCCTGAAAAACCGGTTTACGAAAACGTTTTGTTTCGCAAATAGCGCTTGACGCCAGGAATCCTACACTCTAACCTCAGCTCAAGTAAACCGATTTAGTGGTTTACGCAAGGGGGATACACCTATATGAAGCGTTTTATCGCTGTCGCGCTGATCCTGGCCCTCGTGGCCGGAGCCGCCTTCGCCCAGTCGAAGGCCGTCTACGACACCAAGGCCAAGGCCTACAAGATCGAGCCGGGCGCCAAGCTCCGCGTCGGCGTCGACAACGACAAGTGGGGCGCCGCCATCGTCGCCCTCTGGGACAAGCTGCACCCCGAGGCCAAGGGCATGGTCGAGTTCGTGAACTTCGGCGCCGCCGGCGGTTCCGACCAGATCACCGCCCTCCAGGGCGAGGCTCCGGACGTCTGCCTGGTAATCGACGGCGAGGTCAGCCGCAACGTGCAGTCGCTCCTGGCCCTCGACAAGGTCATCGTGAGCGCCGCGAAGAGCTTCGCCATGGAGCCCTTCTACTCGTCCGCCAACTCCGGCGTGCCGAAGTTCATCCCGGTCAACTACGACGGCATGGCCTTCGCCTGGAACGCCGACATGATGACCGCCCTCGGCCTCAACATCAAGGACGGCAACAAGGACGGCCTCCCGGACGCCTTCGACACCTGGGAGGAGATCTTCGCGCTCTCGAAGAGCTGGGCCGCGAAGCGCCCGACCTACAAGGGCAAGACCGTCAACATCGTCTTCCCGATGAGCCTCGACGAGGTCTGGTCCGGCTACTCGAGCGTCACCGCCGCCGGCTGGAAGATCTTCGCCGAGGGCGACGGCACCAAGCCCGGCTTCGAGAAGAAGGCCTTCGCCGACGGCCTCTCCTTCATCAAGGCCGCCGCCGACGCCAAGATCAGCGTCGAGGCCACGGGCGTCCTGACCCCCGGCGCCTCCATGACCTGGCGCTGGGACGACGCGCTCAACAACGAGACCGCTCCCTTCTTCCTGGTCGGCACCTGGATGGACATCACCGGCGCCGAGACCAAGGGCGGCTACGACATCAAGTTCGGCCCCATGCCGACCTGGGCGAAGACCCGCCTCTCCCCCTTCGTCAAGACGAAGGGTTGGGTGATCAACGGCTTCACCAAGTACCCCTCGGCCGCGCACGAGCTCTACCGCATCCTCTTCCTCAAGGACGGCCTGCAGGCGATGGTGGACAACTCGTCCTACATCCCGGCGCTCAAGGCCAAGAGCTTCAACATCCCCGCCTACACCGACCCGAACAAGGCCGAGATGTCCCGCGCCTTCGCGTTCAACTACCCCGAGCCCGCCATCACCCTGCCGGCCAACAAGGCCAAGAAGGCCATGGACGGCTACTACGGCATCGGCATGAACCTCATCTACCGCTCCGTCTGGGACGGCGAGAAGACCCCCGCCGCCGCGCAGGCCGAGGCCGTCCGCCTCTGGGCCGAGTGGCTCGCCGCGAACAACAAGTAAAGGAACCCTTCTTCAGGATCGTAGACGCGGGGAGCCTCCGGACAGGGGGCTCCCTTTTTCGAGGAGGCGCCGGCGCCTGGCGCGCCCCCGCCTCCGGTGCACTATACTGAACCCGGACTCTTGTTCCACGATTGAACGCCGGCCCCGCGAGACTCCGCCGTCGCGGTACGAAGCACCTCCCGCCGGCGAACGGAGGTCCATGCAATGAATACCCAGGAAGGATCGCCCGCGCCGCGGCGCCGCTCGCGCGCGCCGGCCCTGGTGGCCGCGATCGCCTCGCTCCTAGTGCCCGGCCTGGGCCAGCTCCTGAACCGGCAGAAGCTCAAGGCCCTCGTCTGGCTCATCGTGCCGGTCCTCCTGGTTTCCGTGGAGCTGGCCACCTCGGACTGGGGCCGCTACGCGGCGCTCAGGTCCGGGAAGGTGCCGCCCGAGTCCTTCGCGCGCGGCGCCGAGGCGGGATTCGAGCTGGAAGGCCCGGCGGGCGGCGAGCAGGCGACCTCGCTCGCCGACCTCTTCGGCACCGCCGAAGCGGGTGAAGCCGAAGGCGAGGATCCCTTCGCCGCCGCGACCGAGGACGATCCCTTCGCGGCGGCCTCCGAGGACGACCCCTTCGCCGCCGCCGAGGATCCGTTCTCAGGCGGCGTCCCGGACCTCGACCCCTTCGCCGCCGCGGCCGAGGGCGAGGATCCCTTCGCGGCGGCCGCCGGCGAGGGCGAGGGGCTCGACTCGGGCGACAGCTACTTCGACGCCACCTACCTCTGGCCGAATTACGGCGACGAGGGTCCGCGCTACGTGGTCCGCGACTTCGGCGGCTTTTTCACGCGCGGCCTCTGGGGCCTCGCGACGCTCGGCCGCGTCGTGATCGACGACGCCTACGCCGGCACGACGATCGAACTGTACAACCGCGTGACCCCCTGGCTCGGCGCGGACAACTCGATCGTGCTCATGGGCAACGGACTCATCGCGCTCTCGATCCTGGTCATCCTCGGCGCGGTGTGGGCCTTCGGCGTCGCGGACGCCTACCGGAGCCGGGTGCGGACCGACGAGACGGGACGCGTCGAGAAGTTCGGCGAGTTCTGGGGACGCGTATGGCACAGCCTCTACGTGTACCTCGTTTCCGCGCCGGCCTTCGTCCTCATGATCCTCTTCACGATCATCCCGATCCTGTTCACCTTCCTGATGGCCTTCACCAACTACACCTACCGCGTGAAGCTCGGCGCCAGGCTCATCGAGTGGGTCGGGCTCGACACCTTCCGCTTCCTCGCGGTCGACCCCGGTTGGCTCTCGGTCTTCGGGCAGATCTTCCTCTGGACCATCCTCTGGGCGCTCATGTCGAGCTTCACGGTGTACGCCATCGGCTTCCTCAACGCCATGGTGGTCGAGTCGCCGCTCGTGCGCGCCAAGAAGGTGTGGCGGACCATCATGATCCTGCCCTGGGCCATCCCCTCGCTCGTCAGCCTCATGGTGTTCCGCAACGCCTTCGACAAGGACGGCCTCGTCAACCAGTTCCTCTTCGCGTCGGGGCTGATGGAAAGCGTGACCAACTTCCTCTATAAGATCGGGCTCGAGGGCAAGCCCGACATGCCGATCTTCTGGTTCCAGCCGATCTACAACGGCGCCCTCGCGCGCTTCGTGGTGGTGCTGACGAACCTCTGGCTCGGCGCGCCCTACCACATGATGATGATCATCGGGGTGCTGGCCACCGTGCCGAAGGAGCTCTACGAGGCGGCCGCCATCGACGGTGCCACGGGCTACCAGCGCTTCCGCTTCATCACGCTGCCCATGGTGCTCTCGGCGACGGTGCCCGCGCTCATCATGACCTTCAGCTTCAACTTCAACAACTTCGGCGCGGTCTACTTCCTGACCGGAGGCGGGCCGAGCTGGGATCCGTCCAAGGTGCCCGACAGCATGCGCATCGTGGGCTCCGCCATGCCGGGCCAGACCGACATCCTGATCTCGTGGATCTACAAGCTGTCCTTCACCAAGGATTTCGAGCAGTACAACACGGCGGCCGTGTACTCGATCATCATCTTCATGATCGTGGGCGGCTTCGCGGTGTTCAACATGCTCAGGTCCAAGTCCTTCACCGAGGAGGCCGGAGAATGAGCGCGAGCCTGACGAACGCGGTGGCCGGCAAGGCGTCCGGCGCCGCCCGCACCCGCCGCGCCCTCGCGGCGGGCCTCCAGTACGCCTATCTGACCATAGTCTGCACGGTAGTCCTGGTGCCCCTCGTCTGGATGGTGGTAGCCTCGCTGACCAAGGGGAAGCTCCTCTCGGGCGTGCCGCTGTGGCCGGACTTCTCGAAGTTCTCGCTCGAGCACTACACGTACCTGTTCACGTACAAGAGCACCTCGAACGCGGCCTTCCCGGACTTCGTCGCGGCCTTCCTGCGCTCGCTCACCGTGGCGGTGGTGAACACGGGCGCGGTGGTGCTGCTGACGACGCTCACGGGCTACGTGTTCAGCCGCTTCCGCTTCGCGGGCAGGAAGCCGCTCCTCATCTCGTTCCTGCTTCTCCAGATGTTCCCCTCGTTCATGGGCATGATCGCCATCTTCATGATTTTCCGCACCTTCGGCTGGCTCAACCAGCCGATCTACCTCGTGTTCATCTACGCCGCCGGCGCGGTTCCCTACAATACCTACCTGGTGCGCGGCTACATGCGCTCGATCCCGATCTCGATCGACGAGGCCGCCACCATCGACGGCGCGTCGCGCTCGAAGGTGTTCTTCCGGATCATGCTGCCGCTCGCCACGCCGATCATCGGCTTCATCGCGGTCAACGCCTTCATGGCCCCGTGGATGGACTACATGCTGCCCTTCCAGCTCCTCAACATGCAGAACCAGACGGTGGCCATCTTCCTCTACCGACTGACCGACCCGCTGATCACGCTCTACTACAACCCGCTCAACTTCATGGCGGGAGCGATCGTGCTGGCGGTGCCGATCACCCTGGTGCAGATCTGGATGCAGCGCTTCATCGTCTACGGCATGGCCGCCGGCGCGGCGAAGGGCTAGCGTGAACGGGCGCGGTAGCGCCCGTTCACGGCGACGAGCTGGCGCTCGTCGACTACTTGGCGAGGACGCGGTAGCGCCCGTTCACGGACATTCGGCGGCGGCCTCGACGGCCGCCGCTTTTTCATGGCAAGGTGGGAACATGAAGCGCGCGGGTCTTTCGGCGATCGGAAAGTCGTGGTTATCCAACAGGGCGGCGGAGGAGTGCGCGAGCCTGCCGTGGCTCGTGGTCGCCGTTCTCGCGCTCGCCTCGACCTTGGCCATCGCCCTGCCCTTCGGCGCCGGGCGCTGGCGCGAGGCGCGCGAGTTCGCGGACCCTGGCCGCTACCCGGGCCTCGGCTCCGCTTTCGTGGCATTGGCGCGCGAGGGGGGCGACTGGAAGATCGAGAACGGCGCCCTCGAGCGCGGAGGCGTCGCCCCGGCGCTCCTCGAGGCGTCCGGCTGGACCGTGCTCGCGGGCGGATCGATCGAAGGCGCACCGAGCACGGCGACCCTGGCCATCGCGCCCGATTCCCTCTCGATCTACCATCCGCGGAACGACTGGCTGCTCCGCTCTGCGTGGACCCCGTTCGAGGGCTTCGATTCGGGCGCCCTGCGCGACGCCGCGTCGGACCGGCTCAGGCTGGCGGCCCTGATCGAGGGCCTGCTCTGGACCGCGGCCGCCGCCCGCCTTCCGTCCGACCTCTCGGTCATGGTCCTGCTGCTGGCCGTCCAGTACCTCTTCTTCACCGGCGTGCTCGCCCTCTTCCTCTCGCTGGCGGCGCTCCGGGTTAAGCCCGCCGCGGACGCTCCGCGCGCGAAGCCGGCGCCGCTCAAGGCCTTCAAGGTCGTGGCCGCCGTCGTGTCGGGTCCGGCCTTCCTGGTCGGACTCGCCGGTCTGCTTTTCCCGTCCGCGAGCGCGGCCCTGCTCTGGCTCGCTTTTTCGCTCCTCGCGGGAGCGCGCGTCGTCATGGTCTACGCGGTCCGCTACCGGACCGCGGCCGCCGCTTCGTAACGCTCGCTCCGCTCCTCTCCGCGTCGGCGCTCGTCCCTCCCGCGCCCGGAAATCAGAACGCCGCGACGCAGCCGTCGGCCCGCGGCTCGGTGGCGCCGTGGAGCACGCCGCCCGAGCCGCGCAGGATGAGCTGTCCCCGTCCGAAGCCGCCGGAATCGGCCATGCGCTCGACCTCGTGGCCGCGGGCCGCCAGGGCCTCGACGACGGCCGGATCGAAGGCTTCCTCGAACTGCACCTTCTTCCCCTCGATCCACTGGAAGCGAGGCGCGTCGAGGGCTTCCTGGACGTTGAGCCCTCCGTCGAAGAGGTTCGCGACCACCTGCAGGTGGCCCTGCGGCTGCATGAAGCCGCCCATGACCCCGAAGGGACCGAGCGCTTCGCCGTCCCGCGTCAGGAAGCCCGGCATGATGGTGTGATAGGGGCGCTTCCCGGGGCCGAGCGCGTTCGGATGCCCCGCCTCGGTCGAGAAGTTGCAGCCGCGGTTGTGGAGCGCGATGCCGGTGCCCGGCACGACGAGCCCGGAGCCGAAGCCCATGTAGTTGCTCTGGATGTACGAGACCATGTTCCCCTCGCCGTCCGCGGTGGCGAGGTAGACGGTGCCGCCGCGCGGCGGAGTCCCGGGCCCGGGCAGCGCGGCGCGCTCGCCGATGAGGGCGCGCCGCGAGGCGAGGTAGGCGGGGTCGAGGAAGGCCGCCGCCGGCGCGCCCATGGAGCGCGGGTCGGCGAGGGCGGCGCGCGCGTCGGCGAAGGCGAGCTTCAAGGCTTCGACGCGGAGCTGGGTCGCCTCCGCCGGATCGAGCGCGGAGAAATCGTCGGAAGCGAGCATGCCGAGCGCCATGAGCGCGACGAGGCCGTGGCCGTTCGGCGGGCATTCGTGCACGCGGACTCCCCTGTAGTCGACCGAGACCGGCTCCGTCCATTCCGGCGCGAACTCCGCGAGGTCCCGCTCCGCCAGATAGCCGCCAGACGAGCGGGAAAACTCCACGAGGCGCTTCGCGAGCGCGCCGCGGTAGAAAGACTCGCTCTCCGTGGCGGCCAGCTCCTCCAGGGTGCGCGCGTGGGCTTCCGAGTTCCAGAGCTCTCCTGGACCGGGAGCCGCGCCGCCCGGCGCGAAGGTTTCGAACCACGCCGCGTAACGAGTGTCACGAAGCTTGGGGGTCCAGGCCCGGACCGCGCGATCCCAGTAGCGGGCGACCACCGGCGATACGGGGTATCCCTCCCGGGCGTACGCGACGGCGTCCCGGAAAAGCTCCGCGAAGGGCAGGCGGCCGAAGCGCTTCGAGAGCGCCGCCCACGAGGCGGGAATGCCCGGGACCGTGACGGCCTCCCAGCCGTGCGGATCGATGGTCGGCTTACCGCCCGTCTCCCGCTTCAGCGACCCGAGCGAAAGCGCCGCCGGCGCCGGGCCGGAGCCGTTCAAGGCGTACAGCTTGCCGCCGGTCCAGACGAGCGCGAAGGCGTCGCCCCCGATGCCGTTCGAGGTAGGCTCGACCACGGTGAGGGTCGCGGCCATGGCGACCGCCGCGTCGACGGCGTTTCCGCCGCGCCGTAGGACGTCGAGACCGGCCTGGGCCGCGAGGGGCTGCGACGCGCAGGCCATGCCGCGCGCGCCGTGGACCACGGCGCGCCTCGAAGGGAAACGGTAGCGGTTCTCGTCGCCGAAGGGATGTGCCATGGCGCGATGGTAGGATCGTCAGGAAGGGGCGTCAAGCGTGATCGGTGTCACGAAGCTTCCGGGCAAGCCCTCCCGCGGAGCCGGCTCGGTGAATGGCGGGGCTCAGGGGGATGGAAGAGCCCGAGAGGGAAGACCGCGATGGCGCGAGGCGCCATCGCGGCGACGAACGGCTCAAGGCCGTTCGTCGATCATCGGAAGCTCGCGTTCGGGCAGGTCGGATATCAGTCCGTTATCGCGAAAACCGCCGAGGACGAAGGCGCCACGGAGAGCCCGGCCCCGGAAGGGAGCTTCGCGGCGCCGGAAAGGACGCCGGCTTCCGAGGTCCAGAGCGGCGCGAGGGCGACGCCCTCGGGCACCGCGATCTCGAAGGCGGCGAGGTCGAGGTTGTGCACCACGAGCACCTTCTGCGCGCTGGAGGACATGATCCACGACACCGCGGTGGCGGTCTCGAAGCCGGGCCAGGGCGCGCGCGCGAATTTGCCGGAGCGGACGGCGGGGCTCGCGGCGCGGAGGGCTGAGAGGCGGCGGTAGTGCGAAAGGATGGAATCGGGATCCTGCGACTGGACTTCGACGGGGGCGGTCTGGCTGTTCTGGCCGGCCTCGAGCTTGGCGGACGGCATCCACGAGACGGTGGGCGGGTTCCGCGCCGCCGACCAGGGGAAGGCGTCGCGGCGGGCCACGTCGTCGTCGCGGTAGCGGCGGCCGGTCATGCCGAGTTCCTCGCCGTAATAGACGAAGGGCATGCCGGGCAGGGTCTGGGCCAGGGAGGCGGCGAGCTTGAGCCGCGAGGCGGCCAGACGCTTGGCCTGGGCTTCGCGCTCCGAGTCCGTGGCCGCGGCCAGGAAGCCCTTGACCGGGTCGGCGCCGAGGCGTTGGAGGATGACCGAGCCCGAGCGGTCCTGGTCGTGGTTGGTGAGGAGGGGCGCGGGGCTGAATCCGGGGGCGCGCGCGTAGGCGGCCGCGATCGACTCGTAGGCGGAACCGAAGACGCCCGCGGTGCCGCGTCCGGCGGCCTCGAGGGCCAGGCTGGCCGCGGGGAAGTCGAACAGTCCGTCGAAGACCGTCGCGTAGGCGGCCACCTCGGGCACGCTGCCCGTGAGGACCTCGCCGATGAAATAGACGTCCGGATTCACGCGGCGCGCGGCGCGGCGGAGGTCGGTCCAGAAGGCCTTGTTGAGGGCGAGGCTCGGCATACCGAATTCGATTTCGTTCGGGTCGAAGGCGTGCTTGGCCGCGTCGAAGCGGAAGCCGTCGACGCCCTTTCCCATCCAGAACGCGAGGATGCTCTTGAGCTCGTTGACCACGTCGGTGTTGTCGAGGTTGAGGTCGGGCATGCCCTGCCAGAAGGCGGAGAAGTAGCGGTACGTCGTGCCGTCGGGGCGCGAGGCCGAGTAGAAGCGCCCCATGCCGCCGCCGCCGTAGCGCATGCCTTCCGTTTCAGCGCGGTACCACGAGGCGTAGGGGCTCGCGGCGGAGCGGCGCGCGTCGAGGAACCAGGGATGCTCGGAGCCGGTGTGGTTGAAGACCATGTCCAGGATGATCCGGATTCCGCGCGCGTGGGCTTCGGCGACGAGCCGCTCGAAGTCGGCCATGGTGCCGAGGCGCGGCGAGACGGCCTTGTAGTCGAGGACGTCGTAGCCGTGGTAGCTCGAGGCGGGGTGGATGGGCGAGAGCCAGATCGCCGACACGCCTAGGTCCTCTCCGCCCGCCTCGCCGTCATTCAGGTAGTCGAGCCGATCCGTCAGGCCCCGGAGGTCGCCCCAGCCGTCGCCGTCGGAATCGGCGAACGAGTAGACCAGCACCTGGTAGGCGGGACCGGATGCCTCGCGCCACCACTGCCCGGTCTGCGCCGAGAGCGGCGTCGCCAGGAAGGCGGCGAGCAGGATGAGGACGAGGGTGGCGCCGCGCGGGAAGGCGCGGCGGCGATCGGTCTGGACGGGCATCGGAACCTCCGGTCATCATGGTGGGCGCGACGGGCGGGGGCGCCGGGCTTTTCCGGCCTTGCCGGCGCGAGGACTCCAGTATAGTCTAGCATGAAGTAAACCGGTTTTTGGAGTCCCCCATGCGCGAGCTTCCCCAGTCCCTCGCCATCGATCTCGAGCCCGGAACCTCCCGCCGCGTCGCCTGGGGCGACCGCGCCGGCGGCTACCTCGACCTCGATTCGGCGCGCTGCTGCCGGGGGGAAGGTTGGGTTTTCGGAGTGGCCGCGCCCGTCCGCGACGCGCTCGGACTCCGCGCCGGAGTCGCGCAGGGCCGCGACTCCGCCAGGGTCTGCATCCTTCCCGGAAGCTTCGTGGCGGCGAGCGACGGGAGCCGGCTCAGGATGGCGCTGCTTATGGGCCGGAACGCCCTGGCGCTCGCCCTGGAGGGCCGCGGCGCGGCCGCGGGTTCCGGTACGCGCAGGCCCCATGGCGCCCGCGAGGACGACGGAGTCGCCCTGGTGCTGCCTCGGTCCGACGCGACATGGATCCACCGCGAACTGGAAGGAATCGCGACCTGCGCGCGCGCCGTCCCGGGCCCCGTCGGGGCGATCGCCCTCGCCTCGGCGACGCCTTTCAGGCGGATCCGCGCGCGCGCGGGCCGAGGCGTCAAGACTCCCGCCGGCTTCGAGCTCACGGGCGTCTGCTTCGCCCAGGTTCCGCGGGAGGACGACGGCGACGCGGACGACGGCGACGCGAACCGCGGCCACGCGCTCTACGTCGCCACTGCCCCGACTCCGGCCGAAGCCGCGGAGCGGGCCGCGGGCCTGGCCCGCCTGGACGCCCTCGCGGCCCACGACGAGGCCGTGGCCGCGTTCCTGGAAGACGTCCGGATCCGGACGGGCGGCGAGCGCGCCGACAAAGCACTGGCTTGGGCCGCGTTTTCGGGCTGGAGCCTCGTGACGCGCGACGCGCACGGGCTCGGGGTATGGGCCGGACTGCCCTGGTTCCGCGACAACTGGGGTCGCGACACCTTCATAGCCCTGCCCGGCATCCTGCTCGCGACCGGCCGCTTCGAGGAGGCGCGCGAGGTGATCGAGACCTTCGCCGCCCGGCAGAACCTCGACGGGGCGAGCCCGGAGCACGGCCGCGTGCCGAACCGCTGGCGCGGTCCCGACGACGTCATCTACAACACCGCCGACGGCACGCCCTGGCTGGTCCGCGAGATCTGGGACCTGGCCCGCCGCACGGGCGACCGCGGCTTCCTGCTCGGCATGAAGCCCTTCGTGGACCGCGCCCTGGACGCGGACCTCGCGCGCTGCGACGCCTCGGGCTTTCTCCGCCATGGCGACGCGGACACCTGGATGGATGCCCGGCTCCAAGGAGCCGCGCCTTGGAGTCCGCGCGGCGACCGCGCCGTGGAGGTGCAAGCCCTGCACTACACCGCCCTCCTCGTCGGCGCCCGCGTCGCCGCCCTCGCCGGCGACCCCGCGCGGGAGACGCGCTACCGCGACGCCGCAGGCACGCTCCGCGCGTCCTTCCGCGAACGCTTCATCAGGCGCGAGGCGGGCACCCTGCGCCTCGCGGACCGCTTGCGCCCCGACGGCCCCGACGGGGCGCCCGGCGAGCCCGACTGGAGCGCCCGGCCGAACGCCCTCCTCGCGATCACCGTTCCCGCCATCTTCGAGGACGAAGAAGCCCTGCTCGAACCCGGGGAGGAAGCCGCCCTGCTCGCGGACCTCGTCCCCGAGCTCGTGTACCCTCACGGCGTCGCGAGCCTGTCGCAGGAGGACCCGCGCTTCCATGCAAGGCATTCCGGCTCGGCGCTCTGGCACAAGGACGCGGCCTACCACAACGGCACCATCTGGGCCTGGAACGCGGGATTCGCGGTCACGGCCCTGCTCAGGCACGGCCAGGTCGAGCCGGCGCGCGCCCTGCGCGACGAGCTGGCCCGCCAGATCCTCGACGACGGCGCGGTCGGGGCGCTGTCGGAAAACCTCGACGCCCTGCCGGGACCGGACGGGCGACCCGCGCATTCCGGCACCTTCTCGCAAGCCTGGAGCGTCTCCGAGTTCGTCCGCAACGCCGCCGAGGACTGGCTCGGCCTCCGCCCCGACCTGCTCCGCGCCCGCGTCGCGCTCGCGCCGCGCCTGCCCGAGAACGCCCGTTCCGGCGGCATCGTCGCGCGCCTCGCCTCGACGGGTTCGCTCACTTTCACTTGGGAACGGAGCGACGCGGGCCCTCTCGAGCTCGAGCTCGCCTGGTCGGCCGGAAACGACGGGGCGACGCCGCGCGAGCTCGGCCTCGCGCTCGAACTCGCCTGCCCCGAAGGCGACCGCTCCTGGAATTTCACCCTTGTCTCCGGCGCTCCGATCTCCCTCCGCTTCGACGCGGCGGGCGGCAGCCTCGCGCGCCTCGACGGGGACGCGGCCGAGGCCGATCCGCCCGGCCCTGGTTCGCCCGTGCGCCCGCGCTTCGCCGCGCTCGAGGGTCTCGCCTTCGCCGAGCCCCGCCTGCCGCCCTGGAACGGGCCGTCGCGGGAAAAGGACTGGCTCGAAAGGCTCGTTCGCTCCGGCGCCGCGGATTCAGGCGAGGTGGCGACGCTGAAGTCGTGGTTCGACGCCCCCGGGTTCCGCGCGGCTTTCGACGCCGACGCGGCGCTCGGCGCCCTCTGGTCGCCCGGCTCCACCACCTTCCGCGTCTGGGCGCCCACCGCCGCCGCCGCCGCGCTCGCGCTGTACCGGAGCGGCGACCTCGGGGAGGAGCCCGAGCTCCACCCGATGTCGGCGGGACGCAAGGGCGTATGGGAAACCCGCGTCTCGGGCGACCTGCACGGGCGCTACTACGCCTGGCGCCTCCGGGTCCACGGCCTCTCGCGCGAGACGATCGACCCCTACGCCCGGTCCGCGGGGCTGAACGGCCTCCGCGGCATGGTGCTCGACCCGGAGCGCGCCGCGCCCGAGGGCTGGAGCGGCTTCCGGTCGCCCGAGTGCGCCTCGCCCTGCGACGCCGTGGCGTACGAGGTCCACGTCGACGACCTCACGAGCCGCGCTTCCTGGGGCGGCGACCCGAAGCTGCGCGACACCTACTCGGGCGCCGCGCTCCCGGGTACCCGCTACCGGAATCCCGACGGAGCGGAGATCCCCACCGGCTTCGACCACCTGCGCTCGCTCGGCGTCACCCACCTCCAGCTCCTGCCCGTCTTCGACTTCGTCTCCGTCGACGAGGCGCGGGCCGCCGACCCGGAGTACGCCGCGCGGCGCGAGGGCGGCGCCTTCAACTGGGGCTACGATCCGGGCAACTGGAATGCGCCGGAAGGCTCATATTCGAGCTACCCGCGCGACGGCGCGACGCGCGTGCGCGAGCTCCGCTCGCTCGTGAAGGCGGCAGGCGAGGCGGGCATGGGCGTGGTCATGGACGTCGTGTACAACCACGTCCCCGAGCGGCGCCGCTCGCCGCTCGAGGCCTGCGTGCCGGGCTACTACTTCCGCGGCAGGCGCGACTCGGGCGCCGGGGACGACACGGCCAGCGAGCGTTCCATGTTCGGGCGCTTCATGGCGGATTCGCTCGCGTGGTGGCTCGAAGCCTACAAGCTCTCGGGCTTCCGCTTCGACCTCATGGGACTGCACGACGTGGAGACCATGCGCCGGATAGGGCGGCGCCTCCGGATGCTCAGGCGCGACGTGCTGCTCTGGGGCGAAGGTTGGGATCTCTACCGCGGCGGAAGCCTGGTTCCCGCTAGCCAGGCCAATATCCGCGAGCTGCCGGGCTACGGCATGTTCAACGACGCCTTCCGCGACGGCGTCAAGGGCTCGGTGTTCGACGCGCCGGGCAAGGGTTGGGTCCACGACGGGTCGAAAGCCGAGTCGGTCAAGTTCGGCCTGGTCGGAGCGGTGCGCCATGCCGGGGTGCGGACGCGCAAGGTGGAAGGCACGGCCAACCCGAAACCCTGGGGAAGAAGCGCCGCCGCGAACCTCGCGTACGTCGAGGTCCACGACAACCTGACCCTCCACGACAAGCTCCTGCTCGTGGAGCCCGGCATGGACGAGTCGCGCTACGCCCGGCTCCAGCGCCTGGCCCTTTCGCTCGTCCTGGGCGCCCAAGGCACGGTCGTGCTGCACGCGGGCTCGGAGTTCCTCCGTTCGAAGGAAGTGCCCGCCGAGTGGCTGGCTGCGGGCGGCATCGACAAGTGCGTCGCCACGCCCGACGGTCGGCGCTCGTTCTGCCATGACTCCTACAAGGCGGGAAGGCTCCTCAACGGCCTCGACTGGACCCGGGCCGCCGCGAACCGCGACACCGTCGAGTACGTGCGGCGCCTGGTCGAGCTCCGAAAGGCGCGGCCCTGTTTCCGCCTCGATTCGGGCGCCAGGATACGCGCGGCGCTCCGCTTCACCGCCGATTCGGGGGGCATCCTCGCGTGGCGCGTCGACGGAGGCAAGGCCCGCGACCGTGAAGGCTCGATCTTCGTGGCGGCGAATTCCAACGAGGCGCCGTGCCGGATCCGCCTGCCGCGCGGTCGCTGGGCGCCGATCGCCGATTCCGGTAGCGCGCGCGCCTCGCTCCGCCCGCTCGAGGCGCCCCGCGAAGGCGCCTTCGACCTGCCGGGCAAAAGCTTGTTCATGTTCACGGAGGCGTGAGCGGAGCGCTCGGATCGCAGGTCGGTCCGAGCGCTTCCTATGCCGTCCGCGTCTCCGTCGCGAGCGCCCGGTGCCGCCTGCCCGCCAGAGCGAGCCGCTCGCGCGAGAGCTCCATGCGCTCGCCGTTCAGCTCGATGGAACGTATGCCTGACGCCGCCGGCGCCATGATCCTGAAGACGACCTTCCCGTAGCCCGATTCGCGGAGCGCGGACTCGACGAAGGCGGTCCCGCCCTCCACCCGGACCTGGAGGTCCAGCACGCTCCGCGCGCCGTCGCGGTACGAAAGCGTCTCGCCGTCGTCCGCGCGGTAACGGAAGCTTGCCGTGCCGCCCTCCTCCACGAAGAGGACGAAGTCCACGAGCCTAAGGTCCTTGTGGTTCGTGTCGCGCCGGCCCGGTTGCATCGGCACGACGGCGCCGGAGCGAATGTAGAGCGGCGTACCCTCGCGTCCCGGATTCGCGCGGACCGCCCTGCCCCCCTCCGCGAAACGGCCGCCAGCCCAGTCGAACCAGCGACCGCGCGGCAATCGCACGAGCCGGCCCGCGGCGCCTTCGTCGAGCTCAGGCGCGTGGAGCAGGTCTTGCCCGACGAGGAATTCGTCGCCCGCTTCCGCTTCGCCCGTCCAGGCCTCTTCCGGATACTGGTACCAGAGCGGACGCATGACGGGGTCCCCGTTCTCGGCGGCCTCGATCCAGGCTTGGTAGAGGTAGGGGAGGAGCTTGTAGCGCGAGCGGATATAGTCCGCCACGACGCGCTCCGTGCGCCGCCCGCGCGTCCACGGCTCCTGGTCGCGCGAACCCGCCACGGAATGGTTGCGCAGGAAGGGGAAGAGGAAGCCCGCCTTGTACCAGGCCTCCATGAGCGAGGCCGAGGCGTCGCCCGCGAAGCCCGGCACGTCGGGGCCGTTGAAGGGCATGCCGGACGCCGAGAGGTTCAAGGAGAACGCGACGGAGGCGCGCAGGTGGCGGACGTTCGACACGTTGTCGCCGGTCCACATGCCGGACCACTTCGCCATGCCGAGGTACGCGGAACGCGAAATGAGGAAAGGCCGGAGGCCCGGCCGCGCGCGCTCGAGGCCTTCGCGCGTAGCCATGGCCATGCCGAGCGCGTACTGGTTGTGGAAGGCGTCGTGGGGCAGAGCGCCGCGGCCGAAGCGCATGTCGGAAAGCGGCGCGCTCCCGGTGGACGGGTCGTTCATGTCGATCCAGAAGCCGGAAAAGCCGAGCTTCGCGAAGCGTTCGACTTCCGACGCCCACCACGCGCGCGCCTCGGGCAGCGAGAAATCCGGGAAGGCCGTGTAGCCGGGCCACACGAAGCCGATGAAATCGCCGCCCTCGGGGTTGCGGCAGAGCAAGTCCCGCTCCTTCGCGCTCGCGTACGAGGGGAACTCCGGGTCGCGCCGGAGCCCCGGGTCGAGGATCGGAACGACGCGATAGCCGCGCTCGGCCAGTTCCGCGAGCTGGGCGGCGGGCGCGTCGAAGTGGCGCCTGTCGACGGTGAAGACGCGGAAGCCATCCATGTAGTCGATGTCGAGCCAGAGCCCGTCGTTCGGGATGCCGCGCTTTTCGTACTCCGTCGCGACGCGGTCCAGGTCGGCGTAGTCCTTGTAACCCCAGCGGCACTGCTGGTGGCCGAGGGCCCAGAGCGGCGGCAATTCCGTCCTGCCCTGCAGGGCCTGGATCTTCCGCGCGAGTCCCTGGGGCGAACGGTCCGCCATGATCCAGACATCGGGCGCGCCGTCGCGGGCGCCCAGGTAAATCCAGCGCTCGAAAGGCGTCGAGCCCGCGGCGAAGATGCCTTCCCCCGCGCCGAGGTTCGCGAAGCCCGGGTAGGGCGCGTCCATGACGAGGGCGAACCAGGGACCGCCCGAGGCTGTGCCGGCCTTGCGTCCGATCAGCACCGGGAACGAGGCGTAGAGCGGATCCGCGCGCGATTCCGCCACCGCGCTCCACTCGAAGTCGGCGAAGAGGTCGGTGTTCCAGAAGAGCGTGCGCTTGCCCGAGAGCTCGTAGCCGAGGTTCTTGCCGCCGAGCCCGTGGAAGCGCAGCTCCGGGTCCGTGGCGAAGCGCAGCATCCACTTCGCCCCGCAAAGCCCGAAGCCCGCGCCCGATAGCAGGCTCGCGCCGTCGAGCGAAAGCGACACCCCGCCGTCGGCGGCGAGGCGGCACGCGGCCTCCGAGGGCCTCAGGGCGAAGGAGGAGGCGTCGAGCCCGGCCAGGCTACCCGTCCCGAGCGGCCAGCGCGCGGAGTTTCCCCTCAGGCGGTAGACGTCGGAGCCGCAGTCTTCGAGGAGGAGCTCCACGTCCGGGTGCGGGCCGCCTGAAAGCAGGGTTCGCGTGCTTTCTTTCGGCAGGGCCGCGGCGCCGGAATCCGCTGCCGCGGGAGCGAAGCGGTAGTTTTCGGGCGTGTCGATCTTGCGGTAGTTCATGGCGTTTCCCTTTTGGCGCGACGGTTCAGTACATCATGCCGAGCATCCAGAGCGGCAGCGCGGCGGCGGTCGGATAATCGAGGTCGTCGCGGATAACGAAATCGGAACCTTTGCGACGCTTCGACGCGCCGCCCACCTCGAGGGCGATTCGCCGTGTCGAGCTTCCCCCGAGCCGGCTTATGACGAAATCGCCCGTGGTCTCTTCGCGCGCGGCCTCGACGAGCCAGCCGGATTCCGCGCAGAGCGCCGCGACCAGGGCTTCGCGCATCGTCCCGGCATTTCCCCCGAGGACGCCGTAGAAGGCCGGATCGGCGAAGAACAGCTTCGCGCCGACCGACCGGGCCTTGGTGTCATTCTCGTAGCGCACGACACGGAGAAGGCCGATCGCTTCCATGACCTCGATCAGGGCGTAGAGTCGGTCGGCTCCGACGTTCCAGTCGGCGCAGAGCGAGCGCACCTGGAGGCGCGGGACGGCCGAGCGGGCGAGCGTGGCGACGATCGCGTTCATGAGCCTGAGGTTCGATTCTCCCACCTTGGGGAGGAAGAAGGGAACGTCGGCGTAGAGCGATTTCTCCAGCACGGCGAGCATGCGTTCCCGGAAATCGCCTTCGGCATGGAAGGGCCGCGTGCCCCCCTCGCGATAGCGCCGGAACGCCTGGAGCAAAGCCGCGTCGACGCGCGGCAAGCTTCCCCCCGTCCCCCCCGAAAACGGGTCGATCGTCGACAGGACGGTGCCCGATTCCAGATAGAGGAATTCGCGGAAGCTCATGAGCGGCATGTGGATGGGCACGAAGCGGCGGGAAAGATCGGCGACGCCGCCGCGGAGCGCGAGCGAGGAAGAGTCGCTTGCCCAGACAGCGCGCTCGGGAAAGTCGTCGTACAAGGCCTTGAGGTGTACGCCCCAATCCTTCGCGAAATGCACTTCGTCGAAGGCCACCCCCCAGTAACCCGCCATGAAGGCCGCCCTGCCAAGCTCGTATAGCGCAATGCCGGCGAGGAGCGGGTTGTCCACGGAAACGTGCAGGACGCCCGCAGCGAGCGCGTGATGCAGCAGGAAGGTGGTCTTCCCGACGCCCCGGGCTCCCGACAGGACGAAAGCGCGCGGCAACTCGCCCCGCTCTGTCGTGGAGGGCCGGATGCGCGGCGGCAGAACCTGTACGCGCCGCCGCATCGCGGCTTCGAGGTCTGAAAGCGGGATGTCGCTCATGGATACAGTATCGATAGCCATCGTTCCTGCGTCAAGAACAATATCCTCTATTTTTTCCTGCCCCGGGAATAAAAGCAATCAGTATCCGATCACTCACTTCGGCCAGTACTCAACCCTGCTCAGTCCCTTGAAATGCGTGTCGCGAGTGACGACGACGGCGCGATGCCGCCTACGCATACTCCCCCGGCCTCTCGACCAGGCGCCCGGTCACGTACTTGTGGAGGATGCTCGTCACGAGCGACTGGTACGGAAGGCCTTCCTCGAGCGCGCGGGTCTTGAGCGCCTCGACGTCGCGACTCGAAATGCGGACATTGATGCGCGCGTCCTTCGAGGCGGTCTCTCGCGCCGCCGCCACGAGCCGCTCGCGCACCTCGCCGAAGTGCGCCACGCTCCGCCACTCGCCGTCTTCGATGGAACGGATCAGATCCCGTTCGTCATGTTCGCTCATATCGCGCCTCCAAAACCGTGGAGCCTCGTGTATTTCCTGCTCGGGTAAAGCGTCTTGAGGAAGAATGAACCGTCCGCTTCCAGAACGCAGGGCACGCAATACGCGTACTCGGCGACCTTGACCACCAGGATCAGCTGGCCGCCGTACCGTTCCGGGTTCGGGTGCTCGAGGACGTCGACCAGGCCGCCTTCCTCGATGGCGGTCACGATGCGCTCGAACGAGACGCCCCGCTGGATCTTGAGAATGCGGTTCTTCTCCTCGCTCCACCGAAAGGCCATGGGTTGAAGCTAGTTCGGCGTGTGCCTATTGTCAATACATTATCGGGAAATTCGACGGATGGCTTTCCGCTCTCGGGACCGGTCCTCACGGGAACGGTCGCCGCGAGAGTTCCAGGATTCCCGAGTCCGCGTTGAAAAGGAGCGCGCCGCTCGCCGCCCTCAGCGAGAACAGATCCTTGAGCATGGGCTCGTCGATCACGACGGCGTCCCCGGAGATCGTGAAGCGGTAGTAGCCGAGCTCCCAGCCCTCGCGGTCGATCGGCCAGGTCGCGGCCGACTGCCTGAGTAGGCGGTGCGGGTTCACGACGCCCGAGTTGAAGCGCCCGAACGCGAGCTGGAAACGCGCTATGGTGTATTCCTTGCCGCCGGTCATGAGGTACCAGATTCCCTCGATGTCGACGGGTCTCGTCGCATACTCTAGTTTCGCGGTGAGCCCCGCGGCGCCGAGCCTGGCGATCTCGGGAACGCTCCCGTCGAGCGTGGCGGTGATGGCGGTGGTTCCCGCCCGGAGCGGTGTGATGAGCCCGGTCCGTTCGATCTCGACGATGGACGGATCGTACGTGAGCTTCGCGAACAAGACCTTGACCGGCTTCCCGTCCACCGTGAGGGCGAGCACATGCCGCCCGAAACCCGCGTCCTCGAGCGTGAGGGTGAACTCGAGCGCCGAGGCCGAGGCCAGCGCGAGGCAGGCGAGCGCGACGAGCGCGTGCTTTTTCATGGCGTTTCCCTTCCCGAGACGGCGCGCTTTCCATGCTCGCGGTACGCGGAGCGGGTCGCCGTGACGCCGTCGAGTATCGCCGCGGAACGAGCGGGATGCAATCACGAGGTATTCGATGCGGGGTCGAAAAAGATGCCGCCCGGGCGCAGGGCTCGGACGGCGAGCGAAAGGAGACGTTTCAGGGAGCGTCCCGCGGCGCGAGGCCGCGGGCCACTGTTCCGCGAGGTCGGCGGACCTCGCTTAGTTTCGCATCAGGGAATGGTCAGCGTCGCGGTGGCGACAGCTACGATGTCAGTATAGCCAGCGGTATCGATAGCTACAGGGATGGCAGAGTGGAGCCCGCCTCCAGCAACATCCTTTCCGTAGAGCACGACCGCCTTGAGGTTATTGTGGGTTGCGTCAAGTTGCAGAGAAGCGAGCGGTATCCTGAACCAGATGTCAGCGGCATCAGCATCAACACCGTTGGCGCACGCCGCATTTGTATCCGTGGTTCCGGTCAGGGTGGTACCGTCGCTCACCAGGGTTTTGAAACCACCAGAATTGTAGGTTGTACCGCCTCGCCACCCCCAAGCGATGTAGTCGGGATTGAAGCCGGCCGTATTCGTGGTGAAGCCCAAGTTCCCCCAGCCAGTGGTCAGATCACTGGCGAGATCGGCGGTCGTCGCGCCTGTGGCGATGTCGCCGTTGTCGAGGAGGAGGTAGACGTTGTTGCCGCCATCGGGAACAGCCCAGGTAACGCGGACGTAAAGCTTGTCTCCGGAAACGGCTGTGAAGATGCCGCCCAGCTGCGCTGTCCAGGAATTGCCACCGCCAGTGCCATCGGTCATCTGCGTCGTGACTATCGTGGTATCTATCGGATCCGGCCAAGCTACGGTTCCAAGAGTCTTCAACGTCACTTCAAGGGAATACTTCTCGGCAAGGGCGGACTTGGTCGAGTCGACCGTCATCGTCAAGGTATAGACGCAGCCTTCCATCGGAATACTGTTGATTTTGGCGTTATCGCCGAAACCGCCTGCCAGAACGGTCATCGGACCGGTGGAACCGGTTTCAGTGGCCGGCGAGGCGAATTCCGCCACCTTGAGGCTCCCGTCCCTGGAGTTTATGTAAAACTCTCCACTGGCGGCTTCCCCGGTAACTTCCCAAGTCACTTTGTTCGTGCCGTCGAACGTACCGGCGGTCTCGGTCCAGCCAATGTCCCAGACGCCGCCCGACAACCTGAGGCTGTCCGCGAGCATGGTGTTGGTCAAAGTGATGGCCGCTTCCGTCGTCGCCTCGACGACCGTCACGATCGGCGCGGTCGGCGTGGAGACATCCACGTTGATCTTCACACTTTTCACCGTGGTGAAGAAGTTGGCGTCACTATCGGTACCACTTGAAGTCTTGATCACGAAGGTTGCCGGAGTTCCGATGATGAGCGAGGCATCCGATGCGGAGCGATACGTCCTCGTCTCCACATCTCCGGTTCCAGGAGCCACAAGCACGAACTTGTATGCAGTGTTCTCATAGAGGTTGTCGATGGTCAAGGTGAGTTTTGTATTGTCCAACTCGTCCATCGTGAAATTCTGTTCACCCCAGCTGTTGAAACTCCCCTTTATCGTCCAGTCCGAGGTCAGGTCGACCGGATCGACGGTCGGGTTCGGGCACGCGACGAACCCGAGCAGGGTCACGGCGGCCAGGAGAAGAAGCATAGCCTTCTTCATTTCGCTCTCCTTGTAATCCAATGCCGCAGGCATTGGATGGGAATGCCGGGGAGCCGGGCCTACGCCCGACGGATCCCCGGTCATTGGTGACTCGTTCAGAAATCCCAGGTGATGCCGAGGCGCAGGGCGGCTTCGGTCTGGGAAGCCGCGATGCCGGACGTCGGCAGGTTATCGGTGAGGTCGAAGCCCGTGAGGGCGTCGGCGTCGTAGGGGTCCATGTTCCAGACGAACTGCGCGTACAGGGTCGGGCTCTTGGCGGCGGGCGCGGGCACGAGCCACTTGACGCCGGCCAGGGCGCCGATCGGGTTCGCGACGGAGTCGCCGGAGCGGAGGCCGCCGCCGAGCTGGGCCGTGAGGCCCTTGGCGAAGCCGAGCTCCGCGAGCAGGGTGTTCCACATGGTCGCGCCGTTCGAGAGGCCGTACCAGAGATCCACCGTCTCGAGCAGCCCGGGCACCAGGTCGCCGACATGGGCCGCGAGCCCGGCCTGGACGAAGTTGAAGGCAGCCTCGCCGGAAGCCGGCAGGGTGTCGTAGGAGAGGTCCGCGTAGAGCTCCGCGGTGAGCGGGCGCTTCGCGAGGAGGCTGACATCGACAACCAGGCCGGGTCGGGCCGTGACCGCGATGTTGCCGACGAAGAGGTCCGCGCTCGAGAGCGTGGCGCCCGCGTCGAGCTTGCCGCGCAGCCAGTGGCCGAGGCGGATGGAGCCGCCCAGGTCGAGGCCGAGGGTCTCCGGGTCGCCGAGCTCGGCGACGCTGTCTCCGTAGAGCAGCTGGGCCGCGATGCCCCGGTACGCGAGGCCGAGGTAGCCGTCCCAGAGCTCGAAGAAATCCGCGTAGTCCAGCTTGAGCGCCGCCGCCATCTTGTCGGTGAAGGGTAAAGCCTCGGCCGTGCCGCCCGGGGTGAAGCGCGAGAGCAGGAACTGCCCGGAAAGGCCAAGCATGCCGAGGTAGCCGCGGGCGCCGACGATGTAATCCTGGCGCGAGAGGATTTCGAAGATCTTGAGCGGCTCGGTCTTGGTGAGCGAGCGGAGCTCGTACTGGACATCGAGCTCGTAGTCGCCGTAGGCGGCCTTCGCGTACGCGTAGAGGCCGTAGAAGTCGTTCAGGCTCCGGTTCGGTACCAGCGCGGCGTCGAAGCTGAAGTCGCCGACTTCGCGGAGCGCCGAGCCGAGCCGGAACGAGGAGTAGCCGAGACCCGCCACGGTCTGTTCGGCGGCCACCGTCTCCCAGAGCACGGAATCTCGGCCGGGCAGCCAGGTCTCGCCGTAGCCGGTCTCGTAGGCCAGGTACTTCGTGTCGAAACCGAAGCGGAACTTGTCGAGGCTCGGGCGCGTGCCGGAGCCCAGCCAGAAGGCCGGGTTGAAGACGAAGCCCGAGGCGAGCGACTCGAGGCCGTCGCCGATCGAGGTGCCGCCCTTCTCCCAGACGGGCGTGGAGCCGTCGAAGAAAGTGATCTCGAAGAAGGCCGGCATCTTGCCGACCACGTCGCCCTCGAGCTTCCACACGCTCTTGGCGTCAACCGTCGACTTGAGCGGATTGAAGCCGCCATCGGTGTCGAAGCGGGTGTCGCTCTCGACGAAGGCGAAGGTGCCGAAGGCGAGCTTCTTGCGCGCTCCGGGCAGCTGCGGAACGACCGCGGCGGCCGAGCCGCCCGAGGCGTCCGTGACGCCGGCGGCTTGCATGGCCAGCACCTCAGCCACGACGATGAGGCCGTTGTTTCCGCCGAAGCCGTCGTCCTTCTTGTCGGGCGCCTTGTAGTCGAAGATGTAGCTGCCCTTCGAGAAGAACTTGTAGACGATCTCGTCCTCGACGCTCGCCTCGATGGTCAGCTCCCAGAGCCCCTCGGCGTTGCGCGCCATCGGAACGCCCGGTTCCACCCAGCTGTTGAAGGAGCCGATGACCGCCATCTCGGTGGCGGCGTCGTCCTTGTGCGTGAAGGTGACGGCGACCTTGCCGCTCCCTTCGTCCTTTATCCATACATCCGCGAAGGCCGCGCTTCCGAGCAGGAAGAGAATCGCGACGGCCGCGAGCAGTTTCTTGAGGTTCATGCCGTCCACTCCTTACTCGTAGTCCCAGGCCACGTCGTCCCCGGAGACGACGCCGAGGATGCGCTCCGGCGCGGCGGCGCCGGCCCAGGTGTTGTCGAGTTCGACGTCGCCGCCCGACTTGCCCGAGTGCTTCAGGTCGATCTTGAGCGTCGCCCAGGTCTTGGCCGGGTCGATCAGCAGGAATTTGAGGGTCGGCGTGACGATCTCGATCGGCGTGCCGAAGTTGAAGACCAGCGAACCGTCGGCGGCCACGCTGGCGCGGTACTTGGGCATCGCGAAAAGGGTCGCGTCGTCATGGATCCAGCCATCGTCTCCCATGTTGTAGGAGAACACCATTTCCTGGCCTTCCGCGTAGACCGCCGACGGCAGGCCGGTCAGGGTCACCCGCTCGATCGCCATCTCCGTGCCGTTGTGCAGCGCGCTGCCGCAGCCGGAAAGGACGGCGATGGCGGCGACGAGCAGGACGGCGTAAACAGTCGTGTGCTTCATGTTCGCGTTCCTCATGCTAGAAGTCCCACTTCATCAGGATCCGGAGCGTGGCGTAGCCGTCGTTCTTGGCCGCGCCGCCCGAGGTCGTGAATCCGTCCATCGACAGCGTGTTGCCGTCGGAGTCGTAGGGATCCATGTTCCAGGCGAAGGCGCCATAGATGAGCGGGCTCTTGATGGCGGGCTTGGGCACCTTCCACGAGGCTCCGATGGAGGCGCCGAGCAGGTTGTTCTCGGCCTTGAGGGCGGCCGGGGCCGAGGCGCGCGGCGTGCGCAGTCCGAGGCCGAGCTCCGCCGAAAGGTCCTTCGGCATGCGGAACGAGGCGACCAAGGTGTTGAAGACCTTGTCCGCGTCCCAGTTGTTGAGGCCCCAGTAGATATCCATCGAGTTGACTACCGAGGGCACGGGGGCGTCGAGGTAGAACTTCGCGCCGGCTTCGCCGAACTGGAAGGCCGAGCCGCTCGCCTCGTAGGCGGCGCCCGCCTCGAGGTCGTACTTGAGTTTGGCGTAGGCGTTCACCGAGCTCTTCTTCCCGAGCAGGGCGTCGAGCGCGTACTCGGCGTAAGGCTTGGCGTCGAACTCGATCGCGGCGTCGGCGAGCCTCGCGGTCTCGAGCACGCCGCTCGAATCGAGGCCGAGCTTCAAGCCCGGAAGCGGCTTGCCCCAGAGGTTGAGGTAGACGCGTTGGGTGCCCTTGGTGCCGAGGGAGTCGCCGTTGCCGAAGAGCATTTCGGCCATGGAGCCCGTATAGCGGTAGCTCGCCGCGAGGCCGAACGCGTCGGCGGGCAGGGCCCAATCGGCCTTGAGCTCGGCGGCCGTGTGGCTATCGATACCGAAGGGCTCCTCGCTGAACAGGTTGACGAGGCCCTGGACCGCCAGGTTCACGCCCGCGAGCTTGTACTTGGCGCCGATGAGCAGATCCTGGTGGTAGAGCTTGTCGAAGATGGCGGACAGGTCGTCGGTCGCGGCGCTCTTGAAGTCGTACTGGAAGTCGAGCTTGAGGTCGCCCGCGCTGGCGCCGAACCAGCCGAAGAAACCGTAGTTGCCGGACATCTTGTTCGGGGCGCCGGTCGCCTCGATCGAAAGGCCGCCGAGCTTCCGGAGCTCGGGGCCCAGGTCGAAGCGCATGTAGCCGTCGTTGC
Source organism: Spirochaetota bacterium (assembly GCA_018262985.1). Taxonomy (GTDB): domain Bacteria; phylum Spirochaetota; class Spirochaetia; order Treponematales; family UBA12059; genus JAFGNN01. Next base: position 677,250 of record JADFDI010000001.1, on the reverse strand, counting down.
CGTCGCGCTCGTTCAGGGTCTCCCAGAGGACGGCCGTACGCTTCTGGGGCTTGGCGTAGCCGTAGCCGGTCTCCCAGACGAGCCAAGGCGACTCGAAGCCGGTCTTGATGGAATTGAGGACGGGATTCGCGCCGCCGAGCCAGTTGACCGGATTGAAGAGAAGCCCGGAGACGAGGCCGGCGATTCCCGCGTCAAGCTCGGGGTTCACAAGACCCGTGGCGTCCTGCGCCCAGACCGCCTTGTAGCCGTCGAAGGCCTTCATCTCGAACCAGGCCGTTACGCTCGGCCAGAGCGTGCCGCCGACCTTCCAGTACGATTTGCCGAAAAGGCCGGTCGAGTCGGTCTCGAGCCCCTTGACGGTCTTGTCGACGAGGCCCTGGGTGACGAAGGTGGTCTTCGAGCCGATGACGGTGTACATGCCGAAGTTGAGCTTGCTCGGATAGGCGTTCGCGACCGGGAGGCCGGAACCGCCTTCGCCAGCCGCCGCGAGCTGTCCGGGCGCGATCCCGGCCAACACGTCGGCAACGATGATGAGGCCGTTGTTGCCGCCGAAGCCGTCGTCCTTCTTGTCCGGCGCCTTCGCGTCGAAGATGTAGGTGCCCTTGTTGAAGATCTTGTAGGCGATCTCGTCGGCCACCGTTGCCTTGAGGGTGTATTCCCAAAGCCCATCGGCGTTGCGGGTCATGGGTACACCGGGCTCGACCCAGTTGTTGAAAGTTCCGATCACGGCCATTTCGGTCGCCGCGTCGTCCTTCCAGGTGAAGGTTATCTCGACGTTCACGTCGTCGAGCGCCTTCACGCGGACTTCGGCTACCGACATCCCGGCCACGAGCAGGGCCAGGGCCAGCGTCAGTATCGTGCGTTTGATCACATACTCCTCCCTCTGAACTCGCGGGGCGCGGACGACCTTGCCCGAAGGTCCCGCCTGTATCTCGACCGTCTTCCGCGTCCCGACATTTCCGATTTGGTAAATCGGTTCACTAAACCGGTTTGACAGCGTAGTGTAGCCCCTTGGCCGGCGCATCGATCCGAGAAAATGAATGGTAAGGCGTTAAAAGTGGATAGTCTTGGCAGTATAAGCTATACATTTTTTAAGTGGTTAACCGCTTTAACATGCTCATTGAAGCTGTTTCGCGCTTGACAGTTTCGCAAATTGCCCCTTTCGGGACGGCGGACGGAAATGGAAGAGGCGCCCGCGTAAGTACGGGCGCCTCCTCACGCATGCGAGTACTCGCTACAGCTTCAGCATGACCGCCGTCAGGGGCTCCACGGTGATCGTGGTTCCCTTGATCTCGAAGCCGCTCGGCTCGGAGACGCCGGCGGGATTCGCCTCGTCCGAGTCGACCAGGGCGCGGGCGCCAGAGAGCCCCAGGCCCGTCTCGAAGGTCTGCGGCAGGTCGAAGTTGGCGTTGACGAGCAGGACGAAGGTCTGTCCCTCCCAGGTGACGGTCCAGCCCATCGAAAGCTGGTCGCCGTGGGCGAGCTGCTTCTGGGCGGCGGCCACCTTGGCGGCGTCGCCGAGGCGGAAGGCCGCGTTGGCCTTGCGGATGGCGATGAGGCCCTTCACCCACTCGGCGCTCGCGGCGAACTCAGGCTCGACCGTCCAGGGGAACTGGTTGATGTCGTCGGAGGCGTCGTAGCTGTTGTGGACGTAGTCGCCGGTCACTTCCGTGGTGCTCGAGAGCTTCGGCTTGGTGCGGCCGCGCTCGTCGCCCGCGTGCAGGAAGGCGACGCCCTGGCCGGTCAGCACGAAGAAGTTGGCCAGCTTGACGCGGGCGGCGATCTCCGCGCGCTCGTCCGGATACTTCGCCATGAGCCCTGAGTTGAAGGCGATGTTGTCGGCGAGCGTCAGGTTGTCGTGGGCGGACACGTAGATCATCGCGTCGCCCGGGTCGTCGGCCTTGAAGTTGAGCATGGGCCGTCCGGAGATGTTGTTGAAGATCATGGCCGTGTTGACCGGCTTGCCCGTGACGAAGCCCTTCTGCCGGTCGTTCATGCCGCCGGCCTTGAGGATGTCGCGGATCTCGTCGTTGAACACGGACACCAGGTCGGTCTTCTCCATGTAGTTCTGGTCCATGACGGCGAGCGCGGGTCCGCGGTACATCTTCCAGCCTTCGCCCTGGAACAGGATGTCGTCCTTGCCGGGAATCCTGGCGATGGCCTCGCGCGCCTTGAGGATGGGCTCGGCGGCGATAAGGCCCATGAGGTCGAAGCGGAAGCCGTCGACCTTGTACTCGCGCACCCAGTACTCGAGCGAGTCGCGCATCAGGCGGGCGGCCATGACGCGCTCGGTGGCGACGTCGTTGCCGCAGCCGGACTGGCTCGTGAGGGCGCCGCGCGCGTCGCGCCGGTAGAAGTAGCCGGGCACGACGGGCTCGAAGATCTCGGTGTTCGCGGTGTGGTTGTAGACCACGTCGAGCAACACGCCGAGGCCGGCCTTGTGCAGCTCCTTGACCAGGGTCTTGAGCTCGACCATGCGCGCGTAGGGGTCGCGGGCGTCGGTGGCGAACCAGCCCTCGGGCGTGAAGTACGAGTGCGGGTCGTAGCCCCAGTTGTAGTTGTTGTCGCTCGCGCGGCCCGTGGCCTCGTAGGCGGTCTTCGTCTCGTCGGTGTAGTAGAAGTTCAGGACCGGCATGAGCTGGACGTGCGTGACGCCGAGCGCCTTCAGGTAGGGAATCTTCTCGATGAAGGCCAGGTACGAGCCGGGGCGCGCCTTGACGCCCGAGTCCTTCGCGATGGTGAAGTCGCGGACCGACGCCTCGTAGATGACCGCGTCCTCGCGCTGGGCCAGCTTGACGTCCTCGTAGCCTTCCCAGCCGCCCGCGGGCAGGGCCTTGGCGGGGTTCACCACGGCGCCGCGGCCTATGCCGCTTCCGGTGAAGGCGTCCATGGAGTAGGCGTAGGGATCGAGCGCGACGCGCTCCTTGGCGCCGGCGAAGACGCCGTACTCGTAGAAGAGCCCGTCGGGATCGACCGTCGAGAAGCGCCCGGTCCAGACGCCGGTCGCGGCGTCCTTCGCGAGCTCGAGGCTCCAGTCAGCCTTGGCGGCCTGGCTGGATTTGTAGAGCCGGACCACGACCTTGCTGGCGAAGGGGCTCCAGAGCCGGAACTCGACCGACTTCGACGCGGCGTCGTAGAGGGCGCCGAGCTTGTAGCCCTCGGGCGGCACGACCTTGTCGGCCAGCGAGGCGGCGAGCGCCGCGGAGTCCACGGCGACCGGCGCCAGGAAGCTCGGGTGCGACACGACGAGGGGCGCGTCGAGGGGCGCCTCCGCGGCGAGCTTGACGAGGACGCGGCGCGCGTAGTTGTTGGCCTTGTTCGCGGGATCCGCGTTGTTGACCACGTCGAGTATGGCCAGCTCGCCCGAGCCGTCCGCGCGGCTCACGACGAAGCCTCCGCTTCCGGCCTCGGTCGGGAGGCCGAAGCGGCCGGAGAGCTCGAGCACTATTTCGGAGGCGCTCGAAAGCTTGGCGTTGTCGATGGTGGGAACGTAGGGACCGTAGGCGTAGGTCTTGCCGTCCTTCTCGAAGATCACCCATTCGTTCGTCACGTTGGCGTCGAGGATGCGGTCGTTGTCGCCGTCCTTGTCCCAGCCCGAGTCGCGCCGCGCGATGACGCCGAAGAGTCCGTCCGCGCCGAGCGTGTTGACGCCGAGCGTGGAACCGTCCTTCTTGAAGCGCAGGTAGCCGACGTCGGCCGCGACGCCGAGGTGCTGGGTCTTGTCCCAGACCGTCGAGCCGTCGCCCCCGGGCACGGCCCAGAGCCAGAAGCCCCAGCTGGCGTAATCCTTGTCGTTGCGCACGTAGTACACGACGACCTCGTCGGCGGCGGGCTTGAGCGCGTCGTGCGCCGCGACCGCGCGGTTCATGAGCGGGTGCCCCTTGTCTTCCACGGTGCCCGGCGCGACCGTCTCGAAGGCGGGGCCGGCGGAGAACACTTCCTCGGCGTCGGGCGTTCCCGCGCAGGCGCCGAGCAGCGCCGCCAATCCGATGGCCGCGATCGCGGCCGCGAACCAAGTTCGCTTCTTCATCTCGTTCCCTCCTGTATCGAAACCCGTTCCTATCGGTATCCGGATCCTGCTACCGGTCTGCGTTCCCTTGTTCCCTCTTGCTCTTCTCTCCTTCTTATCTCCGTGCCTGCGTCGCTTCGCGCCGCCTTCGGAGCGGAAGGGTTCAGTACCCGCGCTCCGCGCAGGCGCCCTCATCTGTGCCTCTGTGGTTTTTCCTTTTCATGACGGCTCCCCTTTCAAGGCCAGGGTCTCCGCTTCGCTCAGGAAACCCGCGGCCGTCCCGGTCTCGCCGATCTTCCACGAGGCGAAGCGCGTCGCGAGGCGCAAGGACTCCTCCGCGCTCCGGCCCGCGAGCTGGAAGTGCGCGAAGGCCGAGAAGAGCGCGTCGCCCGCCCCGATGGTAGAGACGACCTTCCGGGCGCGGACCGCGGGAACCGTCACGGGCGAGCGCCCCTTCTCGAGGAGCAGCGCGCCCTTCGCCCCGAGTCCGACCACCACGACGCGGCACCCGTAGCGCTCCGACAGCTCGCGCGCGGCTTCCGCCGGCGGCGCCCACAGGCGCTCGTCGGACAGGAAGAGCGCGTCGGCCGCGGACATGAAATCCGCGTTGTAGGCGTCGGCGGGGTCCGACAGCGTGTGCACGTCGGTGAACACCGGCTTTCCCGTTTCCCGCGCGGGCGGCAGGAGCTCGCGGTTGAAGTTGATGTTGCACAGGACGAAGGCGCCGGCGCCCGCGGCGGCGGCGCGGAAGCGTCCGGCGGGATAACGGCGCTCCTGGATGTCCTTGAGGTCGACGTTGATCTGCCTTCGCCCGTCCCCGTCGTAGAGGATGACCGACTGCGCCGTGGCGGGCATTTCGCGGAGCACCCCGTCCGTCGGCACTCCGAGCCGCGAAAGTCCGTCGAGGGCCAGGTCGCCCGCGGCGTCGGCGCCGATCAGGCTGAGAAAGCCCACCTCGTCCCCGAGCCGTGTCAGCGCGGCGGCCACGTTCACCCCGACGCCCGACACGCTCGACGACACGCCGCCGAAGGGATACAGCACGGGACGGTACTCGATCGGGAAGCCGTCGACGCGGAGCGTGGTTTCGATGTTGACCAGGCCGGAGACGAGGATGCGCACCGCTAGCTCCCCGCGCTCTCGTACGCGCGCAGCCCCGCGCGCCAGACCAGCAGGGACAGGGCCGCGGCGACGAAACCGACGGCCAGCGCGCCGCCGATGCCGAAAGCCACGCTTTCGCGGCCGAGCAGGGCGGCCGCCGGGTAGTAGGCGGTGAACGCGAAAGGCAGCGCCCACGAAAGGACGAAGCGCAGGGCTTTGGGGTAGATGTTCATCGGGTACATGGCGAAATCCGCCATCTTGTACGCGGCGAAGAGGTAGGACTGGCTGAACTTGATCCAGAAGGCGAGGCTCGCGAGCGCGAGCTTGACCGCGGTGTAGATGAGGATCGACGCGAGCACGGCCGCCGCGCCGAGCGCCGGGGTCCACGCGCCCGCGGGAAAGTCGAGCCTCGGCGCGGCCCAGGCGGTGACCGCGATTCCCGCGACGAGTTCCCCGATGCCGTCCGTCTGGAAGCGCTCGGCCAAGAGCTGGAAGAGGGGCGGCAGCGGCCGCACCAGGATGCGGTCGAATTCGCCCTTGGCGACCATGCGCCACGCGAGTATCCAGAGGTTGTCGGTGAACATGTGGTCGAAGCCGCGTCCGAGCTGCGCGAAGCCGTAGACGAAGAGCACCTCTTCCCGGCTCCAGCCGGCCAGGTCCGGAATCGCGGCGAACACGAGGCCGACGAAGGCGACGCCGAGGAACTGCCGGGCCATGAAGGCCGCGAGCCCGACGAGGAAGCTCAGGCGGTAGGACATGAGGCTCTTGATGTTCTGTCCGAGATATCTCAGGTAGAGCCATGCGTAGCGCGCCATCGTGCCTCAGCCCCCGTTCACCGAGACGCGCGTCACGAGCGACTTCCACGCCCACGACGAGAACAGCGCCAGCGCGACTACCCAGAAGCCCTGCACGGCCAGCGCGCGGGCGAAGTCCGCCCCCGAAAGCTTGCCCGCGAAGGCCAGGGCCGGCACCGACACCATCGACGCGAAGGGCAGGAGCCCCATCACGCCCCGCGCCCACTCGGGAAAGAAGGCGAGCGGCACCAGGGCTCCGGAGAGGAAGCCCGACACCACCGCCTCGACGTTGAAGACGCCCCAGACGTTGGTGGTCAGGATGGCGGTGAGCCCGAGCATGAATTTATAGAAGAAATGGAGGGCGAAGCTGAGCGCCAGCGACACGCCGAACGCGGCGAGGCGCGCGCCCGAAGAGCCCACGCTCGCGCCGGCCGCGAGCGCGATGACGAGCGCGGGCAGGCTCACGACCACGCCGTTGTAGAGGCTGGCCCCGAGGTGGCCGAAGAAGATCCTCGTCCGGTAGTCGAGCGGGCGCGCCAGATTGACGGCGATGCTTCCCTCCATGATCTCGTCGGAGATCACGTCCTCGGCGTTCCCCCCGATCGCCGATTGCGCGGCCACGGCGGCCAGCAGGTAGGCGGCCATCTCGCCGAGCGTGAAGCCGTTCACTCGGCCCGTGGCGGAGCCCGCGAAGATGGCGCGCCAGAGGTACCAGAGCACCAGGGTCTGCACGATGTTCCCGAAAATGTAGAAAAGCACGTTGGCCCGGTACGCCAGCAAGGTCTGGATCGAGTTGCGCGTGAAGCGGAGGTACGGCGCGAGCCTCATCTGGCGGCCTCCGCGTCGAGGTAGATGCGCTTCACGATCTCCTCGATCTTCGTCTCGCTGATGGCATAGTCGAGCACCTCGTGGCGGGCGAGCACCTTCTGGACCACCGCGCCTACGCCGGCCTTCGCGCGGTCGAAGGTGACCGCCAGCTCGCCCTCCTCCATCGCCGTGCGCGAGGAAGGATCGAGCGCGGCGAGTTCCGCGGCGAGCGGCGCGACGTCGACCGCTGCGCCGGGCGCCAGATGGAAGCGCACGGTGCGGGCGCGGCTGTACTTCGCCCTGAGCTCGTCCAGGCTGCCGTCGTAGACCAGGCGCCCGGAGTCGATGACGATGATGCGCTTGCACAGCTCCTCGATGTCCGCGAGGTCGTGGGTGGTCAGGATGATGGTGGTGCCGAACTCGCGGTTCAGCTCCTTGATGGCCTTGCGGACCTTCTCCTTGACGATGAGGTCGAGGCCGATGGTGGGTTCGTCGAGGTAGAGTACCTTGGGCCGGTGGAGGAGGCTCGCGGCCAGGTCCGCCCGCATGCGCTGCCCGAGCGAGAGGGTACGGACGGGGCTTCCGGAGAATTCCGAGAGCGAGAGGACCTCGTCGAGGAAGGCGAGGCGCTTTTCGTACTCGGCCTTCGGCACGCCGTAGACGTCGCGCAGGAGGGTCAGGCTCTCGGTGACCGGCAGGTCCCACCAGAGCTGGGTGCGCTGGCCGAACACGACGCCGATGTTGGCCGCGTTGGCCATGCGCCGCTCCCAGGGCACGACGCCGTCGACCGTGACGCGGCCGGAGCTCGGCGTGAGGATGCCGGTCATCATCTTGATGGTGGTGCTCTTGCCGGCCCCGTTGGCGCCGATATAGCCGACGATCTCGCCCGGGTCGATGTCGAAGGAGACGTCGTCGACCGCGACGGTTCGGACCTTCTCGCGGGTCACGAGTCCTTGGAGCGAGCCGAGGAAGCCGGGATAGCGCTTCTGGGTGATAAAAGTCTTGCCGAGATTGCGGACACGGATCATCGAGCGCGGCTCCGGGATGCCTCGTCACTCGCTCCGGGGAGGGGCATCCGGTCTCCCCCCGGGCTTAAACCGGTTTATGAGACGGCCAGCATACCCCACGCGGCGCGCGGACGCAAGCGCGATCGTCGCAGGCCGCGCGTTCGGCCAGATCGGTCCATGAACGAAGCGGGGCCGCCCCGAAGGACGGCCCCGCTTGGCGCGATGCGGACGCCGCTTATTCGATAACGGCGATGATGTCCGACATCTTGACGATCAGGTGCTCGGCTCCGTCGATCTTGACCTGGGTGCCGGCGTACTTGTCGTACATGACCTTGTCGCCGACCTTCACCTTGATGACGTCGGTGTCGGTGCCGATGGCCACCACGGCGCCGGTCTGGGTCTTCTCCTGGGCGGTCTGCGGGATGATGATGCCGCCGGCGCTCTTGGCCTCCGACTCCTGGATCTTGATGAGCACGCGGTCGAGCAGGGGCTTCACGTTCATGCGGATATCCTCCTGGATCTGGTTGTGAGGGTTTGAAGGCTCGGCGTGAATATACGAACGAGGACCGCCCGGGGTCAAGCGCTCCCGTACTTCCCGCGACGATGATCGAAGCGTCGGCTCTGGCCGCCGGAGCCCCGCGGGCATTACCTTGATAGGCAGCACCCGTTTGGAAGGACAACCGATGCCCGAGCGCAAACCCGACTGGAATCGCAAGAAGCCTCCCCGCAAAAGCCCCGCCGGCCCCGACCCGAAGCTGCCGCCGCCCTTCGGCCAGTGGCGCGTCTCGCTGGTGCCGCTCTTGAGCGCCTTCGCCCTCATAGCCGTGTTCAACTGGTACCTTTTCTCGAACGACGAGAGCCTCGTGCCCTACAGCCAGTTCAAGGAGCGCATCGAGGCTGGCGACATACGGCGGGTGGAGATCGACGCCGACTACCTGACCGGTTACGCGAGCGCCGAAGCGCCGCGGGGCGTGAGCGTCGTGCGCGGCATCGAAGCCACCGCGAGGTCGGCCCCGGCGGGGGTATGGCGCGCCGTCCCCGTGGGCGACCCGGAACTGGTGGGCCTGCTGGACGAGAAGGGCGTCGTCTACTACGCGGTGTCGCGCGAGGGCAACGCCATCATCTCGGTCGTGCTGAACTGGGTGCTCCCCTTCGGCCTGCTCTTCCTGCTCTGGCGCATGGTACAGAAGCGCATGTCGAGCATGGGCGGCAACGTGCTCGCCTTCGGCCAGAACAAGGCCATGATCGTCGCCGAAGGCGACGTGAAGACCCGCTTCACCGACGTGGCCGGCGTCGACGAGGCGCGCGAGGAGCTCGTCGAGGTGGTCGACTTCCTCAAGAGCCCCCGCAAATACACGGACATCGGCGGCAAGATCCCGAAGGGCGTCCTCCTGGTCGGCCCCCCGGGAACCGGCAAGACGCTGCTCGCGCGCGCCGTGGCCGGCGAGGCGGGAGTACCCTTCTTCCGAATGAGCGGCGCCGAGTTCGTGGAGATGTTCGTCGGCGTCGGCGCGGCCCGGGTGCGCGACCTTTTCAAGCAGGCCCGCGAGAAGGCGCCCTGCATCGTCTTCATCGACGAGCTGGACGCCATCGGCAAGAGCCGCAACTCGGGCCCCGTCGGCGGCAACGACGAGCGCGAGCAGACCCTGAACCAGCTGCTGGTGGAGATGGACGGCTTCGACGCGACCAGCGGCCTCATCATCCTGGCCGCCACCAACCGCCCCGACGTGCTCGACCCCGCCCTGCTCCGCCCCGGGCGCTTCGATCGCCAGGTATCCGTGGACCGCCCCGACATCGTCGGCCGCGAAGCCATCCTCGCCATCCACGCCAAGGCCGTCAAGCTCGAGGCCGGCGTGGAGCTCAAGGACGTCGCCCGCTCGACGCCGGGCTTCGTGGGCGCGGACCTGGCCAACATCGTCAACGAGGCGGCCCTGCTCGCCGTGCGAGCCGGACGGAAGAAGGTGGCGCAGGGCGACTTCGAGGCGGCCATCGAGAAGATCGTGGCCGGCCTCGAGAAGAAGAGCCGCGCCATGAACCCCGAGGAGCGCAAGGTCATCGCCTACCACGAGGCGGGCCACGCCCTGGTGGCCGCGTCGACCAAGGGCGCCGATCCGGTGCAGAAGGTGACCATCGTGCCTCGCGGCTACGGCACCCTCGGCTTCACGCTGCAGATGCCCGTCGAGGACCGCTACGTGGTGACCGAGGAGCAGCTGCTCGGCCAGATCGACGTGCTGATGGGCGGCCGCGCGGCAGAGGAGCTCGTTTTCGGACGCATCTCCACGGGGGCGGCCTCCGACATCGTCAAGGCGACCGACATCGCGCGCCGCATGATCACCGAGTTCGGCATGTCGGGCCGTTTCCGCAACGTGGCGCTCACGAAGCGCGGGGGCTCGCTCGGCGGCCGCGATGATGCGTTCCTCGCGCGCGAGTACTCGGAGGAGACGCAGCGCTACGTGGACGAGGAGATCGCCCGCGTCATCGGCGCCCGCTACGAGCTGGCCGCCCGCACGCTCGAGGGCCGCCGCGAGGTGCTCGAGAGGCTCGCCGGGCGCCTGCTCGAGGTGGAAACCATCGGCGCCGTCGAGTTCAAGGAACTGGCCGCCTCCTGAGCCGCTCCGGCCCGTCAGCCCGCCGACCGTATCGGTACGCTTAGCGATACGGTCGGCCCGGTTTCGGGGACAGGCGTCGACGCCGCGGCTAGGCTCGACTTTGCGGAAAGCCGCCGCGCTTTCCTTCGACAGCCCTGAAAGGAGCGGAACATGATTCCCACCATCCTCCTGGCCGCGTACGGCGCGGTCCTCGTCGGCATCGCGCTCGCGAGCCTCAAGTATTCGCACTCCATAGAGAACTTCCTGGTGGCGGGGCGCAAGCAGCGCAAGCTTTTCGTCGTCGCGTCGATGCTGGCCAGCACCATCGGCGGCGGCATCACCATCGGCACGGTCTCGAAGGCCGTCAACATGGGCTTCCCGGCCTTCTGGTTCGTGGCGGCGGGCGGCATCGCGCACTTCCTGCAGGGCATCTTCCTCTCGCGCAAGGTGCGCGAGTCGGAAGCCCTGACCATGCCCGACCTGGCCGGCGGCTTCCTGGGACCGCAGAACCGGCTTCTCGTCTCGGCCATCATCGTCGTCACCTGGACCGGCCTCGCGGCGGCACAGTTCGTCGCGGCGGCCAAGGTCATCACGACGCTGACCGGCCTCGCCCACCAGCCGGCGGTCGCCGTCGCGGCGGCCTTCCTGGTCGTCTACACCCTGATAGGCGGCCAGAAATCCGTGCTCCGCACCGACCTCTTCCAGTTCGGCATTCTCGCCCTGGCCCTGGTCGGAACGCTCGCCTGGCTCTTCCTGGCCAAGCCCCCGGCTCCCGGCGCCCTCGAGATCGAGCTGTTCAACGCGGGCTTCAAGCCCCTCGACCTCGTCTACTACGTGGTGGTGGTCGGCGGCTCCTACCTCATCTGCCCGATGATGTTCAGCCGCGTGCTTTCGTCGGACAGTCCCGCCAACGCCCGCCGCTCGAGCTTCGTCTCGGGCGCCGGCATGTTCCTGTTCGCTTTCGCCATCACCTTCGTGGGTCTCTGGGCGAAGGCGAGCGGCCTCGACTCCGGCGGCCTCGATCCGCTCAACGCCATCGCGGCCAGGGTCCTGCCCCCCGCCCTCGGCGTCGCGCTCGTCATGGGCCTGCTCGCCGCCATCCTCTCAACCGGCGACACGGTGCTCATCACGGCCGCCTCGGTGTTCGAGCACGACGTGCTGAAGCGCGACCGCGTGAACGGCGTGCGCTTCTGGATCGTGGCGGTCGGAGTCGTCGCGGCGCTCGTGGCCCTGTTCAGCACCGACATCATCGGCCTCATCCTCAAGACCTACAACGGCTACACCGCGGGCATCGTGCCGGCGCTCTTCGTGGCGCTCGTCCTCGGCAAGGGAAGGAAGATGAACCCCGCCCTCGCCTTCGCGGGCATCGTCATCGGTTACGCGCTCGGCACCGCGGGCAGCTTCCAGGCCGCCGCGAGCCCCTGGTCCAAGCTCCTCCCCATGGCGGGCCTCGCCTCCTCCGCCGCCCTCTCCCTCGCCGCGGCATTCGTAAAGCCAGTATCCAAAACGAAATAAACGCCGAGACGCCGAGACGCCGAGGCGCCGAGACGCCGAGGTGAACGGCAGAACGGGAGGGCGAAAAGCCGGGGCTCCTCTTCCGGTTTCGCCAATCCGGTTCTCGGCGCGCTCGGCGCCTGGCGTTTTCTTGACATTGGTTCCAATATCGTCATATTGACACTTCCATGTCTTTTGTCGGATGATGCCTCCCGTGGCCGGCGAGCGCCGGCCGGGAGGCATCATGGCTGTAATCGTGAAATCGCTCGGATCCTTCGTGCCGGAGAACCGCGTAACCAACGACGAGCTCGCGAAGCGCGTCGACACCGACGACGAATGGATCCGCTCGCATACGGGCATCGGCGCCCGCCACTACGCCGCCGACGGCGAGACCACCACCGACCTGGCCGAGCGCGCCATCCGCGCGGCCCTCGCGCGCGCCGGGGTGGACCCGTCCGAGCTCGGCCTCATCGTCGTGGCGTCGGCCTCGCCCGAGTTCTTCGGCTTCCCCTCGACGGCGTGCATCCTGCAGGACCGGCTCGGCGCGAAGGAGGCGGCCGCCTTCGACGTCAACGCGGGCTGCACCGGCTTCATCTACGCCCTCGAGGTCGCGCGTTCCATGCTCGAATCCGGCGAGGCCCGCTACGCCGTGGCCGTGGGCGCCGAGACCCTCTCGCGCATCTCCGACTGGAACGACCGCGCCACCTGCGTGCTCTTCGGCGACGGGGCCGGCTGCGCCCTGCTCGAGAAGGTGGAGGGAAACGGCAAGAGCGCCCCGGGAGGCCGCGGCCTCCTCAAGTCCATCCTCCGCGCGGAGGGCTCCGGCGCCAAGGACCTCTACCTGACCCAGCCGGACCGGACGCGAACCTTCGAGCGCCCCGCCTTCGAAGGTTCGATGAGCATCGTGATGAACGGCAAGAACGTGTACACCTTCGCGGTGCGCACCATCACGCAGCTCATCGAGCAGCTCTCGACGGGCTCGGGCTTCGCGCTCGAGGACTTCCGCTGGATCGTGCCGCACCAGGCCAACCTGCGCATCGTGCAGGCGGCGGCCAAGCGCTTCGGCTTGCCGGAATCGCGCTTCTACATGAACATCGAGGAATACGCCAACACGAGCGCCGCGTCCATCCCGCTCGCGCTCGACGAGATGCGCGAGAAAGGGCTCCTGGCCGAGGGCGACCTCGTCATGATGCTCGGTTTCGGCGCGGGGCTGACCTACGGCGGCACCGTGGCGCGCATGTAAGGGAAGGAGACGAACCATGAAGACGAGGATCGCCATCACCGGGCTGGGCGCTGTCACGCCCATAGGCAACGACATCGACGGTTTCTGGAAGGCCATCGTCGCGGGCGAAAGCGGCGTGGGTCCCATCACGCGCTTCGACGCGTCGCGCCTCGACTCGCGCATCGCGGCCGAGGTCCGGGACTTCGACCCGAGCCCCTACGTCGACAAGAAGGACGCCCGGAAGATGGCGCCCTTCACCCTCTACGCGGTCGCCGCGGCCGTGCAGGCCTGGCGCCAGGCAGGCATGGAAGAGGCCGTCGCCTCCGGCCTGATCGACGCGACCCGGGTGGGCATCGCGCTCGGCAACGGCATCGGCGGCATCGACGTGTTCGTCGAGTCGCACCTCAAGCTGATCGAGTCGGGGCCGGGCCGCATGCCGCCCATGACCGTCCCCCTCATGATCATGAACGAGGCGGCGGGCAACATCGCCATGCGCCTCGGCGTCACCGGCCCCGCCCTCACCGTGGCCACCGCGTGCGCCTCGGGCACCGACGCCCTCGGCATGGGGCTCGACCTGATCCGGTCGGGCCGCTGCGACGTGGTCATCGCGGGCGGCACCGAGGCCTCCCTGACCGAGTTCGCGCTCGGCGGCTTCTGCATGTTGAAGGCCCTCTCCACGAAGCGCAACGACGACCCGAAGAAGGCGAGCCGCCCCTTCGACGCGGATCGCGACGGTTTCGTCATCGGCGAGGGCGCCGGCGTCGTCATACTCGAGAGCGAGGCGCACGCGAAAAAGCGCGGCGCCCTTCCCCTCGCGGAGCTCGCCGGTTACGGCTCGACCTGCGACGCCTACCACCTGACCGCTCCCGACCCGGAGGGCAAGGGCGGCCGCAAGGCCATCGAGCTCTGCCTGGCCGACGCCGGCCTCAAGCCCGAGGACGTGCAGTACTACAACGCGCACGGCACCTCGACCCCGATCAACGACCCGACCGAGACCCGCATGATCAAGGAAGCCTTCGGCGCTCACGCGCGGAAGATGAAGGTCAGCTCCACCAAGGGACAGACCGGCCACCTCGTGGCGGCCGCCGGCGCCGTCGAGGCCATCGCCTGCGTGCTCGCGATCCGCGACGGCGTCTACCCGCCGACCATCAACCTCGACAAGCCCGACCCCGAGTGCGACCTCGACTACGTGCCGAACAAGGCGGTGAAGGGGAAGATCGACGCGGCGCTTTCCGGAAGCCTGGGCTTCGGCGGCCACAACGGCGTCGTGGCCATACGGAGGTGGGCGTGAGCGACAAGGCGAAGCCCCTCGGCGCCGTGGCCGTCGAAGGCCGCGCCGCGATGGAGGCCATCCTTCCCCACCGCGATCCCTTCCTCTTCGTCGACCGGGTGGAGGCCTCGATCGACGGCAAGATCCGGGCCTCGCGGAAATTCGTGGAGGGCGACTTCTTCTTCCGCGGCCACTTCCCGCAGTATCCGGTCGTGCCCGGCGTCATCCTCGTGGAGACCATGGCGCAGGCGGGCGGCGCCGGAGCGCGCGTCGCGGGAACGGCCGCGAACGGCCTCGCCTTCCTCGCCACCGTCGACAAGGCGAAATTCCGCCGCCAGGTCCGCCCCGGCGACACGCTCGACATGGAAATAGAAAACCTCCGCGTCTCCGCCCGCATGATACGCCAGGCGGGCAAGGGCTACGTCGCGGGCGAGCTCGCCGTCGAGGCCGAATGGCTCTGCCTGATAGGAGACAACGCATGAGTTCCCCCATGATCCGCAACAACATCTGCCTCAACGCCCACCCGAAGGGCTGCGCGGCCCTGGTCGAGTCCTGGGTCGCGCGCGCGAAGACCGCGCGGCCGCTCCTCGACCTCTCGGGCCGCACGGCCTGGAACCCGCCGCCCAAGGCCGTGCTCGTGCTCGGCGGCTCCACCGGCTACGGACTCGCGAGCCGCGTGGTCGCGGGCTTCGGCTACCGCGCCGCCACGGTCTGCGTCTCCTTCGAGCGCGAGCCGACCGAGAAGAAGGTCGGCAGCCCCGGCTGGTACGACAACGCCGCCTTCGACCGCGCCGCGACGCGCGAGGGCCTCTTCGCCGCCAGCCTCAACCTGGACGCCTTCGCCGACGCCACCCGCGACGCGGTGGTCGCGCTCGCGAAGGACAGGGGCCTCGAGTTCGACCTCGTCGTCTACTCGCTCGCCAGCCCCGTGCGCACCGACCCGAAAACGGGCGTCATGTACCGCTCGGCCATCAAGCCGATCGGCGCGCCCTACTCCGGCAAGCACGTCGACGTCTTCTCCGGCGCCTTCTCGGTAGCCCAGGCGGAGCCCGCCACGTCCGAGGAGGAAGCGGGCGCCGTCAAGGTCATGGGCGGCGAGGACTGGGCGCTCTGGATCGACGCGCTCGCGCAGGGCGGGGTCCTCGCCCGCGGCTCGCGCACCGTCGCCTTCAGCTACATCGGCCCCGAGCATTCGCACCCCATCTACCGCAACGGCACCATCGGCCGCGCCAAGGAGCACCTCGAGGCCACGGCGAAGGAGCTCGACCGGAAGCTGGCCTCGACCGGCGGACGCGCCTGGGTATCGGTGAACAAGGCGCTGGTGACGCGCGCGAGCGCGGTCATCCCCGTCATTCCGCTCTACGTCTCGACCCTCTACAAGGTGATGAAGGAGAAGGGCGTCCACGAGGACTGCCTCGACCAGGCGCTGCGCCTCTTCAAGGACCGCCTCGCCGCCAACCCCGTGCCGGTCGACTCCGCGGGCCGCATCCGCCTCGACGAGCTCGAGATGCGCGCGGACGTGCAGGCCGAGGTCTCGCGCCGCCTCGAGGCCGTCGACGCGTCCAACGTCGCCGCGCTCGCCGACCTCGAGGGTTTCAAGCTCGACTTCCTCCAGGCCCACGGCTTCGCCGTCCCCGGCGTCGACTACGAAGGAGAGCCCGACCCCCGGGAAATCTAGCCGGCCGTCCGGGGGGAACGGAAGGGAACCGACCGCGCCGAAGGGCACCCCTTCCGTTCCCGGCGTCGCTTCGCGCCGCCGTCAGAGAGGTATTGATCGTAGCGCGCTCGTCGCGAGCCGCCCCCTGCCGGCCCCCCTTTTCCATCCCCGTCGCGTAGCCCTTCCCAAGACCGCGCGCGGCCGACCATACTCTATCCATGAACCTTTTGGTGCTGGAGCCGGAGGAGGTCGGGGAGCGGCTTCCGCGCTCGGACCGCCGCGTGGAGCACGTGCGGAAGATCTTGAGGAAGAAGGCGGGCGACGTCCTCGCGGCCGGAATCGCAGGCGGTCCCGAAGGGCCCGCCCCGCTCGGCCTCGCGACGGTGGAAGAGCTGGACGAGAAAGGCGCGCGCTTCTCGTTCGCGCCCGAGAGCGAGGCGCCGCCGCTACGTCCCCTCGCGCTGATCGTCGGCCTGCCGCGGCCCATCCAGGCGAACCGCATCCTCAAGGACCTTTCGAGCCTCGGGCTTTCGCGCATCGTCCTCTGCGGCACCGAGCTCGGCGAGAAAAGCTACGCGGATTCCGACCTCTACCTGAAGGGCGATTTCCGCCGGCCGCTCCTCGAGGGAGCCGAGCAAGCGGGCAGCCCTCGCCTGCCCGAGGTGTCCACGAGCCCCTCGCTCAAGGCGGCCCTGCGCGAGCTGGCCGGCCTTCCGGGCGCGCGCGTCGCCCTCGACCCGTACCGTTCTCGCGGACCCTTGGGCGCCTGGCTCCCCGGCGACGGCGACGGGGCGGTCCTCCTCGCCATCGGCTCCGAGCGCGGCTGGACAGGGCGCGAGCTCGACGAGCTCGAGGGCGCGCGCTTCGAGTGCCGCGACCTCGGCGAGCGCATCCTGAAAACGGAAACGGCGGCCGTGGCCGCCGCCTCCATAGTCCTCGCCCGGCTCGGGCTGCTCTGAGCCCGGAACCGGTTCCCTCCGACTCCGCGCCGGGATGGGAGGGCCCGGGGGAAGGCGGCGCGCGGCGAGCGCGCGCCTCTATCCCTTCCTCTCCGACAGCGGCGCGAAGCATCGCCGAGAAGGTTCCCCTTCTCTCCCGGACAGGTCCTCCCGAACCGTCAGACCCCCAGGGCCTTGCCGAGCTCGTCGACGAGGCGGCCGAATTCGGCGCAGGCGGCCTCGATCGGCTGCGGCGTGGACATGTCGACGCCCGCCACCTTGAGCGCCTCGATCGGGTAGCGCGAGCCGCCCGACTTGAGGAACTTGAAGTAGTCCTCGCGTTCCTTCTCCCCTCCGGAGAGCACGCGCTTGGCGAGCGCGATGCTGGCGGAGATGCCGGTGGAGTACTTGTAGACGTAGAACGCGCCGTAGAAGTGCGGGATGCGCAGGCCCTCGAGGTCCGACACGTCCTCGAACTTCATCGACGGCCCGAAGTACTTCTCGAGGAGCTTGCGGTACTCCGCGCGGAAGAAGTCCACGGTCAGCGGCGTGCCGCCCTCGAGCGCCGCGTGCGCGACCATCTCGAACTCGGCGAACATGGTCTGGCGGAACAGGGTCGCGAGCAGGTCGTCGACGCGGCTGTTGAGCAGGTAGGTCCGGAGCGACGAGTCCTTCGCCTCGCGGTACATGTGGTCGAAAAGCAGGGCCTCGTTGAAGGTGCTCGCCACCTCCGCCTCGAAGATGGTGTAGCCGTAGGACAGGAAGGGGTTGTTCCGCGCGGAGTACCACGAGTGCATCGAGTGGCCGCCCTCGTGCGCCAGCGTGAACATGTCGCGGATGACGTCGTCCTTGTAGTTCATGAGGATGTAGGGGTCGCCCGAGAAGGAGCCGGCGCTGAACGCGCCGGAGCTCTTGCCCTTGTTCTCGTAGCGATCCACCCAGCCGCCGAGTAGTCCGGCCTTGATCGTCGACACGTACTCGGCGCCGAGCGGCGCGAGCGCCTTCTCGATGTGCGCCACGGCTTCCTCGTAGCTGTACTTCGACTTGGCGGCCGGCACGAGGGGCACGTAGACGTCCCAGTGGCGGAGCTCGGGAAGCTTGAGCGCCTTGCGGCGGATCTCGTAGTACTTGTGGAGCGTGGGCAGGTTGGCGTTGACGGTCTTCACGAGGTTGTCGTACACCGCCTCGTCGACGTCGTCGGGGAAGAGGGCGGCGGCGCGCGCCGACGGGTACTTGCGCACGGTCGCCTTGTACTTGTCCAGCTTGCAGGACCCCGAGTAGAGGGTGGCGATGGTGGTCTTGTGCCCGTCGAAGGCGGCGTAGAACTTCCGGTAGGCGGCCTCGCGGACGGCGCGGTCGGGGTTCTGCATGAAGCTCGAATAGGCCGACTGCGAGAGCGGCTTCGGGCCCTCGGGGGTGTCCACCGTGCCGAAGTCTATGTCGACGTTGGTCAGCACCGAGAATGCCTCGGACGCGGTCTCGTTCGCCTCGGCCTGCAGGGCGAGCAGGCGCTCCTCGGCCTCGGAGAGGACGTGGGGCTTGAGGCGGAGCAGCTTCCGCACGAACACGCGGTACTCGTCCGCGACCGGCTCGGCGAGCCACGCGTCGACCTTGGCGTCCGGGACGCGCTGCAATTCGGGCAGGAGCCAGGCGGAGGCGCCCTCGGCCCTGGTCATGGCCATCATGAAGCGGCCGGCGCGGCCGCGGCTCGAGGAGTCGCCCTCGTCCTCGGACACGCGGAGCTGGGCGTAGTAGCCGAGCCGCTCGCCGAGCAGGCCCATCTCGCGGTTGTAGGCGAGCGCCGCGAAGAAATCCTCCTTCGAGTCGGCCAGCTTGCCGCGGTACTTCTCGATGCCGGGTATCATCGCCTCGAACTTCGCGAGTTCGGCGTCCCAGGTCGCCTCGTCCTTCGCGAGCTTCGAGAGGTTCCAGCGGTGCTCGGCCGGGACGTCCTTGCGGGCGGGAATCGCGTCGGTATTTGCCATATAGGGTCACCTCCAGTGAATTTCGCCCGACAGTATACACGCATTTCCCGATCGTCCTTCAGTAAAAGAAAGCCGCGGAGGCGCGCAGACGTGGAGGGAAGTAGGGGGTAATGAGGGAATGCCCGAGCTCCGCGGGCATTCGATCGTACTCTGCGTCTCCGCGACTCCGCGGTTCCTTGAGCTTGCCGGGCTACAGGCGCGGCAGGCGGAGGGCGGCGAGGCCGTCCATGATCCGGGCCATCAAGGCGAAGGCGGCGGGCTCGAGGACCGTGGCGTCGTCGCCCGCGCCGTGGAGCAGGCGCCAGGTGGCGGGCCAGGCTTCGCCCAACACTGATTCCGCGTCGACGTCGCCCTGGATCCCGCGCGCTCCATGGCGCGTCCCGAGCGCGAGTTCCTTCCCCGTTTCGCGGATGGCCCGTACGCCTGCCTCGAGCGCGTCGGCCTCAGCCCGGGGCAGCAGGGTAATGGCGACGGCCGGAAGGCCGCCGAGGGTGAAGCCGAGGTCGTCGGTCCAGGGCGCGGGCAGCTTCCGGGCCATCCCCCCGGAGGCCTCCCGCGCGACGGCCCAGGCCGCGTCGCGGAGCAGGCTGAATTCGCGGCCCTGCCGCCCTACGCCGAGTCCGCCGCGGCCGAGCAGGTCGCCGGGGCTTTCGGATACTATCGGAAGGTCGCCGCGGCCCGTGACGTCGAAGGCGAACACCGCGGGCCGGGGACCAGCCATCGAGGCCAGCGCGCGGCCGAGGGCGAACGCGCCCTGGTCCTTCGCGCCGGCGGCCGCGCGTTCCTCCGCGTCGGTGAAGAGGATCATCAGTCCCGGGTCGCCGCCCCGCGCGGCCACGCGCCGCGCGAGCGCCGCCAGCTGGAGGCAGGCCGCCGAGTTGTCGAGGGCGCCGGGCGTGAGCGGAGCGCGGTCCCAGTGCGCCACGAGTATCCGGTTGCGGACGGCGGAATCGACGCGACCGTCGAAACGGACCGCGAGATGCTCGCAGCCGGCCAGCCGCGCGCGCCGCGTGCGCGCGCCGGTGCCCGCGAGCATGCGCTCGAGCAGGGCCGGCCGGTCGGCGCGGAGGTCGAGGAAGCTTTCCAGTTCCGCCGGATCCCAGGCCGGCGTCACGGTCAGGTCCCCGAGGGAGCGGCGGCGCTGGTGCGCGTCACGAGCTCGGTTTCCATCACGATGTGGCCCGGGCTTCCTCCCGCCAGCCGCTCGAGGACGATGCGCGCGGCCTCGTAGCCCTTGAGGTAGCCGGGCTGCCTGACCGTGGTCAGGGGCGGGGTGAGCAAGCCGGAATAGGGCACGTCGTCGAAACCCGTGACGGAGAGGTCCTCGGGAATGCGGACGCCTCGCTCGCGGCAGGCGGCGTAGAAGCCGAAGGCCACGACGTCGGACATGCAGACCGCCACCGTGGGCCGCGGCTCGTCGCGCGCGAGAAGTTCGTGGCCCGCGGCGCGGCCGCCCTCGATGGAGCACTCGGTCAAGTGCATGCGCACGTCGCGCTCGAGGTCGATGCCGGCCCGGTCGAGCGCGTCGCGGAATCCTGCCATGCGCGCGTCCCTCACCAGCGACGAGCGCTCCTCCGGCTCGTTCACGGTCTCGCTCTGGAGCTCGATGATGGCTATCCGCCGGTGGCCCAGGCCGAGCACGAATTCCATCAGGGTCCGGGCCGCGGCGCGGTCGTCGATGCCGACGTTGAGCGTGGCGTCCGTGGGCTTGCCGTCGATGGTGACGAAGGGTACGTGGCGCTTCTGGAGCAGGTCGACGATGCTGCCGCCCGGACCCACGCCGATGGTCAGGATCGCGTCCACCGCGGCGCGGCGCGCGGCCTCGATGATGCGGCCCTTGACGGGCGGTATCACGGTGAGCGCGAAGTCATGCTCGTGGCAGGCCGCTCCGATGCCCTGCATGAGCTCGTGCAGGTACGGGTTCCGGAGGGCCTCCGGGATCGGCTGCGGCAGGAGCAGCCCGATGGCGCCGATGCGCTTGGTGGTCAGGGTGCGCGCGACCGGATCGGGCACGTACCCGAGCTCGCCGGCTATGGCCATGACGCGCTCGTAGGTCTCTTTCGATATCTTGCCCGGCTCGTTGAAAGCGAACGAGACCGTCGTCTTCGAGACACCCGCCCGTTCGGCGATGTCCTTGATGGTTATTCTCATGTTGCGTTCTTCCGGTCCGCGTCGCGGCGGGGCGGCGCGGTACCCGACCCTGGGTCCTGTGAGGCTGGCCGGCGAACGCCGGCGGAAGGCGAGTGTAGCATGAGCCTCGCCGTCGCGGCGAGGGCCGCGGCGACGATGAGCGGCGCGGGACCTTTCACTTGATCGATCCGGCGACCATTCCCTTGATGATCGACTTCTGCGCGAAGAGGAAGAACACCACGACGGGAATCATGGCCATGAGGATGGCCGTCATGATCAGATCCCACTGCTTGACGAAGGCGCCCGCGAAATTGGAGACGGCCAACGGAAGCGTCATCACCTTGTTGCCCTTGCCGAGCACCAGCACGGGCAGCAGGTAGTCGTTCCAGATCCAGATGCCGTTGAGGACCAGCACGGTCGCGTGGATCGGCTTCAGGATGGGAAAGACTATGCGGTAGAAGATCTCGTGCCTGCGGCAGCCGTCGATCGTGGCGGCCTCCTCGAGCTCGAGGGGAATGCTCTTGATGAAGCCGTGGAACATGAAGATGGACTGGGCCATGCCGAAGCCCACGTAGGCCAGGAAAATTCCCGCGTAGTTCCGGAGCAGGGGCACTCCGGTGAAGTCGGTGACCTTGCGGAACCACGAGAGGAGCGGGAACATGACGATCTGGAACGGCACGACCATGGCGGCGACGAACACGATGAACACCGTCGACGAGACGCGGCTTTTGGTCCTTACGAGCGCCCAGGCGGCCTGCGACGCCACCAGGTCGATGAGGACGAGCGAGCCGGCCGTGATGACGAGCGACGAGGCGAACGAAGAGCCGTAGCGGATGTTGTCGCTCGTCCAGATCGTCGCGACGTTCCGGAAGAGCTGGCTCCAGTCCTCGGGGAGCGCGAGCGGCGCGTTGGTGATCTGGAAGGCGCCTTTGGCCGAGTTGACCAGCACCAGGACGAAGGGGGCGAAGAAGAGCGCGAAGAGCGTCGCGGCGGCTATCTCGAGCGGCAGCGCGCGGAGGCGTCGGGCGTTCACAGTTCGATCTCCCGCTTCTTGTTCGCCCGGACCTGGGCGGTCGAGATGAGCGCGATGACCAGGAAGAAGATCACCGCCCGGGCCTGACCCATCGCGAGGTCGTTCGAGATGAAGGCCGTGTTGTATATGTTCATCGCGAGCAGCTCGGTGCCGAAGATCGGCTTGCCCATGAACATGGCGGACGGGCCGCCGTTCGTGAGCGAGGTGTTGGTGTCGAACTGCTTGAAGGAGTTCACGAGGGTGAGGAAGAGCGTGATGGTGAAGGCCTGCGAGACCATGGGCAGGGTCACCGCGCGGAGCCGCTGCCAGGGGCTCGCGCCGTCGATCTGGGCCGCCTCGTGCAGCTCGACCGGCACGTTCTCCAGGGCCGCCACGTAGATGACCATGATGTAGCCGGCGTACTGCCAGGTCCCGGCGATCACGATCGCCAGTATGGCCGTGGGGCTCCGCGCCAGCATCAGGTTCGCGGGCTCGGACCAGGCCGCTATGCCGACCAGCTCTCCGAGCGAGGGAATCGCGTTGTTGAAGATGAATTGCCAGATGTAGCCGAGTATCAGGCCGCCGATGAGGTTCGGCACGAAGAAGCCCGCCCGGTAGAAATTGCGGAAGCGGATGGCGCTCGTGACGAGCAGCGCGAGGGCGAAGGCGACGACGTTGACGAGGGCCACGTTCACGATCGTGTACGCGGTGGTGATGGTGAAGGAGTAGAGGAACGAAGGATCGCGGAAGCTCCGGACGAAATTGTCGAGGCCCACGAAGGCGATGCCGGCTCCGGTACGGGGCGACGAGGACCAGTTCGTGAACGAGTACCAGACGCCGAGGCCGAAGGGCACCAGGATGACCATGACGAAGGCGAAAAGGGCCGGAGCCAGGAAGAGCCAGAAGACCAGCTTGTTTTCGGCGCGCGCTCTCATCGGCTTCCCCCCTGTTCCGTCGGCGGGCCCGCGGGCCCGCGTTTCCGCGCGCCCGCGAGGGGGCGCGCGGAAACGACGCCGGCCGCCTAGCGCGACCGGCGTCCGGATCTGCTTACTTGCGGCTTACGAAGGCGTCCGTCATCAGGGCGATGAACTGCGCCTTGTCGATGGCGCCGTTCGCGAACTGATTATAGATGGGCGCGAGGGTCTTGTCGCGGAAATCGCCGGAGAAGAGGTACTGGTTCCAGCTGTAGACCTTGCCGGCCGCCGACCACTGCTGGACGGACTTCGAGAGCTGGCCGGCGGGATTGAGGCTGATGCCGGCGAAGGCCGGGATCATGCCCGCTTCCTGCACCATGTACTTGGCGCCGGCTTCGGTCAGGGCAAGGTCCTCGAGGAACTTGAGGGCGGCCTTCTTGTTCTTCGACTCGCTGTTGACGACGTAGAACGAGGGGGCGGAGACGAAGATGCCGTCGGTGACGGCCTTCATCGAGCCGTGGGGCGCGAAGCCCATCGCGAAGGTGGCGTTGGCCTGGGCCATGTTGGGATCGGTCCAGTTGCCCTGGTGGAGGAACACGGCCTTGCCGGTGGCGAAGGCGCCGACCTGCGAGTCGTAGTTGCCGGTGGTCAGGACCTTCTTGTCGGCGTACTTGAACAGGAGCTCGACCCAGTCGGCGTACTCGGCCAGGCGGGTCGCGTCGACCTTGCCGGCGATGAGGGCGTCGGCGACGGAGGTGTCGCCGTAGGGCAGGCCGTTCGAGAGGAGCGAGTTGAAATTGTGGTGGGCGGTGACCCAGCCCATGTCGGCGGCGGCGGCCATGGACACCACGGAGTCGACGCCGAGCTCGGCCTTCATTCCGTCGAGCTTGGCGAAGGCGGCCTCGTAGGCGCCGAAGCTGTTGAGCGTGGCGGGATCGATGCCGGCCTTGTCGAGGAGGTCCTTGTTGTAGGCCATGCCCCAGCCTTCGACCGCGACCGGGAAGCCGTAGACCTTGCCCTCGTAGGTGAAGGCCACGGAGGTCTTGGCGACCCACTTCTCGGCGGAGAGGTCGGCGACGATGGCCTGCCACTCCTTGTAGTCCTCGGGGCCGTTGATGCCGAAGATGTCGGGCATGTCGCCCGCGGCGTAGTCGGCCTTGAGCTGCTGGCCGAGGCTGATGTTGCTCGAGCCGCCGATCGACTTGATCGTCACCTCGATGCCGTTGGCCTTGCCCCACTCGGCGGCGTAGGCCTTGAGCATGGCGTCGATCTCGGGCTTGCCCTGGGCGAGCGTGAGCGTCGCGGGGGCGGCCTTGCAGCCGATCATGAGGCCCGCGACGAGCGCGAGCGCGACGAGGACGGCGAATGCCTTCTTCATGTCATTCCTCCTTTCGGAATGTGCGTACGCCCGCGGAGGACGGATTTGCTCTCCGGCTGCCTTCGCGGCATACTACGCGTGAAATGGTTGAGCCCGTCGGGCTAAACCGGTTTATATCTGGTACTATACTGGATGCGCCCCGAAATGCAAGCGGGTACGCGCGTAAAATGCGCACGGGTTTTCGCAAATGCGGGCCCGACCCGGAAAGAGGAAGGCCGCCATGGTACAGCCCTCAAGCCCGCGGGCCCTGCTCGCCCGCTGGCTCTCCTCCCGCGGGAATACCCCGCGCGCCGATCCGGCCTTCCTCGCCCGGTTCGGCTACCGTTTCGACGCCATCGCCGACCTGGTCCTGAGGCTCTACGCCCCGCGGCTCGACGATCCGGACGCTTTCGTCCTGCGCGTCGCCGACCTGCTCGCCGGGGCCCACGCGTCCCGTCCGACCGAGCTCCGGGCGGGCGACGCGGAGCGCGAAGCGCGCGTCGCCGAGGGCCGGGAGCCTTGGTTCCTCGAGCCGGGGCTCGCGGCCTACATGGCCTACCTCGACCGCTTCTCGGGCGACTTCCGCGGCTTCCGAGAACGCCTGCCGCACCTTGAGCGCCTCGGCGCGCGCATCGTCCACCTAATGCCCTTCTTCCCCTGCCCCGCGGGCAACAACGACGGAGGCTACGCGGTCTCCGACTACCTCGGCGTCGATCCCCGGCTCGGCACCGTGGCGGATTTGGTCGAGGCCGCCCGCGAGCTCCACCGGCGCGGCCTGTACCTGGCCGCCGACCTCGTCCTCAACCACTGCTCCGACGAGCACCCATGGGCGCTGGCCGCCAAGCGCGGCGAACGGCGCTACCGGGACTACTTCCACGTCTTCCCGGACCGCGC
This sequence comes from Spirochaetota bacterium, assembly GCA_018262985.1. Lineage (GTDB taxonomy): Bacteria > Spirochaetota > Spirochaetia > Treponematales > UBA12059 > JAFGNN01. The sequence goes on along the minus strand of JADFDI010000001.1, from coordinate 652,074 downwards.
CGCGGCGGAACGCTACGGACGCGCCATGCCCGAGGTCTTCCCGGAAACGGCTCCTGGGAACTTCACCTGGGTGCCCGAACTCGACGCCTGGGTGATGACGGTGTTCCACCGCTTCCAGTGGGATCTCGACTGGTCCAACCCCGAAGTGTTCGTCGAAATGCTCGGCATCCTCCTCGAACTCGCGAATAGGGGCATCGACATCCTCAGGCTCGACGCCGTGCCCTACCTCTGGAAGCGCGAGGGCACGGACTGCCGCAACCTGGACGAGGCCCACGATATCGTACGCCTGCTGAAGGCCTGCGCCGACGTCGCCGCCCCGGGCCTGGCCTTCCTCGCCGAAGCCATTGTCCAGCCTTCGGAAATCGTGCGCTACCTGGACTCAGGTCGCGTCGAGGAGTGCCAGCTGGCCTACCACGCCTCCCTGATGGTCCTGCTCTGGGACGCGCTCGCGACGGGCAAGACGGCGGTGCTCTCCCGCTCGTTCGGCGAGGAGACCCGCCTCGCCCCCGGCACCGGCTGGCTGAGCTACGCGCGCTGCCACGACGACATCGGTCTCGGCTACGACGAGGAGAAGATCCTCCGCGCGGGCTTCACCCCGCGGGCCCACCGCCGCTTCCTCCTCGACTTCTACTCGGGACGCTACCCCGGTTCCTTCGCGCGGGGCCGGCTTTTCATGGAAGACCCGCGCACCGGCGACGCGCGCATCTCCGGCACCTGCGCCTCGCTCTGCGGCCTCGAGAAGGCGCTCGAGGAGGGGGACGGAGCCGCCGTCGACCTGGCGGTCAAGCGGATCATGCTCCTGCACGGCCTCGCCGCCTCGCTGACGGGCATTCCCCTGGTTTTCTCGGGCGACGAGCTCGGCCTCGTGAACGACTTCTCCTGGCTCGACGACCCCGCGCTCGCCGACGACAACCGCTGGATGCACCGGCCCCGCCTCGATCCGGAAGCGCTCGCGCGATCCGAGGTCGCGGATACCGTCGAGTCGCGCGTCATGAACGGCATCGCCCGCTTCCTGCGCCTGCGGAAGGACGTCCCCGCCTTCGCGCCGGACGCGCCCTTCGAGGTCCTGCACGCGCAGGACGAACATCTCGTCCTCTGCCTGCGGAGCCCCAAGGAGGCCGCGGCGAAAGCCCGCATCCTGGTCGCGGCCAATTTCACCGCCAAAAGCCGCGCCGTCCGCTTCCAGGAACTCCCCGCCGGCCTCGGCGCCCCCGCGCGCGACCTGCTCGCCGACGAGGACGCCCCTTCCGTGCTCGAGCCCGGGACCGGAGAGATCGCGCTCGGGCCCTACGCCCTGGCCTGGATCGCGCTCGCCGCTCCGGAGCGGAAAGCCGGCGCCTGATCCCGGTCGCGACCGGCGCGAACCCTGGCCGGCGCGCGACGCTCGCCCTACCTTTCCCGCCGCCGCTGCGCTAGGATTGTTCCATCGGATCGGACGCCGGCGACCGCGAGGGAACCCGCCGCGGCGCGGGTATCGTGCCGGGATCCGTCCGAAGCAGGAGGAGCGCCCCGATGAAAGAGATCCAAGTAACCCTGCCCGGCGGCGAGACGCGCGGCTATCCCTTCGGCATCAAGGCCTCCGTGATCGCCCAGGCGCTCGCCCCGGTACCGGCGCCGCTCGCCGCGCTTCTCGTGAACAACGAGGCGACCGCCCTCGACGAGCGGGTCATCATCGACTGCGCGGTGGAGAGCCTGCCGGTGACCGATTCGCGCGGCGCGTTCATCTACCGGAAGAGCCTCTGCTTCCTCCTGTCCATGGCCGCGCGCGAGCTGCACCCGGACCGGCGCCTGATCGCGGGCATGGCCATCGGCAACGGCTTCTACCATTTCTTCGAGGACGAGGAGCGGCCCACCCAGGCCGAGCTCCGCGCGCTCGAGGCGCGCATGCGCGCCCTCGTCGAGAAGGACGTGCCCATCACCCTCGAATGGTTCGGGTGGGCCGAGGCGGCGCGCTACTTCGAGGAGCGCAAGCAGCTAGACACGCTGCTCCTCCTCGAGCACCGCAACGATTCCCGCATTCCCCTGAACGAGTGCGGCGGCTACCGCGACCTCTTCATCACGCCGCTCGTGCCGTCCACGGGCATACTCAAGACCTTCGAGCTCCGTCCCTACCACGAAGGCTTCCTCCTCCGCTACCCGCACAAGGAGACGCCCGACCGCCTCGAGCCCTTCGAGGACGACCCGACCCTCTACGCCATCGCCGACGAGTACCGAAGGCGGGGGAAGATCCACGGCGTCCGTTCCATAGGCGCGCTCAACCGCCTGGCCACGCCCCAGAAGATGCGCGAATTCATCCGCGTCGCCGAGGCGCTGCAGAACAAGAAGATCGCGGAGATCGCCGACCGCGTCGCCGAGCGCGCCGACAAGGTCAAGGTGGTGCTGATCGCGGGCCCCTCGAGCTCGGGCAAGACCACCACCTCGAAGAAGCTCGCGGTGCAGCTGACCGTGCTCGGCTTCCGGCCCGTCATCATCGCCCTCGACGACTACTTCGTCGACCGCGAGCGCACCCCGCGGGACGAGAAGGGCGAGTACGATTTCGAGTGCCTCGAGGCGCTCGACGTCGAGTACCTCAACGAGCAGCTCGTCGAGCTCTTCGCGGGCAAGGAGATCGAGCTGCCGACCTTCGACTTCAAGCTCGGCGCGCGTCGGCCCTCGGGCAAAAAACTGAAGCTCGGCCCGCGGGACCTGCTCGTCATGGAGGGCATCCACGGCCTCAACGAGCGCCTGACGCCCCGCATCCCGAAGGAGCAGAAGTTCAGGATCTACGTGTCGGCCCTGACCCAGCTCAACCTCGACGACCACAACCGCGTGTCGACCACCGACAACCGCCTGCTCCGCCGCATGGTGCGCGACTGGCAGTTCCGCGGGCACTCCGCGCTCGACACGCTCCGCATGTGGCCGAGCGTCCAGCGCGGCGAGCGCCTCCACATCTTCCCCTTCCAGAACCTCGCCGACGCGGCCTTCAACTCGGCGCTCGACTACGAGCTCGGCGTGCTCGACGTCTACGCGGAACCGCTCCTGCGCACGGTCAAGCCCGTGTCGCCGGAGTACGCGGAAGCCTCGCGGCTCCTCGCCTTCCTCGGCAACATCGCGCCCATACCGACCCACCTCGTGCCGCGCGACTCGATCCTGCGCGAATTCATTGGAGAAAGCGAGTTCAAATACTAGCCGAGGCTCCGGGAAAGGAAAGGCCGCCGGATCGCTCCGGCGGCCTTTTCGTTTCGTTTCGTCTCGTTTTAGTTTCATCCGACGCGTGGCCGATCTCGGCCCGGATCGTCGGGCGCGCCTACTTCTTCGTATAGAGGTGGCAGGCGCAGGTGTGGCCGGGAGCCAGCTCGATCATCTCCGGCATCACCTTGGTGCAGACGTCCATGACGTGCGGGCAGCGCTTCGAGAACTTGCAGCCGGGCGGCGCGTTGATGGGGCTCGGGATCTCGCCCTGCAGCTTCTCGCGCTGGCGCGTGGCTTCGAGGTCCGGATCGGGAATCGGGATCGCGGAGAGGAGCGCCCTGGTGTACGGGTGCATCGGGTTCGCGTAGAGGTCCTTCGAGTCGGCCACCTCCACGAGCGAGCCCAGGTACATGACGCCGACGCGGTCGGAGATGTACTTCACCATCGACAGGTCGTGCGCGATGAAGAGATAGGTGAGCCCGAGCTCCTTCTGGATGCGCATGAGCAGGTTGACGATCTGCGCCTGGATCGACACGTCGAGGGCGGAGATCGGCTCGTCGCAGATCAGGAAGCGGGGCTTGCTCGCGAGGGCGCGGGCGATGCCGATGCGCTGCCGCTGGCCGCCGGAAAATTCGTGCGGGAAGCGGCCGGCGTGCTCCTTGTTGAGGCCCACAAGCTCGAGGAGCTCGTGCACCGCGGCCCTGCGCGCGGCGCGCGTGAGCTTCATGTGGATGTCGAGCCCCTCCGCCACGATGTCCTCGACGGACATGCGCGGGTTGAGAGAGGCGTACGGGTCCTGGAAGATCATCTGCACGTCGCGGCAGAATTCCTTCGACTCGTCCTTGGAGAGCGTCGAGGTGTCCTTGCCCTTGTAGACGATCTTGCCGCCCGAGGGCTGGTAGAGCCTGACGAGCACGCGGCCCGTGGTGGTCTTGCCGCAGCCGGACTCGCCCACGAGGCCGAAGGTCTCGCCCTCGCGGATCGAGAAGCTCACGCCGTCGATGGCCTTGAGCACCCGGCCCGTGCCCACGTGGAAATTCTTCTTGAGGTCCTGGATCTGGATGAGGTCAGCCACGCTTGGCTCCTTTGGCCTTGGCCGCCCCGGTGTCGCCGTGGCGGACGAGCGGCGAGACCACCTTCGGGGCGCCCTCGTGCAGCAGCCAGCAGGCGGCCGAGTGGGTCTCGTTCACCTGGCGGATCGGCGGCATGTCGGTCCTGCACACCTTCATGCACCAGTCGCAGCGGTCCGCGAAGGGGCAGCCGGCGGGCGGCGCGAAGAGGTCGGGCGGCGTTCCCTCGATGGGCGACAGCTCGTCTTCCTTCGTGCGGTCCAGGCGGGGGATGGAGTTCATGAGCCCCCAGGTGTAGGGGTGCTTCGCGTCGTAGTAGATGTCCTTGAGGTTGCCCGCCTCCACGATGATGCCGCCGTACATGACCATCACGCGCTGGGCGATGCTGGCCACGACGCCGAGGTCGTGGGTGATGATGATCACCGCGGTCTTCAGCTTCTGCTGGAGGCCCTTGAGGAGGTCGAGCACCTGGGCCTGGATGGTGACGTCGAGGGCCGTGGTCGGCTCGTCCGCGATGACGAGCTCGGGGTTGCACGCGAGCGCGATGGCGATCATCGCGCGCTGCCGCATGCCGCCCGAGAACTCGTGCGGGTACTGGTGGAGGCGTTCCTTGACGTTGGGGATCTCCACCAGCTTGAGCATCTCCTCCGCGCGCGCGAGGGCCTGCTTCTTGTTCATTCCCTGGTGGCGGATGAGCCCTTCGGAGATCTGCGCGCCGATGGTCATGGTCGGGTTGAGCGAGGTCATCGGGTCCTGGAAGATCATGCCGATCTTCTTTCCCCGGATGCCTTCCCACTGCCGTTCGGTGAAGGTCGAGGCTTCGACGCCGTCGATCTTGATCGAGCCGGACTTGACGCGGCCGGCTGGCTTGGCGAGCAGGCCCATCACCGATTGCGCGGTCACGGACTTCCCGCAGCCGGACTCGCCGACCAGCGCCACCACCTCGCCCTTGTCGAGGCTGAACGACACGCCGCGCACGGCCTGCACCTCGCCGGCGTAGGTATCGAAGGAAATCTTGAGGTCCTTGAGTTCGAGCAGCATATGAACCTACTTCCTCATCTTCGGATCGAGGGCGTCGCGGAGCCCGTCGCCGAAGAGGTTGAACGCCAGCATCGTGAGCATGATGAACACGGCCGGGATGAAGAACATGTAGAGGTGGTTCGGGAACTGGAGCGCCCCCGCCTCCGCCAGGTTGCCCCAGCTCGCCTCCGGCACCCGCACGCCGAGGCCGATGTAGCTCAGGAAGGCCTCGCTGAAGATGACGCCGGGGATGCTCATCATGAGCCGGACGATGATGATGCCGATCGTGTTGGGGATCAGGTGCTTCGTGATGATGCGGAACGTGCCCGCGCCGAGCACCTTGGAGACGAGCACGAAATCGGATTCCTTGATCTGGAGCACCTGGCCGCGCACGAGGCGGGCCATGCCCGTCCAGCCGGTCAGCGACATGGCCAGGATCAGGGTGCCGATGCCCGGCTCGAGCATGACGAGCAGCAGGATCAGGATGACCATGTCGGGTATCGTGATCAGGATGTCGACGATGCGCATCATCAGGTCGTCCACCCAGCCTCCGAGGTAGCCCGAGAGGCCGCCGTAGACGATGCCGATGGTCAGCGAGATGAGCGAGACGGTGATGCCGATGAAGAGCGAGACGCGGCCGCCGCGGAGCACGCGCGCGAACTGGTCGCGCCCGAGGTCGTCGGTGCCGAACCAGTTCTCCGAGTCCGGTTCCGCGAAGGTCTTCTCGAGGTTGTTCGCCCGGTAGTTCGGGTACGCGATCGGTCCGGCGATCGCGATCAAAGCGATGAATCCGATGAAGACGAGGCACACCATGGCGACCTTGTTCTTCTTGAGGCGCCGCCAGGCGTCCTTCCAGTAGGTGAGCGAGGGCCGGACGAGGGCCTGGCTCTGGGCTATGTCCTTGGGGACGCGCTCGAAGGCGTCCGGGGCGAGCTTGATCGTGGTTTCCATGCTCATGCCTTGCCTTTCGCGAGGCGGATGCGCGGGTCGATGAGACCGTAGGCGATATCCACCACCAGGTTCATGAAGATGAGGAAGGTGGCGAAGAACAGGGTGAGCCCGAGGATCATCGTGTAGTCGTACATCTGCACGCTCTGCACGAAGAACTTGCCGAGGCCCGGTATGGCGAAGATCCGCTCGATGACGAAGGTGCCCGTCATGACGGCCGCGGTCAGGGGACCGAGCACGGTGATGACGGGGAGGATCGCGTTGCGGATCGTGTGTTTCCAGGTGACCTGAAGGGGGGTCAACCCCTTGGACTTCGCGGTCTTGATGTAGTCCTGGTGCAGCACGTCGAGCATCGAGGTGCGCATCATGCGCGAAGTCAGCGCCAGCGACGCGAACCCGAGGGCGAAGGAGGGGAGCAGCGTGTAGCGGAAGCCTTCCCAGCGCGCGATCGGGATGAGCTGGTAGCTCGTGTTGAAGATGTCCTTGATGACGTTGGAAAAAAGGAAGCCGAATATGTATTGCACCAAAGTGCCTATCAGGAAGCCCGGGATGGACACTCCTATTATGGCCAGCAAGGTCGCGGTGGTGTCCCATGGCCCGTTGTGGTGCAAGGCGGCGACCACCCCGAGCAGCAGCCCGCCGATCACGCCGAACAGCAGCGACCGGATGCCGAGGTCCGCGGAGACGGGGAAGGCCTGCTTGATGACGTTGACCACCTTCTGGTTCTTGTACGTCATCGACATCCCGAGGTCGCCCTTGGCCAGGTTGCCGAGGTACATGAGATACCGTTCGAAGAGCGGCTTGTCGAGCCCGTACTTCGCGTAGAGGTTGTCCTTGATCGCCTTCGGCACGGCTTTGTTGCCGATGAAGGGATCGCCCGGCATGAGGTTCATGAGGAAGAAGGTGAGGCTCACGACCACGAAGACGGTCACGAGCGAGATGAGCACTCTTCTCATGATGTAGCTGAATAGCGACACGGAGGTCTCCTGCTTACGCTCCGGGCCTCGTCATTGACGAGGCCCGGAGCCCATTCGAGGGGAATGAGGAGCGCGGCGGCGCGAGGCCGCCGCGCGGGGTCTCTTACTTCTTGACGGTCCAGTAGAGGTCCGGATCGGGGCCGACGTTGCGGCGGACCACGCCGGAGATGTTCTCCTGGTGCGCCCAGTTGCGCATGCGGAAGTACACCGGGGCGATCGGCATGTCGTCCATGAGCATCTTCTCGGCCGACTTGAGGATCTCGAGGCGCTTGGCCAGGTCGGTCTCGTTGGTGGCCTTGAGGATGAGGTCGTCGAAGGCGGCGCTGGCGTACGAGGTGTGGTTGTTGCCGTTGCCGGTGGTCCACATGTCGAGGAAGGTCATCGGGTCGTTGTAGTCGGGACCCCAGCCGGCGAAGACGATCTGGAAGTCCTTGTCGGTCATCTTCTGGAGGCGGGCCTTGAAGGGCATCGGGTCGACGGTGAACTCGACGCCGAGGGCGGTGCGGACCATGTCCTGTATGGCGGCGGCCATGCTCTTGGCGCGGTCGCCGTCGTCGGAGATCATCGAGAAGGAGGGAAGCGCGGTCAGGCCGAGCTCCTGCATGCCCTCGGCGAGCATGGCCTTCGCGGCGGCGACGTCGTGGTCGTTGAAGTACTGGGGAACCACGTCGCGGTAGATGCTGCCGGCGCCGGAGCTGATGTAGGGGGCGACGATCGACATGGCGGGCTGCGACTGGTCCATGAGCACGTTCTTGGTGAACGCGGCGCGATCGACCGCGAAGGAAAGGGCCTTGCGGATCTTGGCGTTGGCGAGGACCGGGTCGAGGGTGTTGAACTCGAGGTAGAAGACGGCGCCGTCCGAGTAGGTCGGAGTGGCGTAGCCCTTGTCGGTGAAGTCCTTGAGGCGGGTGCCCGGGACGCCGATCATGTCCAGTTCCTTATTGAAGAACATGGTGATCGAGGTGTTGGAGTCGGCGATCATGTAGCCCGTGATGGTGTCGAGCTTGATGTTCTTCGCGTTCCAGTACTTCGGGTTCTTCGCGAGGACGATCTTGTCGGAGTGCAGCCACTCCTTGATCGTGTAGGGGCCGTTGAACAGGTGCTTGTCCGCCTCGGACGCGTACTCGGCGCCCTGGGCCTCGATGAAGGCCTGGTTGCCGGGCATGGCGGTCGGGAAGTTCAGGATGGACAGGATGTACGGGGTCGGGCGCTCGAGGGTGTAGATGACCTTGTTGCCGTCCGCGGCGACGCCGACCTGGTCGACGGGCAGGGTGCCTTCGTTGACGGCCTGCGCGTTCTTGATCGGATAGAGGATGTAGGCGTACTCGGAAGCCGTGGCCGGGTCGAGGGCGCGGCGGAGGCCGTACACGAAGTCCTCGGCCTTGACCGGGTCGCCGTTGGACCACTGCGCGCCCTTGCGGAGCGTGAAGGTGTAGACGGTGCCGTCGGGGGAGACTTCCCACTTCTCGGCCATGCCGGGCATGTAGCCACCCTTGTCGTCGTAGCGCACGAGGCCTTCGACGACCAGGCTGAGCATCTGGATGGAGATGGTGTCGGTGGTCGTGTGCTGGTCGAGGTTCGGCGGTTCGTTGCCGAGGTTGATGTTCAGGTTGACGGCGGGACCGCCAACGTTCGAGCAGGACGCGAGAAGCGCCATCAACACGACGGCGAACAACGCGACTTTCTTTGCCATGCGGGAAACCTCCTGGGAATGTGGGGCGTCCGGGGGAGCCGGGCCTCGCGGCGCCGGTCCGGCCGGATTCGCGGGGCCTAGCATACCACACATGACGGACGATGCAACCTGTTTTTGTCCATATGGAGTCCGGCGCCCGAACGGGACCGCGAGAACCCGCCTCCGAGCGGCGGATCGTCCGGCCGGCATCGCCGCGGCTCGCGGTTCGACGCGACTCGACGACCGCGAGCGTATTTAATGGAAGCTATCGGTGGCATCGACCGGGGCGCTTGCCCGAGAGCCCCAAAAAACCTTTACAAATGCTTGTCGGTGGTTCAGAATACGCGGAACTTCCACACCTTTCCAAGGAGGCTTCCATGAAGAAAGGGTTAGTCGTACTGGCGCTCGTCCTCTGTGCCGTGACCGCGTTCGCGCAGGTCAAGGTCGGACCCGCCGTCGACAAGGTGATCTTCGATGTCCGCATGGACCAGAACATCGCCCTCAAGGACACCGTTGAAGGCAAGACCGACATCTTCTTCGGAGAAGTGCCGGCCGTCTACTTCAACAAGCTCAGCGACGCGGACAAGGCCAAGCTGGACGTCTACACCGTCCCCAGCCTGACCTTCTCGCTCATCATGAACCCGGCCCCGAACAAGGCCCCGTTCACCCTGGACGTCGAAGGCAAGACCCAGTTCAACCCCTTCGCCATCCGCGAGTTCCGCTACGCGATGAACTGGCTGATCGACCGTCAGAAGATCGTGAACGAGATCCTCATGGGCGCGGGCTTCCCGATGTTCACCATGGGCACCCCCGGCCAGCCCGGTACCTACAAGTACAACCTCGTCGCCAGCCAGCTCGGCATGAGCGCCCGCGGCAACGAGAAGAAGGCCATGACCGACATGGAGGCCGCGCTCAACGCCGCCGCCGCGCTGCCCGCCAACAAGGGCCGCCTGGTCAAGTCCGGCGCCTGGTGGACCTTCGACGGCCAGCCCGTCACCATCAAGTTCCTGATCCGCGTCGACGACCCCACCGGCCGCCTGCTCCTCGGCCGCTACGTGTCCGACCAGCTCGAGAAGGTCGGCATCAAGGTCGAGCGCCAGGAATTCGACCGCTCGAAGTGCATCAACACCGTCTACGGGACCGATCCCAAGGACGCCGTGTGGCACATGTACACCGAGGGCTGGGGCGCCGGCGCCACCCGCGCCTACTGGGCCCACATCGTCGCCCAGATGTACGCCCCCTACTACGGCAACATGCCCGGCTACACCGATCCCGAGATCTGGAACTACACCAACGACGAGATCGACACCATCCTCGAGCCCATCGTCAACAACAGCTTCCTGACCGAGAAGGACTATTGGGACGGCGTGCTCAAGGCCCAGAAGATCGGCCTCGAGGAAGCGGTTCGCATCTACATCTCCGCCTCCGAAGCCCGCTTCGTGGCGAACAAGGCCCGCTTCACCGGCCGCTTCGCGTACGGCCTCGGCGACGGCCCGAACGAGTGGTCGCTCCGCACCGCCGACGTGAAGCCCGAGACCTCCGGCCCGAACAAGGGTCTCAAGGTCCTCCGCGTCACGCAGTTCAGCTCGCGCGGCTCGCTCTTCATGTTCGCGTGGGACCCGGTCGGCGGCGACGGCTTCTCCGACAGCTACGTGGCCGGCATCCGCGGCCTCGTGGTCGACACCGGCACCTTCGAGGCGCCGAACACCGCGCTGACCACCAAGCTCCGCTCCGTCTTCGACGAGAAGAAGCTCCAGACCTCCGTGGCGCTCAACGCCAAGGGCGAGATCGAGGGCAAGCTCGCGGTCCCGGCCACCGCCGTCACCTACGACAGCGCGTCCAAGACCTGGAAGCCCGTCGGCTCGGGCGTCACCGCCTGGACCACCGGCACCTCCGGCTACCTCTGGGGCAAGTGGCACGACGGCCAGCCCGAAACCATGGCCGACATGGTCTACGCCACCGCGTTCGCCTACGAGTGGTCGAACAAGGACGGCGAAGGCGACAAGTACTACGACGAGGCCCTCAGCTCCCTCTACCTCGAGGCCCTCAAGCTGACCAAGGGCCAGGTCTGGAACTACAAGGGCAAGACCGTCCAGGCCTGGGTCGACGCCCAGTTCCCGATGGAGCCCGCCCGCTCCGCCCCCGCGCTCAGCGTGGTCGCCGCCAACCCCGGCTACAACGCCGCGGTGCCCTGGCAGATCTACGAAGCGCTGGCCCAGATGGTCGCCGAGGGCTCCAAGTCCGGCACCACCTACACCTTCCAGTACTCCGACGACGCCTCCATCGTCGAGGTCGACGTCAAGGTTCCGTCCTGCGTCGCCGACATCAAGGCCAAGCTCGAGGAACTGAAGGCCAAAAAGTTCATCCCCGCGCCGCTCAAGGGCTTCATCACCGAAGCCGAGGCGATCGCCCGCTACGACGCGTCGATCAAGTTCATCGACACGTACAAGCACGCGTTCATCGGCAACGGCCCCTTCTACATCAACAAGATCGACACCGTCGCCAACTACGTCGAGCTGACCGCCTTCCGCGACAGCTACCCCTACAAGAGCGACTACTGGGCCAAGGCCTTCCGCATGCAGCTCTCCTCGATCGACTCCGTGACCATGCCCGTCGGCGCCACCCGCGCCAAGGACGCGGTCATCACCGTCAAGGTCAGCTCCTACATGTACCCCGACACCGCGAAGACCCCGCTCGCCAAGGCGAAGGTCACGGGCGCCCTCCAGATGCCCGACGGTTCGGAGAAGGTCTACGACGCCAAGGCCGGCGCCGCCGGCACCTACACCGTGACGATCCCCGCCAAGGATCTCGGCGCCCTCAAGGCCGGTTCCTACACGGTCGTCATCCAGTCCGCGATCGGCACCGAGACCCCCTCGGTCTCCCCGGAGACCCTCGTCCTCTTCTGATCGCACCGTCCAATCGGGCGGCGCCCCATCGGGGCGCCGCCCTTTTCGCGGTCGCCGACGCGGCGCCGGCACACCGGCAGCCTTAGTTCCTGCGAAAGTCGGTACCGTATCGGAGACTCTCCCTACCCAGGTGGCACTATGTACAAGTGGTTCGCGCTCAAGCGGATACTCCGCGGCGTCGTAATGTTCACGCTGCTCATGTTCGTCTTCTCCGCCCTGTTCAACACGGTGAGCGAGAAGACGCAACGCGCCGGCATCCGGGAGGAGGTGGCCATGAAGGTCAACCGCCTCAAGGACCTCAAGCCCGAGCAGATAGAGAAGTACCGGGCCGACGAGACCGAGCGTCTGATCAAGATGTATCGCCTCGACCGGCCGGTGATCGAACGGATAGTGGTCCGCGCCCTCAACACGGTGACCTTCCGCTTCGGGAATTCGACGATCATGAAGTCGTCGGGCGGCTCCCGCATGGTCATCGACATAATCGGGGAAGCCCTGCCGAGGACGATACTCCTGTTCACCTCGGCTATAGCCATAGAGCTGCTGATCGGCGTCTATCTCGGCTTCAAGAAGGCGCAGAAGCCGGGCAGCGCCCTCGACCGCACGACCAGCATCGTCACGATGGTGGTCTACGGCCTCCCGTCCTGGTGGCTCGGCATGATGCTGATGATGACCTTCGTCTACGCCATCAAGATCTTCCCCTCCGGCGGCATCCTTTCCGTCCCGCCGCCCGACAACGGGTTCCTCCGGCTCCTCGACGTGCTCTGGCACATGGCGCTCCCGATGATCACGCTCCTCCTGATCGGCTTCTGGGGCCTCGCGTACATCGTGCGCAACATCGTGCTCGGCATCCTGCAGGAAGACTACATCATGAGCGCCCGCGCCCGCGGCGTGCCCGAGAACAAGGTGCTATTCGGCCACACCCTCCGCTCGGCCGCTCCGCCCCTCGTCACCATGGGGCTCCTCTCCCTGCTCGCGTCCATTTCCGGCGCCATCCTCTTCGAAGGCATCTTCTCCTGGCCCGGCCTCGGCAACCTGTACTGGGTGGCGGTCCAGCAGAACGACATACCGGTGCTGCTCGGCGACCTCGCGATAACGACGGGGATCTACCTGGGCGGGCTCGTCTTCCTCGACCTCATCTACGGATTCCTCGACCCGCGCATCAAGGTTGGAGGCAAGGCATGAACCTGAAGGATTTCCTGGCCGGACTCTCCGATTTCTGGAGCGAGTTCCGGCGCGACAAGGCGGGCCTCATCGGCCTGGCCATACTGGTCGTGGCCATCCTGGCGATCATCTTCGAACCGGTCATCGTCCCGTTCAAGGAAGTCAATTCCAAGTGGCGCGACATCAACTACTGGGAGGACAACTCCTCCGGCGCCCCGCCCGCGTGGACCAACGCCTTCTCGTCGGAGAAGAAGGCGGTCACCACCAGCCTGGACAGACCCCGGAAGGAAGAGATCGAAGGCGACGGGGTATCCATCCGCCGCTATGAATTCGACTATTCCTACCGGTACGACCAGCCGCCCCTCGACGTCATCTTCCGGGCCGAAGGCTGGGGCACCTTCCCCATCCTGGTTTCGGTCGAGCGCCCCGACGGGCAGGTCATCGACCTCTATCAGTACGTGGCCGAAGGACTCGACGGGGACGACCTCCGCGTCACGCTGGCCAACGACTCGAAGTCGGCCGCCTACCAGTTCCTCGCCGTCAACGCCAGCGAGGCCGACATGGCCAACTACGACTCCTACTCGGTCAAGCCGATGGTCATCATGTTCTCCGAGGCTTCCCCGTCCATGGCCACCGCGCCGGTCGCCCTGACGGGCAAGTACAAGTTCATCGTCCAGACCATGGTCATGAGCGAGGACGTCCGCATCGACAACGCCCACTTCACCGTGGTCGGTTCCGTTTCCGGCATCCTCGGCAGCGACACCGGCAAGCGCGACCTCTTCTCCGGCCTCCTGGCCGGCCTCAAGTGGGCCCTGCTCATCGGCTTCGTCACCAGCTTCATCTCCGTGCTGCTCGGCGTGCTCTACGGCATCATCAGCGCCTATTTCGGCGGCGCCATCGACAGCACCATGAACTTCATCTACGAGCTCTTCGTGTCGATGCCGGTGCTGCCCATCCTGATCGTCATCTCCGCGGTGTTCAAGCCGAGCATCTGGTTCATCATCGCGGCCCTGGTCGTCTTCTCCTGGACCGGCCCCGTCAAGACCGTGCGGTCCATGGCCATGCAGATCAAGGAAGAGACCTACATCGAGGCGGCGCGCGCCCTCGGCGCGGGCAAGTGGCGCATCATCTTCAAGCACATGCTGCCGCTCCTCATCCCCTATTCCTTCGCCAGCATGGCGCTCTCCGTGCCGGGCGCCATCCTCTACGAGGCCTCCGTATCGCTGCTCGGCCTCGGCGACGCGACCATCACGACCTGGGGACAGATCCTCCACGACGCGCTCTCGAGCGGCGCCGTGCTCAACGGGCTGTGGTGGTGGGTCGTGCCGCCGGGATTCAGCATCGCCATCATGGGCATGTCCTTCGCCTTCATCGGCTCCGCGATGGACAAGATCCTGCACCCGAAACTCAGGACGAGGTAAGCGATGGACAAGATCCTCGAAGTCAAGAACCTCAAGCTCTACTACCACACGTCGAAGGGCGTCGTCAAAGCGCTCGACGACGTGAGCTTCGACCTCTACAAGGGCGAGACCCTCGGCCTCGTCGGCGAGTCGGGCTGCGGCAAGACCACCACCGGCACCGCGCTGCTGCGCATGCCCACGGCCCCCGGGCGCTACGACGGCGGCCAGATCCTGATCGACGGCCGGGACATCATTCCCCTGCCCGAGAAGGACGTGCGCAAGAACGTGCGCTGGGAAGAGGTCGCCATGGTCTTCCAGGGGGCCATGAACTGCCTCACGCCGGTCTACACCATCGGCAAGCAGATGCTCGAGACCCTCCAGGAGCATCGCGACATGGAGAAGGAGCAGGCCGAGGAGCTCATCCGCGAGTACCTCGGGCTCGTGGGCCTTCCGGGCGAGGTGATGAAGCGCTACCCGCACGAGCTCTCGGGCGGCATGAAGCAGCGCGTGGTCATCGCGACCGCCCTCTTCCTCAAGCCCAAGTTCGTCATCCTCGACGAGCCGACCACCGCGCTCGACGTGATCGTGCAGGCGCAGATCATCAACCTCCTCAAGAAGCTCAAGAAGACCTTCGACCTCTCGTTCATCTTCATCACCCACGACCTCGCGCTCGAGGCCGAGGTGGCGGACCGCATCTGCGTCATGTACGCGGGCAAGATCGCGGAGCTGGGGACCAACGCGCAGATCTTCGGCAAGCAGGGTCCCATGCACCCGTACACCGAGAAGCTCCTCGCTGCGACCCCGCGCCTCCACAGGAAGGTGGAAAGCCTTTCGTTCATCCCCGGCACCCCGCCCGACCTGATCGACCCGCCGAAGGGTTGCCGCTTCAACCCGCGCTGCCACAAGGTGATGGACAAGTGCTACGTCGAGGAGCCGCCGCTCAAGGAAGTGGAACCCGGCCACATGGTCGCCTGCTGGAGGCTTGAGAAATGAGCGAGAACAAGAACCCCGAGGTGCTGCTCAAGGTCGAGAACCTCAAGAAGCACTTCACCCCGCACATGGGGCTCGCGGCCTCGCTCGGCAAGGCCCGCAAGGTCGTCAAGGCCGTCGACGGCATCAGCTTCGACATCAAGAAGGGCGAGATCTTCGCGCTGATCGGCGAATCGGGCTCCGGCAAGACCACCACCGGCAAGCTCGTCATGAAGCTCATCGAGCCCACCTCGGGCACCATGATCTTCGACGGCGAAGACGTCACCTCGATAGCCAAGA
The DNA here is from genome assembly GCA_018262985.1 of Spirochaetota bacterium. Classification (GTDB taxonomy): domain Bacteria; phylum Spirochaetota; class Spirochaetia; order Treponematales; family UBA12059; genus JAFGNN01. The sequence goes on along the minus strand of JADFDI010000001.1, from coordinate 636,480 downwards.
AGCAGCTCGAAGCCTACCGCCGCAAGGTGCAGATGATCTTCCAGGATCCCTACGCCTCGATGAACCCGCGCTTCAAGATCCGGGACGTGCTCGAGGAGCCGCTCTCGATCCACCGCATCGAAGGCGACCGCGCCAGGCACGACGAGATGATCGTCAAGGCCCTCGAGGAAGTGAAGATCACCCCGCCCGAGGAGTTCATGACCCGCTTCCCGCACATGCTCTCGGGCGGACAGCGCCAGCGCGTCGCCACCGCGCGCACGCTGATCCTCAACCCGAAGATGCTCGTCGCGGACGAGCCGGTGTCCATGATCGACCTCTCGACCCGCGCCGAGATCCTCCACATGATGAAGGACGTCCAGCGCGACCTGGGGCTGACCTACCTCTACATCACGCACGACCTCTCGACCGCCCGCTACTTCGCGGACCGCATCGCGGTCATGTACCTCGGCCGCATCGTGGAGATGGGCCCCGCGGACATGATCATCGACAAGCCCCTGCACCCCTACACCAAGGCCCTCATCGACGCGGTGCCGGAGCCGGAGTCGGGCAAGGTCGACGTGATCAAGGAGCTCCCCATTTCGGGCGAGATTCCCAGCCCGGCGAACATTCCCGCGGGCTGCCGCTTCCACACCCGCTGCCCCTACGCGACCGACGAGTGCAAGACCCTCCCCGAGCCCGAACTCGAAGATATCGGCGGCGGCCACATGCACGCATGCAGAAGGTGGAAGGAAATCTGACCCCGTCCATCGGAACCTGAAACGAAAAAGCCCCGGCCTTGCGCCGGGGCTTTTTTTTCGAGACCGGGCACAGGGACATAGAGACGCAGAGGCAGGGAAGCCAAATGGGAGAATTTGCCAAGTTCCCCGGGGAGCACCGGAGCCCGTCCTCTCCCTCCTTCTCCAGAGTCTCCGCGTCTCCGCGGTTCCGCTTTTACTCAGTCGACCTTCCGGAACGCGGCGGCCACGAGGTAGCTGGCTCCCACGAAGAAGCTGGAGGCCAGCGCGAAGAGCACCGCCTTCGGATCGGCGAAGTCGCGCGCCATGGCGGACATGGTGCCGACCGGATCCGTCAGCAGGTCCCAGGAATTGAGCCGGGCGAAGCGTCCGAGGTAGATGCCGAAGCCCGAGGCCAGGACCGCGAACGAAACGATCGCGGTCGCGGCGGCCCTCCCCCACGCGAGGGCGAGCGCCTTGTATTCCAGCCGTATGGACGCGAGGCCCGCCATGTGGCCGGCGAAGGCGAAGGCCGCGCTCATGAGGATGTCGTACCAGAGCAGGGCGTTGGGACCCACGAGGCGCGAGCCGTCGCGGCGGAGCCAGCCGCCCTCCACCACGTGGATGAAATCGGTGAAGATGTACGGCGCGTTCGGGTAGAACACGAGCCACGCAAGCGTCGCCGCCGCCATGGCCAGGCCCGCGAGCCAGCGCGCCGGCGCGGAGGCTTCGCGCGCGCGCGAAGCGAGGGCCGACTGCGCGTACGCGACGAAGTACGGCACGCAGGCCAGGAAGAGGTTCCAGAGCAGGAACCCGTAGAGCCATACTCCGGTCGCGGCCGCGCGCACCGCGACGAGCGGCGCCGCCCCCGCGAACGCCGCGAGCGGCAACCACAGCGCCTTCCCGATACCCTTCATCCGCACATGCACTCCAATCGGGACTTCCGCCGCGGAGGCGCGGATGAGGTGTCCGCGCCTCCATGGCTTCTCGCCGGCTACAGGTCCAGGGCCTTTTCGGCGAGCTTGGCCTTGGCCCGCTCGACGAAGGCTTCCACCTTCATGGGCGGCAGCTGCTCGCCGCCGCGCACCCGCACCGCCACGGTCCCTTCCTCCGCCTCGCGGCCGCCGACCACGAGCACGTACGGCACCTTCTGGTTCTGCGCGTCGCGGATCTTCGCGTTCATGCGCGAGTCGGAAAGGTCCGCCTTGGCGCGCAGGCCCGCGGCGCGGAGCCTGCCCTCGACCGCCTTGGCGTACTCGTCGAAGGTCGGCGCCACGGGTACCACCACGGCGTGCTCGGGCGAGAGCCACAGCGGGAAGGCGCCCGCGGTGTGCTCGAGGTAGACGCCGAAGAAGCGCTCGATGGAACCGAGCAGGGCGCGGTGCACCATGTAAGGCCGCTTCTTCTGCCCGTCGGAGTCGACGTAGGTCATGTCGAAGCGCTCGGGCTCGTTGAAGTCGAACTGGATGGTGGTCAGCTGCCACTCGCGGCCGATGGCGTCCTTGACCTTGATGTCGATCTTGGGACCGTAGAAGGCGCCGCCGCCCTCGTCCATCTCGTAGGCGAGACCTTCCTTCTCGACCGCCTTGCGGAGGCTCTCGAGCGCGGTGTCCCACATCTCGGGCGCCCCGACCGCGCCGTCGCCCGCGGGCCGGGTGGCCAGGTAGGCCTTGATGTCCTTGAAGCCGAGGGTCCGGTGCATGTGGAGGCTGAAGCGCAGCACCTCGGCGATCTCGTCCCCGATCTGCGCCGGGGTGCAGATGATGTGGGCGTCGTCCTGGGTGAAGCCGCGCACGCGCATGAGGCCGTGCAGGGTGCCGGAGCGCTCGTAGCGGTAGACGGTGCCGAGCTCCGCCCAGCGGAGGGGCAGGTCGCGGTACGAGTGCGCGTTCGAGTTGTAGATCATGATGTGGAAGGGGCAGTTCATCGGCTTGATGTAGTAGTCGTCCTCGTCGATCTTCATCGACGAGTACATGCCTTCCTTGTAGAAGCCCAGGTGGCCCGAGGTCTCCCAGAGCCAGCTCTTGCCGATGTGCGGGGTGAAGAGGATCTCGTAGCCGTTCGCGTAGTGCTCGTCGCGCCACCAGTTCTCGAGCGCCACGCGGAAGCGCCCGCCCTTCGGGTGCCAGTACACGAGCCCCGCGCCCGCCTCCTCGTGGGTGCTGAACAGGTCGAGCTCCTTGCCGAGGCGGCGGTTGTCGCGCTTCTCGGCCTCCTCGAGCAGCTTGAGGTGGGCCTCGAGCTCCGCCTTGGACGCGAAGCAGTACGCGTAGAGGCGGGTCAGCATGGGGCGCTTCTCGTCGCCGCGCCAGTACGCGCCGGCCACCGAGCGCAGCTTGAAGCTGTCGGGGCGGATCTCGCGGGTCGACTCGACGTGGGGACCGCGACAGAGGTCGACGAAGCCGTCCTGCTCGTAGAGGCTGATGGTCCCCTCCTCGAGGCCCTCGATCAGCTCGAGCTTGAAGGGCTCGGCGGCGAAGAGCTGCTTCGCCTCGTCCTTCGACACCTCGCGGCGCTCGAACTTCGCGCCCGAGGCGATGATCTTCCGCATCTCCTTCTCGATGGCGGGAAAGTCCTCCTCGCGGATCGGCTCGCTGAGCTGGAAGTCGTAGTAGAACCCGTCGTCGATGGCGGGCCCGATGGCCACCTTGCTGCCGGGCCTGAGGCGCAGCACGGCCTCGGCCATGACGTGGGAGGCGGAATGCCGGATGGTCTCGACGTTCGCGGACATGGGGTACTCCTTCGCCCGTTCGGGGCGATCGGATCCGGATTTTAAAAGGGGGAAGCATCCCCCTCGCTTCGAACTCCTCGGCCAAGGCCTGCCGGCCTTGTCCTGCGGTGTTCTCCGCTACCCCCTCTCTTGAGGGCGGCCGCCGGATCCCGAGAAAAAGCGGAAGGCCCCTCGGGAACGCGTCTTCGCGCTCGGGGGGACTTCCCCTCTCGCGCAAGGACGAATTCCGGAGAGGCCCTCGACGAGGTCCCCCGCGGCATCCGCGGTACCACCTTGCTTCGGCGCCCGGCCGGCGGTCGGACGGTTTCCCGCCCCCTCGCCGCCACGCGCGCCGCACTCTTCACCGCTATCACGGGCGCACCCGGCCCGGATTACCGCGACCTCCAGGGTCGGTTCACCCGGGCGGCTCGGGAGTGGTTTTCGCCGGTCCGGTCGTCGGACCCTCTCAGCCTCGGGGCGCCCTCTCTGTCGGCGCCGGTCTCCGGCTACTCTTCTCCGTCAAAGCCTGTAAAGGAGAACATATCCCCCGCCGCCCCCCGCGTCAAGGACTCCACCGTGAAGACGATCGCAGAGGCGCCGAGAACGGCGAGCGGAGAAGAAACAAGCCGGGAGGCAGCCCCGAGGCTCCGGTTCCTCAACCCGATTCTCTCAATCCTCGATCTCGGCGTCTCTGCGCCTCTGCGGTTTCTTTAGGGATCAGGCCTGTTCGGCGAGGCGGCGGGCGGCGATGGTGCGGGCGGGCAGGACGAGCACCAGCATCGAAACGGCGGCGTAGGCCGAGACGAGCACGGCGACCGCGAGGTTGCGGCCGAGCTTGCTCGCGTCGTCGAGGTTGGCCAGGATGAACACCAGGCCCATGAAGAGCCCGAGGGCGGCGAAGGACGCGATCCAGCCGGCCAGCGCCCCGGTCCAAGCCAGGGCGGAGCGGAGGGCCGCGGCGTCGGCGCCCGGGTCGAGCGGGGCCCTCCATGCGGCGAACGAGCGCTTCCAACCGAACCCGGCCGCCGCGCAGAGCCAGGCCGTAACCGGGACCAGGATGAGGCTCGGCAGGTCGACGAAGGCGAGCAGGTACGGCAGGCCGCCGCTGACGAAGATCACGAACAGGACGGATGCCGCGGCGATGGCGACGGGAAGGATCAGGGCGATCATGGAATGCTCCTCGGGGCGTTCGAAGGCCCCGCGTTGAATGCTTCGCCGGCTGACGCGGCGAAGGTCGCGATCCGGGCTTCGGCGTCGGCCGGCCAGGAACGCGCGATGAGCGAGGAAAGGCTCGCCTCGTCCGCGGCGGGCGAGGCCACGGACGCCGCCGCGACGGCGAGGGCGGCGGCCGCGCCGAGCCACGCGGGCAGGAGACCGGTCGCGGGCGCCCGGCGAGGCTCGGGCTCGAGCGCCCGCGCGAGCTCCGACGGGGACGCGGCGCGTGGCGCCACGAGAGAAAGCTCGCGGGCGTAGGCCTCGCGGAAGGGATCGGAAGCTCGTTCAGTACGCATGGGCTGCCTCCGGGAATGCCGCCCCGAGGCGGCGGCGCAGGACCGATATGCGCCAGCGCACCGTGCCGGGCGGCATTGAAAGGACGCGGCCGATGTCGGCCGAGCTCATTTCCTCGTAGAAGGCGAGCACGGCGAGCCGCCGCTCGGGCCAAGGCAGCTCCGCGATGGCGGCGCGGACGCGCCCGGCCAGGTCGCCGCGGGCCAGACCCTCGTCATGGGCGCGCGCGCCGTCGGCCAGCGCGTCGAGCTCGCCCTCGGCGAAGGCCCGCGCCGGGCGGCGCTTCGCCGCGCGCGCGAGGTCGGCGAAGCGCCGCGAGGCCACCGCGTAGACCCAGGGCTCGAGCGGCCGGGCGCTGTCGTAGCGCGCGAGGCCCCGGAACGCCGCGATGAGGGCCTCGGAGGCCGCGTCGTCCGCGTCGGCGGGGCCGAAGGCTCGCCACGAGCGCGCGTAGACCACGAGCCGCGCCCTGAAGCGCGTCCAGAGGGCCTCGAAGGCTCCGCGGGCGGCGTTCCCGCCCGCGAGCGCGGCGTCGCGCAGCGCGCGCCGCTCGGATTCAGGCATCGCATCCATCACGATGAATACTACGCCGCCCGGGCGGGCGGTGTTGGGAATTTCCCGCGAGGATAACCGCGAAGACGCGGAGGACGCGGAGGGAATCAAGGCAAACGGGATGGTCCTCAATCCGTCCCTTCATGCCACCGCTCTCATTTTCCTGCCTTCCTCATCTTCCCTCCGCGGCTCCGCGGTCCGATTGCCGCATAATGGGCGGCCGCGCTCGGTGCGGCGGGCGGGCGAAGCGAGCTTTCAGGTGCCGACGCCAGCACCCGTCGCCCGAACCGCGCGGGCGGCCGAGTTGCCCTTTCCCGAAGGGACGCGGAGCTTGTTTTTTAGGCTCCGGACGGGTATTTTACTGGGAGAGCTCATGGCGAACCAAAGCCGCACTGACGGCGCCGTCCTCGAAAAGGTGGACGAGCGGACCGGGGAACCCGACGAATACCGCGTCCTACTCCTCAACGACGACTACACGACCATGGACTTCGTCGTGGCGGTGGTCGTTTCGGTCTTCCACCGCTCGATACCGGAGGCTACGCGCATCATGCTCGACGTACACAGGAAGGGCCGGGGCGTCGTGGGGACCTACCCCTACGACATCGCGGCCACCAAGATCGGGAGGGTCCACGAGCTCGCTCGCGAGAACGGGTTCCCCCTCCGCTGCACCATGGAGAAGGCATAAGGCATGAACGTCAGCCAGGAAGTCCAGGCAATATTCAACGCCGCGTATAACGAGGCGAAGCTCAGGAGCCACGAGTACCTGACTCCGGAGCACATACTCTTCGCGTCCCTGTCCTTCGAGTCGGTCCGGGTGATCCTCGAGGGCTGCGAGGCCGACATCGAGCAGATCCGCGCGGGCATGGAGTCGTACTTCGACCAGAAGATCCCGGCGGTGAAGAACCAGGAGCCCATCCAGACCGCGGGCTTCCAGTCGGTCATCGAGCGCGCCGTGCTGCAGGCGCAGGCGTCGGGCAAGGACGAGGTCCGCGTGGCCGACGTCCTCGTTTCGCTCTTCGACGAGGAGCGGAACTATTCCGCGTACTACCTCCGCAAGTCGGGCATCAAGCGCATCCAGCTGCTCGAGGTCATCAGCCACGGCCCGGACGGCGGCTCCTTCGCTCCCGGGACGCAAGGCCTGGACGGCGAGGCGGCCCCGGGGAGCGACGAGGCCGACGAGGCCGACGCGGGTCCCGAGGAGCTGCCCGGCGGAACCGCGGAGGACGACGAGGAAGCGGGCGAGGAACGCCCCGGACTCAAGGCGCGGGCCTCGGTGCGCGCCGGCGCCCTCGAGCGCTTCGCCACGGACCTGACGAAGCTCGCCCGCGAGGGGCGGCTCGAGCCGGTCATCGGGCGCGACCTGGAGATCGAGCGCACCGTCCAGGTGCTCTGCCGCCGCCTCAAGAACAACCCCATCCACGTCGGGGAGGCGGGCGTCGGCAAGACGGCCGTCACCGAGGGGCTCGCCCAGCGCATCGTGTCCGACCTGGTGCCGCCGCGGCTCCGCGGCTACACCATCTACAGCCTGGACATGGGCTCGCTGCTGGCGGGCACCAAGTTCCGCGGCGACTTCGAGGAACGGGTCAAGCGCGTGGTGGACGAGCTCCTCAAGAAGGACAAGGCCATCCTCTTCATCGACGAGATCCACACCATAGTCGGCGCGGGCGCGGTGTCCGGCGGCTCGATGGACGCCTCGAACCTGCTCAAGCCCGCGCTCACCTCGGGCAAGCTCCGCTGCATCGGCTCCACCACCTTCGAGGAGTACCAGAAGTTCTTCGACAAGGATCGCGCGCTCTCGCGCCGTTTCCAGAAGATCGACATCGCCGAGCCGACCCACGCGGAGGCCGTCGAGATACTCAAGGGACTCCGCGCCAAGTACGAGGAATTCCACAAGGTTTCCTACGACGACGAGGCGATCGAGCTGGCGGTCAAGCTCTCGGCCCAGTACGTGGTCGAGCGCCGCCTGCCGGACAAGGCCATCGACGTGATCGACGAGGCGGGCGCGTGGGCGCGCATGCGGGCCTACAAGGAAGCCGCCGAGGCGGCCGCGGGAGCCCCGTCGGAGGGCGCGGAAGGCGCGCTTCCCGAGGAGGCGGTGCTGCCGATCGGACGCAAGGAGATCGAGACCGTGGTGGCGCGCATCGCGCGCATTCCCGAGGCCACGGTCACCTCGGACGAGCGCGACAAGCTGGCCGGGCTCGAGACCGAGCTGAAATCGAGCGTGTTCGGGCAGGACGCCGCGGTCGAGGCGGTGGCCAAGGCGGTCAAGCGCTCGCGCGCGGGCTTCCGCGCGCCGGACAAGCCGGTGGCGAATTTCCTCTTCGTCGGCCCGACGGGCGTCGGCAAGACCGAGCTCGCGAAGCGCCTGGCCGAGCGGCTCGGCGTGGCGCTCCACCGCTACGACATGAGCGAATACCAGGAGAAGCACACGGTGTCGCGCCTGATCGGCTCGCCGCCCGGCTACGTCGGCTACGAGGAGGGCGGGCTCCTGACCGACGCGGTGCGGAAGACGCCGCACGCCGTGGTGCTGCTCGACGAGATCGAGAAGGCCCACCCGGACGTGTACAACATCCTGTTGCAGATCATGGACTACGCGACGCTGACCGACAACCAGGGCCGCAAGGCGGACTTCCGCAACGTCATCCTCATCATGACGAGCAACGCGGGCGCCCGCGACATCGGCAAGCCCATGATCGGCTTCGGCGAGCGCGCCTTCACCGAGGCGGCCATCGACGACGCCGTCCAGAAGGCCTTCACGCCGGAGTTCCGCAACCGCCTCGACGCGGTGGTGCGCTTCGCGAACCTGCCGAAGGAGATCATCGAACGCATCGTCGCCAAGGCCCTCGACGATTTCCGAGCCCAGCTGGCCGAGAAGAAAGTCAGCCTCGAAGTGTCCGCGGACGCCGTGTCGTGGCTGGCGGACCGCGGCTACAGCCGAGAATTCGGGGCCCGCAACATCGGCCGCCTGGTCGAGGACAAGGTGAAGGGCTGGTTCGTGGACGAGGTGCTCTTCGGACGCCTCGCCTCGGGCGGCGCGGCGCGCGTCGACCTGAAGGAAGGGGAGATCGCCATCGAGGTGCTGTCCGCCGCGGAGCCTTCCGCGCCGCCGAGGAAACGGGCCCCGCGCAAGGCCGCGACGGAGAGCCCGGCGCCCGCGGGACGGTCCGACTCCGCGGCGGGAAGCGGCGTCGGGGCATGAGCAGGTCGCCGGCGTCGCGCGACGACCCCGGCTTTCCGTGGCTCGGGGAGGAGCGGACCTTCGAATTCCCCGAGCCCTCGCTGGCGGATCCCTTCGGCGTCCTCTGCTCGGGCGGGAACCTCTCGCCGGGCATGCTGCTCTCCGCGTACCGGCAGGGCATCTTCCCTTGGTTCAACGACGACGACCCCATCCTCTGGTGGTCGCCCGACCCTCGCTTCGTGCTCGTGCCGGACGAGCTGCACGTCTCGCGCACCATGCGGCGCGTCTTCCGCTCCGGCCGCTTCGAGCTCTCGACCGACCGCGATTTCCGCGCCGTCGTCGAGGCCTGCGCCGCCCGCGAACGGCCGGGCCAGAAAGGCACCTGGATCACCCGCGACATGATCGAGGCCTACGTCCGGCTCCACGCGCTCGGTTGGGCACACTCGGCCGAGGCCCGGCTCGACGGCGAGCTGGTCGGGGGCTGTTACGGCATCTCCATCGGGGACGCGTTCTTCGGCGAGTCCATGTTCAGCCTCGCGGACGACGCTTCGAAGGCCGCCTTCCTGGCCCTGGCCCTGGTCCTGCGCGAGGACGGGATCGCGCTGATCGACAGCCAGGTCCGCACCGACCACGTCGCCAGCCTCGGCGGCAGGGAAATTCCCCGGGACGCTTACCTCGAGCGGCTACGGGCCGCCGTCGGGGCTCCGTCGAGGAAGGGCTCGTGGGCGACGCTCTGGCCCGACTTCCCCCGTTCGGCCGCCATGGAACGAATCCTCGCGGGCGGACTGCCCTGAGGCTTCTGGCGCAAGCGCTTCCTTTCCCCTATAGTGGATGCCTGTCCGGAGCTCCGGCATGAAAGGTCTGCCTTTATGAGGATCGCGTTCGTCCAATTGCCGTTGCAGGAGAGCCTGGGCGAAGGAGCCCGGGACAACGAACCGTACGCCGCGGGGCTCCTCATCGGCGCCGCCGAGCGCGCGGGGCTGCTCCAGCGGGACGAGTGCCTCATCCTCGACGGCGACCTCGTCGACCATGGCGGCGACGCCGCCATCTGCGCCGCGCTGGCCGAGGCCCAACCCGAGGTCGCGGTGTTCAGCCTGTTCGACTGGAACCTCGACCGCTCGCTCTGGATGGCCCGGAAGCTCCGCCCCCGCTTGCCGGGCACGGTGTTGCTGGCCGGCGGACCCGCCGCCGTTCCCGACGACGACGCGATAAAGCAGGGTCCCTTCGACGTGATCATCGAGGGCGAGGGCGAGATCGCCTTCGCCGAGTTCCTCGCGGACCGCGCCCTCAGGTCGCACAAGCACCGGTACCGGGCCTCGACGCGCGTGTCCCCCGGCGCGATCGTCGACCCCTATCTTTCCGGCGTGCTCAAGGTGAACCCCGCGCGACGAGTCCGGGTCGAGGCGGTGCGCGGCTCCAACCCGTATTCCATGGCCTGGGCGCCCCGCGAGGGACTCGAGCCCCTGCCCCTGGTCGAAGGCCTCTCGGCCAGGGTGGCCCGGCTGGCTTCCAAAAGCCGGGCGGAGGAACTCCTGCTGCTGGAGCCGGTGGCCCCGGGCGCCGACCCGCTACTCCCCTTCAAGGAGCTCGCGGGCGCCAACGATTCAGGCGTGCCCGTGGAGCTCGTCATGGACCCGGCCCGCGTCTCGGAGGAAGCGGCCCGCCTGGCCGCCGACGCGGCCGTCGAGACAATCCGCCGCGAACTGCCGACGGTCAATCCGGCGGCGCTCGAGACGCTCGGGCTGGTCTTCGACCGCGAGGCTTTCGAGCGCGGGGCGGAGGCGCTTTGGAACTCGGGGGTGCGCACGCGCGCGGGCTTGCGCATCGGCCTGCCCGGCGAGGATTATGATTCCATCATCGACGGCTTCGACTTCCTCGGCATGGCGGGACTCGGGCAGGACGCCGACGTGCAGCCGCTCGCGGTCGCGCCCGGCAGCCGCTGGCGCTCGGACCCGACGGGGCTCGGCATCAAGGAGTTCCTCGAGCGCCCTCCCTACTACGTGCTCGAAACCGACTGGCTCGACGAGGACGACCTCGTGGACGCGATCGGCGCCTTCGAGGAAAGCTTCGACGTCGCCTGGAACGTCCCCACCACGCCGAACTTCGCGCCGGAGCGGGGCGGGTTCACGGCCTTCGCCGACCTCCGCGGCGCCGGGGCCATCGACCGCCTGACGCTGGCGCCGGAACGCCTGGCCAACTCGGTGACCCTCCTGCTGTCGGCGGACGATCCGGAGACCATAGCGCGGGCCGCGCGCGCCGCCCGGGAGCTCCTCAAGGAAAATCCCTTCACCCTGTGGCAGCTCGTGCTGTGGTCCAACGCGGCCCTGCCCGCCCGGCAGCACGTGCGCAAGCTCGCGGACGCGTTTTCCGCGCCGGAGCACTACTACGAGCTCTCGCGCGCGTTCTCGCTGGATCCGCAGCGGAGCTTCCAGGCGCGGCTCTTCTTCGCCACGCGCACGCCCTCCCTGGCCCTGGCCTCGCTCAAGGAGGCCCAGGACCTCGAAACCGTCTTCGTCCTTGACGACAGGCCAGCGCGCGGTTGGGAGCGGGTGCTCGAGCAGTGGCCCTTCCTGGCCTTCGACCGCGACGCCACGGGCTTCTCGCTGCTCTACGAGGCCATGAACGCGTACCGAGCCTATCCCGACCTGCTCCTCGAGGCGCCCGCCGAACTCTGGAAATGAAGCGATCCAGCCGAACGACCTGAGCGGATCGGAGCGGGCGCCCGACGGCGCCCGCATCGGGCGGGGGAAGCGAACGCCGATGCCTGACGGCTCCTAGACCGCTATCTCCTTGCCCTTAAGCAGGGGGACGTACCGCATGTCTTCCTTCATGATGTGGGTTCCCACCCAGTCGATGAGGAAGTTCAGGGTTTCCACCGTCACCGCGAGCTCGCCGCGCGCGTGCCTGGACGCGAGCTCCTCCACCCGCGCGAGCAGCGCCTTGTGCGACTTGACGTGGCCCGCGGCGCCTTCGTAGCCGTACCGGGCGAACGCTCGCTCCTCGGTGCCGAAGTGGTAGTCGGTGTACTTGGCGAGCCCGTCGATGATGTCGCCGAGGACCGCCTTCGCCTTGCGTTGAAGCATCGCCTCGTGCAGCTGGTTGACGAAGGAAACGAGCTTCCGGTGCTGCTCGTCGATCACAGGGATGCCGGTGGACAGCTTGTCGTCCCATTCGAAGAATGCCATGGAGAACCTCTCAAGGATGGGTTGAGCGATAGGGTAACGAATCCGCCGGCGAAATTCCAATCCGCGCGGCTCAATCGATCCACCGTGTTTCCCGGGTAAGACACCCGCGAAAAGCGCGGCGTGCTATGCCCCAGATCGAACTCACAGCTGTCGCGCAGGCGAGGCGGGGAGTCTACACCTGCGCATGCGGCGTGCTGGTCAGCCGAATCGGCGAAGCACCGCGCGGGGTTGGCAGGGCCGCGGGTGGCGCGCGACCGCTTGAAGCGGTCGCGGCGACGAAGCCTCGGAAAGGCTTCGTCGATCTCCCGAGGCCACTCAACCGCACATAGGCGGCGTCCTAGGCCCGAAACCTGCTAATAACCCATATCTGACCGGCCGCGCGGGGGGTGGCACGTGGAAAGACGTCCCCGAGCGCCAGCGAGCGGGATGTATTTCCACGTGCCAGGCCCACCCCTGGCCGGCCAAAATAAAGGTTCTTCGCCGCGCTCAGGGGCGACTAGTACGCCGCCTTCAGATCCACGCGCGTCCTGCACTCCCCGGTCCGGACCCACTCGATGACGTTGTCCACGGTGGCCGCGGCGTTGATGTCGACGGCCTCGTGGGTGGAGCCGCCGACGTGCGGCGAGAGGATGACGTTCGGCAGCGTATGGATGGCGAAGCGCGAGGGGGCGCCCTCGGTCGAGCCGCCCTGGGGGTAGGTGTACCAGACGTCGATGCCCGCGCCGGCGAGGATGCCGTCCTTGAGGGCGAGCCAGAGGCCCTCCTCGTCGACGACCGCGGCCCTGCCGACGTTGACCAGGAATTTGCCCTTCATGCGGAGCAGGCGCTCCTTCGACAGGAGGCCTTCGGTCTCGCCCGTGTGCGGCAGGGTGACGAAGACGAGCTCGGCCGCGTCCAGCGCGGCGTCCAGGTCCGAGACGACCCGGTCGAAACCCGCCGGAGCGCCGAGCGAGGAACGGCGGCGGTAGCCGGTCACGTCGCAGCCGAAAGCCTTGAGGAGCTTGGCGAGCTCGAGGCCGATGGCCCCGGTGCCGAGGACGAGGGCCTTGCGGCGGTAGATCGAATGCCAGAAGTCCTCGGCGCCCTTGCCCACCCAGAAGCCGTGCCAGCGCTCTCGGGCGAGGTCGTTGTGGAACTCGGTGATTCGGCCGAAGAAGTCGAGGGTCATGGCGAGCGCGCGCTCGGCGACGCTCTCCGCGTTGCCGTGGCAGTTGAAGACGGACACGCCGCGTCCGAGGAGCAGGTCCGCGGGCAGATGGTTGAGGCCGACGAAGGGCACGAACAGGGCCTTGAGGGCGCGGGCGGCCTCGAGGCGCTCGCGCGGCAGGGGGTTCGCCACGATGGCGTCGAAGGCGTCGATGCCCGCGATCGCCCTCTCCATGTCGGCCTCGAACTCGACCTCCGGCAGAGCGTCCTTGAGCCTGTCCACCTCGCGCCGCCACACCGCGTTCAAGGGCATGCAAAACCCGATCTTCATCGTCAGACCTCGTTCTGGTATTCGCTGAGCTGCTGGAGCTCCTTGAGCTTCTGGATGGCCTTTTCCTGGATCTGCCGCACGCGCTCGCGGGTGATGCCGAGGATGCGGCCGGTCTCCTCGAGGGTGCGCGGGCCTTCGCCGTTGAGGCCGTAGCGCAGGGTGATGATGGTCATCTCGCGCTGCGAGAGGCTCTTGAGCACCGTGCCGAGGGTGTCCTGCAGGGTCATCGAGAAGACTTCCTCGAAGGGCTCGACGGCGTTCTCGTCGCGGATCAGGTCCGACAGGTGGGTGACGTTGTCCTCGTCCACCGTCGTGTCGAGGCTGGCCGTCTCCTGCGAGAGCTTCATGATCTCCTTGACCTTGCGCGAGTCCATGCCGAGCTTCTGCGCCAGTTCCTCGGGATTCGGATCGCGCCCGAGCTCCTGGGTCAGCTGCTTGGCGACGAAGTAGACCTTCTTGATGGTGTTGAGCATGTGGATGGGAATGCGGATGACCCGCCCCTTGTCCGCGAGGCTCTTGATGATGGCCTGGCGGATCCACCAGGTGCCGTAGGTCGAGAAGCGGCAGCCGCGGGTGTAGTCGAAGCGCTCGACGGCCTCGATGAGGCCGATGTTGCCTTCGTCGATCAGGTCGAGGAGTGAGAGCCCGCGGTGCTGGTAATTCTTCGCGATGGACACCACGAGGCGCAGGTTCGACGAGATCATGCGGTTCTTGCAGCGCATGAGCTCGGAATCGACGTCCGCCTTCTCGGCGAGCAGGGCGGAGTCGAGGCGCGAAAGGTCCACGCCGTCGGCCGACAGCGCGACGATCTCCTTGGAGCGGGCGCGCGTCTTCTGGATGCGCTCGCCGAGCTGGAGCTCCTCCGCGGCCGTCAGCAGGGGGAAGCGGGAGATCTGCTTGAGGTAGAGGGCGAGCGGATCGGTTTCCTTCTGATGTCGGGTCTTGGCCTTTTTCTTGATGGCGAGGGTGGTCCGGGGTTTCTTCTTCTTGGTCGGCGGCTGCTTGGATGCCACGTTTTCGCTCATCCGGCTCTCCCCTTTTTTCCGGTCCGGGGACGAAGGAACGCCCGGAATAGGCGCTGGCGTCCGTCCCGGGGAACGGCTAGAGTAGTTTAACGCATGTATATTCGCTTATCAAATTTCCCGGCCCTTTTTCCCGCGAATTTTTCGCGGTTCAGAACGTGGCCTCGCGCGGCGCGCTCCGGGGATCTATCGCCTCCCCGTTCCGGAAGACCATGAAGTAGGCCACGGGCTTGCGCTCGGCCAGGTCGATGCCGACCGAGCCGATGCGGGTCCCCGGCGAAACCGGATCGCCCACCTTGACCTCGAGCTTGTCCGCGCCGCCGTAGACGTAGATGAGGCCGTCGCCGGCCTGCACGAACGCGACGCGGCCGAAGCCGCGGAAGGGGCCCGCTGAAACCACGGTGCCCGAGCGAACGGCCACGATGCCGGCGGACGCCGACGCGTCGATCGCTATGCCGAAAAGCTTGCCTTCGAGATAGCGTTGCGGTCCCGCGACCGGCCAGGCCCCCCCGGCCGCGGCGGGCTTCGTCGCTATCGCGGCCTTCCCCGGCTCGGCCTCGCCCGACGGGGGCTTTCCGGCGGCTCCCGCGGCCGCGGTTCCGGACGCGCCAGGACCGGTCGAAGGGGAGGCCGCGGCGCTTCCGGCGGCGGGCGAAGCGGGCGCGGCCGATCCGGGCACGAGGAGGCGGTCGCCCGGGCGGATGAGGGCGTCCGCCTTGAGGCCGTTGAGCGAGAGCAGTTCGGCGAGCGGGATTCCGTAGCGGCGGGCGATGCCGTAGAGCGTCTCGCCCTTGTCGACCACGTGGACGGCGGGGATGAGCAGGCGCGCGCCGACCGACAGCTTGCGCGGATCGCCGATGCCGTTGGCCTTGAGGATGGCCTCGGCGCTCACCCCGTAGGTCCGGGACAGCGAATACACGGTTTCGCCCTTGCCGAGCACGTGCCAGACGGGGTCGGCCGCGGCGAGGGGCGAGGCGGCTACGAGCAGGGCGGCCAGGAGTACCGCGGGGGTTCGGGCGTTACGCATCCGCTCCGATCATCGGCGTGAAAGCGCGAACTGTTTAGCCGCGTGATTCCGCGATCGGGGTTTCGGCGCGATCCTCGAAGAGCCAGCGTCCCGCGTCGTCGAGTATCTTCGAGAGGATGACCACGTGGACCTCCGCCCTGGCCCGTTCCGCCTCGCGGGCCCAGGCCTCGCTCTTGCGCCAGCGGGCCTTGAGCGCGGCGCGGCGCGCCCGGGCGAGCTCGTCGAGGCGTTTCGCCTCGTCCGGATCGTCCAGGGCGGGCGCGGCCAGGTTGGCCAGCAGGTAGGCCGAGAGGAGGCCGAGGGTCGCGTCCTTCGAGCCCGCGGTCTTGCCGAGCTCCGGGGCGGCCTCGGCGCCGCGCTTCAGGAGCACGAGGGCGAAGGCGTGGAAGAAGGTCAGCCACTCGCGGTTGTCGACGTCGGCCGCGCCGAGGAATTCCTCGCAGAAGGCCAGCACCGCGGCCGGATCGTTGCGCAAGAGGCGCGGCACCGCGAAGACGACGGCGTTGCGCCTGAGCATGGCGGGCTTCCGGGTCCGGAGCTCGGCTTCGAGGCGCTCGACCCCCGCGAGGTCCGCGCGGAGGAGCGAGGCGTTGACCATGAGGCGGACGTACTGCCCGCGGAAGGCGCCCTTCCGGTACATCCGGTCGGAGAGCAGCGACGAGAGTCCGGCCCAGTCCTCCTTCTCGACGAGCGTGAACACGCGGCGGTTGGCCAGGAAGAAGCCGTTGAGCGCCGCGAGCGCTGCCGCGAAGAAGGCGGCCATCGGCCAGTTGGCGGACCAGAAACCGGCGGAGGACCCGGCGCCGAGCACGACGAAGGGCATGAGGAAGATGAACAGGAAGGAGAAGGCGAAAACCGCGTTGAAAAGAACGAAAATAGTCGTAAACTTCATGCGGATCGGCTCCAATAATATAGGGAAAGGCCTTAAGGGGACCTTAGCGTCCCGGGCTTCGCGAAAAGTCGAGTGTACGATCGCGACGGCACGGGGTCAATGGGGGACGGATGAACGGAGTGCCGGTCAAGGATCTCAGGCCCGACGACTACTACAACGCGCCGGTCTTCCTCGACGACGACTACATACTGCTGACGCCCGAGACGCCCGTGACCAAGCAGCTCGTCACGGCATTGCAGGAATGGGATTACAGGCAGGTGCGCAGCGAGGGCACCCCGGGCGAACGCATCGAGGTCCAGACCGCCGCCGAATCCGACGGCTCCGAAGCCAAGGTCGTGGCGGCCGGAACCGTGGTGGCCGACGCCGAGCGCCTGGAGCGCATACGGTCGTTCTACGAGGATTTCGTCGCCTGGGTCGAGGCGCTCTTCACCCGCTACGTCACCCGCAACGAAGTTGGCCTCAAGGAGATCACCGACCGCTCGAAGTCCCTGGTCGAGACCGTGGCCGAGCACCGCAAGCTCATGCTCCGCGTCATCGGGACGGTGCCGCCCCACTCGAACTACCTCGTCGCGCACGCGGCGCGCTCGACGGTGCTGGCGGTCGTGCTCGGACAGGCCCTCAAGCTGCCGGCGCACCGCCTCATCGAGCTCTGCATGGCGTCCGTGGTCCACGAGATCGGCATGGTGCGCCTCCCGCCCCAGCTCTACATGGCGGACCGCAAGCTGACCGACCAGGAGCGCACCTCGATCTCCGCGCACCCCCTGCTCGGCTACAAGATCCTCAAGGAGAAGCAGTTCCCGCTCGCCATCTGCCTGGCCGCCCTCGAGCACCACGAGCGGATGAACGGCGCCGGCTACCCGCGGCGCGTGACCGGCGAGAAGATATCGCTCTACGCGCGCATCATCGCGGTGGCATGCTCCTACGACGCGCTGACGGCCGCGCGCCCGTTCAAGGAGGCGCGCGGCGGCTCGGCGAGCATGCTCGAGCTGCTCCGCAACGAGGGCAGGCAGTACGACGAGACCGTCATCAAGGCCCTCGTGTACTCGCTCTCCATCTTCCCGGTCGGCTCCTACGTGCTGCTCACGAACGGCAAGAGCGCGCAGGTGGTGGACGTCAACGCCGAGAATCCGCGCTACCCCGTGGTGCAGGTGCTCGGCGTGCGCACGCCCGACGGCAAGGAAGTGATAGTCCAGACCAGCGAGACCGGCGTGCGCGTCCTGCGCGCGCTGACCAAGGCCGAGGCGGCCGAGCGCATACCGACCTGACCGGAGCGCGCGACGCCCGAGGTCCGGTACCGGCGCCCGGGACCCTTGGCCCCGGAGCTCCGACCCGCCCGACGCAGGTTTACGGCCGCTCCGCCCGAGGACCTCTCCGCCCGAGGGTCTTTCCGCATCCCCTCCCGTTCGCTATGCTTTGCCTTCGATAATCATACCTCCCCACGAGGAGCAAGGCATGGACATCTCTCCCCTCCAGGAAGCGCGCTACGCGTACGCACCCAAATTGCCCGGCGCGCTCGGGACCGACCCGGCCTCCGTCGCCGTCGAGCTCGGCGAACCCACCGAGGCGGTCGCGGACCGCGACGAGCTCAAGGCCCTCTTCAAGGCCACCTACGGCAAACCTATCGCCCGCTTCGTTCCCGGCAAGGCGAACGTCGGTTCGCGCAGGCCGCTCAAGGTCGGCGTCATCCTCTCCGGCGGCCAGGCGCCGGGCGGCCACAACGTCATCGCGGGCCTCTTCGACGGGCTCAAGCGGCTCAACGACGGGTCGACGCTGATCGGCTTCAAGGGCGGCCCCTCCGGACTGGTGGACGACAAGGCGGTCGAGATCGACGCGAAGCTCCTGGCCGGCTACCGCAACACCGGCGGCTTCGACATGATCGGCTCCGGCCGGACCAAGATCGAGACGAGCGAGCAGTTCGCCGCCAGCCTCGCGACGGCGCGGAAGCGCGGCCTTGACGCCGTGGTGGTGGTCGGCGGCGACGACTCCAACACCAACGCCGCCCTGCTGGCCGAGTACTTCGTCAAGGAAGGCGCGCCGGTCGCCGTGGTCGGCGTCCCGAAGACCATCGACGGCGACCTCAAGAACGAGTACGTGGAGACCAGCTTCGGCTTCGACACGGCCACCAAGACCTACGCGGAGCTCGTCGGCAACATCGAGCGGGACGCCGCCAGCGCGAGGAAGTACTGGCACTTCATCAAGCTGATGGGCCGTTCCGCGAGCCACATCGCGCTCGAGGTGGCCCTGCAGACCCGGCCGAACGTCGCGCTGATCTCGGAGGAGATCGAGGCGAAGTCCATGACCATCGCCCAGGTGGTCGAGGAGCTCGTCCGCTCCATCGTCGCGCGCGCCGAGAAGGGCATGAACTTCGGCGTCGTGCTGGTGCCCGAGGGGCTCGTCGAGTTCGTGCCGGAGTTCAAGGCGCTGATCGCCTCGCTCAACGAGCTCCTGGCCCGCGAGGCGGCGGCCTTCGGAGCCCTCGCCGACGACGCCGCCCGCCTCGAGTTCGTCCGCTCGCGGCTCCCGGCCGATTCCGCCCCGCTCTACGCGAGCCTGCCGGCGGACATCCGCTCGCAGCTGGCCATGGATCGCGACCCGCACGGCAACGTCCAGGTCAGCCGCATCGAGACCGAGAAGCTGCTCGTCGCGCTCGTGGAGCGGAGGCTCAAGGAGCTGTCGAAGGAAGGCCGCTACCCGGGCAGGTTCTCGGCGCTGGCGCACTTCTTCGGGTACGAAGGCCGCTGCGCCTTCCCCTCGAATTTCGACGCCGACTACTGCTACTCGCTCGGCCACTCCGCGGCCCTGCTCGCGGCGAACGGCCTGACCGGATACCTCTCGTCGGTGCGCGGCCTCGAGAAGCCCGCGCGCGAGTGGGTGGCCGGCGGCATCCCCCTGACCATGATGATGAACCTCGAGCGGCGGCACGGCGAGCGGAAGCCCGTCATCCGCAAGGCCCTGGTCGAGCTCGACGGCGCGCCCTTCAAGGCCTTCGCCGCGGCGCGCGGCGCCTGGGCGGTCGAGACCGCCTACCGATTCCCCGGGGCCATCCAGTACTACGGCCCGGCGGAAGTCTGCGACCGCCCCACCGAAACCCTGCTCCTCGAAAAAGCGCGGTAGCGCGAAGAGACCGCCGGGGTGCCGCGGCGGAGTGAATGGAAGGGACGAGCTCCTCGCTCCCTTCCGCTGCACTCCTTGCCTCGGCGCCTCGGCGTCTCGGCGTCGTTTCCTTACGGCGACAGCTTGGCGGGGTCGAGCTTGACCAGCTTGCCGCCGCGGGTGCCGATATAGAGGAAGCCGCCTGCGAGCAGGGGCCGCGCGCTGGCGACATCGCCGAGCGCCGCCGAACCGGTCTTCGCGGGCGGGGGCGGCCCGATGCGCCAGGCCACCAGCTCGCCCGAGACCGTCCCGAAGTACAGCGTGTCGCGGGACAGGAGCGGCGGGGCGGAGACGCCCCGTATGGGCGCCATCAGCTCATGCCCGTCCGCGTCCCAGGCGCGTATGGTGTCGCCCGAGAACGCCACCGCTCCCGAGGCGTTGAGCTCGAGCTCGGAAGCGGGGCCCTCGCTCATGCGACGCTCCCAGCGCACCTTCCCGGCGCCCAGGTCCACGAGCACCACGAGTCCGCTCGAATCGCCGAAGCAGGCGAGATTCTCGAAGACGCGCGGGGCGGAGGGGAGGGGGTTCCTCGCGGAGGTGGCGATTTCGAGCCGCTTTTCGCCCGAGGCCACGTCGTAGAGCATGAAGCGCCCCCCCTTGTCGACGATGGCTGCCAGCCCCTGGAAGTGGACCGGCGACATGGAGACTCCGCCCTCCACCCGGATTTCGCGCAGGGTCGCGGCCGTGTCCGGGTCGATGAGGTCGAAACCCGTAGCCGAAGCCAGAAGCACGCCGTCGGGGAAGGGCGCGGCCCGGTCGCCGGCGCCCGGTTCCACGGGTCGCCTGGCCAGCTCGAGCCCGGTGGCGCCGTCGAGCACGACGAGTTCCCGCGAGCCGGAGACGTAGATCCGCCCCTTGTAGGTGACCGGATGACCGCCCTGGGCGCCTTCCACGTACTTGCGCCAGAGCACGGCGCCCGTTCCGTCGCTCGCCGCGAGCGATCCGCCTGAGTCGACCGAGAGCAGCACGAAACGGTCGAGGCCCGGCACCTGCACGAGGGCGCCGCGGGCGGGCCGGGCGGAGACGGTCCAGCCGGCCGCGATGGCCGGATGCGGCAGGGCCGGGGCCCGGGCGCCGGGTTTCGGCTCGGGGGCGGGCGGAGCCTTCGCGCCGAAGGCTTCGAGATCCTCGCGGGAAGCCTTGACGGGAAGCACCAGCGACGGCGCCACGAGGCGGCGGCCCGCGGCCAGCTCGTCCCCGCTCGGTCCCGCGCCGTCCTCGGCGCCGGCCGGATTCGCGGCGAAGGGATCCCAGGGAAAGCCCTCGGTGGAGGGTGCGGCCCGCGCGGCCGAGGAAAGTTCGCGTTCGAGGGCGCCGAGGGCCGCGTCGGCCTTCGCGGCGTCCGCGGCGCCGATCACCAGGGTTTCGCCGGCGCCGGCGCTCGGGGCCAGCACGGCCAGCACCCCCAGCGCCGCGCGCGCGAGGCCGTCGGAGCCCGAGGCGGCGGCTAGCCTGTCGATCACCGGTCCCGCGTGCAGGGCGGCGACCCTTCCCTCCTTGACGACCACGCGCGTCGAGTCGCCGTCCGCCACGGACACGAGGAATTCGGTGCCGCGCACGCCGCAGTAGGCGTGCTCGGTGGAGATCCGGAAAGCGTCGCCGCCCGCGAGGGCGCGGACCTTGGAGAACACGGAGCCGGCCGACAGGCCGAGGCTCGCGCGCGCGCGACGCTCGGAACCGAAGGCTTCGGCCACCGCGAGGTCAACCGACAGGGACGAGTCGGCGGAGAGCCGGACGGTCGCGAGGTCGCCCGCTTCGAATTCGAGGGCCGAGCGCGCCCCCGTGCGCAAGGTTTCGCCCGCCTCGATGGCGTCGCCCGGTTCGAGCCGGCGCTCGCCCCCGGCCCCGAACGCGAGCGCCTCTCCTTCGACGTACACGACGCGCAGCTCGAGGCCCCTGGCGACGACGGGATCCGTCGCGGGCGCGGGCGCCGCGGCCTCGACGGCTTCGCTCCGGCTTCCCGGATTCCCGCAGGCGACAAGGAGCGAGAGGATCGCCATTACGGACCGGGAGCGAGCCAGGGAGTCGGGCGCGCGGCCCTCGGTCCGCGGGAGGCCCGCGCTCGGGGCGCGTCGGTCCTTGCTGCGAATTTCGCGCTCGGGATACATGGAAGCCTCCGTTCGGTCCGGGAAACGGGCGAGGAAAGCGCGGCAGGAGCCCGGGCTCGGGCTCGGTCTGCGCGGAACGCCGCCGCCGGAAGCCCCGCGCCTTCCACGAAACCATATCCCGCGGCGGGACGGGCATCAAGGCCGCCTCCTCCGGAACGTATTGCCGGGGCGGCGCCTTCGCGCTAGTATCGCCGACGCGGAAAGCACGGAGGCGAGGCGCGGGCGGTCCCGACAGGGAACCCCGCGCGCGCTTGCCGGAAAAACGGGGGACGGATGCTCGGATTCCTTCGCAGGCTGTTCGGCGCCCGCCAGGACGAGGGTGGCGACGAAGGCGAACTCTGGACTGCCCCTCTCGAAAACCCGGAGTCGGCCGGATTCCGCCTCTCGACGGATGAACGCTACGCGGTTCGGCCCGCGAACGGGGCCCTCGAGCTCGAACTCGGGAAAGGTTCGCTCTTCGCCTGGTCCGAGGCGCCGGCCAGGCAGGCCTCGGACTTCGCCTGCCAGGCGCGCGTCGGCTTCGACGAGGTCCCCGGCCACGCAGCCGCCGGCCTCATCTTCAGGGCCTCGGGCGAACGCGACTTCGTCCACGTGCTCGTCTCGAACCGCGGCTACGTGAGGATGGACGCGGTGTTCAACGGCGATCCGCGGACAGTGGTGCCCTGGACCGAGCTCCGCTCCGTCCCCGGACCGGAGTTCGAGCTCCGGGTCACGGCGCGCGGCGCGGTCTGGACCGTCTTCGTCGATGGCGCCTGGGCCTTCGAGGCGGAGGACGAGACCGCCGAGTCCGGCTCGCTCGCCTTCGCGGCGCAAACCTACGCCGATTGCCCCCGCGCCAGGTTCTCGCTCAGGGGCCTGGCGCTCGAGACGCGCCCGGGCGAGATCGAGAAGGCGCACTGGGCCTGGCTCGCCGGCATGGCGCCCACGCCCGCGGCGCGGCTGTCCCTGGCGAGGAGCCTCCACGCCGACGGATCGCAGCTCGCCGCCCTGGTCCAGCTGCGCCGCTCCGAGAAGGACGAGCCGCTCGACGCCGACGCCTGCTTCCTCCGCGCCGAGGCGGCCATCCGGCTCGAGCTCTGGGACGAGGCGGGCTCCTCCCTCGACGCCTGCCTGCGGCTCGAGCCCGATCGCGCCGACGCCCGCGAAGAGCGCGCCAACCTGCTCTACCTCCGCTCGCGCCACGGCGAGCTCCGCGAGCTGCTGGAAGGCGACCGCGAGCGCACTCAGGCGAGCCCGAGGCTCTCGAACCTGCTCGGGCACGCGCTCTGGAATTCGGGGGATTGGGAGGGCGCGGCCGCCGCCTACGGCCGCGCGGCCGAGCTCGAGAGCGGCATGCCCATCTTCGAGGCCAACCGCGCGAGGGCCCTCGAGGAAGCCGGGCGACGCTCGGAGGCGCTCGAATCGTGGCGCCGCGCCGCGCGCAGCTTCGCCATGGAGGAAGCCGTCGACGACCTGCGCGGCGCCATCGAACGCATCGCCTCGCTCGCGCCGCGCGATCCGGACCTGGGCGCCCTGCGCGCGCGCCTGCTCTACGCCGAGGGCCGCTTCGACGAGGCGTCCAAAGCCCTCGAACGCCTCGCGAAGGCCGGGACCGCGGATTCCTCGGTATGGTACCTGGCCGGCCTCCTGCGCTCCCGGCGCGGGGATCGGGAAGGCGCCCTCCCCTTCCTCGAGAAGGCCGTCGCGCTCGAACCGGACTTCGCCCCGTTCCGGTTCCGGCTGGCGGAGGCGCGCTTCCTGTCCGGCCGGGATGTCGGCGACGAGCTCGCGAAGGCCCTCGAGCTGGCGCCCGAGGACGGTTGGATATCGAACCTGGACGGCATGGTCGCGCAGGCCGGAGGCGACGCGGGACTCGCCGAGGCGCGTTTCCGCGCGGCCGTCGCCGCCCTGCCCGGGGAAGTCGACCCCGCGCTGAACCTGGCGGCCCTCCTCGCGGCGTCGGGCCGCGCCGAAGAGGGCCTCGGCATCCTCGCCCGCTTCGAGGAGGACGCCCGGGCGCTCAACCTGAAGGGCAACGCCCTGGTCGCCCTCGGCAGGCTCGAGGAGGCCGCGGAAGCCTACGCGCTCGCGATCGGAACCTCGGCCAGGTCAGGAGCGGCCCCCCGGTCGACCGCGGAGTACCGCGAGAACCTGGCCGCCTGCCTCATCGAGCTCGGCCGCTGGTCGGACGCCGAGGAGTGCGTCCGGCTCGCGCTCTCCGAGGCGCCCGGCGCCCGCGGCTACGCGCTGGCCGCCCGCGTCGCCGAGGAGCTCGGCGACCTGGTGCGCGCCGAGGCCGCCTGGAGGGCCGTCCTCGAGCTCGAACCCGGGAACGCGGGGAGCAGGGAGGCGCTGGCGAGGAACTACCTGATCCGCAGGCGCGACGCCCGGTTCCGCGAGGAGCTCGACCGGCTCGCCGCGCTCGACCCGGAGCGGGCCGCCAAGCTCGAGGCGGATTTCCTCGAGGTCTCCATGGAACGGCTCTCCTGCTCGGGTTGCGGACGCGATTGGCGCGTGCCACGCCCCGTCCCGCCGACCAGCGCGAGAAGCCTCAGGATCGTGCCGCCCGACGGGGTGCCCGCCGGATCCTGCCCGGGCTGCGGCCGGATCTGGTGCGTGGGCTGCCGGAAGGAGGCCGTCGGGGAGGACGGCCGGATGACGTGCCCCGAATGCGGCGTGCCGCTCAAGCTGAACGACGAGCGGCTCCGCTACCTGGTGCACGAGGGGCTCGCGAAAGCCGCCCGCTCCGGCTGAGCGCGCGCCCGCGCGTATTGCATTTCGCGCTCCGGCAAGGTACTATCCGCGACAGCGCCGCGAGCCTCAGGGCGCCGTCCGACGGTCCGAGGCAAGCGCGCGAAGGACAGCCCACGTGACACGCAGCAAGCTAGCGATCCTGGCCCTCATCCTCGCCGGCGCGGCGCTACTCGCCGGCGCGCAGGAGATATTGACCGCCGACCGTTTCCTCCAGCAGGTCGGCGAGCGTTACGCGGCGATCGCCGATTACGAAGGCCGCCTCGTCATCACCACGAGCCGCGGCACCCAGGAAGGCACGGTCCTCCACAAGGCGCCGAACCTCCTCCGCATCGACTTCTCGAACCCCGCCGGCCAGGTCATCTCCTACGACGGCGCCACCCTGCTCGTGTACGTGCCGGAGCTGCGCGCCATCCTGAGCCAGACCGTCCGCGCGCCCGAGGAGGGCGGCGCGGCCGGCAGCGCCGGAGTCGCCACCGCCGAGGGCCTCCGAACCCTGAGGCGCAACTATTCGGCCGCCTACGAGAAAGGCCCGGAGCCCGTCGAGCTCGCGGGAACCTCGGAGAAGGTGGTCCGCCTGGTGCTGAACCGCAAGACCGTCGCCGAAGGCTTCAGGACCATCGTCCTGTCCGTCTCCGCCGACACGAAGCTGATCCGGCGCATCGAGGGCACCACGGTGGCCAACGAGACCATCGTGTTCGACTTCACGGCCGTGAAGACCGACCAGGGCATCGCCCCCTCGCGCTTCATCTACGACGCGCCCAACTCCGCCAACACCTACTCGAACTTCCTCTTCAAGCCCGAGGAGTGAGTGGTTCGTCCGGACGGCGCGAAAGACGACAAAAAACCGAAGGCGGAACGTGATGCTTGCGATCGGTGAGGAACTTCGCGCGGCGCGCGAGAAGAAAGGCCTGAGCCTCGACCAGGTGGCCGACGAGACGAACATCGCCCGCCGCTATCTGGGCGCCCTGGAATCCGAGGACTTCTCGGTCTTCCCCGGCGATCCGTACATCATCGGATTCCTCCGCAACTACGCGGAATACCTGGGCCTCGAGGCGCGCGACTTCGTCGGCGCCTTTAAGAGCATGCGCATCCAGGAGCAGCCGGTTCCGCTCGAGCGCCTGATTCCCGCGAGGAAGAAAGCCTCGCCGCTCCTGCTGGTCGGCCTGCCGCTCGCGCTCGTCGCCCTCGCGGGAGCCGTCTACCTCGTCTATGACGCCGTCCGCGACAGGGCGGCGGCCAGCGAGGCGCGCGCCGCGGAGGCGAAGCGCGAACCCGAGACCTACGAGCTCGGCGCCGCGCCGTTCGAACGCCGCGTCTACCCGGGCGACTCCCTCGAGGTGGCTTTCGCCGACCGCTCCTACTCGGTCGGAGTCGCCGCCATCACCGACCGCGTCGCCCTCGAGACCCCGGGCGGCGTCCTCCGCTTCATGCTCGGCGAGGAAGGCACCATCGACCTCGACCGCGACAATCTCTCGGACCTGCTCGTCTTCGTGGCCGACTTCTCGAGCGGCCAGGCCGACAAGGGCGCCCTGCTCCGCATCGTGGCCTCCGGCGCCCTGGCCCAGGCCCTCGCGGCCGCGGCCCCCGCCGGCTCCGCGACGCCGGGCGCGACCGCCGCGTCCCCCGAAGCCGCCGTCCCGACCCCCGCGCCCGCCGCCGCTCCCGCCTCGATCGCGGAGGCGCCGCCCGCCGGCGCGAAGGTTACGGACATCTTCACGGGCAACGTGACGACCTACCCCTTCGTGCTGACCGGCACCTTCTCGAACTACGCCATGTTCCGCTACGAAGTGGATCGCCGCGACCGCGACGAACGCTATTACCGGAAAGGCGACACCCTGACCGTCAACGCGAACAACGCCATCAAGATCTGGACCTCCAACGCCGGCTCGGCCCGCTTGACCGTGCAGGCCTCCGGCGGCAAGACCGCCGTCCTCGAGCTCGGCTCGCCCGGCGAGGTCGCGGTCAAGCGCATCTACTGGTACCGCGGCGAGGCGGGAGACTGGATCCTCGCGATGTCGGATGTCGAGTAAGGCCGCCGCTTCGCGCCGTTTCTTCATCGACCTCTACGGCTGCGCCAAGAACCAGGTCGACGCGGAGGAGATCGGCACGCGGCTCGTGGCGGCCGGCTGGACCCGCGTCGCCGACGCCGACGAGGCCGACCTCGTCCTGGTGAACTCCTGCGGCTTCATCGAGAGCGCCAAGAAGGAAAGTATCGACGCGGTGATCGGCCACAAGGCCGCCCGGCCGTCCGCCCGCGTCATGCTGGCCGGCTGCCTTTCGCAACGCTACCCCGACGAGCTCGGCGAGGCCCTCTCCGAGGCGGACGCCGTTTTCGGCAACGCGGACCTTTCCCGCGTGGTCGAGGCGGCCGAGGCTGCCCTCGCGGGCACGCGCCCCGTGCTGGCTCCGGCGCGCGTCCCCTACCGGCCCCTCGAGCGGAAGGAGCTTTTCGGCTGGAAGGGCTCCGCCTACGTCAAGATCGCGGAGGGCTGCTCGAATCGATGCAGCTTCTGCGCCATCCCCCTCATACGCGGCGACATCGACTCGCGCCCCGTGGACGACGTGGTCGCCGAGATCGGGAGCCTCCTCGCGCGCGGCGTATACGAGATCGACCTGATCGGCCAGGACCTGGGGAGCTACGGCCGCGACTCGGGCGGCGAGCAGCTGCTGCCGGCCCTGCTCTCGCGCCTCTCCGCGCTGCCGGGCGATTTCCGGGTGCGCATGCTCTACATCCACCCCGACCGCTTCCCCCTGGAAATCCTCGACGCCTGCGAGCGCGATCCGCGCGTGCTGCCCTACTTCGACATTCCCTTCCAGCACGGCAGCCCGAAGATCCTCAAGGCCATGGGAAGGAAGGGCGACCCGGAAGCGTACCTGGCCCTGATCGGGAAGATCCGCGCCCGGCTCCCGGACGCCGTCGTCCGCTCCACCTTCCTGGTCGGCTTCCCGGGCGAGACCGACGAGGACTTCGCCCTGCTCCGCGATTTCCAGGACAGGGCGCGGCTCGACTGGCTCGGCGCCTTCGCGTACTCGAAGGAAGAAGGCACGGCGGCGGCCGCCATGAAGGGCGCGGTGCCGAAGAAGCTCGCGGAACGCCGCAAGGCCGGGCTCGAGGCCGCTCAAGGTCCGATCACCGAGGAACGCATGACCCGCTTCGTCGGGCGCGAATTCGAAGTGCTGATCGAGGAGCGCATCGAGGCCCCCGACGGCGAAGGCGCGGAGGCGAACGGGAACGACGAAGCCTTCTCCCTCGGCCGCGCCTGGTTCCAGGCCCCGGAGGTCGACGGCCTCTGCGTGGTCCGCGGTTCTTTCGAACCGGGCACGGTCGTGAAGGCGCGGACCTTCGCGCTCCGCGGCGTGGACCTCGAGGCCGATCCGGTCGGGACTTGAACGCCGTGGCCGACCTGCCCGCCTATCTCGAACCCTTGAATCCCGAGCAGCTCGCGGCCGTCACGCACGAAGGGCGGAGCCTGCTCATCCTCGCGGGCGCGGGCTCGGGCAAGACGCGCGTCATCACCACCAAGATAGCCTGGCTGATCCGCGAGAAAGGCTACGAACCCGAGTCCATCCTGGCCGTCACCTTCACCAACAAGGCCGCGCGCGAGATGGCCGAGCGCGCCCGTTCCATCGAGAGCCGCTGCGAGCGGACCATGATCCGCACCTTCCACTCCTTCGGCGCCTGGTTCTTGAGGCGCAACGCCGCGGCCCTGGGCCTCCGCTCCGACTTCGCCATCTACGACGACGACGACCAGGCGACGCTCGTCAAGGCGATGGAGGGCGACGGCCAGCTCCGCGACGCCCAGACCCTGGCGCGCGCCGTTTCGCGGGCCAAGGACAAGGCGATGGCCCCGGACCATCCGGAGCTCGAGCGCGAGTTCACCGAACGCGCCTTCCGCCGCCGCTACGCCGAGTACGAGAAGCGGCTCCGGGCCACCGGCAACGTCGACTTCGGCGACCTCATACTCCTGCCCGCGCGCGCGCTCGAGGCGGACGAGGCCCTCCGCCGCCGCTTCCGGCAGCGCTTCCGCGTCATCCTCGTGGACGAGTACCAGGACACCAACGTCGCCCAGTACGAACTCCTGCGCGCGCTCGCCGGGCCCGACACCTACGTCTGCGTGGTCGGCGACGACGATCAATCGATCTACCGTTTCCGCGGCGCCGAGATCCGCAACATCCTCTCCTTCCCCGAAATCTTCCCGGGCACCGAGGTGGTGCGCCTGACGCGGAACTACCGCTCGCACCAGGCCATCCTCGACGTCGCGGGCTCCGTCGTCGCGAAGAACTCCGGGCGCCTCGGCAAGGACCTCGTCGCGGTCAAGGAAGGCGGGCCGAAGCCGACCGTGGCCGTGCTGGCCGACGCCGACGAGGAAGCGCCCTACTGCTCGCGCGTGGCCGAGCGCCGCGCCCGCTCGGGCGGCTCCTGGTCCGACGTGGCCATCCTCTACCGCAACAACGCGCAGAGCCTCGCCTTCGAGAAGTTCTTCGCGCGGCGCGGCATCCCCTACCGCATCGTCGGCTCGGTCCGCTTCTACGAGCGCGAGGAGGTGAAGGACGTGCTGGCCTGGCTCCAGCTCGCGTCCAATCCCCGCGACGAGGTGGCCTTCCGCCGCGTCGTCAACAAGCCCTCGCGCGGCATCGGCGACACGAGCCTCGACTGCATCGTCGAGGCGGCGACCGAAACGACGGGCGACCTCGTGGCGGCGGCAGAGGCCGCGCGCGACACGCTGAAGAGCGCGAAGACGCGGAACGGCGTCGCCGCCTTCGTGGCCATGGCGCGCGGCTTCTCGGAGCTGCTCGGAAGCGGCGCCCCTTCCCTCGCGCCGGGCGCGGATCCCTTCGACCCCGCGGGCGACTCGCCCCGCCTCGACTCCTCCCTGCCGAAGCTCTCCGTCGTGGTCGAGCGCGTCGCCAAGGACTCGGGCCTGGTGGAGTACCACAAGGCACAGGACGCCGTGGCCGCGACGCAGAAGGTCGCCAACATCGACGAGCTCGTCAACGCGGCCGCCGACTGGCCGGCGAACCGCGAGGGACTCGCGGCCTTCCTCGAGACCATCGAGCTCGACCGCCGCATGGCCGACGCCGACGAGGCCTCCGACGCGGTCACCCTCATCACCATGCACAACACGAAGGGCCTCGAGTTCCCCTGCGTCATCGTGACGGGGCTCGAGCAGGGCCTCTTCCCCCGCGAGGACGACTCGGGCGAGGACCTCGAGGAGCAGCGCCGCCTTTTCTACGTGGCCGCGACGCGCGCGAAGGACGAGCTCCACCTCGTCTGCTGCCGTCGCCGGCTCTACCGCGGCAGGCCAATGGAGAACCCGCCCTCGATCTTCCTCGGCGAGATCGGGAAGGGCCTCTACGATACGGTGGGCGGCGCCCTGCACGCGGGCGCCCTCTCGGCCGCCGCGGGGCCTTGGAAGCCCGGGCTCGCCGTCTACCACGACGACCACGGCTCGGGCTTCGTCACCGCGGTCAAACCCGCGGGAGAGGCGGGCGTCGTCGTGTCCGTGCGCTTCGAGACCGGCCGCGTCCTGCAGTTCTTCCCGAAATACACGAGCAAGCTGGAAATCCTGGGTAAAGGCCAAGGTGGATCATGGACGAGTTGCTGAGGGAATTGCCGCCTATCGGGCGGATGCGCGCCTGGCGGCTCTACGCGCGGAACGGGGAGCGCTTCCTCGACCTGCGCTTCCTGGACGGCGCGGGCTTCGTCGGCGCCAAGGGCCGCTTGGCCGGCACCTGGGCCAAGAACGCCCTCGACCGCGCGCTGCTCAAGAGCGCGCCCGACGCCTACCAGGCTCGGCTCGAGCGCGCGCTCGCGAAGAAGGGCGGCGAAGGCGCCAAGGCCTTCCTCTTCCGCGACTGCGGGATGGCCCTCGCGGCGTGGTCGCGCGCGGCCGGCGAGGAAATCCGGCGCGAACGCCTCTTCGACCCAGCCCTGCGTTCCACGGTGCCGCCTCAGGACGCGCCGGGCGCGGTCGACAGGCCCTTCGCGGGCGGGGCGGCCCTGATGGCGCTCGCCGCCGCTCCCGTGCTGCTCTGCCCCCCCGCCCTGCCCGGCCCCCTCGGGTGCGCGGGCCTCGTGGTGCGCGCGGGCCGCGGCGGAGGCGAAGCCGCCCTGGCCGCCCGTCTCGAAGGGGAGGTGCTCGAGGGCGTCTCGACCTTTCCCTCCCAGCGCGCCCTCGACGACCGCGACCTCATGGCGCGCGATTACTCCGACGCGCTCTACCGCAAGATCGACCGGCGGCTCGCGCCCTTCTTCGAGCGGCGCGGTCCCTACCTCTACGCGCGCGCCGAAAGCCCGGAAGCCTACGCCGCCTTCAGGCGGAAGTCGCTCGCGGGCGGAGCCGTGCTTTCCCCCGGTTTCGACGAGCCGTCGATCGTGCCGCTGGACGTCGACGACGGGGAGCTCGCGAAGCTCGCGAAGGCGCTGGCGTAATAGGCGGCGGGCAAGTCCGGAAAGGCGGCGAAGGGCGTCATCAGGGAATTACAGGGCGGGGCCTGACGCGCGAAAACACAGGCCGGCTCGCTATCGCTCGCCGGTCCGCATTTTCGCGCGTCACCCGCCGTCCTGCTTATCCGCGCGAGGCGCTTCGCCGGGTTTGCGCTTTCACGCCGCCTGCTCCGACGATTGCTGCATGGTGCGGTGCCAGCCTGGAGGCAGGGCCGGAGGAAATCGCCGAAGCCGTTCTTCGGCTTCGGCGCCGCGAGCGCCGCAAGCGGTCGCGCGGCGACTTGACTGGAACCCTTCGGACCGCGACCATAGAACCATGCGTGCCCATCATCGGAGCGTGCCGTCCCTCCTGGCCTTATTGGCGCTGGTGTCCGGATTCTCGTGCGCCAAAGCTCCGGGCGGCGCCTCGGAACGCTGGCCCGACAAGATCCCCATAACCGCGGAGCGGGGTTCCGATACGGTGGTCGAGCTCTCCGGCCTCGTGAACGGGGGCGCACCCGGGTTCCTTTCGCTGGCGGCTCTCGAGGCGCTTCCGCGGACCGAGTTCACGAGCGAGGATCCTTGGATCCCCGGAAAGGCGCGGTATCGCGGGGTGGCGTTGGCGCCCCTGCTCGAAGCGCTCGGCCTCGACGCGCGCGCCCGCAAGGTCCGCCTCGTCGCGTTGAACGATTATTCCGTCGTCATCGCGCTCGAGGAGCTCCGTCGGCTCGGCTACGCGCTCGTATGGGAGGAGGACGGCAAGCGCTACGACGAGTTCCCCGACGAGCGCAACAAGGGTCCCCTGACGGTGGCCTTCCCCCACGAGTCCTTCCCCGGCGTCGACATGGAGGAGCACAAGCTCAACTACGTATGGTGGCTCACCCGGATCGACGTTACCGACTAGGCTCCTCCGCGCGCGCGGAACGAAGCGACTCCTTCTGGATAATCCTCGTCTCCATCGTCGTACTGGCGGCGATCGGCATCGTGGCGGTCGCGTGGCAACGCGCCGAGCTCCGGCGCCGCTTCGCCCTTTTTTCGGAACACGCCATGGAGACCGCCTTCCACCTCCACGACATGACCCTGCGCATCGCGGGAATGGCCTCGGACGATCTCATGGCCATTCCCGGCGCGGAGCTCCCGTCCAGACTCGCTTCCTACCGCGTGTCCATCGCCGCGCAATACGCCAACGTCGCCGGCATCAAGCTCGCCTATTTCGAGTCGGTGCTGTCCGCGGAACGGCCAGAGACCATCGCGGCGCTCCGCGAAGCGCTCGCTGCCCTCGAAGGTCCGCTTCCGGCCCTGCTCGAAGCCCTCCGCGCCGAAGGCGCCGCGCTCGGATCCGGCGCCGTCCTGTCCGCCGAAGGAGCCGCGGCGCTCCGCGGGGCCGCGCTCGAGGCGATGCGCGCCGCGCGCGAAATGAACGACCGGCTCCGTTACGCGGAAGCGCTCGCGTTCGTGGCGCTCCGCGATTCGCTCGAGGCCTCGGGGCGACTCTCGCTCCTCGCCATGGCCTCATTCGCCCTCATTTCGACCGGGGGGATCGCGGTGCTCGGGATGGCGAGGAAAGCGACGCGCCTGCGCGAAGCCTCGCTCCGAGCCGCCAAGGACGCGGCCGAGCGTCAGCTGGTCCGCGAGCGCGAGTTCCTCGCGAACACAAGCCACGAACTCAGGACGCCCGTCTCGGGCATGCTCGGGATCGCGAGGATGCTCGCTGACTCGGAACTCCCCGAATCGGCCCGGGAAAGCGCGCGCGACCTGCTCACGGCCGCGGAGGATCTCTCGGAGCTCGTGGACCTGGTACTCGTTTCGCAGGACGAGGATCCGGGCGCGAGCGAAGGAACGGTATGGACGACCCTCGGTCCGCTGCTCGGCCGCGTCATCGCCCGCTACCGGTCCAAGGCCGAGGCCAAGGGCCTGGACTTCGTCCTCGTGGATCTGATCGCCGGGAAGGAGCTCGAGCTCCGACCCCGCGCGCTGGTCGTGGTCCTGGAGGCCTTGCTCTCGAACGCCATCAAGTTCACCGACTCGGGCTCGATCAGCCTCGAGCTCCGGGCCGAGGAAGGAAAGCTCCTCGGTTCGGTGAAGGACACGGGCATCGGGATGGATGACGGGACGCTCGAACGGAGCGGCGAGCGCTTTTTCCAGGCCGAGGCGAGCCACACGAAGCGCCACCGCGGACTCGGACTCGGACTCTGGACGGTCCGGCGCATCGTGGCCGCGCTGGGCGGAACCGTCGCCATCGACAGCAAACCGGGCGAAGGCACCGAGGTCGGCTTCGAAATTCCGGTCGCGATCGGCCATGAAAGGGGCGAAGAGCCCGGCGGGGTATCCGCCGCCCGCGAGCCGGGTCCGCCCGGTCGGGAGGACGGGGCGGCCGGGTATCCTGGGTCCGTTCCGTCGCCGTCCTTCCCTCCGAACCGGACCGTGTTGATCGCGGAGGACGACGCCATCAACCGCCTGACCCTGGATTTCCTCCTTCGCAAGGCCGGGTACACGGTCCTCGCGGCCGCCGACGGAGCCGAGGCGATCGACCTGGCCGGACGCGAGCGCTACGACCTGGCCATCCTCGACATCGCCATGCCCTTCCATACCGGCATCGACGTGCTCAAGACCATCCGCTCGCTGGAGGCCGGCGCCGACGGCCGCGTGAAGGCTTTCGCGCTCACCGGCCACTCCACGGCGGAGGACCGCGCGGCGTGCATGAACGCGGGCTTCGACGAGTTCATCAGCAAGCCGTACAGCCATGAATTCCTCATGGAGCGCGTGCGCCTGGCGCTGGCGTAATAGGCGGCGGGCAAGTCCGGAAAGGCGGCGAAGGGCGTCATCAGGGAATTACAGGGCGGGGCCTGACGCGCGAAAACACAGGCCGGCTCGCTATCGCTCGCCGGTCCGCGTTTTCGCGCGTCACCCGCCGTCCTGCTTATCCGCGCGTGGCGCTTCGTCGGGTTTGCGCTTTCACGCCGCTTTCTCCGGAAGGGGCTCCGCGGGCGTGGCGAGGCTTTTGGCGGGGGCGGTGCGCGCCACGGGACGGGGCCTGGCGGAGATCGCCGAAGCCGTTCCGCGGCTTCGGCGCCGTGACCGCTGCAAGCGGTCGCGCGCCGCCTGCTCCGTCGACTGCCTCGAGGGCGTCGCGCGCTTCGCGGGCGGGGTTCAGGCTTCCGAGGGATTGCGTCGCTCGGCGACGTGGATGAGCACGACGCCGGCGGTCACGAGGGCGGCGCCGGCGAGCGCGCGGGCGTCGAGGGTCTCGCCGAGGGCGAGCGCGGCGAGCAGCAGGGTCGCGGGCAGCTCGGCGGTGGAGACGAGGCTCGCGTCGCTCGCGCCGATGCGGCGTATCGAGGCGAACAGGGTCGTGATCGGCAACAAGGTCGCGACGAAGGCTATGCCGACGAGGCCGAGCGCCGCTTTCGGACTCGGGAGCGGCAGGCCGCCTGAGGCGAGCGAGAGGGTTGTGAAGGTCGCCGCGGCCACGGCCATCAGGACGGCGGTGGCGACTATCGGGTCCTCGCCCCGAAGCGCCTTTTCTCCCGCCGCGAGATAGGCCGCGTAGGTGAGCGCCACGACGAGCCCGAGCGCGACGCCGCCCGCGGGCCAGGCGCCGGGCCTGAGGAAGGCCAGGGCGCAGCCCGCGAGGGAAAGCGCGAAGCTGGCGATTTGGGCGAGCGTGGGCCTGCGGCGGAAGGCGAACGCGGCGATGACGAGCACGAAGCCCGGGTAGAGGTAGAGGAGGAGCGAGGCGGCCGCCGGTCCCACCGCCTCCACCGCGAAGAAGAAGAGCCCCGCCTGCAGGGCGAAGCCGAACCCGAGCAGCACGAGCTTGCCGAGCCGCCTTCCGCCGAGTCCCCGCGCGCGGCCGGTGATCAGCACCCAGACCCAGAGCGAGGTCCCCGCGACGAGGAAGCGCCAGGCCAGCGCCTGGAACGGTTCGAGCCCCTCCGCGTACACTACGCGCGCCAGGATGCCGAGGGCGGAAAAGCCCAGCGCCGAGACGAGGGCGAAAATGAAGCCGGCCGCGCGCTCGGGCGCGGCGCCCCGGGAGCCCTTCCCGGGTTCCGCTGTCGACGAGTGCGGAGGGCGCCCCGGCACGAGCGCCGTCCGAGCGTCGCCCTCCGTCTCCGCGGCCGCCGCGGCGTCCAGGTCCGGCCTCACGGCGCGTCGGTGTCGAAGACCTGTCCGCCGAGCGCCCATTTCGACTCGTCCACGCGCGAGCGGACGAGCGAAAGGTCGCGGAGGCGTCGCGCGGTCTCCGGGAAGCGCCAGGTTCCATCGGCTTCCGGCTCGCCCTGCCAGGCGACCGCGAGCTCCTCGACGAGCGCCGCCGGGTCGCCGTCCTCCTCGGGCGCTCGCGCCGCGATGGCCGAAGGGTCGACCCGGTCGGGGGACGAGAGCACGGCGCGGGCGGCGCGGCGGCGCAGGTTGGCGCGGGCGCGCCGCGCGTTGTCGGCCTTGAGCGCGAGGAAGCGCAGGGCCGGCACCAGCCAGAAGAGGATGGCGAAAACCACCGGCACGACGCCGAGGCCGACGCCGATCGCCGCTTGCGGATCGAGCCCGACGCTCCTGACCAACTCGGTCACGAAGCCGTAGAAAGTGTACCCCGTCTCGGGATTTCCGAGCGGCGCGCCCGAGAGGACGGAGAACAGGAAGTAGCCGCCGAAGGCCAGGTTGACGCCGTTGAAGGCGCAGAACCAGGCGTTGGCCGAGGAAGGGTTGGCGGAGAAGCGGCGGAGCGGCAGGGGGCCCGGGTCGGCGACGCCGCGCTCCCCGCCCGCGCTCCGCATCAGGTCGTCGAATTTCCAGTAGACGGTGCCCTCGTCCGAGACCTCGG
Organism: Spirochaetota bacterium; assembly: GCA_018262985.1. Lineage (GTDB taxonomy): Bacteria > Spirochaetota > Spirochaetia > Treponematales > UBA12059 > JAFGNN01. Next base: position 600,969 of record JADFDI010000001.1, on the reverse strand, counting down.
GGCTGCCGCCGAGCTCGTAGGCGAGAGAGTTCATGGCGTCGTCCGCCTCGGCCGGCGTCAGGCCCGCGAGGGCCGAGAGCTCCTCGACCGTGGCCATGCCCTTCCGGGAGCGGACATAGGCGGCGAAGGCCGAGCGCACGTCCTCGGCGCGGGAAGCGGCCGGATCCGGGTCGCCGAACACGAAGCTGAAGATGGCCGTGTGGAGCGGCTTCTTCGCACGACGCCGCTCGGCGGCGCGGAACGGGTCGCGCGAGGACTTCGTGAATTCGGAGTAGAACCAGATGCGCACGACGAGCTCGATGACGCGCGTCAGCATGTAGGCGCCGCCTATCCCGCCCCGCCCCCGGCTCGAACGGCGGTCGTCGCCGCGCCCGGAGGAGCTGGCCGCGAAACTGGCGACCAGGGCCAGGACCGCCAGCGCCACGAAGAGGGCGAAGTAGCCCACGAGCATGACGACGATCCAGATCTTGAAGAGGAATTTCCCGACGGCGGCCGCGCCCTTCCGGAAGGTCCGGAGCCCCTTGCGGAAGGCGGGGCCGAAGCCCCGGTAGCGGCTGTGGAAGCCCCGCGGGAAGGACCAGAGCGGCTCGCCCGACTCGGTGACGCGCACGCGCGCCCCGTACTCGTCGGCCACCGCCCGGAGCTCGGTCTCCACCTGGTGGACCGGCAGGCCCGTGCGCGCCACGAGGTCGGCTCCCGTCGCCTCGCCCCGCGATTCCCGGAAAGCCCGGACGAGCTTTTCGCGCACCGCCTCGGCTTTGTAATCGTAGACCTTGGTATCCGTTCCGCCCATCACTCGTTCTCCTCGATCGGTTCGCCGCGCGCGCGCGCGATGGCGCGTCGGTACAGCGCCAGGTACTCGGTCGCGGCCCGGTCCCACGAGAACACCCGGCCCATGGCGCGGGCGCGCATGGCTTCGATGTGTTCGCCCTTGTTGTACCAGGCCCAGACGGCCCAGCCCACGGTGTCGTAGATGGCGCGGGGGGTGAGGTCGTCGAAGACGAAACCCGTACCTTCGCCCGTCGCCTGTTCGTAGTTCTCGACCGTGTCGGCCAGCCCGCCCGTACGCCTGACGACGGGCAGGGTTCCGTAGCGCAGCGAATAGAGCTGCGAAAGCCCGCAGGGTTCGTAGCGGCTCGGCATCAGGAAGAAGTCCGCCCCCGCCTCGACCACGTGCGCGAGGCGCTCGTCCATGCCCACGCGCGCCTTGAAGTTCGGGAGGCGCGAGGAGAGGATCGACAGCTCGCGCTCGCACCAGGCCTCGCCCGAACCGAGCACGGCGAACTGCAGATCCATCTCGGAGCAGATCGGCCAGGCGGCCCCGTACATGGGACCGAAAAGCTCGCCGATGCCCTTCTGGTCCGCGAGGCGCGAGATCATGGCCACGAGCGGCACGTCGGGGTTCTCGGGGAGCCCGAACTCCCGCTGCAGCGCCGCCTTGCAGGCGGCTTTGCCCGACAGGTCCGCCGCGTCGTAGCGCGCGGCGATGTACGGATCGGTCGCGGGGTTCCAGTCCCCCAGATCCACCCCGTTCAGGATGCCCACCAGGTCGGCCGAGCGCCAGCGGAGCAGCCCGTCGAGCCCGAAGCCGAAATCGGGCGTCTGGATCTCGCGGGCGTAGGTCGGCGACACGGTGGAGAGGGCGTCCGCCATGGTCAGGCCAGCCTTGAGCAGGTTCATGCGGCCGTAGTGCTCGAAACCCGCCTGGTCGAAGCGGTCCGGCGCGAGGCCCAGGCGCTCGAAGTCCGTCGCCGGGTACACGCCCTGGTAGCCCAGGTTGTGGATGCTCAGCACCGAAGCGGTCTTATGGAAGAAAGGCAATTCGGAGGCCCTCGCCTCCGCGACGAGGACGGCCATGAGGGCGGTCGGCCAGTCGTGCGCATGCACCACGTCGGGTTCCCATTCCAGAACCCGGCAGAGTTCCAGCGCCCCGCGGCAAAGGAAGGCGTAGCGGGCCGGGTTGTCGCGGAAATCGGTCTCGCCCGGCACCCCGTATATGCCGTCGCGGCCGTAGAGGTCCTCGCGGTCGAGCAGGTAGAGGGTGCCGCCCGAATCCTCGAGCGGCGTCGCGTACACGGCCGCGTCCGCCTCGCCGAATCCCGAGCCCACCCGGAGCCCCGTGTCCTCGAGCGCGTCGCGGTCGACGCGGTAGTAGCGGGGCATGACCACCTTGAGCTCGTGGCCCGCGCGCGCGAGCGCTTCCGAGAGGGCTCCGACGGCGTCCGCCAGCCCTCCGGCCTTGGCCCAGGGAGCGACCTCGCTCGATACCATGAGGATCCTCACCGAGAGCCTCCACAAAGCGCGATCGCGCACGTTTTCAAAGCTTGCAGAGCAAGATTTTACCGCGCGGGCCACCCGATCGGCAAGGGCGGCGGGGATCTGCCCCCCAGCGCGGCGAAGGGCGTTATCAGGACCGCCTGCGGGGAGCGGCCAATTCCGAGAAACGGCGGGGGACCGGGCCACGAACCTCACTGCGCGGGGCCTGACGGCGAAAGAACAGGCCCTCTCGCTCGCGCTCGAGGGTCCGTTTTTCGCCACCACCCACCGCGCCGGTCGCCTCGCGGATCGGCCCGTCGGGTTCGGGTCAACCGCACGCCGCCATTGCGGATTTGAGCCTGTTCGATGGCGGTGCCGTCAAGCGCGACGTTCCCGCACGGATCAGTTGGGCAGGTGTTGTGCATAGGTGCGCCAATGACAACGCCCTCGAGCGGATTACCGGCCCCGCCAAAACTCAGGCGGGCCGGCGTGCTTGGGCAAACCCGGCGCAGCGCCTCGCGGAACCCGTCAGGACGGCGGGTGACGAGCGAAAGCGCGGACCGACCCCGAAGCGGGTCGGCCTGTGCTTTCGCTCGTCAGGACCCGCCCTGAATAGTCCCGCTGACGCACCTCGCCGGCTTTTCGGGAAGGCACTCTGGAAGGCGCCGCTGACTTTTGGCGGCGCCGCGAAGAAAAAGGCGTGGCCCGAGGGGCGCGCACCGCGAGCTTCCGGGCGTGGCCCGCGGTTTCCTCCCCCCCTTCCCTCCCGATTCACGGTTGCGTAGAATCGCGGAAACCGGATATCGACCGGCGAGGAGAGTGATCATGCCCGTTCCCGTCCATTTCGCCGACCTGCGTTCCCGCTCGACGCGGACCAACACCGAGGCCAAGATCGCGCGCCTCTGCGACGCGGCTGGCCTTTCCGCGGTGGTCGCGAAGGGCGACCTCGTGGCCATCAAGGTGCATTTCGGCGAGCCGGGGAACCACACCTTCGTCGCGCCGTGGTTCGCGCGCGTCGTGGCCGACAAGGTGCGCGAGGCGGGCGGCAGGCCCTTCTTCGCCGACACGAACACGCTCTACAAGGGCGGGCGCTCGGACGCGCAGGCGCACCTCGAAAGCGCGGCGCGCCACGGCTTCGTGCCCGAGGTGCTCGGCGCCCCGGTGCTGATCGCGGACGGGCTCAAGGGCTCGGATTGGCGCGCGGTGCCGGTGGACGGGAAGTGGTTCAAGGAAGCGAAGGTGGCGGGCGGCTTCCTCGACGCGGACGCGATGGTCGTGGTCAGCCACGTGAAGGGCCACGGCATGGCGGGCTTCGGCGGCGCCATCAAGAATATCGCCATGGGCTGCGCCCCGCCCGCGGGCAAGCGCGAGCAGCACTGCATGAAGTTCGAGGTGCGGAGCGCGGAGTGCACCGCCTGCGGCGCGTGCATCGAGTGGTGCCCGACGGGCGCGCTCGGCCGCGAGGGCGGGAATCCGTCCGACCGGAAGGCGAAGGCGCTCGTGGACAAGGCGAAGTGCATCGGCTGCGGCGAATGCCTTTTGCACTGCAAGTTCGACGCCATCGGCATGGACTGGAACGCGGACATCCCGGAGTTCACCGAGAAGATGACCGAGTACGCGCTCGCTGCCCTGCACGGGAAAAAGGGCAAGACGCTCTTCCTCAACTTCGTGACCGACGTGATTCCCGACTGCGACTGCACGCCCTGGAGCGACGCGCCCGTGGTGGGCGACCAGGGCATCCTGGCCTCGACCGACCCGGTGGCGATCGACGCGGCGAGCGTGGACCTGGTGCGAGCGGCGCCCGCTGCGCGCGGCTCGGCGCTGGAGGGGAAGGCTGGCGAAGGCGACGACAAGTTCGCGGCCCTGCACCCCGAAAGCCGCGGCGCTCTCCAGCTCGAGCACGGTGAACGGATCGGCCTCGGCTCCCGCGCCTACGAGTTGAAGGGCTTGTAAGCGAAGGAAGCGCCGAGGCGCCGGACGAGCCGAGGGGCATGGAAGGAGAACCCATCATGGTCCTCCCTCCATGCCATTTCCTCGATCGTCTTCCTCGGCGCCTCGGCGTTCGGTTCCTCCTAAGGGTTCTTCACCACGAGGACCTTGCGGATCTCGTCGACGCCGGGGCCGACGACGCGGATGAAGTAGGCGCCGCGCGCGACCGGATTTCCGGCGGCGTTGCGGCCGTCCCAGACGTCCGTGTAGTCGCCCGCCGCGCGCGTGCCGCGGTAGAGGGCGCGCACCACGTCGCCGTCGAGCGTGAGCACCAGCACCGTCACCCTGCCCGCTTCCGCGAGCCGATAGTTGAGCCGCGCCGTCTCGCCCTTCCCGGGGTCGATGACGTTGTTCATGATCGTGACGCCGCCCTTCTGCGGTTCGATGTCGCGGATGCGCAGGGAGAAGGGCCGGACGAGGCGATACCAGTCCGTCGGCACCGGGGCGCCCGGCGCGATGTCGAGCCGCGCGACGTAGAGCGGATCCGTCGCGGGTATGGAGCCGGGCGCGTCGAGGTGCAGGAAGAAGTCGAAGGTCGCGCGATCTCGGAGCTCCGGATCGGACGAGTCGACGGCGAAATTCCAGAAGCCCGGCGTGGCGTCGGCGACGCCCGAGAGCGCGTTCAGGTCGCCCGCGGTTCCGGGAACGTTCGGATAGGGCACGAGGCCCGAGAACGCGGTTTCGGCGAAAGCGGGCAGCCAGAGGCCGGCGGCGGAGAGTCCGGAGCGCAGGGCCGGAGGCACGTCGGTATCGTAGACGAGGGAAAGATCGGCCGGCGATAGCGCGGGGTTGACCCGGACGCGCACGTCGAAGTCTTCGTCGCGCAGCCACTGCGAGCCGTCGAAGCGGCGCACGAGTCCCACCGTGCTCGCGGTGGACGCGTCGGAGGCCGCCGAATCCGGCACCGCGAGGTCGAGGAGTTCCGGCTCGCTCGAATCCGCGCCGGGGAAGTAGGCCGAGTCCTTGGCCCAGGTGGGCCAGGCGAAGTAGGTGGCGTCGGCTGCCGTCGCGGGCCGGATGGAAACCAACACGTCGGTGAGGCGATGGACGTTCTCGCCGCCGCGTCCGAGCTCGAAGGCGGGACGGTCGGCTCCGAAATAGTCGGTTCCCGCGTCATAGCCGTTCGGGTCGGCCACGTAGCCGGGAACGCCGCCCACGAATGGATAGGTCGGATACGGCATGCCCGCGACCTGGCCGGCATAGCTGGCTTCATAATACGGCGGCGTCCCGAGGTCCGCGATCGTCGGCGTCACCGTGAACGTGGGCGAAGCGAGCAACTGCGCGACGCTCCGGGCACCGAGTCCGACCAGGGCTTCCCGGGTACCCGGGCCGCCGGAAATCATCGCGAAGCTCGTCGCCCCGGTGAAATCCGCCTGGGAAAGTCCGCCGAGGTCCTCGGAGAAATGGACGAAGGTGCCGTCCAGGGCGGGGAGGCCGAGGGCGTAGCCGATGACCGGCCAGGCGGTGTCGCCCGCGCGCATCCAGTCGCCGAGGTCCGGATCGGAACCGGCGGGGGCGGCCAGCGCTAGGTTCGAGCTGGCCAGGTTGCCCACTTTCTTGTCACCTGCAGTGCCGTCGTAGAGCGTGGTGTTCGACACCACTCGCCAGACGATGGTCGCCCCCGAGTCGAGGTAGGGCTTCTCCTCGAGAAGGATGTAGAAATTCGCGCCGGGCACCGGTCGTTCGAATCCGGCGACCGTGTACGCCTCTCCGCTCGATTCGTTCCTCACTTCTACGGCGAAGCCAGTGAAGTCGTTCCCGACGGCGCCTTCCGCCGTAACCCTGAGCCGGTCGAGCTTGCCGTCGTAGTCGAAGTCCTCGGTGTATCCATACAGCGAGAACCACTGGGAAAGCCACTTGAAGCTGAAGGTGCCCGCATAGGATGCGACCACGTCCGGCGGCACCGACACCGGGTTCGATCGGGCGTTGGAATACCGTACCGTCGCGAACGCCATGTCGAGGCTCGCGCCGGGGACGAGGTCGAAGAACCAGAACTTCCTGTCGTCCCCGGGAACGATAGGCGAGGGAAGCGTCGGTTCGCCCTTGGTAGCGTCGATTCGGGTCAGTACGACGTCGTCCGGATTCCCGACCGTGCCGAGTATCCTGAACAAGCCGCCCGAGATCACGCGCTGGGTGATGACGTCGCCCGCGATGAGCTCGCCGCTCGGGGCGGTCATGGTCCCGTTCTGGAAACGTACCGTCAGGCCCGAGCCTTCCACCCAGAAGATCCACCAGTCGTTGTTGCCGTAGATATCCACGGTCATCGACGCGGGGTCGAAGCGGACCGTGCCGTTCCGCGCGACGAAACCGGCGGGTCCGACCGCGTTCACCCAGTTCGCGCCGCGGACGACGAGCGCGTGGTTCGAGGCGGTGACGTCGAGCGATGAGCCGTCACGGATTCGTATGTCGCCGCCGATGTCCGTTCCGCCGCCGAGCTCGAGCGTGCCTTCGTCGAGCGTCAACGATCCCGCGAGCGTCGCGGCGCCTTCGAAGGCGAAGCTCGAACCCGGATCGCCGTTCAGCTCGAGATCGAAGTAGTGCGTGCCCGACGGGTTCCATCCGGAGGTCCAGACCGTGCCGCCCGGACCGTAGTACTCGAAGACGCCTCGCGCCGCGTCGAAGGTCGCGATGGTCGAGCCCGCCTGGTTCGCTTCGCCGCTCAGGCGGACGCGCGAGGCCGCGCCGGCCATGTCGAGCGTCGCGACGGAGAAGCGGGTGGCGCCGAAGTCGAGGGCGACCGCGTCGGCGATGGTCAGGATCGAGGCGAAGGCGGCGAGCGCGGTACCGGCATCGACCGAAAGGTTCGCGTTGACGCTTACCGCGCCAGCGAAATCGATCGCGCCTCCAGTGCTCGAAAGCGCGGCCGCGTCGGTGAAGGTGGTCGCCGAGTTGAAGCCGATTGCGTCCGCCGTGGTCGTCACGTCGCCCGCGGTGGAGATGCCGCCAGTGGCCGCGATCGACACCGCGCCGTCGGCGTTGATGTCGCCCGCCGCGGCTATCGTCGTCGTGCCGGAATGGTTCAGGGTGACGACGCCCGAAGCCGCCGTCGTGACGGGGGCGTTCAGGACGAGGTTCGTTCCGGTGAGCGTCACGCCAGCGGCCGCGCTGGTGTTCACCGCGCCGTTCAGGGTCGTCGTGCCGGAGCCAGAGTCCTGGTTGAGGGCGGCCGCCGTGAGCCCGATCGACGTCACGTTCGCCGCGCTGTCGACGTCCACGACGCCGAGCCGCGTCGCGCCGACCGCGCCACCGAAGCTCACGTTGCCCGCGCCCGCCGCTATCCTGAGGTTTTCGGCGCCGTCGGTCGTGCCGCTCAGCGTCGACGCGAACGTGACGTTTCCGCCCGCGCTCGCGAGCGCGATCGAACCCGAGAGCGTCGTCGGCGAGTTGAAGCCGATGGCGTCCGCCGTCGTCGTCACGTCGCCCGCGGTCGTGATGCCGCCCGTGGCCGCGAGCGATACCGCGCCGTCGGCGTTGATGTCGCCCGCCGCCGCTATCGTCGTCGTGCCGGAATGGTTCAGGGTGACGACGCCCGAAGCCGCCGTCGTGATACCCGCGTTCAGGACGAGGTTCGTTCCGGTGAGCGTCACGCCAGCGGCCGCGCTGGTGTTCACGGCGCCGTTCAGGGTCGTCGTGCCCGTCCCCGCCGCCTGCGCGAAGCCCGCAGCGTACACCGCGCCGGAGAAAGTCGCGTCGACTGCGCTCGTGACGGTCAGGGCGCCGATGCGGTTCGCGACGCCCGTGCCCACGGGACCAGTCACCACGATGTTCCCCAAGCCCGCGACGAGGGTGAGGCTCTCGCCGCTCGCGGCCGTTTCCGCGTTCACCGTCGACGAGAGCGCGATGTTCCCCGCGCCCGCCCCGCTCGAGAGCTGCACGTTCTCCGTCAGCGTGATCGCGCGGAGGAACGAGAGGTCCGCGCCCGAGATCGTTACGTCAGCGCCGAGGCTGTTCGCGCCGGCTCCGTCCTGAGTGAAGGCGCCGCCTGAGACGATCGGCGCCGTCGCGGAAGTCGTGAAGAGCCCCGCGTTCGTCACGGCCGTCGTGCCGCCGACCGTGAGCGC
>JADFDI010000001.1:0-592276 GCA_018262985.1 Spirochaetota bacterium | reverse complement strand
GCTGTTCGCGCCCGTTCCGTCTTGCGTGAAGCTGCCCGTCGAGACGATCGGCGCCGTCGCGGAAGTCGTGAAGAGCCCTGCGTTCGTCACGGCCGTCGTGCCGCCGACCGTGAGCGCGCCGTTCAGCGTGAGCGCGCTTCCATTGAAGTCGAAGGCGCCCGAATAATCTTGGATTCCCGAGAAGAGCGTCGTGCCCGTTCCATCAGCCTGCGTGAAGCTCGCCGCGTACACCGCGCCCCAGAAGGTGGCATCCACCGCGCTCGTGACGGCGAGCGTGCCGATGCGGTTCGCCGTGGAGGTACCCACGGGGGCCGTCACCGCGATGTTGCCCGCGCCGGCGACGAGCGTGAGGCTCTCGCCGCTCGCGCTCGTCTCCGCGTTCACCGTCGACGAGAGCGTGATGTTCCCTGCGAGAGCACCGCTCGATAGCTGCACGTTCTCCGTCAGCATGACGGCGCCCAGGAACGAGAGGTTCGCGCCCGAGGTCGTCACATTCGCGCCCAGGCTGTTCGCGCCCGTTCCGTCTTGCGTGAAGCTGCCCGTCGAGACGATCGGCGCCGTCGCGGAAGTCGTGAAGAGCCCTGCGTTCGTCACGGCCGTCGTGCCGCCGACCGCGAGCGCGCCGTTCAGCGTGAGCGCGCTTCCATTGAAGTCGAAGGCGCCCGAATAATCCTGGAGACCCGAGAAGAGCGTCGTGCCCGTCCCCTGGGCCTGTGCGAAGCTCGCCGCGTACACCGCGCCCGTGAAAGTCGCGTCGACTGCGCTCGTGACGGTCAGGGCGCCGATGCGGTTCGCGACGCCCGTGCCCACGGGGCCCGCCACCGCGATGTTGCCCTCGCCCGCGACAAGCGTGAGGCCCGTCTGTCCGCTTACGTCGTCGTCCACCGTCGAGGCGAAGGTGATGAGGTCGCCGGCATTGCCGCCGCCCGTCACCGTCGTCGTGGCGATGCCGGCCGTCAGGTCCACCGCTCCGGAGAACAGGATGTCGCCTCCGATCGCCGCAGAATACGCGGTGCCGTTCAGGTCCGTGTTCGTCGCCGCGACGGAGATCGAGGCAGCGGACACGTTCGCGAGATCCACCTGCGCCGCGCTCGTCACCGTGAAGGCGCCGAGCCGCGTCGCGCCGACCGCGCCACCGAAGCTCACGTTGCCCGCGCCCGCCGCTATCGTCAGATCGTCCGCACCGATACTCGTCCCGTTCAGGGTAGATGAGAACGATACACCGCCCGTGGCGCTGATCGCGAGATCGGCGTTCAAGGTCGCGGCATCGTTGACCGCGAGCGCGCCGCCGCCGAGCGCGATCGACTGCGCGAGGCCGGAACCTTTGACGAAGGCCACGCCCGCCGCGCCGGAATCGAGCGACAGGTCCCGGTTCCCGGTCGAGGCCAGGTAATCGTTCCGCACGAAGATCGCGCCGGTCGTAACGACGGAGAGGTCGTAGCCGTTCGCGTCCACCGCGCCGAGCGAGTTGCCGACGTGGATCGTGCCCGAGTGCGTCGCCCTGCCGAGCGAGAAGCTGCCGGCGGTGATATTGGCGAACTCGGAATCGATGTAGACGTCGGTGACGAGCACCGCGTCATCCGTCGGCGCGAACTCGACCGAGAACGCGCTCGTGCGCGGCGCTATGGTCAGGTTCGCGGTTCCCGCGCTGATCGTGTTGTTAGCCGCGAGCCAAAGGCCGTCGACATACAGTTCGACGTCCCGATCGACGGTGGAAGCGTCGACGTCCGCGGCGAAGGAAAGGGATGCAGCGGAGACGAACAGGTTGGTTCCCGCCGCGGCCCCGGTCAGCGCCACGTCGCCGTTCCAGGTCACCGCGCCCGCGCCTTGCGTCGTCACGGAGAGCGACTGGTTTCCGCTTATGCCCGCGGCGAAAGATACGTCCGAGTCGTTCGCGCTGGTCACGATGGAGACCGCTCCGCCGGAAATCGTGACCGGAGCCCCGAACGAGACAGCCCGGTTCGAAGTCATCGCCAGCCCGTCGAGTGTCGCGACATTGGACAAGGTGATTCCCGTATCGCCTGCAAGGACCTGTCCGAAATTCGCGTCGCCGCGGAATACCGCCGGTCCCGGAATCGTGAAGCCCGAATTGGCATTGATGCTGTCGGCGAATTCGACGATGCCCGTCGTGCCCGTCGTGTCGAGCGCGGGCCCCGTCCCTGAGCCGAGGTTGTTGGCGGCGCTTCCATCGCCGACCGCGCCCGTCACGAGCACGGTGCCCGAACCGGCGCTGACCAGCAGGTCGTGGGCGCCGCCGAGGCTGGCCAGCTGCACGTTGCCCGCGCCCGTATCCGTGTTGATGGAAGAGTCGCCTGAGAGCGCGAGGGCCGCGAACGCGACATTCGAATTCGTCGTCGAGAGCGCGCCGTTGAGTTCGGTGCTTCCCGCCGTGTGCGATATTCCGGGCGGGAACGCAAGCGCGTCGCCGCCGTCGCCGAGGACGAGGGCGGCCGTGTTCAGGAAGGTGTGACCCGCGTCGACCGCGGTGGAAGCGCCGAGGAACTCGATCGAGTAACTCGAGGCGAACGTCCCCAAGGACGCCACGGCGACGGCGCCCGCGAAGGCGATATTGCCGCCCTGCGTCCCGGAACCGAGCGTCAAGGTGAACGAACCGGGTCCATCGGTTATCGAAGCGACGTTTATGTCGCCCGAGCCGCTCCGCAGCGTCGCGTTGGCGCTCATCGTCGTCGCGCCGAGATCCATGTTCGCGTTCGCGGTCGAAAGGATCCCGGCCAGGCTCGTCGTCGCCGGACCGGTCGTTGTATCGAGCCCGCCCGCGAACGAAATCGAATCGGCCGCTCCGTTGCCGAGCGTTACCGCGCCGGTATTGAGGAAGCTCGTGTCCGCCGTCACCGCGAAGCTCGAGGAATTCACGACCACCGAATAATCCTGCGCGGCGGTGACGAGCGAAGCGAGGTTCACGGTCTGGCCGTCGGCGAAGCTGACCGTGCCCGTGGTGTCGGTGAGCGTGAGCGAAGTCGCGCCGAGGTTTCCGGTGAAGGTCACGCCGGCCCGAGCCTGCGTCACGGTGATCGGCCCCGCTCCGCCCGAACCCGCCGCGCCGATCGTGACGGCGCCGCCCGAGTCGACGATGGTCAATCCGCCCGTCAGGTTCGCCATGGCGCCGAGCGCGATGGTGGCGCCGGCGGCCGAACCTGAATCGAGGGCGAGCGGACTGCCGCCCGAAGTCACCGCGCCGAGCGCGACGGTACCGGCCGCGCCGTTCCCCGAGTCGACGCTCGTCGCGGCGGCTAGCGTCACGTCGCCGAAGGAGACGGCCGTGTCGGTGGTGGAGATGGAACCGGCCAAGGTGACCGTTCCGTCCGAGTTCTCGGTGATGCCGCCCGCCGCGACGAAGAAATCGCCCGAATCGTTTCCGAGCGTCAGCGCGCCGGAGTTGTCGAAGCTTGCCCCGCCCGTGATCGAGGTCGACTGCGCGGCTGCCGTATTGAAGGATAGGTCGAAGGCCTTGTTCGCGCCGATCGTGAAGGCGGTCGCGGAGAAGCCCGAGGAGAACGCTAGGCTGCCGCCGGTCTTCGACGCCGTGATCGTTGTGAGCGTCGAAGTCGCCAGATCCGCGGTCTGCGCGCCCGTGCCCGTGAATGAAACGGTCCAGGTGCTCGAGAGCGTGCCCGTGCCGCGGGTGATGGACGAGGTCGCTCCGGAAAGCGTGAGGGGATTCGCTCCCAGAGTGAGCGTGCCGGCCGTAAGAACGAGATTGCCGGCCAGCTCGAGACCGTCCGCCGCGCTCAGGGTCCCGGCCGTGGACTTCTCGAGATTCCGCAGCACGTTCCCGGCGCTCGTCAAGGTTCCCGTGCCGGAAGAGACCACGGTGGTCGCGCTTCCGGGCGTCAATCCGGATGCGACGAGGGTCAGGTCACCCGCGAACGAAATCGTCCGCCCCACGGTGGCCTGCCCCGAGGCGTCAATTGACGCTCCCGCGGCGAGTTCCTCAATCGAGGCGGCCGAGAGCGAGTTGTCGCCCGTGACGATGCGTCCAGTAGCGTCGATCGTCAGCGCGCCCGCGACTGAAAGTGATCCACCTTGCACGAGCGTGCCCGTCGTGACAACCAAGTCGCCGCCAACGTTCGCGCCGGAGAGCAGGTTGACGACGCTTCCGGCGGACGCTTTCGCGACGCTCAAATCCCAGTACGCGAAAGCGCCTACAGATACAGGAGAGCTCGCTCCGAGAAGCTCCACCCTGGAGTCCGCCGCGGCGAAGTTTGTCGGCGTAAAGCTTCCGCCGACAGAGATCGACTCGGCTGTTCCGCCCGAGAGGGTTTGCAGCGTGCCCGTTCCAACTGAGGTCGAGATCGAGGAGCTCGCGGACAGGTTGTTGTCGTTTGTCGCGAGCGTGCCGCCATTCCGCAGGTCGAGACTTCCGACGGCCATGCGGGTGAGCAGGGTTTTCGTCACCGCATCGACGACCACCGTCCCGAGATTGATCGCGACCGCGTTGCCATCGCTATAATTTCCATCCTCGCCGGTAGGACCGCCGAGCACCAAAGTCGGGTCATTGACCGTCAAATACGAACCGCCGGAGATGATCGTCATGTTCCGTTCGACGGTGATGGTTGTCGAGGCGCCCGGAGTCAAGGTGACGCCCGAAGGAATCGTGAGGTCGCGGAATTTCACCGTGCCCGCGATGCCGGTACCGATGGTGACATTCTTCATGTGGAAATCGAGGGTGCCCGCGGTCATGGTCACGTCGCCGAAAATAGCCAGGGTACCGCCCTGGTCGGTGTCGTCCCACGAGCAAACGCCCGTACCCGATACCGTTATGGAAGCCGCGCTTTGGGCGTTCGCGAGGTTGTCCCCCGTCTGTGTGAAGGAACCCGAGGAGACACTCATGTCGCCCGCCGCGAAGGCCAGGGTTCCGACCGTGACCGACGCGCCATTCACGTCGAAGGTCGCGGTTCCGCCATCGTAAATACCGTCGAGCGCGACCGTGCCCGCGCTCGCGGCGAACGAGCTCGACACGCTCAGGGTGTCCGCCGCGGCGAGCGTGAAGGTTCCCGCGAGCGTCTTGGCGAAGTCCGCCGTACTGAAAGAGCCGGCAGTCGTCACCGTTCCCGTATTGGCGACCGAGAGCGTCGCGAGCGTCGAGCCCGCGAGCGCGACCGATTGCGAACCTGAACCGTCGAGCACGACGGTGCCGCTCGAGGTGATGACGCCGGTGCCGCGGGAAATGCTCCCCGCGACGTTGAGCAGGTTCCCGGCCATCGCGAGCGTACCCGCCGTCAGCGTGAGGGCTCCGGACAGGTCGATGGGGCCGTTGGCGCTCAAGGTGCCCGAATTGAGCGTCAAACTGCCGATACCCGTCCCGTTCAGGCTCACAACACCGCTCGTGACCAGGTTCCCCGTCACCGCCGCAGTTACCGTTAGTCCGTTCACGCCGCCGTCCAGGCTGGCGCCCGTCGTCACCGTCAGGTTCGAGATCGTCGAAGCCGCGCCCGAGTTCGCGATCGTGCCCGAGTTGGTCGTGACCGTATCGGCAGTTCCGGCGTAACCCGCGAACGTGAACGCGTTGCCGCCGACCGCGATGGTGCCATTGTTGGATACGGAGCCGGACACCGTCAGGTCGCCGCCGAGCGAGAGCGATCCCGCGCTCACCGTCGCGCTCGCGGCCGTGCCCGGTCCCGCGAGGCTCAAGTCTCCGTTCGTCACCGCAAGGTCGCCGAGCGCTCCCGCAGGCAGGCTCACCGTGCCCGCCGTCGTCAGGTCGGGCGACGCGTTGTAGGTCGCCGCGCTCACCGCTAGCCCCGCGCCGCCGTCCAGCGTCGCGCCTGTCGTCACCGTCAGGTTCGAGATCGTCGAGGCCGCGCCCGTGTTCACGATCGTGCCCGAGTTGCTCGTGACCGTGTCAGCAATTCCGGCGTAACCCGCGAACGCGAGCGCGTTGCCGCCGACCGCGATGGTGCCGTCGTTCGATACGGCGCCAGAAACCGTCAGGTTCCCGCCGAGCGAGAGCGCGCCCGAGCTCACCGTCGCGCTCATGGCCGTGCTCGGCCCCGCGAGGTTCAAGGCTCCGCTCGTCACCGTCAGGTCCCCGAGGACTCCCGCGGGCAGGCTCACCGCGCCCGTCGTCGAGAGGTCCGGCGAGGCGTTGTAGGTCGCCGCGCTCACCGCAAGCCCCGCGCCGCCGTCGATGCCCGCGCTTGTCGTGACGTCCAGGGTCGATATGGTCGAAGCCGCGCCTGTATTCGAAACGGAGCCCGTCGCGACCCTAACCGTGCCGGCGATTCCGGAATATCCGGCGAACGTGAACGAGTTGCCGCCGACCGCTATGGTGCCGTCGTTCGAAACCGTGCCGGCTACCGTCAGGTCGCCGCCCAGGGCGAGCGTGCCCGTCGTCACCGCGAGAGCTCCGCCGACGCCCGCGCCGGAGTCGAGGTTCACCGTGTCCGTGCCGAGCGTTTTGGCGATTTCCAGGTCGTTGTACGCGAAGGCGCCGGCGCTGACCGGCGCGGCCGATCCGTCGAGAAGGACGAGCGACGTGCCCGCGCCGAACGCGCCCGGCGCGAAGTTCCCGCCGACCGTGATGGTCTGCGAACCCGATGCGGAAAGCGCGCCCGCGCCGTCCAGGGTCCCGCTCACCGTCACGTCGTTCGCGGCGGCGTCGAGCGTGACATCCGCGCCGATGGAAATGCTCGCGGCAAAAACGGGCGTGCCGAGCGTCTTGACGGTCGCCGCGCCGCCTGAGGCCAGCGCGACGGCGCCGAGATCCTGGAGCGTCACCGCGTTCTCGTCCCGGATGTCGCCGACCGCGATGCTCGATCCGCCGAGCGTTAGCGCCTGCCCGTTGTGGACGTACGAGCCGCCATCCTCGATCGTGAAATTCCTGAGGACGGTGAGCGACGAGCCGATCGCCCTCGAGAGCGTCTTCCCCGTAGGAATGACGAGGTCGAGGAACACCAGATTGCCCGAAAGTCCGCCGCCGATCGAGACGTTCTTGTCGTTGAAGTCTAGCGTTCCAGCGTTCGCGAGGTCGCCCGCGATGATGAGGTCGCCGCCATTCGAGCCGGAATCCCAAACGACGTTGCCGGCGGCGCCCACGTCGAGCGACGCGAGCGTCTGGTTGCCGAGCGGATTGTTCAGTCCCGTCTGTGTGAAGGAACCCGAGGAGACACTCATGTCGCCCGCCGCGAAGGCCAGGGTTCCGACCGTGACCGACGCGCCATTCACGTCGAAGGTCGCGGTTCCGCCATCGTAAATACCGTCGAGCGCGACCGTGCCCGCGCTCGCGGCGAACGAGCTCGACACGCTCAGGGTGTCCGCCGCGGCGAGCGTGAAGGTTCCCGCGAGCGTCTTGGCGAAGTCCGCCGTACTGAAAGAGCCGGCAGTCGTCACCGTTCCCGTATTGGCGACCGAGAGCGTCGCGAGCGTCGAGCCCGCGAGCGCGACCGATTGCGAACCTGAACCGTCGAGCACGACGGCGCCGCTCGAGGTGATGACGCCGGTGCCGCGGGAAATGCTCCCCGCGACGTTGAGCTGGTTCCCGGCCATCGCGAGCGTGCCGGCCGTCAGCGTGAGGTTTCCGGAAAGGTCGATCGGGCCGTTCGCGGTGGCGAGGGTCGCGCCCTGGTCGAGGTTCGTCGCGTACACCGCGTTCGAGAAACTCGCGGACGCGGCGTTCGCGATGGTGAACGTCCCGAGCGGGGTCGTCCCGCCCACCGCGCCCGTGAAGGTCGTCGTTCCGGCCGAGTCCACCGTCAGGTCGAACGCGCCGTCCGTCGTACCCTCGAAATTGACGTCGCCGGCGCCGCTCGAAACGACGGCCGCGAGCGCGAGGACCACGGGGTCCATGAAGGTGACGGTGCCGCCGGCAGTGGAGACCGCGGTCGGCGCCGCGAGCGAGATTTCGGAGCTTCCCGCGCTGTCGAGCGTGACCGCGCCGCCCGCGGTCGTGACGCCTGAGGTCCCGTCCACCGAGCCGACCGCGAAGGCGTCGGCGTCGACATAGGACACGAGGCCCGTGCCGCCCGAGACGGCGGCGGCGAGCGTCGCGACATCGTTGGCTGGCGTCTCGAGCGTGAAGGACGCGCCCGCGGTCGAGACGAGCTTCAGGCCGCCGGCCGTCAACGCGGCGGCTTGCGTCACGGCTTCGTCGCTCGTGACGACGAGCATGCCCGCGCCCGCGTCGACCGCGGCGCCGATGGCGAGGCCGCCCGTGGTTTCCGTCAGGCGTATCGTCGTTCCGCCGGAGACGAGGCCTTGGACGCCGTCCACCGTGCCGACGGCGAGGACGAGTCCGTTACCGCGGTTGTTCGCTATGGAGATTCCGCCCCCCGTCGCGGCCGCTGCGATGGTCTGGACGGCGGTCTGCAGGTCGATGCCGCCCGAGCCGGCCAGGGCCGCGAGCGAGTGGCCCGTGCCCGAGCCGTAGGTAAAGCCGGCTCCGGAGATGGCGCCGCTCCCGGTCGTCTCGAGCCGCGTCGTCGTGGCGAGGGCCGGGGAGGCGTCGCCCGCGACGACGATGTCGCCGGTCTGCGCCGGGCCGCCCAGGGTCAGGACGCCCGAGGTGAAGGGCCGGTCGAGCTCGGCGTCCGTGAGGCCCAGGGTGAGCGCCACGTCGGCGCCGATGCTGATGACCCGCGAAGCGTCGTAAGGCCGGAGCGTCACGGCGCCCGAGCCGGTCTGGATCGCGGCGCCGAGGTTCATGTCGTCCGCGACGAGGGTCGCGAGCGCGTCCGTGGTGGCGATGGCCGCGCCGGTCGTGAGCAGCGCCCCGGCGGCCCGCGCCGTGATCGTCGCGCTTCCCGCGCCGGTCGTGACCGGCTGCGCGATCGAGAGCGGCCCGGCGGTCTCGTCGAGGACGAGGGCGCCGCCGTTCGTCAGGATTCCGTTGACGGAGCGCACCGCCGTCACGGAAAGACCGGAAACCTTCGTGTTGACGAAGCTCATCGAGGGCGTCGCCGCGCCGATGTACGTGGCCGCCAGGTTCGAGACCGCGACCACGAGATTCACGTCGCTTCCGGCGCGAACGAGCAGGCTGTCGGCCTCGAGCGTCGACGCGCCGGAAATGGTTCCGGTCGTGGCGAGCTCGAGCGTGGAGCCGGGGAGCGTGATGCCTGCGGCGACCGTGATGGCGCCCGAGTGCGCCACGCCGCCGAGGACGAGCGTGCCGTCGACCGTGTTCAATTCGGCGTCGGTCAGGCCGAGGACGCCCGCCGCGTCCGCGCCGCCGAGCGCGATCTGCGTCGCGGCGCCGAGCGGCCGCAAGGTCACGAGGTCGGTCGCGGTCGAGCCGATCGTGCCTCCCGAAAGGGCCATGCGGTCGGCCGTGATGGCGATGTTCGAATCGGCGCCGTCGATGGCGCCCGCGGAGTGCGTGAAGGGGAGGTCCGCCGTCGTCACGCCGAGGGTCACGCCCGAGGGACCGGTCACGGCGTGGCCGATGGAGAGCGCGTCCGAGCTGGATACCGTCACGGTCGTGTCGGCCGAAAGGTCGCCCGCGCTGGTGGTCGTCCCCGCGTTGACGATGTCGACCGCGCCGCTCGTCGCCTGCGCGGTGACGTTCACGTTCCCCGCGTTCGAGATGAAGACGCCGGCGCCCGAGGTGGCGCGCGCGTCGAGCAGGGTGGTCGCCGCGGTGAGGATCGGCACGCCGGAGGCGCCGACCGCGGTGGTGGTCGCGGGCGTCGAGGTGCCGAGCCTGAGCGTCGCCGCGCTCAGGGTGCCCGCCGTCCTCTCGATCGTTCCTACCGCGTTGAGCTCGAGCGAGCCCGCGCCGCCGACGCTCACGTCGCCGCCGACGCTCAGATCGCCGCCGGAGTCCACGCGGACCGCGCCGTCCGCGACCTGCTGGTCGAGGGTGAAGTCCGCGACGCCGATGGTGACGGCTCCGGGCGTGCCGAGATAAAGATCGCCGGACGAGACGTTGGTCGCGGAGACGGTGCCCGAAGGCGCCGAGACGACGACGGGCGCGGGGCCGGCGATGACGCCGATTCCTGCGTCGGCGTTCAGCGCCAGGTTTCCCGTGCTCGCGGTCAGGGTGCCAGCGCTCCGCGTGATGGCGCCGCCGGTCGTCAGCGTAAGTCCGCCCGCTGCGCCGAAATCCGCGCCGACCGCGATGCCGCCCGCGGCGTTGACGAGCGTGGTTCCCCCGGTCGCGTTCGCGACGGTCGCTGCTCCTTCGATCGCGATGGCGCCATCGTGCGCGGCGTCGCCGATCGTGAGCGATCCCGTCGTCGCGGCGAGCGCGAGCTCGGCGGCGGACAGCGCGAAGTCGGACGCGCCTCCGATCCGGATCGGCGTCGCGAGGGCTTGCGGCCTCAGGGTGATGGCGCCTGAGCCCGAGCGGACCGCGGTGCCGAGGCCGAGGTCCGCGGCCTCGAGCGTGACCGCTCCCGCGCCCGTGGCGGCGCCGATCGTCGCGCTCGTCGATAGGAGGCCCGTCGCGCTGATCGAGACGGCCTGGCCCGGATCGGGCGAAACCGGCGCGGTCACGTCGATCGCGCCCGCGTTGACGATGGTGACGGCCCCGGTGCCCGCTCCCTGCGAGACGCCGGCGAGGGTCATCGACGGGGCCGTGTTGTTCGTCAAGGTTACCGCGCCCGTGCTCGAGTTCGTCGCCGAGAAACCGCCGATCTGGCTTGCCGCGTCCAGCGCGACGCCGCCGACCGCGGTCACCGAAAGGGACGCGGCCTCGAGGGCGCCCGAGTCGGACACCGCGCCGTTCGACTGGAGCGTCACGCTTCCCGCGCTCGAAAGCGAGGCGAGGTCCATCGCGGAATCCTCGCGGACCGTGACGGCGGTCGCCACGGGCAGCGCGTCGAGCGCGTTCCGGGTCGCGAGCGCGAGCGCCCCGAAGCTGTTCGACAAGGGCAGGACGCCGTCGTCGTCGAGCGTGATCGGAGCGGCGCCGGCGGTGTCGTTGAGGGTCTTGAAGCTGGCGGCGCCCGCGACCGCGAGCGTGCCCGAGTCGCTTATCGCGCCGCCCGCGACGACCGCGAGCGTGCCGTTCGTGATGATCGAGGCGAAGTCGACGCCGTCCGCGTCCCGGAACGAAAGGTTGCCGACGGTCGCGACCGAGCCGGTAGAATCGAGCGCCCGCAGCGTGGCGAGGTCGAGGTCGTTCCCGGACTGCGCCAGCGTGATCGCGGCGCCCGCGTCGTTCCGGGTGGTCGCCGAAAGCGTCGCGGCGACGAGCGTCCCGCCGGTCTGGTCGATGGCGCCGCTCGCCTGGAGCGTGACCGTCGAGCCGGAGACGTTCTGCGAAAGCGCGATGCCGCCGGCGGCGGCCGTCGCGCTCACGGTCCCGCCCGTCACCGTCTGGTCCAGCGTGAGGGTTCCGGCCGCCTGTAGCGTGACGGACGCGGTCGAGCTTAAGGATCCGGACAGGTCGAGCGCCGCGCCCGAGGACAGCGAGAGGAGGCCGGCGCCCGTATTGAGGGCCGCGGCGGGCAAGCTCAGCGCGCCGGAGGCCGCCACCGAAAGCGGCGGGTTCGCGGCGGGCGCCGCGAGGCTCGGGGCCGCCAGGTTCAGGGCTCCCGTATGCGAGAGGTAGGCGCCCGAGAGGCTCGCGCCCTGGCCGAGGTTCAGGGTCGTCGTGCCGATGGTCTGCACCGGGGTTCCGGCGCTTCCGATGACGCCGGTCGAACCGGCGGTGGTCTGCAGGTTCACGGTCGAGCCGATGAGGCTGCCGGCCAGGTTCCGCGTGAGCGTTCCCGCCCCGCCCGTGCCTATGGTGACGATTCCCGTACCCGCGTCGACGTTCGCGTTGTCGACGACGACGGCTCCGAGGTTGTCGATGACGATGGCGCCCGAGGTTCCCGCCTCGACCGTGCCGAGGGAGAGCGCGCTGCCGTTGCGGAAGCTGATAGCCCGGCCGGCGCCGCTCGCGCGGGCCGAGAAGGTGCCGACCAGGTGCCGCTGCGTGCCGTCCCAGTCCAGGGTCACGTCCGCGGCGGGCGCGGTCGAAGCGTTCACGATGAGAGAGAGCGCGCGGATGCGGCCGGAATCGGTGACCGCGCCGTTCGCGTCGAGCGCCGCGACGCCCGCGGTGTCGACGAGCGCGAGGTCGAAGTCCGTCGCGTCGCGGTACTGGATGGCCGGCGAGGTGCCGGCCGGCGTCAGGCCGTCGGCCAGGTACACGCCGAGCGAGACGGTCACGAAGTCATGGTCGGCCGAGGCCATGAGGATCTGCTGCTGCGCGCCCGCGGCGGTCGAGACCTTGACCGAGAGCGCGGTACCGGAGAGCGCGGCGCCGGGGTTGAAGAGCAGCGTCGAGTCATAGCTTTGCGCGCCCGAGGTCGCGACCGAACCGGAGGGCGTCACGTCCGCGCCGTAGACCGCGAGGGAAGCGGGGAGCGCGCCGCCCGAGGCGTCCGCCCCGGCGGTCGAGACGTTCGCCCGCGTCAGGCCGCGGGCGTCGAGGGTCAGCGAGCGTCCCGCGAGATCGGCGGAAATCGGACCGGAGACGGTGATGACGCCGGCGGCCGAATCGTCGCCCGATTCGGTGTCGACCGTAACGGCGGCCGCGGTGACGATCACGCTGCCGGAGAACGAGACGCTCCCGCCCTCGGTCTGGATGGAGGCGCCGAGGTGGACGGGCGTGCCGAACGAGACGTCCCCGTTCGCGGCGAGGTCCGAGGCGACGGTGTAGGTCGCGGCGCCGGAGGTTTCGAGATCGAAGTAGTCGACGCCCGCCCCGAAATCCTTGATGGCGTACGGCCCCGCGGCGCCGTCGTAGCGCCAGGTACCGGAGTCCGTGTCGTTCGCGGCGAGCGCGACGGTCTGCGAGCCGTCGAGCGCGACGACGCCGTCGTTCGAGAGCGAGGCGGCGGAAAGGTCGTTGGCGTCGAGGTCGAGCGTCGCGTTCGATCCGAGCGTCAGCGCGTTCGCCACCGTGAGCGCGACGCCGGAGGCCGCGCTCCGCGCGAAGGCGGCCGCCACCGCGGGCGCGAGTTCCAGGTTCCAATAATCGGTCGGGCCGAAGTCCGCGACGACGCCGCCCGAAACCGTGTAGCGCACGAGGCCCTGGGTCGCGTCGACCTTGTTCGGGCGACCGGCGCCGGAGACGATGACGGTGCCGGCGTTCGCCAAGGCGCCGGATACGGTCAGGTCGAAGGCGGCGAGCTCGAGCGACGCGCCGGCTTGAATGGAAAGCGAGGCGATGGTCGGCGAGACGTCGAGGATGGGGTACGGCGACGCGCCCGAGGGGACGATCACGTCGCTCGCGGCGACTGGAACGAAGCCTTCCGCCCAATTCGCGGCGGTGTTCCAGGAAGTCGTGGCGTTGCCTGCCTTCCAGGTCGCGGTGAGCGGATCGACCGGGCGCGTCGTGGTGAAATTCGCGCTCGCGTTGCCGAGCGAGTCGGATGCCGCCCCCGCGGCGGACAAACGGACGAGCCCGCCCGTGTCGCCGCCCGAGACCGCGGCCGCGAGCGTCACCGTCACGGCGGCGTCGTTCGCGACGCCCGTGACGACGGGACCGACGCCGTAGGTGTTCGCGCCGGAAACGGCGAAGCCCGAGAAAAGGAAATCCGTGCCCGTGAGGCTCGCGTCGGAAACGGGCTCGGAGAAAGTCACCAGGACGCTCGTCGAGGACGCGAGCCGGGCCGAGCTGATGACGGGCCCGACCTTGTCGGTCGCGGGCGCGGCCGCGCCTTCGGCGAGCACCGTCGAGCCGAGCGCGTCGAGCAGCGCGACGCCCGCGTACTGCACGCCAGGCGTCGCGGCCGTGTCGATCGAGCCGCTCTCGGTCAGGAGGAGGAAAATCTCCGCGTCGTTGGCGGTCGCGCCTGTACTCCAGCCGGAGACGACGTAGCCCGAGACGGTGAAATCCGACGCGACGACCGTCGCGTCCTGCACCGCGTTCGTGAACGCGAGCCGGATGCCGTCGATCTGCCCGTCCGCGTCGGCGTCGCGGGTTTCGCGGAGCGCGATGGTCGCGACCGCGGGAATCCCGTCGGCGACCGCGACCGTCGCCGTCTGCGCGTTCTGGTTGCCCACGAGGTCGGCCGCGCGCGAGGCCGCGGCGAAGCGCACGGCGCCCGTCTCGTTCGGACCGATCGACGCGGCGAGCGTGACGAGGACGCTCGAGTCGTCCGCGGCGTCGCCGGTCGAGACCGAGACGCCCGAGGCGTTGGCGGCGCCGGTGGCGAACAGCGAGAAGACGAAGTCGCTTCCCGCGAGGCTCGCGTCGGAGACGGGTTCGGAGAAGGTCACCGCCACGGTGGTGGTGCTCGAGGTGGCGGCCGACGCGATCGCCGGCCCCGCCTTGTCGAGGGCGGAGAGCGTGACGGCGGGCACCTGCGCCAGCGTGCCCGAGTCGACGAGGGCGGCGCTCGCGGAGGCCTTGGCGACGGTCGGGGTCGCGCCGGTATCGAAGGCGGCGAGCTCGACGAGCGGCAGGGTCAGGTTCGAGACGCCGGAGGCGGCGTAGTCGCCCGAAACGATCGCGTAGCCCGCGACGGAGACGTCGGGGAAGCCGTCGCCCGCGCCGCCTGAGTCGACGGCGTTCACGGGCCGGTTGAAATACAGCACGAGCGCGTCGAGGCGGCCGTCCGCGTCGAGGTCGCGGGTTTCGGCCGACACGAGCTCGGCGTTGGCGGGGATGCCGTCCGTCACCGGGATCGTGGCGGTCTGGGCGTTGCCGACCGCCGCGAGGTCGAAAACGCGAGACGCGGCCTGGAAGCGGACCGTTCCCGTTTCATTTTCGCCGATGGCCGCGGCGAGCGTGGCGACGAGGGTCGCGTCGTTCGCGGCGGCGCCCGTCGACACCGAGGCGGCCGCGCCGTCGGCGCCTCCGGTCGTGAAGTCGAAGACGAAGTCTCCGCCCCAAACGCTCGCGTCGTCGAGGGATTCCGAGAAGACTAGTTCGACGGTCGTGGTGGTGAGCGTGCGCGCGGACGCGAGGGCCGGACCCGCCTTGTCGGTGGCGAGCGTGCCCGTCGCCTCGGCCGCGATCAAGGTCGAACCCGTGTAGCGGACCGCGGGCGTCGCGCCGGTGTCGGGCGAGCCGCCTTCCGCGAGCACGAGGAAAAGCTCCGCGTCGTTCGCCGTGGCGCCCGTGCTTATGGAAGAGACCGCGTAGCCGGCCACGGTGAAATCGGCCGCCGCGGCGTTCGCGTCGACGATGGTGCCCGAGAACCCGAGCCGTACGCGGTCCATCCTGCCGTTCGCGTCCGAGTCGACGGTCTCGCGCGTCACGATGACGGGAGTGTCGGGCACGCCGTCGCTCACCGCGACCGCGCCGGTCGAGCTCGAGGCGACGCCCGCCAGGTCGAAGACGGCCCCGGCCGCGGAGAGGGCGACGGTACCGCTCGCGGTGACGGGGTTCGCGCCCGTGAGGGCGAGGATGACGACCGCGTCGTTCGGAGAGGCGCCCGAGTTCACCGAAGCGATCGTGTTGACGGTGAGTCCGGCGAGCGTGAAATCGGCGGTCGCGAGGCTCGTATCGTCCACGGGTTCGGAGAAGGTCACCTCCACCGACTGGGTGGTGAGGGTCCTGGCGCTCGCGATGCGCGGGGCGACCTTGTCGGCCGCGGGGACCGGCGCCTGGTCGGGCAGCTCGTTCGGCGTCCCGTCGTTGTCGGTGACGTCGCCGTACAGCGCCGAATACGAGACGAGCGGGGTCGCGCCGCCGGGGATGACGCCGTCCGCGAAGGCGAGGTAGATGTCCGTGTCGTCCGCGACGTCGCCGTTCGTGGTCGACGAGAACGAGAGCGCGCCAGCGCCCTCGACCGTGAAGCCGGCGGCGCCCGCGGCGATGGTCGAATCCTTGACGGTCTCGTTGAAGAGGACGCGGACCGCGTCGACGAAGCCGTCGCCGTCGAGGTCGTAGGTCTCGCGCGCGACGATGTACGGGGCGGCCGTGCGGATGGTCCAGGTTTTGGAATCGGAGGCGTCCGCGACCGCGTCGCCGTTCCACGAGAGCCCGAGCGAGCCCGAGGCCGCGGCCGTGAAGTTGGTCAGCCTGAGGCCGGAGATGACGAGCGTGTCGCCCGCGGCGAAGTTCGACGTGACCGTGATGGTCGCTACGTCGGCGGCCACCGAGAGGGCCCCTACCTTCGCGGCTGCCGTTCCGCTCTTCGTGAAGGTCGTGACCGACGCGTCGAAGTCGGCGGCCGCGGCGAGCCCCGCCGGCAACACCAGTCGGATGCCTGACGCGGCGGTGATGGTGGCGACGCTGCCCTCGGCGATGGACAGGGTCGGTATCGGAGTCGACGGGTCGCCCACCACGAAGGAGGCGTCGGCGCTCGAGGACAGGGTCGGCGTCGCGCTCGGGGCGGGCTCCGCGACGAATACCACCTGCGCGGTGGCCATCGAGGCGGTGCCGAAGCTGTCGGAGCCGCCCGTGCCGTCCCAGTAGGCCGCGACGTTGACCGTGCCGACCGTCGGCCTGCGTATCGTGATCCAGCCCGCGCCGTCCGCGTCGGTGCTCATGAGCACGGTGCCCGAGACGATGGCGCCGGAGCTGGTCCCGGTGATGAGCGCCCCGTTGTCGACCGTCACGTAGACGTCGCGGACGTAGGGCAGCGGCGCGCCGTTCGAGTCCGCGACCTGGAAGGTGACGCGCTCGGTGTCGTAGGGCGCCGAGGCGTCGGCGAAGGCCTGCCCGTCGGCGGGAGTCACGAGGACCACGCGCGGCGGCGGCGGCGCGTAGTACGCGGAATAGACGCGGAGGAAGGTGTCGTTGCCGTTGTCCCAGACGTTGTCCGGAGAGAGGGTGTAGTAGAATTCGGCGAGGTTCGAGCCGGTGACGTTCGAATCCCCCTCGTCGACGTCGAGCCGCCAGGTGACGTTGCCGGCCCCAGACCCGGGCAGGGGCGCGTACGAGTCCTCCTGGACGTTGTCACCCGACGCGGTCATGGGTCCGAGGTAGGTCGGCACGCCGTTGTAGCCGTACAGGCCGATCTCCCGGCCGGCTATAAAGGGATCGACGTCGAAGTTGTGGCCGCCGACGTAGCCGCTCGCCGCCTCGGGCACGAAGGGCCAGAACTGCCAGTCGATGGTGCCGTCGGGCGCGGCGGCCTTGTCCTCGAGGATCAGGCAGACGCCGTACGAGAAGGAGTACGCGCCTTCGACGCCCGTCGGGACGCCGGAATTCGTGGTCGAGACGTCGAGCTGGAAGCCGTTCTTGTAGACCGTGCCGCCCGTGCCGACGTCGACGACTACCTTGAAATAGCGCTTGTTCCCGATCAGCTCGCCCTGGTCGGCGCCCACGCCGGGAAAGTACACCCAGCCGTAGCTCGGCGCCGTGGTGGGGTCGGCCTCGTTGGTCCGCGAGAAGGAGGCGAGCAGGGTCCCCTGCTTGGCGTCCGCGACCGCGGCGTAGATGGCGTCGCGGACCGTGTCGCCGCTCAGCGCCTCCGACCCTCCGTAGAGCCCGAAGGTCGTCGCGACCGCCGTGCCCGAGGTGTTGTAGTCGGGGTCGTTGGCCAAGCCGTTGGCTCCCGGATCCTTGACGGCGAAGTAGAGGGTGCCGGCGAACGAGGCCGGAATTTCGAAGAAGACGACGTTGACCCGGTCCTGGTCTCCGGAACCGGCGGTGTTGGCGTTCGCGAGCCAGTTCATGGTGGACGGCGTGCCCTCGGCGAAGCCCGCCGGTTGCGCGGGGTAGCGGGTGACGCTCTGCGCCTGGACGCCGACCGCGGTCGATGCGGCGACGATGGTCAACGCGAGCAAGGCCCTGGCGACGGCGGAGGCCGCCGGACTCCGGAAGGCTCCGTTCCGCGCGCGCGAAGGCGACCGAGTTGCCTTTTCCCCCCAATCCCTACCCGAGATCGCGATCGTCGTGGTCGTGTCTGCCCGGCGGGCGGGGAGGGGTCGGAACATGCGGGATACTCCTCTGGTTCCTACATTATATAGCCCGGCTGGCGGACTTCCACGGGGCGGACCGGAATGCGGTCCCCTCCCGGGCGATCGGACGGGGGGACGCTCCTCGAATTTCGGCGGACCGGAGGGAGGTCTCAAGGCTGCCGCCGACGAATCGCGGGTTTTGCGAAGGCGCGGCGCAAGCGCGGCGCCGCTTCTCCGGCGGTGGGACGGAAAAGGGAGGTGGGCATGCACCTGTTTTCACGAAGGGCGGGGCGGAATCCCGCGATCCGGGCCGCGCTGGCGGCGGCGGGCGTCCTGTTCGGATCCTGCGGAGGGCCGGCCCTCGAGGAGGCCCGCGCGGCGGTGCGCTTCGCGTTCGAGGAAAAATCGCCTTTCGACGTGGAAATCGCGACGGAGGCCGACGGGGCGGCCTTGGCCGCGTCGCGCGGCGCGGTGTACGGGCCCGAGCCGGCTGTGGCGCGGGTGCTCGTGGAGGGACTAGGGCCGGGGACCGCGCGCTATTCCGGGGAAAGCTCGGGCTCGTCCCTGACGGCGTCGCTCGCCGCGGGGGCCTGGTCGTTCACGGCGCGAGCCTTCGACGCGGAAGGCCTCGAGTTCCTTTCGGGTTCGGGCGAGGCGTCCGTGGACCCGGTGGCGGGGGCGACGGTCGCCATCGAGCTGTCGCCGCCGCCGGGCCCGGGCGCCTTCGAGCTCGCGCTGGAGGCCCCGCCCGAGACGGCTCCGGGCTCCGTCTGGTCGGTCGCGCTGACGGATCCGGCCGGTCTTGCGGCCGCCGCGTGGGAACTGCCGCTCGGGACGCCGCCGGTCTCCGCCGCGCCTCTCGAAGCGGGCTACTATCTGCTCTCGTTGACCCTCGTGAGCGGGGATATCCGCGTCGGGGGCGGCGCGCACGTGGTGAGGATACTGGCGGGGAGGACGAGTTCCGCCGCGGTCTCGGTGGACGTCGCCTCGGCCGCCTGCACCCTCGTCCTGGCGCTGCGCCCCCGCGATCCCTTGCCCGTCGCGCCGTTCGCGCGCTCGCGGGGCGCGGCGCTCGGCTTCCCCTTCGTGGTGGACGCGGGCCTCGGCGGCGCGGTCGCGCGCGCTCTCTGGTACGAACGCGGCGCCCGGGTGGCCGAGGGCACGCCCGCCTCCATCGACCTTCGCGGTTTGTCCGCCTCCGGCGCGCTCGACCTCGCGGCGTTCGCGGAGGACGCGGCCGGCGCGGGCACCCTGCCCTATTCCATCTTCCTGCCGGCGCGGAGCGGCGCGTGGGCCTTGCGCGCCCGCGCGGATGCCTTCACGGAGCCCGGGAGCGCGGCGTTCCCGGACCTCGCGCTGGCGGCGTCGGGCGCCGAGGGCCGGCTCCTGGCCCTGGGCGCGGGGGCCATCGCGACGACCCTGGAAATCTGGGTGGATTCGGGCGACGGCGAGCCGCGGCCGGGCGCCGTCCTGCCGCTCCGCGCCGCGGGCACGGCCCGCAAGGCGACCGCGCTGGCCCTCTCGCCGGACGGGCGCTTCCTGGCGGCCGGCAACGAGCAGGGTTCCTGGCTCTGGGCCTGCGAGATCCTCCCGGACGGGTCGTTCGGGACGCCCTGGAGCGTCGACGGCTCCACGGGAGCGCCTCCCGGCTTCGGCTACGTCCGCGGCCTCGCCTTCGCGCCGGACGGCGAGTCGCTCTACGCGCTCTCGGCCGCCGACCGCGTCGTCTACCGTTTCGCCCGCTCGGGCGGGGCCTGGTTCCCCGACGCGACGCTCGCCCTCGACGCGACGCCGTCGGGCACCCTGGCCTCGCTCAAGGACCTCGCGGTCTCCGCGGACGGTTCGCTCGCGGCGCTGTCGGCCGCCGATTCCGACGCGGTGGTCCTGCTCGAGGCTTCCGTCGCGGGGCTCGCCTGGCGCGGCGAAATCCGGAAGGCGGCGTTTCCGGCCCTCGACGGGCCCGCGGACCTCGAATTCGCGCCCGAGGGCACCCTGCTCGCGGTCGCCTGTCCGGTATCGGACTCGGTGGCCTTCATCGACTGTTCGGCCGCGCCGATCCCGGTCGGGGCGTTGGGGCCGGCGACCGCGCCCTTCCTCGCGGAGGGAACGCCGACCCTGGCCTGGTCGCCGGACGGGTCCTTCCTGGCCGTGGCGGCGACGGGCGCCCTTGCCTTGGTCCGGCCCGGCGAAGGGACGGCGCCGGCCGTCGACGCCGTTTTCGGCACCGAGGACGAAGCGGCGCTCACCGCCCTCTCCCGCGCCGCGTTCATCGGCGCCCGCGCCCTGGCCGCGGCCTGCTCCGAGGTCCTGGTGCTGGCCGGCATGCCGGATTACTGAACGGCCGCTCGCCGAAATCCGCGCGCGATCCGCAACTTCGGGGTATGATGCCGCGTCGAAACACGGAAGCGGCGAAGGCCCCCGGAGGGCCGGCCGCGCGCGAGGCTTCCAGATGACAGAGTTGACCACCCACACCCTCCGCGAGATCCTGGTCGGATCGGCGAAGGCTTTCGGCTCGACGCCCGCCCTCGGCTGGGTGGACGAGATCGCCTCCGGCGGCGGCATGAGTTACGCCGCCCTGCTCTACCGCGCCCGAGCGCTCGCCGAGCGCCTGGCCGGCTTCGGGCTCGCGAAGGGCGACAAGGTCGCCCTTTTCGCCGAGAACCGTCCCGAATGGGGCGTCGCCTACTTCGGCATCGCGGCCGCGGGCTACGTGGTGGTGCCCATCCTGACCGACTTCGGCACCGAGCAGGTCGACAACATCGTCACCCACGCGGAGTGCAAGGCCATGGTGGCCAGCCAGAAAACCCGCGCCAAGCTCGGCCCCCGCGCGCTCGACCTCGAGCAGGTGCCGGTCGAGGATCTCGCCGTCGGTCCCGCGGGAACCCTGAGCGACGCCGAGGCGGAGAAGGCCTTCCCGCCGCTGCCCGAGGACTCGCTCGCGGCCATCATCTACACCTCGGGCACCACGGGCAGCTCGAAGGGCGTCATGCTCAGCCACCGGAACATAGCCTGGAACGCCTGGGCCTGCATGGACATCATCACCGTGGGCCGGACGGACTCCTTCCTTTCGGTGCTGCCGCTGGCGCACACCTACGAGTGCACGCTCGGCCTCGTGTTCCCCATGATGCAGGGCGCGCGGGTGGCCTACCTGGACAAGCCGCCCGTGGCCTCCGTCCTGCTGCCCGCCCTCGCGAAACTCAAGCCGAGCATCATGCTCACTGTGCCGCTCGTCATGGAGAAGGTCTACCGGAACTCGGTGGCGCCGGAGCTCGCGAAGATCGGCCTCTACAAGCACGAGT
The DNA here is from genome assembly GCA_018262985.1 of Spirochaetota bacterium. GTDB lineage: Bacteria > Spirochaetota > Spirochaetia > Treponematales > UBA12059 > JAFGNN01. Next base: position 571,229 of record JADFDI010000001.1, on the reverse strand, counting down.
GGCTCAAGCCCCTCTTCCACCGCATCGCCGGAAAGAAGCTCTACCGCAAGTTCGGCGGCCGCCTGCGCTTCTTCGGCGTCGGCGGGGCGGCCCTGGCGCCCGACGTGGAGAAGTTCCTCGCGGACGCCAAATTCCCCTACGCCATCGGCTACGGCCTGACCGAGACCGCCCCGATGCTCGCCGGCAGCGCTCCCTTCCGCACCAAGCTCCGCGCCATCGGCCCCCGCCTCAAGGGCGTGGAGCTCCGCCTGGCCGACGCCAACCCGCAGACCGGCGAGGGCGAGATCCAGGCGCGCGGGCCGAACGTGATGAAGGGCTACTACAAGGACGCGGCGAGGACCGCCGAGGTCTTCACCGAGGACGGCTGGTTCCGCACCGGCGACACGGGCACCTTCGACGCGAAGGGACGGCTCTTCATCAAGGGCCGCCTCAAGACCATGATACTCGGCGCCTCGGGCGAGAACATCTACCCCGAGGAGATCGAGGCCCTGATCAACCAGCACGCCCCGGTGGCCGAGTCGCTCGTATACGGCGAGAAGGGCGGCCTCGTGGCCTTGGTGCACCTCAAGCCGGAGATCCTCGAGGACATCGCGAAGGGCTTCAAGGACCGCGTGGCCGACCTCGAGCACGCCGCCTCGCACGTCCTTGAGTCCATCCGCAAGGAAGTCAACGCCCGGCTCGGCGCCTTCTCGCGCATCGGCAAGGTGAAGCTGCAGCCGGAGCCCTTCGAGAAGACCCCGACCCAGAAGATCAAGCGCTTCCTCTATCCGGGGAAGAAGGACGACGCGGCCGCCGGCAAGTAGGCCGAGCCGCCGTCGGAGGCGCCGGAACCCGCGCGGGGGCCGGCGCTTTTTCTGGGCGCGAACCCTGATCCGCGCGTCGACCGCGCCGCGTCGACCGCGCCGGAGTCCCCGAGGCTCCGGCGTTTTTTTTTACGCCCGAGCGAGCGAGCGGCGCCAGGCGTGGAGCAGGATGCCGAAGGCGACTCCCGCGTTGAGGCTGCCCTTTACGCCGTGCATCGGGATGGAGACGCGCTTTTCGGCCCGCGCGAGCGCCTCGGGGCTGGCGCCGAGCTCCTCGGAGCCGAGGATGACCACGCCGCGCTCGGGAAACTCGAAATCTTCGATGTCCGCGCCGCCGAGCTCCAGGACGAAGACCGTGCCGAGGCCGCCCAGGTCGTCGAGCGAGGCGCGGCGCCAGGGTACGAGCCCGACCGCGCCCATGGCGGAGCGGAGCGCTCGCGGGTGGAGGGGGTCGGCGCAGAAGGGAGAAAGGAGGAGCTCCTCGACGCCGAAGGCGTCGGCGCTGCGGAAGGCGGCCCCGACGTTGAAGGGCGAGCGGAGGTCCTCGAGGTAGGCGCGCATGCCGCCCCGGTTCCGGCGCGCGGCCGGGTCAGGCGCGAGGCGTCCTTCCGCGCCGGGCGGCGGCAGGAGGTCCCAGTCGGCGCAGGGCAGGTCGAGCTCGGCGCCCAGGTCGCGGCGGGCCCGGTTCAACGCGGCGATCGCGGGCGCGGCGCCGGCGCCAAGGACCGCCACGACGGATCCGGTCGCGGCGTCGCGGCCCTCCGGCGTCGCCGCGAGGACGGCGCGGTCGCGCTCCAGTTCCGCGCGGAGCGCCGGGGAGAGCCCTTCGTCGGCGGCGAGCAGCTCGAGCAGGGCGGCGGCGTAGGCCGCGTCGATCGGGAGCCCGGCCCGGAGCGAGCGCTCGAGGGCTTCCAGGGTGGTCGCGGCCTTGCGGCGGCGGTGCCCGGGGCTCAAGGAGGCGAGCTTGCGGAGGGCTATCATGCGCGCGCCGTCCGATCCGCCCGAGGACAGCTCAGTACGCTGCCTTGATGAAGTCGAACACGTCGTCGGTGGAGACGAGCCTCGGCAGGTAATTCACGAAGTCGAGCGCGCGCGCGTTGGCGGCGGTTTCGACCAGCCGGTCGAGCTGCAGGTCGAAGTCCTTGAGCCGGCTCGGGATCTTGAGCTTGCCGAGCCGCATCCTGAGGCCCTCGACGGTCGCGTCGGCGCGCTCGGCGGCGGGCGCGTCGGGTTCGGCTCCGCCGAAGGCGGAGGCGAGGGAGGCCACCTTCTCGAGGCGCCCGCGGGCTGCGTTCTCGAGGGTCCAGGGCAGCAGCACGGCCGCGAGGCTCGACTTCGGGACGCCGAAGCGCGCGTTGACGGCGAAGGCGACCGCGGTGCCTAGCCCGGCCGAGCTCGAGGCGAGCCCGAGCGCGGAGAGCAAACCGCCCTGCACCGCGTCCTGCCGTACCGCGGGGTCGTCGGGGCGGGCGATGATGGCGTCCAGGGCCGCGACGAGCGACACGGCGGCGCGCTCGAGGACCAGGTCCGAGAAGAAGTCCGAGCGGGCGCTCACGTAGCCCTCGACCGCGTGCATGAGCGCGTCGAGGACGCAGGAGGCGGCGAGCTTGGGCGAAAGCCCTTCCATGACGTTCGGGTCGAGCACGGCGGCCGAGCCGCGCGCGCAGGGGGCGCTCACGAGGCGGGCGGAGCCGTCGCGGGCGTCGGCCAGCACTGCCAGCTCGGAGAGCAGGAAGGGGTCGCGGTACGAGGTGGGGACGGCGATGAAGGGCACGCCCTCCTTGTCCGGCGGGGCGCCGTCCATCAGCTGGTCGATGCTCCGTCCCCCGTTGGCCAGGGCGGCCGCCACGCGGGCGAGGGACAGGGTGCGGACGCCGCCGATGCCGATGACTGCCTTCGGCCTCGAACCGCGGGCCAGGGCGAGGCATTCCTCGGCGCGGGCGCTGGTGGCGCGGGCGCCGCCCTCCTCCCAGGCTATGGCCTTGAGGCCGCGCTCCTCGAAGAGGGCGCGCGCGCGGGCGACGGCCCGCGACTCCGACAGGGCCGGGTCGACCACGAGCAGGACCCGCTCGGCCTTGTCGCCGAGGAGCAGCGGGAGCTTGAGGATGGAATCCGGGCCGAGCTGGATCTCGGCGCCGATACGCAAACGGAAATCCGCCATCGCTTCGAGCCTCCGCCTCGGGCGGCCGGCCGTCCCCGAGGCCAATAAAAAGGGCGGAAGCCCGCTTCCGCCCGTGAACGCCGTCCGGTGAAGGCCTCGAGAAAGGCCTAGAGCAGCTGGTCGAGGATGCGGTCCGCGGTCGCCTCGATCACGGCCTGGTCGATCCAGCGCGGATCGTCCAGCTTGGCCTTGAGCTCGGCCACGCGATCCGCGCGGACCTCGGGAGCCGCCTTGGCGATCTCGATGCCCGCGAAGAGCTCGGCCTTCTCCCTGGCCTCGGCGGACAGGGCGATCGAGTCGCCGCTCCGGACGTCCTTGGCCCGACCGACGTTCGTCGGCTTCTTCGGGTTCTGGATGGGATCCGTCGCGTTCAGTCTGTCGATAGTCATGGGGCACCCCCGCCTTTCGCTGTACCGATTATCGGCAGCGACCGCCGTTTATCTTATGCCTTTTTGCGTCCGCTTACAAGCACCGAGAATTCGCCGAGCTGCTCCTTCCGCGCGGAGAGCGTCGCGAGGGCCCCGGCGGCCGTATCGGCGAGGATCTCCTCGTGGAGCTTCGTGAGCTCGCGGCCGATCCGGAGCTCGCGCCCGGGTTCGAGGGCGGCCAGGTCCTCGAGCAGCTTGAGGATGCGGTGCGGCGACTCGTAGACGAGGAAGGCTTCCTCGCGCGCGAGCAGCTCCGCGAGCCGCGAGCGCCGGCGGCCGGGCTTCGGCGAGAGGAAGCCCTCGAAGAGGGTCTCGCGGCCGGGCAGGCCCGCGGCCGAGAGCAGCGTGGCGAAGGCCGAGGCGCCGGGTACGGGCACCACCTCGTGGCCGGCCTCGCGGGCGCGGAGCGCGGCCACGGCGCCCGGGTCCGAGAGCGCGGGCGTGCCGGCGTCGGAGCAGTAGGCCACGGCCTTGCCCTCGCCGAGGAGGCCGACGATGCGGGCCGCGCCCTTCTCCTCCTCGTAGGCGTAGCACGCGACGAGGGGTTTCCGTATCTCGTAGTGGCTGAGGAGCTTGAGGGTGTGGCGCGTGTCCTCGCAGGCCACCACGTCGACCTCGCGGAGGACTCGCAGGGCGCGCAGCGTGACGTCCTCGAGGTTGCCGATGGGCGTCGCTACCATGTACAGGGTGGCCATGGGCGAAGTATCGCCGCCGTGAGCCGGGAGGGTCAAGCGCGGGGGACGGCGGGAGGGCGAAGCGAGCTTCCCGGCGCCGACGGAAAACCCCGTCGCCCGGACCGCGCGGGGCGCCCGAGTTGCCCTTTCCCGAAGGGACCGATCCGCAAGGGACCGATCCGGAAGGGACCGATCCGGAAGGGATGAACGGCCCCGCCTTGCCCGCTGACCGGGCGCCGTCTATACTGCGCGCCATGCCGCTCGCCATCCGCGTCGTCGCGTACGCCGCCGTCGCCGTCACCCTGCTCGCCCTGGCGCTCTTCCTTTTCAGGTTGCCGGGCGGGGCGGGATCGCGCGGGCCCCGGGACGGCGCCGGGCAGGGAAGCGACGGCGCTTCTCCGCGCGCGAATCGCTCGAAGGCCCGAGTCGGAGCCGGCGGGGTCGTGGCGCCCCGGACCTGCCCCGTGTGCGGCTCGTCGCTCAAGCCGGGCGAGCGCGTCCACTCGCGGGTGTTCACGCCCAAGGGCGACCGCATCATGCACGTGTACGGCTGCCCGCGCTGCTGGCCGGCGAACGTCCTCAACGCGCGGGTCTGCCCGGTCTGCGAGAAGGAAGTGCCGCGCGAAGGCTACCTCGTGGCGCGGCTCTTCGAGCGCCCCGGCGGCTCGCGGCACGTCCACGTGCTCGGCTGCACGGGCTGCAGGGGACCGCGCGCGGCGACCTGACCCTCCGGGCCGCGGAGCGCTCCGCGACCGGCTGCCGCGCGCCGCGGTTTTCCGGTACAGTATGCGGAACCGTACCCGAGGAGAGCGAACCATGGCAGAGCACAGGGCCGAAGGCGCCCGGATCCAGCGCATCGTCTTCCTGATCCTGTTCGCGGCCCTCTTCCTCCTGGTGGGGCGTCTCTTCAGCCCCTTCCTCTCGGTGCTGGTGTGGTCGGCGGTCGCCTACGGCATAGTCCAGCCGCTCTACCGCCGGGCGGCGACGCTTCCGTCCGGCGCCGAGCGCCCGCTATGGCTCCGCTCGGGCCTGGCCGCGGCCTTCGCGCTCGGCACCCTCCTGCTCGTCGCGGCGCCGCTGGCCCTGGTGGCAGTCGTCCTGCTCGTCCAGGTGCGGGAGCTGACCGGCTACCTCTCGGAGGCCCTGTCGCGCGGGACCGACTGGCTCTCCGGCCCGCGGCTCGCCGAGCTCGCGGAGCGCGTGTCCGGGCTCACCGGCGGCGCCGTCGACCTTTCCTCGCTCGACCTGAAGGCGGAGCTCGGCCGGGTCCTCCAGTCGCTCGGGAACCAGGCGGTTTCTCTGTCCGCGGGCCTGCTGCGCAACGCGCTCTCGCTCGTGCTCGCCTTCGCCTTCTTCACCTTCACGCTCTACTTCCTGCTGGTCGACGGCAGGCAGCTCCTGCTCGTCATCGTCGACGCCATCCCGCTCCGCAACGCGGACACGGTGGCCTTCATGCGAAAATTCCGCGATACCGGCCGCGACCTCGTGGTGGGCTATCTCCTCGTCGCGCTCTTCCAGGGCGCCGTCGCCTTCGTCATCTACCTCGCGATGGGAGTGCCCGGCCCCCTCCCGCTCGGCGTGCTGACCGCGATCGCGAGCTTCATCCCGATCGTCGGGACGGGCCTCGTCTGGCTTCCCGTCGGGATCGGGCGCCTCGCCTCGGGACAGCTCGGGTCGGGAATCCTGCTGATCGCCCTGTGCGCGGTGTTCGTGTCGATGCTGGACAACCTGATCCGCCCCCTGCTGCTGCAGTCGCGCATCAAGATGCACCCGCTCCTGATCTTCTTCTCCATCGTCGGGGGGCTGCGCCTCTTCGGCTTCGACGGCCTGATCCTCGGGCCCCTCGTGCTGGTTCTCTTCTTCGCCGGGGTCGACATGTACGCGCGCGCGTACGGCCGCACGCGACGGCGCGACGGCGAGGGCGCCGAGGCCGGCGACGGGGACGGGAACGGCGGGGGGGACGGGCGGGCGACGCCCGGGGCGGAGGCGGAGGGCGGCGGGGAACGGGACCCGAAGGCCTGAAGGCCGCGGACCCGGGCTCGGGCCCGGGCTCGGGCCGGGATCCTCAGCGCTCGAGGCAGGCGAGGTAAGCGTCGTCGATCTTCCGCCCGCCGGCCGTGCGGCCGAGGCGGCGCTCGGGGCGGCCGGGGCCGTGGAAGTCCGAGCCCGCGCTCACCCGGAAGCCGAACTCGCGCGCGAGCTTCTCGAGGCGCGCGCAGGCGCCCTCGCGGGCGCCGGGGTGCCAGGCCTCGATGCCGTCGACCCCGTACTCCTTCCACTCGCCGAAGAGCAGCCTGAGCCGCGCCCACGACACGAAGAGCGACATGGGGTGGGCGACGAACGCGAGCCCGCCAGCGCGCTTGACCGCCGCGACGGCCTCGTCGAGGGGCAGGCAGGTCTTGGGCGACCAGAAGGGCCGGTGCTTGCCCAGGTACTTGTCGAAGGCGTCCTGGCGGTTCTTCGCGGCCTTGCGGGCGACGAGCCAGTCGGCGATGTGCGGCCGACCCACCACGCCGCCGGAGGCGTCGCGGAGCTCGCCGTAGTCGCCCTCGATGCCCGCCTCGCGCATGCGGTCGAAGATGCGCTCGTTGCGTTCGTGCCGCGAGTCGGCGAGGCCCGCGCAGGTCGCGGCGAGGGCGCCCTTCCAGTCGCGGAGCTCGAGGCCGAGCAGGTGGAATTCGCCGGGCGCGAAGGAGATCTCGAGCTCGACGCCGGGCACGAGGCGGATGCCCGCGGAAGACGCGGCGGCGAGCGCCTCGTCTATGCCGGCCACCGTGTCGTGGTCGGTCAGGGCGAGCGCCGAGACGCCTTCCTTCGCGGCGCGCGCGACGAGGTCCGCGGGGGTGAGGGAGCCGTCGCTCGCGGTGGAGTGGGAATGCAGGTCGATCACGGGCCCAAGCATACCCGCGGAGGGCTTCCGTGTCTCGCCGCGTCCTGGGTCATGAAGCTTCCGGGCGGAGAAATCGGCCTCCGGTGTCACGAAGCTTCCGGGCGGCGAGCCGGGCCCCGGTGTCACGAAGCTTCCGGGCGCTGCGAAAAACGCTTGACACGGGCGACGGAGCCGTGTTTCTATCCCGAGCATCGTGAACGAACGACGTTTCGCCCTCGGCGCAGCCCTCCTCCATCATCACGGCCACCACAGCGCGGCCGCGATGCGGGTCGGCGCGTTCCGGGACTAGCGGGACGCGACTCAGACCAGAGCGCCGGCCGGAAGGCCGGCGTTTTCGTTTCCTTATCGAAACGGCGCCGGCTTCGTACGAGGCCTGCGCCGTTTTTTCGGTTCCGTCCCTCGGACCGGGCTTCCGGCGCCTGAAAAAAGGGGAGACGGATGGAAACGGGAACGAAGCTCCGCATCGGCCTGCCGAAAGGCAGGATGCAGGAGGCGGTGCTCGCGCTGCTTCAGGAGGCGGGCCTCGCGGTCAGGCTAGGCGAACGGGACTACCGGCCGACGGTGGCCGGGGGCGGCTTCGACGCGAAGCTGCTCAAGAGCCAGAACATCGTCGAGATGCTCGCGACGGGCACGCGCGACCTCGGCTTTGCGGGCGCCGACTGGGTCCGCGAGCTCGGTGCCGACCTCGTGGAGGTGCTCGACACGGGCTTCGACCCGGTCACCCTGGCGGCCGCGGCCCCGGCGGCCTCGCTCGGGCCCTCGGGCGAGCTGCCGCGCAAGACCCTCGTCGTCGCGAGCGAGTACGAGGCGATAGCCCGCGCCTGGATCGCCAAGCGCGGCCTCGAGGCAGTGTTCGTGCGCTCCTACGGGGCGACCGAGGCCTTCCCGCCCGAGGACGCGGACCTCATCATCGACAACGTGGCGACCGGCTCCACGCTCCGCGCCAACCGGCTCGCGGTGGTCGACGAGCTCATGCGGAGCACGACGCGGCTCTACGCGAGCCGCGAGGCCATGGCCGATCCGGAGAAGGCGCGCGGCGTCGAGCGGGTGGCGCTGCTCTGCCGCTCCGTGCTGGCGGCGCGAAGCCGCGTGATGCTCGAGGTCAACGTGGGCTCCGACGCGCTCGACGCCGTGGTGGCGGCGCTGCCGTGCATGCGCGAGCCCACCGTGTCGGCGCTGCGCGGCGGCGGGGGCTGGGCGGTCAAGGTGGCCGCGCCGCGCGAGGCCCTGCCGACCCTGATCCAGGAAATCCGCGCGCGCGGCGGCACGGACATCGTCGTCACCGAACCGTCATGGATCGTGCCGTGAGCGGCGCCCGCGCGCCCGCCGCCGGCGCCGCCTTCGCCCCGCGCGCGGACCTCCCCGAACCTTACGAGCCGCCCCTCCGCGCGGCCGGCGTCGACCTGGCGCTCGACGCGAACGAAGGCTCGCCGTCGGAGGCGCTCGCTTCCCTGCTCGACGGCCTCGCGGGCGAGGGCGCGCGGGCGGAAGGAGCCTGGACGGAAGCGGTCCTGGAGCTCGCCCGCCGCTACCCCGACGCGCGGGTGCTCGAAGGCGCGCTCGCCCGGCGCTTCGGCCTCGCTCCGGGATCCAGCCTGGCGTGCTGCGGCTCCGACGACGCGCTTTCACGCGCGCTCCGCGCCTTCGCGCGGCCGGGCTCGAAGGCGCTCGTCCTCGAGCCGGGCTTCGCCATGTTCCGCGTCCACGCGAAGCTCGCGGGCGCGGAAGCGAGCTCCGTCCCTTGGCCCGAAGGGACGGACTTTCCGCTCGAGGCGGTGGCCGAGGCCCTCCGCGACGAACCCGGCATCGGCGCCCTCTGCGTCGCGAGCCCCGCCAACCCGACGGGAGCGGCCGTCACGGAAGAAGCTTTCGACGCGCTCGCGGCGCTCTGCCGGGGCCGCCTGCTCGTGGCGGACGGCGCCTACGCGGAGTTCGCGCGCTTCGACATCAGGGCCGCCGCGGCCCGCCTGATCCGCTCCGGCCGCGATGACGTGGTGGCGCTCGGCACCTTCTCGAAGGCCTACGGCCTCGCGGGGCTCCGCGTCGGCTACGCGCTCGCGGCGCCGTCCACGATCGGGGCGCTCCGCGCGGCGGGCTTGCCCTACCCCGTCGGCGGCCTCGCGGCGGCCATCGCGCTCGAGGCCCTGGGGAACGAGGCCGCGCTCGCCCGCTCGGTCGCCTTCGCCCGGGAGGCTCGGGGACGGATCCTCTCATCGCTCGCGGCGGCCGGCGCGAAGGTCCGTCCCTCGGAGGCGAATTTCGTGTTCGCGCGGTTCCGCGACGCGCGCGGCTTCGCGTCCGCGCTCGCCGGCCGCGGCATCGCCGTCCGGACCTGGCCCGCGGGAAGCGAGCTCGCGGACGCGGCGCGCGTCGGCTGCCCGCCGGACGCCGCCTCGCTCGCACGGCTCGAGGCCGCCATCGCCGCGGCGGGAGGCTTCGCGTGAGCCCTGCCGAAGCAACGGCGACGCCCAGAGCCGCGGCGCGCTTCGCCGCGCTCGAGCGGGTCACGAGCGAGACGCGCGTCGTCGCCTCGCTCGCCCTCGAGCCCGGAGCAGTGAACGTGAGTACCGGCGTCGGCTTCCTCGACCACCTCCTTTCCACCCTGGCCTTCCACGCGCGCTGGACCCTCGAGCTCCGCGCGGACGGCGACCTCCACGTCGACGAGCACCATACGGCGGAGGACTCCGCCCTCGTCCTCGGGACCCTGCTCGACCGCGCCCTCGGCGACCGGGCGGGCATCCGCCGCTTCGGGTCGGCCCACGCCTGCCTCGACGACGCGCTCGCGCGCGCGGCGGTCGACCTCGGAGGGCGGCCCTGGTGCGAGGTTTCGCTCGCCCTCGTCCGCCCGGCCTTGGGCGCCCTGGCCGCCGAGAACGTCTCGCACGTCGTCCGGAGCTTCGCGAGCGCCGCGCGCGCGGCCGTCCACCTCGACGTGCTCCGCGGCGGCAACGACCACCACAAGGCCGAGGCGGCCTTCAAGGCGCTCGCCCTCGCCCTGCGCGAGGCGGTCGCCTTCGACTCCATGGACGGCGCCGCGGAAGGCGCGGCGCGCGTCCCCAGCCTGAAAGGAACGCTCGCGTGAAGAACGACAAATCCATCCCTCGGGGTTCCGCCCCGATCGCCGTGGCGCGCACCGGGGTGGCCAACCTGGCCAGCGTCCGCGCCGCCTTCGCCCGGCTCGGTCGCGTCACGGCGCCCGCGTCCGACCCGGTGGCCTTCGCGCGCGCCCCGCTCGCGGTGCTGCCCGGCGTCGGCGCCTTCGGTCCCGCCATGGATGCGCTCAGGGCCTCGGAACTGGATCTCGCCGTGCGGGAACGGGTGGAAGCCGGCCGCCCGACCCTGGCCATCTGCCTGGGCTTCCAGCTCCTCCTCGAAGGAAGCGAGGAAGCGCCGGGCGTCCCGGGCCTCGGCCTCGTGCCGGGCGTCGCGCGCCGCTTCGGCGCGGGGGTGCCGATTCCCCAGCTCGGCTGGAACCGCGTGGTCCCGGATGCCGGGAGCGGGGTGGGGCTCGTGGAGGAGGGCTGGGCCTGCTTCGCGAACTCGTACCGGCTCGGTTCGGGGGAAGCCGCCCTCGCGCGCGCCGCCGGCTGGCGCCCCGCCTCCGCGGAGTACGGCGGCGCCTTCGTCGCGACCCTCGAGCGCGGCCCCTCGCTCGCCTGCCAGTTCCACCCCGAGCTGTCGGGCGCCTGGGGCGCGGCCCTGCTCCGGCGTTGGCTCGAGCGCGCCGACGCGGCCGTGGCGACCGCGCGGGGGACAGAGCTCGAAGGGCGGTGGCCTACGGCCGCGGCCGGAGGCGCGCGATGAGCGCCCTACGGATCATCCCCTGCCTCGACGTCAAGGCGGGCCGCGTCGTGAAGGGCGTCCGCTTCCGCGATCTCGCCGACTCGGGCGACCCCGCCGCGCTCGCCGCGCGCTACGAGGAAGCAGGCGCCGACGAGCTCGTCCTGCTCGACGTGTCCGCGACGCTCGAGGACCGGAAGGCGGCGCTGGGCGCGGTCCGGGCGACGCGCGCGGCTGTCGGCATCCCGCTCTGCGTCGGCGGCGGCCTGCGTTCCGCCGGCGACGCGGCCCACCTCCTCGAAGCCGGGGCCGACAAGGTGGCCGTCAACTCGGCCGCGCTGAGGAACCCGGCCTTGATCCAGGAAATCGCCGCGCGCTTCGGCAGCCAGTGCTGCGTGCTCGCGGTCGACGCCCTCCGCGCCCCGCGCTTCCCCGAAACCGATGCCGCGCGGCCCGGAAAGCTTTCGCCCGGCTTCGGAGCCGCGCGCGATATCGCCGGCCGCGCACTGGAGCGCCTGGCCGCTGGAGCCGCCGCGGCGGAAGCCCTGCGCGCGTCCGCCGCCTGGGAAGCGGTCGCCGACGCGGGTACCCTCGCGACCGGCGTCCCGGCCCTCGCCTGGGCGCTCGCCGGAGCGGCGCTCGGCGCGGGCGAGATCCTCCTCACCTCCGTCGACCGCGACGGCACGGCCTCGGGCTACGAGCTCGAGCTCGTAGCCGCCGCGGCCCGCATCCTCCCGGTGCCGCTCGTCGCCTCGGGCGGCGCGGAAACCGCGGAGCACTTCCTCGCGGGCGCGCGCGCCGGGGCCCGGGCCCTGCTCGCGGCCGGCGTCTTCCACGCGGGTCGGCTCACGATCCGCGACCTCAAACGCTCGCTCATGGCGGGCGGTCTGGAGCTAAGGCCATGCTGATTCCTTCCATCGACATCATGGGCGGCCGCGCCGTCCAGCTGGTCGGCGGCGCGGGCGCGCCGCTCGACTGCGGCGACCCGCTCGAAATCGCCGAGCGCTTCTCGCGCGTCGGCCCCCTCGCCGTCGTCGACCTCGACGCGGCCCTCGGGCGCGGCTCGAACCGCCCCCTCGTGCTCGAGCTCGCCAGGCGCCACGACTGCGCGGTCGGCGGCGGCATCCGTTCCCTCGAGGACGCGGTCGCCCTGCTGGACTCGGGCGCGCTGCGAGTCGTCATCGGCACCGCCGCCGGCGAGGGCTTCCTCGCGCGATTGCCGCGCGAACGCGTCGTGGTCGCCCTCGACGCCCGCGAAGGCGAGGTGCTCGACTCCGGCTGGACGCGCGGCACGGGCGAGACGGTCGAGGAACGGCTCCGCCGCCTCGCGCCGTACTCAGGCGGCTTCCTCCTCACGATGGTCGAGCGCGAGGGCCGCATGGGCGGCATCGACCTCGGGCGCTGCGGAACGCTCGTCGCGGCCGCGCGCGACGCCGGCTTCGAAGGACGGCTCGTCTTCGCGGGCGGCGTCGCGACGGGCGCCGAGATCGCCGCGCTCGACCGGCTGGGCGCGGACGCCCAGGTCGGCATGGCCCTCTATACCGGAAAGCTCGGCCTCGCGGAAGCCTTCGCCACCCCCCTCGTCTCGGATCGCCCGGACGGGCTCTGGCCGACCGTGGTGCGCGACGAACGGGGTCTGTCCCTCGGCCTCGCCTGGTCCGACGCCGAGAGCCTCCGCGAGGCCCTCGAGACGGGCGCGGGGGTCTACCGTTCGCGGAGGCGCGGGCTCTGGCGCAAGGGCGAATCCTCCGGCGACCGGCAGGTCCTCGTCCGCGTCGAGGCCGACTGCGACCGCGACGCGCTCGCGTTCACGGTGCGGCAGGAGGGGACGGGATTCTGCCACCTGGGCACGAGGAGCTGCTTCGGCGGCGACGGGGGCCTGTCCCTCCTCGAGCGGACCGTCATCGGCAGGACGGCCGCCGCGCCCGAAGGTTCCTACACGCGGAGGCTCCTCGAGGAAGAAGGCCTCCTCGCGGCCAAGCTCGCGGAGGAGGCGGCAGAGCTCGCCGAGGCCGAAGGCGCGGAGCGCGCCGCCGAGGAGGCGGCCGACCTCTTCTACTTCGCCCTGGTCGCGCTCGCGGCCGCGGGCGCCCGCCTCTCCGACGTGGAGCGCGTCCTCGACCGTCGCGCCCGGAAGCTCACGCGCCGCCCCGGCGACGCGAAACCCGCCCCGGCGGGAAGGGAGGCGGCATGTCCGGCGGGAATCCACTAGGCGGCGCGAAGCGGGCGCGGCGCGACGGCTCCGCCTCCGCCGCGGCCGGAACGGCGCCGTTCAGGTTCAGCCGCGTCGGCCTCGAAGAAGCCCTGTCCGCGGCCGACGGCGGCCGGAGCGACCCCGAGGCGGACGCCTTCGCCGCCACGGCGTTCCGGGAAATCGCGGAGGGGGGCAGCGCCGCGCTCGCGGCCGCGGTCGCGCGCTTCGGCGACGCGGCGCCGGACGCCCCGCGCGGGGAAGACGGCCTCGTCGTCTACGGCCCCGGGGATTTCTCCCGCGCGCTCGCTTCGCTCGCGCCGCCCGTCCGCGCGGCCCTCGAGGCCGCGGCCGCCCGCGTCGAGGCTTTCGCGCGCGCCCAGCACGCCGCCTTCGTCCCCGGCTCCGTGGCGGTGCCCGGCGGCCGGGCCGGCTGGGACTGGCTCGCGGTGGAAAAGGCGGGCTGCTACGTGCCCGGCGGCCGCCACCCCCTGCCCTCCACCGCCCTCATGACCGTCATCCCCGCGCGCGCGGCCGGCGTCCGCGAGGTGCTGGTCGCCTCGCCCCGGCCCGCCCCGGCCACCCTGGCGGCCTGCGCGCTCGCGGGCGCGGACGCCCTGGTCGCGGCGGGCGGCGCCCACGCAATCGCCGCGCTCGCCCTCGGCTGCGGACGCCTCGCCCCGCGCGACGCCGTGGCCGGGCCTGGCAACCGCTGGGTGGCGGCGGCCAAACGCCTCGCCGCCGCGCGGGTCCGGATCGACTCGATCGCGGGTCCGAGCGAGCTCCTCGTCCTGGCCGACGACGCGGCCGACCCGCGCCTCGTCGCGCTCGACCTGGCCGCCCAGGCGGAGCACGACGGCGACGCCCGCGTCTGGCTCGCCTGCGCCTCGGAGCGCTTCGTGGAGGCGGTGGAACGGGAACTGGACGACGCGCTCGCCCGCCTCGCGACCGCCGACGCGACGGCGGCCCGCGCGGCCCTCGAAGGCGGCTTCGCCTGCGTCCCGGGATCGGTCGACGCGCTCGGCGCCCTCGCCGACGCCCTCGCCCCGGAGCACCTGGCCATCCACGCCCGCGACGCCGCCTCGCTCCGCGCGCGGATCCGCCACGCGGGCGCCGTCTTCGAGGGCGGCCTCGCGGCGGAGGCGCTCGCGGACTACGGCGCGGGGCCGAACCACTGCCTGCCCACGGGCGGCGCGGCGCGGCGCTCGGGCGGGCTCTCGGTGGCGGACTTCCTCAGGCAACGCTCCTGGCTGCGCCTCGACCATCGCGCCGGGGCGGCGGGACTCGCCCGCGACGCGGCGACCCTCGCCCGGCTCGAGGGCCTCGAAGCCCACGCGCTCGCGGCGGAAGGGAGGCTGTAGCGCGGCGGGGCCCCGAAGGGCGACGCCGGACGGCCCGCCCGGCCTCAGGGCAGGAGTTCCGACAACTCCCCGAACACGCGCACCCTTAGGCCCGGCAGGACCTCGGCCGCGCGCTCGCCGATGACGAGCAGGTCCTGGTCTGCGAGCGGCGCGGTGCGGCCGGAGAAGGCCGGCCGCGCCTGCGTGTAGATGTGGAATTCCCGGAAGCGGCTGCCCGATTCCCGGAGCCGCGCCGCCAGCGAAAGCAGGCCCTCGATGTCGCGCGCGGTCGGCGCCTTGCCGTCTATCGAGCAGAACATGGACTGCAGGGTGACCGGCCGCTCGCGCGAGAAGTCGCGGAGGGCGAGCGCCACCTTGTCGAAGCTCCGCGCGCCCGCGTTGATGGCGCGGTAGCGGGCCTCGTCGTAGGCGTCGAGCTTGGCCCAGACGTCGAGGCCGAAACGGTCGACGGCGTCCGCGAGCGCGAGCGCGAGTTTCGCGTCGCCGAGCGAGGCGGCATTGGTGATGAGCACGAGGCTCGCCGTCGGCGCCAGGCGGTCGCGCGCCTCCGCCGCGATGGCGAGCGCCGGGACGAGGTCGGGCGAGAGGGTCGGCTCGCCGTCGCCCGAAAAACAGACGTCGATGACCGGAACCCCGAAGCGCCCGGGCGCGCGGGCCAGCGTCGAATCGAGGGCGGCGCGCAGCTCGGCCAGGTCGACGCGGCCGGCGGGCGGCACGCCCGGTACTTCACCCGTGCCGTTGGTCATCGGAGCGCGCGCCGGCGGCACTTCGCAGTAGGGGCAGTCGAAGTCGCACACCTTGCCCTCGGGAAACAGGTTGACCCCGATGGAGAGCCCTCCCGCGCGCCGCGAGAGCGCCGGATAGACGAGGCGTTCGGCGCGGTGGTGCAGGACGGGCGAAAGCGGCGCTTCGCTTGGCATGCTTACAGGATACAAGGCTAAAGCCCTTCCCGCAATGCCGCGCTTCCGCCGCCCGCCGGGGGCGACCCCGGCGCCGACGCCTTGAGGATTCGCGCTTGCGCGCCGGCTTCCTGCGTTTATACTTTCGTCGCTCCCCCGTTCGGGAACGGGGACAGCGACCAGGAGGTTCCATGACCGTCGCCCTCATCGCGGCCGCCTGCGCCGGATTCCTCGCGCTCGCCTACGCGGCCTTCCGCGCCGCCTGGATCTACCGCCAGACCGTCGAAGCCCCGAACCTCGCGCGCATCGGCGGCTACATCGCGGAAGGCGCCGTCGCCTTCCTCAAGCGCGAATACACGGTCCTCGCGCCCTTCGTCCTCGTCGTGGGCGCCTTCCTCGCGCTCGCCAACGCCGGAAACCTCCGGCTCCAGGCCCTCGCCTTCGCGCTCGGCGCGGTGACGAGCGCGGCCGCCGGCTGGTTCGGCATGAAGGTGGCCACGGCGGCCAACTCGCGCACCGCCCAGGCGGCCGCGCGCGGCCTCGGGCCCGCCCTGCAGGTCGCCTTCGCCGGCGGCTCCGTCATGGGCATGACGGTGGTGGGCCTCGCCCTGCTCGGCATCGCGGCCATCGTCGCCGGCGCCGTCGCCCTCTTCGGCGGCGAGCTCCCCGTCCTCCACGACACCGTCTTCCCCGTCCTCTCCGGCTTCTCGCTCGGCGCCAGCGCCATGGCCCTCTTCGCCCGCGTGGGCGGCGGCATCTTCACCAAGGCCGCCGACGTCGGCGCGGACCTCGTGGGCAAGGTGGAGGCGGGCATCCCCGAAGACGACCCCCGCAACCCCGCCGTCATCGCGGACAACGTCGGCGACAACGTGGGCGACGTCGCCGGCATGGGTGCCGACCTCTTCGAGTCCTACGTCGGCTCGATAGTCGGCGTCGTCGTGTTGGGCGCCGCCGCCGCCGGCGCCTCCGACGCGCTCCGCCTCCGCCTCGCCTTCCTGCCCATCCTGCTCGCCGCCGTCGGCGTCGCGGCCAGCGCCCTCGGCTCGCTCTTCGTGCGCGTGCGCGAAGGCGGCTCGCCGCAGCGCGCCCTCAACGCGGGCACCTTCGGCGCGGCCGCCATCGCCGCCGCGGCCCTCTACCCGGTGACCGCCTGGGCCATGGGCGGACAGACCTACGGCGAAGGCGTCGAGGTCGGCGCCCTCCGCGTGTTCCTGGCCACCGTGCTCGGCCTCGCCTCGGGCGTCGCCATCGGCGTCCTGACCGAGTTCTTCACCGGCACCTCCACCAAGCCCGTCCTCAAGATCGCGAAAAGCTGCGACACGGGCGCCGCCACCACCATCATCACCGGACTCGGCGTCGGCATGCTCTCCACGCTGCCGCCCATCCTCGTCATCTCCGGCGCCCTGCTCGGCTCCTTCCAGCTCGCGGGCCTCTACGGCGTCGGCATCGCCGCGCTCGGCATGCTCGTCACCCTCGGCATCCAGCTCTCGGTCGACGCCTACGGCCCCATCGCCGACAACGCCGGCGGCCTCGCGGTCATGGCCGCCATGCCGCCCGAGGTGCGCGACAACACCGACCACCTCGACGCCGTCGGCAACACCACGGCGGCCATCGGCAAGGGCTTCGCCATCGGCTCGGCGGCGCTCACCGCCATCATCCTCTTCTCCGCCTTCATCCAGGCTTCCGGCTTCCTGGACCAAGGCGCGCTCGCGGTCATACAGGTGCCGGTCCTGGTCGGCCTCCTCCTCGGCGGCATGATCCCCTACCTCTTCTCGGCCCTGGCCATGGACGCCATCGGAGTCTCCGCCTTCGCCATGATCGAGGAGGTCCGCCGCCAGTTCCGCGAAAAGCCCGGCATACTCCTCGAGACCGAGAGCCCCGACTACACCGCCTGCGTCGACATCTCGACGCGCTCGGCCCTGCGTCGTATGATCCTTCCGGGGACCGTCGCGGCGGCCGCGCCGGTCCTGGTCGGCTTCCTCGGGGGCATCCCGATGCTGGCCGGCCTCCTCGCCGGCTCCACGCTGTCCGGCGTGCTCCTCGCCATCTTCATGTCGAACTCGGGCGGCGCCTGGGACAACGCGAAGAAGCTGATCGAGGGGCGCGAGCGGAACGGCAAGGGCTCGGACGCGCACAAGGCCGCGGTGGTGGGCGACACGGTCGGCGACCCGTTCAAGGACACCGCCGGCCCGGCGCTCAACATCCTCATAAAACTGATGGCGGTCATCTCGCTCGTGATCGCCCCGATGCTCAAGTCCTTCTGGGGGTAACAGGATGAACGACGAACGCCACCTCTACATGGTGCTCCACCCGAACCACTCGCTGATCGCCAGCCAGCTCGACCCGGAGCGCTTCGCCCGGCACTACACCCAGGGCTCGACCCGCTACTTCGAGGGCCGCCTCATCTTCGCCGAGATCGACCCGGCCTTCCGCCACCCCTACTTCGAGATCGACGAGGCCTACAAGCAGCTCGCCCCCCACGAGGACGGCCGCCCGAAGGCCACCAAGTTCATCAAGAGCTACCGCGTGCTCGAGCACATGGACTTCGCCGCCATCGGCAAGCTCTACTACTGCAACTCCGTCGGCGACCTCGTGGAGCTCGAGGCGCACGACGACGATCCGCGCGCCCGCGGCGACGAGATGCGCATCATCCTCGAGATCAACCCCATCAAGATGATGGTCCTGACGCGCTTCAACCTGGTGGACTACTCGAAGTACATCACCGACCCCCACCAGCCCAAGGGCGCCCCCGTCATGTTCATGTCGCAGCTCGAGTTCAACGCCGACGACTTCCTGAAGGAGTTCGACGAGAACCCCTTCATCCGCTGCTTCGTGCCCGGCATCCACCCCGCGCGGCTCAAGGCCGGCATCCTCGAAGTCCGCAACACGCCCGGCAAGAACGTCAAGGGCATCTCGCTCGACTGCCCCATCGACCGCATGTCGTACAAGGTCCTCCGCCACGGCTTCATGTTCGCCAGCCAGAAGGGCAACAAGTTCTACCCCCTCCTCGGCCTCGAGGAAGTGGAGCGGAAGTTCTACAAGTTCTGGAAAAACATGTAGGGCAAGGGGGGGCACCGAACCGGGAAAAGCCGGAGCGCCCAGGGCGGGCGCGGCGAAGGGCTTTTTCGGGGCCTCCCAGCGCGGGGCCTGACGAAGAAACGCATACCCCCTCACTCGGGACCGTTCGGGGGCACGCGTTTCTTCGCCACCCGCCGTCCTGGCCGGCTCCGCGGGGCGCTTCGCCGGATTCAACCCCAGCACGCCGCGCCGTTCGCGGACGCTCCGCCTTCTTCCCTGGGGCGATTGCGGTGCCGGGGGGCGGGGCGCTCGGCGCCGTTCCGGTTCGGATGAAGCTGGCGCGCATGGATGAGGTTGTCGCGCGGAGCGCGACTGTTTCAATCATTCCTTGCCGAAAGCGGAGCGAAGCGACGCATGCGCGCCCACACCTAAGCCCGTGACGAGCGAAGCGAGGAACGGGTACGTCATGGACGACGACCACCCCTCGCTCCGAAGTCCTCGCCCGCGCGTGGGCGCGGGCTCCGGTCTTCTCCGCTACCCCCTCTTTTTGTCGGGTAGCGGTACGGCGGGGCGGCTGCGGCACCGGCGATGCGGCGCCAGCGACGGACTTGCAGCCCATATCTCCCGAAGGGCGTCTCGAAGCGTGCATGTATATACAAAGTATAATTGATTAACGGATAAACATAGTGTATCCTTAATCTGGAGGCTCCGCATGCAGACCGTCATCCAGAAATGGGGCAACAGCCTGGGCGTCAGGATACCGGCGCTCTACGCCCGCGAGTTCGACCTGAAGAACGGCAGCGCGGTGGAAATCCTGGAAGAGGAAGGCCGCTTGGTCATCGTGCCCAAGCGGGACGCGCTGGAGGATCTGCTCTCGCTGGTGACGGAAGAAAACCGGCATGCATCGGTCGAGACCGGTTCGCCCGCGGGCAGGGAAGAATGGTAGAGGGCTACGTACCCGAGCAGGGAGACCTCGTCTGGCTCGATTTCAACCCACAGGCAGGACATGAGCAACGCGGCCGGCGACCCGCCGTGGTACTGTCGAAGCAGGCGTACAACCGGAAAGTCGGCCTCGCCATCTTCTGTCCCGTCACCGGCAAGGGAAAGGGCTATCCCTTCGAAGTGGAGCTCCCGGGCGGAAAAATCCAAGGGTTCGTCTTGAGCGATCAGGTGAAGAGCCTCGATTGGTTAGAAAGGAACATCGAGTTCATCGAAAAATGCCCCGAACCGGTGATAGACGAGGTCATCGCGAAGCTGGAGCTGCTGATCAAGTAAGGCCACGGAGCGCCCCGCACGGCGACGAGGGGCGTCATCTGAACCGCTGAGCGGGGGTCCTGTCACGGGAAAGCACACCCCTTCACGGTCGTTCAGGGGCGCGCTTTTCCGTGCCACCCCCCGCGTCGCCGTTCCGTGATGGGCGCTTCACCGGGTTCCGCCCTACCACGTCGCCGCCCGTTTGCGCTCCGCCTTCTTCCTTGGGCGATTGCGGTGCCGGGGGTGCGGGGCGCTCGGCGCATTTCCGGAATCGGTGCGAGTCGCGACGATGCGGCCCCCCCTCGCTGCAGCCTCCTCGCCCCTCCGGGGCGTTTCGGTAAGGAAATTATTGTAGTGCCCGCTACCGCGGGCAACCTCGTCGTCGCGCGCGTTCGCGCGCGCCTGCGGTGGCTTCCGCTACCCCCTCTTCGGGTCGGGGGGCTTCTCGGCCGGGCGATGCCGGCGTGGGGTGCTTCGAGAAATCGCCGAAGCCTTCGGGAGATCGACGAGGCCGTTCCGCGGCTTCGTCGCCATGAAGGTGCCACGCACCTTCATGCTTCGTCGCCGCGTCCGCCCGGGATGATCGCGCGGCACCGTGTGGGACGGGAGCGCGACGGGCCGGGCGGGCTCGACCTGTCGTGGGATACGCTGTACCTTCGGAGCGAACCGGTCGACGCGCTACAAGCGGAGAGGCCCGGAGCCGCCGATGACGACCGAAAGCAGGTATTTCGACCTACCCCTCGATTCGCTCCGCGCGCTCGGCGCCTGGGCCGCCGACTCTGCGGAACGGGCGCTGCCGATCTTCGAGTCGCGCGCGCCGGGCGACGCGCGGCCGCGCGAGGCCATCGCGGGCATCCGCGAATTCGCCGCGGGCGGAAAGCGGACCGCGCGGCTCCGCGTCCTTTCGCTCGCGGCCTTCGCCGCCGCGCGCGAGGCGCCGGATCCGGCGGCCAAGGCGGCCGCTCGGGCCGCCGGGCTCGCGGCTTCGAGCGCGTACACGCACCCGCTACGCGACGCGGCGCAAACCAAGCACGTCGTGGGAGCGGCTGCGTATGCCGCGCTGGCGCTCGAGCTCGCCGCGGGAAACGACGCGGCCTCGGGCGACGCGGAAATCGCCCGCGCGCTCGCGGCGGTCCCGACGGAGGTCCGACGCGTCCTCGCGGAGATGGAAGCGCGCGGTCCCGGAACGGCGCGGGTCGACGCGCTCATGCAACGACTCGATATGGAGTGCCGGGGAGCCTGAGACCGCGCGGAGCCTCCGTCCGCCGCCCTTGCTTGCAAGCCCGCCGCCTCCGGCTACACTCGGACGTGAAGGATTCGTAAGGGTGGCGGACGGGCGCCCGCGGGAGGTGGACATGGCGGCGAGACGGACGGTGGCAGGATTCCTCGTGCTGGCGATGCTCGCCCTCGCGGCCGCGCCCCTGGCGGCGGAGAACTGGACGGCCACGGTCTGGTCCATGAGCACCTGGGCGTCGGGCCTCATGATGTTCTACTACGACACGGAGTCCGGCGCCTTCACGGCGGCCCTCCGCACGGCCTGGAACTCCGGCCGCACGGACTACGACCTCTACTACCTCGAAGGCAAGGTGGTCAACTATTCGACGCTCCGGGGCCAGTTCATCATGGTGAACTCCGACCGCTCGGACTTCGCGAAGGGGACGGTCACCCTGACCATGAACTCCTCGGGCGACGGCATCCTGATCTCGTACGACGACGAGCGGGGCATGGACATCCGCGACATGGACTTCACCTTCTCGCGCGCGTCGGACGAGTACTGGAACAAGATCGCGGACAACATCATGGAAGGCATCAAGGAAGCCTTCGAGTAGGCTCGCCGCCGCCCTTCGCCGTCGTCCGCGGCGGAACGGGGGATGGAATGGGGGGTCCGGGAGGGAAAGGAAGGGGTCCCCCCTTCCGTTCCCCCCGGACGGTTCCCGCGGAACGGGGAGGCGCGCTTGACAGCCCCCGACCGCGCGGCGGATGCTCCCCCGCATGGACGAGGAAGCGAAGAAGCCGGACCCGCTCCACGGGGTGACGCTCCAGATGATGCTCGAGCGCCTGCTCGAAAAGTACGGTTGGCCGGGGCTCGCGAAGCGCATCAGGATCCGCTGCTTCGAGAGCGATCCGAGCGTCGCCTCGAGCCTCAACTTCCTCCGGCGCACCCCGTGGGCGCGGGAGAAGGTGCAGGATCTCTACCTCTACGCCTTCCACGGCGTCAAGAAGCCGCCGAGCCTCTGGAAGCGCCGCGGAAAACCCGGAAAGTAAGCCGATAATCAGAAGGCCGGAGCGGATCGCCTGAACCCGCCGAGGTTTCGCGCTTGCCGCGAGGTCCGGGGCGGTGTAAGGTGGACGCCCGACCGCCGTCCGACGGCCGGTCGGATTGAAAGAAGTTTTCCGCGACGCCTCGCCTCCGACGGGCGCCCGCCGCGGAGTCGGGAAGTGCATCCGCATGAAACGCAGCACGATGGCGGTTCCGCTCGCCGTCTTCCTGGTCGTGTCCGTCGCGACCCTCGCGCTCGCCGCCGAAATCCGCGCCTCTTCGCGCGACCGCTTCCTCGAGGTCTCCCGATCCGGCTTCGAGCGGGCCGCGGAAATCAGCGCCGAGGGGATATCCGCCGGATATTTCCAGTGGGACGAGCTGCGCGACCTCGCCGCCTCGGGCGAGCTCGACGCCGCGAACGCCTTGCTGGCCGACCTCGACGACGGCTTCCGCTACGCGCTTTCCGGCCGGGTGGAGGCGGGAACCCCGCCTTCGGGCGCCTGGGAATTCGTCGCGGAGGGAACGGAGCTCCGCGTCCGCTTCCCCCTCAGGGACTCCGACGGCGGCGCGCGCGCCGAGGGTCTGGCCGGCGTGGTCGAGCTCGACGCCGCGCGCATGCTGGCCGAGGCGGCGCCAGGCGGCGAGGTGACGCTGGTCGCCTCGGGCGGGCGCGATTTCGCCTTCGGCCTTTCCGCCCGGGTGATGCCCCTGCCCCTGCAGGCCCTGGACATCCTGTTGTCGGCGCTGATCGGCGTCGCCGTCGCCGCTCCGGTCGGCATGGCCGCGCGGCGCCACGCGCGCTTCTTCTACGAGTCGAAGGGGCTCGAGACCATCATCTTCCTGTTCGAGCAATCGGACCGCTTCTCCGCCCACCATTCCCGGAACGTCGGCGCCCTCGCGCTGTTCATCGGCAAGCGAGCGGGACTGCGGGGCAAGCGGCTCAGGGATCTATATTCGGCGGCCCTCCTCCACGACATCGGCAAGATTTCCGTTCCCACCGACCTCTTGCAGAAGCCCCGCTCGCTCGACGCCGGCGAGACCGAGACGGTCCGCGAGCACCCGGTGGCCGGCGCGCGCATCCTCGACAATTTCTGGGAGCTCTCGCACCTCCGCGACTACGTGCTCAGGCACCACGAGCGCGGGGACGGCTCGGGCTACCCCGGCGGCCTCGCGGGCGACGAGATCCCCCTGGAAAGCCGCATCATCGCCGTCGCGGACGTCTTCGAGGCCCTGACCGGCGAACGGCCCTACCGTTCCCGCATCGAGCTCGCCGAGGCGTTCTCCATCATGCGCGCCGAAGGCCTCGACCGCGACCTGGTGGACCTGCTCGAAGGGCGCGTATCCGATTACCCGGCGTTCCAGCTGCCCCGCTGGGCGCGCGCCTCCCGCGCCTGAGCCTCGACCGCCCCGCCCGGCGCGAGCCTCCGTCGGACCCGGGCCGGCGCCGGAACGCCCCGCGCCTGGCCCGTCCAAGTCCGGCCCGCCGCATCCACGCCGCTCGACCCCATGCGCCGCCCCGCCCGACGGCGGAACGCCCCGCGCTTGACGGTCCGGCGGGGCCGGGGGATACTGGCCCCCGATGGGACCGCGGGGCGGAAGGCTCGCCTGAAGGACCCACGCACGACACGAGCAGCGGAGGCACTACCCATGGACAAGACCGTCGTCGCCAGCGAACGCGCGCCCAAGGCCATCGGCCCCTACTCGCAGGCCATCAAGGCCGGCGGCTTCGTATTCTGCTCCGGCCAGCTCGGGCTTGATCCTGCCTCCGGCGATCTCGTTCCGGGCGGAGTCAAGGCGCAGGCCGAGCAGGCGCTCCGCAACCTGAAGGCGGTGCTCGCCGCCGCCGGCTCGTCTCCCGAAAAGGTGGTCAAGACCACGATCTTCCTCGCGGACATGGCGGACTTCGCGACGGTGAACGAGGTCTACGGCCTCGCCTTCTCCCAGCCGCACCCCGCGCGCTCCACGATCGCCGTCGCCGGCCTGCCCAAGGCGGGCCTCGTGGAGATCGAGGCCATCGCCCTGGCATGACCGGACGGGAGCCGGACGGCTCGCCGCCGGAACGGGCGGGGAGGACCGGGCCGTCCATGCCGGCCCTCGCCGGCGTGCTGGTGTTCGTCCTCGCGTTCGGCTTGTACTTCTCCGTGCACCTCGTCTCGCGCCGCTCGGACGCCTCGCTCCGCGAGCTCTCGCTCGCGATCGAGCTCGGGGTCGAACGCCTGCTCCTGGCCCGGCTCCACGCGCACGGCGATCCCGTCGCGGATCCTCTGGATCCCGGCGACCTGGAGCGCATGGCCGCGACGGTCGAACGCTTCGCCCCGATCGCGCGCCTCCTCAGGCTCTCTGACGAGGCGCTCTCGCTCGAACGGACCTGGGCCGACTGGCTCGCCGCGCGCTCGGCCGGAACAGGCGGGGCGGAGGACGACGTCGCGCTCCTCTCGGCCTTCGAGTCCGCCCGGGAGGAGGTCCGGAGCTACGCGAGCGGCATCGGTTCGTCCTTCGACCTGACCATGATCCTGTTCGGCCTCACGCTGAGCCTCGGGTCCGCAGGCGCGGTCGGCTACTGGTCGGTCGCCAAGTCCCACGAACTGCGCAGGGACCTGGCCGAACGGGCCTTCCGCATGGCGCTGGCCGCGGAGGAACGCGTCCGCGCCGGCATCGCCATGGAGCTGCACGACGACATCGCCCAGGACCTGGTCGCGGCCCGCATGCAGTGCGAACGGGCGGCCGCCGGCTCGGGGGGCCGCGATTCGCTGCCGGGCCTCGCCGCCGCCACGATTTCCGCCGCGAGCGCCAAGATCCGGCTCATCTGCACGGAGCTCAGGCCGACGGAGCTTCACGACCTCGGGCTCTCCGGCGCCATCGCCTCGCTCTGCGAAGAAATCGCCAGGCGCTCCGACCGGCCGGTCGCCCGCGAGCTTCCGGATGAGCTGCCCCGCCTCGAGCCCGAGGCCGAGCTCGCGCTCTGGCGCATCGTCCGCGAGGCGCTCTCGAACGCCGCGAAACACTCGCGCGGCGGCATCCGCGTGGCGGCGAGGGTGACGGAATCGCCGCGCGGACCCAGGATGGAGGTCGAGGTGGCCGACGGAGGCCACGCGTCGAGGCCTGAGCCGCGCGCCGACGGCGCCTCCTCCGGCTACGGGCTCGGCGTCATGAGGGAGCGCGCCCGCGCGGCCGGCCTCGAGCTGGACGTGGATATCGATCCCGCGGGCTCGAGGATCCTCATAAAGGCCTCGCTCGACGCGCGGTCCGCGGACCGCGAGGAGTCCGGCGCATGAAAGGCACGCTCATCGTCGATGACCACCCGCTCTTCCGGCAGGGGCTCAGGGCGGCCCTCGAGTCCGCCGGAGGCTTCGGGCCCTTCCGCGAGGCGGGTTCGGTGGGCGAGGCCCGCGCCGTGCTCGACGCGACGGAAACGACGGAGCTTCCGAAACCGGCCCTGGTCGTGCTCGACATCGGGCTCCCCGACTCCCCCGGCTTCGAGCTGCTGGAACGGCACTCGGGCCTCCCCGGCGAACCTCGCTTCTTCATGCTTTCCATGCACCGCGAGCGCGCCGTGGCGCTGAAGGCGCTCCGTTCCGGCGCGGAGGGCTACGCCTCGAAGGAAATCCCCCTGGAGGCCCTGGTCCTGGCGCTCCGGCTCGTGCGCGCGGGCCAGAGCTTCGTGGAAGCCGAGATCCTGCGCGATCTGCTCACCTACCGCTCGCCCCGGGAGGACGAGGAGGCCGCGGCGCTGGAATCGATAGCGGGCCTATCGGCGCGCGAGCGCGAAGCCTTCCTTCTCATCGCCGAGGGGCGCGGCGCGAAGGAACTCGCGTCCTCGCTGGGGGTGAGCCTCCGCTCCGCGGAGAATTACCGTTCCGCCATCTACCGGAAGCTGGAGATCCAGTCGGCCGCCGCGGTCGCGCGCCTGGCCATTCGCGCGGGCCTGATCAAGGCCTGAGTCCGGCGACCGGATTCGGGCGGACCCGACGCGGGGTCCCGCGCTTGGCGGAGCCCGGGCCGAGCGGGGTTTCCTCCGCGCTTCCGAGCGCCCGGGCCGCCAGCAGGGCCGCGAGCGCGGCCGGGGCCTTGTCCACCAGGTTGACCGGGACGCGCGCCAGGAAGGCGGCCGAGAAAATGCCTTTGAAGGCGAGCGCGAAGCCCGCCACGATGACGTCGATGTTCGCGCCCGTGCCGCCGCCGTACACGAAGGTCGCCACGATCGCCCCGAGCAGGGAGTTGGCGAAGGCCACGGAAACGGTGAGCAGCATGAAGCGCCCGATCAGCGGCTCGCGGCGCCGCCTCGTCTCCAGCCAGGCGAGCAGGGCCGTCGCCATCCCGCAGATCGCGAAAGGAAGGTGCCGCAAGGCGAAGCCCTCGAACAGCTCCTGGTAGGCGTTGGTCAGCAGCGCGGTGCCGAGCCCCCAGGGCAGGCCCAGGACGGCGGCCGAGAGCGCGGTCCCGATGCTGTCGAGGAAGAGTGGCACGCTGGTGAACAGTACCAGCCGGTTGAGGGCGATATTGGCCAAGGGAAGCGCGACGAGGGCGAGGACGGCCGCGGGAAGCGGGGCGCGGAGCCGGGCGGCGAGGCTGGGTCGATCCATGCCATGACTATAGCGGGGCGCGGACCGCGATCAAGTGCCGTCGACGGCGAATCCGCACGCCCGGCTTGCGGATCCTCACGGAGTCCTTGCGAAATCGTCGGGTTGCCCCTCCCGGCGGACCCGGGTAGGATGCACGCGTCCGGAAAGACTCCGGCATATCAAAAACAATCAGAACGATAGGCAAAAGTCGTGGGGAGCGTTTCGCTCCCCGGGACGGGAACGCGGACCGCCGGCCGCGTTCCTGTTTTTTTTGCCCGCGCGCCGGTCCGGGCGGCGGGCCCTCCCCTTTTACCGCGCCGCGGCTGGTCGCGTCGGCGCGCGCGGGGTACCCTCTCCCTTGGTCCTCCAGCCTCGCGACCGGAGGATCGAACGGAGGCAAAACGTGAAAATGCACCTGTGCAAGAAGTGCAAGGCGGTGGTCGAGGGAGGCGGAACGCCGGACGGCAAGGGCTGTCCGGCCGGCGGCATGCACGACTACACCTACATCGCCGAAACCGGTCCGAAGTACCACCTCTGCTCGAAGTGCCGGATACTCGTCAAAACCTTCGCTAAGCCCGCGGATTTCGGCTGTCCGGAAGGGGCCTACCACGAATGGACCTTCCTCGGCGAGGCCGGTCCGAACGCCTGGGCCTGCAAGCGCTGCGGCGCGCGCGTCGAGACGGCCGCCGCCCCCGAGCGCGCCAACTGCCCCTCGGGCGGCATCCACGACTGGAAGAAGGCCTGAGGACCGGTCGGCAAGGCCGTCAGGGCGCGCGCGAATCCGAGAGGGCGCCGGAACCGTCGAGGCTCCAGGCGCGGCGATCCAAGGCCCGGGGCTCGGCGAGGGGCGAAGCGACGCGCGCGGCCGTCAGGAACGGCAGCCGCGCCGACCCCGTCGCGAGGGCCGCCCGCAGGAACGGCGCGTCGAAAAGCGTCACGTGCGACGGAAAGCGGTGCAGCTCGACGCCGTCCGCGCCCACGATGGAACGGAGCCGCCACCGCGCGGGGCCGAGGAAAGCCGCGAGCGGTCCCTCGAAGCGAACGAGCTCGATGGAGAGGCCGAAGGCGCCGGGCGGCAGGTCGATCGCGCCGACGACGGGCACGGCGTTCGGTCCCGGCGTCTCGAAGCTCAGGCGAACCCCGTCCCCGCGCACCGAGACCGGCAGGGCGCTCGCGAGCGCGGTCGGGCCGGAGGCCGGGTGCAGGGGCAACACGAGCAGGGCGAGCGCGACGGCCCCGAGCGACAGGAGGGTCAGGAGCGGCAGCCCCGCGGCGCGCGGAAACACCGAGCCGAGGAAGGCCGCCGCCGCGACGGCCAGGGTCCAGGCCGGCAGCCCCGGCTCGGCGAGACGCGCGGAACCCGGACCGGCCAGCAGCACCGCGGCGAAGGCCGCCGCGAGGGACATCGAGACGCTGGCGAGCACGCCGCGGCGGGCCGGCGCCTCCTCGTGACGGGCCAGGGCCGCCAGGGCGCGGATTCCCTGCCCGAGCGCCAGAGCCGCGCCGAGCGCCGCGAGGGCCGCGGCGACCCAGGGGTCGAGCCACCACGGGAGGGCCGTTGACCCTCCCGCGGCGAGCCAGGCCTCAGAACCCATAGACGCGGCCGTACTTCTCCCGGAGGTACTTCACGAAATGCCGCGGCGAGAGCTCCTCGCCCGAGACGGACTTCACGAGCTCGTCGGGCAGCAGGGTCGCGGCCTTCGAGTGGATGTTCTTCCGCAACCAGGCCAGGATGGCCTCGAGGCCGGCCTTGGTCGACACGGAGGCGTCGAGGCCGGGGAGGTCCTTCCGCATCGCCTCCCAGAACTGCGCGGCGTAGAGGTTGCCGAGCGAGTACGAGGGGAAGTAGCCGAAGCCGCCGAAGCTCCAGTGGACGTCCTGGAGGCAGCCTTCGGCGTCGTTCGCGGGTTCGACGCCGAGCAGCTCCTTGCACTTGGCGTTCCAGGCGGCGGGCACGTCCTCGACCTTGAGCCTTCCCGAGACCAGCGCGGACTCGATCTCGAAGCGCAGGATGATGTGGAGGCCGTAGGTCACCTCGTCGGCCTCGACGCGGATCAGCGAGGGTTCGACCTTGTTGATGGCGCGCGTGAAGTCCTCGACCGTGGCGCCGCGCAGGGTCTCGCCGAGCGTGGCCTGCAGCTTCGGCCAGCGGCTCTTCCAGAAGGCCTCGGAGCGGCCGACGACGTTCTCCCACATGCGCGACTGCGATTCGTGGACGCCGAAGCTGGCCGAGTCGGCGAGCGAGGTGCGCGCGTACTCGGGCGCGGGCGCCATGCCGAGCTCGTAGAGGGCGTGCCCGCACTCGTGCATCGCGCTGAAGAGGCTCGAGACGAAGAAGTCCTCGTGGTAGCGCGAGGTGATGCGGACGTCGTCGGCGCCGAGCGTCGTGGTGAAGGGGTGCGCCGACTTGTCGAGGCGCGCGCGGTCGCGCGGGAACGAAAGCTCGTCGAGCACCCATTCCGAGAGCGCCACCTGCGCGGCCTCCGGGCAATGCCGCCGGATCGGCGAATCGTCGACCTGGGGCTTCGAGCGAATCTCGCCGAGCAGGGCGACGAGCTCGGTCCGCAGCTCGCCGAAGACCCTCGCGATCGATTCCTCGGTCGAGCCCGGCTCGAAGTCGTCGAGGAAGACGTCGTAGGGTTTCTTGGCGGGATCGATGCAGGCGGCGACCTTGAGGCGGAGCTCGAGCATCTTCGAGAGGTGGGGGGCGAAGGCCTTGAAGTCCGACTTCCGCCGCGCCTCGGCCCAGGCGGCCTGGGCGAGGCTGCCCGCGCGCGCGAGCTCTTCGACCAGGGCCTTCGGGATCTTGACGGCGCGGCCGTAAGCGCGGCGGACGACGCGCAGGTAGGCTCGGTCCATCGCGGGCAGCGAGGGATCGCCCATGGGATTCTCGTCGGTCGAGCCGAGGGAGGCGAGCAGCTCGCCGATCTCCGGGACCGTTCCCTTTTCGTGGGCCAGGCCTTCGACCAGGGCCAGCTGCTCCGCGCGCTCGGCCACGCCTGCGGGAGGCATGTAGGTTTCCTGGTCCCAACCGAGCACGGCGCCGATGCGCGCCACGAGATTGCGCTCGCGGTCGAGCGAGCGGAGGCGTTCCAATTTGTCGTGCATGGGGTCTCCTTCGGGATTCCGCGCCGGTCGCGGGGAAGGCCCCGGCGCGACGGCGCGCCGGAAATGGTAAACCGATTCCGGCGTTGACGCAAGGCGAGCGGCAAGGCCAGAATGGCGGCCTGAGGGATGAACATCGAGCGACGGACGGGGGCTTGGCCAATCATGGATGAAAACGGGAAGATCGACGAACCGGCCGCGGACGCGATGGGCGCAGCGGATCCGCGCGACGCGGAAACCCTCCCCGAGGGCGCGAAGCCCGGAGACGCGCCGGCGGCCGAGCCCGAGGCCGGCCCGGTTCCCGAGGGCTCCGCCATCGAGCCGGAAGCGGCGGGAAAGTCCCGGAAGGCGAGGCGCCGCCTGCCCTTCCCGCTTCGCCTGGCATTCGGCCTCGCCAAGGCCATGCTGATCCTCGCGCTGGTCCTCGTCGCCGCCGCAGCCATCCTGGCGGCCTGGTCGGCCGTCGACCGCAAGGACCCGCTTTCCGCGCTTCCGGACTCCTTCGACGCCTACGTCAGGGTCGAATCGGCCTCCAAGCTGCTCACCGAACTCGTCGAGCTCGAGGTGGCCGACCTGGTGCTGGCTTCGCGCGAACTGGCCGCCGCCCGCTCGGCGGTGACGGCGCTCAGGAGCTCCGGCGTCCTCGACTCGCCGCTCGCGCTCTCCCTGGCCGCGGTCCGCCTCGACGCGGCGCTCTACGAACGCGGCGCCTTCCTGGCGGTCGCCCGGCTCGGATGGCGCTCGGCGCTCACGCGGCTCGCGCTGGCGGCCGGCCCCCTCGTCGCGCGCGCGGCCGAGCTCGCCGACGTCGAGGGGCTCTCGTTCACGCGCGCGGACGGACCGCCCCGCTTCGTCTACGCTCCCCAGGGACCCGGCGGCAAGGCCGCGATCACCCTCCACGCGGCGGGACGCGGGGACCTCCTCGTGGTGGCCTCCAGCGCCGCGCTGCTCGAGCGCGCGCTCGACGGGTCGCGGCGCCTGGTCGGCCAGAAGGAGCTCGAGGAGGCGCTCGAGCGCCCCGCGGAAGGCTCCATCCGCTTCCTCGCGCGCTCCGAGGCCTGGCTCGCGGGCCTCAGGGGCTCGAAGGACCCGCTCGCGCTCATGCTCGCGGCGCTGTCCTTCCCCGATTACGCGAGCGTGGACTTCACCGTCACCAACGCCTCCATCGAAATCTCGGCGGCGGCGCCCGTGCGCTCCGACGACGCCGCCCTCGCCGCGCTCGTGGAGTCCCGCTCGGCTGCCCCCGCCATCGCCTCGCTCTATCCGTCCTCGTTGCGCTGGGCCAGCGTCGTCGCGCTCGGCACGCCCGAGGCCCTGCTCGACATCGCGGGTCCCCGGCTCGGTCCCTCCTTCGCCGATACGCTCGCGCAGGCCGACGGAGCCCTCAAGCTGGCTTTCGGCAAGAACCTCGACGAGCTGCTCTTCTCCTGGGCCGGCGGCGAGCTCGGCGCGCTCGGCGTCGGGGAAGGAGCCGCGCCGGTCTATTTCCTCCGGGTCGCGGACGAACGCGAGCGGAAGCGCGCCTTCGACGCCGTCTTCGGCTCGCTGCTGGCGAACGAAGGCTCGAAGGCGGTGGTCAACGAGGTCGAGCTGACGCGCGTCGACCTGCCCTGGTACCTGGAGTCCATCGTCGCCGCGGCGGGGGCGCGCTTGCCGGAGCCCTGGTTCTTCGTCGACAAGGGCTTCCTCTTCCTGTCCACCAGCCCCGAGCCGCTCGGGGAGCTCGGCCGGTCCATCCGCTCCGGCGAGCTGCTGGTCCGGACCGAGCGCTGGAAGCGCTCGG
Source organism: Spirochaetota bacterium (assembly GCA_018262985.1). GTDB lineage: Bacteria > Spirochaetota > Spirochaetia > Treponematales > UBA12059 > JAFGNN01. The sequence goes on along the minus strand of JADFDI010000001.1, from coordinate 540,060 downwards.
GAGGCGCCGTCCCCGCGGCCGCCGCCGTCCAGGTGGTCTACTCGCTCGAGGACGCCGTGCCCTTCTTCCTGAGGGCCTCCGGTCCCGCGGCCGACGCCCTGCGCCGCTACGGCGACGGCGTCGCGACGGCGCGCTTCGACGGCGGAACCATCAAGGTCGCGCTGGCCGCGCGCGCGGGAGGGGGGCGCGGCGTCACGGCCGTGCCCGGCTTCCCCGTGCAGGCCGAGGGACGCCTCGACTCCGCCGCCCTCGCCCTCTCCGCGCCCGGCGGCCCTTCGCGGCTCTACTGGATCGAGGACGGCGACACGCTCGTCGAATACACGCCCGCGGACGGCGGGCGCCTCGAGGCCTCGCTCGACGACAGGTCCAGCCTGGTCGTGGAGAAGGGAGCGGCGGTCTGGGCCGTCAGCGCGCGGGGCGCGGTCTACCGCTTCCTTCCGGGCCTGAAGGCCGCGGAGGGCTTTCCCGTCGCCACGGGCGTCGAACCCTCGGCCGCGCCGTCCGTCGGACCCGGGGGCCTGCTCCTGCCCGTCAGGAATCCCGACGGCATCCTCGCGGTCGACCGCTCCGGCGGCACGGTCCTGCTCGCCCCCTGGCTCGAGGCGAGCCTGCTCTCGCCGCCCGCGGTCCGCGCTGACGCCATGGCCTTCTACCCGAAACGCTTCGACGGCCTCGTGCACCTGACCGGCCCCGACGGCGTCGAATTCTCCGGCTGGCCCCTCGAAGCGCCGGGCATCGGCTACGGCTCGCCCTTCTTCGCGCCCTCGGGGAAATCCTACGGGGTCGGCTTCCTTTCGCAGTCCGGGGACCTCGTCGTGTGGCCCCATGCAGGCTTCGTCCGGGAGCCCGGCGCCGCCGCGCCGGATCCGTCGGGCGCGGCGTGGACCGGCGCGGCGCGGGACGTTCCCGGCGCGCGCTCCTGGACCCTCGACGGGGTTTTCTACGCCGGCGCGGTCCACGCGCCGCTCTCGGGTTCCATCTGGGCGGTCGCGGAAGACGGCCGCGTCTGGCGCGTCGATCCCGACGGAGGAGTCTCCTCGCTCGCCGCCGACGACGCCGAGGCGGGCTCCGGCGCGCGTTTCCCGCGCGGCAAGGAAGCCCGGATCGTCCTCCGCGACATCGACGGCGACGGTATGGAGGAAGCCTTCGTCTACGGCGCGGGCGGAGCGGTGGGCGGCATCGACCACGACCTTTCGCCGCTCGCGGGCTTCCCCCTGCCCGGCGGCCGCGAGCCGGCCTTCGCGGACCTCGACGGTGACGGCCGCGTCGAGCTCGTCGCCGCGGGCTTCGACGGCGCGATCAGAGCCTGGAGGTTCCCGAAATGACGCGAGCACGACCCCGTAGCACGTTCCGCCGCCCGGCCCTCGCCCCGGCGGCCGTCCTCCTCGCGCTGTCCGCGCTGCTCGCCTCGGGCTGCGCCTCCGTGCAGGCGCCGCTCCGCGTCGAGGCCGTGTCGGCCCAGGCGCGCGCCGACCTGGTCGAGCTCGAGCTCGAGCTGCTCGAAGCCCGCATCGTCGCGGAACGCATCGAGCGGCTCCGAGGGGCGACCGGCATTCCCGCGGTTTCGGGCGCGACCGTCCCCGCCGCTGGTTCGGACGCCGCCGAGCTCGAACGCCTCAACCTCGAGCTGGCGAACCTGCTCGACGCTTCGCGGCGGCGCCTGGCCGCCCTCGAACCGAAGAGCGGCGAGGCGGCCGCCGTCCGCGGCGCCTCCCCGGCGTGGTACGGCGCGCTCGAGGCGCTGCGCGGCGAGCGCGCCTTGCTCGCGGCCGACCGCAAGACCGCCGAGGCGGCCTTGCAGGCGGCCCTCGCCCTGGCTCCGGACTCGGAGCTCGCCCTCCTCCTGCGCTCGCGCCTCGCCGCCGATCCCGAAGCCCGCCTCGTGGCCCTGGAGAAGGCCTTGCCGATCGCGGACGGCGCCTTCCGCCTCGAGGTCGAGCGCGGTTCCGCCCTGCTCGCGCTCGGCCGGGGCGCGGAAGCCCTGGCGGCCTTCGACTCCTCGCTTCCCTTCCTGCCGGAACCCTGGGCCAGGCTCCGGATGCCCGAACGGGACCGGGCCTGGGCCCTCCGCGAAGGTCCGGCCGGCGGCGGCGCCCTGGCCGCCCTCGGAGACGGACCTTCGACCTGGCCCGCCTTCGCCGCCCTCCTCCGCGAACGCTCGACCCTGCTCGACGCCTTCCCCGGCGCGGAAAAGTCGGATGCCGCCGCGCTCGACGCCCTCGGCAAAGCGGGCATGCTGCCCTCCGGGCTCGACCCGGTCGCCGTCCGATCCGCCTCCGCCGAGCCGCCCACCCGCGCCGAGGCCGCCTTCGTCCTGTGGCGCCTCGTCATGCGCACCCGGCCCGAGCAGCTCGACCGCTACTCGAAGCGCTACGCGGGCCGCAAAAGCCCCATCGGGGACGTGCCGGCGGGCCACCCGTCCTTCGACGCGGTGCTCGGCCTCGTCGAGCTCGAGGTCGTGGAGCTGCCCGACGGCCGCGACTTCATCCCGGACGCCTATCCGTCCGGCTACGACCTCGACCGCTGGATACGAGCCGCCGACAAGGCCGCCGCCCCGTGACGCTCCGCGAGCTCGAGCAGTCCGTCGAGACCCTGAGCGGCGTCGGCAAGGCCGCGGCCGCCCGGCTCGCCCGCCTCGGCGTCTACTCGATCGCCGACCTGCTCGTCCGCTTTCCCCGCGACTACGACGACCGCACCGAGGCGCGTCCCTTCCGCGATTGGGCGGCGGGCCGCGTCAACACGGTGGCCCGCGTGGCCGCGCACGAATGGTTCGGCTACGGCCGCACGCGGACCCTGAAGCTCGTGCTCGACGACGGAAGCGCGCGGGCCGTCGTGCCCTGCTTCAACCGTCCCTTCCTCGCGGACCGGCATCCGGAAGGCTCGTCGGCGAAGGTGCTGGGCGCCTTCGTCCCGAAGTACGGCGAACTGCAGGGCCCCGGCGCGATCCTGGAGCCCGCGGAGGAGGGCGAGGGGCCCTCCGACGGGATACTGCCCGTCTACGCCCTCACCGAAGGCCTTTCGCAAGCTTCCGTCCGGTCCTTCGTGGCCCGCGCGCTGTCGATGTACGGCGATCGGCTCGAGGACGAGCTGCCTCCGCCGCTCCGCGAACGGCGGCGGCTCCTCCCGGCCTCGAAGGCGCTCAGGGGGCTCCACTTTCCCGAAAGCCGCGCCGCCCTCGAGGAGGCGCGCCGCTCGCTGGCCTGGGCCGAGCTCTTCTTCTTCCAGCTGCTGGTGCGGAAGCGCGCCGCCGCCCGCCGCGAGCGCCGGGTCGAGCGCCGCCCCTTCGCGGGGGAGCTCAAGCGCCGCCTCCTGGAGCGCCTGCCCTTCGAGCCGACCGCCGACCAGCTCAAGGTCGTCGCGGAGATCGAGGCGGACCTCGCCTCGCCCGAACCCATGGCGAGGCTCCTCCAGGGGGACGTGGGTTCCGGCAAGACCCTGGCGGCCTTCCTGGCCGCGCTGGACGTCATCGAGGCGGGGGGGCAGGTCGCCGTCATGGCGCCGACGGAACTGCTCGCGCGCCAGCACGCGGAGAGCGCCGCGCGGCTCCTCGAGCCCGTCGGCGCGCGCCTGGCTTTCCTCTCCGGCAACGCCCGCGACGCGGCTCGGCGGCCGCTCCTCGGGGCGCTCGCCTCCGGCGAGGTCGACCTCGTCATCGGCACCCAGGCGCTCTTCTCCGAGGACGTGGAGTACCGGAACCTGTCCCTGGTGGTGGTGGACGAGCAGCACCGCTTCGGCGTCGTCCAGCGCGCGGCCCTCGCGCGCAAGGGGCGCTCGCCGGACCTGCTCCTCATGTCCGCCACCCCGATCCCGCGCACGCTGGCCCTCACCGTGTACGGCGACCTCGCGGTGTCGGTCATCCGCAGCATGCCGCCCGGCCGCGCGCCCGTGGCGACCCATCTGGCGCGCATGGGCAACGAGGGCAAGGTCTACGACTTCGTGCGCCGCGAGCTCGAGGCGGGTCATCAGGCCTACTTCGTGTATCCGGCCATCGAGGGCGACGGCGAGTCGGAGCTCAAGGACGCGGTCGCCATGCGCGAGCGCCTGGCGAGCGAGGTCTATCCCGACCGGAAGGTGGGCATCGTCCATTCGCGCGTGGGCGACGCCGAGAAGCGCGACGCCATGGAAGCCTTCCGCGCGGGAGCGCTCGACGTCCTCGTCGCCACCAGCGTGGTCGAGGTCGGCGTCGACGTGCCGAACGCCACCTGCATGGTCATCGAGCACGCGGAGCGCTTCGGGCTGGCCGCCCTGCACCAGCTCCGCGGCCGCGTCGGCCGTTCGTCGCTCGCCTCGTACTGCTTCCTCGTGTACGCCGCGCCGCTCGCGGAGGACTCCAAGCGCCGCCTCATGGCCCTCAAGGAATCCGGCGACGGCTTCGAGCTCGCGGAGGAGGACCTCCGCATCCGCGGCCCCGGCGACCTCGTGGGCACCGCACAATCGGGCGCCTTCCGCCTGGCCGTCGCCGATCCCATCCGGGACGCCGCCTTGCTCGAGGAAGCGCGCGCGGAAGCCGCGGCCATCGTCGACGCCGATCCGAACCTGCTCAGGAGCGAGCACGCGGCGTTGCGCGGCGTCGTGGCTTCGGGAGGGGGCCTTCGCGGCGAGCGGGCTTCGCGGAGCTGAGCTGAGCTGAGTGGGTCTGAGCTGATCGGGGCCGGGCTACCGGGACAAGCGGCCTCTGGCCGCCGGGCCCGTCCCGCTCCCCCCGCTACGCTTCCTGCCGCCCCGCGCCGCCCGAGTGGCCGCGCGTTCGTTGCGAAAGCGCCTCCTCGATCGCCCGCGGCCCCCGCTTGAGCACGGTCTCCGCCAGGGCCATGCAATCGGTCGCCAGGTCGCGGGGCACGTCGGCCCCGAAGGCGCGCAGTATGGCCGCGTGCTTCCGGCGCAGGTACTGGATCGAGGGTATGGTGGTGCCGAAGGTCTCGGCCAGCTCGCGGTCCTTGTGGACGAAGCGTCCGTCCCGGCCGCGGCCGTTCAGCTCGAGGAAGCGCGCGAGGAGCCCCGGATTCCAGTCGCGCACGGCGCCCGACGCGAAATCGTAGGCCAGCATGCGCCGGCGCGCTCGCTCGGCGGCGTTCCGCGATTTCTGGGCTTTCCAGTACGGGTGGCGGTTCCGCGCCCGCACGATGTCGTCGCTCGTGCGCCCCGTGCGCTCCATCCAGAGCCGGGCCGCGCGGGCCTTGAGGCGGGGAGGCAGCCCGGAACGCAGGCTGTTCTCGATGTACTCCTCGGGCGTAGCCGAAGCCGCGATCCTCTCTATTTGTTCATCGTTGTCCATGCCTTGAATGTTATGGATGCCGCTTGAAAATGCAAACCTTTATTCGCGCTTCGAGATCGGGAAGGGATGCGACGGACGGATCCCGGGGCTCCGGCTCAGACCGGAGTCGCGGCGTTCCGTTCGAAGGCGTGTACCGCGAGCCCCTTCCGCTTCCGCTCGAAGAGCCTGCGGAAGCCGGGCCCCTTGCGCCGATCGAGCCTCGAGAGCTCCGTTGCCGAACCCGCCGCGACGAAGGCGCCGCCTTCCTTGAGCAGGCGCCCGGCCCGTTCCCAGGCGTGAACCGTCCAGTCCCGGCCGGGGACGGGAACGGCCAGCTCGACCAGCAGGTCGAAGCTCGCGGCGCCCAGCTCGGACCCGTCGTCGCTGGCCATGATGGTCGGGCCGTCCCATCCCGCCTCCCGCGCCGCCGCGGCCGCGTTCCGCGCGGCGGAGGCGGCGGCGAGCGCGTCGCGCGTCACGAGCGCGAGCGCGCCCGGCCTCAGGAAACCCGGCAGGAACGCGGCCAGATGACCCGCCCCGGGCTCGACGAGGCAGGCGGCGCCGACCAGGCGCCCCGCGGACGCCCGCTCGGCGGCCCAGGCGGCCAGCTCGGTGTCCCACGAGGGGGCGTCGAATTCTGGGAGCCCCCAGCGGCCTTCGAAGGGATACTCCCGGTCTTCCATGGCGCTCCGGATCGAGGTACGGAGGTAGATCGCCAGCGGGTCGGCGGCGGGAGGGAGCGAAGGCCCCTTCCCCGTCGCGTAGACCGTGTGCCCCGCCCCCTCCACGGTTCCGAGCAGCGGCGCGCCGGCCTCCGCCGCCCAGCGGCGGAAGTCGGCGGCCAGCGGGTTCACGACGACCCAGACCGCCTTGCCGCCCTCGGCGAGCGCCCCGGACGAGCGCGCCACGAGGTCGGCCAGCACGGGAGCTCCCGCCTTGGCCGGCACGTTCGAAACGATCAGGTCGAAGCCCTGCCCGGCGCCTTCCAACCCTTGGAGGAACAGGGCGCGCTCCGCGCCGAGGAGTTCGATGCCGTTGCGCGCGGCGTTCCGCAGCGCGAAATCGCGCGCCAGGGCGTCGCGGTCGCGGCAGAGGAACGAGAGGCCTTCCTCCGTGGCCGTCAGGGCCAGGGCGAGCGTTCCGACGCCGCAGCCGAGGTCGAGCCCGCGCCGGGCACCCTTCGCCCAGCCGCCTTCGGCGACCGCCTTGAGGAGGAGCCTGCTCCCGACGTCGATGTCGGCGCTCGAGAAGAGGGCGTGCGAGAGGTCGAAAACGAGATCGCGGCCGCCCGCCCGGAGGCGGACGGTCCGCGTCACGTAAGAGTCGGTGTCCATGACGGAGAACGCGCCTCCGGGCGCGGAGCTCAGGCCGGGGCGGTCTCGGCGGTCTTGGCGTCGCCCGCCGCGCGGAGCAGGTTCACGTCCTCGGAGTTGAAGATGCGGTCGATGTCGAGGATTATGATGAACTCATCGTCCTTCTTGCCGACGCCGAGTATGAATTCCGCCGCCAGCTTGGTGCCGAAGCGGGGGGCCGGCTCGATGTTCCGGGTGTCGATGTCCACCACCTCGTGCACCGCGTCCGCCAGGGCGCCGACCACCACCGTGCCGTCGCCGCCCTCCACCTCCATGACGATGATGGACGTGTCCTTGGTGATGGGCGTCTCGGGCAGGCCGAACTTGAGCCTGAGGTCGATCACCGGCACGCCGGCGCCGCGCAGGTTGATGATGCCCTTCATGTAGGCCGCGGTCTTGGGCAGCTTGGTGATCTTGGTGTGCTCGAGCACCTCGCGCACCTTCCCGACGCCCACGGCGTAGCTGTCGTTGTCGAGCGTGAAGGTGAGGAACTGGTTGACGGTGGAGTCTTCCATCGGGACCTCCTCTGTTACGTAACGAGTCTAGTGGAGCGGGCGTCTCGCGTCAAACGACGCGAGGTCGCGGACCCGCGAAGCGTCGGCGAGCGCGGCGTTCCGGCGCCAGAGCGACGGCTTCATCCATCCCAGCCCGAGCGCCGTTCCCCGGAAGGCCCTCTCGAGCTCCCCGTCGGAGGCGCCGAGGAGGAAGTCGAGCGGGACCGCCGGGCCCGGCCCCGTGGTCCGCGCCGCCGCTCCGCCCTGCCAACCCGGCGCGCCCGGGACGAAGAAGGGACAGGCGGCGAGGCAACGGTCGCAGCCGTAGAGGATGGAGGGCCAGGCCGCCGCGACTCCGCCCGGAACCTCGTCCTCGGAGCTGGCCGCGGCCTGGGCGCAGCGCGCCGCGTCGATGCCGCCCGACTCGAGCACGGCGCCCGTGGGGCAGGCTTCGACGCAGGCGCGGCAGGATCCGCAGCGCGCGCCCGGCTCGAAATCGGCGGCCTCCGGTCGCGTCAGTCCGCCGCTCTCTTCCCCGCTCCCCGCGTCCGCGAGCGGATCGAAGGGCAGGAGCAGGGCTCCGAGCACCACGCCGGGTCCCAGGCCATGGACCAGCACGAGCGAGTTCCGCCCGACCGGGCCCAGGCCCGCCAGCGCGGCGAGCGGCTTTTCCGGCGCCCGCGAGTTCACGAGCACCCGGACCGCGGATTTGGGCCACCCGAAGCGGGCGCGGAGGGAGTCGCGCACGCGCGCGAGGCGCGCGGCCAGTTCGGCGTAGGAATCGTCGCGCGCGAAGCGTCCCACCGAGGCGGCCGGCGGCTCCGCGAACGGCTCCGCCTCGCCCGAATCGGCGTAGGCCAGCGCGCAGGCCGCGGCTCCCTTCGCCTCCGCCGCCCCGTAGCGCGCGCGGGTTTCCGGCGTAAGCCGCGCCGTCCACGCTGCGAGTTCGCCGGCTCCTATCGGCCCCCAGAGCCCCGGCGCGCCGGGCGCGGCCTCGACGCGGGCGTCCGCCCCGGCGAAGCCTTCGGCCGCCAGGGATTCGGAGAGGAAGCTCCGGATGTCTTCGGATTTCGCGTCCACGGACCGGCCCCGGCCGCGCTAGCGGACCGGCATGCCCTCGCGGCGCGAGCGCTCGATCTTCTGCATCTTCCGGTAGTACTCGGTCTGCTTCTCGATCTCGCTGACGTCGATCACGTTGAGCTTGTTCTCGATGACTCGGAACTTCTGGTTCTCGAGCAGCTTGTGGACCACCAGGTTGCCCTCGCCGAGGGGCAGGCCGACCATGTTGATCAGCTCCTTCGGGCCGAAGTCGAACACGTGGCTGGCGCCCTGACGGAGCGGCACGCGGTTCTTCTCGAGCTGGATGAGCAGCGCGTCGTACATGCGGCCGAGCGGGTCGGAGATGAGGGTGTTGGCCAATTGCTTGTAGATGAACCAGATGCGTTCCGCGAGCAGGGTGGTGAGCCGGGTGACGATCTGCGGCTGCGTGCGGACCATGCGCTCGAAGTTGGCCTTGTTCACCGCCAGCAGGTAGGCGTCCTCGTAGGCGATGGCGCTCGCCGAGCGCGGCTTGTTCTCGAGGATGGCCATCTCGCCGAAGATGTCGCCGGCCTTGAGCACGGCAAGCAGCACCTCGTTGTTGTCCACGATCTTGGTGATCTTCACCGAGCCCTTCTGGATGATGTAGAGCTCGCCGCCGGTCATGCCCTCGGAGAACACCATGGTGTCCTTCGGGTAGAAGCGGTTGAACTCCTCGGCGGGCCCGTCCAGGTAGACCGCCTTGGCGAAGGGCTTGATCTTGGCCAGGCGCTCCTTGGCGAGCGCGACGTGCTGGCCGGTCGGGCAGAATTTGAGGTACTGGTAGTAGGCGTAGTAGGCCTGGTTGAACTGGTTCTGGCGCGCGTAGTACTCGCCGACGCGGAACAGGTGCGAGGGGTCGGCCTCGGCGGTGCTCTTGAGCGTCAGGCGGGTCAGGGCCTCGTCGAGGAAGCGCATGCGGCGGCTGAATGCCATGATGATCTTCATGGCCACCGGGGTGTTCTTCTCGATCAGCAGGCCGTAGTTGTCGCGGTGGACGGAGATGAGCACGCAGTCGGTAAGGGCCTGGGCGGTCTCGATGTGGCTGTGGTTCGACATGGTCGAGACGACGCCGAAGAAGTCGCCGGGCCCGAGGACGTTGCCGCCCTCCTCCTCGACCACCTCGACTTCCTTGGCCACCCGGACCTTGCCCTCGCGGATAATGAAGAACCGGTCGGCGCTCTGCTTGCCTTCGACGATGATGTAGGTGTCTTTCTTGAAGGTGACGAAGGTCAGCTGGAGCGGCGCTTCCATCCTCTTTCCCGTCGAGAGAGCTGCGGACTTGTCCCGAAGTATAGGGGCGGCCCTCGCCCCCTGTCAACGTCGCCCCCGGGCCGGGACCCTCCGAGACGAAAGCGGGCTTCGGATGCTCGACGAACGGCATAAAGCCGTTCGTCGCCGCGATGGCGCCAGGCGCCATCGCGCCCTTCCTTCCCGGGTTCTTCCTTCCCCTCGCCTCTTCAGGCGGGCAGGGGGAAGCGGGCGGTGAGGGAGAGGACCTTGGCCTTCACCCGCTCGATCGTCGCCGCCTCGCCCTTGGCCTTGAGCACGTCCATCACGAGGCCGGCGATCTCCTCCATCTCCTTGACGCCCATGCCGCGCGTCGAGACGGCCGGGGTGCCGATGCGGATGCCGGAGGTGACGAAGGGGCTTTTCTGGTCGAAGGGGATGCCGTTCTTGTTGACCGTGATGTGGGCCTCGTCGAGCCACTTCTCGGCTTCCTTGCCGGTGATTCCGAGCGGCGTGAGGTCGACGAGCATCAGGTGGTTGTCGGTGCCGCCCGAGACGATGCGCGCCCCGCCCGAGGCGAGCGCGTCGGCCAGGACGCGGGCGTTGGCGGCCACGCGCTTCATGTAGTCCTTGAACCCGGCGCCGAGGGCCTCGCCGAAGGCCACGGCCTTGCCGGCCACCACGTGGCAGAGGGGACCGCCCTGGATGCCGGGGAAGATGGTCCCGTCGATTATCTCGCTCCAGAGCTTCGCCCGCTCGCCCTTGGGCGCCATGATGCCCTGGTCGTTCTCCTTGTCCGTGCCCACCAGGATGAGGCCTCCGCGGGGGCCGCGGAGGGTCTTGTGGGTGGTGCTGGTGGTGAAGTCGGCGACCTTGACCGGGCTCGGGTGGATGCCCGCGGCCACGAGGCCGGCGATGTGGGCCATGTCGACGAGCAGGTAGGCCCCGACCTCGTCGGCGATGGCGCGGAACTTCGCGAAGTCGAGCGTGCGCGGGTAGGCGGAGGCGCCCGCGACGATCATGCGGGGCTTCGACTCGCGGGCGATCCGGGCGAGCTCGTCGTAGTCGATGGTTTCGGTCTCGCGGTTCACGCCGTAGCGGACCACGTTGTAGAGCTTGCCGGAGAACGACACCGGGGCGCCGTGGGTCAGGTGGCCGCCGTGGGCCAGGTCCATGCCCAGGATGGTGTCGCCGGGCTTCAGGGCCGCGAAATAGACGCCCATGTTGGCCTGGCTGCCCGAGTGGGGCTGGACGTTGGCGTGGTCGGCCCCGAAAAGCTCCTTGGCGCGCTCGCGGGCGAGGTTCTCGGAGACGTCGACGAACTCGCAGCCGCCGTAGTAGCGCTTGCCCGGGTAGCCTTCGGCGTACTTGTTGGTCAGGACGGAGCCGACCGCCTCCATGACGGCGGGGGACGTGTAGTTCTCGCTGGCGATCAGCTCGAGGTTCTCGCGCTGGCGGCGCGCTTCGTTCTCCATCGCGCTCCAGAGCGCGGGGTCGAGGTCCTTGAGGGCCATGGTTCCTCCAGATTTTCGTGGGAAGCCTGCCGCGTCGGGCAGGTTCCGCGCGTCGCGCGCGGCGCCTCCCGATCGCGATGCGCGCGGATGGCGCGCGGCTCACCGTTCCAGCTTACAGGCATTTCCGGAATCCCGCCAGAGCCAAACGGGCACCGGGGCAGCCGCGCCGCGGTCTCCGCGTTCCGGCGCTCCCCGCGGTACCGGCGCGTTCGGCGCGCTCCGCGCTCAGTAAATGCCCGTGACCCCGAGCTCGCTCCAGAACGAGGTCCATTCCTGGATGGCGCCCGAAGCCTCCTCGTAGCGGTCCTGGAGGCTGTGAACGCGCTCGCGCACCGCGACGCGGCCGCCGGGCGAAACCGGCGCGTAGTCGGGGGCGCCGCGCGAGAAGGCGACGTGGCGGTTGTCGAGGCCGCAGAAGTAGCGGGAACGGTCCGAGAAGGGCACGGCGAAGCCAGGAAGGTTGCCGCCGGCCCCCAGGAAGGGATCGAGGGGGATCCAGCCGAGGCCGTGTATCCAGAACTCGACCCAATAGTGCCGCGCGGCCTGGCTCGAGCTCACCAGGTAGCCGGACACGGGCAGCGCGGGGACGCCCGAGGCCCTGAGCAGGGCCGTCATGGCTATCGCGAAGGCGTAGGAATCGCCCCTGTCGCCGTCGAGCAGATCGAGGGGATCCTCGGGACCCGCCTTGCCGGTCGGGTCGGGCTTCCATTCGGCCACGGCGAGATCCCAGGCGGCCTTGGCCAGCCTGTAGGGGTTCCGCTCGCCCGAGCCTATCCGTCCGGCGAGGGCCCTGGCCCGCGGGCTGTCCGAAGCCACGAGGCGGTCGGGGGCCGTCCAGCGCGCCACCAGGGCCGGGGCGGGCGAAGGAATCTCCCGGATGCGCTCCGGCCTGACCTCGACCTCGACGGAATGGACCTGGAGGCTCCAGGCCTGGTAGACGGTCTCGACTCGGCCGCTCTGGAGGTCCCTGAGCCGGACCAGGTCGACGCCTCGGGGACCGGCGCTTTCCGGTTCCCGCGTGCGCGAGACAATGCGCACCTGTCGCTGCGAAGCGGATTCGACGGGTCGCGGTATCCAGAGCCAGAGGTCGTTCGGTCCCGAGGACTTCACCCGCGATACCTGGACGAAGTACGAGAGGGCGTAGGTACGCTTGTCGCCGTAGGTCTTGACGCCCGGCATGTCGGCTATCTGGAAGTAGAGGGGTTCGCTCGAGCCCGAGTCCCCCCGCACGACCAGGCCGCCTGAAGCCGCGCCGTCGGGCACCCTGACGCGGATCTCGCGGTCTGACCAGGATTCGTAGCCGCCCTCGTCGTCGGAGACGGCGATCGCGGCTCCCGCTTCGTCCGAGGCGGCGACCGGGCTCGACCAGGCGAACAGCACCTCGGAGGTCCCGCGGACGGCGCCGAAGTTGCTGCCTCGAATGGTCACGAGCCCTCCGATCGGCGCGGCGGCCGTGGAGAGCGACTCGATGCGCGGCGCGGTGCCCGCGCCCGAAGCCGCGCCGGGACGTTCGGGAAGGCGTTCGCGGTTCATGAAGAAGCGGGCGTTCGAGCGGCCGTCGGAGGTCACGACGCGGACCAGGCCGGAATCCACGACGAGCGGCAGGCGGGCGACGATGACCCCGTCGTTCCAGGAAAGGTAGCTCGACTCCGTCGGGGCCACCCCGGCTATCTCGAGCCGGCCGTCGCCCCGCTCGCCGCCGAAGTTGCGGCCGACCACCCGCACGACGCCGCCGGGCTCGCCCACGGCGGGATCCAGCGAGAGTATGACGGGCTTGCGGGTTTCCCTCCACGCCACGAATCCGGCGGCCCCGAGGACAAGCGCCAGGGAGAGCAGGGCCGCCGCGACCCGACGGCCGCGGCGGCCCTGCCGGACGGGTTCCATGCCGGCGGGCGTCACGGCGAGGGCTTGGCTTCGGGAGCCGGCGTTCCGGAGCCCGGACTCCTGGACGCGTCGGCGTCCCCGGTCGCGCCGGCGTCCTTGGCCGCCTGGACCGTGATGGCGACGGAGATGGGGGCCGGCCCCTTCCCCTCGATGCCGAGGGGGTAGAACCAGATCTTCTCGCCGAACGCGACGGGGAAGGTGTTCAGGGTCGTCTGGTAACGGACGCTCGAGGAGGCGTCCTTGATCCAGACCTGGCCCTGGGTCACCAACATGAGGCGTCCGGTCTCGCCCTGGTAGGGGGTGAGCTGGATGTAGACGATGAGGTCGCTCGAGACCAGGCGGATGCCGATGGGCGTGCCCGGTATCGTGAACTTGACCGACTGGTCCTCCCAGGGCTCGGCGTCCGGCCTGAGGACCGTGGTGTGCACGCGGACCGCCAAAGCCTTGTCGCGGAAGGCCTCGGGAATGTCGGTGATGGAGTCCTGGGCGGACGCGGCAGCCGAGAGCGCAAGGGCGGCGGCCAGCAGCGCCATGGCGCGCGCGGGGCGGATGGACCGGGCGAAACTCACGGATACACCTCTTCCGAGCCCGATTTCATCATCACCGGCTTGCCGGCCGGCAAGCCCTGGCCCGCGCTCGGCGGCAGCTGGATGGTGATGGAGAGCGACGCGTCCTGCGCTTCGAGGTAACGGATGATGGAATCGAAGCCCGCGCCCTCGGCGAGGGCGGGCTGGATCTCCTGCGCCGCGAAGGCGGCCATACGGAGCTGGCCGTTCTCGCGGAAGGCGCTGGCGGCCAGGGTGCCGAGCACGGCCACGGCGAGCGCGGCGGCGAGCGCGAGGGGGAGCGGCACCTCGAGCTTGAGGCGCCACAGCGCCGGCTTCCGCGTCTCGGCGGAGCGCGCGGAGAGGCGGGCCCACACGGCCTCGCGGGCCGCGTCGACGTCGGGTTCGGGCGCGGAGGCGAGGACGGTTCCGGCCGAGCGGATCCGCGCGGCCAAGGCAGCGCACGCGGGGCAGGACTCCAGGTGGGAAGCGACGCGGGAGGACCAGGGCGCGGGCACTTCCCCGTCGACGTAAGCCGAGATGATGGATGGATCAGGATGCGCCATGGCCGTCCTCCGTCATGAGCGAAAGCAGGGCCTCTCGGGCCCTGAAGACGCGAACCTTCACGTTGCCCTCGGTGATGCCGAGGACCCGCCCGATCTCCCGGTACGAAAGCAGGGCGTATTCCTTGAGCACGAGCACCGCGCGGAGCTTCTCGGGCAGCCGGGCCAGCATGGCCTTCACTTCCGCCCCCGCCTCCGCCTTGATGGCCGCGGCTTCGGCGGATTCGGAATCATCGCGCGACTCGCGCCAGTAGCGTTCGTAGGCCCGGGCTTCGCGACCGCGGCGCTTGGCGACGTTGAGCGCGTTGTTCTTGACCACGCGGATCAGCCAGAATTTGGCGTCGTCGGGGCTCGGGAAGGGTATCCGCTTTTCCACGAGGCGGGCGAACGAATCGTGCACGATATCCTCCGCGCTCCCCTCGTCGCCGACGATGCGCCAGGCCACCCTGAAGAGCATCGTGAAATTGCGGTCGTAGAGCTCCCGGAGCTCCCTGGGCCCGAGGCCCTCACTGCTTGCAAACAAACCGTCCGCCTCCCGGTTACGGCGCCCGGCCGGACAGGGTCCAGGTCGTGCCGGAGGGCGAATCGCGGAGCTCGACGCCGAGCCCGGCGATCTCGGCGCGGAGGGCGTCCGCGCGGGCGAAGTCCTTCGCCTTCTTGGCCTCGGCGCGGGCGGCGACGAGGGCATCCACCTTCGCGGCCAGCGCGGGGTCGACGGCGGCCGCCTTCCGCTCGAAGCTCGCGAGGGCGAGGCCGAGCACGGCGTCCATTTCGAGCGCGGCGCCGAGCGCCTCCCCGGGCGGGACGGCGCCGTCCTTGAGCAGTCCCCAGAGCTCGGCGAGCGCGCGCGGCGTGGAGAGGTCGTCCTCCATGGCCGCGCGGAACGCGTCGAGCCGGGCCTTCGCCGCGGCGCCGAGGGCGTCGGCCGGAACCGGCGCCGCGGCCTTGTCGCGCAGGGCCAGGACGCGCTCGCGCAACCCCGCGAGGGCGGCGCGGGCGCCGTCGAGCGCCTCCCAGGTGAAGGCGGCCTGCGAGCGGTAGTGCGAGCCGAGCAGGAAGTAGCGGTAGTCGAGCGGGTCGTAGCCCCTGTCGACGAGGGTCTGCACCGTGAGCGTTTCCCCCGAGGACTTGGACATCTTGAGCTTGCCGAGGGTGAGCCACTCGTTGTGGATCCAGTAGTTCACCCACTTCTTCCCGGTGGCCGCCTCGGACTGGGCGATCTCGTTGGTGTGGTGGATGGGGATGTGCTCGATGCCGCCGGCGTGGATGTCGAAGCTTTCGCCCAGGTACTTCATGCTCATGGCCGAGCACTCGAGGTGCCAGCCGGGATAGCCGCGGCCCCAGGGGCTGTCCCAGGTCAGGGCCTGCCCCTCGAACTTGCTCTTGGTGAACCAGAGCACGAAGTCCGCGTGGTGCTTCTTGTTCGGGTCGAGCTCGACGCGGGCGCCGGCCTTGAGCTCGTCGAGGTCGATGCGCGCGAGCTCGCCGTAGCGCGGGAATTTCGAGACGTCGAAGTAGAGGTTGCCGCCGGCGGAATAGGTGTAGCCCTTGGCCTCGAGGCGCCTCACCAGCTCGATCATCTCGGGGATGTGCGCCGTGGCCGGGCAGACGACGGTCGGACGAGCGACGTTGAGGCGTTGCGTGTCGCGGAAGAAGGCTTCGGTATAGAAGGCGGCGATCTCGAGGACGCCCTTGTGGAGCTCCTCGGCGCTCTTGACCATCTTGTCCTCGCCCTCGTCGGCGTCGTCCGAAAGGTGGCCCACGTCGGTGACGTTCATGACGTGCGTCACCTCGTAGCCGAGCGAGCGGAGGAAGCGGACCAGCACGTCGTGGACGACGTAGGGGCGCATGTTGCCGAGGTGGGCGTACTTGTAGACGGTGGGGCCGCAGCCGTAGAGACCGACCTTGCCGGGAACGAGGGGGCGGAACTCCTGGAGCTCGCGCCCGAGGGTGTTGAACAGCTTGAGCGGCATTGGGCCTCCGGGGGGCGGTGCGTTGCGGCGCTCGCGGGCTTCGGGCTATGCTCGCGGACGCCATGGCAACGGTACGGGAATTCCTCGAGAAAATCAATATCGACGCGGCGCTCGCCTTCGACGAACCGCTCTCCGCCCACACCACCTTCCTGATCGGCGGACCGGCGGACGCCTGGGTCGAGCCGCGGACGGAAGCGGCGCTCGCGGCCCTCGTCGCGGCGCTGCGCGGGTCCGGCTTGCCCTGGGTCGCGCTGGGCGGCGGCGCCAACGTGCTCGCCTCGGACTCGGGCTTCCGCGGCGTCGTGGTCTCGACGCGCGGCCTGGCCTCGATACGGCGCGAGGGGAAGCTGCTCCGCGCCGGAGCCGGAACCCGCGTCACGGAGCTCGTGGCCGCGGCCGTCGACTCCTCGCTCGCGGGGCTCGAATTCGCCGCGGGCCTGCCAGGCTCGGTCGGCGGCGCGGTGTACATGAACGCGCGCTGCTACGACCGGGAAATCGCCGACGCTCTTTCGACCGTGCGCCGCCTCGATCCCGACGGATCGATCCGCGAGGAGGCGATCGAGCGCGGCGAGTGGGCCTACAAGCGCACGCCCTTCATGGCCGGCGGCGCGCTGGAAGGTTCCGTCGTGCTCGGCGCCTCGTTCCGCCTCGAACCCGGCGACGGCGCGGCGCTCGCGGCCCGCGCGCGGGAGCTCGAGTCCGACCGCCGCGCCAAGGGGCATTTCGACCATCCGTGCGCCGGCTCGATGTTCAAGAACGACCGGGCCTTCGGGCGGCCCTCGGGCAAGATCCTCGACGAGCTCGGCTTCCGCGGACGCAGGATCGGCGACGCGGCCGTCTCGGAGAAGCACGCCAACATATTCGTGAACCTCGGTGCCGCGCGCGCCGCCGACATGAAGGCCCTGGTCGACTCCGCCCGCGCCGCCGCCCTCGAGGCCTACGGCTTCGTCCTCGAACCCGAGGTGGTCTTCCTCGGCGACTTCACCGACTGAATCCAACGCCGAGGCGCCGAGAAGCAGGGACGGGGCAACGGGCAGGATGACCTGGTGAAAAGCGGGGAGGCGGGGCATCGACCCCGCCTCCCCCTTAATGTTCCCGACGCCCCGGCGTCTCCGCGTCTGCGTCGCTTCGCTCCGCTTTCGGAGCGGAAGGATTGTGGAGCCCGCGCCTGGCGCGGGCGTCCTCATCGGCGGTTCCTATTTCACAGACGCCCTATTTCTTGATGAGGATGAATTCCACGCGGCGGTTCTTCCAGCGGTTCTCGGCGTCGCGGAAATCCACGACGGGCGCCGAGGAACCCAGGCCGGCCACCGTGAGGCGCCTCGGGTCGACGCCGTACTCGACGAGCAGGCGGCGCACCGAATCGGCGCGCGCGGTCGAGAGCGGTATCAGCGTCTCGCGCTCCTCGCGCTCGATGGCCGCCGCTCCGGCGCCCGTCATCTTGGCTATCGAGTTGGCGTGGCCCTCGATGCGGATCTCGTAGTCGCGGAAACGGTTCAGGATGATGGCGATGCGCTTGAGCACCTGGGTGTTGCGGTCGACCGTGTCCGCCGCGAGCCCGGTGAATCCCGAGCCGTTGGACTGGAACACGATCGAGGGCACCTTGATCTTGAGCCGGTCGCCCTCTCGGATCACGAGCACGTCGACCGCGACGCGGCCTTCGTGGCGACTCGTGTTGCCCCACTCGTCCGTCACCGTGATGACGTAGGGGTAATCGGTGGCCGCCTCCACGAGCTCGCCCTTCGACGAACGACCGTCCCAGACGAGGCGCTCCTTGGGCGAGCCCTCGCCTCCGAAGCCCGCGAACACGCGGCGCTTGGTGGCGTCGTCGATGTTCTCCTCGAGGATGTCGAGCTTCCAGCTCTTGACGGCCGAGAGGTCGCGGGCCTCGATGCCGAACACGAGCTCGTCGTCGACGCCGTCGTTGTCGGGGCTGAACATGGAAGGCGCGGCCGTGACCCGGAGCCGCGGCCCCTCGGCGTCGACCGCGATCAGGCCGACGCGGGCCTCCGGCTTGTCGCCCTTCGCGTAGACCGCCGTGAAGACCGCGGTCATGAGGCCCTCGCGCGTGGAGCCGTCGTCGAGCTTGCCGTCCCAGGAAATTTCCTTCGGAACCGTCGCGCCCGTTCCCTTCCAGGTCTTGCGGGCCGTCCCGGTTTCGTCGAGCAGGGCGAGGCTCCAGGACTCGATGCCGTCGGCCAGGCGCACGATGGGGGCGAACTTGAGGTCGTCGGCCACGCCGTCGCCGTTGGGCGAGATGCCCATGCGGCTGGCGGTCAGGAACACCTGCGCGGTCCGCCGGTCGATCCTGATGCCCTCCACCGACTTCTCCGTCTTGTTGCCGGCGGCGTCGGTCGAGCTGACCACGTAGCGGTAGGCGCCGTCGGGAACGGGATTCCCCTCGCTGTCGGTGCCGTCCCATTCGAGGGCGGCCACCTTGTCCTTCCAGCGCCACGAGCGGACGGTCCGCTTGTCGGCGGATACCATGACCGCCTCCCAGTCGTCGCCGGGGGCGGAGCTCTGCGTCACGGCCAGCGCGTCCTTGAGACCGTCCCCGTTCGGCGAGAAAAGGAGCGGAGCCGCGGAGACCTCGATGGAAGGCGCCTTGGTGTCCAGGCGGAAGAGCGGCGCCTGGGCGGTCTTCTCGGTGCCGTTCGCGAAGCGGACGACGAGCGTGGCCGTGTAACCGGCGTCGGCGGCCGGCGCGCCCGCGTCGGTCTTGCCGTCCCAGGTCAAGGACGAGGGGGCGGCGCCGCGGCCGGTCCACGACTTGACGGGCTTCTGCCCGGAGGGAGCCGCGGGTCCGAGGTCCGCGTAGACGCCGAGCTCCCACGAGGCCGGCGCGTCGGTGGCGCGGATCTCGGGCAGCAGCCTGAGCGCGTCCGCGACGCCGTCGCCGTTCGGGCTGAACGCCCGGCGGTCGGTGGACAGGAAGGCGTCCTTCTTCTCCGTGTCGATCTTCACCTCGACCGGCGCGCTCGTCCACGAGTTGCCCGCGCGGTCGACCGCCGAGAGGCGGTAGCGGTAGGCGCCGTCGGCGGCCACGCGCCCGGCCTCGTCGCGACCGTCCCACGAAAGCCGCTCGTCCGGCTCGCCGAGGAAGCGCCAGGTCCTGACCGCCTTGCCGTCGGGGCCCGAAAGCTCGCCGGTCCAGGTCTCCTCGGAGCTGCCCGACTGCCTGAAGGCCACGAAGGCCTGGTCCGCGACGCCGACCGGGTTGAAGGCCGTGCGGTCCGCGGTGACGGTGGCCTTCGGAGGCGTGACGTCGAGGGTGAAGGCGGGCGATTCGGCGCTCGGGGCGTGGCCGTTCACGTAGGCCACCGCGAAGCGCGCCTTGTAGGAACCCTCGGGAAGGGTCTTCCCCGAGCTTCCGACGCCGTCGAAGGCCACGCGCGAAGGCAGGTCGGCCGCGGTGCCGGAGCTCTTCCAGACCTCGGCGTCGGTCTTGTCGAGGACGGAAAGGCTCCAGGACGCGAGGCCGTTCGGCACCGGCACCGAGGGAAGCAGGTTGATGCGGTCCTTGGAGCCGTCGCCGTTCGGGCTGAACGCCGCCATGTCGATGGCGACGCTGACCGGCGGGCGAAGGGTGTTCACGAGGATGTTGTCCACGCGGCGGGTGGTCTCGTTGCGGGCCCGGTCCGTGGAGTGCAAGGTCCAGGAGTAGACGCCGTCGGGGGCCATGCCGCCCGAGTCGGTCGAGCCGTCCCACGATAGGTCGGCGGGGGCGGCGTTCTCCCAGGCGTAGGTCCGTACGACGTTGCCGACCGAGTCGAGCACCTTGCCGATCCACTTGTCCTCGACGGAGCCTTCCTGGGGAAGGACGAAGGCGTCCTTGAGGCCGTCGCCGTCGGGGCTGAAGATCAGGCCGGCCGGATCGGCGGGAACCTTGACCGTCACCGCGGGAGGCGTCCGGTCCACCACGACCTTGCGCTCGACGGAGCGCCCCGCGTTGCCGTTGTCGTCCACCGCCTCCACGACCAGGACGTAGGTGCCGTCGCCCACCGTCTCTCCGGAGTCGGCGCGGCCGTTCCAGGTCAGGTCCGGCGGCACCGGTATGCCCTTCTTGACGTAGAGCAGGCTCTTGAGCGCGCTCTTCACGTCCGCCGCCTCGGGCGGCGTCTCCTTGTTGCCGATCGAGCGCACGACCGAACCGTCCTCGGCGAGGATCTTGAAGGTGTAGCCGGCCAGGTAGCGCTCGTCGGTGATGGCGAGGGGCAGCACGATCTCGTCGTTGCGGCCGTCGTCGTTGGGCGACATGTAGTAGAGCTCGTACTCGGTGGCGGGGTAGCCGAGCTCGATGCGCGGCGGGTTGCCATCCACGACGCCGAGCGCCATGCCGGCGCCGACCGAGATGCCCCAGACGCCGTCGTAGAGCGGGCGGGCGGCGAGGGCCGGACGCAGCTCGGAGCGGTCCCAGCCGGACTTCGAGATGAACGACTCGTCCGCCTTGCGGTCGAGCGGGATCAGGGCGGAGAGGCCGAAGGACGGGACCATGCTCTCCGCCGCGCCGCTCAAGGCCTCGCGGAGGTTCAGGTCCCACCCGAGGTTCACGAAGGCCACGCGGCCGATGGCCAGGTCGAGGCCGAAACCGAACACGAGGTTCTGGAAGGACGGGAACGAAAGGTCGGCGGCGAGCCCCAGGTCGAAGGAGGTCGAGCGCACCAGGTAGCCGGAGGCGCCCGCCGAGAAGGTGAAGGGGCTCGGCGCGACGGTCTTGCCGAGGCCGGTCAGGGCCGCTCCCCAGGCGAAATCCTTGAAGACGCCGAGGGTGCCCTGGCGGACCAGGAAGCCGAGGTCGCCGTCGAGCGACCAGCCGGCCGGTCCGCCGACGGAGCCGCCCAGGCCGAGGCCGAGCGCCACGCGGTCGGACAGCTCCTTGGCGATGGAGGCCTGCCCCGAGAACGACGTGCCGAGCGGCATGGAGGCGAAGGGCGACTGGAGGAAGGAAAGGCCGAAGCTCCAGACGCCGTACGCGCGCGGCAGGGTAAGGCCCAGGTCGAAGCCGTTGCCGTACCCCGTCGACGGCCCGAAGCCGGGCAGGGCCAGGTAGCTGCCCTCGATGAAGGAGCGCTGGGCCCAGGCCGCCGACGCCGGATTGAGGAAGGAACCCATGGGCGCCCATTCCTGCGCGATCCGCCCGCCCGAGGCCGCCGAGAACGGCGAGGCGAGGACCGGCGGGGCTTCGGACCCCGTCGGGGGCGTGAAGGCGTACGCCGCCCCCGTCGCGATGGCCATGATGGTCAGGAAAAGGGCGAAGGCCCGGCGTGGCGAGGTCATTGGCATCCTCCACATATGGTTCGTCATCGATGATCGGCGCGAGCGGGGGGCGGACCGGGACGCTCCGGAAACGGCGCCGCGTCTTCCCCCCCGACACAAACGAACGGCCGCCGCGCCGGTTACGGTTCCGTCGCGGCGTCCTTCCCGAGGTACAAGTATACCCCCCGCGCGCGGCGGGGGGAACGCGCGCGGGGAAAAACCGCTCACTGGTACATGATCAGGACCGGTCGCGGGGCCAGCGCGAGCACTTCCTCGGGCTTGAGCAGCGGATCGTCGTAG
Organism: Spirochaetota bacterium; assembly: GCA_018262985.1. Taxonomy (GTDB): domain Bacteria; phylum Spirochaetota; class Spirochaetia; order Treponematales; family UBA12059; genus JAFGNN01. The sequence continues at coordinate 518,618 of JADFDI010000001.1, read as the reverse complement.
CCCGCGCCCGGCCATCTCGACTTGAAGAAGAGCTTGAAGCCCTTGAGCGGCATGTTGGTCGCCTCGGCGTTCATGGCGTAGGAGAGTCGCTTGAGCGCGGGCGACCCGAATCCGTCGGAGTTGTGGATCAGGACCACGCGGTCGAAGTCGGCCCGCACGCGCTCCCGCGCGGAAATCATCTTCCGGTTGAACTGGTGGACCACCAGCATGCGGAGCCCGGGGAGCCCGTTCTCGCGCAGGTAATCGTCCACCATGCGCTGCGCGGCGTTGAGCTCGTCCCCGGTGATGGAGCCGATCTCCTGCATCGGGGCCGTGGTCCGCCACTCCGGGTCGAGGGCCAGGTGCACGTTGGGATACTTGAGCCAGGGCAGGAGCTTCGCGGTGGCCTGCTCCACCGTGTACTTGCCGATCTGGTGGTCGAGGAAGACCAGCAGGCCCCGCTCGGCCGCGAAATCCACCCATTCCTTCACGACGCGATCCGCGAGGATGCCGATTTCCCCTTCGGGCCATACGGTGCCGTAGATGATGTAGAAGGCTCCCACCGCGCCGCGCTCGCCGTTGTGGCCGTCGTACAGCCGGACGTAGCCGTCGAGCATGACCGCGAGCTCTTCCTTGCGGTACTCGCCGAGTATGCCCATGCGGACCGCGCCGGGTTTGCCGTAGAAGGCGACGATGTCCGTATCGACCACGAGGGGGATGCGCTCGTACGGGTCGGCGGCCTCCTCCGGGGTTTCGTCGGCCTGTGGAGCGGCCGGAGCGGGGCCGTAGACGGATTCGGTGCCGACGGCGGCTCCGTCGCCTTCGCCGAGCCGCCCCGCGTCCTTCCGATATAGCGCGGGGAAGAGGCGATACGCCGGGATCGAAGGGGCGCTCACGCTCGCCGTCGCGGCGGGACGGGACGGGGCGGGCGCGGCGGCCGGCTCCGCCGCGGTTCCGGGACTGGAGGAGGCGGCGAGCGGCACGGCTACGAGGACGGCGAGGGCGAACGCCCGGGCTGCGATTCTGGCGGGGTGCATGGATACTCCGAAGTGTTCGAGGTCGTCCCTTACTGATCGGCGGGGAAGCCTCCGGGATAAAGCGTTCCGGCGCGCTCGACGCTCCACCCGCGACGCTTCAAGGCCGATAATCGTTGGTACGATGTATGGAAGAAAGCCTCGCGGCCGCGGATCCGGTTTTTCCGCGCCGATCGCCGCCTTGCTCGCCCTGCTCCCTCTCGCCGCGCCCGGGGCCGCCGCCCAGGCCTGGCCTCCCCTGCCGGGAGACCTGCCCCTCGCGCGCGCCCCCGACTCCGCCCGGGTCAGGGCCGCCCGCTGGGAGGACTTCCTGACCGCCCCCCGTGACGCCGCGCTGGCCATGAAGCCGCGCGTCGTCAGCGATTCGGGCCGCTCGTGGGAACTCCGCGTCGAGCGCGACCGCGAGCATTTCTACATGCTCGTACTGCCGCGCCGCGGCGACGCCTACCCCGTCTACGCTCAGGGCGCCTGGATCCTCAAGCGGCGCGTTTCCGACGGGTCCCTCGTCTCCGCCAAGGTCTTCCTCCGCTCCGATCCCGGAACCTTCGCCCGGCTGACGCCGGACGGAGGGCGCACGAGGCTCGACGTCGTGGCCTACGGGGGCGTGCTCAGGCTCGGGGTGCCGCTGCCGCTGCCTTTCGAGCGCGCGATGACCTCGCCGCTCCCCGCGCTGGTGGAGCTGAGCGCCGAACTGGTCGAGTGGGAACTGTTCTCGCCCGAGCCCTCGCTCTACCGCGAACTGGCCTCGGTGGCGGCCGGAATCCGCGCCGCGCTCCCGGGCCTCGCCTACGCGTACGACGGGGCGATCGACTCCGACGGCGCCTGGGTGCGCCTGGCCGACGGCGCCGCCCAGGATGGCCCCGCGCCCGGCCTGAACTGCTCGGGCTTCGCGAAATGGGTGGTCGACGGCCTGCTCGGCCCCGCGCGCGGCTCGTGGAGCTCGGTGGCCGAAATCAAGTCGCTCATGGCGGCCATGGGAGAGGGACCGGCCGCGCGCGGCGCGTCCCTCACCCGCGCCTACGAGACCGAGCTGGAGCCCTACTACGGGCTCGATTTCACGCGGGCCCTCGGCGCGCTGGCCGCCGACGCCCTCGGCGGGCGCGGCGCGGCGGCGGGCTCGCCTTCGATGGACGTCCTCGCCTCCCCGCCGGCCCTGCTCGTCGATCCGGGCAATCCGGTCAACGGACTCTCGGGCTTCGAAGCCTACCCCGACCGCTTCCCCGACGCGGGCTACCGCGTGGACGGCCTCGCGCCGCTGCTGTTCATGCTGGCTTCGAGGGAACCGGGCCACGCGTACCTGGCCGCCATCAGCCGCTCCGACCCGAAGGCGGCCGGAGTGAGGCGCTGGTACCACGTGGCCGTGCTCGTGCCCTGGTTCGATCCGGGCGGCGTCTTCCGGGTGGCGGTCTTCGAGAGCGCCGCCGAAACCGGCCTAGGCGCGCTCGTCTCGCGCGCGGGCTCCGATTTCGCCCACCTCGTGCGCCTGCCGGTCGCCAGGGGCTTCGATCCGCCCGCGCCGGAAAGTCCGGACTCCGCCGTGGCGGTCCGCCCGGATACGGACTAGAATAGGACGGCGGTCGCCCGCGACCGCCGTTTCCCCATACTCCCGGGAGGGAACATGCCTGAGAAGCGCAACAGGATCAAGATGAGGCTCTGGGTCATCCTGGTCATGCCCTTCGTCCTTGTCTACGGGCTCGCCATCGGGCTCGTGTTCATGAGCGCGGTCAGCGCGCAGCGCCAGGTGCTACGCGACAACTCCGTCGCCCTGACCTGGAAGACCGCCGGCGAGATAGATTCGCGTTCCCGCTCCTTCTTCGAGGCTGCCCACAACATCCTCCTGAGCTTCGCGGCCTTCGCGGGCTCGGGCAACGTGGACCTCGCGAGCACCGAGCGCGTCAGGATGTCCCTCTACATGCTCGCCGGGGTGAACCCGGACGTCTCCACCATATACTACGGCGATCCGTCCGAACGCGTCGTGCTCGTGTCGCGCGACGAGCAAGGAGGCGGCATCGCGACCATCCGGGACGCGACGACGTCCGGACTCATGGATTACCGCAAGCTCTTCCCCGGCGGCGCCGTCGGCCCGGTCCAGAAGTCGGTCGAGTTCAGCCCCGTCGGTCGGCCCTGGTACACGGGCGCCCTCGAACGCGGCGAGTCGGGATGGACCGACCTCTACATCGACTTCGTCTCGGGTTCGCTCGTCGTCACGCCCTACTCGCCGGTGCGCGACGAAGCGGGCGAGATCATCGGCGTGGTCGGCGCGGACCTCGGGCTCGGGAAGCTGCAGGATCTCATAAAGCGCGCGGTCGAAGGCTCCGGCGCGGTCGCGGCGCTCATCGACCATACCGGCGCTCTGGTGGCCGTCTCCAACGAGATACCCGTCGTGGCCCAGGCCTCGGGCACGCAGGTCCGCGTCATGGCCGCGAACTGCCAGGACCCCGTGCTCGCCGCCGCCGCCACCCATTCGAGCGCAGACGCCACGAGCGCGGCCTCGGGCACGGGCGGCACCTCGGAGTCGCGCACCTGGTTCGACGAGCTCGTCGTCGACGGCCAAGTCAGCTTCGTCAGCTCGAGCCCCTTCGGCGACGCGCACGGCCTCGACTGGACCATCATCGTCTACGTGCCGCTCGCCGCTTCCATGTCCACCTTCGTCCGCGGCCTCGTGGCCTCGATCGTCGTGGCCGCCCTGGCCTTCGCCCTCGGCATCGCCGTCATACTTTTCGTGGTTCGCTCCGTCACCCGGGGCGTCGGCGCGGTCAATCGCGACATGGAGCGCGTCGGCGCGGGCGACCTGACCGTCGAAGTGCCCGTGACGAGCGTCACGGAGATCGGCGGCATCCAGTACTCGCTCAGGGAGCTCGTGGCGCGGCTGACCGGCAGCGTCGACGCCATCCGGCGGTCAGCGGAGACCTCGAGCGCGAGCAGCGAATCGCTGGCGGCGCACGCCGCCGAGACCGCCGCCACCATAACCCAGATGAGCGCCTCGATCGGTTCGATGCGGAACCAGACCGAACGGCTCGACGGAGCCGCGGGGGAGGCCGAAGGCGCGAAGAACGCGATCGCCGGGGTCTCGACCACCGTGCTCGACGCCGTGCGCGAGCTCGAGTCGGCGGTGGGAGGGGTCGGCGCGGTCATCGAGGGCATCGTCGCCGAGCTCGACCGGCTGTCGGTCCGCGCCGACGAGCAGCGCGAGATAGCCGCCAAGGTGGGCTCCCTCGGCGCCGAAAGCCGCGACCGCATCGAGAACGAATCCAGCTCCATGCGGCGCATGGAGGAGAGCGCCGCCAAGACGCTCGAGCTGGTCGGCATCATCGACGGCATCGCCGAGCAGACCCGCCTGCTGGCCATGAACGCCGCCATCGAAGCGGCCCACGCGGGCGAGGCCGGCCGCGGCTTCGCCGTCGTCGCGGAGGAAATCCGGAAGCTCTCGGAGAGCGTGGCCGAGAACGCGCAAGGCATCGGCGCCACGATAAAGGAGACGGCCGACGCGATCCACGCCGCGGCCGCCGGCTCCGACGAGACCGGCGCGGGCATCGGATCGGTCGTCGACGGCCTGGCCGAGATCGCGCGGGAGCTCGAGCAGACCTCGGTCGCCCTCGGCTCCTCGGTCTCGCGCGGACGGGAAGCCCGCGGCGCCCTGGAGCGGCTCAACTCCACGGCCGGCCGGCTCGAAGGAGCCGGGGCCGAGCTCGGGCGCGGCTCGGAAGCCATCGCCCGGGCGGTGGAGGACGTGCGCAGGCTCTCGGCGGAGAACCGCAACGCCGCGGACGAGATCGCCCTCGGCATCCGCGAGATCGACGATTCGGCGGCCAAGCTGACGGACCTTTCCCGCGAGAACGCCGATACGGCGGCGAACATCCTCGCCTCGGTCGACCGGTTCCGCACGCCGGGAGCCGCGGCCCGGGATGCCCAGCCCCTCGGCTCGTCCGGGGAGTCCTCGGCGCCAAGGCCCGTTCGCGCGGGGGGCGGAGTCTCCGCGGTCGGCGCCGGGTCCCCTGCAGGCGCGGGAAACGCGGCGGCCCCGGAACGGGCGTCGATCGAGGAACCCGACTTCCTCGAGTCATCCGCCGAACCGGAGCCGAAGGAAGGCGGAGCGGGCTTGGACGGTGCGGGCGAGCCGCGAGCGGCGCAGCCCCCGCAGACCACGGAAATCCAGGTCAAGCGCGACCCCGCTTGACCTTGGTATAACTTAGTAATACCTTTCTCCGCATGAAAGCCCTTCAGGCGGCCCTCGGGGCCGCCTTCCTTGTGATCCTGGCGGGTTCGTGCTCGCCCTCGAGCGGAAGCTCCCCCGGACGCGACGCCCCGGGCGGCGCGGGCCTTTCCGTCGCCGTCACGGTGCCGCCGCAGGCCTACTTCGCCCGCCGCGTCGCGGGCGAGCGCGCCGAAATCCTGACCGTGGTGCCGCCCGGCTCCGATCCGCACACCTTCGAGCCGAGCCCGCGCCAGGTCGCGGAGCTCTCCCGAGCCTCGGTCTGGTTCCTGCAAGGCCTCGAGGCGGAGCGTTCGCTCGCCCCGCGCATCGTGGCATTGAATCCCGCGCTCCGCCTCGTCGACGCCAACGAAGGGGCGCCTCTTCGCCCGCTCGACGAGCACGGCGACGAGGACGGGGACGAACGCGCCGTGGACGGGGAGGAAGGGGCGGCGGACCCGCACACCTGGCTCGGCCTCGACGGGGCCCTCGCGCAGGCGGCGACCATGGCGCGCGTCCTCTCGGAGCTCGACCCGGAAGGCGCCGCAGTCTTCGAGGCCAACCGCGCGGCCTTCGAGCATGATGCCCGGGAGGCGTTCGCTGCCATCGGGATCCTGCTCGAGCCGCTCCGCGGCCGCCCGGTCTTCGTCTACCACCCGGCCTTCGGCTACTTCCTCGACCATTTCGGCCTCGAGCAGGTCGCGGTAGAAACGGGCGGCAAGGAGCCGACGCAGAAAGCGCTCGCGGCCCTGGTCGAGCGGGCGAGGAAGGAAGGCGCCCGGGTCGTCCTGGTGCAGGCCCAGTTCTCCACCGCCGCCGCGGAAACGGTGGCGAAGGCGGTCGGCGCCGCCGTGGTTCCCGTCGAGGATCTGGCGGAGGATTGGCTCGCGAACCTCGAGAGGATCGCGGCCGCGCTCGGCGCCGTTCGATGACGGCGAGAGCGGAGGCGACCATGCACGAGCGTCCCGCGGCGGTCGAATTCGACCGGGTAAGCTTCGCGTACGAAAAGCTCCCGGTTCTCGAGGACGCGAGCTTCCACGTCCACTCGGGCGAGTTCGCCTGCCTGGTCGGGCCGAACGGATCCGGCAAGACGACGATACTCAGGCTACTGCTCGGACTCAGGACCCCGCGCGCGGGGACGATACGGGTTTTCGGAAAGGCTCCCGGCGTCGAACGCGACGCCATCGGCTACGTGCCGCAGAGCCTGTCCTTCGACCGGGCCTTTCCCGTCGCGGTGCGCGAGGTGGCGGCCATGGGCCGCCTCCGCGGGAACCTGGGCGGCTACCGGGCCGCGGATCGCGAGGCCGCCATGGCGGCGCTCGACGCGGTCGGCATAGCCGATCTCGCGGACCGCCCCTACCCCGCCCTTTCCGGCGGACAGCGGCGCCGCGTGCTCATAGCGCGGGCGCTGGCCTCGGAACCCCGCATGCTGGTGCTGGACGAGCCGACCGCCGGCGTCGACGCCGCCAGCGAGGAGCGGCTCTACCGCACGCTCGAAGGCCTCAAGGACAGAACGACTGTGCTCATCGTCACCCACGACACCACGTTCGTGAGCGAGCTCGTGGACGCGGTGCTCTGCGCCGGCGAGCGCGGCCCCGACGGCCGACCGCTCGGCGTGCTCAGGCACGCGGCGGTTCCCGCGGCCGAGGGCGGCAGGTTCCCCGCCATCTACGGCCCGCGTCCACTCCGCGTCATCCACGACGGCCGGGACCACGACTGCGGGCATTGCGAGCATTGCGGCGACGGCCGCGAAGGAGCGAAGGCGTGACGGGCTTCATCGAGGCGCTGTTCGATCCGTCCCTGCCCTTCGTGCGCAACGCGCTCGCCATGGGGCTGCTCTCGTCGGTGCTGTTCGGCGTGGTGGGGTCCGTGGTCACGGTCCGCCGCATCGCGGGACTCGCGGGGGCCATCAGCCACGCGGTCCTCGGCGGCGTCGGCCTGGCGCTCTTCCTCAAAGCCTCGGGAATCGCGCCCTGGCTCACGCCCCGGGTCGGGGCCCTCGCCTTCGCCCTGCTCGCGGCCGCGCTGGTCGGGGTCGTCTCGCTCAAGGCCAAGGCTCGCGAGGACACCGTCATCAACGCCATCTGGGCCATCGGCATGTCCATCGGCGTCCTCTTCCTGGCGCGGACGCCCGGTTACGCGGATCCGATGGCTTACCTGTTCGGCAATATCCTGCTCGTGGGTTCGGGCGACCTGGCCATGGTGGCCGTCCTCGACCTCGTCATGGTCGCCCTCGCCTGGCGCTTCTACGCGCAGGTCGAGGCCGCCTCGTTCGACGAGGAGTTCGCGCGCACCCGCGGCGTGAACACGGACGCCGTGTTCCTCGGGATACTCGGCGCGGTGGCGGTTTCGGTGGTGCTGCTCTCGACCTTCGTGGGCATCGTGCTGGTCATCGCCATGCTGACCCTGCCCGCCGGCACCGCCTCGGGCGGATCGCGCAACCTGAAGCGCATGATGCTCCTGTCGACCCTGCTGGCCGCGGCGTTTTCGACCGGCGGCCTCGCGCTGGCCTGGGAGCTCGACCTGCCGGCGGGCGCGGTGGTGGTGGTGCTTTCCGGAGGCGTGTTCCTGGCCACGCAGGCCGCGCGCGCCGCCCGCACCCGCGGCGGCCGGGGCTAGAGGGCGGCCGGGGACGGCGGGCGGCGGCTAGAGGGCGGCCGGGGACGGCGGGCGGCGGCTAGAGGGCGGCGCCTTCCGGCTCCGGCGCGGGCGTGACCAGCACCTTGTCGACGCGATTGCCGTCCATGTCCATCACCTCGATGCCGACGCTCTTCCAGGCGAAGCGGTCGCCCACCTTGGGAATGCAGCCGAGCCCCTCGAGCACGAGGCCGGCGACCGTTTCGTAGTCGCCGCCGAACTCGTCCTCCTCGAAGCCGAAATACTCCGCGAAGTCGTCGATGGAAAGGCCGCCGTCCACCAGGTAGCTGCCGTCATCGCGCTTGACCACGTCGGGCTCGTCCTGGACCTCGGCCTCGGCGACCTCCCCGAGTATGGCCTCCGCCAGGTCGGAGAACGTGACCATGCCCGCCACGCCGCCGTACTCGTCGATGATGACGGCGCTCTTGCAGCGGTGCTCCTTGAGCCGGGAGAACAGGTCGAGCGCGCCGAGGGTCTCCGGCACGAAGAGCGGCGTCTCGACGAAGGGTTCGACGCCCCGGAACTCGCCGCGCGCGATCGACGCCAGCACCGACTTCACCGACACCATGCCGACCACGTGGTCGAGGTCGCCGTCGACGAGGGGCAGGTTGGCGTAGCGGGCGTGCTCGAGGATGGCCGCGGCCAGCTCCTCCGCGCCCTCGCCCTTTTCCAGGTAGGCGATGTCCGTGCGCGGAGTCATGAAGGTGGTGACGCGGCGGTCGCCCAGGTAGAGCACGCCTTCGAACATCTCCTTCTCCCGCGCGTCGAAGATGCCGGTCTCGGTACCCTGGGCGATCAGGACCTTTACCTCCTCCTCGGTCACGGGAGGCTCCTCGGCCCCCCGAGCGCGGAGCAGCAGCATGACGAGGTCGGTCGTCGCGGAGAGCACCTTGACCACCGGGGCGAAGAGGACGGAGAAAACGCGCATGGGCCAGGCGACGAAGCCGGCGATGAGCTCGGGGCGGCCGAGGGCGAGGTTCTTGGGCACGAGCTCGCCGAACACGACCGAGAGGAAGGTGGTGGCGACCACCACGATGCCCATGGACAGGGGCTCGGCGAAGTCCGCGCGCAGGCCGGCGGCGAGGAAGGAGTCGCGGAGTTCCTCGGCCACCGTGGCGCCGCCGAAGGCGCCGGCCATGACTCCGACCATGGTGATGACGATCTGTATGGTCGAGAGGAAACGCCCGGGGTTCTGGGCGGTCTCGAGGGCCATGCGGGCGCCCTTGTGGCCTTCCTCGGCCCGCTGCCTGAGCCGGGCCTTGCGCGACGAGACGACGGCCATCTCCGAGAGGGAGAAGAAGCCGTTGACGAGGATGAGCGCGAGTATGACGAGGATTTCAAGCGCCACGGCGGGTCTCCGCTCGGCGCGAAGGAGGGTGGTCGCTACTCGGGTACTCTCCGGCGTCGGGGCCGGAGTCGCGTTCGTTCGAGTTTGAGCTGTCGGTATCCGGGTTCATAGGTTCCATCGTGTATAGCACGAGGCGTCCGCTCCGTCAAACCCGCTTGGCCGCGGGCCCGGGGAGCCTTCCCCCGGGCCGGGCGGCGCGCCGCGAAAAACGGAAAGCCGCCCGTCGTGGGCGGCTCCGCTCGGAGAGGCGGGATCGGCGGGCCCCGCGGGCCGCCGTCGCGCGAGGCCTAGAGGACCTTCGGCAGCTTGCCCGACTTGAGGCAGCGGGCGCAGAGCTTGACGGTCAGGACGGTGCCGCCGATCATCGTCTTCATGCCGATGAGGTTCGGCTTCCAGTTGCGGCGGGTGTGGTTCTTGGCATGCGAAACGTTGTTGCCGAACGCGGTGCCCTTGCCGCAGAGATCGCATTTGCGAGCCATATCGATACTCCCGTAAACGGTGGTGGATTCCGGTGGTCGCGCGACTATAGCGCGCCGCGCGGCATCGTGTAAAGGCCCCCGGCCGGCCGGGCGCCGGAAGCGGCGGTTCAGGGACGCCCGGGGCCGCCCATCATCCGGGCGGCCGCCTGCGCGTAGCGCCCCTTGCCCTTCGCCATCTGCTTCATCATGAGGCGCGTCTTCTCGAACTTCTTGATGAGGCGCCCCACCTCGCCCACGGAGGTGCCCGAGCCGCGCGCGATGCGCGCCCTGCGCGAGGGGCCGATTATCAGGTGGTTCCGCCTCTCCTTGAGCGTCATCGAGAGGATGATGGCCTCCTCCCGGACGACCGCGCCCTCGTCGATGGCGTCCTCGTCGACCTGGCCGGCCATGCCGGGCAGCATGTCGACGAGGCCCTTGAGCGGCCCCATCTTGCGGGCCCGGCGGATCTGCGCCAGCCAGTCCTCGAGCGTCATGTTGCCGTCCATGACCTTGCGCTCGAGCTCGCGGGCCTCCTCCTCGGTGACGGTCTCCCGGGCTTTCTCGACGAGGCTCACCACGTCGCCCATGCCGAGGATGCGCGAGGCGACGCGCTCCGGGCGGAAGGGCTCGAGGCCGTCCAGCTTCTCGGAGACGCCGGCGAACTTGATGGGCTTGCCGACCACGCTCTTGAGCGAAAGGGCGGCGCCGCCCCGGGCGTCGGAGTCGAACTTGGTCAGCACCACGCCCGAGAGGTCCACGCGTTCGTCGAAGGCCTTGGCGATGTCGACCGCGGCCTGGCCGGTCATGGCGTCCGCGACGAGCAGGGTCTCGACGGGGGAAACGGCGTCGCGCACCCGGACGAGCTCGGCCATGAGGGCCTCGTCGACCTGGAGGCGGCCCGCGGTGTCGACTATGAGGACGTCGTGCTGTTCCTTCTTCGCGCGGGCGAGCGCCGACTTCGCCACCGCGACCGGATCCGAGGCGCCGGGCACGGCGTGCACGGGGACGCCGGCCTTGCCGCCCATGACGACGAGCTGGTCGACGGCCGCCGGCCTCACGAGGTCGCAGGCGGCGAGGAGGACGCGGCGTCCCTTCCCTTTGAGCAGGTGCGCGAGCTTGGCCGCCGTCGTGGTCTTGCCCGAGCCCTGGAGGCCGACGAGCAGGATGACCGACGCCACGTCCGGGCCCTTCAGCCGGAGCTCCGACTCGCCCTCGCCGAGCAAGGCCACGAGGCGGTCGTGGACGATCTTGACGAACTGCTGTCCCGGCTGGACCGCGCGGAGGACCTTCTCGCCCTTCGCCTCCTCGATGGTGGCGTTGACGAAGCGCCGGACGACGCGCAGGTTGACGTCGGCCTCGAGCAGGGCGAGCTTGATGGCCTCGACCGCCTCCTCGATGTTCTTCTCGGTGATGGAGGCCTTGCCTGAAACGGTGCGTACGATATCGCCGAAGGCCCGGCTGAGGTTCTCGAGCATGCCGTGTTTCCGCCTGGGATGACGCGCTCCGGAAGCGGCGCGTGGATGCGCCGATTATGCCCGTCCGACGGCGTCGGGGTCAACGGCCGGCCGCGGCCTCCCCGCGTTCACGGCTCCCGCCTTTGACCACGGGGCGTTACCTCCATTATGCTCGAACCGGGCGCGCCGCTCCTGAAGCGGGCATCCCGCACGAGGGGCCTCGATGCCGAAACGCGGCGACAGGGACGAGGAAACGCTGGTCAACCGTCTCATCTCGACGGGCAAGTTGCCCGCCATCCTCCGCGGGCTCGGCGTCTTCCTCAAGGACTACGCGAGCGGGGCCAGCCTGCCGAACACCCTGTGGACCGACCTCGGCTACGGCGCCGACGAGCTCCGCAACGACCTCTGGCGCCGCATCCTCCACCCGGACGACCGCGACCGGGTGCTCGGCTCGTGGGAGCGCGTCTACCGCGGCGAGGCCGACGCCTGGAACGGCGAGTACCGCATATCGGACTCGAAGGGCGAATGGCACCGCATCCGCCACCGCACACTCGTGCTCGAGCGTGACGGGCGCGGCGTGCCGACCCTGACCGTGGGCGTGGACGACGACATCACCGAGCTGGCCGATGCCCTCGAGATCGAGAAGGCGCGCCGGATCGAAGCGGAAGGGCGCCTCATGGAGGCCGAGCTGCTCAGGTCCGCGAGCGCCGTGGCCTCGAGCGCCCTCGACACCGTGGAAGCCGCGGACCGCGTGCTCGCCCAGGCCCGGTCCATCATCCGCTTCGACGCGGCCCTGGCCTGGTCCAACGAAGGCGCCGAACCCGCCTGCGTCGGATCCCTCGGCATCGACGAGCGCTGCTCCGAGGCGCCCCACGAGACCACGCTCGAAGCCATCAGGACCCGCCGGAGCCTCATCGTGCGCGGCGGCGAGGCGGCCTGCCGCTTTCCCGCCCGCTCGAGGCTCTGCGTGCCGCTCATCCTGAGGGACAAGGTGGTGGGCGCGCTGGAATTCCTCTCGCTCGACGAAGGAGCCTTCGACGGCGCCTCGCTCAGGCGGGCCATGAGCTTCGGCGAGACCGCCGCGGTGGCCTTGGCGAACGCGCTCCGCTTCGGCGCCACCGAGCGCGAAGCCATGACGGACTGGCTGACCGGGCTCGGCACGCGACGCCGCTTCGAGGAGCGCGGCAAGGCGATCATGGCCGACGAACGCTGCTCCCGCGGCGCTTCCCTCCTCATGATCGACATCGACCGCTTCAAGCAGGTCAACGACAGCTTCGGGCACGCCGCGGGCGATACCGTGCTGACCGCGCTCGGCGCCATTTGCAGGAGCTCGTTGCGCGAAGGCGACCTCGTGGCGCGTTACGGCGGCGAGGAGCTGGTCGCGTTGATGCCGGCGGCCTCGGCAAAGGCCGCCGCGGAGGCCGCCGAGCGCATCCGGAAGGCCTCGGAGCTCTGCGAGTTCCCGGGCAGACCGGATTTGCGCTTCACCGTCAGCGTCGGCGCCTATTCCGGTCCCGTCGACCGCTCGGCTCCGGAGGCCGAACTGGCGCGCTTCCTCCGGGAAGCGGACGAGGCGCTCTACCGGGCCAAGGAATCGGGTCGGAACCGGGTGGTGTCCACCTCGGAAACCCGGAAGCGGCGGACTACAAGGTTCCCTTGAGACCCGTTTCCGCGGCGACCGGCCTCAGCGCCGCGATGACCTCGGCGACGAGCGCGTCGAGCTCCATGCCGAGCAGCGCGGCGCCCTTCGCGACCACCTCGCGGTTGACGCCCGCGGCGAAGGCGGCCGTCTTCCACTTCTTCTTCACCGAGGACACCTCGAGGTCGAGCACGCTGCGCGAGGGCCGGACGTAGCAGCAGGCGGCCACGAAGCCCGTGAGCTCGTCCACCGCGTAGAGGACCTTTTCCATGTAGGCCACCGGTTCCACGTCCGCGCATAGCCCCCAGCCGTGCGCCAGGACCGCGCGCACGAAGTCCGGACCGTAGCCGGCGGCCTCCAGCAGACCGGGAGCCACCTTGAGGTGCTCCTCCGGATGGCGCCCGTAGTCGACGTCGTGCAGCAGGCCGACGCAGCCCCAGAAATCCTCGTCCTCGCCGGCCTTCCGGGCGATGTGCCGCATGCAGGCCTCCACCGAAAGGGCGTGGCGGAAGAGCGATTCGTCGTCGTTGTGCTCGCGCCACAGGGCGATGGCGGCGTCCCGATCACGTTCCTTCATGACGTACCTCCCCAGGGAAATCGAGGGAGTATAGCCCAGGCGCGGCGGAGGGCGTCATCAAAACCTATCAGGGCGGGTCCTGACGCGCGACAACACAACCCCTCGCTTGTGTTCGGGGCCGCGTTGTCGCGCGTCACCCGCCGCCCCGCCTGGTTCCTCGAGGCGCTGCGCCGGGTGAGCGCCATCACGCCGATTTATCGGAGGGGCGCCCTTCCCGGGCGAGAGACAGCCCGCAGCGTCAGGCGCTTCGCGGCTCGGCTCACCGCATCGGGTCTGCTTCACGCCGCTTTCCCGGAGGGGCGCCCTTCCCGGGCGATTGCGGGACCGCGGCGCGGGGGGCTTGACCATATGGACGGAATGGATAAAATTGCGATAGCGTTTTCGTAATTTAAAGACTTCCGCGGCGCGCCGCGATCCGATCAAGCCCCCTCATCAGGAGTACCCACCGCATGCCCACGGACAACAAGCCGCCCAAGCTGCACCACCCCGCGCCGATCGCGCCCATCGCGGCGGCGGCGATGCTGATAGCGCTGATCTTCGCGTACCGCGGGAATTCCGGCGCGACCGAGGAAGCCGAGCCCTGGTTGCCGGCCATCTACGAGCGCTATGCCGGCCTGCCCGCTCGCGGCATGGCCGAGAAGCTCGGCAAGCGCGAAACGGGAGACCGCATCGCCGCCTTCCACGCGGACGAGGCCACCCGGCCGATCGTGATCGGCTTCTTCGCCGAACTGACCGGGTCGCCGCAGATCGCCAGCCTGATCCTGGAGGAGGCGGCGAAGCGGGACGTGCCGCCGGCGCTGGCGTTCGCCGTGGCCTGGGAGGAGAGCCGCTTCAACCCGCGGGCCTTGAACCGCAACGCGGACTCGGTGGATCGGGGCCTCTTCCAGCTCAATTCGAAGAGCTTCCCGAAGCTCGCGATCGCCGATTTCTACGACATCCCCACCAATATCCGGCTCGGCGTGGCGCACCTGGACTTCAGCCTCGACCAGGGGAAGAACGAGGTGGCGGCGCTGGCCATCTACAACGCGGGCCTGACCCGCGTCGGCAAGGGCGGCACGCCCCGGAGCACGCTCGACTACGCCGCGCGGATCATCCGCTGGCGCGACGACCTCGAGGACCTGTTCGAAGTGCGGGTGATCGCCGAGGAGGCTTTCGCGAAGGCGGCCGAAGCGGAAGCGGCGGCGGAGCGGTACGCGGGCGGCGCGCGACCCCTGCTGGCCGCCCTGCTCCGCGCGGACCCGGGCGTCGCCGCGGACTAGGCGTCAACGGCGCTGCGCGCCGTTGACGGCGACGAACCGTTGGTTCGTCGATCTGTTGTGGAGGACGCTGCGCGCCGTTGACGGCGACGAACCGATGGTTCGTCGATCCTCCGTGGAGGACGCGCCGCGCCGTTGACGGCGACGAACCGATGGTTCGTCGATCTTCTGTGGAGGACGCTGCGCGCCGTTGACGGCGACGAACCGATGGTTCGTCGATCTCCTGTGGAGGACGCTCCGCGCCATTGACGGCGACGAACCGTCGGTTCGTCGATCTGTTGTGGAGGACGCTGCGCGCCGTTGACGGCGACGAACCGTCGGTTCGTCGATCTCCTGTGGAGGACGCTCCGCGCCGTTGACGAAGGTTCCGACGGATATCAGCGCTTGCGGTTCCAGGCGGGGTTGGCGTACTTTTCCGCGGCGATTTCCGCGGCGCGCGCGAGTTCCCGCTCCGTCGGCGCCGCCGGCTCGAGCTCGGCCGCGAGGGCGACCGCGAAGCCTTCCTTGAACGCGTCGAGCGACTCCGCGTAGCCGATCGTCCGCCCCAGCTCGCGCGAGACGCTGGTGACCCGCTGCTTGACGTCCTCGATCAGCTTGCCGCGCAGCTTCTCCTGCGGCACTTTCAGCAGGCCGAACATCTCGTCCACGTCGACCTCGAGGAGCACGGTGCCGTGCTGGAGCACGCAGCCCAGCTTGCGGGTCTGCGCGTTCCCCGACACCTTGCGCCCGCCCGTTATCACGTCGTTCAGCGGCGCGAAGTCAGCCTTTACGCCGAGCCGCCCGAGCCCCTCGATGACGCCCCGGCACAGTATCCAGTAGGACTCGAGGACGTCGCGAGGGACGAGCGGGTGGTCCTCCGGGACGACGATCGAGTAGGTCAGCTCGGCCGCGTGATACACGGCGCCGCCTCCCGTGGCGCGCCGGATCACGTCGACGCCCGCGCGCGCGCAGGCCTCGAGGTCCACCTCCTCCTCGAGGCCCTGGAAGTAGCCCACTGAGACTGCGCGCGGCTCCCAGCGGTAGAAGCGCAGGGTGGGAGGCGCGGCTCCCGCGGCGACCGACTCGAGCACGGCCTCGTCGAGGCCCATGTTGAACGCGGCCGTACCCGCGCCGGTTTCAAGGAACCTGAATCGCATCGCTCGCCCTCTCGAAGGCGTCGACCATGTCGTCGACGCCGACTCCGTAGATGATGACGCCCTCGCGCGCCACGGCCTCGCGGAGCAGCCTGGCAAAATCGGCCGGGTCGACTCCCTGGAGCGCGGCTTCGACGCGGTCGAAGGCTTCCTCCGGATGGGCGAAGAAGTCGCCCCGTATGCGCACCCGCGCCAAGCGGCCGCCTGCGTATTCCGCGTCGAGCTTGAGGAGCTTGCCGCCGGGTATCTTGCCGACGAAGCGGCCCGTTCCATCCGGGCGCGCCGTCACCGCGCGGCCTCCGCGCCCTCGCGGCTTTGCGCGAAGCCTTCGCGCGCGTGCCAGCTGGTCCTCGCGAGCGGAGCGGAAGCGACCGCCGTGAAGCCCTTCGCGCGCGCGAGCTCCGCGTAGCGCGCGAACGCCTCCGGCGCGAGGTACTCGACCACGTCGAGCTGGGCGGGCGTCGGGCGGAGGTACTGGCCCATGACGAGCGAGCGCACGCCGACGGCGCGGAGCTCGTCCATGGCGGCGGCGACCTCGTCCTCCCTCTCGCCGAGCCCCAGGAGCAGGCTCGTCTTGACGAGGGCGCGGCCGTCGTCGGCGGCCAGGGACAGGGTGCGCAGGCTGGCCGCCCAGGAGGCGCGAACGTCGCGGATCCTCTGGAGGCGCGGGACGGTTTCGACGTTGTGCGCGAACACCTCGACGCCCGAGTCGAGCACGACCTCGATCTCGCCCTCGCGGAAATCGGGGCAGAGGACCTCGACGCCGACGCCGGGGTTGCGCGACTTGATGGCGCGGACGCAGGCGGCGAAATGACCGGCGCCGCGGTCGGGGAGCTCGTCGCGGTCGACGCTGGTCAGCACCGCGAAGCGGAGGCCGAGCTCGGACACCGCCTCGGCCAGCTGCCAAGGCTCGTCCGGATTCACCGGATCGCCGGAGCGGGAGGTCGGGACGGCGCAGAAGCGGCAGTTGCGGGTGCAGCTGCCGCCCAGGATCATGAAGGTGGCGGTGCCGCCTCCCCAGCACTCGGCCTTGTTCGGGCAGCGCGCCGAGTCGCAGACGGTGTGGAGGCCGCGGCGCTCCACGAGGCCGGAGAGGCGGCGCCACTTCTCGCCCGTCGGGAGCGGCACCCGGAGCCATTCGGGCTTGCGTTCGGCGCTCACGGGCGGATGCCCGCCAGCACGCGCTCCACGGCCTTGTCGAGCTCGTCGATCTCGGGCCGGCCGAGCACGACGGTGCGGAAGATGCCCGCCTCGATCAGGGCGTAAAGGGCGTCGTTGACGTCTCGCACCGAGGCTTTCCCGAACTCGCCCGAGCGCATGCCCTCGATGACGAGGCCCGCCAGGATGTGGCGCATGCGTATGGTCCGGCGGCGCACCCGCTCCTCGACGTCCGAGCCGGCCTTCCGCGCGCCGTCGAGGTAATCGAGGATGACCTGGAGCAGGCGGCGCTGCCCGGCGCAGGCGCGGAACACGAGGGAGCAGACCGCGCGGATGCGTTCGGCCGCGCCAAGCCCCTCCACCGTCACCGCCTCGAGGATGGAGGCCTCGAGGCCGCCGAGGAACTGCTTGATCGAAAAGGCGAAGATCTCGCGCTTGTTCTTGAAGTACAGGTAGAGGATGGTGCGCGTGATGCCGCAGCGCTCGGAGATCTTGCGGAACGTCGCGTCCTCGTAGCCGTCCTCGATGAAGACGTCGAGCGCCTTGTCGAGGATGTCCTTCTTGCGCTTGTCGTGCTCGACGACGATTGACAAAGCGGGCCTCCGTGTCTGTTAGTATAGAGGAACCGGCCGCGAGCGTAAACGGCCCGACGGCGTCCCGCGGCGCCGGGGCGGGGCGAATCAGGGCGGCCTGCGGGATTCCATGTGAGCGTCGATTACCAGGCACCGCCCGAACAACGCCACGAGGCGCCGAGGATCGAGTCGGAGCGGGCCTTGCTGCTCCAGGCTCCGTCGGTCCTCGTGCTGGAAGACTTCCCGACCCCGGTCGCGTTCGTGAACGAGGCGCGCCAGCTCGTGTGGGCGAATCGCGCCGCGCTGGAGCTGTTCGAGCTGCCCGCCGGTTCCGAACCCTGGGGCCTCCGGGTCGGCGAAGCCTTCGCCTGCGTCCACGCCCGCGGCGCCCCCGACGGCTGCGGCACCGCCGCCCACTGCGCCATCTGCGGCGCCGCCCACGGCCTGGCGCACGCCCTCCACGGCGAGCTCCACGAGGAGGATTACCTCGTCGTGCGCGACGGTACCGGAAAGGCCGAGTCGCTCGACCTCTCGATCTGGTCCAAGCCCTTCTCCCTATCGGACGAACGCTTCGCCGTCCTGACCATTCGCGACATCTCGGCGATCCGCCGCCGCGACACCCTCGAGCGGGTCTTCTACCACGATATCCTCAACACGGCACACGGTCTCCGCGGACTCTTGTCCACGCTCTCGGGCGGCGACGGGGAGGGGCGTCGAGTCGAGCTGGCCCGTTCGGCGGCAGAGCACCTGGTCGAGGAGATCGAGTCGCAGCGCGCCATGCAGGCCGCGGAGGACCGCAGCCTGACCGTGGAGCCCGTGCCGGTCGAAGCCGACGGGCTCGTGAGGTCCATGATCGAATTCTTCCGCTTCCCGCTGGAGGGAAAGGGCATCGCGCTCGAGGTGGATCCGGCCTCCGCGCCCTTCGTGCTCCTGGTGGACCGTTCGCTCTTGAGGCGCGTGCTGGCCAACATGGTCAAGAACGCGATCGAAGCCTCGACGCGGGGCGACCGCGTGCTGGTCGGCTACGGAACCCGCCTGCCCCCCTTCGACGGAGATCCGGGATCGGACGGGATCGCGGGCGCGGCCCCCGTCGCGCCGTCGCGCCCGGTTCCGGGCCCGGGGCAGGACCCGAGCGGCTTCTTCTGGACGATCAACCGCGCCGCCATCGAGGGGGCGGCGAGGGAACGCGTGTTCGAGCGCGCCTTCTCGACCAAGGGCAAGGGTCGCGGCTTCGGTACCTACGGCATGCGCCTGATCGCCGAGCGCTACCTCGGCGGACGGGTTTCCTTCGCAACGGAGGAGGGAACCGGAACCCGTTTCACGGTCGAGCTGCCCCTGCTCCGCGCCTAGTCGAGGACTTCGAGCCAGGGCAGGAGCAGGGCGTCCACCGCGGCGCCGGCGGTCTCGACCACGCAATGCCCCTCGCCCTCGATCACCTCGAAGCGGGCGCCCGGAATGGCCGCGGCGAGGGCTTCCCCGTTCGCGAGCGGCACCCAGGCGTCCTTCGAGCCCCAGAGGAGCAGGGTCGGTAGCGCCAGCGCGCGCGGATCGGGTCCCGGACCGAACGCGCCGCGCCAGGCCCAGGCGACGAGGGCCTCGCTCGCGTCGGGAGACGAAAGCGGCGCCCAGTACCCGAGGAATTCCTCGGCGTCGGGCTCGCGGCCGTAAGCCTCCGCCTGCATGGCCGCGAACCTGCGCGGATCCGAGAGCCGCGAGCGGATCCAGGCGCGCGCGAGGGCGCGGACGCCGGGCACGCGGAAGTACCAGGGCGCCCCGCGGGGCAGGAGCGCCGCTCCTCCGGGGACTTCGACCGCCGCGGCTGCCAGCACGAGGGCCTTGGCGCGAGCGGGGCGCTCGAGGGCCATTTCCGCGGCGTAGCGCCCCCCGAGCGAATGCCCGGCCAGGATCCACGACCCGTCCGGCGGACCGAGCGCGTCGAGCAGGTCCCAGAGCAGGCGGGCTCGGCCGGCGGCGTCGGCCGGGTAGCCGTCGGAGCGCGTCGAAAAGCCGAAGGGCGGCACGTCGACCGCGACCACCCGGTATCCCGCTTCCGACAGCGACTCGTACTGCTTCCGCCACGAGTAGGTCGAGCCCGCGAGGCCGTGGACCAGCAGGACCCTTCCCGCCGAATCGCCCTCCGGCTCCGACACGCGGCAATGCACCGTGGCCAGCGGCAGCTCGACGAACACCGAGTCCGGATACGGCCTGCCTGGCGGGTAAGACCGGAGCGCTTCCTCGAGGGCGCCCGGAGGCGCCGAGGAGCAGGCGGCGGCGGCGAGGGCGGCCAGCAGCGTGATGACGGGAAGGCGCGCGGAGGCGCGGCCGAGGCTCGGCGAAGGAGCTGCGCTCATGGCCGACAGTATGCAGCTTCGGAGTCGCGTCCGCCAGCGCGTCCCGCGGTCCTGCTCCCGGCCGACCCGCGCCGCAAGCCCCGAGCTTGCGGGCGCGCGACGCTTCAAGCTACTATCGAAGGGAAACATCGCTTCGAGGCGGAGGCAGGCATGGTCCACACGACGTTCGGCGCGCTCGCGATCAGGCTCCGGGCCATCGAAGGTCCCGGCCTCCCCGAGGCCCGGCCCGGCGCGGCCCTGATGGAGTTCCACGTCTCGAAGAAGGCGCGCGAAGCCTTCGGCATCGAAGCGCCCCTCATGGCCAGCACGGGCAACGTCATCCTGCCCAACTTCGGCGCGACGCGCGTCCTGGCCCAGCGGCTCGACGAGAAGCGCGGCGCCGCGGTCCGACCCGAGCTCGCGATCACCGCCGGCCGCCTCAACGCCATGGCCCTGATCGACGAGATACTCCACCGCGTCTGCTCGCTCTACCGCGAGACGGCGCGCGCCGACGCCTTCGCGCTCGCGCTCTCGTTCCTGGAATCGCGCATCGGCCGGAAGGATCTCGACCGGACCCTGCTCGCCTTCGTCTCCGAATTCCCGCCGCAGGCGGTGCACGCGGGCAAGGTTTCGCCCGCGACCTGGCTCCAGGGCGAGTCCGGCGGGCTCTCGCACCGCGAGCTCGCCCTCGAGGAAATGCTCATGCTATCCCTGGCCAACGAGAACCCGGCCATGGAGGGCTTCCGCTTCCTCTTCGACGACGCCGCGCTCAAGGCGGGCTCGGCCTACGGGACGGTCGTGACCCTCCTCCGCGAGCACTTCGACGCCCTGCCGCCCTTCGGCCCCGACAACCAGAACCTGCTCGACATGCTGCGCGCGCCGATGCGCGCCGAACCCTACAGCCTGCCGGGGCAGCTCGAATGGATCCGCTCGCGCTGGGGCCTCTTCCTCGGCTCCTACCTGCTCCGCCTGCTCGGAGGCCTGGACCTGATCCGCGAGGAGGAAAAGCCCCGCTTCCCCGGCCCCGGACCGAGCCGCGTCTACGCCTACGACGGCCTCGAGCACGAGTACGAGCGCTTCAGCCCCGACCGGGACTGGATGCCCAAGGTCGTCATGATGGCCAAGAGCACCCTGGTCTGGTTGTCCCAGCTCTCGAAATGGTACGGGCGCGAGATCCGCACCCTCGACGCCATCCCGGACGAGGAGCTGGACCGCCTGGCCTCGAGCGGCTTCAACGCGCTCTGGCTGATCGGCCTCTGGGAGCGCAGCCCGGCCAGCGCCGAGATCAAGCGGCGCTGCGGCAACCCCGAGGCCGCCCCGAGCGCCTACTCGCTCTACGACAACGAGATAGCCCGGGAGCTCGGCGGGAACGCCGCGCTCGAGAACCTGCGCTCGCGCTGCGCCTGGCGCGGCATCCGCCTGGCGGCGGACATGGTGCCGAACCACACGGGCATAGACTCGAAGTGGATGCGCGAGCGTCCCGAGCTGTTCATGCAGCTCAGCCACTGCCCCTTCCCGTCCTACCGCTTCGATTCCGGGGACCTCTCCGGCGATCCCTCGATCGAGCTCAAGCTCGAGGACCACTACTACGACCGCACGGACGCCGCCGTCGTCTTCCGCCGCGTGGACCGGCGGACCGGCGACACGCGCTACGTCTACCACGGCAACGACGGCACCAGCATGCCCTGGAACGACACGGCCCAGATCGACTTCCTCAACCCGGAGGCGCGCGAAGCCGTCATCGGCGAGATCCTCAAGGTGGCGCGGCAGTTCCCCGTCATCCGCTTCGACGCGGCCATGGTGCTGGCGCGCAAGCACGTCCGCCGCCTCTGGTACCCGGCGCCGGGACAGGGCGGCGACATCGCGAGCCGCTCGGAGCGCGCCCTTTCCGACGAGGACTTCGCCCGCGCCATGCCCGAGGAATTCTGGCGCGAGGTGGTGGACCGCTGCGCGCGCGAGGCGCCCGACACCCTGCTGCTCGCCGAGGCGTTCTGGATGCTCGAGGGCTACTTCGTCCGCACGCTCGGCATGCACCGCGTCTACAACTCCGCCTTCATGAACATGCTCAAGAAGGAGGAGAACGCGAGCTACCGCGCCACCATCCGCAATACCCTCGAGTTCGACCGGGACATCTTGAAGCGCTTCGTCAACTTCATGAACAATCCCGACGAGGAGACGGCGGTCGCGCAGTTCGGCAAAGGCGACAAGTACTTCGGCGTCGCGACCATGATGGCCACCATGCCGGGCCTGCCCATGTTCGGCCACGGCCAGGTGGAGGGCTTCGAGGAGAAGTACGGCATGGAATACCGCCGTCCCTACCGCGACGAGGCGCCGGACGCGGAGCTGGTCGAGCGCCACGGGCGCGAAATCTTCCCCCTCCTCAAGAAGCGCTACCTCTTCGCCGACGTCGAGCGCTTCCTGCTCTACGATTTCGTGGCCCCGGACGGCTCGGTCAACGAGAACGTCTTCGCCTACTCCAACGGCACCGCGGGCGAACGCGCCCTCGTGCTCTACAACAACGCCTACGCCCGCGCCGACGGCGCCATCCGCGTTTCCTGCCCCTTCGCCGTCAAGGACTCCGGCGGCAAGCGGCTCGAGACGCGGGATCTCGCGTGGGCGCTCGGCCTGCGAGCGGGCGAGGGCCGCTACCTGCTCTTCCGCGAGGAGCGGACCAAGCTCTGGTACATCCGCCGCTCCGACGAGATCGCGCGCTCGGGGCTCCGCGTCCACCTCGAGGGCTTCGGCTGCCAGGTCTTCCTCGACGCGCACGAGATCGCCGACGACGCGTACGGCCATTACCGGGTTCTCCACGACAGCCTCGGCGGGACCGGCGCTCCCGACGTCGCGGCCGCCATCCAGGACATCTTCCTCGCCGACCTCTACGCGGCGTTCGCGGAGGCGGCCGGTCCGGCCCTGGCGCGCCGGCTCTGCGAACGGCTCGACGGTGCGGGTTCGGCGACGGACCTCCCGGCCGCGCCCGGAGCGAAGGCCGGTTCGAAAGCGCCGCCCGAGGCCGCCGCGAAGCTCGGCGCCAGGACGGCCTCCGAAGCGGCCAAGTCGGACCGCGCCTTCCTCGCGGACCTCGAGCCGTACGCGCGGCGCTTCTTCGCGTTGGCCCGCGCCCTGCTCCGCGGCTCGTCCGGATGGGCGGCCTTCCCGGAGTCGTTCCCGGCGGAGGAAGACGAAGCGGCCGCCTCGCTCGCCGCGCGCGAATGGCTCGACACCCTCGGCGCCGCCCTGCGCCTCGGCCGCGAAGCCCGCGACCCGGCGTTATCCCGCGCGCTCTCCGCGCTGGCCGGGCCCGGGGCCGAGGAAGCCAGGCGGGCGGCGGTGGCGTTCTGCATGCTCGACGGCGTCCGAGCGGCGCTCGGCCCCGATTCCGACCGCGACTCAGGCAGGCGCCTCGTCGAGCACTGGGGCCTCGACCGCAAAATACGCGAGGCCATGCAGGCCGCGGGCGTGAGCGGCGACGCCGCCTGGCGCGCGGTCGCGGCGGCCAAGGCGCTCCTGCCCGCGCTCGACGGACCCGAAGCCGCCGCGACCGGACGGCTCGCGGCCGCCCGCGAGGAGCGCGCCTCCGCCTCGATACCCGCGCGCGCCCGCGATCTCTTCGCGCGCGCCGCCTCGAGCGAGGAGCTCCGCCGGATCGCGCTCGTGAACGTCTTCGAGGGCGTGGTGTGGTTCAACAAGGAACGCTTCGAACAGCTCTGCGGCGTCGCCGCCTTCGCGGCGGCGGTCGACGCGCTCGGCGGCATCGGGCCCAAGGCCGCCCCGCCACGCGACGCGATCGAACGCGTCGGCTCGGTGCTCGATTTCAGCCTGGCCGCGGCCGCGGCCTCCGGCTACCGCCTCGACGCGCTCGAGGCCTTCCTCGAGACGTCGGCCCGCGCGGCCGAACCCGCTTCGCGGCCACCGACGGCCGCTCCCGCGAAGCTCCGCGGCGCGGCCCGCTCGGGCGGAAAGCCCGCGTCGAAGTCCGGCCCGACGGAGAGAACGCCATGAGCCGGCCCCTGGTTCCCGTCGATCCCGCCAGGACCGCCCCGCTCGGGGCCGCGCTCGCGCGCGCCGGCCTCGCCGACACCTTCGACGCCATCGGCGAGCGCTGGATGCTCGTCGGCGCCTCCGTCCCGGGCGCCGACGGCGAGCTCCGCGACCCCTTCGCGCCCGGCACCTGCGGCCGCGACTGGAACCTCATGACCGCGAGCTGGGGCGGCCTCGGCGTGCTCTGGAACCGGCCCGTCGTATTCGCCTTCGTCCGGCCCACGCGCCACAGCTTCGGCTTCATGAACGCCTCGCCGCGCTTCGCCGCTTCGTTCTACCCCGCGTCGCGGCGCAAGGCCCTGGCCCTCTGCGGCGCGAATTCCGGCCGCGACACGGACAAGGCCGCCGAGTCGGGGCTCGACGCCTTCGAGCCGGCCCCCGGCGCGGTCGCGCTCGAGGGCTACTCGCTCGTCCTGGTCTGCCGGACGCTCCACCGTCAGGACCTCGACCCGGCGGGCTTCCTCGATCCCGCTATCCACGGGCATTACGACAAGGACTGGCACCGGCTCTACGTCGGCCAGGTCGAGGCCTTCATCGAGGACTAGCGGGCTCGGCGTCGCCCGGGCCCAATCCGGGAGAGAAACCCGCGGTTTCCCTCCCGGCCCCTTCCTTCCCCGGCTCCACCCTCAGCCTCGCTCGCGCGCGCAGAGCCAGTCGCAGAAGAAGCACTGGTCGGCCGTCTTCCCCGGGAAGCGGAAGCCGGCCGCCTCCATTTCCTCCCGCTGGCGCCCGAGGCCCTTTCCGTAGCAGGTCGCCACGCGGGGCTTTTCCGCCGCCCGCGCGATGAGCGCCGTCGCCCCCTCCTCAATGCGTCCGAGGATCAGCTCGGGGTTCTCGTTCGCGAAGCCGCAGCAGGGCGCGACTGACCCGTCGGGGTGGACGTAGAGGACCTGGCCGGGACCTTCGCAGAAGTCGTCGACGAACCACTCGGCCCCGCCCCAGGCGTCCTCGTCCGCGCCGGCGGAATAGGGGGTGAGGACGATCGGGACGAGGAGCGCCTCTCCGTCCGCCGCGTCCGGACCGGGGCCGGCTCCGGGCGAATCGACGATGGCCGCCGGCTCCCCGCCCTCGAGCGTCAGGGCGCCGCCGAGCGCGTCGGCGAGAACGCGGAAGCGCGCGGCAAGGTCGCCGTCCCCCTTCGAGCGCGACCAGGCGAGCTCGACCGAGTCGCGCCGCCCGGAAGCTTCGTGACACGCGCGGACGAAGGCCGCCGCCTCGCCCGCCCCCTGCCCGTGCCAGAGGTCCCACGAAAGCCCGACGCGACCGTCGAAGCCCGCGTCGAAGATCCGCCCGAGCGTCGAGCGGAGCTCCGCGCCGTCGCGCGCCCAGGTCCCGTTCGTCATGAGGCGGTCGAAGAGCAGGCCTTTTTCCACGGCGGCCCGGATGACGGCCTCGAGGAAGTCGGGGCGGAGGAACGGTTCGCCGCCCGAGAACCCGACGCGTTCGACGCCCGCCTCGGCGCAGCCTTCGAGGAATCGTACGGCGGCGCCCGGCTCGAGCTCCTCGGGGCCGCGACGGACGCGGCAGTGGGCGCAGAAGAGGTTGCAACGCGAGGTGGGCGCGAAAATGACTTCGGTCGGGGCGAACATCCGGATCGTTCCTCCTCGCCCAGTGTAGCCGATCGGCCCTGGCGGGACTACAATCGGGAGCGCCGGCCGAGGCGCCCCGAGGGGGCCGCCGCCGCGATTCGCCGACGCGCGCCGCCTGCGCGGGCACGTCGAAAAGGAGTCTTCCATGCGCACCATCGCCCTCGCGCTCGTACTGCTCGCCGCCGCCGAGGCCGCGGCCCAGGGCTTTCCCGCCGATCCGGTCGCCGAGGCCAGAGCCTTCCTCGAGCTGTTCCTGGCCAAGGACCCGCGCCTCGCCGACCGCTTCGACGCGGCCATGGCCAAAGCCTTCACGCCCGCGCAGGCCGCCGCGACCGCCGACCAGCTCGTCGCCGCCGGCGGGAATTTCGCGGCCTTCGGCGCCGCCC
Source organism: Spirochaetota bacterium (assembly GCA_018262985.1). GTDB lineage: Bacteria > Spirochaetota > Spirochaetia > Treponematales > UBA12059 > JAFGNN01. The sequence continues at coordinate 492,835 of JADFDI010000001.1, read as the reverse complement.
GCGTCGAGGAGCAGGGACCCTACCTGGTGGTCATCACCGTCGGCGCCTACGAACGGCTCGAGTTCGACTTCCGCGTCGTGTTCGACGGCGCGGGCAAGGTGGCGGGCTTCTTCGCCCAGAACCCGCGGCTCCCGACCGCCGCCTGGCTCGCGCCCTCCTACGCGGACGCGGCGAAATTCACGGAGGAGGAACTCACCGTCGACTCGGGCGGCTGGCCGCTGCCCGCGACGCTCGCGCTCCCGAAGGGCACGGGCCCCTTCCCCGCCGTCGTACTCGTGCACGGCTCCGGCCCCAACGACCGCGACGAGACCATCGGCCCGAACAAGGTCTTCAAGGACCTCGCCTGGGGCCTCGCCTCGCGCGGCGTCGCGGTGCTGCGCTACGAGAAGCGCACCAAGGTCCACGCGCTCCGGCTCGGTCCCCTCGTCGACGACTTCGGCGTCCGCGAGGAGGTCGTGGAGGACGCCCTCGCCGCCCTCGCCCTGCTCGCGCGCGACGCGCGGATCGACGCGAAGCGCCTCACCCTGCTCGGCCACTCGCTCGGCGCCCAGCTCGCGCCCATGATCGCGCTCGATTCGGCCAGGCTGGGGCTCCCCGGCCCGGCCGCCCTCGTCCTGCTGGCCCCGCCCGGGCGGCCCATGGAGGATCTCGTGCTGGAGCAGTCGCGCTACCTCGCGAGCCTCGAGCCGAAGCTGACCGAGGAACGGAAGGGCGTCCTGGCCGAGCTCGAGAAGGCGGTCGCCCGCGTCAAGGAGCTCGCGAAAGGCGCGAAGTACGAGGCGGCTGAACTGCCGCTCGGCATCCCGGCGGCCTACTGGCTCTCGCTCGCCGGCTACGATCCGGTGGCCGCGGCCAAGGCGACGGGACTACCCATGCTCGTGCTGCACGGCGGCCGCGACTACCAGGTGCCGGCCGCGGACGCCGCGCTCTGGAAATCCGGCGTCGGCTCGCTGAAAACGGCGACGCTGAGGACCTTCCCCGCGCTCAACCACCTGTTCATGGCGGGCACGGGGACGCCCTCGCCGGCGGAATACTCGGTCGCCGGCCACGTCGACCCGGGCGTCGTCAAGGCGATCGCGGACTTCGCCCTCAAGGCGGGCAGATAGCCATAAGCTCCCGGCGGGGGGGCGGCGGGAGCGCGCCGCCTCCCTCGCCGCGCCTGGACTGCGCGTCGCGACTCAGGCGAGGGTCCAGGCCCCCGTCCATTCCGGCACTTCGGCCGCCTCGATGGAGGCGGCCATTCTATCGCCGAAGAAGAAGCCCGTGACGCGGCGCGCTTCCGCGAGCGAGGGGAAGCGGTAGTCGGTGCGGAGCACGGTCCGCCTGAAGCCGTGCTCGTCCTCGAGCCGACGGTAGAAGGCGTCGAGGAAGGGAGCCGGCGCGACGGGCCCGCTCGTGTTCGTCCCGAGCGTCTCGAGGAAGAGCAGGCGCCCCCCCGGCGCGAGGCAGGCGCGGCACGCGGCGACGAGGGCGTCGGTCGTTTCGTCCTCGCGGCCCGGGAAGTCCGAGACGGTGTGCCCGAAGGACCAGCCCTCGACGACGAGGTCGAAGGGACCCGAATCCGCCGCCCCGGCGAGGGCCAGGTTGTCGAGGACGCGGAAGGCTATCCTGTCGCCGTGCGCGGCGAGACGCGAGCGCGCCCGTTCCAGCATGTGCGCCGAACGGTCGCAGCAGAGGACGCTCGCGGCCCGCGCGGCGTAGAGCGCGGTCACCCGCCCCGTGCCAGTCCCCGCCTCGAGGACCCGCTCGCCGCGGCCGACGAAGCCGCGCATGAAGGCCGCGAGCTCGCCGCGGCAGTCCTCGCGGTCGACGAGCTCGTCGTACTCGACCGCGTGGTTTTCGTAGATGTCGTACATGGAAGGCATCGGACGCTCCTTGGCGCGGCGGCCCGAGGGAGCCGCCCGCATCGCTTTCAGGTCAGCCGATCGAGGGCGAGCACCGCCACGGACATGAGCGCGATGTAGAGGAGCACGCCGGGTCCGACCGCGCCCGTCCCGAGCCAGGCCGCCGCGAGCCCGAGCGCGGGCGGCAGCACCATGCCGCCCAGGTAGGCGCTGGCGACCTGGCGCCCCACCACCTTGCGGGTCGTCTCCGGATCGAAGCGGCGGGGCGTCTCGTGCATCAGGCAGGGGTAGACCGGCGCGTACCCGAGTCCCGCCAGGGCGAGCCCCGCCGCGGCCGCGATCGGCCCCAGCGGCAGCGCGAAAAGCGCCACGCCGACGGCCGCCGTCCCGAGCCCTAGCCGCACCATGCGCCGGTTGCCCAGTCGGTCGGCGAAAATGCCGGAAACCACGCGCCCCGCCGTGATGGCGCCGTAGTATAGCGCCACGATGGAACCCGCGACGGTCGCGTCGAAGCCGCGGCCGTCCCTCATGACGCTGGCCGCCCAGCTCCCGACGCCGAACTCGCAGCCCGCGTAGAGCGCGTAGCTCGCCGGCGAGAGGAAGAGCGCCCAGCGCCCCCCGCGGGTGCCCGGCCTGAAGCGCCGCGCCGCGCCGGGGCCGCCGCCGCCCTCGCCTTCGCGCGCGAGCGCCGGCGCCTTGTCCCAGAGCCCGAGCGTGAGCAGGAACACGAACGCGAGCGCGAGCTGCGCCGCGCCGATGGCGAGGTAGCCCGTCCGCCAGCCCTCGCCGCCTGAGCCTCCCGCGATGGCGGCCGTCATGACCAGAGGCCCGAGCGTCGCGCCGATGCCCCACGAGGCGTGCAGCCAGTTCATGCGCCGGCTCGACCAGCGTTCGGCCGCGTAGTGGTTGAGCCCCGCGTCCACCGAGCCCGCCCCGAAGCCGAGCGGCAAGGCCATGGCGGCCACGAAGAGGTAGCCCGGCGCGAGGCCGTAGCCCGCGAGCGCGAAGCCCGTGAGCAGCCCCGAGATCAGCACCACCCGCGGCGTGCCGAGCCGCGCGAGCACGCGCCCCGAGGCGAAGCCCGAGAGGGCCGAACCGATGGTCCCGATCAGGGACACGAGGCCGAGCGCCTCGAGCGGCTGCCCGAGCGTCGAGCGCATGGCGGGCCAGGCCACGCCGGTCGCGCCGTCGGGCAAGCCCAGGGAGACGAAGGCGGCGTACACCACCGCAACGATGAGCCAGGGAGCGACCACGACAGGAACCTCCGTTCGCCCGGGCAGTATGCGCGCCGTCCCGGCCGCGCGACAAGCCTCGGGCCGCCCCGGCCACCCGGCCGGGAAGCCCGTCGGGCGGCGGATCAGCTCCTGAAGGCGGCCAGGGTCTCGAGCGCCCTCAGCGTCACCCACTTCGACGGCTTTCCCTTCTCGCCGACGGGTACGGGATATTTCCCGTTGAAGGTATTCTCGAGCCGCCAGCGCCCGTCCGACCCGCGCTTCGACCGCACCAGGTCGATCGCCTCGCCGAGCCGCCCGTCGCGGCAGCCGAGCCGGGCGAGGACCCAGGCGAGCTCGAGCGCGTCCGTGCCGTACATGAGCGGAAAGCCGAACTTGAGCCAGCCCGGCTTGGCGACGGCGGACAGGTCGTGGCTCCGCCTGAACACCCGGTGCGCGAGGAAGTACTCGACCCCGGCCGCGACCGCCGCGCGGACCGCGGGCGACCGCTCGTCCTCCGGCACCTCCGCGAAGGCCTTGAGCGCCTTGGCCGCGCCCATGTGGCACGTGTGGCGGCCGTAGCAGACCTCGAAGCCCGCCCAGGGCCACTCGCCCGGCGGATTCCCGTCGCCGTCGTCGAAGCGCTGCGTCGCGGCGATCCACTCGAGCGCCTTGGCCACGCGCCCGTCGCCCGCGCGCCCGAGCCGCCGGAGCGCGAAGACCATGTTGCCGCCCAGGCAGGGAATCACCTTGCCCCGGAGCCCCCCGAGCCCGCGCTTCGAAGCCTCGATGGAAAAGCCGCCCGACTCGCGCTCCTGCGAAGCCGCCAGGATGAACTCGCACGCCGCCCCGACGCGCGGGTCGGCGCCGTCCGCGCCGAGCTCCGCCAGCATCAGGAGCTGCCAGGCCGTCCCGCCGTACTTGTCCGTATAGAACGCGGCGGGTTCGCCCCACGCGCCGTCCCGCGCGAACTCGAGGATGCGCGGCACGGGCCCCTTTTTCATGGCGTCGCGCCGTGCGGCCGCCACCTCCGGATCGTCCGCCGCCGCCCCGAGCAAGGCCGTGAGCGTCCGCGCGCGCACGCCCGGCTCGTCCGGCTCGAGCAGCCAGTCCACTGTCCCCCGCCCGGCTCCGTCAAACGTCTCGCCCATTTTCGCGCCTCCGCGCCACGACGCCTCCGCGGCTCGCCCCCTCCGCGCCACGACGCGGCGGCGCGCCATCGCGCCATCGCGCGAATTCTAGCCCCGCTCCGCGCCGCCGTACATCCCTCCGGCCCGCTTGACGCGCTCGCGCGCCATCCGTATATTGTTCGTATGCGTACGGTTACTACACGAACCATAAAGGACGCGGCCGCGGACTCCCGGCCCGGCGAATCAGCCTTCCGCGTCGCCCTCCTCCTCCGCGAGCTCGAGTCGCGCGTCCACTCGCGCGTCGCAGCCAGCCTCGAGGCCACGGGCCTCACCCTGCCGCAGATCATGGCCGTCAAGGCCGTCGCGCACGCGGGCCCCCTCACCGTCAGCGCGCTGGCGCGCTCCATCTCCGCCACCAAGAGCACCGTCGTCGGCATCGTCGACCGCCTGGAGGCCCAGGGACTCCTCGAGCGCCGGCGCTCGGCCGAAGACCGCCGCGAGGTCCTCGTCGCCTTCGCCCCGGCCGCCGCGCCGCGGATCCGCGAGATCCGCTCCCTCGTCGACGCCGCCTTCGCCGCCGCCTTCGCGGGCGTCTCCCCCGAATCCCTCGCCGCGCTCGAGCGCACGCTCGAAGCCATACTCGATTGAAGCCGGCGCCGCGAAAGCGCCGACACAAGGAAACGCCATGCTCGCCATCGCCATCGTCGCCATCACCGGAGCCCTCGTCCTCTACACGGTCGGAGTCTGGGGGGAAAAGCTCTCCGGAGGCCTCAAGCCCCACTGGCTCGCCTTCTTCTGGCTCGGCCTCGTCCTCGACACCACGGGCACCGCCGCCATGGGCCGCATCGCGGGAGGCGCCTTCCGCCTCGACCTCCACGGCGTCACCGGGCTCCTCGCCATCGTCCTCATGGGCGCGCACGCCCTCTGGGCCACGCTCGTCCTCGCCCGCCGCGACGAGCGCGCCGCGCGCGGCTTCCACAAGCTCTCGATCGTCGTATGGGCCATCTGGCTCGTCCCCTACCTGAGCGGCGTCGTCCTCGGCTCGGGCGCGTTCGGGTCCTGACCGGGCATCGGGGCGCCACCCCGGGCCGGGGAAGTCCGGCGGGGCGGCGCCCCGCTCCCGCGCGCCCGGCCCGGGGTCGGGCCATCCGGGGTACTCCTCGCTGCGCTGCGGGGTACCCCTTCCTGTCCCTGGCGCTACTCCCGGAGGGCGGCGCCCGCGCCTCCTCGGGCGGCGACGGCGGGTCACGACAGGAGGTCGCGGCGATCGGAAAAAAGGTTTGACGGTGGCGCCCTTCCGTCGGATACTCCCCGCGATCGCCGAAAACGCCCCTAAAAAGGAAGATCAGAATGCGCAGATCCTCCATGCTCATCGCGGCCTCCGCCAGCCTCGCCGTCCTCCTCGCCTCCTGCGGCTCGATCGCCGCGGCCCCGGAATCCCGCGCCGCGACCGCCCCGAAAGCGTCCGCCGCCGCGGGCTTCGATTACGCTGCCTACCTCGAACCCTCCGGCGCCTTCGCGCCGGTCGACTTCGCCGCCCTCGCCCGCGCCAAGCTCCCCGTCAAGGTCGGCGCCGCGGTGACGCTCGCGGCCGTCGCGACCAACGAACCCTTCACCCAGGGCGAGCCCATGGCGGCGCCGGAAAGCGGCGAGGAGGTCGTCTACTACCGGGACGGCATCGCGGACGTCTACCGCTGGGACGGCCGCGCCCTCGCTCGCGTCGCGAGCTTCCGCGCGAGCGGGCCTGTCGTCAGGCAGGGCGCATTCTGGTTCGTCGCCACGAAGTCGGGCATAGAGGTGTACGACGAGGCCGGAAAGCGCGCCGGCTCGGCGCCCGGAGCGTTGTACGTGCTCTGGCATTCGAAATTGATCGCCTCGGATCGCTACCTCTTCTTCTCCTCCTATGGCGATGGGGCGTACACGGCCTATGACATTTCGGATCCCCGGAAGCCCGCTTCCCTGGGCGCCTACAAGCTTCCCGGCTCGATCAAGGTCCTCGTGGAGGCCGACGGAGTTCTCCACGGCTTCGGCGAGGACTACGACCTGAAAACCTTCCGCTTCACCCTGGAACGCGGCGCCGACGGAAAGCCGGACCTCAAGGTCCACGCTTCATTCGACGGCGCCGTCGAACAGGCGCAGGTCCGCCTCGGCACGGTCTTTTTCCAGGGCCGGATCGGACGCCAGGCCGGGCTCTTCGCGAGTCCGGCCGAGGCCTTCCCGGCGTCCGCGAAACGGATCGCGGAGGGGAACCTCCTGAACCGCTTCGCGCTCTCGGGGAACGCGGTCATCACGCTCCTCTCCGAGGACGTGCCCACCACCTACGTCGGGAAAACGCCCGTATACCATCCTCCGAAGCTCCGGATCGCCAGCTTCGACTCGGCCACCTTCAAGCTCCTCTCGACGATGCCCGTTCCTCCCGAGCTCTACCAGACCTTCTCGGGATATTGCAGGATCTTCCCCGGCGACGCGGGCAGGTTCGGCGTCTTCCCGACATGGAACGAGCCGGTCGTCTTCGACGGCGCGTCCGGGAAACTCGTCGCTCGGGCTGTTTTCCCGACGTTCGGATCCCCGGATGTCCTCGAGGCCTGGGACGGCAGGGTCATCCTGGGAGACGTGAAGTACCTCCACGTCGACTCGCGCGGCGGCGCGTCGAGCGTCTTCGGCGAAGCCGAGTCGCGGAAACCCGTCGTCCAGGCCTTCCAGGCCTTCGCCGCCGCCCGTATCGGCGGCCTGGTCTACGCGTCAGCCCAGGGCAGCCTCCTCGTCCTCTCGACCGAGGGCGGCGCCCTGTCGCTCCTGCGCGACCTCCCCTTCGCGGACCCGAACGAGCACATCCGCAGCATGGAGCCCTTCGGCGGCAAATACCTGCTCAGCGCCGCAAGCTACCTACGGATCTGGGACGTCTCCGATCCGGCCAAGCCGGTCGAATGGGCCAAGATGGCCATGAAGATCACCGACAACAAGGCGGTGGCGCTCGACGACAAATACGTCCTGGACGCCGATTACACCGGAAAGCTCACGCTCTGGGAAATCGGGCCCGAGCGCGGCTTCAGGCTGCTCGACGAGCAGAAGCTCCCGGAGAGGCTCACCTACGTCTACCCCATGGACGGCCACGAGGCCGTCATCCCCGGCATCGGCCTCGCCGGCGTGAAGGACGGCAAGATCGCGGTCGCGAATCCCTTGCCGGAAGGCTACAAGCCACTCGCCGGCCACCCCTCCGGCACGCTCCTCGTCGCCAGCGGCCCGGGCCAGGCCAGCGCGGTTCCGAAGCTGTACTTCTTCGCCCGGAGCGGAGACGGCGCCTGGCGCCTGGCCGATACCATCAAGGTCCCCGGAACCAGAGTCCCGATATTCGAGGGCGACCTGCTCTACCTCGCCCCTTCTTCCGGCATCCTCTCGCTGCTCGTCTTCGACGTCTCGGCCCTCCTGCCGGGCCGCTGAGAACCCGGCGGGTTCCACGCCGCACCGGGCCGGAGTTCCGGTCCGGCGCGGTATGGGTGGGCGGAAGTCCGTCGTCGGTCAGGCGACGGACTCGCGCCTTCAGGCGGAGCCAGCGGTCGCGCCGCCCAAGTCCGCGGCCAGAAGCAGTTCCATCACCAACGTCTCGCGGCGGATCCACGGCATGCGCGCGCCTGAGGGCGAGTCCATGAGCGCGCGGTTCGCCGCGATCGCCTCGTCGAGGCGCACCCAGCGCGGCCGGTAGTCGAGCTCCTCCTCGTAGGGGTCGAGCCGGCGCTCGCCCGGTTCCGCGGCGAGCTCGACGCGCCAGTAGCTCGACTCCATGACGAAGAGAGCGAAGCCCGCCTCCTTCGGCGTCCGGAACTCGGTCGCCCGGCCGAGGAGCGGCCCGACGCGCGCGGCGCGGTAGCCGGTCTCCTCCTCGAGCTCGCGCGCGACGGCCTCTTCCTCGGTCTCGCCCGCCTCGATGCCGCCGCCCGGGAATTTCAGGTCGCCCTCGCCGGGCTTCTCCGAGCGGATCATCAAGTAGAGCCCGTCGCGCTCCGCCACCGCGCGCGCGGCGCGGCGCGTCACGCGGCTCGCCGACGAGAGGTCGAGGCCCTCGTCGCGCACGAGCTCGATGCGGAAAGGCATCGCGCCCGCGCCGCTTGAATCCCTCATCGCGCCGCCCCCGTGGAGCCGTCCCGACGTTCCCCGCTTCGCGCCAGCAGGCGGTCGAGGCCGACGAGCGCGGCGCCGAGCAGCCAGAGCGCGGCGCAGGTCGCCGCGGCGAAGGCGAGCACTCCCCACGCGGAGCCGAGTCCCTCGGGCGCCGGCTTCGGGTTGACGAACCAGTACGGATAGAATCCTGTGAGCGCCCCGTTGATTTGCGACCAGGCCAGGTAGGCGCCGGGATACGCGAGCCAGAGCGCCGCGTCGCGGAGCCTGAGCAGTCCGTTCTCCGAGAAGCCCGCCCAGGTCAGGAGCGCGAGGAGGGGCGAGAGGTAGTGCGCGAGGCGGTCGCCCACGGCCGTCATGCCCGTCGGGTGCCAGGCCCGGGCCAGGAAGAGCGCGTAGGCCGCGCCGGTCAACGAGATGGCCACGAGGCCGAAGCCGCGCGCCACCGCGAAGCGCCGACCCGGTTTGCGCCCGAGGGCCACCAGGGCGAACTCCGCGAGCGCGAGCGCGGCCACGAGCAGGTTGCTCTGGATGGTGAAGTAGCGGAGCATTCCCCAGGAGCCCTGCCCCGCGAAGGGCTTGCCCACCAGGATGAAGACGCCCGCGAGCGCGACGGCGGCGACGAGCGCGTGGGCGGCCGGTCGGGCGATTCCGGCTCCCATCCCCGTACCGGTTCTGGTTTCCATGCTTCCGGTTCCTTTCATGACGGATCCCGCGCCTCGGACGCGGTCTCGCGGAGCTTCGCGATCTTGCGGAGCTTCGCGATCGGCCTGCGGATCGATTCGCCCGGGGTCCTCCGAGCGGCCTCGTCGTACGCGAGCCATTCGACCGCGCGCGACTCGGCGCTGCCCCGGAGCTCGCCCGACTCGGGCCGGAGGAGGTAGCGCACGTCCCAGTGCACGTGCGCGGGCGTCGGGCCCCGCGCCGGAAAGACGTGGTCGTCGAGGTCGAAGATCTCCGCCGACTCGGGCGCGCAGCGGAGCCCGGTCTCCTCCTCCGCCTCGCGCAGGGCCGCCTCGAGCGCGGTCTCGCCCGGCTCGCAGTGCCCGCCGGGCTGGAGCCAGAGGTCGAGCTTCGCGTGGTGGACGAAGAGCGCCCGAGCGCCCTCCGGATCGTGGATGAAGGCCGAGCCCGTCACGTGGCCGACCCCGCACGAGCGCGAGAAGCAGTCCGCGCGCGAGGAGACGAACGCGGCGAAGCGCGCCGCCGTCCCCGCCTCGACGGGGTGGCGCGCGGCGTAGCGCTCGAGCGCGCGGAGCAGCTCCGCGCGCGGTTCGGATTCCGTCACGGGACGTACGACACGAAGCTGTTGAAGTCGTTCTCGACGCCCATGCGGTCGAGCGTCGCGGAAATCTCGCCGCGGTGGTGCGTGCCGTGGTTCAGCACCTGCATGATCAGGTGCCAGAGCGTCCGCTCGAGCTCCTGCCCGTCCGTGGTCGTGTAGCGCACGCGCCGCGGGTAGTCGGCCGGCGCGATCTGGGCGGCCAGCTCCTTGAGCCCTTCGCCCGTCCCGGCGAGCAGGGAGCGCGCCTTGCCCCAGTCGGCCTTGGCCCCGTCCTTGAGCGCGGCGAGATCGGCGTCGGCCCAGGCCCGGCACGCGGCCCAGTCGCCGAAGGTCGAGAAGCGCTTGAGCCAGAGCGCGCCCGCCCAGGCCAGGTGCGCCACCGTGCCGTGCAGGCCGCCGAAGTACAGGCCCGCGTTCTCGTCGACCTTGCCCTCGGGCAGGGCGTCGAGGATGCCGAGCATCGCCGCGTTCGCCTGCGCGTTGTAGTCCGCGAAGCGTTCGAAGACTTCCTTCATGATCCCTCCTTATGATTCCGTCACGGGGGGCCGCCGATCGGCCGTCAACGTTTCCGTCCAAGTTCCAGCTCGAGCGCGGCCATGAGGTCGCGCGCGTAGGCGTAGTCGAACTTCGCGCCGTCCGCGAGCGCCGGGGTCCGCATCAGCTTTATCCTGCGGAACGCCCGTTCCGCAAGGTCGGCCTCCGTGCGGTCCGCGGCGGTGCGCGCGGCGAAGCGCCCGGAGCGGAAGCGCGCCGGCCACGCGTCGCGGTCGAGCTTCCGCGGCAGGAGCCGCGCGAGCGGTATTGGGCTGCCGCAGGCGGCGCGGAACTCCGCGTCCTCGAGCGTCGCGGACAGCGCGCCGGCCCGAACCCGGTCCTTCCCGGCCGCGACGAGCGCCTGCAGCACCTCGCGGTCGAAGGCCGCCTCGCGCCGCACCCGCTCGGCCACCGAGCGCTTCAGGTCGCCGAATTTCGAGCTCCGCTCGAGCGCTTCGAGGCCCTTCTCGAGGAAGATGCGCACCGGTTCGGCGAAAAGGTCAGCCATCGATCCCCCGTTCCCGCAAAATCGCGATCGCGCGCTCCTTCCCCTCGAGCGGTCCGGCCGCGACGCGGAGCTCCGGCCATTCCTTGAACACCTCGACCAGGTACGCCTCGATGCGCTTCCGCGCATCCTCGCCGACGCCGCCCATTTCCGCCAGCTCGGTCGCCACCAGCTTCGCCTCGAGCTCGTCGCCTTCGCGGAACATGAAGACGTCGAGAATCCGGCACTCCGCGGATGTTCCGTGCGCGAGCCCCGTCCCCGGCACCACCCAGACGTCGAGGGCGTCATCCCTTGCCGTCGCCGTGCCCGGCACGAAGCCGTAGGCGTAGGGCCTCTCGGCGCGCAGCTCTCGCGACCCTTCCGGCGCGAGCGTGCGCTCGTCGTAGCGGTACCGGATCTTCGAGCCGGCTTCGCCTTCGATGAATACATTCATATACCTCTCCCTTTCGCGATCGCGCCGCGTGGCGCGCGCGGGAGGCCGTCCTGTAGGTGCCGGAAAAACTCGAACGGCGCGAGCCAGAGCATCCGCGGCCCGGCCCAGCGCATGACAAGGCGGATGCGCTCTCGCATGTCGCTCCGGTAACAGCGGGTCGGGCACGCGCCGCACGCGGGTTTCCGTTCGCCGTAGCGGCACGCCGCGAGCCGGGCTTCGGCATAGGCGGTGAGCGCCACGCAGTCGGTGCAGAGTCCCGCCGCGGCGCCGGTCTTCGCCGCCCCGTGTTTCGCCCGGCAATGCGCGCGGATCATGAAGCGCACCGTGCGCACCTCGCGCGCCACGCGGCTCGGGCGGCCGGACGCTTCCGGCTTCGCGAACTCCATGCGGTACACGATCTGCCGCTCGCCGAATCGCTCGAGTTCCCGCCAAGGCTCGAAACCGAGGCGCTCGAGCAGTTTCCGCGACTGCGCGTTCCGCTCCTGCGTCTCCGCCACGATCGTCCGCAGTCCCATCACGTCGCGGGCGTGCGCGAGGAGCCGGCCGAGCGCCTCGCGGGCATAACCCTTGCCCCAGGACGCGGGCGCCAACTCGTACGACAGCTCCCGATGCGCGCCGTCGTGCCACGGCCCGATGGAGGCGACGCCGATCGGCTCGCCGCCTTCGCGCGAACGTATCGCGAAGTGTGAAATCGGATCGTCCGCGACCATCCGGTCGAAAGCTGCCTCCGCGGCGGCTGGCTCGAGGGGACCTCCCAGGAATTCCCTCACCCGCGGATCGGTGCGGAGCGCGACGACGAGCGCGCGATCCCCGGCGCCGAGCGGAAGGAGCCGGCACCGTTTCGTCTCTAGTCCGCGTCGATTCACGCCGGAGCCCCGATCGCGACGCGCTTCCGCGCGCGGAAGAAACACGGCTCGCAGGCGGTGGGCGGGTCGAGCCGGTCGAAGTCCGCGCCGAGGTCCTCCGTCCGGTGCGCGTCCGACCCGAAGGTCACGGCCCTTCCGCCCGCGGCCAGGTAGGCCCCGAGTATCAGGTCGCTCGGGTAGCGCTCGGCGCGGCCTTTCCGGAGCGGCGAGGAGTTGAGCTCGAGCGCGATGCCCTTCGAGGCGAGCGCCGCCATGAGCTCCGCCAGCAGATCCGCGCGCGGCTCGACCTTGCCCTCCAGGTAGCGCTTGGGGAAGTCGGCGTGCGCGAGCGAGTCGAAGCCGCCCGACTCGCAGGCCGCGAGCGTCTCCTCGTAGTGCCGCGCGTAGATGTCCTCGAGCGCCGTGCGCCGCACGTAGTCCGGGTCGCCGATCCAGTCGTCCCCGATCCAGTGGACGCTGCCGAGGATGAAGTCGAAGTCCATCCGGTTGAAACGCTCGAGCGCGGCCGGGTAGCGGTGCGGCTCCGAGAACTCGAGGCCCTTCAAGATTTCGATGCGGCCCGCGCAGCGCCCGCGCGCCTCGTCGACGGCCCGCGAAAACGCGTCGTAGTCGAAGAAGCCAGTGCCCGAGTCGAGCGGGTTCAGGTCGAAATGCTCGGTGAAACAGACCGCGTCGAAGCCCTTCGCGATGGCGGCCTCGGCCATCGCGTCGAGCGTCGCCCGGCCGTCGATGGAGAAGCTCGAGTGGACGTGGGTGTCGACCCTCACCGCGCGCCCGCCTTTCCCTCGCCGGAGACGCCGGAAAGGGCGGCGAGCTCCGCGAGCGTCCCTTCCCTCGGCAGCTCGGCCTCGCGAACCGTTCCGCCGCGGCTCGATACCGCGAGCGAGCGCGGCGTCCGTCCCTCGCGACGCCCGGCGGCGAGGGTCCGGAAGCGCCCGTCCTCCACGACCAGCGCGGCCAGGTTTTCGATGCCGATGAAGTCGATGTCGGTCCGTCCGAGCCAGGCGCGGAACTTGCCTTCGCGCGCGCGCTCGTCGTAGTGGGGGCAATGCGCGCCGGGAAGGAAACCGAGCGCCTCGACCGTGGCGTAGTCCCAGTCGTCCGCTCCTTCGCCGAACGAGGCGGAGTCGGAAAGGCCGCGCTCGAACCAGCAGATCGAACCGGCCGAGAGTCCCGACAGGATGGTCCCGTTCCGCCACGCCCGGTCGAGCAGGCGGTCCACCCCGAAGCGGCGCCATTCGCGCAGCATGGTCGCGGTGTCGCCGCCGCCCACGTACACGATGTCCGCCCCGAGCACCGCGTCCTCGATTTCCGCGGCCGACGGTTCGGCTTTCAGGCGGAGCGCGAAGCACGCGCAGCCGAGCGCGCCGTAGGCCCTCGCGACGTTTTCGATATAGGGCTCCGGTTCCCCGCTCGCGGTGGGGATGAACAGGTGCCGAGGGCCGGCGCGGCCGCGCAGGTCGACTATGGCGCGGTCGATGCTCTCCGTCTCGCCGAGCCCGAGTTCCCCGCCGCCTATCGCCACGATGGCCCCGCGCCCGTCCGCCATGGTTCCGCCCTCCCGCGCGCGGGCGAGTATAGCCGCCGCGCGCGGAAGGCCGCAAGTTCGAGCGCGCGGCTCAGCCCTTCGCCGGAGGCAGCAGCCGGTCGTTCCAGGCGTCGAAGGCGGCCACCTCGTCGAGCGGCTTCCGGATGCGCGGCCCGTTCTCGCTCTCCAGGTGCTTTTCCGAGAGCCCGGCGGCGTCGCCCGGCTTCCCGACCACCACGAGGATGACCAACGTCGCCTCCGGCGGCAGGGCGAGCGCGGCGGCCGCCGCCTTCGCGTCGAAGCCGACGATGGGGTGCGCCACGAGGCCCTCGTGCACGGCCTCGAGCTGGTAGGCCATGGCCGCCATGCCGAGCTCGAACCATGCGAGCTCGCGGCCGTCCGGCATGCGGAGGCCCCAGTCCGCGGACGTCACGAAGGCGGTCACCGCGGGCGCCTTGAGCGCCCAGTAGTTCCCAGAGCTGAGCGTGGCGCGCAGGGCCGCGAGCCGTTCCGGATCGGTCACGGTGACCATGCGCCAGGGCTGCTTGTTCATGCTCGAAGGCGCCAAGTGGGCGGCTTCCGCGAGGCGCGAAAGCGTCGCGCGGTCGAGCGACTCCGGGCCGACGGCGCGGTACGCGCGTCTCCCCTCGATTTCCTTCATCAGTTCCATGGCTGCCTCCGCGTTCCGAAGGTAGCCACGGACGCGCCGCGCGGGCAAACCCGGGCGGCGCGTCCGTGGAGCGTCTGGCTGTCACGAAGCTTCCGGGCGTCATGAAGCTTCGGGACAAGCCCCGAGGCACCGCCCCTCAGGCCGCCTGCCCGTCCCCGCTTCCCGCCGCCGGGAGGGACAGTCCCGCCACCTGCTCGAGGAACCAGCGGTGGAAGCGCCGGTCGCCCGAGAGCTCTGGGTGGAACGCCGTGGCGACCATGGTCCCCTGCCGGCACGCCACCACCTTCCCGCCCGAGCTCGCGAGCGGCTCGACCCCGGGTCCGAGCCCGACGAAGGCCGGCGCCCGGATGAACACGAGCGGAAAGTCCCCGCCCTCGAGGCCCGCGATCGGCGCCGCCGCCCGGAAGCTTTCGAGCTGGGCGCCGTAGGCGTTCCGCTCCACCTCGAGGTCCATGAGCGCGAGGTGCCGCCTCGAATCGTTCGAGATCGACCGAGCGAGGAGTATGGCCCCGGCGCAGGTGCCCCACGCGGGCAGCCCTCCCGCGACGGCCGCGCGCAGGGGTTCGAGCAGGGCGAAGTCGGAGAGCAGCCGCCCCATCGCGGTCGACTCCCCGCCGGGCAGGATGATGGCCCCGAGGCCCTCGAGATCCGCGGGTCGCCGCACAAGCCGGGTCCCGACGCCGAGCGCGGCGAGCGCCTCGACGTGCTCGGCGAACGAGCCCTGCAGGGCCAGCACCCCGACGACCGGCCGCGGCCCGGCCGCCAGAGCGCCCGTCGCCGCGCCTACCATCCGCGCTTCGCGAGCAGTTCGGATTCCGGCAACGAGCGCGCCGAGACGCCGCTCATCGCCTCGCCGAGATCCTCGGAGATCTCCGCGAGCACCTTCGGATCGTTCCAGAAGGTCACCGCCTTGACGATCGCTGCCGCGCGCCTGGCCGGATCGCCGGACTTGAAGATGCCCGAGCCCACGAACACGCCGTCGGCGCCGAGCGCCATCATGAGGGCCGCGTCCGCCGGGGTGGCTACGCCGCCGGCCGCGAAATTCACCACAGGCAGCTTCCCGGTCTTCGCCACCTCGAGCACGAGGTCGTACGGCGCCCCGAGCTCCTTGGCCGCGCTCATGAGCTCGTCCTCGGGCAGGCCCGCGAGCCTGCGCGTCTGCGCGTTCACCATGCGAAGGTGCCTGACCGCCTCGACCACGTCGCCCGTGCCGGCCTCGCCCTTGGTGCGGAGCATGGTCGCGCCTTCGCCCACGCGGCGCAGGGCCTCGCCCAGGTCGCGCGCGCCGCACACGAACGGGACGCGGAACGCCTTCTTGTCCACGTGGAACTGGTCGTCCGCGGGGGTCAACACTTCGGATTCGTCGATGTAGTCGACGCCGATCGCCTCGAGGATGCGCGCCTCGACGAAGTGGCCGATGCGCACCTTGGCCATGACCGGGATGGACACCGCGGCCTTGATCTCCTTGATCATCTTCGGATCGGACATGCGCGCCACGCCGCCCTCGCGGCGGATGTCGGCCGGCACGCGCTCGAGCGCCATCACCGCGCACGCGCCCGCCGCCTCGGCGATCCTCGCCTGCTCGACGTTCACCACGTCCATGATGACGCCGCCCTTCAGCATCTTCGCGAGGTCGCGGTTGATCTGCTTCCTGTCTTCCATAGTGCACTCCTCTTCGGCGCGGGATTCGGGATTCGGGATTCGGGGACGGGGGAAAGGCGACTCGGGCGCCTTCAGGCCGGCGCGGAACGGAGCGAAGCCGGAGCGCGGGCGCCTCCGGCGTCGGCACCCGCACGCTCGGCTCCGCCTTGCGTCCCTATGGGCCGCTTTCGGAGCGGAAAGAAAGGTAGCGCCAGCGCTTCGCGCGGGCGGCTTCATCCCGCCGCATCCCCCGCGGCCACCTTACACGGCTTGCGTACGGGCGGTCAGCACGATACAGTTCGCCGTATGAGTTACCGTACCGATACGGCTTCCATCGAGGGCCCCGGCACCGCTTACGAGCGGCTCGCCCGCTCCATCGCGCGTCGCATCGAGTCGGGCGAGCTCGAGCCCGGCGCGAAGCTTCCGTCCGTGCGCTCGCTCGCGGCCTGGAACGCGGTCAATCCGTCCACCGTGGTGGCCGCGTACCGGGTGCTCGAGCGCGAGGGCCTCGTGGAGCCGCGCGCCGGGTCCGGCATGTACGTCGCCCCGGAACCGGGCGCCGCGACCGCCGACGAGGAGTTCGGCGCGCGGCCGGGGCCGGACCCCCTCCGGGCCGGGCCGACGGGGACAGATCCCGATTCCCGGGGGACCCTTCCCGTCGACCTCGCCACGGCCTCGCCCTCTCCGGAGCGCTTCCCGACGGAGGCGTTCAAAGCCTTGCTGGCCGAGGTGCTCGACCGCGACGGGGGCTTCGCCTTCGACTACCAGGATCCGGCGGGCTGGCCGCCGCTCCGCGAGGCCGTGGCGGACTGGCTCGCGGAAACCCAGGGCTTCCGACCCGACCCGCGCGACGTCATCATCGTTTCGGGCGCGCAACAGGGCGTGGACCTCTGCGCCCGAGCCCTGCTCGCCCCCGGAGACCGCGCCCTCGTCGAGGATCCCGCGTACCGCGGCGCGGCGTCCGCCTTCGCCGCCCGCGGAGCGTCGGTCGAGGCCCTCGAGCTCGCAAGCGAGGGACTCGACGCCGACGCCCTCGCCCGGGTCGCCGAGCGGCGCCCCTTCCGCCTCGTCTCCTGCATCCCGCGCTTCCAGAACCCCACGACCTGTTCCTGGAGCCCGGAACGGAAGCGCGCCCTCCTCGAGTTCGCCGCCGCCCGCGACGTCTTCGTGCTCGAGGACGACCACGTCTCGGACCTCGCCTACCAGGGCGCGCCGGGCCCGTCGCTCAAGGCGCTCGACCGGGACGACCGCGTGGTCTACGTGAAGAGCTTTTCGAAAATCCTCATGCCGGGCCTCAGGCTCGCGGCGCTCGTGTCGCCGCCCCGGCTCCGCCCCGCGCTCGCCCGGGCCAAGCATGACGCGGACGTCGGCACGGGCGGCCTCGCCCAGCGCGCCCTCGAGCTCTACCTTCGCCGCGGCCTCCACCGCGCCCACCTCGCGAGCCTCAAGGCCGAATACGGCGCGCTCTACCGCGCGGCGCTCGAAGGCCTCGGACGGCTCGCCGGCGCGGGCGTGCGGGTCGCGCCGCCGGGCGGAGGTCTGTCCCTATGGGTGGAGCTGCCGCCCGGCTGCCCCGCCAGCGCGCTCGCCGCGCGGGCCAAGGCGGCGGGCGTCCTCGTCTCCCCCGAACGCTCCTTCCGCCGCCCCTCGCCCGCGGCCCCGGACCGCCACCTCCGACTCTCCTTCGCCGCCGTCGACCGCGCCGCCCTCGACAGAGGCCTCGAAACGCTCGCCTCGCTCCTCCCCGCGAGACGCTAGCCGGAAGTCCAAACCGCGGAGACGCGGAAGCACAGAGGGGGGACAGGGTGGAGAAAGGAATCGGTTCATTACCCGTTTCCCGAACCCTTCTCCTTCTGCCTCCCCGTGTCTCAGTGGTGGTTTTCCACTATCCTCCGTCCCCCTCCGCTCCTCTTCTCGGGGTCTCGGTGTGTCCGCGTCTCCGCGGTTTCCTTGCCTAATCGTCTCAGACGATGACGACGTTCCCCATGCCCTCGGACCTCGCGAGGGCGGCGAGCGCCTCCAGCTCCTCCCGGCCCGGGCCGGGGAGCGCGACCCGGGCGGGCCTGACGCCCTCGCGGCGGAACGCGATGAGCTTGAGGACGGTCCGGCCCGCGGCCCCCGCCGTCCTCAGGACCTCCGCGATGCCCCGGACGCAGGCCTCGGCGTCCACGAGGCCCGGCGCCACCACCACGCGGACCTCGGCCAGTTTTCCCGCGCCCGCGAGGTAGCCGAGATTGCGCTTGACCGCGTCGTTGCCCGCGAGCGTGAGCGCGCGGTGGACGCCTTGGTCCCAGGCCTTCACGTCGAGCATGAAGCCCTCGGCCGCCTCCACGAGGCGCGGCCGCGCCGAATAATCGGTCGAGCCGTTCGTGTCGACCAGGACGGGAAGGCCCGCCGCGCGCGCGGCGACGGCGAGATCCTCGAGGAAGGCGGCCTGCAGGCCGCACTCGCCGCCGGAGACCGTGATGCCGGACAGGAAGGGTTTGCGCCGTTCGAGGCGCGCGAGGATTTCCGCGGCCGTCATGCGGCGAGTCTTCGGCGACGAGCCCTTGGGGCAGGCGCGGACGCAGGCGCCGCAGTCGCGGCAGACGGTTTCGTCCCAGACGACGCGACGCTCCCCGCCCTCGCCGCCGCCTTCCGCGATCGAAAGCGCGCCCGCGGGACACGCGCCGACGCAGGCGCCGCAGTGGTCGCACAGGTTTCGCGTCTCGGGATTGTGGCAGTAGGCGCAGTCGAAGTCGCAGCCCTGCAGGAAGACCACCGCCCGGTTGCCCGGGCCGTCCACCGCCGAAGAATACAAAACCCTCGCCACCAGCCCTTCGGCGGCCTGCTGCCCAATCACGGCCTTACGCGGCGGTCGAGGACGCCCAGGTTGTTGACGGCGTTGCGGCCGAGCACGGCGGAGTTCTGGAGGTCGGGCGTCCGGTCGCGGCGTTCGAGGTCGCAGCGCTTCACCAGGTACCCGGTGATGCGCACCACGTCCGCGTCCGCGGCGTAGGCGGAAAAATAGCGGAGCCCCGAGGCCATGGCGCCCTTCGCGATGTCGAGGAGGTGCCGCGGATTTCGGCGCGCGGTGGGCTCGAAGGCGAACACGTCGCCGATGCCGCTCGGGAAGTACTTGTGGAAGGGCGCGGAGCGGAGGATGTGCGCGGTCAGCTCGGGCTCGCGGCCGACGGGGATGCGGCAGCCGGGGCTCACGCCCTTGTCGTCGTCGATGCCCACCTGCGCGTGCAACAGGTAGCGCCCGAGCGCCGCCTCGAGGCAGGGCGCGCGGTGGGCCGCCACCTGCTCCGAAATGCGCCTCACTATCTCGAGGCCGAAGGCGTCAGCTTCGTCGTCCCTGCCGTAGAGCCTGCCCTCCGAATGCGCGTCCACGCACTCGGCCAGGCCCACGAGGCCGAACATCGCCGTGAAGCGCTCGAAGCTGACGAGCCCTTCCTTGACCAGGAAGTCGGATTCGAAGAAGCCCGATTCCTCCACGAGGAAGCGCACGCGCGCGTCCATGTACTCGAGCTGGAGCCGCACAGCCTCGGGCAGGGCGCGCTCGAGCAGGTCCGCGCGGTCCCGCGCGAGCGGCGCGAGCTTCGCGAGATTAAGGCGCACGAGCGTGCACGAGCCGCCGCCCTTCGGCAGGCCGTTGTAGCACGAGACCACCGCGTAATCCTCGAAGCCGAGGCGCCGGAAATCCTCCGAGAAGATCCGGTGGTTCGCGAAGCTGGGCTTCGCGACGTCGAGCGCGCACTCGGCGGCCAGCAGGGCGAAGCCGTCCGGGGTCAGGTCCGGGTCGTACTTGAGCGAGAGGTTCGGCACGGCGCACTTGAGCTTCCGGCTTTCCTCGATAATCAGGCGCCCCGCGCGCGTCTCGCGCGGCCCGAGGTCGCCGTGCACGAAGCTGTCGGTCAGGGTGCGGTCCATCTGCAAAAGGAAGAGCCGGACGGCCTTCCGCGCGCCATCCTCGTCCGCCCCGTCGAGGAAGGGCTCGATCAGCGCGTCGAGGTCGCCCACGTAGACGGGGAAGCCCGTGATGCTGGGCACGTGGCGATAGAGCACGAGGAGCGAGGCGAGCGCCTCGTCGAGGTCGCGAGGCGGCTCGAGGCCGAGGAAGGCCGAGCCCTGCTTCACGAAGCGTCCGTAATCGGGCACCACGTAGCGCGGGCGGAAGGGCGCGGCGCCCTCGTAGAGGTCGCAGATGACGCCCGAGTCCCGCAACGCCTGCACGGCGTCGGAGACGGGCAGGGCCTTGACGGTGGACTCCGCCACGCGGGCGAGGGCCATGTATTTCTGGGAAACGGTGAGGGAGCGGTCGCGGACCGCGTCGAGCGCTGCGCGCATGGCGAACTCCATCGACGCCCGTCATGAAGGAACCACAGGGACAGGGAGGCACGGAGACATGAGGGAGAAGAGCGGGAAAGGGAAGGCTTTCCGAGCGCTCTTGAATTTCCAGTCCGTGCCGACCCATCCCGCGGGTCGTCCTGCGGGGCGAAATGACCGCCCGTACGGGGCGGGGAGTTAACCGTGCGGGTCTTGACGCCGACCGCCGCGGGGGCGGGGGGCGCTCGCGATTCCTGCGCGCCGCGGAAAGGCGCGCGTGCTGACCCGGGTTCTTTATCGCGCGACGCGCGGTGTTGCCTTGGATTTTAGCGCGACTCCGCGATCACGGCAAGAAGGAAGGGGGCGGGGCGAGGACCACGCGCGGCCCTCGCCGCGGGCGTCGCCGACACGGCCCGGGCGTCGGGGCCTGCCAGCTCGGCGCGTGGCCCGCCCGGGAAGAGCCGTTGAAAGACGGCACCGCTCCCTGACGGGACGGCGCCGTAGTGGTCCGATTCGCCTCGACCGCTATTTAGTGTAGGTGTACTGGAAATCGCACCAGTCGCCGAAGATGCCCTCCGTATTCATCGCACGCCACGAGTAGTAACAGGTCTGGTTCTCCAGTTGCGTAATCGGGCTGAGGAACGATGGCGTGTCCGCGGCGGCGGTGAAAGTCGGCGACTCTTTCCGGACCGCGAGTTCGGCGGCGTCGACGCCGTACGCGTACTGATACCAGATCGGGTTGCCCGTGCCGTCGGCGGTGGCCGTCCAGGTGAAGGTAGGCCGGGACGCGCCGTCGTTCGTCGGCGTCGCGGCGTAGTCCCAGGCCACGCGGATCTCGAAGACCTCCGACCACAGCGTGACGTCAGGGGAACCCGCCGTATCGTTGTACGCCCGTACGACCCAGCGGCGCGGGCTGCCCCGGGGCACCGGCCCGAAGTTGTAGTTGTTCGCGCCAAGGTTCGGAGCGTCCGGATTCAAGTCTGGATCGGCGCCTTCGATGATGGAGTAGTCGAGATCGTACTTGACCGCCCCGACCAGCGGAGTCCAGCTCACGGTCTGCTCCGCGTTGAAGTCGGGCCTGTTGGTCGTGGTCTGCGCGATGGTGTTCGCGTCGCTGAATGACACCGAGCGGACCGGACCCTCGGTGGAGCCGAGGAAGCCTTCGGCGTTCTTCGGCGTCACGCGCCAATAGCGGGTCTGCCCGAAGTCACACAACGGCGAGGTCGTGCTGGGGGTGTAGCTGGTGCCGGTCGCGTTCCCGTCGGTATGCGAAGTGAATAGGTCATCGGTACTGACTTCCACCAGAGCGCCCGGCGCTCCGTCGATGGCGGACCACGAGAAGGTCGGCGTCCGGTCGAAGGTGATGAGTTCGTCCGCCGGAGCGAGCGGCGTCACCGTATAGTCCCACCTGATCCAGAACTGCCGCGCGGAGAGCCATGGCCCCAGGACGCCAGCCGTCTTGATCCTGATCCGCCAATAGCGCTGCGAACCTGGCGTCAGCAGGCTCGGGGCGAATTCGTTCGCAAGGAGCTCGCCGGACAGCTGGTAGCCGGTGTCGGCCGGGTTGAAATCGTTGTACGGCGCGATCTCGAAGACATATGCCTCGACGCCGTCGATCTCGCCCCAGCTGACTGTCCCGTCGCCGGGCACCCAGCTCATGCTCGCGTCCGGCGGGTCCGAACTGAAACGGGTTGGTACGGTCTCGCGCCAGAAGCTGAACGCATCGTCCCAGACGCCCCAGACGCCCGCCGCGTTCTGCGCCCTGACCTGCCAGTAGACGTTGCTGTCGTCGTCGACCGGGGGCAAGGTGTACGAGGTGGACGTACCGGTATCGACCGCCGTGGCGGCCGCGAGCCCGGCGCTTCCGACGCTCCATCGCAGCTGGTAGGCGACGGCTCCGGTGACCGGATTCCACGTGACGGTCGGTTGGTCGAGCACGGTCACACCGCCGTCCGTGGGCCCGGTATCTCCTACCGAGATCTTGTAGCTGAATGTTTCGGGCGTGCCGTCGTCGTCATCCACCGCCGGGTTCGGACACGAAGCCAGGACGATCACGAGAACCAGCGCCGCGATCGGCGCGGCCAAAACCCACGATCTGCGCATGTAGCCTCCGTTTTTGGCGGAGGCGTCGGCGTCGAGCCCGGGCTTGAGCGGGCCCGGGGCGGCCCTCAGGACCGCGCGAGTCGCGCCGTCCGTCATGGCGTGAATTCTAGATAGAATTTCCGGTATGCACCGGGTGAACTTGGTCATCGCGCCGCGACGCCGCGAGCCACCCGCGCACGGCGCGGGAATGACCTGGGTTACTGAATCCGGGTGTCGGAAGTCACCGAGTCCCGCCCCCGCTCGCCTCGGGATGCCAGGGCGCGCCTTCCCGCCCGCGGGTTCAGATCAGCCCGTGCCGCACCGCGTACATGACGATATGCGTGCGGTCCTTGAGCCCGGCGGAGGCGAGGATGCGCGAGATGCGGTTCTTCACGCTGCCTTCAGCGAAGTGGATATCCTCGCCGATCTCCTTGTTGCACTTCCCTTCGGATATCAGGCGGATGATGGTGCGGTCGATCTCGTCGAGCGGCAGGGGCCGGCCGTCCTCGCGGGCGGCGGCCAGGCTCGGGTGGATGGCGTGGCGCGACTCGAGCAGGCTCCGGAACCGGTCGTGCGCCTCCTGATGGATGACGCGGAGTCCCGAGGCCACGCACTTCAAGGCCATGAGGAGCAGGGTCGGCCGCCCGTCCTTGAGGATGAGCCCTTCCACGCCGGCCTCCAGCGCGGCCAAGGCCTCGGGCGCCCCCGCGTCGTCGGCCAGCGCGAGCACCCGGGCACGGGGCCAGGCGGCCTTGACGCCGGCGAGCAGCTCCGGCACGGAGGGTCGCGCTCCGTGCAGGTCCACGAGCACCGCGTCGGGGGCCGCGCCCGAACCGAGGGCGGCGAGCTCCGCGAGTCCGCCCGCGCCGCCGAGCGACTCGAGCTCCGGATCGGAGGCCAGGGCACCCTCGAGCAGGTCGAGTATCAAGCCCTGCGCGTCGATCACGAGCACCTTGACCATGCAACCCCCGTCCCCGCAGGACGCCCGCGGGTGCGACGATGGCTGGAATGTTAGGTTCACGCGCGTCGGAACGCAATGGACGAACGGGAATTCGGGGCGAGGGCCGCGCGCGGCCTTCGCCTCGGGCGTCGCGCTCCCGTTTCGGGCCTCGCGGCCTGCCAGCCCGGCGCGCGGCCCGCCCGGGAAATCGGTCGCAGCGGAGGGACAGGCCACGCACACGCATGGCCCGCCCTCAGAAGAGCTCGCCCTGTTCCCCCGCCACGCGCGTCAGATCCGGCTCCCACCCGGCGGCCTCGGCGATGGACTCCCAGATGGGCGCGAGCTGACGCTCGAGGTACCACTGGTGGTCGATGCCCGAGGAGAGCGCCGCCACGGGTTCGGGGCCCGCGAGGGTCTGGACGTATTCGACCGTGTCGCCGCGGGCCGAGGCGCCCGAGAGCCGGGCGGCTTTGACGTGGGGGGAATCGGCGGCGTAGAGCTCGAGGTCGCGGCGGAGCGTGCGCCTGAAGGCGAGCTCGCCGTCGAGCCGTCCGGAGCGCAGCTCGGCCGCGAGGCCGCGAGCGTACTCCTTCGCCGCGCCTTCGCCCGACGCGTCGAACGCGAGCGCGAGCAGCTCCACCTGGAAGCGCCGCGCGAGGGGGGTCCAGTCGCCGCGGGCGGCCTCGAGCCCCTTCACGTCCACCTTCGTCGTTCCGTCGGCGGCCACGAGCAGGCCCGCGTAGCCCTTGGCCCGTCCGCGCGGGGCGGGCGCCCCGTCGAGCAGGTCGAGCGACCCTGCGCGCTCGAGCTCCTCGCGGACGCGCGCGGCGCGGTCGCCCCGGATGCGGGGTATCAGGAAGCGCGCGTAAAGCTTGTCGAAGCGCAGGTCGAGCCGGCTTTCGACGCCCCAGCGCCCGCGTACCATTCCCGCGAGGTGCTCCACCGCCCGGGCGGCCAGCTCCCCGGCCAGGGCGCGGAGGGCGGCCGGGTCGCGCGCGGCTTCCGCGCCGAAGAGCACGAACACCGAATCCGTGTCGCCGTAGAGCACCTCATGGCCGCGAGCGCGGAACCAGTCGCGCGTCGCCCCGAGTATCTCGTGGCCGTAGCCCGTGATGGCGCCGGCCAGCTCGTCGTGGGCCCAGACGCAGTTCGGCGTGCCGAGCACGCCGTAGAACGAGTTCTGGAGGATCTTGAGCGCGTAGGCGCGCGCGTCGTCGCCCGCCTCGATCGCCGCGGCGCGCAGGGCCGTCCACCCGTCCACGACCTCGGGCAGGACGCCACGCTCCCTCGTAAAGCGCGCGCCGTTCGGCGCCACGAGGTCGCCATCGCCTCCCGAGGCCCTGAGCCGCGCGACGGGATCCACGTTGAAGGTCCGTATGATGGAAGGATAGAGCGAGCGGAAGTCGAAGACGACGACGCCCTCGAAGAGCCCGGGACGCGGCTCGAGGATGAGCCCGCCCGCCGCGTTCCCGACTTCCGGCGCCTCGGGCGGGGCCGCCGCGATGCCCCGCTCCCTGAGCGCGCGCGCGTAAACCCGCTCGAAGGCCGGGACGCTCGTCCAGGCGCGTTCGAGCTCGAGGCCGGTCAGCGCCGCGCGGAGCGCGGTCAACTCGCCCATGCCGGTCTTCCCGAGGATGGCGAGCGGCAGCTCCGCGTCGCGCAGGCAGTAGGCCGCGTAGCGCGCTGGGTCCGCGACGCGCAGGGCCTCCAGTTCGTCGAGCTTCTCCGGCCCGCTCGACGCCACCAGCTTGCCCTCGCCGAGCACGCCGCGCGCCACGGTCTCGAGGCGTTGATCCTCGAAGCGCTCGGGCGCCGAGCGCAGCACCTTCATGGCGTCGACGCAACGCCGCCCCTCGATGACGGCCAGGGTCCGCTGCCCAGGGCTCTCCACGATCCGGAGCGGCGCCTCCGTGCGGCCCGCGTCGAAGGGCAGGCCCAGGGCGGCCGCCCGCTCCCCTAGGACGCGCAGGTCGAAGTCCACCACGTTCCAGCCGGTGACCACGTCCGGATCCAGCTCCACGATGCGGTCGCGGATCGCGACGAGGAGGGCGCGCTCGTCCTCCACCGCGTCGGCGCCTTCCACCGGCCCGGGCGCCACGACGAAAACGCTCCGCTCCCCGCCCTGGACGAGGCCGCAGGCGCTCACCCGTCCCTCGCGCGTCGTCTCGATGTCGAGCGAGAGCCAGCGGACCGCCGCGCCCTCGCCCGCTTCGGAGGGCGCGAGGACGGGCTCGGGAAACACGAGCGCGACGCGCCGACCCGGCCGAGCCTCGCCCTCGAGGCTCAAACCCGCGCGGATGCCGTGTTCGAGCAGGAACAGGTCGGCGGCCCGGTCGGCCGCTCCCCAGTTCGGGACGCCCGCCCGGGAAAGCCGCTCGGCGTAGCCCTTGCGCTCCCGGTCGGCCAGGCGGAGCGTCGCGAGGCTTTCGCCGCGCGGCGCCGCGAGGGGACAGGGCTCGGCCTCGACGCGGACGCCGCCCTCGCGCGCGATGCCGAGGGCCCGCTCGGCGTCGCGCTCGAGCACGTGGACGAAAGGCTGCCAACGGTCGAAGGCCGCGGCCGCCGAGCGTCCGTCGAGGAGGCGCGCGGCCAGCAGCACGCGTCCCGAGCGGTACTCGGTCCACGCGTGCACGACGAAGCCTTCGACCCGTTCCATGTCGACATGATAGCGCCGCCCTGCGCCTTCGGGCCACCGGGCGGCGCGAAGCACGGGATTCTTCGCTAGCGCCCGAACTCTATCCAGTCGATCCAGCTCCGCCGCGAGTAGGAACCGCGCGCGCGCAGGCCCGCGGCGAACACGGATCCCTCGGAAGGGGCGGTCGAGAAGGCGATGGACGCGCCGTTCAAGGCGTAGCGCCCCTTCCCGCTCGCGGGCGTCCACTCGAGCGCCTCGACGACCCAGGCCCCGAGCGGCAGGGCGCGCGACACCAGGGCGACCTCGGCGCCCGGCGCTTCGACCCAAACGAACGCCTTTCCCTTCGCGCCCGCGAGCGCCGCGCTGAAGGGGTCGTGCCGGAGGACGAGCGCGGGTTCGAGGCCGTCGAAGCGGGGGCGCGTCCGCTCGTTCTCGCCCACGTAGAGCTCGAGCTCGCCGTAGTGGTCCGCGTCCAGGTCCTGGACGCGCACGCGGCGCTCGACGCGGATGGTCCCGCTTGCCGGAATCAGCAGCCAGGGGCCGATCAGGTACTTCCCGTCCTCGCCCCGGAGGACGAGCGCCCCTTCCGCGAGCTCGGGTTCCCCGTCGAGAAAGGTCTCCGAGGAGGCGTCGTAGGTTCGCCAGTAGCCGTCCGCGCTCGTGTCGAAATCGTCGCGCCGCGCGTTCGCGTCGAGCGCCTCGAGCCTCGCGGCGTCGAGCGGCGCCGCCCGCCACTCGCCGAAGCGCGCCCGGGTCAGCGCGTACGCGTCCCAGCCGAGCCAGAGCGCCAACGCTATCGAGACGAGGGCGCCGAGCAGCCTGAACGGCGGGCGCGCCGCGAGCACGAGGCGCAGCGGCAGGGGTCCGAAGAGGGCCAGGCCGAGCATGGCTACCTGGGGCCGGAAGTTGATGTCGTTCGCCATCGAGGCCGGCACGTAGAGGTCGAGTATGGCGCGGAGCCAGAGGTACAGCGTCAGAGAGACGAAAAGGGGATAGGCGAAGCCGTCCCAGGCCGCGAGGAAGCGGCCCGCGACCGTGCCCTTCGCGCGCGCGAGGGCCCGGACCGGAATCCGGACGAGGAGGGGGATGCCGAGCGCCAACGCGATCCGCGCGGCGATGCCGCCCGCCGTTCCGAGGATTCCGCCCCCGCCCGATCCGGAGAGTCCCAGGGCTTCGAGCGGCGAGCGGGGCGTAAAGAGGAAGGGCAGCGTCAGCGCGAGCACGAGGATCCATACCCAATCGAGCGAATCGCGGGTTTCGGTCCGGCGGCCGCGCGACAGCCAGCCGGCCAGCGCCGCGAGCGAGGGCACCAGGAAGGACGCGACCTTGAAGGCCGTCGGCGCCCAAGGGAAGTCGAGGCCCGCGCCGGCGAGCAAAGGCTCGATGATCTGGAAGACGAAGAAGCCCTGCCCGATGAAGAAGAGCGAGTAGAACACCAGGAAGACCTCGAGCGTCTTGAGGGCGGCCCGTTCGCCCCGCGTCGCGTCCGGCCGCTTGTAGGCCTCGAACTCGAAGGTCAATCGCCCGACGAAGTGCCAGACGAGCCAGGACATCAGGCCGGAGAGCAGGAGGAAATGCAGGGGATGCAGGCCGCCCGAGACGTCCGCGAAGGCGCTTCCCGCGGCCCCGACCAGCCAGACCAAGGCCAGGAAGGCAAGGTCCTGGAGGATATGGCCGAAGAGGCTTCCGACCGCTTCGGGCGCCCGCGCGCCTCCGGTTTCATCCATCGTCATCCCCCCTTACGGATCGAGGCGCACGGTGGTCTTGTGCACCCATACCGAACCCTGCGCGGACTTCACCCAGAGGAAAAGCCGCACGCTGTCGCCCTTCGGTCGGGCGACCTTGAATTTGATCTCCTCGACGATGAGCCAGCGATCGTAGCCGTAGGCGTTCTGCCCGGCGGCCTCCTTCTTGACGCGCGCGTAGCCCGCGAAGGAAGCCCCCTCGTAGCGCTTCTCTCCGTCGTTGAAATCGGTGCCGAGCCAGTAGCTGTGATCGGTGCCGGAGTCGACCGTGGTGGTTTCGGTCAGGGTGATGAGAAGGTCCTCGCCGCGGAGCTCCCAACGAAGGGCGTCGGAGCCGCCGGTCGTCACCGCGTCCTTGCCGGAGGTCCCGGGCGGGGCGTCGGAAGTTCCGCCGGACTTGTCGACGGCGAGCTCCTTGCCCGCGGCGGACTTGTCCGCCGCCACGTCCGCGCCGGCGGACTTTTCTTCCGGCTTAACCTTGTCGTCGTCCGCCTTTTTCGGGAGGTCGAATTTCTCGGGCGGATTCCCGAGCCTGAAGGAGAGCTCCGACACGAGCGACCCGATGCGGAATTCCTCCGAGAAATACTCGCTGCTCCGCTTGCCGCCCTTCTCGGTGCCCACCCAGTAGACGACGCGGTCGGGCGCGCCCTTCTCGAGGAAGAACTCGAGCGGGGCGGCGATGACGAGCTCGCCGTCCGCGAAGATGGCCGGAGACTGCACGAGCTTCTTGTCGCCGCGGTAGAGCGCGGCGCGGACGCGCTGGCCCTCGCCCATGCCCGTGACGGCGACGCGGATCGTTGCCTCGTTCCGGAGGTAGCGTTCGGCGTCGCGCTGGTAGCCGTACTGGTACTTGACGAGCCTGGTGCGCACGTTCTCCGCCGCGCGCGCGATGACCGCGGTCAGGCGCTGGGCCAGCACGGCCTTGTAGTTGGCGGAGATCTTCTCCTTGACTTCGGGCGTCAGGCTGAGGGTGACGCCGACGCGGCTGTCCTTGGCCTCCGCGACCATCGAGTCGAAGTCGGTCCACTTGTCGTAGTCGGAGCTCTGGTAGAGCCAGAGCTTCTCCGCGTGCGCGCCGAATTCGGCGTAGAGCATGGCGCGCGCGTTTTGCGGGTTGTCGGCGCGCTGGAGGATGCGCGTCACCAGGTCGTACCACTCGGGCAGGGTCCGCTCGTACTCGCGGTAGAACTCCTGGTAGGCCCATTCGTAGGCGCGGAATTCCGCGTCGAGCAGGGTCGTGGCGAAGGTGTTGAGCGAATAGTCGATGGCGAAGGTGCCGATGGAGGCGATCTGGTAGCCGGTCGCGGCCAGGGCGTCGGTGATCTTGCCGCCCGCCCAGGACAGGGCCATGTCGATGGCGGTTTGCTTGAGCGCTTCCGTGTCGCCCGCCATGACCTTCTGGAGGATGTCGACGTAAACGGCCGCATCGCCGATCCGCTCGAGCTCGCCGTTCAGCTTTTCGAGGGCGGGAAGTTCCGCGAGCATGGACGTCCAATCGCCCGCGGTGCCGGCCCAGCCCGCGCCCTCCACCAGCGACTGCCAGGCGTCATTGAGGACGTCGGCCTTCGAGAGGCCTCCGACGTCGGCGGTCTCCGCGACGAATTCGGCCAGCTCGCTCGAAGGCGCGTCGCCTCGCGGGGCCAGGGCGACGGTGGTCAGGTGGTCCATGCGGACGACGGCGCGGTCGTCGCGGAATTCGGCCAGCTCCTGGCGCCACGCCCCGGACTCAGGATCCCAGGTGACCGCGATGAGCTTGTCCGCGGGCTTTTCGCCCGGCAGGGCCGAGGCGTCCGGATACGGCAGCTCGATCTCGAGGAAGGAATCGAAGCTCGTGACGCTTCCGCAGTCGACGTCCCAGGCCGCCAGGGCTCCCGAACCGGAGCCGAGCGCGGTAACGCGGAAGTCCTGCGCCGAGTCGAGGGCGAGCGGCGGCAGGGTGACCTTCACGTCGCGCGCCTCGACCACGATCGCGTCCTCGGAAGGCTCGAGGCGGCGCGAGACGAGTTCGGTGCCGGCGCCGAAGCCCGGGGCCGCCGCGGCGGGCGCGAGCGTCTCCACGCCGATCCAGTCCACCTCGGCCCTGTGGCCCGTGTACCAGCCGTACGCGTTCATGGCGACGCGGAAATACGGCTTCGAGGCTGGCGCCGCGGCGATGGGGTACTCGACGCCGTCCAGGATGTAGGCCGCCTTGCCGGTGGCCGGTTCGTAGACCAGGGTTTCCTCGATCCACTGTCCGAAGGGGGCGTTCTCGATGGTCGCGAAGGTGCCCGGGGCCTTGAAGCCGTCGGTGACGGCGACGAAGCCCTTGGTCAGGGGATAGCGCCCGGGATCGTAGCTGAAGTTGACGTGGAGGACGCCGACCAGGGCGGGTTCGGCGACGCCCGCTTTCGGGATCTCGGCGTCCGCCTGCTGGAGGAAGAAACCGCCGGCGAAGTAGTCGTTGGCGTAGCTGATCCGCGCGCGCCGCGTGACCCGCACCGTTCCCGACGCGGGCATGGGGAAGGCCTTGCCGTAGACGAAGGGATTGCGGTCCACGTCCTTGGTGGAGATCACGAGCGCGCCGCCCGATGCGGCGAGCCGGCCCATGGCGTCGGCGCCGGTCTTTTCCTCGACGGCGTACCAGGAGGCGCGGTCGAACGCGTCGAACTCGTCGCGGAACGCCACCGCGCCGGCCGGACCGCCCGCGGCGGGACCGGAGGCCCAGGCTTCGGCCGTGACCTCGACGAGCGCGGGCGCGCCGCCCGAACGCCAGAAACCGGGAGCGGCCTCGGGCGCGTCCCCGAAGGGCGCGTCGAAGGAATACTCGCCGTCCACATCGCCGGGACAGGAAATGAAAAGAAGCGCGGCCGCGAAGGCGGCCGCGAAGGCGAGGCGGGTGTGCGCCATCGGATCCTCCGCGAATAGGATGTAGCCTCGAGTATAGGCGCTTTCGCGGATGGGGCAAATTTGAGGGAGCCGTTCTCCCGGAAAGAATCCCCCCCGGCGCCGCGCTCCTCCAACGCATCGCCGCCTTTCCGTGGCCCGCGCCAGGGATCGGAGCGGAAAGCCCGGAGCGGCCGCCACATACCGCACGCGGCGATGTGAACCTGACATGCCGCCGCGAACCAAGCCGCCGCGGCCGCGAGGACTTGGAGCGGAGAGCCCGGCCGCGCGCGGTCCGCGCCCGCGAACCATAGGCGCCGCGAGCGCGAAGGCGGACCGCGGGCGGGGCGCCCGCAATCCGGACCCTTACTTGAGCTTTTCGAGCTGGGCGCTCAGGGCGCGGAGGTCGCGGGGGTACGGGGCTTCGACTTCGACGCGCGCGAGCGTGGCGGGGTGCGGGAAGGCGAGCGACCAGGCGTGGAGGCCGACGCGCGAAAGCAGGGGCTTTTCGTCGAACTCGTCGCCGCGCCATTTGCGCTTGAAGGCGGAGAGCTTGACGGGCCGGCCGTCGCCGTAGAGGCGGTCGCAGGCGACGGGGTGGCCGAGGGCCTTGAGGTGCACGCGGATCTGGTGGGTGCGGCCGGTCTCGGGGCGGGCTTCGACGAGGGAGTATTTTCCGTAGCGGCCGAGCACTTTGAAGCGCGTGCGGCTCGGCTTGCCGTTCGCGCTGTCGGCGACGGTGCGGTGCATGGGGTCCGCGTCGGGGGCGAGGGGGATTTCGCAGACGGTCTCGTCCCACTCGGGCTCGCCGAGGACGACGGCGCGGTAGGCCTTTTCGACGGCGCGGCCCTCGAAGGCCTTCGAGAGCGCCGCGTGCGCCTCGGGGCTCCGCGCGTAGATGAGGGCTCCCGAGGTGTCCTTGTCGAGGCGGTGCACGGTCAGGAGCTTGCCGTAGGCGTCCTCGAGGCGGGTCGAGACGACGGGCGCGAGGACGTCGTAGCGGTCGGGGATGACGAGGAAGCCCGCGGGCTTGTCGACGACGAGGAAGGCGGGGTCCTCGAGGAGGACGGGGATGGTGGCTTTCATGCGGCTGCCATTATAGCGGGAAAGGACGCCGCGCGTCGCCCGGGGGGAGGGGTTCAGCCGCCCGGGCGCGTTTCGCCCGATGCCAGCTCCTCCCGCAGGATCCGCAGCACGGCTTCGAGGTAGGCGCCGCCCTCGAAGGGCAGGCCGTGGTAGGCGCCGCGGATTTCCTCGTGCGTCGAGGCGGGGAAGAGCCGCTCGAGCGAGCGCCGGCCGTACGCGGCGTTCACCACCGTGTCGGAGCCGCCCCAGAGCACGCGGATCGCTTCGGGCCGCGGCGCGCGGGCGTCGAGCGAGGCTTCCCAGCGCACGAGGACGTGCATCCAGGCGCTCGGCGGGTCGCCGACGCGGAGCGGGTCGCGGGCGGCGCTTTGCTTCCACGCCTTGTCGTGCGTCATGCCGACGGTGCGGCCCGGCAGGCGCGGCATGGCCCATTCCGCGAGGAAGAGCCCGAGCCGCGAGGGCCACCAGGCCACGATGCGCACGAGGGGCGAGAGGAAGAGGAAGCGCTCGGTCCGCGCGGGGGCGTCCGCCGGAAGGGTCGAGAGGAATTCGGCGATGGCGGCCGCGCCGGTGGAAAAGCCGACGACGAGGACGGGACGATCGCGGGGAACGAGGCCGCCGTCCAGCAGGGCGCCGACCGCGGCCCCGTACTCGGAGAAGTCGTCCACCCAGCCGCGTTCGCCGGGCGAGGCGCCGTGGCCCGGCAGGTCGAGGCCGGCGTAGGTCCAGCCCGAGTCGAGGGCGGCGCGGACCATGGCGGGGGCGGAGAGGCCGTGCTCCTGGTAGCCGTGGACGAAGACGAGGGTTCCGCGGCTTTCGCCCGCGGGGAAGCGGAGGTGGACGGCGCACTCGAGCCCTTCCGGGCCCAGGCGCTCGAAGGCGGCCCCGCCCGGGGCGGGCGGGAGGCCGTAATGCGCGTCCGCCGCGGCGAGGGCGGAGGCGAGGGCCTCGGGAGGGGTTTCGTCGCCGGGAAAGCGCGCGCCGGAGAGGACGAGCGCCCAGTCCCCGGGCGCCCGGTCCCCGGGAGCCTGGGCCGTGGCGGCGGGGACGAGGGCCGGGACGGGCACGAGAACCAGTACCGCGACGAGGACGCTGCGCTTCAATCCGCGCCGGAAGGCTGCCATGGATTCGAAGATAGCACGCGCGGAGCAGCCTCGCGCGCGAGGCCGTTTCAGGCGCGAATGTCGCGGGCCCAGACGTCGCGGGCGCGGCGGGCGGCGCGGTCGAGGAGGCGCCCGATCTGCGCGCGCTCGTCGGCGCCGATGACGTCGAAGGGGTCGCCGATGCGTTCCGGCGCGAAGGGCCGCGCGGCTTCGACGCGGTCGAGGAGCTCCTCGCCGGGCCCCGCGAGCTCGAGCCGGAACGAGCGGCGGTCGCGCGCGGAATCGCGCCTGCGGAGCCACCCGGAGGCGAGGCAAGGGCGCGCGACCACGGTAAGGGTGGGCCGGTCCCAGTCGAGCGCGTCCGCCATGGCGGAGGGAGACATGGCCCCGAAGACGCGCGCGTGGCGGATGAGTTCGTACTGGGCCAGGGTGATGCCGAAGGGGCGCAAGGCTTCCGTGGCCTTGCGGCGCCAGGCCGCCGAGACGCGTTCCATTGATTCGAGTATGGCCAGCGGTCCTTCGTCCCTCATGTTGATTAGAACTCTAACTGAAATTTTTTCGGTCGTCAAACCCTTGAATCGCTTGCCGCGCGCCCCGGGCTTTCGGTATTTTCCTCTCTGCCGCGATCTTCGCGGCGAAACCCTTCCATTCCCGGCCCCGTCCGGCCCCTCCGCGGGCGGCGCGGGCGCGGATACACCACGGTTCCAAAGGAGAACGAAATGGCGAAGCAGCTGATGTTCAGCGAGGACGCGCGCAGGAAGCTCCTGTCCGGCGTCGAGCAGATCTCGAAGGCCGTCAAGGTCACCCTCGGCCCGAAGGGACGCAACGTCCTCCTCGACAAGAAGTTCGGCGCCCCGACCGTCACCAAGGACGGCGTCTCCGTCGCCAAGGAAGTCGAGCTCGAGGACGCCTACGAGAACATGGGCGCCCAGCTCCTCAAGGAAGTCGCCACCAAGACCAACGACGTCGCCGGCGACGGCACCACCACCGCCACCGTCCTCGCCTACTCCATGGTCAAGGAAGGCCTCAAGGCCGTCGCGGCCGGCATGGATCCGATGAGCCTCAAGCGCGGCATCGACAAGGCCGTCGAGCTGGCCGTCGAGGAGATCAAGAAGAACTCCAAGGAGATCAAGGAGAAGGACGAGATCGCCCACGTCGCCTCGGTCTCCGCCAACAACGACATGGAGATCGGCAACGAGATCGCCGACGCCATGGAGAAGGTCGGCAAGGACGGCGTCATCACGGTGGAGGAGTCCAAGACCATGGACACCGCCATCGAGTACGTCGAGGGCATGCAGTTCGACCGCGGCTACATCAGCCCCTACTTCGTCACCAACCGCGACACGATGACCACGGTCTTCGAGAACCCCTTCATCCTCATCCACGACAAGAAGATCTCGAACATGAAGGACATGCTCCCCATGCTCGAGAAGATCGCCCAGACCGGCAAGCCGCTCGTCATCATCGCCGAGGACGTCGACGGCGAGGCCCTGGCCACGCTCATCGTCAACCACCTCCGCGGCACCCTGACCGCCTGCGCCGTCAAGGCGCCCGGCTTCGGCGACCGCCGCAAGGCCATGCTCGAGGACATCGCCATCCTCACCGGCGGCGAGGTCATCAGCGAGGAGCTCGGCCTCAAGCTCGAGAGCACCGACCTGACCCAGCTCGGCAAGGCCAAGACGGTCAAGATCGACAAGGACAACACCACGATCATCGAGGGCGCGGGCAAGCAGAAGGACATCGACGACCGCAAGGCCCAGATCAAGGCCCAGATCGAGGAGACCACCAGCGACTACGACCGCGAGAAGCTCCAGGAGCGCCTCGCCAAGCTCGCCGGCGGCGTGGCCGTCATCAACGTCGGCGCGACCACCGAGGTCGAGATGAAGGAGAAGAAGCACCGGGTCGAGGACGCCCTCTCCGCCACCCGCGCGGCCATCGAGGAAGGCATCGTCCCCGGCGGCGGACTGGCCCTCATCCAGGCCGTCCAGGCCCTCGAGAAGGCCGACGTCTCCGCCCTCTCCGACGACGCCAAGGTCGGCTTCCGCATCGTCAAGCGCGCCCTCGAGGAGCCCATGCGCCAGATCGCCGAGAACGCCGGCGTCGACGGCAGCATCGTCGCGGACCGCGCCAAGAACGAGAAGAAGGGCATCGGCTTCGACGCCGCGAAGATGGAGTGGGTCGACATGGTGAAGTCCGGCATCATCGACCCGGCCAAGGTCACCCGCTCGGCGCTGCAGAACGCCGCGTCGGTCGCGAGCCTCCTCCTGACCACCGAGTGCGCCATCACCGACCTGCCCGAGCCCAAGGCCGCGCCCGCCGGAGGCGGCATGGGCGGCATGGGAGGAATGGGAGGCATGGACTACTAAAGTCCTGCCGCTGGATTCGCACACTGCCGCGCCCGAGAGGGCGCGGTTTTCATTTGCCCTCCCATTCCTCCCATGCCGTCTCAGAAAATCGCCGAACGAAGTTCGGCGCCGCGAATGGCAACCGCCCTTCGCGCGGCATGGGGGGAATGGATTACTGACCTGACTGCAAGCTAAATGCCGCGTGGAAGGCGCCCCGCGAGGGGCGCTTTTCATTGCTGCCGCCCATGCCGTTACGTGAGATCGACGAGCGGCAGCTCGTCGCCGCGAATCGCGGAGCGATTCGCGAGGAATGGGGGGAATGGACTACTAAGGTCCATTCCCGCTTCGCCGAATGCGAAGGGCCGCTCCGAAAGGGGCGGCCCTTTCTTCATGAGGGGGCGCGCCGTCGAGGGTGCGGCGCTGCGCGCGCCCTTCCCGACGCGGCTCCGGTCGAGGACCGAGGCTGCAGGGAATCGATCATCGTCGTCGCCTTCGGCGACGTGCGTGCCCCCTGCCTCCGAAGTCCTCGCGCCGGGGGCCATGCCCCCGGCGCTCCGGTCTTCTCCGGCACCCCCGCTCCTCTTTGCCTGTCGCTGGCGCCCACGTTCACGGGCGACGTACAAGCCGAATACCGTCTCGTTGACGGCACCATTGGGCGACGCTACTCTGTGCCCAACGGGCGCCCTGGAGCGCTCGATCCGTCCGGCCGAATCCCCGGAACCACCTTGGACGGAGAGCCGAAAACAGCGTTGAAGAGGCGCCGCAGATGACCACGGAAGCGAAAATCGAGCAAGAGTTCATCGAAAAGCTCGTGGACCTCAAGTACACCCATCGCCCGGACATCCATGACCGCCTGACGCTCGAGAGCAACTTCCGCGAGAAGTTTCAGGAGCTCAACCGGGTCAGGCTTACCGACGGCGAGTTCGAGCGCCTGCTCGCGGACATGATCAGCCCCGACGTATTCGCCGCCGCCTACACGCTCAGGAACCGCAACGCCTTCATCCGGGACGATGGCACGCCCCTCAACTACACCCTGGTCAATATCGACGACTGGTGCAAGAACAGTTTCGAGGTGGTGAGCCAGCTCAGGATAAACACCGACTACAGCCACCACCGCTACGACGTACTCATCCTGATAAACGGCGTGCCCGCGGTCCAGGTCGAGCTCAAGACCCTGGGCATCAATCCCCGCCGGGCGATCGAGCAGATCGTCGAGTACAAGAACGACCCGGGCAACGGCTACCTGGGGACCCTCCTGTGCTTCGTGCAGCTCTTCATCGTCTCGAACCGCGATTCCACCTACTACTTCGCCAACAACAACGCACGGCACTTCAGCTTCAACGCCGACGAGCGCTTCCTCCCGATCTACCAGCACGCCGCCCCCGACAACGCCAAGATCAACGGCCTCGACCGCTTCGCGGACGCATTCCTCGCCAAGTGCACGCTCGGTCAGACGCTCAGCCGCTACATGGTCCTCGTGGCCAGCGAGCAGAAGCTCCTCATGATGCGGCCCTACCAGATCTACGCCGTCAAGAACATCGTCGAGTGCATCGAGAAGAACCTGGGCAACGGCTATATCTGGCACACCACCGGCTCGGGAAAGACCCTCACCAGTTTCAAGGCTTCCACCCTCCTCAAGGCTGACCCGGGCATCGAGAAGTGCCTCTTCGTGGTGGACCGCAAGGACCTCGACCGCCAGACCCGCGAGGAGTTCAACCGCTTCCAGGAGGGCTGCGTCGAGGAGAATACCGATACCGGCGCCCTCGTCCGCCGCCTCCTCTCCGACGACAAGGCCGACAAGGTCATCGTCTGCACCATCCAGAAGCTCGGCCTTGCCCTCGACGAGAACGGCGCGCGCAACAAAGGTCGCGAGAAAAACGGACGCGAGAGCTTCTCCGACTTGCTCGCGCCCCTGCGCGACAAGCGCCTGGTATTCATCTTCGACGAATGCCACCGCTCGCAATTCGGCGAAACCCACCGGACCATCCGGGAGTTCTTTCCCAAGGCCCAGCTCTTCGGTTTTACCGGCACGCCGATCTTCGAGGAAAACTCGAGCTACAAGCGCATCGAGGGCGAGACCAAGACTCTCGCGACCACGGCCGACCTCTTCCAGAAGTCCCTGCACGAGTACACGATCACCCACGCCATCGAAGACCGGAACGTGCTCCGCTTCCACGTCGATTACTACAAGGCCGACGGCACGACCCTTCCCAGGCCCGGCGAACCGGTCGCCAAGCGGGCCGTCGTCGAGGCCATCCTCGGCAAGCACGTCGCCGCCACGGGCGGACGCAAGTTCAACGCCCTCTTCGCCACGGCCTCCATCAACGACGCCATCGAGTACTACGACCTCTTCGAGAAGGTCCAGGCCGAGAGACGTGCGTTGGGCGTCCCCTTCGTCCCCTTGGCCGTCGCCGCCGTATTCTCCCCGCCGGCCGACGTGAGCCCCGACGTGCGCCAGCTCCAGGAGGACCTCCCCCAGGAAGCGGAGGACAACAAACACGACCCCGACGGCAAGAAGAAGGCCCTGGAACGTATCATCGCCGGCTACAACGAGCGCTTCCGCACCAACCACCGCGTGGCCGACTTCGACCTCTACTACCAGGACGTCCAGAAGCGCATCAAGGACCAGCAATACCCCGACGCCGACCTGCCCTTCCGGGGAGCGGAGAAGATCGACATCACCATCGTGGTCGACATGCTCCTCACCGGTTTCGACTCCAAGTACCTCAACACCCTCTACGTGGACAAGAACCTCAGGCACCACGGCCTCATCCAGGCCTTCAGCCGCACCAACCGCGTGCTCAACGACACCAAGCCCTACGGCAACATCCTCGACTTCCGCGGCCAGCAGGAAGCCGTGGACGCGGCCATCGCGCTTTTCTCCGGGGTCAAGGCCGAGCAGGCCCGCACGATCTGGCTCGTCGACCGGGCCCCGGTGGTCATCGAACGGCTCAAGGCCGCCAAGGCCGAGCTCGACAGCTTCATGAGAAGCCAGGGGCTCGACGCCTCGCCCGAGCAGGTCCACAACCTCAGGGGGGACGAGGCGAAGACCGCCTTCGTCAAGTGCTTCAAGGAAGTGCAACGGCTCCAGACCCAGCTCGACCAATACACCGACCTCAGCTCCGGGGAGGAAGCGGAGATCGAGGCGATCCTTCCCAAGGACGAACTCTACGCGTTCCGCGGGGTCTACCTCGAGACCGCCCAGCGCCTCAGGGCCTTGCAGGACAGGCCCTGGGAGGAAACGAGCGAGGTGCTCAAGGAGCTCGATTTCGAGTTCGTCCTCTTCGCCTCGGCAACCATAGACTACGACTACATAATGAAGCTCATCGCCGACTTCTCCGCCAAGAAGCCCGGCAAGGCGACCATGAGCCGCGAGGAGCTCATCGGCCTGATCGCCTCCGACTCGAAATTCCTCGACGAGCGCGAGGACATCACCGAGTACGTCCGCGGCCTCAAGGCCGGCGAGGGTCTCGACGAGGCCGCCATCCGCTCTGGCTACCAGGCTTTCAAGGCGGAGAAGGCCGCCCGCGAGCTCGCCGGGCTCGCCGGAAAGCACGGCGTACCCGAGGCCGCGCTCGCGGCCTTCGTCGACGACGTCCTCGGCCGGAAGATATTCGACGGCGAGGCGCTCACCGAACTCCTCGAGCCCCTGGAGCTCGGCTGGAAGGAACGCGCGCGCAAGGAAGAGGCCCTCATGCGCGACCTGGTCCCGCTACTGAAGAAACGCTCGGACGGACGGGACATTTCCGGCCTACGGGTCTACGAGGACTAGGCGAATGGCGAAGAAGGATGCAGCGAAGGCGCTTCCGAGGCTAAGGTTTCCGGAGTTTCGGGGAGAGGAGGGGTGGGTAGAGAAACCCCTTTCTATGATATGCGATCGAATCACTCAGGGGGGGACTCCCGACACTGCTAAGCCAGAGTACTGGATTGCGGAGATCGATTGGCTGACTCCCGCTGAAATGGGGAAGACTGATGACCCATTTATTTATTCAACAATGCGAAAGATCAGTAAGCGCGGATTGGAAAACTGCCCGTCAGAATTGTTGCCAAGTTTTTCGGTAGTTTTGTCCACAAGAGCCCCGATTGGGCATGTAGTTATCAATTACGTCCCGATGGCGATTAACCAAGGATGCAAAGGTCTTGTCCCTGCGGCCGGACTAAAATACAGATTTCTATTCTATTCGCTTGTGAACGCGAAGTCCCGCCTTGTTGATCTTGGCGCTGGCAACACTTTTAAAGAACTTTCGGGAAGTGCATTAAAGATATTCACAATTCCCGTACCCAATTTAGATGAACAACAAAAAATCGCCGACTGCCTCGGTTCCCTGGATGAGTTGATCGTCGCCCAGGGGCGGAAGGTGGAGGCCTTGAAGGCCCGCAAGCGGGGGTTCATGCAGGTGCTCTTTCCCCGCGAAGGGGAGACTACGCCACGATTGCGGTTTCCGGAGTTTCGGGATGGGCCGGAGTGGAAATGGAGAACGTTAATTGATGCTTGTCATATGCAAGCTGGCAAATTCATTACAGCTTCCCAAATAAAAGAACAGTATAAAGAAGGACTATACCCTTGTTACGGGGGAAACGGACTCCGCGGGTATACAGAAACTTATACACATTCTGGTGAATTCCCTCTGATTGGCCGGCAAGGTGCGCTTTGTGGAAATGTGAGACTCGGCACGGGCGATTTCTACGCAACTGAGCATGCCGTTGTGGTCCAGCCCAAAAAGGGAATTGCCGCGCGCTGGCTATACTATGTGATAGACCTTCTTGATTTAAATAGATTCGCCACAGGGCAAGCACAACCAGGTTTGTCTGTTGAAGTGCTCGAAAAAGTGCCAGTAATGATACCCAATCAAGAAAAGGAACAGCAACGCATCGCTTCCTGCCTCACCTCCATCGACTCCCTCATCGCCGCCGAAACCGATATACTCGAGACTTTGAAGATCCACAAGAAGGGGCTCATGCAGGGGCTATTTCCTGCTACCGAAGAAATCTCGTGAACCACGAAAGACGCGGAAGGCATTGGAACACATCTCCAATTGCTGCAAACGCTCCTCGTTTTTACGTGCTTTTCGGGGCTAGATAAAAGGAACAATGATGACCGACCTAAACCAGCGAGAACTCGGCAAGACCCTCTGGAACATCGCCGACCAGCTCCGTGGCGCGATGAACGCCGACGATTTCCGCGACTACATGCTCTCCTTCCTCTTCCTCCGCTACCTCTCCAGCAACTACGAGGCGGCGGCGAAGAAGGAACTGGGAAGGGACTATCCGAAACAGGAAAACGGTGAAGGGGAGCCGCCGCTGGCGCTCTGGTACCGGCAGAACCCCAAGGACGTGCCCGACTTCGAAAAGCTGATGCGCCGCAAGCTCCATTACGTCATCGAGCCGCAGTACCTCTGGGGCAACATCGTCCACCTGGCGAAGACACAGGACGACAGGCTTCTCGATACGCTCCAAAAGGGTTTCAAGCACATCGAGGAAGACTCCTTCCAGAGCAACTTCCAGGGCCTCTTCTCCGAGATCAACCTGGGCTCGGACAAGCTCGGGAGGAAATACCCGGACCGCAACGCCAAGCTCTGTTCCATCATTTCCGAGATTTCGCGGGGCATGTCGCTTTTCTCGCGCGACACCGACGCCCTGGGCGACGCCTACGAGTACCTCATCGGCCAGTTCGCCGCGGGCTCGGGGAAGAAAGCCGGCGAGTTCTACACGCCCCAGCAGATTTCCTCGATCCTCTCGGCCATCGTCACGCTGGACGGACAGGAACCCAAGACCGGAAAGCGGAACAAGTTGGAGAGCGTCTTCGACTTCGCCTGCGGCTCGGGCTCCCTCCTCCTCAACGTGCGCCACCGCATGAAAGAGGCTGGCGGTACCATCGGCAAGATCTACGGTATGGAGAAGAACATCACCACGTACAACCTGGCGCGCATGAACATGCTGCTCCACGGAGTCAAGGACGGCGAGTTCGAGATCTACCACGGCGACACCCTGACCAACGACTGGGACTTCCTGCGCGAGACGAACCCGGCCAAGATGCCGCGCTTCGACGCGGTGGTGGCCAATCCGCCTTTCAGCTATCGCTGGGAGCCGGGCGAGGCGATGGGCGAGGACCCGCGCTTCAAGAACCACGGGGTGGCGCCCAAGAGCGCGGCCGACTTCGCCTTCCTCCTCCACGGGCTCCACTACCTCAAGGACGACGGCGTGATGGCGATCATCCTGCCCCATGGCGTCCTCTTCCGCGGCGGCGTCGAGGAGCGCATACGCCGCAAGCTCCTCGACGACGGCCACATCGACACGGTGATCGGCCTCCCGGCGAACCTCTTCTATTCGACCGGCATTCCCGTCTGCATCCTCGTGCTCAAGAAGTGCAAGAAGCCCGACGACGTCCTCTTCATCAACGCCGCCGAGCACTTCGAGAAGGGCAAGCGCCAGAACCAGCTGACTGACAAGCATATCGAGGACATCGTCACCACCTACCAACTCCGGAAGAAGCGGGACCGCTACTCGCGGCGCGTGTCGATGAAAGAGATCGTCGACAATGGCTACAACCTGAACATTTCCCGCTACGTGAGCACCGCGGTCGCGGAGGAGGAGATCGACCTTGCCGCCGTGCACAAGGAGCTCGTGGATATCGAGGCGGAGATAGCGAGGGCGACGAGCGCGCACAATGAGTTCCTGAAGGAGCTTGGCCTGCCCCTGCTGCCCTATGGCAAGCCAGGCTCGGAGAGCGGCAGCGGCAAGACTCGGAAGAAATAGCCCTGGGAGTCGCGCATCGCGGCCTGGAGAGCTTGCGCGGGAATGCGATACTTACGGGAAGGAGGAGGCGTATGAAGCAGGCCAGTCAGATCGAACTAAAGACCTTCCTCCGCGATGCCTGCCTCCCCGCCCTCTCGAAGGAAGCGCCGTATTTCCCCCTCGGGGAGATACGCCGCTTCCTGGTCAAGCGAGGGGTACCTTTCAAGGACAGCACACTCAACCGATACCTGCACGACTTCACCGCCTCCGCGTTCATTTACGATGCGGGAAGAGGCTGGTATTCGCGGCTCGCGCTCCCCTTCGAACTCGACGCCTCGGCAATCCACGACCTTGCCGGCGACCTGGAAAGAGCCTTCCCCCTGGTGAATTTCACCTGCTGGTCCACGGCGGAGATCCAGGGCGGCACGCACCATCTCCTGGGGTCATTCGTAGCCTTTGTCATGGTGGAAGGCGATGCGATGGATGCCGTCTACGGACACTTGCGCGATTCTGGCTGGGATGCCCATCTCAACCCGCGCGGGAAGGACGCCGCCCGTTTTAGCCCGCGCAAGCGCTCCGTGGTCATTCGGCGGTCAAGCGTCAAGAACCGGGCTCGTGATCATGTCGCTCCCATCGAAAACCTGCTCGTGGAACTCTATTTCGAGTCCCGCGATCTCGGCTTCATGGCGACGGATGAGTACCACGCCATGTTGGCCAATCTCGCCGGCACGCGACGGATCAACATGGCCACGCTCCTGAGCTACGCGAGGGAAAGGAAGCTCCAGCCTGGCCTGCTATTCAGACCTGACGATCAACTAATTCCGCCTATGATAATTAGGCGGAATTGATTTGTCGGAGCGAGCATGATTGATCCAAAATGCTTTGGCGCCGAATGGCAGGAACGGAAGCGAGCGGAACTCGGCGGCTGCGATCCAGTCTTGCTTGAAAAAACGATTCACGCCTTTGCCCTCCTCGATGCCCTGGCGGAAAAGGGACTTGAGTTCATCTTCAAGGGCGGGACAAGCCTCCTTCTCCGGCTTCCCTGAATCCGCCGGCTCTCCATCGACGCGGACATCATCTGCGAGCAACCTGATTCCAGCCTGGATCGACTGCTCGCGGAAGTCAGCCAAAGCCGTCCGTTTACCCGCATGGCCGAAGACGAGAGAGGACCGAATCGCCTTCCGTCCAGACGGCATTTCAAGTTCTCCTATGTCCCCCTCGATCCAAGGAATCCCGCGCCTTTCGTCCTCCTCGATGTCGTGAAGGAAAGAAGCCTCTACCCCAAGGTCGAAGCCCTGCCGCTCCGAACGTCCTTCGTGGAAGGTGACGGAAGCCTTCTTGTCCCGACGGTGGAAGGGCTCCTCGGCGACAAGCTCACCGCCTTCGGCCCGAATACGACCGGCATCCCGCTTTCCGATCGCTACTCCATGCAATTCATGAAACAGGTTTTCGATATAGGGGAGCTTTTCGACGCGGCCTCGGACATTTCCGAGGCGAGGAAGGCCTACGAGTCGATATTCGCTGCCGAAAACAGGTATCGAGGCGGGCGTTTCACATCCGAGCAGGCGCTGGACGACGCTTATTCGACCGCCTACTGCATGGCCCAGGTTGGCCTCTCGGGAGCGCCGACCGACGGGCGTTGCGAACTCATGGAGCTTGGTCGCAGGCAACTTGAGAGTCACCTTGTCGGCGCCAGGTTCCGTCGGGAGGAAATGAAGACTGCCGCGGCGAAGGCAGCGCTTCTCACCCAAGCCATGCGGAGTAACGTGGATCTCTCGGGCTTGCGCTACAGCGAAGCTAGCTTGAGCACCCTAAAGACCCTTGCCTTCCCTGAGGAATTAGCGGCGATCCGCAGGCTCAAGGCGGTCCCCGAAGCGATGTGGTATTGGTCTTTGACTGCTCGCCTTCGCGCGGACGGACGGTAATAACGGCAAGAGAGAGTGGGGGTGCCGGAGAAGCCCGGAGCCCGCGCTGCGGGCGAGGACTTCGGAGGCAGGGGGAGCCGCGTAGACGATGGCGCGCGGAGCGCCACGTCAAACCCGATGCTCCCCCTCTTGATCCGGTGTTTCCACATGTCGCCCTTTCCTGCTACAATCGTCCCACCCGGGGGGAACACCGATGAAAGCGCTCCATTCAGACCCGAAGTCCGACGCGCTCGCGAAGATGTACGAACAGAGCTTTTCGGGCATGGAATACTACAAGCCCGGCCAGGCGCTCGAGACCGAGGTCGTGTCGATATCGAGGGACTGCGTGTTCGTGCGGCTCAACGGAAAGAACGAGGGCCTCCTCGACCTGGACGAGCTCCGCGACGGGGACGGGAACCTCTCCGTCAAGGTGGGAGACCGCATCCGGGCCTACTTCCTCGACGCCGAGAACGGCGACATGCGCTTCACCACGAAGATCGACGGGTCCAAGGCCGGCGCGGGAATGCTGGAGCAGGCCTGCCTCGACAAGACTCCGGTGGAGGGCCTGGTCGAGAAGGAGATCAAGGGCGGCTACGACGTGAAAATCGGCGAGTTCCGCGCCTTCTGTCCCTATTCCAAGATGGGCGAGCGGCGCGCGGACGACCCCGCGGAGCATGTTGGCAAGCGCCTGCCTTTCAGGATCGAGGAATTCAAGGAAGGCGGCCGCAGGATCCTCGTCTCGAACCGGGCCATCCACGAGGCAGCCCGCCTGGAGCGGC
The DNA here is from genome assembly GCA_018262985.1 of Spirochaetota bacterium. Lineage (GTDB taxonomy): Bacteria > Spirochaetota > Spirochaetia > Treponematales > UBA12059 > JAFGNN01. Next base: position 448,545 of record JADFDI010000001.1, on the reverse strand, counting down.
TCGAGGAGCTGAAGAAGACCCTCCGCGAGGGCATGGTCGTTTCCGGTCCCGTCGCGTCCATCCAGTCCTTCGGCGCCTTCGTCGACCTGGGCGGCGCCCAGGCCCTCCTGCCCGTCTCCGAGCTCGGCCGCTCGCGGGTCGAGGACGTCCACGCCGTCCTCTCCGTCGGCCAGGAAGTCCGGGCGGCCGTCCTCAAGATCGACTGGCCGAACGAGCGCATCACGCTCAGCATGAAGAGCCTCCTGGCCGATCCCTGGGATACCGCGGCGGAGAAGTACCCGGAGGGCTCGAAGCACGCGGGCACGGTGGCCCGCCTGGCCGCGTTCGGGGCCTTCGTCACCCTGGAGCCCGGCCTCGACGGCCTCCTCCACGAGTCCGAAATCAGCAAGGCCGGCGCGTACGGCGGGCGGCGCGATGCGGGCCTCAAGGTCGGGCAGACCGTTTCGGTGCAGATCCTCGGCGTGGACCAGGCGAACAGGCGCATCTCCTTGAAACCGGCGAGCTCGGTCGAGGAGGACGCGACGACGTCCAAATACCTGGACGGCCCGGACGATACCGAGACCTACAACCCCTTCGCGGCCCTGCTCAGGAAGAAATAGGCGCGCGGGCCCGGTGCGCGCTCGCGATCAGGCCGAGCCAGGGGGGCGGCTCGCCTATCGCGCTCGCGTCGCCCCGGCGGCGCTGACCGAGGCCGCTCCATTCCCAATCCTCGGGACGCTCCGCGAGGCCCGCTCGCACGGCGTTGTCGTCGATTCGTTCGATGGCCTCGAGAAGCTCGGCGCCGCCGCGGATCGGACGCGAGTCGTAGCGCCGGCCCCAGAGGTGTCCCGACGAACCGTAGCGCCGGTTGTAGCGCATGGCGAAGACGCCGAAAAGCCACCGCATGTTGACGGCCAGGTCGGCGCTCCCCCTCGGCTCGAAGAGCAGGTGGACGTGGTCGTCCAGCACGGAAAAATCGACGACGAGGCCCCCGTATTTCTCCCGGAGCCGACCCAGGTCCTCGACGAAGAGATCCTTGGCCTCGGGCGGCGCGAGGAGCCGCTCGTCGTTCACGACCCGGCACGTGACGAGGTGCAGGATCCCGGTTTTAACGTTCCTTGGTTCACGCATGCCGCCATACCGCTCGAAAAGCGGATGACGCTTGCGATTCGGCCGATTTTCCCGGGACCGTCCCTCCGCATGGCGACGAGGCGGAGCCTCGCCCCGGACGGCCCCTCCCCTCTTTCCCCGAGGAAAACGAGGAGGGCGGCCGCCGGAGGAGAGGGCTTCCGTTACTTCCCGCCGAACTCGACGCGGCGGTAGATCTCGACGATGGGCGTCGGGACGGGCCGGAACAGCGGCGGATCGACGAAGGGACGGGAATTCCAATCGTGGACCTCGAAGCCGTCGTAGGTGATCCTCAGGCGGCCGTCGCCGAGCAGCTCGGCCTTGCCGTGGATGGCCCACACCTGCGGGAGCGTGTCGGGGGGGAAGACCGCCGAGCTGTTGAAAAAGGCGATACCGAGGACCTCGTAGCCGCCGTCCGCGCGCTTCGCCAGTTCACCGCTGTAGCGGGTCATCCGCGCGTAGCCTTCGGGCAGGACGTAGGAGCCTTCCCAGGTCGCGCCGAAGCGCCCGCCGCCCAGGGGCGTCAGGCTGAGCAGGTAGCGGACTCCGAGGCCGGTCTCCGGATCCGCGCCGGGCTCGTAGGCCGAGCCTCCGCGCCAGGTGCCGGCCAGGACTCCGGCTTCGCCGAGGATCTCGGGGCCGCCGGCGCATCCGGCCGCGACGAACGCGAGGACGACGAGGGCCGCCAGGCCCGTTCCGCGAACTTTCCGATACATGGTGCCTCCTCTCTGGATTCCAGATATCCCAATCCTCGCGCGAGGGCGTTGCAGGAGCGTTGCAAACGGCCCGCGGCTGGCGAATACTCGCCGTAACATGGAAAAAAGCGACGGGAAAGCCGGAGTCCGGGATCCGGCGGCGCTTTCCCTGGCCCTGCTCGGCGTGCCCCTGCTGAGCCGCGCTGGCGAACCAGTCCTGTTCACGCGGCGCAAGTCCTTCGCGCTGCTCGCCTACCTGGCGCTCGAACCCGGCATGCACGGCCGGGACAGCCTGTCCGCCTTCCTCTGGCCCGAGCGCGACCAGGTCCGCGCTCGATCGAACCTGCGCCGCTCCCTCTTCGAGCTCGAGCACGAGCTCGGGCAGGAACTCTTCCGCACGGCCGGGGACCAGGTTTCGCTCGACGCGGGAGCGCTCCGGATCGACGCCGCGGAGTTCCTCGGCCTGGTCGGTCCTTGCGAGTGCCACGTCCCCGAGCTGGCCTGCGCGCGTTGCGAATCCTCGCTCACGGCGGCCCTACGCTTGTGGCGCGGGGGATTCATGGAAGGATTTTTCCTCCCCGACAGCCGCGGCTTCGACGACTGGCAGTTCGAGAAGGCGGGACGGCTCCGTGATGCCCGGGTGTCCGCGCTGAGGCGGCTGGCCCTGCGTTTCGCGGGAACCGCGCGGACGCGCGAGGCCGCGGCGCTCGCGTCGGACTGGATCAACGCCGCCCCCTTCGACGAAGAAGCCCGCAGGTTCCAGATCGGCGTTCTCCTCGAACTCGGCAACGAAGACCAGGCCCGCGAACGCTACCGGACCTGGGAAGCGCTGGTTCGCGAGGAGCTGGGACGGGAGCCGGCGGAGAGCACGAAGATACTCATCGAACCCTCGGGCGAGGACTCCCCGCCGGAGGATCCGGAGCATCGGCTTGTCGGTCGGGAACGGGAGCTGGCCGCGATCGGCGCGGCGCTTCGCTCGGGCGCGGATCGGCTCCATTCGATCACCGGCCCCGGCGGCGTCGGCAAGACTAGCGTGGCCAGGGCCTTGCTCCGGCTGGAGCGCGGAGCCTTCCCCGGAGGCGCCTGGTTCGTCGATCTTTCCGCCCTGCGGGACAAGGATCGTCTGCCCTACGCCGTGGCGGCTTCCATCGGCCTCGGCGAGCGGGAGGAATCGCCCGCCGCCCTGTCGGACCGGATCGAGGCGAGGCTCGGAAGGGGGCGGAGCCTCGTCGTCCTCGACAACCTCGAACAAATGCCGGACGCCGCGCGCGCGGTGGCCTGGCTCCTCGCGGCATCCGCGCGACTCACCCTGCTCTGCACGAGCCGCGTCGCCCTCGGCCTGGGCGGGGAACGGAACCACGCGCTCGAACCCCTCGCGACCCCGCCCGAAGGAGCGTCCCTCCGATCCGCGTCGAGAACGGCCTGGCCGGCGCTCGAGCTCTTCCTCCTCCGGGCGGAAAAGGTCGCCTCGGGCGGCTTCGTGGAAGGGCCGGGCCTGGAGGACTGCGCGCGGCTATGCGCCAGGCTCGACGGCTTGCCCCTGGCCCTGGAGCTCGCGGCGGCCGCCTTGGGCGTACTCGAGCCCGCCGAGCTGCTCGCCCGCATGGACCGCAAGCTCGATCTTGCCGACGCCGCGGGCAGGACGCGCCCACCGCGGCACCGCAGCCTGCGCGCCGTCATCGCCTGGAGCCACGAGCTGCTTCCGCCCTCCGCGCGAGCGCTGTTCTCCGCGCTCGCGGTCTTCCCCGACGGCTTCGACGTGGAAGCGGCGGAGGCGGTTCGCCCGGGGGCCGGCGACGCGCTGGCCGATCTGGAGATCCTCGTTGCCGCCAACCTGCTCCGGAAATCGCGCGCGGGGACGAAAGGACGCCTCGCCTTTCTCGAATCGATCCGCGACTTCGCGCTGGAGCTCTTCGAGGCGCGACCGGACGCTCCGGAAATCAGGCGTCGGCACGCCCTGCATTTCCTCGAGCGCGCCGAACGGGGAAGCTCGGCCCTTCGAGGCCCCTGCCAGACCGCGGCCCTCGCCGCGCTCGTGCCGGAGGAGGCGAACTTCGAAGCGGCGCTGGACTTCCTGGCCGGGCGGGACGGGTCGGACGACGCGCTGCGACTCTGCGCCGCCCTCGAGTGGTACTGGTATCGGTCGGGGCAATTCGCCTCGGGCCAGCGCTCGCTCGAAAAGGCCCTCGCCGCCGGTCGGGAGGCTCCGGGCCCGCTGCGCGGCGCCTGCCTGAGGGCCCTCGGCTGGCTCCGCTTCACGCAGGGAGCCTGGCGCGAGGCGCGGGGCTTTTACCTCGAGGCGCTCGCGCTCCTCGAGGCCGGTCCGGCCTCGCTCGACCTGGTCCGTTGCCTGGCCGACCTCGGCGTGGCCGAGCGCTGGCTCGGCGACCGCGCGAACGGCGACGGGCGACTCCGACGCGCCGTCAGGCTCGCCCGCGGTCTCGGCGATCCGGGGCTGCTCGCGATGGCCCTGGTCTGGGACCTGGGGACGACGGGAGGCAGCCCGGGCGACGAGCGGCAGCGCCTCGGCCTCGAGGAGGCGGTCCGGCTGGCGCGGGAAGCGGAGGATCCATGGATCGAGTCGCACGCCTTCGAGGCGCTCGGCGATCTTCTGAGGACCCGCGGCGACTTCAGGGAAGCGGCGCCTTGCTACGAGCGCGCCCTCGACGGTTTCGACGCCCTCGGCGATTCCTTCCTCAAAGCCTGGACGCTCGAGGGGCTCGGCATGAACGCCGCGCTCTCGGGCCGCGCGGACGAGGCCGAGGTCACGCTCCGCGACTCGCTCTCGCTTTTCGTTTCGATAGGCTCGCGGAGCGACGCGGTCTTCGTCCTCGGCGAGCTGGGCGTCGCCCGCGCCCTGGCCGGCGACCGGCGCGGCGCGGACCTGCTCCTCGGCGCGTTCGGGGCCCTGCGCCGCGAGCTCGGCCTCGAAACCATCGCCCAGACGGCCTGGATCGCCTCGGGCGCTCCGCCGGGCGCGGCGGGGCCGACCGAAGCGCCGGACGCGAAGCCGTCCGGGCAACCCCGGATCGATCGCCATCTCGCCGAAGCCGCCGCGCGTTCCTCGGACGAATGGCTCCGCGGCTCGCGGATCCGCTACGCGGAGCTACCGGAGCTCGTCGCCCCGGGCAACGGGCCCGCCGGTCGCCCGAGTCGCGCCGAACGGCGCGGGAGCGACCCTTCCGTCGCGTTCCGGGCGGCGGCGGCGTCCCGGGCCTAGTCCCTCACGATCCTGAACAGCTTCAGTTCGAGGCCGCTCTGGCCCTCCTTGCTGACGATGAAGCCTGAAGCGCCGCGGCGGGCGGCGAGCGCGGCCGGGGGATTCCCGGACAGGTCGACGCAGCGGTAGAGGCTGCCGAGGCGGGCGAGCTCCTTGGCGAAGGCTTCCGTGCACCAGATCTGGTTGGGCTCGACGAGGGGCTCGACGCGGGCGGAATGCAGGAAGGGCGTGCCGGTCATGGCGCCCGTGGCAGCCACGGTCATGAACCCGCAGTCGAGGGCGACGCGCACCTCGAGGCCGAGGCGGCGCACGGCGTCGAGGAGGCGGAAGGCGCCCTCCGCGGCGCGGTCGGCGTTCCGCTCGAGGCATGAGACGGCGTCGCCCTCGGAGTAGCTGACCGATTCGAGCCCGAGATTCTCCGCCGTGGCCAGCTCGGCGAGCTTCTGCTTGAGCTGGAGCGTGCGGTTCGCGCCCTGCTCCATGATCCTGGAGAAGCCGCAGACGTCGGCCTTCAAGGCGCAGTACTTGCGGCGCGTGCTGCGCTCTTCCTCGAGGTACCAGAGCAGGCCGTTGCCGACGATGTTGCGCTTGTTGCGGTTGCCGATGTAGGCGCGGTTCCGCTCCATGATGGTCGAATTGAGGATGGGATGGATCAGGTAGAGCGCGGAGTCGGGCAGCAGGTTGCCGCCCTCGAAGGTGCGCTCGCCCGGCAGGCAGAATTTCTGGATGCGGGTGGACTTCGATCCGTCGTCGATCAGGTGGCCGAGGAAGCCGAGCTTGTAGAGGATGCCGAAGACGTCGCAACCCTCGCAGCCCGCGCAGTCGGACTCGCCGGCCTCGCAGGGTATCCAGAGGTTGCGACTGTCCGAGACGGCGGCGCCGGCCTTGCCGCCGACGACGACGGCGTTGTACTGGCGGCAGATCTCGCGGAGCCGATCGCGGTCGAGCGCGTTGGTGTCGATGAAGGGCAGGACGCGCTGGATGTCGATGGCCTCGACGTGGGGCCGCACCTCCGAGAGGTAGGTGCCCACGATGTCCGCCGACACCTCCTGCACCACGGAGCGCACCGACTCCTGGTTCCGCTCCTCGGGCGCGAGGCGCGACAGGGCTTTGCCGAGCTGCATGAAGTCGCGCGGGCGCGAGAGGGTATGCCGCGCCAGGTACTGGAAGAGGTCCTCGTCGGACTTGACCTGCTTGTGCTTGATGCTCGGGAAGCCGAACCAGGCGGCGACCGGGTCCTTTTCGATGCGGGAGGGGTCGACGAAGCGGTCGCGGGGCTCGCGGCGGAGGTTGTTGATGAAGATGCGCTCGAGTTCGAGGTTGGAGTAGCGGAGCTCGAGGGTGCGCTCGCCGACCTGCTGGAAGAGCACGAGCTCCTTCCGGTAGCGCGCCAGCGCCTCCTTGCGGATCGAGGCGAAGAGCTTCACGTGGTGGTTGAACTTGTGCAGGTTGAAGAACGAGAGCACGAGCCCCATCTGCGCGGTGTACCAGAGCTCCGGCTCGAGCGCGCCCGCGACGCTCTCGGCGGCGCCGGGGTCGAGGTGCTTGTTGAAGTACTCGTCGATGTTGTCGATGAAGATGGCGATCGGCGCCGTCACCGCGCGCTTGTAGGCCGGCACGAGCACCGATTCGAGGTCGGCCTTCGCGCGGAAGTAGTCGTCGCGGTCGGCGTGGATCAGGTGGCTGAAGTACTCCGAGACCGAGCCGACCCCGCGCTTGCGGTAGAGCCCCTGGAGGAAGTGGCTGAGCTCGTCCGGCGCGAACTCGTACGAGAGCCGGCGCAGGGTGGCCATGACGATGGCGATGGACCAGATCGACTCGATGTTGTGCAGGTCGCGGAAGAGCTCGACCGAGTCGTGGCTCAGGTTGTCGGAGAAGGCGAACTTGTCGATGCCGCTCTCGGGTATCATCTGGAAGCCGGCCATGGCCTCGCGCTTCATCTTGAGGAGCATGGTCTTGCCGATGCCCTTGGTGGCCACGACGAAGGACTGGATGGAGTTGTCCTTCTCGAGGTAGTCCATCATCTCCTGGTTGAGGAGCAGCATGTCCTTGCCGGTCGAGATGTTGAAATTGTCCGCGTCGATGATCCAGTTGTCCCGCGCCATCGGAAGCTCCTCCGGAAGGACGCGATGATACCACGGGCATGCGCGCTTCGTCCGCATGCCCGCTCGAAAACCGGCCTTCGAGGGCGGTCGGCCTCGGAATCGCCGGCGTCGCCCCGCCCGACCGCCCCGCGCCGGCTTCCGCCCGGCCGTGCGCCTCCCTCGCGCCGTACGGGCCGCCGGCGGCGCCCCCTCGCCACGAGGGCCCGGCTCGTCATACCTTCGCCGCATGGCCTTCCCGCGACCCCGCACCGTCATCATCGGCCTCTCGAGCTTCCAGGCCCTCGCCATGTTCCGGCGGGGCGTGTTCTACACCTTCCTCGGCGTCTACCTCCGGGCCTTCCTGGGGCTCTCGGTCACGGAGACCACCCTCTTCGAGACCATCCCCATGCTGCTCAACATCCTCTTCCAGACCTTCGTCTGGGGCAGGCTCGCGGACCGCTTCCAGAAGCGGAAAACCCTGATCGTCTGGGGCGAGCTGCTCGCGGGCGCGGGACACTTCCTCCTCTGGCGCCTGCACGCGGGCGCCCCGGACCTCCGCTCCTCCGGCTGGGTGATCATCTGGGGGCTCACGGTCATCGAGATCTTCTGGTCGATGTCGAACATCGGCTGGTCGGCCTACGTCGCGGACCTCTACGCGCCGGCCGAGCGGAGCGCCGTCCAGGGCAAGCTGGCGAGCGTCGGCGGGCTCGGGCGCATCGCGGGAGCGCTGGCCGGGGGCTTCCTTTACGACCGCGCGGGAACCGCCTACGCGGGCTGGGGCTTCCGGGAAGGCGCCATCTTCTTCACGGTGGGCGCGGTGATGCTGGTCTCGGTCCTGCCCTTCCTGGCCATGCCCGAAGGCGGCCTCGGGCGGGCGGCGCGGAAAGCGGCGGGTTCCCCCAGGACGGCTGCCGGCGCGGGCCCGGAAGGGAACGAGGCGGCCGAAGGGACGGGCCCGGGCATTCCCCGCGCGGGCGGCGACGCTGCCAGGGAAGGCGACTTCCGGGCCTTCGCGGTGTTCCTCGTCGCCATGCTGCTCGTCAACTCGGGCATCAACAGCCTGGTGGCGGTCAAGGCGCAGTTCCTCGACCTGGCGGAAGGCTTCGCGGCCTCGGCGCGCGCGATCAGCCTCATGGCGAACGTCGAATCGGGGGCCTTGATCGTCGCCGGACTTTCGGTGGCGCTCCTTTCGCGGCGCTTCGGATCCGGCGCGCTGATGCTGGCCGGCGCGGCCTCGGGCGCGCTCTACCTCGTCTCGTACGCCGCCAGCCCGAGCCTGGCCCTCCTCTTCCCCCTGTCCGCGCTCAAGGGCGTCTCGGAAGGCCTGCTCGGCGCGGCTTCCTACGCCTTCGCCGCCGCCCTCATACCGCCCGAAAAGCGCGGACGATGGTTCGCCGCCTACAACGCAACCTTCATGCTGAGCTGGGGCCTCGCGGCCACGCTCGTCACCGGCCCCGTCATCGACGGCCTGCTCGCCGCCGGCGCCGGCGCGGTTACGGCCTACCGCCTCGGGTTCCTCTCGTCCGCGTTCATAACCCTGCTCGGGCTCGCCGTCCTCGCCTCGCTGCTCGCGGCGCTGAAGTCGGGAGGCGTCTCCGCCCGCCGCGCTTCACCTCGAGGCGCCGGGCCGTGATATAAACTTCTTGACCGCGGAGGCGCTCTCCCCGTATCCTGTCGATCCCGTCCCCGGACGAGCCCGGCCGGGAGAGATCCGCGGCGCGCGCGGCGAGCCGCGCGGAAAGAAAGCGAGCCACGCCATGACTCAATCGGTCCGATCAAGGTCATGAACGCCCTCGACTTCCCTTCGGTGATCGTCATGGGCGCCTTCCTCCTCTTCGCCCTCGGCGCGGTCTTCGCCTGGTCGGCCGATCCGGCGACCCGGAAGGCCGCCCTGCCTTGGGTGCTGCCCGGCCTGGCGCTGATCGCCTTCAACACGGCGGCCTACGCCCTCGCGCATGCCGGGCCGGCCGATGCCCTGAACTGGACGAGCGCGGCCGCGGCGTCGGCGATCCTCGCCTACTCGCTCTTCTTCATAGCGGGGCACGCGGTCCTGGGCACCGGCGCGCCCGCCTGGTGGTACCTCGCCGTCGCCGCGGCGGAGATCATCGCCGTACTGGCCTTGGGACTCCGCTCGGGCGATTACGCCCATGCCTTGACCGTCGCCTTTTCCTCGGGCGTACTGGCCCTGTTCCTGCCGACCTGCGCCAGGAATTTCCGCTATCATTCGCGCATCCGCTATTTGAGGCTCTACGACGACCTGCTCATTTTCGCCTCGCTCGCCACGCTGGGCCGCATGCTCCACGCCCTCCGCGGCCTGGTCCTCGGCGTCCCGATCAATCCGGGCATCGACGCCTGGCTCTTCGCCGCGTTCTCGGCCTCGGGCATAGGGGCGGCCGCGGTGTTCACCGTGATAGTCGGCACCCTGCGCAGATCCGGGCGTCCCGCGCTCGGCGGGGAGGAGCGCCCGCGGATCTCGCTCTCCGACCTGGGGCTCGCTCCGGCCGAGCGGCAGTACGTGCTCTCCATCCTCGCGGGCGAGTCGATCAAGGCTATCGCCTCCGAGGCCGGGGTCTCGGATTCCACCGTGCGCAATTCGCTGGCGCGCGCCTACCGGAAGCTCGGCGTGTCGGACATGATCGGCCTCGTCGCCCTCGCCGGCCGGAACGAGATCGTGCCCTGAGCAAGACCCTCCGGCCCCAGGTCCCGCGGCTTCCCGCGCGCCGGGCCCCGGTCCTTGACCGGGGACGAGGGTCGACCTATCCTCGAAATCGCCCTCGAGACCCGCGGGAGAAGGAAGCTTGGATGATCGTGATTGACCTGGCGGAGCCGACGGCGTGAGGCGCATCGACTTCTCCACGGCGGCCATACTGGGAAGCTTCATCATGCTGGGCATCGGCGTCATCGTCATCGCGTCCCTGTCTCCGGCCGCGAGGAAGGCCGGCTGGCGCTTCTTCGCGGCCTCCCTCTTCCTGATCGCCGCGGGCAGCCTGACGGAGGCCGTCAACCACCCGACCCTTGAGTCCGCGATAACCTGGAGCTATGCCAGCGTGGCGTTCTCGGTCGCGGGCTTCGCGCTCTTCCTCTGCGGCGCGCGCGTCGTGCTCGGCACGGGCTCGCCGCTGGCCTGGTACCTCGGGGTGGCCTCGACGGGCGTCGTCGCCGCGGCCGCCTTCTATTTCCTTCTTCCCGGCATGCTCGAGCTCCGTACCCTGATCCTCTCCGGGGGCAGCATCCTGCTCTTCGTGCCCACGATAATCCGGAACAGGGCGTACCGCAGCCGGATCCGCCACCTGGGGTGGTTCGACGCCTTCCTCGGCGCGTCCGCCGCGTTCGCCCTCGCGAGGCTTGCCTTCGAGTACTCGCTGCTCGGCGTCGAACGGTCACGCCTGGTTCCCGTGAGCAACTGGCTGTTCGTGTTCTTCCTCGCGTTCAGCCTGGCGGCCATCTTCGTCTTCGCGCTGATCGTCTCGGGCGCGCGCCATACGGGCAAGCCGCTACTGCGGGACGGGACCAGGCCGACCCTTTCGCTGGCCGAGCGCGGCCTTTCCGCGTCGGAACGCCGCTACGTCCTGGCCATCCTCGACGGCGCCTCGGTGAAGGAAATCGCCTCCGATTCCGCCGTCGCGACGTCGACCGTGCGCAACACGCTCGCGCGCGCGTACCGCAAGCTGGGCGTGGCGGACATGGTGGGCCTCGTGAGCCTGTCGGCGAGCATGGACATCGCGGAATAAACGCCGGCCGCTATTGACGGTGGGTATACCGTTCGGTATATTTCTCGCCATGGACGACACGGAGACGACCCGCGGGCTGCTGCTCGCCAACGCCGCCCGCCTCTTCGCCGAGCGCGGCTACGACGCCGTGGGCGTGGCCGAGATAGTCGACGCCGCGGGCGTGACCAAGCCCTCCCTGTACCACTGGTTCGGCTCGAAGCGGGGCCTCCTCGACGCCATCGTCGAGGAGCGCGGCGCGGCCTTCCTGGGCGCCGCGGCCGCGGGCGCGGGCGCGGAAGCGGACGTGCCCCGGGGGCTGGAGCTCATCGCCTTCGCCCTGGTCCGGGCCGCCCGCGCGGATCCGGATTTCGCCCGCCTCCGCCTCGCGCTAGCGTGGGCGCCCCCGGCCTCCGAGGCCGCGCGCTCCGCCTCCGATTTCAACGCGAGGCTCCGCGAAGCGCTCGAAGCCTGGTTCCGCGGCGCCGAACGCCACCACGGCAACATGCGCGGCAGGTCGCGGGCCTTCGCGCTGTCGTTCCTCGGCGTCCTCGACGCGAGGATCGGCCTCGAGCTCGCGGGGGAAGCGGCCCTGTCGGAGCGGGAGGTCCGCGAGCTCGCGCGGCAATTCATGCACGGCATCTTCTCCTGATCGAATGAAGCGGCGGAGCGCGGAATGAAGCGCCGCGCTCCGTCGACAATAATTTACCTACCGGTAGGTAGTTTTGATCCGCGGAACGGGGTCCGGACCGTGGAGAAAGGAGGCCATCCTATGGAAGACGGAAACGCCGCCGGAAGCGGCGGACGAGCGCCCTGGGCCGCGGACGCGGTGGTGTACCACGCGTACGCGCTCGGCTACTGCGGCGCGCCGGAGCGGAACGACCCCGCGGCGGAGCCGGTTCCGCGGCTCCGCGAGCTCACCCGCAGGCTCGACGGCATCGCCGCGCTCGGCGCGGACACCCTGCTCGTCGGTCCGCTCTGGGAATCCTCCTCGCACGGCTACGACACGGTGGAGTTCGACCGCCTCGACCGACGGCTCGGAACCGAGGGTGACTTGCTCGAGCTCGTCGCCGCGGCGCGCGCTCGCGGCATGCGCGTCGTGTTCGACGCGGTGCTCAACCACGCGGGACGGGAGCATCCCTGGTTCCGCGACGTGCGGACGCGCCGCGAGGAGTCTCCGTTCAGGGGCCGCTTCGCCGGCCTGGACTTTTCCCGTCCCGGTCCCCGCGGCGACGGCTTCGACTACGAAGGCTGGGCCGGCTGCCATGACCTGGTCAAATTCGGGCACCGCGACGGGGAGACCCGCCGCGTCCTCGTCGGGGAGGCGGTGTCGTGGATACGGCGCTTCGGCATCTCGGGGCTCAGGCTCGACGCGGCGGACGTCATCGAGCGCGGCTTCCTCGCGGAGCTGGCCGCCGCCTGCCGCGCGGAGGATCCGGACTTCTGGCTCGCGGGGGAAGCGGTGCACGGCGACTACCGCGAGCTGGTCCGGGACGGGGGCCTCGACTGCGCCACCAACTACGAGTGCTACAAAGGCCTTTGGTCCAGCCTCAACGACGCGAACTACCACGAGATCGCGTGGTCGCTCGAACGCCAGTACGGCGAAGCCGGCATCTACCGCGGGCTCAGCCATCTCGCCTTCGTCGACAACCACGACGTCGACCGCGCCGCGTCGACCCTACGCAAGCGCGCCCACCTGTACCCGCTCTACGCGCTCCTCTTCTCGATGCCCGGGATCCCGGCCATCTATTACGGCTCGGAATACGGCGCGGAGGGCCGGCGCGGAAACGGCTCCGACCGGGCGCTCAGGCGCCCCATGGCGGAGATCGAGTCCGGCGCTTCCGAACCCGACCTCGCGCGCGCCATCGCCCGATTCATCGAGGCGCGGAAGCGGCTGCCCGCGCTGCGGCGCGGGACGTACCGGAAGCTCCACGTCGCCGCGGAGACCTTCGCCTTCGAGCGGCTGGCCGAGGGGAACGGGCCCGGATCCCGCGTGGTCGCGCTCTTCAACGCTTCGGACGCCGAAGCGGAAATCCGGCTCGAAGGCGTCGGAGGCAGCTGGACGGACGTCCTGGACGGAGGCTGTCGGGTCGAGGCGGGCGGGAGCGAAAACGCGCTCGCCGTCAGGGTGCCGCCCAATTGGACCCGCTGGCTGGTCGAGGCCTGAGGCCGCCGCTCAGCCCGCGAGCCCGAGCTTCTCGAGGCCGTCGTAGACGAACTGGACGGCGAGGCCCGAAAGCACGAGGCCCATCATGCGCTCGATGACGGAGACGCCGGTCTTCCCGAGCACGCGGAGGATGACCGCGCTCGAGCGCATGGCGGCCCACACGAGTACGAGGGCGAGGGCCACGGCGCCGAAGAGCATGGCGGTCATGGCCAGGTGCTCGCCCGTGCCCGCGGAATAAAGCATCAGCGTGGTGATGGTCCCCGGTCCCGCGATCATGGGGATGGCGAGGGGGAAGACGGCCACCTCGAGGTGCTCCTCGTCGGCCTCCTCCTCCGCGCTGGTCTTGGTCCGCTTCTTCTGGCCGAGCAGCATGTCGAGCGAAATCATGAAGAACACGATGCCGCCGGCTATGTAGAAGGCCCCGGGCGAGATGGCGAAGAACGAGAGGATGTACCGGCCGGCGAGGATGAAGACCGCGAGCACCACCGCCGCCACCGTGATGGCCTTGCGTATGGTGGCGCGCTTCCGTCGCGCGTCGAGGTGGCCCGTCGACGAGATGAAGAGCGGCACGATGCCGATCGGGTCGATGATGATGACGATGGTCAGCGCTATCTGGAAGAACTGGGCGAGCATGGGCCGATCATAGGCCGTCGACGCCTCCGAGGCAAGCGGCGCGCGCCGCGGCCGAGAAAATCCTTGCGTCCGTCAAGGTGCCGTGCTACCGTCTCCGAACCCGAGTTGGGGGGTTCAAAGCAGATGGTAAAGTACTTCTTCAACCGCATCCTCCTGGTGATCCCGACCTTCCTCGGCATCACGCTCCTCATCTTCGCCCTGACCCGCTTCGTGCCCGGCGGCCCCCTCGAGGAGGCCATCCGCGCCCAGATGATGGGACAGGGCGGCGAGGGCGGCCGCCAGCTCAAGGGCGCCGACCGGAGCGGAAACATGCTGAGCGAGGCCCAGATGGACCAGCTCAAGGCCTTCTACGGCCTCGACAAACCGGTCGTGCCGGCCTACGTCGAATGGCTCGGCAAGCTCCTGCGCTTCGACTTCGGCAAGTCGACGCGCTTCGGCGACCCCGTCATCGAGATGATAGTCCAGCGCGTCCCGATCAGCCTCTGGTTCGGCGTCACCTCGCTGATCCTGACCTACCTGATCTCGATACCGCTCGGCATCGCTAAGGCGCTGCGGCACCGCAAGCCCTTCGACAACGTGAGCTCGGCGCTCCTCTTCTTCGGGTACGCGCTGCCCGGCTTCATAGTGGGCATCATCCTGCTCACGGTGTTCTCGTTCGGGCTCGGCTGGCTGCCCATAGGCGGATTCCAGTCGAAGTACTACATGGCCATGGGCTTCTTCGAGAAGATCTGGGACCGCGTCACGCACATGGCCCTGCCCCTGACCGCCTACGTCATCGGCGACTTCGCGGTGCTGACCATCGTCATGAAGAACAACCTGATGGAGAACATGGCGGCCGACTACGTCAAGACGGCCGTCGCCAAGGGCATGACCTTCAAGGACGCCATGTGGAAGCATGCCTTCCGCAACAGCCTGATCCCGATCGCGGCGGGCTTCGGCGGCATCATCAGCGTGTTCCTCGCGGGTTCCTTCCTCATCGAGAACATCTTCAACATCAGGGGCATGGGCATGCTCGGCTACACCTCGCTGACCGGCCAGGACTATCCCGTGGTCCTCGGCGTCCTCGCCATCAGTTCCTTCGTCTCGCTCATCGGCAACATCCTGAGCGACTTCTTCGTGTCGCTCGTCGACCCGCGGGTGCGCTTCGGGAGGAAGGCATGAAGGCGCCCCTCGGACTCTTCCGCAAGCGGCCGCCGGCCGGGGACGCCCCCGGGCGCGCGGACGACCGCGCCGGCTTCCGCATCCGCGTCGATCCGCTTACCAAGGCCCGCATCAAGCGCTTCACCCAGATCAAGCGGGGCTACTGGTCCTTCATCGCCATCGCCTCGCTGCTCGCGCTCTCGCTGGTCGCGGAGCTGTTCGTCAATTCGCGCGCCCTCGTCGTCAGCTACGAGGGCAAGCTCTACTTCCCGACCTACGCGCGCGTCTTCCTCGGCGAGGAATTCGGCCTCGACTACAAGTACGAGACGGACTACCGCGTGCTCAAGGACGTCCTCAAGGAGAACGGCAAGGGCTGGGTCATCCTGCCCCCCGTGCCCTGGAACGCCTACGAGCAGGACTTCATCGAGGGCGAATACCCCCCGAACCCGCCGTCCGTGGAGCGCAGGCACTTCCTCGGCACCGACATCATCGGGCGCGACGTGCTGGCGCGCCTGCTCTACGGCTTCCGCACGGCCATCCTCTTCTCGCTGCTCTACGTCGGCGCCACCTTCCTGATCGGCACGGTCATCGGCGCCCTCATGGGCTACTGGGGCGGCCCCTTCGACATGGTCTTCCAGCGGCTCATCGAGATCTGGGAGCGCATCCCCTTCCTCTACGTGGTGATGATCCTGGGCGCCATCTTCAAGCCGAATTTCCTGCTCTTCGTGGGCATCTTCGTCATCTTCGGCTGGAGCGGGCGCACCTGGTCGGTGCGCGCCATGACCTACCGCGAACGCGAGCGCGACTACATCCTGGCCGCCCGGGCCATGGGCGCGAGCACGCTGCGCATCATCGGCGTGCACATAGTCCCCAACGTGCTCGTCGTCATCCTGACCTCGCTCCCCTTCGCGGTCTCGGGCGCCATCTCGAGCCTGACCGCGCTCGACTACCTCGGCTTCGGGCTGCGCGCCCCCACGCCGAGCTGGGGCGAGCTCCTTTCCATGGGCATCGCGCAGTACGAGGCCGCCCCCTGGATCCTGGCCTCCATCGTGACCGCGATGACCTTCGTCCTCGTGACCATCGCCTTCGTGGGCGAGGGCCTCAGGGACGCGTTCGATCCGAGGAAGCACACCGTCTACCGGTAGGCATCGAGCCCGTCGGCGGAACGGAGTAGCGAAAGTATGACCAGGAGGACCACATGAAGGTTTCCAGGATCGCGAAGGCGACGCTCATCGCCCTCGTCGCCCTCTTCCTCCTCGCCCCGCTCGCCGCCCAGACGTACTACACGTCGAAGGCGGTGGCGGCGGACGAGAAGGCCCTGCTCGCCGAGAAGCGCCCCGACTTCTCGTCGCCCGCGTTCGTCGACAAGTCCGTCAAGGTCGCGGGCCTGCCCGAGACCCTGACCTGGTACACCTCGAAGCCCCCCGTCATGGGCTCGAAGCGCGCGAAGGCCGGCGGCGTCTGGTCCGGCTACATGGCCGAGTACCCGACCACCTTCCGCACCGTGGGACCGAACTCCAACCACGCGTACCGGAGCCTGTTCCTGACCAACGTCGGAACCATCAACATCAACTCCGAGACCAAGGAATGGATTCCCGGCGAGGCGACCCACTGGGCCTTCGGCGCCGACGGCAAGACCGTGTACTACAAGCTGAACCCGAAGGTGAAGTGGTCCGACGGCGCGCCCGTCACGTCCAAGGACTACCTCTTCATGCTCGAGTTCATGCGGAGCCCGCACATCCAGGCCCCGTGGTACAACAACTACTACACCGAGACCATCACCGACATCAAAGCGTACGGCGACTACGTGATCGCCGTCACCGCCAACGTGGCGATGGACAAGGACGACCTGCTCTACAACACCTCCGTCGGCCCCCGCCCCGCGCACTTCTACGGCGGCAAGGTCCCCGCGGACTTCGTCGAGGCCTACCAGTGGAAGGCCGAGCCCGTCACCGGCCCCTACAAGCTCCTCGACTACGTGAAGGGCGAGACGCTCACCTTCCAGAAGGTCAAGGGCTGGTGGGGACACGAGTACGACTACAACAAGTACCGCTACAACGCCGAGTTCCTCGAGTACCAGGTGATCACCGGCGGCAACGAGATCGTCAAGAAGTACTTCTACGACGGCCAGATCGACCAGTTCTTCCAGATCATCCCGACCGAGTGGGCCGCCGGCGAGAGCGCCGAGGCCATCAAGAAGGGCTGGATCGACCGACAGTACCACTTCTACGTCCCGCTCACCGGCGTGTCCGGCATCATCATGAACACCGCGTTCCCGCTCTTCGCCGACAAGAACGTCCGCTGGGGCATGTACTACGCGGTCAACATCCAGAAGATGATCGACACCGAGCTCCGCGGCGAGTACGCGCGCTACCACAACATCGGCCTCGCGCACGTCTTCGGCGGCATCAAGTTCAACGCCGAGGACCTCCGCAAGCCCGACTTCGACCCGAAGAAGGCCGGCGAGTTCTTCGACAAGGCCGGCTACAGCCTCTTCGACTCCGACGGCATCCGCAAGAACGCCGCCGGGCAGCGCCTCTCGTTCGAGCTCCTGTACTCCTCGCCCAACCACACTGCCCGCCTCTCCATCCTCCGCGAGGAGGCCAAGAAGGCCGGCCTCGACATGCAGCTCAAGCTCCAGCAGACCGGCATCTTCACCTCGATCCTGGAGAAGAACTTCCAGGCCTGGTGGGGCGCCATGAGCACCGGACTCTACGGCAGCTACTGGCAGTACTTCCACTCCGAGAACGCCAAGCCCCAGACCAACAACTTCTGGAGCTACGCGAACCCCGAGATGGACAAGCTGCTCGACGCGTTCGAAGCCGAGCCCTCGCTGGCCAAGAAGGCCGAGCTCCAGCAGAAGATCGAGCGCATGGTCCACGAGGAAGCCCTCGTGGTGCCGAACTACTACGTGCCCTTCACGCGCCTCGCCTCCTGGAAGTGGGTGCGCTACCCGGCCTGGCTCGGCCAGCAGTTCGACGATTCCTGGAGCGATCCGATCAACGGCGGGTATTTCTGGATCGACGAGGCCATCCGCAAGGAAGTCCTCGCCGCGAAGAAGTCCGGCCAGGCCTACAAGCCCCTCCTGATCAAGGACGAGACCTTCAAGGCCAAGTAAGCTTTTCCGCCTCCGCGCCGGGGCCCGAGGGTCCCGGCGCGGGGCGTCCGTCCGCTCCCGACGAGGGGGCGGACGGCATATCCCATCCAAATGAAACAGGCGGGCGGCGCACGCGCCGCCCCCGTTCGCGAGGTGCAGCATGGCGGGCAAGGCCCTCCTCGAAATCAAGGACCTCTCGGTCTCCTTCTCCACGGACGCGGGCAAGGTCGAGGTCGTCGACAAGGTCTCGCTGTCGATAGAGCCGGGCAAGACCCTCGCGCTCGTCGGCGAATCCGGCTGCGGCAAGACCGTGACGGCCTCGTCGATCATCCGCATCCTGCCGCAGCCGTACGGGCAGATCACCGGCGGCCAGGTGCTCTTCGACGGGGTCGACCTCGTGCGGGTTCCGGTGGACGAGATGTACAAGCTGCGCGGCGGCATGATCTCGATGGTCTTCCAGGAACCCATGACCGCGCTCAACCCGGTGCACAAGGCCGGCGCGCAGATCGAGGAAGTCATCACGCTGCACCGCGAGGCCATGAAGGGCGACGAGAGGCGCGGGATCATCCTCGACCTGCTCAGGAAGGTGGAGATGCCCTCGCCCGAGACCAGGCTCGGCGCCTACCCCTTCCAGCTCTCGGGCGGCATGCGCCAGCGCGTCATGATCGCCATGGCCCTGGCGGGCAACCCGAAGCTGCTCATCGCCGACGAGCCGACGACGGCCCTCGACGTGACGGTGCAGGCCCAGATCCTCGACCTGATCAAGAGCCTCCAGCGCGACATCGGCATGGCGGTGCTCTACATCACCCACGACATGGGCGTGGTGGCCGAGATCTCCGACGACGTGGCCGTCATGTACGCGGGACAGATCGTCGAGAAGGGCTCGGTCACCGAGATCTTCAAGCAACCGATCCATCCGTACACCCGCGGCCTGATCTCCTCGATGCCGAGCATGGATTCGAAGCCGAAAAGCGAGTTGCCGAGCATCAAGGGCGTGGTGCCGTCGCCGACCCGGTACCCGGACACCTGCCGTTTCGCGGGGCGTTGCCCCTTCGCGCAGGAACGCTGCTCCCGGACCGCGCCGGTCCTCGAGGAAGCCGCCCCCGGCCATCTCGTCCGCTGCCTGCGCAGGGGGGAAATCTGATGAACGAAGCGCGAACCCTCATAGAAACCCGCGACCTGGTGCAGCACTTCGCCCAGGGGCGCTTCCTCGGCCGCTCGGTCGTGCACGCCCTGAACGGCGTTTCGCTCACGGTCCGCGAGGGCGAGACCCTGGGCCTCGTGGGCGAGACCGGCTGCGGCAAGTCCACCCTGGCGCGCGCCGTCATGCGCCTCTACAACCCCACGGGGGGACAGGTGCTCTTCGACGGCGTCGACGTGACCAGGCTGCCCGAGCGCAAGCTCAAATTCCTCCGCCGCTCGATGCAGATCGTCTTCCAGGATCCCGCCGACTCCATGAATCCCCGCCTGCCCGTCGGCTACATCGTCGAGGAGCCGCTCATCATCCAGACCAGGATGATGGACCGCGAGCGCCGCGACCGCGTGGCCGAGCTCCTGACCGACGTGGGCCTCGACCCGTCCGCCTCGATGCGCTACCCGCACGAATTCTCCGGCGGGCAGCGCCAGCGCATCGCCATCGCGCGCGCCCTGGCCCTGAAGCCCCGCGTCATCGTCTGCGACGAGCCGGTGAGCGCCCTCGACGTCTCGGTGCAGTCGCAGGTGCTCAACCTGCTGCTCTCGCTCCAGAAGGAGCACGGGCTCACCCTCCTGTTCATCTCGCACGCGCTCGGCGTGGTCCGGCACATGTCCGACCGCGTCGCGGTGATGTACCTCGGCACCGTGGCCGAGCTGGCCGACTCGAAGGCCATCTACGAGTCGCCGCGGCATCCGTACACGAAGGCGCTCATCGCCGCCATCCCCTCGACCGACCCGACCGCGCGGAAGGACCGGCGGCAGTACTCGGGCGAGGTGCCCTCGCCGCTCGTGAAGCCCGTCGGCTGCCCCTTCAAGTCCAACTGCCCGATCAAGGTCGCCCGCTGCGAGGCCGAGAAGCCCGAGCTGCGCGAGCTCGCTCCCGGCCACCAGGTGGCCTGCCACCTGGCCTAGGCTCGGGAGGATCCGATCGGCGCGGAGGCGGCGTCTTCGGCTCCGCCGCCGTTTGACTATCCGGGTTCCCGCCCCGTATTATTCAAGCCATGTGCGTCCCCCGGGGGACGAAACGGAGGAGCGTCGCCGATGAGCGCCGAAGTGAACCTGACGAGCGGTAATTTCCAGACCGAGGTCCTCGATTCCGCGATTCCCGTCCTGGTGGATTTCTGGGCCGAGTGGTGCGGACCCTGCCGGATGATAGCGCCCTCCGTGGCGCAGCTCGCGGAGCAGTACTCGGGCAGGCTCAAGGTGGCCAAGCTCGACGTCGACGCCGAGCCCGACCTGGCCGGGCAGTACGGCATCACCTCGATACCGTCCCTGCTCGTCTTCAAGGGCGGCCAGGTCGTGTCCCAGCGCGTCGGAGCGCTTCCCAAGGCCGCGATCGAGGACATGTTCAAGAAGGAAATCTGAGCGACGCCCCGCGGCGCGGCGCGACGACCCGGAAGGGACGGCCTCGGGCCGCCCGCTCCCGGGTCTTTTTTTCGTCACGGGACATAGGCGGGAGCGAGGTTCGGCAAGCCGAGGCTCTCGCCGGAGGTGGCGACGACGTACCAGTCCTCGCGGCCGTCGGCGTCCGCCCGGTCCTTCCAGCGGGCCAGGGTCCGCGTGGCGGTTACGGCGGCCGACCATGCGCCGTCCTCGGGAGCCGGCGCCGTCCCCGCGATGGCCCAGGCGCCCGCGAGCCAGAGTTCGGCGACCGCGTCGCGCAGGGCGGCCGTCCCGAAGCCGTCGTAGTTCGTATCGGAAGCGCTGGTCCGTTCGCACCAGAAGACCGCGTCGAGCACGGGCCCCGTCGGCGAGCTCCTGAGCCACGCGACCCCGTTGGAGCCGGGCAGGGCCCCGTCGTCGTACGGGTACCAGAGGTCGCGCGCCGTCGACTCCGCGTCGAGCCCGCCCGACAGCGCCAGGTCGTCCCCGAGCTCGTCGCTCTCGACGCCGGTGCCCGAGAGCTTCAGGTGGAGCGACACGAAGTCCCCCGCCCTGACCTCGGCCGCGGGCAGGCGCCAGGAGAAAGCCGGATCGGAAAGCTTGCCCGATCCGACCGCGAGGCCGGCGAGGTTGCCGTCGGACAGGACGAGGAGCTCGAGGGCGTCCTTGTGCGTGGTCGAAGCCTCGGTGAGCAGCTCGTTGAGCACGAGCGCGGGAACGCGCGGGTTCCATCCGGTGAAGGGCAGGACGAAGCGCACCGTGTTGCCGGAGGCGTCCGACACCGACCCGGCGATCGAACAGGCGACGCCGGGCTCGAAGCTCCCGTCCGGAAGCACGGTGACGATCCGCGCCCCGTCGTCCGTCCGTACCGAGGCCACCGCGCGGCCGGGATCGAAGGCGAAATCCGTCGCCGCGGCCCCGACCGGCTCGTCGAAGCGGAGGACCAGGGCGCCGCCCTCGACCACGTCCCAGGAGACGAGGCCGGGCGGGTCGAGGTCGCCGGGCTCGAAGGCGCCGGCGACGAGTTCCGGCAGGCAGGAGCACGCGACGAGCGCGAGCAGCGACGAAATCGCGGCGGCCAAGGCGAAGGAAGGAACGCGGCGCATGGAACACCCCCTGGGCTTGCACCGCGTTCCGTCCGCGCGCGCGCTTGCGGAAGGGCCAGGGAAAATCGGTTCAAGCCATGGAAAGCGGCGGAGGCCTTTTCAAGACCGGTAAGCGGGGGTCCTGTCGCGGAAATACGCACGCCCTCCGCTGCGCTTCGGGTGCGCGTTTTTCCGCGCCACCCCCCGCGCCACCCGGCCCCGCGGGGCAGTCGCCGGGTCGGGGGCCTTGCACGCCGCTTTTCATGGTCCTCGTCGAAAGGTGGCGCGCGGACGGGGCGCTCGTCGGGCGTTTGACTTGTCATGGTTTTGCGATTCGAGCGACGCCCTGCGAATTCATGACCACTAGAGCGCCGGGTCGGATTCGCGAGGCCCGGAAAGCGGCGTCCTTGGCCTGAACCCGGTGAAGCGCCGCGCGGTCTGGGGGGAGTGGCGGGGAAACCTCACGCCAAGGCACAAAGACACAAAGGCACCAATGTAGGGTGTGACTGCCTACGGCAACATGCCCCTTCGTGCCTTTGTGCCTTTGTGTGATGCGCATTCGAGGGGCGGACTGCGGGGAGCGCCTGCGGGGATTGGAGGCGGCGCGAAGGGGACGGCGGGCCTTCCGTGAAGGTCGAAGCGAGCGGGGGACGAAGCCCGTGCCATTCGTCCCCATACCATGCTCCGCCGGCTTGCGCTACTTCGTGGTCTTCGCGGAGAAATCCTTGAAGGAGACGCCTGAGCCGAGGGTGCGGAGGCTCACCGAGACGCCCGAGCCGAGGCCGAAGAAGGTGCGGTAGGCGGCCTTGACCTGGCCGTCGACGGCGACCGCGACGAATTCCGCGGCGGGGTCGTAGAGGATCTCGACGCGGCGCCACTCGGCGATGCCCTTTTCGAGCTTGGCGTCGAGGACGCGCTCCATGTTGACGTCGTCGTCGGAGCGGTAGAGCTGGAGCCAGGTGGCGCCGGAACCGCGGGCCTTGGGGTCGCGGGTGAGCCAGAACAGGAGGCTTTTGCCTTCGCCGTAGCCGCGCTCGGAGCGGACGCCGGAGACGAAGAAGTGGAGGCCCGCGCCGACCCAGCCTTCCGCGCCGGCCTTGACCGAGAAGGCGTAGAGTACGGGCTTCCGCTCCTGCGCGAGGGCGAGCGAGAGGCGCGAGAAGTACTGGCGCGGATCGGTCTGGGCGACGGTCGAGCTCGAGAGGGCCCAGGTGCCCATGAGGGGGCGGGCGCCGGAGAAGCCTGATTTGAGGGTTTCGGTGAAGATCGAACGGTCGATGTCGAAGGTGCTTGTGACCGAGGAGCCGGCGGCGCCGCGCGCGGCCTCGAGGCCGGCGATGCGGGTTTCCAGCTCCTCGACCTGGGCTTCGAGCGCGACGATCTCGGCGGCGCGGAGCGCGCTCTCGGCCTCGGCGACCTGGCGGGCGGACTCGGAGACCTCGGCGGCTTCGGTAAGCCGGCTGATCTCGTCGAGGATGGCGAGGCTCTCCTCCTCCATGGCGTCGCGCTCGGCGCGGAGCAGCGCGAGCTCGTCCTCGAGCTCCACGATGCGCTCGAGGGCCTCCTCGAGGGACAGGGCCGGGGGCGCGGGCGTCTCGACGGGCGTCGCGTCGGGAATGGCTTCCCCGGCAGGCGCATCCCCGCCCGGCGCTTCCCCGGAGGCTTCGCCTGATTCGCCGGTATCGAGGCCGCCGTCAGTTCCGGCGGCGGGCTCGGTTTCCGTCGCGGGCGCCGCTTCGGGAGCATCGGCTTCCTGCGCGGCGAGCGGTACCGCGAGCAGGGCCAGGGCGAAACCGACTGCGGCGAGGAGGACCGTGAGGCGACGGAGCTCGGATCTGGTTCGGGGCATGGGAACCTCTCGGGGCGAATCCGGATCGGCCCCGCTTCCGCGCACCGCGGATCGGGACCTCCTTCCGAATATCGGCGGCGGACAGTGGGGGAATGAGTCCGGCCTTCGCTTCAGGCCAGCGTTTTGGCCGCGCTGCCGAGGCGCTTGCAGAAGGCCAGGTCACGCGCGTCGGGGAAGCCCGGCCAGAGGCTTTGGCCGGGCGCTCCTTCGGAGAGGACCTCATAGCCGCGCTTGCGGTAGAAGGGGATGGCCTTGGCGTTCTCGGTGGAGGTGTGGAGCTGGATGCCGGGCGCCCCGAGCTCGCGCATGCGCGCCTCGAAGGCCTCGATGAGGCGGCTTCCGGCGCCGCCGCGCTGGAGGCCGGGGTCGACGTTGATGTGGAGATGGGCGGGGTACTCCTTCCAGGTCGGATCGGGCGCGGCGTCGGCCTTGGCGCCCGAAACGAGGCGGCGGGCGATCCGGAAGCTCTCCGGATGGAAGAGGGCGGCGACGGCCATGCGCGCGAACAGGGCGGGGGCCATGCGGCGGACGAGCCTGGCCTGGCGGGCGGAATCGGGCGTGCCGACGCAGTAGCCGCGGACGCGCGCGGACCTGCCTTCCCCCTCGAGCGCGACGAAGCCGGACTCGGGCTCGAAGCGCGGGTAGTAGAGGACGAAGAGGAGGGCGAAGAGCTTCCGGTCGTCGAAGATCCCGGTGCCGGCCATGTCGCGGCCGTAGAGGCCGGTGCGGTGGCAGATGTCGACGAGGCCCGCTTCGAGGCGGCGCCGTCCCAGCTCGCGCAGCGCCAGGTCGACGCGGACGACGCGGAGCTCCGCCCGAGCCGGCGCGGGGCGGGCGGAGGGGGAGCGGGCCTCGGTCGCGCCCGCCGCCAGGGCGGGGTCGGCCGCGGAGGCGGCGGCCCGGCCGGCGCTCACGGCTCGTCCCCGAGGCTGGCCTCGATTTCCTTGAAGTAGCGGACCGTGCGGACGGTCAGCTCGTCGGTGGCGTCCTCGTCGCAGACGACCACGGCCTTGCGGTGGAGCTGGAGGCAGGAGGCGGTCCACATGTGGTTGACGCCCTCCTCGACCATGGCGCGGAGCGCGCGCGCCTTGGCGTGGCCCGACACGATGAGGAGGATCTCGTCCGCGTCGAGGATGGTGCCGATGCCGACCGTGAGCGCGCGCGGCGGCACGGCCTCCGGATCGCCGCCGAAGTAGCGGGCGTTGGCCATGCGCGTGTCCGCGGTCAGGGTCTTCTGGCGGGTGCGGCTCGCGAGCGAGGAGCCGGGCTCGTTGAAGGCGAGGTGGCCGTCGGCGCCGACGCCGCCGACGAAGAGGCGGATGCCGCCCGCTTCCGCGATGGCTCTCTCGTACGCGGTGCACTCCGCGTCGAGCTCGGCCGCCGCGCCGTCCGGAAGATGCGCGTTCGCCGCCTCGACGTCGACGCGGTCGAAGAGCCTGTCGCGCATGTAGGCGCGGTAGCTCCGCGGATCCGAGGCGGAAAGGCCGACGTACTCGTCCATGTTGAAGGTGGCGACGTGCCGGAACGAGAGCCCCTCCTCCCTGTGTAGCCGGACCAGCTCGCGGTACATGCCCTCGGGCGAGGCGCCGGTCGGGAGGCCGAGCGTGAAGAGGCGGCCCGGGCCGGGCGCGAACGCTTCGATCCTGTTCGCGACGTGCCGGGCCGCCCAGCGCGACACCTCGTCGTAGTCGTTCTTGATCACGAGCCGCATCGGATCCTCCGTACCGGGATTATCGTCAGGAAACCGAATCCTTGAGGATGGCGCCGCCCGCGACGGAAAGCTTGACGTCGAGCTCGCCGTCGAAGGCCACGAGGTCCGCGTCGTAGCCCGGCAGGAGGTAGCCCTTCCGGGGGAAGCGCAGCACCTGGGCGGGGTTGGTGCTGGCCGTGCGCACGGCGTCGGACATGGAGAGCCCCCAGGACACGAGCTTGCGCACGCCGTCGGCCATGGTCAGCGCCGAGCCCGCGATGACGTCGTCGGCCTTGCGGTGGAAGACGCCGCCCTCGAGGTAGACCTCCTCGCCGTTCGCGACGAGCGGTCCCTCCGCCTGGCCGGTGGGCTTGAGCGCGTCGGTGACCAGCACGATGCGGTCGATGGGCTTGTCGCGCACGAGGAGCCTGACCAGGTCCGGGTGGACGTGCTGGCCGTCGGCGATGATCTCGCAGGAGAATTCCGGATGGATGAGCACCGCGCCGACCGCGTTCGGGTTGCGGTGGTGCATCTGGCTCATGGCGTTCCACAAGTGGGTGGCGTGGAGTATGCCCGCCTGCATGCCCTCCACCATGTGCTCGTAGCTCGCGTTGGTGTGGCCCGCCTGCAGCACGATGCCCTTGTGCGCGCAGCTCAAGGCGAGTTCGCGCATGCCCTTCAGCTCCGGCGCCACGGTCATGTTGCTGATGCGTCCCTCGGAGGCGCGCCAGAGCTCGTCCATGTAGTCGAGGTCGACGGGCTTGAGGGTCTCGGGGCGCTGGACCCCGAGGCGCTCGGGGCTGAGGAAGGGACCCTCGAGGTGGAGGCCCATGATCCGGGCGCCGCGCTCGCGTCCCATGGCGGAGCTCGCCGCGCGGACGGCCTCGAGCAGGGCGCCCGACTCCATGGGGTAGAGGGTCGGGCAGAAGGCGGTGACGCCGCGCTGCGCGAGCGCCTCCGACATGGCGACCACCGCGTCGGCGCTCGAGTCCTCGGTGCCGAAGCCGCCGAAGCCGTGGATGTGCGTGTCGATGAAGCCCGGCGCGACGAAAAGCCCCGAGCAATCGATGACGAGGGTCTCGGGGCCGAAGGTCTTCTGGCGGAAGCGCTTTTCGCCGAACACGTCGGAAATCCGGCCGTCCTCGACCAGGACCGAGCAGTCTTCCATGGTGGCGATGCCCGTCATGACCGTGGCGCCGCGGAGCACGAGGGGTCGCATCGTCACGCCCCTTCCGCGCGCGCTCGGAGCACGCGGTCCCAGCCGATCGGCAGCCGCGCGCCCGGACCGGAGAGCTCGGGCACGGCGAAGAGCCGCGAGAGGAAGGTGGCGCAGGCGCCTTCGGCCACGTCGTGCCCGCCGTCGCCGGCGAACACGAAGGCGGCGCCGTGGGCGGCGAGGATGCCGCCGAAAGCGGGGAACCTCGCCTCGAGGGCGGCGCGGGTCTCGGCCTCGCGGCGCCGGAACTCGCCGCAGGCGAAAACGGCGCGCGGGGCGAGCGCCGCGAGCACCGGCACGAGCGAACGGAACACCCGTTCCGTGAAGCCCGCGAAGGAGTCGACGGAGCCTGCGTCCGGAAAATCGCCCGGCGCGCGACCGTCCGCGTCTGCGATTTCGCCGGCCGCGTAAAGCGAACCGTAGTGGACCCGGCCGCCAAGGGCGATGCCGAGGCCGGCGCCTGGCGCGGTGAGGGGTCCGTCCGGCGAGGTTCCGTTCCCCCGCGCGAGGACGCAGACGAAGTCGGAACCCGGCTCGGTCCGCGCGTTCGCGAGGCGCGCCCAGGCGCAGGCGTTGGCGTCGTTCTCCACTATGAAGGGGAACCGGGTGTCCGGAGCCAGTTCGCGGGCGAGCGGATAGTCCCGGAGGCCGAAGGGACGCGAGCGGAGCACGGTGCCCTCGACCGGGTCGACGATGCCGGGGACGGCCGCGCAGGCGCCGACGAGGGGCAGGGCGCGCGCCGCCGCGCGCGTTCGGGCTTCGGCGAGGGCGGCTCGGGCCAGCTCCGTGATCGCGGCGCCCGGCGCGTGCCCGGGCGCGGCGAAGCGCTCGACCAGGTCGCCGCGGAGGTCGACGAGGGCGCCGCGCCAGGAGCCGGGCGTCAGGTCGAGGCCGGCGACCAGCCCGAAGCGCCGGTCGAAGTCGATGGCGACGGGCCGGCGGCCGCCGCGCGGCGCCGACTCGCCGGGCTCGCCCTCGACGAGCAGGCCGGACTCGAGGAGGGCGCCGATAAGGCTGCCGGCGGTCGAGCGGTGCAGGCCGAGCTCGCGCGCGAAGTCGGCGCGCGACAGGCCGGGCCGGCGCCAGACGGCGCGCGCGGCGACCGCGAGGTTGGCGTCGCGCTGGAATCGGTTGTTGCTCGTCCTCACCGTCCGGTCTCCCCCCGACCCGCGGCACCGGTCGAGTTGACAAGGTTGGTACACGCGGAGTACAAACTAAAGGTACGCGCGCCATCGCGGCCTTGTCAAGCGTCCGGTCCTCCGGAACGCGGGCCGCGGGCCGCGCGACGATCGACGCTGGGAGGCAGCCATGACGCAGGCAAACCGGGAAATCGACGAGGACGCCCTCGGCCTCGTGCCGCGCCCGGTCCGCGCGGAACGCCGGAACGGCTCCTTCGACCCCGGCGCCGCGCCGCTCCTCGAGGGCGACGGCTTCCCGGCGGCCGCGCTCGAGGACGCCCGCGCCCTGCTATCCGCCGCCTGGGACCGTCCCTGGCGCCTCGCCGCGGGCGTCGCCCCGGGCCGGAGCGGCGTCCTCTCCATCCGTCGCCGCGACGGACTCGCGGACGAAGGCTACGTCCTCGAGCTCGGCCCCTCGGGCGGCGCGCTCGAGGCGTCCACGGAAGCGGGACTCAAGGCCGGCGTCAACGCGCTCCGCGCCCTCGCCCTGCTGCACGGCCCGGTCCTTCCCGCCTGCCGCGTCGAGGACGAGCCGCGTTTCGCCTGGCGCGGCTTCATGCTCGACTGCGCGCGCACCTTCTTCGGCGTCCCCTTCGTCGAGCGCATGATCGACCTCGCGGCCCTCCACCGGCTCAACCGCTTCCACTGGCACCTCTCGGACGACCAGGCCTGGCGCCTCGACCTCGCCGCCTTCCCGGAGCTGGCGGCCAAGGGCTCGAGCCGCCCCGACACGCGCTACCACGATTCGCCCTACGTCCGCGACGGCAGCTACTCCGAGGCCGACGTCGCCCGCGTCGTGGCCTACGCGGCCGCGCGCGGCGTCGAGATCGTCCCCGAGATCGAGCTGCCCGGCCACGTGAGCGCCCTGCTCGCCTCGCACCCGGAGCTCGCCTGCGTCCCCCGCGAGTTCGCGCCCGAGGACCGCTTCGGCATCTTCGAGGACGTGCTCTGCCTCGGCAAGGACGAGGTCCTCGCCTTCGCGGGACGCATCCTCGACGAGGCGGCGCGGCTCTTCCCCGGCAGGTGGCTCCATTCGGGCGGCGACGAGGTGCCGACGACGCGCTGGGAAGCCTGTCCCCGCTGCCGCGCGCGCGCCGCGAAGCTCAGGCTTGAGCCCGAGCGGCTCCAGGGCTGGTTCACCCGCGAGGTGGCGCGCATGGTCGCCGAACGCGGCAAGACGCCGGCCTTCTGGGACGAGGCCCTCGAGGCGGGCGTCCCCCCGGGCTCGCTCGTCTTCGCCTGGCGCGGGGCGGAGCGCGGGCCCGAAGCCGCGCGGCAGGGCGTCGACGCGGTCATGTGCCCGATGACGAGGGCCTGCTACCTCGACCACAAGCACCTGGACGACGGCGAGGAGCCGGGCCAGCACGCGGTCTGCACCGTGGCCGACAGCTACGCCTTCGAGCCCGTCGCGGGCTTCGCGGGCGGCGACGAAGGGCGCGTGCTCGGCGTGCAGGCCAACCTCTGGACCGAGGTCGCCTACAACGGGCGCCAGGCCGAGTACCAGACCTTCCCGCGGCTCTCGGCCATCGCAGAAGTAGCTTGGACCCCAAAATCCCGCCGCGACTTCGCCTCGTTCTCGCGGAGGCTCGGGCCCTGGGGCGCCATGCTCGACCGGCTCGGCGTCAACCGCTACCGGGGCCCGCTCGCGTAAGGCCCCCCGCGCGCCACCCTTGCCCACGGGGGCCCTTACGGCGGATACTGTTATCCATGCACGACATCGTCGCCTTCTGCCCCGTGGGGCTCGAGCGCGTCCTCGCCGAGGAAGCGCGCCGCCTGGGGCTCACGCCTTCCGACCGCTCGGCCGGCCGCGTCACGCTCTCGGCCGACGGCCGGGGCCTCGCCCTCGGCCTCATGGCCCTCCGCACCGCCGACCGCCTCCTCCTCCGCGTCGCCTCGTTCGACGCGCCCGACTTCGACAGCCTCTTCGAGGGCGTCCGCAAGCTCCCCTGGGAGCGCTGGGCCGCCCGCGAGGACAAGGTGACCGTGGGCAAGGTCCGGAGCCGCGATTCGCGCCTCTCCGCCTCCACCGCCGTCCAGTCGGTGGTCCACAAGGCCGTTTACGCGCGCCTCGGGCAGGCCTACAAGACCTCGCGCCTCCCCGAGACGGGACCTGAGCGCGAGATCCGCGTCGACCTCGAGGACGACCGCTGCGAGATCCTCGTCGACCTCTCGGGCGAGGCCCTCTCGAAGCGCGGCTGGCGCGTCGAGGCCGTCGAGGCGCCCCTGCGCGAGACCGTCGCCGCGGGCCTCCTCTTCCTCGCCGGCTGGACCCGCAGGCTGCCGCTCCGCGACCCCTACTGCGGCTCGGGCACCATCGCCATCGAGGCTGCGCTCTACGCCCTCGACAAGGCGCCCAACCTGAACCGCGCCTTCGCCTGGCAGCTCATGCCCTGCTTCGAGAAGGCCGCCTTCGAGTCCGCGCGAGAGGAGCTTTCGAAGCGGGTGCGGAACGACGTGATGGTCGACATACTGGGCTCAGACCGCGATCCCGCGGCCGTGGGCATCGCGTCGCGCAACGCCGAGCGCGCCGGCGTCGGCGGCTTCGTCCGCTTCGCCAAGGCCGAGGCCGCGGAGATCGTCCCGAAGGAAGGCCAGAAGCCCGGCGTCATCTTCGGCAACCCGCCCTACGGGCTCCGCATCGGCTCGCGCGAGGAGGCGGAAGCCTCGTGGCGCGAGGCGGGCGCCTTGCGCGAACGCTTCCCCGGCTGGTCGCTCGGCTTCGTCGTCAACGCCGAGGACTTCCCGTCCTTCTTCGGCGCCAGGCCCGCCACGAGCCGCAAGCTCGCCGCCGGCAACGAACCCCTCTGGTTCCACTGGTTCCCCGCGAACCCCGCCAAGGAATGAACCGCGGATGAGGCCGCCCGCGCGAAGCGCGGGCTTTGAATCCCTCCACTCCGAAAGCGGCGCGAAGCGACGCAGACCGAGAGGCGCAGAGGGAAGAAGGAATAGAATTCCGGGGAAATAGGCGCCGGGGCTTCGAGCTCGCTCCGACCCGCCCCGAGGCGGCGCGGTCGCGTTTTCAGGCTCAAGCGACGGGCTCCCCCCAAGCGAAGCCCGAGATAGCTTCTTCGCGTCGTCCTGCTCGCTATCCCTTCCCTCGTTCTTCTCTCCCTCTTCCCTCCGTGCCATTGCGCCTTTGTACGTTTGCGTCTCTCTGTACTTACTTTTCTCCAAGAGCGGCCGTCGCCCAGGCGGCGGCTTCGCGGATCATGGCGGGGTCGGGCCGCGGGATGTGTCCCCCGTCCATGAGGGCCCGGTAGGAGGCGCGCGCGGCGGCGATGTCGGCGGCGGCGCGCTCGCGGACCTCGGCGCGCGGCAGGGGGCTGCGCGCGAGCCCCTCCTTCGCGGCCTGCTCCGCGACCTCGGCCGCCTCGACCGCGAAGAGCTCCGACTCCTCCATCGAGGGCATGATGTCGTCCGGCTTGATGCCGCCCGGCCTGTCCTTCGCGAAGTCCGCCAGCGAGTGCGCGCACCTGATCGCCATGCCGTCCGAGATGCCGCGCGCGCGCACGAGCAGGGCGCCCTTCAGGATGCCGGGGAAGCACACCGAGTTGTTCACCTGGTTCGGGAAGTCGCCGCGGCCCGTGGCCACGACGAAGGCGCCTTCCTCCTTCGCCTCGAAGGGCCAGATCTCGGGCACCGGGTTGGCGCAGGCGAAGACTATCGCCCCATCGGCCATCGAGCGCACCCACTCGCGCTTCACGGTGCCCGGCCCCGGCGCCGAGAGCGCCACGAGGGCGTCAGCGCCGCGCAGGGCGTCGGCCGGCGTCGCGAAGCGCGCCGGGTTCGTCAGCTTGGCGAGCTCCCACTGGCGGTACGAGAGCGGGTCGCGCTCCAGGTCGACTCGGCCCGCGTGGAGGCCGCCCTCCTTGTCGAAGAGGGCGAGGCGCGCGGGGTCGGCCCCGTCCGTCATGAGCAGGCGCGCCAGCGCGGTGTTCGCGGCGCCCGCGCCCAGGAGCACGACGCGCGCGTCGGCGAGCTTCTTGCCCGCCAGATGCAGGGCGTTGAGCAGCCCGGCAAGAGTCACGCAGGCGGTGCCCTGGGCGTCGTCGTGCCAGACGGGGATGCCGCAGGAGTCGCGGAGCGCGTCGAGCGCGAAGAAGCAGTTCGGCTGGCTGATGTCCTCGAGGTTGACGGCGCCGAAGCTCGGGGCGGCCATCTTCGCGAAGTCGACGATGCGCCGCCAGTCGGGCTTCCCGTCGGCGCCGCGGCTGTCCATGCAGAGGGGCACTGCGTCGACGCCGCCCAGGTACTTCATCAGGAAGGCCTTGCCCTCCATGACGCCGAGCCCGCCCGAGGGGCCGCAGTCGCCGTCGCCGAGCACGCGCGTCGAGTCGGAGAGCACCGCCACCAGGTTCCCCCGGCCCGTGAGCGCGAAGGACTCCTCCGGATGGTCGCGCACGGCCGTCGAGACGGCCGAGACGCCGGGGGTGTACCAGGCGCCGAACCAGCCGGAACCGTAGAGCCCGGCCCGGGGCAGCACCTGGAGCTTCCCGCCGTAGAAACGGTGGGCCAGCACCGATAATCGTTTGAGGAAGAGCGTCCGCGCGCGCGCGACCTTCTCCTCGGGCCAGTCCGCGGGGAAGAGTGAATCCGGATCCTCGATCGAAAGCGTTCCGTCGTCGCGCGTGCCCATGCGTGTTCGTCCTCCGATTTGATTACTTTAATCCAGTCCCGGCGCGCCGGGCCACGGAATCGAGGGAAACGGGAGGCTTCATGATCGAACGACCGGCCGACGACGCGGCCTGCGAGCTCGCCCCGGAAGGAAAGCGCCCCGGCGCGGCCGTCATCGTCGTCTTCGGCGCCACGGGCGACCTGACGCGCCGCAAGATCGTGCCCGCGCTCTGGGACCTCCACCTCGACGGCGGCCTCCCCGAAGATTTCGCCGTGCTCGGTTTCGCCCGGCGCGAGCTGTCCGACGCCGCCTTCCGCGACAGCCTCCGCGAGGCCTGCGGCGAGTTCGCCCGCCGGAAGCCCGCGGCGCTCGCCGCCGAGTGGGCTTCCTTCGAATCGCGCGTCAGCTACCTGCGCGGCGAGTTCGACGAAAGCGCCCCCTACGCGGTCCTCCGCGAGCGCTGGCTCGAGGGGACGGGGCGCGGCGCCCTCTTCTACCTGGCCTGCGGGCCCGAGCTCTTCGCCACGGTGGCGAAGCGACTCGGCGAGGCGGGGCTCGGCACGGCGGGGCTCTCGCCCGCCCAGGCGGCCGCCCGCCCGTACCGGCGCCTCGTAGTGGAGAAGCCCTTCGGCGCCGACCTCTCGAGCGCGCACGAGCTCAACGCGGCCCTGCGCGAGCGCTTCCGCGAGGCCGACGTCTTCCGCATCGACCACTACCTCGGCAAGGAGACGGTGCAGAACCTGCTCTACCTCCGCTTCGCCAACGCCATCTTCGAGCCGCTCTGGAACCGCGACCACGTGGAGCGCGTGGAGATCTCGGTCACGGAGACGGTGGGCGTCGGCTCGCGGGCGGGCTACTACGACAAGGCCGGCGCGGCCCGCGACATGCTCCAGAACCACCTGATGCAGCTCCTCTGCCTCGTGGCCATGGAGCCGCCGGCGAACCTCGACCCCGAGTCGATACGGGCCGAGAAGGTGAAGGTGCTCAAGTCGATCGCGACGCCGGGTCCCGAACGGCTCCGCGCGCGCTCGGTGCGCGGCCGCTACGCCGCGGGGCAGGATTCCAAGGGCGCGCCGCTCGCCGCCTACCTCGACGAGGAGCGCGTCGCGCCCGATTCGCGCACCGAGACCTTCGCGGCGGTCCGCCTCGAGATCGACAACTGGCGCTGGTCCGGGGTGCCCTTCGTGCTGTCCACCGGCAAGGCGCTCTCGAAGCGCATGAGCGAGGTGGCCGTGCGCTTCCGACGCCCGCCCTCCGCCCTCTTCGCCGGCGCCTGCGGCGAGCGCCTGCCCCCGAACGACCTGGTGCTCCGCGTCCAGCCCGACGAGGGGCTCTCCGTCTGGTTCAACGCCAAGCGCCCGGGACGGGCCACCGTCGCCCGCGAGGAGCTCGGCTTCAGCTGGCGCTCGCGGTCCGACTACTACCCCGAGGCCTACGAGCGCCTGCTCGGCGACGCGCTCGCAGGCGACTCCACCCTCTTCATCCGCTTCGACGAGGCGGAGGAGGCCTGGCGCATCGTGGACGCGTTCCGCGCCGCCTGGGACTCGGGCCCGCCCGAGGAGCTCGTCGAGTACGCGGCGGGAAGCGAGGGGCCATCGCTCGCGGCGCTGGCCGCGCCGGCGGCTCCGCCCCCGCGGCCCGCGGCCCGGAACGGGCGCGACGTCGACGGGCGCGGCTCGAAGGGGTTCGGCGCCGGGGGCCTCCCTCCGGAGGGCCGGAGTTGACCCTTCGCCGCTTCGCCGACGAAGCCGCGTGGATCGAGGCGATTCGGGCGGACTTCCTCGAGGCCTGCGCCGCGGTTCCCCCGGAGCGGCCGCTCGAGGCGGCCCTCGCGGGCGGCTCGACGCCCGGTCCCGCCTACCGCGCGCTCGCCGCTCTGAGCGTGCGCCGCCCCGTCCGCCTCCGTCCCGGCGACGAGCGCCTCGTTCCCCCGGATTCCCCCGACCGGAACGGCGCCATGATCGCGCTCGCCTTCGCGGGCGCCGCCTGGACCCCCCCGCCCGAGCTCCGTCCCTGGCCCGAAGGCTCCGACGGCGCGGCCGTGGCGGCGGCCTTCGCGGCGGTCCTCGAGGCCGAGCTGCCCCGCGACGACGCGGGCCTGCCGCGCTTCGACCTCTGTTGGCTCGGCATGGGGAACGACGGCCACGTCGCGGGGCTCTTCCCAGGCGACGCGGCCTTCGAGTCCGCCCGGGAGAGCGAAGCGCGCCCCGCCCTGCCCGCCGCGGCGCCCTCCGAGCCCCGCGCGCGCGTCACGCTCGCCCTGCCCGCCATCCTCGCGTCGGAGCGGATCCGCCTCCTCGTCCGCGGCGCGGACAAGCTCGCCCTGCTCGAGCGCGTCGCCTCGGGCGACCGGGCGGCCGCCGCCCTCCCGGTCGCGCGCGTCCTCGCCTCGCCTCGCGCCCTCGCCTTCTGGTGCCCCTGAGCGCCGGCGGCCCAACCGGCCGGCCGGCCGTCCCGGCCACGCGGTCGGGCGAGCGCCCGCGGACGTGGCGAAACGCTCCCGGAAGCGCAATACTATCCATTACGGCCGCATAATGATGCGCCGGACTCATTGACAAAAACCGGGGAAATTCCCATTGTGCGCGTGGGCTACAGCATCGTCACGAAGCGCGGAAAGCGCCGGGAGGCCACTACACCTACATGAACGGAAGCGACGTCACCATCTCGCGCGTGGGCAAGTCGTTCGGGAGCTTCGCGGCCCTGGACGACGTCAGCTTGGACATCAAAAAGGGCGAGTTCTTCTCGCTCCTCGGGCCCTCGGGCTGCGGCAAGACGACCCTGCTGCGGATCCTCGGCGGCTTCGAAGTACCCGACGAGGGGACGGTGGCGATCGACGGCGTCGACGTGGTGGGACTCTCCGCCGACAAGCGCCGCACCAACACCGTGTTCCAGTCGTACGCCCTCTTCCCCCACCTCTCCATCTTCGAGAACGTCGCCTTCCCCCTGCGCCTCCGCAAGGTGCCGTCGAAGACGCTCACGTCTCGGGTCAAGGACTACCTGTCCCTGGTCCAGCTCGAGGCGCACGCCGACAAGATGCCCGCCCAGCTCTCCGGCGGCCAGAAGCAGCGCGTCGCCATCGCGCGCGCCCTGATCAACGAGCCCTCGGTGCTGCTGCTCGACGAGCCGCTCTCGGCGCTCGACGCCAAGCTCCGCCAGCACATGCTCGTCGAGCTCGACTCCATCCACGACAAGGTCGGCATCACCTTCATCTACGTCACGCACGACCAGGGCGAGGCCCTCTCGGTTTCCGACCGCATCGCGGTGATGAACCAGGGCCGGGTGCTGCAGGTCGGCCCGCCCCACGAGATCTACGAGGACCCGGCCACGGACTTCGTCGCGCGCTTCATCGGCGAGACCAACCTCTTCCGCGGCGAGGTCGTCCGCTCCGAGGGCCTGCTCGCCACGGTGGCCATCCCCGAGGTCGGCGAGGTGCTCGTCACCACCGACGACCCGGTGCCCGCGCTCTCCCAGGTCAGCTTCGCCGTGCGCCCCGAGAAGATCCGCATCGCCGCCCAGAAGCCCGCCGCCGCGCGGAAGGACCTCAACGTCGTCAAGGGCCACGTCGACGAGCCCATCTACTCCGGCTTCCAGACCAAGTTCTACGTCCGCACCGAGAAGGGCGTCACCTTCAAGGTCTTCAAGCAGCACGCGGACTACTCCGACAAGGGCCCCGAGATCAAGTGGAAGCAGGAAGTCTTCCTCTCCTGGAGCGCCGAGGACGGCACGCTCGTCGAGGTGGCGCGTCCATGACGGCGCGGCCCACCAAGGGCGGCGCCCTCTACGCCCTGCCCAACGCGCTCTGGCTGACCCTCTTCTTCCTGGCCCCGCTCCTCATCATCGTGGCGTACAGCTTCATGAAGAAGGGCCTCTACGGCGGGGTGGAACCGGAGTTCTCGCTGCACGCCTACGCCCTCCTCGCCAACGCGGGCATCGTCAAGGTGGCCTTCCGCACCCTGCTCGTGGCGCTGGCGGCGACGGCGCTCACCATCCTCGTCGCGTTGCCGGTCGGCTACAACATGGCGCGCTCGAAGAACCAGACCCTGAAGCTCTTCCTCGTCATCGTGCCGTTCTGGACCAACTTCCTGATCCGCATCTACGCCTGGATCGCCATCCTCGGCAACGAGGGGACGATCAACGGCTTCCTCCGCTCCGTCGGGCTGGTCTCCGACCCGATCCACCTCATGTACAACCAGGGCGCGGTCATCCTCGTCCTGGTCTACATGTACCTGCCCTACGCCGTGCTGCCGCTCTTCTCGACCATGGACAAGTTCGACTTCATCCTGCTCGACGCGGCCCGCGACCTCGGGGCCGGCAAGCTCGAGTCCATCGTCAAGGTCATGCTGCCCAACGTGCGCTCGGGGCTCGTCACCGCGGTGCTTTTCACCTTCATCCCGATCTTCGGCGCCTACGCGGTGCCCCTGCTCGTCGGCGGCAAGGACGGCTACATGCTCGGCAACGTCATAGCCGACCAGGTGATGAAGGTTCGCGACTGGCCCTTCGCCTCCTCCATCTCGATGGTGGTGACCTTCGTGTCCACGGTCGGAGTGCTCCTCTTCCTGGCCCGGCAGAAGCGGCCCGGAATATCGAAGGAACAGGCGGCCGCCCTGGCCGCCGAGGCCGCGGTCGCGGCGGGAGGCGGACGATGAGCGACGCCGCGCTCAACGCGGACGCCGCGAACGCGGCGAACGGGACGGCCGCCCGGGCGACGCGCCACGCCGGTCCCGGCCGGAGCGGACTCGAGTCGCGCCAGAGGCACGCCAAGGCGCGCGCGCGCTCGTCCTTCTCCGGCTTCGCCTACTGGGCGACCATAGTCTTCTTCTTCATGCCGCTCGTGGTGTTGCTCGTCGCCAGCTTCGACAAGGAGAAGGGCGGCGATTGGTCGGGCTTCTCCCTCGTCTGGTACGCGAAGCTCTTCACCGAATCCGGCGAGCTCTGGCGCGCCTTCGGGAATTCCGTGGCCATCGCCCTCGCGAGCGCGCTGACCGCCACGGTGCTCGGCACGCTCGCGGCCATCGGCGTCACCTGGTACAGGTTCCCCTTCCGCGGCTACGTGCGCACGCTCAACTTCCTGCCGATGATCCTGCCCGAGATCGTCATCGGCATCTCGCTGCTCGTGTTCTTCGCCGGGGTGGGCCTCAAGCTGGGCCTCGTCTCCATCTACATCGCGCATGCCACCTTCAACCTGCCCTTCGTCTTCCTGATGGTCAGCGCGCGGCTCGACGAGTTCGACTACTCGGTCATCGAGGCCGCCCGCGACCTCGGGGCAAGCGAATTCCAGACCCTCATGAAGGTCATCGTGCCCATGTCGATGCCGGGCATCGCCTCGGGCTTCCTGACCGCGGTCACGCTCTCGCTCGAGGACTTCGTCATCACCTTCTTCGTGACGGGCCCCGGCGCGACGACGCTGCCGCTCTTCGTCTACTCGGCGATCCGCTTCGGCGTGTCGCCCGTCATCAACGCGCTGTCGGTGGTCATGGTGGCGGGGACGGTGGCCCTCATCCTCCCGCTCCGGAACTACCTGAAGTACATCGCGGCCAAGTGATCGGATTTTCCCCGCGGCCGGGCCTCGCGTCCGGCCCCGGGGAAAGCGCAGCCGGACGCGCCAAGAGACCGGACACCGCGGGCCTTCGCGTCCGCGGGCAGGCATCACCATCGGGAGGG
Organism: Spirochaetota bacterium; assembly: GCA_018262985.1. GTDB lineage: Bacteria > Spirochaetota > Spirochaetia > Treponematales > UBA12059 > JAFGNN01. The sequence continues at coordinate 410,824 of JADFDI010000001.1, read as the reverse complement.
AAGCAGCATGAAGCACTTCCTCCGTTTCGCGGCGCTCGCCGCGATCGTCGCCGTCGCCGCCTCGTGCGGCGCCTCGGGGAGCTCGGACGCGCAGGGCGCGGCCAAGCTCTACATCTACAACTGGACCTACTACACCCCGGATTCCGTCATCGAGAAATTCGAGAAGGAGTACGGCGTCGACGTGGTGTACGACTTCTTCGACTCGAACGAGTCGATGTTCGCCAAGCTCAAGGCCGGCGGGTCCGGCTACGACATCACCTTCCCCTCCGGCGACTACGTCTCCATCATGATGAAGGAAGGCATGCTGCAGCCCATCGACAGGTCGAAGCTCTCCAACCTGGGGAACGTCGACCCGGTCGTGCTCGGCAAGGCCCTCTACGATCCCGACATGGCCTGGTCGGTGCCCTACTACATGGGCGCGGCCGGCGTCGCGGTCCGCCTCGACAAGGTCCCTTCGTACGAGGAGAGCTGGAGCATCTTCGGCCGGAAGGACCTGGCCGGCAAGATGACCATGCTGGACGACATGCGCGAGGTCATGGGCGACGCGCTCAAGTACCTGGGCCACTCGGTCAACACCCTCGACCCGGCCGAGCTCGCCGCCGCCGAGAAGCTGATCCAGGAGGAATGGAAGCCCAACCTGGTCCGCTTCGACGCCGAGGCCTTCGCCAAGGGCTTCGCCGCGGGCGAGTTCTGGGTGGTGCAGGGCTACGCCGAGTCGGTCTACGCCGAGGTGGCCGAATCCGATTGGGACCAGGTCGGCTTCTTCATCCCCAAGGAGGGCGGGCCGATGTACATCGACTCCATGGTCATCCTCAAGGACTCGAAGAACGTCGACCTCGCGCACAAGTTCATCGACTTCATCCACCGCCCCGAGATCTACGCGGAGTTCTGCGACTCCTTCGGCTTCCCGGCCACCGCGAACGTGCCGGCCCGGGCGCTCCAGACCAAGACGCCGTACTACACCGCGGAAGCCCTGGCGGACTGCGAGCTCAAGGACGACCTCGGCGAGGGCCTCGAGGCGTACAACGAGATCTGGCAGCGCATCAAGATCGGCGATTAGGCGGGGAGAAAGGGACCCCAAGGGATAGCACGGCGTAGTTCCGAATCGCCGAGCCACTTGGAACGGGTCCTGGCGGCGAAAGAACAGGCTTCCTCGCTTCGCTCGGAAGTCCGTTTTTCGCCGCCACCCGCGGTTCCGGACGCTCCGCGGATCGGCGGGCCGCATCGCAATTCCATCACGCCGCCTTCCCGCCCTCCGACCGGCGCGTGATGGAGATATCCGTGCCCCGCCTCGCCGGCGACGCGCGCCGACGACGACGACGACGACTCGGTATGGCCACCTGCCTCCATTAGCGTCAACCTGAAGCGGTTTCGGGGCGACTCTATCGATAATAATCTTGCGCCTGCGGAAGGGTCGTAGTACCATCAGCGTTGCATTCCGCCCCGCCCGGGGCGGAATGCATAGCCTAAGGAGGCACTGATGAAACGCTACGCTACCCTTGCCCTGGCCCTCGCCCTCGTCGCCCTGGCCCTGACGGCCTGCGCGCCCAAGCAGACCTTCGTAACGATTGCCACCGGTGGCGCGGCCGGCACCTACTTCCCGCTCGGCGGCGCCATGGCCGAGATCTGGCAGAAGGACATCCCCGGCATGAACGCCAGCGCCACCACCACGGGCGCCTCGGTGGCCAACGTCAACCTGCTCCGCGAGGACAAGGTCGACGTCATCTTCGTCCAGAACGACATCGCCTACTACGCGGTCAACGGGCAGGAGATGTTCAAGGACGCCCCGTATCCCGAGCTCATGGGCTTCGCCACCCTCTACCAGGAAACCTGCCAGCTCGTGGCGCTCAAGGATTCCGGCATCGCGTCCGTCGCCGACCTCAAGGGCAAGCGCGTCGCGGTCGGCGCCGCCGGCTCCGGAGTCGAGGCCAACGCCCGCCAGATCATGGAGGCCGCCGGCGTCACCTACGCCGACATCAGCGTCCAGTACCTTTCCTTCGCGGAAGCCGCCAACGGCCTCAAGGACAACAACATCGACGCGGCCTTCCTGACCGCCGGCTACCCGACCAGCGCCGTGCAGGACATCGCGGCCAGCAAGGACATCGTGGTCGTCTCCATCGAGCCCGCCGTCGTGGCGAAGTTGCTCGCGAGCTACCCCTTCTACACGAAGCAGACCATCCCCGGCGGCACCTACAAGGGCGTCGACGCCGACGTGCAGACCATCGCCGTCAAGGCCATGCTCGCGGTCAGCTCCAAGCTCGACGCGGGAATCGCCGAAAAGATGGCGCGCACCCTCTTCGCGGCCGGCGACCGGCTCTCGGCCGCCCACAAGCAGGGCGCCAACATCACCGTCGCCAACGCGCGCGACGGCATGTCGCTCCCGCTCCACCCGGGCGTGGAGAAGTACTTCGGATCGGTGAAGTAAGCGCCCGCTTCCGGTAACGGCGACGGGCCCCGGGGCGCGCTCCGGGGCCCGTCCGCCGTCCGGGCCGAACCGATGAAATCCGTCGCGAAAGCGTCGCGGGCCTCGGCGCCCGCCTTCCTCGCGCTCGTCGCGCTTTCCTTCGCGGCGGGCTTCATCGCATGCGGCGGCCGGCCCCTCGACGAGGCCGCGGCCGGTTCCGCGACCTGGCTCGACCTGGTCGACGGGAACGGGACGGTCCGGACGCGGCTCTTCCTGCCTGACCGGCGCTTCTCCCACGTCTATGTCCATTCGATCAACCTGGGTCGGGTGGACGAGGATTTCACGGTGGAGCGCAACGGGGTTCTCCATCTGGAAAGCCTCCGCTACGACCAGATGAGCTCCGGCATGCCCTCCGACACGGAGGACGGCTTCTCCATCGAGGACGGACGCTTCGTCCTCACCCTTTCGCGGCGCTTCCGCGAGCTTCCCGTCCGGGTCTCGCCCGTGGCGGGGCACGGCATACAGACGGCGGAGGGCTTCGTGGCCTTCGCCGACATCTTCGAGACGGGGGAACTCGTCACGCTCGTCGCGGTGCCCGGCAAGGGCCGGCTCCCCTCCGACGGCGCGCGGGCTTCCTTCCGAGGTGAGCAATGAGCGATCTGACAGGCAAGGGCTCGGCCGGCGCGACGGAACGCGTCGACGGCCAGGACATCCTCAGGAAATTCGACAAGGAATCCGACTTCCGGATCCTCGGCGGCTTCCTCGGCAAGCTGGTCGCGGCCATCGCGATCGTCTTTTCGTCGTTCCAGGTCTACACGGCCGTCTTCGGCGTCTTCGACGCCATGATCCAGCGCTCCATCCACCTGTCCTTCGGCCTGGCGCTGATCTTCCTGCTCTACCCGGCCAGCAAGAAGTGGCCGCGCTCGAGCATACATCCGCTGGACTGGGCCCTCTCCGCGCTCGGGGCGCTGACGCCGATGTACATCATCGGGACCTACTCCGAGCTGGTGAAGCGCGCCGGCATGCCGACGCCGCTCGACATCGTCGTGGGCGTGGTCGGAATCCTGCTCGTGCTCGAGGCCGCGCGACGCGTCGTGGGCGTCCCCATCGTGGCCATCGCGGGGCTCTTCATCGTCTACGCCTTCCTCGGGCCCTGGATACCCGGCCGCCTCGGGCACCGCGGCGCCGACTTCGAGACCCTGGTGGGCCACCTCTTCTTCACCACCGAGGGCATCTTCGGCATACCGCTCGGCGTGTCGAGCACCTTCATCTTCCTCTTCATCCTGTTCGGGGCCTACCTCGAGAAGACCGGTCTCGGCCAGTACTTCATCGACCTCTCGAACGCCCTCGCGGGCCGGTCGATGGGCGGCCCGGCCAAGGTGGCGGTGCTCTCGAGCGGCCTCATGGGCATGGTGTCCGGCTCCTCGGTCGCCAACGTGGTCGGCACCGGCAGCTTCACCATTCCCATGATGAAGAAGCTCGGCTACAAGCCCGAGTTCGCCGGCGCCGTCGAGGCCACCGCCAGCACGGGCGGCCAGCTGATGCCGCCCATCATGGGCGCGGCGGCCTTCCTCATGGCGGAATTCACCGAGATTCCCTACGCGCGCATCATCGGCGCCGCGGTCATCCCCGCCCTGCTCTACTACTTCGGCGTCTGGGCCGGCGTCCACCTCGAGGCCAAGCGCCTGGGCCTGCGCGGCATGACCAAGGAAGAGCTGCCCAAGCTCAAGGACCTCTGGCAGAAGGCCTACCTCGTCATCCCGCTCGGGGCCATCGTCTGGCTGCTCGTCACGGGCTACACCCCGATGCGGGCGGCCCTGGTGGCCATCGTGCTGTCCATCGCGACGGCGCTCCTGGCGTCGGGCGCCAACCTGCTCCTGAAGCGCCCCGTCGAGTTCAAGCCCGTCGACATCGTGAAGGGCCTCGAGGCGGGCGGGCGCGGCGTGCTCGGCGTGCTGGCCGCCACGGCCTGCGCCGGCATCATCATCGGCGTCGTGACGCAGACGGGGCTCGGCCTCAAGCTCGGCTCGAGCCTGGTGGCCCTGGCCGACGGCAAGCTCTTCCTGACCCTGGTCTTCACCATGGTCACCTCGATCATCCTCGGCATGGGCGTGCCGACCACCGCGAACTACGTCATCACCTCGACCATCGCCGCGCCGGCCATCATCATCATCCTGCGCCAGGTCTACCCCGAGCTCGGGCCCTACGCGCCGATGATCGTGCTGCCGGCGCACATGTTCGCGTTCTACTTCGGCATCATAGCCGACGTGACGCCGCCCGTGGCGCTCGCGGCCTTCGCTGGCGCGGGCATAGCCAAGGGCAATCCGATGAAGACCGGCGTCAATGCCACGCGACTGGCCATCGCCGCCTTCCTCGTGCCCTACATCTTCGTCTACAACCCGCAGATGCTGCTTTTCAACGTCAACGCTTTCGATATCATCTGGATCATCTTGACGAGCTCCATCGGCATCGTCGCGGTCTCGGGCGGCGTCATGGGCTTCATCCGCCGCGACATGCGCCTGTGGGAGCGGCCGCTCTGGATTGTCGGCGGCGTGCTCATGGTGACGCCGGGCTTCCTCACCGACGGCATCGGCGCCGGTATGATCGTCGTCGCCTACCTGATCCAGCGCTTCATGGCCGCGCCGCGGAAGCTCGCGGCCGCCTGAGCCGCCGCCCGGTCGTCGCGCTTTCCAGGGGGGAATCCGCCGGATTCCCCCCTTTTTCATGCCCGGCGCGGCGTCGCGGAGTTTGCAAACGCCCCCCGTTCGTTCCATACTGCGCCTCTACGGAAAGGAACGCCATGGAACGACGCATCGGATTCATCGGGGCGGGACGCATCGTCGAGGTCATGCTCAAGGCGCTCGGCCCCTCGATAGGCTACGCGAACATCGCGCTGTGGAACCGCACGCGCGAGCGCGCCGACCGTTTGGCCGCCGAGTTCGGCGTGGAGGTCGCGCCGTCCATAGCGGACCTGGCGGAGCGTTCGGACTGGCTCCTCCTCGCGGTCAAGCCGCACGCCGTGGCCGAGGTGCTCTCCGAGGCCGCGCTCCATGTCGGCGCCGGATCGCTGCTCGTCTCCATGGCGGCGGGGGTGCGCATCGAGGCCATCAAGCGGCACTTCACCGTGCCGCCGCAGGTCGTGCGCATCATGCCGAACCTGCCCATGTCCGTCGGGCTCGGCATGACGGCGGTCGCCGCCGATCCATCCGTGCCGAAGTCGACGGTCGACGAGGTGGTCGCCCTCTTCGCCGAGGCGGGCCGCGCGCGCGCCGTCGAGGAACGCCTGTTCGACGTGGTGACGGCGCTCTCGGGCTCGGGCCCCGCCTTCGCCTTCCTCTTCATCGAGAGCCTCGCGGACGGGGCGGTGCTGAACGGCATGGCCCGCGAGCTGGCCTACGAGTTCGCCGCCCAGACCGTGCTCGGCGCCGCGCGCATCATCCTCGATTCGGACAAGCACCCGGGCGAGCTCAAGGACGTGGTGGCGAGCCCAGCCGGCACCACCATGGCGGGCATCCACACCCTAGAGCGCCACGCCTTCCGCAGCATAGTCATGGACGCCGTCGACGCCGCCGCCAAGCGCTCCAGGGAACTCGCCCAATAGACGAAGCTAAACGCGGGAGCGCGATTCGAACAGCCGGGGATGGTCTCGCGTAAGGACGCCGAGATCCCGCGGGAAAGGAAAAGCCTGCATCAGGAAGGGCTCACACTAAGGCACAAAGGCACAAAGGCACAAAGGTAACGGCCGGGGCGTGAACCCCATCTTCCCCTTGGTGTCTTGGTGCCTTCGTGTCTTTGTGTGAGATGAATTCCAGGCGCGGCCGGTGGGAACGCCCGCGGGGACAGGGGGTTCCGCGAAGGGGACGGCGGCAAGGCGCCCATGGATGGGCGCCCGGATGGCAGCCCGTGCCGCCCTGGGCACGGGTACGTCAGGGACGACGACGGGCCTTTTATGAGGGTCGAAGCGAGCTGGCGACGAAGCCCGCGCCATTCGTCCCCCATGCTTTCCCGGATCCGCCGCTTGCGTCCGCCGGTCGCGCCCCGCTTCGCGGAAGCGCTCGCGCTTCCAGCGGGGGCCTTCATGCTATATAATCCCGGCAACGGGCGGCGCCGGCGTTTCGGGCCGCCGCTTGAAAAAACCGGGAGCGCTCCATGCCATTCGACGCGGGCAACCTGATCACCCTCGGCATCGTCATCGTCGTCCTCGCGGCCTACCGCTACCTCGACCGCGAGAACCGCTCGCTCGAGAAAGTCAAGAAATTCGCGGACCGCATCCGCGACGAGCTGGCCGGCTACGTCGACAAGCGAGCCGAGGACCTCAAGTCCTACGGCGTCGAGCTCGACGTCCGCCACCAGGCGGCCCGCGAAGCCTTGAAGCGGGTGCAGGCGGCCGAGGAGGTCCTCGGGGAACGCTCCGCCCGCATGGACGAGATCGCGACCCGCCTGGGCGATTACGACAAGTCGCTCGCCGCGCTGATGGAAATGAGCGCCCGCGTCGACGAGAACCTGAGGCGGCTCCACGAGGAGGGCGAGTTCACCGACCGGGCGGTCAGGCGCGTGGAGGAGGCCCGCAAGGCGCTCGAGGTCGTCGAGAAGTCGATTCCCGCCCTGAAGGAAGGCTTCGCCGACGAGAACACGGCCGCGCTCGACGCCGCCCGGCACGAAATGCTCTCCGCGGTCCGGTCCGAGCTCGAGCGGGCGGGTTCCGAGGTCGAGCGCCTCAGGGCGGACGCCGAGGCCCAGTCCGACAAGGTCGCCGCGCGCTATTCGGAGGCCGCGGGCGCCGCGAAGGCGCGGGTCGCCGAACTCGAGGCCCTGCTCGGCGAGGCCTTCCGCAAGGCGCGGACCGAGGCCGAGAAGCTCGAGGACCAGTCGTTCCGGAAGCTCGAAGGACAGATCGCCGAGCGCGGCAAGCTGCTCTCGGAGGCCATCGAGACCAAGTTCACCCAGCTCCGCGACCAGGCCCGGGAGAAGGTCGCCGAGACCCAGGGCCTGCTCAAGGCCTTCAAGACGGACTGGAAGGTCGAGTCCGAGGGCATGCTCGCCGAGAGCGCGCGCGAGGTGGAGGCCGAGGCGCAGAGGCTCGCGCAGCGCATCGACGAGGCCGCCGCCAGGCTCGAGGCCCGCGTCAAGTCGGGCGCCGACGGGATGGACGAACGCCTCGAGGCCCTCGACGCCAGGCTCGCCGCGTCCGAGAACCAGGTCGGATCGCGGCTGGAGCGCATCGACGCCAAGGCCGCGGAGTTCGCGGACGCCTTCCAGGCCAAGACCCGCGAAGCCATCAAGGCGGTGCAGGAGGACTACGCGCGGCGGCAGGCCGAGCTCAAGGCCTCCCTCAAGGAGACGCTCGCCGAAGGCCGCGGGGAGCTCGAAGCGGAGGCGAAGGCGCTCGAGGAGCGCGGCGCGGCCCTGGCCGTCGCGGCAGCTTCGGCCCTCGATGCCAAAAAGAAGGATTTCGAGGCGCTCGCCGCGTCCCTGCGCTCCGCGGCGGACGAGGCGGCGCGCTCGGCCGCCGCGACGCTCGAGGAGAGGAAGAAGGAATTCGAGGCGCTTTCGGCCGCGCTCCGCTCGGGGGCGGACCAGACGGCGCGCGCCGTCGCCGCGGAACTGGATGAGGTTCGGCAGAACGTGGCGCGCACCGGCGAAACCCTGCTGGCGGAGGCTTCGCGCGTCGCGGTGGAGGCGGCGGCGGAACTCGGGTCCCGCAGGAAGGAGCTGGCCGCCGTCGCGTCGTCGCTCAAGGCGGAGGCGGACCGGAACGTCGCCGAGATCGCCGCCGAGTTCGGAAAGCGCGCCGCCGAGTTCGCCCTGCGCGCCGACTCGCTCAAGACCGAGGCCGATCGGCGGGCGGAGGAGCTTTCCGGGGAGTTCGAGTCGCGCGGGCGCGAGTTCGGCGAGCTCGCCGCCTCGCTCAAGGACGAGGCCGCCCGGATCGAGTCCGAGATGGGCGAGCGCTTCGAGGAAAGGAGGCGCGAAGGACAGGAACTGGCCGCCGCCATCAAGGCGGCCGCCAGGGAGGCTCAGGCGGAAGCGTCTCGCGTCCTCGAGGAGCGCGGCGCCGAGTTCGCCCGGCTCGACCAGGCCCTGCGGAGCGCCACCGTCGAAGCCGAGCGCCGCGTCGCGATCGAGGCCGAAAAGCGCTTCGGCGAGCTCGACAAGGCCCTCGACTACCGCTTCGAACGCGTCGAGGAAGCCAGCGCAGACGTCGGCCGCATGGAAGCGGCCCTGCGCGAGTCCCTCGAAAAGATGCGCGAGCGGGTGGCCGCGGAGATCGAGCGGACCGCCGAGCTGCTCGACGGGCGGCGCCGGGAGCTCGAGGCGGGGCTCGCCGCGCGCGAGACCGAGCTGCGCGGCCTGATGGCCGGGCTGGAGAAGGACCTCGCGGCCCTCAAGGGTCAGGCCTACGCCAACGTGTCGGAGAAGCTCAAGGTGTTCGAGGACGAATTCTTCGAGGATCTCCGCAAGCGCAGCGCCGAGATCGACCGCAGGCTCCTGGAGTGGCGGGCCGAGCTCGAGACCCGCCTCGAGGCCGCGGTTTCCGAAGCGGAGCGCGAGCGGATCGCTTCCGAGGCGCGCGCCGCGGACGAAGCCCGCGAACGCGTCGGCGCCCTCCAGGCGCGCGTCGCCGACCTCATAGGCGCGGTGGACGAACGCACCCGGGCCTTCGAGGAATCGGTGGCCGGACGCATCGGCGCCGTCGAGCGCGGCACCGCGGAATTCCGGGCCTCGGTCGAGGCGGATTTCGCGGAAGCGCGCGAATCGGCCTCGAGCTTCGCGGCCGCGGAGCTGGAGCGCTGGAAGATCGAGGCCGCCGAGCGCCTGCGCGCGGCCGAGCGCGAGGCGGGAGCCCGCCTCGAGGCCATGCTGGCGGCGGACGAGGACGCGCGGACTTCCGCCGAAACCCGCCGCGACGATACCGCCCGACGGCTCGCCGCCCTCGAGGAACAGCTTGGTTCGATGGAAGCCGAGCTCGGCCGCCGCGCGGCCAAGGCCCTCGACGACTTCGAGCGCAAATCCGCGCTCGCCGCCGACGAAGCCCGCAAGAAAGCCCTCGAGATCGATGAGGAGATCGGCCGGGCGGTGCGGAGCTTCCGCGAGGACTCGCGCCAGACCCTCGACGAGTTCAACTCCGAGGAGAAGGCCCTCCGCGCCCGCCTGGCGGAGGAGGTCAAGGCGCGCGAGTCGTCCCTGGCCGAGATCGACCGGCAGGTCAAGGCCTTCGTCGCGCAGACGGGCCTCTTCGAACGCACCGACGAACTCCGCGACGCGCTCGCCCAGGCCATCGAAGGCTTCAAGACGGACCTCGCCCGCCTCGAATCGCGCAAGCCCGAGCTCGTGGAACTCGACAGCCAACTGGGCCGGATCAAGCGCCTCGAGGACGAGCTCAACCAGAAGCTCGGCCGCTTCCTCGCCGAGCAGCGGCGCATCGAATCGATGGAGGAGGACTTCCGCCGGCTCGTGGCCGTGTCCCAGACCGTCGACCAGAAGCTGGCCCAGATCGTCGGCACGGACGACGAGCTGACGCGCATCCAGGCGGAGATGAGGAAGCTTTCCGAGGCCGCCGAGGAGGCGCGCGAGAAGTACGAGCGCGTGGAGAAGAAGCAGGTGGTGCTCGACGCCACGGCGGACGCGGTCGACAAGAATTTCCAGGCCGCGCGCGAGCTCGAGGAGCTCGTGGCCGGACTCGAGTCCTCGCTCCGAGAGCTGCCCGGGCGCGTCGCGGTCCTCGAGCGCTCGATCGGGGCGCTCGCCGCCTCGAAGGACAAGGCGGAAGCCGCCATCGGCCGCCTCGACGAGGTGGACGCCGCCATGAAGGACGCCGAGGCCCGCATGGAGAAGCTCGGCAAGGCCCGCGAATGGCTCGCCCGCACCGAGACCCGTCTTGAGGAGATCAACAAGCAGGCCAGCGAGCAGCTGAAGCTTCTGCAGAGCCTCCTCAAGGAGGATTCGGGCGCCCGCAAGGAGCGCGGGGCGCCGCCCGTGTCGGTCCAGGAGACCGTAAGGAAGCTGGCGCACCAAGGCTGGAAGGTCGAGGAGATCGCCCGCACCACCAAGCTGAGCCGGGGCGAGGTCGAGCTGATCCTCGAGCTCGGCGGCCAATCCTAGACGGAACGTCCGGAACGAGACCGGAAGGCCGTCCCTCGCGCCGCGCGGCGGGGAGGACGGCCTTCGGTTTTTTCGGCTGGGAACGTTCCGCCCCGCGGCCTCAGTCCGCGGTGATCGCGTCGAGCGCCAGCTCCGCCATCTTCCGGAAGCCCGTCTGCCGCTCGGCGGCGGAGGTGAGCTCGCCCGTGACCAGGCTGTCGCTGGCGGTCAGCACGGCCAGCGCCTCGGCGCCGTACTTGGCGGCCAGCGTGTAGAGCTCGGCGCTTTCCATCTCGACGGCGAGCACGCCGAAGCGCGCCCAGAGCTTCCAGGCCTCCGCGTCCTCGTTGTAGAACTGGTCCGAGGAGAGCACGGGGCCGACATGGACTTCCTCCCCCCGCGCGGCGGCGGCGGCGGCGGCCTTCGAGAGCAGGGACCAGCTGGCGGTCGGCGCGTAGTCCATGCCCCGGAAGCGCTGGCGGTTGGCCCCCGAGTCCGTGCAGGCGCTCATGGCCAGCACGAGGCCTCGCACGGGCAGCTCCTCGCGGAACGAGCCGCAGGTGCCGACCCGGACGAGCCGCTTCACGCCGTATTCGCGCAGGAGCTCGTTCACGTAGATGGACAGCGATGGCTGGCCCATCCCGGTGCCCATGACGGACACGCGCCGGCCCTTCCAGGACCCCGTGTAGCCGTACATGCCGCGCACGCGGTTGAATTGGACGGCGCCTTCGAGCAGGTTCTCGGCGATGAAAGCGGCCCGCAGGGGGTCGCCCGGCAGGAGGATGCCCTCGGCGATCGCGCCCGGGGCGGCTTCGATATGGATGCTCATCGATGCTCCAGAGGGGGCGCCTCGCGGGCGCCCGCCCGGAAACTATAGGACGGGGCGCGCGCGGGCATCAAGAACCCGCCGCGCGGCGGAGCCCGTCTCGTCCCTCGCCATCTACATCACGATGGCGAAGCGGGAACCGCCCGATCCCGAGTACTCGATGCTTCCCCCGTATTGGGCCAGCATGGTGTCGATGAGTATCATTCCGATCCCCTTCCCCCCGGCGTCCTTCATCGCGGCGGTCCAGTCGAAGCCCGGGCCGTCGTCCGTGTAGACGAGCGACGCCCGCCCGCCCGCCTCGGGCCTGACCGAGACGCCCAGCGCGAGCGAGGATCGGCCGTCGCCCGCGTGCTTGATCGAGTTCGTGACGAGTTCGGCGACCACGAGACCGAAGGACGTGCACTTCCTGGGCGACACGACCGTCGGCTCGGCCTCGAAGCGGAAGTCGACCGGGATCGCCGACGGGGTCACGTTCACCACGGTTCCCACCAGATCTCGGAGGTAGACGGCGAGGTCCAGCTCGTCGGCGTCGCCCTCGCGGTACGAGAGCTTTTCGTAGAGGAGGGCGTAGCCGAGTATCCGGCTCTTGATGGCGCCGAGCGCGGTCTCCGGATCGGCGCTCCTGGAGAGGTCCACCAGCGAGACGATCTGCGCGAGGTGGTTCTTTACCCGATGGTTGGTCTCGCGGATGAGCAGCTCCTTTTCGCCGAGCCGCGCCTTCGCCAGCGCGATGCTCCGCTCGAGCTCCGCGTTCAGCGCCCCGATGTAGCGGTTCGACTCGGCCACCTGCTTCCATTCATGGAGCAGCCTCAAGCCGAGCGCGAGAAGGATCGCGGTGGCGCCGGCCAGGGCCGCGATCCGGGAGCGCATGGAGGATTCCCAAGGGTCGAGAATGGCATTCATGCCCATCGAGACGCCGACTTCAAGCGGAACCTTCCCGACCGGTCTGAACGCGATGACCCGCTCGCGGCCGTCGATCGGGGAGGCGCCGAGCCTGGCGCCTTCGGCCCGGGCCCGCCACGACGGATCGTCGACGTAGCTCCTGCCTTGGTTCCCGGCGTCGAACGGCAGGCGCGTCATGAGCACGCCGTCCGAACGCAGCAGCGAGACGGAACCGTCGGGCTTGGGGCGGATGGTCTCGAACAGGTCGTGGAGCGGCGGCAACTCGATGGCCGCGAAGATGACGGCCATGCCGGCGTTCCGCGTCGAGAGCGGGTAGGAGACCGGAATGCCCCAGATGCCCGTCACGCGGCTCAGCACCGGTCCCGCGACGTAGAAGCCGCGGGTCTCGTCGTCCTTCTGCGCCAGGACGTACTCGCGGTCGCCTACGTCGGCCAGGGGCGCCGAGAGCTCGGTCGAAGGGATGTAGAAGAGGCCGTCGTCCGCGGAAACGAGCCTGACGTCGATGCGGAACCGCGCGTTCTCGCGGAGCTTGTCGACGAGACGCACGAAGCGGGGGTCGGTGCGCGGATCGGCTTCGGGGTGGTCGGCGAGCCAAGCGTCGAGGAATCCGAGGTAGACCCGAACCTCGTTGAGGATGCCGCCGACCTGCTCGGCGGCGATCTGGGCCAGCCGCTCCACCTCCGTGCCGGCGCCCGCGATCAGCTCGCGCCGCTCGCTGTAAGCCCCGAGCAGCACCGCCGTCCACGCGATCGCGGCGCTCGCGCCGAGAACGGAGAGCAGGAGGGCGCTCCTTCCTCGCGAGCCGTCCGCGCGCAACCGTACGCCCATCCGGGTCCCCCATGGCCACGTCTTTCGGGACCATTATACGCGCGGGAAGGGGCGGACGCCAGCGCGGCTCGGGCCGCGACGCCTCTCGCCTCGAGTCGGCCGTCCGGGCTACACTCCGGAGCGTGGAACCCTACCTCGTCCTTCATATCGATCCCCGCCTCGTCGTCGTGGACAAGCTCGCGAACGTCCCCGCCGCCCCCGACCCCTCCGGCGACGCCTCCATCCGGGCGATGGTAGCCCAACGCTTCGACTGCGCCTTCCTCGAGGCGCCGCACCGCCTCGACCGCCGCGTGACGGGGGCCCTCGCCTTCGCCCGCTCCGCCCAGGCCGCCGCGATCCTTTCGGAGGCGTTCCGGCTCCGCAAGGTGCGCAAGATATACCTGGCCGTCGTGGAACGCGCGCCCGAGGCGGAAACGGGCGTCCTCGTCCACCGGCTCCGGCATGACGGCAGGCGCAACGTCTCGCGAGTCGAGTCGGTGGATCCGGCGCTGGCCGCGGGCTGGGAAGCCGACGCCCGCGCGGGGCGCGCGGTGCCGTCGGAGATCGCCGTGCTGGCCTGGCGGCGCGCGGCCCTCTCCGAGCGTTACGCGCTCGTCGAGGTCGAGCTGCTGACCGGGCGCCACCACCAGGTCCGGGCCCAGCTGGCCGCGGGGCTTTCTCCGATCCGCGGCGACCTCAAGTACGGGGCGCGCCGCAGCTGCGGCAACGGCCTGGTGATGCTGCACGCCTGGAAGCTCTCGCTGCCCCCGGTCGGGAAGACCCCGGCCCTCGAGATCGAAGCGCCCCTCCCCGCCGACGAGCCGCTCTGGTCAGCGTTCCCCGGCTATCCCGTCGCGCGCGCGGAAAACCAGGCTTCCATGTAACGCCACCCGCGAGTCATGGAAATCGGCGCAGGCCGTTCGCGAACCGGATAGCGGGGGTCCTGTCGACGCACTACGCACCCCCTCGCTAGCGCTCGGGGGCGCGTCGCGCGTCGCCACCCCCCGCGCTACCCACACCGGTACAACGTGCGCCGTATCGTTACTCCATCACGCCGCTTTCCATGCGCGGCGCGTCGCACGCGCGACGGGTCGGCCTATCGGGCGTGTTATTCTTCTCCACGACGCCGCCATCCACAGCTTCCAAAGGCGCGACGGGTCAGCCTTCCGGGCGCGCGCGACCGCATTTCGCGGTCGCGGCGACGAAGCCGCAAAGCGGCTTCGTCGATTTGCCGAAGGCTTCGTCGATCTCCCGCGCCCCCCGCGGAACCGCCGCCTTCCGAACCCGCCCGCCACGTCGGCCAGCGTGAAAGCGCGCGACCGCTGTCGCGGTCGCGGCGCCGAAGCCGCAAAGCGGCTTCGGCGATTTACCGAAGGCTTCGTCGATCTCCCGAGCCCCCGCCGAACCGCCGCCTTCCGAACCCGCCCGCCACGTCGGCCGGCGTGAAAGCGCAAACCCGGCGCAGCGCCGTCGGAACCAAGCAGGACGGCGGGTGACACGGAATGGCGCGCCCCCGAGCGTCAGCGAGTGGGGTGTGCTATTCCGTGTCAGGCCCCGCCCTGGCAGGCCTTGATAACGCCCTTCGCCGGCTTTTCGATTTTCGTCAGAACAGCGCGGGCGATTTCGGCTGCGTCGGCAAGTGATTGATGCGGTGCCACTGCACGTAGGCTCCGTCGCCGAGCGGCGCGGCGAGCAGTTCGAAGACGCCGCAGTTCCCCGTGGGAACGAGCGGCATCCACGAATCCTCGAGGCCGAAGGTGACGCGGACGAGCCACTGGATGAAGCCGCCGTGGCTCACGCAGAGGACGTTTCCGCCGGACGAGTTCGCCAGATCCCTGAGCCGCGCCCAGGCCAGGCGGGCGCGCGCGGCCAATCCGGCCACCCGCTCGGCTCCCGGAACGCCCTCCCAGCTCAGGCGCTCGAAGGCGGCGTGCTCGGCGGGAAAACGCGCGCGGATTTCCTCCATCGAGAGGTCGGAGAACGCGCCGGTATCCAGCTCGCGGAACACCGGGTCGAAGCCCGGCGGCGGAAGGTCGGCCGCCTCGGCCGCGATTTCCGCCGTCTCCCGCGCGCGGGAAAGCGGCGAGGCCGCGCAGGCGGCGATGCCTCGGTCGCGGAGCCATGCTCCGAGCGCGGCGGCCTGCTCGCGGCCGGCTTCGTCGAGCGGATAGTCGGTCAGGCCCTGGATGACGCCCTTCGCGTTGCCCACGCTCTGGCCGTGCCGCGCGATGAAGAAACGCGTCTCCCGCGCGAGGGTGGAAAAAAACCGGGCATCGACCCGTTCGGCCATCGCGTCGCCGGCGCGCGTCCGGTCAAGTTCCTGTTCCATCGGAAGGCCAGTATAGCCCGCTCCGCGCCGACGCGGGAAGGCGCGCGTCGGCATGGCTTGTCCGCCCGAGGCGAAAGGCCTATCTTCTAGCGAGCATCCACCGTCCGGCGCGAACCGGGCGCGAACCGCGCCATCCCGCTTCCAGGAAGTGCCATGAGGGATCTCACGACCGACAACGAAACCACGTCGATCATCGCCTTCGCCTTGCCCATGCTGCTCGGCAACGTGTTCCAGCAGCTCTACTCGATGGTCGACAGCGCCATCGTCGGCCGCTTCGTGGGCAAGACCGCGCTCGCGGCCGTCGGCGCGAGCTTCCCCGTCATGTTCCTGATGATCGCCCTCGTCATGGGCGTGACCATGGGAACCACGGTCCTGGTGGCGCAATACTACGGCGCACGCGACCGCGAGTCCGTCCGGCGCGCGGTGGACACGGGCTACATCGTCCTCTTCTGGGCCGGGCTCGCCCTGACCGCCATCGGGCTGCTGGTCGCGGATCCCGTCCTTCGCCTGCTCAAGGTGCCCGCCGACACCTACGGCGAGGCCTCCACCTACCTCCGCATCATCTTTTCCGGGATGCTGCCCATGTTCGGGTACAACGCGGTATCGGCCATCCTGCGCGGCCTGGGCGATTCCAGGACCCCGCTCTGGATCCTCGTCGCCGCCACGCTCGCCAACATCGTCCTCGACCTGGTCTTCGTGGTCGGCTTCGGATGGGGAGTCGCCGGCGCCGCCTGGGCCACCGTCGTCTCCCAGGGCCTGTCGTTCCTCGGCGCCCTGGCCTGGCTCGACCGGCGGAACGAATTCGTGCGGCTCGAGATCAAGGCGCTGCGCTTCGACAAGGCCATCTTCGTCCAGTCCCTGCGCATCGGCCTGCCGAGCGGCGTCCAGCAGACCATGGTGGCGGCGGGCATGATGGCCCTGACCCGCGTGGTCAACGGCTTCGGCACCGACGTCATGGCGGGCTTCGCCGCCGCGAGCCGCCTCGACGCGTTCGCCTCCATGCCCGCGATGAACCTTTCGCAGGCCATCAGCACCTTCACGGGGCAGAACCTCGGCGCGGGGAAACCCGAGCGGGTCAAGCGCGGCCACCTGTCGGCCGTCGCCGTCGGCGCCGCGATCTCCGTCGCGGTGGGGGCCGCGGTCGTCTTCGCGGGCACGCCGCTCATGACCATGTTCTCGGCCGATCCCGCGGTGGTCGCGATCGGCGCCCGCTACCTCTTCATCGTAGGCGTCTTCTACGTGCTCTTCTCCACCATGTTCATCAACAACGGCGTGATGCGCGGCGCGGGCGACGCCTTCATCCCCATGATCAACACCCTGCTCGCGCTCTGGGCGGTCCGCATTCCCGCGGCGATCATCCTTTCGAAATACCTGGGACCGGACGGCATCTGGTTGAGCGTGCCGGCGGGCTGGGCCGTCGGCGCCGCCTTCTCGACCTGGTACTACTCCACCGGCCGCTGGAAGACCAAGGCCGTCGTCCGCCGCAAACCCGAATAGACCACGGGAGGGAAACCTCGCGGAAACGAACGCCGAGGCGCCGAGCGCGACGAGCAGGGCGAGGAAACGGATTCAGTTCCTTCGTCCCCGGCGCACGGGATATGGAGGCGAATGCCGACGCCAATCTCGCTTCACTATCCCCTCGGCGGCCTCGGCGTTTCGGCGTTTCTTCTCGGTTTTGGAGGCTTGGCGGGCTTCCTCCCCGTCACGGTTCCCGGGGCGGTCTTCCTGATCGGGGGCTCGGCCTCGAGGGCGACCTTGCGCTTTTCGGGGTCGGGGTTGCGCTTCCAGAAGACGGCCACGTTGCCGATGACGCGGACGAGCTCGGCGCCCGTGGCGGCGGCCAAATCCCTCGCCAATTCCTTCTTCTCGCCCTGGAAGTCGCCGAAGCGGAGCTTGACGAGCTCGTGGGATTCGAGCGCCGCGGCGAGGGCCTCGCGGACGCCTTCGGAGGCGCCGCCGCGGCCGAGGATGACCACAGGGTCGAGCGTCGCCGCGATGCCGGCGAGCCTGGCGCGAAGTTTCGATGTCAGCATGCGTTTCCTTTCCCCGTCGACGGGGTCGCGCGCGCGGGAAGGGGACGTCGCCCCGTCCGGCGCCGGATCAGAAGGGTATGCGGGCCAGGAGCCCGCTCAGCGCCGTGACGCCGAAGCCGCCGGCCACCCTGAAGAGCGCCAGGATGACGAAGGCGGTGGCGAGGCCCTGGAGGTAATTCACTATGCGGTTCCGGTACACGACCCGGTTGGTGCGGTACACGACAGGATTGATGAGCGCGTCGATCGCGCGCCAGGCGGGGTGCAGGCTGTTCCAGCGGAACGCGTAGGCGACTCCGCGGGCGAGGATCAACACGGCGAAGAACGAAGCGAAGAAGGCGAGGACCGACCAGGCCACGCCGACGATCGAGGCGAGCACGAGGCCGAGGCGCACGCGTCCGAGCACCGCGAGCTGGTTGAGCACGCCGCCGACCACGTAGAGGACGCCGATGGCCACCATCGGGGAAAAGTCCAGGCGTCCCGCCCGCAGCCGGCCCGACCTGCCGAACAGCGAGAACCACGGATCGGCGAGGGCGCTCACCGCGCGCATCACGAACGAGCCTTCCGGCAGGGCGGGAATCCAGGTCGAGACCAGGCGCACGATGCAGACGAAGACGTAGAGGGTCAGCAGCGCGTTGAGGGCGTGGAAGATCGCGGACAGCAGGTTCATGGAGTTCCTTCGGGTTCGCCGGCGGCGGGATCGGGCGCGGAGGCCGGCGCGTCGAGGCGCCGGGTCTCCTCGAGCAGGTCGAGCAGGTCGAGCAGGGCGACCGCCGCGTCGAGGCTTTCTCGCGCGGGATCGAAGGACCGGTCGAGCTCCAGGGCTTGCCGCCAGAACGAGACGGCGAGCTCCGAATCGCCCGAAGCGTACGCGTCGAGCCCCGACAGGTAGAGTTCCTCGACCTTCCGCGCGCGATCGGCGCGGCCGCGGTCCCCGAGGTCGAAGCGCGCTTCCAGCGAGAGCCGGTTAAGGGGACCGAAGGCCGTGGCGAGATCGAGGTTGTAGTTGACGAGCAGGGTGACGGGCTCGATCTCGACGGCGGCGCCGAGGGAGATCCTCGGGTTCGCGCCCTTGAGCTGGAAGCCGCCCTGCAAGCCCAGGAAGTCCGTCAGCTGGGCGAGGAAGCCGACCGACCAGTACCGGCGTTCGCTCGCGGCTGGATCGAGCAGGTTGAGCGGCTGCGAGAGGTCGGCGGAGAGGGTGAGGGGGCGGAGCGGCGACCAGGCGAAGCCGGTCGAGGCCACGGTCGCGAGCGGCTCGCCCTTGGCGGGCGGCCCCAGGTTGCGGAGGGTCAGCCCCACGGCGGCGTTCTTGGAGCGCGAACCGTAGAATTTGAGCAGGTTGAAACGCGTCAGCAGCCCCGCGTCGACCATGACGGCGAAGGCCGATTGATCCTCGCCCGTGGAGAGCTCGTCGGGCTCGAGCACGCCGTCGTCGTCGAGGTCGTAGTCGGGAAAGGAGCGGTACGCGGCCTTGAGGTTCAGCCCGACGGCGAGGCCGTAGAAGTAGTAGCCGGGGAAGAGGCGGACGGAGGCGTTCGCGGTGGCTATCGCCTCGGCGTAGTACGACCCCGCGACGGAGGCGGCGTACTGGTCGTACTCGGTGAAGGGCAGGTAGAGCCACTTTCCAGAAACGGCGAAGCCCAGGTCCCCGAAGCGCATGGCGTAGACGGCGGCCTCGACCTTGGCCTCCTCGATCCAGTTGTTGTGGTAGAGCGCGAGCTCGGTGCGGTCGATGACGGCGCTGCCGGCGGGATTGTATTCAATGAAGGAATTGTCCCTGGCCACCGCGAGGTAGGCGCCGCCCATGGCCTCGCCGAGCCCGCCGATCGGCACCAGGGTCGACAGGAAGACGGTACCGCCCTCGTTCGGGTCGACGCGGTCGGCGAAGAGGTCGTAGAAAAGGCCGTAGATTTCGGGAAAGCTCGACTGGGCGACTAGAGGCACCGCGCCCGAGACGGCGAGGGCCAAGGCCAGGGCGAGGGTCGCGGCGCGCTTCATCTTCAGGCTGGAGTATACTGTATAGTACCGTCCTTTTCTATCAGGGGTACGGCGCCGCGCGGCTCGCGTCCCGATGCGGCTCCACCCCGGGGCCTATCGTGCCGAGAATCGAACGGGGGTTCCGCGCCGCGAGCGCTCGGCGGCGTCAGGCCGCTCGAAATCCCGATGCCAGCCGGCCGCCGGCCGGCATCGGAGCCGGGGGAAGCATGGGAAGGGGCAGGTCCGCGACTCGAGTGACCGAAAGGGGAAGGCCGACGGCCCTCCCGGTCGCGTCGCGCGCCCGCCCCGGATTCGCCGGTTTGGTCCTGCTCGCCGTCCTCCTCGCCCTGGGGGCCGCCCCGGTCCACGGGCTCGGGCAACGCGAAAGCCCCTACGACGCGGTCGACGCCCTCATCGAACAGCAGCGCTACGACGAGGCGCTCACCCTGCTCACCGAACTGATCCGCGCGCGCCCCGACGATTTCGACGCCATCCAGAAGCGCATCAGCTCCATCATGGAACGGCGGTTGCAATACGCCCGCACGGCGGAGGAGGTCGTCGACGTCGTCATCAACGACCCCGAGAACCAGGCCCGCAAGCTCGCCCTCATCGAGGAGCTCAAAGGCATCGAACGTTCGCCGAACCCCATCATCCGTACCACGCTCGCCAACATCGAGAAGACGGCGCTCTTCACCGAGAACCGCGCGGCGTTCGACCGCGCCATGGCCGAAGGCCGCGCCCTGATCGAGGCCGAACGCTACGTCGACGCCGCCCGCCGCTACGCGGCCGCCTACGGGCTTTACCGCGAGCAGTTCTACGAGGCGGGCTACGACGCGCTGACCGTCAACGCCGTGCAGGACTGGGTGGACTCGGCGGTCGCGGCCATAGACCGCGCCGCGGCCATGGGCACCCGGGCGGAGGAAGCCGTGGCCGTCCTGGTCCGCGCCTTCGCGAGCGCCGATCCGAAGGCGATCGCGTCGGCCTGGCCGGCGGCCGAGGCTGCGATCCGTGCGGCCGCCTCGATCAGGGACGACGCCGCGGACGCGGGCCGCTCGCTTAGGCGACAATTCGAGCTGCTCAAAACCACCGCCCCCGACCTGACCGACGATTCCTGGCTGCCCTTCGCCTGGCGCCTCACCCTGGGCAGGCCGGAGGCCGCCTGGCTCGAGGGCATAGTGGGAGCCTTCGACTCGCGCATCTCTCGCACGCTCCGCGAACTCCAGACCGCCGCGATGGCCATGCTCTACGCGAGCGGGACGGCGACGGACGCGGCCTGGGACGATTCGGAGCCCGCGGAAGCCAGCGCGCGCTATCGCGCGCTCGCGGAGCTGGCCGATCGCGCCGCCGATGCGGTGGGACTCTGGTCCGCGGTGGCCGCGAACGACCTCGACTCGGGAGAATCTGGCTTCGGGGCGGCGGCGCTCGCCGTGGCCGCCCCGGACTGGTTCGCCGCGCTGCACCGCAGGGATTCGGCCCTGTCCGCCGCCCGCGCGGCCGAATCGCGCGCGCGGGCCCTGGCCGTCGCCCGGGAGGCCGACGCGTGGGCCGCCGCGGATGACGGCTCCGCGGAGCTGTCCGCCGCCCTGTCGGCCTACGGAGCGTTCCGGGCTTCGCTCGCGGCCGAGCTCGGGGCCTTCGACGAGGAGTTCGACGCGTCCTTCGCGCGGGCCGAGGAGCTGGTCCGGAGGAGCGGCCTCGGTTTCGACTCGGGCGGGGCGGAGAGCGTGCAGGGCGCCCTCGACGCCCGCCTGCTCGCCGCCCGCGACGAACTGCGCTCGATGGCCGCCTCGGTGGCCGCCTACGCGGCCCGCCGCGAGCGCGAAGATTTCGACCGGCGCCTGGCGGCGGCCGTCGCCCTCTACGACGCGTCGAAGCCGCTCGTGGACGGCGTCGCCGACGAAGCGACGGGTTTCCTGGCACGCTATCCGACGAGGGCGGAACCGACGCTCGTCGACGCGGAGGCGGCCATCAGGTCCCTGCGCGCCGCGGCCGCCGACTACCTCGCCCGCTGGGCCCGGGAGCCCGAGTTCATCGGCGGAACCGCGGGAATCGTCCTCCAGCTCGAGGCGGTCCGGGCGCTCGACCGCTCGGCCCAGGCGGCCCTCGAGCGCGCGCAGGCTACCCTCGCGAGCGCCCGCGACCTCAAGCTCCGCGCCATCTCGGCCAGGACCGAGGGCGACCGGCGTCTGGCCGAGGCGCGCGCCGCCCTGGCCCGCGACGACTTCGACGGCGCCCGCGAGCGGCTCGAGCAGGCGGGCGAGCGTTACCGCGCCAGCCTCTCGTTCGAGAACGACGCGACGCTCAAGGCCGCCAGCGAGGCTTCGCTCGACCGGCTCGGCAAGGACATCGTCGCCTCCGAGGACGCCCGCGTCGTCGAGCAGACGCGAGTCCTGATCACCAGGGCGCGCGACGCCTACTACGCGGGCGAGTTCGAGCGCGCCGAGCAGTCGCTCCTGTCCGCCCGCGTCACCTGGGCGCGCACCCGCCCCGGCCGGAACGACGAGGTGGAAAGCTGGCTGACCATCGTCCAGACCGCCCTGTCCATCAAGACGGGCCGGGACATTCCCGTCACGGCCCCCCTCTACGCCGAGATGAGCCAGCTCCTTTCGCTGGCCCGCCGGTACTACGAGGAAGGCTCGGCGCTGCTCGACAAGCGCGACACGGTCGGCGCCCTGCGGGCGTTCGACGTCGCCCGGCAGAAGATCCAGGAAGTGAAGGTCGTCTTCCCCCTCAACCAGGACGCGCGTGTCCTCGAGCTGCGCATCCTGCTGCGCGTGGATCCGCCCGCCGGCAACGCCCGCTTCGCGCAACTTTTCACCGAGGCCCGCGCCAAGATCGCGGCCCGCGGCGACCTCCAGGCCGCCTATACCGACCTGCTCGACCTCCAGGCCATCAACCCGCGCTACGCGGGGCTCGCCGCCGAGATCCAGCGCGTGGAGATACTGCTCGGCATCCGGCTGCCGCCGCCTGACCCCGCCGCGGTGGCCAGCGCGCGCGCCCTCGTGGCACAGGCCCGACGCATCTGGGATTCCCGCCAGGTGGCCCAGTTCGAAAACGCGGTCGCCCAGCTCGACGCCGCCATCAAGCTCGTGCCTTCCAACGACCCTCGCCTCGGCGAGGCGGCCCGGCTCAACGACGAGGCGACCGCGCTCAAGGACCGCCTCAACACCTACACCGGCGGCACCGTCACGCTGAGCCTGCCGACCGCGGGAGCCGAACTCCTCCAGCAGGCCATCGCGCTCTTCACCTCGGGCAGTTTCATCGAAGCCCGCGGCAGGCTGGACCGACTGGTCGCGGCGTATCCGCAGGCCGCCCGCGTCCCGAACTACATCGATCTCGACTCGCGCCTCGCGGCGCGGGGGTACTGATGCGGAACGGGACGACACGGAATCGCCGCGCGTTCGCCGCCCTGGCCACGACGGGCTTGCTCATCCTGCTCGCCGGCTCCGGATCGGCGGCCGTCCCGGACCAGTATTGGGAGCTCGCGAGGGTGTTCGTCTCGCGCCAGGCCTCCTTCCCGACCGTCCTCGAATCGGGCGGCGAAGCCCTGGTGCTCTGGCAGGAATCGCGCGCGACCTCCGACGGAGGCGAGGCGTGGGTTTCCCTCGAGCGCCGCGCGAAAGGCGGCGCGGCCACCGCCTCGCTC
This sequence comes from Spirochaetota bacterium, assembly GCA_018262985.1. Lineage (GTDB taxonomy): Bacteria > Spirochaetota > Spirochaetia > Treponematales > UBA12059 > JAFGNN01. The sequence goes on along the minus strand of JADFDI010000001.1, from coordinate 387,817 downwards.
TCGCGCTTCGCCGGGCCCTTCCGCTGGAACGGCACCGAGCCGGTCCTCTACTCCGCGGCCGCGTCGGGCCGCACCGTCGTCGTCGCCGGCACGGCCCTCGAGAACGAGGTGACGGTCTGGCGCTCCGACGACTCGGGCTCGAGTTTCGGAGCCCCCGCCCGGGTCGCCTCCGCCTGGCCCGTCGTCGCGCCGCGGCTTTTCGCCCGTTCGGACGGCGGCTGGCTGCTCTTCGCGACGGCCGGCGGATCGAGCGCCGAGGCCGACGGCGGGCTTCCCGCAGGTTCCGACGGGACGCCGGAAGGCGGCGCTGCGGCGGGCGGATCCGACGCCGCGAGCGCCGCCGTGGCCGGCGAGAGCCTCCGCCTCGTGGTCGCGCGCTCGGACGACGGTGTCGAGTGGACGGACTTCGAGCCCTTCGTGGACGACGCGGACGGTCTCCTCCTCTCCTTCCTGCCCAGCGCCGCCTTCGTGTCCGGCTCGGGCCGCGACGTGGTCGTGTTCCAGTCGCTCGTGTCCGGCGACCGGCCGACCTTCCAGCTCTTCTCCAAAACGAGTCCCGACGGCGGCCTCACCTGGTCGAAGGCCGCGCGGATCACCGACTTCGAGGAGCCCGTCCCGCAAGCCCGCCGCGACCCCGCCGGCTTCGACAACCAGCGCGCCCACCTGGCTTCGGTCGGCGGGGGCCTGTCCCTCGTCTGGGAACGTCGCTCGCTCGCCGGACAGACCCAGGTCTACTACGCGAGGCTCGACCGATCGGGCGCCTACGTCGGGGGCAGCGCCGAACGGGTCACCCTCGGCCAGGGCTCGGCCGGGGAGCCGCGCATCGTGGAGCTAGCGGGGGAACCCGCGGTCATCTGGTACGACGACCGCAGGGGCGACAACCGCATCCACCTCGCGATCCGCTCCGGACTCGACTGGCGCGACCGGGACGTTTCCGGCGCGTACCCGGGCGCGATAGTCCGGGGAACCGCGGTGGACGGCCGCCTCTGGGCGGCCTGGCAGACGGAATCGGAATCCCCCCGCGTGGTGGTGCTCGAACCGGACACCCGGACCCTCCCGCCCGCGCCCGCCGGCGTCGATTTCACGCCGGGACTCGCCTCCCGCCGGGAGACGGCGACCGTGCGCTGGAGCGCGCCTTCCGACCCGTCCGGCATCGAAGGCTATTCCTGGATCTGGACCCAGGATCCCGCCGCGATTCCTCCCGCGACCGTCATGTCGACGGAGGCAGGCGCGAGAGGCGGCTTCGAGGCGGACTCCGACGGCGCCTGGTACTTCGCGGTCCGCGCGCTCGACTTCGCCGGCAACTGGTCCGAACCCGCCCGGGTGAGCTTCGTGCGCGACCGCACGCCCCCCTCGGTGCCGCTCATCGCCACGCCTCCGGCCGGCGAGGACGGCTTCCTCCTCTCCAACACCTTCGAGCTTTCCTGGGATCCGCCCCCCGAACCCGACGCGCGCTCCTACGTCTGGAGCCTCCGCTGGATCGGCCCCCTCGACAAGGTGCCGCCGCGCCGCCTGCCCGCGATCCTGCCCGGCGGCGGGGAAGGGGACGGACCCGCCGCTCCCGCCACGGCGTCCGGCCCGGTCGAGCTCAAGGCCTACGCCTTCGGTCCCGCCACGGATTACGAGCGCGCGCTCGTGGAGGCCGCCGGCGTGCCGGCTCCGGACCTGGCCTCGAGGACCGAGGCGCGTTCGCTCGCCTTCCGCAACGTCGAGGACGGCTACTACGTCTTCGCGGTGTCCGCCCTCGACGCGGTCGGCAACGTCGGCGACACGGTCTGGACCATGCTCCGCGCCGACAAATTCCTGCCCTACACGGTGGTTTCCGACGTGGCCGCCTCGCGCGACGCGTTCGGCAAGGCCGCCCTGCGGATCCTCGGACGCGGTTTCCTCGAGGACGGAGCGGTCACGCGCGTGGTCCTCGACCTCGACGGCAGGGAACCCTGGGACCGCGAGTTCCTCCCGGGTCCGGGCGGCTTCCGCGTCGAGACCGACCGCGTGATCTCCGGAATCGAGGCGTCGGACATGAACGAGGGCCTCTACCGCGTGGGCGTCCTCCACCCCACGCGCGGCTGGGTCTTCAGCGCCCCTCGCGTCGCCTTCGACGCCGCGGGCTCCATAAAATTCGGCGACTTCGCGACGACCTGGAAACCGGTCTGGAAGCCGCAACCGTCCCCCCGCCGTTTCGTGTTCTCCGTTCCCGATCTGGCCCTGCTGGCCGCCTTCGTCTTCGCCCTGGCAGGAATCGTGCTCACCTCGCGGACGGCGCTCCGGGTCGTCGTCGAGGGCGGCGCGCTGCGCCGCGAGATCATCGCCCTCGTGGAAGGAAGCCCCATGCAAGTCGCCGAACCGCGCGCCGCCGCGCGAAGGAAGCTCCGGACGCAGGGTCCCGGGCTCCGCGTGAAATTCACGCTGACCATCTCGCTCCTGGTGCTTTCGGTGGTCGTACTGCTGGCGGCCCCGCTCGCCTATTTCGTCACCGCCACCGAGCGCGCCAGCCTCGCGAGCGGCCTCGAGCAACGCGCCCGCGTCCTCCTCGAGAGCGTCGCCCAGGGCGCCCGCTCCAACCTGCCCGGCCGCAACCTCATCGAGCTCGGGCAGTTGCCGCAGCAGGCCCGCGCCCTCGACGAGGCGCGCTACGTGACCATCACCGCTTACGGAACCGGCGCGAGCGCCTCGCCGGACACGGTCTGGGCCAGCAACGATCCCGGCATCCTCGACAAGATCGACACGGCCGAGCTCGCGGCGGGAGTCTCCGTCCTCGAGGACCCGGTCTCGTCCGTCGTCGAGGCGGCGGCCAAGGACATCGACGCGGCCGCGGCCGCCGAGGTCGGCGCGCTCTCCGAATCCATCGCGAGCCTCCAGGCCGAGGCCCGCGCCCTCGCCGCGCGCCTCGACGCGGCGAGCCAGGCCCGCGTGGCCGAGCTCGGCGCGGCCGCCCGCGACCTCGAGCTGACCCTCACGGAAAAGCTCGGCGCCATCGCGGAGGCGTCCGTCGGCTCGACCCCGCGCTTCGATCCGGAGGCGGTATCGGGCGAGACCCGGACCTTCATCTTCTGGAAACCCATACTCTTCAGGCAAGGCACCGACGGCCGCTTCTTCCGGGGCATGGTGCGCCTCGAGCTCGGCACCGAGCTCATCCTCGCGGACATCCGCCGCGCCCAGCAGGGCCTGTTCGCCATCATCGGCGGCGTGGCCCTCGTCGCCCTCGGCATCGGCATCGTCGGCGCCATCGTGCTCTCCAACATCATCGTGAACCCGATACGCCGCCTCGTGGAGAAGATCGAGGAGATCCGCGACACCGAGGACAAGTCGACGCTGGAGGGCTTCCGCATCGGCATCAAGAGCCGCGACGAGCTCTCGATCCTCGCGGGCACCGTCGAGGACATGACGAGCGGCCTCGTCAAGGCCGCCGCCGCCGCGAAGGACCTCACCGTCGGCAAGGAAACCCAGAAGATGTTCATCCCCCTCGAGCGCAACGCCCAGGGGAACAAGCTGACCACGCTCAAGCAGTCCGCTCCGGGCCTCGAAGCCTTCGGCTACTACGAAGGCGCGAAGGGCGTCTCGGGCGACTACTTCACCTTCGAGAAGCTCGACGAGCGCCACTGGGCCTTCATCAAGTGCGACGTCGCGGGCAAGGGCGTCCCGGCCGCCCTCATCATGGTCGAGGTGGCCACCATCTTCCTCGACTTCTGGGCGGGCTGGACCCCCGCGCGCGGCATCAAGCTCGCCGAGCTCTGCTACCGCGTCAACGACCTGGTCGAGGGCCGCGGCTTCAAGGGCCGCTTCGCCGCCTTCGTCACGGGCGTGGTCGACGCCCGCTCGGGCGTCGTCGAGGTGGCCCACGCGGGCGACAAGTTCCTGCACGTCTTCGACGGCGCCGCGGGCAAGATGGTCACGCGCGAGCTTCCCGAGGCCCCGGCGGCCGGCAGCTTCCCCAACTTCATGGTCGAGATGAAGACGCCCTTCACGCAGACCCGCCTGACCCTGCGGCCGAACGACGTGCTCATGCTCTACACCGACGGCCTCGAGGAAGCCCAGCGCGCCATACGCGGGCCGAAGTTCGAGCCGCTCTTCGAGAAGGTGGAGGTGAGGAACGCGGACGGCTCGGTCTCGATACAGGACCAGCCCCGGATCGAATTCTTCTCGCCGGAGGACGGTCCCTTCCGCGTGCCGGACGTCTCGGCGGCGGTCATGGCCCGGGGCCGCTACGAACTCGGGAAGGCCGAGAACCCGGTGCCCGGCGAGAAGCTCGGCTTCGACTTCTCGACCTGCTCGGGCTCCGTCGAGGACCTCGTGCTGGCGCTCGCCTCCGTGGAGAAGATCTTCCGCGTCGTGCCGGACCCGGCGACCCCGAAGGGCGATTTCATCCTCGTCGACGCCAAGATCGACGCCTTCCTGGAGGCGCACTTCGATCAGTACCGCCTGTACGCCCGCGACAAGCGCCCGAACCCCGACCCCGACAAACCCGAGTACGTGGCCTGGTACGGCCTCTCCGAGGACGGCCAGTACGACGACCTTACGGTGCTCTGCATAGAGAAGAAGTAGCCCGACAGGATCAGCGGCGGAAGGCCGTTATCATGACCGGCCTCGGGTGGGCCTGTCGCGGGGACACTCACCCCCTCCCTTATGGTCGGGGGCGCGTGTCTCCGCGCCACCCCCCGCGTCACCGTCACGTCAAGGACTCAAGCCGGGTTTCCGCTATCACGCCGCTTGTTCGTCATGCGTCGTGTGCGGTTGCGGGGAACCGGCCGGGGGAGAAGGGGCGTCTTGGCGCGACCGCCGTCGTGGCGCGGTCGCCGTCGCGACGCCCCTTCCCGCCCCGGACCCCCTCATCCCTCGCGTGCGGTCGCGGGTCAGCGGGCGTAATACTCGACGACGAGCTGGACAGCCCCGGGGAAGGCGGCGTCGGCGGGCGCGGGGCGCGAGACGACGCGCGCCTCGAGGCCGTCCTCGCCGCGCTCGAGCCAGGCGGGCGCGGGGCCGCGGCGTTCGATCGCGGCGCGCGCCCGCGTGGCGAGGTCCTGGGTGCCGCGGAGCTCGAGATTCGCTCCGGGCCGCACGCGCATCGAGGGACGGTCGGCGCGGCGGCCGTCGACGAGCACGTGCCCGTGGACCACGAGCTGCCGGGCCGCCAGCCGCGAAGCCGCCCAACCCGAGCGCCACACGGCGTTCGCGAGCGTCGACTCGAGGGCGACCAGCAGCGCGTCGCCCGTGGAACCGGGCGCGGTCAGCGCCTCCTCCACGAAGCGCCGGAACTGCTTCTCCCCGAAACCGTAGGTATACCGGAGCTTCTGCTTTTCCAGGAGCTGGACCGCGAAATCGCTCCGCTTGCGCGAACGGGCCTTGGGCGCCCTTCCGGGGCCGTGGGGCTTCCGTTCGAGCAGGCGGTCGTACTTGGGGTTGCCGAAAACGTTGAGGCCGAGGGCGCGGGCTATCTTGCCGCGCGGCCTTCCGTGCAGGGTCATGGGACGCTCCTCAAGGGGTCGCTCCGCGGCGCTCCGCTTTCGCGGGGGCGCTCGGGCGAAGGTTCGAGGCGCGCGGGGAATGGTGGCCGCGGGGACCGCGGGCTAAACGCGGCGCTTCCGGAGCCGTCACGGCTTCGTTATTGATTACATTTTATATAATGTTCAGGGACGAAGGTCAAGCCTCCCGGTCCCTGCGCTCGATCTCCGCTCCGGCGTTCGTTTTCTTCCCTCCGAGCAGCTCGAGCCTGAGGCGGTCGTACTTCGTGAGCGACTCGAAGAGCGGCCTATGCGTGTGCCCGATGACGCTCACCAGGCCGAGCCGCCGCGAGGATTCCGTAAGTTTTCGATGAAAAAAGCGCGCGGGCGGCCCGTCGTAACGGCGCGGCCGCCCGCGCGCCTGGCCTACTTCGCCGCGTCGACCAGGGCCTGCAGCTCGGTCTTGTACTCGGAGAACTCGAGCCCCTTCTCCGCCAGCCAGTCGCGGACGACCGCGTTCGAAGGGCCGGGTTCCATGCCCAGGGCTTCGGCCATCTTGGCGCGGCTCACCCCCCAGTCCTCGATCTGGCCGAAGGTGGTCTTGCCGACTATCGTGCGCGTCTCGGCGCCGCCCGTCCCGGTTCCGGTTCCGGCGGCCTCGCCCGTGCCGACCGCGGCGGGAAGGTTCGCGAGTCCCGGCAGCTCCACGACCTTGGCGCGCGCCTTGTCCAGCAGGTCCGCCGCGAGGCCGGCTTCCCTGAGCACCGGGATGGCCGTGTTCGGCAGGCCCGTTCCCTCTTCCGCGGGCTCGTAGGGCAGGCCTTTGTACAGGGCGACGAACCAGCGGACCGAGTCGGTGCCGACTTCGAGCGTTTCCGATAGTCCTTCGTAGATCGCCTCGAAATTCTTGACCTGGTAGGCGGCGAGCCCCGAGGCGCCGGCAATTTCGGCCGTGACGCCGAAGGCGCGCGCCAGCGTTTCCACGGGGACGCCGAAAGCCTTCTCGATGTCGGCGAAACTGTAGGAGCCGCGAATGTCGGCGGGGTTCGCCACGCCGGCGAACGCGCCGCTCGTGTATTTCGCGGGTTCCTTGCTGCTCTCGGTGTTCCACGCGTTGAAGGCCATGGAGGCGCCGATGCCGATGACGAAAATCGCGGGCACGGCGACGGCGAGATGGACGATGCGGATCTTCATGTCACTTTCTCCCCTTTCCTTCGGCACCCGAGATCGGGAGGACGAGGGCCGCGAGCGCGGCCTTCGGTTTGGCCGGTCCCGGCGGCACCAGGTCCACGGTGTCCTTCACCGGGCAGGCCCGCTCGCTCGTGCACTCCATGCAGGTGATGCACTGGTGGTCGCGCACGACGCCGGCCTTCGAGACCTCGATGTTCATGGGGCAGGCGCGGTCGCAGGCCTTGCAGTCGATGCAGGTCTTCGCGACGCGGCGGATGCGGAACACGCTGAAGAGGTTGAACACGCCCTGCACGGCGCCGTAGGGGCACATGTACTTGCAGAAGGGCCGTTCGACGAGGAGCGAAAGGACGAGGGTCGCCGCGAGGATGGCGGCGGCCTGCCAGGCGAGCTCGGCGGACCACAGGTTGAAGAGGGCGAAGTACGGATCGTAGGTCTCGAACACGAGCGTGCCGAGCCGCGCGGTGTTCCAGACGACCATGGCCAGCACGAGGTAGCGCAGGTAACGGAGCGCCTTGTCGAGCTTCCCCGGGACGAAGGTATTGTACTTCTTGCCGAAAAGCTTGCGGCCGAGCTTGCCGAACCATTCCTGCGCCGAACCGAGCGGGCAGGCCCACCCGCAGAACGCCGGTCCGACGAGCAACGCCAGGACGAGGCCGATCCACATCAGGATGAAGCTCGATTCGTGGATCTTCTTGACGAAGGTGGCCTGCGTGGCGACCTGCCAGATCGACACGACGCCGCCGAAGGGACAGAGCGCGTGCAGGCTGGCCGTCGAGAGCCACTGGAAACCCCCTCCGTTCTCGACCAGGGTGTGGTTGACCGAGATCGCCGCGATCAGGACGAAGAAGAGGATCTGGACGCCGAGCCGCGCGAAACGGATCGACTTCGATTTCGCTTTCGCCATCGATGACTCCTTTCAGCCTTTGTATAGCAAGCTTCATGCCAGAACGCGTCGGTCAGTGAAAGAAGGCGTAAATCGGGGTAATGCGCGGAGACCAGGCTGGTTTCGCGGAGGCGGGCGGGCGTTCCCTGTGGGGGAAACCGGAATTATGAGGTGATAAGTCATGAATGTTTTTCCGGGCCGCTTGCGTCACGGGGCAGGAAATTCCCATACTCGTTCCCATGGGCGATATCCTGGTCGGCACCTGCGGCTACTCCTACGAGGACTGGCGCGAAACGCTCTATCCCCCGGAACTCCCCAAGCTCGAGTTCCTCCATTACTATAGTCTCTTCTTCCCGTTTGTCGAATTGGACTTCACCTACTATTCGATGCCGAGCGCCCGCTCGATGGCGGCCATGGCCGCGCGCACGCCGAGTCCCTTCGCCTTCGCCGTAAAGACCCACCGCACCCTGACCCACGAGATCGGACCCGGCTGGAAGGACGACGCGGCCGCCTTCGCGCGCGCCCTCGAGCCGCTCGCCCGAGACGGCCGGCTCGCGTGCGTGCTGGTGCAGTTGCCGTTCAGCTTCCGTCACGAAAAGGCGAACCGCGTCCACCTCTCCTCGCTCTGCGACTCGCTCGCCTCCTTCCCGCTGGCCGTGGAATTCCGCAACGCCGACTGGTATACGGAGCGCGTGTTCGACGAGCTGGAGCGGAGGAAGCTCGCGCTCGCGCTCGTGGACCGGCCGGAGCTGGACGGGCTCCCTCCGGAAGCGGAGCGGGTCACCGCGGACTTCTCCTACCTCCGCTTCCACGGGAGGAACGCCGAGGCCTGGTGGAAGGGCGACGCGACCAGCCGCTACGACTGGCTCTACTCCGAGGAGGAACTCCAGGGCGCGGCGGCCCGGCTCGGACGCCTGGCCCGGAAGGCGCGCGTCGTCTACGCGGCCTTCAACAACCACGCCCGCGGCCGGGCCGTGGTCAACGCGAGGCGGCTAGCCGAGATCCTCGAACCCCGGCTCGAGGCGGTCCGCCGGCAGGATTAGCCTCCGCTTCCGGAGGACGGCCGACGGGCGGCGTCAGGCCTGGAACCGGGAGCGGAAGGCGTCCGCGTCCGCCTCGTCGCCCGGCGCGACGCGGACGTAGCCTTCCTCGTCCATGGTCATGACGAGCACGTTCCGCCACTTTCCGGCGTTGCGCGCCAGGAAGCTCCGCGCCCGTTCGATGACCTCGTCGTCGTCGCGCCGGGTGAGCATCAGCTCGACGTAGCCCTCGGAGAAGACCGCCACGCCGATCCAGCGCGTTCGGAGGACCACCTCGCAGGCGTTGGCGGCGTCGCCGACCAGGTGGCGGTGGGCCTGAATCCACGCGTCGTGGAAGCCGCGCACGATCCTGACCGTGCCGTCCGCGTCGAGCCAGCTGGCGCCGTGGACCATGGCCCAGGGCTCGGCGCGCGGATCGGCGGCGTCCGCGGCGTCCGCGCTCACGCGGGGTCTCCGGTCTTCAGGCCGGCCGGCGGCGCTTCGCGATTCCGGAGCCGTTCGAGGAAGGCCGCGGCGTGCGGGGGGATGGGGGCCGACACCTTGATGGGCGGGTCGACGGGCAGCTCGAGCCGCGCGGCCCAGAGCATGAGGCGCCGCGCGCCGTATTCCGCCGCCCAGGCCTTGTTGCGGGCGAAGTCGCCGTGGCGGTCGTCCGCCACGATCGGGTGCCCGATGGAAGCCAGGTGGAGGCGGATCTGGTGCATGCGCCCCGTGCCGAGCTCGACCTCGAGCAGGCTGAAGTTCCCGAAGCCCTCCGCGAGGCGCCAGCGCGTCAACGCGCCCTTCGCCACGCCGCGGATCCGCACGTCGGCTTCGATGACGCCCGAATCCCGCTCCATGCCGCCCCCGACCACGGCGCCGTAGGCCTTCAGGACGCCCCGCGCCTTCTCCTCGAACAACGGCGCGAAACGGGACGCGGCCCGCGGGCTCCGGGCGAGGAGCACGCAGCCCGAGGTGTCCTTGTCGAGCCGGTGGACCGGATACGGCTTGAAACCCAGTTCCTCCTCGGCGAGCTCGACGAGGCTCCGGGTGACGCCCTCGCCCGGCTGGAAGGCGAGGCCCGCGGGCTTGTCGACGACGACCGCGTCGTCGTCGACGTACAGGACGCTCAGCATGGCGGCCTGAAAGATAGCGGGCCTCGCCCCGAGGGGCAAGGCCCGCCGTTCCCCGAAGTCCAGGCGCTCAGGAACGCGACCGGGCCGGCGCGACGCCCCCGTGCACGATGCCTATCGCCGGGGCGGCCGCGCGCGCGCGACGGAGTCGGGGCTTGCGGTCGCGAAGCACGATGGCGCCGACGAGGCCGAGAGCAAGCGAGATGCCGCCCACGTAGACGAGGGCGTACTGGTCGTCGTGCCAGGGCAGGGGAATGTTCATGCCGAAGGCGCTGACGATGAAGGTCGGCAGCATCAGGCAGATGGAGATGACGGTCAGGCGCTTCATCACGATGTTCAGGTTGTTCGAGATGACGCTGGCGAAGGCGTCCATGGTGCCCGTGATGATGTCCGAGTGGATGTCCGCCATGGAGATGGCCTGCTTGTTGTCGGTCAGCACGTCCTCGAGCAGCTCGGCCTCCTCCTCGCGGAAGCGGAGAATCCGGCCGTTCTGCAGCTTCTCGAGGAGGAGCTCGTTCGCCTTGAGGCTGGTGGTGAAGTAGACCAGGGACTTCTGGATGGAAAGCAGCTGGATGAGCTCGTGGTTCCTGACCGAGCGCTGGAGCTCGCGCTCGATCACGGTGGTCCGGCGGTTCAGGTCCTTGAGGTGCCGGAGGAACACGAGGGCGGCCCGCCCGAGCAGGTGCAGGACGAAGGCGCTGCGGTTCGCGACGTCGAGATCTCGCACCTTGCCGTCCGCCAGGTCGCGAAGCACCTCGCAATCGCCCTGGCAGACCGTGACGACGCGGTCGGGAAAGAGGAACACGCCGAGCGGCACGGTGAAGTACGCCACCTCGGTGCCCGGTTCGAAGACGGGCACGCGGACGACGAGCAGGGTGTACCCGTCCTCCTTCTCGATGCGCGACTCCTCGTCGGCGTCGAGCATGTCCTGGAGGTGGTCCGGCAGGATTCCGTACTCGCGTTCCAGGCGTTCGAGGTCCGACCGGGATACCCTGCGGACGTCGGTCCACGAACCGCGGCCGGCCGTGTCGTTTTCGAGGGCGGCGCCGCGCGCGCCGCGGATGGTGATCATTTCGTTCGCCTCCCGCCCCCTGGAACGCGTCCATCCGGGTCGACCGCGGTTCCGGCGGGAACGGCGGCTCAGGCGGGAAGGAAGCGCGACGGGGGCATTCGTATCAGCGGAATCGGCGACTGGCTACTATGGCCGTCGGAATCTGGCATCCGAATCCTCCTCGTCGCGGAATGCCTTCCCGGAGGGAAAGGCGCGGAACCCGGCCGGGTCCGCTACCCGCAGTATAGCGGCGTCGGCCGTCCGGGGCAACAAGGACCGGACTCGACAATTCGCGATTCGCCGCCGATACTTTAGGGCGTACCCAGGAGACTTCCTGAGGATGTGCGGGCGAATCCCGCGCCGCGCTCCAACCACCATCTCGGGGAGCATCGATGAACGAACGAGCCATCCTGTGCGTCGACGACGAGGCGATCATCCTCATGGCCCTCAAGCAGGAGCTCAAGTCGCATTTCCGCGACCGCTTCCTCTACGAAACCGCGGTCGACGCGGAGGAAGCCCTCGCCGCGATCGACGAGCTCGTGGCCGAAGGGGTCGAGGTCATCCTGGTCATCTCCGACTGGCTCATGCCCGGGATGAAGGGCGACGAATTCCTGCTCAAGGTGCACGAAAGGCATCCCGGCATCGGTTCCATCATGGTGACCGGCCACGCCGACCCCGAATCGATCGCCCGCGTGCGCTCGGCGCTCGGCGGCTGCACGATCATCTCCAAGCCCTGGCGCCGGGAGGACCTGATCGGCGCCGTCGAGACCTGCGTGGACGCTTGAGCTTCCGGCCCGGCCGATCCGGGCCGATAATGGAGCATGCGGCGGCGGGCCGCCGGCGCGCTTGCCGGGTCGCCCGTCTCGCTTCGGCATCCCGTCCGGCGCCGCCGCGGCGAAGGCAAGGATGCCGGGGAGGCTGGCATGGAAGGCATCCGGGATCCCCTCTGGCGACGGCTCCTGGTTTCGTTCCGCACGGTGGAGCGCTTCGAGAGCGCCGGATGCTCGTGGACCGTCCTCGCCGCCCCGCCCGGGCGCGAGCGCAATGAACGCTACCGCTACGTCCTCCTCGTGTTCGAGGAACCAAGCGCCCCGGCCCTGCTCGTGGCCCTCGAGGCCGACATCCTGGGCGACTGGATGGCGACCCTGCTGGATCCGGTCGGCCGGCGGACCTTGGCCCGCTTCGACTCGGAACCAGCGTACGAAACCTGGCGCGATCTAGCCATGCAGGGATCCTGGGAACGCCTCGCGGACCTCCGGGGAACGGACAAAGCCGCCCCGATCCGCCCGGAACGCGGCGGACCGCGCTATCCTTGAACGCATGAACGACATAGCGCCGACCCGCGCGCGCCCCGGAGTCCGCCCGGAGAGCGCCGCCCGCTTCGCCCTCGTCGCCATCCTCCTCCTCTCCGCGTTAGCGCCGACCTTGGCCGCGGAGGAACTCTGGTCCGACTCGGGCTTCTTCGTCGACCTTCCGGAAGGGATGTACTACGCCGACGGCGACGGCCTCTCCCGCTTCGCCTTCGAGGACCCATCCGGGCTCTTCACCTTCCAGATAGCGCTCTACGAGCCGGGCCGCTTCCCCACGGCCGCGGCCTTCCGCGACGGCGCGCTCCGCATGCTCAAGGCGGCCGGCGAGGCCGAGCTCTTCGAATACCAGCGGCGGGAAGCCTTCCTCGGCATCGTCGACTTCGCCGCCGGCGGAGAGCCCGTCTCCGGCTTCGTTTTCGGCGTGAAAGGCGCCGTGCCCGGCTCTAGGCCTGGGGCGGGCGCGGCTCCCCCCAAGGACGTGCTGCTGCTCGCCTACGCCGCTTCGGAAAATTTCGATTCGCTCGCCGGCTTCCTGCTGTCCTGCGTGGACGCCTTCTCGATCGACGCGGAGGCGCGGCTATCGCCCGGCCCGGTCGCGCAGTTCGAGCGCGGCGCCTCGTCCGCCACCGGGCGCGCCGCGCTCACGGTGGGCGGAGTATCCTTCGACCTGGAGTACGAGCTCGAGGATATCGCCTGCGCGAGCTCCGTGGTGGACCGCGAGTTCGGCGTGCTGTCCGCGTACGCCGAGGCCGAGCCGGAGCTCGCCCTGGCGGCCTGGCGCCGCTTCTACCGCATGATCGCCCGCGACTCCTTCCGCCGCGTCGAGCGCCTCGCCTTCGCCATATCGCGCGGGCTCGGTCCCGCCATGGATCCGCGCGAGCGCGCGGAAGCCCTGGTGCGCTGGACGCAGGGCTTCACCTACGAGCGCAACCTCGAGGGCGCCGACTTCGTGAATCCGCTGGCCGCGGCGGTGGACGGACGCGGCGATTGCGATTCGCGCGCCCTCCTCGTCCTCCTGCTCCTGGCCCACGACAACGTCGAGGGCGTGCTGCTCGTCAGTTCGGCGCACGCGCACGCGCTCGCGGGACTGGACGTGGAAGGCCCCGGCGCCCGCTTCCCCTTCGCCGGCCGCGACTGGCTGGTGGCGGAGACCACCGACGACGTGGGCCTCGGCCTCATCGACCGGGAGATGGCCGACCCGGCGGACTGGATGGCGGTGGAGCTGCCGATCTGGCCGGTGGCCCACGCGGAGTAGGGCCGCCGGGACCGGAAAGCGGAGAGCGGGGAAAGCGGCGAAGGGTTTAAAATGACCGGCCTCGGGGGGGGCCTGTCGCGAAAAATCGAACCCATGCGCTTGGGAGCGCGCATGGGCTCGTTTTTCGCGCCACCCCCCGCGCGGCCACCACGGCTGAATCTCAAGCCGGGTTTGACCAATCACGCCGCTTGCCGGGGCGGGCGGCGCTGCACGGCTTGGCGCTTCGCGTTGTACTCGGCGTATCCGCGAGGCGCTGCGCCGGGTTTGCGCTTGCACGCCGCATTCTCGGGCGGGCGGCGCTGCACGGCGCGTCAGGTTTCCCGGACCTCGAAGGGAGGCGGCATGAAGGCCGCGAGCGCCGCGGCGAGCGCGCGGGCTTTGCGTTCGGGAATGGAGCGTTCGAGCAGCGCTTGCCTGCCGCCGAGTTCCAGGGTCACCAGGGCGCGGCGCTCGTCGCCGAAGCCGGGCTTCCGGACGCCGTGCCACGAAAGCTCGAGGGCGCTCAAATCGGACAGGGGCCGGTCTGTCCTCGAGACCAGGGGCCCGAGGCCGCGGATCAGGGAAACCGTGAGCGCGGCCCGATCGACGAGGATTTCGTCGCGGTAGAACGCGGCGGCGCCGAGCAGGACCAGCACCAGCGCCGACCCGAGCTTCGAGGCGGCGGCCAGGCCGAGCCAGCGCCCCTCGAGGACGAGGCTCGCGAGCGCCAGGATGAACGCGACCGCGAGCGAGAGCCGCAGTCCGGTACCCATGCCGAGAAGCAGGCGCTTCCCGTCCTTCGAGAGCCGCGCCGCGTAGAAACCCACGGGAATCAGGCTCCGCCCGCGCGGCCCGTCGAGCGGCCCGGCGCGGGCGTCGGCCGGACGACGGGGCCGGGACCGAACGCGGCCGCCAGGCCCGGGCGATCCGCGCCGGGTGCCGCCCGGTGCGGCGGACGCATCCAGCACGCGACGTAGTGGCCCGGGGCCGCCTGCGCGAGCGGCGGTTCCTCGAGGCGGCAGCGCTCGACGGCCTCCGGGCAGCGGGGGTGGAAGCGGCAGCCGGGAGGCGGCGCTATCGGCGAAGGCGGCTCGCCGCGGACGGGCGCGCGGCGCCTTTCCACGTTGGGGTCGGGCACGGGCGCCGCGTCGATGAGGGCGCGCGTGTAGGGGTGGTAGCGTCGGCTGAACAGGTCCGCGCGCGCCGCGCGTTCGACTATCTTGCCGAGGTACATGACCCCGACCTCGTCCGCCACCCGCTCGACCACGGCCAGGTCGTGGGCGATGAAGACGTAGGTGAGCCCGTAGGCTTCCTTGATATCCTTGAGCAGGTCCAGGATCTGCACGCGGATGGACACGTCGAGGGCCGACACCGGCTCGTCCAGCACGAGCAGCTTCGGCCTCAGCGCGAGCGCGCGCGCGATGCCGATGCGCTGCCGCTGGCCTCCGGAGAACTCGTGAGGATAGCGGTCGATCGCGTCGGGGTCGAGGCCGCAGGAGACGAGCGTGTCCCGCACCAGGGCCGCGCGCTCGGCGCGGCTTCCGCCGATGCCATGCACCGCGAGTCCCTCGCCCACGATGTGCCCGACGGTCATGCGCGGGTCGAGCGAGCCCCAGGGGTCCTGGAACACGAGCTGGAATTCGCGCCGCCTGGCCGCGAGCTTCCGCTTCGGAAGGGAATAGACGTCGTACTCGCGCCTGAGCACCTCGAGGCGCTCCTCCAGGCCAGACAGCTCGGCGCGGGCGGCGGGACCTCGAACGGTTCCGGCCTCGGCTATCTTCCGGCGCAGCTCGAGCACCAGCTCGACCTTGTCCGCGGGCGTATCGAAGAAGAGCGAGCCCGCCGTGGGGCGGTAGAGGCCCACCATGGTGCGCGCGAGCGTGGTCTTGCCGCACCCTGATTCGCCCACGAGGCCGAAGGTCCGTCCCCGCCGGACCTCGAAGGAGACGCCGTCGACGGCCCGCACCTCCGCCACCGTCCGCCGCGGAAAGCCCGCCTTGACGGGAAAGCGCTTCTCGAGCCCGCGCGCGTCCACCAGGAATCCGTTTCCGTCGTCGTTCATCGCGCGGCCCTCCCCGTCGCCAGGATGCAGCGGACCCTGCGGCCGGCCCCGAGGTCCACCAAGTCCGGTTCGACGGCTCGGCAGGCGCTTTCGGCCAGCGGGCAACGGTCGGCGAAACGGCAGCCCGATGGCAGGCGCGCCAGGTTCGGCACGCGCCCGGGTATGGTCACGAGCTGCCGTGCGGCCTGCCCCACCACGGGGATGGAGCCGAGCAGGGCCTTGGTGTAGGGATGCGCGGGGTGCGCGTAGACGTCCTTGACGGGTCCCGTCTCGACGAGGACGCCGGCGTACATGACCGCCACCTCGTCGGCGGCCTGCGCGACGGCCGCGAGGTCGTGGGTCACCAGGATCACGCCCATGCCGGTGCGTTCCTGCGTGTCCTCGATCAGGTCGAGGATCTGCGCCTGGACCGTGACGTCGAGGGCCGTGGTCGGTTCGTCGGCGATGACCACCTTCGGGTCGCAGGCCAGCGCCATGGCGATGACGACGCGCTGGCGCATGCCGCCCGAAAGCTCGTGCGGCCAGGCCTTGGCCCGCAGGGCGGGTTCCGGCACGCCCACCGAGGCGAGCAGCTCCACCGCCTTCTCCGCCCGCTCGCGGCGGTCGAGGGCGGTGTGCATCTCGAGGCATTCGGCGATCTGCTCGCCCGCGGTCATCAGCGGATCGAGCGCGCTCATGGGTTCCTGGAAGATCATGGCGATGTCGCGGCCCCGCATCGCCGCGAGGTCCGCCTCCGGCATGCGCAGGAGGTCGCGCCGGCCGAGCACCGCCTCGCCGCGTACCACGCGGCCGGGCGGCGGCAGGAGCCCGAGCACGGCGAGCCCCGTCGCGGTCTTGCCGCAACCGGACTCGCCCACGAGGCCGAGGGTCTTGCCCTTCCCCAGCTTGAAGCCGACGCCGTCCACGGCCTTGACCGTGCCTTCATCGGTGAAGTACCAGGCTGCCAGGTTCCGCACGTCGAGGACCGGTGCTTCGGCCGCGAGCGCGGCGGCGAGGCCCGCCGGCCTCGCGGGAAGCGGACGCGCGGCGCCGGCCGGCGCGGCGGACCGCGGAGCGCCCGGCCCCGCGTTTCCCGGTTTCGGGACGCCTCCCCTCGGCGCGGAAGCAGTATCGCGTTCGACGCTCACGACCGGACCTCCTCGGCGTTCTTGAGCTTCGGGTCGAGGGCGTCGCGAAGCGAATCGCCGAAGACGGTCATGGCCATCAGGAAGATCCCCATGAACAGCGTCGGGCCGATCAGGTTCTGCCAGCGGCCCGAGGAAACCTCCGAGCGCGCGGAGTCTATCATGGAGCCCCAGGTGGCCTCGCCGACCAGGGTCAGGCCCACGAAGGCGAGGAAGACCTCGCTCTTCACGACGCCGACGAACTGGAGCACGAAGTTCACCGTGACGAAGTGGAAGACGTTCGGCAGCACGTGCCGGAACACGATGCGCGCGTCGCCGGCGCCGAGGGCGCGGGCCGCGAGCACGTACTCGCTCTCGCGCGCCTGCAGGAAGGCGCCGCGCACCACGCGGGCGAGCCCCACCCAGCCGGTCACCGCGAAGGCGAAGGCCATGGTGGTGAAGCTCTTTCCCACGATCTGGATCAGGCTCATGATGAGGAGGATGCCGGGCACCGCCACCACGACGCTCATCAGCCAGGTGACCGCGTCGTCGACGAGGCCGCCGTACCAGCCGGCCACGGCGCCGAGCAGCAGGGCGATCGGCACCGTCATGAGGCCGGCCAGGTAGCCGAGGTAGAGCGCCGTGCGGATGCCCATGATCGAGCGCGCGAGCACGTCGCGCCCGAAGCCGTCGGTGCCGAGGACGTGGCCTTCCGTGCCGACGGGCAGGTAGCGCATCGTGTCGAGGCTGTTCTCGTCGAAAACCGTGGCCGCTTCCTTGATGCCGAAGGCGCCCGTGCCCGCGACCAGCGCGGTCGCGATGAACGCCGTGATGATGGCCGCCGCCGCCATGGCCGAACGGTCGCGCGCGAGGCGCCGCATGGAGAGCCGGAACGGGCTCATGCCGCGCTCGCGCCCCCGCGTCGCGCCGCCGATCGCCGCGGCGCCGCGCGCCGCGGAGGCCCCGCCTTCCCTTCCCTTGTCCACGATCCCCCCGCTCATCCGAGCCTCACCCGCGGGTCCACCGCCGCGTAGAGCAGGTCGGTCAGTACGGAAAAGCCGATGAAGAAGAGCGTGTAGAAGGTCACGGTCGCCTTCATCACCGGAAGGTCGTACGAGAGTATGGCCTGCACCAGCAATTCGCCGATGCCCGGTATCGAGAAGAAGCGCTCGAGCAGCATGGAACCCGTGAGCAGGAAGGGCACCTGGATGACCACGTAGGTCAGGATCGGCACCATGGCGTTGCGGAGCACGTGCCGCCGCATGGCGAGGCGCCTCGGCATGCCCTTGGCCAGGGCGGCCCGGACGTATTCCTTCCCCTGCTCCTCCACCAGCGCCGTGCGGAAGAAGCGCACGTCGTAGCCGACCGACACGGTCACCCAGAGCAGCCAGGGCAACGCCAGGTAGCGGATCGCGCCGAGGCCCCGGGTCCAGCCCGAGATGGGGAAAAGCCCGGCCTCGAAGGCGAGGAAGCGCTGGCCGATGATGACGAGGGCCAGCATGGGCAGGCTCATGCCCGCCACCGAAAGCACGCCCACCAGGCGGTCGGGCCAGCGGCCGCGGGTCCGCGCGCAGAGCATGGCCAGCGCGAGCGCGAGCGCGATCTCGACGACGAAGGCCGGCACCGCGAGCGCGGCGCTCGCCGGCACGTAGCGCGCGATCAGGTAGCTCACCTTCTGCCGCGTGCTTTCCGAACGTCCGAAGTCGAACGTCACCATGTCGCCCACCGTGTCGAGGAACTGCACGATGACCGGCCGGTCGAGGCCGTACGCCTCGCGGTACTGGTCGATGGTCTCGGGCGTCCGACCCTTCGGCGGCAGGATGTTGTAGAGGAAGCGCTCGCTGCCGCCCACCAGGTTGAACACCAGGAAGAAGACGAGCGCGACGCCCAGCAGGATCGGCAACGTGGAGACGATCCGCCTGGCCAGGTAATGCAGCACTGAGGTACCCCCCGGAAACCAGAGCGACTTCGCGCGGGATTATAACACGGCTCCCGGAAGCGGCGGCCCCTTTCGACGGAGGGCGTCTTCGATTGACGCTTCCCGGTCCCGCGCCTATACTCGCCCTCGGTCCAGGAGGTCGCCGATGGAGCCGCTCAGCGTACGATACCGCGACGTGATCATGGAAATGCTCAAGAAATCCCGCGGGCAGATGCAGGTGACGGACGAGAACGTCCTGCAGCACGGCAACGCGGACATCCTGCCCTTCATCGACCGCATCCTCGAGGAAAACCTGCTCCCCGGCTCGGAGATCCGCGGCTTCGAGCGCCTCGCCGAGCTCGCCGAGGCGGCGGCCCGGGGCGAATCCTGCCTGCTCCTCATGGAGCACTACTCCAACTTCGACCTTCCGATCTTCCACTACCTGCTCAGGAAGCGCGGACCGGAGGGCGCGCGCGTCGCCGACCGCCTGGTGGCCATCGCCGGCGTGAAGCTCAACGAGTCGCACCCCATCGTCCTCGCCTTCGCAGAAGCCTACACGCGCATCGTCATCGTGCCGAGCCGCGCGCTCCAGTCCATCAAGGAGCACCCGAGCCAGGCGGCCGAAGCCGTCGCGGAAATGATGAAGGGCATGAGCATCAACCGCGCCGCCATGAAGGTGCTCGCCGAGGAGAAGAAGGCCGGCCGCATCGTGCTCGTCTTTCCCTCGGGCACGCGCTACCGTCCCTGGGACCCGACGAGCAAGAAGGGCGTCCGCGAGATCGACAGCTACGTCAAGAACTTCGACCACATGATGCTAGTCTCGATCAACGGCAACATCTTCCGCATTTCCGAGAAGGGCGAGATGCAGGAAGATCTGCTCGTCCGGGACCGCGTGGTCTACCAGGCCAGCGCGATGATCGATCCGTCCGAGTTCCGCGGGAAGGTCAAGGAAGCGGTGCACTTCGGGCACGACCGCAAGCAGGCCATCGTCGACGAGATCATGAAGGGATTGGACGAGCTCCACGCCGAGGTCGAGAAGACTCTGTCATGACAGGGAATACCACGGAGGCACTGAGGCACGGAGAGAAGAGGGAGAAGTAGAGAACGGGTTCGGGATAACCGGAATTCTTCTTCCCGTTCGTTTCCCCTTCCCTATTCCTCCCTCCAATCCTCCGTGCCACCGTGGGTACATCCGTGTTTCAGCTCAATAGGCGGGGTAGGGGCGGATTTCGGTTGCCTTGACGCGGAGGCGGACGACGGCCACATAGTCCCCCGAGGTGATGACCACACGCGGTGCTTCGGCGAAAGCCAGCACCCCCGTCAACTCCCGCGGCTTCTCGAGGACCACCGTCCGGAAAAGGCCGCGAAGCGCTTCCGCAACGGCATCTTCGACCGCCGTACGCCTCCGCTCCACGCCGCCCGCCACGCGCGCGCGCCCCGTCCCCGCCGCTGCAATGAAATCCGCCGAGCGCCACGCCGCCAGTTCCGCCGCCCTCGACGCGTCGCACGAAAACTCGATGCGCGCGCGCAGGGTGCCCTCCGAGCGGACCGTCTCCACGACGCGCAGGGCCGGGTCGCCCCAGGGTATGCCCCCGAGGCTCTCGAGTTCGATGAGCTCGGCGACGCCGCGGGCGAGGTCGGCGGGCACGTAGCGGAAGCGGAAGCCGCGGATCATGCCGGCGAAGCTCCAGCGCGCCTCCTCGAGCAGGCGCCGCGCCGCCTCCTCGGGCCCTATCGGCGAGGCCCCGCCCGCCGGGTCCGGCGCAAGCTCCGCCCGGAACTCCGCGGCCAGGGTGACGGAGCCCTGCGCCGCGGCGCCCGCCGCCAGGCAAGCCGCGAGCAACAGGCAGACTAAGGCGTGGAACTTCCGCATAGCCCATTATCGGCCCGAATCCACCCGACCAGGAATCGGACCACGGATGAGGTCGCGCGCGAAAGCGCGCACGAAGATCATTTCCCTTCGAAAGCGGCGCGAAGCGACGGAGGCACGGAGGCACGGAGGGAGGAGGGAGAATTCATGAGGGATCAAGAGCATTCTTGTCCCTACTACCTGATCTTCCTCCCTCTTGTCTCCCCGACTCCGTGTCTCCGTGGTTTTCTTCGACGTCGGAGCTATTTCCTCGGGGAGGCCACCAGGTCGGCGAGGTAGGGCTTCTTGGCCAGGTCGGCCTTGAGGCCCTCGGCGCGCTGCTTGTTGACGTAGCCAGCATCCTGGAAGCTGTAGCGGTACTTGGTGTGCACGTCGTACTTGCCGTTCACCAGGGCCCAGGCGTCCTCGGTCATCACGAGCTCCTCGTCGGTGGGGATCACGAAGACCTTCACCTTCGAGTCCGGCGCGCTGATCTCGAGCTCCGCGTTGCGGCACTTGGCCTTGGCGTTCCGCTCGGCGTCCAACTTGATGCCCAGGTTCTCGAGGCCCGCGGTCGCGAGCGCGCGGATCATCGGTCCCATCTCGCCGACGCCGGCGGTGAAGACGAGCGCGTCGACGCGGCCGAGCGCGGCCATGTAGGCGCCGATGTACTTCTTTATGCGGTAGCCTTCCAGCTCCATCGCCACCTTGGCGCGGTGGTCGCCCTTCTCGGCGTTCACCTCGATGTCCCGGCGGTCGGCCCACTTGCCGCTGACGCCGAGCACGCCGGACTCCTTGTTGAGCTTCTTCTCGACGTCGGAGGCGCTCATGCCGGTCTGGCGCATGATGTGGAACACGATGCCCGCGTCGAGGTCGCCGGAGCGCGTGCCCATCACGAGGCCCTCGAGGGGGGTCAGGCCCATCGAGGTGTCGAAGCTGACGCCGTCCTTGACCGCGTTGATCGAGGCGCCGTTGCCGATGTGCGCGATGACCAGGTTCGTCTTGAAGGGGTCCTGGCCGAGCAGCACCGCGGCGCGCTTGGCCGTGTAGAGGAAGCTCGTGCCGTGGAAGCCGTAGCGGCGCACCATGTGCTTGTCCTGCCACTCGTGCGGCACCGCGTAGGTGTAGCTCGTCTCGGGCATGGTCTGGTGCCAGGCCGTGTCCATGACGGCGCAGTGCGGCACGTCGGGCATCACGGCGCGCGCGGCCTCGACGCCCATCAGGTTGGCGGGGTTGTGGAGCGGGGCCAGGTCGGTCAGGCTCTTGAAGGTCTCGAGGAACTCGTCGGTGATGATCGCGCTGCGGGCGAACTTCGAGCCGCCGTGGACCATGCGGTGGCCGACGGCCTTGATGTCGGACATGCTCTTGATGACGCCGTACTCCGGGTGCTGCAGGGTCTCGAGGATCAGCTCGATGGCCACCGTGTGCGTGGGGCACTCGTGCTCGTTGACGTACTCGGCCTTGCCCTTCGCCTTGTGGCTGATCACCGAGCCGCCGAGCGTCACGCGCTCCACGATGCCGCTCGCCAGCACTTCCTTCGCGTCCCAGTCGTAGACCTGGTACTTCACCGAGGAACTGCCGCAGTTCAGGGTCAATATGTCCATGTTCCGCTCCTTGCGTGGATGGTGGGTCCCTTCATTTATAGCTGGACATCGGGGAAGGGTAAAGGGCAACTCGGGCGCCTCCGCCGATTTCGGTGACCGCGGTCAACCAATTCGGGCGCCCTCCCCACGGCACCGGAAGGCTCGCGCTGCCCGCCCGCCGCGCCGGATGGGGGCGGCGTCCATCCGGCGGGCGCCCGGGGCCGTCCGGTCGCGGCGGCGCCCCTTTCGCGCTTGCCCCTCCGGCTCCCCGCGCGTACAGTTGGAAGCATGTTCACCGATATCGTAATCCTGGCCGGCGGGGCCGGCACCCGGCTCTGGCCCGCCTCCGTGGCGAAGAGTCCCAAGCAGTTCATGTCCGTCGAGGGCGGCTTCTCCTTCTTCCGCATGGCCCTCGAACGCGCCCTCGCGCTCAAACCCTCGGGCTCGGTGCTCGTGGTGTGCGGAGCCGCCCAGCTCGACGCCCTGCTCTCCGAGGTGGAAGGCTTCCCGGAGGCCCACGGGCGCGTGCTCGTGCTGCCCGAGCCGCGCGCGCGCAATACGGCTCCCGCGGTCGCGGCGGCCCTGGCCCTGCTCGGAAGGCCCGGCCTGCCCGGCCGCGCGCCGACCCCGGAAGCGGGCGGCTCGGCCCTGCTCCTCACCAGCGACCACCTGATCAAGCCGGTTGAGGCCTTCGTCGCGGACGCCTCGCGCGCCTCCGCCCTCGCGGAGGCCGGAAACCTGGTGTGCTTCGGCATCAAGCCGCGCGGACCGGCCACGGGCTACGGCTACCTCGAGACCGCCGGTCCGCTCGGGCCCGGCTACAAGGTGGCGCGCTTCCGCGAAAAGCCCGACCGGGCCACGGCCGAGTCCTTCCTGGCGGCCGGCAAGTTCTACTGGAATTCCGGCATGTACGGCTGGCGCTTCGACCTCATGCGCGAAGAGCTCGAAACCCGCGCCCCGGAGGTGGCCGCCGCCTTCGCGCCGCTCGCCGCCGCGGAGCCGCGCTTCGCCTCGCGTTCGGGCGCCTATGTGCTCGAAGCCTGGAACGGCCTCGCGGCCGCCTACGACGAGGCGCCCGCCATCAGCCTCGACTACGCGGTCAGCGAGAAGTGCCCGCGCGTCGCCCTCGTCCCGGCCTCGTTCGACTGGGACGACGTGGGCAGCTGGGACGAGTTCGCCGCCCTGTTCTCGGGCCACTCGGGCGAGGTCGTGGAGCCGGGCTCGAACGGCTGCTTCGTCTACTCCGACCTGCCCGTGGCGCTCTGCGGCGTCGAAGACCTCGTGGTGGTGGTCAAGCACGGCGCCGTGCTCGTCGCCCGCAAGGGCGAGACCCAGCGCGTCAAGGACGCCGTCGAAGCCTGGAAAGCCCTCGGCCGCACCGAGCTCCTATAAAAGGAAACCACGGAGGCACGGAGCAGGGAGGGAGGAAAACGCGGGAATGGGAATCGTATATCCCTCCGCTCGTTCTTCTCCCTCTTAATCTCCGTGCCTCCGTGCCTGCGCCCGGGGGCGCTTTCGGCGAGGAATGGATCGAGGTGCCCGCCTCGGGCGGGCCACCTCATCCGTGGTTCCTCTTCTTTTATCAGGCGACTTTGATCTCGATCTTCTTCTCGCGGGCGGCGGGGCTCTTGGGCACCTCGATCTCGAGCAGGCCGTTGCGGAAGGTGGCCTTGATGCTCTCGGCGTCCACGTCGCGGGGCAGGCTGAAGGCGCGGCTGAACGAGGCGCGGCTGCGCTCGCGGAGCAGCCAGCCTTCCTTGCGCTCCTCGCGCTTCTCCTCGACCTTCGACTGCAGGGTCAGGATGCCGTCCTCGATCTTGAGCTCGACGTCCTTCTCGGTCAGGCCAGGAAGCTCGGCCTCGAGCACGTAGCGGTCCTTCTCCTCGCGGATGTCGACCGCCGGCACGCGCGAGGCGCCGCGGGAAAGGCCGGCGCGCGCGCCGGTCCAGAAGCCGTTCATCAGGTTCTCCATCTCGTCGAAGACGCTGGCGACGGCGGGTTCGTAGGCGATCAGGCTGCGGTTCATGGTCTCCTCCATTTCTATGGCGCGCTCGGGGCGCCATGGCAGGAACGTTGTCGGGCCGGTCCCGGCTTGCCGCCGCGGACCGGGCTGCGACGCTTTACGGCCACCGGCCGTGAGTCCCTCACGGGGCTCCGTCGCTCTCACTTCATATAAAGCAAGCAGCGTGCCAACATCGCCCAAAAAAATGAAGAAAAACCGCAGAGGCGCGGAGGCGCAGAGGGAAGCGAAAGAAGAATAGAGCTTATTTTATTATCCTTGATATACTTGCGGACGGCCATGGATCCAGGGCGGCAGGTCGCGGCTGGGGAAGAGGAACCAGACGGAAAGGATCTCGGCCTCCAATCCGGCTCCTTTCAACACACGCACGTGTTCCTATTTGACACACTCAACGCTCCGGAGCGGATCCCGGTGTTCATTCGGGAAACAGGGCGGCGCCGGAGCGCGGAGCCCGTGGTCGGAGACGACACGCGGGCGAGGGCCGCCCGGCGCGAACTTTCTCGGAAACCTGTTGCGTAATCGTCCAACGTGTTCCAGAATCCTTGAGCATCGAACCTGTCCGGTTCGCCAGGAGGCTTATATGAAGAAGGCTCTTATCGTATTGACGATGCTGGCCGTCGCGCTGTCCGCGGGCGCCCAGACCTTCGTCATGAACAACGGAGCGGAGATCGAATCGCTCGACCCGGCCGTCATGGAGTCCGTGACCAGCCACCGCGTCTACATGGCGCTGTTCGAGGGCCTGTTCATCTCCGACCCCAAGACCAACGCCCCGCTCCCGGGCATGGCCACCAAGTACAAGTTCTCGTCGGACTACAAGACCGTCACCTTCACGCTGCGCAAGGCCTACTGGTCCGACGGCGTCCAGGTCACGGCCCAGGACTTCGTGGACTCGTGGATCCGCAAGCTCGACCCGAAGAACGCGTTCACCTACGCCGACCTCCTCTGGGACATCGTCGGCGCCCAGGAGTTCAGCACCGGCAAGGGCACCGCCGCGGGCGTCGGCCTCAAGGCGCTCAATCCGACCACCTTCGAGGTCAAGCTCAAGAACCCGACCCCCCACTTCGTCCAGAAGGTCGTCCACTACGCCTTCGCCGTCGTCCCGATGCACGCCATCAAGAAGTACGGCGCGGACTGGGTGCTCCCGAAGAACCTCGTCGTCAACGGCGCCTACCTGCTCAAGGAGTGGCGGCCCCAGGAGAAGATGGTCTTCACGCCGAACCCGAAGTACTGGGACGCGAAGAACGTCAAGATCAAGGAGCTGGTGCTCCTGCCCATCGATGACGTCAACACCGCGTACAACATGTACATCAACGGCGACATCGACTGGATCGACGTGGTCCCGGCCGAGCTCATGGACACCATCAAGCTCCGCGCCGACTACCACGTCGGCCCCGAGTACGGCACCTACTACCTCAACATCAACGTCACCAAGAAGCCGCTCGACGACGCCCGCGTCCGCCAGGCCCTCTCGATGGCCTTCGACCGCACGGTCCTGACCAACACCATCCTCAAGTCGCACTTCCCGGCCTTCGCCAACGTCCCGCCAAGCGCCGGCTACACGCCGCCCAAGGGCACCGGCTACAACCCCGAAGAGGCCAAGAAGCTCCTCGCCGCGGCCGGATATCCCGGCGGCGCCGGCTTCCCGAAATTCCAGCTGCTCTACAACACCAGCTCGAACCACCAGAAGGTCATGCAGTTCATCCAGGCCGAGTGGAAGAAGAACCTGGGCATCGAGGTCGAGCTCATCAACCAGGAGTTCACCACCTACCTCGACACCAAGAGCGCCCACGACTTCGACATCGCCCGCGCCGGCTGGATCGCCGACTACCTCGACCCCGCCACCTTCCTCGACATGTGGGAGACCGGTAACAGCCAGAACGACGGCCTCTACTCCAGCAAGGAGTACGACGCGCTGCTGGCCAAGTCGCGCACGCAGCTCGGCGCCGCCCGCCTCAAGACCATGATGGAGGCCGAGGCCGTCCTCATCAACAAGGACATGGGCATCATCCCGATCTACTACTACCAGACCCAGGCCATGATCGACCTGAGCAAGTGGAACGGCTGGTACCTGAACCCGATGAACGTCCACGCCTGGAAGTTCATCAGCCCGAAGAAGTGAGCCGATTTCCGTAGCCAAAATCTCCAATCCGGTCTAAACTGACGGTCACGGAGCGTACGACTAGCGTACGCTCCGTGTTTTTGTATCCCCCACCCAAGCGAGTCCCCGGCCATCAACCACCATGCTCCGCCCGAGGGGCCGAGGACCGCTCGAAGAAAAGGAAGGGTCACGAGATGGCCAGATTCTTGGTGCGCAGGGTGCTGAGCATCATCCCGACGATGCTCGTCATCATCACCCTCAGCTTTTTCCTCATCCGCCTGGCGCCCGGCGGGCCCTTCGCCCGCGAACGCGAGATTCCGCCGGAGATCCTCGAGAACATCCTGAAGAGCTACAACATGGACAAGCCGCTCTTTGGGCAGTACCTCGACTACCTCGGGAACGTGCTGACTGGCGACTTCGGCCCTTCCTACCGCTACCGGAACCGCATGGTGAGCGACTTCATCACCCAGGGGCTTCCGGTGTCGCTCTCGCTCGGCGGCATCGCGCTCGTGAACGCGGTCTTCCTCGGGGTGCTCGTGGGCATCGTGTCGGCGCTCCGGCAGAACAAGTGGCAGGACTACTCCGCCATGTCGATCGCGGTGGTGGGCATCTCGGTGCCCGCCTTCGTGATCGGGCCGATACTCCAGCTCGTGTTCGCGCTCAAGCTCGGCTGGCTGCCGCTCGGCCAATGGATCGGCGACAAGGGCATCGCGGCCATCGTGCTGCCCGCCGCGACGCTCTCGTTCTACTACTTCGCGGTCATCGCGCGCCTTTCGCGCGCATCGATCCTCGAAGTGCTCCGGTCCGACTACATCCGCACCGCCCGCGCCAAGGGCCTCAAGGAGTCGGTGGTAATCGCCAAGCACGTGCTCAAGGGCGCGCTGCTGCCGGTGGTCACCTACCTCGGCCCGGCCTTCTCGGGCATCATCGTCGGCTCCGTGGTGGTCGAGACCATCTTCGCCGTGCCGGGCGTGGGCCGCCCCTTCGTCCAGGCCGCCATCAACCGCGACTACACCCTGATCATGGGCGAGGTCATCGTCTACTCGGTGGTGCTGATCCTCGCCAACCTCGTCGTGGACATCGTGTACGGGTTCCTCGACCCGCGGATCTCGTACAAGTAGGAGTGGCTCATGCCCGCACAGAAGAAGCCGCTCGATGCGGTGAACGAATTCAACCAGTACCTGAAGCCCGTCTCGCTGTGGACCGACGCCTGGCGCCGGCTCCGCCGCAACCGGATGGCCCTCGTCTCGCTCTGGGTCGTGCTCGCCTACATAGCGGTCAGCCTCGCGGCTCCGCTGCTGGCCCGCGTCGGCATCCTCTACGACTACACCGAGCAGGTCATCGACCACGTGAACCTTCCGCCTTCCTTCCGGCCCGCGGGGCAGCTGGCCATCGAGCGCTTCGAAGACCGCGCCGCCCAGCTCGAGGCGGCCATCGGCGGGCGCGGCGCCGAGCTTTCGTCCGGACAGGACGACTACCTCGAGGGTTACGAGAGCCTCGAGGGCGAGGTCGAGGGCATGGAGGGCGAGGATTTCTCCTTCGATTTCGCCTACGACGCCACCGAACTCGGCGAAGTGGAGGGCGCGGAGGACGCGGACCTGCTCTCGATCGAAAGCGGCTCCAACTTCTCGTTCAGCTACGGCGGGACGGAATCGGCCGACATCGACAGCGATCCGCTCGCGGCGGAGCTGGACCGGGCCCGCACGTCCATAGCGCGCCTCGAGTCCGAACTCGCGATGAACGAGGTCCATGCCCGCGTCTACCTGCTGGGCACCGACGACCTCGGGCGCGACATGTTCTCGCGCGTGCTCATGGGCGGCCGCATCTCCATCATGATCGGCATAGTCGGCGCGCTGACCGCCGTGGCCATCGGCATCGTGGTGGGCGCCATAGCCGGCTACGTCGGCGGCTGGCTCGACAACTTCCTCATGCGCTTCGTCGATATCATGTACAGCCTGCCCTACCTGCTCGTGGTCATCATCATCATGTCCATGGTGGGCAACCAGGGGCGCGGCTCCATCGTCATCCTCTTCGTGGCCATCGCGCTCGTATCGTGGCTGACCATCAGCCGCGTGGTGCGCGGCCAGATCATCAGCCTCAAGAACTCCGAGTTCGTCGAGGCCGCCCGCTCGATGGGCGCCGGCCCCGCGCGCATCATCTTCCGGCACCTGTTGCCGAACACCCTCGGCATCATCGTGGTCTGGACCACGCTCTCGATGCCGGCCTTCATCATGAACGAGAGCTTCCTCTCGTTCCTCGGGCTCGGCGTCTCGGCGCCGGACGCTTCGTGGGGAACCCTGGTCAGCGAGGGCGTGCGCGGCATGACCCTCCGGCCCTGGCAGCTCGTGGGGCCCGCGATCGCCATGACCATCTTCCTCTTCTGCATGAACTTCCTCGGCGACGGCCTGCGCGACGCGCTCGATCCGCAGAGCAAGAACCGTGGCTAAGGAGACCGACATGAGCCAGGAAGCGATACTCCAGGTCAAGGACCTGAAAGCCTACTTCAAGCTGGACGCCGGCCTCCTCAAGGCCGTCGACGGCGTCACCTTCGACCTGCACAAGGGCAAGACCCTCGGCATCGTCGGCGAATCGGGCTCGGGCAAGAGCGTCACGAACCTCGCCGTCATGAAGCTGATTCCGACCCCGCCCGGCCGAATCGCCGGCGGCGAGGTGCTCTTCCACGGGAAGGACGTCCTCAAGATGTCCGACGACGAGATCCGCCAGCTCCGCGGCAACAAGATCTCGATGATCTTCCAGGACCCGATGACCTCCCTCAACCCCTTCCTCCGCATCTCGACGCAGATGATCGAGACCCTGGTGCTCCACCAGAAGATGGACAAGAAGGCGGCCAAGGAACGGGCGATCGAGATGCTCAAGCTGGCCGGCATTCCCGCGCCGGAGAAGCGCATCGACCAGTACCCGCACCAGTTCTCCGGCGGCATGCGCCAGCGCGTCATGATCGCCATGGCCCTCTCGTGCAACCCCGAGATCCTGATCGCCGACGAGCCGACCACGGCCCTCGACGTGACCATCCAGGCGCAGATCCTCGACCTGATCAGGGAACTGTCGAGCCGGCTCGGCACGGCGGTGATCCTCATCACCCACTCCCTCGGCGTCGTGGCGGGCATGTGCGACGAGATCGTCGTCATGTACGCCGGACGCATCGTCGAGCGCGGCACGGCCGACGCCATCTTCGAGGATCCGAAGCACCCTTACACCAAGGGTCTCATCAAGAGCGTGCCCCGCCTCGACCACGCGCACGAGGAGCGGCTCTATTCCATCCCCGGACAGCCGCCGAACGTCATCGACCTGCCGGAGTGCTGCCCCTTCTGGCCGCGCTGCGACAAGGCGATGGACGTCTGCAAGTCCAAGTACCCGCCCGTGGCCGTCCTCGACGACGGCCACTCCGCGGCCTGCTGGCTCTACAAGTGACGGGAGTAGCGATGAACGACGACACGAACCTGCTCGAGGTCAAGGGCCTCAAGATGCACTTCCCCTTCCACACGGGCACCCTGCTGACCCGCAAGAAGGGCTTCATCCGCGCCGTGGACGGCATCGACTTCGAGATCAGGAAGGGCGAGACCCTCGGGCTCGTCGGCGAGTCCGGCTGCGGAAAATCCACGACGCTGCGCGCCGTCGCCCAGCTCCACAAGCCCACCGCGGGCTCCGTCGTGCTGAAGGGACGCGACCTGACCACGCTGAAATCCGGCGAGCTGCTCAAGGCCCGCAAGGACATGCAGATCGTCTTCCAGGATCCGTACGCCTCGCTCAATCCGCGCATGACCACGGCCGCCATCATCGCCGAGCCGATCCGCATCATGCGCAGGCGCAAGCTGCTCGCCATGAGCAACGCCGAGATCGACGCGCGCGTCGAGGAGCTGATGGAGAAGGTGGGGCTCTCCCGCTTCTTCAAGAACCGCTATCCGCACGAGTTCTCCGGCGGCCAGCGACAGCGCATCGGCATAGCGCGCGCGCTCGCCCTCAAGCCCGACCTGATGCTCTGCGACGAGCCGGTGTCCGCCCTCGACGTGTCCATCCAGGCGCAGATCCTCAACCTTTTCAAGGATTTACAGAAGGAATTCGGGCTCACCTACCTCTTCATCGCCCACGACCTGGCCGTGGTTCAGTACATCTCCGACCGCATCGCGGTCATGTACCTCGGCGTCATCGTGGAGGTGGCGAAGGCGGGCGAGCTGTACGCCAAGCCCCTGCATCCGTACACCCAGGCCCTGCTCTCGGCGGCGCCCATCCCCGACCCGAAGGTCGAGCGCAAGCGCCAGCGCATCCTGCTCACCGGGGACGTGCCCTCGCCGGACAAGGAACGGCACGGCTGCTACTTCTACGACCGCTGCTCGAAGCGCATGGACAAGTGCGCGGTCAACGTCCCGAAGCTCCGCGAACAGGGCGGCGAGCACCAGGTTGCCTGCTTCCTGTACAACGAGCCGGACAAGGCACAAGCCTGACGGAGCGGCGAAGCGCGGGGGCACGCTTTCCGAAAAGTCCGCAGGACTTCTTCGGAAAGCTTCCCTGATTCGGCATTCGCGCAGCGCTTCAGGGAAGGACGGGAACCCTCGGGCTCCCGTCCTTCATTTTGGCCCGAGGCCGTCCCCGGAGGGGGCGCGGCGCGGCCGCTCACTCCCCGAAGGGCTTGCCCATCGCCTCGGCGAGCCTCGCGCCGACCGCCGCGAGCCGTTCCCTGCCGCGCGAACGGCCGGCGTCGATCACGAGCAGCGATCCGTCGGCGAGCTCGCCAAGCAGCCTCCACTCGAGTCCGCGCCCCCTGCGCGCCTCGGCGTTCTCGTCGGTCGGCTCGGTCGCGCGCGACTGGTCCACGAGGCCGCGGCGGAAAGCCTGGATCGACAAGCCCGTCAGCTCGGAGGCGGCGTAGGTCCTGCGGCGCGCCAGGAACACCAGGCCGATCCGCGAGGAAACCAGGCCCCGCGCCGGATCGAAGGTCCAGCGTTCCTCGTAGAAGGCGGCTATGAAGGCTCCCGCCACGAAGATCCAGCCGATGACGCCGGTTCCGCCCACGGTCGCGATGGCCGCGACGAGGAGTCCTAGCGCCGCGGCGGCGGCGAGGCGATACCAGAGCGAGATGGTGTAGACGAGCGCGCCGGAAGCGAGGCGGCGCAGCGTGTGCGGCATGTCCATGTCGAGCCTCCGGCACCGATAATGCCCGAGCGCGCGGGTCGGGGCAAGGGCCGCGGCGTCAGGAAGGCCGCGGCGCGAAGCCCCGGAACTGGAAGGCGAGCATGGCCCGGTCGTCCTCGGGAGGCGCGCCCATCAGAAAGCCGTCCAGGTCGGAGAGGATGGCGTCGATGAGGCCGGCGGGCGTCACGCCTGTGTTCCTGCCTATGGTTCCGAGGAAACGGCCGTATCCGTACTCCTCCTTGAGGTAGCTCCGCGCCTCCACGATCCCGTCCGTGAAGAGGACCATGCGGTCGCCGGGCGCCATGACGAGCTCGGAGGAGTAGAAGGGGGCGTCGTCGATGATGCCGAGGGGCTGGCACTCGGTATCGGGCCTCTGGATAGCTCCGTCCGTCCGGAGCAGCACGGGCGGATGATGGCCGGCGTTCGTGTATCGCAGGATGCCCGTCTCGAGGTCGAGGATTCCGTACCAGGCCGTGACGAAGCGGTCCTGTTCGCCCACGAGCTGGCACAGGGTACGGTTCACCGCGTCGCAGACGCCTTCCGGACGGATGCCCCAAGCCGCCTTGCCGTCGAAAGCGACCTTCACGAGGGCCGTCACCAAGGCGGCGGGCACCCCGTGGCCGGCGACGTCCGCCATGAGGAACCCGTAGGAGTTGCGGCCGATGCGCACCACGTCGTAGAGGTCGCCGCCCACGTTGTCCATGGCGCGGTACCAGGCCGCCACGTCGAGCTCGGGCCGGGGCGGCAGGTGGTCCAGGCGCCCGACGATGCAACCCTGGATGTCGCGGGCGACCCGGAGCTCCTTGCGCATCGACTCGTGCTTGTCGGCCAGCTGATTGTAGGCCGCGGAGAGCTCGTCGGCTCGGGCCATGACGCGCTTTTCCAGCCGGAGCTCCCGTTCGCGGGCTTCTCGCACCAGTGCGTCGAGGCGTCGAGCGGAACGGGCGGCGACGAGCCCCGCGCCGACGGCACCCGCGAGGCACGCGGCCAGGCAGCTCCATCGGGACGATCCGGGATCGAGGATGGCCGCGAGCGCGAAGGGAAGCGCTCCGGCGACGCAGGCCGCGGCCGCGGAGAGGCCGGCGGGGACCTGGTGCGGTCTGTCGCGGAACGGGACTTCGGCGCTCTCGCCG
This sequence comes from Spirochaetota bacterium, assembly GCA_018262985.1. Lineage (GTDB taxonomy): Bacteria > Spirochaetota > Spirochaetia > Treponematales > UBA12059 > JAFGNN01. Next base: position 355,638 of record JADFDI010000001.1, on the reverse strand, counting down.
CCGGGCGCGTCCCGGTTCGGATGGACCATGCCTTTCAGTCTAGGCGCCCGGCCCGCGTCCGTCAAAAAAGGGGCGCCTTGCCCGTCGCCTTCCGCCGAGGCTACATTCCCCCCATGGTCCGAACGACGCACGCCGCGGCCAGCCTCGTCATCGCCGCGCTCTTCGCCCTCGCCGCTCCGACGGTTCCGCTATCCGCCACCCAACGCGCGGAGGGCGCCTGGCTGCTCGCCCCGGACGCCGCGCGCCCCGGCGATCCGGTGTTCGCCACCTGGTTCGGCCTCGAGCCCGGCTTCTCGGGGGAGCTCCGCCTGCTCGCCGCCGACGGCAGCGCGAAAGCCCGGGCCCGCTCCTTCGCGCTGCCCGGGCGTCCCCAGGACTTCGCCTTCGCGCTCGGCCTGGCGGACACGCTCGCGCCCGGAGCGTACCGCCTCGAGCTCCTTGCCCTTCCGGACGCGTTCCCGCTCGCCGAAAAGGCTATCGCCGTGCTACCCCGCGATTTCCGGATCAGCACTGTCCGCCTGACTGCCGCCGCGAGCGCCGCCCGCGACGACCCCGACCCGCGGCGCGAGGAACAAGCCGTCCGCTACCAGCGGGCGCTGGGGAATTTCGACCAGGCCGGCGTCCACGCGCCGGAGCTGCTGCACAGCCCCGACTTCGCCTGGCCCCTCGCTGGCATCCGCGTCACCGCGCGCTTCGGCGACCGGCGCCGCTACCTCTCTCCCGCCGGCAAGCCCGCGGGAGAGAGCGCCCACTACGGCATCGATTTCGGGGCGTCGACGGGCACGCCCGTGCTTTCGCCCGGACCCGGCAAGGTAGTCCTCTCGGAGTTCCGCGTCCTGACCGGCAATACGGTCATCCTGGAGCATCTGCCCGGGGTCTATTCCATATTCATGCACATGGACTCGCTCGGCGTCGCGACGGGCGACTCGAAGCTCCGGGGCGAGGCGCTCGGCACGGTCGGATCCACGGGTTTCTCCACGGGACCGCACCTGCACTGGGAGCTCCGCGTCAACGGCACGGCCTGCGACCCGGAGGCGCTGGTCCGCAAGCCCTGACGCCCCGGGAGAACCGCACTTCCCTCGCGTCGGCGGACCGGCCCGGCGACCCGGATCCGGGGTCTGCCGCGCGGTCCAGATCGCTTGACTCGCCCGGCGCCCGGCGGATATACTGCCGGCCTCGACGCGAAAGGGGGTGATAACCATCAGCCAGATCATCGTCGACGAGAGCGAAAGCCTCGAAAAGGCCATCAAGCGCTTCAAGCGTTTGGTGGAGAAAGAGGGCATCATCCGCGAGTGGAAGAAGCGCGAATTCTACGAAAAGCCTTCGACCATCCGGAACCGCAAGGAAAAGGTCCTCGCCCGCAAGCTCCTCAAGAAGTCCAGGAAGAGCCAGGGCAAGAGCTACTGATCCCTCCATTTCCGAAACGGAACGAACGCGCTCCCTCCGGGGAGCGCTTTTCGTATACGCGCGGCCGCGCCGGTTTCCGGGGCTCCCGCCTCAAGCGCGGGACGCGCTATACTGTGGCCCGCGAATCGCGCCCGGCCCGGGCTCGGGGAGGAACCTTGAAATCGTTCACCATCGCCATGATCCTGCTCGCGGCCGCCCTGCCGCTCGCCTCCTGCGAGGGGGGGGACGCGCTCCCCGTCGTCATCCTCCGCTCGGGCGCGGTCGAGCTCGCGGCGGAAGTCGCGAGGACGCCGGAGGAGCAGCAGAAGGGCCTCATGTTCCGCGATTCCTTGCCGGACGGGCGGGGCATGATCTTCGTCTACGACTCGGACCGGCGCATGGCCTTCTGGATGAAGGACACCCTGATACCCCTCTCGATCGCCTTCCTCGCCGCGGACGGAACCATCCGGGAAATCCGCGACATGCGGGCCGGCAGCCTCGAGGTGATAGAGTCGGAGCGCTCGGCGCGACACGCCCTCGAAGTGCCGCTCGGCTGGTTCGCCCGCGTCGGACTCGGCGTCGGCGACCGCTTCGAGCTCCCTTCCGACCTGCTCGCTCCTTGACCCCGCGACGGGCCGACGGTAAATTTTGACAGGGGGGCTGATTCCGCGCGTCGCCCCTCGCCATCGTATCGATACACCATCTTCCGCTCTGCGCCGCTGCGTCTGCGTCGCTTCGCTCCGCTTTCGGATTGGAAAGGTCAAATGCCCGCGCTCCGCGCAGGCGACCTCATCTGCGGTTTCTTCGAACTGGAGTGGTCAATGCTCGACATAGTCACCATCGGGGCCGAGGTGCTCACGCGCGCCGCAGAGCCCGTCAAGGATTTCGACCAGGGGCTCAAGGACTTCATCGAGCGCATGTTCGACGCGATGCGCGTCGGTCGCGGCATAGGCCTGGCCGCCCCGCAGGTCGCGGTCGGCAAGCGGATCTTCGTGGTCCAGGTCGAGGACGACGTCCCTCGCGTTTTCGTGAACCCGGAGCTCGTGCGCACGGGCGAGCGCATCGTTTCGCTCGAGGAAGGCTGCCTCTCCATCCCGGGCGTCTACGCGGACGTCAAGCGCTCCGCGGAGATCACCGTGCAGGCCTGGAACGAACGCGGCCGCCCCTTCACGCTCGACGCCGACGGGCTCCTCGCGCGGGTCGTCCTGCACGAGCTCGACCACCTGAACGGGGTGCTCTTCGTGGACCGGCTGCCCGAGGCCGCGAAGGCCAAGGTGCTGGCGCAGTACGAAAAGCGCCGGCGCTACTAGGCGGTCCCCGGGTGAAGGTGCTTTTCGCGGGCAGTCCCGCCATCGCCGTCCCGTCGTTGCGCGCCCTCGCCGCTTCGCGCCACGAAGTCGTGGGCGTCCTCACCAACCCGCCCTCCGCCAAAGGACGCTCGGGAACGCCCGAGCCGACCGCGGTGGGCGCCCTGGCGGCCGAAGTTCTGCCCGGCGTCCCGGCGCTGACGCCGGACCGGCTCGGAGCCGAGGCGCGCGAGCTCGCCGCCCCGCTCGGCGCGGATATCCTGGTCTCCTTCGCCTACGGGCGCATCTTCGGACCGAAGTTCCTCGCGCTCTTCCCGGCGGGCGGCCTCAACGTGCACCCGTCCCTGCTACCCCGCTGGCGCGGCGCCACGCCCATTCCCGCCGCCATCCTGGCCCGCGACGCGGAGACCGGCGTCAGCGTCCAGCGTATCGCGGCCGAGCTCGATGCGGGCGACGTCGTCGCCAGCGCGCGCATCCCGCTCGACGGCACGGAGACGACGGCCGGCCTCTCGGAGCGCTGCGCGGAGCTCGGCGCGGAGCTGCTCGTCGAGGCGCTCGACGCGCTCGAGGACGGAAGCGCCGCGCCGGAGCCCCAGGACCCCGCGCTCGCCACGTTTTGCCGCGAATTCGGCAAGGACGACGGGCTCGTGGACTGGAACGCCGACGCGCTCGGGATCGACGCGCGGATCCGGGCCTTCCAGCCCTGGCCGGGCGCCTTCACCTACCTCCGCGGCGAACGGCTCGCCCTGCTCGAGTCGCGTCCCTTCCCCGACGAGGAGTCCGGCCGCGAACCCGGCACCGTGCTCGCTCTGGACAGCGGCCGAGGTCTGATGGTACAAACAGGGAAAGGGTTGCTCTCGCTGCGACGGCTCCAGCTGCGCGCCCGGAAGGCCTTGCCCTTCCGCGAATTCGCCAATGGCGTGCGCGACCTCCTCGGGAGCCGCCTCGGCCTCTGAGCCACCCCGAAACCGACCGGCACGGGGAAATGCGAGCCATGAAGATCCGATTCCACCTGACCAAGCTCCGCGACATCGATCCCGAGTACTACAAGTACGTCGCCGGCGGCATCGTCGCCCTCGTCCTCGTGCTCCTGCTCGCACTGGCGGCGGCCTTCTTCCTGACCGTGCGGGGAGCCGAGCAGACCCTGGTTCCCGACCTCCACGGAATGGACCTGGCGACCGCGCTGACCACGCTGCAGGAGAAGGAGCTCTACCCGCGGCTCTCCCAGCGCTATACCGAGGATCCGAAGGACAAGGGCCTCGTCCTCGAGCAGTCGCCGAAACCGGGCGCCATCGTCAAGGCGGGGCGCCGGATCGCCATCACGATCAGCCGGGGACCGGTCATCGACTCGGTCGCCGACTACGCGGGGCGCACCCTCGAGGACGTCAAGCTCGAGCTGCAGAACCTGTTCTCCACGGGCAGGCCGCTCATGACCGTCCGCGAGCCGCCGATCTACTCGTTCTCCGCGGAACCGGCCGGCACCATCCTCGAGCAGACCCCGCTTCCGGGCACTCCGGTTTCGGGCGCCTTCGAGCTCGTCTTCGTCGTTTCCAAGGGACCCGAGCGCGAAAAGCTCAGGGTTCCCGACTTCTCCGGGCTCGAGCTCGGCGCGGCCTTCCTGCAGATCGAGAAGTCCGGCGTCTCGTTCGCCTTCGAGCTCCGCGAGCCGCGCGCGGGCGAAAAGCCCGGCACGGTCGTCTCCCAGACGCCGGCCGCCGGCTCGTCGATCCCGGAAACCGACGTGGTCAAGCTCGTGGCGACCTCCTACGCCGCGCGCGACGGCATGGTGGGCGGGCTTTTCAGCCGCGAGCTGCCCGAGTACCCCTACCCCGTCAAGGCGACGCTCTCCTGGGTCGACCTCGAGGGCGTCCGGACGCCGATCGTCCAGGTCATGCACCGCGGCACGCTCTTCCAGGCGCCCTACCTGGTGCCAGAGGGGAGCCTCCTCGTGCTGCAGGTGCTCGGGCGCGACGTGGCCCGCGTCGAGGCCCGACCGTGAAAGCGGGGGGCGAACGGCCGAAGGGCGCCAAGTCGGCGACCTTCGCGCGGCCGGGCGCGCGGCGCGGCTCCGCCGTGGCCGCGAACCGCCCGCGCGGCGCGCGCCAGGCGCAGCCCGCCGCAGCTCCCCTTCCCGCTCCCGTCGCCGGCGAGTCCCGCCGCACGGTCGAACTCGTCCGATTCGAGCTCTTCGACGTCGGCCGCTCCATGGATTTCGCCAAGCTGGACTGCGGCGAGGACGTCTGCATCGACCCGAGTCCCCTCCGCCGCCGCGACGCCCCGCCGACCCTGGTGCTGCCGCCCTCGGTGCGTATGGACATGGACGCGGGCGGCGCGGCCGAAGCCGGGGCCGTCACGCCCGCCGGCATTTTCCTCGGCGCGTGGTCCCAGGCCAAGCTCTACGACGAAGGCGTCGTCTCCATCATCGTGCGCCTCCGCCTCTCGGCCACCCTCGAGGAACTGCACCACGCCGAGGACTGCCTCTACCCGCTCGGCGGCGTGCTCCGCACCATCTCCGATTTCGCCGAAGCCCGCTTCATCCAGACCCAGGCGCGCATCCGGAGCGCGGTCTCGCTCGAGAACTACGGCCTGAAGCGCACCGAGCGCGAGTCCTACACGGCCTTCTGCTTCGGCGACACCGGCATGACGCCGCACGCCTTCATCGCCTCGCGCGCGCGGGAGCTGGCGACCCTGCTCTCGGGAGACACCTGGGGAACCCCGCTCCACGACGACGAGGTGCGCCGCACGCTCTCCAACCCCTTCGCCTACCGCTCCGACGAGGCAGCCGTCTTCGACCTCGACCGCTGCGCCATCGTCGACCCGACGGCCGACTACGAAGACCTCCTGGTCATCGTCGAGCACGCGAACTACCAGCTGCTCGAGCTGCGCGTGCTCGACCTCATGCTGGACGGCTGGATCGACGTGGCCGAAAAGGACATGCGGAGCTTCTACACCGACACCCGGAAGAAGCGCCGGCGCCTCCGCAACCTGCCGCGCCGCTTCGCGGCCATCCAGGCCCTGCGGCTCGACGCCCTGTTCACCCTCGAGAACCTCGAGAACAGCTCGAAGATCATCGGCGATTTCTACTACAGCCGCATATACGACCATCTGGCCGGCATCTTCTCCACCGAGGGCTGGAAGTGGAGCGTCGAGCGCCGCCTCGAGGCCTTGCAGGACGTCTACGACATCGTCAAGGGCGACCTGGCGGAGCACCGCACCCTCGTGCTCGAGATCGTGTTCATCGCCGTGTGCATCATCTTCCCCGTCATCCAGATACTCCAGGTCTTCCTGCTGCCCTAGCCCGGGGGAAACCCGACGGCCCGCCGCGCGGTTCGGCGAACCGGCCCGGACGGCGGCCCCGCCCCTCCGGTCCGCCTCCGCTTGCCCGCCCCGCCCCTATCGACTAGACTGCCGTCCATAATGCCGAACACGGCCGATCTCAAGGACGGCGAGCGCGTCGTCGCGACCATACTATTCTCCGACATGAAGGGCTTCACCCCGCTGTCGGAGCGCATGGATCCGGAAGAGATGGACGCCCTGATGGGCCGGGTCTTCGGAGCCTTCGAGGAGTGCATCCGGGCGCACGGCGGAACGGTCGAGAAGTACATCGGCGACGCCCTGGTGGCGGTCTTCGGGGTGAGCGAGCACCACGAGGACGATTCCGCCCGCGCCATCCACGCCGCCCTCGACTTCCTCGGCCGCGCGGGGCTGATCGCGCCGAAGGGCGTCGAGCTTTCTTTCCGCACCGGCATCCACGCGGGACTCACCGCCACGGGCCGCCGAGGCGAGCACGACGTGGTGACCGGCCACGCCATGAACGTCGCCCAGCGCCTCGAAGCCGCGGCGGCACCGGACTCGATCCTGGTCTCGGACGCCGTCGCCGAGAAATGCCGCGACGAATTCCAGTTCGGCGAGGCGCTCGAGCTCAGGCTGAAGGGCAAGAGCGAGACGGTGAAGGCCTGGCCGGTGCTGGGCCTCGCGGACGGCGTTCCCCGCGACGACGGCCCGCTCCACGGCCGCAAGGAGCAGCTCGACGAGCTCCTCAGGGCCTACCTCCGGACCGACCCCAAGGAGGGCGCCGGCTTCATGGTGACGGGCGAGGCGGGCATAGGCAAATCGAGGTTGCTGGTCAGCTTCGTCGCCAAACTGCGGGCCTTCCCCGATTTCGCGAGCCCGGTGCTATCGGTCCGCGCTCGCCGCTACCGGTCCCGGCCCTACGCGGCCATCGTGGACCTGTTGCTGGCCCGCCTCGCGCTCGCGCCGGACGCCGATGCGGACGAGGCCCGCTCGGCGCTCCGCCGGCACGGCATCGCCGATGCCCGCTCGATGGAGGCCTTCGCGCGCCTCGTGGGCCGCGACGACGCGGAGGGCTTCGAGGCCAGCCCCCGCGAGCGCGACCCGGACGCCAGCCAGGCCCTGCTCGTCCTCCTCCAGGCCCTGCTCGACCCGCACGGGCGCGACCTCTTCCCGCCCTTGGTCGTGGTCGACGACGCGCACGCCCTCGACCCCCTCTCCACGGAATTCCTCGCGTACTGGATCCGCAACGCCCGGGTCAAGCCCTTCGCGGTCCTGCTCGCCCGGGAGGCCCCCGCGGAGCTGCGCGAAGCCTTCCCGTCCTTCCGGCCGCTCAAGCTCGGACCGCTCTCCGACGCCGACTCGCGGGCCATGCTCCTGGAAGCCTGGCCCGAGTGCCCCGAGCGCCTGCTGCCGGGCCTCCTGCAGGCCGGCATGGGCAACCCGCTGTTCATCCGCGAATACGCCGCCTGGGCGCGCAAGCGCCGCGACGTCTCGGCGCTGCCCCCGGGCATACAGACCATCTTCCTCTCGCGCGTGGAACGCTACCCGGAAGGCTGGAGGGACCTCCTCCTCAAGCTCTCGGTCTTCATGCACTCCTTCGACCACGAGAGCGCCGCCGTCATCGAGCGCCGCACGGGGGGCGATCCAGGCATCGTGGAGCAGGCCTTCGCGCGCTTCGCCGCGGACGGCGTGCTGGTCGAGGAGGGCGGCCGCTGGCGCTTCCGCCTCGATCCCTTCAAGAAAGCGCTCTATGCCTCGCTGCTCAACCACAACAAGAAGATCCTGCACGGCCTCGTGGCGGACATCATGCTTTCGCGCGAGCGTCCCGACGCCATCCGCCTGCTCAACCATCTCGGCCGCTCGGAACGCTTCGCCGAGGCCGCCAACCTGATCCTGGCCGATCCGGACCGCAACTACCGGCTCGAATACCTCGAGCACCTCGATCCGCTCCACCGGGCCCTCGCGCGGCGCGACGCCGACCTCGCCGTCCGCGTCCTGATCACGAAGAGCGCCATCCTGTTCAACGCAGGCCGCATCGACGAGGCCGAGGAGGAACTGCGCCGCATCATGCGCATCGCCATCGCCCGCAAGGACGACGCCTGCATGGGCTTCGCCTACCACCAGATCTGCGCGTACAACACCATTTCCTGCCAGTTCCAGAAGGCGGCGTTCACGGCGCAGAAGGCGCTCCGCTACTACCGGGCGGCGGGAGGCAGGGAGCGGAGCGTCCAGAACGTGCTCCGCTACGCCGCCATGGCCGAGATGCTGCGCGGCAACGCGGGCGAGGCGAACCGGCTGGTCTCCGTCGCCGAGCAGGTGATAGGCGGCGACGCCTTCGAGTCGGCGGCCGCGCGCGTGGAGTTGCTCCTGCTGTCGGGCGACTACTCGGCCGCCCTGACCCTGATCGACCGCGCGCTGTCGGGGGTCGAGGGGGATCGAGCGGCCCGGCGGGCGGTGGGCCTCGACCTCAAGCTCAAGGCGCTCTGGCAGCTGTGCGACTGGAAGGCCATGGCTCCCGTAGCCCGGGAACTGCTCGCGGCCGGGTCACCCTCCGATTCGGCCGCCTCGCAGGCCCACGCCATGCTGGCGCTCGCCCTGCGCTCGGGAGCTTCGGTCGACGAGGCCGACGAGAGCTTCCGCCAGGCCGAGTTCTTCGCCGATCGCGTGCGAAACGATTTCGACCGCGTCGACGCGCTCCGCACGCTCGCCCTCTGCCGGGCCATGGCCGGCGACCGGCGCAAGGCCGAAACGACGGCCCGGGAGGGGCTGGTGGCCGGCCTGCGGCACTCCGCGTACTGGCAGACCTTCACCCTGCTGACCATCATGGCCGAGTCCATGCTGGCGCGCGGACGGGCCGAGGAGGCGCGCTTCTTCCTGCTCGAAGCCAGCTACCTGTTCACGGCGGGCACGCTCTTGCCCGCCAAGGACGCGATACTGTACTATCACCTCGCTTCCAGACTGCTGGATACGGCGTCCGCCGCGGCGAACCGCTCCGTCGCGCTCCGCCTGCTCGAGGACGAGAAAGCCCGAATCCGCGATCCTGACCTGGTGGCCGCCTTCCTCTCGGTCCGCTCCTTCGCCGCCGTCCAGCGCGAGCTGGAGTCGGAGGCCGGGGAGAAAGCCCGGGCGGCCGAGGACCATTCCGAATGACCCGGGACGAACGCGAACGGCTCCACGACGACCTGACCCTCATCCAGGACTGGCTCGAAGCCGGTCGCGTCCGCGCGCGGGCGGAAGTCGTGTTCGAGGAAGGCGCGCCTCCTCCGTCCGAGGCCGAGATCATCGCCAGGCCGGGCGTCGCCCGGTCGACGGCCTTCTCCCCCCCCGAGGACGACAACCTCGAGCGCATCGCCGCCGAAGTCCGCGCCTGCGGCGCCTGCCGGCTCCGGGTGACGCGCCGCAACGCCGTGCCCGGCTCGGGCGCCTCCCGCCCCCTGGTGCTCGTGGTGGGCGAAGGCCCCGGCGCCGACGAGGACGCGAGCGGCGAGCCCTTCGTGGGCGCCGCGGGCCAGCTCCTGGACCGCATGCTCGAGGCCATCGGGCTTTCGCGCTCGCGCAACTGCTTCATCGGCAACGTGGTCAAGTGCCGCCCGCCGGGCAACCGCGACCCGCTGCCGGACGAGCGCGCGCCCTGCCTGCCCTTCCTCAGGCGGCAGATCGCCGTGCTCCAGCCCCGCTACATCCTCTGCCTCGGGCGCATCGCCGCGCAGACCCTGCTCGGCTCGAGCGAAGGCATCTCGAAGCTGCGCGGCCGCTTCCTCGATTTCGAAGGCGTCCCGCTCATCGCGACCTTCCATCCGAGCGCCCTGCTCCGCGACGACCAGTACAAGCGTCCCGCCTGGGAGGACCTCAAGCTGCTCCGCGAGCGCATCCAGGCCGACGGCTGGGCGAGCGGAGCGCCGTGAGCGAATTCCTCCGCGTCGCCTTCGACGTCCCCCTCGACCGCCTGTTCACCTACCGCAACCTCGCGACGAAGGCCGCCCCCGCGGGCGCCAGGACCGGTTGCCGAATCGAGGCCCCTTTCAGGAATCGCGTCATCGAGGGCTGGGTCGTCGAAGAGCTGGACGGGTGCGACATCGACGAAACGCTCGTCAAGCCGATAGCCAGGATCGTCGACCCCGAACCCCTCGTCGGCCCCGCGACCCTGGCCCTGGCCTCGCGCGTCGCCCGCATGTACTTCTGCACGCTCGGCGAAACCCTCTCGGCCATGACGCCGAGCGGCCGGCGCGAAAGCTCCGCGGGCGCGGATGTGTTCGAGGAGAGCCCGCCTTGCGACCATTCGCTCGAGCTGTCCGCCCCGCAGCGCGCGGCCCTCGATCGAATCCTCGCCGAAGGCTCGGGAAGGAAGTACCTCTTCGGCGCCACCGGCTCGGGCAAGACCGAAGTCTTCCTGCAGGCCGCCGAGGCCACGCTGGCCGAGGGCCGAGGCGTCATCTACCTGGTGCCGGAGATCGCGTTGACCCACCAGGTGGTCGAGGCGGTCCGGACGCGCTTCGGCGAGCGCTGCGCCGTGCTCCATTCGGGCCTGACGCCCTCCAGGCGGCTCGCCGAATGGCGGCGCGTAATGCGCGGCGAGGCGGACGTGGTGGTGGGCGCCCGCTCCGCGATCTTCGCCCCGGTGCCGCGGCTCGGACTCGTGGTGGTGGACGAGGAGCACGAAGGCTCCTACAAGTCCGGCTCGACCCCGCGCTACCACGCGCGCCAGGTGGCCATGACGCGCTGCGCGGAAGAGGGCGCCCGCCTCGTCATGGGTTCCGCGACGCCGAGCGTCGAAGCCTGGAAGCTCATGCTCGACGGCGGCATGGAGAAGCTCGAACTCGGCGGCAGGCTCTCGGGCGGCGCCCCGCCCTCCGTCGAGATCGTGGACATGCGGGACGAGGCCGGCCCCGTCTCGGCCCGCCTCGCCGCGCTGGTGCGCGAAGCGAAGAACGCGGGGGGACAGAGCATCCTCTTCCTCAACCGGCGCGGCTTCAGCCACCGCTTCTCGTGCCGCACCTGCGGAGAGGAACTCGCGTGCCGGCACTGCTCGGTGCCGCTCACCTGGCACAAGGACCGCGACGCCCTGGTCTGCCACTACTGCGGCTACCGCGCGAAACCTCCGCGCGCCTGCCCCTCGTGCGGCTCGCTCGACGTGGGCTGGGGCGGCTTCGGCACCGAGCGCCTCGAGGAGGAGGTGGTCGCGGCGTTCCCGGACCTGACCGTGCGCCGCCTCGACGCGGACTCCGCGACCGCGAAGGGAGAGGCGAGGAAGCTGCTCGAGGAGTTCCGCGCGGGGAAGGTGGACGTCCTCCTCGGGACCCAGATGGTGGCCAAGGGGCTCAATTTCCCCGGCGTGAAGGTGGTGGGCGTGGTGCTGGCCGACACGAGCCTCAATCTGCCCGACTTCCGCGCCGCCGAGCGCGCCTTTTCGCTCATCGTGCAGGTGGCCGGACGCGCCGGCCGCTTCACGCCCGACGGCCGGGTGGTCGTCCAGACCTTGAGGCCCTCGAGCCCGGTCATCCGCATGGCCGCCGCGGCCGACGTCGCCGGCTTCCAGGCCGCCGAGCTCCGGGCCCGGCGCGAGCTCGGCTTCCCGCCCTACTCGCGCCTGGTGCGCGTGGTGTTCCGGTCGAAGTCGGCGGAGAAGGCCGACCGGGCCGCGGAAGCCTTCGCGCGATTGGCCGCGGAACGCCTCGGCCCCGACGACGAGGCGCTCGGGCCCGCCGAATGCCCGATCGCGCTCATGGCCGGAAACGCCCGCCGGCACGTAGTGCTGAAAGGTCCCGCCATGGGCCCCCTGCACGCGGCCTGCGCCGCGGCCCTGGCCGCCCTCGGCGAGCTTCCGGGCGTGCACGCGGAGCCCGATCCGGATCCGGTGAGCCTGCTGTAGTTCCGAACAGGCACGCCGCGCGCGCTCCGACGGGACGCCTCGCGGGAACGGCGGGAACGGCGGGAACGGCGGGAACGGCGGGGGCGGCGCGGCTCAGGGCTTGTCGGGTTTCGGACCGGCTCCCGGCAGCGAGGCGGCCAAGTGGCGGAGCGCCTCGTCGTCGTCGTAGAAGCTGCGCACGAAACCCTTGAGGTTCACGAGCTCGAAGATGTCCTTGATGTTCGGGGGCACGTTGAGCAACGCGAGATCGCCGCCGCGGGCGGAGAGATCCTTCTTGGCCCTGATGATGGCGCCGATGCCCGTCGAATCGATGTAGCCGAGCTGCTCGAGGTTGAGGATCACGCGGTGCGCGCCGCCGGCGGCGAGGGTCCGGAGGAGGAGCCCGGCCTCGGCGGCGTCCTCGAGGTCGAGGCTGCCCCTCACCGACACTCGGACCGCGTACTCGGAGCAGTCGTCCACGTCGATCCTTTCGACGGCGAGTGGAAGGAATTCGACCGTGAAGAGCATAGCCATACGATGGCCAAACTGTAGTGCCGCTCCGGCGGCTACGCAAGTCGTCCGCGGCGGATTCCCGCGATACGGCGTTCCTCCGGACTCAAGGGGCGGCGGCGGGCGCCGTCGCGGGCGCCGCCGGAGCCGCGGGAGCGGCCGAGAGCCGGGCGACGGCGTCCCGGGCTTCCGCGAAGGACGGGGCGAGCTTCAGCGCCTTCTCGTAGAGGCCGCGGGCCCGCTCCTTCTCGCCGAGGGCCTCGACCGCGTTCCCGTAGCGGAACCACCAGCGGGCCATGTTGGGCTCGCGCTGCACGGCGATGGCGTAGGCGATGTCGGCGTGCTCGAATTTCCGCTGCACCTGGTAGATCTCGCCCATGTAGAAGTAGGCCGTGGACACGCGCTCGGCGTATTCGCCGGAGTTGTCGATGTAGCGCTGCATGCTGCGGAGCGAGGCCGCGTAGTCCCGGAGGAAGAAGTAGGACTCGCCCATGTTCTCGACGATGCGGGCGTCGAATTTCACCTTGAGGCCCGCCTCGCCCACGGCGACCGCCTCGCGGTAGCGGCCGAGCCGGAAGAGCGCCCAGCCCTTCACCACGTACGAATCCATGCGCGCCGGGTTCTCCGCCAGCTCGGCGTCGCAGACCGCCACTGCCTCCTCGAAGAGCGCGTAGCCCTCCGCGCGCTTTCCGGAGTCCACGAGGGCCCGGCCCTGCTGGATCAGCAGGTTGGCGTCCTTCGCGGCCGGCGCGCTTTGGCCGAGGGCGGACGAAACGGCCAGGACGAGGACGGAGAAGGCGGCCAGGAGCGCGCGCGCGTTGCGGATCGGGAACATGGAGCTCACCTCCGGACTCGGACTGCCGTGAAAGCGGGCGGCTTGCGGGGCCGGGCGAGTATGCCCCGGGTCGGCGGGCGGATTCAAGCGTCCCGCGAGGTGCGGAAGCGCGCCACCGCGTCGGCGAGCGCGGCCACCAGGTCCCGGTTCCGCTCGGCCTCGACGCCGACCACCTTCACGACTTTCGCGAGGGTGGCCGCGGCTCCGGCCTCCTCGCGCACCGCCTCGAAGATCTGGTTGGAAGACTCCACCATGCGCAGCATGGCCTTTTCGATGTCCTTGGAGCCCCGCCGCTGGGCGTCAGCCCGATCCTTGATGTCCTGTGTGGCCTGGATGAGCGACGACGAGCTCGAGAGGATCTCCTCGGCGCCGGTGCGCTGCTCCGCCATGCTGGCCGCGATGGTGCGGACCAGCTCGCTGGTCTGGCCGACGCCTTCCCGGATCTTGCCGAAGGCTCCGGAGGCGCGGTCGGACAGCTCCGCGCCGCGCTCGATGCGGGAATTCATCTCCTTGATGAGGGCGACGATCTCCTTGGCGCTGCGCGAGGCGTTCTCCGCCAGGTTGCGCACCTCGCCGGCGACCACCGCGAAGCCCGCGCCGGCCTCGCCCGCGTGCGCCGCCTCGATAGCCGCGTTCATGGCCAGCAGGTTGGTCTGCGCGGCTATCTTGGAGATGGAGCCGATGATGTCCCGCACCGCCACGGACGAGCGCTCGATCTCGCCGATGGCGGCCTGGCTCTCGACGAGCGCCTGCCCGCCTTCCTCGGACCAAACCCGCAGCCGGCTGGCTACCTCGTCCGCCTGGGCGGCGGTCCGGTCGACCGAGGCGATGTTCGCGGCCATCTCGGAGATGGCGGCCGAACTCTGCTCGACGTAGCCTGCCTGGGTGCCGACCTGGACGGCGACGGCGTCGACGCTCTCGATGAGCCGCGCGATGTCGCCCTCCACCTCGCCGACGGTCGAGGTCTGGGTTTCCACCGATTCGTCCACCGAGCGCAGGCTCGCCTCGAGCGCCTCCACGGAATGCCGCGCGTTCTCGGCGCTCTCCGCCAGGGACGACGACGACCCGGAGACCGCGCCGGCGACCGAGCGCGTGCCGTCGACGAGGCTCTCGAGGCTGTCGAGGAAGCGGTTCAGGTCCGCGGAAAGCCTGCCGAGCTCGTCCGGCCGCACGATGTCCGCGCGGCGGCCCAGGTCGCCTTCGCCCTCGGCCAGCTCGGCGACCCGCTCGCCGATCATGACCACGCGGTCGCGGATGTTCTTGCCGATGAGGACGAACTGCCCGAGCCCGAGCAGGATTATGATCGCCGTGAGGGCGCCCGCCCCCGCCACGTAGTGGGCGAGGTAGCCGGCCGGATCGGCGAGCCCCATCTCCGGGAAGCGGCGGATGTGCCCGTACGCGGCCATGAGCGCGAGCAAGCCCGCGAGCAGCATGGTGGCCGAGGCCGAGAGGAGGATGCGCCCGGTCAGCGAGGATTTCCGCGCCTTCGGATCTATGGACCGGAAGCCGAGCCGTTCCACGACCGGCCGGAGGATGTTCTCTATCTGGAGCGTGGCCAGCACCGCGACGAAGAAACCGATGGAAAGGTTCAAGGCCACCACGAGCGCGAGCTCGACCGCGTCGTAGAGCATGGTACCGGCGTTCGATTCGATGACGATGGTGACGACCGGTCCCGCCAGGTACGCGGCCGCGCAGACGGCCGCGACGAAGTACGGAACCTTCGCGCCCGCCCGCCGCGCGGCCTCCCGCGCTTCGTCCGCGAGCGTAGCGCCTCGCCCAAGCGCCCGCTCGACCGAAGCGATCGGCGCAAGCAGCAGCGCGAGCAAGAGGCACGACACCGCCACGAGCGAAACCACGACGACGTGGAACACGCCAAGCCGGGAAAACGTGTAGGCGAGGTCCTTCTCGAAATAGAATCCGAGGAACAACTGCATCAGATACGCGCTGATCGTGGTTATCGCCGCGAATACCGCGACCGCCTTCGCGCGAGAGCCCTTCGTCATCCGGTCCTCCGGCCCCGCGCTTGCGAAGCCATTGCCGCCAGTATAGCATGTTCCGGGGAGGACG
Organism: Spirochaetota bacterium; assembly: GCA_018262985.1. GTDB lineage: Bacteria > Spirochaetota > Spirochaetia > Treponematales > UBA12059 > JAFGNN01. Next base: position 340,391 of record JADFDI010000001.1, on the reverse strand, counting down.
GTGGCCCCCACAGTCCCCGAAGACGGGTCGTCAAGGAGCGTTAACCGTGCCAATTCCCCTCTCCAAGGCCAAGTACGCGTCGCGGGCCGTGTTCTCGCCCCGCGACTTCATCGACTACGCCCGCCGCTCCGGCTTCCTCGGCGACGCGCCCGCGCCCGAGGCCGCGATCCTCTGCTACCAGCGCTCGCTCTTCGACTACGTGCGCGCGAACCACGCGGTCGAGGCGCACCCCGACTACTTCGGGTCGAACCTGCAATACCTGCTCGACTCCGACCGTTCCGTGGCCCTGGTGGGGCGTTTCGGCGTCGGCGCGCCCGCGGCCGCCGTCATGCTCGAGGAGCTGGCCGCCTGGGGCGTGAAGCGCTTCGTGTCCGTCGGCACGGCCGGGGCCCTCGTGGAAGGCCTCGAGATCGGCTCGATCGCGGTGTGCGAGGGCGCCTTCCGCGACGAAGGCGTCTCCTACCATTACATACCCGCGGGCGAGCGGGTGTTCCCCTCCGAGAAGGGTACCCGGGCGCTCGAGGCCGCCTTCGAAGCGGCGGGCCTTCCCTGGCGTCGCTGCCTTTCATGGACCACGGACGCCATCTACCGCGAAACGCCCGCCGACCTGGCCGAGCTCCGCGCGCGCGGCGCCACCGTGGCGGAGATGGAAGCCGCCGCCCTCTTCGCCGTCGCCCGCTACCGGGGCGTTCGCATCGCGTCCTGCTTCACCGTGAGCGACCTCGTGCACGACGACGAATGGCACCCGGAATTCCACTCCGAGGAAACCCACGGCGGCCTCGAAGCCCTCTTCAGGGCCGCGCTCGCCGCCCTGGCGGAGACCTGGTAGGCGAAGACAAACCTGCTCGGCGAAAGAAAGCCCCCCGAAGGGCCGCCGCTCCACGGTAAGCAGGAAAGCCGCCCGAAGGGCCGGCGCCCCACGGTAAGCAGGCAAGCCGCCCGAAGGGCCGGCGCCCCACGGTAACCAGGCAAGCCGCCCGAAGGGCCGGCCCCCCACGGTAAGCAGGCAAGCCGCCCGAAGGGCCGGCGCCCCACGCCAACCAGGAAAGCCGCCCTGGCGGAGACCTGGTAGGCGAAGACAAACCTGCTCGGCGAAAGAAAGCTGCCCGAAGGGCCGGCGCCCCACGGTAAGCAGGAAAGCCGCCCGAAGGGCCGGCTTGCCTGCTTACCGACCCTCCGGCTTGACCGGCGAGCGATAGCGAGTCCGGTCGAAGCCGGAGGAGCGGACGCGGCTTTAGCCCGCGTCCGCCCGATTTGGCCGGCGAGCGTCCCCCGCGGGCCCGCGTCCGCCGTATTGATAAAAATCTCCAGAAGTCATAGGATGAACCGCATAACCGGTTTCCAACATCCTCACCACTTGAGAGGTCCCAGATGGCCGATACCAAGAAGATGGTCATGATCGACGGCAACACCGCCGCCGCCCATGTCGCCCACGCCGTCAGCGAAGTGATCGCGATCTACCCGATCACCCCCTCCTCGCCTATGGGCGAGGTTTCCGACGAGCTCAGCGCCCAGGGCCGCAAGAACATCTGGGGCACCGTTCCCCAGGTCGTCGAGATGCAGTCCGAGGCCGGCGCCGCCGGCGCGGTGCACGGAGCGCTCACCGCGGGCGCCCTGACCACGACCTTCACGGCCAGCCAGGGCCTCCTCCTCATGATCCCGAACATGTACAAGATCGCCGGCGAGTGCACCTCGGCGGTCTTCCACATCGCCGCCCGCGCCGTCGCCGCCCAGGCCCTCAGCATCTTCGGCGACCACCAGGACGTCATGGCCGCCCGCCAGACCGGCTGGGCCATGCTCGCGTCCAACAACGTGCAGGAGGTGATGGACACCGCGCTCATCGCGCACGCCGCCACCCTGCACGCCCGCGTCCCCTTCCTCCACTTCTTTGACGGCTTCCGCACCTCGCACGAGGTGTCCAAGGTCGAGGAGCTCTCCTTCGAGATCATGAAGAAGATGATCTCGGACGAGATGGTCCGCGCGCACCGCGCCCGCGGCCTCAACCCCGAGAACCCCATGATCCGCGGCACCAGCCAGAACCCGGACGTCTACTTCACCGCCCGCGAGGCCGCCAACAAGTACTACGACAAGGTGCCCGCCATCGTCGAGAAGGCGATGGACGACTTCGCCAAGCTCACCGGCCGCAAGTACCGGCTCTTCGACTACGTCGGCGCCCCCGACGCCGAGCGCGTCGTCATCGTCATGGGCTCCGGCGCGGACACCGTCAAGGAGACCGTCGAGCACCTCGTCAAGCAGGGCGAGAAGGTCGGCGTCCTCATCGTCCGGCTCTTCCGCCCCTTCTCGGTCGAGCACTTCATCAAGGCCATTCCCGCCACGGTCAAGTCCATCAGCGTCCTCGACCGCACCAAGGAGCCGGGCGCCATCGGCGAGCCCCTCTACGAGGACGTCCGCACCGCCATCGGCGAGGCCATGGGCGCCGGCAAGGGCCCCTTCAAGCAGTGGCCCACCGTCGTCGGCGGCCGCTACGGCCTCGGCTCGTTCGAGTTCACCCCCGCCATGGTCAAGGCCGTGCTCGACGAGCTCAAGAAGGCGGAGCCGAAGAACCATTTCACCGTCGGCATCGACGACGACGTCACCCACACCAGCATCGCCTACGACGAATCCTTCCAGCTGCCCGCCGAGGGCGTGGTCGAGTGCCTCTTCTACGGCCTCGGCGCGGACGGCACGGTCGGCGCCAACAAGAACTCCATCAAGATCATCGGCGACGAGACGGACAACTCGGCGCAGGGCTACTTCGTCTACGACTCGAAGAAGTCCGGCACCTACACCATCAGCCACCTCCGCTTCGGCCCGAAGAAGATCGACAAGCCCTACCTCGTCAGCAAGGCCGACTTCCTCGCCTGCCACAAGTTCAGCTTCCTCGAGAAGCTCGACATGCTCGCCAACCTCAAGAGCGGCGGCGTGTTCCTCCTCAACAGCCCCTACGCGGCCGACTCGGTCTGGGACCACCTCCCCGTCGAGGTGCAGAAGCACATCGTCGACAAGAAGCTCAAGTTCTACGTCATCGACGGCATGGAGATCGCGGAGCGCGCCGGCATGGGCAACCGCGTCAACACCGTCATGCAGACCGCCTTCTTCAAGATCTCCGGCGTCCTGCCCGAGGCCGAGGCCGTCAAGCTCGTGAAGAAGTACGCGGAGAAGACCTACGCCCGCAAGGGCGCCGACGTCGTGGCGCGGAACATCGCCGCCATCGACATGGCGCTCTCCGAGGTCAAGGAAGTCAAGGTCGGCGCCGTCAGCTCCAAGCTGGCCATGAAGAAGCCCTACACCGCCGACGCCCCGAAGTTCGTCAAGGAAGTCATCGGCGAGATGATCGCCGCCCGCGGCGAGAAGCTGAAGGTCTCCCAGCTGCCCGACGACGGCACCTTCCCCTCCGGCACCACCAAGTACGAGAAGCGCAACATCGCCGAGAAGATGCCCGTGTGGGACTCCGACACCTGCATCCAGTGCGGTCAGTGCAGCCTCGTCTGCCCGCACGCCGTCATCCGCATGAAGGCCTACGACCCCGCCCTGCTCGCCAAGGCGCCGAAAACCTGGAAGAGCGCGGACGCCAAGCCCGCCCTCTCCAAGGAATTCCCCGGCTCCAAGGTGACCATCCAGGTCAGCCCCGAGGACTGCACGGGCTGCGGCGTCTGCGTCAACACCTGCCCCGCCAAGAACAAGGCCGACCCGAGCCGCAAGGCCATCAACCTCGAGCCCCAGATGGCGCTCCGCGAGGAGGAGTCGAAGAACTGGGACTTCTTCCTCTCGATCCCCAACCCCGATCCGAAGAAGCTCAACACCGCCACCATCGTGGGCAGCCAGCTCAAGCAGCCGCTCTTCGAGTTCTCCGGCGCCTGCGCGGGCTGCGGCGAGACCCCCTACGTCAAGCTCATGACCCAGCTCTTCGGCGACCGTGCCATCATCGCGAACGCCACGGGCTGCTCGTCGATCTACGGCGGCAACCTGCCCAACACGCCTTACACCAAGCGCGACGACGGCAAGGGCCCCGCGTGGTCGAACAGCCTCTTCGAGGACGCCGCCGAGTTCGGCATGGGCATGCGGCTCTCCGTCGACAAGAAGACCGAGTTCGCCCGCGAGCTCCTCGTCGCCCACAAGGGCTCAGGCGTTCCCGCGGCGCTGGCCGACAAGCTGCTCTCCAACCCGCAGGACTCCGACGAGGCCATCGAGGCCCAGCGCGCCGACGTGGCCGAGCTCAAGAAGGCCCTCGCCTCCGTCAAGGAAGGCTGGGCGGCCGACCTCGCGTCCGTCGCCGACGAGGGCCTCGTCAAGAAGAGCGTCTGGATCTTCGGCGGCGACGGCTGGGCCTACGACATCGGCTTCGGCGGCCTCGACCACGTCATCGCCTCGGGCCGCAACGTGAACATCCTCGTGATGGACACCGAGGTCTACTCGAACACCGGCGGCCAGATGTCGAAGGCCACCCCCTTCGGCGCGGTCGCCAAGTTCGCCGCGGCGGGCAAGGACATCGGCAAGAAGGACCTCGGCATGATCGCCATGAGCTACGGCTACGTCTACGTCGCCAGCATCGCGCTCGGCGGCAACATGACGCAGACCATCAAGGCGTTCAAGGAAGCCGAGAGCTACTCGGGACCGTCGATCATCATCGCCTACAGCCACTGCATCAACCACGGCATCGACATGATGAAGGGCCTGGACCAGCAGAAGCTCTCGACCCAGGCGGGCATCTGGCCGCTCTACCGCTTCGACCCGCGCCTCGTCGAGCAGGGCAAGAACCCCTTCCAGCTCGACTCCAAGGAGCCGGACTTCGCCAAGGTCGAGCAGTTCATGGCCAGCGAGGTGCGCTTCAAGACCCTCGCCGCCGCCGACCCCGAGCGCTACGCCACCTTGCTCGGCAAGGAGCGGACGCTCGTGGAGCGCCGCTGGAAGGAATACAAGTACCTGAGCGAAAGGCCTTTCTGATAGATAAAGCCGACTAGACCGCTGAAGGCCGCCTCGATCGAGGCGGCCTTTTTCATGTGGGGGGAAGGCTGGAGAGCCTTCCCCCCTCGCTCCAGCCGCGCTCCGCGCGTCTTCCGCTACCCCCCTTCTCAGGGGCTCCGCCCCTGAACCCCGCCTAATCGTGGTGGCGGCGCAGAGGCGGCGAGAAAAGAGCTCCAATCGCCGAGGCCCTCCAGAAGGAAGTCGCGGAGCCCGAGGTGGCGTATGCCCTCATGATCCGCGCGGATGGGGTCCATCGACACGACATAGCGCGGCCGGGCCTCGCGAAGCGCGAGGATCGAACCGATTTCGCGCTCGCGGGTCGGTCCGTCGGGATCGAGGTAGGCGGCCTGCACGTAGGCACGCTTAGCCCCGCGCTCGCGGACCGAGTCGATCTCTCGTTCGCCGATCCTGCCCGAGCGCGCGTTCCAACCCGCTCCCGCGAGCGTAAATGGTACGCGGCGTTCTCTACGACCTTGCCGATGTCGCGCTGGTCGAAACCCCGCAGAGCGCTCCGCAGTCCGAGATCCTCGAAGTAGTACTTGTCTCCCGATTCGAGGATGCGCTTCCCCAGAAGGTCCTCCGCTCGTACCCGGTTCGCGGTGAAGGCATCCATCATGTTGGATTCATGTTGTATTGAACATAGTTTTATCCAACATGACGGACGGATTTACCCCGCCGTCTCGACCCGGTTCCGGCCCGCTTCCTTCGCGCGGTAGAGCGCGGCGTCGGCGCGGCGCAGGGTTTCGGCGAGGATCTCGGCGACGCGGGCGGAGTCGACCCGGCCGCGCTCCTCGCTCACGCGGGCGCAGCCGAAGCTCGCGGTGATGCGGAGCTCGAGGCCGTTCCAGGGCACGGAAGCGGCTTCCACGGCCCGCCGCGCGCGCTCGGCGGCGAGTTCCACGTCGACGCTCTCCGCGGCCGTCAGGAGGACGACGAATTCCTCCCCGCCGTAGCGACCGACCAGGTCCACGTTCCGGAAGGTGGCGACGAGGCGGCGCGAAAGCTCCGCCAGCACCGCGTCGCCGGCCTCGTGGCCGTGGCGGTCGTTCACCCGCTTGAAACGGTCGACGTCGACCAGGATCAGCGCCATGGGGCGGGGGGTACGGGCCGCGAGGGCTATCTCGCGCGAGGCGAGCTCGAGGAAGCGGCGCCGGTTCAGGAGCCCGGTCAGGCCGTCCTTGTCGGCCAGTTCCTTGAGCCGCTCGAGCAGCTCGACGGTCTCGGTCTGGTCCACGAGGAGGAGGGACAAGCCGCGCACGTCTCCGCGGGGCGAGAGGATGGGGTAGGCGTTCGCCCTGATATGGCGCTCGCGCGCGTCGCCGGCGTCCTCTCCTGTCGCCGCTTCCCCTCCCGCCAGGCGCACCTCGACCTTGCCAGCTCCCTCCGCCAGGAGGCCGACAAAGGCGCCGCCCGCCGCCGAGCCGAGGTTCCGCTCGCCGGCGCCGAGCTCCTCGGGCCAGCCGAGCAGCGAACGCGCGGCCCGGTTCGCGTCCACCACCGCCCCGTGCGTGTCGGTCACGACGAAGCCGTCGCGCAAGGCGTCGATGGCCAGCTCGCGCGCGGCCGGCACGATCTCCACCAGTCCCAGCCTGAACATGCCGAACGCCGTGAACGCGCCGGTGGCCGCGAAGGACAGCGGCGCGGGGTCGAACCATTCGGGCACCAGGCCCGTCAGCCGTCCGAGCCCCGCCGCGATGGGAAAGGAGCCGCCCAGGGCTATCACGATGGATTGCAGGCGCTGTCGCCCCACGGAGCGCGAGGCGCGGATCGCGAGCAGGACGGCGCCCGCAATCGCCACGAGCTCGATCATGGCGAAGTTGACCAGGTAGAGCGGCCCCCGTCCGAAGCCGATGACCGGATAGGGTCCGTCCGTCGAGACGCGCGGGTTCAGGTAGAAGAACGAGTGGCTCCGGACGGTGAGCACGGCGGCGAAGGCCAGGAGTCCCCAGGCGACGAGGGCGGCGAGGAGCGGAACCGGCAGGCCCTTCCCCGTCGTGATCCACCAGGCGAAGGCCAGGAAGGCGGGAATCATGATGGCCAGCGCCAGGTAGACCAGGGAGACGAAGGCGAGTATGCCGTCGAGGTCGCTCCGGAGGAGCTCGAAGGCGTAGGCGAGGCTGTAGAGGGCGCTCCCGACCAGGAGGACGGCGAGCTCGCGGGCGCCGGGCACGCGGCGCCGCGCCCAGGCGGTGGCCGCCAGGAAGAGCGAGGTGGATCCGGCGAGCACCAGGGCGATGACGAGGAGGGGCGGAGCGGTTCCCGATGCCATGGCTACAGTCTAGTCGAATCCGAGCCCGCGCGCCGCGCATCCCCCCGGCGGCTTCGTGCTATACTTCGCGCCGATGAGCACGATGTCCCGGCGCCCAGCGCCCCGCTACCCGGAAACACGCAAGGACGGCACGGTCGACGACTACTTCGGCACCCCCGTGGCCGACCCCTACCGCTGGCTCGAGGACGACAACTCGGAAGAGACCAAGGCCTGGGTGACTGCGCAGAACCGCGTCACCGAGGCGTGGCTGTCGGGCATCCCTTCGCGCGCCCGCTTCCGCAAGCGGCTCGAGGCGCTGTGGAATTACGAGAAGTTCGGCCTGCCGGTGACGCGCGGCGGCCGCCGTTTCTGGCGCTACAACCCCGGCCTCCTCGACCAGGCCTTGCTCATGGTCTCGGACGGCGACGGTCCGGAGCGCGCGCTCTTCGACCCGAACGCGGCGTCGGCCGCAGGAAAGCCCCGGGCGCTCAATCTCTGGAGCGCGAGCCCCGACGGATCGCTCGTGGCGCTCGCGCTGGCCGAGGCCGGCTCGGACTGGACCGCGGTGCGCGTGCTCGAGGCGGACTCGGGCAGGGATTTGGGCGACGAGCTTCTCTGGATCAAGAATTCCGGCATATCGTGGAAGGGAGACGGAAGCGGCTTCTACTACAGCCGTTTCGATCCACCCGCGCCCGGAGCGGCGCTCACGGCGCCGAACAAGACGCGGCGGCTGTATTTCCACCGCGTCGGCGCCGAACAGGCCGCCGACGAGCTCGTGTACGAGCGCCCCGACCAACCCGAATGGTTCCTCGGCTGCCAGGTCAGCGAGGACGGCGACTGGCTCATGATCTGGGCGAGCCACGGGACGCGGCCGGGCAACCGCGTCTGGACCAAGGATCTTCGCGTCGCGGACGCCCCGATAGTCCCGCTCGTCGAAACGATGGACGCGATCCACTGGCCGATCGGCAATTCGGGCGAGACCTTCCATATCCTCACTAACCGCGGGGCGCCGCGGAACCGGGTGGTCGCCGTCGATCGCTCGCGTCCCGAGGAAGGAGCCTGGCGCGAAATCATCCCCGAAGGCCCCGGGCGGGACGTTCTCGATTCGGCCTACTTGCTCGGCGGCCGCCTCCTCTGCTCGTGGCTCCGCGACGTCGCCTCGGTCCTGACCCTCCACGAGAGCGACGGGCGGAAGGTCGCGACCCTTCCCCTCCCCGGACTAGGCAGCGTCGGCGAGGCCGAAGGCCGCTCCTCCGACCGCGAGGCCTTTTTCTCCTTCTCGTCGTGGAACCGTCCCCCGACCGTCTACCGCCTCGATACCGCGACGGCGGACGTTTCCGTCTGGCGCGAACCGCGGGTCGACTTCCCCTTCGATTCCATCGTCGTCGAGCGCGAGTTCTACGCGGGCAAGGACGGCACGCGCGTCCCGATCTTCCTCGTCCACAAGAAGGGACTTCCGAAAGACGGGTCGAACCCGACGCGGCTCTACGGCTACGGCGGCTTCAACATCTCCATGACGCCCGGCTTCGCCGCCTCCATCCTGCCCTGGCTCGAGCGGGGCGGGCTGTACGCCGTGGCCTGCATCCGCGGCGGCGGCGAGTACGGTAGGGAATGGAACGAGGCGGGCAAGCTCGACAGGAAGCAGAACGTCTTCGACGACTTCATCGCGGCGGCCGAGTGGCTGGTTTCGGAGGGCTGGACGTCCGGCGCCAAGCTGGCCATCGAGGGCGGCTCGAACGGCGGGCTTCTCGTGGGCGCGTGCATGACGCAGCGGCCCGAGCTCTTCGCGGCCGCCGCGCCTTCCGTCGGCGTCATGGACATGCTCCGCTTCCACAAGTTCACCGTGGGCTGGGCCTGGACGAGCGATTACGGCTCGAGCGGGACGAAGGAAGGCTTCGAGATGCTGATGCGCTATTCGCCCCTGCACAACCTGAAAGAAGGCGTCGCCTATCCCGCCACCCTCGTCCTGACCGGCGACCACGACGACCGCGTGGTGCCGGCGCACAGCCACAAGTTCACCGCCACGCTCCAGGAGCGGCACGGGGGAGCGGCGCCGGTCCTGACCCGCATCGAAACCGACGCGGGCCACGGCATGGGCAAGCCGCTTTCCAAGGTGGTGGCCGAGTCCGCGGACAAGCTGGCCTTCCTGGCGGACGCGCTGGGTATGGAAGCGTAGCATGAAAGCGACGCGGATCTGCGCTTCCCGGGCCCGCGCCGTCCTATACTCTCCGTACGGAGGCATGAACCCATGAAACGCACCGTGGCCGCCCTGCTCGCCGCAGTCCTCGTTTCCCTTCCCGCCTTCGCGCAATTCGCGAAGCCCACGGCGGAGATCACGAAATTCCGCGTCGAGGCCATCAGCCTCCGCGACGTCACCTTCCTCTTCGAGCTCACGGTGAAGAACCCCTACCCGCTCGGTCTCGAATTCTCGGGCATGACGCTCGACTTCTCGGTGGAAGGCTCGAAGGTCTTCACCGCCGCCGGCAAGGGCGGCTTCTCGGTGGGCGCGCGCGGCTCGAAGGCGCAGGCCTTCACCGTGACGCTCGCCTACGAGGCCATAGCGAAGCTGGTGAAGGACTACGCGAGCAAGGACTACCTGGCCACGGTGATCGACGGGACGCTCGCCATCCCCCTGCCGAAGATACCGGGCCTGCCCAAGGACATCTCGTTCTCTTACCGCCTCGAGAAGAAGATTCCCGCCATCAAGCCGCGCCTCGCCGTCACGGGCTTCACCGTGACGCCCCCGTCCGCGGAGGAGGTGGCCAAGGCCCTCGCCAAGGCCGGGAAGAAGGCCGACGCCTCGCAGGCGCGCTCGGCCATCGCGGACCTGCTGGCCGGCAGGAAGCCGCCGGCAGCCGTCGTCGACCCGGCGGAGCTCGACGTCCCGCTCCGGGTCTCGTTCACCATCGAGGTGGCGAACGAGGCCAAGGCGCCGCTCGGCTTCGCGAAGCTCGGCTACGAGCTCTTCGTGAACGGCGAGAGCCTGGTCGCGGGCGAAAGCTCCGAGGTCCGCCGCGAAGGCAACCGCACCTTCGTCACCGTGACGAGCGTGTTCAGCGCGAAGAAGCTTTCGAAGGGAGTGAAGGCGCTGTTCGCGGACCGGAAGGGCAGCTTCCGCGTCGTGGGGGCGGCCGCCCTCCAGTTGCCGGCGGAGATCCGGACCGATCCCGTGCCGCTCGCCTTCGACGAGGGCGGGAGCTTCTCGCTCAAGTAGGCCGCCTGACCGTCCCCGCGCGCGAACCCTCGCGCGGCCCGCGCGATCCTCCTCCCTCGCCGCAAGCGCCGCGAGCGCCGCCCGCGGTAGGGGTGTATACTGGGAGGATGGAACGCATGGGAGACCCCGCGCTCGATGCGGATGGGCGCTTCACGTACCGCCATTACCGCACCTGGCCCGACGACGAGCGCTGGGAGCTCATCGACGGCGTCGCGTACGCCATGAGCCCCGCGCCCGGCGCCGCGCACCAGAAGGTCGTGCTTGAAATCGGGCTCTTGCTGCGCGAGTTCCTGCGCGGGAAGCGCTGCCGGGTATTCATCGCTCCGTTCGACGTCCTCCTGCCGGAAGGCGACGAGGCCGACGACGAGGTGGACACGGTGGTCCAGCCGGACGCGCTGGTCTACTGCGATCCGTCGAAGCATGACGAGCGTCGCGGCCGCGGGGCGCCCGACCTGGCCGTCGAGGTGCTCTCGCCCTCCACCTCGAGGAAGGACCAGCACGAGAAGTTCGAGCGCTACCGCCGCTCGGGCGTCCGCGAGTACTGGGTGCTCGACCCCCGCGGCAAATGGCTCTGCGTCTACCGCCTCAAACCCGACGGGAATTTCGACTCGGGCGAGCTCCGCGAAAGCTGGGACGGCACGTACGAGCGGATCGAGTCGAAGGTGCTCGAAGGCTTCGGCTTCGACCCCGCCAAGCTCTTCGCCGAGGACTGAGCGTCAGGCGCTTCGCGCCTGACGACGCCGAGGCGAAAGCCTCGGCGATTCACGCGAACCGCGCGAGGGATCGAGCGCCGGCGCTACGCGCCGGACGGCGCCGAGGCTTTCGCCTCGGCGATCTCCACGAGTCGAACAAAACGGAGGGCGAAGCCGGGGCTCCGGAGGAGACCCGGCCCCGGGTCGGCGTCGCGAGGTCCGCGTTGCAGCGGAAAGCCCGACGGCGGCCCGCGCCGATCGCGCGGGCCGCCGACGCGCCCCAATTTCCATCTCAAAGCATTTTTCTTGCTTTCTTGCCCCTATTTTCTCTCCCTCTTCCCTCTGTGCCTCTGTGTCTCCGTGTTTTTCTTCGTTATAGAAGGCCTCTCTGCTTCAGGAGCGGCTCGACCGTGGCGTCGCGGCCGCGGAAGGCCCGGTAGGTCTCGGCCGGGTCGACGGAGTTGCCGGCGGAGTAGACGTGCTTCCGGAGCTTCGCGGCGAGCTCGGGGTCGAAGGAGTCGCCCTTTTCCTCGAACGCGGCCCAGGCGTCGGCGTCGAGCACCTCCGCCCACATGTAGACGTAGTAGCCGGCCGAGTAGCCGTCGCCCGCGAAGGCGTGCTGGAAGTGCGGCAGGCGGTGGCGGAGGCCCACTTCGGCGGGCAGCTCGAGGCGGGCGCAGGCTTCCTTCTCGTAGGCGGCGGCGTCGAAGCCCGAGTAGTCGGAGCGGTTGTGGAGCTCCATGTCGAGCAGGGCCGGCCCGAGGTACTGGACGGTCTCCCAGCCCATGTTGAAGGTCATGGTCTTGCGGATCTTGTCGACGAGCTCCGCGGGGATGGCCTTGCCGGTTTCGGCGTGCGTCGCCCACTTGGCGAGGATCTCGGGCGCGAGCGCCCAGTGCTCGAAGAGCTGGCTGGGGAGCTCGACGAAGTCTCGGAGCACGGAGGTGCCGGAGAGCGTGCGGTAGGGCACGTCCGAGAGGAGACCGTGGAGCCCGTGGCCGAACTCGTGGAAGAGCGTCTTGACGTCGTCGAAGCTGATGAGGGCGGGCGCGCCGCCGGCGGGTCGCGTGCAGTTGAGGTTGTTGGTGACGACGGGGATGACGCCGGCCGCCTGGTCGCGGTAGGTCGACATCCAGGCGCCGGACTGCTTGCCGGCGCGCGCGAAGTGGTCGGTGATGAAGACGCCGATCAGTTTTTGGTCCTTCGAGTTCCGGACCTCGTAGAGCTTGGCGTCCGCGTGGTAGAGGGGGACGCCGGGGACTTCCTTGAACTCGACGCCGAAGAGGCGGCCGGCCGCGTCGAACGAGGCCCGCACCATGCGCTCGAGCGCGAAGTAGGGCTTCACCGAGGCTTCGTCGAGGTCGTAGTCGCGGATCCGGAGCTTCTCGGCGTAGTAGAGCCAGTCGGCGGCCTCAAGCTTCTCGACGCCGTCGAGCTCGCGGGCGAGCGCGGAGAGGGCTTTCTTCTCCTCGAGCGAGCGGGCCAGGGCGGGCTTCCAGACGCGCTCGAGCAGGGTGGCGACGGCTTCGGGCTTCTTCGCCATGCGGTCGACGAGGGCGTAGTCGGCGAAGCACTTGTGGCCGTGGAGCGAGGCGAGCTCGGCGCGGAGGACGAGGATCTCCTTGATGAGCGCCTTGGTGTCGCGCTCGGGGCTGAGCTCGCCGCGCGCCTTGAAGGCCTCGTGGACGCGCTTCCGCAAGGACCGGTCGGCCGCGTGGGTCAGGCAGGGTTCGACCATGGAGCGCGAGACCGAGACGGCCCACTTGCCGGCGTGGCCCTTCGAGGCGGCGAGCTCGGCGGCCGCGGCGACGAAGTCGGCGGGAAGGCCCGCGAGCTCCCCGGGCTTTTCCACGAGGACGTAGGTTTCCTCCTCGTCGGCGAGGAGGCGCTGCGAGAAGGCGGTGTACTTGTCCGCGAGCTCCTTGACGATCTCCTCGAGCCGGGCCTTCTTCTTCGCGTCGAGCCGGGCGCCGGCGAGGACGAAGTCGAGGTGGATCCGTTCGACGAGGCGGACCTGCACGGGCGCGAGGCCGAGCGCCGCTCGCTTCGAGTGCACGGCGTCGACGCGGGCGAAGAGCGCGGGGTCGAGGTAGACGCCGGCCATGTGGACGCCGAGCTTCGGCGCGTACTCGCGCTCGACGGCCTGCATCTCGGGGGTCGAAACCGAGCCGGTGTAGTTGCCGTAGACCGCCGCGACGCGCTGGAGCAGGGCGCCCGCGCGGTCGAAGGCCTCGATGGTGTTGGCGAAGTCGGGCGCGGCCTTCGAGGCGGCGAGCTCGGCGAGCTCGGCCTTGTGCTCGGCCATGGCCCGGTCGAGCGCCGGTCCGAAATGCTCCGCCTTGATGAGGTCGAAGGGCGGGAGCCCGTAGGGGGTGTTCCAGTCGGAAACGAGGGGGTTGGAGTCTTTCATGGGCGCCATGGTAACCCGGGTCGGACGCCGCGTCGAGGGCCGGTTTGCCTTCTTTATTAGTTTTAACTAACTTATGCGCCGGGCCGGGCGTTCGACGCGCGGCCGCGTACCGACGACAATCATGATACCGGAGGAACCGATGAAAACCATCGCCGTAATGGCGGCCCTGCTGTCCCTCGCCGCCCCGCTCGCCGCCCAGAAGCTCCCGCCCCTCGAAACCGTGCCCGTCCTCGACGTGAACCGCTACCTGGGGCGCTGGTACGAGATAGCGCGCTTCCAGCACAGCTTCGAGAAGACCCTGGTCGGCGCCACCGCCGAGTACGCCCTGCGCGACGACGGCCGCGTCTCGGTGCTTAACTCCGGCTTCAAGCGCACCCTCGACGGGAAATACACCAAGGCGACCGCGGTGGCCTGGGTTCCCGACCCGGCCCGCCCCGGCGCGCTCAAGGTCAAATTCTTCGGCCTGTTCACCTCGGACTACCTGGTGATGGGTCTCGGGGAGGACTACGAGTGGGCCGTGGTCGGCAACGACGACCGCGAGTACCTGTGGTTCCTCGCGCGTACGCCCGAGGTGAGCCCGGAGCTGCTCGAGCGCATGAGGGCGATAGCCCTGGACCAGGGCTACGAACTTTCGGGGCTCTACCTGGTGCCGCAGAAGGAACGCTGAGCCGATCGCGGCGCCGGGCCTCGATCCCGGCGCCGCGCCGCTTCCCGTCGCCGAAGGAGGCCGGGAAGCGTGGCCTGCCCCGCGATCCGGCGCCCTTGCGCATACGGTGCGACCGTCGTAGTCTGTTCCGGTCGTCGACTCGACCTGAAGGCGGAACGGACCATGCGCAGACCGAGCCCCATCGCCCTCCTCGCCGCCCTCGCCTGCCTCGCGCCGGCGCTCGCGGCAGAACCCCTTTCGGCGCCCGTCGCCCCGACCTGGCGCTTCGCCCTCGGCGACGAGGGCGGCCGCGCCGAGCCCGGCTTCGACGATTCGACCTGGGAGAGCGTGGACGCGGCCTCCATGAAGGAGCTGCCCGAGTCCGGCTCGTGGTTCTGGCTCCGCGCCGAGCTCCGCGTGCCGGAAGAGCTCCGCGGCGGCGAGCTTTACCTCGTCACCGGCAAGGCGACGGGCCCCATGGACGTCTACGCCGGGGGCCAGTACGTCGGCCGGCGCGGCGGCTTGCCGCCGAGCTACTTCCATCGCCCGCTGCTTTCGGACACGATGGTGGTTCCCGCCTCGGCCGTCGGCGCCGACGGGACGGTGTCCGTCGCGCTCAGGTGCTACTACCTCGGCACCATGGCGCCGATTCCTTCCATGCGGCTGGCGAACCGCGAGGCGGCGGAACGGGTCCGCTACCTCCAGAATTTCCTGAACGGCCAGCTCTACGTGATCCTGGCGGCGCTCTGCCTCTTCCTCGGCGTCTACTTCGCCTTCCAGTTCGCGGCACGGCCCGACGACCGCTCGAACCTCTTCTACGCGCTTTCGCTGATCTTCGTATCGGTGTACTTCTACGACATGGGCGCGGAGCGCTTCGTGCCCTCGAGCCTGGTCTTCCGCGCGCTGGCCCGCGCCTGCCTGAGCTTCAGCCTCGGCTTCCTGATGCGCTTCTACGCGCGCTTCTTCGGCTTCCTCGACGGAAAGCTCCTGGCCGCCCTGGTCTGGATCGACATGGCGGCCTTCGGAGTCGCGCACGTGCTGGCCGCGGGCGACGACACCTCGATCACCGCGGTGTTCAACCTGAGCCTCCTGCCCGTGTTCATCGCCATCTTCGTCGGCGTGGTCATCCTGGTGCGCGCGGTCAGGCGGGGAAATCCGGACGCGATACCGGTGCTGGTCGGCCAGGGCGTGGGCATCGCCTTCGGCATCCACGACATAATCTACCAGGTCCTGGGGAAGGACCCGTACGCCTGGCTGCAGGGCTTCACCTTCTTCGCGCTCAACGTCTCGGTCTTCATCGCGCTGGCGCTGCGCTCGAGCCGCAACCAGGGCCGCCTGGAGCGCTACATGCGCGAGACCGAGGAGCAGAAGGACAGGCTGCAGGGCTTCGCGCTCAGCATCGACCGCTCCATTCCGGTGCTGGCCGAGCTCTCGCTCTCGCTCGACGCCGCCGTGTCCGCGGTTTCCGAGGCGTCCGCGCGCTCGGCCGAATCCTCCTCGCGCATCGAGCGGAGCGTCGGCGAGCAGGGCGCCCTGGTCGGACGCACGGGCGAGGCGGTGGAGGGACTCGTGGGCTCCATCGCCGCGGTGGGCGCGGAGCTCGAGGTGCAGTCCGAGAACATCGGCACGAACGCCGCGGCCATCGAGCGCGTGTCCGGCAGCATCGAGCGGATATCGCTCGAGACGAAGGAGGCCGCGGCCCTGGCCGAGAACCTCGACGCCCTGACCGACGAGGGCGAGAAGGGCGTGCGGAGCCTGGCCGCGGTCATGGCCGCCATCGGCGAGGCCTCGAAGGAGATCGACGGCATCGTGGACGCGGTGAACGACGTGGCGGAGCGCACCAACCTGCTGGCCATGAACGCCTCCATCGAGGCGGCCCACGCCGGCGCCGCGGGGCGGGGCTTCGGCGTCATCGCCGGCGAGATCAAGAAGCTCGCGTCAGCGTCGACCGAGCGCTCGCTCAAGATCAAGGCCATCGTCGACGACGTCGCCGCGAAGATCCGGGCGGGCACGGAAACCGCCGAAGGGGTGGGAAGCTCGCTCGGGACCATTTCGCGCGAGACCGACCGCGTGGTCCAGCTGGTGCGGAACATTTCCGACTCGATCGAGGAGCAGCGCGTCTCCACGGTTTCCCTCGGCGATTCCCTGGCGAAGCTCCGCGGTTCGGCCGAGGCGGTGAGGACCGAGACCGGCAGGCAGGCCGACTTCTCCGAGGGCGTACGCGCGGCTTCGGGCGGGCTCGGCGAGCGGACGGCCGCGGTCCGCGCCTCGGCGCTCGAGATCGGCGAACGGACCGGCAAGCTGCTCGACGAGGTGCGCCGCCTCTCGGAAGCCGCGGGCAAGGCGCGCGCGGTCATCGACGAGCTCAAGGCGCTGGCGGCGCGCTGACGCGGAACGTGCTACAATCCGACCCGAGCCCGACGCTTCCCCGGAAGGTCGGGACGTCAAAGGAGCGGACATGAAACGATTCGTCCCCGCCGCCGCGCTCGTTCTAGCGGCGCTCGTCCTCCTCTCGTCGTGCCTTCCGGGCGACGGCAAGGTCACGGCGGAAAAACCCGCGGGCTTCTGGGCGGGAGCCTGGCACGGCATGGTGGCGCCGGTGTCGCTCGTGGTCCAGATCTTCAAGCCCTCGATCCGCATCTACGAGCCGGTCAACAAGGGCTTCTGGTACGATTTCGGCTTCTGGCTGACCATCACCTCGGCGGTGGGCGGCTCGGGCGCGGCCGCCTCGCGCGGCCGCAGGAAGTACCGGATCTCGGTCGATTCCTGAGGACCGGGCCTTCCGTCGCGCGGCCCCTCGCCGCGCGGCGGGGACGGGCCGTCCTTCGCGGTTCGCGGCGAGGCGGCCGCGGAGGACGGATTTTCCTGGTCAGGGCACCTCCGGGTCGAGGCCCTCCGACGGGCGCCCGGCTGGCGCCGGATCGGCCGCTCCGCTCCGCGGCGCGTACCAGTCGATGCGGCGAGTCAGCAGCATGGCCGCGGCCACGAGGGCGAAGAGGCCGAGCGAGCCGAGCAGCAGCGCGTAGTCCTCCGAGGACAGCGACACGTAGAGCCAGGCGTAGAGCGCGGCCAGCGCCGGCAGCATCAGGAACCCGCGCGTCGAGCGGATGGCCGAGACGGCGTAGAGCGCGACCAGGAGCGAGCAGGCCGTCGCCGCGAGTGCGTAGGCCGCCCCGAAGGGCATGAGCTCCGAGAGCGAGAGCAGCAATAGGAAGAACACCGCGTCGGCGAGGCCCACCAGGGCGTATTGGACGGGATGGACGCGCGCGCCCGCGAGCAGCTCGAAGAGGAAGATCACCGCGAAGGGCACCACCACGAAGAGCAGCCCGTAGCGCACCGCGCGCGAGCTCATGGCGTACGCGTCGACGCCGGGCAGCAGGTCGACGCCGAAGGACGCGCGTTCGGCGAAGCCGCGCCCGATCGACTCCGGCTCGACGGCGAGAGGCAGCGGTTGGGCGCTCGAGGGGACGTACCAGGAGGCCGTGAAGCCCGCGTCGTCGACCGAGCGCTCGACCGGCGAGACGAAGCCGCGGAAGGAGGGCGAGGGCCAGGTACCCGAGAGCCCGGCGCGGACTTCGCCGGACGGCGCGAGGAGGCGGAAGGAGAGTCCTCCGCGCAGGACCACGCGCGCCGAGAACTCCAGCGCGCCGGGCCGCGACGCCCGGTCGAGCCGAGCCGCGCCCCCGATGGCGCTGGACCAGGCGAAGCCTTGCCTGGGTTCCGCCTCGATGGACAAGGCGGCGCCGCCGAGGCTGGCGCGGGGAGGCTCGGCGAGCGAGCGGGTGTCGGGGAGCTCGAAGCGGAGCCGCGCGCGCGCCCAGTCCAGCGCGGCGCCGGGGGGCAGGACCGCCGATTCCGTCGCGGCGGCCGTATCGAAAAAGCCCGAGAGCTCGAGCTCGGCGCGCAGCGCCGGCGCCTCGAAAAGACCGCGCGCGCGCGCGGTGGTGGGCAGCGCCCCGTTTATCTCGAGCTTCGCGGGGAAGAGCGCGAGCTCCCCCGTCACGGTGCCAGCGCCGACCGCGCGGGTCCAGGGCACGAGCAGGTAGGGGCCGAGCAGCGCGGGCTCGCCGCCCTCGGGCTCGACGATGGAGGCGACCGCCTCGTCGCGATAGTCCATGCGGTCGTCGACCAGCTCGCCGACCAGGGCGAGGGGGATCAGGAAGCCGAGCGTGAGGAAGGCGACGGCGATGGCCTTGAGGCCCGGGCCGTAGGCCGCGCGGCGGAATTCGGAAAGCTGCAAAGGGTACCTCCTGGGTCGGAAGGCGCCTCGGCGAATAGCGGGACGCCCTCCGCGCGGAACAACATGACGCGCCATTGCGGCGGAACTGCGGCGGATCGAGGGTTTCCGGCGGGCATCGCGCTCCGCGGACGCGCGCGGAGGCCGGACGCGCGAGCGGACCGGCGACGCGCCGGCCATCGGCGTCAGACGGCGGGAAGCCGCAGCGTGAAGCGGGCGCCGCCCTCTTCGCGATTCCCCGCGCGCAGCGTGCCGCCCTCCGCCTCGGCGATGGCCTTGGCCAACGAGAGCCCGAGCCCGGCGTGTCGCTCCCCGCCCGCCCGGGACCGCGCCGCCTCCCCGCCCTCGGCGGGGCGCCAGCTGAAGAAGCGCTCGAACACGCGTTCCAGGTTGCCTTCCTCGATGCCGGGGCCGTCGTCCTCGACGGTGATCACGACGAAGCCGGGATCATCGCCGGCCGCGCCGCGACGGAACGAAACGGAGACCTCGGAACGCGCGAAGGACGCCGCGTTGTCGACCAGGTTACCGAGGATGCTGCCGAGCCGGGAAGCCTCCATGGTCACCGCGAGCCCCGCGGGTCCCTCGATCCGGCAGCGGATGGCGCCCGAGCCCGCGTGGCCGGCGGCGAGGCTTTCTCTTCCCGGCTCGCCGGATGGCGCGAGGGCGGGATTCCGCGCGCAGACGGCCCGGCAGGCGGCTGCCAGTTCCAGGCGCTCGCGTTCGCCTCCCGGCGCCTCCGCCGCGGAGAGGCGGCGGAGGCCCAGCGCCAGCGACGAGAGGCGCTCGGTCTCCGCCACGATGGACGCGTGGAAGCGCGAGCGGTCTGCGGCCGAAGCCGCGGATTCCGCCAGCTCGGCCGAGGAGCGGATGGCGGCGAGGGGATTGCGGAATTCGTGGCTGACGTCGGCGGCGAAGGCCTCGGTCCGACGCATGCGGTCCTCGAGCCGCTCGAGCAAGGCGCGGAAGGCGCGCGCGAGGTCGCCCAGCTCGTCGCGGCGGCGGAATTCCGGGAAGGCGGACGCGGGATCAGTGCGGGCGTCCAGGGCCTTCACCGCGGCCCGACGGAGGCGCTCCACCGGCGCGACGAGCACGAAGGCGAGGAGGAGCGAGATCAGGCCCGCGGCGGCGAGAGACCAGAGGAAGACCCGGCCCGCGTCGAGCCTGAGCGCGTAGAGCTCCGACAGGATGCGCCAGGTCGACTGCGAGACCAGGACCGCGCCGGCCGTTTCGCCCCCGCGCTGCACCGGCACCGCGCTGTAGAGCGTCACCGATACCTGCCCGCCCGAGGACACGCGCGTGGCGGACCCGTAGCGCCCGTCCAGGGCGGCGCGGATCTCGACGCCGTCGAGGACGGTCTTGCCCGAATAGAAATCCGCCGAGCCGAACGCAGGCCGCGGCGGGGCGAAATACCGGCGCCAGAGTCGCGCCGGGGTGGAGAGCAACTGGTAGAGGAAGGTCTCGTTGGCCGCCGGATCGATGCCAGCGTCCGCGGCCCCGTCGTTCCCGGCGCTCGGCGCGTCGGCCGCCGAGTCGGCCACGTCCGCGCGCGAACCCGGGTACTCAGGGGATGGCGATGCGCCCGTTTCCTCCGGCGCCCCGGCGGCCGGCTCGGGCGGGCCGGAAGAGTCCGCGAGCAGGCGGCCTTCCGTATCGACCACTCGGTATCGCGCGGTGCGTCGGTCGCCGATGGCGTCGATCATGGCGCGCGCGGCCGCGGCGTCGAGGGGACCGCCGCCTAGCCAGGCGGCGCAGAGCCTCGCCTGCTGGGCCAGGGACTGCTCGAGCGAGTCGAGGAGGCCCCGCTCGTAGGTGTCGAGCAGCAGGAAGGACGCCACCGGCAGGAAGACGAGGAGGATGTCGAGCGCGAAAATGAGGTAGGCCACCCTGGCGCGGCCCCTCCGCGGCTCGCGCGCGCTTCCCGCCTCGCTCGGGCCGCGCCGGGTTCGGGCGGGGGCCTCCTCGGCGCGGTTCACGCGCCGCCCCCGTGCCCGGCCAGCCGGTAGCCGAGGCCGTACACCGTCTCGATCCGGGACGCTTCGCCGCCGGCCTCGGAGACCTTCCGCCTGAGCCGCTTGACGTGGCAGTCGACGGCCCGTTCGTTCAGGTACTCGTCCTCCGGATACATGGCCGCCTGCAGCACCTCGCGGGTACGGACCACGCCCGGCGCCCTGACCAGGGATTCGAGCAGCCTGAACTCGCTCAGGGTCAGACGGACCGGACGGCCCTCGACCCGGGCCTCGAAACGCTCCGGATCGAGTTCGAAACCGGCGGCGGCCAGCGCGGACGACCCGGGCGCGGCTTCGGGCCCGGGCCCGGCCGAGACCGGATACGCCGGTTCCGTCCCGCCCGGCCCCGTCGCCGGACGGAGGCCGGGCGCGGCGATACCGGCGCGACGGAGCAAGGCGCGCACGCGGGAACGGAGCTCCCGCAGCGAAAAGGGCTTGCACAGGTAGTCGTCGGCGCCGAGCTCGAGGCCGAGCACGCGGTCGAATTCCTCGTCCTTGGAGGTCAGGAACATGACCGGCACGGCCTGGTCGACGGCGCGGACGCGGCGGAGCACCTCGAGACCGTCCGCGAGCGGCATCTTGATGTCGAGGAGGAGGAGGTCGGGCCTCGAGGCGCCGAAGGCCTTCCAGGCCGACTCGCCGTCCGCGGCCGTCTCGACCTCGTAGTCCTCGGCCTCGAAGGCGTAACGGAGGTTGTCGCGGAGGACCGGCTCGTCGTCCGCGACGAGCAGCTTGGCTCGGGCGTTCATCATGGAGCGGATTCTAGCGCCCGGGCGGCCGGAGACGCTATACTCCCGACCATGGACTCCGGCACGTTCCGAAAGGCGCTCCGCGCCGTTCTCCTCTCCATCGCCGCCCTCGTCGCGGTCGCGCTCGTCGCGCTCGCCATCGTCGTCGCCGTCCTCGCCGCGGGCCGCGCCGCCGACCGCCGCGACCAGGCCGCCCGCCTCGAGGCGTTCCGGGCGGAGCCGCCCGGGATCGCCCCCTCGCTCGGAGCCGACCTGGAAATACCCGACAGCCTTCCCTTCACCCGCCTCCGCCTGCTGGCCACCCACAACAGCTACCGCGCGGCGGGTACCCGGCTCGGACTCTTCCTGGTCGGCCTCGTCGAACCCGAATGGCCAGCGAAGCTCGCCTACGCTCACAGGCCGCTCCGCGACCAGCTCGACTCGGGCATCCGCTCCTTCGAGCTCGACCTGCGCCCGAAAGGCCTCGGCTTCGTCCTTTCGCACGTCCCCCTCGTGGACCAGCGCTCGGCGGCGCCGGACTTCGCGCTCGCCCTCGAGGAGCTCGCCCTCTGGTCGGACCGCAACCCCGGTCATCTCCCGATCGTCGTCATCGTCGAGGCCAAGGACGACTACGCCTTCCTCGATCCCGGTCTCGGCCCCTGGGACCTGGCCGCCTTCGGCCGCCTCGACGCCGCCCTCCGCGAGGGCCTCGGCCCCAGGCTCTACGGCCCCGACCAGTTCCGCGGCGATCGCGCCGACTTGCCGACCGCCCGCGCGCTTGACGGTTGGCCGACGGTCGGCGAGCTCCGCGGCCGCATCGTCTTCGTCCTGCACGAGGGCGAGCGCTTCCGTAAGGTCTACACGAGCGACCGCGCGGCCCTCGAGGGCGCGTCCCTCTTCACCTGCGCGCCCTCCGACGCCCCCGATTCGGCCGGCTTCGCCATCCTGAACGACCCGACGGAGCTCGCTTCCATCAAGGACGCCCTCCGCGAAGGCCTGGTCGTCCGGACCCGCGCGGACGCCGACCTCGAATCCTCGCCCGGACGACTCGAGGCCGCCCTCGCCTCGTTCGCCCAGATCGTCTCGACGGACTTCCCGCCCTACGCGCCGGCGCCCGACGGATACTACGCGAGCCTTCCCGGCGGCGCCTACGCGGACTCGGGCGGCGGCCCCGTTCGCGGGGACTGAGGCGCCCCTTCCGGGCGCCCGGCCGAAGACCGGACGGATGCAGGCATGA
The DNA here is from genome assembly GCA_018262985.1 of Spirochaetota bacterium. Classification (GTDB taxonomy): domain Bacteria; phylum Spirochaetota; class Spirochaetia; order Treponematales; family UBA12059; genus JAFGNN01. Next base: position 318,008 of record JADFDI010000001.1, on the reverse strand, counting down.
CGCTCGACATCCTCTGCAAGGTGGTGGACAACTACGGCGACGCGGGCGTCGTGCTCCGCCTCGCCCGCGCCCTCTCCGAGCTGCCCGACCCGCCCGCCCTCCGCGTCGTCACCGACGGCCCCGAAGCCTTCCGCGCGCTCGGCCTCCCCGTCGATCCCGCGCTCGACGCCCAGCCCTTCGGATCCCTGCCCGAAGCCCGCCTCTACGCCTGGCGCGGCGCCGGCCCGGCAGAGGCCGCCGTCCCCTCCGGCTCCGCCGCCCCCCACCCCGACTTCGTCCGCTCGCCTCCGCGCGTCGTCGTCGAGTGCTTCGCCTGCGGCCGCCCCGACTGGCTCGACGAGCTCCTCTTCGACCCCGCCGACGGCGAACCGCGCCTCGTGGTCAACCTCGAGCACCTCACCGCCGAGCACTGGGCCGTCGAGCTCCACCGCATGCTCTCCGCCACCCGCTCGGGCGCGGTAAGGAAGCGCATCTTCATGCCCGGCTTCGTCGACGGCACCGGGGGCCTCGTCCTCGACCGGAGCTTCCGCGCCTCGCTCGCTTTCTGGCGCCCCCTCCGCGACGCCGCGTCCCCCGGCAGCCCCGCCGCCCGCGAAGCCCTCGCCGCGGCCCGCGCCGACCTCTCGCGCCGCGCAGGCCTCGCCCTGCCCGACGGCGCTGAACGCGACTTCTGGGTGCCCGTCTTCAGCTACGAGCACGACTACCGCGACATGGCCGCGGACCTCTCGGCCTACGCCCGCGAATCGGGCCGCGCCGTCACCGTGTTGGCGGCGCCCGGCCGTAGCGGCGACTCTGCGAGACGAGCTTTCGGGCGCGGCCTCGAAGGCCTACGCCTGGTTCCCCTGCCCTTCCTTCCCCAGGAAACCTGGGACGAACTCGTCCTGGCCTCCAACTTTCCCATCGTGCGCGGCGAGGACTCCTGGGCCCGCGCCGCCCTCGGGGGCGAACCCTTCCTCTGGCACGCCTACCTCCAGGAAGGCGCCCACCAACAGGTCAAGGTCCGCGCCTTCCTCGACGCGCTCGCGCCCTTCGTCGCCCCCCCGGGCGCCGCGGCCTTCGCCGCCCTCGAGCGCCTCCACCTCGCCTTCAACGAGCGCCTCGCCGACTCCCCGGACTCGGGCGGCGCCGAAGGCCTACTCCCCGTCCTCCGCTCGCTCCAAGCGCTCAAGCCCGGCTTCGCCGCCTTCTCCGACTCCCTCGCCGCCCGCGGCGACCTCGCCGCGCACCTGATGACATTCCTGCGCGAAATCGTGTAGAATGTCGCGTCTCGACGTGGACACAGCGGTCCGCAGCCCTCGGGCCCGCGACCGGAATCCGATAGCTACAGGACAGGTACCCATCATGCTCATGACTTCCGACATCAGGGTCGGCACCGTTTTCAAGGCCGGAAACGACGTCGTCGTCGTCCAGCGCCTGCTCGGCATCAAGGGCGGCCGCAACGGCCAGGTCAAGAAGATGCGCGTCCAGAACATCCTCACCAAGTCGACGAGCGAGCTCGGGCTCGACATGGGCGAGAAGTTCGAGGACGTCCAGCTCGACTACAAGAAGATGAAGCTCTCCTACATCGACGGCGACAACTACGTCTTCATGGACCTGGAGACCTACGACCAGGTCGAGTTCTCCAAGGAAGTGCTCGGCGACAACTCAGGCTACGTCCACCCCGAGGACGACTTCGAGGTCGAGGTCGCGTACTACGAGGAGCAGCCGGTGTCCATCACCGTGCCGACCAACGTCGTCCGCACCATCACCTACTGCGAGCCCGGCATCAAAGGCGACACCTCCGGCAAGACCTACAAGCCCGCCACGCTCGACACCGGCCTCGAGGTCTCCGTGCCGCTCTTCTGCGACATCGGCACCAAGATCGTCATCGACACCCGCGACGGCAGCTTCCTCGAGCGCGCGAAGTAAGCGCTCCCCCGAACCGCCTCCGCAATGCAAGGCCGCGTCCCGATTGGGGCGCGGTTTTTTTTGGCCTCACACGAAGGCACTAAGGCACTAAGGGGAGAGGGGATGATCTGATTGAATATGAAGGGGGGACGCCGGAGGGCGTCCCCCCTCGCTGCAGCCGCGCGGAGCGCGGCTTCCGCTACCCCCCGGCCTGGGGGCTCCGCCCCCAAGCCCCTGCATCCAGCGGCACAAGACGGGCGCGATAAATGACATTCCGGAAGCGAGCGCTTCACATTTGTTCGAAGCCTGCTATCATGGTGCCTCAAGCTTCGGCTTCATCATGAAATCGAGGATCCAAAACATGTCATCTATGAAAACGCGCCGCCCAGCCCCATCCTCCCGCGCTTCCTATAACGCTCCGCTTCCGCCCTCGTCCTTGCTTTGGTATTGCGGAATACCGATACTTGAGGTATGGTGAATGGGCGGACCGCTCGCACCGCATGTCTTCCTGCTTCGCCTGAAGCCGCTCCTGGCATCGAAAAGCCTTGCCTGGGACCCGCGAAACCGGCGCAAGACCAGGGAATTCATGATCGAGGAAGGTCTTTTCGAAGAGGACGCCTATGAGATCATAGGTCGGCTCGGTCCCGAACATTACGTTTGGGGGCCCGAACGGGATGACAATGGTACTCGAGGCGAGGTCTGGCGCTTCTCTTTCCCGTACACCAGGCAGATCCCGCCACGGAAACCGATCAGGTTGTACATCAAGTTGAAAATCTGGACCGACGCCCTGGGGGATGCCGGTATCGTGATGTCCTTCCATGACGAGGGTAACTATGAGTAATCGAATGCCGTGCGCGCGCTGCGGGGAAATCCGCGAGGTCGAGATCGTCGAGCGCGAGGAACTGGTGACCATCAAGGGAAAGGAAATTTCCTTCAAGGCGCGATACTCGCGCTGCCTTTCCTGCGGAGACGAGTTCGAAGCCTCCGGCCAGCTCGACGCCAACCTCGACGCCGCGCGCGAAGCGTATGCCCGGCTCTACGAAGCCCCGTCCCCCGAAACCCTCGTCGCCCTGCGCGCGCGCTACAACGCGAGCCAGAAGGCTTTCGGCGCCATCCTCGGCTTCGGCGAGCTGACCATGAACGGCTACGAGAGCGGAGGCACGCCCGATTCGACCAATCGCTTGCTCCTCAAACTGGCGGCCGATCCGCTCGTTTTCAAGGCGATGTACGACATCAACTCGGGAAAGATCGGAGCCATCCAACGACGTCGGATCGAAGATTCCGAGGGCTTCCAAGCCGCGCTCCGCTGGTCGGGACTCGGCGCGCTATCTCCCTACCTGACGCAGCTTCAACGGGAGAAAATCGAAGCCTGCGCCTCGCGCAACGACCGGTCGGTACCCGAACAGCTCGCCGTCTATGTGGGGGTTTCCTCCTTCCAGGACTACTCGCGTCTCTATGTCGAGGCTCGTTGGCCGGATCAAGAGGCTCGGGAACTTACGAGCATGATCGTTCCTTCCGGCCCCACCCTGGGAGCGGCGTGATGAGCGGTGATATCAACGATCGTCTCGCGCGCCTTCTTCGCGCCGTCACCTTGGAAGAAATCAAGCCCATGCACCTGCAGTCCGATGCGCTGGGCGCCATGCCGCCACCCGGAAGCGAGCTCAAACTTGAGTGGAAACAGGCGTTCGCCGAGGGCGACCCGCTCGCCCCGACTCCGGACACCAAGGTGTTCCGACCCAGATATGAGTTCGTTGTCGGATACGGCGATACCACCATATTCAAACAGACATCCGTGTTCATAATCGTCTTTCGCCTTGTCGACGCCGTCGCGTTTGACGAACTCTGGCTAAACGAGGATCTGCGCAAGGTGTTCATGGAAAAGCAGATCCAGAAAACCCTCTGGCCCCTGTTCCGCCAGCACGCGCATGACGGCATGTCCAGACTCGGTATGTCCCCCGTGCCGCTTCCCTGGCTCATGTGAAAGTCGGATAGAACACAATCTTTGATGGAAGGTGAACCGAAAACCCACATTGGCCTGGACAGGTAAAGAAGACCCCCTCCGCGTCGCATCCCTCAACAGCCTTCAACTCGTACCCGACGCTTTTTAATATAGGTAAGTTTAATTCCCATATTCCCGACTCGCAAACATGATATAGATACTAATATATTGATACATATTGACATATTCAGCCCGGCGGGGCATCATGGGCTGTCCGCGACGCGGACCCGGAAGCGCCCCCTTGAGGCCGCCGGAACGATACCCATGGAGACCGACATGAAGAAGTCCGCCATCGTCCTCGCGCTCGTCGCCCTCGTCCTCGCGGGCTGCGCCACCGCTCCCGCCGGCCCCGCCCTCGCCGCCATCCCCGCGCCGGTCGCCTCGGCCGCCGCCAAGGATTCCCCCATCACCATGGCCAACCTCGACGCCTTCCTCGGCCGCGAGGACGTCCAGGTGGTCGACCTCCGCAACTTCGAAGAGTACTTCAACTCCGGCTACGTCCGCGGCGCGGAGCTCATCCCCTTCTTCCAGTACCTCGAGACCCGCATGGCCACCCGCGGCGCCGTGGACGGCAAGGCCAGCTGGGACGCCAGCCTCGCCACCATGAACGCGGCCTTCCCGCTCGCCAACTTCTTCGTCCCCGGCAAGACCATCGTCGTCTTCTGCGCCTCCGGCACCCGGGCGGCCTTCGTGAAGACCCTGCTCGACAAGGCCGGCTACACCACGTTCAACGCGGGCGGCTTCAAGGATTACGCGGGCGCCCACAAGGTGCTCGGCGACGGCGTCTACAAGCTCCCCGCGGCGACCTTCTAAGCCGTCATGAAAAAAGCCGTCATCGTCGCGGCCGCGGTCGCCGCCTTGCTTTCCCTGGCCTCTTGCGCCGGCGCGCCCTCGCCCGCTCCCTCGGCGGTGAGCTTCCCCGGCGCGGCGCGCATCATTCCCGTCACCCACATCGACGGCTTCGGCACGCCGACCGACGAGCTCGCGTGGATCGCCTGGGAGTTCGAGGCGCAGACCTATGTGCGCTACCAGATCGTCTACATCTCGTGCACCTGCCGGCAGGAATCGGTCAACAAGCAGTCCATGCTCTTCCTCGAGATCGCGAAGGGCTCGACGGGCGGCCGCATCCACCGCATCTTCTTCGACTTCTGGGGCGACAGCCCGGTCATGCCCGAGGGCAACACCCGAGCGGAAATCGAGGAAGGCTACGTGCCCAAGTTCGTCAACGTGAAGAGCGCCGACATCGACCCGATCGACACCATCGCGGGCGCCACGGTGACCACGATCAACCTCAAGCAGATCACCAAGGCCGTGCTCGCATACCACGACGCCAAGTACACCGCCGCGACCGAAGCCCCGATGTATGTCGACGCCACCAGCTCCGCGACGAGCGAAGGCTGGTAAGCGCCCTTCCCGTTTCCGCATCCGGTCCGACCGAGCCCCGCGCCTGCCGCGGGGCTTTTTTCATCGGGCCAGAAATGGGGAAAATAGCCGCCGGAGCCCCAGCTCGCTTCGCGTCGACCGGAGGCGGCGCTGTCGCGTTTTCCGCGGGGAGGCGACGGTCTGCCCCGCGCGCGGCTGCATGGAATAAACGCCCCGCCCGCTGCGGCGGCGCCCGGACTCGAGGCGCAGTTTCCCGTTATACTCCACCCCATGCCGGATATCGCGCCGCCCGTCCTGAACCCGATCGCGCTCTACGCCTGCCTCGTCGTCGGCGGCGGCCCCGCGGGGCTCTTCGCCGCCATCGCCTGCGCGGCCGCGCTCGCGGAACGAGGCCTGCCGCCCGGGGCGCGTCGCGTCGCCGTGCTGGAAAAGGGGCCGCGACCGGGGCGGAAGCTCCTCGCCTCGGGTTCCGGCCAGTGCAACCTGACCCACGACGCCGACGTCTCCGACTTCCTCGACAATTATGGCGGCGCGGAAAAGGGGAGCTTCCTCAAGCCCGCGCTCCACGGCTTCCCGCCGGGCTCCTTGCTCGAGTGGTTCCGCGCGCGCGGCGTCGAGTTCGCGGTCGAGGCCAACGGCAAGGTCTTTCCCGCGAGCCGCAAGGCCCTCGACGTGCTCCGCGTCCTCGAGGCCGAGGCGCTCGCGCTCGGCGTGGAAATCCGCCCGGGCGCGCGCGCGGCCTCGGTCACGCGGGACGGTGACGCGTTCTCGGTCGCCGCCGCGGGAGCCCCGGAGCCGCTCCGCGCGCGGACCCTCGTGCTCGCCACGGGCGGGCGCTCCTACCCGAGGCTCGGTTCGGAGGGCGACGGCTACGCGCTCGCCTCAGCGCTCGGCCACCGGATCGTGGAGCCGCGCCCTGCGCTCGCCGCGCTCCTCGTGAAAGACTACCGCTTCGCCGATTTCGCGGGGCTCTCGTTTCCCGGGGCGCGCTTCGCGGTCCGCCGCGGCGGCAAGAAGGTAGCGGAACATTCAGGCGACGTGCTCCTGACGCACGAGGGGCTTTCGGGTCCGGGCATCCTCGACGCCTCGCGCGGCATCGCCCCGGGCGACCTCGTCGAACTCGAGCTCGCCGGTCTCGGAGCCGAAGAGTTCCGCGAGCGCCTTTCCGCCGAGCTTTCCCGCGCGCCGACCGCCTACGTCAAGAACGCCGTGGCCTCGTGCGGCGTCCCGAAGCGCCTCGCGGAAGGCCTCGTGGAACTGGCCGGCGCCGAACCCTGGGTCACGGGCGCTGCCTTCCGCCGCAAGCACCGCGAGGCCCTCGTACGCCTCGCCGCAGCCTGCCCCTTCGAGGTGGAAGCCCTCGCCCCCTGGGACGAGGCCATGGCCACCGCGGGCGGCGTCGCGCTCGCGGACGTCTCGCCGAAGACCCTTGCGTCGCGCCTCGTTCCCGGCCTCTTCCTCGCGGGCGAACTCCTCGACGTGGACGGCGACTCGGGCGGCTACAACCTGCAGGCGGCCTTTTCGACGGGGGCGCTGGCGGGCCGGTCGGCGGCGGCGAAACTGTCGACCGAATAAAAAGCCGCCGCGGGCCCGGGGGCCCGCGGCGGCTTTCGATTCGATTCGTTCCACCCGGCCGAAGATCAGGGCGCGGTCGCGTACATCATCACCGTCGTCGGCACGGTGAGATCCTCGTCGACCACGGTCACCATGACCGTGTCGTCGCTCCTGAACATCGTGCCAGCTTGCACGTCGGGCGTGGCCGTGATCATGGCCAGAAGCATGTACTCTCCGGCCGGAACGCCATCGAGCGTCAGCGTGTAGGGAAAATCCGATGGGGAAACGGGAATTCCGGCACGGTACCCGTGCACGCTTCCGAAGCCTCCGGTGATTGGCGAGACCATCAAGTAACCATCGGTAAAGGTGCTTCCGGGAGCCAAATCGACGGTGCACGTGATCGCATGGGTCGCCGCTCCGGAGGGAAAATCGAAGCCGACGGTATCCATGGTGAGCCAGCTGCCGGATGAGTCGCGCGCGATCGCCGTGAGGGCGTTCGGACCGTTCGCCAAACCGTCGGTGCTCAGTTCGACGGAAAAACCACCGGAAACATCAGGAGTCGCGGTACCTGCCCCGGAAGTCCAGTCGAAGGTGAAAATGATCGATGCGATCTCTCCGTTCGGATCGAAACAATCGCCCGAGGCCGTGAACGACGCGGTGTCGACGATGGAACCGGCGGGGACGGCGATAGTCAGGACCGGCGGAGCGGCGCGCGTGACGTTTATCGTGTAAGTCTCTGTCGCGATGCCGTCCGGCGCGCTTACCTTGACCATCAGCGTGTTATCACCGACCGAGAGTGCCACCCTATCGGGCGCGTTCACCGATGCGCCCGGATCGGTCGTCGTGAATACCGTGGAATCCAATGTCATGCATAAGCTCGGAACCACGGCCGTGTAAGCGAAAATACCGGGAGCGAACGCCGGGGACAGTTCGATCGGGACCTCCTCCTCGTCATACATGACAAGCGATTCCAGGGTCGCGATCGCGGAAGCGCCCTCGGAGGCGACATGGACGGCGATTCCGTATTCCCTTGAGGCTCCCGACTCCGCACTCGCGCGAACCCTGATGAGCTTGTCCGTTCCCGCTGGTCCGACGGGAATGTCGACCGCGCCCGTGTAATCCAGGCTCGGCTCGCTTCCGTCGTACGAATACTGGATCGTCGTACCGGAGAACCGGGGCGTCGCGGATAGGCGTACCGACGAGGTCGCGGCGGGGACGGTCAAGGCGTAGGAAGCGTCGCGTTCCGAAAAGCCCAGGTCGTAACCTTCCAGTAGGAGCGTCGAAAGCTCGCAGTTATCCTCCCCGGACTCAGGCAGCGTGATGTAGACCGTGTAGGTTTTCTCCGTCACTCCGTCGGCGGCGGTGACGGTGAGTTCCCTGGAATTCAATCCCGGCGCGAGATTCCAGTCGCCCGCACCATCGACTATCGCGCCGGAATCCCAGGCGGTCGCGGTGATTCCCAGGAGCGCGGCATCGTGGGGCACGCCGTCTCCGATCGAGTACGACGCCGAGTAGATGTCGATGCCGGGATTGAAGGCTGGCGTGAGCATTACCGGAATGCCGGCATACTCGACGTTCAGCCTCGCGAGGCGCGCCTCGGTTGAAAGCGTCCCGGTTCCCGGATCGTCGACCGGATCTTCCGTCGGCGCGGGCGAACCGAAAAGGTCGCACGAAACCGCGAAGAGAGCGAGCGCGGCCAGGAGGACCGCGGGCCATTTCGTGGTGAATGAAGATTTGGACATGCCGATTCTCCCTGCGTGAAATGAGGCGGGGAGCCTACATCCGTCGGGATGCGGCGTCAACCGGGAACATTCACGATTTGATATATCCACGGAGGGAACCGGGGCTTACCCGGGAACGCTCGATACCCGCATCATGCGCCCGGGCGCGAATTCCGCCTATTCCAGCGCCGCTATCTTCGCGAGCCGCTCCGCGTGCCTGCCGCCTTCGTACTTCGCGGCCATGAACGCCGTGAGGATGTCCGAAGGTTTCTCCGCGTAATTGACGCGGCCGCCGAGCGCGAGGAAGTTGGCGTCGTTGTGCTCGCGCGCGAGGCGCGCGGTGAACGCGTCGTGCACCAGGGCGCAGCGGATGCCGTCGATCTTGTTGGCGGCGATGGAGATGCCGATGCCGGTGCCGCAGAGCACGACGCCGAAATCGTAGCCGCCCGAGAGGTATTCGAGGCAGGCCTCGCGGGCCTTGTCGGGATAGTCGACGCGGGTCTCCTCGTCGACGCCGAGGTTCGTCACCTCGTGGCCGGCGGAGCGGAGGAAGGCGGCGAGTTCGTGCTTGAGGGCTACCGCCCCGTGGTCGTTCGCGATGACTATGCGCATGGCTCGATGCTAATCCGAAGCGGGCGACGGGGGCAAGGGACGCGGAGTCCGCGCGGGACGGGCGCGGAAACGCGAGAGTCGCCGGTCCGGACCGGAACCGCCCGCCGCTCCCGCGGAAGGAGCGCCGCCTATTTCCTCACCAGCACGATGGCGGTGAGGTCGTCGGCCACCTTCGAGGGGTCGGTCCACGCGTCGAAGTCGGCCATGATGCCCTCGAGCACGACCCGCGCGGAGATCTTCCGCTCGGGCGCCCGTCCGACGCTCGCGAGCAGGCGCTCCATGCCGTAGAGTTCGCCGCGCGCGTTCTTGCCTTCCACGAGGCCGTCCGTGTACACGAGCAGGATGTCGCCCGGTCCCATGCGGAAGGAAAGCTGGCGCGCGGTGGAGGCGATGTCCTCGAGTCCGAGCGGCGGGCCCTTGTAGTCGTCGGCGCCCTTGGGCGCCAGCACGGAAGCGGTCCGCGACCCCGCGCGCCGGAAGATCGGCTCGGTGTGCGCCGCGTTGACGTACTCGAGCCGCTCGCCGGCGGGTCGCACCACCAGGCAGGTCAGGTAGTTGTCGACCGCGGCGAGTTCCTCCTGGAGCTCCTCGTTGGCGCGCTCGAGGAAGACCGAAAGCGGCTCCCCGCGGCTTTCGTGGAAGCGGCGCTCGAACACGGAGCGCGAGAGCACCGAGATGAGCCCCGATGCGATGCCGTGGCCCGAGACGTCGCCGATCGCTAGTCCCTCGAAGCGGCCGTTCTCGACGTAGAAGTCGTAGAAGTCGCCGGAAACGCCCGAGACGGGCCGGTATTCCACGGCCAGGTCCCACTCGGACTCGGAGGGCGGGTAGACCGGGAGGAAGCCGCGCTGGACGGCCACGGCCATGGCCATGTCGCGCGCGGACGCCTCGGACGCGGCCACCAGCTCGCGGTTGGATTTTTCGACCTCCGCGGTCAGGGCCTTCTGCGCGTCCGCCGCCTCGGCCAGCTCTCGCGTGCGCTCCTCGACCTTCGCGCCGAGGCTGTCGTTGAGCGCCTCGGTGCGGGCCACCGCCAGCGCCTGACCGCGCGCCAGCACGGCGCCGGTACCGAGCACCAGCACCAGGAAGGCCCAGCGGGTGAAGCGCGGCGAACCGCCGGAATTGACTATCAGGATGTCGGCGATGGAGGCCGCGGCGGCCAGCAGCACCGCTATGGAAATCTGCCCGCCCTCGGAGCGCGCCGCGCCCCGGACGAAGGCCAAGAGGCGGTCGCCGGGAAAGGCCTTCGGATCGAGCGCCGCCAGCTCGAGCCGGGCGCTCCTCATCACGGGCGCGGCGATGTCGAAGCCCAGCACCCAGATGACGGCGGGCACGCTGGCCAGCTGCCACGCGTAAAGGAATATTTCCGGCTGCAGGAACGCGGCCCCCGCCGCGAGCGCGACGGCGAAGCCCAGGTAGATCCAGGCGAAGAGCGAAACCTTCTTGCGGACCACCACGTCGAAGAACGCCACGACGAGCGGCACCACGACGAAGAGCGCGCCGTACTCGACGCGGCGCGGTATCGCGGAGTCGCCTATGGCCATGACCGCCACGTTGGACCGCGCGACCAGGTAGACTGCCAGGCCGAGCGTGCTCGCCCCGTAGGCGAGGTAGGACTTGAAGGCCGGCCTGAGCGCGAAGAGGAGGATGTGGTAGAGCGCGAAGAAGAAGAAGACGCCCGCCAGCATCAGCTCCGGATACTCGAGGGTCCGGGCGCGGAGGCGCACGTAGCGGTCGATCAGGTAGGGCCCCGACAGGTTGAGGCCGGTCCGGTCGTTCTGCGGATCGCCGGCTATGCGGATGGCGAGGATGTTGGTGCCCTGCTTGAGGGCCCGTTTGTCGATGGGCACGAGGACGTTGCGGAACGAGCGCTCTCGGACGAGCGAGCCGTCGCCCGTCCGCTCGAGCTCGTCGCGGAGCAGCTGCCCGTTCAGGTAGAGCTCCCAGCCCTGCCCGACGTGGGAAAGGAAGACGGCCGGGTCGCTCGCGTTGAGCAGGCCCAGGTCCGCCTCGAAGGGCCAGACGAGGGTCCATTCCTGCACCGGGTCCGGCGTCAGGTCGAAGGGCCGCCAGGGGCCGGCGCCCCGCACGCCGAGATCGCGTATCATGAGCGGCCGCTCGCCGCGGGTCGGCCTGACGCGCGCCCAGTCCGGGTCGGTGGGATCAGGCAGGGTGGCGAGGCTGTCCTGGCGGAAGCCCCTCGCCACGCGGAGCTCCGAGAGGGTCAGGTCGACGGGAAGGGCCCCGAGCCCGACCGGCGAGAGGGCGACGAGGGCGAGCACGACTGCGATGCGGTTGACGGTGCGCACGGCAAGACTCTACGACCTTTGCGGCCCGCGGTCAATCGCGATCTTCCCCCCGCGTCCGCGCCTCGGCATCGTCGCTTCCGAGCCGGAAACGTCCCATGGCGTCGCGCAGTTCGCGCGCCACCTTGCCGACTTCCGCGGAAACGTCCTGCATGCTCTCCATCGCGCGTTCCTGCTCGTCCATGGCCAGGCGCTCCTCGAGCCGCCCCGCCGCGATTTCCCCGGCCAGGCGTTCGGCGTCGCGGAGGGCCTGGGCCGCGGCCGCGCCGCGCTCCGCCTCGCGACGGGCCGCCTCGACCGCGCGCTCGAGGGCGGCGGAGAGCGCCGCGAGCCCCTCGCGGATGATCGCGTTCGCCTCGTGCTGCCCGCGCACGCCGCCCGCGATGTCCCGGGCGATTTCCTTGACCGTCTCCGAGCGCCCCCGGACGCGGCCGAAGGCGTCGAGCGCGGTGGCCGAGCGCTCCAGGTTGCGGCCCGCGGCTTCCGAGATGGCGCGCGTCGCGTCGCGGATGTCCTTGGCGCCGCGCGAGCTCTGGTCGGCGAGGTTCCGGATCTCCTCGGCGACGACCGCGAAGCCGGCGCCGGCGTCGCCCGCGTGGGCGGCCTCGACGGCCGCGTTCATGGCGAGCAGGTTGGTGCGCGAAGAGATGTTGAGGATGAGCGCGGTCATATCGCGGATGCGCGCGGCCGCCAGGGCGAGCTCCCGTCCGGCTCCGTCCAGCTCGCGCAGGGCCGAGTCGCCCTCGACGGCGGCGCCGAGCAGCTCGTCCGCGGAGCGGTCGTTCCGCTCCGCCAGCGTTCCGGCGGCCTCAAGATGGACCGAGCCCCTGTCCGAAGCCTCGACGGCCCGGGCGGCGGTCGCCTCCGCCTCGTCGACCGCCGCCTGCAGGGCGTCGAGCTCCCGGACGCTTTCCTCGATGGCGCCGGCCGCGGCCGACACGAGTCCCGCGTGCGTCTGCGCCGTCTCCGAGGCGCTGCGGTTTCCCGCCGCGAGCTCGCGCACGCTGGCGGAGTTCTCGGCGATGGCCGCGTTGAGCTCTTCATAGGATGAGAGCAGGCGCTCGGCGTGCGACTTGACGCCGCCGAAGAGCGTACGGAGCGTGGCGGCGAAGCGGTTGAAGTGCCGCGCGAGGTCGCCGGCCTCGTCGTTCGACTCGACCGCGAGGCTCGCGGACAGGTTTCCGCCGCCGTCCGCCACCTCCGAGAGGCGCGAGGCCACGGCGACGACGGGCTTCGATACCCGCGCGGAGAGGAAGCGGGCGGACAGCAGGGCGAGGGCGATGAGCCCCGTCGCCGTCGCGCCGAGCATGAGCAGGATCTCGAAGACCGGGTCGTAGACCTCGGACAGGGGGACGAAGCCGTGGAGGACGAGACCCCGGTCGATCGCGACGCTGCGCTGCAGCCAGGTATCGCCGCGATAGGCCACGGTCCTGAGCTCGGCGAGTCCCCCCTCCGCGACGACGCGCAGGGCGCCGCCCGAAGCGCTTCCGAGCGCGGTGCCGACCGCGGTGAAGTCGCGGGGATTCGCGATGATCTCGCCCGAGCCGGTGGACAGGATCGCGAAGCCGGCCGCCCCGACCTTGAGGGCCTGCAGCATGTCGCGGAGCTCCGTCGCGTCGATCCGGACCCCCAGGGCGCCGCGCCACGCGCCACGCGCGTCCCGGACGCCGGTCGAGAGCGCGAGGGTGGTCGCTCCGCTCGAAGCCAGGCGCGGTTCTCCGACGCTCACGCCTTCCGGCGAACCGGTCGCGGCGAGGTACCAGCCCTCCTCGCGCGCGTCGCCGAATTCGGCGGCCAGGGTCGAAGGCGCGCGGAGCCTGCCCCCCGAGTCGTCGGCCAGGAGGATTTCCGTGAGGAGCGGGGCGGCGGCGAGCTCCCCGTCCAGCCGGGCGCGCAGCGCCTCGAGTTCCCGGGCCGCGGCCGGATCTCCCGAGCCCGGGGAGCCGGGCAGCGCGCCGAGGCCCGACCTGACGGCGTCATCCTCCGCGAGGGCGGGCAGCCGCTCGGACGCCTGGTCGAGGAAGAGGTCGATCGAACGTCCCACCGCCCCGAGCTGGGAGCCGAGGTTGCTGTCGGCCATCGAGCGGGCGTTCCCCGAGACGGCGAGCGCGGCCACCGCCCCGAAGGCGAGCGTCGCGACGAGGCCCGTGCCCATGAGGGCGAGCGAGATTCTGGTCCTGATTTTCATGGCGTTTCCGCGACGGTCCGGTTTTCGGGGCGGACCCGGGATCGGGGAGGAGGCGCTGAACGCGGCGCAGGGCGCGCGTACCCCGTGGGAACCGTCTTATGGATATAATAGAGATTTGAGGGCTTCATTGCAAGGGAAGGCCCGCCCCGCGGCGAGGGAGCGCGCGGTCGCTCAGGCGCGGCCGATCAATCCCGCCCGCGCGAGGCGCTCCGCCGGATCCTGGCGGAAAAAATCCTTCATGACCGCGTACACCTCCGGGTAGGCGTCGCGGAGGCGGAAGGGGCGCTCGAAGAAGTACTCGCAGGCCACCGCGAAGAACTCGTCGGGGCTCTCGGCCGCGTAGGAATCGAGGGGAAGCGCGCCTTTCCCGCGCTTCCGCTTGCCCCAGGGCGCCGGCTTCTTCGCCCGCTCGGAGAAGTCGGTCCAGGCGGCCTGAAAGGCCTTGCGCCACGCGGAGGCCGACACCCCGCGGTGGAGCGGGGGGCAGCCGTCCAGCTCGCCGTCGCGCTCGTCGAGCTTGTGCGCGAACTCGTGGATGACCACGTTGAAGCCGTCGCCCCAGCCCGAGGCGTCGACGTCGCGGAGCGAGAGCACCACCGGCCCGAGCTCGAGCACCTGCCCCGCGAGCTCGTCGTCCCATTCCGTGACGATGCCCGAGGGGTCCACTTCGCGCCGCGTGTAGTTGAATTCCTTCGGCACGAGGATGACGGTCTCCCAGTCGTCGTACCAGCGCAGGCCCAGCTCGAGGAGGGGCAGGCAGGCCTGCACCGCGATCGAGAGCCGCGCGTCCGCGTCCGCGACGGCTCCGCGCGCCTCGACGAATTTCTTCTCGGCTAGGAAGGCCGCCGCCATGGAGCGCAGCTTCGCGAGCTCCTCCGGGGAAAGGCCGTCGAGCACGCGGTGGTGCCTGACGGCCCGGTCCCAGGCCTCGTCGTCGACGGGGTGGAGGGCGGCGAGCTTCTCGCGCCGCTTTTCGCGGAGCCAGGCGACGGGGCCCACGGCGCGACTAGGCGTGCACCGCGCGGCCGAGGGCGGCGCGCGCTGCTTCCATGACGCCCTCGCTGATGGTCGGGTGCGCGTGCACCAGGTCCGCGAGGTCCTCGGCGAGGAGCTCGGCGCCCTTGGCGAGCAGGAGCTCGTGGACCACTTCCGTGGCGGCCGCGCCGACCACGCTTGCGCCGAGGATTTCCGTGGTCTCGGGGTCGTAGACCAGTTTGACCATTCCCTCGGGCGCCTCGGTGGCCACCGCCTTGCCGATGCCGCGGAAGGGGAAGCGCGCCACCGCGTGGCGTACGCCGGTTTCTTTCGCCTTGGCCTCGGAGAGGCCGAAGCTGCCGACCTGCGGCTCGCAGTAGACGGCGCTCGGCACGAGGAGCGGATCCACGCGTTTTTCCTTCGGGAGCGGCGAGCCCTTGAGGACGTGCGCGATGTGCTCGGCCGCGATCTCGCCTTCCTTGCTGGCCACGTGGGCCAGCTGGAGGCTCGGCGCGATGTCGCCGATGGCGTAGACGCCCGCGACGTTGGTTTCCATATAGTCGCCGACGCGCACGTAGCCGCGCTCGAGCCTGACGCCGAGCTCCTCGAGCCCGAGCCCCGCGGTGTTGGGCGCGCGGCCCACGCCGACGAGGAGGCGCTCCGCCTCGACGGTCGATTCGGTCCCGTCCTTCGCCTGCACGCGGAGCTTGATCCCGTCGGCGGAACGATCGACGCCGAGGGCCTTGGCGCCGGTCAGGATCTCGATGCCGGAGCGCTTGAACTCCTTGGCCACGACGGCGGCCGTCTCCTCGTCCTCGAGCGGCAGGGCGCGGTCGAGGAGCTCGACCACGGTCACCTTGGCGCCGAAGGCGTTCATGACGAAGGCCAGCTCCATGCCGATGGCGCCCGCGCCGAGCACGGCGAGGCTCTTCGGGACTTCCTCGAGCATGAGGGCGCCCGTGCTCGAGAGCACGCGGTCTTCGTCGAATTCGAAGCCGGGCAATTCGCGCGGCCGCGAGCCCGTGGCCACGATGACGGCGGCGGCGGTGATCTTCCGGCCGCCCTCGAGCTCCACCTCGCGCGCGCCGGAGAGCCGCGCGCTTCCCTCGATATAATCCACGCCGTTCTTCTTGAGCAGGAACTGGACGCCGCGCGAAAGCTTCGCGGCCGCGTCGCGGCTCTTCTTCCAGGCGGGCCGGTAGGTCCAGCCTGAGAGGTCCACGGTGGCGCCGGCGGCCTCGAGGGCCGCCTTGCCGTCGTGGAAGAGCTCCGCCTGGCGGATGAGCGCCTTCGACGGGATGCAGCCCACGTTGAGGCAGACGCCGCCCGGCTTGTCCTTCTCGATGACGCAGGCCCTGAGCCCGAGCTGTCCCGCGCGGATGCCGGCCACGTACCCGCCCGGCCCCGCCCCGATTATCGCCACGTCGTACATGTAGTCAGCCATTCAGGTTTCCTTTCCGTTGGAGCATACCACGGGAAAATCAACCACGGAGGCACGGAGTTTGGGATGAGGCTGCGCGCGCTAGTGCGCACTTCAATCTTTCCATGCCGAAAGCGGAGCGAAGCGACGCAGGGAAGAGGGAGAGGAAACGATCGAGTACCGATTCCTGAGCAGCTTCTCTTGCTTTCTCCCTCTTTCCTCCGTGCCTCCGTGTCTCCGTGGTCTTCTAGTTATAGCAGGGCCGCCAGAGGTTCTTCGATCAGGGCGGCGAGCTCGGCGAGGAAGGCGGCGCCGACGGCGCCGTCGACCACGCGGTGGTCGCAGCCCAGGGTGAGCGTCATGGCGTCGCGGACGCCGAGGGTGCCGTCATCCTTGACGAAGGGCTCCTTCCGCGCGGCTCCGACCGCCAGGATGGCCGAGCCCGGCGGGTTGATGATGGCCGTGAACTCCTCGACGCCGAAGCTGCCGAGATTGCTGATGGTGAAGGTGGCGCCGGAATACTCCTCGGGAAGGAGGGAGCCCGCGCGCGCCTTGGAGATGAGGGCGGCGTACTCCGCGTCGATGGCGGCGACGCCCTTCCGCCCGCAGTCGCGCGCGACCGGCGTGACGAGCCCGTCCGGCAGGGCCACCGCGAGCGCGACGTCCACCCGCGCGCGGTACTCGACGACGGCGCTCCCGTCCGGCTTCTGCTTCCAACCCGCGTTGAGGGCCGGGTGGCGCGAGAGGGCGACGGCCGAGAGCTTGGCCAGGTACGCGTTGAGCGAAAGCTTTTCGCCCCGCGCGGCGTTGAGGGCCGCGCGCGCGGCAAGGAGCCGCCCGACGTCCACGGTCCGCTTCAGGTAGAAGTGCGGCGCCGTGAAGAAGCTTTCCGAGAGGCGCCGCGCGATGACCGCGCGCTTCCCGGCCACGGCTCGCTCTTCGTCGACGAGGGGGCCGGAGCCTGCCGCGGCGGAGCCCGGTGCCGCTGGGAGCGGCGGCGGAGCGCCGAAGCGCGCCGTGCCCGAGCGCGCGGCCTCGAGGACGTCGCGCTCGACCACGCGCCCGCCGGGGCCGGAGCCGCGCACGAGGCGGAGGTCCACCGCGTGCTTGAGGGCTCGCGCGCGGGCGAGCGGGCTGGAAGGCGGCAGAGCTGCCGGCGCGACGGGCACGTGTCCGCCGGCCGCCGGGTACGGAACCGCGGGCGCGACCGGGGCCGTCGGAGCGGAGGCCGACACGGGCGCCGCCGGACGCGCGTCGGCGCCGCCCGGGGGAGGAGCCGCCGCGGAGACCGCCGCCGGGCGGCCGGAGGCGACCGTTCCGGAAGAAGGCCGCGCCCCGGAAGCGGGTGAAGCCGTGCTTGCGGCGTGCGCGGCGTTTTCCCCCGCGCTTCCCCCCGTTTCCTTCCCGAGCAGGGCTGAATAATCCTCGCCGGCCGCGCCGATGACGGCGATGGGTTCGCCCACGCGGGCCTTGGCCCCGACGGCCGCGACGATCTTGAGCAGCACCGCGGCCTTGGGCGCCTCGTAGTCCATGGTGGCCTTGTCGGTCTCCACCTCGCAGAGGGCCTGGCCGGCCTTGAAGGCCTCGCCCTCGGCCACGCGCCAGCGCGCGAGCACGCCCTCCTCCATGGTCGGCGAGAGGGCCATCATGAGCAGTCGTTCAGCCATTTCAGGATTCCTTGTAGAGCGCGCGGTGCGCCGCGGCGACGATCTTCGCGACCGAGGGCTGGGCGGCCAGCTCGAGGCCGTGGTTGTAGGGCATGGGCACGTCCTCGCCGGAGACGAGCTCCACGGGGGCGTCGAGCCGGTCGAAGGCGTCCCGCGCGGCGAGGTGCGCCACGTGGCTGCCGACGCTCGCCACGGGCCAGGACTCGTCGACGACGACCACGCGGCCCGTCTTGCGGGCGGTCTCGCGGATGGCCGCCTCGTCGAGAGGGCGCACCGTGCGGAGGTCGAGCACCTCTGCGGAGACGCCCTCGGCCGCGAGCGCCTCGGCGGCCTCGAGCGCGATCTTCAGGGGCTTGCCGAAGGTGATGATCGAGACGTCGGAACCCGGGCGCTTGAGGTCGGCCTTGCCGATGGGGGTCAGGTACTCTTCGTCGGGCACCTCGCCCTTCCACGAGTAGGCCATCTCGGCCTCGAGCACGACCACGGGGTCGTCGTCGCGTATGGCGGACTTGAGGAGGCCGTAGGCGTCCGCCGGCGTGGCGGGCGCGACCACCTTGAGGCCGGGCACGTGGGCCCAGTACGAGGCGAGGGCCTGCGAATGCTGGGCCGCCAGGTACTCGGCCGGGCCGTTCGGTCCGCGGAAGACGATGGGCACCTTGAACTGGCCGCCGGACATCGAGCGCATCTTGGCGGCCTCGTTGATGACCTGGTCGAGGGCGAGCAGGGCGAAGTTGTGGGTCATCCACTCGATGACGGGCCTTAAGCCCGCCATGGCGGCGCCGACGCCGAGGCCCGTGAAGCCGAGCTCGGTGATGGGCGTGTCGACGACGCGGCGCGCGCCGTACTTGGCGAGGAGTCCCTTCGAGACCTTGTAGGCGCCGTCGTACTCGGCCACTTCCTCGCCCATGAGGAAGACCGAGCCGTCGCGCTCGAGCTCCTCGTCGAGGGCGCGGTTGAGCGCTTCGCGGTAGGTGATGACGCTCATAGGGCGAGCTCCGTGGCGTAGACGTCCTCGTAGAGGGCGCCGGGGGCGGGCTCGGGACCCGCCTCGGCGAAGGCGACCGACTCGTCGACCAGGGCGTCGGTCTCCTTGACCATCGCCTCCCATTCGGTTTCCGTGACGAGGCCGGCAGCGGCCATGCGGTCCTTGAGGACGAGGATGGGGTCGCGCGAGCGGTACTCGTCCACCTCCTCGCGCGAGCGGTACTTCTGCGGGTCGCTCATCGAATGCCCCTTGTAGCGGTAGGTTTCGGCCTCGATCAGGGTCGGGATGCCCTCGTCGAGGGCGCGCGCGCGGGCCGCGGCCACGACCTCGCGCACGGCGAGGACGTCCATGCCGTCGACGTCGACGCCGACCATGCCGTAGCCGTCCGCCATGCGGTGGAACTCCTCGAGCGAGCTGACGCGCTTCCAGCTGGTGCCCATGCCCCACTGGTTGTTCTCGACGACGTAGACCGCCGGCAGCTTCCAGATGCGGGCCAGGTTGAGCGACTCGTGGAAGGCGCCCTGATGGATGGCGCCGTCGCCGAAGAAGCAGAGCGTGGCGCCCGTGGGCTTCGCTCCCTCGCCGGAGGCGCGGCCCCGGTAGGCCTGCGCGAAGGCGACGCCCGTGGCCACGGGGATCTGCGCGCCGACGATGCCGTTGCCGCCGAGGAAGTGCCGGGAAGCGTCGAACAGGTGCATGGAGCCGCCCTTGCCGCGGCTCGAGCCGTTCGCCTTGCCGAAGAGCTCGGCCATGATGGCCTTCGGGTCCATGCCGCAGGCCAGGGCGTGGCCGTGGTCGCGGTAGCCGGTCAGGACGTAGTCGGCCTCGAGGTCGAGCGCCGAGACGGCGCCGACGCCGACGGCCTCCTGCCCGTTGTAGAGGTGGCAGAAACCGCCGATCTTGCGGAGGCCGTACATCTGGCCCGCGCGCTCCTCGAAGGAGCGGATGAGCTGCATGCGGCGGAGCAGGTCGAGGAGCTCGGCCTTGTCGAGGCCGCCGAGCCGGCCCGGGCCGGCGCCCGGGGCCGGAGCGGAGGGTTTCGGGTACGTCTTATCGGCCACGGACTTCCTCCTTCCGCGCGGCGCGCAGGGTCCTTCCTTTGAGGGTGTACGAAAGGACGATTTCGTCGACCTCGGTCTCGAGGACCACGAGGTCGCGCGGGTTCGGGTTGGCGTGCCAGAACGCCTCGAGGCGGGGGCCGATGGCTTCCAGCACCCCGGCCTTGAGCTTCTGGTCGTCGACCGCCCAGGCGTCGCCGCGGGCCTCGGCCACGACGTCGAGGCCCGCCGTCTGGACGGACCAGGACACGGCCGGGTTGGCCGCGATCTCCGCGACCTTGTCGAATTTGGGCGAGCTCACCGAGAAAATGCGGCCGGGAAGGCCCGGCAGGGTGACGGGCGTCATCCAGCGCGCGCGGGGCCGCCCGCTTGCGTCCACGGTGGACAGCAAGGCGACGCGCGCGACTTCGAGAAGATCCGCGACGCGTTCCATCAATCCGTCGAAGGCGACCGCTTCATCCGATTCCATCGTTTCCTCCAAAGATTTTCATGCGGTACGGCGCGAAAGGGGCGCCGCGTCGCCGCGCGGCGCGGCGACCCGAGAGGGGTCGAAGGGCCGGCCCAGGACCGCGAAGGCCCCGGGCGGTATCCGCTTTCCCGGTTCGGCCTCGATGGCCGCGACGAGGCCTTCCTCCACGCGGAAGGAAAGGTCGCCGGAGCGGACCGCGAAGGGCGGCGTGCGGTCGTAGACCCACTCGCGGCTCCGGTGGCGCGCGACGCGACGGGCGAGTTCCGGATCCTCGGGCGGCGCTTCCCAGGCGCCGCCCCCGAAGCGCGCCGCCGCTTCCGCGCGGAAGGCCTCGACCGCGTCCTCCATCGCAAGCCCGGGCGCCAGGTCGGCGAGGGTCCCGACGCGCGCGCGCTTCGAGGGCAGGGCCTTCGACCAGGCGGGCTCCGCGCGGGGTTCGAGCGCGGACTCGAGCGCGGCGGCGTCCGCCTCGACGAGCAGGGTGCCGTGGACCAGCGCGGCGCCGCCCCGGAACGCGCGCGCGCTGCCTGAAAGCTTGCGGCCGTCCGCGAAGAGGGCGCCCCGGTCGTCCGCGGCGCACTCGACGCCGAGGCGCGCGCAGGCGGACTTCACGAAGTCGAGGGCTTCCGGAAGATCGAAGCGCCCTCGCGACCCGACGAAGGACCAACAGAGGCAGCCTGGACCGTGGACCACCGCCCCGCCCCCCGAAACGCGGCGGAACTCGGGCAGGACGCCCGAGCTCTCGGCCCAGGGATTCTGGTTTCGTCCGAACACGACACTGGGCTCGTTGATGTAGAGATGCAGCCGGAGCCCGCCCGGGGTCGCGCGTTCGAGGAGTCCTTCCTCGAGGGCGAGGTTGACGGCCGGGTCGCGCCAGGGCGACCGGGATAGCTTAGTAATCATGTCAGGCATTAAGATACGGACCGGAGCCGCGAAAGGCAAAAAGCGCACGATGTGGGCAGGACGGGAAAATAATGCGCAGGGATGAAACGAAAAGAGACCCGCCGAGACGCAGAGGCGCAGTGCGGATAGGGAAGAAGGAGGAGAAAAATGATCGAGACAAGGAACCGGAAGCGCCATCGCCCCCGTGCCGTGGATTTAAGTCCTTATTAGATATTTATTTGCTGCGTCGCCAAGATTCCCGAGACAAAACGAAGAAAAATCTCACAGATCGGGAGCCTTGGCACGGGGATTGCAATATAGGAGGTGACGGCGAACGAGAATCGCCGGAACAGAACCTTCAAGGAGTTCGCCATGCAGAAGCGCATCGTTTTCGCGATCATCGGCCTTGCCGCCCTCGTCGGCATCGTATCCGCCCAGGGCTTCGCCCCCATGATGGGCCGCGGCTATCCCTACGCCGCCCCCGCCGCCCCCGCGGTGAAGACCCTCGAGGGCAAGCTGCAGATCGTGGACGGCGTGGCCGCCCTCGTGGTGAAGGACGTCACCTACATCCTCCACTTCCCGGGCTTCTTCCGCACCGCCTACATCGAGGAAATCAAGGTCGGCGCCACCCTCAAGGTGGAGGGTTCCGAGTACCCGGCTCCGGCCGGCCAGACCCGCCCGATCTTCGCGGCCACCAAGATCACGGTCGGCTCGAAGACCTTCGACCTGGCCACCCAGTTCCAGGGTCGCGGTTCCTACGGCGCCATGCCCTACGGCGGCATGATGGGCGGTCGCGGAGGTCGCGGCGGCCGCTGGTAAGCCCTTCGCGGCAAACCCGGTCCGATCGGGGCCGGAGTCCGAAGCCGAGCGCTTCGGGCTCCGGCCCTTTCCGTTCGCCGGCCCGCGTCGGTATCTTCCAGCCCATGGCCAGCCTACCCGCATCCTTCGAAGAACTGATCAAGAGCGCCGAACGGCCGGTGCTCGCCGACTTCTACGCCGAATGGTGCGGTCCCTGCAAGATAGTCTCGCCCGTGGTCGAATCGCTCGCCCGCGCCCACAAGGGATCCCTGCTCGTGGTCAAGGTCGACATCGACCGCAAACCCCAGGTGGCCGGCGCCCACGAGGTCTCGGGCGTGCCCACGCTGGCCTTGTTCTGGAAGGGCCGCGAGCTCGCGCGACTCACCGGCGCCTACCCCCGCGAGCGCATCGAGGCGGAGCTCCGCAAGGCCTGGCCGGCGGACGCGCCCTCGCTTTGAAGGCGGCTGATCCGAGCCGCCTCGTCCGCCCTCCCTTCGCTCAGTAGAACACCTTCACCAGGCAGAGCCCCTTCGCCTCGAGCGCGCCGGGTGCCTTGGCGCGCAGCCCCTCCGCCAGCAGGGCCACGACGCCGGCGGCGTCGATCCGGCCGCGCCCCGCTTCGAGCAGGACGCCCGCCATGATGCGCGCCTGGTTCCGCAGGAAGCCGTCGCCCTCGAACTCGAGGTCGAGGAAGTCCGCGCGCTCGACCACGCGGACGGCGCGGAGCTCGCGCACGGCGCTCTTGTCGCCCCGGGCGTTGGTGAGGGCGGAAAAATCGCGGCGGCCGACCAGCGCGGCCGCGACGGAGCGCATGGCGCCGAGGTCCAGCGCGTCGGTGACGCGCAGCGCGTACCGGGCGGCGAAGGGGTCCGGCCGAGCGCCGACCTGCAGGCGATACCGGTAGAGCTTGCCCGTCGCGCGGTAGCGGGCGTGGAAGCGCGGCTCGGCGTCCTCCGCCGAGAGCACGGCGAGATCGGGGGGCAGGTCGCCGTCGAGCGAGCGGAGGATGCGCTCCGTCGACTTGCCGCTCCGCGTCGGAACGGAGGCCGCCTGGCCCTCCGCGTGCACGCCCGCGTCGGTACGGCCGGCGCCGGACGCCTCGACCGCTTCGCCCAGGACGCGGCCCAGCGCCGCCTCGAGGAAGCCCTGCACGGTGCGCGCCTTGCCGGGCAAGCGCTGCCAGCCCTTGAAATCGGTGCCGTCGTAGGCGACGACCAACTTGAGTACGCGGCCGACCTCCGAGCGGGGGTCCGGACCTTCGATCGAGCCGTTTTCGCGCATGGAATGGAATATAGCTTGAAACCCGGCGGCGCGCAGGCTACCCTCCCCGTCCCGCGACGGAGGGAAGCGATCGGGCGGCGGCCGGTCCTCCGCGGTGGAATTTGCCCCGGTAAATTGGAAATTCCAACCAACGTACCGTATCCTTCTGATTCGAGAGAAGAAGCACGAAAAGTACCCGCCGCCCGAAACAGCGCCGATTGAGCATCGGGTCTCGCGCGCGGCCCCATGGACGGAGCCGCTGAGCCTGACGAAAGACAGAGCGGAGTTTATGGAAAAACTGCACGTGAAAGGCGAAGCGGCCGTCGCCGCGACGCCCGGACCGGACGCCTTCGGCCCCGAGCTTCCCGAGGTTCCGACCGGACCGGCGGAAATGCTCAAGCTGAAGGACGAGAACGAACGCCTCCGAACGCGCGTGGACGCGCTGGAGCGCAAGCTCTCGCTCCAGCCCCAGAGCGGACTGCCCACGCACTTCCGCCTCGAGAGCGAGCTCGAGCGCTGGATCGAGACGCGCGATCCGGAAGCCGGCTTCGCCGTCCTCATCGTCCAGCTCGGCCCGAACTACGCCACGGTCCGGAAAACGCTCCGCACCAGCATCACCGAGTGGCTGCTCTACCAGACCGGCTGCCGGGTCCAGACCCTGCTCCGCGCGGAGGACCGGGTCTTCCACACCCGCGAGCACGAGTTCGTCCTCCTGCTGCCTTCGCTGAAAGGGAAGCCCCTGCTCGCCTTCCTCAAGAAGCTCCTTTCGAGCCTGGCGGAGCCCCACGTGTTCGCCGGCTTCAAGATCGCCCTGCAAGTGTCCGCGGGAGCGGCCTACTGGCCCGAGCACGCCGACGACAGGTCGGAACTGCTCCACCGCGCGGACATCGCGGTGGGCCTGGCCGCCGAGCGCCGCGAGGCCTTCGTCCTGTTCAAGGACGAGCACCTCGAGCGGGCCATCGAGCGGCTCGAGCTCCAGAACGACATCATCCGCGCCATAGAAAGCGCCGCCATCCGTGACATCGGCGAGCAGTTCAGCCTGCGCTACCAGCCCAAGCTCTTCGCGAGCGCCCTCGAGGGCGACGAGCTCGTGGTCGAACGCGTCGAGGCCGAGGCCCTGATACGCTGGAACCACCCGGGCCGCGGACAGCTCCTGCCTTCGCTCTTCATACCCCTGGCCGAGGAGACCGGACTCATCCAGCCCATCGGCAAGTGGCTGATCTACCAGGTGGCGCGCAAGCTCGCGGAATGGAAGGACGGCCCGCTGGCCGAGACGGGGCTCTCGCTCAACCTCTCGGCGCGCCAGTTCCGCAACGAGGACACCATCGAGACGCTGGAAGGCCTCGTGCGCATGGTCGGCTTCGACCCGTCGCGCCTCGTGGTCGAGCTGACCGAGACCAGCCTCTTCGAGGATCCGGACGCGGCGGCGCGCATACTCGAGCGCTTCGCGGCGGCGGGCATCCGCGTATCGGTGGACGACTTCGGCACCGGGTACTCGAGCCTCTCGCACCTCCACCGCTTCCCGCTCAACGAGATCAAGATCGACCGGCTCTTCGTCGAGAACCTCGACCGCAACCGGCACGACCGCATCATCGTCCGCTCGCTGGTGGGCATCGCCCGGGGGCTCGAGCTCGACCTGGTGGCCGAGGGCGTCGAGCGGGCCGAGTCGCTCCGCTCGCTCTGGGACATGGGTTGCCGCGGCTTCCAGGGCTTCCTGATCGCCAAACCCTTGAACGCCGCGGAATACGAGACCTTCGTCGCGAAGCTGCGCGAACGGGGAATGCGCTACCGCTTCTGCTAGGAGCCTGTCGGGCTTGGGGTTTCGACGGAGAGACAGCGAACCTCGAGCAGAAAACCGGGGAGGATTGAGGGCCATACTTCCCGTACGGCCCGATTGACGAGCCGATTTTATGCCGAGGGGCGCCCCTCTCCGTCGAAAAGCCGTCCGACAAACCATTCACCCACCGGTCATGGCATATCGGCGCTCACAAGCCCGACAGGCTCCCAGGCCGTCCCCGCGCGGACAGGCCCGGTACGGTTCCGGTCAACTTGCGCCGCCGCCGCTTTCCGCCTATCGTAGCAGGCGGGCGGAGGGAGTGAACGATGGGCAAGCATGACGACCGGCGAACGGACCTTTCTCCGGCACCGAAGCGGATCGCCCGCCCGGGCGGGCTCCTGTTGTGCGTGGCGCTGGGTCTCGCCGCGTGCGCGCGCGAGCCGATCCTGGTCGGCGTGCCGGTGGGCCTGACGGGGCTCAGCGGCCGGCTCGGGGTCATGGGCCGCAACGGCATCGAGCTGGCCGCCGCCGAGATCAACGCGGCCGGAGGCGTCCGCGGACGCCCGATCGAGCTCCTGGTGCGCGACGACGGCGATTCGCCCGAAACCGCGCTCGAGGCGGACCGCTTCCTCGTCGACGCCGACGTCGTCTGCCTCGTGGGCCACATGGCCAGCAAGACCGGCGTCCTGACGGCGGCTTTCGCCACCGAGAAGCGCGTTCCCCTGCTGAGTCCGACCGTATCCGCGCCCGAGCACTCGGGCAAGGACGACTATTTCTTCCGCATCGTGGCCTCCAGCGATTTGCAAGGCCGGGATCTGGCGCTCCACGCCCTGGCCTCGGGCAGGCGACGGGCCGCGGTGGCCTGGGAGCTCACCAACCGCTCGTACTCGATTCCCATGAAGGAACGCTTCGAGGAGACCTTCCGCGCGGGCGGCGGGTCGATCCTGGGCGGCCTCGGCTTCCCGACCGGGTCGGACACCGACTACTCCGCGGTCGCCGAATCCCTGATGGCCGGAGATCCGGACGCGATCCTCCTCTCGGCCTCGGCCTGGGACGTCGCGAACATCTGCCAGGCTTTGGCCGGAGCGGGCGCGTCGCCCCTCGTCCTGATCCCGCTCTGGGGCCGCACCGACGACCTGCTCGCCTTCGGAGGTCGCTCGGTCGAGGGCGTGGTGGCCGTCAGCGGCCTCGATCCCGACCATCCCGGAGAGGCGAACCGGGCCTTCCGCGAGGCCTTCCGCGCGCGCTACGGCGAGGAGGCGGACTTCGGCGCCGAGTACGGCTACGAGGCCATGCGCATCATGGCCCAGGCCCTGGAAAACGCGCGCGGATTGGACGGCCCGGCCATCAAGGCGGCGCTCCTTTCGCTGGAAGAGCCGTTCACCCTGCAAAGCCCCTTCCGCTTCGACCCGTACGGGGATTGCGACCGTCCCTACCGGCTTTCCGTGGTCCGCGACGGTCGTTTCGAGATGCTTCCCTGAACGTCATGAAAAGCCTCAGGCGCATGCTCATCATCGCCCTGGTCGCGGCGGCGCTGACGCCGGCGACGCTCGGCACCCTGAGCGCCACCCTGGTGGCGGACGGTGAGGCGCGGGCCACCGCGCTCGACTCCATGCGCTCGGTGGCCCGCTCGATCGCGCTCGAGACCGAGCGCTACATCCGCACCCCCCTGCGCATGCTCGGCTCCGTAGCCCGCTTCCTCGAGACCGGGCACGACGACGCAGAACGCCGCGGCTTCCTCGAGGCGCTTACCTGGAACAAGGACGACGTCGACACCCTGATAGTGGCCGACCGCGCGGGCATCATCCTCGACCTCGCGCCCGGCGACCCGAAACGGATCGGCACGGACCTGTCCGGCTCGCCGGGCTTCGCCGAGGCGCTCGCCTCGGGCGACGCCGTCTACTCGAATCCGTACGTGGCCCTGGCCACCGGCGCGATGACGGTATCGGTGTGGATGCCGTTCGGGGACCTCGTCGGCGCGGTGCTGCTCGACCTGGATCAACTCTCCGACTTCATCCGCCCGCTCCGGACCGACGAAAGCGACCGCATCGGCATCGTGGACGCCCGGGGACGCTTCGTGGCGCATTCCGATCCGGTCTTCGTCCGCGAGCAACGGCACGCCTCGAGCCTCGACGCCGGCCCCGACGCCGCGCCCCTGGAGATCGAGGAGGACGGACGCGAATGGCTCGTCGCGTCGACGCCGATAACCGGATCGAATTGGCGGGTGCTGTATTTCCGGGAACGGCAGGCCGTGCTCGCGGGCACCACCCGCATGCTCGCCCGACTCGTCCTCACGGGACTGGCCTGCGCCCTCGCCTCGGCGGCGGTGGCGGTCGCGCTCGGCCGCCTGATCATGAAACCCTTCGACGCCCTGGCGGCGGGCGCCCGCGCGGTCGCCGCCGGACGCTACGGGCGCATGGAGTCGGTAGCGCCGCGCGGCGGCTACTTCCCCCGCGAATTCTCCGCTTTCACCGAAACCTTCGACGCCATGGCGGAAGCCATCGGACTCAGGGAGGCGGCGCTCCGGCGGGCGCTCGACGAGAAGAGCGTGCTCATCAAGGAGATCCACCACCGCGTCAAGAACAACCTGCAGATCATCGCGAGCCTGCTGGCCCTGCAGTCGCGCTCGGTGCGCGACGCGGAGGACCGCAAGCTCATCCAGGCCTCGCAGGACCGGATCCGATCGATCGCCCTGGTGCACGAACAGCTCTACCGCTCGGACGACCTTTCGAGCATTCCCATGGCGGAGTACGCCCGAAGCCTCGTGCAGCACCTCGGGGCCTCGTTGCACGCGGACGGCGCGACGCTCGCGGTCGAGGCCGACGATTTCGTCCTGGCCATCGAGCGCGCCCTGCCCTGCGGGCTGGTCATGAACGAGCTCGTCACCAACGCGCTCAAATACGGCGCCGCGAACGGCCGCGAAGCCGCCATCGCCGTCCGGCTCCGCTCGCCGGACGGCGAGGTCGTCCTCGAGGTCGAGGACGACGGCCCCGGCCTTCCGGCCGGGACCGATCCGGAGACTTCGGAGAGCCTCGGGCTCAGCCTCGTGAATTCGCTCGCGAAGCAGCTCGGGGGAAGCGTCGAGTGGCTTCGCCCGAGCGGGGAGCCTGGGCGCTCCGGCCTGGTCGTTCGCTTCCGCTTCGCGCGGGAAGCCCGGCCGAGCCCTCGTTCCTGAATCCGTCGCCGCGGCCTTCGACGCCGCGCCGCCCCTCGCCCGGCCGCCGCGGGACGCCGCCCCGCTCGGGGTAGCGGCCGTCGCCGCCCGAGGCCGGACGGGCGGCGAAGGGACGCGCCGGTTCCGGACGCGCCGCGGACCGCTCGCCGCCCGGGAAGGGCCGGGCAGCCGCGGGCCGGGCCGCGGGAGCGCCGCGTCCGCCCTGCCGGCCGCGAACGGGCCGCGGGCCGCGGTCGTCCTTCTCGGGCTCGCCGAGGGGCAGGTTCGGGTCGCCCTCGAAGGGCAGGCGCTCGCCGATCAGCTTCTCGATGGCGCGGAGCAGGGGCTTCTCGTCGGGGTCGCAGAACGAGACCGCCTGGCCCGAGGCGCCCGCGCGCGCCGTGCGGCCGATGCGGTGCACGTAGGTCTCGGGCTCGTTCGGCAGGTCGAAGTTCACCACGTGGGTGATGCCGTCGACGTCGATGCCGCGCGCGGCCAGGTCGGTCGCCACGAGCACCTTCACCGAGCCCGCCTTGAAGTCCGCGAGGGCGCGGATGCGCGCGCTCTGGCTCTTGTTGGCGTGGATGGCCGCCGCGCCGATGCCGTCCTCGCCCAGCTGCTTCGCGAGGCGGTTGGCGCCGTGCTTGGTGCGCGTGAACACCACCGCGCGCTCTACCGCGTGCTCGAAGATCAGGCGCGAGAGCGCCTCGCGCTTCCCCGAGCGCGCCACGTGGACGATGCGCTGCGAAACCTTCTCCGCGGCCGGCCGCTCGGTGTCGATGGACACGCGCACCGGGTCGCGGAGGATGCCGGACGCCAGCTCCGCGATGTCCGCGGGCATGGTGGCCGAGAAGAGCATGGTCTGGCGCTCGGCGGGCAGCTTGGCCACGATCTTGCGCACGTCGCGGACGAAGCCCATGTCGAGCATGCGGTCCGCCTCGTCGAGCACCGCGATCTCCACGCGGTCGAGCCGGATCTTTCCCTCGTTCATCAGGTCGAGGAGGCGCCCGGGCGTGGCCACGAGCACGTCGATGCCGCGCCAGACCGCCTGGATCTGCGGGTTCTTGCCGACCCCGCCGAAGACGACGGCGTGCGTCAGCGGGTACTTGCGGCCGTAGGCCTTGAAGCTCTCGTCGATCTGCGCCGCGAGCTCGCGGGTCGGGGCCACCACGAGGGCGCGGACCGAGAACTGCGCGCGCCGCTCGATCGGGCGCGAGGACAGGTGCTGGATGATGGGCAGGGCGAAGGCGGCGGTCTTGCCGGTGCCCGTGCGCGCGATGCCGAGGAGGTCGCGGCCCTCGAGGAGCGGCGGGATGGCGCGAGCCTGGATGGGGGTCGGGGTCTGGTAGCCCTCCTCGCGCAGGGCGGCCAGGAGGCCGTCGGCGAGGCCGAGGGAGGCGAAGTCGTTCCGGGTCTGGGTCTGGGTCTGGGACAAAGGGAATCCTTGTGCGGGCAGGGAGCGCGCGGAACACGACGCCCGGGTATGGCGTGGCGCTGCATCGGACCGTGCCCCGTTGGTGCTGGCGCCGGCGCTGACGGCCGGACGCGGAGGACGGGTCGAAAGCCCCTCCCCTGGAGGCCGGCGCCGACGGGGCGACGAAGGACTCCGCGTCCAAGATACTCCGGATCGATCCATCGCGGCTAGTGGCACGGGTCGCGGAAACTCCAAAAGCTCGAACCGCTTTGTGAACAAGGCGAACGGGCTTTGGCGCCAGCTCGCTTCGCCCTTCGCGGAAGGCCCGCCTTCCCGCGGAGGCGGCGCCGGGCAGCCCCGCGCCGCGCTCGCTGGAGCCGCGTTCCACCCGGAAGCTTCGTGACGCCCCGGGGCGCGCGGCAGTACCTTGAGAGGGAAGTGGAGGCACGCATGGCAAAGGACATGAAGCTCGACGCCGCGCGGCGCGACGATTTGCTCGACAAGCTCGAGGCGCGCTTCGCGAAGCACGCGAAGCGGCACGAGGGGCTCGACTGGGCCGCGGTCCGCAAGCGGCTCGAGGCCGCCCCGGACAAGCTGTGGTCGCTTTCGGAAATGGAGCGCACGGGCGGCGAACCCGACGTGACCGGCCGCGACGCCGCCACGGGAGAATTCCTCTTCTGCGATTGCTCGCCCGAGAGCCCCGCGGGCCGGCGGAGCCTCTGCTACGACCGCGCGGCCCTCGAATCGCGCAAGGAGCACAAGCCCGCGACGAGCGCCATGGACCTGGCCGCCGAAATGGGCGCGGAGCTCCTCGACGAGGCGCTCTACGCGCGGCTCCAGGCGCTCGGCGAGTTCGACCTCAAGACCTCGAGCTGGCTCCTCACGCCTCCCGAAGTGCGGAAGCTCGGCGGCGCCATCTTCGGCGACCGCCGCTACGGCCGCGTCTTCACCTACCACAACGGCGCGGACTCGTACTACGGCGCGCGCGGCTTCCGGGCCTCGCTCAAGATCTGAGCCCGCTCGCCGACCCAGGTCGCGGGCCCGGAAGCGGGGGCGGCGCGCGGGTCGCCGGGGTCCGATCCCGCGCGCCTTCCGGGTCCGGGGTCAGGCCCCGAAGCGCGCCTTCGTGGCCCAGAGCCCGAGCGCGGGGTTCGGCACGAAGAAGATCTCCTCGCCGTCGGGAAGGACGTTGACGCCCGCCCGGAGCTGCGCGGGGTCGTAGCGCGCGGCCGCCTCCCCGTAGTCCGCCCAGGCGTAGCCGACGCCCTCGACCTCGTCCCGCGACAGCCCGCCCGCCGCGTAGGTGATGCGGAAACGGCCCTCGCTCGAGCCGTGGATCAGGTGCGCCGCGGCGGAGAGGGCGCCGGCCAGGTCCGGCTCGCGCTCCACCAAGGCGCGAACCTCGGCCGAGCTCCGGTAGCCGTACTTGCGGATAAGCGCGTCGATGCCCAGGTCCTCGCCGAAGCGGCGCACGCCCGGCGCGAGCACCACGAGCTCGCCGGAGTCCGCGATGGCCATGCGCGTGCGGTACACCGCCTTGTTGCCGAGCCAGGTCGAGCGGAACTCCTCGGGGTCCAGGTAGCAGACCACCTTGCGGAGCGGCGCGTCGAGCAGGTCGAGGTTCACCGCCCGCGAGAGCGCGGCGGCACGGTCGAAGCACTCGCGGTCGGTGGAGGCGTAGATGCCGCGCAGTGCGAGCGAACCGTCCGGGCGCGCGCCCACGACGGTCTGGATCCACAGGATCGGGGGGAGCTTCGAACCGAAGCGGCGGAGCGCCTCGTCGAAGAGGGCGCGCACGGGCGTGTCGGCGCGGCCCATCATGCGCTCCATGCCGTAGGCCGCCCCGAGGAAGTGGCTCTTGTCGATGGCCTCCTTGCCGCCCGCGCCCACCCAGAGGTTCTTGGCGTGGTTGGCCATGCCGGCCACCTCGTGCGGCACCACCTGGCCGATCGACACGATGCCTGAAAAACCGCCCTCGACGAGGAGGCGGTTCGCCTGCGCGGGCCAGTCGTAGCGGAGCGCGCCTCCGGAGACGCGCTCGACGAAGGCGCCCTCCAGCCGGCCGAGCTCGACCACGCCGTGCCGCCAGTCGTGGGCGGCGAAGCGCGCGGCCGGCGCGTCGGGGTAGAGCCGCGCGATCTCCGCAGCCGTCATGGGCTCGTGGGTGCCGAGCGCGGGCAGGACGAGCGCGAGCCTGTCGCCGAGCGCCGCGGCCGTCGCGCCGAGCACAAGACCTGAGCGCGAGTGCGCGCGGGTGCCGTCGGGCGGCAGGGCCGCCACGTTACCCGTCGGAAAAACGCGGGAAACCGCCGCGCGGACGAGCTCGCGGGCTTCTGTTTGGGAAATATCGGCGTCGCGCGCGCCGCGGTCTATCAGGAGCATGGGACACCTCCCCGGGAAGCGGCGCGCCGGCGCGTCGCCCGACCCTGTGGAATCAAGGTAGCATGCGCGCCCGACGCAGGACAGCCACGGGGTGGAGCGCGTCGGCGCGTTCCGATTCAGTCCGGCACGACGCGCACGCCCGCGCGCTCCGCGGCGTCGCGGAGCGGTCCGCCGAGCGTGCAGAGCGGAGCGCCGGTACGCATGGCCAGTTCCAGGTAGGCGGCGTCATAGGCGGAGAGGCCGTGGCGCCCCGCGAGCTCCACCAGCTCGAGGCCGTGAATCGGCCCCGTGCGGGCGTCGCTGACGGGCTCGAGGGCGCAGAGCAGGTTCCAGGCCCGGATCGAGTCGGCTTCCTTGATCCGGCCGCGACGGACCGCGAGGGCGAGCACGTTCGCGAGCTCGTACCACCAGAGCGCGGGCACCACGATGCGCGCAAGCTCGGGCAAGCCCTCGAGAACGCGCGCGACCGCGTCGGACTTCTCGTCGGGCAGGACGAGCGAAGCCGCCGCGGATGCGTCGAGCGCGAGCGCGTTCACGGCCTGCCTTCGTCGATGAGTTCCCGGATGGAGGGACCCTTGCCCGCGCGCGCGCGGATGGCGGCGAGCTCCCCGAGGACGGCGTTCCGCCCCGGCCCTTCCCTTCCCGCGCCCACGATGCGGACCAGGGGTCTCCCCCGCTTCGTGACGAGGATCTCGCCCCCCGCCGCGCATGTCTCCACCAGCTCCGAAAAGCGCGTCTTCGCCTCGAAGACCCCGACCGTGATGGTCCCTTCCATACAACCTAGTCTATTGAACCGGTTGGTTCGGATCAAGGAAGGCAGAAAGAAAAGCCGCGGCGTCGAGCCGCGGCCTTTTCCTCTCCCGATGCCAGCGTCGCCTAGAAGCCCGGGTCGCCCGTCGTCGCGAAGACAATTTCCTCGCCGGTGGCGAGCGCCTCGACCTCCGCGACGGCGGGCACCAGGGCGAACGCCGCCGCGTCGCCGAGGTCCGGGTAGCCCGAGCCCGGCGCGGCGCCGTAGCCCGTGTAGCCGGACGCGTCGAAGTACGCGGGGTTCTCGATGGCCGTCATGTCGACCAGGTAGTCGACAATATTTTCAGGCGGCTGGGAAAGCGCGACGAGCCCAGCTTGCGTGTCGAGCAATGCGTCGCGCACCTCGGCCACGGTGTTGGTGTAGTCGGCGACGGTGGCTCCCGTGGCGAGCTGGGGGTCGGCGAAGGTGTTGAGGGTCGTAACGACCTCCCATCCCGTCGTATCCGCGTCGAACTGATAGTCGTTGTTGAGCCGGTCCGTCAGGAGCTGCGCCACCAGGTCGCCGACGCCGTAGCCGGTGAAAGCGTCCGCGGCGACGGTGACGGGTATGCCCAGGTGCACGGTGGCGAGCCCGGAGAGCGTGCCCGTGCCGGCCGCGACGTAGTAGCGGGTTTCCGCGGTGGACCCCGTGTCCAGGGCGCCCGCGTAGTCGTAGCCGTTCCAGACGAAGTGGCGGCTGTTGGTCACCCTGGCGATGGAGCCGATGCTCACCGTACCGGACGGGTCCTTCGAAAGCGAGATGACCAGGTCCTCCTCGCCGCCGACGATGCCGTCGTCGAGGTCGGGGTGGGCGCGGAAGTCCTCGACCTCGACGTACAGGGTCGAGGTGCCCGCGCCGTCGGAATCGGAGTCGAAGGCGACGCGCACCATGTCCGGCGCGTCGAGCCCGGCCGCGAGCCCCTCGGCGAACGTGACGCCGTTCACGAGGACCTCTCCCGCGTAGCGGCCTCCGTCCCGCGTGAAGGCGAGCTCCAGGATCTTGGTGTCGTCGAGCTTCCACCACTCGAGGGACCACGAACCGGTCGCGAGCGTCTTCCAGCGGAATTTGGCCTCGGCGTTCGAGCCCTCGATCAGCGCGACGTCCTGGTCCAGGAGGAATCCGTCGCCCCAGGCCACGGACTCGAGGTCCCCGATCAGGTTGCGCACGCCGGCGGCGAGCTCGGCGCCGAAGCGCACCTGGCCGCGGACGTACTCGTAGTAGGATTCCACCGCGGACGCCACCCAGGCGTCGCTCGTCGCGGTGCGGGCCGAGCGCGCGGCCAGGTCGCCGACCAGGGCCGGGGGAACGTCGAAGAAGGCGCTCGAGGGATTGTTGGCCGCGGAAAGCGGCGCGTCGGGGACGCAGGCCGCGAGCGCGGCGAACGCGAACGCGGCCAGAAGGGGAATCGACATCCTGCGGATCATTGTTCACCTCCGGGAAGCCGGCGGCTCCCCCGTCAAAGCATATCTCGCCGTGCGCTTACTCCAAACCCGTCACCGTCTCGCCCTTCGGGTAATCCACGCTGAAGGAGAAAGGGATCTTCTGCTCAGCGCCGGGCGCGAGGCGCAGGGTCCACTCGTAGATGTCGCCATCGAGCTTGCGGAGCGTCTCGGTGTCCTTCGAGTACGCGGGCGCGAGCAGCTTGACGACGATCCGCTCGTCGAGGGAGACGGGGGCGCGCTCGGAAAGGAGGAGCGTCACTTCGCGCTTCTTGCCGTTCGCGACGCGGAGCTCGTACTCCCAGGCGGTCTTCGAGCGCTTGGTGAGCGCGCCCGTCGTCTCGTCGAATTTGCGCACGAGCTTGCGCGCGACCGTGATGGACTCGTCCACCCCGAGGTCGGTCCGGAAGCTCCCGCCGGGGCTCACGGAGGGCATGGACGCCTCCGCCACGTAGGAGCCGTCCACGTAGACGTGGCTCGCGCCGGGCAGGAAGGGGAAGTCCGAGGCGTTGACGGCCTCGGCGCGGAAATAGGCGAAGGGCGAGAGCGCGGGCGTCGCCGCCCAGGAGTACTCGGCGGCGAGGTCGAGCAGGGCGACGGTGACCAGGCGTTCCGCGTTGTCCGCGGCCACGCTGGTGGCGCCGGCGATGGCGAAGGTGACCGACGTGGCGCCGGAGACGGCGCTCGCGACCTCGAGCGCCATGGGGGGGAGGGCTTCCTCGTCGAGGGCGAACTTGTCGGCGGACGATTCGCGCGCCATGGACGGAGCGGCCGCGGGGGCAGGCGCGGCGTAGCCGCGGGTCAGCGCGACGGGCTCGTAGACATCCACGTACCAGGGCGAAAGGTCGGGCAGGCTGCCGCCGACCCGGGGGCGGGCGGTGGAAAGCTGGAGCTCGACGCCGTCCCAGGACTCGCCCGTGGCCTGGCGCACGAAGGCCCGGTACTGCACCGAGAGCCGGGAGCCGTTCGAGTCGGCGCGGATGACGTAGTCCGGCCTCCAC
This sequence comes from Spirochaetota bacterium, assembly GCA_018262985.1. Classification (GTDB taxonomy): domain Bacteria; phylum Spirochaetota; class Spirochaetia; order Treponematales; family UBA12059; genus JAFGNN01. Next base: position 282,887 of record JADFDI010000001.1, on the reverse strand, counting down.
GAGGGGCCGGAGACGAGGTAGGAAAAGTCGACGCGAACCCTGGCCGCCGCGGCCGCGGAGACGACGAGCGAGGCCTCGTAGGTGGCCGGCCCGACGGGGGCGCCGAGCGCGCGCAGCTCCCGCGCCACCCGGTCGAGCTCGGCCTTCAGGAGCGCGGCCTCGGCGCGCGAGTCGCGGAGCGAGGCGTCGATGGCGGCGTTGCGCGCGCGCTGGAAGTCGAGCAGCTTGCCCCACTGGGCGGGATCGGCGGGCAAGGCCTCGGTATCGCCTGAGCCGGAGGTCGAGGTCAGCCGCGCCACGAGGCCGGCCAGGAAACGGCGCTCCTCCTCCGCCTCGCGGATCCGGTCGTCGACGACGGCCAGCTTGGCCTCGAAGCCGCGCTTCTCGTCCTCGAGCTCGATGCGGCGCGCGGAGACGTCGCGGACCTGCGCTTTCAGGGCGAGCCTGACGTCGCGGAGCGTGAAGGCGCCCGAGCCTGAGACCTGCGCGCTGGCCGGGTCGAGCGCGGCGGGCAGGCCGGTGAGCACGAGCGTCGTCTCGCCTTTCGGGAGCTCGAACTCGGCGCGCCGCGTCACGAGGGCGCGGTCGGGGTACACCACCACCCGCGCGACGCGCGTGGCGAGGTCCAGGCTCCCCTCCGCGGCGAGCGCGGCGGCGAGGGCGAAGAAAAGCGCGGGCAGGGCGAGGGTTTTCCGTGACGGCATGGGGCGGCCTCCCGGTCCGGAACGGCGCCGGACCTCCCGCACAGTATAGCGCGCCATGCGGGCGCACGCGGCGCCGCGCGGCCAGGCGGGCGGGCCTTCGTCGGGGGCGAAGCGAGCCTCGGGGCTCGGCCCGTCGGGTTCTTCCCCTCCGCTTCGCGACCCGCTTGCCGCGCCGAAGGCTCGCGCCTATCATCGAGCGCATGAAGCAGTCACGCGCCCTCGCGCTGCTCGCCTTCCTGGCGCTGGCAGCCGCTCCGGCCCTCGCGCAATCCGGCGCCGTCACGGTGGCATTCACGGCCGCGCGCAACCTCGACGTCGACCCGCGCACCGACTACGTGGGCGGCCTCGTGCAGGGCCTCGTCCTCTACGACCTGACGCGCGCGCCGGGCGTGGCGCTCGTGGACCGATCGAGCCTCGACCGCGTGCTGGCCGAGCAGGAGCTGCAGCTCTCGGGGCTCGTGGACGACCGCACGAGCGCCTTGAAGGTCGGCAAGCTGCTCGGCGCGGACTACCTCGTGTCCGCGGACTTCCTGGCCATGGCGGGCGAGGTTCTGGTGACCATCCGCGTGACGAACGTGGCGACGGGGCGCACGGGCGCCTTCGCCGAGCGCGGCCCGGGCGAGAACACGGTCCACCGGGCCGCCGAGAGCCTCGTCGAGTACCTGACCGGCAAGCGCCCCGCCTTCGCGGACCCCGAGGGCGACCGCAACATCGTCAACCTGAAGGACGAGTCGCCCGGCGTCGTCGCGCTCCACTCGCCCCTTATCCGCGCGGAGATCTACCTGGACGGAAATTTCGTCGGGTACACGACGGGCAAGGTGGACGTACCCTTCGTCATCGAGAAGGTGAAGCCCGGCAGGCACGTCGTCCGCACCACGCTCGGGCGCGGCTTCGGCGTCGTCAAGCTGCCGGAGATCAGCTTCGGGGATTGGGAGGAAGCCTTCGAGCTCTCGGGCGGCGAGCGGAAGGTGCTCCGCGACCGCACCCGCGACTGGAACTCGGTGCTCTACGAGCTCCAGCGCATCCACGAGGACGATTTCTATTGGGAGGGCGACGCGGTCGCGAAGGCCGCGGAACCCCTCGCCGTATCCTTCGTCGACCGGAAGGGCGCGACGGTGGACGTGCGCCTGGAGCTGCGCCCGGACGACTCCTCGGGCGTCCTGGTCCTCTCGCCGCGGCTTACGGTGGGCGCCGAGACCGGCGAATGGAAGCTGGCGGCGAAGAAGGGCGAAGAGGTCGAGATCGAGGCGACGCTCGGCCTCGTCAAGCTGGAGCTTTCCATCGACAACCGCTACGGCCGCGTGCGCGTCGAGATCGACCTCGAGCGCACCGACGTGTGGCAGGGCATGTACTAGCCGGAGGCCGAGGCCTCAGCGCAGGAAGTCCTCGCGCGGCGGGGTGAAGGCGTCGAGCATGCGGCCCCGCTCGAGGCAGCGCACCGAGTGGGGAACGCCGCCGGGCACGTGGACCGAGTCGCCGGCGGCCATGGGCTCGGTCCGGCCCTCCACGGTGAACTCGAAGCGCCCCTCGAGGCAGACCGTGGCCTGCTCGTGCGGGTGCGCGTGCTCCGGCGCGACGCCGCCGGTTTCGAAATAGACCTCGACCATCATGAGGGACGGGCCGTGCGCGCGCAGCTTGCGGCGCACGGAACCTTCGGCGACCGTCACGAAGGGCTGGTCCCGATCGGGGAAGAAGCGGGCTGACATGCGGCGGCCTCCTGCGGAATCGGCTGTCTGGCGCGAACCATGTTCGCCCATGAGGACGCGCGGGCGCAAGCCCCGGTCGGCTCGTCGGACGGCGGTGGCGCCGGAACCGATGCGGCGCTAGAATGGCGGCGGAGGTTTCCCGCATGGGCCTGTTCCCGCGCAGACGCCAAGCCCTCGGGACCGTCGGCGAAGCGGCCGTCCTCGACCGCGTCCACGGACTCGACGGCCGGAGGCGGCGCTACGTCGCGCGCCGACCCGGAGCCTCCTTCGCCGCGCCGGAAGGCTCGCGCGTGCTGGCCGCCTGGACCGATTCGGCGGACGAGGCGGCGGCCCGGGCCTTCTTCCCTCCCGACCTGGACGACGCGGGCCCGAGGGCGGCGCTCGCCGCGCTGGTTTCGCCGCTCGGCTGCCGCCTGGCGGCCGAGGAGCCCTGCGCCGCCGCCGATCCGCGCCTCGCCGCGTCCGAGCTGGAGCTGTACCGCGCGGAGAACGCGCCGCGCCGCCGCGTGCGCCGCGGGGCCAAAGGTGAAGCGGCCGCGCCGGAGGGCTATCCGATCTACGCGGTCCGCGGCCCGGCCGCCCCGCGCGGGACCGACGGGGCCGGAGATCCAAGCGCGAATGAAGGCACCGGGGCGTCCGCCGAGGTCCCGGCCCGCCTACGCGTCGAGGCGTCGCTCGATTTCCCGGCTTTTTCGCTGCTCGTGCCGTCGGAATTCCAGCCGGCGCCCGGCGCGATCGCCCGCGCCGTGCCGACGGCGGTGCTGACCCGCAGCGCCGCCGCGGCGCTCGGAGCGCGCACGGCCATAGCTTGCGCGATCCCGATCGGCGCGTCGAAGGTCGAGTGGACCCTGCTCTTCCCGCCCCTTCCGGTTTCCGATCCGGGCAGTCCGGCGGCCGCGGAACGCTTCGCCGCGCTCGCGGCCGCCTCCGCGAAGGCAGCCGCCGCCTTCCTGGCCTCGCTCAAGCTGCCCGCGGGCGAAGCGAGCGTCGCGCCGCCCGTGCGCTCGGACGCCCCTTTCGGCGCGGGAAGCTCAGCCCCCTTCGCGGTCGAGGCCGAGCTCAGGCTCGGCGCGCGCGACATTCCGTTCCTCGCGGCCGTCCACGAATCCGCGGCGCGATTCCTCTCGAAGCTGGCGGGCGACGAGATCCCCGACGCGGGGACAGACCCGGCGGCGCGCTTCCTCGAGGCGAACCGGCGGCTCCGCGCGCGCCTGGCTCCGCATGCGGCGCGGCGCTTCGCCGCCCGTCCCTCGCTCGCGGCCTTCCTCAGGCTCCTCGACGATTCCGATCGCGCGCGCCTCGTGTCGCGCCTCGCCGCGGCCTTCCGCCCGGCGGAGCTCGTGAAGGCGCTCTACGCCGCGACGGAGACGCGGGACGGCTCCGCGGCCCTGGCGCCCCGAGCCGGCTTCCGCGCCCGCGACCTCGTCGCGCGCGCGCCTTCGATCTGGGCCGAGGACTTCGAGGCCGCCCTGGCATCGCTCGACCCCGCCGACGCTCCCGACGAGGCGGAAGCCGCGGCGGCGGACCTCGCGGCGCTCGGCTACGTCGCCGGGGAACTGGGCTCGGGCCGCCTCGAGCTTTCGCCCTTCGCGAGGTCCGCGCTCGCGCCGGCGGCAGCGCGCTTCCGCGACGGGCGCTTCGCGGAATTCCGGGCCGCGTGCGAAAGCGACGGGTTCGAGGAGCTGGCTTCGAAGGCGGGGCGGCGCCTCGGCGCCTCGGCGCTCGCGGGGGTGCCGGACCGGACGCTCGCGATCGCGACGCTCGGCGCGCCGGTCTTCCGCGACCTCCTCAAGAATTTCATGTCGCCCGGTCGGCGCCGAGCCTTTTCCGAGGAGCTGGTCTGGATCGACGCGCGGCACGCTGAAGGCGGCCTCGACCCGGCCGCGTGCCTGGCCGCCCGCGCCGAGGCCCGGGAACGCTTCGCAACGCGGCTCGAGGCGCTCCGGAAGGGCGAAGCCGCGGCGCGGGACGGGATGCGCCGGACGCGCTGACTCTCGCCGCACGCCCCGCGCCCGAGCCGCCCGCCGCGATCCCCCGAGCCCGGGTTCGGGCATGGACTCGCGGACCGATTTCCTGCATCTTTAAGGAATGGACACGACGAACGGACGGGCGGACGAGGGCGAGCCCGGCATGGATCCGGCCGCGCCGGGAGCGCCCTCGGGCGCGGAGGCCTTCGACGGCTCGAAGATCGAATTCCCGGTCAGCTTCGACCTCCGCACCATCTACGTGCTCGCCGAGGGCGCGAGCATCCAGGTGGACGTCGAAAGCATCCTGGCGCGCCACGGCGTCGAGTGCTCGATGACCCAGGGCGACCGCAAGCCGGGCGCCAAGTACGGGCGCTTCGGGGCGCGCGTCACCTTCGCCTCGAGGGAGCAGATGCACGCGGTCTACGCCGAGATCGGCGCGCTGCCGTACATAAAAGGCGTATTCTAGGCAAGCTCGGAAGCCCGCGTCCGCCGCCGAACCTCGGGTCGGCGCGGATCGGGCGGGAAGGCCGCGAGGCATCCGGTCCGTCGGCGCCCGCGACGTGAAGGAGGCGACATGTCCACGATGAGGCTGCTTTTCGCGGCGACCCTGACCGCCATGGCTTCGGGGCTTCCGGCCCAGGTTCCGCCCGCCGTCGAGGCGCTGGCCTCGAAGCTCCGCTGGTACGGGCAGGACTCCGTCACCTTTCCCGCGGGCGGCAAGCTCGTGGCCGTCGACCCCTTCAAGCTTCCGGTCGGCCTCGCCAAGGCGGACCTGGTGCTCGTCACCCACCGCCACGACGACCACTACAGCCCCGCGGACATCGAACGGATAGCGGCGCCGGACGCCGTCAAGCTCGCGCCCTTCGACGCGCCCGGCTTCCAGAAAATCGCGGTGGGCGACCGCGTGGACCTGGGCTTCTGCGTAATCGAGGCCGTGAGCGCCTACAACCTGGTCAAGACGAAATTCCACCCGAAATCGAACGGCTGGGTCGGCTACGTGATCGAGGCGGACGGCGTTCGCGTCTACGTGACCGGGGACACCGAGCGGATTCCGGAGATGAAGCGCGCGCGCCGACCTCATGCTGCTGCCGCTCGGCCAGACCTACACCATGGGCTCGGTGGCCGAGGCGGTCGAGGCCGTCAAGGACGTGAAGCCCGCCCTGGCCATCCCGATCCACTGGGGCATGTACGAGGGAACGCGCGCGGACGCCGAAGCCTTCGTCAAGGCGCTCTCGGGCTCAGGCATCGAGGCGCGGCTCAAGGAAATCGGCAGGTAACCGCGCGTCGGAGCGGGCCGCCGGGCCCGTTCCGGCACGCCGCCGGCGCGCGCGATCGCGCCGCGTCCCCCGGTCCGACCGCTGCCTCCTTGTTATTGTTTCTATTCCGAGATACAATTGTCAGTTGGCTCAAGGAGGCCAAGCGTCATGAAGAGGCTCGCGAGGTGCATGCGCCTCGCGGCCGTCCTGGTTTTGGCGGTCGCGATGGCTGGCTGCCCGAACCCCGCCGCGTCGGTGGACGCGGCGCCGCGAGGTGCAGTGGAGCTGGTTCTGGAGGCTGCGACGCCCGAGGAAGCCGTCGGGCTTCGCTCGGCGGCGGCATCGCCCGAGGCGGGTCCGGTCGGAGAGATCCGGGCGATCCTGGTGCGGATCCTGCGCGTCGAGCTCTGCCGCGTCGACTCGGACTGGACGGTGGCGGTGGATTTCGGCGACGGAGGCCGGGTCTTCGACCTCCTTGCCCTGGCGGACGACGCGGCGGCCCTCGGCTTCGCGGAGCTCGAGGCGGGCGAGTACGAGCAGATCAGGCTGATCCTGGCACGCGACAACGAAATCCTGGCGGACCGCGGGGCCGGCGACGAGACGCTGCCGCTCCGAGTCCCGAGCGGCGAGAACACCGGCGTCAAGCTGGTCGGCGGCTTCATCGTGGGCGCCGCGGGAGTCACCCGCGTCCCCCTCGCGTTCGACCCCTACGCCTCGGTGCATCTCACCGGCTCGGGCGAATACCTTTTGCGGCCCGCCGTCCGCGTCGGCGAGGTGACGACGAGGCCCTACCTGGTCAACGACCCCTTCGACTCCTACGCCGAAGGCGCCTACCCCTCGTCGTGGGGCTGGTACAACCTGTGGTCGGGCGCCGGCGTCGGCCGGGCCACGGCGGGCCAGGCCTACGAGGGCGACAAGTCCTTCATGCAGACGGGCTACGCCAACTGGGTGCGCGCCGACGGCATCGGCCTCGACCTGACCGGAAGAACCGAGCTCGCGTGGCGGGCGGCCCTGCGCGTCGCCTCGGGCAGCCAGGCCGGCGCCCACCTCGGCTTCTTCCAGCGCGTCGCCTCGAACGAGAGCCGGGAATACGACGCGGTCGTGCTGAATCCGGGCTCGGAGATCATGGCCTACGGGACCGAGGGACGGGGCACGGGAGTGCCGTGCGTCGCCGACGCGTGGTACCTGGTGGAGGTCCGCTTCGACCTGGAGCGGAAGCTCATGGACGTGAGCGTCGACGGCGTGGAGCGGGTCACGGACCTGCCCATGCACGACATCCCGCTGCCGGCCATCATCTTCGTCGGCACCGGTTGGACCGGCTGGGGAACGACCACGACGATCTACACGGACTCGTTCAAGGTCTGGTAAGGAAAGCGGGGGCCGCTGCCGGCCCCCGCACTTCAGTCCACGATCTCGAATTTCTCCGCGAGAACCGCGAGACCGGCCTTGTCCTCGACGCCGAGCTTGTGGTAGGCGCGGGCCAAGGTGTTGCGCACGGTGGACTCGGCCACCTCGAAGTCGATGGCGACTTCCTTCTGCTGCTTGCCCCGGGTCATCTCGAAGACGTAGGCGCGCTCGGCGTTGGAAAGACCCTTCTCCGTCAACGACAGCTTCGCCTTCGGCTCGGCGAGGTGGATCACGAGCCGGTCCTTGTAGAGGAACCAGAGGAAGAGCGCGAAGGCCGCGATGAAGAAGGTGGGCGCGAGGGCGCTGACGGGGGAGTTTTTGGAGAGGACGGCCGCCGCGATCTCGACCGCGAGCAGGTATGCCCCGAGCAAGGCCACCTTCGGCGCGCGGCGCTTCAGGAAGAAACCGGCCCGCTCCAGGAGCAACACCCCGACGATGAAGAAGCCGAGCCCGTAGATGCCGCGCGAATCGGTGATGATTGAAAGAGGCGCCGTCACCAGGAACAGGATTGGTTGCAGCCAACGCAGGCGATCGACGAATGCGCTGAGCAGGAGGAGCGCGGCGGACGCCCCCATGACGAGGACGTACGGATGGCTTATCGCGAACATGAGGTCGCGCGTGCGCAGGTAGGCTCCGGCCACCGCGACGAGGATGCCAAGCGCGAAGACGATGGTAAAAAGGATTCCGGTGGCGCGCAGCTTGTTCGTCATGTCAAATCTCCCAATAGCCTTCGAGGGCTTGTGTTTCGGTCATGATCGCGTCGAGGACGCCCGGGTCGACGGCCCGCGCGTCGGCGAGCAGGGCCGCCTCGACGCGGCCTGAGTCCCATGCGCCTGAATTGATGGGGTTGTATTCACCGGAGGCGAGATCCTTCGCGGCGTCGCGCCGGTAACCCGCCAGCATGCAGAGGCCGAGCAGGGCCATGCCGCGCGCGAGGACGTCCGGGTCGCCGCCCGGGAAATCCGCTATGGTCGAAAGTCGCGCGAGCGGCTCGACGTCGTCGCCGGGCGCGTGGTCGAAGACCGCGCGCGCGCCGCCGCGCCCCGCGACGACATAGACGGCGAGGTGGGCGAGCGCGGCGCGCTCCGCGTCGTCGCAGCCGGCCGCGAAGGGCAGGAGCCCGACGAGCTTAGCGACGCGGTTGTCGCGGAAGCGCGCGGCCTCGTCCGGATCCATCCGGAGCGCCTCGGCGGCGAGGGCGGCGAGTCGGTCCCAGGTCGGCTCGATGTCCGCGGTTTCCACGCCGGGCATGATACAGGAGCCGTAGACGGCCGTCTACAAAAATCCGGTGAAGGCGGCGCGTAGCGGGGAAGGCGGGGGCTTGGGGGCGAAGCCCCCAGGCCGGGGGGTAGCGGAGGACGCGCGAAGCGCGACCGTAGCGAGGGGGGGGCGCGGTATGGCGCCCCCCCCTTCCATATTCAGGGGACGCGATTTACTTCAGGTTTTCCGGGTTGAGGCCCTCGAGCTCGGGGATCACGAAGCGGCCGTCCTTGCGGACCAGGCGGCCGTCGAACCAGATTTCGCCGCCGCCGGCCGCGGGGTCCATCATGAGGACGAGGTCCCAGTGGACGGCGGAGCGGTTGCCGTTGAAGCAGTCGTCGTAGGAGTTGCCGGGCGTGAAGTGGATGGAGCCGGCGATCTTCTCGTCGAAGAGGGTTTCGCCCATGGGCTTGGTGATGTAGGGGTTGACGCCGATGGCGAACTCGCCGACGTAGCGGGCGCCTTCGTCCGTGTCGAAGACCTTGTTGATGCGCTCGGAGTCGTTGGCCGTGGCCTTGACGATTTTCCCGTGCTTGAACTCGAGGCGGACGTCCTTGAACTCGAAGCCCTGGTACTCGCTCGGGGCGTTGTAGCTGATGACGCCGTCGACGGAGTCGCGCACGGGGGCGGTGTAGACCTCGCCGTCGGGGATGTTCATCTCGCCCGCGCACTTGACGGGCGGGAGGCCCTTGATGGAGAACGCGAGGTCGGTGCCGGGCGCGACGAGGCGGACCGTGTCGGTCTTCTTTTCCAGCTCGACGAGGGCGTCCATGGCCTTGGACATTTTTCCGTAGTCGAGGGTGCAGACGTCGAAGTAGAAATTCTCGAAGGCTTCCTCCGACATGCGCGTGGCCTGGGCCATGGCGGGCGTGGGATAGCGGAGCACCACCCAGCGGGTGTTCGGCACGCGCTCCTCGATGTGGACCTCCTTCCAGATGGTCTTCTGCCAGAGGTCGAGCTTGTCGTGCGGGACGTCGGACCAGGCGGCCGAGTTGTGCGGCGCGGAGAAGCCGATGAAGCAGTCCATCTCCTTCATGCGCTCGCGCTCGAAGCGGGCCTGGAGGCGGAGCTGCTCCTCGGACGCTCGCGAGACCCAGGCGCGCTCGAGGGCTCGGTCGCGCAGGGTGACGAAGGGGACGGCGCCCGCGTCGTAGGCGGCCTCGACGATGGCGCGCACGAAGGCGGCGTCGGCGCCGGTGGACTGGATCAGGATCTTCTCGCCGGGCTTGGCTTTCACGGAATGGGTGACGAGGGTCTTGGCGAGGACGCGGAAGCGTTGGTCGAGCATGGCTTCTCCTTGTTCGAGGGGGGAACGTCGCCGGCGCGCGGCGGGCGCGGGACTGACGCGACGGATGCGCCGCGGACGCGCGGCGGGGATGGATTATAGACCGGCCGGCGGAAACGGGGGACGGAAAAACGCCCGCCCCGGGGCAGGGGGCGGGCGGGCGGGACGGAAACCCGCTTCAGTCCATCAAGGCGTATATTCGACCAAGTCGCCGGGTTCCCTGGGACACAGCACTTGATGACCACTCATGTCCACCATGAGTATGCCGCGTATGGCGGACCAGGCCGTCGCCCCCGTCGGAGCGGGAACCGAGTAGAGCGCATTATTGATCCTGATCCCGCTTTCGAGGATGAAAACGCACGAGGTATCGGAGATGTCCTCGTTGTTGTAGGACCAAGCCTGGTTATCGACTTGCACGAGGCGGTACATCATCGGACCGAAAGCGCCGGAACCATCGGCCGCGTCCGCACCTGCGGTCGTCCAAGGGGCAAAGGGCAGGGTCGACGACGCGTCCTCGACGGTGACGACGGGATTCCTCAGTTGCACCGCTCCATAGTACGACGAGACTTCGGCCTTGAGGCTGATCCGGTTACCTCGCGCCACGGATGTCGTTCCGGGGGCGTACACGTAACCGGCGGAGAAATCCGCGAACTCGGGTTCCTGCAGGTAGAATCCCTTCGATGAAACCTCCGTGACGTACACGTTCCTGATGGAAACGATCGACCCTGGAGGGATTGCGTCGATCGCTCCTGCATTGAACACGCGGGCCAGCTCGACATCGGGAACGGTCGCCGACAGCGGCGTCGAGAAGGCTCCGGGACCATGGGCGTCGTAAGCGCGGACCTTGTACCGGTACAGGCTCCCGCCTTCGGCGAATCCGTCGAAACATGCGCTGGCGCTTCCCGCGTAGACCAGGAACGAATACGTCCCCGCGTCGCCGGAATCGCGATAGACCTGGTACCCATCCGCGCCGGCCACTTCGTTCCAGGACAGGCCGATCGGGTAGACCGCGCTTGAATCGGCGGCCAAGCCCGTCGGAGCAGGGAGTACGCTCCCGGGACTCGTCCCGGCGTACCATGGTGCCGGGTCCGCCTCGTCGGCCAGGCCGTCGCCATCGGCGTCCTGCTGCGAGCCGGAATCCAGCGGGCGGATCGGATTGAAAACGGAAGGCGCGAGGTCCTGCGCGTCCGCGATACCGTCGCCGTCCTTGTCGCCGGCGCGGATCACGCCGTCGTAGGTCGGAACCGACGTGGAAGGCCTGGCCGGGATGGCCGAGACGGGGTATCCGGAGTCAATCGTAGTCTGAACGCCATAACTCCCCGCGTAGGCCGCGGTGAATGCCGCCCAATCGGTCCCGGTTTCCCGGGACAGGAACAGGCTCTTCGTGGTCGATCCCGCGAGTACGTCGTCATGCGCGTCGAGCCCGTGGGGAAGCGAAAGGCAGAGCTCGCTGTCGCCCGAGAGGATGATCCCGGACCTGAAGACCAGCGCCACGCGTTCCGGATCCGCCATTATGGGAACGTCGTATCCTTCACGCCCATCCTTCCGGTAGACGACGAAGTCCGCCTGGTACCCCGCCGCGAGCCTGCCGATCCGAGTTCCGGCTCCGACCAAGTCCGCCGCGTCGGACGTGGCCATCGCGTAAAGCTCCCGCGTATTGAACGTGGAGGACAGGTAGGTCTTGTTGTACTCGTAGGCCGCGCGCAGTTCGCGCTGGACGCTCAGGCTCCCCGTGGCATTCCAGTATGATCCGAGCGCTATCTTGCCCCCGAGCCGATGGAAGGTGCTTACCCTGGCCGTGTCGCCGTATAGGTTGAGGTCCGATCTGGGTGTCCAGATCAGACCGACCCCCGAAAGCGCCATGGTCCGGAGATCTTCGCTGGCGAGCCCCGCGCCGCCCGCCAGCGAAACCCTCGGGGCAAGAAGGTCGAAATGGTCAGCCGTCATCGCGAGGAACTCGGTCCTCGCGTAGTCGTTGAGGCCCATGGACGCCTCGAGGATCGAAGCTCCGGGTTCGGCTCTCAATCCGGCGCCGGTCACGACCGGACTGAAGGAATCCGGATCGAGCGTCAAATCGCCGGCGGCATCGCCGAGCGGAAAGGTTTCGCCGTTGACCGGATGGATGTCCAGATCCGCTTCCACCGCGGCAAGGTTACGCATCAACCCCGGAACCCCGGAGGAAAATTGGACGGCCGAGGTCACGCCGTCCAGGACGCCCTGGATTTCATCGGGAAGGGCATCGGCCACCGACGGAATCATCAGCACGGAATGACCGTTCAAGCCCTTCCACCATTCATGCCGATGATCGTATTTCTGATCGCGGGCGACCGTGATCGGCTCGCCCCAGTACCTTACGTGCCGGTCGGCGTCTATGAGCCCCGGACCGGCGAGGCCGTCCGGAGCGATGATCCTGGTCGCCCCCGCTGCTTGGGGATGCGCAGAGGCGTCCGTACCCACGTACTCGATGGTCCCATCCGGAGAGACCAGCATCTGTCCATTTCTGATCAAGCCCTCGGGCGCGAGCAGGTCGCCCCAGTAGAGCAGGTATTCGTTCCCGGGTATCACGCTGATGCCCGGACCGGCCGGCGGCGTCTCGCCGGTCGCTATCGGTGAATTGGGATCGACAGGCAGATCGGATGGATCCGTGATCGACGGATCGTCACCGACCAGCGGGACGCAACTCCACAGGATGATGGCGAGGATCGGGTACAGCACTTTCCCGACAGGCTTTTTCATTGGGTCCCCTTTTTCCGTAATTTCACCACCGGGACGGGTGGACCGTTTCGGTGCCGATCGAAGTCTTTCCATCCCCGCGGCTTCAGCGCGTTTCTTCGCGGAGAGTATACCACGCCGCCTTGATTCGGGATGGCATCGGTCTTGAGGGATCCACGGACGATCCGCGAACACGGGAAGCGGTGGTCGTTTTACCCAGAAATTGCCGATTGTCGGAACGGGACCGGCATCCGGACTTCACGAGCTGAAATGATGACCTTTGTCCACGCGGAGGACGCCACACAATAAGAAAAACGCCCGCCCCGGGGGAGGGGACGGGCGCGATGGCGGGTTTCGAGGCGCGGGCGCTTACGAGATGCCGGTCAGGGCCTGCACGTACTGGGCGCGGCCCCAGGCCTCGGGCTTTTCGCTCATGCGGCGCGAGAGCCGTCCGCGGAGCGACCTGAGATCCTTGAGGCCGAGCGCGTCCAGGCGGGCCGACATGGCGCGCGCGAGGCCGCCGATGGCGTCGTAGCCCTTCTCGTAGACGAGCGAGCAGACCTGCACGGCCGAGGCGCCGGAGGCGACGAGGCGGAGCGCGGTCTCGGCGTCGCGGACGCCGTTGCCGGCGACGAGCTCGGCGTCGCGGAGGCGGCCGTCGAGCATGCCGATCCAGCGCAGGGTCTCGTGGTAGTCCTCGGCCCCGGCGCGGGTCGGGCCGGCCTTGAGCTTCATGGCGTCGAGGTCGACGTCGAGGCGGTAAAAACGGTTGAAGAGGACGAGGGCGCGCGCGCCGGCCTCGACGAGGCGCGGGGCCAGGTGGTTCAAGTTGGTCCAGTCCGGGCCGAGCTTGACCGCCAGCGGCAAGCGGGTGGCGGCGCGGACGTCTCGCACGATGGACACGACGCGGTCCTCGATCTTCTCGGCGGATTCCGAGCCGTCCAGGGGAACGAAGCCGATGTTGAGCTCGAGGGCGTCGGCGCCGGCCGATTCGATCTGGTTGGCGAACTCCGTCCACCAGGGTCCCGCGGCGCAGTTGACGCTGGCGACGACGGGCACGCCGACGGCCTGCTTGGCGCCGCGGATCAGGGCGAGGTAATCGTTGGCGCCGGCGTGGAGCCCCATGCCGCGCAGGTATTCCGCGGCCTCCGAGTTGGCGCCGGGCGGCAGGGAGGATTCGGCCGCGGCGACCTCCGCCTCGATCTGCTCCTCGAAGAGGCTTTTGAGCGTGATGGCGCCGGCCCCGGCCCTGGCGGCCTTCTCGACGCCGTTTATGTTCGAAACGAGGCCCGAGGCCGCGACGACGACGGGGTTCGCTATGCGGATACCGAGATACGTGGTTCCGAGATCGGCCATGGCTTTGATCCTCCGGGTGGGGCGATGCGAGAAGTATACGGAGCTGGGGGCGCCGGGGCAAATTCGCGCCGCGTCCGCGCTTGGGTTATAATCCGTCGGAAGCGCGCCTCCGCTCGGCGCGCCCGACGGGCCGCCGCGGCGCGACCCACGACCCGCGTCCCGCGTCCCGCTCCGAGCGAGCGACCCGAACCGAGGAGTCCAGATGATAGTGAGCGGCGGCCTGGCGGCCTACCGTTGGATCCTGTTCCTCGTGGTGCTCCTCTCCGTGCACCTGACCATCGACAGTGCGGTCTCGGCCCGGCGGGGAGCGAACGCGTCCTTCGCCGTCCTCAACCTGTCCGTCGCCGTCTGGTGCATGGCCAAGCTCGTGCAGATCACGGTATACGACCAGTCCGTCTCCTTCGCCGCCTACCACGCCATCTTCGTCGGGGTCAACCTGGTGCCGACGGCCATGTTCGAGTACGCCCGGGTCGCGGGGGTCGCCGGACGGCGCTGGGTTCCCGCCTGGGCGCAGTGGCTGGCGCCCGCGATCCTGACCGTCCTGGCCGTGAGCAATCCGCTCCACATGCGCTTCTGGAGCGAGTACCGCTACGACGCCTTCGGCTTCCTCGACCCGACGCGCGGCGCCTGGTTCTGGTTCAAGTCGGCCTACCACTACCCGCTCGTGCTTTGGGCGGGCGTCCGCCTGGCGCGAGGGGCGCTCGGGGCCAAAGGCGCGGGACGCCGCTGGCGCATCGTCGTGCTCGGAGCCCTGGCCTTCAGCATGGCGGCCAACGTCCTCTACCAGCTGCCCGCGCTCCGGACCGCGGTCGACTTCACCCCCCTCGCGTTCGCGGTCGCCATGATCGCCATCGCGATCGCCAACCTGGGCTACGATCCCTTGCAGCGCATCCCGTACCCGAAGAACCTGATGTTCGACGCGGTGGCCATCCCGATCTGGGTGCTCTCCGCGGACCGGCGCGTGATCGCCCGGAACCGTCCGGCCTCCAGGCTGTTCGGCCGCGCCGCGGCGGCCGAGGGCGAGCGCTTCGACGGCGCGGATCCCGCGTTCGCGGACGCATTCGAGCGGGGCGACTCCATGGTCCGCGTCGGAAACCGCTCTTTCCGCGTCGAGGTGAAGCCCCTGGTCGACCGCAAGCGGAGGGGACAGCCCGAGGCATGGTTCGCCACGGCCACCGAGGTCACGGAGCTCGAGAAGGCGAAAACCCGCGCCAACGAGGCGAACCGCGCCAAGAGCGCCTTCCTGGCCTCGATGAGCCACGAACTGCGCACGCCCCTCAACGCGGTGGTCGGGCTCGTCGAGCTGACCCTCCGGTCCTGCGTCGACCGGGGGCAGCGCCAGGATCTCGAGCTCGCCGTGGAAGCCTCGAAGCGCCTGCTCGCCCTCATCAACGATGTGCTCGACCTTTCGAAGATCGAATCGGGCCGCATGACCCTGGAATCCGTCGACTTCGACCCCGTGTGGCAGACGGAGCGGATAGTCCGGTCCATGCGCCCCCTGGCGGAGCGGAAGGGCCTCGCGCTCGGTTTCTCCGCGTCCGACGAGGTGCCCCGGGCCGCGCTCGGCGATCCGCTGCGCTACTCGCAGGTCGTCCTCAACCTGGTGGGGAACGCGATCAAATTCACCGATGGCGGCGGCGTTTCCGTGACCATCGAAAACGCCGCGGTCGCGGACGACGGGTTCCCCGTCGCGCTGGCCGTTTCCGTCGCGGACACGGGCATCGGCATAGCGCCCGAGCGGATGGCCGCGGTCTTCGACGACTTCTCGCAAGGAGGGGCGGACACGGCCCGGAAGTACGGCGGCACGGGGCTCGGGCTCGGCATCGCGCGGCGCCTGGCGCGCATGATGGGCGGCGACGTGACGGTCGGCTCGCGACCCGGGGAAGGCTCGACCTTCCGCTTCGAATGCCGCCTTCCCGTCGGGGATCCCGACCGGATAGCCCGGGAGGACGAGGGCGCCGCGGAGGAAGGCTCGCCCCTCCTGCCCCTGACTCCCCTTTCGGTGCTCCTGGTCGAGGACGACGACCTCAACGCGCTCGTGGCGGCCCGGGTCCTGGGCCAGCTGGGGCATCGCGTCGACCGCGCGGCCAACGGGGCGGAGGCGCTCGAGCGACTACGGGAGGGGGGCTACGCGCTCGCGTTCCTCGACATCGAGCTGCCCGACCTGGACGGCGTCGAGATAGCGCGGCGCGTCCGCTCGGGAGAGGCGGGATATCCGCACCTGCCGCTCGTCGCCATGACTGCCCACCTCGCGTCCGAGCTCGGGAACCGGCTGAACGATGCGGGCTTCGACGACTTCATCTCCAAGCCCCTCTCGCTGGCGGCGCTCGAGGGCACGCTGGCGCGCTTCGCGGGCGCGGCGGAGGCGGCCACCCAGGCGGCGGCCGATTTCGAACGCCGGCAGGCCGCCGGCGAAGGGAAGAAGCTCGACCTGCGCGAAGCCCTGGCGCGCATCGGCGGCGACGCCGCGTTGCTTTCCGAGCTCGCCCTCATCTTCCGCGAGGAAGCGGCGCAGAAGCGGGAGGAGATCGCGGCGGCGCTCGCGGCGGGGGACGCGGAGTCCTTGCGGAAGCTGGCGCACGCGACGCGGAGCGGCGCTCGGACCCTCGGCGCGCTGGCGGTCGACGGCGCCGCGGCCCGCCTCGAGGAAGCCGCCGCCATCGGCCGCGGGACGGAATTCGCCCGGCTCGCAGGCGAGCTCGAATCCGCCTGGGACGCGACGCTCGCGGTCCTGGGCCGGGAGCTCGCGGCCCTCGGCGAGCCGGACGGACGCGCCGACGCCGACGGGGAGTGCGAATAGGGGCCGGACGGTCGTGGAGCGCGAACCCGAACCCGCGGCGGCCGGGCCGGGGATCTAGCCGGTTCCGGCGATCGAAGCTACAGTGGCGCCCGTGAAAGACCGTATCCGCCGCGCCCCGAACGACGCCGCCCCTTTGATGGAACGCGCCGACCGCCTGCTCCGCGAAGTCTTCGGCTTCGAGTCCTGGCGCCCGCTCCAGCGCGAGATCGTGGAGTCGGTGCTCTCCGGCCGCGACGCCCTCGCCATCCTGCCGACGGGCGGGGGCAAGAGCCTCTGCTACCAGGTGCCCGCCCTGGTCCTCGACCGGAGCGTGCTCGTCGTCTCGCCCCTCATCGCGCTGATGGCCGACCAGATAGCGGGCCTCGTGGAGGCGGGGATCGGCGCGGTGGCGCTCAACTCCGCGCTCTCGGCCGAGGAGTGGCGCTCGGCCGCGGCGCGCGCGCGCTCGGGCGAGGCACGGCTCGTCTACGTCGCCCCCGAGGCGCTCGGCTCGCCGCGGCTCCTCGAGCTCATCGACGCCATCCGGCCCGCCCTGCTCGCGGTCGACGAGGCGCACTGCATCTCGCACTGGGGACACGACTTCCGGCCCGACTACCGGCGCATCGCGGAGCTGCGCGCGCGCCTGCCCGACACGCCCTGCCTGGCGGTGACGGCGACCGCGACCCCCGAGGTGTGCGCCGACATCGTGGAGAGCCTCGCGCTGTCGGGTTGCGAACCCTTCGTGGCCAGCTTCGACCGGCCCAACCTGCGCATCTCGGTGGAGCCGAAGCGCGGCGCCGTCTCGCGGCTCCTCGAGTTCGTGGCCGCGCGCCCGCTCGAGTCGGGCATCGTCTACTGCATGTCGCGCGCGGCCACCGAGGACGTCGCCGCGAAGCTGCGGGCGGCGGGAGTCGCGGCCCTGCCCTACCACGCGGGGCTCGACAAGGAGACGCGCAAGCGCAACCAGGAGGCCTTCGTCCGCGACGACGTCCGCGTGGTGGTGGCCACCGTGGCCTTCGGCATGGGCGTCGACAAGCCGGACGTGCGCTTCGTCGTCCACATGGACCTGCCGAAGAACCTCGAATCGTACTACCAGGAGATCGGCCGCGCGGGCCGCGACGGCCTCAGCGCCGACTGCCTGCTCTTCTATTCCTACGGCGACGTCTCGAAGCTCCGGCGCCTCGTCTCGGAGCTCGACGCGGAGCGGCTCGCGGTGGCGGAAGCCCAGCTGGCCGAGATGGCGCGCTACGCGGAGGGCGCGAGCTGCCGCCGCCGCTTCATATTGAAGCACTTCGGCGAAACCGCCGCGAAGGACTGCGGCGTCTGCGACGTCTGCCGCCAGGCAGCCTCCGGCGTAGGCCTCGTCGACCTCGGCACGGAGGCGCTCAAGTTCCTTTCCGCCGTGGCGCGCACGGGGGGCGGCCGCGACGCCTCTGGCGGCCCCGGCTTCGGCGCCGGCCACGCCGCCGACGTGCTGCGCGGCGAGCGCACCGAGAAGGTCGAGCGCTACGGCCACGACGCGCTCTCCGTGTTCGGCATCGGCGCGGACCTGTCGAAGGCCGCCTGGATGGAACTGGCGCGCCGCCTCCTCGGGACCGGCCACCTCGAGGCCCTGCCGCCGCACGGCGTCTTGAAGCTCACCGAGCGGGCCTACGCGTTCTTCAAGGAGAAAGGGCCCTACCCTACCCGGCCCCTCGCGCTCGCGGAGGCGCGGCTCGTGAAGAAAGGCAGGGCGAAGGGAGGCGGGGCGCGGCGCGACCCGGAAGCCGCGGGCCGCGAGCGGGCGGCCGTCCTCGCGGGCGCCGACGGCGACGAGAGCTCGGCGGAGCTCTTCCTCGAGCTCAGGCGGAAGCGCAAGGAACTGGCCGACTCGATCGGCGTGCCGCCCTACGTCGTCTTCTCGGACCGCACCCTCGGCGAGCTCGCCCGGCGGAAACCGCGGAACCTCGAGGCCATGGCCGACATCTTCGGCGTCGGCGAACGGAAGCTCGCGCGCTACGGCGAGGACTTCCTCGCCGTCATCCGCGCGTGGCGCTCCGCTCGCGGGGACGACTGAGGGCCGGCGCGACCCAGTCCTCGACGGCCGCGACCGCGGCGTTCTCGCCCTCGAAGAGGTGCGTCGCGAAGCCGAGCGCCGCCGCCGCCTCGACGTTGCGCCGGACGTCGTCCACGAAGAGCGTGTCCTCCGCCCGCCACCCGGAGCGCTCCAGGAAGAGGCGGTAGATGGCCGGATCGGGCTTGGCGAGCCCCTCGTCGCCGGACCAGAGCTTCAGGGGCACGCGGTCGAGCGCGGGCCAGAGCGCCATCCACTTCGCGCCCGCGCCGGGCGGCATGTTCGAGAGGATGCCGACGGGGACGGACGCGTCGAGGAGCCGGCCGACGAGGACGTGCATGGCCTTGCGCGGCGTCGCCCAGGCGCCGAGGTCCGCGCGCATGATCCGCTCGAAATGCGCGCCGACCCAGTCCGCGGCCCCGGCCAGGCCCGCCTCGGAAAGGACGCGCTCCCAGTACGCGCGCGCGTCGAGCGCGCCCGAGTCGAAACCCGCGCGGTGCCGGCCCCACGCCTCGAGGAAGGCGACGCGTCCGAGCCTGAGCTCCGCGAGCAGCGGGTCGAAGGCCGAGACGTCCTGCGGCCCGGTCAGGACGTAGCCGAAGTCGAAAAGCACGGTGCGCGATGCGGAAGCTGCCATGCGGGGAGTTAAGCCGGGAAGCGGCGCGCGGGGCAAGGGGGAGGGCGGTCGGGACCCGGTCGGCGGCGCCTTCATTCCCGCAGGGGAAGCGCGACGACCCTCTGGAAGTAGTCGGTGTCCGCGCAGGAGGCCCCGAAGTCGACGAGCAGGACCCGGTACCCTTCGCGGCCATACTCCTGGAGAACCGAGGCCGTGCCGGGATAGCCGGCCAGCTCGGGCAGGCGCGAAAGCAGGTCGAGGCGGCCTTCCTCGCCCTTGGCGGTCCAGACGAGCTCGCGGCCTTCGACGCGCAGGCCCTGCTGGTTTCCCTCGGGGAACGCGTACTCGAGGTCGAAGAACAGGTCCGGCCGCGCGGCGAGGACCTCGGCGAGGTGCTCGTCGGGGCGTACCTCGCGGAATTCGAGGCCGTCGTACCTGAGCTCGCGATAGTCGGCCAAAAGGAGGCGGGACAGCGTTTCGCCGTCCGCGAGGCGCCGCTCGAGCAGCCAGACCTGGATGCGCGACTCGAAGTGGCTCCCCAGGTTGTCCCGGACCAGCTGCCGGACGACCATGGCGTCGCCGCGGAAGCCGACGAGCTGCTCGACCACGTGGATCGCCCGGTCCGGGGTCGCGGACGCGAAGCCGGCGGCGAGCGACAGCGCCACCGCCAGCATGATCGCTTTCCTCATGCGCTTCCTCCTCCCCTCACGAATCGGCATCGGGCCGGGCGCCCGTCCCCGGCGGCAGCCCTCCGGCCACCGGTTCTCGCGGGCCGTCCGCGGAGCCCGGCGGCAGCCCTCCGGCCACCGGTTCGCGCGGGCCGTCCGCGGAGCCCGGCGGCAGCCCGCCCGCGACGCTCTCGCGGGCGGCGCCGCTCCAGGACAGCACCTCGTCCTCGAGCGCGCGCTTCCACGAAAGGAGGGCGTGGAGCAGGGCGCGGTCGCGCGCGGGCGTGGCGGGGTCGTCGAGGCGGGCCATGACGAGCCTGCCGTATTCGGCGAGGTCGACGCGCCCCTCGCCCTGCGGCAGCTGGAGGCGCGCGGCGCAGAAGTCGCGCCAGCGGCCCGCCTCGGCGGGCGGCAGGGTTTCGGGGAAGTTGCGCGCCCAGAAGCGCCGCAAAAGCTGCGCGAGGCGCTCGTCGCGGAATTTGAGCGCGTAGGCCTCGCGCTTCGCGGCGGCGGGCCCGAGCTCGTCGATGGCCGCGTGGACTTTCGAAAGGCGCGCCTTGTCGTCGTCGCCGACGAAGCTGCCGGAGTAGAGGCGGAGCTCCGGGTCGGCGCTCTCCTCGCGCGGCCCGGGCAGCTCGAAGGCCGCCACCATCTTCTGGATCAGCTCGGGGTGCCGGGCGAGCAGGGCGCGCCGCTTTTCCGCCGCGGCCGCGTCGAGTCCGAGCCGCTCCGCGGCCTCCGCGCTCAGAGTGGCGGCGGGCGCCAGGAAGGGGCAGCGGTTGAGGCGGATCTTGACGAGGGGGACGCGCGCGCCCTCGAGCTCCTCCCCCTTCGCGAACGCGCGCGCGCGGATCTCGTCGGGCCCGAGCTCGAGGATGGCCTCGGGGTCGAAGCGGAGGTCCACCGCGAAGAGGTTGTTGCGGTTCGCCGGGTCGACGGCGAGCGGCGCGACGAGCGTGGTGCAGCCGCGCTCCGAGGTGAAGCCCGCGGCGGCATGGACGAGCGGGGTGCGCTCCACCAGGTCGACGAGGCGCGTCAGCGAGTCGCGCGAGCGGTGCGTCCAGTACCACCGGAACAGCTTCGGCTGCCTCTCGCGCAGGAGGCGCGCGAGGCCGATGGTGGCCCGCACGTCGGACAGCGCGTCGTGCGCGTTCTCGTGCGCGATGCCGTTCGCCTTCGCGAGCGCCTCGAGGCGGAACGAGGGCCTGCCGTCGTCGCGGTTCGGCCACACCACGCCCTCGGGCCTTAGGTCGCGGGCGGCGCGCGCCAGGTCGATGAGGTCCCAGCGCGAGTTCCCGTTCGCCCACTCCCGCTCGTACGGATCGAAGAGGTTGCGCCAGAACAGGTGCCGCACGAACTCGTCGTCGAAGGCCAGCGTGTTGTAGCCCCCGGTCGTCGTGCCCGGCACCAGCATCTCGGCGCGGAGCGCCTTGGCGAATTCGTACTCGCCGGTTCCCGCCTCGTCGGCGTGCGCGGGCGTGATGCCGTGCACCATGCACGAGCGCGGGTCGGGCAGGTAGTCCTTCGCCGGCTTGCAGTAGAGGAGGACGGGTTCGCCCTTCTCGCGGAACTCGCCGTCGGTGCGGACGGCCGCGAACTGCGCGACGCGGTCGGCCGCCGGGTCGAGGCCGAAGGTTTCGAGGTCGTACCAGAGGAAGCTCGCGGGCATGGCGCGACTATACCACGCGCGGGGGCGATCGCGCTCCGGTCGGGTCCCGTCCGGGAGAGAAGGGGCGCGGAATCGCCCGCCTAGACGCGCCCGCCGCGAAGCGCGCGCCCCTTCCCTCCCGGGCCCTTCCATCCCGGGCCTGCCTCCCGGCACCCCGCCCCGCCCGTGACGGCGTCGCCCCGCGAAGGGCGGGCCTGAGTCGGAAACGGAAAACCTCGCTCGGGACGGCTCCGGCCCGACCGCCCCCTTCCGCTTCGTCCCGAAGGCCCCGGGGCGACCTTGCCGGCGGAACGCGGGCCGCGCTACCTTCCCGGCATGCGCACCAACAAGACAAGCGGCGCGGCGCCCGACGGGGCCGCGGCCGCGGGGAGCCCCGCGGGGTCCCCGACGACGGGGGCGAGGCCCCTCGTCGACGCGAGGATGGCCACCTTCATGGGAGCCATGATCCTCGCCAACGTGGGCGGGATGATGTTCTTCCCCATCCTGCCGCTCTACCTCCGGGAGCTCGACGCCGGCGTCGACGACATCGGGCTCTTCTTCACGCTGTCCATGATCATGCCGCTCCTCATGCAGATCGCGGGCGGCTGGCTCTCGGACCGCATCGGCAGGCTCAGGTCCATCGCCATCGGCTCGGTGGCCGGCATGCTCGGCTGGGTGGGCACCATCCTGGCGCCCACGTGGGGCTGGCTGCTCGTCGGGCAGGTGGTCGGCGCGGTCTCGGGGGCCTTCGTCTCGCCGAGCTTCGACGCCTACATCGCCGAGCGCTCCGACGAGAAGAACCGCGCCAAGGTCTACGCCGTCACCAGCACGCTGTTCCAGATCGTGTCGGTGGTCGGGCCGCTCGCGGGCGGGCTCGCCGCGCGCTTCCTCGGCTGGCGCGCGCTCATCTGGATCGCGGCCTCGCTCTACTTCGCGGCCACGCTCATCCGCCTGGCCATGGCCCGCGACGCCGCGCGCTCGGGCGAGGGACGGGGCGACGGCGAGGTCTCGCTCAGGTCGTTCGGCGCCTCGCTCCGCACCATGCTCGGCCTCGCGGTCTCGGGCGGCGTCATCACCTGGCTGCTGCTCTCCGACGGCGTGCGCGACATCGCCTTCGGGCTCTCGGGCAACCTGCTGCCGCTCTTCCTCCAGGAGCACCGCGGCCTCGACGTGGCGGCGATAGGGCTCCTCAACTCGCTGTCCGGCGTCGCGAGCATGCTGGTCATGATCCCCGCCGGGCACTTCGCCGACCGCCGGGGCGAGCGCTGGGCCATCGCCGCGGGCTACGCCACGGCCTTCGTCGCCCTCCTGCTGCTCATCCTCTTCCCCTCGCCGTGGACCGCGGGCGCGAGCTTCGTCGCCTTCGGCTTCGCCATGGGCATGCTGCAGCCGGCCTACCAGAGCCTCATCTCGAAGGCGGTGCCCGAGAACCTGCGCGGCATCGCGTTCGGCTTCCTGTCCACCTCGAACGGCCTCGTGGCCCTGCCCGCGCCCTGGCTCGGCGCCATGCTCTGGAAGGGCGTCGCGCCGGTCGCGCCGTTCTGGGTGACGGCGGCTTCGGCCCTCCTCGTCATCCCGCCGGTGCTGGCCAAGTTCCGGATCGCGAAGGCGGGCCCGGAGAGCGCGTCAGGCGCCGGGGGCGGCGCGGCGGCCGACGGCGCGGGCGCGGGTCCGACCATGGCCTCGGCCGCGTCGGACTGACGCGGCCCGGACTCAGTCCGCCGCCGGCAGGACGAGGGTGAAGGTGGAGCCTTCGCCCTGCCGGCTCTCCGCCCGGATGGCGCCGCCCATCAGCTTCGCGAACTCGCGGCACATGACGAGGGCGAAGCCCGAGCCTCGCTCGCCCTCGGTGCCGACCCCGCGGAGGCGCCGCCCGGGGCCGTCGAGGCGCGCCAGTTCGTTTTCCGACATGCCGATGCCGTCGTCGCTCACGGATAACGCCCACGCGGCGCCTTCGCGCTCCGCGCGGATCCGGACGTGGCCGCCCCGCGGCGTGAACTTGACGGCGTTCTGGACGAGGTTGCGGATTATCGTCGCCGTCATCTCGCGGTCCGCCAGCAGCGCCGCCCCCTCCGGAATCGCGACCGCCCAGGAGAGATCCTTCGACCTGAGGTTTTCCGCCAGCAGGGCCGTCTGTTCCGCCACCAGCCCCTCGACGCCGATCCGCTCGCGGGCCGGCTCGAGCTGGCCGCTCTGCGCCCGCCCCCAGGCCAGCACCCGCTCCACGAGCGAGAGCGCGTTGGCGGCCGAATCGCCGATCAGCGAGAGCCGCCGCGAAAGGCTCCCGGTCTCGCCCGCCGCGGCCGCTTCGGCCAGGGACCCGGACATGCCCGAGATGGCCGAGAGCGGCCCCTTGAGGTCGTGCGACAGTATCGAGAGCACCGCGGACAGCGATTCGTTGCTCCGCGCCAGGTCCGCGCGCTTCGCGTCGAGCCGCGCGTAGAGCAGCTCGGTCGGCCGCTCGAGCCCGGTGACGACGATGGCGCGGTAGATCAGCCAGAACGCGAGGATCTTGAGCAGGTGCCCGCTCATGTTGAGCCAGTCGTGGTTGGCAGCGTACGCCGTGAACGTGAGCTCGGACAGGAAGGTGAGGACGATCGAGACGATCAGCTTGGCGCGCACGCCCGAAGGCCAGGGGCCCTTCCTGGCGATCAGCGCCAGGACCGCCGCGAGCAAGGTCGCCATGATACCGAGCTCGTTGGCCACCTTGAAGGGCGTCTGCCCGACGCCTTCGACGAAGCACGCGGGAAATCCGCGCGACACGAGGATGGAGTGGACGCCCGCGCCGGCCAGGATCGCGAGGGCGAGCGCCAGCGGACCGTACGCCTTGGTGGTCCGCTCTCCGCAGAGCCCGAAGGCGAAGAGGCCGAGCGCCTGTATCCAGCGCGCCACGATCCAGAGCTGATTGGCCGCGAAGGGCGCGTGCGCGAACACGGCCATGCCGGGGAAGGAAAGGGCGTGGAGGGTATCGAGGATGGCGACGAAGAAGTACACGATGCCGAGCGCGACCAGGCCGGGGTTCTCGTTGTGCTTCCGGGTGTGCCAGGCGAGCAGGAAGAAGGTGGCCGCGATGACGACGCTGAACAGCTCCGCGAGCGTGTGGAAGAGAAGGTAGCCCCCCGCGAAGCGGAGGGCGACTATAGCCGCGCCGGCCAGCAACACCAGGACCGAGGACTTGAACTCCGCGACCAGACGCTCGTTGCCCACGGTTCGGCCCGCCTTTCCGGTCGGGAGCTTACGATGCCCCCCGGGCGCGGTCAAGGACATGTTGCCCGCCCCACCCGTTCCCGTCTCCTGCCCTTCACCTCCCTGTTCCTCTACCTCCCCGTACCGTCCCGTCGATCCTCCCCGATCCTGTTATCCTGTCCTCTCGATCTTCCTCCTCTTCTTCCTCTCCCCTACCTCCATCCCCGTCCTGTCAATCCTTCCTCATCCTGTTCATCCTGTCCTCTCGGTCTTCCTCTTCCCGATCACGCTTCCAGCACGTATTCCTTGGATTGGTGGCGGAAGTAGGCCTCGTAGAGCCGGGCGTAGTAGCCGCCGCGCGCGAGGAGCTCCCCGTGCGAGCCCTGCTCCGCTATCCGGCCGTCCTCCACGACGACGATGCGGTCCGCGTCGCGCACGGTGGTCAGGCGGTGCGCCACCACGATGGCGGTGCGGCCGCGCATGACGGACTCGAGCCCGTCCTGCACCTGCGCCTCGGTGAAGGGGTCGACGTTGGCGGTGGCCTCGTCCAGCACGAACCAGACCGGATCCTTGAGCAGGACGCGGGCCAGGGCGACGAGCTGGCGCTGGCCCATCGAGAGCGACGAGCCGCGGTGTCCCGTCTCCGCGTCGAGGCCGCCGCGCAGGTCGTCGACCCAGTCGCCCGAGCCGAGGCCGCGCGCGGCCCGCTCGACCTCGGCGTCGGAGGCGTCGGGCCTCGAGTAGCGGATGTTGTCGCGCACGGTGCCGGGAAACAGGAAGGGGTCCTGGGGGACGAAGCCGACGGCGCGGCGCAGGGCCGCGAGGTCGAGCTCGCGGATGTCGCGCCCGTCGACGAGGACGGAGCCTCCCTGGAATTCGTAGAAGCGGAGGAAGAGCCGGACGAGGCTCGTCTTGCCGGCGCCGGTCCGGCCGACCACGGCGAGCTTCTCGCCGGCCGCCACGTCGAGCGTGAGGCCGTCGAGCACGGTCGTCTTGCCGTCGTAGGAGAAGCGCACGTCGCGGTACTCGAGCCGTCCCTCGAAGCGTTCCGGCGCGGCGGAACCCGACTGCCGCACCCGCGGTTCGCGGTCGATGAGGGCGAAGACGCGCTCGGCCGCCGAGAAGCCGTCCTGCAGCTGCGACCAGAAGCTCGCGAGGTTGAGCATGGGCCACCAGAAGCGTCCGACCGCGGTCATGAAGAAGAGCCAGGCGCCGGGGGTGAGCGAGGGGTCGACGGCGAGGCGCCGCGCCCCGAACCAGGCCACGAGGCCCGAGCCGATGCCCGAGAGTATGCCCACCGCGGGGAAGATCAGGTTCAGCACGACGCCGCGGCGGAGCCCGAAGCGGTACGCGGTCCGGTTGCCCTCCGAGAAGTCGCGGTATAGCGAGCGCTCCTTGCGGAAGGCCTTGGCGACGCCGATGCCCGCGATGGACTCCTGGATGCGCGCGTTCATGTCGGCGGACGCGCGCTTGGCCTGCAGCGTGACGAAGCGCGCCAGGCGCCGGAAAGCCAGCGCCGCGAGCGCGGCGAGCGGGGCCATGCCGACGAGCAGGGCGGCCATCGGAGGACTGACCGCGAGCAGGATGCCGGCGGCCGCCGCGACCACGAGCAGGTTCGAGAGGAAATCCACGACCAGGTTGATGACGTCGGAGAAGTCCTGCGTGTCGGTGGCGACGCGGGCGGCGACCTTGCCCGAGGCGTGCTCGTCGTAGAACGAGCGGTCGTGCGCGAGCGCGGCGCCCATCGCGTCGGAGCGGAGCGCGTACACCACGTCGCCGACGAACTTCGAGGAGAGGTATTGCCGGAGGTAGTTGCCGAGCCAGGAGAGGCCCTCGATGGCGATGAAGGCGGCCGCCACCGCCGCGAACACCGGGTACGAGCCCGTCGCGGCCACGAGGTCCACCGCCTTGAAGAGCAGCAGGTCGACCCCGGCCTCCGCGAAGCTCGCGAGCGCGATCGAGGCCGCGACGCCCGCGATGTGCTTCCGGTACGGACGGAAATAGGCGCCGATGCGCCGGACGAGCTGGCGGTCCGAATAGGCCCGGTCGTAGCTCTCGCTCTCGAGTCCGTCGAGGATGAAGCCCATGGCTCAAGCCGTCCTTTCGAAGAGCCGGCGGTAGGCCGGCACGGTTTCGTAGAGCTCCTCGTGGCGGCCCTGCGCGACGAGCTCGCCGCGGTCGAGCACGAGGATCCGGTCCGCCCGCCTGATCTGGGCCAGGCGGTGCGTGACGAGGAAGGTGGTGCGGCCCTTCCGCGCGCCGTCCATGGCCGCGCGGATCTCGTCCTCGGTGGCCGCGTCGATCGCGCTCGTGGCGTCGTCGAGGAGAAGCACGCGCGGATCCGCGAGCAGCGCCCGAGCTATCGCCACGCGCTGCTTCTGGCCGCCGGAGAGCGTGGTGCCGCGCTCGCCCACCACCTCGTCGTAGCCCTTCGGCAGGGCCGACACGAAGCCGTGCGCCTGGGCCGCGCGGGCGGCCGCCTCTATCTCGGACGGAGACGCGTCCTCGCGGCCGAAGGCGATGTTGGCCGCGACCGGCCGCGAGAAGAGGAAGACGTCCTGCTCGATGACCGCGGTCTGCGAGCGCAGGGCCTCGAGGCTCCATTCGCGGGCGTCCACGCCGTCCACGAGCACCTGCCCCTCGTCCGGGTCGAAGATGCGGTTCACCAGGCGGAGCACCGAGGTCTTGCCCGAGCCCGTGCGCCCCACCACGGCTACCGTCTCGCCGGGCTCGACGACGAAGCTGAGGTTCTTGAGCACGCTCTCGCCCCCGTAGGAAAAGCCGACGCCGCGGAACTCGATCCGCCCCTCGACGCGGCCCTTCCGCCCGTCCGGGTTCTCGTCGATGCCCGACTCGTCGTTCATGGTCTCGAGCACGCGCCGCGCGCTCGCGAGGCCCATCTGGAGAAGCTGGAAGGTGAAGACCGACATGAAGGTGGCGAAGCGGAAGCCGTTCCAGAGCAGCATGGCCGACACGACCGCGCCGAGGTCGGGCAGCAGTCCTCGCTTCCAGAGCGAGAGCGCGTGGAACAGGGCGAGCCCCCACGCGACGGCGAAGGCCAGGAGCGGCCAGTAGCGCGCCTGCACCATGGCCTGCCGCACGTAGAGCTCGCGGACGTTCCACGCCTTTTCGAGGAAGAGCGCCTTCTCCGACGCCTCCGCGACGTTCGACTTGACCACCTCGATGCCCTCGATGGCGTCCTCGAGCTTCGCGTTCATGGCGCCGAAGGACTCGCGCTGGGCGTCCGCGATCGGCTCGAGCCTGCGGGCGTAGTCCGCCAGGGTCAGGGCCAGCGCGACCGAGAAGAGCGCCGGCACGAGCAGGAGCCGCGGCGAGATGGCCGCGATGTAGACGAGGGGGACGAACATGGTCAGCGCGGCGTCCATGATGAAGAGGACGCCCGGGCTGAACATCAGGTTGAGGAAGTGCACGTCGTTCGTCGCCCGCGCCATGAGGTCGCCTATCTTGTTGCGCGCGTGCCAGGTGGCGCTCTTCCCGAGGAGGGACGCGTAGAATTCCGCGCGCGCGTCCCGCTCCAGGCGCTGGGCGAGGAACTCGAACGACAGGTTGCGGCCTATCCCGGACACGCCCTGGACGAAGGCTGCGATCGCGAGCGCGACGGCGGTCGGCAGCACGGCGCGGCCCAGCTCGGCCGCGCCCGCGCCTCGGGAGGCGGCCTCGGCCACCGCTCCGAAGCCCCGGCCCACGAACAACTGGAGGGCCGAGAACGCGACGTTGTTGAGCACCGACAGCGCGAGCGCCGCGGCCGGCAGCCACGCGTAGCGGGCGACCTTGGACAGTATCCAGCGGATCGGTCCCCGGCGGTCGCTCGGCCGCCCGTCCTCCGCCCTGAATTCGGTCTTTTCCATGGAAACGGGCCCTCCCGGGGCCATCGGACGAAGCTAGCGCGCGACGGCCCGTCGCGGCAAGGCGCCGCGCCGGATTCGCGACCCCGGCCGGACCCGCTTTCCTCGTTGCCTGTTTTCGCGGCGCCGCGCTACACTCGTCGCCGTCGGCCGGCCGATTCGCCGATCCACCAGAACAAGGAGTTCCACCCATGTGCGGCGTCGTTTCCCTCTGCTACAAGGACGAGAAGACGGGCCTCGGCTTCGAGGCTTCCGAGCTGCTCAAAAGGCTCGAGTACCGCGGCTACGATTCCACGGGCGCTTCCTTCATCGGCGCCGACCGGAACATCGTCCTGCTCAAGAAGGTCGGCGCGCCGAGCGTCGTCACGAAGGAGCTCGGCATGCCCGGCCGTTCGGGGCAGCGCTTCATCGGCCAGGTCCGCTGGGCCACCTACGGCGCGGTGGACGAGCGGAACTCGCAGCCGCACGAGGTGGACTGCAAGATCCACATGGTCGGCGCCCACAACGGCAACATCTCCAACACCGACACGCTCCACGCCGAGCTCGAGGCCCAGGGCCACCGCTTGAAGAGCGAGAACGACGGCGAGATCGTCGTGCACCTCGTCGAGGACGGCATCGCCGCCAACCGCGCGGATCCGGCTCCGGTCGTGGCCGCCGGACGGCGCGCGCTCGCGGCCGCGGGGCTCGAGGGCGCCCCCGTGCCCGACGCGGTGCTGCTCATGGTGGACGCCGCGCGGAAGGCCGAGTCCCGCGCCGACGGTTCGTACGCGGCCTGCGTGGCCGACCCGGAAGTGCCGGGCTGCGTCGCCATCAAGTCCGGGTCCTCGCTCTACGCCGGCATCGGGACGGACTCGAACGGCCCCTTCGTCGTGGTGTCGAGCGACCTCACCTCGGTCCTCTCGAAGACGCGCGCCCTGATTCCCCTGGCCGAGGGCGAGGGGCTCTGGTACACCCACGACGACTACGTGGTCTTCAGCCTCGGCGGCGAGCTCCGCTTCTCGAAGCCCCGGCCGAAGCGCTCGAAGCTCGACGTCAAGGAAACCGCCCTCGATCCGAAATATTCCTACTTCATGGAGCAGGAGATCTCCTCCACGCCCGCCAACGTCGAGCGGATCCGCCGCTACTACACCCGCGACCCCGAGGCCGACGCGCTCGAGGCCGCCTTCGAGGACAAGCGCGACATCGCCAAGGAAGCGGCCGACCGGGTGCTCGCCCTCTCGGACGAGGAATCCGCCGCGAAGCTGGCCGCCGGAGTCGACGCGGTCTTCGGCGAGGCCCCCTGGCGGGAGCTCGCCTCGCGCGTGCGCGAGCGCGGCCTCCGCGTCCCGCTCGAGCTCGTTTCCGACGACAAGGCCTTTCTTTCCGAACTCGAAAAGGCCGCGCCCGCGCACCGGGCGGACCTCGCCCTGCTCGACTCGGTCCTGGTCTGGCGGAAGCGCCGCGCCGTGCTGCGCCGCCTCGGCGAACTGCGCGAAGCCGTCCGCGAGACCGCGAACTCAGGCGGCCGCGTCTACCTCGTGGCCTCGGGCACCTCGTTCCACGCCGCCCTGACCGCCGCCTACTTCTTCGACCATCTGGCGCTCATTCCCGTGTACCCCTGCAATCCGGGCCAGTTCCGCTCGATGTACCTCGGCACCCTTTCCGACCGGGACCTCGTCGTCGCCATCACCCAGTCGGGCGAGACGAAGGACCTCGTGGACATCCTCCAGGACGCGCGCGAAAAGGCCCCGCGCGTGCGGCGCGCCTCGCTCGTCAACAGCGAGAACTCGCGCATTCCCCAGGAGCTCTCCGACTTCTACCTGCCCATCCTCTGCGGGCCGGAGATCGCGGTGGCCGCCACCAAGAGCTTCACGAGCCAGGCCCTCATCCTCTGGCTTATCGCCTCGGGCTTCCGCGCGGGCGAGGCCGAGCTCCGCGAGAAGCTCGCGCGCGCCGCTCGCCTCGTCGAGGACACCATCGCGCACACGCTCCCCGCGGTCGAGGAGGCCGCGCGCCGCCTCGCCTTCGAGGCTTCCATCCACGTGCTCGGCACGGGCCTTTTCGGGCTCGCGCGCGAAGGCGCCCTCAAGGTCCGCGAGGTGGTGCTCTGCCACGCCGAGGGCTACGACGCGGCCGAGTTCAAGCACGGGCCGAACACCATACTCGGCAAGAACACCGTGCTCGGCCTCTCGCGCGCGGAAGCCCTGCTCGACTCGTACCGGAGCGCGCTGGCCGCCGCCGCGCCCGCCGAGCGCGCGCGCCTCGAGGCCCTGCCGCTCGAGAGCCTGCTCGCGGAGAAGCCGGAAATCTTCGAGGGAAGCGTCGCCAACTACCCGCTCGTGTTCGTCTGCCCGCCGGACGAGCGCGACGTCCGCATCACCATCAGCCAGATCCACACGCACAAGATCCGCGGCGCGGACATCGTGCTGATCGCTGAGAAGCGCGCCGACCTCGCTCTGGCCGCCTCTGGCCGGCCCGCGGGCGACGAACGCTACCGCTCCTTCCTCATCGAGACGCCGCCCACGGGCGACCGCGACCTCTTCGTCTTCTCGGCCACCATCGTGCTGCAGTGGCTCGCGTTCCGCATGTCGGCCATCAAGATGGAGAGGCTCGACGCGCTCCGCGTCGCGGACCACGGCGTCCACCCGGACGTGCCGAAGAACGTGTCGAAGTCGATCACCGTGGACTGAAAGGAAGCCGGGTCGACCGGTTTCGCGCCGCCGCCGGTCCCCGGGCCGGCGGCGGCTTTTTATGCGGGAAAAATCGCCGGGCGCCGGGCGCCGGACAGGGCGCCGCGCTCAGCCGCCCAGGCCCCAGCCGCGCGGAAAGAGGACGCCGGGCGCGGGCGCCGTGGACTGGATCGGGATGGCGTCGACCGAGTCGGGCCAGGTGTAGGGCAGCTTCCCCGTGAAGGGAGCGTCGCCGAACAGGAGGTCCGCGAGCCCGCCCGCCTCGGTGCCGGGCAGGAAGCCCGCGACGAAGGCCCGGCTCGACGCGAGGGCCTCCCCGATCATGAGGGGCCTGCCCGAGAACAGCACCGTGAGAACCGGGACGCCGGCCGCCTCGAAAGCCCTGATGTACTCGAGGTCGGCGGGGCGGAAGGCGAGGACGCGGTCGTCCCCCTGCCCCTCGGCGTAGGGCCGCTCCCCGCTCGCCACGATGGCCAGGTCGCCATCCTTCATCAAGGCGGCTATCGCCTCCGGATCCTCCACGACGACGACTTCGACGCCGGATCCGCCCACCTCGCGCAGGGCTTCCAGGAGGCTCGTGCCCGGCACCGCGTTGCCCGAGAGTCCCTGCCAGGTGAGGGTCCAGCCGCCGCACTGGAGGCCCACGTTGTCCGCCGCCGAACCCGCGAGCAGGATGCGCCCGGTTTTCGGCAGGGGAAGCAGGCCCTCGTCCTTGAGGAGGACCTGGGATTCCCGCACGGCCCGCCTCGCGACGGCGCGATGCCCGGGGCTCCCGACGGATTCCAGCAGGCTCCGCTCGGCCCAGGGTCGCTCGAAGAGGCCGATCCTGAACTTCGCCTCGAGGATGCGGAGGACGGCGTCGTCGATCCGTTCCGCCGGCACCTCGCCCGAGCGGACCAGGCCCAGCAGGGTGTCGATGAAGCCCTTGTAGTCGTCCGGCACCATCACGAGGTCGATGCCGGCGTTGATCGCGAGCCTCGCCTGGGTGACGGGATCGCCGGGGGCCTCGCGCACGCCCGCCCAGTCGGAGACGACGATGCCCCGGAAACCGAGCTCGCCCTTCAGCACTTCCGTTATCAGGTAGCGGTTCTGGTGCATGGGCTGCCCGTTCCAGCTCGAGAACGAGACCATGACCGAGCCCGCGCCGGCCCCGAGCGAAGGCAGGTAGGGAGCAAGGAAAAGCGAACGAAGCGTCGCCTCGTCCACGCGGACGTCGCCGCGGTCGACGCCGCCCTCCGTCCCGCCGTCGCCGAGGTAGTGCTTGGCCGTGGCCAGGATGGAGTCGGCGGCGGAGCCCTCCTGGAAGCCGCGGACCGCCGCCTCGCCGAGGAGGCCCGCGAGGACGGGGTCCTCCGAGTAGCCCTCGTAGGTGCGGCCCCAGCGGATGTCCCGCACGGGCGCCACGCAGGGGGCGAAGGTCCAGTCGACTCCCGTGGCCGCGACCTCGACCGCCGTGACGCGGGCGGCTTCGCGGACCAGCTCGGGGTTCCGCGTCGCGCCCATGCCGATGTTGTGCGGGAAGATGGTGGAGCCGCGGACGTTGTTGTTGCCGTGGACGGCGTCGATGCCGTAGATCATGGGGATGCCGAGCCGGCTCGAAAGCGCGGCCCTCTGGTAGCGGTCGTACATGTCGGCCCAGGCCGCCGGGGTGTTCGTCCTCGGCCCCGAGCCGCCGCCGGAGAGGAGCGAGCCGAGGCCGTAGGCGCCGATGTCCTCCTCCGCGCCGAGGATGTAGTCGCGGGCCGCCTGGGTCATCTGGCCGACCTTCTCCTCGAGCGTCATGCGGGCAAGGAGGTCGCGCGCCCGTGCCTCGGCCCTCGCGGCGGGATCCCGGCAGATGGCGTCCGGGGGAATGGCGCCGGTGGCGAGGGGAAGCGGGAGCGCCGCCTCGGCCGCCGCTTCGGCCCCCTCGCCGGAGCGGCGCGCCGCGGAGGAGCAGGCGGCGCCCGTCACGAGAAGCAGGGATGCGGCGAGGAGGCCGGCGGCGCGGAGCGTCCCGCGCCGGAGCGCGCGCGCGTCGGCAAGGGAGCGCGCCGCGAGGTCCGAGGCGTTCACGGGGCGGATCCCGCGACGTTCGTCGCCGCGATGCCTGCTTCCACGGCGCGCGCGCACGCGAAGGGAATTTCCGCGCCCGGGCATTCCTCCCAGCCCGCCGGTCCGAGTATCCGGAGCCACGGCCGTTCCGACGCGACGTAGCGGAAAGGGATGCCGCGGTAGGTGAACTCCAGGCCCCCTTCCCGCCCGAGCTCGCGGCGGTCGAGGAGCAGGGGATCCAGGACCAGGCGACCCCGGCGCCAGCGCAGGCCGAGCTCGCCCCAGCGCGCGATGATTTCTTCCTTGACCTGGCCGGTCATGCCCGGCTGCTGGGCGCCCCCGCCCGAAGGCGTGTGCGAGTAGGGATCGGCGGGAAAGGCGCCGTACTCCGCGGCGGTCTTGCGGTAGCCGAGACCCGCCTGGATGGCCCGGTAGCTCTCGATGAGCTCGGGCAGGACCGGCGAAGCGGCGGCCTGCGCCGCGAAGCAGGCCTCCTGGGCGGCCAGGAGGAGCTTGGCCACCATGTGCCAGTAGATGGACCCGAGGCCCTCGAAGCCGAACATGGTTCCCGATCGGCCGGTGAATTCGCGGTGGCGGAGCAGGCGCTCGTAGTGCCCGGCCAGGGCCGCGCGGTCCGACTCGGACTCGGCGGCCAGGGCCCGCTCGACGTCGTGCCGGTTGGCCATGGCCGGGGCGAAGCGTACCAAGCCGTCCGCCTGGCGCTCGAGCACGCCCCCGCCGCCCCCGGCGAGGAGGCGCTTCACGAGCGGCAGGGCCAGGGCTTCGGCGTCCAGGACGTTCCGCTCCAGGAAGCCCGGCAGGACGCGGTCCGGATAGAGGATGTAGCTGCGCCGGTCCCCGACGTACAGCTCGCTCGAGGCGAGGGCGCGGAGCAGCGACGCGGACTCCTCCGGCGAAAGGAGGCCGCTCCCGAGGATGGCCACCTGGCCCTCGAGCATGAGGAAGAGGCGGTCCACCTCGACGACGCCGCCGCCCGGCCGCATCAGGTTGTAGCTGTGCCAGAGGCCGTCGCTCCGGCGGTTCGCCCGGAGGGTAGCTTCCACGAGGGCGCTGAGCCCTTCGACGAAATCGCGGAGCAGGCCTTCCGGCGCGAGCGCCCGGTCCGGCTCCGGAACGCTTTCGCCCGCCTCCGCGAGAAGCGCGGCGCGGTCCGCGAGCGCGTACCGGGCGCCCCGCCATGCGTCCATGACGGGGCCGACGGCATCCATCCAGGCCTTGCGGGCGCGGGGATCGTCGACCGCCGCGGGAGGGGTCTTCGCCATGATCCCGACGAAGGCCGACAGCGCGGCCGCGCTCTCGGCCGGAAGGCTGAGGGCCGCGTCGAGGCAGGGAAGGTCGCGGAGGAACACGAGGAGGCGCCTGAGCTCGGCCAGGCTCACGAGCGAAAGCCCCCAGCCGACCAGGGCGTTGTTCGCGTCGTTCCACTCGGGCCGCTGGGTGTTGAGCCAGAGGCCGCCGCCCGGAACCAGGTTGCCCGCCTTGGCCAGGAGGATGGCGACCAGCTTTTCCGCGAGGCTCGCGAGCAGGGGCTGCCCGTCGGGACCGGGCACCAGGCGCCCGTCGGCGCCGAGCGCTTCCGCGCGCGCCAGGGCGCGGCGGTGCGCGGCCGCGTCGAAGCGGATGCCCGCCTTCGGCCGCTCGAGAAGCTCGGCGTAGGACCGTATCCGGTAGGGCACGTCCGCGAAGGTGAAGGCGCGCTGTTCCCACAGCTCCGCCGCGAAGCCGGGCTCGCGGGCTTCCGCCGCCTCGAGGAGCTTGAGCAGGTAGACCACCTGGTGGTCGCTCCAATAGCCGATGTAGCTCCAGGGATCTTCCTCGTCCACGACTTCCCAGTCCACGCCGAAGCGCCCGAGGCGGTACGGGTTGTGCCCGTCCGGCGTCATGGCGGAGAGGAAGGTGGCGACGAAGGACTCGGCGTACTCGGGCTGGGAGGCCAGGAGGGCCTCCCAGTTCTGGAAGATGTCGCGCCAGTTCCCTTGGTAGTCGACGACGCGCCGCCCGCCCGGGTCGCGGACGCGGACCGAGAAGCGGTTCCAGGGCCGGCTCGGGTCGCCGTGGCGGCGGCTCCAGGTCAGGGGGAGGTACTCGCGCGCCAGGCGGCGGAGGCCGGGATCGGCGTCGCGCAGGGCCTCCGTCACGGCCGCGCGGCCTGAGCGCGCGGGCAGGTCGGACAGCGCCCCGGCGAGGCGCGTCGCGAGCGGGCGGTTCCGGGACTCCGCGAAGGCGAGGAGGTCTTCCTTGTCCCAGGCGGTCCCGTCCACGAAGACGCCGCCCCGCATGATGTTGAAGAGGACGTTGGCCGCGTGGTGGGCCGCGGCCATCGGGTCGCCGGAGCCTTGCAGCCCGTCCGCGCGCGCCACGAGGGCTCGGACGCCCGCGTCGTTGGCGGCGAGGGCCGCCTCGATCTCCGCGTCGGAGGGACCGCCGCGCCCGAGCGAGGCGGCGAGCTCGGCGACGCGCGCCTGGGAGCGGGGTCCGTCGAGCGCGAGGCGCCACTCGAGGCTCTCCGCGCCGAGTTCCGCCTCGAAGGCGCGGAGGCAGGCGCCCCTCAGGCCGCGGGCCAGGGTCTCCGCGACCGGCGCGCGGCCCGCGCAGAAGTCCTCGAGCTGCCTCGTGGAAAGGAGCCCCGTGGAGGGAAGCTCCGCGCCGTCCGCGAAACGCGGCCCGGCGGACCAGGCGAGGTTAGCCTCGAAATTCTCCTTCGGCTCCGCGCGGTCCCAGATTTTCGCGTAGAGCGCGTGGATGCCGAGCCTGCCGCCCGCGACCGCCTCGTTCCAGGTGTAGGCGTCGGCGAGGTAGGAGAGCGAGTTCCAGGTGGCGTTGTCGACGCCCGCGGGCCGGAGCCCCACGAAGCCGTCGAGGACGCGGACGCGGACCGGGCCGCGGGCGGCCCGGAGCCGCGCGCTCCGCACGAGCCCGAGGGAGTCCGCGGAAGCCCACTCGTAGCTGAAGACGAGGCCCGACTCCGCGTCCTCCTCGGAGAAGCGGACGCGCGTGGAAAGCGGATCCTTCCACAGTTCGCGCTTCTGCGGCGCGGCGCCCGGCCGGAGGGCGAAGGGCTCCCAGAGGCGGGTCGTCCCGTCCTTCTCGACGAGGATCCAGGTGCGGGGCCCGCAGGATTCCCAGCGGGCGTGGATGCGGTCCGCCGTCTCGTAGGGGAAGAAGGAGCCTTCCGCGTCGCGGCGGCCGGCCGCCAGGGATCCGGCGCTGGAGACGTAGGCCCACAGGTCGGAATCCGAGGCCAGGGCCATGAGGAAAGGCCGCATGCGGTCGTAGCCGGCGATGCGGTACCAGGTCCGCCCCCCTTCCTCGACGAAGTCTCCCGCGGCCCCGGGCGGGCCGCTCTCGATGTCGCGCATGATGTGCCTCTTTCCCTTTTCAGCGGTTCTCGAGATGTCGGGTCACGCGGCGGTTCACCGCGTTGAGCGCCAGGATGACCAGGAAGAGGATCCAGGCGATGGCGCTGCCCTTGCCGAGCCGGTAGGCCTTGAAGGCCGTGAACATGAGGTAGTAGGCGACCGTGAGGCCGGAGTTCTGGTCCCCGCCCATGTTGTCGTAGCCGCCGGTGAGGATGTAGGGCTCCTCGAAGATTTGCATGCCCCCGATGATCGAAAGCGACACGGCGAAGAAGATGACGGGCAGCAGCAGCGGCAGCGTGATGGAAAGGTGCTGGCGCAGCTTGCCCGCGCCGTCCACCTCCGCCGCCTCGTAGAGCTCGGTCGGGATGGCCTGGAGGCCCGCCAGGTAGACCACCATGTTGAAGCCGACGAATTTCCAGTTGAGGATGACCGAGAGCACGGCCTTGATGCCGGGCGCTTCCTGCAGCCAGCGGATCTTCTCGCCGTCCGAGAAGAGGCCGATCGCCCAGTTCACGAGGCCGTAGTTGGTGTCGAAGAGGGTGCCGAAGATCACCACCACCGAGACCGTGCTCGTGATGTAGGGCAGGAAGTAGGCCGTCTTGAAGATCTCGCGGCCGCGCACGAAGCGGCCGTTGATCAGGATGGCCAGCGGCAGCGCGATGAAGTGCTGGAGGAGCGAGCCCGTGAAGAGGAGGATGACCGTGTTGAGCAGGGCCGTGTAGAAGAAGGGATCCACCGTGAGGACGTTCACGTAGTTCTTGAAGCCCACGAATTCCGGCGCGGCGTTCCCGATCAGCTTCATCGAGAAGAAGGAGGACCAGATCGAGTAGCCGATCGGGTAGAGGCCGAACACGACGAAGAGGACGAAGAACGGGGCTATGAAGACGTACGGCGCTATTTTCTGCCTGCGGGCGGCGGGGCTGGCCACTTGAGCCCTCCTTATTGCTTGACCGCGCCGGCGGTGAGCCCGGCGATGATCCGCTTCGAGAAGAAGACGAACGCGACGATGAGGGGCAGGAGGGTCAGGGCGTTGCCCAGCATGAGGGCGCCCAGGTTGTTGTCGACGCGGCTGTTGAGCGCGGAGAGCGCCACGGGCAGGGTCGTCGACTCCACCTTGGGCAGGAGGATGAGGGGTCCCGTGAAGTTGTTCCAGGACCCTACGAAGGTGACGACGCCGAGGACGGCGAGTCCCGGCTTGGCCAGGGGGAAGATGATCCGGGTCAGGATGCCGAACTCCGTGAGGCCGTCGATGCGGGCCGCGTCCAGGAGCTCGTCGGGCACCGAATTGGTCAGGAACTGGGTCATGAGGAAGATGCCGAAGGCCCCCGCCATGCCGGGCACGACCAGGGGCAGCCAGGTGTTGATCCAGCCGAACTTGACCATCATCTTGTAGAACGGAATCAGGTTGAGGAAGCCCGGCACCGCCATGGTGGCGATGACGAAGCCGTAGAGGAAGTCGCGTCCCTTGAAGCGGTACTTCGCGAACGCGTAGCCGGCCATCGTGCAGAAGAAGAGGTTGAAGAGCGTCGAGAGCGTGGCGATGCCGAAGCTGTTGAAATAGTTGCGGGCGAAGGGGATGCGCTCGAGCAGCTGCTCCCAGTTCTCCCGGAGCCCGTCGCCGAACCAGAGGTGGGGCGGGAAGGCGAGCACCTCGCCGCCCCGCCAGGAAGCCAGCACGAAGACCATCCAGAACGGCAGGGCGAAGACCAGGCCGATGAGGGCCAGGACGAAGTGGGTGGGCAGGGCTCGCTTGGTCATGTCGATCTCCCTGGGCCGGAGCCGTGGAATCGTGGAATCGCCGAATCGTGGAGTCACCGATTCGTGGAACCGCGGACGGGGATGGTCCGCCGCCGCGCGGACGGGTCCGGGCGGCGGCGGCGCGGCGCTCGCGGCGCGGCGCTCCCGGGGGGAGTCCGCGCCGCGGGGATGGCGCTCCGCTTACTCGATCGTGGCGAGGATCTTCTTGAGGGCGTCGGCGTACGCGGCCTCGGGGGTCGCCTTGCCGTTCACCACGGAGGTGACGGCGCCGTTCCAGATGCCGAGGATGAGGTTGTCGTACTCGGACACCTTGTTCTCGGGGATGTTGAGCGCGACGTCGGCGAAGATCTTGCGGACCTTCTGCCCGCCGTAGTAGGCGACCGGCTCGTCCATCACCGGGTCCTTGTAGACCGTGGTGAGGGCCGGGAAGGCGTCGATGGCGCGGAAGGTGATGAGCTGGGCGTTCGGGCTGGTGCTCAGGTACTTGATGACTTCCCAGGCAGCGGCCTTGCGGGGGCCGGGGACCGTCTGGGGGATGGAGAGGTAGGTGCCGCCGAGGCTGGCCATGATCTTGCCGGGCAGGTAGGCCACGCGCCACTTGCCGCTCTCGGGCGAAAGCCAGGTGCGGAGCGTGCCGCCGAACCAGGCGCCGTTGACCGCGGTGGCGACCTTGCCGTCGAGGTAGGCCTGGGACCAGGGGCCGGACCAGGCGCCGAGGTCGCCGTCCACCTTCGCGGCCTTCACCTTCTCGACCAGCTTGAGCGCGTCGACGAACTTGGCCTTGGGCTCGAGGGGCTTGCCGCCCGTGAACCAGCCGCCCTTGCCGCCGTTGAGCGGGATGGCCTGGACCGCGGAGGGGTGCTCGATGCCGTAGACGCCGCCGACCGAGAGCTTCTTGAGCGCGGCGATGTACTCGTCCCAGTTCTTGAGGGCGTCCATGTTGACGCCGGCCTTCTTGGCCAGGTCGTCGCGGTAGAAGAGGACCGCGGGGGCGATATCCACCGGCATGGCGATCAGGGAGCCCGAGCCGGTGGTCGCGTTGGCCACGGCGAACTTGACGATGTCCTTGGTGAAGGATCCGGCCTTGAAGGGCGCGGCGTTCAGGTCGGTGAGGCCGCCGGCCTCGACGAACTGGGCGATGAAGCCGACCTCGAGGGCCTCGATGTCGTTGGTCTGCTCGCCCGCGGCGAGGACCGTGGTCAGGCGGGTGTGGTGGCCGCCGAAGTCGGCGGTCTGGAACTTCACGGTGATGTTCGGGTACTTGGCCTTGAAATCGGCGGACTTGAAGACCTCGGCGTACGCCTTCTCGAGGTCGCCGTAGCCGCCGAAGGTCACCTCGTACTTCTTGGCGGGATCGAAAGCCTGTGCGGAGAGCAGGGTGACGGCGAAAAGCGCCAGCACCAGGATAGAACCCGAGCGCTTCATATATACCTCCGGAAGACGTTTCTTGCACTATGCAAGTTATCAGCATAGTCAGCGAGCTTCGGGATTCTGTCAAGCGGTATTTCTTTCATTCCGCAAGTAACTTGACTGCCGACGGAAAACACGATAGTACGGTGCCATACTCTACCGGAGGTCATGCCATGCGCGCTACGCCGAAACCCGCGTCCGCCCTTCCCGGCCGGGGGCGCCTCATCGTCGCCGCGGCGCTCGGCCTCGCCGTCCTCGCGGCGGGCGCCCAGGAACTTCCCGGCCGGAAGCTCGCCTGGAGCGACGAGTTCGACGGCGCCGCGGTCGACCGGGAAAAGTGGCGCTTCGTCGTCGGGGGCGGCGGCTACGGCAACAACGAGATGCAGTGGTACGACCTCGCCCCGGAGAACGCCCGGATCGAGGACGGAGTCCTCGTCATCGAAGCGCGCAAGCAGAAGAAGGCCGGCTGGCCCTACACGAGCGCCAAGCTCGAGTCGCGCGAAGCCTGGACCTACGGCAGGTTCGAGGCCAGGGTCAAGCTGCCCGTCGGCGTCGGCAGCTGGCCCGCGGTCTGGATGCTCCCCCGGACCGAGTCGTACGGCCCGTGGCCGAACGGCGGCGAGATCGACGTCATGGAACACGTCGGCTACGAGCCCGGCGTCGTCCATATCACGGCGCACACCGCCGCCTTCAACCATAAGATCGGAACCCAAAAATCCGCGACCGCCTCCATCCCGGACGCCCAGGCGGCGTTCCACGTCTACGCCGTTGAGTGGGACGCGGAGCGCATCGCCTTCCTGGTCGACGGCCGCGAGGTCCATTCCTTCGCCAACACCGGGAAGGGCTGGGAGGAGTGGCCCTTCGACCGTCCCTTCTTCCTCATCCTCAACCTGGCGGTGGGCGGCGACTGGGGCGGCCGGGAGGGCGTCGACAACGCCTCGCTGCCCTGGCGCATGTACGTCGACTGGGTGAGGGTCTACCGTGCAGACGAGTAACGCCGCCGCCCAGCGCCGCAACAACCTGGCCGTCCTCGCGAGGGCCGTCTGGAAGGAACCGGGGGTGAGCCGTCGCGAGCTCGTCGAGCGCTTCGCCATCGACGAGTCGAGCATCTCGCGGCTCGTCGGGCTCCTCATCGGCCTCGGACTCGTCGAGGAATTCCAGGCTCCCGAGGACGCGGCCCCGCGGGGAACCCAGGGCGGGCGCCCGAGGCGCTCCCTCCGCGTCAAACCCGATTTCGGCATGGTCTGGGGCCTGACCCTCTGGCGCGACCGCGTCAGGGTGGCCGTCCTCGACGTCCAGGGCCGCCCGCTCGCCGCCTCCGAGCGCCACGTCCCGCCCTTCACGGACGACTGGAAGGCCTACCTCTCGCGGGCCCTGCTCATCGCCCGCGAGACCGCAGCGAGCCTTCCCGCGCCGCTGCCCCTCCTCGGGCTCGGCTTCGGCGTCCCCGGCTGGATCGACTCCGACCGCGGCGTCATCATCGACTCGCGCGAGTTCAACCTGCTCGACGCGGCCTGCCCGCACCCCTGGGAGGAAACGCTTCCCGTGCTCTGGGAGAACGACGCCAACTGCGGCGCCTGGTCGAGCCTGGACCACGAGGACTCGGGCGAGGACGAGCTCCTCGTCCTCGGGCGCTTCCTCGAGAACGGCCCCCTCGGCCTGCCCACCGAGCTTTCCGTGGGCTACGGCCTCGTCGTGGGCGGTCGCCTCCACCGCGGCTGGCGCCACAAGGCCGGCGAGTTCCGCTCCGCCCTCTGGTCGCCGCCCAACCGCATCCTCTTCGGCGTCGACGAGGCCGTCTTCGGGAGGAGCAGGGACGACCCCGCCGCGTTCCGCGCCACGACGGGCGAGCTCCTCCGCAACCTCATCCCCGCCTCGCAGCTCCTCGATCCCCGCTGGATCGGCATCGGCGGCGACCTCAAGACGCGCTTCGCCGAACTCCTCGAGGTCTGCGAGTCAATCGGCTGGATCGAAGGGCTCCCCCTGCTCCGCCCGCTTCCCGCCGAGGTCGACGAGGTCTCGACCGGGGCGGCGCTCCTCGTGCTCGACGAGCTCTTCGGCCGCGTGGGCGGCCCCCGCCACGTCCTCTACGGTCGGCATGCCGACGAGAGCGAGGAATCCGTGTGGCGGGGCGTGGACCCGGCTGCCCTGGACTGAAGCCGTCGCGGAAGCCGCGGGCTTTCAGTCCCCTCCGCCGGGCAGGCGGTCGGTCGCCATCCGGTTGACCTTGTTGAGGAGCAGGATGACGACGAAGATGATCCAGGCGATGGCGCTGGCCTTGCCGAGCCGGCCGGCCTTGAACGCGGTGAACATCAGGTAGAACGCGGCCGTGAGCCCCGAGTTCCCCTCGCCTCCCATGTTCTCGTAGCCGCCGGTCAGCACGAAGGGCTCCTCGAAGATCTGCATGCCGCCGAAGGCCCCTCAGTCCTTCCCGCCGCCCGCGGACGGCAACACCGCCCGCCCCTTCCCGTCGACGATGAAGGCGCGGAAGCCGTCGCCGACGGGGAGCAGGGCGAAGACCTCTTCGTAAACGCGCACCGTATACAGCTCCTCGCCGTTCCGCGCGTCGATCGAGCGCACGTCGCGGTATCGATCGACCCCCGCGAAGGTCGGCCGTCCTTCCTCCTCCCAGAAGGCGAGTATGGGCCATTCGGGCCAGGCCGCTCGGCGGACCGCGCGGCCGCGGAGGTCGATGAGCGCGTACTCGCCCGTGGCGAGCGGGACGGCGGCCCAG
Source organism: Spirochaetota bacterium (assembly GCA_018262985.1). Taxonomy (GTDB): domain Bacteria; phylum Spirochaetota; class Spirochaetia; order Treponematales; family UBA12059; genus JAFGNN01. The sequence goes on along the minus strand of JADFDI010000001.1, from coordinate 240,433 downwards.
TTCCGCTCCTGGCTGGCGAGCGCGGCGCCGGGAGCCAGCGCGGCGCCCAGCGCGAGCAGTCCGACGCGGCGGCCGCTCGAGGCTTCGTAGAAGACGATGGACGAGGAACCGGGTTCGAGCACCGCGACGGAACCGTCAGCGGAGAAGAAGCCGCGGCTCCCCTCGACCCAGGCCGGCTCGAAGGGCAGCTTTGCGACGAGGGCGCCGTCGGCGCTCCGGTAGATCCGCGTCGGCCCGTCCTCGGGCGTGACCAGGATGAAGCGGCCGTCCGCCGAGGCGTCGATCTCGAGCGGCCGCTCGCCGAAACCCGTCGCGCGCCCGAGCGGCTCGAGGCCGGCCGCGTCGAAGGCGAGGACCTCGTCGCTCGACGAGGCGAGCAGGACCTTCCCGCCCGCGCCGAAGCGGAGCCGATCGAGCCGGAAGTCCTCGGGCAGGGCCACGGAGGCCGCGGCGCCGGGAAGCGCCCGCCTGCCGGAGACGATGTCCGCCGGATGGGTCGGCGCCGACTCGGTCTCGGGAATCGCGCCCGTCGCGATCCAGTCGCCGTACGCGGCGGCCCAGACGCCCCCCGAGGACACGAGGAAGGGCTCGTCCGTCGCCCACTCGCCCGCGACGAGGGGGGGACTACCGTCGGAGCGGACGAAGGCGACGCCGCCCTTCTTGTTGCCGAAGACCGCGACGCCGCTCGAGAAATCGGCCGCAACGATATTGGACACGCCCTCGGGCGGCAGGGCGTGGCCCGGCACCGACGCCGGATCGAACTCCGGGTCGGACAGCGCGCTCACGGGCACGACCCGGAGCGCCCCCTCCAGGGCGAACGCGGCGAGGGGGGACCCGGAGGCGTCGACGCCGGAAAACCCGAGAAAGAACGGGTCGACGCCCTCCTTCACCGCGCTTCCGAGCAGGGCTCCGGAATCGACGTTGAAGAACAGCGTCTGCCTGCCTTCCCGGAAGACGAACTCCATGGCCACGACCGAGGCGTCGGGCGACCAGGCGGCCGCGTCCGGGCGGGCGAGGGGCTCCGCGTAGCCGGCCGCCGCGAAATCGAAGGGCAAGGACCGAATGGAGCCGCCCGGCACCTCGAGGAAGGCCGGGGGCTTATCCCTGGTCCAGAAAAACGCGAGCCCGCCGTCGGGCGAAAGCGCGAAAGCCTGTCCGGGGACGCCGCAGCGGACTTCGGTCGGGGCGCCGCCCGCGAGGTCCACGAGGGCGAGGACCGCCTCGTTGGCTCCGTCGTAGTCCGACCCGGCGAGCGCCCGGCGACCTCCCGCCGCGATCGAGGCGCTGGCGCCGAGCTGGCCCGTACGCGCGAGGCGCCTCGTGCCCAGCGTGCCCGGATCGAGCAGGAACGCGGGAGACCGGGGAAGGAAGACGGCGAGCGATCCGTCTTCGGCCCAGCCGAGGGCGCTGAGGCTCCGGTCGAAGCGCCTGCGCGCCAGGATGCGCGCGTCGGCGGTCCGCCAGACCGTCACCTCGTCGTACGAGGCGAAGGCCGCGAGGCTTCCGTCGGGGGAGACCGAGACATGGTGGACCGCGCCCGGGTGCACGGGCCGGAAATACCCGTCGACGGCTTCCTGGGCGGCGCTCGGCGGAAGAGCGAACAGCGCGAAGCACGCGAACGCGGCGGCGAACGCCGGCGCGGAACGCCGGACGCGCGAGGGTTTCGTCATCGGTTCCTCCAACGACTCGATGATAACCCACGGGGCCCGATCGCGCATCCCGGGCTCCGCATGGACGGCGCGGCGTCCGGGCAGTATCCTCGAGGACGGCGGAGGGACTCGCATGGCGACAATGATGCTCGACAGGATCGGTTCGGTCGCGGCGGCGCTCGCGGCGGCGCTCGCGCTCGGCGCCTGCGGCACGACGGGCGGCGCGGGAGATGCGCGCACGGAGGCGGATCTTGTCTACACGAAGAAGCCGATCCTCGCGGCCGCGCTCGCGATCGACGGCTTGTACGAAGAAACGACGATCGACGCGCTCGGGGCCGAGGCGGCGCGCCTCGCCGCCGAAACCGGCGCGAGGATCGACCTCGCGTCGGCCGTGGTCGATCCGTACGACGAGTCCGGCCTCGCCTCGCGCCTCGAAGTCTGGCGGGCCGAAGGACGCGACCGCTTCCTTTCGCTCTCCTGGCGACTCGACGGAGCCATGGCCGAGGCCGCCGTGACCTACCCCGATGCGCGTTTCGCCGGCGTGGAAAGCGCGCTGCGCGGGCCGAACTCCGTCAACGTTAAGTTCAAGGAAGGCGAAGCCGCCTTCGTCGCCGGCTGGGCGGCCGCCCTCGCCGCGAAGGAGCGCGGACTTCCCGCCGTCGGCTTCCTGGGAATGCTCGAGAACGCCTTCGAGGTGTCGCTCGAAGCCGCCTTCGGCGCCGGAGCCCGGGCGGCCTGGCCCGAGGTGGCGCTCGAGGCGTACTACCTGCCGGATGGCAGCGCCGAAAACCGTGAAGGCAAGCTCGCGGAGGCCCTGTACGCCCGCGGCGCGGCGGCCATCGTCCTTTCCCCCTACTTCTTCATGGCCATACCGGTCCTCGAGGCGGCCGCGCTCCGCGCAGCCTCGGGCGATCCGCGCTGGGTCGTCGGCCTGATCGACGATCCGCGGAGCTTCCTGGGCGGGAATCCCCAGCCGAACCTTCTCCTTTCCGTGACGGGAGACCGCGCGGCCCTGGCCGCCGAGGCCCTGCGCCTCCTGGCCGCCGACGCCTTCGAGGGCGACCGCTCCGTGACGCTCGGCGCAGCCGAAGGAGCCTGGAAGCTCAGCGGCGACAACCCGCCGGAGGGCGAAGCCCTCGTCCCCGAGCTCGAAGCCGTGCTCGCGCGAATCGCCGCGGGCGAGTTCGAAATCCCGGACTTCCCGGAGGAGCGCTACCTGCGCTGAGGCGGCGCACGGCCGCGCCGCTGATTCCGCGCCGCGCGTGTTCCGCTCCGCTCGCTCGCCCAGCCCTGAAACCGCGCGTCGTGGAAACCGCGCCGCTCCAAAAACGGCCCGCGTCCTTGCCTCGCGCGGCCGGGCGCGGCTACCATCGCGGCCATGAAGCGCGAAGCATGGAAGGCGGCACTGGCCACGCACGGACTTTCGTCACTCGGCGTCCGCGAAAGCGAGATCCTCGATCGGCTCGAAAGCCTCGCCACCGGGGAGCGGGCCGCCGTCGAGGGCGCCGCGTACGGCCGCGTCGAGAGCGGCCCCGGCGGCCTCAACGGCGCCCTCGTCGCGGTTTCGGGCTTCCTGGCCTTCGTCGCGCCCGCCCCCGGGCCCTTCCGCGTGTGGTCGCGCGCCAGCCTGGACTCCGGCGGTCCCGCCCTGCCCCTCCGCGTCGGCTCGTCCTGGTCGAGCCGGGGACAGACCTGGAAGCTGGAGGCGCCGGGCGCCGAAGCGGCTCCTCCCCCGCCCCGACCGCCGCGTCGCGCCGAACCGCAAGCGCCGGCGCGCTCCGCCGACGGCGCGTCGGACGAGCTCCTCGTCGCGACCGCGCGCCGCTTCGTCGAGGCGGTCGCCTCCGATTTCGACGCGCTGCTCCCCGACGCCTGGGGTCTCGCGGCGGCCTGCTACGACCGCGAAGGGCTCGGGCACCCGAGCCGCCGCGCCTTCGCCGCGCTCAGCTTCCTGCCCCTCGTTCCCGACGCGGGGCCCGGCCCCGACGGCATGAAGGCCTTCTTCCGCGACGCGACGCTCGACCGCGCCGAGCTCGAGGAGCTCATGCGCCACGCGGGCCTGGTCGAGGCTCGCGTCGCGGCGGCCCGGATGAAGCCCTGGGGCGCCGGGCTCTCCGCCCTGAAGCGCGCCGACGAGGAGGCGGGCGGCGCCCGCTTCGCGCGCGCGGCCGAAGCCTTCATGCAGTGGGCCGACGTCTTCGTGACCGCGGGTGGCTTGAGGGCGGGCGACGAGGACTTCCTCAAGGCGCTCAACCACCGCGTCATGCACGGCGGCGCCGCTCCGGCGGCCGGGGGCGGTACCGTTCGCGAAGGGGCGGATTCGGTCGGAGGCGCCGCGGAGGCGGGCGCCGCCCCTTCACCCCAGAGCGACAGGACCGACGCCGAAGCCGCGGCGAAACGCCTCGCGGACGCCATAGCCAAGCTCGAGGCCCTTACCGGCATGGACCCGATCAAGGAGCAGGTGAAAAGCCTCTCGAACCTGATGCGGGTGCACCGCAAGCGCGAGGACCTCGGGCTGAAAGTGCCGCGCGTCTCGCTCCATTCCGTATTCACCGGCAGGCCCGGCACCGGCAAGACCACGGTGGCGCGACTGCTCGGCGAGATCTTCGCGGCGCAGGGCTTCCTGGCCAGGGGGCACCTGGTCGAGACCGACCGCGCCTCCCTGGTGGCCGGCTTCGTCGGGCAGACCGCGGGCAAGGTGGACGAGGCGGTGGGCAAGGCGCTCGACGGCGTCCTTTTCATCGACGAGGCCTATACCCTCGCGCCGGCCGAGGGCGGCAACGACTTCGGGCGCGAGGCCATCGAAACCCTCCTCAAGCGCATGGAGGACTGGCGGGAGCGCCTGGTCGTCGTCGTCGCGGGCTACCCCGACGAGATGGAGCGTTTCCTCGACGCGAACCCCGGCCTCGCGAGCCGCTTCGGCCGCCGCTTCGTCTTCGACGACTTTTCGCCCGACGAGCTCGAGGCGATCTTCCTGCGCTTCTGCTCGGAGGCGGGCATGAAGCTGACCGAAGGCGCGCTCGGAAAGCTGCGCGTCTACCTGCGCGCGGCGTGGGATATCCGCGACCGGAGTTTCGGCAACGGCCGCTTCGCGCGCAACCTCTTCGAGAAGGCGCTCGAACGTCAGGCGGACCGGCTGGCCGGCTTCGCCGAGCTCGGGGTCGAGCTGCTCTCGACCATCGAGGAAGGGGACCTGCCGGACAGCCTGGCCTGACGCCGGGGGAGGAGGGAACATGCGCGCGCGGGATCTGCCCGTCGGTATCCTCAAGGCCTGCGCCCAGGTTTGCGGAGTCGCGGTCCTGGCCCTGGCGCTCGCGGGGCTGCCGCTCCTGGCCCTGCGCGCCAAAGCCTTCGCCTCCTTCGAGGAGGGGCCGGCCTATTCCCGCGAGACGCCGCGGGAGCTCGCCGCGCGGGCCCTCCGCTTCGTGAAGGGACTGGGCGACGGTTCGTCCTTCCGCTACCGCATCAACATGAGCGAGTGGAATTTCCTCGAGCTCGGGCCGCGCGCCCTGTGGGTGTCGTTCGTGTACACCGCCGTCCCGGGGGCGTTCGGCATGGCGCTCGGCGCCGTCGCCGGCGTCGCCTCGAGGCGGCGCGGCCGCGCGCTCGCCGACCGGGCGACGGACGCCCTGCTGGCCACGCCCGACTTCATGCTCATCATCCTCTCGCAGGCCGCGGCCCTCGGCCTCGCGAAGCTCGGACTCAGGGTGAAGGTCGCGGCCACCACGGGGCCGTGGATCCTGCTCCCCTTCCTGGTCATGGCGGTCGCGCCCTTCGGCCTCTCCTTCCGCGCGGCCGCGTCCGAGGCGCGCCGCGCGGCGTCCTCCGACCACGTGACCTACGCCCGCTCGAAGGGGCTCGACGAACGGACCCTGCTCAGGCGGCATATCGGCGCCGGCATCTTCCCGCGCATGGCGGCCGAGCTGCCGACCACGGTGGCGACCATGCAGGCGACGCTGTTCGTGGTCGAGCACCTCTTCGCCCTGCCCGGCATGGCGCGCATGCTTTTCAACGCGGCCTTCGCCGGTCCGAGGAACTACTACCTCAGGGTCGAGTACCAGTACGACCTGGTCGTGCTCGCGCTGCTCGGCTCGATACTCTCGAGCGCGCTGGTCTACCTGGTCCTCGGGCTCGCCCTCCGCGCGGCCCGGGAGGCATTGATCCATGAATAGGAAGCTTGCCGCGGGGCTCGCGCTCGCCGCGGCGCTCGCCGCGCTCGCGATTTTCGGAGGCGCGCTGGCACCGTACCCGGCCGACCATCTGGAGGCTTTCCGCGTCGAGCTGGTGGACGGGATGGAGACGCCGCGCTACCCGCCCGAGGGCCCGACCCCGGGCCACCTCCTCGGCACCGACCCCGACGGCTACGATCTGTTCTCGGAGATGCTCCGCGGCGCGCGCTGGACCTTCGGCGTCGTTTTCGCGACCGCCCTGCTCCGCGCCGCCGTCGGCCTGGCTTCGGGCATGCTGCTCGGCGCGTTCGGACGAAAAGCGCCCGAGCGGCGGGGCTTCTCGCCCTTCGCCGCGATCCCGGGCTTCGCGCTGGCCGCGTTCACCCTCTTCCCGCTGACCATCAACTCCACGCTGTCGCCCCTCGCCCTGTTCGCCGCGCAGGTCGCGGTGCTGGCCGCGGTCGAACTGCCGGCCCTGGTCGCCTCGTTCGCGACGCGCACCGCGTGGATCCTCGAGCGCCCCTTCGCGGAAGCCGCGCGGAGCTCGGGCGCCGGGCGGACCTGGCTGCTGGGAAGGCACGCGCTGCCCTTCCTGCTCCCGCAGTTCCTCGAGACCATTCCCGCCCAGGCGCTTTCGGTCGCCTCGCTGGCGGGCAAGCTCGGCGTGGTGCTGATCTTCCTCGGCGGCACGATCATGACCACCGATCCGCGACTCCTCCGCTCGGCCTCGGGGGAATGGATCGGCCTCCTCGCCTACTACCGCAACATGGTCTGGGGCCGGCCCTGGCTCTTCCTGGCGCCCTTCGCGGGATGGATCATCGTCTACGCCTGCGCCTCGCTGCTGGCCTCGGGCCTGAGGAAGGCTTTCGCCGACGCGCGCCGCTTCGCGGACTAGGCGGCGTCCATCCGGTAGAGTCCTTCCGGTCGCGGCGCTTCAGCCCCAGACCGTCTCGGCGCGCGCGACCAGGTCGGTTCCGCGGCGCAGCTCGGAGAGGACGCCCGCTCCGCCCCGCGCCCAGCGGGCTCCCAGCTTCTCGCCCTCGAGGGCCTCGGCGGCGAACTCGACGCGGAGCTCGCGGAGGCCCGAGCCGCGTTCGGCGCGCGGTACCGCGTCCACCAGCCAGTCGATGAGCCAGGCGTTGTTGGCGTGCCCGTTGTGGTCGATGCAGGCCGGCCGCACGACGGGCTCGAAGGAAAGCGCCGTTTCCGGCGCGGCCGGCACCGCGTGCCTGTAATCCGGGACGGGGTGCGGCAAGTCCACCTTCATGTCCGGCGAGAGCAGGCGTTCGGGACGCAAGGGCCGTCGCGCGGCGAGATCCACCACGAGATAGGCGTAGACCGCGCGGACGAGGGGCGTTCCCGCCGCGTCGAGCATGACGAGGTCGCGCAGGGCGAAGAGGCGCTCGGTGCCCGCCGGCCAGGTGCGCACGGCGGCGCGCTGCCCCGGCTCGGGCAACGCGTCGACGCGAAGGTCGATGCGCGACAGCATCCAGGTGCGCCCCTCGGCCTGCAGGTGCTCCATGCCGATGCCGAGCTCCGAGGCGGACAGCCCGGCCGCTTCCTGGAGGAAGTTGGCCAGGGACAGGACCCGGAAGCCCGAGCCGTAGCCGCAGTCGAATCCGTGGACGGCATAGGAAACGTCGAGCGGCCGCGCGGTCTGGTTCATCGTCGGACTCCTTTCGAGGCCCCGATGATACCGGAGGCCCGGCTACCGCGTCGACGGGCCGAGACAGGTGAAAGTATTATACGCTTGCGCCATGGTGCATTCTGCGCGAGGATAACCTGACTTTCACGCGGAGGTATCCGAATGCCGCGCACCGTACCGATCGCCCTCGCCGGAGCCGCCGCGTCGACCGCGGCGCTGGCTTGGCTCTTCACCTTGCCCGGCGTCGCGGGGCTCTTCCGCTGGGGTTACCAGCGACCGGTCTTCATCGCCCTGGCCCTGCTCGCGGCGGTTCCGCCCGCCTTCGTCCTTGTCGCCGCCGCTACCCGGCGACTTGTTTCCGACCGGGCCGCCCGCTTCCCGCGCGCGGTCGCCGCGCTGGTCGGCGCGCTCGGATTCGTCGTCTCCCTGGCCGCCTGCGTCGGCGTCTCGGTCGCCCCCGTACCGGGCCGTCCCGCGGACTCTCCCCTCAACCTGGTCGACGAGCGCGCCGGCATCGCGCCGGGCGCCAGCCTCGCGCGGCTTTCGTTCGCCTCCGATGCGCATTTCGGGGCCGAAACCGCGGACGCGACTGCCCGTGGGGACGTCATCCGCGGCGTCGCGGCTTCCTCGCCCGCGCGGGATGCCTTTTTCGTGCTCGGCGACCACACGGAGATGGGCATGTTCGCCCCGGCTTGGCGGGAGGAGGCGGAAACCTTCGCGCGCCTCGCCCCCGGCCTGCCGCTCGTCGGGCTCATGGGGAACCACGACTCGCTCGTCAACGGCGCCCCGCGCTGGCGCGCGTACTGGAAGCCCGACGGGTCCGATCCCGTATCCGGCTCTCCCTACTACCGCTCCTTCGAGGCGGGGCCCGCCACCATCGTCATCCTCAACCTGCTCTGGGGAGCCGAATCGTTCGACCGGAAGCAGGAAGCATGGCTCGAGCGGACGCTCGCCGCCATCCCGCCGGAGCGGCCGGTCATCGTGCTCTCGCACGCCTTCGCCTGGGCCTCCGGCTACGTCGACCCCGCCTCGCGCCGTCCCTGGTACGACGAGGCCGAGGTCATCGCGCGGGTTTGCCCCATCCTCGAGAAGCACCGGGTCGAGCTCATGATCTCCGGACACAACCACTACCTGGAGCTGCTCGAGTCGAACGGCGTCCGCTACGCCCTGGTCGGCGCGCTGGGCGGAAAGCCCGACCCCGAACCGACCCACCGCTCGCCCGCCTCGAAGTGGATCGCGGTCGCCGCGTTCGGATGGCTCGACGTCGACGCGAGCGCGGCGGGACTCGCGCTGACCTTCCGCGACCGGAACGGGACCGCGCTCAAGGAAGCGTTCGTGGAGATCCGGCCATGAGCGCCACCGCGAAGGGAACCAGACGGAGCGGAGCGGGCCTTTCCGCGCGCTTCGCCGTGCTCTCCGCCCTCTCGGCCGCCTCGATCATCGCCATCGCGGGGCTTTTCTTCCTGACCACGGCCGGGCTCCGCTCGCGGCTCGTCGAAGCCACCGAAGTGGAGATCCCCAAGCTGATCCGGCTGCAGGAGGGGGTGAAAACCCTGCTCGACGTGCAGTCCGGGCTCTCGCGCCTGCTCAACACCGCGAACACGGGCGCCTTCTCGGTCGACCAGATCCGGGGCAAGGCCTCCGAGGTCCGCGTGTCGCTCGCGTTCTTCATATCCTCCACCACCGAGCTCGGCATGCCCGACTACATGAACGCCTACTTCGACAAGTTCGGCGCCCTGGTCGAGGACTCGCTGACCGCCCTCGACTCGGGCGGCATCGCCGAGGCGGCCACTTTCGCCGACGGAGCCTGGGACGCCGCGCGGCTCGCGCGCTCGCACCTCGAGATGGAGCTCGACGCCTCGCGGACGGCCTTCGCGAAGTTCGAGGCCGAGGCCGCCGCCATCCAGTCCCGGAACGGCCTGATCCAGGGGGCCGCCGCCACCGTCTTCACCCTGCTCAACGTGCTGCTCTCCGTCGCGCTCTCGCGCCTCGTGCTCCGCCCCCTCTCGGCGGCCGCCGAGGCCATCCACCGGCTCGAGGTCGGCGACTTCGCCACGCCCATGCCCGCCACCAAGGCCAGGGCCGAAATGGCCCTGCTCCTCTCCGACGTCGAGTCGCTCCGGGAACATCTGGAGACCGGTTTCGGAAAGGTCGCCGAGGCCGCCGGCGGTACCTCCGTCTCTACGCGCACCCTGTCCGAGGACTCCGACCGCACGGTCGCCTTCCTCGACGGCGTCGAGTCGTCCAACGAGAGCATCCGCGAGCACATGGCCGGGCTCGGCGAGCGCGTCGAGGTCCTGGCCGCCGCCGCCGACGGCTTCGCGAACGAGGTCGGGCGGGTGGATTCCTCGGTGGAATCCCAGGCCGAGGCCGTCGAGGCGGTGCGCCAGGCCCTCTCCACCACCGGCGCCGGCATCCGGAGGACGGCCGAGATCTTCCGCGAGGAGGACCAGGTCGTGTCGACCTTGCGCGCCCGCACGACCGATGCGGAAACGAGGCTCGCAGCGACCCGCGAGGAGATCGCGCGGCTCTCGGCCAGCGCCTCGGCGGTGCTCGACCTCGTCACGGCCATACAGGACATCAGCGAGCGCACCAACCTGCTGGCCATGAACGCGGCCATCGAGGCGGCCCACGCGGGCGCCGCCGGCAAGGGCTTCGGCGTCGTCGCCGACGAGATCCGCAAGCTCGCCGAGAGCGCCCGGGGCAGCTCCGAGCGCATTTCCGGGACCGTGTCCAAGATGGTCGAGGCCATCGACCGCGCGGAGCAGGGCCAGGCCTCGCTCTCGGAGCTGCTCGGCTTCTACATGGGAGAGACCGGCAGGCTCGGAGATCGCCTCGACGAGAAGCGCAGCCTCATGGAACGGCTCGGCGCCGACTCGGCCGCCGTCTCCGCCGCGTCGGACCGGCTCGAACGGGCGCTGCTCGAACTTCGCGCCGCGAGCGACGCCGCGCGCGAGGGACTGGCCTCCATGCGCACCGAGGTGGACGCCACCGTCGAAACCACCGAAAGCGCCGTGGCGGAGACCGCCACCGTCTCGAAGAACGTCGCCGAGCTCGCGGTGCTGGCGCGGCGCATCGCCGAGGCGGGCGTGGCCGGAAGGCGCGCCGTCGAGATGCTCGAGGAAGCCATGCTCGCCTTCTCCACCGCGGTGCCCGTCGGGGACGAGAGGTAGGCGTTCCGCCGAAGCCCCGATAAACGCGAGCCCCCGGAGGTCGGACCTTCCGGGGGCTCTTTTGCGAGGGTGATGAGGGGTCGCGATCGCGCCGTCAGGCGCCTTCGCGAAGCATAAGAAGCGCGAAGACCTTGGCGTCGCCGACGATGTTCGCTATCTGCGCGTTCTCGTTCGGCTGGTGCATGGTCTCGTCCTGGCGCGCCCAGACCACGCAGTCGTAGCCCGCGATGCGCAGGTACGCGCCCACCGTGCCGCCGCCGATGCCGACCGCGCGCGCGTCGACTCCGTAGACTTCCTTGACGGCCTTCTGGAGCAGGGGAACCACGGGCGTGTCGGCGGGGGTGGCCGGCGACTCGTTCCTCTGGACGACCTCGCGCGCCATCTTGACCCCGTACTTCCTCTCGACCTCGCGCATGCGCGCGTCCACGGCTTCGAGCACCGCGTCGACGGAATAGGTCGGCAGGATGCGCATGTCGACGTAGAAGACGTCCTCGGCGGGAATGGTGTTGATGTTCGGGACGTTCGCTTCCTTCTTGGTCGGCGTGATGGTCGAGCGGTCCGGGTCGAACAGCGGGTCGCGCGCGGTGAAGGTGTCGCGCTCGAGCTCGTTGAGCTTGAGCGCCAGCTCGCAGTTGGCGAGGAAGGCGTTGGCGCCGACGTCGGGCGTCGAGGCGTGGCACTGCTTGCCCTTGGTGACGACCTTGAGCCAGCAGATGTTCTTCTCGGCCACCTCGATCTCGGAGCCGTCGGGCTTGCCTCCGTCGGGGATGACGATGAGGTCGTCCTTGCGGAAGAGCGAGCGGTTCGAGAGCAGCCACTGGATGCCGAAGGCCGAGCCGAACTCCTCGTCGGCCACGAAGAGGAGCTTGACCGTGTGCGCGGGCTTCACGCCCGCTTCCACGAGCGCGGCGGCGGCCACGGCGCCCGCGACCAGGCCCTGGTGGTTGTCCTCGACGCCGCGGCCGTAGAGCTTGCCGTCCTTGACCGTCACCTGGAAGGGGTCGGTTTCCCAGAGCGAACGCTCGCCCTCGGGCACCACGTCGAGGTGGGCCATGATCCAGAGGCGCTTCGAGTCGTCGGCGCCGGGAAGGGTGGCGACGATGTTCGGGCGGACGCCGCCCTCGGCGCGCGGATCCGGAGCGTCGTGGCGCTCGATGGCCGCGATGCCCTTGGCGCGGAGCCACTTCTCGAGGGCTTCGGCCTTCCGGAGCTCGCCTTTTCCGCCGGATTCCGGCGCGATGGCCGGTATGGCGACGAGGAGCTTCTCGAGCTCGACGATGGCCGCTTCGGAACGATCGAGCGCGGAGAATATGGCCTGCTTGTTCGACATGGTGCCTCCATGGCCGCGCCCCTCGGGGCCGGCGTTACGGTTTCGTTCGGTTCGGTATGCGGAATCAGGAAAGGCCGCGGGCGCGGCGGTATTGCTCCCAGGTGGTCGCCACGATCGAATCGAGGCCCGAACGCTCCGCCTTCCAGCCGAGCGTCTCGCGGGCCAGGGCGGAAGAGGCCACGAGCTTCGCTGGATCGCCGGGACGCCGGGCCACGACCTTGGCAGGGACGTTCTTGCCGGTGATCCGACGCGCCGCCTCCACGATCTCCATGACGGAGAGCCCTTCCTCGCTGCCCAGGTTGACCGTGAGGCTCCTGCCCGTCTCGACGATCTTCCTGAGCGAGGCCACGTGGGCCTTGGCCAGGTCCGAGACGTGCACGTAGTCGCGCACGCCGGTGCCGTCCTTGGTTTCGTAGTCGTCGCCGAACACCTGGAGTTCGCCGCGCATGCCGGCGGCCGCCTCCATGACCACGGGGATCAGGTTGGCGGGATTCCGCTCGATGCCCTTCACGCGGCCGGCCGCGTCGTAGCCCGCGGCGTTGAAGTAGCGGAGCGCGGCGAAGCGCAGGCCGACGAGCCGGTCGTACCAGGCGAGGATGCGCTCGATCTCGAGCTTGGTGAAGCCGTAGAAGTTTTCCGGCTCGGTCGGGTGCTTCTCGTCGATGGGCAGGTACTTGGGCTCGCCGTAGACGGCGGCCGAGCTCGAAAAGACCAGGGCCTTGCAGCCGGTCTCGACGCAGGCGTTCAGGATGTTGACGGTGCCCGCGATGTTGTTGGTGGCGTACTTGCCCGGCGCGACCATGGATTCGCCCGCGGCCTTGAAGGCGGCCAGGTGCACGGCGGCGTCGTAGCCGGCCGAGAGGGCGGCCTTGAGCGCCGCGTAGTCCATGATGCTGCCCTCGACGAAATGCGCCTCGGGGAAGAGGTTCTCGCGCATCCCGCTCGAAAGGTCGTCGAAGACCGTGACCGAATCGCCTGAATCGAGGAATTCGCGCGCGACGTGCGAGCCGATGTAGCCGGCTCCGCCGATGACCAGGATTTTCATGGGTGCTCCTCGCGTCGTCCGTCCGTCCCGGATCAACGGGACGCTGCCGACATTCTAGCGCGGAAACGCCGCTTCGGGGAGGGATCCCGCGCGGACCGGCCCACGCCGGCCGGTCCCGACGCCGGATTCGACCCCCGCCGTCCGCCGGGCGAAAAAAACGGGGCCGTCCCGAAGGACGGCCCCGATCGTTGCCACCGGTCAGAATTGAACTGACGACACGTGGATTTTCAGTCCACTGCTCTACCAACTGAGCTACAGCGGCGCGACAGGGAAGGTTTATACCCGAATCGCAAAGCTTGGTCAAGAGCCGTCAGGCGGAAGAAAACCGCGGAGGCGCAGATGAATCGCTTCATCTCCGAAAAGCGGCATGAAGCGAAGCAGGCGCGGATTAGGACGATCGACAAGATGGAAATCCCGATTCGTTCCCGTCCCCTCGATTCCCTCCGCGTCCCCGCGCCTCCGCGGTTCGATTACTCAATCGTCGTCGCGGGCGATGAAGATGCGACCTTCCTGCTCGAGGGTGCGGATCAGCTCGACCACGCGGAAACCGGCCGAGTCGGCGTCGGCGAGGCGCACCCGACCGATGGCCTGGTACTCGGCCCGGAGGCGGGCGGACTCATCCGCCCCCCTGACCTTCGCGAAGCGCTCGAAGAGCCGCTCGCGCAAGGGCTCCTGCACGACCTTCATGGCCACCAGCACGTCGCGCTCCTCCGCCCTTCCGAGCACGGCGTCGATCGACTCGTCCTCGAGGATGGAGATGTCCTCGAATACGAACATGTTCCGCTTCACGTCCTCCGCGAGCGCGCGGTCGATCTTCTCGAGAGTCTCGACGACGCGCTTCTCCACCGCGCGCGGCACCAGGTTGAGCATGCCGACGATGGTTCCGACTCCGCCCGCGGCCCGATTTTCGGCGCCCATGGCGGCGAGCTTCTTGGCGAGCACGCGCGCGGTCGATGAAAGCACCTCGGCGGAGGCCCCGTCGAGGCAGCCGACGCGGCGCACCACCTCGGCCTGCGCCTCGTCCGGCAATCGGGCCAGCACCCCCGATGAAAGCGCCGGGTCGAGCCAGGACAGTACCAGGGCCGCCACCTGCGCCCGTTCGTTCGAGAGGAAAAGGGCGAGGTCCTCGGCGGATGCGCCCGAGAGCTCCGAGAAGGGCCGCGCGACGGACCGGCTGGGAGGAAGCTCCTCCGCTCCGGCCGCGGCGCCGTAGAGGATGCGGTCGGCGAGCGCTTCCTGCTTTCCTTCGAGCGCCGCCAGGGAAGTCCCGAGCGAGGCGATCGACGCTTCGACCTTCGCGCCGAAAACCTCGAGGCTCCTCTTGAGGCTATCGGTCGCGCCGCGTCCCGAGGCGCCGCCCGCGTCCTCGAGCGGGGCTTCGTCGGCTCCGGCGTCCGCGACCACCTCGAAACGGAGCCTCCGCCCGGAACGCGTCGCGGGAACGCGGAGCGTCCGCACTTCCGCGCCGCCCGAGCGGAGCCGCGCGACGCCGTCGTCGAGCCCCGGCAGCGGTACGAGGCTGCCCTTCCTGAGGGCGCGGAGCTCCGCCACGGAAAGCCGCGCGCCGGCGGCTATCGCTTCGGTGGGCGCCGGCAGCCGCCAGGCTCCGGTCGCGCCGACCGTCTCGCCGGGCTTCCCGCGATTGCCGTACCAATAGCGGGCGTTGAGCTTCGGCACGAGCGGCTCGATCAGCTGGAAAGGATAGACCAGGTTGAGGAGGCCCTTCCGCCCTCCGATGGCGAGCTCGATCGTCGCGATGACGATCATCTCGTGCGGCGGGACGATCTGGACGAACTGGACGTCGGTCTCGACCTGTTCGAGCGCGCACTCGAGCTTCTCGATGCCCGACCAGGCTTCGGCCACGCGGCCGTACAGCTCGACGAACACGGCCTCGAGCGCCGCGTATTCCAGGTCGGTCACGCCGACCGCGCCGAGCCGCGTCGCGGCGCCCGCGGCCTTGAGGTCCTCGTACGCGGCCTTGAGCGCGTCGAAGTCAAGCGGAAGGCCGGGCTCGGTCCGGCCGGTCGGCGCTTCGGCGGGAGCGCCGAACATGCGCTCCACGACGGCGTCGGCCGCCACCGGCTCGAGTTCGAGCGTGAAGCGGCCCTTGAGCGGCGCCATGCGTCCGACCGAGAGCAGGGTCGGCGTCGGGATCGAGCGCGCGTACTCTTCCCAGGTCATTTGGTCCACGCTCGAGAGCCGGGCTTCGCAGGGCAGGCGCAAGCGGGCGGAGAGCGCCGTCCCGGCCATCCGCGCGAACGCCTCGTGGAGGTTCGCGACGGTCCGGATCTGCTCTTTCGAGAATTTGTCCGGCCGCCGGAAGTCGTAGAGCTTGACCCGGTACCCGCGGTCGGCGGGACCGCGCAGGCCGAGTATGCCGCGCCCCGGCGTGGCGCTTCCAAGTCCGTCGTCGCTCATGATCCGGCTCCCGACCGCATGGCGAGCTCGGTGACGCGGATGCCGAAATTCTCGTCGATGACCACCACCTCGCCGCGGGCCACGGTCCGCCCGCCGGCGCGGAGCTCCACGGGCTCGCCCGCGATCGACTCGAGCGCGATGATGCTGCCCCGGCCGACCTCCGAGAGCTCTCCGACCGTGAGCTCCGTCCCCCCGAGCACCACCTCGACCCTGAGCCTCGCGTCCTCCACCGTTCCCGTCCGCGTCATGCCACCTCCCCCGGCTCGAAGAGCCGCGTGATCTTGAAGAAATGCCGGCCGCCCTTCCTGACGACGCGGCCCTCGGCGATCGCCGTGCCGCCCGCCTCGAGCAGCATCCGCCCGCCTTCGCCCTCGGGCAGCTCGATCCGGCCCTCACGGCTTCCCACGGCTATCTCCAGCGGGGAAAGGGAGCCGCGGGCCATGACGAGCTCCGTGGCCAAGACCAGGTCCGCCGCCGGGTCATCCCGGCGTTCCGCGCGTTTCGATCCGTCCATGGTTTCCTCCATGCCGCAAAGCCTAGATCGGCGCGGACGGGCGGTCTTGCACGATCTTGAGGAAATGCGGGGACTGAACGGCACTCGATTGAGGGCGAACGGGCGCGGCGCGAACGTCTCCGCGCCACCGGCCGGCCGGATGCCGTCTTGCGGGCACGGGCGCCGGTATCCCCTCGCGGGAACGCTCACTTCCTCGCGCGTTCGCGCCAGGCCCGCGGCTGGAGCCCCATGAGCCTCAGGAAGTAACGGTTGAAGAAGGAAAGGTTGTTGTAGCCGACCGCGAGCGACACCTCGAGGATCGAGAGCCCGGTGGTCTTGAGGAGGACGCAGGCGCGCTCGACGCGCTTGCGGTTGACGTACTCGAAAAGCGGGCAGCCGGCGAGCGCCTTGAAGCGCCTCGAGAAGTCGCTCGGATTCGTGGCGCAGCGCGTCACGTAGAAGTCCAGCGAGTGCGCCTCGGCGCAGTGCTCCGCGGCCCAGCTCACCGCGTCCTCGATCCGCCAGGCCCCTCCGCCTGAACCGGCCCCCGATCGGACAGGCGCGGGCGTCGACCCGGAGGCCGGCGTTTCGTCCGAATCGACCGCCGCTCCTTGCCCCTCGGCACATCGCGCCGGGGTCTTCGGCGGGCGAGTCCGCCCCGCGTCGAGCGTCCGGAACGACAGCGAGAAAAGCTCCATGAGCAGGGCGGCGAGCGCGGTCTCGCGCCAGGGATCAGCGCGCTCCGCTTCCGGGAACAGCGCTTCGCAGATGGTCCGCGCGCGTTCCGCCTCGTCGACGCGCGCCGCCGCCGCTCGCGGACGCCCCGCGCGTTCCAGGCTTCCAGCGCCGAGCGCTTCCGCGTAGCCCGGCTCGAAGCGCAGGACGTAGCCTTCGCCTCCGGAGGACCCTGTGCCGAGTCCGTCGCCCTCGAGCGCCAAGGCCAAGGCCGGGGCGTCCGCCAGCGGAACCGTCACCTCGCTCCCGCGCGCGCCGGGCGCCTCGAGCTCGCCGCGGACGAGCACGACCAGGATACCCGGAGGCAACGACGGGCCGCCCTCCGGCAGGTCGCCGCGAAAGCGCACGAGGGAGAAGCTGCGCCGCGTCTCCGCGGTCCGGGGTTCGAGCGTGAAATCCACGGCTGCGGCCGGATCTCACTCGCCGATGATCTTGACGAGGACGCGCTTCCGCCTCCGCCCGTCGAATTCGCCGTAGAAAACCCGCTCCCATGGACCGAAGTGCAGGCGGCCTTCCGTGATCGCGACGACGGCCTCGCGACCGAAGATCTGGCGTTTCAGATGCGCGTCGGCGTTGTCCTCGCCGACATTGTGCCGATAGGCGGACGCGGGCTCGCGGGGCGCCTGCCGTTCGAGCCACTCCGCGAAGTCGGCGTGCAGGCCGGATTCCGCGTCGTTGACGAAGACCGAGGCGGTGATGTGCATCGCGTTCACCAGGCAAAGCCCTTCCTTCACCCCGCTCCGCGCCAGGGCCGCCTCGACCCGGTCGGTGATGTCGACGAACTCCATCCGGCGCTTCGTCTCGAACCACAATTCCTCATGGTAGCTCTTCATGGAGCCACTCTAGCCCCGCCCCGTCCGGCGCGCAAGCGACGCGGGGTCCGCCCTGCGGATCCACGACCGCGCAACTATCCCGGGTCCGGCATCGCCGCGCCCGCGCGCCGCCCCGAAGCTTCGTGACACCGCCCTCGCGCTTCGTCGTATACTCGACGGCATGGCAAGCAGCATCCGCGCCCTCGTCGTCCAGCCGCCCTTCGTCCAGCCGAACGCGCCCTACCCGGCCGCCTTCTACCTCGACGCCCGTCTCCGCGCGCTCGGAGTCGAATCGGAAGCCCGCGACCATTCCATCGCCGCGTGGCGCGCGCTCCATTCGCGCGCGGGGCTTTCGCTCGCCTTCGACGAGGCGGAACGCCGCCTCTCTTCCGGCGAGCCAGCCCCGGGCGACGAGGCGACGCGCGACCAGGTGTTCCGCTACCTTTCGAACCGCGATGCGTATCTCCGCGAGGTCGGCTCCCTCGCGGACTTCCTGGCGGGGACCGACCCTTCCTACGGGCACCGCCTGGCGGCTTCGCGCGACCTGCCCTACGGCGCCCGCGCGGAAGCCCTCCTCGACGCGCTCGACGGAGAACTCCGCGTCGAGGACGCGGCACGCTTCGCAACCGCGGCGCTCAACGACCTGGGGGACTTCCTCGCGTACGCGGTCGATTCCGACTGGGGAACGGTACGCTACGCCGAGCGCCTCGGGCGCTCGGGAGGAAGCTTCGCCGCGCTCTCGCGCGCGGCCGACACGGGCTGGATCCTCGACCGGATCTACAAGCCGATCGCGGACGCCGAGTTCGCCGCGCTCGAGCGTGGACTACCGGCGGACGCGACGCTCCTCCTCCTCGTCACGATTCCCTTCCCCGGCTGCGCCGCGGGCGCCCTGGCCTGCGCCCGCTCCGCCCGCCGCGCGCTCAAGGATCGCGTCCGGGTCGCCTTCGGCGGGGGCTACGTCTCGACCGAGCTCCGCGGCCTTTCCGATGCGGCGGTCTTCGGCGACGCCGACTGGCTCGTCTTCGACTCGGGCTACTCGGGGCTCGAGGGCATCCTCGCCTCGCTCGGCGGCGCGGGCGACGAGGCCCTGCACCGCACCATGAAGCGCGGGCCGGACGGCCTGGTGCTCGCGGTCGGCTTCCCCGAAGAAGACGACGCCAACATCCCGTCCCCCGCGCGCAGCGTCCTTCCGACGGCATCCTTTGCGGAGCGCGAAAAGCGCGACCGCGCCCTCGTCGCCTCGAATTTCCCGGACTGGCGCGGCGCGCCCTGGAAGGACTACGTCGGCGCGGTCGACTCGGCCAACCCGATGCACCGTCTCTGGTCCGACGCGAAGTGGATGAAGTACCACCTGGCCTACGGCTGCTACTGGGCGCGCTGCGCCTTCTGCGACACCGAGCTCGACTACGTGGCGCGCTACGTTCCCGCGGATATCGATTCGCTCATGAAGGCCGCGTTCGCGGCGCGCGAGGCGAGCGGCGTCTCGGGGCTCCACTTCGTCGACGAGGCCATGCCGATTCCCCAGCTCCTCCGCTTCGCCGGGCGCAACGCCGCGCTCGACAGGCCCTTCCACTTCTGGGGCAACGTCCGCTACGACAAGGGCTGGACCGACGGCGCGGCGGCCCTGCTCGCGGCGCGCGGACTCGTGGCGGTGTCGGGCGGCATCGAAATCGCCACCGAGCGAGGGCTCGAGCTCACGGGCAAGGGCGTCTCGTTCGAGGACATCGTGCGCGCCCTGCTCGCCTTCAGGCGGAACGGCGTCCTCGTCCACGCCTACCTCATCTACGGCTTCCCCGGCCAGGACGCGCGCGACATCGTCGACTCGATGGAAGCCGTGCGCCAGCTCTTCGCCGCGGGCCTCCTCGACTCGGCGTTCTGGCACCGCTTCGTGCTCACCCGCCATTCGCGCATGCATGCCGAGTGGAAGAAGGGAAAGCGCCCCGGACTCCGCCCGCGGGAAACCCCCGCGCCGGAAAACGCGAACGCGGCCGCCGCGTTCGCGGCCGCCGCATTCGCGGCCGCCGCATTCGCGGCGAATGACCTGTCCTTCGAGGGCGAGGAACTCTTCGAAAAATGGGGACCCGGGCTCGACGCGGCGCTCTCCGCCTGGCTCGAGGGCGAAGCCCTCGACGAGCCGCTCCAGGCCTGGTTCGAGGATTTCCGCGTTCCGAAGCCCTCGCTCGCGCCGGACCTCGTCGACCGCCTCGGCCGCGCCGCGGAGGCCGCCCTCGACGCGGAGCCCTTGCCCGAAAGCGCGCGGGCGCATTGGATCGCCGGACTCCCGCTCGCGCGACCGGCGAAAACCAAGGACCGCGTCGAGCTCGTCTGGACCTGGCGCGGCGCGCTCGAGCGCCTCGCGTTGGCGCGCGCCGAGGGGGACGAGGTCGTCGCCGTCATCCGCGACCTCGCGGCGCGTCCCGAGGGCATGGACTGGAACGAACTGGAGCGGGAGCCTGCGCTCGGGCCTCAGCTTGGAAAGCTCCGTGGGCGGGGCCTCGTCGCGACGCGACCGTTCTGAGTTCCCGCGCTTCGCCTCCTGCACCGCCAGTAAATGAAGAAGGCCGCCTGGCGGCGGCCTTCCTCGATTGGGCGGTGCAGGAGTCGAACCTGCGACCCCCAGCGTGTCATACTGGTGCTCTAGCCAACTGAGCTAACCGCCCGAAACCTGTCGGCGTCGGCCTCGCGGCCGTACGTCGGCGTGGAACTTATAGCAAAGTCCGGCGCCGCGTGTCAACCGGAGCGCCCCCGGACGGCCGCGAAATCGCCGGAACCGCGCTATTTACCGAGGACGCTCTGCAGGCGCTCGAGCACCTTCTTGCGGTCGAGCGGCTTGACGATATAGTTCTTCGCCCCGGCCACCAGGGCCTGCTTCACGAGATCCTGCTTTCCGAGGGCCGAGATCATGATGACCTTGGCGTTCTTGTCGAACTCGATGATCTTCTGCAAGGCCGAGAGGCCGTCCATGCGCGGCATGGTTATGTCCATGGTCACGAGGTCGATGTTCGGATAGAGCTCCTTGTACTTCTCGTAGCCCTCGAGCCCGTCGGCCGCGGTGTGCACCACCTGGTACCCTTCCGAGGTGAGGATCTGGGTGATCTGCTTGGCCACGAACATCGAGTCGTCCACGATGAGCACGCGCCACGGGGTGCCGTCCGGCTTCATGCCCTCGGGCTTGCGTTCGTTGAGGGAGGGGAAATCGTCCTTCGTCTTCATGTCGCGCCCCCGGCCTAGCCGCGCTCGCGGATGGCCACGTTGATCTCGATCTTTCCCTGCGGCGTCTCCATGGGCACGATGAGGGCTTCCACGTCCTGGTCGGAAACCTCCATGTTGTCGCCGGTGAAGATGGCGGGAGGGGTCAGGTCGAAGCGGAAACCGAGCTCGTGGAGTTTGGTCACGGCCTGCGCCGTGATCATGTTGGCCAGCTCGGTGATGGTCGCCTTCACGAGCTCGTCCATGGCGGTGAGCTGCTCGCCGTTCATCGCGCTCGCGATCTTGAGCGCCGAGGCCTTCTCCATGTCGAAGAGGACGCGTCCCTCGACGTCGCCCGCGAGCCCGACGAGGGCCGCCACTCCCATGACGGGCATCGAGGTGCTCTTCAGGTAGAGCTCCCCCCGCTTGATGTCGCCCTGGAGCACTTCCTTCAACACGTTGAAGGCCGATTCCACGAAGGGGTTGATGTATTCCACTCTCACGGCGTTCTCCCTCCGGGCGGCACGCCCGCTTCAGGCCTTGGCATAGGCCGAAATGATTCCCGTCCCCGCGGGCACCCAGCCCTCGAGATCGAGGCGTTCATTGGCGCCGACCACGGCGACGCCGTTCTTCTTGAGCTTTTCCGCGAAATCGAGGACCACCCGTTTCTGGTCGAGCGGGTTCAGGAACGAAAGCATGTCGCGGCAGACGATCAGGTCCGAGGGCGGCACCGAGTTCGTGTTCAGCACGTCGTGGAACTCGAAGAAGATCGCGTCGCGGATGTCCTGGCGGAACGACCAGCCGTTGCGCCCCTGCACCATGAACTCGGCGTAGTACTCCGGCGGCGCGTCGAACGAGAAGACCATGTTGGGCGCCATCGAGATGTTGAGCAGGTCGGAGTCGTTCGCCCAGATCTTGATCCGCCCGTTCGGGTACTTGCGCTTGAGCGCGCAGGCGACGGACCAGGTCTCGAAGCCCTTGCCGCAGCCGGGATTCCAGACGTTGATCGAAGCGCCTTCGATCGCGGGGAGGATGGCCTCGAAGGCTTCGATGTACTCCTGGCCCCAGAGTTCGCCGGTGTACGGCGAATAGAAGCCCTCGAGATAGAGGTCCGCCTCTCCGCCTTCCTTGAGCTGGAGGTCGCGGCCGGATCTCATTTCCTTCCATTCGTCGAAACGGCGCCGGAACCAGGTCTCGTTGATGGCGCTCGTGGCGAAATTCCGCAGGGCGGCCAGCGCCTCGCGGATGAAGCCGAGCTCGAGGTCGTCGTCCGCGGCGTCCGGCGGCGCGACGTGGGTGGGCACGGAAGGATTCGCGGCGGCGCGGGCGGGGACGGCGTGGTGGTAGGCGTCCTCCTTCTCCTCCTTGGCCTTGGGCATGAAGATCTTCTCGACGTCGAGGATGATGTAGAGCTTCGAGAGGTTCTCCACGATGCCGCGTATGTACTTGACGTTGATGTCGCCGAAGATCGGGTGGGGCGGCTGTATCGAGGACCGGTTGATGCCGACCACCTTGTCGATCTGGTCCACGATGATGCCGAAGACCTGCTCGTGGATCTGGAGTATCAACAGGTTCTCCAGCGTGCCCTCGTCCTTCCGCTCGGCGGGCAGGTGGAACATGGTGCGGAGGTCGATGATGGAGATGATCTCGCCGCGGAGGTTGTAGACGCCGCGGACGAAGGGGGCGGCGTTCGGCACGTAGGTGAAGCGGCCCGCGTGGGCGATCTCCTTCACGTTCATGATGTCGATGCCGTATTCCTTGCCCGCGAGGACGAAGGTGACCATCTTGAAGTCGATCTTCTCGCCGCGGTCCTTCTTTTCCTCGACCTTCGGTTGTTCCGCGACCGCGTTCACGGCTTCGTTCATGCTTCGGTCCCTCTCGCTCATCGGATGGTCATCTCGAGGCGCCTGCGCTCCTCGAGCTCGCGCTTCAGGCCCAGCTCGAGCAGCTGGCTGACGTCGATGATGAGGCAGACGGAGCCGTCGCCGAGGATCGACGCGCCCGCGATTCCGGGCGAATTGGTGTACTGGTCGCGCAAAGGCTTGATGACGACGTCCTCCTCGCCGATCAGCGAGTCGACCATCAGGCCGACCTTCTTGTCGCTGGTGCCGACGATGACCACGAAATTGTACTCGCGCTGCTCGGCGGTGCGGATGCGGAAGAGCCGGTCGAGCCGGAGCAGCGACACCACGTCGTTGCGGACGTTGAAGACCTCGTAGTTGTCGATCATCCGGATCTCGGACGGCTTGATCCGGTGGCTTTCCACGACGCTGGTGATCGGGATCGAGTAGATTTCCTTGCCGACCCGGACCAGGAGGCCCTGGATGATGGCCAGGGTGAGCGGCAGCTTGATGGTGAAGCGCGTGCCCTTGCCGTGCTGGCTCGAGACGGAGACCGATCCGTTCAGCTTCTCGATCTGCCGCTTGACGACGTCGAGGCCGACGCCGCGGCCGGAGATGTTGGTGACCGACTTCGCGGTCGAGAAGCCCGGCTCGAAGATGAGGGCGAAGGCCTCGTTGTCGGTCAGCACCTTGCTCGGATGCAGGATGCCGCGCTCGACCGCCTTCTTCTTGACCGCCTCGACGTCGATGCCTTTACCGTCGTCGGCGATCTCTATGATGATCATGTTGCCTTCGTTCGAGGCCTTGAGGAGCACCGTGCCATCCTCGGCCTTTCCAGCCCTGAGCCGCTCGTCGGGCGTCTCGACGCCGTGGTCGAGGGCGTTGCGCACCGCGTGCATGAGCGGATCGAGCAGATCCTCGATGACGGACTTGTCGAGCTCGGTCTCCTCGCCTTCGATGCGCAAGTCGACCTTTTTCTGGAGCGTCCGGGAAAGATCGCGCACGAGGCGCGGGAAGCGGCTGAAGATCTGGCTGATCGGCACCATGCGGATGCGCATGACGCCTTCCTGGAGGTCGCCGGTGATGCGGCCGAGGTTCTGCGCGGTGGCCCGGAACTTGGCCGCGTTGGTCTTGTACTCGGCCTCGAAGGCGTCGAAGCCGGCGAAGAGTCCGCCGAAGCGCTCCAGCACTTCCTTCTTCACTTCCTTGACCGCGCGCCCCTGCCTGATGGCCTCGAGGTACTCGGGCAGCGCGTCGAAGAGCTCCTTGAGCTTGTCGCGGTGGGTGGACTGCGCGATTGAGAGGCTGTTCTGCATCTCGCCGAACTGCGAGGAAATCTGGTTGAAGGTGGCCTTGTTGATGACCGCCTCGGAAACGAGGTTGAGCAGGTTGTCGATGCGGCGCGAGTCCACGCGCAGGATCGAACCGCCCTGCTGTCCGGGCTTCCTGGCGTCGTGGCCGTGCTCGTCGTCCGCGGCCTCGCGCTGGAGCCCGGCCTTGGCAAGCTCGGCCTGGAGCTCGCCGACGCCGCCCGACGGGGTGGCCGTTTCCGGGCTCGCGGGGCGGGCCGGCTGAGCGGGGCGGGCGGCGGGAGTGGGCTTGGGCGCGGCGGCCGGCCCCTGGGACCGCGGAGCGGCCGGAGCCGGGGCGGGCTCGGCTTTCTGGACGCCCTCGAACGCGACCGAGACGATTCGGGCCGCGGTCGAGACGTCGGGAATCATGGCCCGGCGCTCGAGCTCGTCGCCGTCCGCGTCGGAGGCCACGAAGTACCGGACGGTCGGATAGAAGGTGTCCTCGTATAGCTTCTCGAAGTCCGGTTCGGTCTTGAGCACGGTGCCGGCGTCGCGCATGGCCGCGAAAGCGTGGATGGCGCTGACCGTGTTCATGACGTTCGACTCGTCGAAATCGATCTCGACGCGCCAGACGCGCTTGCCGGCCGCTGACTCCCTGAGCTCGAGGATTTCGTACTCGCTGAGGCCCAGGGCCGAGGCGGATACCGTCTCCTGCCTCGCGGCCGCCTTCGGCGCGGCGGGCTTCGGCTCGGCCGCGGGCGGCGAGGTCCGGGCCGCGGGAGCGGGAGGAGCCTGTCGCGCCTTGGCCGCCGCCTTCGACGACCCCGACGCGCGATAGGCCGAAAGGGCCGACTTGACGCCCGTCGCGTCCCCCGCGTAGCGCGAGCCGGCCATCCGCTTGTCCAGCATTTCCTTGACGATGTCGATCGCGGCCAAGAGGGCGTCGACGAGTCCGCCGTCCACGCGGACCTTGTCCGCGCGGATGTCGTCGAGCAGGTCCTCGATCAGGTGGGTGAATTCGGCGAGCTCCGTCATCTCGACCGTCGAAGACCCGCCCTTCAGCGTGTGGGCCGCCCGGAAGATCTCGTCGACGGCGTCGCGATTGCCCGGGTCGTTCTCGAGCACGAGGATGTTCTGCTCGAGCAGGTCGACCTGCCCCTGCGCCTCTGAGAAGAAGTCCTTGAGGAGTTCTTCGTTGTTCGGGTCGAGATAGTCGCTCATCTTGCGTCCTAGTTTAAACGTAATGCGCGCCGCGTCAAGCCGCCCGGAGAGGGGCGGGAGCCGTTCGCCCCTCCCCGGACGACGCGGTGGCGACCGCTGGAGCCCGCTCTCCCTTGCGTCGAATACGCTCGACAGGGGGCGGACGCCGGCCGAAATATACGATAGAATTCGGAAAGCCGGAGAACCCGAGAAGGAGCATACCGCACCATGCGCCGATTCCTGACCATCGCCCTCGTCGCCGCCCTGCTTCCCGTCGCGGCCGGGGCCGCGAACGTCGTCGTGCCCGTCCTCGAGCTCGCCACGGACGGAGCCTGGGACCCCGCGCTGGGCAGCCTCGTGCTTCGCACGCGCTTCGCCTCCGACATCGTGTTCCAGGGCGGATCGAAGTTCGCGGCCACGCTGCGCCTGAGCCTGCTCGCCGAAAACCTCGAAAAAGCCCTCGCGGCGGGCTCGGCCAGCTTCTCCTTCCCCCTGGTCCCCGCCGACGTGGACGCCCTGAACGACTCGGCCTTCATAGGCGTCAGGTCGGTCTCGCTCACGATTCCCTCCCTTTTCGGCCTGCCGGTGTCCACCACGTATTTCGCGGGCCATCTCGACCAGCTGGCCTCGGGCTCCGACTATCCGGAGCTCTTCGGGCGGAACGATCCGTCGACGAGCATGCGAGGCTACATCGCCTTCCCCGACGGCATCGGCGGCGACCGCTCGCGCTGGTACGAGGGCATCCATTCGATCAACGGCACCGGGATCCGGCTGGGCGTGCGCGCCCTCGACGGCAACTTCGCCGGCTACCTCTACGGCTACCAGGACGGCCATTTCACCTACCTCACGAGCGGCATCTGGGCCGTGGACGCGCGCGGCGTGCTCGCGCTCGGCCCGGTGGAGCTCGAGGCCTTCGTCGGCGGCTCCGGCGCCTACGGGCCGTTCGGCGTCTACCGAACCGGCCTGCTCTTCCACTACGACACCGGGAACGTGGGAGAGTTCTACCTGCAGGCCGGCCTGCCGATGTGGGATCCCACCGAACCCTTCATGGTCGAGAACCTATACCTGCTCTTCGAACCGCGGGTGAAATTCGGCGCGGGTTCCGTCATCCTGACCCTCTTCTACCATCCGGCCACCTACCTGCAGCGCGCGACCACGGAAGGCGGCATGCTCGACGCCGCCTTCGACCTCCGCTTCGGCGACGTGAAGGAAGGAGCCGCGCAGGGCGGCGTACGCACCATGATCTCCTTCGATCCGGGCTACGAATCCGCCGATCCGCTGCTCGAGCGGCCGAATTCCGTCTCGCTCTCGATCGCGCCCTACGTCGACTTCACCGCTGGAGGCATCGGCTGGAACATCCGCGTCCCGGTCCGCGTCTTCCCGTTCGACGGCCCCTGGTACTCGCTCGTCGAACCCATCATCGCAGCCAGAGCCTCGTTCTGAAGGAGTCCGCAGTGCCCCGCCGCGCCTTAGCCGTCATCCTGACCCTCGTCGCAGCGGGGCTCGTTCCCGCCGCCGCCCTCGAGATCGAGGGAAGCGCCCGTTTCGGCAACGCCGCCTTCCCCTGGGATCAGACCGCGCCTTCGGCCGGCGCCTTCCCCGGCGATTCCTGGTCGTGGGGCGGCAGCCTCGGTTTCGACGAATACCTGTCCGAGGGCATACGCATCGACGCGCGCTACGAGACCGACCCGGTGCTCAGGCACGTGGTCGCGGCCGCGATGGTCTACGAATCCGGCTTCGCGAGCATCGGGCTCGGCCCCTTCCTCGGGGCGCTCGGTTCAGCCGACACCCCGCTCAAGGCGGGCATCTACACGACGGTCGAAGTCGGCTGGCCGGGCCTGGCCTTCGCGGGGCTCGAATCCGCCTCGTCCGTCGGCGCCGGGCTCGTGTCCGCGGGAGACCTCCTCCTCGAGAGCTCGAGGCTCTACGCGGGCTGGTACGTGCCCAACGCCATCTGCACGCTGTCGATCCAATCCAAACGCTTCGACCTGATGCGCACCGCGTCCGTCAGGGAGCAGGACGCCCTGAACCGCTACGCCTTCGAGCTCGACATCTTCGACAAGACCGCCCCCTACCGCATCCTGACCACGCTGGCCTACACGACCCTCTCGAAAACCTGGGACGACGACGCGACGGGCTCCCTGACCGACACCCTCGGCGCCCTGACGCTCGGCGGCACCCTGACCATGCGCCTTACGCCCGCGCTGGACCTCGTCGGCGGCTTCGACGCGGCCGTCTACGCCTTCGGGCTCGACGGCATGGCGGCGCGCAGCCCCGCGGCCTCAACCTTGCTTTTCAACGCGACGCTCGGCTTCCGGGTCCGCTTCGGCCGCGACCTGCTCGAGGCCGCCGCCGCGGAACAGGATTCCGGTCCCATCGACCGCTGACCGGCCCGATCGACCGCCGCGCCGCATCGACCGAAAACCTCGCGTCGGCAGGCGAGCGGGTAGCCGCCCCGCGGGGCGGAAGGGAAGAAATGAATGAACGTCCGGAGCACCGCTGAAAAGTCCTTGGCGCTCGTCGGCACCCTGCTGGCGACCCTGCCGCTAGCCGCCCCCGTCGCGTTCACCGCGATGCGCCTGGCAGGGGGAGGCTCGTTCGCGTTCGACTACCTGATGCCCGCGGAACTCTTCCCGCTCGCCATTGCCGGCGGACTCATGATCCTGGCCGCGGGCCTGCTGTCGAAACGGCGACGCTGGTTGGCCATAGCTTCCCTGGCCGCCGCCGTCGCCTTCTTCCTCGGCATCAACGTCGGCGCCGAACTGACGGGCCTGGCCTCGGGTCTCCACCCCGCCGCAGGTTGGCGCCTCGCCCTGGTCGGCGGCTTCCTCGTCCTCTTCGTCGCCGCCGAGATCGCCATCGCGGTCGGCGGCGCGCTGCTCTCCCGCGACCTATTCCGGAAGCGAACCGGCTGATGGCGGTATATACTTGACCATGAGGCCTTGAAGCCGCACCGAGTACGCATCGAGCGGCCTCCGGAGGCAAGGCCGGTTCCCGGGCGCCCGTCCCGGAGCCCGCCCTCGAGCCCATGAAAACCTTCAACCGCGCCATTCCCCGCGTCCCTCCCGTCGTTCTGGCCTTGGCCCTCGTCTCCGTTATGCCGTCGGCCGCCCAATCCGGCGAAGCGGCGGAACGCCTGACCACCGTCTTCCTGGGCTTTTCTTCCCAGGACATTTCCGCGTCGGGGCTCGACATCCTCGCGGATCTGGTGCGCCACGAGATCCGCGGCGCCCCGGGCTTCGAGCTGGTCGAGCGCGAGGGGCTCGAGGTCCTGCTCCGCGAACAGGAGCTCTCCGTCTCGGACGCCGCCGACCCGACGACCGCCCTCAGGGTCGGCGCCTTGCTCGGCGCCCGCAAGATACTGGTCGGCAAGATCGGCATCCTGGGCTCGCTCTACATCATCACGATCCGGATGGTGGACGCCTCGAGCGGCCTGGTCGACCGCTCGGTCACCGAGGAGTACATCGGCCCGGTCGAGGATCTCCGCAAGCCGGTCCGGATAGCGGCGCAGAAGCTGCTCGGCATACCCGGCATCGAGGTCCAGCAAGGCGAGTTCATCAGCGTGGAGACCGACCCGCCCGGCGTCGCCGTCTACGTGAACGGGCTGTTCGAGGGCAGCGCGCCGGTGGTGGTCCGCGTACCCTCATCGGGCACCTACGCCGTCAAGCTGACGGCCGACGGCTTCAAGACCTGGTCCCAGAACGTCAAGGTCGGCGCCGACTCGACCTACTTCCTCAAGGCCCGCCTGCTGGCCCAGGAGAAAGCCGTCGACGAGCGGATCAAGGCGCTCCAGGACGGCCGCGTGGCTTTCCTGACCTTCCTGACCCTGTACTCGGCGGTCGCCTCCGACGCCATGCTCTACGCCTTCGGCTCGGAGAATCCGCGCCTCTACATCGGACTGCCGCTGGTCGCGGCGCCTTCGGCCTTCTTCGGCGCCCTCAAGGCCACCGAAGGCAGCATCATGAATTCGGGCCGCACCTTCATGATCGTCTCCGGCATGCTCTGGGGAAGCGCCTGGGGACCCGCGGCCGCCATGGTTTTCGGCGCGGAAGCGGGCGGCGTCGACGCGGCCGACCTGCCCTTCTACACGGGACTTTCCCTGGCCGGCGGCCTGGCGTACGGCGCGGCCGCGCTCTGGGTGACGCGCGGCGACGCGCCCTTCCCCGCGGGACGGGCCTGGCTCTACAACCTCGGCTCGATACTGGGCAGCCTGCTCGGCCTCGGCGTTCCCTACGTCCTCGGCGCGGAAGCTCCGGGCGTCATCTACGCCGGCATGCTGGCCGGCTCGCTGGCGGGGTCCGCGACGGCCCTATGGCTGACGCGCGACCTCGTGGAAGGCCGGAGCATCGGGAACCTGGCCATCGGCGGACCCGCGCTCGACGTGGACCTGGCCTCGGGCAGGGTCACGGCCGGATTGCCCGTGCCGGAACCGGTCCCGCTGGTCCGCGCCGACGGAAGCGTCGAGGCCGCGCTCAAGGTGGCCCTCGCGAGCGTCCGTTACTAGGGCGCTGCCACGGCGGACGCCCTCGCCGCGTTCCGGAGGGTCAGGCTCCTCAGGCTCCCAGCCAGGCGCGGAGCGCCATGTGGAGCGCGGTGGCGCCGACGATCGAGAGCAGGGCGTTCCGCTTGACGAGGTGGAGCGCCGCCGCCGCCGCCGCGCCCGCTATGGTCGGCAACCAGGACGCGGGAGCCTCGAAGCGCACGAGCTTGAGCGCGTCCGCGACCAGCACGCACATGACGAGCGGCGGCAGCCTGGATTGGAGCCAGGCGACGAGGGTTGGCGGCTCGCGCCGCGCGAATAGGACGAAGGGCGCCGCCCGGGTGAGGAAGGTGAGCGCGGTCATGACCGCGACCGTGGCGAGGAGGCGCGTC
This sequence comes from Spirochaetota bacterium, assembly GCA_018262985.1. Classification (GTDB taxonomy): domain Bacteria; phylum Spirochaetota; class Spirochaetia; order Treponematales; family UBA12059; genus JAFGNN01. The sequence continues at coordinate 210,570 of JADFDI010000001.1, read as the reverse complement.
ACGTGGGGGGCTCCGAGCCGTTCCGACGCGGGCGCGGCAAGCGCGTCGCGAGCAGTCCCGCGATGCCGAGGCCCATGGCCGCGAGCAGGAAGTTGCGCGGCGGAGCCAGGATCAGGGCGAGGAGCGACGCCGCCGCCCCGACGAGGAAGACCTCCCTCGGGCGCCTCGCGAGTATCTGCTCGACCAGCAGCACGACGAAGAGGGCAGTGAGCGCGAAGTCGAGCCCCTCCGCCTCCACGGGCAGGGCCGTCCCCGCGAGGGCTCCGACCGTGCAGCCCGCGAACCAGTACGCCTGGTCGAGCGCCGTCACCAGGATCCGGAAGCGGACCGGGTCGACGCCCTCGGGCGGCTCCTCGGTGGAGAGAATGCCGTAGGTCTCGTCGGTCAGGCCGAAGATCAGGTAGGGCTTGAGTCGGCCCGCCCCGGCGAAGCGCTCCAGCATCGACAGCCCGTAGACGAGGTGCCGCGCGTTGAGCAAGAGCGTCATCAGCGCTATCTCGCCGACCCCCGCGCCCGAGGCGAGCAGCCCGACTCCCATGAACTGGGCGGCGCCGGCGAACACGAAAGCCGCCATCAGGGGGGAGAGCCACCAGGGCAGTCCAGAGTCCACCAGGACGAGGCCGAAGGCCAGCCCGAGGGTCGTGTACCCGAGCAGGACCGGAAAGGTGGCGCGAAGCGCGGGGGCGAGGGCGTTCGCCCCGCCGTTCCCGGCGCCGATTCCGCGATCGGTTTTCACGCGCGGCCTCCCCCCGTTGCGGGATAAAGGAAAACCCCGCGTCGCCGCGGGGTTTTTTCGGATGCTTCCGCATGAGCCGCCCGGGATTCGAACCCGGTACCCACGCCTTAAAAGGGCGTTGCTCTACCGACTGAGCTAGCGGCCCGTCCGGCCCTAGACTAACCGGAAGGAAGCCCGAGTGTCAAATGGCGAAGCTGCCGCCGCTGATGATCGGAACCTCGCGGCCGTCGCGCGTCCGGCCGCTCACCTCGACCTCGGGTCCGCCGACCATGAAGTCGGTGTGCACCGCGCTCGCGTTGAAGCCGAGCGCCTTGAGCTCGTCCTCGGAAAGGCCTTCCCCGTCGCGGACGCAGGCGGAGTAGGAGGAGCCGAGCGCCACGTGGCACGCGGCGTTCTCGTCGAAGAGGATGTTGTAGAACACGCGGTTCGCGGCGTAGATGGGCGAGCCGGTATCCACGAGCGCGAGTTCGCCGAGGCTCTTCGCCCCTTCGTCGATGCCGAAGTAGACGTCGAGCACGTCCTTGCCCGCTTCCGCGCCCCATTCGACCACCCTTCCATTCTCGAAGCGCAGCCAGCCGCCCTCCACGATCTTTCCGACCACGGGCACGAGCACGGGCCGGGTGAAGGCCACGCGCCCTTCCGCGCGGCGGTAATCGGGACTCGTGAAGACCTCCTCGGTCGGGATGTTCGGGCTGAAGCGCTTGCCGGCCTTGGTCAGGTCGGGACCGCCGCGCCAGACCGAGCGCTCGGCGAGGCCGACGGTGAAATCGGTGCCCGGTCCCTTGAAACGCACGCTGTCGAGCCCGAGGGCGTCGAGCCTGGCCGAACGCTCCGCCAGAACTTTACCGTGCTCGACCCAGAACGCGGCGGGATCCTCCCGGTCGAGCCTGAGGATGGGAATGAGCACCTTCCAGAGCGCCTCCACAGCGGCCGGCCCCGGGGCCATGCCCATGATCTTGCCGGCCAGCTTCTCCGTCGGGTAGAACGCGACGAGCCACGGGATCTCGTTGGAGCTGATGCGGCGCTGGTACCCCTTCATGGCCTCGGCCGTGGCCCGCGCCACGCGGGCGTTTCGCGCCTGGTCGAGGCCCGCGAGGAAGTCAGGGTCCTCCGGAGTGCGCACCGCGATCAGGGCCCAGCCCTCTTCGAGCATGGTCGCGAGCGCCTGCTTGCGGACCTCGGGCACGTACTCGAGGTATTCCTCGCGCGAGTGGGCGACGCGCGCCTTGTAGAGGAGCGGATTCTCGATGTCGTTGTTGTCGAAGCGGACGTAGCGCGCGCCGCGTACGTAGGCGCGTTCGGCGAGGATGGCGGCGAAGCCGATATGGACGGGTTCGGCGCGGACGAGGAGGTTCTGTCCGGCTTCGAGACCGACGGATGCCAGCAGTACGTCGGCGTACCGTTCGAGGAAGGCGCGTTCCATGCGATGACCCCCGGCTGGCTACAGGAACGCTCGAGGCATTCCTGCACCCTGTTAGTAGCGGAATTCGAGCGAGAGCATGAGATTGTACAGCGGCCTGACGCCGGGGTCGAGGCCGAGTTCGGTGCCGTACATGGACAGCCCGAAACGGAAGGCGCTCAGGTCCACCGCGAAGCCCGCGTTCGGCAAGGCGTCGGCGACGCCGGCCCGGAGGCTCAATATGTCGAGGATCACGAGCTCGAAGCCCGCGCCGACCTGGAGGACGGGGTTGCGCGGGAGCGGATCGAGCAGGCCGAGCAGGTCCTTGTAGCCGACGACGAAGCGCGGCGACAGGTCCAGGCGCTCGAGGAAGGCGAAGCGCGGATCCCAGGAAAGATCGACCGAAAGGTCGGGTTCCACCAAGGCCACGGATGAGCTCGCGGGCGCCGAGCCTGCCATGAAGGCATCCAGGCTCGAATAGAGCGCCACGCGGGCGGGCGACCAGGCGTCGCGCGCGGCGAAGCCGAACGCGAATCCGGCGCCTTTCCACGAGTAGATCAAGCCCGCGTCGAGACCGATGCCGGTGGACAGGACGAAGGGTTGGCCGCCCATCAAGGCCGCGGGATCAGCCAACGCGTCGGCCACCGCGGTCAAGGAGCCGAAGACTTCGACCGAGCCGCGGATGAAACCCTTGGGCTGGAGCCCGAGATCCAGGGAGTGCGTGCCGCCGAGCGGGATCCGGAACGCGTAGCCGCCCGTGAGGAGGAACTCCTGCGAGAGCGCGGCGCTCGCCGCGGAAACTCCCGCGACGTTGAGGAGGAGCGTGCTCCGGTCGAAGACCCCGAAGCCGAGTCCCTGCCCGACCCATCCGAAAGCCACCGGCCCTCCGATATCGAGCACCGCGTACAGCCGCCCGCTCTCGTCGAGGAGGCTGGAAAGCGCGCCCGTCAGGTCGAAGGGAGCGCCCGCGAAAAAGCCGATGCCGAGGCCGGCCATGTCGAATACCGGACCGGCCAGGCGCAGGTTGACGAGGGCGGCGGACAGTTCGCCTTCCTGTCCCGCGAAACCCGCGGGATTGTCGAAGATGGCGAAGAAGTCGTCGGCCGGCGCCGCGTGGAGTCCGCCCGTCGCGGTCGATCGAAGCGAAGGCAGGGTGAACGGCGCGAGCTCCTCCGCGCCGATCGGGATCGGCGCGGCGAAAACGAGCAGGAACGCCGCGGTGGCGAGCGACGCGTGAAGGATCCGCTTCTGGTTCATCGTGCCTCCGCTTACGGGGTGACGCCGAGGTAGGGCCCGAGCATGTCGTAGAGGCCCGAGTCCCCCGGATACGAGCTCGCCTGGGCCAGGGCGGCGTCGAGAAGGCTCTGGGTCAAGGGATCGACCGTGTACGTGGCCGTGGCCGGATCCTCGAGCATCGCGCCGAGCGACAGGCCAGGGTTGGCCACGACCAAGGTCGCCATCGCCGCGAGCACAAGCTGGTCCGCCGTGGCGGCCCCGGGATCGAGGACGAGGGCCTCGAGGATGGCCGTCGCGTCGGCGCCGACCTGGATCGCCGCTATGGCCGCGTCGATGGCCGTGACCGTATCGGGGTCGATGACGATAGCCGCGCCGCCGGCCGCCATGATTTCCTCGAACGGAATCAGGGTGATGACGGTGGTGATGGCCTCGGAAATGCCCGTGGCGATCACCACGGTCTCCGCGGCCGCCGCCGAAAGCTCGTCGTACGCGGCGGTGCCCGGCGTCGCGGCCTCGAGGTTGGCCTCCAACGCGGGCAGCAGGGCCTCCGCGAGCGCCGCGTCGCCGTCCTCTACCGCTTGCCCGGCGAGATCGAGCGTGTCCGCTGCCGAGAGGTCGGCGGGAATTGAGAGGTCGCGCGCGGCCCAGGCCCCGAGCGAGGAGGTGAAGACCTGCTGGCACGATGCCAGCGCGAGGACGATGGCGAGCGGAACGAGGACGCGCGTCGCGCGTTTCATCCGGAAACCTCCCTGCGGGCGGGTATCGATCCCGCCGCGGACGCCACCGGAACGCGGGCGCGCTCCGGAAGCCCCTACAGTATCGGCTCGAACGGGATCCGGCGTGAAGCCGGCTCCTCCGATCCGGCCGCTTACGACGCGGGGCCCGATCCGGAACGTGCCGGACCGGGCCCCGGGAACGGGCCGCCCGCCAGGGCGGCGCCCGCTCAGAAGCGGATGGTGGCGTCGATGGCGATGCCCGAACGGGGCGCGTCGCCGGGCCGGCGCCCGAGTTCCTCGGTGAACACCGCGGCGTCGATCCTTACCAGGGCCAGGTCGATGCCGCCGCCGAGGCTGATCCAGCCTTCGTTGAGACCGGCGCGCGCCAGGAAGATTCCGAGCGCGCGAAGCTCCGCGCCTACGTGGAGCAGGCCCCAGACCGAAGCCTCGTCGCGGATGACGCTGACCGGGTCCTGGAGCTCGACCACCAGGTTCGGGTCGAGGACGCCGCCCTTCCAGGGGCGGAACGAGCCGCCGACGATGATGTTCGGTAGCATCGAGTAGGTGCCGGCGCTGCCCTCGGGCAGCTGCCCGCCGGCCGCGAGCGAGTCGATCACGGCCTGGTAGGTGGACGTCACCATTTCGAAGGGCGGCGCGATGTCGCGCACGGCGAGGCCTACCTTGAAGGCGCCGAGCTGGAGGCTGGCGCCCAGGTCGAGGGCGACCCCGTAGCCGGCGGTGGCGGGCTGCGCCATCAGCGTGGCCATGACGTCGGTTTCCTCACCGGAACCGGTCCCGAGGAAGAGTCCGGCCACCTCGCTGAAGGGCATGGTGCCGACCGCGCGGTAGAAGGCCCGGATGTCGCCGCCGAGCTGGAGGCGGAGGCCGAACAGGTCGAGGGGAAGGCCGAGGCCGAGCACCGCCTGCACGGAGGTGTCGACGTCGAGCACGGCGCCGAGCGCGGTCTTGCCGACCGCGTAGGCGTCGACCACGGCGGAGAGGCCGATGCCGAGCCCGCCGCCGAGCCAGGCGATGCCGGTCTGGGCGCCGGCGCCGATGCCGTTGCCGGTTATGAGTTCGTCGAGCGCGGCGGCCGTCTCGGATTCGGTGGCGCTGCCGGAGGCGATGAGCTCGAGCTTCTCGATGTTCGCGCTGGAGGGCGCGACGTAGAGCCAGGCCGAGGCGGTCGGGATGTAGAGGTGTCCGCGGGCGTCGGCGAAGCCGGCCGGGTTTCCGAAGAGGCTGCCGTAGCCGTCGCTCATGGCGACGAAGGCGCCGCCCAAGGCCAGGTTGCGCGCGGTCTTGGGGTCGAGCGGGGCGAGGACGGAGTCCTGCGCCGCGAGGGGGCCGGCGACGAGCGCCGCGACTACGAGAAGGAGCGTCAGGCGCTTCATCACGAACCTCCCATGAGGGCGGCGACGTCGAAGCCGGCCGCGAGCAGGATGTTGTAAAGCGGTGCGGGCGGTATCGGATCCGGCAATGCGTCGGGGTCGCCTGCATACAGGAATCCTCCGACGAGGGTTGGGTCGGTCATGAGGTAAGTCGGGTCGTTTGACGTATCCCCGTCGAACAGCTTAATCAAGTCGGCCGCGAGCGAGGCCCGCGCATCCTCTTCGGTGACGAGGGTTCCGTCATAGGGATAGAATTGATCCATCAGCGCATCGAGCGCGGCGCCGATGGCGGCGGCGATGATCAGGTCGCCGGCCTGCACCTCGTCGGTGGCGAGCTCGCCGCCCGTGATGGAGGCGCCGAGGGCCGCGTAGGCCTCCCACGCGTCGAGGAAGCCCAGGATGGTCTCCTCGAAGGCGACCGGGTCGCCCGATATCGCCGGCGGTATGATGGCGGCGACGAGCGTGGCGGGATCGTCGACGTTCAGGGCGGCGGGATCGCCCGCGATCACCTCGATGATGTTGTCGACCACCTCCCCGGCGGGCGTGGTGTAGATCATGATCTCGGCGGCCACCGCGGCGGCCTCCTGCGCTTCGGCGGGATCGCCGGGCGGAGGCGTCTCGGGATCGCCGTCCGGGTCGTAGACCTCCTCGAGCGCGGCGACGGCCTCCTCGACCTTGTCGGTTTCCTCGAGGGCCTCGATGAAATTGTCGGCGTCCGATTCCGCCATGTAGTCGTCGGCGGTCTCGGCTTTCTCGATGTTGCCGACCACGCCGGCCTGGACCATGCCCTCGAAGAGGTTGAATCCGAGGATGGCGTCGCAGCTCCCGAGCAGGAAGATCGACGCGAGCGCGAGCGTGGCGATCCGTGATGACTTCATTGCGCACCTCCGTGCGTTCTGGCATTGCACTTGTTTACCTCGGAACGGAGCGCGGAGGCTCCGGCACTATAAAGGTAGCACGCCGGGGGCGGAAAGCAAGGGATCGGAACGCGTCGGAGCGACGAAACGGCCTCGCAGGTCTGGCGCGCCGAGCCCCTCGCCGCCGGGCAGCGCTTCCACGAGCGATACCCTGACCGCGACGCCGGGACGGTCCAGGTCGGAAGGCAGGCCCTCGACGATCACGCCGAGGAACTCGTCGGAGGTGCCGACCCGGCTCCCCCCGGGCAGGCCCGTGCCGTCGACGGTCCTTTCCCCGTCCCCGCCCTCCTCGCCGCCCTCGCCCGCCCCCTCGAGCACGACCTCCGTTTCGAGCCCGACGCGGCCGCGCGCGTAGTCGGCCCGCCAGGCGCGGGCCCGCTCCGCGACCAGGGCGACGCGCTCCCCGGCTACCCGCTCTGGCACCCTGCCGGCCATGGTCGCGGCTTTCGTGCCGGGGCGCGGGCTGTAGGGAAAGGCGTGTATCCAGGCGGGGCGGATTTCGTCCAGCAGCGCCAGGGTCGCGGCGAACTCCTCGTCGGTCTCGCCGGGGAAGCCGAGGATCAGGTCGACGCCGAGGAAGAAGCCCGGCCGGGCGGCCCGCAGCGAGGCGAGCGCTTCCCGCACCTTGGCCGTACGGTACGGACGGGCCATGCGGCCGAGCGTGGCGTCGCAGCCGGACTGCAGGGCCAGATGGACGTGGGCGCGGACGCGCGGGTTCGAGAAAACGCGCGCGAAGCGCCCGTCGACGCGGTCGGGTTCCCAGCTGGAAATCCGGTACGCGACGCCGTCCGTGCCCGCGAGGAGGGCTTCGAGGAGGGCGACGAAGTCCGCCCCCGTCCCGGGATCATGATATTGGGAAAGGTTTACGCCCGTCAGGACGATTTCCGCGACGCCGGTTTCCGCGAGGGCCCGGGCGCGGGCGAGGGCTTCGGCGACGGGGAGCGACACGGCCCGCCCGCGCGCGATGCGCACGCGGCAGTAGGTGCAGGCGTTGTCGCAGCCGTCCTGGACCTTGAGGGCGGGACGGGCGTGGAAGGCGAAGCTGGCCGGCCTGAAGGCGAAGGGATCCCGGACCATGCCCGAGGCCGCGGCGAGGGCGGCGCGGGCTTCGTCGACGAGGTCGAGCCCGTGTTCCGCGGCCTCGGCGAGGCGCGAGGCCAGGTCCAGCACCAGGTCCTTGGCGGAACCGGGCACCACGACGGCGCGCTCGCCGAGCGCGGCCAGGGCCTCGCCCTCCACCTCGGCGTAGCAGCCGGTGACGAGGACGAGTCCGTCGCTCTTGCCGCGAAGCGCGGAGCGGATCTCGCGACGGGCCTTCTGCTCGGCCTTGCCCGTGACGGTGCAGGTGTTGAGGACGGTAACCAGGGGGCCGGAGCCGAAGGGCGCGGTATCGAAGCCCGCGGCCTCGAACGCCGCGGCGATGGCCTCGGTCTCGAGCTGGTTGAGGCGGCAGCCGAAGGTGCGGAAGGCGACGGAGTGCTTCATTCGCGCGGAGGGTATCCGGTCGGGGCGGGGGCGGCCATCGGCGCCGTCGCTAGCGGCGCAGCCGCGCGGCGACCCGGGCCTTGCCGTCGATGGCTTCCTGCAGGCGGGGGTTGAGCCTCAGGGCTTCGTCGTACGCGGCGAGCGCCCAGGTCCAGTCCGACTTGCGCTCGCGGGCGTAGCCGAGCCGGGCCCACCAGCGCGCGTTGGCCGGCGTGTGGTGCAGGGCCGCCGCGAAGGCTATGTCGGCGTGTTCGTAGCGCTCGAGGCGAAGATAGGTCTCGCCCATGAAATAGTAGGATTGGGCGACGCGGGCGCCTTCGGGCACGGTCGAGACGTAGAGTCGAAACCACGAGAGCGCGGCCTCGTTCTTGCCGAGGAAGTAGGACGCCTCGCCGAGCGACTGCATCACGCGGTGGTCCCGTCGGACCGTCTCGTAGGCGCGCGTCAGGTAGAGCTCGGCGTCGGCGTGCCGGCCGAGCGCGATGAGCGACCAGCCGAGCACCACGTAGCTGTCGATGTTGCGCGGGTTCGCCTCGATTTCAGCGAGGCAGATGGCGCGCGCCTCGTCGAAGCGGCCCTCGTTGAAGGACTTGAGCGCGTCGGGCTTCTCCTGCGCGGAGGGCGCGGACGACAGGGCGGAGAGCCAAAGCAGTACGGCGAACGCGGAGAGGAGCCGGCGCATTCGGGCGGGGCTCAGGTCCGCGGGGAGGATGCGGACGGCGCCTTGCTCCTGCTCCCCGTCATGGTGAGGTTGCCGTTGAAGCGGCAGCCGGTTTCCATGGTGATCTCTGGCGCCACGATGTCGCCTTCGACCGCGGCGCAGGCGAAGAGCTCCACGCGCTCGCTGGCCGAGATGTCGCCCTTCACGGTGCCGCGCACCGAGACCACCTTGGCGGAGACGCTCGCCTCGACCATGGCCACCTCGTCGACGTAGAGGTCGCTCGTGGATTCTATGGTTCCGGAGACGCGGCCCTTGATCATGAGGGGCTTGTCGAAGCTCATGCGGCCGGTGAATTCGACATCGCCTTGCAGGATGGTGTCGAGCAGGTCCTCGTCGACGGGCGTCAGGTGTACGTCGCTCATGGATGCGATTCTACGGGTTTCGGGCGCCTTGGTAAAGTCTCGCGGGAACGGGAAGCGCCGCGGGAACCTCCGCGGGCGACTGCGGGCGTCAGCGCGGAGCGCGCGTCGGGCATCGCCGCGGGGGTCGATCCCGGGACTACGGAGAAGCGCCCGGCGCGGCCCTACTCGTCGCCGGATTCGTCGTCGCCGGATTCCCCGACCCGGTCGAAAGCGGCCGCGAGCCGCTCGAGGTTGCGCAGCACCAATGCCCGGTCGTCCCGGTGGATGGTGGCGCGGAAGGGATCGAGGGTGGCGGCGAAGGCCGGCCCGAGCTCGGGATAAAGCGCGATGGCCTGTTCCATCGTGGCGACGTACACGCCCGAGAAGATCACGTAGTAGACCTCCCAGAAGCCGTCGTCCCAGCCATGGCGGCGAAGGATCTCCCGCACCCCCGCGTCGGCGCCGACCTTTCCGAGCACCCCGGCGAGCAGCGCGGGACCGAAGCTGGAAGGGTCGTCCTGGGCTTCGAATACCTCGGCGTCGAAGTCGCGCCCGAGCGCCTCGAGCTCTCCGAGCAGGGCGGGAAGGTCCCTCGCGAACTTGTCGACGATGGGCTGCGAGAGGACGGCGGGCGGATCCGCCTGGGCGGAGAGCGGCGAGGACGCCAGAACCGCCAGGAAGCCGGCCAGGATGACGAACGCGCTTGTCTTCGGTGATCGTGCCATGCGGTCCTCCGGTAACTCCGAATCCGGCTCCGCGGGCTGCCGGAGCCTTGCCACGCCTCCCATGATAGCGCGCGCGGGCAAGAAAAAGGCTGGAAGCGGGTCGAGTCCGACACGCATCCAGCCCGCGCGTCCCGCGACGGATCGGGACGCCTCAGTCTCCGACGGACTCGGGCGGCGCCGGATCGATGGCCGCTCCGAACAGCTCCTCCGGGAGCTCGTCCGCCGCCGGGGGCGGGGCGTCCTGCCCGGTCTCGAAGGGTTCCCAGGCGGGCTCGACGCCGGCGGCGAGCTTCGGCAGCGAGAGCAGCACCATCTTGGCGTCGTAGGGCAGCACTATGGTCGTCGTGACCGGCTCGGTGCCGTTCATGAGGTCGATCTTCACGCGATGACGCTGGCCCTGCACGGCGAACTTGTCGCGCTCGCCGCGCCCGAGCTCGACAGGCTCCTGCCGGCCGACCGCGACCTCCACCAGGCGGAAGGCCTCGAGGCCGGCGACCGGCTTGTTGTCCACGAGGATGGTGTGCGACTTGCCCGTGAGCATGGCCCAGGCGCCCGCGCCCAGGTAGGCCGCCGCCACCAGGACCAAGGCCGCGGCGCGGCGCGTCCCGACGCGGAGGGGCGCCTTGGCGCCCGAGACTTCCTTCGCGCTCATGCCGCGCCTCCTTCCGTCTTGGCCGGGTCGACCGCGCCCGAGGCGGCGCCCCGCAGGCCCGCGCGCGCGGATTCCGCGTTGGCGCGCTTTCGCCAGGCGTGCAGGGCCAGGGCCAGCGCGATGACCGCGTAGCTCATGGCGTCGCGGAAATATTCGCCGATCTGGGCCGACCCGAAAAGCCGCGCGCCCGCGGGCGGCACCACGATGTACATGAGGTGCAGGAGGCCGACGCCCACGAGGACGTTCGGGATGGTCGCCTTCGCCACCGACGCGCCGCCGACCAGGATGGCGGCGGCCGCGAAGAAGCCGGTCTGGCGGTGCGCGTTGTAGGTGGCCATGTTCCCCATGTTCTGCAGGAAGATGATCTGGCCGACCATCGCGAGCAGGGTGGAGATGACGATGGCCACGATGCGCGTGCGCTCGACGGGGATGCCAGCCGAGTGCGAGACGGTCTGGTCCTGCCCGATGGCCCGCATGTCCTGGCCGAGCTTGGTGCGCCGGAACCAGACGATGAAGATCGCGAGCAGGGCGATGACCAGGTAGGTGGCCATCGGCAAGGTGAACGGGCCGACCTTGAGCATGAGCAGCTTGTCGAGCGACTGCCGGACCGAGTCGAGCCCGAGCGTGTTGCGGATGCCGTAGCCGCGGGACAGCGTGATGGCCTTCGAGGTGATCGGGATGATCGCGCCCATCAGGTAGAGGACGACGAACTGGTACACGCCGTCCATGAAGAAGCCGAGGATGTAGCCGGTCACCATCTCGCGGCCGCGCGCCCGGTTGAGCACCTGCCCCGCGATCCATCCGAGCAGGATGGCTATCGGCGCCCCGACGAGCACCGCGTAGAGCAGTCCCTGCACGCCCGCGATGCCCTGGTCCACCGCGAAGATGAGGCCGATCTCGCCGGCCATGGCGCCGAGCACCATGCCGAAGTTGATGCCCATGCCCGCCATGATGGGCAGGAGCAGCGAGAACACGAGGAAGGCGTTGCGCCCGTAGCGGGTCAACAGGTCCTGGATGATGTAGGTTCCCGACAGCTTGCTCGAGGGCACCGCTATGGCGGTGACGAAGAGGAAGATCAGGACGACGACGTTGTCGGCCGCGAAGCGGCGGACGCGCGCCGCGGACGGAAGCTTGAAGGGCGTGTTCATTTGCTCACCTTCGTCTTGCGGGTCAGCGCGTAGATGATCATGCCGTTGGAGATCACGATGCGGATGACCTCGGACATGTCGGTCTGGAGGACGCTGTTGATGACGTTCGGGGTCATCGTCAGGATGGCCTGGAACAGGAAGGTGCCGACCAGGACGTTGACCATGCTGGCCTTGTTGACGCTGGCGCCGCCGAGCAGGATGGCGGCGACCGCCGGGAAGGCCATGTAGAGGGGGGCCTGGTAGAGCTGGATGAAGCCGTAGCTCTGCTGGTACACCAGGATGCCGACCGCTCCGAACACCGTCGAGACGACCACGCTCACGAGGCGCATGCGGTCGGAGGAGACGCCGCCCGCCCGCGCGAAGTCGGGGTTCGACCCGACCGCCGTCATGGCGGTGCCCGTCTTCGACTTGAGGAAGAGCCACATGACGCCGGTGGCGGCGCCGAAGAACGCGAGCAGGCCGGTCGGGAAGACGAAGAAGCGCCCTAACCGGACGGCCAGGAAGTCGTTGAGGATCTTCGTCCAATAGCCGTCGAGGGTGATCGTGGTGCGGAGCCCCGAGCCCGAGTAGCCCCAGACCATGTTGGGGCTCGAGTACGGCAGCAACAGCCACAGGATGGCGAAGAAGGTGACCATGCTGAAGCCCACGTACATGGCGATGGTCATCTCCTCGCCCTTCACCTTGTTGAGGAGGAGGCCGTAGGCCCAGCCGAAGAGCACGGCGAAGGGCAGCGAGACGCCGACCGCGCCGAGGAAGCCGACCCAGCCGGTCCAGCCGAACTGCATGGAGAGCGTGCCGCCGAGCAGGCCCGCGATGATGCCGACCGGAAGGCCGAAGTTGAGGCCCGCGCCCGCCTGCACCATGGGCACCAGGGCCAGCACCAGGATGCCGTTTTGCCCGAAGCGCGCCAGCACGTCCGAAAGCGCTCCGTCGACGCGCACGCCCACGAAGGGCGCCGCGACGAACAACGCCACGACGAAGAAGAAGATGATGATGCGCGGCCAGCCGAAATCGGCCACGGCCGTCTTGAGCTTGTTCATGCCGAAGCCTCCGCGGCGCGCTCGCCCGCCATGAGCAGGCCGAAATCGGCGAGGGGAGCCTCCGGCGGCAGGATGCCCGCGATGCGCCCCTCGTCCACGATGGCCACCCGGTCGCAGATGGCCCTGAGTTCCTCGAGCTCGCTCGAGACCATGACGATGGTGGTGCCCTCGTCGCGGTTGTAGTGCCTGAGCTTGTCGAGCACCAGCTTCTTGGCGCCCACGTCGATGCCGCGCGTCGGCTCCGAAACGAACAGGAGGTTCGGCTCGAGGGCGAAGGCCTTGGCCAGGCAAACCTTTTGCTGGTTGCCGCCGGAGAGCTCCTTGGCCTTCTGGCGGTGGCCGGTGCACTTGATCTCGAGCATCTCGATGTACTGCTCGGCGAGGGCGCGCATAGCCTTCTCGTCGCGCAGGCTGAACAGGCCGCCGAGCCAGCGCCTCAGGTAGGCGCCCTTCACCTGCATGGCCGTGAAGGCGATGTTCCAGTCGAGGCTCTCGTCGAGCAGGAGCCCGACGCCGCGGCGGTCCTCGCTGACGAAGGCCATGCCCGCGTCGAGGGCGGCGCGCGGCGCGTCGAGCGCGACGTGCTTGCCGTGGAGCCGGACCTCGCCGCCCGCGGCGAACAGGCCCATGATGCCGTTCGGGATGCCGAGCTTCCCCTGCCCCGCCAGGCCACCGATGCCGAAGATTTCGCCTTCCCGCACCGAGAAGCTGACGTCGCGTACGGTCTCGCCGGGCATGTCGACCCAGAGGTGCTCGACTTCGAGGGCGGGCCCCCCGAAGCTCCGGTCCGAGCGCACGCGGGCGTTCGCGTCGACCTCGCGGCCGACCATCCAGGCGGCGATCTCGCGCACTTCCACGCCCTTCGCGCTCGTGTCCTTGACCAGCTGCCCGTCGCGGAGCACGACCACGCGGTCGGCCACGGCGGTGACCTCGTGCAGGCGGTGCGAGATGAAGATGATGCCGATGCCCTGCGCGGCGAGCCGGCGCAGCGAGGCGAGGAGGATCTCCGCCTCGCTCTCCGCGAGCACGGCGGTCGGCTCGTCGAGCACCAGGAGCTTCACGTTCTCGCGGTCGATCTCGCGGGCGATCTCGGTGAACTGCTTGTGGCCCACCGGCATCTCGCTGACCAGGGTGTCCGGATGGAGCTCGACGCCGAGGCGCTCGATGGCCTTGGACGCGCGGGCGGTCATGGCCGGCCGGTCGAGCGTCGCCATGCGGGGGCCGAAGAGGTCCACCGCGACGTTGCGGCGCGACTGCTCGCGGTTCAGCATGATGTTCTCGGTGGTGGTGAAGCCCGGGATTAGGGAGAATTCCTGGTGGACCATTCCGATGCCCGCGTCCAGGGCGTCGAAGGGATTGCGGAAGGACGCCGGCCGGCCGTCGATGCGGACCGTTCCCCCGAAGCCGCCGGTCTCCGCGATCACCGGCATGCCGAAGAGGATGCGCATGAGCGTGGTCTTGCCGGCCCCGTTTTCCCCGACGAGCCCGAGGATCTCGCCGCGCCGGAGCGCGAACGAGACGTCGCGGAGCACGGTGGTGCCGTAGAAGTCCTTCGTGATGCCTTCGAGGGACAGAAGCGGCGTGTCGTCTGGCATGATGGTTTCCTTTCCCTTTCGCGGCGTCGCGCCGCCGACCGGTCGGGCGGGGGCGGACGGGCGGGGAGCGCGCGCCGTCGCCGGAACGCGCGTGACTGAGGGCCAGTCTAAACCCGCCCCGCGCGCTCTGTCAAAGTGGAGATTTTGCTGTTTCGATAGATTTCCCCTCCGGCCCTCGCCGAAAAAAAGGCGGCACCCCCCGCGCGGGGAGCGCCGCCCTCGAAGACGGGTCGCGCCGACCCTACTTCTGGAACTTGATCGAGTAGTACTTCTCCGGCACCACCTGCTTGGTGGTGGGCAGGAAGCCCTTGCCGAGGACGTAGGTGTCCATGAACACGAGGATGTGGTTCTTGGCGCGGACGCCGGTGTTGGCGTCGATGTAGTAGCCGCCGTTCCAGGTGGCGCCGGGGGTGAACTCGCCGAAGGCGACGTACACGTCGGACAGCTTGCCCTTCTCGGCCTTGCCCTCGATCACGTTCTTCGCGTACTCGCCGAGGCCGGCGGTGACGGTGAAGCCGTAGCTGAAGGCCCAGGTGCCGAAGCGGCCGGAGCCGCCCTTGTCGATGACGGCCTGCTCGACCTTCTTGAGGATGGCCGGGAAGTTGCCGGCCTCGGCGGTCAGGTCGATGCCGAGGGCGCCCGGGTAGCCCATGAGGGGCGAGGGCAGGTCGGCTTCGACGAAGAGTCCGCCGTAGGCGAGCAGCTGCTTGAGCAGGGGCTCGGTGTGCGCGTCGTTCGTGCAGAAGAACGCGGTGTCCTTGCCGTACTTCTCGATCCAGCGGGGCACGTTCTCGAGGATGAACTGCTGGGCGCCGGGGACGCCGACGTCGGAGGTCGGATCGGGAGCGGTCTCGAAGGCGAACTTGAGGCCGAGGTCGGCGGCGGCCGCTTCCATGATCTGGCGGCGGAGGCCGAGGGTCTCGTAGGACATGTGGCGCGGGAAGGAGATGTGGACGAAGGTCTTGGCCCCGAGCTCCTTGGCCGCCCAGATGATGGTGTAGCCGCGGCTGATGAAGTCGGAGTTGACGGCCAGGTCGGCGGCTTCCTGGATGACGAGCGGGTCCTCGTGGGGCTCGCCGGCCAGCAGCAGGATGTCGGAGCGCTTCTCGCGCACGCGCTTGAAGGCCTCGGCGGCGCCGGGGATGGCCTGGTTCATGACGATGGCCTTCATGAGCGGATCGTCGGCGAGCGCGACGATCTGGGAGATCACCGTCTCCTGCTGGTCCATGAAGTTGTCGGGGTAGGTGATGTGCTGGATCATCCCGCCGTCGGCGACCTTGCCGTAGCGCTTGATCAGCTCCTCGGCGCCGCGCAGGTCGTCCTCGGACTGGCTGACCGTGCCGGTGACGACGCCGATGTGGTAGGCGGCCTTGGCCGGACCTTCGGCGTCGGGAGCCTGCTTCTGGCAGCCGGCGAACGCGACGACCAGCACGAGCGCGAGGGAAAGTCCCTTCAGGATGCGCTTCATGATTCCTCCTTGACTTCTCGGCCGCGGCTCCTACGGCCGCGGCGACCCGATCCCTGGCGGGAGCGGGCGAGCCCCGCGCCTCCCGGGCGCGACCGTCCCGGCAGGGGTTCCGGGGCGTGCCTCCTTTTCCAGCGGCTCGCCGACCATTGTAGACCCCTCGCCGCGCTAGTCAAGCCGGAGGATATTATTTCCCTCGGGATCGACCGCCCGCCGGCGCGCGGACGGCGCCCGGACGGCACCGCTCCGGCATTGCCGCCGGGGCGGCATCGGGTGTAAGATGCCGCGCTTCCAGGCAGGCCCATCGCGATGGGCGGTCGACCGGGCGAGCTTCCCCGAACCCTCGGGCCGCCCGGACCAACGCGCGCACGAGGCTTCCATGCGGTTCTTCTCCCGTCGCTTCCTCGAGGAGTTCCTGCTCTACTCGAGCCACTTCGTGGTGTTCTTCATATTGATGCTGGTGACGACGCCGGGCATCGTCACCCTGCAGCCCATCTCCATCGCGGCCCTGCTGATCCTGCTCGGCATCCAGACCGCCCTGCTGGCCTCGAACGGCCACCTGGCGCTGCCGCGCTTCCTCTTCTCGTTCATCACGCCGGCCGGCTACACGGCCCTGACGGCCTTCGCGCGCTCGGGCGAGCCGCTCGACATGGCCAACTTCTTCCTGTGGACCACCTCGTTCTACGTCGGCGCCCTGCAGGCCCTGACCATCCTGGCGCGGCGCTCGTGGATCAAGCGCTTCCTCGAGGCCTTCCTCACCGTGGGGACGGTCACCACCTTCGTCTTCTTCTATTTTTACCTCGACCTGCGCATCGTGTCGGCCGCGGCCCTCCGCTCGGGCGCGATCTCGGGCTCCGCCTACCTCGAGAGCTTCGCGCTCGCCAATTTCGCGCCGGCCTTCATGGCCTTCGCGCGCTCGCCGCAGCACCTCTTCTTCATGTTCGGCGCCGTCACCTACGGCCTCATCAGCCTCGGCGAGCGCATCAAGGAGATCTCGCTCCGCGACCGCCTCGACCGCGCCCTCGACTCGCTCGAGCCCCCGACCGCGCCCTCGCCCTCGCCCGCGCGCGCGGAGACCAGGCCGGTGACGGTGCTCTACGCGGACATCTGGAACTTCAGCCCCCTGGCCGACAAGGCCGGCCCCGAGGCCGCGATCATGGTGCTGGAACGCTGGTATTCCATGTGGAACCTGGTCGCCTCGCGGCACGGCGGGCACGTCGACCAGTTCGTGGGCGATTCGGCGATCCTGGTCTTCGGGCTCATCGGGGAGGGCGACGCGGCCGAGCGGGCGGTGGCCTGCGCGCTCGACTTCCTCGACGAGCTGCCGCATTTCCAGGAGGACCTGGCGTCGAAAAGCCTGCCGGTGGTCAAGCACGTCGGCATCGGCATCCACTCCGGCCAGGCCGCCGTCGGCGAGCTCGCGACGGGCGGCCTCAGGCGCCTCGCGACGGTGGGCGAGGCGGTCAACGCCGCCGCCCGCCTCGATTCGCTCTGCCGCGAGTACAAGCAGGACCTGATCCTGAGCGCGAGCGCCTACCGCCAGCTCGGCCTCGACAGCCAGGCCTGGTTCCAGCAGCTCGGCGAGGTGCTCTTCCGCGGCAAGACGCAGCCCGTCCCCGTCTACGGCCGGAAGTAGAACACGAAGTCGACACCGGGGGGACGAAGCCGGCCCCGGGAAACGGACAACGCCTAAGCGCCGATCCGCTTCAGGAAAAGAAAACACCGGGGCGCGGAGAACGCCGAGGAAAGAGCGGGCGAGGATTCGGGGTTCGATCCCTCTCCGCTTGCTCCCTCGGCGCCTCGGCGTCGTTTTCTGCTTCTCCGGTTCTCCGTTGTCCTTTCGTTTACCTGGCGGCGTGGCGCTTGATCTTCTTGGTGGTGGTCATCTCGAGGGGCTCGGCGAGCACGGTGACGCGGTCGATTCGCTGGTAGGGCAGCAGGCTCGCGTTCACCTTGTCCACCACCTCCTTCATCCGCCTCTCGCGCGCGGCGCGGTCGTCCGCAAGCTCGCCCCGGGCCGCGGCCGCGGCGAACCACTCGGGATTCGGGTAGAGCAGGGCCTCGATGCGCTCCGAGCGCGTCTCCTCGTCCTCGATCCAGCCGCGCACCAGCACCTGGTCGACCTCGTCGTGGAGCTGGAAGGCGTTCTCGATCTCCTCGGGGTACACGTTCTTGCCGCCCTCGGTGACGATCAGGTTCTTGGCGCGGCCGGTCAGGTACACGTAGTTCTCGTCGTCGATCCAGCCCACGTCGCCCGTGATGAACCAGCCGTCGGGCGTGAATACCTCGGCGGTGGCCCCGGGATTGTTGTAGTAGCCCTGCATGACCATGGGACCCTTGACGGCCAGCACGCCGCGGCCTTCCGCGTCGGGTTCGAGCACCTTCATCTCGGTGCGCGGGATGAGGGCGCCCACGCTCGTCTCCTTGTAACGCTCGATCGGGTTCAAGGTGATGATGGGGGAGGTCTCGGTCAGCCCGTAGCCCTGCACGAAGTCGATGCCGAGCTGGTTGTACTTGCGGAAGACGCTCGGCGCGAGCGGCCCGCCGCCCGAGATGCAGATGCGGATGGTGGTCAGCCCCGCCTTGTCGAGCACGGCGTGGAAGAGCTTCTTGCCCGGGTTCACCTTGAACACCTTCTTGACCAGGCCCGACACGGCCATCAGGAAGGAGAGGACGCCGTGCACGAGCGGGCCCTTCTCGCGGATGCCCTTCATGATGCCGGCGAGCAGCTTGTTGAAGAGGATGGGCGCGCCGAGGAACATGGTGACGCCGGCTTCCTTGAAGTCCTTGAGCATCTGCTTGGCCACGAGGCGCTTGCCGAACACGATCTCGGCGCCGACGGAAATGGCCTCGATGAACACCGCGAGCATGGTGTACGAATGGTGGATGGGCAGGACCGCGTAGAAGACGTCCGTCGGGAAGATGGTGAGGTTCGCCTGCGCGAGCAGGCAGTCGGAAACCAGGTTCCCGTGGCTGAGCATGACGCCCTTCGGGACGCCCGTGGTGCCGCTCGTGAAGAGGATGGCGGCCAGGTCCTTCGCCGCCGCCTTCCGGGGGGCGGGGGAAGGCGCGGGGCCGTCGAGGCCGAGGGCGTAGGGTTCGCCGTCCTTGGTGAGCGAGTAGCGGGCGGCCATGCCGTACTTCTCGGGCGGGAAGGCCGCGGCGCGGTCTCCGTCGACGAAGAAGGCGCGAGCGCCGGAAGCCTTGAGGAGGTTGTCGACCTCGGCGTCGGAGAGCTGGGCGTCGATCGGGACGACCACCGCGCCGGCGAAGAGGGCGGCCAGGTAGGCCACCGCCCACTCGATGCCGTTCTTGCCCGAGACGGCCACGCGGTCGCCGTCCGCCACGCCGTCCGCCCGCAGGCGCCGCGCGACGGCCTCGACCGCGGCCAACGCCTCCCTGTAGGTGAGCGAGCGCCGCGCGGGATCGTAGATGGTGAAGCAGTGGCGCTCCGGGAAGCGCTCGACGCTGATCCGGAACAGTTCGACGAGCGAGGGCCACTCGCCGTCGAAGGTCTTCCCGCGCCAGGCGTCGAGGAAGGCCCAGGGTTCGGTTCGCTGCATGGTCGTGTCTCCGCTTTCGGGATTTCCGGCGCGGGGCGTCGGGCGTCGGGCATGCCGACGGCCTTTCGACGCCGGATCGCGGCGCAGGGTTGCGGCGGCGCGGGTATAACCTGCGGACTCGCCGCTTGTTTCCGCGGTATAGTCCCTCGAAGGCCGCCCGGCTGCGCGCGGCGCATGGAGCCCCGATGATGCACGATCCCGACTTCGTCCCCCCCGCGCCCGTCCGCGTTCCGGAAGGCCGCCGCCCCTTCCCGCCCGCGGCCGTCGCGGCGCTCGCCGCCATCGCCACGCTCGCGCTGTCCGCCTGCGCCGCCTCGATGTCGGTCTCCATAAAGAACGACCGCTCGGCGACGGCGGCGGTCCGCGTCGAGCTGCCCGCCGAGCTGGCCGCGAAACTGGCGCAGCTCCGAGGCGATCCCGAGGGCTCCGCCCTCCCCCTCGTCGACCCGGCCCTGGTGCGCGCGGGAGCCGCGGAGAAGGGCGTGCGCGTCGTGGAGGCAAGGGCGCTCGGCGAGCGCGGCTTCAGCGGGGTCTTCGAAATCGACGACCTGATGACCTTCGCCGCCCGCTCGCTCGGGGCGGTGACGCTATCCTCCACGGCGGCGGGCGGCTCCCTGTCCGTCGCCATCGACCGTGGCAACGCGGCCGAGCTCTTCGCGCTTTTCCCCGGCATCGACCCCTACCTCGTCGAGGCGCTTTCGCCGCCCGCGCTCGACGGGTCGGACCTGACCAGGGCCGAATACCGCGAGATGCTCGGCGCCCTGCTCGGGACGAAGAGCCTGCCCGCCGTCGACGCGGCCGCCGTCGAGCTCGCGGTGGAGCTGCCCGGGGCTCCGCTCGCGTCGGGCACCGTCGGCTTCGTAACGACGGGTCGGAGCGCGAAGGCGAGCATCAAGCTCCTCGACCTGCTCGTCCTCGAGCGGCCGATAACCTTGAAGGCGTCCTGGGGAAAATAGCCCGAGGTCGCGCGGCGCCTCCTCCGGAACGCGGGGAGCGGCTCCGCGGCGCCCGGGGCGGCCTCAGCGACCCGGCCCGGCCCGGCCGAGCGCCCTCCTGAGCGCTTCGAGGTCCACCGAGCCGTCCGCGAACATCCAGCCTTCCTCCAGGTCCAGCGCGAAAGCCCTCCGGCCCACCTGCTCCGGATGGTGGGCGTCGGATCCCGTGATGACCCGGCGCCCGAGCGCCCGCTCCGCGTCGAGCGGACCGAGGGCCTCGACCGCGTCGTAGGACGCCTCGGGCAGGAAGCCGAGCTGCGCGAAGGCGCCGTTCGCGGAGCGGTCGACGTGGGCCGGAACGACCAGGGCCCCCCGCGAGGCCGCGGCAGCGCAGAGCCCGCCGAAGTCCAGATCGAGGGCGGCGACGAGCCAGCGCTCCTCGACGAGCTCGAGCACGTTCTCGTCCGCGTCGACCACGGCCTGGTCGCCGAAAAGCCGGGCGTCATGGGGGAAGGGCGGCGCATGCTCCGCGAGGAAGCGGCCGAAGCCGAGCGCCTCTTCGACGCGGCCGAAGAGGCAGAGGACGTGGACTTCCTCGCTCGTCGTGGCCTCCGCGCCGTAGAGCGCCGCGAGTCCCGCGCGCCGGGCGTTCTCCGCGAAGGCGGGGCAGTTCAGCGCCGAGTTGTGGTCGGTGAGCGCGACGAGGCCGAGGCCGAGGGCCGCGGCCCGTTCCGCCAGGACCCTGGGCGAAAGCTCGAGGCTGCCGCAGGGCGAGAGGCAGGAATGATTGTGGAGGTCGCAGAGGACGCGCACCGCGCGCTCCGCTCCTCAGGCCCGGCCGTTCAGGGCGGCCCAGAGGCGGCCCGAGGCCTCGAAGGGATCGAGGTCGGTGACGAAGACGGCGACGCCCTCGTCGCGGGCGGCGTCCAGCATCTCCTCCGGCACGGGACGGCCGTGGCACACGACCACGGCCGCGAGCCCCGCCAGGCTCGCCACGGCGATGGTGTTGCGGTGCGCCTGGACGGTGACCAGCACCGCGTCGGCCTTCGCCTTGCCCATGACGTCGGACAGGAGGTCGCCCGCGAAGCCGCCCGAGAGGGGCCGGTCCTCGTACGAGCCCTGGGCGAGCGCGCAGGGCAGGACCGAGGGAATGTCTCCGATGTTCACGAGTCGCCTCCGGCTCGTTCCGGATCCCCGGCTCCGGCGGGCGTCGGGGCGTACCGTATGGTCGCCTGGACCGTCGTGCCGCGGCCGGGGGCGGAATCGATGAAGAAGTCGTCGGCCGAACGGCGGACGTTGGGCAGGCCCATGCCCGCCCCGAAGCCGAGCGAGCGTATCCACTCGTCGGCGGTGCTGAAACCCTCGAGCAAGGCCGCGTCCAGGTCCGCGATGCCCGGCCCGCCGTCGCGCGCCGCGATCTCCACGCGGTCTTCCATGATACGGCACTCGATGGTGCCGCCCCACGAGTGGATGACCTGGTTCATCTCGAGCTCGTAGCTGGCGATGGCCGCGCGGCGGACGATGGCGGGCTCGATGCCCGCCGCCTTGAGCGCCTTCTTGATCTCCGCGCTGGCCTTTCCCGCGTTCTCGAAGTCCCAGCGCAGCGTGGTGCGGCAAAGCGCGGTCGTACCGTCGGCGCGCGGCTCGCCAGAGTCGCCCTGCCCGGAGCGGATCTCGCTTTCGAGCCGCTCCACCTCGCCGTTCATCTCGAGCAGCAAGGCCCGGATGATGTCCTTCGAGGTGATGATGCCGACGAGGATTCCGTCGCGGTCGACCACGGGGAAGCGGCCGAAGCGGTAGCGGTTGAGCCAGGAGATGGCGAAGGAGAGCGGCATGTCGGATTCGAGCGAGAGCACCTGGCGGGTCATGCGCTCGCCGGCGCGCTCGTCTATGTACCCGCCGTCGAGCGCCTCGATGATG
The DNA here is from genome assembly GCA_018262985.1 of Spirochaetota bacterium. Taxonomy (GTDB): domain Bacteria; phylum Spirochaetota; class Spirochaetia; order Treponematales; family UBA12059; genus JAFGNN01. The sequence goes on along the minus strand of JADFDI010000001.1, from coordinate 188,585 downwards.
TCGCCGATCGAGACGATGCCCGCCAGGCCCCCGCGCGCGTTGACGATGGGCACGCCCGTGAAGCGCCGGTCGCGCATGAGGGCCTGGATCTCGCGGAGCGTCCGGTCCTCCGTGGCGACCACGGGCCCCGGCGTCATGACGTCCGAGACCTTGAGGCGGTAGATGAGCTCGAGGACGACCTTGGCCCCCGTGTCCGTGTCGATCGGCACCCTGTCCATGCTGCGTCCATTCTCGCACGGAGGGCGGCGCTTCAGGAAGCGCGAAAGCGCCCCCGGCTCGCCGCCGGCCGGCTCCCTTGACGGGGCGAAGGCCTTGCCCGAGATTTCAGTTAATGGAAGCGAAGTACTCGCGCGCGGCTCCGCCGGGGCGCGGCATCCTCGCAGGAGCCGGCCTGGCCGGCCTGGTGGCCCTGGTCGTCCTGATCGTCCTGGTCTCGCCCGCGCTCCCCTCGTCCGCCCAAGGCACCGCCGGCGCGCCGCCGCGCGCCGAGCTCAGGCTCGGCATCTTTCCCGTGTACGACGCCAAGACGACCATCCGAATCTTCCAGCCCCTGGCCGCCTATCTCGAAGGCAGGCTGGGGCTGCCCGTCCGGCTCGTCTCCGCGAGCGACCGCGAAACCTTCGTTTCCCGGGCCCTGGAGGGCGATTTCGACCTGATGTGGATCAACAACGCCGGTTACGTGAGGCTCCACGCCGCGCGCAAGGCGACCGTGGTGGCCCGCGGAGAGCCCTCGTTCCGCGGCCTCGCGCTCGTGGCGGTCGATTCGCCCATCCGGACCGTGGCGGACCTGAAAGGCAAGCGACTCGCCTGCGTGGCTCCCGACTCGGTGGCGGGATACCTCTTCATGAAGGTGGCCTTCGCCGAAGCCGGCATGGACATCATGAAGGACGCCGTCGTCGAGTTTACCGCCCGAGTCGAGGCCATTCCCTTCATGGTCATCGAGGGCAAGGCGGACGCCGGGGTCTTCGCCGAGGACACCTACGCCCGCTCGTCCTTCTACGAATCCACCAAGGACAGGCTCCGCGTCATCGCGCGCTCTCCGGAAATCCCGCAATTTCCCTTCGTCGTCCGGACGGGCCTGGATCCGGCGCTCGCGCTCGCCATCAGCGCGGCGCTCGGGGACGTCGACGGGGACTCCCCCGTCGAACGCAGCTTCCTCGAGGAACTGAAGCTCGAGCGGATCAGGGCGGCCGACGACTCCGATTACGACGAGTTCCGCGCCTTCTACGGCAAGCTCATCGGTAGCACCCGGTGAGGCGCCGCGCGGGCGAAACGATCAGGCGGGCCACGCTCGGCGTCGCCCTCGCGGCGAGCCTGCTCTCGGCCGTCCTGGTGGTCGGCATCAACTTCATCCTCATCGTGGACGTTTCCGTGGACAAGACGCGCGACTACGCGGAGTCGCTCGCGGAAGCCCTGGCGGATTCGGCCCTCGAGCACCTGCTGCTCGAGATGCACGTCTCCCTCGAGGGACTCGCGGCCGCGGCCATCGGGCGGCTCGACGTCACGGACGTGAAGATAGTGGACGCGGGCGGCATCGTGGTCGCCTGCCCGCACTCGGAGCATCTAGGGAAGCCGGTGGAGGCCGTCGCCGCGGCCAGCCTCTTCGTCCGCCGGGACGCGGAGCGTTTCGCCCCGGGCTTCCTCGCCGACCTGTCCGACAAGTTCAGGCTGCTCCTGAAAGGCTCGGTCGACTGGGCGAGCCCGGTAGCCTACGCCGGCGCCCGGCTCGGCTCGGTGGTGGTTTCGGTCTCGCTCGAATCGACCAAGCTCGATCTCGCGCGGCTTGGCCTGGCCACGACGGGCATGCTCGCCCTGCTCTACCTCCTCTTGGCCTTCGTCTCGATCAGGCTGGCGCGAAGGATAGCCATCCCCGTGGAAGCCATGACGGCGAACGCCCGCCGCATCGCGCGGGGGGAGCCGACGGCCCCGGCGCCGCCCACGCGGATCCGCGAGCTCGGGGAACTCGGCGCGGACCTGGAGGCCATGGCTGACACGCTGTCCGCCCGCGAGGCCGCGCTCGAAGTCGCGCGCGACCAGGCCGAGGCGGCGCGCGCCGTCGCCGAATCAGCCTCCGCCGCGAGGACCGCCTTCCTCGAAAACGCGAGCCACGAGCTCCGCACGCCCCTGAACGGCATATCGGGCCTGATCTCCATGCTCGAAGCCGAGGACCCGTCCATGCTCGAGCGTCGCCTGGGCGAGCTCCGGGAACGCGCGCGCGTGCTCGCGTCGATCGTGGACGGCATGATGGAGGCCGCCCAGGTGGACGGCGAGCCGCCCGAGCTCGCGGACGCGCCCTTCCCGACCGCTGAGCTCGTGGAAGAATCGACCCGTTGCGGTCGCGAGTTCCTCGCGGGCTCCGGCCGGGAGCTCGCGTCGAGCGCCGACGGCCTGCCCGCGATGGTCCTGGGAGACATCCGGAAAATCGCGCAGGCCGTCCGCCAGCTCCTTTCCAACGCCTCGCGCCACGTCGAATCGGGCCCCGTCGAGCTCCGCTTCGCGTGGCGGGAGGGGACGCTCGTGGTCGAGGTGGCCGATCGCGGACCGGGCGTGCCCCCGGAGCGCCGCGAGGAATTGTTCGCCCCCTTCGCGCGGCTCGAGGATCCGAAGCGACGCAGGGTCGGCGGCGCGGGACTGGGCCTGGCCATAGCCCGGCGCATCGCCCGGGCCTACGGCGGCGACGCGGTCGTCGATGACGCCCGGGACGGCGGAGCCCTGTTCCGCCTGAGCTTTCCCCTCCGCGTCGTCGAAACCGCCGGCGCCCCGGCTCGCCCGAAAGCGGACCGGAGAGCGGAACCGGGCAAGGCGCGCATCCTCCTCGTGGAGGACGAATCCATCAACCGGCTCTATGAGCGCACCCTGCTCGCGTCGGCCGGCTACGCCGTGGACGAGGCTCGGGACGGCACCGCCGCGCTCGAGCTCGCCGCCCGCTCCCGCTACGACCTGGTGCTCATGGACATCGGCCTGCCCGACATGAGCGGCATCGACGCGACGGTCGAGATCCGCCAGGGCGGCGGCAAGAACGCCGCGACGCCGATCATCGCCGTGAGCGCCCACGACCTGGACGCCGATCGCCGCCTCTGCGCCGAGGCGGGGATGAACGCCTTCGTGGCCAAGCCGATCCGCGAACGGGAACTCTTCGAACGCATCGAAGCCTTCGTGGGCGCCTGATCCCGTCGCGGGCGGAGCGCGCGGCCGGATCCGGTTCCCGCTTCCCGGGACCCCCTCCGCCCCGCGGCCCTGCTCGCCGCGCTTCCTTTTTTCCGATCCGCGGCACTCTCCGACCGGAGGCCGCGCGTAACCCCCGCGCGCCTCCGGGCTTTCCTTGACGCGTGCGCGGCCGGGCGCGCCGATAATCGAGGAAAGACGCGAACGCCGCCTTCAGGCGGCGCGCCCGCGGGACCAGGAGGCGAGGATGGACAGGCGTACCCTGATGGCGGCGATTCTCGCCGCGTCGCTCGTCCTCGGGAGCGCGGGGGCGGAGACCTTCGTCCATCGCTTCCAGGCCGGAACCATGTTCCGCGCGCTGACCGAGGTCGATGAAACGGTATACATAAACCGCCGGCTCTCCCACCGGGCGACCATCCTCAACCGCATCGCCTTCGAGGTGCTCGAGGTCCGCGCGGACGGCGCGGGGCTGCTCTCCGGCGAATTCCGCGTCTCGAGCCGGGCCGAATCCGGCGCCGCGTGGGTGACCGAGCAGCTGTACCGCTCGGAGTACTGGGAGACGCCCGCGGGCCGCTTCGAGATCGGGCCGGAATACTTCATGCCCGTGGTCCGGCACGTGCCGAGCTTCCCGGCTCGCGCGCTCGAGCCCGGCGACACCTGGACCGCCCCCGGCGAGGAGCGCCACGACTTCCGCGGCGACTTCGGCATTCCCGACCCCTACGTCATCCCCTTCGACGCGACCTACACCTACGCGGGTCCGGTGGAGCTCGACGGGAAAACGCTCCACCTCATCGAGTCGAGCTACGCGGTCTTCCAGGAGCCGGGCGTCCCGAGGGCCTGGGACTTCGCCTATCCCGTGCGCATCGCCGGCCATTCGCGCCAGCGCCTCTACTGGAACGCGGAAGAGGGCCGCCTGGAACGCTACGACGAGACCTTCCGCTTCGTGTTCGACCTGTCGACGGGCGATTCGGTGGAATACCGCGGCACCGCCGAAGGGACGTTCACGGAGGCGACGCCGCTCGACCGCGGGGCCGTGGCCGAGGAACTCCGCGAGGCGCTCGGCGAGGTCGAGGGCGCGAGCGTCGCCGAGGACGAGCGCGGCGTGGCGGTGACCCTGGAGAACCTTCGCTTCGCGCCTGATTCGACGCGGCTCCTGCCGGGCGAGGAGGCGAAGCTGGCCCTGATCGCCGAGGTGCTCGCGCGCTATCCGGAGCGCGACGTGCTCGTGGCGGGCCACACGGCGCTGGCGGGCACCGCGGAACAGCGCATGGCCCTGTCGCTTTCCCGCGCGCGCGCGGTGGCCGAGCTGCTGGCTTCGATGGGCGCGCGGAGCCCCGACCGCATCGTGGTGGAAGGCTATGGCGCCGAGCGCCCCGTGGCGCCCAACGACACCGAGGCGAACATGGCGCGCAACCGCCGAGTCGAGATCATCATCCTGGAAAACTAGAGGCTCAGAGGCCGGAGCGGACGGCGTCGGCCACGAGGAGGGCGGCGGCCGCGATCGAGTCGGTGTAGCCCTCCGCGCTTTCCGCGTCGTCCTCGAGGCGGTGGTAGTCGCGCGGCCGCTCGAGGCTGTCCTTCGCCCAGGGCGACGAGAAGGTCAGGATGCGGAGCCGCTTCCGGAGCGAGCGCGGCGCGGTGAAGCCGGTCAGGTCGGTGCAGGCCGCCATGGGCTCCCGCGAGACCTCGAGGGGGAAGCTCCAGCCCGGTTCGAGCTCCGGCGCGCCCGAGTAGATTAGCGCGTCCTTCGGACCCGGCGACGCGGAAGGGTCGAGGCTCCGGGCGTAGGCTTCGAGCATGCCCGCCGCGCCGCGCCGGGTCAGGCCCGAGAAGGTGCGCTCGCCGTCGCAGACCCGTAGCCGCTCGCCCGACACGCTCTCGAAGTTCCAGATTTCGACCTTGGCCGCGCCGAAGCGCTCGACCGCGTGGACGAGGACGCGCTTCGCGAAGGCGATGGAGCCGTGGAGGCCGTTCTCCTCGGAGCCGGTGAGGACCATCATCAGGAGCGGCGCGTCCGGCCGCCGTTCGCCGGTCCCGGCCAGGTCGTCGAGGCAGGCGAAGGCCGCGGCGACGCCCGACAGGTTGTCGTTGTAGCCCTGCACGTAGGGCAGGTTCGACGACTCGAGCGCCTTGGCCATCTCGGTGGCGGCGAACAGGAGGCCGACGAGCCACAGCGCCCCGAGGCCGACGGCGCCGGCGATGGTCGCGCCCGCGTCCGGCGCGGCCCACTCGGCGAGGGCGAGGACGCCCCCGAGGGCGAGCGCGCAGCCGAGGTAGCTCGCCGCGGGAATGATGGCGAAGCCCGCCTTGAGGATGGACGTCAGGGTCCCGCTTCCCATCAGGGCCGGCGCCTCGGGCAGGGCCCGCGCGGAGTCGTAGTGCGCGGCGAGCACCGCGAGCCTGCGGCCGAGGGGATTCGAGCCGGGCGGGTCGGACGGCGCGGCGCCGCAGGCGAGGCGGAAGCGTTCCTTCCACCAGGCGGCCTCGACGTCGAAAGGCCCGTCCCCGGCCTCGTCGCGGTTCGGGCGCGGGACCTCGGGCAGCTCGTCGACCAGGACGTTGCCCGACTCCAGGTTGGGGGCGATGAAGCTGAAGACGCTCCAGCCCGTCGCGCCCGGGAGGAAGCGCGCGACGAACAGCGCGAGGGCGCCGAGCGCCGAGACCGCGAGCGAGGCCTTCGGGATCATGAAGGCGCCGAAGCGCGCGAGGGCGGGATGGGAGGCGAGCTCGGCCGCGGGGCCGTACTCCCCGAGCCAGACGCGGCCGAGGCCGACCAGGGTCGGCAGGACGGCGAAGGCGACGAAGATGACGCCGTGCGCGGCGATGTTGGCGGCCCCGCTCGAGAGGTCGACCGCGAAGCCCTGGTGCGAGACGCGGAAGCGGGGGGCGAAGCGCGCCTCGGCCTGTTCGAGGAGGAGCCGCGCCGCCCGGCGCTCGTGGTAGGTGCCGCTCGCCCGGTCCGGCAGGGGTCGCATGCGCGCGAAGATCTCGCGGACGAGCTCGAGGGCGACGGCCTTGCGGCCGCGGCCGGAGCGCGCGCGGGGCTCCGGGGGCGCGGAAGGCGCTCCGGCGGGGGGCGCCTTGAACTTCACGGCGCGGCCTCGGGGGCCGCGGCGATGGCGTAGACCTTGACGGCCCCGCTCTTGCCCTTGAGCCGGGCGAGGAAGGGACCCTCGCGGATGAATTCGGCCGGGCACGACCGGGCGCAGTCCTCGCCCACCAGGATGGGCTTGCCCACCTGCCGGGTCAGGTTCTCGAGGCGGCTCGCGATGTTGACCGCGTCGCCCATGGCCGTGTACTCCATGCGCCGGTCGGTGCCGACGTTTCCGAGGATGACCTCGCCGGAGTTGACGCCGATGCCGTAGCCGAACTCCCAGTCGACGCCGAGCGACTTGACCCAGGCGTCCATCGTGGCCAGCGCGCGTTCGAGGGCCACCGCGCAGCGGATGGCGTTCTCGCGGTGCCTCTCGTCGCGCGAGGGGGCGCCGAACACCACCATGATGGCGTCGCCGATGAACTTGTCGATGAAGCCGCCGTGCATGGTGATGGTGTTGATGCAGACGTCGAAGAAGTTGTTGAGCACCATGATGAGCGTGCGCGGGTCGACCTTCTCCGCGAGCGGCGTGAAATTCCGGATGTCGATGAACATGATGGTGGCCTCGCGGCGCTCCCCCTCGAGGGCGATCTCGCGCGAGAGGATGCGCTCCACGAGCTCCTCGGACACGTAGCGGCCGAACATGCTCTTGATGTGCTCCTTCTCCGCCAGCTGGCGCATGGAGTCCTCGAAGAGCCGGTCGAAGTGCCGCGAGGCCGCCGCGCCGATCCAGCCGGAACCGGCCAGGAACACGGCCTTGATGGCCTCGTTCACCAGGTCGTTGCGGATCGAGAGGGCGCCGGCCTTCATCGTGATGCCGAACGAGCCTTCGAACTCCATGACCAGGATCATGACCGCGTAGGCCGCCGCGGCGAGCAGGCCCGTGTAGAGCGAGTTGGCCGGGTCGTGGCGGCGTATGGTGAAGAGGATGATGGGGAAGTACACCGCGAAGGCGCTGGTGGACACGAGGCTGGCCACCGACGATTCCGGGGCGAAGCGGGTCAGGTAGATGCTCGCCGAGATCATCAGCACGTCGACGGTGGAGGAAAGGAAGCCCCAGACGCGCCGGTAGCCCGAGCGCCGGACCGCGAGCAGCATGCCCACCGTGTAGATCGTCGCGACGCCGACGGCGATCATGTTGGCTATGTCGGAGATGCTCCAGTAGCCGGCGTCGACCACGAAGGGGATGACCATGAGGGTGGTCAGGGCCAGGAGCACCCCGCGGAAGATCGCTATCTCCCGCTCTCCCTTGATACGGTCCGCTATGAGGAGTTCGTGCATGGTTCGGCTCCGGTCGGTGATCGTCGGAGTATAGCCCGTCGTTTCGAATTGGGGATAGTCCACGGTCGCATTATCGGTAAGGATGGCACGAAAATCCACGCCCATCGCTTCACGCCCGGCGGTCCCGGCGGTATCCTGATCACAGCGCGCGCGGGACCCGCGCCTCGTGGGGGGCTCCGCGCGGCGAAAGGAGTTCCCATGATCAAGCTCTCCGACGTGAGCAAGTCCTACGCCCGGAGCGGCGTCAAGGCGGTCGACGGCCTCTCGCTCGAGGCGAGGAACGGCGAGATCTTCGGCTTCCTGGGCCCGAACGGCGCCGGCAAGACCACCACCATCAAGATCGTGACCGGCGTCCTGGCCCCCGACTCGGGCAGGGCCTCGCTCGACGGCATCGACGTGGCCTCGGAGCCCATGGAAGCCAAGCGCCGCCTCGGCTACGTCTCGGACAACCCCGAGGTCTTCTCCAAGCTCCGCGCCTGGGAGTACCTCAACTTCGTGGCGGACGTGCACGGCGTCCCGACCGCCCTCCGCCAGGAGCGGGTCGCGCGCTACGCGGGCCTCCTCGAGATCAAGGACGCGCTCGACGCGCAGATCGGCAGCTTCTCGCACGGCATGAAGCAGAAGCTCCAGGTCACGGCGAGCCTGATCCACGACCCCTCCAACTGGATACTCGACGAACCCATGGTCGGCCTCGACCCGATGGCCGCCTTCCGCCTCAAGGAACTGATGCGCTCGAGGGCCGACGAGGGCAAGACCGTCTTCTTCTCGACCCACGTGATGGAAGTGGCCGAGCGCATCTGCGACCGCCTGGCCATCATCTCGAAGGGACGCATCATCTTCCAGGGCACCCTGGAGGAGCTCCGCTCGAAGCGCGGCTCCGACGGCACCCTCGAGAACCTCTTCCTCGAGCTGGTGGACGAGGAAGGCGCCGAGCGCGCCGAGGCCGTCCCGAACGGAGGAGGCGCCAAGTGAAGGCCTTCCTCAGCCTGACCCGGCTCTACCTGGGCTCGGTCTACGGGCTCTCGTTTCCCAAGGGAAAGACCAAGCCCACCTTCAAGCAGGTGGCCAAGACCGTCGGCATCGCGCTCCTGGTCGCCTACATGGCCGTCGCCTTCGGCGCCATGTTCGTCCTCATGAACATGGCGCAGTACGACGCGCTCGCCCCCCTCGGCCTCCAGGGCATGCTGATCCTCAACGCGGTGGTCACCGCCACCATGATGACCCTGGTCTTCGGCTTCCTGATGGCCCTGTCGACCTACTGGCTCAACGAGGCGGAGGACCACCTGCACGCCCTGCCCATCGGGCCGCGGAGCCTGCTCGGCGCGAAGTTCGCCATGGTGTGGGCGTCGGAGGCCGCGGTCTCGCTCTTCGTGCTCGGCATCGCGATGGTCGTCTACGGCATCAAGGCGAGTCCGCCGGCCGCGTTCTACGTCCACGGCGTCCTGGCCGCCCTGGCCGTGCCGCTCCTGCCCCTCGCGCTCTCGTACCTCGTCATCATCCTGCTGATGCGGGTCGGGCGCTTCCTCCGGAACAAGAACGCCCTCATGCTGGTCGGCGGCGTCATCGGCCTCGTGATGGCGCTCGGCTTCAACATCGTCTACCAAGGCATGGTGGTGAAGCTCCAGGACCCGGCCTGGGTGCTGGCGAACCTGGGCAACCCCGACGCCATCATGGCGCGGCTCGGCACCGCCTGGCCCCCCTCGCTCTTCGCGTACCGGGCCATGTCGGCGCCGCTCGCGGGAAGCTCGGCGCTCTGGACCCTCGCGAACCTGGCCCTCGGGCTCGGCGCCGCGGGCCTACTCGTGACGGCGCTCGGCCCGACCTTCGTCGCGAGCCTCCGCGGCTTCGGCGAGCGGAGGTTCAAGCGGCTCGAGCGCGCGGACAGCTTCCTCTCGACCCGCCTCGTCGCGAAGCCCGCCTTCCGGACCCTGTTCCGCCGCGAATTCGTCCTGATGAACCGCGAGCCGATGTACCTGCTCAACGGCCCCTTCGTCGTCGTGCTGATGCCGCTCATCTTCGGCATCATGTTCGTGGTGCAGAAGGACGCGCTGGCGGAGGAGTTCGGCTTCCTCGGCGCCCTGTCCGGCACCTCGGCGGGGATGCTGATCGCCGCGGGCGCCGCGGCCTTCCTCGGGGCCGGCACCAGCATCGCAAGCACCGCGGTGTCGCGCGACGCGAAGATGCTCGCGGGCGTGAAGGCCCTGCCCGTCTCCCCGGCCGCGTACTTCCTGGCCAAGCTGGCGCACGCGGAAGTCTTCGGGCTCTTCGGCGCCGCGGTCGGCGCGGGGCTCGTCGGGTACGCCCTCAAGCTCGGCCCGGTCGACGCCCTCCTCGGCGGCCTCGTGGGGCTTTCGTTCTCGACCCTGGTCAACCTGGCGGGGCTCTACCTCGACATGGCCATGCCGAAGCTCCGCTGGGAGAACCCCATCTCGGCGCTCAAGCAGAACGTGAATTCGGTGGCGGTCATCCTCGGGGCCATGGCCCTGATCGGCGGCCTCGGCTACCTCTCCACCAAGCTGGCGCTCGGCACCTTGGCCATGGCCGCCCTCTACGGCGGCGGCTCGCTCGCCCTGGTCGCGGCGCTGCTCGCGGCCTTCCCGGCCTGGTCGAGGCGGCGCTTCGCCGCGCTGGAACCGTGAGCGGGAAAATCCGCGTCCTCGTGGCCGGCTACGGGCTGGCGGGCAGGTCCATCCACGGGGCCCTGCTCAGGGCCCTGTCCGCCGACTTCGAGACGGTCGCCGCGCTCGAGCGCACGCCGGCCCAGGCGGCCGCCGATTTCCCGGACGCCCGCGTGGTCCGCGACCTCGACGGCGCGCTCGAGGCCGCGCGCGAGCTCGGCGCGGAGCTCGCGGTCGTGGCGACGCCCACGGCCCTGCACGCGGCGCACGCGCGCGCCTTCCTGGAGGCCGGGCTCCACGTCCTCGTCGACAAGCCCCTCGGCCTCGACGAGGCGGAAGTCCGGGCGACGGCCGAGGCGGCCGACGCCGCGGGGCGACTCCTCGTTCCCTTCCACAACCGCCGTTTCGATTCCGACTTCCTGACCCTGCGGGGAATCCTGGCCTCGGGCAGGCTCGGCCGCGTCGTCTCGTTCGAGGCGCGCTGGGACCGCTTCCGGCCCGTTCCGCGCGCGGGCGCCTGGCGCGAGGAGGGAGGGCCCGGCTCGGGGGTGCTGCTCGATCTCGGGCCCCACCTGGCGGACCAGGCCCTCGCGCTCTTCGGAGCGCCGAGGACCGTGGCCGCCTCCGTGCGGAGCGAGCGCGGCGGCAAGGCCGACGACGCCTTCGACCTCGCGCTCGCGTACGACGGCTTCGAGTGCCGGCTCGGCTCGAGCGCGCTCGGTGCCTTTCCCGGGCCGCGCTTCCACGTCCGCGGCACCTCGGGCTCGTGGCTGAAGCGCGGCATCGACCCGCAGGAGGCGCCGCTCCGCGCCGGGAAGCTGCCGGGAGGCGCCGACTGGGGCCTCGAAGCCGAGAACGAGCGCGGCGAGCTCGTCACCGTCGCCGTCGACGGCTCGCCCGTCTTCGAGCGCACCGAGGCGGGCCGCGGCGACTGGCGGCGCTTCTACCGCGCCCTGGCCGACGCGATCCGCGGGAAGGGCGAACCGCCCGCGACGTCGGAGGACGCCCGGCGCGTCGCGCGGGTCCTCGACCTGGCGCGGGAGAGCTCCGCGCGGGGCGGGGCGCCGCTGGAGTACTGAACGCGGACCGGGCCCCGCGGGGCGCCGGCCGGCGACGCATGGGCATGGCGGCGCGCGAAAGGCGCAGCCTCGGGAGGAAACGATGAAAGCAGCCCTATTGGTGATCGATCTGCAGAAGGCCTTCGTCGACGACGACAACCGCCGCTCCATGGAACAGGCCTGCGAGTACATCAACGCCGCCATCCCCCTGTTCAGGAAGCGCGGCCTGCCCGTGGTCTGGATCCAGCACCGCGACGACGGGGACGGCGTCGTGCCGGGCTCGCCGGGCTTCGAGTTCCTCGACGCCCTGAAGCCGGAGCCGGGCGACGCCCGCCTGGTGAAAACCTACGGCAACTCGTTCCACGGCACGGGCCTCGCGGAGCTGCTCGCGAAGCGCGGGCTCGACACGGTGGTGGTGACGGGCTACCGCGCGGAGAACTGCGTCCTCTCGACGGTGCGAGGCGCGCAGGACATCGACGTCGACCCGATCGTGCTCAAGGGCTCGATAGCGAGCGGCGTCGCGGAGCGCGTCCGCTTCGTCGAGGACATCAGCCCCCTCATGAGCTTCGGCGCGCTCGCGAAGGCGCTGGAGTAAAGCGAGCGCCGCCCGGGGCCTCCCGCCGCCGCCCTTCCGCGACGGCGGGCCCGCCTCGGAGGCGAAGCGCTCCGGGAAGCGAAGCCCGCGCCATTCTCCCCCGAATTCCTCCGTCGCCTCTCCGCCGCCCCGGACGCGCTCAGTCGCCCGCGCGGCGCCAGTCGTCCATCGGATCGAGGGGGTAGATCGGCCGCGGGACCAGGCGGTACTCGAGCGTGAACACGTCGGTGCTCGAGAGGCCGCGCGACATGACGTTGACGGTCTTGCGGTTCTGCAAGAGGAAATTGTAGCGGAAGGGGAAGAGGTTCTTGACCACCACGACGTCAGCCTTCCAGACGGAGAGGCCGAGCTTCGTGAAGTCCGAGGGCTTCGTCGAGGCCATGGGCAGCTCCGAGAGGATGAGGTGGATGCCCTCGTGGCGGACGATGGCCGTCTTTCCGTACGAGGTCTCCGCGGCCCAGGTCACCGTGCCGGAATAGTCGAGCGGGCGGTTGTAGACCGCGTCGAGCTTGCCGCCGACGCTCAACGAGATTTCCGCGCCGACGCCGGCCTCGAAAGCGGCCGTCGCCGCCGCCGCGTCGCGGAGCGCGAGGTACGAGACCAGGTCGGAGCCGCGCTCGAGCAGGGCCTTGAGTATCCAGGTGCTCTCGCCGGGCGTGCCCGTGCCGACCGCGTCGGAGGCGTCGCAGAAGACGACCGCGCCGAGCGCGCGGGCGAGCTTCGCCTTCCGCGCCAGATCGACGGCCTCCTCGGGACTGGAGCCCGCGGGCTGCGGCACGTCGCGCGCCGCCCAGGCCAGGTCGGCGATCTCCTCGGAAAGCTCCGTCGCGAGCGCGCGGGCCGCCGCGGCCGAGTCGAGCTTCTTCGCGTCGGCTATGGCCACCGTGGAGTAGCCGAGCTCGGGGTCGTCGATCCAGATGTGCACCGGGAAGAAGGAGACCGAGAGCGCGCCGTCGCGCTTTTCCATGCCCTTCATGGCGCGGAAGATTTTATTGAAGGGTTCGAGGAAGTCGACGTTGATGCCGCCGCCCTTGAGCAGGGCCATCTTGGTGACGACCATGACGGGCTCGATCTCGCCGAGCACGGTCCGGGCGAGGAGCTCGCCCGAGCGCCGGCCCGTGTCGAAGAAGTCGCGGTGGGGGTTGGTGCGGTAGCCGACGAGGATCGTGGCGTCGCGGGCGCGGCGCGCGGTCTGGTTGGCGTGCAGGTCGAAGCTGGCGGCTATGGGTACGCGGGGGCCGAGGACCTCGCGGAGCGCTTCGAGGATATCGCCCTCCGGGTCGAGCATGCCCTCGACGCCCATGGCGCCGTGGAGCGAAAGGTAGACGCCGTCGACGCGGGGCGCCGCGCGCGCGGCCTCGACGATGCGCGCCTTGACGGACTCGTAGAAGCCGCGCTCGAGGGGCCCGCCGGACATGGACCGCGCCTGCAGGATCGGCACGGCCTCGATGGCGCCGCGGCCAGCCTTCTCCACGGCCTCGAGGAAGCCGGCGAGCTGGCCCTTCTCCCCTGAGGCCTCCCGGGCGACCTCGTCGCCGAAGCGGAGGGCGCCGGCGCGGAAGTCGCGCTCGGTGGTGAGCACGGGCGAGAAGCTGTTCACCTCCTGCGCGAACTCGGCGTAGAGCACCACGAAGGGGCCGCCTTCGGGGATGGCCGGAGCGGGGCCGGCGCAGGACGCGAGGAACGCGGTCGCGGCGAGGGCGAGGGCGATGGCGATGGCGATGGCGAACAGGCCGACCCGGGCGGGGGACGCTGAAGGGCGGGACGCGGAAGGGCGGGGCGCGCGGTTTCTTTTCATGGTGGCACCAGACTAGGGCCGTCCGCTTGCGACGTCAACCGCGGAGCCGCCGGCCGGAGCCGCCGGGCCGGCGGAGTCCGGAAAGGCCGAGCCGTCCGGGCCGTCAGACGCGCGGATCGGGCGGCAGGGCGCGTTCGAGCGCGGACGCGGCGGCCGCGAAGCGCGCGGGCAGCTCGGAAAAGCGCGTCGAGTCGAAGAGCGCGACGCTCGGCTCGGCGAGGTCCGCGAGCCGCGTGCGAGAGGCGTCCTCGTCGCTCTTCCAGCCGCGGCGGTTCCACGCCGCCAGCGCGGCGCAGGCCTTGTAGAAGGCGAAGGCGCGGTTCATGAGGCCCGGGTAGCGGCGCCACTCCGCGCCGGATTCCGCGAGCGCGGCGAGGAGGCGCGAGAGCGCGAGGGCGGCGGACGGATCGAACCCGCGCGCGGCCTCGACCAGGGCCAGCGCGAGAGCGCGCGGAGGCTTCCAGCGGTAGGGATCGCAGCCCGCCACGCGCGCCGCGTCGCCGAGGGCGGCTATGGCATCGCGGAACGCCTTGAGCTCAGGGGACACCGGACCCGGCCGGGAATCCGGACCGGCGGCACGGTGATCGGCGGACGGGGCCGGCGCCGAACGATCGGGCGGGCGCGAAGCGGGCTCGATGCCCGCCTCGAGGAAGGCGAGCGCCTCCTCGTACTCGCGCCTAAGGGCCACGAAGGTCGAAGCCTCGCCGCCCGAGTCCGGGTGGGCGCGGCGCGAGGCCGCCCGCCAGAGCTTCTTGAGCGCGGGCACGGACGCGCCCGAGCCGAGGCGCTCGAGGAAGCGGTTAGCCACGGCGCGACGGGCGGCCGCCGCCCCCCGTCCCCCCGGCGCCGGGCGCGGCGGCCGCGACCGGCGCGTCGGGCGCGCGGTATTCCACCCAGCGCACGCGGCCGGCCCTGACCGCGTCGCGGAGGCTGCGCTCGACGCGGCTCGCCTGGGCGCCGCCGGACTTCACCTCGACGAAGACCACCTCGGACACCTCGCCCGAGGCGGCGCCGGGAAAGGCCACGAAGTCCACGGGCTTGCCGACGAAGCGGCATTCGTCGGGCCGCGCGGGGAAGCCCGGCAGGAAGGGCGCCACCTGCTCGAGGGCGAGGCCGCCCACCACGGCGCGGCTCCGCTTGACCGCGTCGCCCCGCTCGGCGGCCAGCCGGTCGCGGAAGAGCCGCTCCGCCTCGAGCCTGCCCGCGCGGCGGCCGAGCGCGAGGCCGGCCCACAAGGCCAGCGCCGCGATGAGCGCGACGAGGAGGAGGGCGGCGGCGAGGAGGGTGATCGCGTTCGGATCTGCGAAGGAGGCGGGGTCGAGGCTCGGCATGGGGCGAGGATAGCAGGCTTCCGCGCGCCGGGAAAGGCGGGCCCTCCCGCGACCGCCCGCGCTTCCGTCGACGCCCGGACGCGCGGGCTGCCGCCCTCCGAAGGCGGGCCGCGCGCGGAGCTGGCTCGGCGTGCCGCCCCCGAGCGAAGCGGCGCCGCCGCCGCATGAGGGCGGCGCGTGGCCCTCGCCCCGCCCCCTCCCCCGGTTCCGCGTCGCCCGGAAGCTTCGTGACACCGCTGACGACGCGCCGCCGCCCTTTCCGGTATACTCGCGCGCATGGCCTTCCTGCCCGCCTGCCCCGCGGAATACGCCGCGCGCGGCCCCTTCGACTTCGTGATCGTGACCGGGGACTCGTACGTCGACCATCCGAGCTTCGGCGTGGCCATCGTCGGCCGCGTGCTCGAGGCGGAGGGCTTCTCCGTCGCGGTGCTCGCGCGACCCGACCCCGACGACGCGGAAGCGTTCCGCCTGGCCGGCAGGCCCCGCCTCGCGTGGCTCGCGGCCTCCGGCGTGCTCGACTCGATGGTCTCGAGCTACACGGCCAACCGCAGGCCGCGCTCGGAGGACGCCTACGCGCCCGGCGGGAACCCGGCGCTCTGCCTGCGAGCCGACGGCACGATCGGGGTCGGCGTCGAGGGACGGGCGAACGCGCGCCCCGACCGCGCCGTCATCGCGTACGCGGCGAAGTGCCGCGAGGCCTTCAAGGGCGTTCCCGTGGTCCTCGGCGGCCTCGAGGCCTCGCTCCGGCGGCTCTCGCACTACGACCACCGCTCCGACACGGTGCGCCGCTCGATACTGCTCGACTCGAAGGCCGACCTGCTCGTGCACGGCATGGCCGAGCGGCAGCTCGTCGCCCTCGCGCGGCGCCTGGCCGCGGGCGAGGACGCGCGCGCGATCCGGGGCCTGCGCGGCACGGCGTGGTGGACCTCGAAGGAGTCGGAGCTGCCCGCGGGCTCGGTCCGCCTGCCGCCCTTCGCCGCGGTGACGGGGGCGGACGAGGCGTCGAGGCGCGCCTTCGCGGAGAGCTTCGCGGCGCAGTACCGCGCGTCGGACCCCTGGAGCGCGAAGCCGCTCGTCGAGGAGGCCGAGGGTCGCTTCGTCGTGGTGGAGCCGCCGGAATTCCCGCTCGGGCGGGAGGAGCTCGACCGGGTCTGGGCCCTGCCCTTCGAGCGCCGCGCGCATCCGCTGTACGAGGCGGCCGGCGGCGTTCCCGCGCTCTCCGAGGTGAAGTTCTCCGTGGCCGCGACGCGCGGCTGCTTCGGCGCCTGCGCCTTCTGCGCCATCGCCTTCCACCAGGGCCGCGTGCCCTCGTCGCGTTCGCGCGAATCGATCGTGGCGGAGGTGGAGCGCTTCGCGCGCGACCCGGACTGGAAGGGCATCGTCCACGACGTCGGCGGCCCGACCGCCAACTTCCTCGGCCCCGCGTGCGCGAAGCAGGCCCGCTCCGGCCCCTGCCCGGACCGGCGCTGCCTTTCGCCCGAACCCTGCCCCGCCCTCGAGGTCGACCATCGCGAGTGGCTCGGCACCCTGCGCGCGCTCCGCGCCCTGCCCGGCGTCCGCAAGGTCTTCGTGCGCTCGGGGATACGCTTCGACCACCTCATGCTCGAACGCGACCCGCTCGTGCTCCGCGAGCTGGCGGAGCACCACGTCTCGGGCCAGCTCAAGGTGGCGCCCGAGCACGTTTCCGACCGCGTGCTCGCGCTCATGGGAAAGCCCCCGCACCGCGTTTTCGAGGCCTTCGCGACCGAATGGCGGAAGGCGAACGACGCGCTCGGCAAGCGGCAGTTCCTGGTGCCCTACTTCATCGCGAGCCACCCGGGCGCCACGCTCGACGACGCGATCGAGCTCGCGCTCCGGCTCAAGGACTACGGCTTCGTGCCGGACCAGGTGCAGGATTTCTACCCGACGCCGGGCACGCTCGCCACGGCCATGTACCGCGCGGGGCTCGACCCGCTGACCCTGGAGCCGGTGCACGTCGCGCGCGGCGACCGCGAGCGGGCCATGCAGCGGGCCCTGCTCCAGTTCGACCGGCCGGAGAACCGCGCGACCGTGCTTGAAGCCCTTCGCGAGGCCGGCCGCGCGGAACTGGCGGGCGTCCTGCTCGGCAAGGGGGCGGAGGGCGGAGGCGCTCGCGTCGCGGATCGGGGCGGAGCGCGAAGGCCTTGAAGTCCCGCCCCCGCGGGCGCCGATAATCTGGGGAAGACCGCTTATCGAATAAAGTCCGCCGGGGGCCGCCTGCATGAACCTGATCCGCCCGATCCCGGTCAAGTACCGGGCCGAATCGCTCTACGACCGGATCGCCGGCAACCGCGAGCGCGCGCTGGTTTTCTCCATCGTGCTCACGGTGGTGGCCCTGCTCTATCTCGGCTTCCACCTGATCGACCCCGAGACCGCGTCAGGCGGCAGCCTGCACGGTTTCTACCGCGCCATGCACGGCTCGATGGCCGCCTTTTCCGGCTTCGCCGCGCTCTTGTTCCTCAGGCGGACCAAGGTCCACGCCCCGCGGCGCGAGGCGAACGCCCACGCGGCCTTCATCGTCGTCGTGATGCTCTGGGGCACCGGGATCGCCATCGCGGACATGGTGAACGGCGAGGACATGACCGCCTACGCGCTCGCCCTCATCGCCTCCTCGGCCATTTTCCGCATGCCGGCCGCCTTCTCCGCGGCGTCGCTCTCGGTCTCGGCGGCGATCATGGCCCTCGGCTCGGTGCTCGCCTGCGGCCGCGAGCAGGTGGACGCCGCCATCGCCGCGTGGATCTACGCCGTGGTGGCCTGGTTCATCGCGGCCTACCTCGAGGAGGGCCGCAAGGAAAGCTTCGTGGCGCGCCGCCAGCTCGAGGAGCGCAACGAGGAGCTCCGCGACATCTCCTTCCACGATCCCCTGACCAAGCTCTACAACCGCCTCTACGTCATCGAGGCGGGCCAGAACATCGTGCTCTACCATAGGCGCTACGGACTCGAGCTGCATTGCGTACTGCTCGACATCGACCATTTCAAGAAGGTCAACGACGCCCTCGGGCATCCGGTAGGCGATTCCGTGCTGCGGGAGTTCTCCACCATCATCCAGGGTTGCGTCCGCACGAGCGACACCGCGGCCCGCTACGGCGGCGAGGAGTTCCTGATCCTGCTGCCGCGCACGAGCGCGGAGGACGCCTTCATGGTGGCCGAGCGGATCCGCGCCACGGTCGAGGGCCACGACTTCCGCGGCGTGCCCTGGGCTGTCACGACCAGCCTCGGCGTCGCGTCCCTGGCCTCCACGGACACCATGGAGTCGCTGGTCGCCCGCGCCGACGAGCAGCTCTACCGCTCCAAGAACGGGGGACGGAACCGGGTCAGCATGGCGTGACGCGCCCCGGCGTGCTACGCTCCCCCGCATGAACGCGAACCCCGTCCTCTCCGTCGACCCCGCCCTCGAACCGCGCTCCGTACGCGCGGCCCTCGTCGTCGCGCGCGGCTTCCCCGGCTGCCCGCCGACCGGAACCCCCG
Organism: Spirochaetota bacterium; assembly: GCA_018262985.1. GTDB lineage: Bacteria > Spirochaetota > Spirochaetia > Treponematales > UBA12059 > JAFGNN01. Next base: position 170,159 of record JADFDI010000001.1, on the reverse strand, counting down.
GTCCCTTCCTCGCGGAGCTCCTCGCTCGCGTCCGCGCCGCGGGCGAAGCCTGGCTGCCCGAGGCGCGCAAGAAGGCCGTGCGCGACCTGCTGCGCCACGGCGTCTACAAGCCCGCGGGCCGCGCCAAGCCCTCGAGCGAATACCTGGTCGCGGCGGCGCTCGACGGGAGCTTCCCCTTCGTGAACGGCCCGGTGGACGCCTGCAACGCCGCCAGCCTGGAATCCGGCTACCCGGCCAGCGTCTTCGACCTCGCCCTCGCAGGTCCCGCCCTCGAACTTTCGCGCGGGCGGGCGGGCGAATCCTACGCGTTCAACGCCTCGGGTCAGGTGATCGAGCTCGAGGACCTCCTCCTCGTGCGCGCGGTCCGCCCGGACGGCGCCCGCGTCCCCTGCGGCAACCCGGTCAAGGACTCCATGGCCACCAAGGTCTTCGAGTCGTGCCGCGAGGCGGTCGGCGTGGTCTACGCGCCCCTCTCCGACCCGGTCGCCGCGCTCGAGGCCTGCGCCGCCCGTTTCGCGGAGCTCCTGCGCGAAGCCGGCGCGACGGAGGCTTCGTACACGATCGTGTAGCGGGTTTTCCCTCTCGGGAAGGAAGGGGTTCCACCCGCTTCCTTCCCGAGGCCCATCCATCCCCGCCCGTCTCGCCGCGCGCGGCGACGCGACGCTATACTGCCGGCCTCATGCGCCACCCGAAGCTCTCAGCCCTCGCCGCCCGCGCGGCCGCCCTGCCCGGCCGGGGCCTCGCCTACCTCCGCGGCTTCCCGCGGCCCGTCCTGCTGCTCACCCTGGCCACCATGATCGAGTCGACGGGCCGCTTCATGGCGGTGCCCTACCTGACGCTCCGCATGCGCGACGCCGGGGTGGGCCTCGGCGCGCTCGGCGCGGTGCTCGGCGCGGCGCCGCTCGCCAGCGTCATCTTCGGAGCCTGGGGCGGCACCCTGGCCGACCGGATCGGGCGCAAGCCCGTGCAGATCGCCGGCGTCGCGACGAGCGGCCTCGCGCTGATCGGTTTCGCCTTCGCGGGCGCCGACCCGCTCGTGCTCGGGGTGCTCAACTTCCTCAACGGCATGACGCGCACCTTCTACCGCCCCGCCACCCAGGCGGCCCTCGCGGACCACTGCCCGCCGGAGCGGCGCTCGGAGGCCTACGCGCTCAACCGCATCGCGCTCAACGCCGCGTACGCCTGGGGACCGCTCGTCGGGCTCGCCATCTTCCCGGTGGCGCCGCGGCTCGGTTTCGTGGCGGGCGGGCTCCTCAACCTGGCGGCCGGCATCTACATCGCCCTCGTCGTGCCGGAATCGGCGCCCGCCCTGCGCGCGCGCGCCGCGGCTCCCCGCTCGCCGCGGGCGCGACGGGGCGAGGCCGCCGCCGAGTGGGGCGCCATCCTCCGCGACGGCGTCTTCTGGGCCTGGACCGCGGGCATGGCCCTGGTCTGGGGCGCCTACGACCTCATCCAGAGCTTCCTGCCCCTCCACCTCCGCGAGTCGGGACAGCCGCTCTCGACCTACGGCGCCGTCCTCTTCGCCAACGCGGCGGTCTGCGTGCTCGGCCAGCTGCCCCTCTCGAGGCTCCTCCGGACGGCGCCGATCGCCCCGTCGGCCGGCTTCTCCAAGCTGGCCTACGCCGCGGGCTTCCTCGGCTTCGCCTTCCTGCCCTTCCCCGTTTCGGCGGTGCTGGCCATGCTCGTCCTCTCGACCGGCGAGATCTGGGGCTCGGCGGTGCAGACCCGCTTCGTGCCGGAGCACGCGAGGCCCGCCCTGCTCGGCCGCTACCAGGGGCTGTCGGTGGCCTCGGAGCTCGGACGGGCGGTGGTCGCCCCGGTCGCGGGCCTCCTCATGGCGCGCTACGGAAGCCGGGCGGTCTTCATCGCCGCGGCCGCGGTCTCCATCGCGGGCGGCCTCGTCCTCTTCCTCGCCGGCTCGGCCCACGACCGGGCGGCCCCCGGGAAACGGCCGTGACGGACGGCCCCGGGCGGCTTGGCCGCGAGTTGTAAGCCGCGGCCGCTTCGGACTATCCTCCGCGTATGGAACGAAAGGCAGCGCCGCTCGTCGGCGTCATCATGGGTTCGGATTCCGACCTCGCCGTCATGGCGGAGGCCTCGAAGGTCCTGGCCGAATTCGGCGTGGCGCACGAGACGAGCATCGTGTCGGCGCACCGGACGCCGGAGCGGCTCTACGAGTACGCGCGCGCCGCGCGGGGCCGCGGCCTCGAGGTCATCGTGGCGGGGGCCGGCGGCGCGGCCCACCTGCCGGGCATGGTGGCGTCCCTGACGACCCTGCCCGTCATCGGCGTGCCGGTCAAAGGAAAAAGCTTCGAGGGGCTCGATTCGCTCCTCTCCATCGTCCAGATGCCCTCGGGCGTGCCCGTGGCTACAGTCGCCGTCGACGGGGGACGCAACGCGGGGCTCCTCGCCCTCCGCATGCTGGCCGCGACGCGGCCCGAGCTGGCCGACCGGCTCGCGGCCCACGCGTCCCGGCTCGAGACCGAGGCGCTCGGCAAGGCGGGCAGGCTCGAGGAGCTCGGTCCGGAAGCGTACCTGGCGCGAAAGGCCAAGGCCTGACCATGCGCATGCTCGACCCGAGCGAGGAGAACCTCCGCCTCGCCGCCGACGCGCTCCGCGAGGGCAAGCTCGTGGCCCTGCCCACCGAGACCGTCTACGGGCTGGGCGCCGACGCCTTCAACCCCCGCGCCCTGGCCCGCGTCTTCGAGGCCAAGAACCGCCCGCACTTCGACCCGCTCATCGTCCACGTGGCGGCCGTCGAGGCGGTGGACCGGGTGGCCGACCTGGCCGCGCTCGGGAACGCGGGCGCCGCGCGCGCGCGCGCCCTGATGCAGGCCTTCTGGCCGGGACCGCTCACCCTGATCCTGCCGAAGCGGGCCGAGGTGCCGGACCTGGCCACGAGCGCCCTGCCGAGCGTGGCGGTCCGCCTGCCCGCCCACCCGGTGGCGCGCCGCCTGATCGAGCTCTCCACGGGCGCGGTGGCGGCCCCCTCGGCCAATCCCTTCGGCTACCTTTCGCCCACGCGGGCCGCCCACGTGGCCGACCAGCTCGGCGACCGCGTCGACTTCATCGTCGACGGGGGTCGCTGCCCCGTCGGCGTCGAGAGCACGGTGCTCGACCTCACCGTCGATCCGCCCCTCGTGCTGAGGCCGGGCGGGCTTTCGCTCGATCGCCTCGAGGCCCTGCTCGGAACCGTGGAGGTCTTCGACCGCTCCACCACGAGCCCTAAGGCGCCCGGCCAGCTGCCGAGCCACTACGCGCCGCGCGCCCGGCTCAAGCTGGTGCCCGCGGGAGCCCTGCCCCTCTGCGACCCCGCGCCGGACGCCGTCGCCCTCTGCTTCGACGACGCCTCCGCGGCGAGGCTCCGCGCCGAGGCGCCGGGGCTCTTCGCGCGCATCCTCGTCCTCTCGCCCTCCGGCGAACTCGTGGAGGCGGCCGCCGAACTCTTCGAGCGCTTGCACGCGCTCGATGCCTCGGGCGTCACCGAGATCTGGGCGGAGCGCGTGCCGGACGCGGGCCTCGGCCGCGCGGTCAACGACCGGCTCTACAAGGCTTCGGAAAAGTAGCGCGGCTACGGCCCAAGCCGCCCGAGCCGCTCGAGCCGCCCTAGACCCCTCGACGCGCCGGCCGGCGGCCGGCGGCCCGACGGGGAAAATTTCCGCGATAATCAGCGCGCCCGCCTCTTCCGATAATGAAAGCGGAGGACGCGAGAGATGGACGCCGTCGTCGGAGCCACCAACCGCCTGCCGCTTTCCTACGTGAACGGAGCCCGCTACTCCTCCGGTCGCGTCAGCGTGCCGGTGCTCCCCTCGCAAGCGCTCTACGCCCACTTCGAGCACGTCGCGGGCGTGGCCACTTCCGCGGAGTCCGGCGTGCGCGGCTTCTCCATCGACAAGCTCAAGCTGCTCGACCTCCTGATCGACCGCCTGGCCGCCGCGAAGTCCGACCCTTCCATCAAGGACCGCAAGGGACGCGAGAAGGACGCTTCGCGCGCCGACGCGCTCATCGAGCAGTACACCAGGGAGCTCAAGTCCCTGGCCGCCCGCCCGATCGCTCCCGCCTCGCTCCCCGCGCCCGGCTCCGTGCTCTCGATAGCCGCCTGAACCCCGCCCTCAATCCATCCCCAGCAGCGCCACCAGGTCGAGCGGGCCGTCGAGGCCTTCGTGGAGGGCGCCGTACAGCGCGGCTGCGCCGAGCACGTTCTTGACGTACTGCCGCGTCTCCGGGAAGGGGATGGCCTCGATCCAGAGCTCGACCGGCAGGAAGCCGAATTCGCGGTCCCAGGCGCGCGGGCGCGAGAGCCCCGCGTTGTAGGCCGCCGCCACGCGCGGCAGGTCGCCGGAAAGGGCGCGCGTCAGGCCGGCCAGGTGCCGCCCCGCGAGGCGCAGGTTGTCCTCCGGACGGGTCAGGTCGTACTCGGTCATGCCCAGGGCCTTGGCGGCCTCGGCCGCGGTGGCGGGCATGAACTGGGCGAGCCCGATCGCGCCGGCGCTCGAGACCACCGCGGGGCGGAAATGGCTTTCCGAGCGGACGAGGCCCAGGAGGAAGCGGTCCGGCACCGAGGCGGCGGCCGCGGCGGCGCTGATCGCGTCCAGCCAGGGCCGCGGCCAGAGGAGCTCCCAATCCTTGCGCTCCGGCGCGAAGCCCGGCAGGTACCAGAGCCGCGAGGCGACCAGCATCGAGTCGCTCCAGAGCCCGTCGGCCGCGAGGCGCTGCGCGAGGACGCGATAGGCGGCGGGCGAAAGCGATTCCCAGCCCGGCAGCTCGCGGAGTTCCGCGTAGAGGAGCTCCGAGAGTCCCCAGTCGGCGAAGCCGAGGAGGTAGTCCAGCGCGGCCGCGTCAGGGAAGGACTCCTCCGCGCTCGCCGGAGCGGCGGCTGCCGCGGGCGCGGGGTCGGCGGAGGCGGGCGGAGCGGCCTCAAGCGCGGAGGGGTCGGGGTCGAAGCGCCAGGCGGCCTCGCCCGTCATCGCCGCGGACGCGGCGAGGTAGTAGTGCTCTCGGCTCAGGGAAGCGACTTCCCGGTAGAGCGGCAGGGCGTAGGCGCGTCGCGCCTCGGGGGTATCCAAGCCCGGGACGAAGCCCGCCTCGGCGGCGCGGGCGAGGGTCCAGTAGAGCCGCGCCCGCGCCGCCGCCGGGGCGCGGAGGCCGAAGCCGGTCGCCAGGGTCCGGATGGCCGCGCCGTCTCGCGCGATAAGCGCGGCGCGGACCAGGCCGTCCATGAGGTCGGTGAAATTCCCCGGCGCGGACAGGGAAGGCGTCGCCTCGTCGAGGGCGCGCAAAGCCTCGGCGCGCGAACGCTTCGAAAGGGCGTCCACGCGGTACCAAAGGCAGGCGTCGCGGTCCGCCGGCCGCTCGGCGAGGGCGGCCGCCTCGGCGAAAGCCGCGGCGGCCGCGTCGTGGCGTTCGCGGTCGCGGAGGATGCGCGCGCGGTAGAAGGCCGCGAGGAAGGCGGCGCGCGCAGCGCCGGGAGCCGTCGGGGCGGCCGCGGCGGAGGCCGCCACCCGCTCGAAGAACGTTTCGCCGCGGGTGAACTCCTTCAGGGCGAGGAAGGCCCGGCCGAGGTCGGAGAGCGCCGCGTCCTGGCTCAGGGCGCCCGACAGCGCCTCGAGGTTCGCGTCGGCGAGCCGGACGGCGGCGCCTTGGTCTCCCGCGGCGACCGCCGCGCGCGCGTCGAGCGCCAGGCGCTCGACCGGCCCGAGCCCTCCCCGACTCCCCTCGGGCACGGCGGCCGAGAAAGCCCGCGCCTTGTCGAGCTCGTCCCTTCCGGCGGCGCTTGAAGCGAGGACGGCGCGGAGCGCTTCCGCGCCCCTCGGGGAATCGGGTTCGAGGGCGAACGCCGACGCGGCTTCGAGGACGCGGAGGGCGGGCGCGTTCCGGCGCTCCGGCCGGGCGGCGAAGAGGGCGTCCAGCGCCGCGAGCGCCTCTTCATGGCGACCGAGCCGCGAAAGGGCGGCCGCGCGCGCCTCGAGCTCCCTCGCGGTCGGCGGAGCGGCGGTCGGGGGATCCGCCGCTCCGCCGTCGGCGGAGGGCCGGGCCGCGGCCGCTTCCCGGTCCAGCCCGTCGACGAAGGCGACGAGCGCCCCGTCGTCGCCGGACTCCAGGAGGGCGTCGACTAGGAGGACGCGGGCGCGCGCCCGGTGGAAGCCCGTCTCGCGCTCGAACGCGAGGCGAAGCAGGACGAGCGCCCGCTCCGGCGAGCCGAGCTTCCGCGCCAGGCGGGCGGCGTAATGGAAGGCGCCGGGACCGAGCCGCTCGAGTTCGGCGTAGCGCTTTTCCGGCACCTCGAGCAGGAGGCCGCCCTCGCCGCGCGCGAGCAGCGCGCGGAGTTCGCCGAGCTCGACGCCGAGGGCGCGGTTCCCGCCGCAGGCCGCGAGAAGGAGGCCGGCGAGAGCGAGGACGGCCAGGGGCGCGGCGCCGGGAAAGCGGCGCGAAGATGCGAGGCGGCGCCCCTCGGGGCGCCGCGCGGCATGCGGATTCATGCGTGGTCTCCTGACGCTCCGCCGGGTTCCGAAAGCGAACCCGGCGGTCGGACCGTCACTTCGCCGGTATCCAGATGGTGGTGCCGGAGATGATCAGGTCCGGATTCTTGATCGAGTTGGCCGCGGCGATCTTCGGATAGAGCCACGGGTTCCGGTAGTAGGCGTACGCGAGGTCCCAGAGGGTGTCTCCCCACCTGATTTTATAATTGACGCCCGGGGTCTTCGCGGCGGGCGTGGCGGGTTTCGGCGCCGTCGGGGCGGGAGCGGGCGTCGCGGCGGGCTTCGCCTCGACCGGAGCGGGAGCGGGAGTCGCGGGCTTCGCCTCGGCCGGCGCCGGAGCGGGCGCCGGGGCGGGCTTCGCTTCGACCGCGGCCACGGGCTCGGGAGCGACCGTCGTTCCGGCGGGACAGCCGCGGAGCAGGAACAGGACCAGCACAACGAGTCCGACCGCGGCGAGCGCGATCGGGATGACGATCCAGGGGAAGCGCCTTCCGCCCTTGACCCCTCGGGCCAGCTCGGCCTTGCCCAGCAGGGAGGCATCCTCGACCTCGAGCCCCGCTCCGGTCAGGGCCGCGGTCTCCGCCTCGAAGGGGTTGAAATCGGGGCCGTCCCCGCCGCCGGAGAGCGGCGATTCGGCGAGTTCCTCGAACTCGAAGTCGGGCACCTCGAAGTGCTCCTCGGGCGGCAGCGAGGCCAGCGAGACCCTGAGGCTCCGCGAGACGCCGGAGGACTCGTCGGTGGCGGTGGCGGCCAGCTCGCCCGCCGCGTCGAGCGAGACGTCGAGGCGGATGTCGGGCTCTCCCGCGGGGCGCGGTTCGATGGAGGTGATGAGGAGGCTGCCGATGTAGTCGTCGCCGGTGACGCGGGCCGCCTCGCCGCGGTACAGGTCGATCTGGACCGAAGCCTGGTCGTCCTTCACCGTGGTGACTATGAGCCTTTTGCGGGCCGGACGGTTCTCGGGAAGGATCGGGTAGAACTCGCCGTCGGCGAGCTTGATGCCTATGCGCTTTTCCGCCATCGTGTTCCTCGCGGCGCCGCTCAGGACTCACCCGACGCGACGTGGGTCGTTTCAGGAAAGTATAATGCGCATTTCATTCACGCGCCAGTCGTTCGCGGAAAACGCGGCGGACCTCGACCGCGCGAGCCTCGATCGCGGCGCCGTTCCCGAGCCGATCCCGAGCCGGCCGGGGCGCGGCCGCGCTTCGCGCCGTCCCGCTCAGACCCGCGCGAGCGCCACGAGGCTCCCGGCGTCGAGGTCGTAGGGAGCGCCCTCCAGCGAACCGTAGATGGCGGCCCCGGAGAAGCCCGCCTCCAGGAGGAGGGCTTCCATCTCGGTGCCCGCGTAGAGCCGCTGGACGAAGCTGCGCTCGTAGCGCTCGGTTCCCCGGTAGAGCACCCAGCGGTTCCGGAGGCCCCGCCAGGGTCCGACCACCTCGTAGTCGGCCAGCACGGTCCAGCCGTCGCGGTCGTACCATTCGCTCTCGGTGAAGTCGCGGACCGCGGTCTCCTTGCCTATCGTCTCGACGATCAGCGCGCCGCCGGGCTTCAGGCTCTCGCGGATGTTGCGGAGGACGAGCAGGTCCTCCTCCCGTTCGTCGCAGTAGCCGAAGCTGGTGAAAAGGTTGATCGCCAGGTCGAAGGCGCCGGGACGGCGGAAGCGGCGGAGGTCCTCGCGCACCCACTCCACCTCGACGCCCTCGTCCTCGGCGGATTCGCGGGCGGCCTCGAGGAAGGAAGGGGTCAGGTCGACGCCGGTGACGCGGTAGCCGCGCAGGGCCAGCTCCACTGAATGGCGCCCGGGGCCGCAGGCCGCATCGAGCACCGCGCCGCCCGCCGGGCAAGCGGAGAGGGCGAGCGCCGCGTCCACCACCTCGGGCACCTCGGCCCAGCGCTTTTCGCCGAACATGACGGGAGCGAAACGTTCCCAGAATTCCGCTTCCTCGAACCAGGAGCCGCCCGGTCCGCCGGGTCCGTCCCCGGCCGGAGCGCCCGTCGGGGCGTCCGCGGAGCGGGAGCCTTCGCGCGCCGGGCGGAGCTTCCTCACGATAGCCCGCCGTGCTCGAGGGCCAGGGCCATCACGTAGTTGAGCGTCTCGAGGTCCATCTCGCCGGAGCCGAGGGCCGCGAAGTCCGCGAGCTCGCGCCACTCGTCGGCGGAGAACGCGAAGCCGTCCCAATCCCCGAGGAAGGCGCTGGCGATCGAGGCGAGCCATTTGCCCGCTTCGGCCGCCGGGCGCTTCCCGCGACCGGCGCGCAGTTCGAGGAAGCGGGCGAAGACGTCCTCGAGCACCTCGGCCGGCACGCCGGCCACCGAGCGCAGGAAGAAAGTCCGGAAGTCCTCGACGGACGGAGCCGAGCCGCGGCCTTCGGCGATCAGGGCGTCGGCGCGGCGTTCGAGGTCGGAAGCGAGCTTGTCCACGGGTTTCATGAGCGAAGTATAGCGAAGCCGGGCCTCAGGCTCCATACGCCAGGGCGGCCATGGCCACGGCGTCGTAGGCGGCGTGCGCGAGGGCGAGGCGGCGGAGCGAGGCGCCGCGCGCGCGCGCGAGGGCGAGCAGGCCGCCGAGGACGAGGGCCGACACGACGCCGGATACGCCTTGCCACGCGTGCGCCGCCGCGAACAGCGCGAGCGGCCCCCCCAGCGCCGCCGCCCTCGGGGCTCCGCCGCGCTCGAGCAGGCCCGGCACGAGGACGCGGAACAGGGCTTCCTCGCGCCACCCCACCGAGAGGGCGGAGAGGGCGATCAGGGGCAGCAGCGCCGCGGGGGGAGGAGGAGGGACCGGGACGAGGTTCCCGGCGCCGTCGGGCGGACCGGCCGCGCCCGACGGGAAGATCAGCGATACGGCCAGTCCCGCGCCGAGCAACAGCCCCGCGAGGAGCAGGGTGCCCGGCAACTCCCGCGCGAAGCGCGGTTTCGTTTCGAGCGCGGATCCGCCGAGCCGGATGTCGATAATCAAGAGGAAGAGCAGGGCTTGGGGAGCCAACACGGCCACGTTGCGCAGGTGGGTGGCCGCGGCGCCCCAGTCCGGAACCCCGGAGCCGCCGGCCGACCCGGGCAGCGAGAAGACCAGCGCGAGCAGGGCGGCCAGGACGAGGTCGACGCTCGCTTCGTTTCGCCTCATTCCGGGTTCCGCCTCCGCTCAGGCGTTGGTTTATAGTATAGTGTCGCGCGCGCCGCAAGGAGCGCCCCGTGGAGTGCCATGACAGCCCTGCTCGCCATATTGGTTGCCATCCTCGGCCTCGTGTCGCTCGCCCTCATGGCGGGGGGCGAGCGCCGCTATTCCTCCGCGGAGTACTACTTCCGCGCGAAGGAGGGGGGACTGTCCCTCTCCGAGGCGCGCTACGTGCGCGACACGGCCCGCCTGGCCGGGCTCGACGATCCCGCTGCCGCCCTGTGGAGCCCCCGCGAACTGGACGTCTGCATCGGCGCGGTGCGGCGCCGCCTCCGCGCCCAGGGCCGCGAACGCGACCGCGACGCGCTCGAGCTCCTCGAGAAGCTCTACGAATTCCGGCGCAAGCTCGAATTCGACCAGCCCCGCTACAAGCAGGGCATACGCGGCTCGCGCCAGATCGCGCAGGGGACGAAGCTCCGCCTCCTGGTGCACGGGCTCGGCGTCTTCGACTGCGCCTTGATCGACAACACGGAGCGCTACCTGGTGGTCTCCAGCCCGAGCTCGGCCATCGGCGGTCTGCCGAGCGGCTTCACGTGGAAGGGCCGACGGGTCTCGGTCTACTTCTGGCGCCAGGAGGACGCGGGCTACGTGTTCGATACCTACGTCATCGACGAGCTCCGCATCCGCGGCACGCCCGTGGTCCACGTGGCGCACGGCGAGGCCCTCTTCCGGACGCAGAAGCGCAAGTCCGTGCGCGCCCGCTCCTCGATTCCCGCCTACCTCTACATCATGAAGCGGCTCGAGGGAGCCTACGAGAAGCCGGAGACCCAGCCCGGCATGCGCTGCGTGGTCCAGGACCTCTCCGACGACGGCTTCGCCGTGCTGATCGGCGGCAAGGGGAAGGAAGGCCTCCAGATCAAGGCGCAGTTCTTCCTCGACGAGGAGCAGGTGGTGATGAGCGGGGTCGCCCGCAGCATCGACTGGTACCCCGACCGCAACCGCTCCGTGCTCCACGTCGAAGCCCTCAAGCCCAGCCCGCGCGTCCGCGACGTCATCCGTTCCTATGTATACGAGGCAGCCTCGCCGGCCGTGCCGCGGCGCGCGTCCGTCTATGGCGAGGAAAACGTTTTCGCCGTTCCCGACGCGACCGGCTGGGGCTCCGGCCGGACGTAACCGGAAGGGACGCGGCCTTGTTGCCTATGAGGATGGGCGGATGGATCGGCGGATCCGGTCCATCGCCCCGAACCCCGAGGGCCGAGGGCCGAGGAGTAATCATGACGAAGCGTACCGCGGGCCTGCCCGCACTGGCTCTCGTCTTCGCGCTCGCCGCGACCGGCGCCCACTCCCAGGCGCCCTCGGTCGCGGACCTCGAGCGCGAATTCGTCGCGACCGACCTCGAAGGCAAGGTCGAGGTGCTGCGGTCCTCCGCGGACCCGGGATCCCGGGTCGCGCCGCTCCATCTGAGGGCGCTCGCGTTCGTGGCCGACAACCTCGCCCTCCTCGGTCCCGACCGCCGGCTCGCCGATCTGACCATCGCGGCCGCGCGCGGCGCGCGCGCCGCCGGCATCGGCGACGCCGCGCCCCTGCTCCTCGGGCTTTTCACCGCCTTCGACGACAGCGCCGTCGGAATCGCCCTGCTCGAGGCGCTCGGCACGCTCGGACGCGGCTATCCGGACGCGTCCGCCACCATCGAGGCCTGGCTCGCCGCGAAGGCGGAAACCCTCGAGTCGGCCGACGCCCCGGAGTTGCGGGAATCGGGCGAACGCTCGAGGCTCCTCGCGTGCGCGGCCGCCCTCGGATCGCTCGGCGCCCCCTCGGCCTACGGCGAGCTCTTCGACCTGTTCGCCCGCGCCTCCGCCGTCGGCGACGAGGGCCTCAAGACCGCGGCCGCGGGCGCCATGGCCTCGCTGGCGGGCGATTACCGCGGCTTCCTTTCCGGCTTCGTCGGCTCGGGACCGGCCGCCCGACGCGCCGCGGCGCTCTCGGCCGGGCTGGACTACGCCGGGCTTCCCGACGAGGATCGGGGCATGCTCGCGGAGAAGGCGCTCGCGGGCGCCCTCGACGAGCCGGGCGCCGACCCGGTCGGCAGGGAGATCGTCCGCGCCGTGCGTTTCCGCGCCGCCCGCGAGCTCCGCGTACGCCGCTGGCAGCGCGCCTCGCCGCTCGTGGCCCGGCACTTCTACGATATCCTGGACGGCTGGAACAAGGGCCGCTCGCCGGAATCCGAGCTGATCGAGGCCATCGACACGCTCGGCGCCATGGGCACCAACGAGGCGGCCCAGACCCTCGCCATCTTCCTGCAGTTCGCCAACTCGGAGATCGAGCGGGGCGCCGCCTTCGACGAGGAGGTCGCGCTCGCCGTGATCCGCAACCTCGGGCAGCTCGGCGACAAGATGGCCTTCGACTACCTGCTCTACATGGGCTACCTGCCCTGGTCCGAGACGGTGAAGCGCGCCGCTCGCGACGCGCTCCTGCTTCTCCGCTGGTAGACCGGCCGGCCGGCTCCCACCGCCCCCCGGCGGCCCGCTCCGGAGCGTGGCGCCCTGACCGGTTCCCCGGGACGCAAGCGTGCAGGCCGGCGCGCGCGGTATCGCGTCCGTGGAACCCAAAGCATCCCCCGCGCGCTTCGAACCCGCCCGAGAGGCGGCGCTCGGCCTCGCGCTCGGGCTCTATCCGCCCGTTCTGCTCGGCCTCCCGGCCGGGCCCGCCGCCCGCGGCCTCGCCGTCCTCGCTCTGACGATCGCGACGGCGATCCTGGCCGCGGCGCGCGCCGCCAAAGGGTCGGGCCGGGCCAAGCCGGTTCGCGCGATCGCCAGCGCGGCCGGTCGGATGCTCGCCTTCGCGGCGGGGCTCCTCCTCGCGGCCGCGCTGCTCCCCGGCCTCGCCGCAAGCCGGGCGGCCTTCTCCTACGGTCTGCCGCCATCCTCGGTGCGCGCGGTCGAAGGCGTCCTGGTCCGCGATGCCGGGCTCGGCTCGGGCGGCTTCCGCCGCTACGAGCTGGCACTCGCCGCGTCCGAGGGAGCCGCCGCGCCGGGCGGCCTCGCTCCGCGCGCCGACGCCTTCGGCACCGTCACGGCGCTGGTCAGGAACGGCGCGCCGGCCTCGAAGGGCGAACGGCTCCGCGTCGCCGCGACTCCCGAACCGGAACGCGAAGGCGGCCGCGTCCTCTTCGCCGACCGGAAGGACTTGAGCGCGCTCGGCTGGGCCTCGGAGGCCGAAGCGATCCGCGCCAGGCTCCTCGAGGGCTTCGAGCGCGCGCTCTCCCCGCTGGGGCGGCGCGCGCCGGGCCTCCTCGCGGCGCTTCTGACCGGACGGCGCGACGGACTCGAGCCGGGGCTCCGGGACGACTTCGCGGCCGCGGGTTGCGCCCACGTCATCGCGCTGTCCGGAGAGCATCTGGCGGTGCTCGCCTCGATCGTCACGGCCCTGCTGGGGCGCCTCCTCGGACCGCGCCGCGTACGGACGGCGGCGGCGCTCTTCGCGCTCGCCTACGCCTGGCTCGCCGGCGGGGAGAGCCCCATCCTCCGCTCGGCCCTCATGTTCGCCTACGGAGCCTTGGCCCTGACGGCGGACCGTCCCCAGCAGCTCGGGCAGTCCCTGGGGCTCGCCTTCATCGTCCTCGCGACGCGGAAACCCGAGGACGCCTTCACGCTCCCGTTCGCGTTCAGCTTCCTGGCGCTCGCCGGCATCGGCCTTCTGACCCCCGCGTGGGACCACCTGCTCGCGCCGGTCCTGCCCGGAAAGGCGGCGAGGATCCTCGCGACCTCGCTGGCGGCGTGGACCGCCTCCTCGGCGCTCGGGGCGGCCGCGTTCGGCCGCGTGCCGCTGGTCGGCCCCTTCGCGGCGGCGCCGGTCAGCGCGCTCGCGGCGGCGCTCATGTGGTGCGGGCTCGGCGGCGCGGCGCTCTCCGCTCCGCTTCCCGCGCTCGCGAAGCCCGCGGGCGCGCTCTGCGACCTGCTGTACGACCTCCTCGTCGCCCTCGTCCGGACGGCCGCCCGCGCGCCCGCCTTCGAGCTGCCGGACCCGCGAACGAAAGCCCTCGGCGCCGCGCTGGTGGCCACGATCGGCGCGCTCGTGTATGCTTGGCCCCATGCCCGCGAGCTCCTCCATCGAAACCGTTTCCGGCGACTCGCCGAACTCGACCGCTCGGGACGCGCCGCTCTCCCGGCCGGTACGCGTCGAACCCGCCATCGACTACGATTCTCCCCAGGCCATTTCGACCCTGCTCGAGGCCGAGGGCCTGGCCATGCGCAAGCGCTACGGCCAGAACTTCCTCGTGGCGCGACACGCCCGCGAGCGCGTCATGGCGGAGATCGGCCTGGAACGGGGCGCTGCCGCGTGGGAGATCGGGCCGGGCATCGGCGCGATGACCCACCCGGCGCTCGAGACGGGAGCCCGGCTCTCGGCCTTCGAGATCGACAAGGGCTTCGCAACCCTGCTCCGTGATGCCTACGGGGCCGTCCCCGGCTTCGCGCTGGTGGAAGGCGACTTCCTCAAGACCTGGCGCGGCGAGCTGGCCGCGCGCGGCAGGCCGGAGCGCGTCTTCGGCAACCTGCCGTACAACGCCGCCGCCGCCATGGTCGCCGCCCTCGTGGAAGGCCTCGGCGTTCCCGAGCGCATGGTCTTCATGGTGCAGAAGGAAGCCGCCCGCCGCATGGCCGCGGGCCCGGGGACGAAGGATTACGCCTCCTTCTCGGTGCTCTGCTCGTCCTCGTGCCGCGTCCGGGTGGCCTTCGACCTCGGCTCGGGCGCCTTCTGGCCCCAGCCCCGGGTCGCGAGCAGCCTGGTGGTCATGGAAGCCCGCGCCGACCGCGCAAGCGAGGCCGGTACCCGGGAATTCGGCGCCTTCGTCCGCGCCCTCTTCTCGAGCCGCCGCAAGACCGCCCGCAACAACCTGAAACCCCTCGGCTACTCCGACGGAGCCGTGACGGCCGCGCTCGAGTCCTGCGGTTTCAGGCAGGACGTTCGCGGCGAGGCCCTCGACCCCGCGGAACTGCTCGCGCTCTACCGCGCCATCGGAAAACCGTAGCGGCTCGGCTTCCGCCATAGCGGGCCGGAAAGGCGCCGCGTCCCGCCGCGAAGGGCGCCGCACAGCCGCCGCGCGCCGGCCCTTCCGCGAAGGGCCATGCGAGCTGGCGTCGAAGGCCGGCACGATTCCTTGCCCCGAAGCTTCGTGACACCGCGGAGAGCTTGAAAACACGAGCCGGGAGCCGCTACTATGCCCGGACGCGGCGCGTTCAGCGTGGCGGGAACGAGGAGTCAGGCATGGCGAAATACCCCTTCAGCGAGATCGAGCCCAAGTGGCAGGCGTACTGGGACAAGGAAAAAACCTTCAAGGCGGTCGAGGACCCGTCCTTCCCCCCCGAGAAGCGCCGCTACGTGCTCGACATGTTCCCCTACCCTTCGGGGGCCGGCCTGCACGTGGGGCACCCCGAGGGCTACACCGCGACCGACATTTACTGTCGCTACCTCCGCGCGAACGGGTACAACGTCCTCCACCCGATGGGCTTCGACGCCTTCGGCCTGCCGGCGGAGAACTACGCCATCCAGACGGGCACGCACCCGAAGATCACGACCGACGCGAACATCGCCCGCTTCCGCGAGCAGATCAAGAGCCTCGGCTTCGGCATCGACTGGGACCGCGAGGTGGCCACCTGCGACGCCGACTACTACAAGTGGACGCAGTGGATCTTCGTCCAGCTGTTCAAGAAGGGGCTCGCCTACGAGTCGGACGCGCCGATCAACTGGTGCCCCTCGTGCAAGACGGGTTTGGCGAACGAGGAAGTGAAGGACGGCGAGTGCGACCGCTGCGGCACCAAGGTGACCCGGAAGCGCATCCGCCAGTGGATCCTCAAGATCACCGCGTACGCCGACCGCCTGCTCGAGGACCTCGACGGCATCCAGTGGCCCGAGGACGTGGGCATCATGCAGCGGAACTGGATCGGCCGCTCCGAGGGCGCCTCGGTGCGCTTCGCGCTGGACGGCCGTCCCGAGACCGTCGAGGTGTACACCACCCGTCCCGACACGCTCTTCGGCGCCACCTACATGGTGCTGGCCCCCGAGCACCCGCTCGTCGCGGCCATCACGACGGCGGAGCGCAGGGCCGAGGTGGACGCCTACGTCGAGGCGGCCGCGGCCAAGAGCGACCTGGAGCGCACCGAGCTCTCGAAGGACAAGACCGGCGTCTGGACCGGGGCGCTCGCGGTGAACCCCGTGAACGGCCGGAAGATTCCGGTGTGGATCTCCGACTACGTGCTCGCGAGCTACGGCACGGGCGCCATCATGGCGGTGCCCGCGCACGACGAGCGCGACTGGGAATTCGCGGTCAAGTTCCGCCTGCCCATCGTCCAGGTGGTGGCGGAGGAAGGCAGCCCGGCCGCCCGCGTCGGCACCTGCGGCGACCCCGAGGCCTGCTTCTCGGGCGAGGGCGTCGCGGTCAACTCGGGCGAATTCAACGGCCTTTCGACCGCCGACTTCAAGAAGGCGATCACGGCCTGGCTCGAGAAGAAGGGCATCGGCAAGGCCGCGGTCAACTACAAGCTCCGCGACTGGCTCTTCAGCCGCCAGCGCTACTGGGGCGAGCCGATTCCCGTCGTGCACTGCGCGAAGTGCGGCGCGGTGCCGGTGGACGAGAAGGACCTGCCCGTGCGCCTGCCCGAGGTGACGAGCTACGCGCCGACCGGCACGGGCGAATCGCCCCTCGCGAACATCCCCGAGTGGGTGAACACCGCGTGCCCGAAGTGCGGCGGCCCCGCCAAGCGCGAGACCAACACCATGCCGCAGTGGGCCGGCTCGTGCTGGTACTACCTGCGCTACCTGGACCCGAAGAACCCGGGCGCCTTCGCCGCGCGCGACAAGATCGACTACTGGATGCCGGTGAACCTTTACGTGGGCGGCAAGGAGCACGCGGTGCTCCACCTGCTCTACGCCCGCTTCTGGCACAAGGTGCTCTTCGACCTCGGCTTCGTGAACACCAAGGAGCCGTTCCAGCGCCTCGTCAACCAGGGCATGATCCTGGGCGAGGACAACCAGAAGATGTCGAAGAGCCGCGGCAACGTGGTGAACCCCGACGACATCGTCCGCGAGTTCGGCGCCGACGCCATGCGCGTCTACGAGATGTTCATGGGACCGCTCGTCGTCGCGAAGCCCTGGGCCACCGCCGGGCTCGTCGGCGCCTCGCGCTTCCTCGAGCGGCTCTGGGCAGTCTCCGAGAAGCCGCTCGTCGACGCGAAGCCCGACGCGTCGCTGGAGCGCCTGCTCCACAAGACCATCCGCAAGGTGAGCGAGGACACGGAGAGCCTGGCCTTCAACACCGCCATCAGCGCCATGATGGTGCTCTCGAGCGAGGTGGCGAAGCTCGACGCGGTGCCGCGCGGGCTCTGGCGCGACCTCGTGACGCTGGTGGCGCCCTACGCGCCGCACCTGGCCGAGGAGCTCTGGCAGCGCATGGGCGGAACGGGCTCGGTGTCGAAACAGGCCTGGCCGAGCTTCGACCCCGCACTCTGCGTCGACGCGGAGATCGAGGTTCCCGTCTCGGTCAACGGCAAGCTGCGCGACAAGCTCGTCGTGGCGCCCGGCACCGCCGAGAAGGAGCTCGAGGCCCTCGCGCTCGCCAGCCCGAAGATCGCCGAGTGGACCGCGGGCAAGCAGGTCGCCAAGGTCATCGTCGTCAAGGACCGCATGGTCAACGTGGTGGTGAAATGAGAACCCGTCAGGGGCGCGCCGCGCCCCTGACGAGGTTCCTGCCCGAGCGCTTGGCCTCGTAGAGGGCCGCGTCCGCCGCCGCGACGAGCGCGTCGAGGTCGAGCTCCCCGGGCGCGGCGGCCGCGACGCCGAAGCTCGCGGTGACGCCGTACGGGCCGCTTTCGTCCTCGAAGCGCATCGCCTCCACCATGGCGCGGAGCCGCTCGGCCAGCGCGAGCGCGGGAGCCGGGCCCAGCCCGGGCAGCAGCAGGGCGAACTCCTCGCCGCCGTAGCGCCCCGCCAGATCCTCGAGGCGCACGGCGGAGCGGATCGCCCGCGCGGTCGTCGCCAGGACGCGGTCTCCCGCTTGGTGGCCGCGCGCGTCGTTCAGGGCCTTGAACCGGTCGAGATCCATCATCACGAAGCCGGTCGGCGTGCCCGAGCGGGCCGCGCGGGCGAGCTCGCGCGCGGCCTCCTCGAAGAACAGGCGCCGGTTCGCGAGGCCGGTCAGGGGATCGGTGGTCGCGAGCCGCGCGAGCTCGAGCTCCGCCTTCTTCCGTTCGTCGATGTCCCGCGCGATGCCGAGCACGGCGCGGATGCGCCCGCGCCGGTCGGCGATGAAGGTGGTCTCGAGGCCGACCCAGACCGAGCCGCCGTCCTTCCGGCGCTGCAGGTATTCCGAACGCCCGGACCGCGCCGCGGGATCGCCCATGACGGCTCGCGGCACGCGCCGCTCGATGGCCTCGCGCAGCAGTTCGGCCGATTCGTCCGGGAGGGCGTCGACGACGGGCTGGCCGAGCGCTTCCTCGACCGGGTAACCCGTGAGTTGCTCGAACGAGGGGCTCAGGTAGGTGAAGCGCAGATCCGGGAACGAGGCGGTCCAGATGACGTCGCTCGCGTTCTCGGCGATGAGCCGGTAGCGCCGCTCGCTCTCGAGGTAGCGCGCGGCGGCCAGGGACAAAGCGAACGCGAGCGAGCCGAACGCGAACGCGGCGAGGGCGTAGAGCGCGTGCGCCGCGGGGTCGATCCAGCCGACGGCGGGCGCGGCCTCGAGGATCCAGCTCCCGCCCTCGGTGAGCACCGTCACCCTAACGGGATCCTTCGCCAGCGCGCCGCGCGAAGCTCCGAGCGTCACCGGGCCGGCCGCGGGATCGTCCAGGGCGACGAGGCGGTAGTCGTAAGCCTCGGAAGCCAGCTCGGCGAGCCCGGCGTCGGCCAGGATGCCCGGCAGGTCGATGACCACGACCGTGAAGCCGAGGAAGCCGCCCGCGCCGGGTCCGCTCCCTATCGAGATCGGCAGGAGGGCCATGGCGCGCGCGCTCGCTTCGGCCCCGCCGCCGGGCGCGACGACGATCGAGGTCTGACCCGCGTACCTCGAACGGATGGCCGCGGACGAGGTCTCGGCCGAGCGGAACAGGTCGAGCCCGGGTTCCGGGAAGGCGGCCCCGGGCGGCGCGACGTGGCGCACGACGCTCCCTTCGGCGAAGGCGAGCGCCGTGAGCTCGTGGTCGGTCGAGAAAGCCGCGTCCGCGATCGAGCGGAATTCCGCCTCCGGAAGCTCGCCGTCCCGGGCGGCGCCTTCGACGTAGAACGCGGGGTGCAGGGAAGCGTGAAGGTGGAAGGAGACTGCCGCCGCGTACGACTCGGCCCTGGCGCGGGTCTTCTCGCGCGCGCCGGCGAGCCGCGCCTCCTCCATCGCCGCCGAGAGCGCCGCGGACAGCGCCAGGGCGAGGAGGGTCGCCGCGGCGATCCAGCGCTTCTTGTCGGGCATGAGGCGCGTCGGCCCGAGGGGGCCGCGGGATTTCCGGAGGCGTTCCAGCATAGTGTAAATATACCGTTAATCCCGCTCGCCTGCGCGCGACCGCCTCTCGGCGCAAGCAGCGTGCTCGCGCCATCCCGCCGCCGCAATCGCCCAGGAAGGAGATCCCACACGGAAATGCGGCGTTCAAGGGCTCAACCCGCTGTCGCCCGAACGGAATTTACCCGATCGGCGGGTGGCGCTGAGGAACGCGCCCTCGACCGTCAGGGAGAGGGTGTGTTCATAAGCGCCAGGACCCGCTCGGGAAGATTCCGATAGCGCTCATCGCCGCTTGAGCCTGTGAGTGTCTGATTTCCGGCGATGGTCCTACTTCTCCGTCCTGAACTTCTCGGTCTCCGCGACGAGGCTGCGGACGCTCTCGGCGGCGCCCACGGACAGCTCGTTGGTGTCCGTGGCGGCCCGGCGGATCTCGTCGGCGCCGGCGGCCATCTCGTTCATGCCGTTCTCGAGCTCGCTCGCGAGCTGCAGGAGGCGCTTGGTCTCCTTGAGGATGGAGCCGGAGCCTTCCTCCATCTCGTCGGCGGAGGCGCGCACGTCGCGGGTGACCTCGTTGATGGCGGAGAGGGATTCGAGGATCTGCACGCTGCCGGAGCTCTGCTCCTGCATGGCGTACTTCACCTCCTCCTCGAGGCGCGAGAGGGTTTCGATCTGCTCGACCATCTCGTCGAAGATGCGCTCGGCCTCGCCGGACGAGTCGACCACCTTGCCGATCAGGCCCCGGATGGAACCCGAGCTTTCGGTGATGACCTTCGACTGGCGCGAGGCGTTCTCGGCCAGCTTGCGGATCTCGTCGGCGACGACCGCGAAGCCCGCGCCCGCGTCGCCGGCGTGGGCGGCCTCGATGGCCGCGTTCATGGCGAGCAGGTTGGTCTGCGCGGCGATGCTCGCGATCAGGGTGTTGGCGTCCTGGAGGCTCTCGGAACGGTCCTCGATGGTGCGCACTTCCTCGGCCACGGCCCTGATGACGCCGCGCCCCGCCTCGGAGCGGCCGAGCAGGCGCTGGTAGTAGCCGCCCATGCGCTCGACGTTGGCGGTCACCGACTGGATGTTGGCGACCATCTCCTCGATCGAGCTCGAGGAGGTCTGCACGCCCTCGCCCTGCTTGGCGATCAGCTTGTGGAGCTCGTGGATGTTGCGGGCGATCTGCTCGACGGTCGCGCTCGACTCGACGGCGCTGGCGCTCTGGTCGGCGGTCTGGCGCTTGAGGCTCTCGATGTTGGCGGCGATCTGCCGCACCGCGCCGGCGGTCTCCTCGGTGTTGGCCGAGAGCCGCGTCACGCCTTCGGATAGCGATCGCGACTCGTTCTTGATGCGGCCGATGAGCTCGCGCAGCGAGGCGACGAAGCGGTTGAAGTAGCGGGCCATGCGGCCGAACTCGTCGCGCGAGCGCACGGCCAGGTCGGCGGTCAGGTCGGCCTCGCCGCGCGAGATGACCTCCATCGACATGACGATCTCGTTGATGCGTCGCGAGACGCCGCTCAGGATGACGAGCGAGAGGATGGCGACGGAAAAGGTGACGAAGCCGACGCCGAGCCCGATGGCCAGCATGGTCCGGAAGATGGTAGAGCGCCTGAGGTCCAGGGCGGTCCGGATCGAAGCGACCTCGTCGCCGATGAAGGCGCCGATCTCGTCGACTATGGTCGTCATCAGGCCGAACACCTGCGCCGCGTCGGCGCCGTAGTCGCCCGAGGCGCCCTGCTCGATCACGAGCCGCACGATCTCGTTGGCGCGGCGCCATTCGGTGCCGCCCATGAGGACGTCGCGGCGGGTGACGACGCTCGGGTCGAGGACCAGCGAGGGCGAGTAGAGCGAGGTGTTCACCTGCGCCACGGAAGTCAGCAGGTCGGCCTGGACGTTCGCGGCGGCGGTCCGGTTGGCCGCCACGAGCAGGGTCAGGTTCGCCTGGATCTTGCTCGCGAATTCCCGGGCGTTGTCGAGGGTCATGAGGCCGACGAGGCGGCGGTTCAAGTTCGGATCGGAGGCGCCGCGCTCGATGATCTCCCGCGAGAGGCGCTGCAACAGCTCGATCCGCCGCGAGAAGTCGTTGAAGGCGGTGAGCTCGTGGATGCTGCCCTCGTCCACGCGGAGCCGCAGCTCGGGGAGCTCGTTGACGGCCATGCCGATCAGGTTGCGGGTGTCCTCCTGGGCGCCCGACTCGAGCAGGCGGCCCAGCTGCTCGCCGAGGACCCGGTCGTGCCCGGTCCTGGCTTCCTGCAGGCTGGCGGGGGCCTCGATGCCGGCGACCGCGAAGACGGTCAGCACTCGCTCGTCCTGGGTGGCCTCCACGACGGACATGGACGAAAGCACGAGATCGAGGTCCTTCTCGGTCTCGGCGATGCGGTCCAGGTTGGAGACCTGGTTGAGGATGACGTAGGTCGCGAGGCCGAGCGCCAGCAGGAGCGGCGCGAGGTTGAGCACGAGCAGCTTGGAACGGACGGTCAACGCGTACCTCCGCGGTCGGAATCGGGCGGAACGCCGCCCGGGAAACGCAGATTATACCATGGTTGAATATCGGCCGAGGCCGCTTTCCGCCGTAGCGAAACAGGAAAGCCGGAGTCCCGCGGAGTCCCGGGCCCCTACCAGGAGCCGGCGTCGGGAGTCGCGTCGTCCTCCCGGGCGCCGTCCACGCGGACGAACACCTTGTTCGGCAGGCAGGCGACCCATTGCCCGGGCCTCTCGATCTCCCCGGCCGCGACGCAGGTCTGGTTGCTGCAGGGCGATTCGTGGACATGGACCCGCCCGCCCTCGATGACCACCCGCGTGACGCCGAGCGGTCCCTCGACGGCCAGGGTACGGTCGGCGTCCAGGGGATAGATCCATTCGGCCTCGCCGTCGGAGACGATGACGCGCGGGGTTCCCTCGGCGCCGAGCGCCGAAACGGCTCCGAGCGCCGTCGCGAGGACCGCCGCGGCGACTATGGCGAGGTCGATGGGCTTGACCGGCGAGCGGCGGCGTTCCATGGGAGCAGCGACGGGGCGGTTCCGGACGCGCCGGCTCCGCCCCGCGGCATCAGTGTCCGCAGCCGCAGCCGCCCTCGTCGCAGCCGCCCTCGCAATCGCAGTCGTCGCCGCAGCCGTGCTCGTGGCCGCCGTGGACGTGGCCGTGCTCGAGTTCCTCAGGCAGCGCCTCGCGCACCTCGACGACCTTGACGTCGAAGTGGAGCTTGGCTCCGGCCAGCGGGTGGTTCGCGTCGATGGTGACCTTGTCGCCCTCGACGCCGACGACGGTGACGATGCGGGCGCCGTTCTCGTCGTGCGCCTCGAACTGCATGCCCTCCTCGACCTTCTCGCCGGAGGCGAACTGCGAGCGCTCGACCGTGAAGACGAGGGCGTCGTCGCGCTCGCCGTAGCCCTGGGCGGGCTCCACCACGCAGGTGAGGTGGTCGCCGGCCTTCTTGCCGGCCAGCTGGGTCTCGAGACCCTCGATGATGTTTCCGTTGCCGTGCAGGTAGACCAGGGGCTCGGAGCCGTCGGAGGAATCGACGAGGGTGCCCTCGTCGTCCGTCAGGGAATACTCGATGGAGACCACGCGGTCCTTCTCGATGATCATGGAAACACCTTCCTGGAAGGGAGTATGACGCCCGCTCTCGGGCGGATCCGGCGTCCGTCGGGAACGCGAAGCCGGGCTCGGGCCTCGCGCGGTTGATTCAGGGTAGGGAAACGGCGCCCGGATCGACGACCCGGGCGCGCGACGCGTCGCATGAATGTACCCTGAACGGACGCCTTCCGGCAAGCCGCGCGCGGGGTCGCGACGGGGCGGCCGGCGTTCCGGGAGGGACCGCTTAACCGTCGGTCCGCCGCGTGGTATAGTGCCCGACCGGAAAGGAAGCAAGACAAGTGAACTACCTACAGGCCCTTCTGCTCGGCGCCCTCCAGGGCGTCGCCGAATTCCTCCCGATCTCGTCGAGCGGACACCTCAGGATCGGGCAGGAGCTGCTCGGCCTCGGCGACGTGCCGCTCCTGTTCGACGTCTCCCTGCACGTCGCCACGCTGGCCGCCGTCGCGCTCGTGTTCCGCAGGCGCATCGCGGGCATCCTGGCCTCGCTGGCGCGCTGGATAGGCGGCCGCGCCGGCCAGGACGACGCGGAGAACCTCGGCATCGTGGTTCCGCTGCTCGTCGCCACCGCCGTTACCGCCGCCATCGGCTTCGCCATCAAGGACATCGAGCCGTCCACCCGCGTCGTCGCCGGTCTCATGCTGGCCACCGCGGCCGTCCTGGTGGCCTCGAGCTTCCTGGGCGGCGCCGCGGGCTTCCGCGACCTCGGGATCCCCCGCGGACTCGCGGTGGGCCTCGCCCAGGGAGTCGGCGTGCTGCCCGGCATCAGCCGCTCCGGCATCACCATCGCCGCGGGCCTCGCGACGGGCATGCGCCGCGAGGTGGCCGGCGAATTCGCCTTCCTGGTGTCGATACCCGCCATCCTGGGCGCGCTCGTCCTCGAGCTCCCGGACCTCGGGGAGATGACGAGCGCGGTGCCCGCCGGTCCCCTCGCCCTCGGCATGGCGGTCGCCTTCGCGGTGGGCGTCGTCTCGCTGAAGCTCCTCATGCCGGTCGTGCGCAAGGGCAAGCTGGCCTGGTTCGCCGCCTACCTCGTACCGGCCGGCGCGCTCGGCTTGCTCCTGCTCCCCTGAGCGGCCGTCGATTGACGCCTTCGACCGCTTTCGACGCCCCGGACAAGCGCCGATATTGACGAGAGGAGGGCCGTCCGCGCCGCGAGGCGGGACGACCCGCATGGCCTTGAGTCCGGAAGCGCGCGGCGCCCCGGGCGAGGCGCGGATTCCATCATCGGACGAGCGGAGAGCGAACGCGTGAACAGCAGCACCAGTCCCGGCCGTGGCCTTTCCGTCCTGATCGGCCTCTTCCTCCTCCTCGCCTCCGCGCTCTTCGCGGCGCCGTTGATCGCGGGTCTGGCCGCGCCCGACGGCCCGGGCGCGCTCGCGGAAGCGGGCGCCACCCTGTTCGAAGCCTTCGGTCCGGCGGCCGCCTTCCTGCCGCTCTGGCTGCTCGGCGGCGCCCTGCTGCTGCTCAGGACGGGCTACCGCCCCGAGGCGCACTTCCTGCTCGCCGGCTCGCTCCTGCCCTTCGCCTGCCTGGTGGCGGCGCTCCGCGCCTTCGGCGAACCCGGGCTCGGCGCGGCCTTCGGCGCGCGCTTCTTCGGCAGGCCAGAGCTCGGCAGCCCCATCCTCGGAGCGGGCGGCGTGCTGTTGACCCTCGCGGCCACCGCCCTCGTCATCAGGCTCCGCTTCCTCTTCTTCCCCCGCCCGGGTTCCGAGGGCCATGACGACGCGGCCGGTCGCGCGTACCCGGAGGCTGACGGGCCGGTCGAAGGGCCGACGCCTTTCCGCGCCTCGGACGACCTCGGGGACGAGGCGTTCACCAAGGCCCGGCCCGGCTTCCTCCCCTTGCTGGGCGAGGGGGGCTTCGCCCCGGTCGCGCCGGCGGGCGCCGAGCCCGCCCTTCGGGGCGGGTCGCCGACGGGGAGCCGCGACGGCGCGGTCGAGGACTTCCCCGACGGAGAGTACGCGCTCTTCACCGAAGACGCCGCCGCGCCGCGCCGCGCCGGACCGGACCAGGCCGGAGGCCCGCCCGCCCGAGGCCCCGACGGCTTCCAGCCGGAGCCGGGCGACGACGATGAAGAGGCCCTGGATGAACTGCCCCTCGACGACGAAGCGGAAGGTGACGACGAGGAGCCGATCCCGGTCTTCTTCGGCGGGCGAGACGGCTTCGGGTCGGTCCCGGACGCGGAGGACGACGCGTCGCTCGGCCCCGCCTCGACGCGCCGTCCGGCCCTGATCCGCGACCCGGTGCGCTCGGGCGTATCCGGAGGCGCGCCCGGCGACGTCCCGTCCCCGCGCGGAGCCTCGGACCGAGCACCCTCGGACTGGGTACTCCCGGACCGGGTACTCCCGGACCGGGTACTCCCGGTGGAGACCGTGCCGCCCGCCCCGCGCCTCGAGGAGCCGCCGGCCCTGGCCGGCCGGGAGCCGGAGCGGAAGACCCTGCTCGGCCGCAAGACCGTGGCGCCCTACGCGGTGCCCACGAACATCCTGACCCAGTACCCCGACGGCGAGTACTGGATCGTCGACGACAAGACCCGCAAGGCCGCCGAGACCCTCCGCGAGACCCTCCGCGAGTTCGGCATCGAGGCCGAGGTGACCGGCATCCGGAAGGGCCCGGTCATCACCATGTTCGAGATCCTGCCCGCGCCCGGCGTGCGCCTCTCGAAGATCGCCAACCTGTCCGACAACATCGCGCTCCGCCTCGCGGCCTCGAGCGTCCGCATCGTGGCGCCCATCCCCGGCAAGCACGCGGTGGGCATCGAGGTGCCGAACGACCGGCGCAACATCGTCAGCTTCCGCGAGCTCGTGGAGAACGAGGCCTTCCGCGCCGCCAAGCTGGAGATTCCCGTGGCGCTCGGCAAGGACATCGCGGGCGAGCCGCAGATCATCGACCTGGTCCAGACGCCGCACCTCCTCATCGCGGGCGCGACGGGCTCCGGCAAGTCGGTCTGCGTCAACGCGCTGATCCTCTCCATCCTCTACCGCCGCGCGCCGAGCGAGGTCCGGCTGATCCTGATCGACCCGAAGATCGTCGAGCTCAAGCTCTACAACGGCGTGGCCCACCTCCTGACCCCCGTCATCACCGAGCCGAAGAAGGCCTTCCAGGCGCTGCAGTACTGCATCTGCGAGATGGAGCGCCGCTACAGCCTGCTCGACCACATGGGCGTCCGCGACATCCGCTCGTACAACCGCAAGATAGTCGACAAGAAGATGGCCGCCGAGCGCCTGCCCTACATCGTCGTGGTCATCGACGAGTTCGCGGACCTGATGGCCACCACCGGCAAGGAGCTCGAGTCCACCCTGGCGCGGCTCGCGGCCATGTCCCGGGCCATCGGCATCCACCTGGTGCTGGCCACGCAGCGGCCCTCGATCGACGTCATCACGGGCCTCATCAAGGCGAACATCCCGAGCCGCATCGCGTTCATGGTGGCCTCGAAGTTCGACAGCCGCATCATCATCGACGCGGTCGGCGCGGAGAAGCTCCTGGGGAAGGGCGACATGCTGCTCTCGAGCGCGTGGGACGCCTTCCCCTACCGCATGCAGGGCGCCTTCGTCTCCGAGGAGGAGGTCGAGCGCGTCGCCGAGCACGTGAGGACCCTGGGCGAGCCCGAGTACATCGACGACGAGATCTTCATCGACGACGAGGACGAGGATTCCGGCCCCAGCCTCTTCGACGACGAGGACGACGACCCGCTCTTCGAGAAGGCCCTCGAGATCGTGCTGCAGCAGGGCAAGGCGAGCGCGTCGTACATCCAGCGCAAGCTCAAGATCGGCTACAACCGCTCGGCGCGGCTCGTGGAGCTGATGGAGGAGAAGGGCATAGTCGGGCCGGCCAAGGGCTCGAAGCCGCGCGACGTGGTGCGCAATCCCGAAGTGCTCGGCCGTTCGCCCCACCCCTCCGCGCGGTCCGGGGAGACCGGCTACGACGAGGGAGAGGACCCGGAAGCGGAGGAAGCGTGAGGCGCATCGGCATCATCGGCGGCGGACAGCTCGGCCGCATGACCATCGAGGAAGCGCGCAAGTACGGAGGCGCGATCGACGTGCTCGCGCCCGAATGGCCGAGCCCCGCGGCCGTTCTGGCCGACGAGGCGGTGATCGGCGCCCTCGACGACCCGGAGGCCATCCGCGAGCTCGCCGCGCGCGTCGACGTCCTCTCGTACGAGATAGAGAAGGTGGACGCCGCGACCCTGGCCGCGCTCGAGCGCGAAGGCAAGACCGTCGTCCCCGGCGCCGCCGTGCTCGCCATCGCCCAGGACAAGGCGAGGCAGAAGGAGCTGTGGGAAAAGGCCGGCATCCCGAGCGCGCCCTGGGCCCCCGTGGAGGATCCCGACGAGGCGGAGCTCGCCGCGCTCGAGCCCATGCGCGCGGGCGCGCTCCGCGCCGCCGCCGTCTCGAAGGCCGCGGAACGGATCGGCGGCTTCCCCGTCGTCCAGAAGGCGAGGCGCGGCGGCTACGACGGCCGCGGCGTCGCGTCGCTCGACGGCCCGGGCGACGCGGTCGCGAAGGCCCTGCCAGTCCCGAGCCTGGTCGAGCGCAGGCTCGACTTCGCCAAGGAGCTCGCGGTGGTCGTGGTCCGCGCGCCGGACGGCGAGACGGCGGTCTACCCCTGCGTCGAGATGGTCTTCGACCCGCGGGCCAACCTGTGCGAGTCGGTCCTGGCCCCCGCCGACGAGCCGGAGCCGGTCCGCCGCGCCGCCGAGGAGCTGGCCCTGCGCGTGGTGCGCGCCCTCGACGAGGCCGCGAAGGCCGCCGGGTCCCCGATCGGCGCCGCCGGCGTGTTCGGCGTCGAGCTCTTCCTCATGCGCGACCTTTCCATCCTGGTCAACGAGGTGGCGCCGCGACCCCACAATTCCGGCCATTTCAGCATCGAGGCCTGTGCGTCGAGCCAGTTCGACCAGTATTTTCGCGTATTGGCGGGGCTGCCCCCGGGCTCGGTCGAGCTCCTCCGTCCCGCCATGATGATGAACCTGCTCGGCGCCCCCGGCTCGTCCGGGGAACCCGAGTTCCTCGGTCTCGAACGGGCGCTCGCGGTGCCGGGCGTCTCGGTCCACCTCTACGGGAAGGCCGAAGTCCGGCCCTTCCGCAAAATGGGCCACCTGACGGCGCTCGGCCGCACGGCGGCGGAAGCCCGGGAACGCGCCGAGGCCGCTCTCGACTGCATTCGGATAACGGGAAGGTAGGTGACGATGAAGTTCCTCGAGTTCGCGAAGCCGGCGCTCCGGCGCCTCTTCTGGATCGCCCTCGGCTGGACCGCGGCGTTCGACGTCCTGCTCCTCGTGCTCGCCGAGCCGCTCCGGAGCGCCGCGTGGATCTTCACCGGGGTGAAGTGGATCGCGGCCGCGCTCTTCCTCGCGATCCAATCGCGCGCCGCGCGGAGTCCCGACTGGAAGCGCTCCTACTTCCTCTCGCGCATCGCCCTCTTCTACGCGGCGGCGCTGCAGGGCTTCCAGCACTTCTACGGCGTTTCGCTGGTGCCGGACGGCGCCCTGAAGTACCTCGTCTTCTACGCCTCGCTCGCCACGGCGGTCCTGCCGGCGGTCGCCTTCTACCTGAAAGCCTTCGGCAACAAGGCCCTGGTCGAGCGCGGCGTCATGGTCAAGGAAAAGGGGAAGTACCGCCACGGATTCGAGGGCGGCGTGCTGCTCGGCGTCCTCGACTGGGTGGACGCCATCGTCGGCGCCTTCGTCCTCGTCGTCTACCTCAATTCCCTGCTGGTCCAGTGCTACGTAATCCCCTCCGGCTCGATGGAGAAGACCCTGCTCGTGGGCGATCGCCTGATGGCGCTGAAAGTGGCCGACGGCATCGAGCCGCCCTTCTCCGACGTCAAGCTGCCGCGGCTCGCGCGGCCCGACCGCGGAGACATCGTCATACTCCACAACCCGCGGATACCCGAGGCCGAGCGCCGCGAGCTTTCCTTCATCTTCGGGCAGTACCTGCAGTTCCTCTCGAACGCGTTCTTCCGCGAGAGTTCCGCGCAGGCGGTGGCCGAACCCTTGGTGAAGCGCATCGTCGGCGTGCCCGGCGAGCGGATTTCCATGGTGAACGACGTCGTGTACGTCGAGCGCGAGGGCGGGGAGCCGCGCGCGCTCGCCGAGCCCTACGTCCAGACCTTCGCCAACCCAGGCTCCGCCATGGCCCTGTCGGCGGGCGCGGGCAAGGTCCTCGAGACCGACGCCTTCTTCGCCTCGCTCGAGCTCGCATCCCTCGAGGCTTCGACGCGCGAGGCGCTGGCCAGGCTCGGCGCGCGCTACGGGGCGAACCCGGCGAGCGGCGCCGGCGCGCTCTCGGGCCCGGGCGTCCAGGAATTCCGCAACGCGGCGGTCGGCTTCGCTTCCGGCCTCGCCCGCGGGGAGCTGTCCTGGCGTTCCTTCGAAGGCTTCTTCCTCGCGCCCTACGCGCGCGCCCCGCGGAGCCTCCACGAGACCCAGGCCGCCAAGGTGGACGCCTGGCTCAAGCTCAAGCTCGCGGAGTCCGTCGAAGCCCTGCTCTCGGGCGGCGAGGCCGCGGCCCGGGCCTTCGACGACGAGCGCCTGCGCTACGTGCTCGAGACCTGGCTCCTCCGCCACTACGACGCGCGCAACTTCGCGCCCTTCCCGGCCGAAGGCTACCTGGGCGAGGACGAATGGTTCCTGATGGGCGACAACCGCTACGACTCGCTCGACGGCCGCCACCTCAGGTTCTCCTGGCGGGACCGGCCCATCCGCGAAGGCGACCCGGCCTCCTTCACGTACCCCTCGCTGCTCGAGCCCTTCGCCATCCCCGGCAAGCTCTTCTTCGCCAAGCCCCTCTTCGTGGGCTGGCCGCTTTCCAGCGCGAAGATCCTTTCCGCTCCCTGACCGACGGGTGGAGGCCCCCTTTCGTTTCGAGCGAAAGGGGTTCCTCCTACTTGAGCCCGATGACGCGCGCGAGCAGGGCCTCGGGCGGCTTCGTGCCCGCGGAGCCCGAAGGGCCCTTGCCGAGTATCCAGGTGTCCATGCGCGCGGCGAACGACTTGGGCACGGTCGCGCGCGCGTCGAAGTCGTAGCCCGGCGACAGCGCCCAGGCGGTTCCGGGCGTCGACGCCTCGAGCGCGCGGAGCAGGGCGTCCGCGCCGAGGGCTTCGCCCGAGTCGAGCGCCGCGACGGCCGCCCGGCCGAGCGCCTCGAAGACCGCCTCGCCGAAGGACCAGGCCCAGACGCCGAAACGTCCCGCCGACCCGTTGGCCGCGGCCTTCTTCTCCAGATCCTTGAAGGCTCCGCGGTAATCCCCCTCGACGAGGGCCGGATCGAGCGTGAACACGTAGGGATACGCGTTCCGCGCCGAGGGCTCCACCGTTTCGACGAAGAGGCCGCCGTAGGTCCGGATCGCCTCCATGAGCGGTTCGGCGACCGCGTCGTTCGTCGCGTAGAAGGCGGCCCGCCTTCCGTACTTGCCGATCCAGAGCGGCGCGCGCGCCGAGACGAAGCTGTAGACCTGCTGCGGTCCGCCTTCCGTGGCCGGGTCGGGCGCGTCGAGCTCGACGAACTCGAGGCCGAGCTCGCGGCACGCGAGGCGCATCAGGTCTTTTTGCATCCGGAAGCGGTCCGTCGAGCGATGCCGGGCGAAGGAAACGTGGACGAAGGTTTCCGCGCCGAGGGCCTTCGCCGTCCAGGGGATGGCCCAGCCGCGCTCGAGATAGTCGAGGTCGACGACGAGGTCCGCCACCGGTTCGTAGAGGCGATAGTCTTCGTCCGGGAGGGCGGCGAGCAAGAGGATGTCCGGGCGCGCTTTCCGTACGGCCTCGAAGGCCGCGACGGTGCCGGGTACGGCCGGCGCCACGACGATGGCGCCGATCCGCGAGTCCGCCGCGAGGGCTTCCAGGGCGCCCTCCGGCAGGGAGATCCGGTCGTCGGCCGCTTCCAGCTCGAGTCGCAGCACGCGGCCGCCCCGTCCCGCGTAGCCCGCGACCTCCGCGAGCCTGGCGGCGCCCGGACCGGTCGCCTCGTATCCGTCCGCGACGATCGAGACGAGGGCCACGAGCCTCGGTTCCGGCGCGGCGGCGGGCGTCCCGGCGCACGCGCCGAGGGCGGCGACCGAACCCGCCACGACCATGATCGCCAGCATCGTCACGCCCATTCCCGTCCGCGCTCCCGGCGCACGCCTTTTTCTCATCGAGTTTCCCCTTCCCGCGAGGTCCGCCCGGAGGGCCGGCGGCCGCATTCTAGCACGGTCGGAGCCGGCGGTCGTCCGTTTTCCCGCTTGACGGCCCTCTCGCGGCGCGATATATGTTTACTTGTTCATACGTTCATGTGAAACAAAGGAGGGCGCGATGCCCGTACCGAACGATATCGAGGTCTGCTCCTGCGGCATCGTCCACCCCGAGCTCGTGGAGCGGGCCGCGGCGGTCGAACTGCCCACCGCCGAACTGCTCGGCACCGCCGAGCTCTTCAAGGTGCTCGCCGACCCGACCCGGCTCCGCATCGCGAACGCGCTCGGCGCGGCGGAGCTCTGCGTCTGCGACCTCTCCGCCGTGCTCGGCATGAGCCAGTCCGCGGTCAGCCACCAGCTCGCCGTCCTGAAGCGCGCGCGCCTCGTCCGCTACCGCCGCGACGGCAAGGTGGTCCACTACTCGCTCGACGACGACCACGTCGGACGGCTCGTGGCCCTGGCCCGCGAGCACGCGTGCGAGCGGGGGGGGGCCGCATGAGCACCTACAAGGTATCGAACCTCGACTGTCCCGTCTGCGCCGCGAAGGTGGAGGAGGGCCTCCGGAAATTCCCCGGGGTGAAGTCCGCCAGCATCGACTTCGCCACGCTCTCGCTCAAGCTCGAGGCCGAGGACCACGAGGCGGCGCTGGCCGCCGCGGCCCGACTGGAGCCGGGCCTCGCCTTCGAGAAATCCGCCGGCCCCCTCGCGCCCGCCATCGAGGAAACCGGGGACTACCGGCCGCGGCGCGAGGCCGCCCTGCTCGGCGCCGCCCTCGTCCTCGCCGTGGCGGGCTGGGTCCTGGCCCCCGTCTTCGGCCGCCTCGGAGCCCCCGGCCTGAGCCTCGCGCTCTACCTGGCCGCCTGGGCCCTGGCCGGCTGGAACGTCGCGCTCGGCGCCGCGCGCGAACTCCTCCGCGGCCAGCCCCTCGGCGAGCTCTTCCTCATGACCGTCGCCACGATCGGCGCCTTCGTCCTCGGCGAGTACGAGGAAGCCGTCGGCGTCATGGTCTTCTACAAGGTCGGCGAGCTGCTGCAGGAGAGCGCCACGCTGAAGAGCCGCCGCTCCATCCGCGCCCTTCTGGCGCTCCGGCCCGACTCGGCGACCGTCCGCCGCTCCGGCGAGTGGCTCCGCGTCGCGCCGGAGGAGGTGGCGGTCGGCGAGACCCTGCTCGTCCGGCCCGGCGAGCGCGTGCCGCTCGACGGCGAGGTGCTCGAGGGTTCCGGTTCAGTGGACACCGCGGCCATGACGGGGGAATCGGTCCCCCGCGCGATCGGCGCCGGCGACGCGGTGCTCTCGGGTTTCATCGTCCGCGACGCGGCCCTGGTCGTGCGCGCGCGGAAGCTCGCGGGCGAGTCGTCCGCGGCCCGCATCGTCGAGCTCGTGGAGAACGCCGCGCACGCCAAGGCCCCGACGGAGCGGCTCGTCGCCCGTTTCGCGCGCTACTACACGCCCGCCGTGGTCGGCCTGGCGGCTGCCGTCGCCTTCCTCCCGCCGCTCCTCCTCGAGGGACAGACCCTCGCGGCCTGGGGCTACCGCGCCCTCGTCATGCTGGTCATCTCCTGCCCCTGCGCCCTGGTGGTCTCGGTGCCCCTCGGCTATTTCGGGGGCCTGGGCGGGGCGGCCCGGCGCGGCATCCTCGTGAAAGGCGCCAACGTCCTCGACGCGCTCGCGGAGGCCAGCGTCGTCGTGCTCGACAAGACCGGCACCCTGACGCGCGGCGTCTTCGAGCTCCGCGCCGTCGAAAGCTCGGCCCCCGGGGAAGCGGACGCCCTGCTCGCGCTCGCGGCCTCCGCCGAATCGCGCTCGACCCACCCGCTTGCCCGCGCCCTGGTCGCCGCCGCGGAGAAACGGGGGCTGTCCCTCGCGGAACCCGAAGGACTCGCGGAGCGTGCCGGAAAAGGGCTGGAAGCGACGGTCGGCGGCAGGTCCGCGCTCGTCGGCACCGCGGCCTTCCTCGCGGAGCGCGGCGTATCCCTGCCCCCCGCGGCCTTCGCGGAGGACGTTTCCGGCGCCACCATCGTCCAGGCCGCCGTCGACGGGGCCTGGGCCGGCCGCTTCCTGCTCGGCGACGAGCTGCGCGCCGATGCCGGCGAGGCGGTGCGCCGCTTCCGCGCCGCGGGCGTCCGCCGCGTGGAGATACTCTCGGGCGACGCGGAAGCGCCGGTGCGGGCGGCGGCCGGGACGGTCGGCGCGGATTCGGCCGCCTGGGAGCTCCTGCCGGAGGACAAGCTCGAGCGCCTCGAGGCCATCATCGCGGAAGAGCGGGCGCGGAACCCCAAGGGGAAGGTCCTCTTCGTGGGCGACGGCATCAACGACGCGCCGGTGCTCGCGCGCGCCGACTGCGGTATCGCCATGGGCGGCGCCGGCGCCGACGTGGCCGTCGAGACCGCCGATGCGGTGCTCATGACGGACGAACCTTCGCGCGCGGCCGAAGCCGTCGAGCGCGCCGGGCGCACGCGGACCATCGTCGTCCAGAACATCGTCGGCGCGCTCGCGGTGAAGGGCGCCTTCCTGGCCCTCGGCGCCGCGGGCGAGGCCCCGATGTGGATGGCCGTCATCGGCGACGTCGGCGTGGCCCTGGCGGCCGTGCTCAACTCGACGCGCGCGATGCGGTGAAGGCTAGTACTTTTCCTTGATCTCGAGCCGGTCCAGGTCGCCGGTCTTGCGCAGGGCCTCGGACAGGCGCGGCATGTCGGTCCGTTCCGGGATGCTCACGAGCAGGCGCATCCGCGAGCCGCCCTTGCGGCCGAGGTTCTGCACCACGTCGAGGCTCTGGACGCCCACGCTGAACGCCGTCAGCACGGCCAGCGCCTTGGCGTGCTCGGGGTACTCGCCCTTGTAGTGGAGCTCGAGCAGCTTGGTGCGCCGCGGCGGGAAGAAGCGCTTTTCCACCGAGTCGAGCGCGGTCAGGGTGAAGAGCGCGACCGCCGTCGCCACGGCCGCCGGTATCCAGAGGCCGGCGCCGAAGGCGAGGCCGACGCCCGACACGAGCCAGAGCGAGGCCGCCGTGGTCAGGCCCTTCACGTTGTTGCCGAGCCGGATGATGGCGCCCGCGCCGAGGAAGCCGATGCCCGACACCACCTGCGCCGCGATGCGGCCCGGGTCGCCGTCCTCGAAGTAGGCCTCCGCGATCGAGATCGACAGCACCATGAGCAGGGTCGCGCCGAGGGCGATGAGCACGTGGGTGCGCAGGCCCGCGATCTGCCGCCGCGAGGCCCTCTCGAATCCGATTATACCGCCCGCGAGGAAGCCCGCGCCGAGGCGGAGCAACATTTCCACGACTCCGAGAGGTTCAGGTTGCATCCTTCCAATATCGGCGCGGACGGCGCGTCGGACAAGCGCGTCGGACAAGCGCGTCGGACAAGCGCGTCGGACAAGCGCGTCGGACAAGCGCGTCGGGCGAGCGCGTCGGTCGAGCGCTGCGGGCGAGCGCGGACCTTCCCCGCGGGAGGCTCCGCGGCGGCCTCGCCTGGAAAGGCGCGGGGCGCCTCCCCCGAGGCTCAGCCCCGCGCGCCCTCGAGCAGGCCCAGCGCCCAGCGCGCGAAGACGGGGAAGCGCCGCGCCCACGAGCGCTCGGAATGGTCGGCGCCCTCGTCCACCACGCAGAGGAGCCGCTCGGGCGGCAAGCCCCTGGAACGGTAGAGGTCGCGCAGCGCGAGCGTCTCGTCCAGGTAGCGCTTCGGGAATTCCGGCTTCGAGGGGTCGGAGGTCTCGAGCGTGCCGATGTCCAGGTACACGGCCTGGTCCGGCCGGAAGCGCTCCCCGATGTGCGCGACGAGCTCGTCCATGGCGAACCAGGCCGCGGTGGAGAAGGCGCCCGCGAGCGAGAAAAGGTCGGGCCGCTCGTGGAGGGCGTAGAGCGAGAAGAGGCCGCCCATGGACGACCCCGCGATGCCCGTCGAGCGGGGCCCCGGAAGGGTGCGGAAGCGCGAGTCGACCCAGGGCTTGAGCGTATCGGCCAGGAAGTCCAAATACGCCCCTCCCTCGCCGCCCGCTGCCGGACGCCCCGCCGCCCTCGAAAGCTCGAGGCCGAGCTCAGCGTTCACCCAGGGCGAGTACTCGTCGAGTCGCTTCATCCCCTGGTCGCCGTGGTTGCAGTCGACGCCGACCACGATCCAGCGTCCCGCCTCGCCCGAGGCCGCGAGCGCGTCCATGGTCTCGCCGACGGCCCAGTGAGTGCCGTAGGTCGCCGTGGCGGGATCGAAAAGGTTGTGGCCGTCCTGCATGTAGAGCACCGGGTAACGGCGCCCGGTCTCCAGCCCGTAGCCCGGGGGCAGGAGCACGCGCACGGTCCGCTCGCGCATCCCGAGCTCGGGCATCCGCACGGTCTCGATCTCGATTTCCATGGATCGATTATAGAAATGCCTCGTCCTGGGGAAAAGGGGCTCGCGCCCCTTCTCCCCCGGCCCCCCTCATCCCTGGCCGCGCGCGGCCTCTAGTGGTGGTGTCCGCAGTCGTGCCCGTCGCCGTGCTCGTGGCCGGCGCAGTTGGAACCGGAATCCTTGAGCTTGCCCTCGACGTAAGCTTCGACGGCGGCGCGGATCTCGCCCGAGACGCCGCGCACGGCCTTGATGCCGTAGGACTCCATGACGCGCGCGGCGCCCTCGCCCATGCCGCCCGCGAGCATCACGGTGACGCCCTTCCTCGCGAGGCCGCCGGCCGAGCCGGACTTGCAGCCGGCGCCGTTCGGGGCGGGGTACATCTCCGAGTCGATGACCTCTCCGTCCTTGACGGTGAACACGGCGAAGTCGCGCGAGGACCCGAAATGCAGGTTGACGTTCTCGCCGTCGGCGGGCACGGCGATCTTGTACTCGTTCATTGTTTCCTCCATCTGGATCTTCCCGCCTTCGAAGGCGAGGGCTTTTCCGTTGACGAGCGCGTCGGCGACCTTGCGCCGCGCCGACTCGACGATGCGGCCGAAGGTCTGCCGGGAGATGCCCATGCGGACCGCGCAGGCTTCCTGGTAGAGCCCCTCGAGATCCGCCAGGCGCAGCGCCTCGAGCTCGTCGAGGCTCAGGGTGACTTCCTCGAGCTCGCGGAGCGGGACGCCGGCGGGCTTGTAGGCGCGGGCGACGGGGCTGGCCCCGACGCGGCGCCTCGAAACGGGGCGCGGCATCAGTCGGCCGCCGAGCCTTCGGGCGCGGCTCCGGCGCTCCGCTCCGCTTCGCGCGCCGGTACGTCGAGACCGGTGCCGGGTCCGGCCTCGACCGCTGCCAGCACGCCCTTGACCGCGGAGGCCAGGGCGTCCGAGGCCTTCACGACGCGCTCCGGGAGCCCCGAGCGGAGCAGGTTGCGCCCCTGCGCGATGGGAGCCAGCCAGGGCAGGCGCGCCAGGACTGGCAGGCCGAGGCGCTCGGCGCCGTCGTCGGAGAAGAGCGGGAATTCCTCGCCGCACTTCGGGCAGACCATGCTGCCCATGTTCACCACGACGCCCAGGCTCCTGGTGCCGGTCTGGGCGGCCATGTGGACGGTCTTGGCGACGATCATCGAGACGAAGTCCTGGGGCGTGGCGACGAAGACGAGGCCGTCGAAGCGGAAGCTCTGCAGGGCGGTCAGCATGACGTCGCCCGTGCCCGGCGGCAGGTCGACGACGAGCCAGTCGAGCTCGTCCCAGGCGGTGTCGTCCATGAACTGCTTGACCGCCTGCGAGAGCAGGGGTCCGCGCCAGATGACGGGGGTGCTTTCCTCTTCCATGAGGAAGTTGATGGACATGACCTTGACGCCGCCCTCGGCCACGACGGGAACGAGCTTATGGTCCTCCGCGCCGGCGCGGAACGATTCCACGCCCATGAGGCGCGGGGCGGACGGTCCGGTTATGTCGGCGTCAAGCAGGCCGACGCGGCCGCCCGAGGCGGCCAGGGCCTGGGCCAGCAGGGCCGCGACGGACGACTTGCCGACTCCGCCCTTGCCGGACGCGACGCCTATGACCTTCGCGTCCTTCCCGCCGGCCGACTTCTTTTCGGGTTTGAACGGTTCCATGGAACGATACTCCTCCGCCCGGGGTTTCGGGCTTATGCCTATAGTACCCTCGAGGCCGGCGGCGGTAAAGTCCCCGGAAGCTCGATGCGGCTTGGTAAGGAGAAAGAAGAAGAAGAAGAAAAAGAAGAAGAAGACAGGATAACAGGATGGAGAGGATGAACAGGAGGACGAAAGGGGGAGAAGAGGGGTGAAGGCGGGGCGGGAGAGTCCGGACATATGCCCGGGCGCGGCTTCGGTGAGGCTCGCGCCCGGGTTCGGGCCGCGGGCTCAGGCCCGGGTAGCTCCCGCGAAGAGCGTCTCGAAGCTCGTTCCCGCGTCGACGCGCTCGACCGACATGCCGGCCGCGGCGGCGGCCCCGGCCGCCTTGGGCCCGAGGTGCGGAGCCTTGATGGAGCGGACGCCGGCGGCGGCCAAAAGGGCGATGGCTCCGGTCCCGGCTCCGTGCTCGGCCTCGGAGCCGACGTTTTCGATGACCCGAAGGGTCTTCGCCCCGTCGTCGTAGAGGACGTACGAAGGAGCGCGGCCGAAGCTTTCGCAGACGGAAGCGCCGTCGACCGTGGGACTGGCGTGGATCATGGCAGGGTCCTTTCCGGCGTGGCGCCGGCTGCGGAAATCGCGGGAACGAGGCCCGCGCGCGCGGCGACGGCGGCGCAGGCCTCGCTGACGGCCTCGACGGGCCCGGGGGAGCCGGAGTCGAGCCAGGTGCCGCCGCGTTCGGCGGCGCGTCTGAAGGCGGCGTCGAAGGGAATCCGCCCCAGCACGTCCAGCGCGCGGTCGCGGGCGAGGTCCCGGGCTTCGCGGTCGCGCTCGGGCGAGAGCCCCGCCTTGTTGAGCACGGCGACCGCGGGCACCTTCGCTATGGCCGCGTTGTCCAGGAGGCGCGCGGCGTCGCGGATGCCTGACGCTCCCGCCTCCATCAGTACCACCAGCAGGTCGGCGCCGGAGATGGCGGCCATGGCGGGGCAACCGATGCCCGGAGGCGCGTCGACCACCACGAGCCCCGCCGGTCCCGCGATGCGCGCGGCGCTTTCGCGCACCTGGCGAACGAGCTTGCCGCTCGCGTCCTCGCCGGGCACGAGCTCGCCGTGGGCCAACGCCTCGCCGTAGGCGACCGGCGAACGGAGCAGCTCGCCGGCATGGGCGGGTACGCTCCGGACGGCGCCGTTCGGGCAGACGTCGGCGCAGGCGCCGCAGCGCTCGCACGAGAAGGGATCGATGCGGGCGACGCCCGCGGCCAGCGAAATGGCGTCGAAGCGGCACGCCGCGGCGCAGGAGCCGCAACCGGTGCAGGCTTCCGCGCGCACTTCCCGGGCATCGCCGGCGAGGTAGGTCCTGCGCTCGACCGGGACGCCCGCCTTGAGCGCGAGGCCGAGGTTGGCCGCGTCGACGTCGGCGTCGGCCGCCACGGCCTGGATTCCCTGGCCGTGGAGCCAGGCCATCAAGGACGCCGCGAAGGAGGTCTTGCCGGCGCCGCCCTTGCCGCTCGCCACCACGATGGTCTTCACGCCGTCCTCCGGGAAGCCTCGAGCGCCTTCAGCGCATCGAGCACGGCGCGGACCGCCGGACCCGCGGGGCCGTCCATGCGCCAGGGTTTGGCGTCCGCGCCTTCGCGGGCCAGGTCCGCGTCGAAGGGCACCGAGCCGAGCGGGACGAGGCCCGAACCGGCGATCGCCGCGTCGAGCTCGGGGCTCGAGGCGCCCGCCTTGTTCACGACGATGCCCCCCGGGATGCCCATCTCGCGGACCACGCGCGCGGCGGCGACCAGGTCGTGCGCCGAATAGGCGCTCGGCTCGGCCACCAGGACGGCGTAGTCGGCCCCGCGCAGCGAGCGCGTCAGCGGGCAGGTGGCGCCCGGAGGGCAGTCGCGGATTTCCAGGTCGGCGGGAATCCCGGAAGCCGCGGAGAGGGCGCCGTCGATGACCGCGGTGACGCGGACATCGCCCGGGCGGAGCCTGCCTTCGATGACGGAAAGCGACCCGTGCTCGTAGCTCTGTACGGAACCGGCCTCCACGGGCCGCTCCGTCAGGGCTTTGCGGGGACAGACCCGCACGCAGCGGCCGCACCCCTTGCAGAGGTTCGTGTCTATCTGCGTGACGCCCGGCAGCACCAGGATGGCGCCGAAGCGGCACGCGCGGGCGCAGAGTCCGCAGGAATCGCACGCGTCCCGGTCGACCGCGGGTACCGCGATTTCGACGGTCCGGCGTTCGCCGGACGCGACCGCGTCGGGCAGGTAGGCCAGGGAGTCGGGAGCCTCGACGTCGAGGTCGACGAGCCGTACGCGGACCGATGCGGACGCCGAAAGGGCCAGGGCGACGGCGAGGCTGGTCTTGCCGGTCCCGCCCTTGCCCGAGGCCACGGCGACGCGGAGAGGCGCGAAGCCCGTTCGATTATCCACGCCGTCCTACTCGTCCTTGGCGACGGCGTTCGCCTTGATCTGATCCTCGAGCTTGCCGAGCGCGGCCTCGAGCGCCGCCTTGCGTGCGAGGAGTTCGTCGCGGATTTCCGACGCGCTCCGGGCGCGGGCTTCGAAGCCGCCACCGTAGCCGTAGGCGGCGCCGTAGCCGCAACCACGGCCGCGGCCAACTCCATCGCCAGCGCCTCGTCCGAAGCCGCGGCCCATCCCGCGTCTCGCGAACCCGACGCCACCGCGGCCGCCGCACTCGCCCATTCCCCGTCCGGTCAGGGGACCGAGGCCTTCCGGACCCATTCCATTCCGTGCAGGCATGTTTGCCTCCTTGCGGTATTTACGGGCTTATGCCCTTTATCCAATATAAGGGCATATGCTCGTTTAGTCAAGGAGAGGAAGAGGAAGAGGAAGAGGAAGAGAATCAGGACAGGATAACAGGATGGAAGAGGATGAACAGGATTGGGGATGGAGGAAAGGGGAAAGGGGAAAGGGGAAAGGGGAAAGGGGAAAGGGGAAAGGGGATGGGGGATGGGGGAAGGAAGGGGCGGGAGCCCTCGGGGCTCCCGCCGGGATGGATCACGAGGAGGCGCGATACTCGTACACCGCGAAGCGGTGCGCGACCTCGAAGCCGATGGCGCGGTAGAACGCCTGGTCGGAGCCGACCCAGGCGGAGCGCGCCCCGAGCGCGAAAGCCCGGGAGAGGACGAGGGCGATGGCCGCGTCGGCCAGCCCCTGGCGGCGGAAGGCGGGATCGGTGCCGACCGGCTCGAGCACCACGAGGCGGTTCCGCTCGTCGTACCAGCCGCAGGCGAACGAGACCTCGCGGCCGCCCGGGTCGAGCACCGCGGCGTCGAGCTCCGCGCGCCAGAGCGGGCTTTCGCGCACGGCCGAGAAGGCGGCCGGACCGCGAGCCACGTAGCCCGGGTCGTCGTAGCCGAAGGCGCGGCGGTGGGCGTCCGCGCGCGTCGCGCCGCTAGTCTCCCGGCCGTCGGCGAGGCGGAGGCCTTCGGGGAGGGACGGGATCGCGGGCGCCGCTTCGAGCGCGCGCCTGCCCATGGGCTCGGTCCAGTCGGCGCGCATGTAGCCGCGCTCCAGGGCCAGGGCGCCGACCCACGGGAGGCTCTCGGGTACGCGGAGCGCGAAGCCCCTGCCGCCGTCGCGGGGCCGGACGCAGGCCCGCTCCGCGAACTCGAGCATTTCCGCGACGAGCCCGGGCGTGGCGATCGAGGGTTCGAGGAACTGGAGGAAGACGTCGCCTTTCCCTTCCTCCTCGTTGGCCATGGCCACGATACGGCCCGAGGCGTCGGACCAGAGGCCGATCCGGCCCTCCCAGGCCTCGAGCGGGCAATCGTGGAAGCGGTGGCCGATCACCGAGACGAAGCACCAGCGGTCGACGAGCCAGTCGAAGGGACGGCCCGTCCGCGCGAACGAGTCGACGAGGAAGTCGAGGACGGTCCGCCAATCTGCGGCCGCGTAGGGTTTGAAACGAAGGGATGCGGTCATGGAACGCTCCGATGGAAGGCCGCCCTCGGGTCCTCGCGGGTTTCGTGTTCGGGGCGGCGTTCCGGCCTCAGGCGCATCGCCCCGCCGGCCCGCGGGCCGGCGCGCTTCCGCGGACGCGGAAGCGAACCCCGGCGCGAAGCGCGCGGGATTCGGGGCGATCTCGGGGAACCCTGTCGGGTTCCGGTCCTTACAGGCTCATGGCGGGGCGTCTTCCTTCCGGGTTCGGATGACCGTGGAAGCCATCGTGCGGCCGGCAGGGCGGCTCCGTCAAGCGGGCGGCCCGAGACCCGGCGCGGAGCGCCGCGTCGAGCGCGGCGGCGCCCCCGCGAGAAAAGGGCGGGCCCGCCGCCTCGGGTCGACGCGAAGCGAGCTTGGGGCCCCGGCGCCTGTTCCCCCCTCCCCCGTCCGCGCTCCCTCCGTCCTCAGGCTCCGAACACCTTCAGGTAGGCCTCGAGGTCTTCTCGGGGCATGCCGAGGCGCGGCATGGAGGGCAGGATGCGCGACTCGACGATGCGCGCGACGCGGGCCGCGATGGAGGAGAAGGCGAAGAAGGCGAGGTCGCCCCAATGGTACGGCACGCGGATGCGGTAGCGGCCCTCGTCCGCGGAAAGGTTCTCGAAGCGGAAGCCCTCGGGGAATCTGGCGCGGTCCGCGGCCGGGCCCTCGAGCACGCGGTCGTTCGCGCGCGTCGCGATCTTTCGGCGCAGCTCGCGGTAGCGCTCGACCTCGCTGGCCTTGAGTAGTCCGCCGTCGAGCACCATGGCGTCGAAGTCGGCGATGAAGCGGGGACCGCCCAGGTCCGCGAGGCGGGCGAAACGCGTGGCGGACATCCAGCCGTAGTCCACCTCGACGCCGAAGGCCCCGATGTGCGCCATGACGAGCTCCTGCAGGTGCAGCATGAGCTTGTGGGCGTCGCGGAGCCAGCGCCAGTCGGGATCGAGGCCGTCCGGCCCCGGCTCGCCGAAGCCGAGCTCCGGAAGGCCGCGGCCGGCCGTGCGCATGGCCGAAAGGTAGTCGTAGACCCGGTTGACGAAGTACTTCATCGAGAAGTGCCACTCCGGCGGCGAGACGAACAGGCCCTGGGGGAAGAGCCGCCGCCAGCGCAGCGCGAAGGCCCGCGAGCCCACCACCTCGGCGGCCAGGGCCTTGTCGCAGGAGCCGTCGAGGCCGACGGGCAGGGGCGCGCCCGAGCGGAGCTTCGCGAAGGCGGGACCCGCGCCGCCGAGGCCGAGGAAGTGCTCGAACAGGGCCGCGTCGGGCAGGCGGCGGACCTTGGAGAAGATCCGCTCGCGGATGGCCGGGTGGTCCTTGAGCACGCGGATGCCGCGCTCGTTGGCGCGGTAGAAGAGGGCCGTGGCGAAGCGGCGCTTCGGATCCGGATCCTCGAGGGCCCCGAGCACCGCGCCTTCGCGCTGCAGGGTGAAATCCGGATGCAGCTCGAGCACGACGCCGAAGCGCTCGTGGAGCTCGCCGCGCAGGGGCGCGAGGGCCGCGGAGACTGCGGCGAGGTCCTTCGCGGAGAGGCCGTCATCGGCGATGACGTTGAGGTCGGCGTCGGTGCAGTACTGGGCGCCGAGCTCGTTGTAGGCCGAGAAGAGGCGGCCGAGCCCGAACACGAGGAGGCGGTCCGCGAGGCGGGCGCCGAGGCGCGGCAGGCAGACGTGGCGGACCCAGGCCTCGACCGCGAAGCGCGAAAGGTCCTTGCGGGGCAGCAGGAAGTCGTCGGCGACCGAGCGCGGGTCCAGGGCCTTGAAGTCCAGGTCGCGGATGGCGCGGTTGCGGTTCACGTGGACTTTCTCGATGAAGCGTATCCGCGCGGCCTCGCCCGCTCCCGAGGCGGCGAGATCCTCGAGCTCGAGCGAGAGGTCGTCATAGGCGCTGTCGTGGTACGCGTGCTCGCTTG
Source organism: Spirochaetota bacterium (assembly GCA_018262985.1). Taxonomy (GTDB): domain Bacteria; phylum Spirochaetota; class Spirochaetia; order Treponematales; family UBA12059; genus JAFGNN01. Next base: position 127,551 of record JADFDI010000001.1, on the reverse strand, counting down.
CCATCTGGGGCGGAGTGTGTCCCGGGCGGGGCCTCGGGGTCAAGCAATTCGAGATAATGGAGGGAAAGACGATGCCTTGGGGGACGAGCGCTCCGCGCGAGGGACCCGGAAGCTTCGTGACACCGCCCGGAAGCTTCGTGACACCGCGTCGGGCTTGAGCCGGAAGCCCGCCCGGGCTAGGCTGTGCGCGATGATCGACTTAAGGCTCGAAAGCGTCCGCCGCCAGGCCACGCGCGTCCGCACGGGCGACCTGGAATCGCTCGCGGTGCTCGTCGACCCGGCGCGCGCCGTCCTCGTATGCGACCCGGAAGTCCGCAGGCTCCACGGCGCGAAGTTCCCGCCCTGCCCCGTCGTCGAGGCGCCGAGGGGCGAGGAAGGCAAATCGTTCGCCTCGTTCGTGACGCTCGCGGAGGCCTTCTCGGGTCTCGGCGTCGGCCGGCGCTGGACCGTGGTCGCGGTGGGCGGCGGCGCCGTCCTCGACCTCGCGGGCTTCGCGGCCGCCACCTGGCTGCGGGGCGTGGACGCGGTCTTCGTCCCGAGCACCCTGCTGGCCATGGTGGACGCCTCGGTCGGCGGCAAGAACGGGCTCGACCTCGGTTCCCTCAAGAACCAGGTCGGCGTCTTCCGCCCGCCGCGCGAGGTGCTCGTGGACGTCGCGTTGCTCGACACCCTGCCGGACGCGGAATTCGCCGCCGGCATGGCGGAGGCCGTGAAGCACGGCGTCATCGAGGGCGGCGCGCACTTCGCCTTCCTCGAGGGCCTGGGAAGGGCGCGGCCCTCCGGAGCGGCGCTCGGGGAGCTCGTCGGGCGTTCGCTCGCGTGCAAGGCGCGCTACGTCGAGGCCGACCCCTTCGAGGAGCTGCCGCCCGAAGCCCCGCTCTCGCGCCGCGTCCTCAACCTGGGGCACACGATCGGCCACGCGCTCGAGGCCGCCGCGGGGCTGGGTCACGGCCGCGCGGTGGCCGCGGGCCTCGCCTCCATCTGCCGCTTCCAGGCCTCGCGCGGCGCGCTTCCGGACAGGGATGCGGAACGGATCGCGCGGCTCCTCGAATCCTTCGGCCTTCCGGCCTCGGTGGCGGAGACCGCGGCGCTCGCGGGCCTCGACGACGACCCCGCCTTCCGCTCGAGGGTAGCCAGGGCGCTGCCCGCGGACAAGAAGCGCGATGGTTCCGGATTGTTCGCCTCGCTGCCCGCGGGCATCGGCGCCGTGCGAGTGGAACGCGTCGAGCTCGCGGAGCTTTCCCGTTTCGTCATGGAGGCGCCATGAACTCGTTCGGCCGCATTTTCCGCGTGGAAATCCTGGGGGAGTCGCACGGCCCGCTCGTCGGCGCCGTCATCGACGGTTGCCCGCCCGGCCTGCCGCTCGCCCCCGCCGATCTCGAGGGCGACCTGGCCCGGCGGCGCGCCGGAGCGGGCGGCACCACCTCGCGCCGCGAGGCCGACGTGCCGGAGCTCCTTTCGGGCGTGTACGGGGGCTTCACGACCGGCGCGCCGATCCTCGTGGCCGTGCGCAACGCCGACACGCGGAGCGCCGATTACGAGCGCTTCCGCGAGGTGCCGCGCCCCGGGCACGCCGACTTCAGCGCGGGGCTGAAATACGGCGGCTACGCCGACCTGCGCGGCTCGGGGCACTTCTCCGGGCGGCTCACGGTCGGCCTCGTGGCGGCGGGCGCCGTCGCGAAGAAGCTGCTGCCGGGCGTGTCGTTCACGACGCGCGTCGTCGAGGCCGGCGGCCGGAGCGACGTGGAGGCCGCGGCGTCCGAGGCGGCCGCCGCGGGCGACTCGGTCGGAGCCCTGGTGGAGCTCCGCGTCTCGGGCCTTCCCGCCGGGCTCGGCGAGCCCTGGTTCGACGCGCTCGAGAGCCTCGCGGCGCACGCCATCTTCGCGGTGCCCGGGACGCGCGGCGTCGAGTTCGGCGACGGCTTCCGCGCCGCCCGCATGCGAGGCTCGGAGCACAACGACCCCTTCGTCGACGCCGCGGGCCGCACCGCGCGGAACGGCTCGGGCGGGGTCAACGGCGGCATCTCGAACGGGAACGAGCTCGTGGCGAGGGTGGCCGTGAAGCCGGCGTCCTCGATAGCGCTGCCCCAGGAGACCTTCGACTTCGGGACGGGCGCCATGGGCACGCTGGAAATCGGCGGCCGGCACGACGCCTGCATCGCGCTGCGCGGCGCGGTCGCCCTCGAGGCGGCGCTCGCCGTCGTCCTCGCGGACCTGGCCCTCGTCGCCCGCGCGACCGCGCCGCTCGGCCGGCCGGCCGCCCAGGGTCCGGGCGCCGGGCCGGGCGGGCGCGGGGCCTCGGCGGAAGGCTCCTCATGAACGCGACGGGACGCCCCGGAAGCGGCGACGCCGAGGGCCTCGAGAGCCTCCGCGCCACGATCGACGCGGCGGACGCGGCTTTGGTCCGCCTGCTCGGCGAGCGCATGCGAGCCGCCCTCGGCACGCGGCGCTTCAAGGCGGGCGTCGCCGACCCGGGCCGCGAGTCGCGAGTCCTCGCCCGGGTGCGCGCCCTGGCCGAGGCCGAGGGGCTTTCGCCCGGGTTCGCGGAGTCGCTCTGGATGGCGATCATGGCGGAGTCGCGGCGGATGCAGGAGGCGGCGCGCGACGGCGGCGGGCCGGGCTGAGGCGCCGCGGGGACGCTCGCGCCGCCCGCTCAGCCCCGCTTCTTGCCCGGCCTCTCCGGCTTCGGGGCGATGGCCGCGCCCGAACTCATGCCGGCGGCGCCCGCGACGCGGTTCTTGCCGGCCGCCTTGGCGGCCATGACGCGGTCGCTCGCCGCCTGCACGAGCGAGACGGGATCGAACGCGGCCGGCGCGAGGTCCGCGAGCGAGGCGACGCCGACGCTGGCGGTGAGCTTCATGGTCCCGCCGCCGTACTTGGGCACCTCCGCCGCCTCGAGAGCGGCCCGGAAGCGCTCGGCGACCAGGGCCGCGTCGTTAGCCTGGGTCCCCGGCATGACGATCATGAATTCCTCGCCTCCGTAGCGGGCCACCCAGTCGGTCAGGCGCGAATGGTTCTGGGCCAGCTCCGCGACGGCCTTGAGCGCGAGGTCGCCGGTCGGATAGCCGAAATCGACGTTGACCCAGTGGAAGTCGTCGATGTCGAACATGGCGATGGAGAGGGGCTGCCCCGATTTCGCGGCGTTGGCCAGCTCGCGCGCGATGCGACGATCCCAGTAGGACCGGTTGTAGAGTCCCGTGAGGCCGTCGCGCTCGGCGCTTTTCCGGGTTTCCTCCATGGCGCGGCGCCCCACCGAGCGGATCAGCTCGGACATGCGGTCGGTCCAGACCTTCGTGACGTTCTCGAAGTGTTCGAGCGCCACGCGGGTGGGATCGGACTCGGCCGCGTCCCAGGCCAGGTCGTCGCAGACCTGGCGGTCGCGGCCGCGGCTCTTGGCCATGTAGAGCGCCATGTCGGCGCGCCGGTAGGCGTCCTCCACCGTCATGCCCTGGGACAGGAAGGCGAAGCCGACGCTGGCGGTGACGTGGATGGTCGCGTCGCCGTGGTGTATGGAAGCCTCGCGGATCTCCCGTCCGAGCTCGGCGAGCAGCGCCACCACGGATTCGCGCGAAGGCGCGCTCAACAGGCCGCCGAACTCCTCGCCGCCGATCCGGCTCGCGCCCTCGGCTAGCTCGGGGAAGCCCGCGACGACGCCCGCGACGACGCGGAGGGTCTCGTCGCCGGCCGCATGGCCGAAGGTGTCGTTGATGCGCTTGAAGTGGTCGAGGTCGAGCATCCAGACGGCCGCCGCGCCTTCGCGGGCGCCCGAGGCGAACCAGGCTTCCAGGTCGCCGCGCATCGCCGCGCGGAAACGGAGCCCGGTCAGCGGGTCGCGCGAATCCGGACCGTGGCGCCGCCGCGCGAGCAGGGCGAGCCGGCTCGGTCCTTGGGAAGCCAAATCGGCCTCGCGGCAGGTGTCGACCACGCACGGCTCGCGGAGCGTGGCGAGCCGGGCGAGCAGCTCGCTCTCCGCCGCCGCGTCGGGTACCGCCACGAGGATCCCGGCGCGGGCCGAGGCGACGATCCAGTCGACCAGCTCGCGGATTCCGTCGAAGGCGCCATATTGGGCGACGCGCAATCCGCCGGAGGCCGCCGCCGGAGGGGACGCGCCGGATCCGGTCCGGGCGAGCGCCCGACCGTCCGTCGTCCCCGCGCCCGTTTCCCGCCCGATGGCGTCGAGGTCCACGGGCAAGGGTTCGAGGCCGCCGGAACGCAGGGACTCCATCAGGCGCGTGACGTCGTCCGGTTTCGCGTAGAGGCGCAAGGCTCCTGGATCGTTCGGCGCGGGCATGGGCGCCTCCTCGACGCGAGGCTTCGTTTGCGCCGATTATACCATGCCACCCAAGCGCCGGCGCAAGGTCGGCGAGCGGGAAGTTCCCGCCCTTCCGGAGCAGGCTTTCCCCGAGGAGCTTCGCGGACGGCTTTCAGCGCGCGACGACCGGGGAGCCCGCGGCCCCGAAGGAAAGGCCCGCGTCCCGGGCCAGGTCTCCCCAGGTCCGGAAGCCTTCGGGCGGGAGGTAGGCGGCGGAAGGGGCGTCGTAGCGGCCCCGGAAGCCGGAGATGGCGTACATGGCGTCGGTCGCGGCGGCCTTGACGCCGTCGTCGGTGGCGCGCGCGCCGCCCCAGAAGTCGTTGCCGGGCCAGGAGGCGTGGTCCCAGGCTACCACGGAGTAAAGGTCGCAGCGCGAGAAGTCGTCGCCCGGTTCCTCGTAGTCGCGCGGGTGACGGAGCTGCGGGAGAGGATTCGCGCTCCGCGCGAGGGGACGGACCAGGAAGGATACCGCGTCGAACTCGCGGCGCTCGTCGGCGCACTCGTCGTACGGGTCGAAGCGCAGGGCGCGGAGCCCCGAGAGGGAGGAGGCGTGGCGCTCGAGGAGCCGCGCGAGCGCGTCGCGGAGCAGCGGGCCGAGGGTTCCGCGGAAAGCGCCGGCGAACTGCCCGCAGCCGAGCCCGGGCACCGTGACCAAGGCGTCGCGTCCCCGGGAGCGGGCGTCGGCGGCCGCGAAGCGGAGCAGGGGGAGGAGCCGCCGCTCGTACAAGTCGGCATGGCGCTCCGGATCGACCCGTCCGCCCCGGACGAGGTCGGCGTCGGCCGCGCGGCCGCGGTCGGAGCGGAGCAGGGCGCCGGCCGAGAAGAGCAGCGTGGCGCCGAATGGCCGCTCGTGGACTCGTGGAGCGGAATGGCGGCCGTCGTCGAACACGGTCACCGGAACGGCGACGCCGGTATCGCCGAGCAGGCCGAGCTCCTCGGGCGTCCAGTCGGAGCCGTCGCCCGCGACCTCGCTCTCGGCGAACACGCGGGGCTGCCGCGTGCGGAACAGGGCGTCGAGGAGCTTTCCGCCGTCAAGCCTGTCGAGAGGCTGGAAGCGCCAGGACCCCAGGACCCCGCGGAGCCGGGCGCCGGCGGACGACGGGTCGGCCGCGAGGCGGCGCGCGCTTTCCTCGAGGCGCGCCATGGTCTCCCCTGCCACGATGACTCGATACGAGGGCCGGGGCCTCGAGGGCGAGCGCTCGCGGCCGTGCCCGCCCTCGCGCGAGCCTCCGTCCCGGCCGGGGGCCTTCGGGTCGAGGGCGGGCCGCGCGGCATCGAACCTCCTGCCCTCGCGTTCGCGCGCGACGAGCTCGCGCTGTGTCCCCGGCAGGAAGCGGGCAGCGAAGCGCTCGAGGGTGGAGAAGAGCCCTTCCTCGAGGCGCGGCAGCACCCGCGCGGCGACACGGGGCGGCACGCCGCCGAAATGGGCCTCCGCGATCGCCCCCGCGATGCAAGCCTGGGTGTCCGCGTCGCCGCCGAGCGATACGGCGTTCCGCAGCGCGTCCTCGAAGCCGTCCGAGTCGAGGAAGGCGATGACGGCCTCCGGCACGGAACGCGGGCAGCCGACCTCGAAGCGGTAGGAGGGCCGGATGTCCGCGACGCGGCGGTCGAGGTCGTAGCCGAAGCGGGACGACAGCGCGGACCGGATCGCCTCCTTCCCCCTCCCCTTCCTCGCGAGGAACACGGCGAGAGCCACGGCCCGCGCGCCCTTGACGCCCTCTCTGTGGTCGTGGGTCGGCGCGGCGGAGAGCGCGGCCTGTTCGAGCACCTCGTCCTCGGCATCGAAAGCCCAGCCGACCGCGGAGGCGCGCATGGCCGAGCCGTTGCCCGAGCTGCCGTAGGGTTCGGGCGCGGCGGAACGGAGCCAGGCCCGGAAGCCGCCGCCGTAGCCCGCGTCGGGATGGCGCCGCCCGTACCTGAGGAGCATGTCCCGGTAGTCGTCGAAGCGAGGCGCCCGGCCCTCCGCGTCCGCGTCGAGGATGGCCTCTGCCACCGCGAGCGAGAGGACCGAGTCGTCGGTGGGTCGTCCGCGCGCGCGGAAGAGCTTGAAGCCCTTGTCCTTGGTCGGATGGCCCTCGTAGGGCGAACCGAGGACGTCGCCCGCGATGGCGCCGATCACGGCGCGCCGCCCGCGGCGGCGGAAGCGCCGGCGCCCGGCGCGAAGTAGCGCGGCGCGAGGAGCTCCGCGGGGCCGAGGATCTCCTCGTCGAAGTCGCCGGACCCGCCGAGGGCGTCGAGGCCCTGGAGGTTGAGGTAGACCGTGCGCGCGCCGCGACGCTTGGCGATGTCGACGAAGAGCGCGGCCGGATAGACCGTGGCCGAGGTGCCGATCGCGACGAAGAGGTCGCAGGCCGCGAGGGCGCGCTCGACTGCCTCCCGGGCCGCCTCGGGGATGGACTCGCCGAAGAGCACGATGTCGGGTCTGAGGTTCGCGCCGCAGCGCGGGCAGCGCGGGACCGCATCGCCCGACGCGGTCCGGTCGTCGTAGGGCTCGAGGGAGCAGCGGGGGTTCGAGCAGCGCGTGCGGAGCGCGTTGCCGTGGTACTCGACCAGGGCGCGGCTGCCCGCGCGCCCGTGGAGGCCGTCCACGTTCTGGGTGACCAGGGTGATGGAACTTCCCGCGGACCGCGAGCGCTCGAAGGCCGCGAGCGCGAGGTGGGCCGGGTTCGGCTCCGCGCCTCGGGCGAGCTCGCGGAGCTTCCACCAGTGCCGCCACACCTCGAGCGGTTCGGCCACGAAGGTTTCGATGTCCGCGAGCCGCGCGAGCGTCGCGTCGTTCCAGAGCCCTCCCGGCCCGCGGTAGGGCCGGATGCCCGAGGCGACCGAGACGCCGGCCCCCGTGAGGACCACGACGTTCCTGTAGGCGAACGGGTCGAAGCGGGACTGTTCCCGCCCGCCCGAGGCCGTATGGTTCAAGTCGCTCATACGCTGTAGCTCCCTTCGGAAGCGCGGAGCCGTTCCCAGGCGTCGCGGTCGAAGCGGTGGAGCCGCGCCGCCCGGTGGGCCGCGCCGGCCTCGAACTCGTCGAGCTCCTCGAGGATGCCGTAGGAGAGGACCTTCTTGCGGAAGTTGCGCTTGTCGAGCGGCGCTCCGAGCACGGTCTCGTAGAAGCGTTGCAGCTGGGTCAACGTGAACGCGCGGGGCAGGAACTCGAAGGCGAGCGGCTCGCGGCGGAGCTTGCCGCGAAGCCGGTCGAGGGCGGCGGCGAGGATGTCGGCGTGGTCGAAGGCGAGCCGCGGCGGAGCGTCGGCTTCGAACCAGGCGGCGGCGCTCGCGTCCGAGCCTCCGCGCGCCGGGTGGTCGAACAGGTTGACGATCGCGAAGTAGGCCACGGTGACCACGCGCTCGCGAGGGTCGCGGCCCGGCTCGCCGAAGGCGCCGAGCTGCTCCAGGTAGAGCTCCCGGACGCCGGTCTCCTCCTCGAGCTCGCGGAGCGCGGCCGCTTCGAGGCTTTCGTCGAGGCGCACGAAGCCGCCGGGCAAAGCCCAGGCGCCCTTGTATGGCTCCTCGCCGCGCTCGACGAGCAGCACCTTGAGCCGGCCTTCGTCGAGGCCGAAGACGGCGCAGTCCACCGTCAACGCCGGATGGGGGTACGGGTATCGGTATTCCATGATGCGGAGCCTCCCTCGCGGACTGCCGCGCCGCAGTGGTTCGCCTTTTGTTAGTGTATATATTACACCTTCATTTCGGAGTCAATGAAAATTCGCGGAATCCGGGACCGGGACCGACCTTGACGGTTCCCGCGCGGGGGATATGGTTTGGCGCATGCTCGCGCACGAAAGCTCCGACCGCCCCCCGGACGCACCCCGCGAAACCCCCTCCGAAGGAAGCGGAGCGCTTCCGCCCGTCCAGGCCTTCGGCGAGAACGAGCTCGCGGACCGCCTGCGCCGCGGCGGCGAGGTCGGACGTTTCCTCGTCTCGATCGGCAACCCGCGGGGTTTCCTCTCCCCGAAGGTGCCCGGCACGCGGGTGCCGGAACTGTTCCGGGAGCGCTTCGAGCGCGTCCTCAGGCTCTCCTTCTTCGACGTCGACGACGAGGAGGCTGCGGGCAGGGCGCTCCGCTCGATCCGGCCGGAAGCCCGTCCCCTCCAGCGCGTGGTCCGGCTCTTCGACGACGTGCTCGGCTCCCGGCTCTCCGAGGTCAACGAGGGCATCCGCGCCGCCCGCATCGAGGAGATGCGGATCGAGCTCGACCTCCGCGAGGACGCGCTGCTCGAGGAACTGCCCGCGGCGGAGTAGCGGGATCGTCGCTCCGGAACGGCGCGGGGACCCGGGTTCCGGCTTGACGCGGCATTCGGCGCGCGGGGGTATCTTTCTTTTCGCGCCCGTGCTACGGTGATGGTGAACAAAACCTTGGACCCTGCCTGCCTACGCGTCCGCGCGAACCGCATACCCACCGTCCATGATTCTGCTCTGTCCGCTTTTTCGCGGGCACATTCGAGACGCCCGATAAACCGGGCGAAGGATTCCAGTCATGGGCAAGAAACTCTACGTCGGCAACCTCAGCTTCAACACCTACGAGGACGGCCTCCGCGACCTCTTCCAGCAGTACGGCAACGTCGTGTCCGCGAAGATCATCACCGATCGCGACTCCGGCTCCTCCAAGGGCTTCGGCTTCGTGGAGATGTCGACCGAGGCGGAGGCCGCCGCCGCCATCTCCGGCACCAACGGCATCGACCTCGACGGCCGCAACATCAAGGTGAACGAGGCGATGGACAAGCCCCGCCGCGACGGTAACCGCTACTAGGCCGAAGGGCGGTCCGCCGCCCTTCCCGCGAAAGCCGCCCGCGAGGGCGGCTTTTTCATGCCCCGCCGACTCGCGCCGCGACCTCGCGCGACCGTCGCCGGCCCCGGGCCGAGGCTGGCGGAGCGCGGCGCCGGGCGTTATCATCGCATTGCGGAGGCTCCCGTGAGCGGACGAACGGACGACGACGCCCCCTTGCCGACCCTGCTGCTCGTCGACGACGAGCGCATCATCCTGCTCGCCCTCAGGCAGGAACTCCGCGCCCGCTGGTCGGCCGCGTACGAGATCGAGACGGCGGGTTCCGGTCCCGAGGCGATCGCGGTCTTCGAGGAAATCCGCGACTCGGGCGGCCGCGTCGCGCTCGTGCTGGCGGACCAGCTGATGCCCGTGATGAAAGGCTCCGAGCTGATCGCGAAGCTGCGAGGGCTCGACCCGGGACTCAAGGCAGTCATCCTGAGCGGCGGCACGGACGATCCCACCCTCTTCGAACGTTTCAAGGCGGAGGGCCTGATCGACGCGTACCTCGCCAAGCCCTGGCGGATCGAGGAACTGGACGAGCTCGTCGCGCGGCTGCCGGGACGATAGCGCCCCGCCCGCCCGCGTGCTATCTTCTCGCCCGCCGGATCCGCCGGCCGCGAGGAAAAACGATGATCGCACGAAGACCCGCCGGCTTTTGCTCCCGCACGATGTTATCCGCGCTCGCCGCGGCCGCCCTGCTCGTCGCCGTCTCCTGCGCCGGTTCGCCGGCCCCGGCTCCGGCGGCCTCCGCGGACGCGGCCGCCGCGCCCGCCTTCGAGCTCACGGCCGCGGAGCTGCTCGCGAAGCACTCGGGCGTCGCCGCCGACGCCAAGGCTTCGTGGCAGGTGCTCGACGAGGAAATCCGCGTCACCTTCACCGGCGACGGCTACGTCGAGAACGATATCCGGGCCGTCGTCCGCGTGCTGACTCCCGACGGCGTCGAGGCCTGGTCCATCCTAAACGCGGGCTGGCAACCCTGGAGGTCCGACCGCCCGGTCCTGAGCGCGCGAGTGGTCCACCCGGGCGGCGAGGAAGCCGCGCTCGACCCTTCATCCATCGTCGAGACCGGCGCGGGCGAGCAGGACGGCAACCTCCGCTCGGACGCACGCCGGATCTCGGCGCCCCTGCCCCGGCTCGAACCCGGAGCGCTGATCGAGTACCGGCTCCTTGAGCGCACGCGCGAGGCCAGGCCCGGCGCCGGGCTTTCCGGCCGCGTCCGCCTCGGCCGCTCCGCCCCCGTCGCCCGCGTCGCCGTCAGCTTCACCCGGCCCGAAGGCCTGCCCTTCGCCTGGGACGTCCTCGAGACGGCCGCGACCTCCACCGAAACCGCGGTCGAGGACGGTCTCGAGACCCTGACGATGGAATTCGGGCCGCTGCCCGCCTACGCCGACGAGCCCCCCCTCCTCCCCTGGGACGCGCCGTTCGCGCCGCTCGTCGAGTACGGCAGCGCCGCCTCGTGGAACGCGGTGGCCCGCGCCTACGCGGAGGCCGTCGAACCCTACCTGGACCCCGCCCCCGTCGCCGCCTGGGCGCGTTCGGCGCTCGGCTCCGTCGATCCCGCCGCCGACCCGGCCGCGGCCGCCAAGGCGGTCGCCGACGCGGTCCGCGGAACCATCCGCTACACCGGGGTGCTCTTCGGCGAGAACGCCGTCATCCCGCACGCGCCCGCCGAAACCCTGGCCGCGGGCTACGGCGACTGCAAGGACCAGGCCACCCTGCTCGCGGCGGCCCTGCGCGCCGTGGGCGTCGAGGCGCACCTGGCCCTGCTCGACTCGGGCTCCGGCTACGACGTCTCCGACGCCATTCCCGGGCTCGAGCTCTTCGACCACGCCATCGTCCGTGCGCCGGAGCTCGACCTCTGGTTCGATCCGACCGCGTACTACGCGAGGCCGGGCGAGCTGCCCCGCGGCGACCGCCGCCGCAAGGCCCTCGTCGCGTCCCCCTCGACCACGGGCCTCGAGACCTCGCCCGGCGCCGCCGAGGGTTCCGACTGGTACAAGGAAACGCGCAGGATAGTCCTCTCCGAACGGGGCGCCGCGGTCTCGATCGAGGAGGAGAGCGCCGCCGGGGGCGACGTGGACCAGTGGCTGCGCTCGATCTGGGACGACGCGTCGCGCGAGGAGCACCTCGAGTACCTGCGCGACTACGGATCGTCGGCCTACGAGGGCGAGGTGGTCGAGGCGGATTTCGGCGACCCGCGCGCCCTGGCCGAACCCTTCGGCATCCGCCTGAAGGTCTCGGGCTCGGGCGAGGGCTGGACCGACGAGCTGCGCGCCGAGACCTCGCTCGCCGCCGGCGCCCTCTTCCAGCTGCTTCCGGACGCGCTCAAGGACGACGAGGCGAAGGCGGCCCGCAAGCGCGACCTCTACTACCCGGACGCGCCCGTCACCCTGCTCGAGTTCATCGTCGAGGCGCCGGCGGGCTTCCGCGCCGTCGACGTCCCGCGGGATTTCGAGCTGGACCTCGGCCCCGCGACGATCGCCGCGGCCTTCTCCTCGCCGGACCCGCTCGTCATCGAGGCCAGGTACCGGCTGGAATTCGACACCGAGCGCCTGACCCCGAAAGCCTACGCCGACTACGCGCGCAAGCTCGCCGCCTTCTTCAAGTCCACGGCCCCGAGAGCCTCGTTCGAGAACGTCGCCGCGGCGCTCGCCGAGGAAGGCCGGTATCGCGAGGCGCTCGACGCGGTGCTCGCGCTGCAGGAGCTGCACCCCGACGAGGCGCTCCACCACGGGCAGGCCTCCGACATCCTCGTCGCGGCGGGCTTCGTCGAGGACGCGGTCGCGGAGGCCGAGGAGGCCGTCAGGCTCGAGCCCGAGTCCGCAGACGCCCACCGCGACCTCGCCTTCGCCCTCGTCCACGACCCGTTCGGCGTGCAGCTCGACGAAGGCGCCGACCTCGACCGCGCCGCGGCGGAGTTCCTCAAGGCCTACGAGCTCGACGCGTCCGACAAACGGAGCCTGTTCAACCGCGCCATCCTCTTCGAGTTCGGCGACGACGGGCGGCACCGCGGCGAGGGCGCCCTCCTCGCCGAGGCCGTCGAGACCTTCGATCGCGAGTTCGACTCCCTCGAAGGCGAAGGCATGGCCGAGCGCTACCTCGCCGACCTGTTCCAGCTCGGGCGCTACGACGACCTGGTCAGGGCGAGCGGCAAGCTCAAGGACCGCAAGACGGGCGGGCACTACCTGCTGGCTTCGGCCGCGGTCCGCGACGGAGCCGACGCCGCCACCCGGCTCGCCTCATCCATCTGGACCGACGCCGCCGGCCGCCGCGCGGCGCTCGCCCAGGCGGGCCTGGACCTGGTGGCCCGCCGCGAATACGCCCTCTCGGCCGACCTGCTTCTGGCCTCCGCCCGGGGCACCACGAACTTCGCCTCGGTCTCGGACCTCGCGGCCAAGTTCAGGTCGCTCGTGAAGACCGAGGCGGCGCCGGCCGACGAGTCGCGCGCCGACCCCGCATCCCTCGTCCTCGCCCTCCTGCGGTCGACCGTCGAGGGGAGTCCGCACGACCCCGCGCTGTTCGCCCCGGGCGTCCACGGGACGGTGGCCTTCTCGTCGGGCCTCGACGATTCCCTCGGGCAGATCGAGGACGCGCTCAGCGAATCCGGCTTGAACGGCGCGGCGCTCATGGATTTCCTCGAAGCCTTCCTCGAGGTCAAGACGGCGCGCAGCGGTCCGGTGGTCCTCGGCATCGTCGAGGCCCCGGCGCTCGGCCTCGACAAGCTCGCCGAGGTCGCCCTGCTCGAAGGCCCTGATGGCTGGAGCCTCGTCGCCTTCGACGACAACCCGGGCGTGGGCGCCTACGTCCGCACCCTGGTCGCGGCGGGCGAGCTCGGAACGGCGGCAGCCTGGGTGGACGCGATGGCCGCGCCCGCGAAGGTGAACCCCGCCTGGGAGGACGGCCTCAACGAGCTCGGCGTCGAGCTGCTCAAGGCGGGTTCCCGGGACCCGGTGGAGCTCGCGGTCGCCGCCGCGGTCCTCGCCGCGGGCACGGGCGACGGGGAGCTCTCCGCGCGGCTGCTCGGCGACTGCCTCGCCGGAGCCGAGGCCTCGAAGGACGACCCGAAGCGCGTCAAGGAGCTCCTCAGCCTCGCCCTCGGCTTCGCGACGACCGCGGGGGACGCCGAGGCCTTGCGGGCGACTGCCGCCCGGCTCGAACCCCTCGCCGAAAAGGGCGCGGACGTGATACGGATCGCGAGGCGCCTCGGCTCGCTCGACCTGTGGCCGGAGGCCGAGCGGGCGCTCCGCGCGGGCAAGGAACGCTTCCCCGAGGATCTCGAGATCGTCCGCCTGCTCGCCTGGTCGTTCGGCCAGCAGTGGAAGGTGCGCGAATACCACGAGGCCTACCGCGGCCTGATGGCCGCGGGACTGGCCGACTCCGGCGACTACAACAGCGCGGCTTGGAGCGCCCTCTTCATCGACGGCTACGAGCTCCGCTCGCTGGAGGACTCCGGCTTCAACCGGAAGCTGCTCGAGGGCGGCTCGGCGGCGGTCCACACCATCGCGTGCTGGTACGGCGCCACCGGCCGCTACGAGGAGGCGCGGGCGGCCTTCGGCAAGGTGCTCGAGTCGCGGCACGCCATGGACCCCGAGGACCTCTGGGTGGCGCACGGCTTCCTCGCGCTCTCGTTCGGCCTCGAGGATCGCGCCCGCGCCTCGTTCGCCAAGGCCGTCGAGGTGGGCGACCCCGAGGACATGGTGGATTCGGCCGCGCTGGCGCGCGCCATGCTGAAGCGCCTTTCGGAGTAGGGGCAAGCGCCCCGCCGGCCCCCGCGCGGCGCGGGACGCGTCAGTCCCGCGCCGCGCGGAGCCGGTCGAGCTCCGCGAAGAACGAAGGCCAGGACTTGGCCACGCACGACGCGCCGCGTATCGTGACGGGGCCGTCGGCGGACAGAGCGGCCACGGCCAGGGCCATCGCGACGCGGTGGTCGCCGCGGGAATCGGCCCGGCCGCCGCCGATCGGTCCTCCGCGCACCCGCATGAGGTCTCCGTCGAGCTCCACCGCCACGCCGAGCATCCCGAACTCCCCCGCGAGCGCGAGGGCCCGGTCGCTTTCCTTGGCGCGCAGGCGCCGCGCGCCCCGAAGCTCCGTGACACCCGGGCAGCTCGCGGCGAGCGCGACGAGGGGCGGGAAGAGGTCGGGACAGTCCGTCGCGTCGAAGCGGAAGGCGCGGAGCTCCGCGCGCGCGATCGAAACCGCGTCGCCCTCGACCCGCGGCTCGGCGCCCGCCAGGCGCAGCGCCTCGAGGATGGCGCGGTCGGGCTGGGTCGAGTCCGCGCGGAGTCCCTCCACGACGAGCGGCGCGCCCTCCGCTCCCGCGGTCGCGCCCGCCACGAGCGGGAAGGCCGCACCGCTCCAGTCGCCTTCCACGGTGAAATCGCGCGCCCGCGGCGTCTGCCCGCCCGGAATCCGGAAGCGCCGCGAGCCGTCTTCCGTCCGCTCCTCGTCGACGCGGAGGCCGAAGTCGCGCATCGTGGCGAGCGTCAGGTCGAGGTAGCCGCCCGAGGCCAGGCGCTCCACTTCGAGCATGGAGTCGCCCTCCGCGAGCGCGAGCGCCGCCAGGAGCCCCGAGACCGCCTGCGAGCTCTCCGAGCCGTCCACGCGCGCGGCGCCGCCCCGCAAGGGTCCGCGCGCGCGGAGCGGCGGAAACCCGCCCTCCGACGCGCAGTCGGCGCCGAACGCGCCCAATGCAGCCTCGACCATGCCGACCGGCCGCGCTCGGAGGCTCCCCCCGGCGACGAGCGTCGCCGCTTTACCGGTAAGCGCGGCCAGCGCCGCGAACATGCGCAACACCAGGGCGGACTCCCCGCAATCGATCGTGACCGATCCGCGCGCGGCGCCGCCGAGGCTCGCGGGCGCGACGCGGAGATCCCGGCCCTCGCGTTCGACGCGGGCGCCGAGCGCCCGGCACGCCCGGACGGCCGCCTCGACGTCGTCCGAAAAACCCGCGCCGCGGAGCATCGATCCGCCGTCGGCATGCAGGGCGCAGGTCAGGGCGCGCACGGCGGCGCTCTTCGAGGGCGGTGCCTCGAGGCGGCCGGCCACCGCGCCGCGCGCCACCACCTCGAGGCCGGGAGCCCCCCGGAGCCCGGACAGCATCCGCGCGGCGACGGATTCGGGCGACGCGTCGGCGCGCACGCGGAAATCGGCGCAGCTGGCGTAAAGCTCGCGGCGTTCGCGGTCGAGCTCGCGAAGGCGCGCCAAGGCATCGCCCGCGAGCAGGGGTCGTCCCCCGCCCTCCGCGCCCAAGCGGGCCGCGGCCACCTCCGGCGCCAGGTCGAGCCAGGCCACCACGCAGCGCCCGCGAAGCAGGGCGCGGATTTCCGGCACGGTCGGCGCGCCGCCGCCGAGGGCCAGCACGAGGCGCGGGCGCCCCTCTCCATCGGATCCGGAATTCGGCGAAGGGGGAAAAGGGGCTGACGCCTCGGCCGCGGGGCTTCGCGTCAGCTCCCCGACACACGCTGTCTCGCGTCGCCGGAAGCCCGCCTCCCCCTCGCGCCGGAAAATCTCCGCCGTCGCGCAGCCGGCCGCGCGCTCGATCTCGGCGTCCGCGTCGGCGAAGGCGGCGCCGAGCGCATCCGCGACGAGGGCCCCGACCGTGCTCTTGCCGCTCCCCGGCAGGCCGATCAGCGCCAGCACCGTCCTTCCGCCCGTCGCGTCCATGAGGGCGAGCCTAGCGGCCCCGGAAGGCGGCGTCAACGCGCCCGGCGGCCCCGTCGGGATTCCCGTGGTATAATCGGCCGCCGCGCCTCCCCGCGCGCCCCGGAAGGAGCACAAGCAATGACCGAACGCGAGATGAACGCCTACGCCGCCGTCCTCGTCGACACCTGCCTCGACTTCAAGGCGGGCGGCCGCCTGCGCATCGCCTGCGAGGCCGTCAACCGCGAGCTCGCGCTGGCCTGCGCCCGCCGCGCCTACGAGCTCGGCGCCCGCGCGGTGCGCGTGGACTGGTCCGACATGCGCCTCGCGCGCGCGCAGGCCGACCTGCTCCGCGAGGACTGGCTCGACGACAAGCCGCTGCTGACCCGGCGCATCTTCGAAACCTACGTCGAGGAAGGCTGGTCGTCGCTCAACATCCTCGGCGAGGAGGATCCCTCCCTCATGGAAGGCGCGGACCCCGCCCGCCTCCAGCGCATGGGCCGGGCCCGATCCCTCGCGGTCAAGAACTACCACGACGCGGTCATCTCGAACCGCATCGCCTGGTGCGTCGCCCCCTCGCCCACCGCCGCGTGGGGCAAGGCCGTCTTCGAAGGCTCGAAGCGCCCCGTCCCCGCCGATCCGGAAGCCGCCCTCTGGAAGGAGCTCGTTCCCATACTCCGCCTCGACGCCCCGGACCCGGCCCGCGCCGTCAGGGAGCACATGGAGGCGCTGCAGGAGCGCGCGCGGAGGCTCAACGGACTCACGCTGCGCGCGGTGCGCTTCCGGGGACCGGGCACGGACCTGACCGTGGCCCTGGCGCCCGAGTCCAACTGGATAGGCGGCGGCTCGGTCACTCCCGACGGGCGGAATTTCTACCCGAACCTGCCCACCGAGGAAGTCTTCGCGAGCCCCGACTGGCGCGGCACCGAGGGCCGCGCGGCCTGCACCCGCCCCTTCGACCTGTACGGCCAGAAGGTCCGCGGCGCCTGGATCGAATTCAAGGCCGGCCAGCTCGTGGACTTCGGCGCCGACGAGAACGCCGACGCCCTGGCCCGCTGGGTGGAGACCGACCCCGGCGCCCGGCGCCTCGGAGAGGTGGCCCTGGTCGACGGCTCGGGCCCCATCTTCCGGAGCGGCCTCGTCTTCGGCAACGCCCTGATCGACGAGAACGCCGCCTGCCACGTCGCGCTCGGCTCGGCCTACGAAGAGGCCTACCGCGGCATCGAGTCCGTGGCCGAGGGCGAACGCTCGAAGCTCGGCTTCAACGAGTCCATGGTCCACGAGGACCTGATGATCGGCTCGGACGCGGTCGAGGTGACGGGCGTCGACGCCTCAGGCCGCGAGCTTCCCCTGATCTCGAAGGGACGCTTCGCGGTCTAAAGCCCGCCAAAGCGAGGCTCCGGCATGGCGCCGCGCGGCCGCGCGCGTTAGACTGGGAGGCCGGCAGGCTCGGCCGGCCATTCCGGGATCCGTGACGCGGGTTCCGGAACGGCCGGGATTCCGCTCCCGCCGGCCCTGGGCAGCCGCCCTTCCGGAGCAGTCCCGATGAAGAAATTCAGAACCCGCATCCTCCTTTTCATGTTCGGCGCCATCCTGCCGGCGGTGCTTGCCTTCCAGGCCGTGAGCGCCTGGAGCTCGTGGCGCTCGCTCCGGGAAGCCTCGATCTATTACTTCCAGCGGCTCTCCGCGGAGCGGGCCGCGGAGCTGTCGCACGAGCTCTCCGCCGCCGCGTCGACGGCGATCCAGATCGGGGACGCGCTCATGAAGGCGCGCGAGGCGGGGCTCGCCGAGCGGAACTTCCCCCCCGCCCTCTTCCGTTCCGCCCTCGAGCGCGACGACTACTTCTACGCGGCCTGGGCCCTTTTCCTGCCCGACGCCTGGGACGGCATGGACGCGGCCTACGTCGACGCCGAAGGCTACGACGAGACCGGCGGCTTCTCGCCCTGGCTCTACCGCGACGAGTCGGGCGGCCTCGCCGAGGAACTGCTCTACTGGGGCGAGGACTACTACGAGGAGGACTACTACCGCGAGGCGATCCGCGCCCTGCGCCCGGTCGTGCTCGAGCCCTACCTCGACGACGACTACGCCGAGACGCTCATGACCACCATTTCCGTGCCCCTCCTGGATCCAGACGGCACGGCGTATGGCGTGTTCGGCCTGGACATCGACCTGGCCACGCTCTCCGATCGGCTCGGCGCGGGCGAAGGGGCGGACGTCGCTTCCTCGTGGTCGGCCTTGATATCGCCGGAAGGCATGATCCTCGGCCATACCGACCCGACCCTCGTGGCAAAGCCCTTCGAAGAGGTCGAGCCCGAGGGAGCGGCCGCCCTGCTCGAAGCCGCCGACGCGCTCTCGGGCGCCACCGCGGCCGCGGGCTCCTGGGACCGCTCGTCCAAGGTTGCCGAACCCGTCGCGTTCAATTCCGGCCTGACCGGCTCGCGGTCCTACGCCGCCGTCGCCACGGTCGACATCGCCGGCATCGCCAGCTGGCGGCTCGTGACGGCCGTGCCGGTGGTCCTGGCCGAGCAGCCCGCCACCGAGGCCGCGCTCGGCATTGCGGCCACAGCCTTCGCCCTCGTGCTCCTGCTCCTCGTGTCCACCCTGGTCACCTCGCGCGCGGTCACGCGGCCCGTCACCTCGGTGGCCATGGCCTTCGCCCGCATGGCCGACGGCGACTTCTCGCGCCGCCTGGACACCCGGCGCCGGGACGAGATCGGCGCCCTCATCGGCGGCTTCAACGAGGTCGGCGCCTCGGTGTCCGAGATCGTTCGCTCGGTCCGCGCCTCGGTCGCGGAGCTGGAATCCGGCGCCCATGACCTGGCCCAGGCCACCGGCGCCACCGAGAAGACCATCGGCCGCATCGCCGCCACGACGACGCGCCTCCGCGAGCTGGCCGAAGCCCAGGACGAGCGCCTCCGGGCCTCGGCCCAGGCCGTGATCGGCATCGGCGGCGACGCCGACGGCCTGACCGCCCTGGTCGCCGAGCAGGCGAAAGCCCTCGAGCGTTCGCGCGGCTCCATCGACGCCTTCTCCGAACGCCTCTCGAGTTCCGGCTCGATGATAGCCGGCATGGACGAGGCCTTCGGCGAGCTCAGGAAGTCCTCCGAAGCCGGGTCGGCCACCATCTCGGGCGTGCGCGAGCTGTCGGAAGACGTGCTCCGCAAGTCCGGCAGCCTCGGCGAGGCCAGCGAGGTCATCGCGAGCATCGCCAGCCAGACCAACCTGCTGGCCATGAACGCCGCCATCGAGGCCGCCCACGCCGGTGACTCGGGCCGCGGCTTCGCCGTGGTCGCCGACGAGATCCGCAAGCTGGCCGAGTCCACCGCCGAGCGCTCCAAGGAGATCCAGGCCATCCTGACCGAGGTCAACGAGGCGGTCGAGGCCATGCGCGAGCGCTCGGGCGACGCCGATACCTCGTTCGGCCACGTCCGGGCCCTCATCGACCGCGTCGGCGCCCTCGAATCCGGCTTGCGCGAGGCCCTGGTGGCCGAGACCGAGGAAGGCAGGCGGCTCGTGGTCGAGCTCGAGCGCATGGACGAACTCTCGGCCAAGGTCAAGGAAGGCGCGAACGGCATCCGCGTGGCCAACCGCGAGGTCTCGGAAAGCGTATCCGGGCTCGGCCGCTCGAGCGCCGTGCTCCGCCAGCTCTCCGCCGCGGTCGACAAGGAGACCGAGGGCCTGCGCTCCATCGCCACCCAGCTCAGGGCGGAGGCCGACCGCACCGGCGAACTGGCCGCGGGCGTCAAGGGTACCACCGAGCGCTTCGTCATCGACGCGAATGAGGAAAGCCCCACCGATGCGGATTTGACGGAGGCCGCGGACGCGG
The DNA here is from genome assembly GCA_018262985.1 of Spirochaetota bacterium. Classification (GTDB taxonomy): domain Bacteria; phylum Spirochaetota; class Spirochaetia; order Treponematales; family UBA12059; genus JAFGNN01. Next base: position 108,012 of record JADFDI010000001.1, on the reverse strand, counting down.
GGGAAACGGCGGAAGCTGCCTCCGGCGAAGGGCCGGACCGGGAGAACCCGGCCGGCGAGGCTTGACGACGCCTCCGGCCCCGCGCCCGGCTGTTCCGGATGCGGGGCCGGAAGCGGTGCCTGCCGCGCCCCTCCCGGGCGCCGGGCCTACATCGAGAGGCCGCGGTAGCGCATGTAGAAGAAGAGCGTGGCCGTCATGAGCGCGTGGCCGAAATCCTCGGCGCCCACCAGGTCGATGGCCTCGCGCTCGGGCACCAGGCGCACCTCGATGTCCTCGTGCTCGTCGAGGCACTGCTCGCACTCGAGCACGCAGCCCTCGGCGATGTACGCGTGGAAGGTGTTGGTCATGAAGGCGGGGTTGGGCGAGAGCACGCCGAGCGGCACCACGAGGCCCGCCCGGTAGCCGGTCTCCTCGCGGAGCTCGCGGGCCACCGCCTGTGCCGGGTCCTCGCCCGGATCGACGATGCCGCCGGGGAACTCGTAGCAGAAGCGCCCCGTGCCGTGCCGGAACTGGCGGATCATGACGAAGTGGCGGCCCGCGGCCGTGTCCACCACGGGAATGATGCCCGCCCAGTCGGGCGCATCCACCAGGTAGAAATGGCCCTTCTTGCCGCAGTCGGTCTCGCGCTCGCAGTCGCGCACGCCGAAGATGCGGCAGTCCGCCAGGGGCCGGCTGGAGGTCTCGCGCCACGCGCACCGCTTCTCGTCCATGGCTGGAAGCTTACGCCCCGCCGGCCTGTCGCCGCAAGCCGGGAGGGCGGCGCAGACTCGAAGCGGCGGCCGCGCGACGGGAGGGCGGCCCCGGCGGGAGGGTCGGGCGAGCTTGAGGGCCGCGCGACCTTCCCCGAGGCCGCGCGGGGCCGGGGCTTCCCCCCTTCCTTCTACATTCCGAGCAGGGGCGGCAGGTAGAGGCCCGCCACGAAGAGCCCGACGGCGGGCAGGAGCACGAGCACGATCAGGTCGACCACCGCGCCGGCCTTGCGCGCGCGGGAAAGCGCGTTGCCGAGGAAGACCGCGATGACGCCGGCCGCGAAGCTGATGGCGTCGTACGAGAGCGCGGGCACCTTGTGGAGCGCCTCGCGGAACCAGGCCATGACGCCGATGTCGAGCGAGTTGGAAAAGCAGAGGAAGCTGACCAGGTAGCCCAGGATGACCGGGAAGTAGCGCTGGTCCGTGCCGAAGAACACGCGGAGGAAGAGCAGCGCGTAGAAGTACATGACGAGGGCGAAGGGCGAGCCCCAGGCGCCGAGCTCGCCAGAGACGAGCTCCTGCAGCTTCGGGAGCCCCAGCATCGACAGGGCCGGCGGCACGAGCAGCGCGAAGGCCAGCCAGCCGATGCCGTCGAAGATCTTCTGCCTGAGGGTGGTGGGCGCCTTGCCGGGCCGGGCGGCCGGGGACTGCGCGCGCGTCTGCGTTTCGTTCGTGTCGGACATGGTAGACCTCCGCGGCACCAAGGTAGCGCCGCGCGGGCGCCCAGCGCAAGCGGGCTCGGGGATACGGCGAATTCGCGGGTTACTGGAATATCGCGGCGCGATGCGCGAGACTCGGGTCTTCCGCAGTTCATTCCGGGACCTGGCTCCCGACGATTCGAGGAGACCCCATGAAGATCCGGGAAAAGCTGCTCCTGCCCCTGCTCGGCATCCTGCTCGTCCAGTACGCCGTGCTCGTCGTCAAGGATTCGCGCAGCATCGAATCCGACTCGACGGAGCGGGTCGCCGCGCTCGCCGAACTCAAGCGCCAGGCCCTGAGCGAGGCCCTCGAGCGCTACCGCTCGCTCGGCAAGCTCTTCCTCGACTCGGTGCTCGTCGATCCCGAGGTGGCGGAGGCCTTCGGCGCCCGCGACCGCGCGCGCCTGCTCGAGTTGACCCTGCCCTTCTACCGCGCGACCAGGACCGAGTTCAGCATCGCCCAGTACCAGTTCCACTGGCCGGATTCGCGCTCATACCTCCGGCTCCACAAGCCCGAGAAGTTCGACGACGACCTTTCCTCCTTCCGCGCCACCGTGGTCGAGGCCAACCGCTCCAAGCGCCCCGTCGAGGGCCTCGAGGTGGGCGTCGGCGACCTCGGCTTCCGGGTGGTCAGGCCCGTCGCGACGGCCGACGGCGCCCACGCGGGCACCGTCGAATTCGGCGGGGGCCTCGACACGCCCTTCATCGAGCGGCTCGAGGCCGGGCTGCCGGCCTCCGTGCTCGAGGGCGGCTTCGAGCTCAGCGTCGTCTCGATCAACCTGGCCGGCGAGTACTTCCTGGCCGGCTCCAACTTCGAGCAGGAGCCAAGCGAGGATCCCGCCGCGACCCTCGCGGCGCTCGCGGGCAAGGATTCGCTGCTCTCGCGCCGGGGCGGAACGGCCCTCGCCTACTACCCCCTGCGCGACTACTCGGGCAAGGACATCGGCTACGCCAAGTTCCGCGTCGACGTCTCGTCCATCGTCGCCGAGCGGAACGCCTTCTTCCTCCGGAGCTTCGCCATCTATGGCGCCACCTTGCTCCTCGTCATGCTGCTGGTCGCCCTGCTGACCCGGCGCTCGGTGACCAGGCCGCTGGCCGTCACCACCTCCGCCGTATCGGCCTTCGCCGACGGGGACTTCTCGCCGCGGCCCGAATGCGGCAGGCTCACCGAGCGCCGCGACGAGCTCGGCGCGACCGCGAACGCGCTGGTCGGGCTGCGGGGCTCGATCGCCGCCGCGGTGGAGGGCATACGCGAAGGGGCCGGCCGGGTCGCCGAAGGCTCGGAGCGCATCGACGGCATGGCCCGGGAGCTCTCCGAAGGCGCCGCGGCCCAGGCCGCCGCCGGCGAGGAGGTTTCGTCGTCCATGGAGGAGATGAGCGCCTCGATCCAGACGAACGCCGACCACGCGGCCGCCACCGAGGCGCTGGTCCGCCGCACGGCCGGCAACGCCGAGGAGGGCGGCAGGGCCGTGTCGGCCGCCGTGGCCGCCATGAAGGACATCGCCTCGCGCATCGGCATCATCGAGGAGATAGCGCGGCAGACCAACCTGCTGGCCCTCAACGCCGCCATCGAGGCCGCGCGCGCGGGCGAATCCGGCAAGGGCTTCGCCGTGGTCGCGAGCGAGGTGCGCAAGCTCGCCGAGCGGAGCGGCACCGCCGCGGCCGAAATCTCCGGTCTCGCGGGCTCCAGCCTGGAAGTGTCCGACCGCGCAGGCCGTCTGATCGGCGGCATCGTCCCCGACATCCGCCAGACCGCCGAGCTGGTCCACGAGATCGCCGCCGCGAGCCGCGAACAGGTGACGGGCGCTACCCAGATCAACGCGGCCCTGGGGCAGCTCGACCTGGTCATCCAGCGCAACGCCGCCTCCAGCGAGGAGCTCTCCGGCACCGCCACGGAGCTCTCGGGCCTCTCCGCGAGCCTTGTCGAGGCCATCCGCTTCTTCCGCACTGAAGGCGCATCCGGGTCCGGAGAAGCGCTGGCGCTTCCGGAGCGCGGCGCGAGAGGGAGGATGGGGGAAGAATAGGCGCCGGGGCTCTATGCTCGCCCTACTCTCCCCGAGGCGGCGGGTCGCCGTGGTTCCCGCGGGGCGGCGGGCCGCGCGGAGACGGCAGCCTCCTTAAAACGCCCCTTTACGGCGCCACGCCGTTCGGATAGGGTGTAAACCGGTTTAGCAAAACCGCACCCAACGATCCGAGGTACGCCGCCATGTCCCGGTCCGCCCCGCTCCGCCGCGCCGTTCCGTTTCTCGCCGTCCTCGCGGCCCTGAGCCTGGCGGGCTGCCCCGCGAGCGGCCCGGCTGGCCCCATCGACTATGTTGATTATACGGGGGCCGGCCAGCCGGGCGCGGAGTACCTCGAGGGACTCGGGACCCGTTTCGTCGTCTACGCGCCGACGGTCCGCTCGCTCTCCGTACGCGGCGACTTCAACGGCTGGGGCAAGACGGCATTGGCCAAAGCGGCCTCTCCCGGCTGGTGGACTGCGCTCGTCACGAATGCGGCACCGGGGCAGGAATACAAGTACTGGTCTGCCGACTTCACGGAAAACGATGGCTATGTCGGTGACCCGTACGGCGCGGCATTCGACGCGGAATACGCCAACGCGATCATCCTCGACCCGAACGATGCGTCGAGCCCGGCCCACCATGACTGGACCACCACGTCCTGGACACACCCCCCGCGCGACGAGCTCGTCATCTACGAACTGCACGTCGAGGACTTCGCGGACACCGCCGGCTTGACCTCGCCAGTCTCCGGCGGCGCCTTCCTCAAGGCAATCGAGCGCGTTCCCTACCTGGTCGATCTCGGCGTCAACGCGGTCGAGCTCATGCCGGTCCAGGAATGGCCCGGCGGGTACTACAGCTGGGGCTACAACACGAGCCACTGGTCGGCGCCTGAGAATTCCTACGGCTCAAGCGTCGCAGACGGCTCGGCGGTCGGCGAGCTCAAGGCCCTGGTCGACGCCCTGCACGGGGCGGGCATCGCGGTCATCCTCGACGTCGTCTACAACCACTCGAGCCACGAGAACCCGCTCTGGGTCATCGACGCCGAGCGCTACTTCGAGGGCGATACGCCCTGGGGTCCGCGTTTCGACCTTTCGGAGCCCGCCTCCGCGGCCTACGTGCGCGACAACCTCAAGCTGTGGTTCGACGGATACCACGTCGACGGTTTCCGCTTCGACTCCACCGAGAACCTCGACGTCGCCGCGCTGATCGATATCGTCGACGGCCTCCGCACCGACTACCCCGGGCGCTACTGGATCTTCGAGGAATTCAACGGGGACCACAACAACCTGATCAAGGCCTACGACAACGCGGAAGGCTCGGGCGTCATCGCGAGCTGGGGCGCGGGCTGGAAGGACACGGTCTGGGGCTCGCTCTTCGGGACCGCCTACGGAAACCTCGGCATCTCGACCTACCACGCCAAGGACTGGGGCTGGACCTGGCCCTCCTCGGTCATCAACTACCACTCGAGCCACGACGAGGGGACCATACAGGGCGTGGGCGTCTGGAAAGCCTGGCCTGACGCGGGCGACCCGCAGAAAATGCGAGCCCGGGCCAGGCTCGCCGCGACGCACCTGCTCACCGCCATGGGAACGCCGATGCTCTGGATGGGCGAGGAAGCGGGGCGCGTACACTACGGGAACCATCCGCCGAGCGGCAGCGGCGTGGACGCGGCGAACAACGCTTTCGACTGGAACGGGTACCTCGCCATGCCGGAAAACGTCGCGCTCCGCGACTACTACGCGGGACTCATCGCGCTGCGGAAGTCGCATCCGAGCCTGCGCGTAGCGGAACCGGACCCGGCGTCCTCGGGCGCGTGGTCGTGGAACATGACCGATCTCACCGTCGGCGCCTCGATCACCGATCTTTGGCGCACAGGCGTCCTGGCCTGGGTGTCGAAAGGCTCGGGCGACAACGCCTTCGCGGTCTTCCTCAATTTCACGGGCAGCGATAGATCGTGGACGGCCGAGTTCCCTGTGGACGGGAATTGGGTTCTGGTCGCGGACTCGGCATCCGGCGAAATCGATGCCGCGGGCATCGCCGGCCGCGACCTGACGGTTTCAAGCAGCTTGGCTTCCGTCACGGTTGCCGCGGGGCAGGCCCTCGTCTACATGAGCCCGGAGGCGATGCCGGCGCCCTGACGCGTCGCCCGGAAGTTTCATGACGTCCCGAAGCTTCGTGACAGCGGGGGCGCGCCGGAGAACCCCGGAATTCCGTATTGCCGGACGGGTGGGCCGGGTATAGCATGAGGAGGCGCCACCGGCGCTCTCCCGCGCCCGGCGCCAACTGGGGGTGCCGCATGGAAGCGTCCCGCAAGTCCCGCCGTCGGTCGAGGGCGCTCGCCGCGTTCGCCGCTTTCGTCGCGCTGCTCGCGCCGGCGGCCTGTTCCACCGCTCCGCGGGAATTCGGGGTCGCCGCCGAGCCTGCTCCGGCTTCGCGGCTCCGCGTCTTCATCCAGCCGCTCGAAAGCGGAGGAAGCTGGCGCACCCCCTACGCGCAATACGCCCGCATGACCTTCGACAAGGTGGCCGCGGTCTGGCAGGCGAGCGGAGTCTACGAGGCCGTCAGCCTCGAGGAAGCCGATGCCGTGCTGGGTTCCTCGCGCTCGCGGCTGCCCTGGAAGCGCGACGGATACGCGCTCGCGCGCGGGGCAGCCGAAGCGCTCAAGGCCGATTACGCCATGCTGGTGGAACGGACGGAGCGCGCCGGTGAATATCGGTGGGAGACGACCCTCGTCAACGCGCGGAGCGGCGCCGCCTTCAAGGTGACGATGCCCGTGCCCGGCGGAAGCCGGGACGACTACCAGCCGATAATCGCCGCCTCCTACGAACGGCTCTTCATGGACACCCGGTCCGACATGATGGCGACCGCCTCGTCGCGCCGCGCCGCTCCGGGGACGGCGCCCGCCTTGCCTCCTCCCGTCGAGGTGTCGCGGGAAATCGCCCTGCCCCGCCCGCCCGCGACCGCCGCGACCGTCATCGCGGTCTACGACCTCGAGGCCCCCGGCGGCGACCCTCTCGTCGCCGCCATCCTGTCCGAGGCGCTCAGGGCCGAGTTCGTCGCCGCGGGCGGTTTCAGGCTCGTGGAGCGCTCGGATCTCGACCGCGTGCTCGCGGAGCTCGAGCTCCAGCGCTCCGGGATCGTCGATGAATCCAGCGCGGTCGCCGCAGGCGAAGGCTTGGCGGCCCGCCAGATCGTGATCGGCACGCTCGGCGCCATAGGCCGCTCGGTGGTGCTGCAGGCGAAGCGCCTCGATGTCGCCACGCACGAAACCCTCGGCGCCGCCTCGATCCGGTGCGAGGCCGGCAGGGAGGAGGAGCTCCTGGACGGGATGGACGCGTTGGTCCGCGAGCTCGCCGGCCTCTGAGCTGACGAGGTCAGGCTACCGTCACGCTGCCGACCGAGAATTCGATGGTGCCGCCCGTGAGCGCGTGGACGATGAAGCTCCGCTCCAGGGCGCGCTTCGCGGCGGCCTCGTAGTCGGCCAGCCGCTCCGGTTCGCCGGAGAGCACGCGCGCGGAAAAGCGTACGGCCGAATAGCGGTCCGAGCCGGGCACGCCCGACACCACGGCATCCGCCCGCGCCTCGATCGAGGCGAAGGGCAGGTCGCGCCGCTTGAGCACCGCCTCGAAAGTGAGCGACCAGCAGGCCAGGGCGCCCGCGGCCACCAGGGCCTCGGGACTCGTGCCCGCGCCCTTTCCGCCGAGCTCGGCCGGCGCCGAAGCGACCAGCTCGAAGGCGCCGAGGCGCAACGCGGTCTCGCGTTCCCGGTCGCCCGTTCCGATCCTGGCTTCCACCGGAAATCGAACCTCGGCCATCAGGCGCCTCCCTTCATGGTCGTTTCGAGGAATTCCCCGAGCACGCGGGCGTGCGAAGTCGCCTCTTCTTTTGCCGCGTAGACGAGGGTGACCTCGCCTTCGAGCGCGGCCGCGACGAGCGTCGCCAAGTCGGCGTTGCCGTTCGCGAACCCTTCGCGGAGCTCCGCCAGGTAGAGCCGCCGGAAATCATCGTACTTCGCGGGATCGTGGCAGTAGCCCTTCCGGAGCTCCGGGCTCGGCGCGGCTTCCTTCAGCCAGCCCTCGAGGGCGAGCCGCTCTTTCGTCAGGCCGCGCGGCCAGAGCCGGTCCACCAGGAAGCGGCGGCCGTCGGCGGGTTCGGGGGATTCGTAGGCGCGTTTCAACCGGATGTTTTGCATGGGGTGGATTATAGCCCCATTCCGCGACCCCGACACGCGCGGCGCGAAAAACCCGGGGCAGCCGCGGACCGGGGTCGACCGGGCACCTCGGCCACGGCTCGCCGCCCCTACTCCCGCCACCGCGCCACGAAGTCCCGCTGCTCGGGGGTCTCGGGCGACTGCCGGTAGGCGGCCTTCGGGCAGGCGGCCCAGAGCGCGGCGAAATCGCGGAAGCTGCCGTCGGGCCAGGGCACGGCGCGGCCGGAGTCGCCGTAGTGGCGCGCGAGCCAGCAGCCGACCACGGTGCCCGTGCGACCCACCCCTCCCCAGCAGTGGACGTAGACGACGCGGCCCTCCGCCAGCTCCGCGTCGACGGCGTCGAGGATGGCGACCATGTCGGCCTTCCGCCGCGGCACCGATACGTCGCGGATGCCGTGTTTGAGATGACGGGCCGCGCCGCCGGAAAGCTCCCGGAGCAGGGCGTCGTAGGGTTCCAGCCCGTCCCGCTCCTCGGTCAGGTCGACGAAGCTCCGGACGCCCGCGTCGAGCAAGGCCCCGATACGGGCGCGCGCCACCGCGTCGGTCGCGTGCCCCGGATACTCGCCCGCGAGGAGGCGCCCGGGAAGCACCCAGTACGAGAAGGGGATGGGGACGGGAGGAAGCGCCGCGGCGCCGCCAGAGCCCGGGTCGGGTCCTCGACGGGATTCCATGCGCCCTCCTACAGGGCCGGACCCGGCGCGAACCAGAGACCTTCGCGCACGTAGTGCAGGCGCTCCTTCCACGCGTCGGCCTTCGTCTTCGCCTTCAGCACCTCGCCGAACACGACGCCGCTCGTCCCTTCGACCACCACGCGCAGGAGCCGGCACTCGAGCCAGCCCGCCACGCCCGCGGGCACGAGCGCGTCCACGGTTCCCGCCGGAATGGAGCCGATGTCGAAATGCCCGTACTTGTCGAGGTCGCGGCCGGACACCGAGCCGGTCTCATCCACCAGGGCGCGCTGCGCGGCCGTCGGCAGGGCTACGACGAATTCGCCCGCCTCCACCAGGTTCTCGTAGCTGCGGTGCGAGGTGTCGACCACGAGCAGCACCTTCGACACCGGCTCGTAGTCGAGCGGGCAGTTCCAGGCGACGGGCGACAGGTCGGGCCTGCCGTCCTCGGCGCGCGTGCAGAGCCACACGAGGCCGCCGGGGTTGAGGAGCTCGTAGGCCTTATCGAGGGGTACGTCGAGGTAATCCATGGAAACGAACCTTACGCGTCCCCGCGCCCGGGTCAAGGAAATTCGCCCTAAATGATCGGGAAGCGGACCGTCACCCTCGTGCCCTTGCCTTTCCTCGCCTCGGTCTCGAGCGTGCCCTTGACCTGGACCGCCAGGGTCTCTACCAGGGGCAGCCCGATGCCCATGCCCCCGGCGCGTTCCGACGCCCCGTCCATGCCGACGCCGTCGTCCGATACCGAAAGCGCGGCGCGCCCGTCGCCGTCCGGCCTGACCTCGATCCGTACCGTTCCCGGGCCGCGGTCCTCGGGATACGCGTGCCGCAAGGCGTTCGACACAAGTTCGTTGACGATGACGCCGCAGGGTATGGCGCGGTCGGCGCCGACGATGACGGGCTCGAGGCGGAAATCCAGCCTGATCCTCGTGGTGAGGTCCTCGGCCTGCAGGATGTCGCCCGCGAGCGAGCGGGCGAGCTCCCCCAGTTCGACGCGCTCGAGGTCGCCCGAGTCGCAGAGCGCCTCGTGGGTGCGCGCCATCGCGTGCACGCGGTTCATGGCGTCGTGGAAGGGCCGCCTGGCTTCGCCGGTCCCGAGCTTTCGCAGCTGCAGCATCAGCAGGCTCTCGATCAGCTGCATGTTGTTCTTGACGCGGTGGTGGATCTCGCCGAGTAGCACCTCCTTCTCGCGCAGCGACGCCTCGAGGATGGTCCGCGCGCGGTGCTCGCTCTCGCGGAGGGCTTCCTCGGCCCTGCGGATGGCCTCCATGCGGTCCCACTCGCGGAGCGAGCGCTCCACGATGTGCGGCAGGTCGGCGAAGGTGGAATCGGACTTGACCACGTAGTCGAGGGCGCCCGCCTTCATGGCCTCGACCGCCCGCGCCTCGTTGCCGAAGCTGGTCATGATGACCACGGGCGCGCCGAGCGAGCGGCCCTCGCGGGCGAAATCGATGCCGGACCCGTCGGGCACCTTCCAGTCCGCCAGCACCAGGTCGGCGGGCGCCGCCGCGAGGAGCGCGTCCGCCTCGGCCAGGCCATGGGCGATACGCACCTCGTGCTTCGGGTTCCAGCGCTCGAATGCCCTGTTCACCAGCTCCGCGTGCGCGCGCTCGTCCTCGATCACCACGATGCGGGCCGGCAAACGTTCCATGCGTCCTCTCCCGGCGCGGAACGCTTGCGCGCCTCCGCGGAAACCATAGACTTTCAAGTTAGGCGGAATCGATCGCCTTGTCGAGTTCGAGACCACGCATTCCGGCTCCGTCCGGCCGCGGGTTCCCGGCGGCAGGGCAGGGAGGCGGTCATGAGGGCTGCGAGGATACCCGGCTTCTTGGCGGCGGCGGCTCTGGCCGCGACGATCCTGCTCGCCTGCGCCAGGGAGGAGCCGCCCCCTCCGCCTGTCGAGCGCTTCGTCATCGCGCAGTCGCCCGCATTCTCCGCCGCCCTCAACGTGGTCGGAGAAGCGCAGGGCATCTTCGCCTCGCACCGCCTCGAGATCGAATTCATCGACTCGAGCTCGGGCATCGCCTCCGTCAACCTGCTGCTCGAAGGCAAGGCCGACGTGGCGAGCTCGACCGTCTATCCCGTCATAGCCGCGGACTTCGATGCGGACGAACTCAGGATCATCGCCACCTCGACCATATCGGGTAACGACAACCGCGTGGTAGTCCGCACCGATCGGGGCATCGCCTCGATGGCCGACCTGGCCGGCAGACGCGTCGGCACGCTCGCGGGCGGGATACCGGAATACGTCCTCGACCTCATGCTGCTCGAAGCCGGCGTGCCGAAGGCCTCCCTCGAGATCGAGCGGGGCGACCTGCCCTCGGTCTTCGCGAAATTCGCGGACGGCTCGCTCGACGCGATCTGCTGCTTCGGCGCCTGGGTGGACCGCGCGCTGGCGGCCTTCCCGGGCGCCACCGTCGCGCTCGGCGACGACCAGCTCCTCCGCATCGCGACCACCAGCGTCGCGACGCGCGATTCGATCGGGCGCCGCCGCGACGCCTTCCTCCGCCTCGTCAAGGCCTACATCGAGGCCGAAGCCTGGATGGAGGCCCATCCCGACGAGGCCCTCGCGCTGCTCGTGGAACGGTTCAAGCTCAATCCCGTCGCGACGGCGGCCGTCTGGAAGCCCGGCCTTTTCGGGGTCCGCATCGACCAGTCGATGGTCAGGGACATGGAAAACCTGGCCCTGTGGATGATGGAGGAAGGCCCGAAAAAGGGCGAGTCGATGCCCGACGTGCTCGACTACTTCGCCTTCGACCTGCTCGAGTCGATCGACCCGAAGCGCTTCACGGTGATCCATTGAACGGCGCGGGACCGAACGAGGCATCCATGCGCATCCGACACGACGGCTTGACGATCGGCGTGGCGGCCCTCGCGGCCCTCATCGCCCTCTCGTCCGCCTGCGCTCCCGCCCGGCCCGTCGCCACCCTCAAGCTCGGGCACGCCCACTCGCTCAAGGTGGCCCTCGACGCGATCGCCGCCGAGCGCGGCTACTTCGCGAAGGAAGGGCTCGAGCTCGAGTTGGTGGAAGTGCCCGCGGGCAACGTGGCCGTGGAAATGCTGCTCTCGGGCGAGCTGGACGTCGCCGAGGCCATGCTCTACCCGATGGTGCTCAAGGCCTTCGCGCGCGACGACTTCCGCATCTTCGCCACGGAAACCGTCTCGCGCAACGACAACGTCATCGCGGCCCGCAGGGACCTCGGCATCGAGACCATCGAGGACCTGAAGGGGCGCCGGGTCGGCGTACTCAAGGGCGGCAACCCGGGCTTCGTCCTCGAGCTCATGCTGCTCGAGGGCGGCATCGCGGTCGGGGACGTCGACATCTTCGCCTCCGACATGGACACCCTGCTCGCCATGTACGTTGAAGGCACCCTGGACGCGTTCTCCTGCTTCGGCACCTGGGTGGACAAGGCCGAAGCGGCCCATCCGGGACGGACCGTCGTCCTCATCGACGAGGACGTGGTGCGCATCGCCATGCCGCTGGCGGCCATGGCCGAAGACCTCGAAAAGCGCCCGGACGTCTACGTCCGCCTGCTCCGCGCCCTGGCCCGCGCCGAGGCCTGGCTCAAGAATAATCCGGACGAGGCCTTCGAACTCGTGACCGGGCGCTACGGCCTCGACCCCGCGGTCTCGCGGCCGCTCTGGTACCCCGACGTCTTCGGCGTCCGGCTCGACCAGGCCCTCATCCGCGATATGGAGAACATGGCCCGGTGGCAGGTGGAGACGGGTCTCGCCCCGTCGGAAGCCATGCCGGACGCGCTCGCCCTGTTCGACTTCCGGCCGCTCGAGAAGCTCGATCCGAAACGTGTGACGATCATCCGCTGAGCCGGAAAATTAAGGAAGGGAGACGCCATGTCCAGCACGCGGTACGGATCATGCAGGGCGGGGATCGCCGCGCTCGTCGCGTTCGCGGCGCTCGCGGCCTCAGGCTGCGCCCCCTCGAAGCCGGTGGCTTCCGTCCGGCTCGGACATGCCGCGACGCTCGGCGTCGCGCTCGACGTCATCGCCGAGGAGCTCGGCTACTTCGGGCGGGAAGGACTGGACGTCACGCTGGTCCAGGTGGCGTCGGGGAACGTCGCCGTGAACGGCGTGCTCTCGGGCGAGCTCGACGTGGCGGTCGCGACCATCTACCCGATCGTGCTCGCGTCGTTCTCCGGCGACGAGCTGCGCGTCTTCGGGAGCGTCTCGGTGTCGCGCAACAACAACGTCATCATCGCGCGGAGCGACCGGGGCATCGCCTCTATCGCCGACTTGGAGGGCCGCAAGGTCGGCACGCTCGCGGGCGGAAACCCGGAATTCGTGCTCGGCCTCATGCTGCTCGAGGGCGGCGTGCCCTCCGAGAGGGTGGACATCGTCAAGGGCGAGCTCGCGGCGATGTACGAGCGCTTCGCCGCGGGGGAGCTCGACGCGATCGCGTGCTTCGGGGTCTGGGTTGACCGCGCCGAGTCCGCGCACCCCGGGCGGACCGTGGTCTTCATGGACGAGGACATCGTGCGGACCACGAGCGCGCTCGCGGCCCGGAAGGAGGCGCTCGAGCGCGACGGCCCGACCTACGAACGCCTGCTCCGGGCCCTGGTCCGCGCCGAGGAGTACGTCCGCAAGTATCCGGACAAGGCCTTCGAGCTGAGCGTCAAGGCGCTCGGCATCGACGCGGAGCAGAACCGCCCGCTCTGGTATCCGGACGTCTACGGGGTCCGGCTCGACCAGTCGATCATCCGCGACATGGAGAACATGGCCCGGTGGCAAATCGACTCGGGCAGCGCCGGCTCCGAGTCCATGCCCGACGTCCTCTCCCTCTTCGATTTTCGCCCGCTCGAACGGATCGACGCGAAGCGCGTGACCGTCATCCACTAGGCGGGCGGGGAACGCATGAAAGTCGCCACGCGGCTCAGGGCCTCCATGGCCCTCACCATCGGGCTCTCGGCGCTCGGACTCGCCTTCGTCGCGGCGAGCGTCGCCATCACCACGTCGACGGTGGACGGCAACGCGCGGCTGCAGAAGCTGGTATCGAACCTCTACGAGATCCGCATCCTCAGCCTCGAATACGAGAACGCGAGCCTCGACCGCACCGCCCGGCAGTGGCGGACGCTCCACCGCCAGGTGGGCGAGAGGATCTCCGCGTTCGAGGACATGCGGCCCGAAATTCTGGAAGCCTACCGGAACGCGGGCGCTTCCTTCGAGGCGATCGTCGCGATGGGCGAAGTCGTGAGCGAGAGCGGCCTCGAAGCCCGCGCGCGGGCCCAGCGCTTCGCCACGCTCCACATCGAGGCGCAGCGGATCATCGACTGGGCCAAGCGGGACGCCGAGCTCAAGTCGGCCCGCCTGCTCGCGGCCCTGCGGGACGCCGGGATCGGCATCGCGGCCGCGCTGTCGGTCGTGGCCCTCGTCGCGATAACCTTGGTCGCGCGGCTCGGCCGCCACGTCCTCGCCTCCATCGGCGCCCTCGCCGACGGCACGGCCCGGATCGCGAAGGGCGATTTCTCCCCGAGGCTCGCGGTCCCCGGGGGCGACGAGCTGGCCGGCCTCGCCGACTCCTTCGATTCCATGGCTTCCGAGCTCCAGGCTTCGTACGCCGACCTCGAGACCAAGAACGCGGAGCTCGAGCGCTTCACCTACACCGTCTCTCACGACCTCAAGTCGCCGCTCATCACCATACGCGGCTTCCTCGGCTACCTGGTCGAGGACGCGGAATCCGGGGACGTCCAGCGGCTCCACGAAGACGTCGGCCGCATCACCGACGCGGCCGCCAAGATGGAGCGCCTGCTCGGCGACCTGCTCGCGCTCTCGCGGATCGGGCGCATGGCCAACCCGCCCGAGCGCTTCCCCATGCGCGGCGCGCTCGACGAGGCCCTTTCGCGCGTCGAAGGCCCCATGAAGGCGAGCGGCGCGACGATACGCGTCGGAGAGCTCGGCGAGGCCTCCGCCGACCGGGAGCGCATCATCGAGGTCTGGCAAAACCTGGTCGAAAACGCGATAAAGTACGCGAAGCCCGGGGTGCCGCCCGCGCTCGAGGCCGCTTCGGAGCCCCGGGACGGCCGGAGGGCCTTCCTGCTCCGGGACAACGGCATCGGAATCAAGGGCGAGTACCGCGACAAGGCCTTCGCCCTGTTCGAGAAGATCGACCCCAAGTCCGAAGGCACCGGCATCGGGCTCGCGCTCGTGAAGCGCATCGTCGAGGTGCACGGCGGCCGCGTCTGGATAGAGGACGGCGTCGACGGGGGCTCGACCTTCATCTTCACCCTCGCCGACGGAGGAAGCGACAGTGCCGCTTGACGCAGCGACCATACTCCACGTGGAGGACGACGACGCGCACGCCGAGCTCGTCCGGCGCGAGCTCGGCAAGGCCGCGCCCCGCTCTCCGGTCCGCCGCGTGGCCGACGGCGCCGAGGCCATCGCGTACCTGTCCGGCGAAGGACCCTACGCCGACCGCGCGGCGCACCCCCTGCCCGCCCTCGTGCTGCTCGACCTGCGCCTGCCGAAGGTGGACGGGATCGAGGTGCTCCGGTTCATCAAGGACGACGAAGTCCTCCGCTTCATCCCCGTCGTCATGCTGACCTCGTCGGACTCGGACCGCGACCTCTCGCGCGCCTACGGCACGCACGTGAACAGCTACGTGGTCAAGCCGCTCGACCACCTCCGCTTCCGCGAGCTGCTTTCGGATATCGCCCGGTACTGGATGGAGCTGAACGCGAATCCGGACCGGAGCCCGGCATGAGGCTGGACGAGTTCCTCGCGGCCGTGCGCGTGCTCATCGGGCAAGCCCGCATCGAGCGCCTGCCCGAGGACGGCAAGGTCGTATTCCTCTCCGACCTCCACCTGGGCGACCGTTCGAGGCGCGACGACTTCCGGCGCAGCGAGGTTCTCGTCGCCGAAGCGCTCGGGAATTTCTATTTGCCCGGAAACTGGCGCCTGGTGCTCAACGGCGACGTCGAGGAACTGCAAAAGTTCGACCTGCCCGTCGTGCGCGCCGCCTACCGCGACCTTTTCGACCTGTTCGCGCGCTTCCGCGACGGGCCGGGGCTCTGCAAGCTGGTCGGCAACCACGACCACGCCCTGCTCGCCGCGGTCGGCGACGAGTTCCCCATCGGCCACGCCCTCCGCCTCGAGACCGCCGCGGGCCCCATCCTGGCCTTCCACGGCCACCAGTCGAACAAATTCTACGGCAATTACAACGCGCTCGCGCAGTTCGTCGTGCGCCGGGTGCTGAGCCCGCTGGCCATCCCGAACGTCGGCACGCGCATGCAGAGCGAGCGGCGCTGGCGGGCCGAGCGGCGCATCTACCGGGCCGCCCGCGAGCTCGGCATGGTGGTCGTGGCCGGTCACACCCACCGCCCCCTCTTCGAGTCGCACTCGAAATACGACACCCTGCGCTGGCAGCTCGAGTCGCTCCTGCGCCGCTACACCGAGACGGACGGGGGCGAGCGCGACGAGCTGGAGGCCCTGATCCGCGTCTACCGCGACGAGCTCCGCGGGCTCTCCGGCCGCGAGCTCCGCCGCCCCGTCTCGCGCAGCCTCTACGAGAAGGAAGACCTGCTCGTGCCCGCCATGTTCAACTCGGGCTCCGCCACCGGCCGCGAAGGCTTCACCGCCGTGGAGATCGAAGGACCGACCATCGCACTGGTGCACTGGTGCCGCGAGGGCTCCGCGCGCGCCTACCTCGAGCGCGAAGCCGTCGAGGCCTCCACCCTGAGCGGCACGCCCTGGCGCCGCCAGGTGCTGGCGCGAGACACGCTCGAGTACGTGTTCGCGCGGCTCAGGCTGCTGGCGTAGCCATACGCCTTGACCGTGCCCGCGCCTTCCCCTAGAGTCGTGCCCGCATGACCTTGAAAAAGCTCTTCGTCGGCGAGCACCACGGCAAGCGCGTCCAGTTCTCCCGCGCGGTGCTGGCCAGCCTCCCCTCCGCCGCGCTCGACTATTCGCTCGTCGGCCTCCTCATGGAGTTGACCCGGATCGGCATCCTCGCGGCGGGCACCATCGGCATGCTCGCCGGACTCGCCGTCACCTTCGTGCTCGGCCGGCGCTGGGTCTTCCCCAAGGTTCCCCACGGGCACCTCCACAAGGAGCTGCTCTTCTTCGCCGTCGGCGCGGCCGCCGGGGCGGGCATCCACACGGGCGTCCTCCTCGCGCTCGGCCCCCTCGTGCGGCGCGGCCTGCACTACGCCTTCGCCAAGATCGCCGCCGTCTCGGCCATGTTCGTGTGGAATTTCGCGAGCCGGCGCCTCTACACCCGGCGGCTCCTCAAGCGCGTCGCGGAACGCGCCGCCGAGGTGGCCTGAGGTGAGGACCGCCGGGCGGCGCGAATCGGCGCGGGCGCTTCTCCGCCTGGCCCTTCCGCTCGCGTACCGCGTCGAGGTCTCGGGCGCCTGCCCGGCGACCGGGCCTTACATACTCGCGGGCAACCACTCGGGCTTCATCGAAGTGGCGCTGATGGTCGCCTGGGGACCGCGCGGCCTCGAGCTCCTCGGCTCCGGCGACGTGCCGCTCGAGCCGCGCTTCGCCAAAATCGCCGCGTGGTACGGCTTCATCCCGGTGAACCGCGGGAACCTGGACCGCGCCGCCCTCGCCGCGTGCATGGACGCGCTCGGAAAAGGCGGCGCCCTCGGCATCTTCCCCGAAGGCGGCATCTGGGAGGAGCGCGAAAGCGCCGCGCAGAAGGGCGTCTCCTGGCTCGCCATGAAGGCGGGCGTCCCGGTCGTCCCGGTCAGCTTCGGGGGACTCTCCGAAGCCGCCCGCGCGCGCCGCACCTTCCGCCGGCCGCGCCTGACCGTGCGCTTCGGCGAACCCTTGCCCCCGCCGCCCCCCGGCTCGGGACGCGAGGCGCTCGATGCGCACGCCGCCCTCGTCATGGCCGCCATCCGCGGGGGCGTGCCGCCCGAATTCCGCGCGGTCCTCGCGCGACCGGTCGAAGAGCGCTTCGGCCTGCGCGTCGAATCGGGGAGCGCCGTCCGCGAACCACCCCACGGCGACGCCCTCGCCCGCCTCCTCTTCGCGCCGGTGCTGGTCCGGACCTTCGCCCGCAACCTCGGCCTCCGCGTCGAGGCCCTCGCGCGGCCCGACCAGCGCGCAAGCGGGCGGGACTTCGCGCTCGCGGCCTCCGAGATACTCCGCTACCTGCGCGAGGTGAACCGCCACTTCTTCGACTACCGCTTCGGGCCCGAAATCGGCGCGCGCGTCAAAGCCGCGCTCGAAGAGCTCGAGGCGCTCGGGAACGAGGCCGGCGACGCGACCATCGCGCTCCACGCGGAACGTCGCTGGCGCATGGCGGTCGGCGACGCCGAATCGCGCGAATGGCTGCCGCCCGGAAATACCGGCGGCGTGCCCGGGGCGGCAAGGAGGGGACCATGAGCGGACGCGTGCCGCGCGCGCGGGAAATGCTGGCTTTCGGCGTCGGCGACATCTACGGAGGCGGCGCCTTCTTCGTCATCGGCGCGCTCTTCCTGGTCTTCCTGACCGACGTCGCGGGACTGCCCGCCTCGCTCGGCGGCCTCATCCTGATGGTCGGCAAGATCTGGGACGCCGTCACCGACCCGCTCATGGGCTTCATCTCGGACCGCACGCGGAGCCGCTTCGGCAGGCGGCGCGTCTACTTCCTCGCGGGCATCATACCCGTCTTCCTGAGCTTCGCCGCGCTCTGGCTGAGCTCGGGCGGAACGCAGGGCGCGCGCTTCGCGTACTACCTCGTCGCCTATTTCGCCTTCAACACCGTGTTCACCATGGTGATGATCCCCTACAACGCCCTGCCCGCGGAGATGACGGACTCGTACGCCCTGCGCTCGCGCATGACGGGCGTCCGCATGCTCTTCTCCCAGCTCGGCGTGCTCGCCGGTTCCCTGCTCGCGCGCACCGTCGTCGCCCTCTTCCCCACGGAAGCCGCGGGCTACCGCGCCATGGGCCTGGCCTTCGGCCTCCTCTTCGCCCTGCCCTGGATCCTCACCTTCCTCGGCACCTACGAACGCGAAGGCGCGGCGCCGGAAAAGGCCGCGCGCCGGGGGCTCGGCCGCGCCGCGCTGGCCATGTCCGGCGAGTTCCTGTCCACCCTGCGCAACCGCTCGCTCCGCGTGCACATCGCCATGTACCTCGCGGCCTACGTCACCATCGACGTCTTCAACGCCCTCTTCCTTTTCTACCTCAAGGACTACCTCGGCAAGGGCGGGCTCTACCAGGTCCTGCTCGGCGCCGTCGTGCTGACCCAGATGGCGAGCCTCTACCTGGTGTCGCGCGGCTGCGCGCGCCGCGGCAACGCGCCCACCTACCGCCGGCACCTCGCGCTCTGGGCCGCGGGCTTCGCGCTCTTCACCTTCATCGGCCCGGAAACGCCACTGGCCTTCATGCTCGCTGCGGCGGTCCTGGTCGGCTCAGGCATGGCCGGCGGAGCCATGGTGCCCTTCAACAACCTGGCCTTCGTCGCCGACGCCGACGAGCTCATCAGCGGCCGCCGCCGCGAGGGCGTCTACGCCGGCATGATGACCTTCGTCCGCAAGACCGCGCAGGCCGTGGCGCTCTTCCTCGTTGGACTCGGCCTCGACTGGCTCGGCTACGCGTCCGGCGGCGCGGCCCAGTCGCGCGAAACGGCCGAGGGCATTCGCCTCATGATGGTCGTCGCGCCGGCCGCGCTTCTCGCGTTCGGCTTTTTCGTTTCGTTCCGTTTCCGCATCGACCCCGCCGCCCACCGCGTCATCCTCGACTCGGTGGAAAAGCTGAAGGCGGGCGCCGCACCCGAGGAGCTCGACCCCGACGCCCGCGCCGTCTGCGAGGCAGTCACGGGCCTTCCCGCGGCGCGGCTCTGGCGCGCGGAAAAGACGGGGGACTGAGCGAGGGCCGGAGGAAAAGTCCGCAAGGACTTCTTCGGACGGCTCGCGACAGCCGCGTTCGAGCGGCCTTCAGCTTTCCACCGCTCGAACGCGAGGGCAGGACCGGAAGCAACCGGCTTCCGGTCCTGCCCGTTCCTCGCGCTCCATCCATCCCCGGCAGGCCGCCATCGCGCTCCCGCGGCCGACGGCGGGACTGCTTTGGCCATTCATCAAATTTTCGTTATGTTTAAAAGCTCATGCACGACCGAACAAGGTTCACCCTCGCCTTCCTCGCCGCGCTCGCGATCGAAAGCGCCGTCGCCCAGGATTTCTCCGCCCTCGATTTCCTCGCGCGCGAGCTCTCCGCGCGCGGGCCCGTCCTCGATGAAAACCTGCGTCGCCTGAGCTCCGGCCTTGTCCCCTGGACCGACGATCCCGCCTCGCGCGCCATTTTCGAGAAGGTGGTCTCGAACGTCGGCGCCTTGTCCGCCACGCTCCGCAACTCGGCCGACCTGGTATCGTACCACTCGGTCCGCGATGGCTGGCTCGAGACGGCCGCCGAATCGCTGCAACGCATCCGCGAACTGCTTGTCGCGCGGGCCGGCGGCATCCTGGCCGATGACGACCGGGCCCTGCTCGACGCGGAAATTGCCAGCCATTTCGACGCCGTCCGGAAAACCTTCGAACGGGCGATCTTCAACGGAGTCCCGCTTTTTGCCGGCGGGGAGGCGTCGCTTTTCGCGGAGCGCTTCGACGCCCCCGAGTTCCGCACGCTCGCCGGCGTCGACCGCGCGCTGTCGGCCGTCACCGCGGAGCGTGCCAGGACGGGCGCCCTGCTCGGCGCCCTCGACTCGAGCGCGCGCGGACTTTCCGTCGAGCGCGAGAACGCGTACGGCTTCCTCTCGCGCGGCGACGTCGACTTCGCCGCCGAAATCTCCGCCTTCAAGGCCGGCGAGATCCTCTTCTTCTCCAACCTGCTCCTGCTCGGCACGGCCGACCGCTGAGCCCTTGCCGATCCGTCGCCGCTACACGAGGTCGACGCCCGGCAGCGCCTCGAGGGCGTCCCAGATCCGTCCGAGCGCCGCGTCGAGCGTGGCGCGCGGACAGGCCAGGTTCATGCGCATGAACCCGGAACCTTCGGGACCGAACTTGATTCCCTCGTCGAGCCAGACACCGGCCTTTTCGATGAAAAAGCGCTTGAGCGCCGCGTCCTCGAGCATGAGCGTGCCGCAATCGAGCCAGGCCAGGTAGGTGCCCTCGAGCGGGTGGACGATGATAGGCGACGGGGCGAGCGCCTCGCGGAGCCGCTCAAAATTCCCCCGCAGGTAGGCGAGGAGCTCCTCGAGCCATGCCTCGCCGCGCGCGTAGGCGGCTTCCTGCGCCACGAGGCCGAAGGCGTTCGGCGTGCCGAGGCCGAGGCGCGCCACGGTCGCCTCGAAGCGGGAACGGAGACCTGAGTCCGGGATGACGGCGCACGCGGTGTTGAAGCCCGCGATATTGAAGCTCTTGCTGGCCGAGTGGCAGGTGACCGAGCGCGCGGCCGCGTCCGCGGAAACGGTCGCGAAGGGGACGTGGCGCGCGCCGGGTGCGAGCAGGTCCGCGTGGATCTCGTCCGAAACCACGACGAGGTTTTTCCGCGCGCAGTGCTCCGCGAGCGCCGACAACTCGTCGCGCGACCAGGCGCGCCCCACGGGATTGTGCGGGTTCGAGAGGATGACGAGCTTCGTCCCTTCGTCCGCCTTGCGCCCGAGGTCCTCGAGGTCAAAAGTCCAGCGCGTCCCGACCAGGCGGAGCGGATTGTCGACCACGCGCCGCCCGTTCCGTTCGACCGCCTGCCGGAAGGGGTGGTAGACCGGCCCCTGGATGACGACGCCGTCGCCCGGCTCCGTGTACGCGTTCACCGCCAGGTTGACGGCGGGCACGACGCCCGGGACGTGGACCATCCATTCCCGCGCTATTTCCCACCCGTAGCGCCGGTCCGCCCAGGCCCTGAACGCCTCGAAATACGCGTCGGGCCTTCCCGGATAGCCGTAGACCGGATGCGCCGCCCGCGCCTTTATCGCCTCGATGATTTCCGGCGCCACGGCGAAGTCCATGTCCGCCACCCACATCGGGATGACATCCTCGCGCCCCGAGAGCTCCTTCCGGTAGCTCCACTTGATCGAGTTGGTGGGGACGCGGTCGAGAAGTGAGTCGAAGTCGTAGGGCATGGGGGCCTCCGCGCCGCCCGCTCTCATGGCATCGGAGGCGACGGGGAGGAGTGTAGGACGGGCAGCGAGGACGTTCAAGCGACGGGGTGAGCCTCAGGCCCAGCGGATGCGTTCCAACGCGGCCCGGAACAGGTCGACGCCCCAAAGCTCGACGGACCGGGGATCGCGGACGAAGGGCAGGACGTCCTCGACGGCCTGCTTCCAATCGACCGTCGCCACGCGGTCGAGGAGCAGACTGCGGGCGTCTTCGACGCAAAGCCGGCTCTCGCCGGTCCAATGCCCGCTCCGCCTGAGCCGCGCTTCCAGGTGGGAGATATCCGGCGTCACGCCGCGGGCCGCAAAGAAAAGCAGGTCGTACCAGTCCCGACCCTTCACCCGGGTCTTCCAGGACCGGCCGATGCACGCATGCAACTTTCCGGCGAAGAGGCAGGGCGGCGTCACCACGCGAACGGAGACGGGAAAAGGCTCGAGCAGTATCCGTCGCTCGCTTTCGATTCCTGCCGGAGGATCGGTGTCGAGTTCCAGCTTCACCCGCACCAGGCGATTCCCCGCGGCCATGCCGACGACGCGCTCGGGCGCCCTGACGTCGAGCAGGTGGATCTTCGTGTTCGCCTTGATGAAAGCCGAGTCGATGCGGCCTTCGTGTTTCGGATCGATTTCCACGACGAATCCGAAGGACTCGATTTCCTCGCGCAAGCCCGCCAGTCGCTCCGCGAGACGCCAGTCGGGCCTGGGGGCGATGAGCGTAAAGTCGAGATCTTCGGAAAAACGGTCCAGGCCGTGGAACAGGCGGAGCGCGGTGCCGCCGTAAAAGGCGGCATCGTCGAAAAATCCCCTGCGCCAGAGCCCGGCGAGCGCAGCTTCCTGAAGGACTTCACGGAGCGCGCGGTCCCAATCCGATGAGTCCCGGGGCTCGCGCTTTTCGATCATCGCGCGTATCGCGTCATGCATGGATCGCGCCTCCCCGGCGTCGTTCGAGCAGTTTGCGGAAATGGATGGCGAAGGTGCGTCCCGGCATGAGGGCGACGTACTCCGCAAGACGTTCGCGGTCGAGGCTTTCGAACGCGGCGCGGTCGAGCCGCAGATCGGACTCGAGCCGCTCCTCGAGGGCGCGCACGGAGCGGGCCGCTCCCGCGACGAAGAGCCAGTCGAGCAAGGCCTTTTCCGGGCGCGCGACCAGGTAGCCCGAACCGTCCGCCAGCTCCTGCCTCGTCCAGCCGAAGCGGTACACCGCGGGAGGAAGGCGGCGGTAGAGGAAGGCGCCGAGCGGCGTGACGTAACGCCGGTTGCGCGTCGCCGAAGCCGAAGTAATCGCCACCGCCGCCTCGGGAATGAGGCCCGCCCTCGAAAGCGCGTACTCGAACGAGACATACGAGGGGCCGTTGATCATGTTGGCCAGGATCTCGAGCGACACGGGACGCTTCCTGAGTTCCGGCGCCGTCACGTAGATGCCGCGCACGACGCCGACGAGCGTTCCGGCTCGCAGGAGCCGGCTCACCCTGTCGCGAAGATTCCCTTCCTCGCCGAGTGTCAGGCGGAGGGCCAGGAAGTCGAGCTCCGGTCCGAGCTCGGAAAACTGTCTCAAATCAGCCACTATGTCTTGAATTGTAAGACATTACGGCTGGAATGCAACACATTCCGGACTGCAAATCCCAGGCAAGCACGAGACGCTCGGCTTCGACGAGGTGAATCGCGGACGGTCGCCCTTCCTCATCCATTCCTCCCGTATGCGGCCACATCCGCGCCGACCTCGGAGCCTGCCGCCGGAACGGCGACGCTCGAGCGGGCGGCGAGCCGCGCGCGCAGCGCATCCGCGTGGCGTCCGACCGAACCGTCGAAAATGGCAGTGCGTTCGCGGAAGCCGGGAAGGTGGCGCGCCACGATAGTTTCGATGGCCGCGCGGTCGATCCGCCCATCCTCGAAGAGCCGTCCGGCAAATGCGTCGAAAAGGACTTCGTGGCGGCGGAGCGTTGCCTCGGCGAGCGCTTCCGCCTCGCGGAGCCACGCCGACGCGAGCTCTTCCATGCTCCCGTCGCGGTCGTGGAAATAGTGGTTCTGCGACCCGGCAGGCTCGCGGTGCGACTCGAGCGCGGGACCGAATCCGTCCGATTTGGCGGACTCGAGCGCGAAGCGGGTCGCCTCGGACAGGTCGGAGGACGCGCCGTCCGTAACGGCCTCAGCCCCGAACACGAGGCGTTCGGCGACCCGTCCACCCAGCAGGACCGCAAGCCGCGGGACGAGCTCGTCCTTGACGACGATGCGGTCGAAAAGCCGTCCGCCGACAAAGCCCTGCGTAGCATCATCGGCGCTCCGCGACACCGCGAGCCTGGGCATGCGACCGAGCAGGATCACGGCGAGCGCGGCGTGCCCCGCCTCGTGCGCGGCCACGATGGCCTGCCGGTCGTCGCGCGCGCTCTTCCGGCGACGCCCGAGCTCGATCGGGCAGGGACGCTCCAGCATGCCTACGCACCTCGTTCCAGCGACGAGCTCCGCGTACATCGTTCCGTCGGCGTAGGAAATCCGCGCAGCGTCGACGCCACGCTCCCGCGCGGCGAGCGCCCCCGCGAGGAACGCTCCGAGTCCCGCCTTCACGAGTTCGTCGATGGTCGAGAGTACCGATCGCACGCCCTGGGTCGGGTACACGCCTTCGGCGAGCACGAGTGCGTCGATCGACGCGTCGAACTCGACCCGGAGACCGGAAAGCTCCTCGGCGTCCGCGGAGACGCGCTCGAGCCGGCTCCTGATGACCCGCGCGTAATCGGCGCTTCCGAGCGCGGGGTACGCGACGTGGATGCTTCCGAGCCGCGCGATCTGCTCGGCTCGGAAGCGCTTGCGGAGCGCCTTCTTGATTTCGGGCGCGCCGATGCGCAGGGTCGCATCGCGAAACTGGTCGGGGTCGGAGTCGGGATTGAGCTCGCCGCTCATTGCGAACGCCTCGTCGAGATTGCCGATCATGAACACCAGCGCGGACCGGAAATCGTAGTGCCGTTGGCTGAGCGCGAGCGCGCGAGCCTCGTCGAGCAAGGCGACCAGCTCCTTCGTCCCCGCGCGTTCGAGCCGTTGCCGGATCCGGTACAGGGGCAGCTCGAGGGTCTCGCCTATCGGCGCCATCTCGACGTCGGTGAGAATATCCAGGCTCGCCTCGCTGCGACCCATGATTTGCGCGTACCGCTCCGGTTCGTCCGCCACGCGGCCTTCCGCGAACGTGATGCCCTCGGCGAGGGCCACGTCCACGAACGAGCGGAGCGCGAGGACGCTCGTCGAACGCGAACGCGAATGCCAGGTACTGCCCGCGATGAAGGTACCCGTGTCGAGCAGCTCCCAGACGAGCTTCGCGTCGCGGGGACCGGACTCCTTGCCCGTTTCGTCGATGGTGCGGGCGTTCTGGATTTCGTCGAACACGAAGACCGTCGGCGTATCCGCGGCGTGCTGCCCCCGCTTTTCGAGTTCGCTGGATAGATGGTAGCCGAAATTCTCGAGCCCGAGGTCGAAGCGGAAAGTCCGGTCGCCCAGATCGAGCAGCTCGATCAGGCGCAGGACCATCGAGGTCTTGCCCGTGCCGGTCAGGCCCCAGAGATTCACGACGAGGGGCCGCGCCTGGAGTTCGGGCATCAGGTACCACGAGCGGATCGCATCCACCACGCGGTCAATCGCCCGGTCGATGCCGGAGAATTCCCGCTTGAGCGCGGACGCCGCGGCCTCGAGGCGGGCGAGCCGTTCCGCGAGGATTTCCGTCGAGAGCGCATTCGTCGTGTCCATGGTCCGATCCTCCATGGGCATGACGATAATGATCCACTAGGACAAACCGCGCCCTTGTCGATGGATGGCCGCGCTTTTTTCGTGGATTGCCGCGATTTCCTCCGCGAGGCCTCGCGGCTCGAGCACGGCCACGTCGGCGCCGTAGCCCAGGATGATCCGCCGGAGCTCGTAGTTGTCCACGACATGAATCTTGACGACGAAGCGTTCCTCGTTGTCCTCGAGGATTTCCTGCGACTCGTGGAGCGGCAGCGATTTGAGGTAGTTGCCCTGGAACGGCTCGAAGTCGAGCGTCACGTCGATCGCCGGCTGACCGAAGCCGCTCACGCCGATGCGCGGCGCGTCAACCCGGCGCGGCCGCGCCGATGCCGGAAAGACGCGGTCGGTCACCTCGAGCCGTTCGATGCGGTCGAGGCCGAACACGCGCGCGCCCGGCTTCCCGGACAGGGCCGCCACGAGGTACCAGCGGCCCTCGTACTCCTTGAGCCTGAGGGGCCGCACGACGTACCCCAGGGCTTCGTCGGCGCCGAACGCGGCGTGGTCGAATTCCAGTTCGCGCCGCTCCTTCAGAGCCGTGAAAATCGGCCCGAGCCACTCCGCCCCGCGGAAATTCCCCGCGCCGGAAAACTCGACGAGTCCCCGCGTGGCGCGCAGGTCGGCGAACGAGGACACGAGGAGCTCGGCTTCCATCGCCGCCTTGAGGAAGGGCACGATTTCCGCGCCGCCCGGCGCGCCGGAGTCGAGCGCGTAGCCGTTCCGCGCGCGGTCGTAGCGCAGCTCGAGCCCGTACTCCTCGCGCAGGTCCTGAAGGTCGCGCCGCAGCGTGCGCTCGTCGAGCTCGAAGCCCTCGGCCTCGAGCTGCCGCTTGATCGCCGCGAACGACGGCATGCCGCCCCGCGACACCTTCTCGACGATGAGGTAGTAGCGATGGATGGCGCCGCGCTTGCTCACGGCAATCCGCCGGACGATCCGCATCCTTGTGTTTCAATAGAAGAGGTACGTGATAGCGATGAGTAAGCGGCTTCCAAATCCCATGGAGTCACGAGGATTGTCTGGAGTATCGGAACCCCGCTTGTCGTTTGCCAATCAAATCTTTCGCTGTTAGGCACTACGCTGCTGACTCGGCGGTTGGAGCTGCAGGAAATGACGCAAAGCCTCACCATCCGTAACGCTCCTTCAGGATGGCGTCACAATCAAGGCAGGCCGCGTCGTAGCCTCTCGACAGATCGGGGTTCCTGCTGGGGAATCCGACGATCTGGGTGCCGGTGCCTTCCGGCTGAGAAAGCCCGACAGCGACCTGGAAGCGGCCGGCGTTCTCCGGGTCGAGCCCTTCGACCGAGTCCTCGAACATGTCCATGTCGATGCGTTCATACCGCGGAATTCCGCAACGTTCATGCTGGCGATCGGCCCAGGTTCCCAGGATGGCATCGGCGTGCCAGCGAGACCCGGCGCCGCCACCGAAAAAAATCACGGGAAGCGATCGTAGAGCCGTCCAATCGAAATCCGAGCGCTGTTTGGCACCCATGACGACAGCGGCGACGTGGCGCCGCACTTGTTCACGGGCCGGTCCCGCGACTGGCGAAAGCTTCGGGTGATGCACCTTGACGGCTTGCCTGACCTTGTCGAGCGATGCCCTGCCCGTCCGGGTAGACGGAGCCAGCCGTTCGGCGAAATCGTGGACCAAGGCTTCGAAGCCCAGAGGACTGACCTGCGAGGTCAGGAAGTTCACGCTGGGAGCGCCTTGCCGCCGCTTGAAGTGCAATGCCGCGCCGTCGAGCGTGCCACCCCCGATATCGAACAAGGCGTATACGCCGTCCGGCGTGCGGTAGCTCGACAGGAGGCCGGCCGCTTCGGCGTACAATTCCGGCGTGGTCGACATGCGGGCATTGCGCGGCGTGTTGATGGCTTCTCGATACAGGCTTTCGAGGCGAGACAAGCGCTCGGCGTCTCCGACCTCGCCCTTGATGGCGAACGCGACGTGGACGACCTCCTCGAAAGCGCCGCGGGCGGATGAATCGAAATAAGCGACAGGAATGCCCACACTGGCGGACCATTCCAGCTGCCGGCTTCCGAAGGCCGCTCCAAGTCGGGCGGACTCCCACGCCTCCACCATCGCGATGACCCGTGCGAGATAGTAGGCCGAGTAGACGCGCGGGCGCGGAACCGAAATGTCGCCTTTGATGGCCGCGGGTCCTGTCCTGCCGATCCGCATGCCCGCGATGCCGAGCTTGAAGTACTCGACGATGCGATCGCGGGAGGATTCCGAAGTATCGAAACGCACCACGCCGTCGGCATCGAGCGCGAGGCGGGTGGGCAACAGTCCGAAATCCTGCCGCATGCGTTCCGGGAACGGGCAGAGGCCGCGCCGGTTGAGCTCGAGCTCGTACACGCAGGCCTTCGTGAACGTCGTTCCGAAATCCAGCCCCAGTTGTATTTCGAAAGGAACAGGATCGACCGAGCTCATTTCCCGACTCCCATGATACCTACCGCGACATCCTTCAGGTTCACCACGTCCTTCCGGTATTCCGCGATCCGCCCGAGTTGCATCGACAGCTGCGCCTCGATTTTCGGCCGGCGGCTGCGGTGCATCGGAATGACGCGCGTCTTGTTCTCGAGTTCGAGCCGCTTGAGCAACTCGTCGAGCTCGCCGAGCTTCCGCTCCGCGGTCAGCCGGGCATATCGCTCCTGCTTGTCGCAGATGACCCTATTGTCCTCGCGGAACTCGTTCTCGAACTTGCTGTACACGCCGCTCGCCCTGTCGACGATTTTCGTCAAGGCGGCATGCGCCTTGACCAGATCCAGATCCGTGCCGACGGTCTTCCATGGCTTGCCATCTCGGAAAGCGTCCACGACGAGGCGTTCGGCGACCTGCCGCTCCAGCTCGAGGCCATCGAGGTCGACGGCGAAGAACTTCAGCTCCTTGCGGGACTTCCATCCGCTCGCCGACCAGAGCTGGACGCAGTACACGTAGACGCCGTCCGGACGGGCGGCGCCGCCCTCGAGGGCGATCGCGGCGCAGGGATAGCCGCCGGCTCCGTCCCGCCCGTTCTCCTCCAGGATCCAGCGGATCAGCGGATGCACCGGATCGACCAGCTCGATCGGCGACGAGGCGCGTTTCGGCCGGTATTTAGGATTGAAGACACCGAGCACCTCGCCGTCGGTCCTGGGCAGGATGGAGGCGCCCGGCGATCGAGAACGCTCCATCGAAAGGGCGAGCGACGCCTTGGCGTCGGAGGAAAGCCGGATGGAAAGGGCCGAGCCTTCGCCGGCGGCGCGTATTGATGTTCCCGGATACTTGCCGGCGAAGAAATCGTCGACGAGGGCCATGGTGTCCTCGGGCCCTATGAAGCGGTCGAGGTCCCGGGCGTCCGAGATGGCCCGGGCGATGTAATCCGAGAACCCGACCAGCTCGATTGCCTTGTCCTCGAGCTCGTCGCGAAGCCTGCGCTTCTCGATGATGGCTTTCTGGTTCAGGTCGGCGCGCTCCACACGCTCGGCGTCGGTCAGGTTCGGATCGATGAGGTCGAGGGCGAGCTCCTGCACCGTGTCGCCGAGTATGTCCTCGAGGTCGCCGATGGAACGCCGGAAGATGTCGATACGATCGTAAAGCCTGAGCAGGACCTGGTCCTCGATCGTGTCCCGGCAGGTCAGGTTGTAGATGAAGATGCGGTCGGACTCCTGCCCGATGCGGTCGATGCGGCCGATGCGCTGTTCGAGCTTCATCGGATTCCAGGGCAGGTCGTAGTTCACCACGACGCGCGCGAACTGGAGGTCGATGCCCTCGGCGCCGACTTCGGTGGAGAGCAGGATGCTCGGTCCGTCGAGCTCCGCGAATTCCGCGATCCGCTCGTACTTTTCCGAGCCCATGCCGCCCAGGATCGAAGTGACGCGGAACCCGTCGCTCCCGAGCCGCTCCTCGAGGTAGCGGACCGTGTGCCGGTAGAACGTGAAGATGATCACCTTCTCGCCTGCCATCCGGTCGAGCAGCGAGCGGAGCTTCCGCTCCAGGCTCCGGTACTTCGAATCGCCGGCCTCGATCTGGCCGAACTCGACGTCGACCGGCGGGGAGCCGTCGTAAGGGTCGTCGCTTTCGGCCGCGTAGAGCGGGATTTCCCCGTCGTCCGAGTCCGCGCGTTCGAGCCCGAGGTCGTCCCAGAGCTGCTCGTCCATGGACGCGTTGTCCCGCCAATGCCGGAGCGCCGCGGGCAGGCAGCTCGTCATCTGGCGCTGGCGGGCGATGAGCGCGAACTGGGTCATCAGCGTGCCGTTGGGCGACTTCGAACGGATGAAGCGCGTCACGGCGTCGTAGACGGATTTCTCGGCGGGCGTGAATTCGAAATCGACCGTCTCGGCGACGCGGATCACCCGGTTCTCCACGACGTCGCGCTTGCGCGTGCGCGAGACGTACTGGCTCAGGAAGGTGCGGTCACCCACCCCGCGGGCCAAGTCCAGCCGCGCCTCGGGCGTCAGCGGATCCCCCTTAAGACGGTCCTCGAGCTTGGCGAAGAAGGCATCTTCGATGAAGGAACGGTTCGAGGTCGCCTCGCCAAGCTTGTCGAGGCAGGCGGATTCGCTCCCGCCGCCGCGCAGCAGGTTCTCGAGCTCGATGAGCGCCACGTTGGCCTTCGAGAGCGTCTGGAAAGACTCGAGGTCGTCGAACTCCTCAGGCGCGAGCAGCTTCAGCAGATTATAGAGATTCACCTCGGCCGTCTGGATCGGAGTCGCCGAGAGCAGCACGAGGTTCCGGGCATTGTCCCGGAGCAGGGCCGCGGTCTTGTGGGAGGCCGTGACCGAGTTGCGCAGGTAATGGGCCTCGTCGATCACCACGAGGTCGAACACCTCTTCGCCGTCGCGCTCGGCGCATTCCTCGAGGATGCCGCAGAGCATGGCGCGGGCCGACCTGGCGAGCGGATCCCAATCGGTGTCGCGGGCGCGGATGCCCTCGATGGAGACGACGGCCGCGAAGGATTTCCGCGTCGGCATGCGGAGCGTCGACTGCACGCGCTCGACGAGCTCCCGCGCGTCGAGGATGTCCGCCTCGATGGAAAAGCGCAACTCGAGGTCGCGCTTCCATTTCTCGCGCAGCATGGACGGGCACACGACGAGCAGCCGGCTCGCTCCCTCGCGGGCCTGCAGCTCCTTCCAGACGTAGATGGCCTCGATGGTCTTGCCGAGGCCGACCTCGTCCGCGATGAGCAGGCGGCCCCGCGTCGACTCGTTGAAGCGCAGCACGGGCTTGAACTGGTGGGCCAAAAATTCCGTATTGCCCGCGTGCATCGAGTAGAAGACGTTGGTCAGGTCGCCGGCGAGCTTCGTGGTGACGATGATGCGACGCAGGTCCGCGGGGCCGCCGAAGCGCCCGGCGCGGAACAGGTCGTACATGTCCATTGCCTCGTCGACCGGTTCCACCTGGGTGGCGCGGTTGAACGAGCGGTCGTTGGGACCGTACTCGAGCTCGAGGAGCAGGTAGCCGCCCGCGTTCCGCACGCGGCCCGTGAAAATGCCCGAGCGACCCGGATCGGAGCGGAGCCTCAACCTGGTACCGGCGGCGAAGGGCAACCCGTCGCCGGTTTCCATTCCATCATGCATGGCCGTCTCCCCCGCGGCCGCCGGTCCCGGAATTGCGGGGACGACGACCGCGGGCCGTGTATTACGTGATCGTTCCCTCTATCATAACGCCTTCACCCATTCCGCAAGCACTTCGATCTCGCTCTCCGAACGCGGCTCGAGCACGATGGGCGCGACGCCCGGCGCGATGGCCCGCAGGGTCACCTTGGGAAAGGCGCCGGGCTCGGGCGCCGAGCCTTGCCACTTGCGCACGGTGTATTGCCCGCCCGTGTGCGGATCGGCGATGCCCGAGTGCCGTACGAGCAGCAGCTTGCCCTCGCGGTAGCGCCGGTCCTTTTCCCAGGCCTGGAACACGCAGAACGCGCCCGGCCTGACAAGCGGCGAAAGGGCGTCGCCGTGGACCTGGGCGACGAACATGCCCTTCTCGAATTTCATGGGCGCCTTGGGCCTGACCCAGGACTCCGCCCAGCCCGGCAGGGTGTCGAAGCCCGGCTGGAGGCCGTGGGCGCCCGCGATCATCTTGAGCGTCACGAGGGGCAGGCAGTTTTCCCATTCATGGCGGTCCTGGGGCGCGACGGCCACCATGGGCGCGTCGACGGGCAGCGCCGCGACCGCGGAAGGACCGGAAACCATGGCGGCGCCGCTCCCGGGCGCCCGGTCCGCCGCCGGCGCGGCGGCGGGCGCGGCATAGCTGGCCAGCACGAAGGGCAGGCGGGCGACATCGCGGCAGATTTCGTAGTGCCACTCGCCGTAGCGGCCCAGGTTCGAAACGGCCGCGCACCACTTCATGGCGGCGGCGCTTTTCGCGCTGACCTGATTGGGGTGCCAGTTGCCGCCACCTCCCTTGATCTCGAGGAGCAGGTAGCGCGCCGCGCCCGGCGCAGAACCGGCCAGGCGCACGATGAAGTCGGGAATGTACTGGTGCTCGTTGCCGTCGTAGTCGTAGCCGATGACCAGCCCAAGGTGCTTGTCGTTGGCCGCGAAGCACTCGACGTTCGGGTCCTTTTCCAGCTGGTCGATGGCCTGCTCTTCGTCGCCGGAAAGCACGATGGCCTTGTTGAGGTGGCTCTTCTCGAGCGCGACCACCGGCCTCGCGGTCCGCTCGTTCACCTCCGCCGTACTCACGGTCCTGCGGAAGCGGCTGAGTATGGGCACGAGCGGACGGTCGGCGCTCGCGGCGGCGGGACGGATTCCCTCGACCAAAAGGCGCCGGATCCGGCCCACGTGCTTTTGGTGGGCGATCTCGCGCGGATCGACGCCCGGGTCGAGCCGCACGCGCCGCTCGAGGTAGCGCTCGACGACGTCGAGCACCTCGGGGAAGAGCCGGTGCCTCGAAAGGTGGATGCCGTTCCTGTCCTGGCCCTCCTCGAGCGCGCGGACCACGTCCTGCGCAATGCGGAAGCGGATTTCCTGGAGACGCACGGTGGCGTAGTATTCGGCGCGGGTCTGGCGGACGAACTCGGCCTCGGGCAGGCGGGCATTCTCGTCGCGGTAGCCCTTGGGCGCGGCCACGAACACCTCGGTGGGATCCTCGTCGACGAAGGTCTCGGGCAGGCCCTCGACGTCGCAGACGATGCCCTCGTTCCGCAGGGCATAGGCGTAGCCTTCCACCACCGGCACGCGGATCTCGAAGGCCGCCCGCTCGGGCACCGGGAATATGTGGTGGTAGACCGGGTCCGTCGTCTCGGTCTCGTCCGCGGGACGGCCCTTGTAGGGAATCAGGCTGAAGGGAATGCCGTAGACGTCCACGTACTCGACGGGCAGGAGCCCGGTCTCGGGGTCGGGCGTGTAGCTCATGCGGCGGAGCCCGCGGCCCACCACCTGCTCGCAGAGCAGCTGCGAGCGGAAGGGACGGAGCCCGAACACGTGGGTGACGTTGTTCGCGTCCCAGCCCTCGGTGAGCATGGAGACGGATACCACGCAGCGCACCTGCTCGCCGGGCTTGCCGCGCTGGCCGACGGTGCCGATGAGCTCGCGCAGGGCGGCGGCCGCCTGGTCCTTGGTCTCCTCCCCTTCGGCTTCGGCCTTGGCGAGCAGCTTCGAATCGATGCGGAAGGTGTACCGTTCGGTTTCGGTGTTCCTGAACTCGGCGAAGGGCGAGGAAGTCCGCACCAGCTTGCCATCCGCGTCCTCGGATTCGCCGGAGATGTGTTCGTAGAACAGCCTTGCCAGGTCGGTGTTCTCGCAGACCACGATCATGACCGGGGGAATCGGCGTCTCGCCCGCGGCCGCCGCCTTCACGGCGGCGAAGCGCTCCTTCCACTGGCTGTAGAGCATGGTCAGCGCAGGCTCGGCCTTGGCCAGGAGGACCTCGGGCTTTGGACGCTTCTTGACGTAATCCTGCGGCGTCATGGCGGCCACCACGTGGTCCCAGAGCCGGAAATATTCCGGATCGGGCCGGCCCGCGTCGTCGGTGCCCTCCATCGTGTCCTTGACCGGCATGCGCGGCACCTTGACGATGCCGCACTCGATGGCGTCCACGAGGCCGAAGTCCGCGACGAGCCAGGGGAAGGGACTGCCCTCGGGATGCCCCGAGCCGGCCAGGTAGAAGGGCGTGGCCGAAAGGTCGACGGCCGCGAGGATGCCCGGGCGGCCCGGCCCCGCGATGTCCGAGGCGTTGATGCGGTCGAGGCCGGCGAGCCAGACGCGGGCCTCGTCGATCTCTTCCTTGATCTCCGACTTCTCGTCGGAGCTCAGGCCCTCGGTCTCGTCGTCGAACTCCTTCGGGTCGACGGGACGCGGCCGCCAGCAATGGTGGCCCTCGTCGTTGAGCACCAGGATGGGCGCGCGGTCCGCCAGCTCGCCCAGGCGGTTGCGCGCGAAGGCCTCTGGCGATTCCTCGCCCTTCTGCACCACCTTGTACGACTTGCCGCCCTCGGAGTTCTCGCTGGCCAAAGCCATGACGTGCCAATTGGTGACGAGCACGCGGCCCTGGTTGAGGTGCCCGCGGTAGGCCGGCGGCACGAGGTCGAAGCGGTCGTAGTAGTTGTCCTCGGCGGCGGGGTCGAGCACGCGGAGCCGCCCCTTCACCGTCAGGTTGGGCGCCATGACCAGCACCGCGTTGGGGAACCAGGTCGAGGCCGGGTTGACGGCGCGGTTGGCGAAGGCCCAGGCCACCAGCATGGCCATCACCACGGTCTTGCCCGAGCCCGTGGCCATCTTGAGCCCGAGGCGGATCAAAGCCTGCTTCTCCTCGTCGCCCGAGGGGTCGACGAGGCGCGGGTAGTAGAGCTCGCGGTCCTTGAGTTCGGGGAACTCGGGCGGCTCGTCGGAGAGGAGGCGCTTGAGGTTGTCCGGGTCGAGCTCGAAGGTCTTGTAGTTCGTCGATTGCAGTTTGCCGGGCAAGCCCAGTTCGAGCAGGTAGACGACGGTCTCGACGGCCTCGAGCTGGCAGAAGAAAAGCCGGCGAGAACGGTCCGGGTCGCTCCACCAGCGGAAAAGCTCGCGCGTGGTCCGGGTGGCGCCCTTGTAGCCCGAGTCGCGCCAGCGCTTCACGTCCT
Source organism: Spirochaetota bacterium (assembly GCA_018262985.1). GTDB lineage: Bacteria > Spirochaetota > Spirochaetia > Treponematales > UBA12059 > JAFGNN01. The sequence goes on along the minus strand of JADFDI010000001.1, from coordinate 73,860 downwards.
TGCGCAGGCGGTTGACCAGGGGCAGCTCGTCGCGCGTCTCCTCGGCGAAGAGGTCGGCCTGGGAGACCGCGACGCTTTTGTCCCGGTAGAAGTACGAGGCGGGACGGCGACCCTGCTGCTTGATCGGATGCCCGGACTCGTCGTAGATCCAGTGCCAGAGCGGCTCGTCGTAGGGATTGTTGATGACCGGCTCGGCCACCGCCTGCTGCGGGGTCCAGCCGGGGGGCGGGGCGTCGGCGGCGGTCTTCTTCGGGCGGCCCATTTACACGCCCTCCAGCTTCTTGACGACCATGACCTCGTTGCCGCGCGGGTCGATGACCTTGACGGCCACGCGGGCGTAGCGGCCCGCCTTGAAGGGCACCGACACCGTGCCCTTGTAGGCCTCGAAGGCGTAGGCCTCGGCCTCGGTCTTCAAGGCCTTGCGGATCTTCTCCCAGGCGTCCTGGTCGGGGAAGAAGGCCTGCGTGATGCAGAAGGCGCGGCCGTCGTAGTCCGCGTCGAGGAACCAGGCGGCCACCTTGGTCGCGCCCGTGGAGTGCACGTCTCCGGTGAGCGGGTCGTAGATGTCCACGCCCTCGAGCGCGACCGTCCATTCGCCGTCGCGCCCGCGGCCGAGGCTCACCTCGGGCTTGCCGAACACGGTGAAGAGCTGGCTGCGCGGCTGGTCCTTCAAGAGGCCTTCCATGCCCGGGTTGACGTCTGGACGGATGAAGGCCTGGTGGATGCGGAGCCTGGCGTGGCTGGCCTCGTCGGCCACGATCTCGCTGGCCTCGGGCTCGAAGCTGAAGGCCGCGGCCACGAGCTCGCGGTAGCCCGAGCGCGGGGCGGCCTGCAGGGCGTCCTCCAATACCATGGCGGTGAGGGGCCCGTACTGCGGACCGAAGACGAGGGCCACCGTGGCGGGGGCGGCGATGTCGTCGCCCTCCCACCAGCCCTCGGCCTGCCAGGGCAGGTCGCGCCCCTCGTTCCAGAGCGGCGAAAGCTGCGCGAACTTGCGCACTTTGTTGCCGCGGAAGGTGACGCCGTCCAGCTCGAGCAGCCTGAGCATGTTCTCGTAGTAGGCCTCGGCGTTGCGGCCGGAGTCGGCGTCCTCGTCCTCGTCGCCTGAGTCGGCGCCGTAGGCGGGTTCGCCCGTGCCGGTGGCCATGAGGCCGGGGGCGGCCCCCGCGTCGGCCGCGAGGCCCAGGTCGGCGGCGGCCGGTTCGGCGCGCGTGTACTCGGCGGGCAGGACGCCCTCGACCGTGAAGGGCCCCGAGACGCGCACGCCTGGCGCGGTTTCGGGCTGGTCGACCAGTTCCTCCTGGTCGGCGTTGGCCGCGATGCAGGCGTTCACCTCGTCCATCTTGGCGCGCCAGCACTTGCGGTATTCGGTGACGGCGGCGGCAAGGGGCGCGGGCCAGTCGGGGTCCGTGTCGAAGGGCACTTCCCAGTGCTCCCATTTATCCTTCAATTTCCAGCGCCGCTCGTCGGCGTCGCTCAGGGCTCGCTTGCCCTCGGCCTTCTGCTTGGCGGCGAGCTTGGCCTCGAGCTTCGCCTTGAGAGTCTTGTCGGCGCCGGAGAGGGCCGCGTTGCAGGCGGCCAGGGCGGCGTCGAGCAGGGGCTCGTGCGTTTCGAAAATGGGGTCCAGGTTGCGGTTCTGCGCGATGCTCTTCAGGGTGATGTGCGGCACCGTTTTATAGATGAAGCCCGTGCCCGGGTTTTCCGCGGTGCCGCCGGATGGCTTCCGCACCTTGTAGTTTTCGAAGCGCGCGGTCATGAGGCGCTGGCGAGCGATGGCCAGGGCCACGCGGCTCGTGTCGATGGTTATCCAGCGCCGGCCCCACTGCTCGGCCACATAGGCGGTGGTGCCGGAGCCGCAGGTCGGATCGAGCACGAGGTCGCCGGGATCGGTGGTCATGAGGAGACAGCGCTCGATAACCATGCGAGAAGTTTGAACTGCATATAGGCGTTGATCTCCAAAGCCGCTTACGACAGTATCAGTCCAAAGATTACTCAGCGGAGTCACGGGATAATCAGTAAGGAACTTCTTGAATCTTATATTCTTTCCTATTGTCATAAGGCGCTCTGATTGAGCAAGCCTTTCCATTCCCTTCTGATTTGTCGACCAGCCTCTCGAGCCAGCAGGTCTATATTCACTTCCATGAAATGCAACTGGGTATTGGATACTTTCACTTCCGGTTGTCGAAGTAGGATTATCAGGCATGAATCTCCGTGATCCTACAGAATCCTCAGAAAAAATCGCACCAGATGAATTTTCAAACAGTCTATACTGATCCTCAACTGTTCTATCAGCCTTCCCCATGTTGAGGCGATTGTTTTTTACGTAGCTTATATCCTTTGCATACCAAAGGATATAATCAGCTACAGATGATAAGAGTTCACTACTCTGCCCAGAGGTCTTAGAAAAGACTATTACTCCACAGAAATTACTAGTCCCAAAAACTTCATCCATTAAAACCCTTAATAGACCTTCATTAGTATCGTTTATTTGTAGGAATACCGATCCCTCCCTCACGAGTAGTTCCTTCGCTGTTTCCAACCTAGCTCGCAAATATTTGATATAAGAATGAATTCCAAGTTTCCACGTATCACGATACGCTTTAATCGATTCTCCTTCCCGAGTCAGATCTGCATCCGTACTCCCAACCGTCCGTTCTCCAACGAGAGGTTGAAAATTACTTTTAAAATTGATCCCGTACGGCGGGTCGATGTAGATCATCTGCACCTTGCCTGCTAAGCCCTCGCGCTCGGCGAGGCTCGTCATCACCTGCAGGCTGTCGCCGAGGATGAGGCGATTGGCCCACTCGACGTCGTGGCGGTAGAACTTGACCGCCTCGGTCCAGGGTTCCTGGGGGTCGGCGAAAAGGTCGCGCTGGACGTCCTCGCGGCGTGCGGCGCGGAGAATAGCCTGGGGGCTGACCCGCTCGTGGATGGAGAGGGCCACGGGATCCACCTCGAAGTAGCCCTTCTCCTCGGCCTCGCGCTTGCCCGACCATTCGAGCCAGGGCTGGTGGTTCCGCAGGGCTTCCTCGAGGATCTTCTTCTCGTCGGCCGTGAGCGGCTCGCGGCCGGCCTTTTCCACCAGGGCCAGCACGCGGTCGGCAGCGCCCGTGGGGTCGTGGCGCAGGACGGGCGAGAGGTGGGGGTTGTACCAGTATTTCTTCTTCGGCGCCTTGGGCACGGGCGCCTTGCCCGCGGTACCGCCCGAAGGCAGGCCACGGCGGCTCGCGTCGTCGTGGGTGAAGGCGGTGACCTCGGCCTTGGCGGAATTCTTGGCGGAGGGGGTAGCGGGGTTCTTGCGGGGGCGGCCGCGAGGTGCCATGGGGGTCTCCTTGCAAATAAAGGTCGGTCAACGGCGAATTACGTCGACTTGCAAGCGATTGCAACATGTTGCAATCGCAATTACTTCTCCGATATCGATTTAATCACTTGCAAATGCAATGGCGCCATTCAGGTCGCAATCCATTGCATGGTGAGGGCGAGGGACGGTTTCGAAACCGATCCGTCGCTCGCCCTCCGCAGGATTCAACGCATTCCAATACCAGCCGCGCGCTCGAACGGGAAACTATACCACGCCCCGCGGAATCCGTGGACCTCGGGCCGGCCGCTCACGCGCGCCCATGGAGTGCCTGCATGGCTTCCGCGACGTTCTCCTTCGGGTAGAGGGCGCGGAATTTCTCCTCGTCCGTGAGCGCGGGGCCGCCGGCCTTGTCGAGCAGGAACTCGAGCAGCTTGAGGCCGCGGCTGGTGACCGACCCGACCGTCCAGGCCGCCTCGCGCGCGATCTCGATCTCGTTGTAGCAGCCCGTGGCGTAGCGCGCCTTCTTGGTTGCCCAGTCCCGGTCGCCGAGCGACGAGTTCTTGCCGCCGGCCAGCACGGTCAGGTTGCCGAGGCTGTTGACGATGGCGTTGCGCCAGTCGTAGTCGCGGCTCCTGCGGAGTCCGATGCCGTCGAAGGCGTGGGGCCAGTTGTTCTCCCAGGTCCGGGGAATGACGTGCTCGATGCTGTCCTCGTCGAAGCGGTCGTAGTCGAGCTTGATGTCGCGCTCGCGGAATTCCGCGCGGAGCTTTTCGTCGTAGCAGTATAGGAAGTACTTGAGCGCGCTCCAGCGGTGGTAGCCATGGTTGCCCCGGACGTAGGTGAACAGGTAGCCGACGCCGGTCAGGAACGCGTCCTTGTCGACGGGCCGGGCGAGCACCTCGTCGAGCCTCCGATCGATTTCCGCCAGGTCCTTCTCTTCCCCGTAGAGGTCGCGGGCCCAGTTGGCGAAGTCGCGCGCGTCGAACATGTCCATGCCCGGCACGTTGTTCCGGAAGAGGGCGCGCTCGGCCTTTTCGAGCACGCGGCGCTTCGCGGCGTCCGTCCCCGGGTCCAGATGGACCGCGACCAGGAAGATCTTGACGTCGCGGATGGTGGTCAGCCTGAGGATGCGCTTCAGGACGTCGTTGCGGCCGGAGTTGTGGATCTCGTACCAGGCTTTCGCGCTCGCCGCGAGCCCGGCGAGGAATTCGTCGATCGCGCCGTAGGTCACGCGCTCGTAGCCATACCGTTCGGCGCGGTGCGAGAACATGCGGAACACGGTCTCGTCGGCCGACTCGTTCGAGAAGACGGACTCCTTCCCTTTCTCGAGCAGCGAGAAATAGGAAATGAAGAAGTCGTCCTCGTCGAGGATGGCGGCGGGGTTCCGCGCCAGCTGGGCGTAGACGACTCCCCAGGTGTCGTGGATCTTCTTCCTGAGCGTCGCGAGCTCGTCCGGGCCGAGCTCGAGGTATTTGCTGATATAGATGAGGCGGTTCTTGAGGCGTTCGAGGATGGTCAGCTTCTTGCCGCGGTTGTTCATGGTCTCGAACACCGACTCGACTTCGAGCCCGGGTTCCACCTCGCGGCGGTCGAAGAGCAGGTGGTTCGCCAGCTTGAGGAAGAGCTCCTCGCGCTTCGGGTGCGGCAGCGCGCGGACCCGCTCGCGGAAGAAGTCCCGCGCGAACTCGAGGTTGCGGACGTATGCGTTGTAGGAGTTCCCGACCACCGCCGCGCTGTCGCCATAGATCTTCGCGAGCAGGTGGCCATGGTTCGGGTCCGAGGCCGCGTAGCCGACCATGTAGCTCTTGAGGTTACCGCTCAGGGATTTCCGGTACAGGTACTTGCCCACCAGCTCGGCCTTCGGCGACTGGCCATAGCCTTCGCCCTCGCCGAGCGCGCCGATCAGCTCGTTGAGCAAGATGGCGATGGTGGTCAGGCGCTGCTGGCCGTCGACCACGTCGTACTTGGCGAAGCCCTCGTCGACGAGCCAGCGGTCTTCCGGATCGACCTGCGACGAACGTTCGAGGAAGAGCGCGCCGGTATAGTGCATCTTGCCCGCCGGCAGGACCTCGAGGTCCTCCCAGAAATCGCCGAGCTGGCTTTCCTCCCACGCGTAGCCGCGCTGGTAGTCCGGCACGCGGAAGATGCTGTCCTGGAAAATGTCCCTGAGCCTGAGCGAATCCGCCATGATTTTCCCTCCTTCTGAAATTGATCGTTCGATTTCAAGAGCCTCAGCGTGAGGTCGGGCGTGACAGGGGGCGTCACGACCCGCGCGAAAATCCCGCGATCAGGGTCGCTTGTTCCTCTCCTCGATCACCTTGGCGCCTCCCTCGGCCAGGAAGGCGGCCCGGAACGAATCCCAGGCGCCGTCGAAATCCGCGGAACTGACGATTTCGACGTAATGCCGCAGGACCAGGTCGTAGAGGATCTTCGAGTACGCGGCGTCCGCTTCGGTCGGATCGTACTGGTAACGGTTGAAGCGTCCGTAGCGGAGCGCCTCGTCGGCGATCGCCGCGAGCTCCGCGCGGCGCGGGGTCCATTCCGGATAGTGCACCGCGTCGAACTCGACGAAATACCGGAGCGACGCGGACGGGTCGACCCGGGCCAGGGGCTCCACGGTCCCTCCGGCGACGGGCAGGAGGGGAACGCGGCGGCCATCCTCGTTCTTCCAATGCGTGCCTTCGACGCCGTAGCGGAGGAGCTCGAGTCCTTCGTCCGAGTAGAGGAACTCGAAAAAGCCCAGGATTTTCCTGATCTTCGCCTCGGGGAGTCTGGCGTTGATCGAAACCGCGGTGAAGAAGTTGTCCATGCCCCACATGCCGCGCCCGCCCGGCCCCTCGAGCGTTCCGAACGCGGCGATCCGTGCCGCCGGGTCGCGCTTCGCGAGCCCTTCGACGTAGGCGGGATAATTGCCTTCCATCACGATGCTGGCCTTGCCCGAAAGGAATTTCTCCTGCTTGTCGGCGTCGGAATTCGAGAAGAACTCCGGGTCCAGGAGACCTTCCCCGTAGAGTCCCGCGATGAAGCGGAGCGCCTCGCGGTTGCCCGCCGAAATCCAGGCGGGAATGAGCCGCCCTTCCTCCTCGACCCAGTCGTCCCAGGCGCCGCCGTAGGCGTAGAAGATCGGGTAGAGCCAGAAGAACCCCGCGGTGTGGGCCGGGCTCGACGAGATGGGATACCCGCCGTAGCGGGCCTTGAGTGCCCGCGCGACCTCGAGGAAATCATCCACGGTGCCGGGTACGGAAAGTCCGAGCGCGTCGAGCCGGTCCGCCCGGATCATGAAGGCATGGTCGAGCCGGGTTTCCACCGGCAACGCATGGAACTCGCCGCCCTTCGCCTGGTCCGGCCAGCGCGCGAGCAGCGCGGCGATGTTCGGATAATCGGGAAGGTACTTGGACAATCCGAGGATGGCGCCTTCGTCCCGCAAGCGCCTGAACACGTCCACGTCGCCGGGCCCGTAGGTGATGAAGACGTCGGGCATGTCGCCGGCCGCCATCATGGCGTTCAGCTTGGCCGGCCATTCCGACCAGGGCGCCGAGATGGGATCGACTACCACCCCGGTTCGTTCCGCGATCCGGGCGGCGATCGGGGACCCGGCCGACCAGGCGAAGTCCCAGTGGTACATGCTGACCGGCTCGGCCGATCCGCCGCCGCACGACAGCGCGAGCGTCGCTACCGCGAGCGTGGCCACTGCGAGCGCGGCGGACAGCACGGCTCCAACTCCGGTTTTCTTTGTCTTCATGATTTTCTCCTTGTGATGATTCCGGCGAGCGCCAATAAGCCTGCCGGCAAGATCGATGAAGCGAGAGCCAGGGCCGACCGGTCCGCGAGCCCCGGAGCCACGCGCGCCTGGCCGAGCGACAGCGCCGAGGTATCGGAAAGCCCGAGCGAACGGACGAGCGCCGGCAGCGGGGTCAATGATTCCCGGTGCGTGAGCAACACGCCCGCGAACCAGTTGTTCCAGCTGGCCACGAACGAGATGGCGGCTATCGTCGCGAAGGCCGGCCCCGCGGCCTTCGCCAACTCGATCGGGAGGCGGAACGCTCCGACGCCGTCCACTTCGAGCGCGTCGCCGATGCCGGCGCGCAGCGACCTAAATTCCAGGAACGCGAACCAGGCCAAGGCGGGGTTGAAGGCCCAGGGCAGGAACAAGGCGAAAGATGTATCGACGATGCCGATGAGACGCGCGGCCACGTAGGATCCGACGAAACCTCCGCTGAAGAAACCGGCGAGCGATGCCGCCACGAACGCTGCGAACGACGTTCCGGTGACGCTCCTCCCCGAGAACAGCGCGGCGAACGAATAGGCCAGCAAGACGCCGGTCAACGCGCCTCCGATTCCCTGCATGAGGCTCGCGAGCGCCGCCCGCGCGAAGCGATGGTCCCTGAAAATCGCCGCATCGAATCCGCCGGAACCCGCTACCAGGGCCGCGACGGGAAGGAGCGTCACGATTCCGGCGAGGACCAGGCCGAACGGCACGACGGCGTTTCGGCCTCCGATCGGATGACGGGATCCATCCAGCAAGTTCCTGCTCGAACGGGCGGCCGAGGATCCGAGGAGCGCCAGAACCGGCAGGGCGACCGCAAGTCCCAGGAGGCCATCGAGAACCATAACCGCCATCGCGATCGACATGTCGCCGCCCGCGACGCCGACCCGGTATGCGTAGGTGCCGAGCGTATCCCAATCAGATCGAAGCGCCGGGTTCGCGAGAGTCATGAGGGGCTCGAAGGTGGAACCAGCGAACGAAAGCGCAAGCAGGACCGCGACCAGCGCCGCCCGATCCATTACGAGCGGCGCGATAATCGTCCGGACGATTTTCGGTTCCGACGCCCCGTCGCAACGGGCGGCGTCGATGAGCCCGCGGTCGATCGACTCGATCGCATCGACGAAAAGCAGGGTAAAGAAGCCGAGATCCTTCGAAAGGATTCCCGACATGAAGGGAATCGTGAAAAACCGCGGATCGCCGAAGAAATCGGCCTCGAGACCGAACGCGGCCAATCGGGCGACCATCGGCCCGTCGACAGAGAAGACGGAGCGCAGGCCCGTCGCGATCGAGACCCACGAAAGGAGTGCTGGCGCGATCAGCATAAGCTTCACGCCCCTTCTGACAAGCCGGTTCCCCAGGCGGGCGACCGGCAAGGCGACCGCGAACGAGCAGATGAAAAGCGTGACGGCTCGCAGGGCGCCGATCCATACGGTGCCAAGCATCGCGCGGATCGCGTCGGGCATGCCGAGCAGTCGGGAAAACGCGGAGAGTCCCGACCACGCCCCGCCGAGCGCCGCGGAGAAGCTCGGTTCCGCGAAGGCGAGACGGAGGGCGGAAATCGGCACGACCATGAACGCCAACGCGTAAACCGCGAGCGGCGCCGCATGCAATGCGATCGTTCCGTCGGCGGCTCTCCGATCCTCGAGCGAGGCGGCGCGTTCATTCATCGGCATCGTCCGCGGCGGGATCCCGCCGGCCGCACACGCGGCGATAGTCGCAGGACGCGCACTTCCTCGCTTCGGGCCTCGGAGGGCAATCGCCTGAGCGGATCGCGGCGAGCGCGCGCCGGGCGCGTTCGACCGCCGCGTCGAGCGCCGCCTCTCCGATATCCACCGCCGAGCGTTCGTCGCCCGATAGGTCGTGGAGCCAGGCGGCCCCGACCGCGCGGCCCTCGAGCTCAGCGGCGCGGGCGTATACGCGGAGCTGCCATTCGTAGCGGGCCGTCAATTCCGGCGTGGCGGACGTCTTGTAGTCGACGATGGCCAGCGTTCCGTCGGCGTCGCCTTCCCGGTCGAGCACCACGTCGGCCCGCCCGGAGACGAGACCGTCTTCCGTGTGGAGCTCGAAGGGCCGCTCGACGGCCCAGATCCGGTCGAGGTCGGAGCGCCATTCCGACAGGTAGCGCGAGACGAGCCTGCGGGCCGACGCGACCATGCGCTCGTGGCCGCCGGGATTGGCGAAGGGCGCGTAGAACTCACGCCCGACCAGCTCCGCGACTTCCCGTTCGTCCGGCGCTTCGCCGCCATTCGCCACCCGTTCGGCGATCATCCTGAGCACGTGGTGCACCGCGTGGCCGTAGCCGAGCTCCTCGGCCAGGCGGTTCTCGAATCCGAAGGAATTCGCGAGCCGCCAACGGTTGCCGCAATCCTCCCACGTGGCCAGCTCGGAAAAGGATAGCTCGACGCGTTCCGCCGTCGGCGGGACGAATCCGGCGGGGACTTCAGGCAAGGGCAAATCGTCGGGGGGGCGGGGGACGGTACCGCCCGCCACTTCCAGCAGGTAAGGAGAAGGAGCGAACGCCCGGGACTTGCGATCGAAGCACGAGAGATAGAGCGCGTCCCGGGCCCTCGTCATGGCGGTGTAGAACAGCCGCCGTTCGTCCGCGTCGGTGCCGGCGTAGCGTTCGCGCTTCTCCGCCGGGAAGACCGATTCCGGGAAGGGCGATTCCTCGGCGCGGCCCGACCGTGACGAAGGGAACCTGCCGTCGACGAGGCTCGGCAGGAATACCACCGGCCACTCGAGTCCCTTGGCCTGGTGCACCGTCAGCACCTGCACCGCGTCGGCCCCGATCGCCGGTTCACCCTCGAAATCCTCATAGGCGCCGAAGGCGTAGTGGAGCAGGTAATTCCCGAGCCCGAACCAATACGCCTTGCCCCGGTCGGGTCCCGGCTCGAAGACGAGCTTGCCGCCTTCGCCCGAGTAGCGGCCCCGCCTGTTCATATGCTCGTAGTCGGCCAGCAGGTTCGAGAAGCGCGCGAGCGAGCCGAGCAGACCGGAATCTCCGTCCTCACCCGGTCCGAGCGCGCGGGGAATCCCGAGCCAGTCGAGGAATCGGTAGTAGTCGGAAACGAGATCGACCGGTTTGGTGTTGAGCCGGGTATAGAACGATCTCCAGTCGACGACGTAGCCTTCGATATCCGCGACGGTCCGAGCCGGGAACCGGGCATGCAGCGTCGCAGAGGCGGCGCCGAGGTCGGGATCGCGCGGCGCGCCGAAGGCCCCGTCACGCCATTGGAACCCGGCGAGGTACGCGTACGTCTCGCCGAGCGCGGAGAGCTCGGGCACCAGAAACAGGCCGGTGCGTCCGCCCGCGGAGACGGGCACGTGGCGGGCGTTCAAGGCGGCGATGATCGGGCCTCCCGCGCCCCTCACGGATCTGAGCAGGACCGCCATGTCCGACCAGCGCCGGCCCTGCGCGCGCAACCTCACGACGGTGTCGGCGAGGATTTCCGCCTCTTCCAGATCGGTCGGGGCGGACCAAGCGAAGAGCGCGTCGCCGTCATCGGGACGAACCGCATGCATGGACTTCTCGAGACGGCCGTCGATGCGCGAGGCGAAATCCGACGCGGCGCGGACGATGCCGGGGCGGCTTCTCCGGTTTTCGAGAAGGCGCACGCCGTGGGATTCGGGGCGGCGACGCCCGAATCCCACGATATTGGCCACGTCGGCTCCGCGCCATTGGTAGATGGCCTGGTCGTCGTCGCCTACGACGCAGAGCGAGGCTCCGTCAGAAGCGAGCAACGAGACGAGCCGTTCCTGCGCGGGATTCACGTCCTGGTACTCGTCGACCACGAGGTGACGGAGCGGCGCCCGGATCCTCGCGCCTGCGACAGGATCTTCGAGCAGGCGGATCAGCTCGACCACGAGGCGCCCGAAGGTCAGGAGCCGGTAGCGGTCCATGAGCCCGAGGTAAGTGTCCCAACGACCGAGCAGGCTCGCCGCCTCGAGCGCGCCTCGATCGAGGAGTTCGTCGCCGACCAGGTCGACGATGCGGATCCAGGCGCGGATGCCATCCCAATGGCGGCCGGCCAGGCCCTTGAGCTCGAGCGCTCTCGCCTCGCGCGAGAGCAGCGCGGCGTGGCGGTGTTCGTCGATGACCTCGTAGTTGCCGAAGCGCGGATCGAAGGCCTGGAGCGTGTGGAAGCACCAGCCATGGATGGTGCCCACGTACATGGGCGAGAGCCTTTCGGTCGAGGTCCCGCCCAGCAGTTCGCCCGCGCGGCGGTATATCCGCTCCTTGAGCTCCGCGCCGGCCTTTTCCGTGAACGTGAAGGCGACGATCGACTCGGGCTCCGCGCCCTCCGCCAACAGCGCGGCCACTCGCCGAGACACCGCTTCGGTCTTGCCCGAGCCCGCGCAGGCGATGATCTGGAGCGCGGTCCCTCGGTAAGCAACCGCTTCGAGCTGCGCCGCGGAGAGTTTCGGTCCGTCCGTCACCGGTCCTGCCCTTCATCGGAGAAGAGCCCGACGAGGTCGGCGATTGCGGGCGAGGACGCTTCCTCGTATGCGAGGACGTCGAGATGGTCCATTGCGCGCGTCATGCCCACGTAGATCGAGCTGCGTCGCATGCGCTCGGCGGCGGCATCCTCGTAACCGTCGCCCACGAACGGAGGTCGATTCAGGAAGAGGAGCACCACCGGGAAATCGAGCCCCTTGGAAGACTGGAAGGTCGACAGGCGCACGCGCCCGAACTCCTCGAACGCGTGGTCGGATTTGCGGATATCCGACACGCCGAAACCGGCGGCGCTCAGCCGCTCCTCGATCGCGTCGAAATCCTTGTTGTACGAGAAGAGGACGCAGATGTTGCCGGGGTCGTACTCCAGGTCGCGCGCGAAGAACTCCACACGCGCGACGAGCAGGTCGAGGAGCCCCCGGTTGTCCTTCGCCTGGTACAGTTCGGGCGGCGGACCCTCCCGATAGGCCATGGGCTGGTTGGCGGCGTCCTGCCCAGGAATCAAGGCGCGGTACCGTTCGGAGAGCTCGTGCAAGGCTACAGTATTCCGGAAATTGGTCTTGAGGATGCGGGCCCGCCCGAGGATGTCGAGCCCGGCGCGCGCGAAGGAGAATCCCGGCTGGAAAATGGATTGGTCCGCGTCGCCGGCCATCACCACGCAACGCCTGGCGCAGGCCTTGATCGCCTTGAGGTCCGCCGCGGTGAGGTCCTGCACCTCGTCGACGAAGATGTAGTCCATGCACTTGATGCGCGGATCGTCGGGCATCGATGCGACGGCGCGCAGGAGCTTGATGCGTGAATAGCCTTTCGAGAAGCGCCGCTCCGATTCCATTTCCGTGGCCATGGCCTCGCAGGCAGCCCAGACCCGCTCGCGCAGTTCCCGGGCGAGCGGCTTTTTCATGCCGCGGCGTTCCATGACCCGGGTCACGTATTCATCGCAGGAAACGTCGTTCCCCCAGATGAAGTCCTCCGCTTCGTGGAACAGGTCCTTGTAGCCGAATCCTTCGAATGCGTAGCGTTTGCAGAGTTCCTCGAGGACGTCGTAATCCATGCGCGCCCCGGGCTCGATCGATGCGAGGCGATCCTGGATGAACGCGTCGGCGGTGGAGATGCGGTCCGCGCCGTTCCGATCCGAAAGGACCCTGGCCACGTATGCGTCGTATTTCACCAGGGTTCGCGTGTAGGTGAGGAGGGCGACGCTTCCCGACAGCTCCTGGAAATCGAGCGAGGCTTCCTCCCCGCCGCTCTTGGCCTTCTCGATGGCCTTGAGAAGCACCAGGGTCTTGCCGGTGCCCGCGGCGCCTTTCACCAGGAAATCGGCGTCCAGCTTGATCTGCGACAGCACGGCCCGCTGCTCCGGCGAGAGACGGATGATGGCGCGCTCATAATCTGCCCGCGTTCGGGCGAACACGGAGGCTTTGCGGTTCATCTCGATATATGCGCTGGCGTCCCCCAATTCAGCCAGCTTCTTCTCCACATCCTTGAGCCGCGCCGCAGTGGCGGCGCGCTCGCGACGCTCGGCATCCGCCTTCTCGCCTCGGGCTTCCGCGGTCTTCTCAAGCTCGCCGATGCGCCGATCCTTTTGCTTGATGAGCTCGCCAAGATGCTCGGCCTCGCTCCGGACCTGGCTCAGCTCGCTCACTTGCTCCATGAGTCGACGCTTGTCTTCCGCATCGCGTTTATTGATTTCCTTGAGCGCGGCGAGGGCTTCGATGGTCGCGCCCAAGGGTTTGCGCTCGTCCCAGGCGGCAAGGTAGCGGCGGATCGAGTCGAGGCGCTCGGGTTTGCCGATCCGGGCAAGCTTGCAGAACATCTCGAGATGGGAGGTGGCCACCTCGGCGTCCTGCCGCGTCAGCGCCATGAAGCGGTGCCGTACGCCATTGGTGCCATGATGAGCCAGATTCATGGTGGTGAACGAGCCGAGCCGCGGAATCCATCCGCCCAGGTTCGTCTTGCAGTGGTCGATGAACTCCTGCAGGAGGGAGGGAAAGGTCGTATCCACCTCGCCATGGCCGAACCTGTCCCTGATCCACCCTTCCACGAAGGCATGGACGGCGAGGACGAAGACGCCTTCGTCGGTGCCCTGGAGGGTTTCGAGGCGCTCGAGATTGCGGTCGACAATTGCGGGCGAGATGGCGGAAGCGGTCGGGTCAGGGGCGGCGGATTCCATGTTCTGTCCTCGGCATTCGTTGATGGCGTCGATCCAATCCGCCGAGTATAGTCCGGAATCGGGGAGCGGGCAACGCGGGGCGCTTCAGGAAATCGGCCGCATGCCCCCTTCCCGCCCCGCCCGTTCTCCGCTATCTTCCCCGGATCCGCCTTCCGTCGGCGCGCGGGCGCCCGCGCAAGCGAAAAACCATCCCGAAAGGAAATCCGCCATGACCGTCACCGCGCTCTCCGTCCGCAATCCGCTCTCGTACCTCGTATGCGCCGGCCTCAAGGACGTCGAGAACCGCTCGTGGTCCACGGAGTTCCGCGGGCGCGTGTTCATCCACTCGAGCGGGCCGGATTCTTGGGACGGCTTCTTTCCGGCGGAGGGCGAGCCGATCCGCGTCTACGACGAGCTCGAGCGCCTCATGCGGCTGCCGGAGTTCCAGCGCTCCCGCGCGCGCGGGCGGTACTGGCGCGCGGACGAGGAAGGGCGCTTCGTCTTCGACGCGACGTACGCGTTCGGCGAGCACGAGGAGAAGCAGGTGGAATTCATCGACCGGATTTTCCGCGAGCGCGCGGCCGGGCGCGTCGCGTTCCGCAACGCGGCCATCGTGGGCTCGGTGGAGATCGTCGACGTGGTCGAGAAGTACGACTCGCCGTGGCGCACGGACGAGCGCTACGCGTGGGTGCTGCGGAACCCGGTGCTCTTCGACGAGCCCGTGACGGGCGTGAAGGGCAAGCTGCGCTTCTTCGAGGTCGAGGTGCCGGACGGCCTCGCGCGCCTGGACGCATGACCCCGGTCCGGAATCGTGCCGCCCGAGGCGGGCGCGCGCTCAGACGGGATGGCGGCGGGGACCTTCGCTCCGGTTCGACGCGAAGGTCCCGTGCGCTCGAGGCGACTTCCGGCTACTCCGCCCAGAGCGTCGCGGCGTCCCGCGCTCCGGAGTCGGCGGCCTTCGTCGTCTCGGCCACCGCCCTGCCCAGCCATGACCAGTCCGCCTCGAGGCGGGGATCGAGCTTCGCGGCCTCGGCATAGAGCGACGCGGCTGCGTCCCAGCGCTCGAGTTCGTAGCTCGCGCGCGCGAGCCCGAGCGCGGCGACGGCGTTCTTCGCGTCCGCATTCCGGGCCCGATCGAAGAAATCGATCGCCTGCGCGGCGTCCTTGGACAGGAGCGATATGTTCCCGAGATTGACGAGGGCGGGCGCGTATTCCCGGATGCGGACCGCGGCGAGGAGCCTCTCCTCGGCCTGCGCGTAGAGGCCCCACTTCGCGTAGAACACGCCGAGCTTGTTGAGCGGCTTCGGATCCTGCGGAGCCGCCGCTATCTCCGCGCCGATCTTCTTCACGCCGTCGGCCATCTCGCGGTCGACGAAGCGGGAGAGTTCCGCCTTGAACGCCGCGCCGGCCTTGGCGAGACCCGGCATGGCGAAGAGGGTCTCGTCGCCGGGCAAGCCCACCGGCTCGTAGTCCATCCAGGCCTCGTGCACCGGTATGAAACTGGCGGAGCCGGACGCCGAGGCGTCGCGCCATTGGCGCGCGCCGAGTTCCCAGGCCTTGAGGAAGCCGCCCGAGAGCTCGGTCACCTCGACCGGAATCCAGGCGCCGCCGTCCTCGGCGTACACGAGGTCCGCCGGCCGCGAGAACCACGAGCCTGCCTGTTCCCTGGTCATGCCCGTCGAGAAGGCCATGAAGATGTGGCCGGGCACCGTGATCATCGCGGTTTCGACGCCGACCGCCTCGAGGAGCGCGCAGTCCAGCAGGGTCAGGTCGTCGCAGTCGCCGCCGCCGAAGCGCAGGGTTTCGCGCGGGAACTGGAGGAAATCCGGCTCGGCGCCGCGCTCTCCCCGCGCCGCGTACGACGAGAGCGGATCGACGGTGTAGCGCATCCCGCGCTCCTTGAGCAGGTGCCAGACCGCCATCGCGGCGCCGATCTTCCGGTCGAGCGCCGGATTGCCGTAGTCCCGCGACAGGCCGACGGCGTCCTTGGCGAAGGCGAGGATCACCGGATCCTTCGCGGTGACGAAGGCCGCCGCCTTGCTGTCCGGATCCCAGGTCAGCGCGTTCCGTCCGTGGATCTGCAGCTCCTGCACCTTCGTCGCGAGGTGGCGCCTGCCCTCGACCGTGTACGAGATCTCGATCTCGACCGCGACGCGGGTGCCCTCGGTGACCTGGAGCACGGCGTCGGTGAAGAGCGCCGAAAGCTCGACGGCGACCGTCCCGCCCGGGGCCAGGGTGACCGGCGCGCTTTCGGTCGACGCTCCCATGTACTGCCGGTTCACGAGCTTGACCCGCAGGTCCTCCATGGGCGCCTTGCCCCGGTTGATGACGCGGGCCATGCCGACGGGATGGCTGAAATAATGCTTGAAGAGCACGGGGAACACGGGTTCCAGCACCAGGTTGCCGAGCAGCACCTTGTCGGCGCTTTCCTCGATGACGGCGACCCCGCTCCGCGCCGCGGAGAGCGCCCTCGCCGCGCGCAGGGTCGTGCCGCCGGACGGGAGCGCGACGGAGGCGCCGAGCGAGAGCCCGACGCCGTTCCAGAGGCCGAGGTCGTTCCGGTAGGAGCTTCCGAGCTCCACGATGGACGAGGATCCGAGGACAAGGTAAAGGTCGACGCCGGCTTCGACGAACGGGTTCGCGGCGAAATAGGCGGCGCCGCCCATGGCATACAGGTCCGCATACGCTCCGGCCCGGGCTCCGACGCGGAGGCCCATCGCCTCGGCGAACGCGAAGTCGAGGCCGCCGCCGGCGCCGAGCGAGATGAAGCTCAGCGACGACGGGTCCTCCACCTTGGTGGGTCCGTAGCGGTAGTCGAGCGCCCCGGAAAGGAAGAACAGGCCCGAGCCGGGCAGCGCGTAGCGTCCCTCGAGCCTGAAGCCGGCGCCGGGCTCGAACAATGACGCGCTCCCGCCGAGAGGCACTTGCCCGGTCGGCGCGACCCCGAAGGAGAGGAAGCCCGGAGCTTCCTGGGCCCCGGCCGGCGACGACGACGCCAAGGCCAGCGCGAACGCGAAGGGCGCGAACGCGGCGCTTCCCGTCCACCGGCCGCGCGGCGCGCGGCGGGCGCGCGGACGATTCCGCGGCGAAAGCGCGCTCACCATGACGCGCCCCCGTCGACGGACTTCGAGAAGAACAGGGCATAATCATGACTGCCGATGAATACGCGGCTTCCATTGACCGCGATCGAGCAGCAGCGACCGAGGCCGTGGATGCCGGCGGCGGCGTTGATGATCGTGGCGGCGCTCCAGTTCGCCCCGCCGTCGGCGGATTTCCGGAACGCGAGCTCCTGGCTCGTCGTACAGCCGACGTAGTACAGCGCTCCGCCCGAGAGGACCAGGTCGGCGAAGTAGGCGTTGGAAACATACGTTATCGACGCGCTCTGGGCGGGGTCGAGCGTGGTCGGGGACCAGGTCGCGCCGCCGTCAGTCGACTTCGAGAAGATGAAATTCCCGGTATAGGAGTAGAGCGCGTACACCGAGCTGCCGCTCGACTGCACAGCCGTCACGTAGCCGATCTGGTTGGTCGAATGGTTGGCGGTCGTCGCCACGGTGGTCTTCGTCCAGGCGCCGCCGAGGCTGGCCTTGGCTATGCGGAAGCAGTAGACGCCGTCGCGGTATCCGGCGGAGCCGTAGGCGCAGAGCACGGTGACGTTCGCGGAGTCGACGGCGATCGACGGCTCGGACAGCTGCAGGGCGTCGTCGATCGTGTACGAGGTCTGCGTGCCGCAGTTGTAGGGCAGGCGCACGATGTCGAGGTTCCAGCTCGCGTCCCAGTAGATGACGTAGACGTAGGTCCCGTCGACCGCGAGGTCGAGCACGCCGTACTGCGCGTTCGCGATGTTGCGGGTCTGCCAGGTCGCGCCGTAGTCGGAGGAATACTCGAGGATGAGGGAATCGCCGCCCGCCTTGTAGGCGAAGAACACGTTCGCCCCGTCCGCCGCGATCGGCACGATCTTGGTGGCCGGGTTCGGGTCGTAGGTCATCGACAGGTCCGAGTGGAGCGGCGGGTAGCTGAAGGTCCAGGTGCCGCCGGAATTCGTCGACTTGCCGAACATGAGCGCCGAACCGGCCGAGGAGTTGATGTACCGGTAGTACGCGACGTAGACGTTCGAGCCGCTCGTCGCGACCGACGCCGACTGGCCGGTGTAGGTGCTCTCGCCCGAGATTTCCCGGGTGCCGTGGAATTCCTCGCCGGTGCCGGAGAGGCTCACGGTGTAGCTTCCCTCGTCGGGATCGTCGTTCGCGATGCTCAGGGTGCCGCTCCGGGTTCCGGTGGCCGTCGGCAGGAAGCGGACCGTGAACTGGACGCTCCCGCCGGCAGCGACGGTGGTCGCGGGCTGGGACAGCACGCTGAAGTCGCCGGCCGAAACCTGGACCGCCGGACTGCCCGTCAGGTAGAGCGGCACGGGCCCCGTATTCTCGATGTCGAAAGCCACGTCGACGTACTCGCCCTCGATCTTCGTGCCGAAGTTCCAGCCGCCGGCCGAGGCGATCGAGGTGGAACCCTGCTTGAGGTTGATTTCCGGCGCCTGCCCGGTGCCCGACACGGTGACCTTGTAGCTGCCCTCGTCCGCGTCGTTGCTCTGGATGGTGAGGATGACCACCTTGGCGGCGGCCGTGGTCGGGTTGAAGCGCAGCCAGAAGTCGGCGCTCGAGCCGCCCGCGATGGTCGAGGCGGGCTGCGTTGTCACCTGGAAATCCTCCGCGCTCGACAGTCCGACGTAGTTCGGGCTGGAGGACAGGACGAGGTTCGCGTCGCCGAGGTTCTCGATGGTGAATTTAACGTCCTTCGGCGTGCCGAGCGCGGTGGTGCCCACGCTCACCTCCTGCCCCGAGCTGTAGCTCGTCGTCCCGACCTTCAGGTTGATCTCGGGCGCGGGCGCCGGCGTCGCCGTCGCGTTGACGGTCACCGTGTACGTCCCTTCGTTCGAGTCGTTGTTCAGGATGCTCATGGTCACGCTCTTGGCCCCGGCGGAGCTCGGCGCGAAGCGCAGCGTTAAGCTCGAGTCGGCGCCCGCCGCGATCGGCGAGGAGGGCTGGCTCGTCAACTGGAAGTGGACCGAGTCGCCGCCCGAGATCGTGACCTTCGGCGAACCGCTCAGTACGAGGTCAGCCGAGCCCAGGTTGTGGATGGTGAAGGTCCGGTCGAGGGGCGCGCCCGAGGCGACCGCGGTGCCGATGTCGACGCTTCCGGGCGAACTCACGCTCGAGCCCGAATAGCGGAGATCGATCTCCGGTTCCGGCGAGGCGCTCGCCTGTCCGTTGACCGTGAACGTGAACGGATTCTCGTCGGGATCGTCGCTGGCGATGGTGACGCCGACGCTCTTGTTGCCGGCCGTGCCGGGCGCGAAGCGCACGGTGAACGTCGTCGTGCCGCCGGAGCCGGCGACGGCGGCGACGGGCTGGGCGAAGACCGTGAAGTCGGTCGCGCTGTCGAGCGCCACCCGGTTCGGCGTGCCGGTCAGGTTGAGGGTCGCGGTGCCGGCGTTAGCGATGGTGAAGACGAAATCGGCCGGCGTCCCGACGACCGCCGAGCCGACGTCGATGCTGCCCCCCGAGCTTATTTCGGTGGCGCCGAGGCTGACGCCGATATCGGGCAGGTCGGGGGCGACGCCGGTTCCCGAAACGAAGAAGACGTAGGAGGACTGCCCCTAGCCGTTCGTGGCGATGGTGACCGTGCCGGTCTTGAGGCCGCTCGCGCTCGGTTCGAAGGCGAGCACGAAGGAGGTCGATTCACCCGGCCGGACGACGGTGGCGGGTTGGCTGGCCACGGAGAACTGCCCGGCATTCGCGCCGCCGATGAGGACCAGGTCCGCCCCGGTCAGCTCCAGGTCGATGGTTCCCGCGTTGGAAACCGTGAACGTGAACTGGCGCGAGTCGCCGACCGTCGCGGTCCCGAAGTCGAAGGGATCGCCCGCTTCGATGGCCGTCGCGCCCTGCCTGAGCACCAGCTTGGCCTTCGCGAGCGCGTCGATGGAAGGGTTGGGGCACGACGACAGGATCAGGGCCGCCGAGCTCGCCAGGGCCAGCGCCGCCGTCGCGAATGATCGCGGGCATCCTCTTCGTTCCATGTGAACCTCCGGGATCCGGGCGGGCAGGCGGGAGCCGGATCCATACAGATCGCGACCGGCAGGGGCAGCCGGCATGAGGCTCGGTTCGGAAGGGAACGTGGGGACCTGCGGGGCGGGGACTCGGCGTCCCTTCCCGCCAGGGTGTCCGGTCGGACGCGTTTTCTCCAAATCGACACTGTGCTTCTATGTATGATAACGCGCCTGTCCGCGCGTTCAAGGCCGACCCGCGCCGTAAATCGAACTGTCGTAGGAGATGGAGGACCGGCCGGCCGGGAGTCGCCCGTCCGCGTCGCGGCGTACGCCTTACCGTCCCATCGCCCAGAAAATGAAGGCAGCGATGGCGGCCACGATGGCCCACGCGCAGCCCGCGGGGAGCCCTTCGCGCCCGCTCGCCTCCGCGGGCGCCGCGGGCGCGTGGCGCGAGGCCGGGGACGGGCCGCCCGGCGACGCGGGCCGCGGCGGGGCGGACGGGGCGGGCCCCGTGGCCTTGGGGCCGCCCGCGAGCCCGGCGAGAAGCTCCGCGTTGCTCGGCCGACTCGGGGAAGCGCCCGTCGCGACGGCGCCGGTCGGGCCCGGACGGGAGGAGTGCGTCGCGGAACCCGGGCCCGAGCTCCGTCCCCACGATGGGGGCCGCGCGTCGTACACGTTGCCGAAGCGGTCGGCGACGAAGGCGGCGTTCGCGCCGGCGGGCGAGGTCCGTCCCCCGTCGTCCTCGCAGCCTGCGGAAAACGAGGTCTGTCCCCCGTCCTCCTCGACGACGGCGAACGGCGCCCCCGCGCCGGCGGCGAGGCGGCGGCGGGCTTCGGCCTCCGGGATGACGCGCACCTGCGAACCGGAGAGGATGGTGATCGAGTGCTGCGTGGTGCCGAAGCGCAGGTTCTCGTAGGGCTCGTCGACGAGGCCGGTGGCGCTGAGCCAGCGTCCCTCCCAGGCTTCGGTGGGGGCCGAGGACTCGCCCACGGCCTCGAGGCCCTCCGACCAGTAGACGAGCTTGGTTCCGTCGCGGCGCCAGTCGCCGAAATTCACGAAGGCGTAGGGCTTGCCGTACTTGGTGAGCGCGCGCTTCACCGAGACGACGCGGCCGACGAGCTCGACCTTGGCGCCGACGGAAGCGGCGACCGCGGAAAGGCTGGCGGCGTCCACGACGGGATACTGGCCGCGGTAGGCGCGGCTCCCCGGCTTCCGCGCGCGCGCCGACGCCGTCCCGGAGGGGATGTCCGCCCCGCGTGGGTGCGGCGGGCGGGCGGAGCCGTCGAACCAGGTGCCGACGGGAGCCGCGGCGGATGGAGCGGCGGAGGCGGCCGAGTTGCCTTTCTTCCCCACCCTTCCCGGGACGGGTCCGGGGGACGTGAGGCCCGCGGCGGCGCGGAAATCCGCGAGGGTCGGGGCGGCGTCGGCGTCCGCCTTGCACGCGGCGGCGAAGAGGGCGGCCGCGCGGGAGAGCGCGGGGATGGCGGCGACGCGCGCGAAGGCGGGGCTCGAGTCGGGGTCGTCGAAGTCGTCGCCGCGCCAGACGACGTTCTCGCCTTCGCAGCAGTCGAAGAGGTCGGGTTCGGCGGCGAGGGCCGCGAGGCCGAGGTCGAAGGCGAGGAGGGGGAAGCGGTCGGCGGGGCCGGGGGCGCCGGGCTCGGCGGCGGGGTGCTGGAAGTGGACATGGCCGCGTTCGCGGACCGCGGCGGGGTCCTCCTCGGCGCGGAAGCCGTCGTAGTCGAGGAGGACGAGCTCTTGTCCATCGCGGAGCGCGAGGTTGCCGGCCTGGACGTCGCCGTGGACGTAGCCTTCGTCCTCGAGCGCGGCCTGGAGGGCGGCGAGCTCGCCGCGGAGGCGCTCGAGGGCGTCGGGGTCGCGGTGCGCGTTCTCGAGCCACTCGCCGAGCGTGGGGGCGTCGACCCAGTCCATGACAACGCCGGGCGCCTCGACGCCGTCGGCGCGCACGCACGCGTCCGACCAGCGGGCGCCGACGAGGAAGCGCGCGAGGGCGGGCGAGCGGCGCGCCTCGGCGACCGTGCGGTAGGTGGCGGCCATGGACTCGCGGCGCGCGGCGGCGCCCGAATGGAAGAGGCGGAGGGCCTTGCGTCCGCCGCCGGGCAGCTTGAGCTCGTAGGTGTAGGCGAAGCCGCCCGAGATGGGATTGGCCTGCCCGAAGGGGTTGAGCGCGGGTTTCGCGCCCGCGAGCTCGCCGTCGAGCAGGGCCGCGCCGCCCGAGAGCAGGGCGGCGTTGTAGGCTTCGAGGCCGGGCCAGGAGCCGGCCGCGGCCGCCGCGGGACTCAGGGTCGGACCTCGAGGAGGGTCAGGTCGTCCTCGCGGAGCGCGCCCCGCGCCGTTTCGGCGCGCGCCCAGGCGTCGACTTCCGCGGCGCCCGCGCGGTCGAGGAAATCCCAGAGCTCCGCGCGCTCGCTTCCGGCGGCGCGGAGCACGCGCGCGGCGAGGGCGTCGGTGGCGAGGCAGAGGACGGGACGGCGGAGGCCGCCGATCGGGATTATGGTCGAGAGGAAGTCGTCCGGGACAGGCGCGGAAGCTCCGCCGACCGAGCCGTTCGCGGCAGGGCGGTCCGCGACGAGCTCGGGGCGGAGGCTGAAATCGCCAGGGTCGTCGAGGGGGAAGGCGGCGAGGGTGTCGAGGCCGTCGCGGATGAAGAGGACGGTGTCGCCGCGGGCGTACGCGCGGACGAAGCCGCCTGAACGGGATACCCGGACGACGAGCGCCGTGGAGAAGGAGCCGCGCGCGGCGGCGGCCTCGTCGAGCCAGCTCGCCGCGGTGGGGCTGGCCAGGTCGGGAATGCGGGGGGAGGGATTAGGCTGAACGGTATAATCCGTACTTTGGGGATTAGGCTGAACGGCATAAGCCCCATCGCGGGGCGGCGGGGTGGGGGGATGAGGCTGAACAGCGTAAGCCCCACCCCCAGGCGCTGGGATGTGGGGATTAGGCTGAACAGCGTAACCCGCGCCATGATTGGGATTAGGCTGCCCTGTATAAACTGCGCCGAATGTGTGATAGCCGCGGCGCGCCTCGCGCGTCGCTTCGCGCGGGTCCTCGAATCGGACGAGGGCGCGGGCGAGCGCGGCCGCCCAGCCGGCGCCGTCCCAGCCTTCGCTCGCGCCGTCGCAGAGCGCCCACGCGCCCCCGGCCGCGGCCCAGCGGTCCTCGCCCGAGTCGCCGTGGCGCGGCAGCGCAAGCACCGAGGCGAGGCCGAAGCGCCGGGGCAGGAAGCGCCCGCGACGGCAGGGCAGCGCGGGCGGGACCGGTCCGGGAGCGCGTTCCCTCACGCCATCCTCGCGGGCCGCGTGCCGAGGTCGAGGAAGCGCGTCGCGAGCTCGGCGCCGACGCCGTAGGCGAAGAAGCGCGCGCCTTCCGGCAGGGCGAAGCCCGAGGCCTCGGCGCCGTCGCGGAGGTGCGGGGGGAACTCGCTCGACATGCGGAAGAGCTGGCGCCCGCTCGGTTCGACCTCGCGCTCGTCCGCGGGGAAGATCGTCTCGCGCCGGCCCTCGCCCGCGACGTGCAGGTTGAACAGGAGGGTCTCGCCGTCGTCGGTGTGCAGGCGGCGGAGGATCGCGGCCGCGTCCTCGGGGCTGCCGTCGGTCGGCTCCCCGTCGGTGACGTTGATGACCGTGGGCGGGTAGGAATCGGAATGGGCGTCGCACCAGGCGGCGACGAGGCGGCAGGCGCGCTCGAAGGCTTCGCGCATGGGGGTGCCGCCCGAGGCGCGCGGCTCGATCCAGCGCGGGCGGGGCCCCGAGGCTCCGTCGCGGTCCACGGCGTAGGGATTCGCGGCGACGCGCGAGACGGGCTGCCAGTCTGGCCCGGCGAGAACGCCGCCGAATGCGCTCTCCACGCGGTCGTCGCCGTAGCCGAGGGCGGCCAGGTGGAAGTAGTCGCGCAGGCCCCCGGCCTTGTTGCAGCGGACGGCCAGCTCGGCGATCGCCGAATCGACGACGCGGGAAAGGTATTCGGCGCGCGTGCGGCCGCCGGAGTACGCCGCGTCCATGGAGCCCGAGCGGTCGAGCAGGAAAAGGACGAGGGTGGGACGCACGCGGCTGATCGCGGCCGAATAGGCGGGCCGGACGCGCGGTCCCGGCGCGGCTTCGGCGCGAGGCGGCGGAGGAACCCAGGCTGGCGCGGCGGGCGGCTCAGCCTCGTCGTCGGTCGGATCGGCCCCGGCGCGCGACGCAGGTTCAAGCGTTTCCGGTTCAGGCTGTCCTTCTTCAGGCGCGACGGAACCTGCGCCACTCGCGGACTCGGGCGTTTCCGGTTCGGCCGACGCGGAGGCCGTCGGCGGCATCGGCATTTCCGGCGCCGTCTCCCCGGTCGGAGTCGATCCGGGAACGGGAACGGGAACGGCCGGGCGCTTCGGCCGCGCGGCGTCGTCCTCGTCGAGCTCGTCGGCCGGCTCGGCGGCGACGGTCTCGGCTTCGATCGCGGGGAATGGCGCGGCCGGCGGCTCGGGGTCGGGAACCCCGGAAGGCGACGCGGGCGCCAGGGACGCGTCCGGAACCGGCGTCGCGGCTTCCGGAAGTTCCGGAAGATCCGTAAGCCGCTCGCCCGCGCGGCCGAGCGACTCGAGCCCTTCGCGCACGAGGGCGCTCATGTTCGCGGCGAGCGCGGCGAAGTCGAGTTCTCCCGCCGTCCCCGCCACCTCGACCTCGAACGCGACGTCGACGCGATCGCGCTTCGGATCGGCCAGCGCCGCCACGAGTTCCTGCACCGCGTCGCCCCGGACCCGCGCGGACACGAGGCGCGACAGCAGGGCATCCGAGAGTACGTCGCGGCCGAGGCCCGAGGACCTGCCCTGCTGCAGCTCGGCCGAGAGGCGCTCGATCTCCGCGAGGCTTTCGCCGAGCCGGGCGTCGACCGAGCCGATCTCGTCGACCAGGAAGGCGAGCGGACCCAGGTTGTCGCGGAGCATGCCGTCGAATGAAAGGGCGAGGGCCGTCATCTCGGCGATTTCGCGCTCGAGCTTCGAGAGGTCGCGGTTGAACTCGTACACCTCGCGGTAGAGGGCCACGTCGCCGCGGAGCTTTTCGTGCACGAGGCGCTGCTTGTCGTCGTCGCTCGCGAGCGTCTCGAGCGCGTCGAGGGCGTGTCGGAGCTTCCGGACGATGAGGACGCTGGCCCGCGTCAGGTCCATGGCGAGCGCGCGCACGCGTTCCCGCCCCTCGTCCATCGCAGCGTCCGCCTCGGCCCGGCCGAGGCCCGCCACCCTGGCCGCGAGCGCGAGCCTGCGCTCCTCCGCCTTCTCGAGTTCCGCGAGCCGCCGCGCGAATTCCGCCTGCACGCCCTCGCCCACGCGGCCGAACACTTCGCGGCATTGGTCGATTCGGCCGCGGAGCAGGGTGATCAGCGCGTCGTAGTTGGCGACGAGACCCTCCATGAGCGCGAGCCGCTCCTCCGGCGGCAAGGGCTTCCGCGCGAGGGCGAAGATGCCCCGGCCCTTCCCCTCCGTCGCGATGCGCTCCCGGGCCTCGCGGATCTCGTCCTGCAGGCGCTCGAAGCGCTCGTCCTTTATCCGCGGGAACTCGTACGCCGTGCCGAGCACCATGATCTCGTTCATCGCCCGCTCTCCCACGCGACCTCGAGCCGGTCGCCTTTGAAACTGTACGCGCCGAGTTCCCAATCGAGCGAAAGCCAGCGTTCACCCGTCGAGCGGTCGAGCGTCGTCGCGAGCGAGGCCGCGCGCCGGCCCGCGGCGCGCGCGATCGCGTCCAGCACGGCCTCGGCCGTCGCGCCCTTCCCGACCCAGGCTTCCGCCCAGGCGTGGCCGGAGCTTCCCTTGATCCCGTGCACGATGCGAGCCCGGCCGCCCACCGCTACCACGCAGGAGGCGACAAGCGCGGCGAAATCGTCGCAGTCGCCCGCGAGGCCGAGCGCGAGGCTCCGGCGCGCGGGGCTCGTGTAGTCGGTCCACGACACGGCCGGGTCGGAAACGTACTTCCACGCGGAGGCCAAGGCGGCGTGCACGAGGACGAGCTGCCTCGCGCCCGCGGCGTCGGGGAGCCGCGAACCCTGGGGCTCGTCCCAGGCGCCGGGCGCGGCGGAAGCGGCCTTGACGGCGAAGTCGCGGACCGCGGGGTCGGCCGGCTGGACGGCCTTGTCGTAGCGGCCGCCCGTCACCGGCGGCAGGTCGCGCTCGAGCCGCCCCTCCAGTTCCGCGAGGGATTTCCGCGCGGCCGCGAGCTCGGCCTCGAGCGCCGCGCCGCCTTCCGCGGCCCGCTCGAGCGCGGCCTTGTCCGCCTCGGCCCGTTCGAGGCGTTCGGAGAGTTCCGCGAGGGCCTTCTCCTTCTCCGCGAGCGTCGCGTCCTTCCCCTCGAGCGCGCGCCGGACGGCGGCCTCGACCTCGGGATTCCGGTACTCGGCGCCGAAGGAGGCGGCCACCGAGCGGAGCGCCGCCTCGACGCTCGAGGCGTCGAGCCTCGTCGCGCCTTCGGGGAACGGGTCGAGTCCGGCGAGGACGAGCAGGGCGGCGAGGCCGAGGGCGGGCGGCAGGACGAGCCCCGGCCCCGCCTTGAGCCGCGCGACGCGGCCGGCCAGATTCCCCGAGACTACGGCGAGCGCGCCGGCGAAGAGCGCGGACCCGGTTTCGGCGAAAGGCGCGAAGCGGAAGAGCGCGCGCCGCACGCCTTCGAGTCCCGGCAGCTCGAAGGCGCCCGCGAACAGGAAGAGGCCGGCCGCGAGCCCCGACAACACGGGAATCGCCTTTTTCACCGTGCCGAGGAGCGCAGCGAGGAGGAAGCAGGCGGCGAACGCGAGAAGCAGGATGCCGCTCTCCCCGAATGCGCCGAATGCGTTCCTTGCGAAACTCGCGGGTCCCGTTACGCCGAAGGCCGCGAGCGCGGGAGGCGCGAGGAAGGCGAGGCCGAGCAGGGCGAGGAAATCGCCTGAGCGTTCGTGGCGCGAACGGCCCGGGATGGCCCCCGTCGGCGACTCGTCCGGACTTCGCTTCGGAAAGGATTCCGCCATTGGTTCTATCCACCGGGCAGCGCTCGACCGCGCATCCACGCGCGTGGCCTGCCAGTCCATTCTACGCCATCCCCGCGCGAAGGCAAGCGGACGCGCCGCGCGCCAGAGCTTCAGCGGGGAGCGAAGCGACGCGCCTCGGGCCCGAGGGGCGGCAGGAAGGTCATCGCGGCGCCGCCACGAAGCACGCAGTCGATCCGCAGGTCGAGGAGGCAGACGCGGGCGACCGCGAGGCACACCTCGTGTTCGGTGACGGAGTCGAGGAAACGACAGGAGTACACGGCGCGCCCGTCCTCCGCGACTGCCCGGAGGCCCACCACCTCCCCGCGGCGAAGCTTTCCGGTCAGCTCGCCGTGATCGAGGATGGAGAAGACGATCGCCATCTCGTACAGCCAGCGCTCGGTCCGCGCGCGCGCCGCCTGAGGAGCCAGGCGCGAGCGCCGTTTCCTTTTCCGCGGCGTCGCCGGGACCCGTCCTTCAAGCTCCTGGCCGCCCGGAAGCGCCTCGATCACGCAAGTATCCATAGTCATGCTCCTCCTTCTTCAAACGGAATGCGACCGTGCTCAGCTCCGGCGCGCGACTTCGCCGAAGCGCTTCCAGACCGCGTCCGGATTCCGGTAGCGCGTTTCGGCCAGCGCGGCCCGCCGGGACGTATAGCGCTTGCCCTCGCTCCGCTCCGCTATCGCGTCGCGAACGTCGGGGTCCCGGTGCGTCTCGCCGGGCGCCCGAGGCCGCCGCCAGTCCCGCTCTCGAGGCGCGGGCGCGGGATCCCGGAAATTCATTTCGAGAAGGACCCAGGGCGCCCTCGGATCGTCGACCGGCTCCGGCCGGGAACGCGCCGCCACGCCGAGGAAAGGCTCGAGGATGGTCCGCGCCGTCCGCTCGTCCTTGCCCGTCACGGTCCTGACGTCGCGCGCGAAGGCGTCGCGGGTCCTGTCCGGCATCCAGCGGTACGCGTCCTCGAGGATCTCCAGGGCGCCTTCCTCGCCCGAGGCGAGGCGCGCCGCCGCCCACAGGGCTTTCGAGTAGTGACCGCCGCCGGGGGCTAGGTACGCCTCGCGGAACGACTCCGCCGCCCCCTCCCACTCGCCGCCCGACGCGAGGTACAGGCCCCGCCTCAAGAGGAGGGTCCGGTTGCGCGGATCCAGCGCGAGTCCCCGCCCGATCGCCTCGAGCGCCTTCTCGCGATCGGCCACCGGATAGGCGCGGTAGGGGGAACGACGCCCGGCCTCGCGCACGAAGCGAGCGACGGCGAACGCCGCCAGGGCGTCCCAAAGGAAGACCGGAAATCCCGCGTTATCCGCGATGGTGTTGTGGAGGCCGTGCGCCAGGCTCGCGGCCGCGACGCCCAGGACGGGCAGTCCCCGCCACAGGCGCTCGGCCCGGATTTCACCCCAGTAGAGCGTCCCGCCCCAGACCGCGCCCGAGAGCGCGGTGTAGGCCATGTGCCCGCCGAGTTCCGAAAGCGAACGGATCGCGATGTTCGCGATTCCATAGTCGAGCCCGTAGAGGAAGTTCTCGACAAGCGCGAAGCCTAACCCCACCGTCGCGCCGTGCAGGGCCCCGTCCAGGGGCTCGCGGTAGGCCTTCGCCAGCCGGGCGGCGGCAAGGAAGGCAAGGAACTTCACGGATTCCTCGGAGATCGCGACGAACAGGGTGTTGTAGAGAAAGCTCGCGACGACGCCGTCGCCCGTTCCCGCCAACACCCAGAGGCCGTTGATTCCGTAGGCGAACGCCGACAGCGGGGCGCTCGCCATGCCCGCCAGCACGAAGACCGGCAGCCACGCGACGCGGCGCTTCCTGGATGCGTACCGATCCTTGCGCGCCAGCCAGGCGGACCAACCGACCAGCGCCGCGAGGTCGACGGCCAGTATCGCGAATCCTCCGCCCATGGCTTCCCAGTTCGTCATCGCTGCCTCCTCGAGAAGCATAAGCAAGAACCTTGCCACGGGATGTCAGCATCGGGGCTTCGCCCTCGGAGAAAAATCGCGAACCCGCATTTCCTTCAGGATCCTTGACTTACGACCCGGCGCGACCGTTCGCTCCCGCCTCGCGAGCGGATCGGTCCCGCAGGCGGCGTCCCGTCCTTCCTACTCGAGGCGTCGTACCGCAACCGCGGTTCCACTCGCGCAACCCGGGTTGCGCGACGGCGCGACCGGTGCCCGTCGCGCCATGCCCGATTCCCTGCTATCATCGGGGACATGACATTCAGCGACGATCCCGACGGGAACTACCGCGTCCTCCTCACCTTCGTCGGCAACCACGACCCGCGCGGGACGGATTCCGACGACTACGGCCCCGTGCTCTCGCTCCTCGACGCGAAGCCCTTCGACCGGGTCGTCGTCTACTGCACGGGACCCGCCTACGTCGAGCGCGCCCGCGCCGTGCAGGCGGAGGCCGAGGCCTGGGGCTTTCAAGGCGCGTTCTCCTTCGTGGACCTCGAGCTCGAGTCGGTCATCGACTACGCGGAAATCTATCCCAAGCTGCGCGACCTGACCTGGCGCGTCCTCGCGTCCGTCGACGTTCCGGAGCCGGAAGTCTTCATCCTTCTCGATCCCGGCACCCCGCAGATGCAGACCTCGTGGTTCCTGCTCGCGCGTTCGGGCCTCGTGCGCGCACGGCTGCTCCAGGGCGTGCCGCGGCGCTTCGCGGGCGGGGCCTACAAGGTCCGCGAGGTCGACCTCGAGGCGGCGGACCTGCCGCGGGTCACGCTCGAGAGCCGCGCGATCAAACCTGAATCACCCGTCGTCCTCTTCCAGCCTGACTGGCATGTGCATTACGTCGAGCGCCTTTACAAGCTCGACGGCCTCGGGACGACGGAGGATACGGGAAGCGCGGCGACGGAGCGCGGGCGCGCGGGCGCGGAGTGGTTCATCGCCGACCTGCCCGCCTTTACCGTGCGCGACCCCGCCATGCTCGAGCTCTTCGAGAGGGCCGCGCGGGTGGCGGCCTACGACAACCCCATCCTCCTCCTCGGCGAGACCGGGGTCGGGAAGGACGTGCTCGCCCGCTTCATCCAGGCGCGCTCGCGCCGCTCCGACGGCCCCTTCGTCGTCCTGAACTGCGCGGCCATCCCGCGCGAGCTGGTCGAGAGCGAGCTGTTCGGCCACGCCCGCGGTGCCTTCACCGGGGCCGAGCGCGAGCGGCTCGGCAAATTCCGCTCCGCGGACGGCGGCACGCTCTTCCTCGACGAGATCGGCGACCTGCCCCTCGAGGTGCAGCCCAAGCTGCTCCGCGCGCTCGAGCAGGGCAGCTTCGCGCCCGTGGGCTCCGACCGCGAGGTCCGCGCGGACGTCAGGCTCGTCGCGGCCACCAACCGCGACCTTTCCGCGATGGCTCGCTCCGGTACCTTCCGCGCCGACCTGCTCGGCCGCGTCGCCGGCATCGAGCTCCGCATCCCGCCGCTCCGGGAACGCCGCTCCGAGATCGCGCCATTGGCGGAAGGCTTCCTCGAGGCCTGGAACGAACGCTACGGCGAGGACAAGCGCTTCGCGCCCGGCGTCCTCCGCGCCCTCGAGTCGCGCGACTGGCCGGGCAACATCCGCGAGCTCCGCAACGCGGTCGAGCGCATGGCCGCCGTCGCCCTCGGCGACGAGCTGGGGGACGAGCCGCCGGAGCATCCTGGCGCGGGCCCCGCCGCGAGCGGATCCGGCGGCACCTGGTTCGCGCCGGGTGCATCCTCCGGTCGCGGCAGTATTCCCGAAGGCGGGATGGACCTCAGGGCCTGGCTCTACGCCGCCGAGCGCGAGTTCTTCCGCGAAGCGCTCGCACGCGCCGGCGGGAACCGCGAACGGGCAGCCGCCCTGTTGGGCCTCAACGGGCCGGCCTTCCGCAAGGCGCTCCGCGAGCGCTTCCCGGGGCTTTCCGATCCTCGCTTCGACGAGTGAGCCGCGGCCGGAGACGGTCTCCCGCCTTGCGCCGAAGCCGCGACCTCGACCGGTCTCCGCCCCCGGGATTCAGCCGACCGAGGCTGCGTTCCCGTTCCGCTCCAGCAGGAAGCGCATGAAATTCTCCTCGAAAGTGCGGGTCGGGCCCGATCCGCCGCCGTACTTCCGACGGGCCGCGCACTTGCGCCGATAGTTGAAGAAGCGGTAGAGCTCGAGCGGATCTTCGCCGCGCTCGCTCAGGTAGATGGATTCCTTGCCGAGCAGGCGTTTGATGTCCGCCTGGTCGATGCTCGCCATGCCCGAACTGTCGAGATGCGACTTCACGCTTTCGAGTTCCTCGAAGGGAAGGCCGAAAAGGAATTCCTCGAGAGCCGCCGCTTCGTCCGGCGCCCCGGCGGCGCGGTCGATATAATCCTGGCACGCGGCATCGACCGTCAGGTAGAGCGAAATGTACTCCTGGGTGCCGAGCAAGGTCCCGAACACGGGAATCAGGTCGCGGCGCATCAGCCACATGGTGGACAGCTCCGGAATGAACGGATGCCCCACCGCCTCGGGACGCCGGTCCCAGATCCTGGCCAGCACGTGGGCGGCTCGCAACCTCGACTCCCGATCCCGCTCGTACCCGAGGATCTCAAGCAGCACGTCCTCGGTCATCACGCCGAGGAGGCGGGCGAGCATCGCGGCCCCGACCGCTCGTCGCGCCTCCCGCTCCGTCTCGCCTGAGCCGAGCAGGCGCCGGACCAGGGCGAGCAGGTTGATGCGGCTGAGCTCGAAGGTCCGACCGAGCAGGGCTTTGGTCGGCATCACAAAGACGTCGTCGTCGTGATAACGTTCGCCGAGCGCGGCGACGAGGGTGTCGATGTTCCTTCCCGAGCCCGAAATCCGGCTCCATTCGTTGATGCCCGGGTAGAGCGCCAGGGCGTCCGCCTGCAGGCGCAGCGCCTCAAGATTGGCGACCAGCGCATCGAGGTCGCCGACCCTTCCTTCGCCGTCGAGCTTGAGCCGTACGGAGTCAAGGAGCTCCCTCTCGACCTCGGTCCAGAGTCCATGCCGTTCCATGAAGCCAGTGTAACACGGCTTTTTAGCAACGCTTTTCCCGCGCCCCGCGCGCCCCCCGCGGCAGCCCCTGAAAAAACCGGGATGCCCGACCCACCAGAAAATAAAAGCCGCACCTTGATCGGCGCGGCCTTCGCCTGAAGATTTATCGGTCGGGCATCCCGGATTTAAACGTCGCCGAAGGCGACGACATACAATGAATTTCCTTGAAAAACCGGGATGCCCGACCCCGCATACAAGCGAGAGCCGCACCTGACTCGGTGCGGCCTTCGCCTGAAGATATATCGGTCGGGCATCCAGGACTTACCAGTCGCCGAAGGCGACGCTTTTCAACCCCTTCCTTGCAAAGCCGGGATGCCCGACCCACCAGAAAATAAAAGCCGCACCTTGATCGGTGCGGCCTTTGCCTGAAAATTTATCGGTCGGGCATCCCGGATTTAAACGTCGCCGAAGGCGACGCCTTTCAATGAAATTCCTTGAAAAACCGGGATGCCCGACCCCTCATGAAAGCAAAAGCCGCACCTTGATCGGTGCGGCCTTCGCCTGAAAATTTATCGGTCGGGCATCCCGGACTCGAACCGGGGACCCCAAGTCCCCCAGACTTGTACGCTAACCACCTGCGCTAATGCCCGACCGATAAATCTTTAATCCACGTCTCGACGACGCTGACCACCTGCGCTAATGCCCGTCTCGTCCCTTTCGGAACGCCCGGCCAACATAACACGCGCGCTCGCGGAGGGTCAAGCGCGCGGAGGGCGCCCTCTCAGCGCTCCATCGGGAAGCGGATGAAGTCGAGCGCGAAGGCGCCGCCTATCGGCACGGACATGGCCAGGTAGATGGCGCCTACCATGCCGTCCCAGCCCGAGTCGTCCTTGAGCACGAGCCAGGCGCCGATGCCGAGGCTGGCGACGAAGGCCAGGCCATCGATCCCCAGGTTGACCTTCCGCCAGAAGCGAGCGCCTTCGGCGTCGCCCCGGGCCACGTTGACGCCGAGCGCGACGTTCGGGACGGTCCAGAGGGCGAGTCCCGCCCCGATATTCCAGTAGACCTCAGGATCCGAGAGCGCCTCGGGAATCAGGGCGAACGGCGCCGCCGCCTTGAGCGCGGACGGAACCAGCAGCAGCCAGTCACCGGCGGAAGGCGCGGTTTGGGCGGCCCCGACGGACGCGAAGAGGGCGAGGACGAGCGCGATCATGACGAACCTGGACTTCATTGCGCCTCCCGAAGATACCTTACAAGAATTGTCATACATCAGTTTGCCATGCCGAGGCGCGGCGCGCAAGGGGCGGGACGGGAGGCGCCCCATCGAGGCCTCGATGCGCTAGACCCCGTCGTCGGCCAACAGGTCCTCGAGACGGACGCCGCGACGCGCGCGCCGGAAGCGCTCGACGTACCAATAAAGCGCGGGATCCTTCGGGAAGCGCCGGGCGCAGTCCTTGAACGCCGCGAGCGCGCCGACGAGGTCGCCGGACTCGAGGAGGAAAACCGCGCGTTCGAACACGCCGCGGTTCTTCAGCTTCTCCGCCGCGAGAGGGTCCACGTCCTCGCTGATGAGCTCGTAGGTCGGAACCGTGGCGGCCTTGCCTTTGAGGCGTATCTGCCCGAGGTAGCGAAGGGCGAACCTGGCGCGGGCGTCGGCGCAGCGCTCGAGGGCGGGACCGGAGACGATGATCGGCACGCGGAAACGCTTGGTCAGGTCCTGCAGGCGGCTCGTCACGTTGACCGCGTCGGAGATCACCGTGGTGTCCATCCGTTCGACCTCGCCGATGGTTCCGAGGATCAGGTCGCCGGCATGGATCCCGATGCCCATTTCGACCGGCTTCTTGCCCCAGCCCTTGCGTTCCTCGTTGTAGCGAACCACGATGCGACGGATGTCCTGGGCGGCCGCGAGCGCGTCCGCGGAGCCGCCGGGGAAGATCGCCATCAGCGCGTCGCCCATGAACTTGTCGACCAGGCCTCCCTGCGCCCGCACCGCCGGCACGATGCGTCCGTAGAAGCCGTTCAGGAAGCGGAAGACGTCGTCGGCGCCCATCTCCTCGGATAGCCCGGTGAAGTCGCGGATGTCGGCGACGATCACCGCCATCTCGGCCAGGGCCTGGTCGCCGAGCTCCACCTCGTCCACGCCGTCGCGGCCGAGCAGCTCGATGAACTCCGAAGGGACGAAGCGCGAGAACGCTACGTTGAGGGATTGCAGCTTGCGCGTGCGGTCCTCGATCTCGGCCCTGGACTCCTCGAGGTCGTCCTTGGACTTGAGCGAGAGCCGGCCGAGCGCGAGGAAGATGCCCAGGTCCAGGGCGAACAGGCCGGGTCCGGCGAGCCAGACCATCGGCTTCATGCCCGAGAGGAACCAGGCGCCGTCCCAGATGGAACAGGCGATGCCGACCAGAAGGCCGATGGACACGGTCCCGGCGCCGGGCACCTTCCGGCGCCAGGCCAGGATGGCGATCAGACCGGCGTGCAGGAAGGCCAGCAAGGACGGCGCCACGGCCAAGGACAGCGCCGCATCGAGCTTCACGTCGTCTCCGGCCGACCAGGCGACCCAGGCGCCGGCGGCAGCGAGGACCAACGCCCAGGCCCAGCCCGAACGAAGCCTCTTGCGCTTCGAGTACGCGCGGCCGGCGAACAGGAGCGTGAAGAGCGCCGCGAGCGGCAAGGAGGCCTTCGCCGCGCCCCGGAGCGCGTGGTAGGGCACCCACAGGGCGGGCAACCCGAATTCCGCGAAAAAAACGGCGAAGGTCATGGAAGCGAGGCCGAAGAGCAGGTAGCCGGGCTCGCGCAGGGCCGACCATTGCATGAACATGACCAGGGCGGCGAAGAGGCTGGCGGCGGTCATGAACACGTAGACCGTGGTGTTGAGGGGCCGGATCAGCTTCCTGACGAGTTCGGCCCGCGACGCCTCCACCGCGTGCACGGCCGGAAAGGGGGCCGCGTCGCCTTCGTAGCGGCACGCGAGGACGAGCCGGTCCGTCCCGTCGAGCTTGAGGAGCCTGGTCGGGATCTCCAGGACGGGCGTGGCCTCGGCATGGGCCCGATACCCGTCGGGTCCGGGCTCGCCGTACGACCCCACCGGCATGCCGTTCAGCGTCGCGCGGAAGGGCACCTGGCTGCGGCCGAGCTCGATATAGACGGTGTCGCCCGATCGCAGGACCTCGCGCGGCAGGTCCCGGGCCAGCGAGAAGCGCTTGGATTCCCCGAGTCCGATGCTGGCGGGAAGGTCGATCCGCTCGGAGCCCTGGCCGCGTTCCAAGGTCCAGCCCTTCCCGAGATCGAGCGAGCCCGGTCCGGGCTCGTCGACGCAGGAGGCTAGCAACGCGACGGCGAACGCGATCGGCAGCGGCATGATCTTGCGGCGGACTCTCATCATTATGGTAGGCAGACTATCCGGCCCCCGATGAGCCGTCAAGCTCGCGTATCGCTCCCGGGATGGGCGAGGCGCTCGTCCAGGCTGTCGAAGCACGCCCCGGCCACCAGGCGGGGATGGATGCCGGGCCGGGTCAAGGCGAAGTCCCAGCGCACCGGATCGCTCGCGTCGTAGAGCCTGAACGCCGCGGTCGCCTCCCGGGCCGCCTTGAGGTCGTCCGCCCTCCGGGAAACGAGGCCGAGCGCGCGGCAGGCCGCCCCCATGTGCGTATCGAGGGGAACGACGAGCCGCGCGCTATCGCAGCGCTCCCAGCCGCCCGGGTCGACCTCGTCCCGGCGCACCATCCAGCGGAGGTACATGAAGGTCCGCTTCGAAGCCGAGCCGCGCGCCGGATCGGGAAGCAGGTTTACCGGCCAGCATGGCTTCCCGTCGGGCCGACGCGGAGCGCGGGCGACCAAGGCGCGCACGAGGGCGGAGGCCGCCCTCGCGTAATCCGCCTCGGACCCGTCGTCGCCGTCGACGAAGACGCGCTCGAGTCCCCCGGATTCCTCCCGGAGGTCGCGGACGGCTCCCAGCAAGGCGGCCAGGTCGCCTCCGTCGAAGAAGCGGTGCCTGAAGCCTTCGAGCCGCGTCCTGAGGCGGGCGTCGGTTTCGCGAGCCAGGTTCCGCGCCGGCCGCTCGCCGAGCGCGTCCAGCACGGTGCCGGCGGAGCGCAGGATGACGGCGACGCCGCCCAGGGCCAGGGTCGCGCAGACCAGGCCGGCGACCTCGCGGTCCTCGGGATCCGCGTAGCGCCTCACCAGCTCGAGCGGATCGGGGTGGATCCATTCCGGTTTCGCGAAGCTCCGGTAAGCCCGGTCGAGGAAGGCGGCGAGTGCCGGATCGGGATGGGACGGCCCGCGTCGGTTCAGGGAGTCGCGACCCCGCGCGCGGCCAGGTCCTCCCGGCGCTTCGCGAGCTCCGGATCGCCGGGAGCCAGCGACAGCGCCTGCCTGAGGTAGAAGCGCGCCTTCTCCAGGTCCGAACGCCTCGCGTAGAAGTCGTAGAGCGCGGCCAGGGCCTCGACGTTGGACGCGTCCTCCACGAGGGCCGAACGCAGGGAGGAAAGGATGCTGTCGTCGGCGGCCTGCGTGCGGCTTTGGAGGTAGTAGACCGTCGAACGGAAGCGCGCGGACCCGCCCGAGGCCAGGGCCCTGGTCGCGAGCTCGGCGGCCGCGGCCCGTTCGCCGCGCAGCACGCGGATCCGGAGCAGCGCGAGCGTGGCGCTTTCGCTTCCGGGGTCCGAGGCGAGCCAGGTTTCCGCGATTCCGGCCGCCTCGGCCAGCCGGCCGGTGCGCAGGTACGCCTCGAAGGCCGAGGCGTAGCTTCGCAGATCGAGGCCGCCCCGCAGGATGGCGTCGACGCGCGTCGCGGCGTCCGCCCAGTCCCCGAGCGCCGCGGACGCGGCCAGCAGGGTGTGGAGCGTGCGCGAGTCGCCGGGTCTGGCGGCCAGCACCAGCGCCGCGAGCGTGCGCGACTCCGCGATGTCCTCGAGGGTGCCGGTGGCGAGCACCTCCGACGCGATCAGCGCTATCTCGAGGTCGCCCGGGAAGGTCGCGAGCGCCTTGCGCGCCCAGCGTTCAGCGTCCTCGCGGTTCCTCGTCCCTTCGAGCGAGGAGCGCACCCTGAGCAGGAGGTAGGCCCGGTCGTTCGGCCTGAGCCCCCCGAGGGCGTCGAGCAGGGGCGCCGCCTGCCGCCACGCGCCGGAGTCCGCCAGCATGGATGCGCGCATGAGGAGGAAATCCGCGTCGAGCGGATCCGAGGTGAGCACCTTGGCGACGAGCGGCTCGGCCTCCGCCCTGCGCCCCGAGGCGAAGAGGGCGCGGGCGTAGAGCTTGTCGCGCTCGCGCGAGGGGGGAAGCGAGGAAGAGGCGGCTTCCACGGCCGCGGCGGCTTCCGCCGGACGGCCGAGCGCGAGCAGCGCCCGGATCCGGCCGAGCAGCGCCGGAACGTTGGCCGGGTCGAGGGCGAGCGCGGCCTCCCAGGCGAGGAGCGCGTCGGCGTACTCCACGCGCGATTCGCGCGCGCGGGCCTCGGACAGCGCGGCCAGCGTCGAACCCGCCGAGCGCGACCGCACGCGCGCGGCTGCCTCGACGGCCCCGCGCGCCAGTTCCTTCGAATCGGTCCTGAAGGCGGCCAGCAGGGCGAAGAAGTCGGCCAGTCGGTCGGCCGGGTCGCGGGGCAGGCGACCCGCCTTCGCGTCGCCCAGGGCGGCGACCCACGGATGCCCGATGGGCGGATCCGCGGAGGCGGCGCCGCCCGGTGCTTGACCGTAGACGATCGTCGCCGCCTCGATGGCCAGGTAGCGATAGGCCTGCGCGTCGACGGCGGGAATGTGCTCGGCGGAAAGCGCGAGGGTCGCGGCCTCGGAGAACGAGGACGGCGTGCCCAGGAACAAGGCCGCCTCGATGGCGCCGCGCTCGGCCCGCGCCGGGTCGGGAACCGCCCGGGTCTCGAGCGGCACGCCGCCCGCGGGAACCGGCGCGGTCCCCGCGCACGAGGCTAGCGCGGCCGCCAGCAGCGCCGTGGCGAGCGCCGCCCGCCATGGTCGCGAAAACCCGACCGGGTCCGCGCGACCGGGGCGTCGACTCATGCCTTCCCTTCCCGTCCCCGCCGCCGCCGCGGCGGCGCCAGCGGACTCCTGCCGAGAGCCCAGGCGCCGAAGAGCCCGGCGCCGCCGACGACGAAGGCGAGCGGCCAGTAGGCTCGCATGAACTGCATGAACGAAAGCGGCGTGGCGTCGAAGGAGAACGCCGCGAAGAACACGCCGAGCCCGATGAAGCACAACGCGGGAACGAGGTAGGAAGCGGTCAGGCTGCGAGACCTGCTGACGCCCTTGGCCAGCAGGGACAGGCCCAGCACGATCATGAAGAGCGGCCAGATCTGGCTCGTGCGCCACCCGAGGAATTCCGACAGCACGAGGAGGAGGCCGGAGAGTCCGAGCATGGTGCCGCCGAAGACCGCGCCGGAGGTGAAGCGCCGCGAAAGCGCCAGGTAGAGCCAGATCGCGCCCGCGCCGACGAGCAGGAGAGGCCAGAGCCGCCCCGGGCGGGTCGCCGTCCCGGTGGTCACGGGGAGGAGCCAGATGCCGGCCACGAGAAGTATCACCGCGCCGACGAAGAGTATGTCGGCGCCTTTGCGGGAACGCGCGATGCGGGGCATACCTTGATTGTATCGTCCCCTTCCATCCTTGCCAACAGCGCTTTCAGCGTGCTAGCATCGCGCCCATGCGAGGCGGCCTTCCCCTGGTGCTCGCGCTGGCTGCAGGCGCCCTCTCGGCCCTCTCCTGCACGTCGCCGCGCGGCTGGTACTTCGACGACTCGGGCCGCGCCGAACGTTCGGAGCTCCGCGACCTGTTCACCTTGCTCGACGACCCGTCCATCGCGGGCGAGGAGCGCTTCGCCGTCATCCAGGCGGTTTCCGACTCCTTCAGGCGCCGCGGCGAATGGACCCGGCTCGCCGACTTCCTCCAGGGCCTCGTGGAAGCGCGCCCGGAGGACGAGTACTCCGCCCACCACCTGATGGCCATCGGTCATGCCTACATAGAGCTCGACGACGCGCCGATAGCGGAACTATGGTTCGACCGCGCCGTCAAGAATCATCCCGACCTCCTCGTGAAGGGCGAGTCCGTCCACCTGGCCTGCCTGCGCAAGCTCATCGAGCTCGCCGACGCCCCGGAGCGGCGGCTGGACTACCGTCGAGCGGTCATCTCGCGCTTCGCCGACCGCGTCGACCTCGGCGCGGAGCTCTTCCTGCTGGGCAAGGACTACGAGGCCATCGGCGACTGGGCCGAGGCCCTCGACGCGTACAAGCGCTTCATTCCCAAAGGCGAGAGCGTCGTGCCCGGCTACCCCGACGCCCAGCGCTACGCCCGCAACCTGCTCGACTTCTCCTCCAGCCAGAAGGACTGGACTTTCGTGCGGCTCGACGACCTCGCCTCGCGCGTCCGCAAGGCGCTCGCGGACGGGGACCCCGCGGCGCTCCGTCGCCTGCGCGCGCGGGTCGGCTTCTTCGCGATGAGCTGGCACCAGAGCACGGAGCTCGGAAACGCCCAGAAGCTGTTCGAGTTCGCGGAATTCATGCGCGGGGTCAAGGTCCAGGCGGCGCCGGACTGGGATCCGAGCTCGAACGCCCGGGAAGCCTTCCTGCGGACGAGCGGCTGGTCCGACCGGATCTCGACCTGGTACCTCTATTTCCGCAAGATCGACTTTCCGGCGGATCCGGACGTCCACGGCCAATGGGAATGGGCCGGCATCTATTTCGGGGAGCGCCCCTGAGCATGCGCGCGGTCCTGCTTCTCTTCCTCGCGCTGGGCCTCGCTGCCGGGCTGGAGGCCCAGGCCGGGCTCCCCGGAGCGGGAACTACCGAGACCGCCTCCCTCCCGCCGCCCGCCGCCCCGGAGCCGCCTCCGCCGCGCGGCCTCGCGCCGTCCCGCTCGCTCCCCCCGCTCCCCGGCTCGGTCCCCGTTCCCGCCGGGCGCAACCACGCCGCGGAGCACCGCTTCGACATCGAGCCCCCCTGGGGCGAGGCGCGCTTCGAGCGCTTCCTGGCCTCGTATCGCAAGGCCGACGGACTGAAGCGCCTCGAGCGGGCCCTGGACCGCGCGGAGCCCATCCTCGACTGGATCAAGGAGCGCGTCTCCGCGCACGGCCTGCCGGCCGAGCTCGCCTGGCTGCCCGTCGTGGAGTCCGACTACCATCCCTGGGCGGTCTCGAGATCGGGCGCCGTAGGCCTCTGGCAGTTCATGACGAACTCGATCGCGGGCTACGACATGCGCGTGGACGAATGGGTCGACGAGCGCCGCGATTTCATGAAGGCCACCGAAGGCGCTCTCCGCAAGCTCGCGTACAACCGCGAGCAGCTCGGCGACTGGTACCTCGCCCTGGCGGCCTACAACGCCGGCCTCGGAGCGGTGCAGCGCGCCATCGCCGCCGCCGGCACCCGCGACTACTTCGAGCTCTCGGAACGCGGCTTCCTCAAGGCCGAGACCGCGGACTACGTGCCGAAGCTCATGGCCGCCGCCGTCATGCTCTCCTATCCCGGCAGGTCCGGGCTCGAGCCGCGCTGGGATCCGGTCCGCGAATGGGTGACCGTGCCCCTCGAAAAGCCGGTCGACCTCGTCCTGCTGGCGGAAGCCGCCGGGGTGCCAGTCGCGCGACTCCGCGAGGGCAACGCCGAGCTCGCCTGGTCGGTCAGCCCGCCGGACCGGAAGTGGAACCTCAAGGTACCCGCGGAATACGCCGACTCGGTCCGAGCCGCCCTCTCGCGCCCCGAGCTGCAGCTCATGCGCTTCCACCTCTACGCGGTGAGATCGGGGGACACGCTTTCCGCGCTCTCCCGGCACTACGACGTCTCCGTCGCCCTCATCCTCCGCTTCAACCCGGGCCTGAGGCCCGAGGCCATGCGCATCGGCACGAAGGTCGTCATACCGGCGCTCAAGGACGTGGCGCCCTACGTGCCGCCGGACGCCCCCCGCGACGACCGTCCCTTCGACGGCACCCACGTGGTGGCCAGGGGCGAGACCCTCTGGGCCCTCGCCCTCCGCTACGAAGTGCGCCCGGAAACGCTCGCGGAACGGAACGGCATGGCCCTCGACGCCGTCATCCGCGAAGGACAGGCCCTCAAGGTGCCGATATTGGATAGCGGGACGCCCTTCTAGCGGCTTGCCGCGGGATTCGACGCAAGCCCGCATCCTTTCAGCCTCTGGGCCCACCCCGGGAGGGATCATGCGACGCCACCAGGCACCCCACGCTTTCGCCGCGATCCTGCTGGTCCTGCTCGCCGTCGCGGCGCCCGGAGCCCGGGCGGCCTCTCCCGTCGTCACGGCGGTCGGCGCGGCGAACCTCTCCGGCTTCGTCGACTGGTCGGCGCGCCTCGTGCGCTTCACCGCCACCATCGACGGCCGCGCCGCGGGGCTCCGCCTGCCCTCGGCGCGAATCGAGGCCGAGCGCGCCATCGAGGCCGCGTTGCCCGCGCTCGCCAAGGACCTGCTGTTCTCCATTCCCGTCGACGCCCGCCGCACCATCCTCGACACGATCGCCGACGGCACGATAGACGTGGACTCGGTCCTGGGCGCGCTCGAGTCGCGGCGCCGCGTCTCCGGTTCGTTCTCGACGGATTTTTCCACCTTTTCGGTGGCGTTCGAGCTGCCCCTGTCCGCGCTCGAGATCCTCTACGTCCGCCACACGAGCCCTTCGGACCGTCCGCCGAGCCTCGAGTGGGCGCCGACCGGCGCCTACA
The DNA here is from genome assembly GCA_018262985.1 of Spirochaetota bacterium. Classification (GTDB taxonomy): domain Bacteria; phylum Spirochaetota; class Spirochaetia; order Treponematales; family UBA12059; genus JAFGNN01. Next base: position 32,584 of record JADFDI010000001.1, on the reverse strand, counting down.
CGGGCATAGTGATCTACGCCGCCCTGCCCCTGCCCGTCCGCGGCGAGCACGGGGAGGCGGCGGTCAGGCCCTGCCTCTTCCCGCGAGTATGGGACGGCGACATGGGCAGCGTCCTCGAGTCCAACATGGTCGCCCCCGGAGCCATCGCCCGCTGGGGGGTGGTCGGCTACGCATCGAGCGTCGATTCGGTGGGGCTCGAGGAACGCGTGGGCGACGCGCCGCTCCGCGCCAGCGCGCGCATGGTGTTCGGGAACGGCCGCACCGACCTGGTCATCTCGACCGAGGACGCGCGGCGGATCTTCGGTTCCCCGGAGAATTCGGCGCTGGTCAGGGAAGGGCGCGTCGTCATCGTGGCGAGCGGACTCTAGCCGGCGCGGGACCGGGCGTCAGCCGGGCAGCGGAGCGAACCCTTCCTGGGCGTATTCCGCGTCGATGAGGACCTTGAGCTCGATGGCCTCGTCCACGTTGGCCAGGAACAGCTCCACGAGCCTCGGGTCGAACTGCGAGCCGGAGCTTCTGGTGATGAAATCCACGGCCTCGGACACGGGCAGGGCCGGCTTGTAGGGACGTTCGGTGATCAGCGCGTCGAACACGTCCGCCACGGCGACGATCCGCGCCTCGAGGGGGATGCGCTCGCCGGCGAGGCCGCGCATGTAGCCGGAACCGTCCCAGCGCTCGTGGTGGTAGAGCGCGATGTTCCGCACCATGTCGTCGATGTCCGCGCCGACGAGCATGCGCTCGGCCACTAGCACGTGGCTCTTCATGATCTCGAATTCCTCGGGCGTGTAGCGCCCGGGCTTCACGAGGATCTCGCGCGGCACGCCCACCTTGCCGATGTCGTGCAGCGAGGCGTAAAGGCCGATGCGCCGGCAGAAGATCTCGTCCTTCCCCGCCTTCCTCGCCAGGAATTCCGAATACGACCCCACCCGCTTGATGTGCAGGCCCGTGTTCTCGTCGTTGATGAGGTTGACGTTCTCGAGCGCGGTGACCATGGCCACGGTCAGGCGCTCGATCTGCTCCTGCTTCTCGAGCACGAGCCTGGCCTGGATGTGCGCGTCGATGGCCTTGGCGACGGTCAGGGCGAAGTCCTCGGACTCCCAGGGCTTCGGGATGTAGCGGTAGAGGTCGGCCTTGTTGACGGCGTTCTTCACGGCGTCGATGTCGGCGTAGCCGGTCAGCAGGATGGTGCGGGCGCCCGGCACGAGCTTGTGCGCTTCCTCGAGGAAGCGGTCGCCGTGCATGCCCGGCATGCGCTGGTCGGAGATGATAAGGGCGACGTCGTCGCCCTCCTCGACGCACTGGCGCAGGATGGCCAGGCCGTCCTCCCCGGAGTCGGCGGTCTCGATGCGCGCGCGGTCGGAGAAACGGTCCTTGAGCTCCATCTTGAGGCTCATGAGGATGATGCGCTCGTCATCGACGCAGAGGACGATGGGGAGATCGTCGGTCGCCGCCATAGCTTCCATGAAAGCTTACGCGCCGGAGGTCCCCAGTCAAGGGAAGGGACCGTCCGGCGCGACCGCGACCTCAGTAGGCCGACATGGCCGCTTTCCTCGCGGCCGCCAGGGCCGCGGCGTAGTCCGGCTCCTGGGCTATCTCCGGCACCTGCTGGGTGAAAACCACGCGGTCGGCGGCGTCCAGGACCACCACCGCGCGGGAAAGCAGGCCCGCCATCGGCCCGTCGACGATGGCGACTCCCCAGTCCTTCCCGAAGGAGAGGTCGCGCAGGACCGAGAGCGTCACGACGTGCTCGATGCCCTCGGCCTTGCAGAAGCGCGCCTGGGCGAAGGGCAGGTCGCGGCTGACGGTCAGGACGACGGCGCCGGGCACCGTCCCGGCCTTGATCTCGAAGGCGCGGGCGCTGGCGGCGCAGGTGCCGGTGTCGAGGCTCGGCACGATGTTGAGGATCTTCACCTTTCCGGCGTAGTCCTTGAGGCCGACGTCGGACAGGTCCGCCTTGGTCAGCCTGAAGTCCGGCGCCTTGGAGCCGACGGCGGGCAGCTCCCCGACGGTGTGTATGGGATTGCCTTTGAGCGTGATGGTGGCCACGTGCATCCTCCTCGTGATCAGGACAGGCCCGTAACTCGGCCCGTCTCTACGTCGATGTCCATGCCCAGGTAGCCCGGCTTCGAGGGCAGGCCCGGCATGGTCGTTATCTCTCCGGAAAGCGGGTAGACGAAACCGGCGCCGGCCGCCAGGCGGAGGTCGTTGACCGGGAAGACGAAGCCCTTCGGCGCGCCCTTGAGGGCCGGGTCGTGCGAGAGCGAGTACTGGGTCTTGGCCATGCAGACGGGCAGCTTGTCGTAGCCGAGCGCGCTCCAGGCCTCGATGGCCTTTTCGGCCTCGGCGGAGTACTCGACGCGCGAGGCGCCGTAGACGCCCGTGGCGATGCGCTCGATCTTCTCCTTGACGGAAAGGTCGAGGGAGTAGAAGGGCTGGACCTTGGAAGGAAGCTCGGCCGCCTTCGCGACGGCGCGGGCCAGGTCGGCCGCGCCCTCCCCGCCTTCGGCGAAGTTGTGCGTCACCACCGCGTCGACGGCGCCGGCCTTCGAAGCCGCCTCGCGGATCAGGTCCCATTCCGCCTGGCTGTCCGTGGGGAAGGCGTTGATGGCCACCACCGCCGGCACGCCGAACGAGCGCAGGATGCCCAGGTGCGCCTCGAGGTTGGAGAGGCCTTTCCGGAGCAGCTCGACGTCCGGCGAGGTGTACGCGGCGGCGAGCGGCTTGCCGGGCGTCACCTTGGGTCCGCCGCCGTGCATCTTGAGCGCGCGCACCGTGGCCACGAGCACCGCGGCGTCCGGGTACATGCCCGAGGTGCGGCACTTGATGTCGACGAACTTCTCGAAGCCCATGTCGGAGCCGAAGCCGCTCTCGGTCACCACGTAGTCCGCCACCCGCGAGGCCACCAGGTCGGCCAGCACCGAAGAGTTGCCGTGCGCGATGTTGGCGAAGGGCCCCGCGTGCACGAAGGCCAGCTGCTCCTCGAGGGTCTGGAGGATATTGGGCTGTATGGCGTCCTTTAGCAGCACGGCCATGGCGCCGGCCACGCCGAGATCCTCGGCGGTGACGGGCTTCCCGGAGGTGTCGCGCGCCATGACGATGCGCCCGAGCCGCTCGCGCAGGTCCTTGAGCGAGGTGGCCAGCGCCAGGATGGCCATGACCTCGCTGGCCACCGCGATGTCGAAGCCGCTCTGTCGCAGAGGGCCGTCGTCCAGGTCGCCGAGGCCCACCATGACGTTGCGGAGCACGCGGTCGTTCATGTCCATGACGCGGCGCCACTGCACGGCGTACGAGTCGACGTGGAGCTTCCGGAGGTCGAGCTTCTCGAAGTAGGCGTCGGACCAGCGCGACTCGTGGTACATGCGCGCGTCGAGGGCGGCGGCGGCCAGGTTGTGGGCCGCCTGCACCGCGTGGTTGTCGCCGGTCAGGTGGAGGTTGAAGTCCTCCATGGGGACTATCTGCGAGTACCCGCCGCCGGCCGCGCCGCCCTTGATGCCGAAGGTCGGCCCCATCGAAGGCTGCCGGATGGCGCAGGCGGCCTTCTTGCCGATGGCGCCGAAGCCCTGCGCCAAACCCACCGTGGTGGTGGTCTTGCCCTCGCCGAGGGGCGTCGGCGTGATGGCCGTGACGTCGACGTACTTGGCGCGCTTGGGTCTCGAGGCCGCCTCGTTCACGAACTCGAGGCGGACCTTGGCCTTGTCGCTCCCGAAGGTCTCGAGCGCGGATTCGGGAATGCCGTATCCGTCCGCGACCTCGACGATGGGCCGGATCTTCGCGGCTTGGGCGATGGCGATGTCGCTCGGCACCGGTTTCTGCTTGATGACGGACATGGGCGTTCCTCCCGAATCGTTCTTCGTTTCAAGGTAAGAAGAAGCGGCCGGAGGGTCAACGTTTCCGAGCCTCGCCGTCAGGAATGAGGACCGGCCAGCGCCGGTCCCGGTCCGCTCTCAGGCGCGGCGGCCGCCAGGTCCTCCGGCTGAACCGGCGCGCCGCCGGAGCGCCCTCGCCCCCAGCGCCGCGAACAGGACGACCGCGCCCGCGAAGCACGCGGCGACCGCCACCCACTTGGCCGGCGTCGCGACGACCGCGGCGCGCGCCGCGAACGCCGCGAGGCCCTCCCGCGCGGGGGCCAGGGCCACCAGCACGCTGGCCGCCGCGTTCTCGGCCAGGTCGAAAAGCGGCGCCGCAACGGTCAGCCACGGCAGGATCCGCGCGGCCCTGGATCCCGGCGCGAGCCGCTCGAGGGCGAAAGTCCAGGCGCAGAGGAAGAACGCGCCGTACGCGAGCGGGTAGGCGAGGTCCCAGGTCCAGTGCGCGCGCGCGAAAGCCGCCTTCTCGGCCCCCTCGAAAGCCGCGGCCCGCTCGAAGGCCTCGGCGACCGTGTAGGAAAAATCCAGGTCGAAGGCCGAGCCGTCGCCCGCCACGATGGCCCCCGAGAAATCCGGGAGCGGCAGGACGAAGGCCATGAAGGCCGCGAGGACGAGGCCGCTCGCGGCGAGCGCGAAGGGCGACCCGACAAAACGCTTGAAACCGCGCATGGAACCTCCGGAACTCAGCTCATCAGCCACCCGTGCGCCTCGGCCAGCTTGTCGGGTATGGGAATGCCCTGCGGGCACTTGGGCAGGCACTCGCCGCAGTTCACGCAGGCGTCGCCGCCCTTCCCTTGGCCCTGGTACGCGAATTTGTACCAGCCCGCCCGGTCGGCCTTCGCGTCGAAGGCGTAGCCCGAGTTGTAGGTCGAGAACACGTCCGGAATGGCCACGCCGTGCGGGCACGGCATGCAGTACCCGCAGGTGGTGCAGGGCACCGGCATGCGCTCGCGGAAAAACGCTGCGGCGCGTTCCACCAGGTCGAGCTCGGCGCGCGTCATCGAGTTGGCCCGGGCAGCCTCGGCCACGCCCGCGTTCTCGCGAACCTGGTCGACCGAGCCCATGCCCGAGAGCACCGTGCCGACCTCCTGCCGCTCGAGCGCGAAGCGCAGCGCCCACTCCGCGGGGAGCCGCGGCTTGGGGTACTCGGCGAAAATTTCGCGGATGCCCTGCGGCACCCTGACGAGCGATCCGCCCCGGAGCGGCTCCATGACGATGGTTCCGATTTCGCGCTCCGCCGCGTAGCGGATGCCCTCGTCGCCCGCCTGGTAGGCGGTGTCGACGTAGTTGTACTGCACCTGGCAGAACTCCCAGCCCTCCCACGCGTCGACGATTCGCTTGAACACGGGCAGCGAGTCGTGGAACGAGAAGCCGGCGTGCCGGATCCGCCCGTCGCGCCGCGCCTTCTCGAGGAACTCGAGCCCGCGGTTCTTCAAGACGTTGTCCCAGCGCTCGGCGCCGAGCGCGTGCAAAAGGTAGAAATCGACGTGGTCGGTCCGGAGCCGCGCGAGCTGCTCGTCGAGCAGGCGCTCGAAATCGCCCGGCTCCTTGACGAGCCACACCGGGCTCTTCGTGGCCACCAGCACCCTGTCGCGGAGACCGTGCCGCCCGAGCGCCGCGCCGAGCCACTTCTCGCTCGCGCCCCCGTGGTACGGGTACGCCGTGTCGAGGTAGTTGACTCCCTCCTCCACCGCGGCGAGCAGGGCCGCGTCGGCGGCCGCCTCGTCGATGCGCGCGTTGTCGCCGTCGACGGTCGGCAGGCGCATGAGCCCCATGCCGAGCGCCGACACCTCGAGCTCCGGAATCTTCGGGAAACGTCGGTACTGCATGACGCCGATTATAGCATCCGGCGAAGCGGGGAAGCGAGCGAGGGAACCTGTATGAGGAAAAGGGAAGGGGCGCCGCCTCGCCGACCGCGCCGATCGCCCGATCGGGGGCCCCTTCCCTTCTCCTCATGCTCCTCATCCCATCCGCCATCGAGGCGAGGACGGGAGGTCCGAGCGCTGCCACGGACGACGCGGAGCGTCGTCGATGTCGCGAGGCCGGACACGAAGTCCGACCAGCGACCGGCGCGGGGCCGGGGCGGGGCAGAACGCGGGAGATCGGCGAGCGTTCAGAAATTAAGGCGAACGCGTTGGTACACAGTCGTCCCAGACACGGAATCGTAGAAAACGATGAACTGATCCCTTCCGTCCGACAGCATGGACGGACCTCGACCGCCTTCATTGATCAAATCATCGAAAAGCGTGACCGAGGCCCACTTGCCCATGTCCTCGGAACGGCCGAGCGACAGGGAGCGTCGATCGAGGCTGTAGAACGCGGCGTGGTAGACCGGAGTCTTGCCGTCCGGTCCCAAAACCGCGGTGGCCGCGACTTCGACGTAGGGGACCTTACCCGCGACCTCATGGTAGTACCACTTCCCGCTTGCCGGATCGGCGCTGAAAACGCTCCAGAGCACCTCGTTCGATGCGCCGTCGCCGCAGAGCGCGAGTACCTCGCCAAGCGGTCCGGCTGCGATGGAGGGATAGTCTCCAGCGTCCGTCGGTCCGAAATTCCTCGGCGCGAGGATTTCCTTCCCGGTCGTCTCGTCGCGCAGGCTGTAGATCAGCTCCTTCGCTTTGGAGTCGAATGCCGCGACGTGAACGCCGCTTTCGGTTACGGAAATCGCGGGCGAGGTTGCGGGTCCGTAGAGCCGATCTGTCGCGGAGAACACTTTGTTCCCGAGCGGCAAGGATCCATACGTGAGCACGCCTTCTAGATTGACATAGAGGACGTGCGCCAGGGTCGAACCGGGCAACAAACCCATGACGGGCTGGGAGCCTGCGAACACATCGGTGGCGAGCCGCCCGACTTGCGTCCACGTACCCCCATTGTTCTTGGAATAGGCGTAGTAAAGTTCCGAACCGCTGACGTACAGGACGTGCAGGTACGACCCATCCAAAACGATGGCGGGACTGGATCCCCCTGACGTGCCTGTGGGGTTCAGAAGACTCGGAGTCCAAGTCTGCCCGGAATCGAGGCTGTAAACGACCATTACAACAGGCGTCTTTTCTATGGTCGTCGTAAGGGCGAGGTACATGTTCTTGAAATCCTGGCTTGCCGCGAAAGCGCGCGTCGCGCCGACATCGGCCAAACCTAGCAGTTTTCCCATGTCTTGCGCTTCGTACACGTCGAAGTTGTTGACGGTCACCGAGACGGCCGCTGAGTCCGCATAGTTGCCGGCCTTGTCGTAAGCCCGGACCTTGAGGCCGTGCGCGCCTTCGGAGTAGGTCGTGGTGTTCCATGTACTGGTGAAGGGCGCGAGCGCATCCGAGCCGAGCAGGGTGGCGTCGACGTAGAAATCGGCCTTCCAGATTCCATTCAAGTCGTACGCCGCGCCGGCCCCCTCAATGGTCAGGCCGAGGCTCGAGGCAATGCCCCCCGTCGGCGACGTGATCGCTACCCCCGAAGGCGCGAGGGTATCCAGGATGATCGCGTCGGTTAAGGGACCCGTCGCCTGGTTTCCTGCCCGGTCGCGCACCTGCAGGTTCACGGTCTTTTCGCCGTCGCCCGCAGGCAGGGCGCAAGCCGTCGAGGTCGACCAGGCGCTCCAGCCGCCGCCGCTGTCGTAGCTGTACTCGAGCGGCGATGCGTCGGTCGCGGTGACGGCGATCGTCGTGTTCACAGTGTTCACGTACGCGTGCGTGCCGTCGCCCGTGCCGTTGATCCAGAATGAGCTGAGGACCGGAGCGGTCACGTCGTAGCGGACGGTATCGCTCGTCGACGCCTCGTTGCCCGCCAGGTCGCGGACCTGGACGTGAATGGTCTTGAGCTCCTCGATTGCGTTCCCGCCATAGGCTCCGTCCGCGAAATCCCAATCCGTCCTGGTGGCCATGTAGGCTTCCCATGGACTCCACGCCATGCCGTCGTTAGAGAACGCCATCTCGACGACGTCGGTGCTCGGAACGACGCTGGCCGAGATATCGTGGGTCGTGGTGTTGACGTACTCCGAAGCCCCGACCGCCCAGGTGCCGGGCAGGGGGACGGTGGCGTCGATCGTCACCGAGAGCTCGCCGGACGGATCGGAAATCCAACCGGCGGCGTCGGATACCGTGGCGGTGACGGAGCGCGCGCCGTCGACGAGAGCGGACAGGACCGTCGCCTCCCACGCGCCAGTGGCATCGGCGACGGCCGTCGCTTCCTCGACTCCGTCGACAAGAAGGGTAAGCGTAGAACCGGCTTCCCCGGCTCCGAGATTCCCGTTGAAAACGAGTCCCGTGGAGAGCTTGGTGACGTTGTCGGACTCGGAAGCGCCCGTATCGGACGCTGCCGTCAGGTCGGGGGCGGCCGGGGCAGCCGGGGCGACGCGGTCCATCACGATGGTCGCGGTCGGGGCCATACCGGCCTTCTCCAGCATGTCAGTTGGATCTTCATTTCCGAAGAACTCGACGGTCAGCTCCAACACACCGTCGATAGCGCCCAAGTCGCTCGCGAGATCGACCGGAACGGGAGGAAGCGATACGAACCCCGAATCCCAGACGTTCACCCAATTGGATACAAGTTGGAATCCTTCGACATCCGCGCTCACCCTGTATTTGATCCATTGATACAGGTTCGTGCTGACCTCGAGGTCGAGCGTGACCCCGCTCGATTTCGTGAAGCCCGGATTGCTGGTCGCGTCGTCGGGCACGACGCTTTCGATGGAGCCGGCGAGAATGTTCGTCGTCTTGAAGCTTCGGGAAATGCCCGTCGCCTCCAAATCGATCGCGCTGCCGTCGCTTCCTTTGACGCCGAGCACCGAGATGATGAAGTCGGTGTTCGGATTGAGGAAAGGCTCGACTTTGACCGCCAGGCTTCTCAGCTCCGCGGTGTAGGCATCAGCCGGGAAGGTATAGACGAGCGGTTCGCCGCCCACCGGCATGATCACGACCGATTCGCTCGAAACCGAGGAAAAGTCGATTTGCCGATCAAATTTGATCGTAATGGTGCCGGTCGGAATAAACGTATTGTCGGACCCTAGCGGCACCGTTATCTCCTCCACCACCAAAAACCTGTCGTTCGCCCGCATCACCTCGCGCTCGAGCTCGACGAGCAGGTTGACGGGGTTGGAGCAGGTAGCGGCGAGGGCGACCGAAAGCAGGATGAAAAGGCCGGTCGCGGCGCGGCGGGCGTTCGTCATTCGGACCATGATTCGATCTCCTTCTCGCCGGATTCGGAGGCGCGCGCGGTCGTGGCGCCCGCGCCGGGCAGCGCGAGCTTTTCGGCGAGCTCGGGGCTCGCCTCCTTGAGCCGCGCCACGGCGGCGCCGAGGGCGGTGAAGTCCTCGAGCTCGTAAAGGGCGCGCGCGAGGCCGAGCAGGGCGACGCCGCTCTTCGGCGAGACCTTGAGGGCCCGCTCGTACCAGCCGACCGCCTCGCGCGGCTTGTCCTCGAGATAGGCGATGTTGCCGAGGTTGACCAGGGCCGCGGGATTCTCGCGGCGCTTCAGCGCCTCGAGGAACTGCGCGCGCGCCTTGTCGAACACGCCGAACTGGGCGTAGAGGATGCCGAGCCGGTTCAGGTCGCCCTCGGGGTCCTTGCCGGCCTTGAGCGAGGCGTTCAGCTCCGACACGCGGGCGGCGGTCTGGTCGGCGACGAAGGCGGCGAGCTCGGCCTCATAGGCCTTGGCCACCCTGGCCGGGTCGGGCAGCGAAACCGCCACGCCCTCGTCCGCGATGCCGACGGGCTCGTAGAGCTCCCAGGCCTTGCGGGTCTCGAAGTACGAGAGGCTGGCGTCGCGCTCCGCCTCGCGCCACTCGCGCGCGCCGGTGCGCCAGGCCTTCATGAAGCCGTCCGCCACCAGGGTCACCTCGACGGGCAGCCAGGCGGCGCCGTCGATCTCGACGAAATCCGATTCGCTCGCGAAGAGCCGGCGGGCGGCCGAGTGCGAAAGGCCCGTGTCGAATGCCACGTAGACGTGGCCCGGCACCAGCACGAAGGCGGACTTGATGCCCGCGGCTTCGAGCAGGGCGGCGTAGACCACGGAGAGGTCGTCGCAGTCGCCCGCGCGATAGGCCAGGGTCTGCTGCGGGAACTGGAGGAAGTCGACGGCGGTGTCGCTCGCCGCGAGCTTCTCGTACGGGGTGGCGGGGTCGATCACGTAGCCGAGGCCGTGCACGCGCAGGGCCTCGAAGAGGCCGATGGCCGTGCGGATCTCGGTCGTCGCGGTACCCGAACCCGAACGACGCGCGGTCGAGGCGACGCTCTTCGAGAAGGCGAGGACGGCGGGGTTCTTCGCGGCCACGAAGGCGGCGGCCTTGCGGTCGTCGTCCCAGGTCATGGCGTTGCGGTTGTTCACCGTCACGGTCACCGGGTAGCTGACCGTGCGCGCCGAGCCCAGGTAGAAGTACTCCACGACTATCTCGCCGGCGCTCTTCGTCCCTTCGGTCACCCGGAAGATCTGGTCGTTGAAAAGGGCGTATACGGGCACGGCGGCCTGCGCGCCCGGCGCCAGGCTCGGCAACTCCGCGCAGAGCCTCGGGCCGTCCATGTACTGTTTCGCGTAGAAGCTTATCTTCACCTTTTCGAGCGGCACGCGCTCGTCGTTGGAGATGACGAGCTCGCCCGCGGGGTTCTCGTCGTACCAGGTATAGAAGAGGGGGAAGATGGGGCGGATGCTCGGCTCCATGCGGATGCCGCCGCCGCGCTTCGCGCCCGCGAGATCGTAGGCGACGCCGAGCGAGACCGAGACGCCCTGGTAGATGGAGCCGCCCGGCGCCAGGAAATCGCGGTAGCGGCCGCCGAGGCCCAGCTCGAGGGTGGGGCCGAGGCGCACCGCGAATTCGGTTCCGGCCTCCCAGAAGGGGTTGCGGATGGAACCGGCTTCGGCCAGCGCCTGGTAGATGCCCCCGCCTCCCCAGGCCCGCAGCGAAAGCCTCGCCGCCGGCGACCACGAGGCGCCGAGCGCCGTTCCCGCCGACACCAGGGTCAGCGCGGAATCGCCGTTCTTGAGCGGCAGGAGCTCCGCGTCGACGCCGGCGCGCAGGAAGCCGAAGTCAGCGAAGCCCGGCACCAGGTCGACGCGGATTCCCGCGCCGTACCCGAGCTCGTAGAACGGCAAGCCGTCCGAAAGCGTGGGCGCCAAGGGCACCGCCACGGTCGGAACGGCCGACATGGAGACGTCGACCTGCGCGAAGGCCAGGACGGCGAACAGAAGGGCGAGCGGACTCGCGATGGATGCGCGGCGGGACATGGGACACCCCCGGAGAGGGAACTTTCAGATGCACTGATTCTATCCCCCGGAACGCGGAATTTCTATCGGGAGGTGACCCTTTTTCTGACTTTTTTTGTAACCAAAGCGTGTCCGCCGGGCCAAGAAAACGCCCGGGCGCGGGGCCCGGGCGTTTCTGGTCGAACGTACGTCGTACGTCGCCGAGCTTCCGCATCAGGACGTGGTGAAGGTCCAATACGGCGTGCTCGCCTCTTTGGGGTACCAAGTGGTTCCGATATACCAGTACACCTGCCATCGGAGTATCGCCTTGCTCGGCGGCGAGAAGCCTGAGGTGAAATAGTTGTGCGTGGTCGTCGGGCTGTAAGTCCAGGCGCTCCAGGTCTTGCCCCCGTCTGTCGAGTAGGTGAACCGTACCTTGTAATTGGTCGCATTGGCGACCGGCCGCCACATGAGCGGGTTGGTCGAGCTGATCACGGGATTCACGTTCTGCGCCAAGTCGTAAGGTATGCACGGAGTGATCCGGATCGACTTGGACGCGTCGGCGGAATCGTTGCCCGCGGCGTCCAGTTCGTCGACGTACAAGGTGTAGGATCCGTCGCTCGAAATGGTGTAGGAAGTGCCCGTCGTCGCGGTCACCGGCTTCGTGGTGCCATAGCGGAAGGTTCCGTTGCCCCCTCCGCCCGAAACCCAGTTCCAGGTCACCGAGGTTGCGACGGTCTGCCCGTTGATGGGGGTCACGCTGAGCGTGAGGGTCGGAACGGCCGGAGGCGTCGTGTCGAGAATGATGTAATCATACCCGATGTTGCCAAGCTCATTGCCGGCGAAGTCGCGCACCGACATGTAAACCAGCTTGTTCTGGTCGCCGCTCGCGAGTGTTATGGAATTCGAGGAGGCGTAGGTCGCCCAGGCGGTGGCTGAATTGTAGGTCCACGAGCTTCCGGTATAGGTGTAGAGCAGGAAGCTGATCTGATCCGCGCCCGTGGCTGTTTGGGTACCGGTCACCGTGAGGGAATTGGTATAGGTAGCGCCTGCGTTGAGGCTGAACGAACCCGACGTATAGACGGGCGCCGTCTTGTCGAGATAGCGGGTGTTCACGCTTACGGTGGACGCGTTGCCGGCGGCGTCGGTGGCCACGGCCTTGACGTACCAGGTGCCCTCGGTCGTGGCCGAGGTGTCCCAGGCCCAGGTGTACGCGGCGACGGTATCCGTCGCGACCAGGGTCGTCGTCCCGGTGGAGGCGCTGTCCCGGTAGAACTTGACGTCCGCTACCGGCGCGATGGTCCCCGTTCCGGTGTTGGTGACGGCGGCCGTGAAGGTGTAGGTGCCCGACTTGAGGTAGGACTGGCTCGAGCCGGAGTAGGTGTTGGTCACCGCGTCCACGGTCGGGGCGACGGTGTCGTACACGATCGAGTCGCTCGTCGCCGCGGATTCGTTGCCGGCCCCGTCCCGCACCTTGACGTAGACGTACTTGGTGCCCTGGGCGGTGGTGCCGCCGTAGCCGCTCGTCAGGTTCCACGCGACCTTGGAGCCCGTGTAGGCTTCCCAGGCGGTCCAGCTCGAGTTGTCGTTCGAGAAGCACTGAGCGACGACGCCGCTGTACGCGTCGCCCGGATCGGTGGACTTGGCGACCGTGTGGGAGGCGGCGTTCGTGTAGGCGGTCGTGCCGCTGATCTGCCAGGCGCCGGGGCTCGGCGCGGTGTAGTCGTAGACTATCGTATCCGAAGCGGGGGCTGAGGTTCTGCCGGCGCCGTCCATCACCTGCACGGCGACGGCCCGCGTCCCCTGGGTCGCCGAGCCGCCCGCTCCGGTCTGGAGATCCCAGGCCTTCGGGGTTCCGTAGGCTTCCCACGCGGACCACGTCGTACCGCCGTCGTTGGAGAAGCGGATCTGCGCGATGCCGGAGCCCGAGTCCGCGGGCGCCGTGGCGGCTACGATGTTGACGACGGCGGAGTTGGTGTAGGTCGGGTTCCCCGCGTTGACGTACCACGCGCCGCTCGTCGGCGCCGTGGCGTCGTAGATGATGGAATCGTCCACGGTCGCGGACACGTTCAGGGCGCGGTCCCTGACGCGGAAGCGCACGGTCCGCGCGCCTTCCGTCGTGGTGCCGCCCTCGCCGGTGACGAGATTCCAGGCCTTCGAGGAGGAGTACTCCTCCCAGGCGGACCACAGCGTCCCGTTGTTGGAGAACTGCATCTGGTAGACGCCGCTCGTGGCATCCGTCGGATCCACCACCGGCGCGAGGGTCACGCCCGCCGTCAACGCGTACGCGGCGGCCCCGTCCACGCGCCAGGCGCCCGCGCTCGGCGCGGTTGCGTCCCAGGTCATAGAAACGGAGTCGTCGCCCGTGTTGCCCGCGTAGTCCATGACCGCGCAGCGCAGGACCGCGGGCCCGTCGGACGATGCCGAGAAGCCCGTGGTCGCGGATGTCGATTGCGTGAAGGTTACGCCGACGCCGGAATCGCGGAGCCATTCGAGCGTGTATCCGTTCGCTTCGGTGACGCCAGCCGTAACCGAGTCCTGGTAGCCGGAGCGCGCGTAGAAGTCCGCGCCGAGCGCGACGACGGGCGGCGTCTGGTCCACGATAAGGGTCATGACGGACGAAGAAGCGCTCGCGTTGCCGGCTGGATCCTCCGCGGTCGCGAAGATCGCATGGGTGCCTTCGGAGCGGTCGAGACCCGTTACGGACCACGCTCCGGCGCCGTCGGAGTCCGCCGTGCCGAGCGTCTCGGTGGAGGTCGACAATGTGATCCGCGAGCCGGGCTCGTCGACCGACCCGATGATCGAAAGGCCGGTCGAGAGATTGGTGATGTTGTCGGTGGAGTAGCGCGTGTCGAAATCGTCCGCCAGCTCGAGGTCGCGAGGCGCCGGGCAGTACGTGTCGACGACGAGCGTCAGGGCTCCGGAGGCCGCGCTCGCGTTGCCCGCGGCGTCGGTCGCCGTCGCGCCGAGCGACGCCGCGCCGTCGTCCATTTCGGGCAGATCGACGCTCCATGCGCCCGCGCCGTCCGCGATCGCGCTCGCGATGGTCGCGCCGTTCAAGATGATGTCTATGGCGGCGCCGGCCTCGGCGCTTCCCGACAGGGTGAGCGTATCGGAGGCGTTCGTGAGGTCATCGTCCTGGAACCAGCCCGAGTCGTCGGCCGCGTCGAGATCCGGCGCGGTGGGCGGATCGGGGGCGATGGTGTCCCACACGAAGGACACGGTGTCGGACCCTACGTTCCCGGCGCGATCCGTAACCTCGAACGTGACCAGGTGCTCGCCCTGGACGGTCGAGCTGACGACGCTGGAAGCGGCGGCGGGCGCGGAGAAGGAAAGGTCGGTGCCGCTCCAGGCGTAGGAGGCGATGCCGCTGCCCGACTCGGTCACCGCGGGGGCGAGGGTTCGGGCCGCGTTCGCGTTTATGGTCGCGCCGAGTTCGAAGGCGGGGAGCGTGCGGTCCACGAGGATGGTCGCGGGCTTGGCCGTCGTTATCAGGGGCTCGCCCGCGTTCGCGTCGTAGACCCAGAGGTAGTAGGTTATCGCGCCGTCCGCGGGAATCGACAAAGTCTCGACCAGGGTGGTCGGGTCCGTCAGCTGCGGCCAGGCGGCGAAACTGCCCCAGGGCACGTCCGAGCTGTTCGGGGCCGCGGATGAAATGTAATAGTAAAGATGGTTTCCGGAACTGGTGCACGTGATTTGCGCCGGCACGACCTCGTCGCCGCGGGCGGCCGCGAGCGCCGCGTTCGCGTAGGCGAGCCGCTGGCCGCCGTCCCAGAACGCGAAGCTGAAGGACACCTCGTTGTTCGTGGTGAACATGAACGAGACGGGATCCGCCAATTCCGTACCGTCCAGGGCGCGCAGGCCGCCGAGCAGCTCCACGACCACCGTCTTGCCGTTCTGCAGGAAGGGGTACGGCGTTATGGTGAGCGTGCGCGTCGCCTCCGAGAATTCGACGCCCCAGTCCTCGTCGATCAGGTTGTCGGTGTCGCTGTACCGCACCGCGACGTTGCCCTCGATGGTCGCCGCGTCGACCAGCCGGTCAAAGGTGACGCGGATGGATTCGGACGGGTTGACCGAGGCCGCGTCGCGCGCCGGGTAGACCCCGGTCACCTCCAAAAACCGGTCGTTCGCCAGCATCACCTCGCGCTGGACCTCGGAGACGATGTCGATGGGGTTGGAGCAGGTGGTCGCGAGCGCGAGGAGGACGAGGACGCTGGCGGCGCGGCGGGCGGGACGCTTCATTCGGTCCATGTGTCGATCTCCTTCTCGGCGGCGTCGGAGGCGCGCGCGGTCGAGGCGCCGGGCAGTTCGAGCCTGGCCGCCAGCTCGGGGCTGACCGCCTTGAGCTTGGCGACGGCGGATTCGAGGGCGCTGAAGTCCTCGAGCTCGTAGAGGGCGCGGGCGAGGCCGAGCAGGGCGACGCCGCTCTCGGGCGATAGCTTGAGCGCGCGCTCGTACCAGCCGACGGCCTCGCGGCTTTCGTCCCGAAGGTAGGAAATGTTTCCGAGGTTGACGAGCGAGGCGAGGTTCTCGCGGCGTCCGAGCGCCTCGACGAAGCGGGCCTCGGCCTCGTCGTACTGGCCGAACTGGGCGTAAAGGATGCCGAGCCGGTTCAGGTCGACCTCGGAGCCGCCGCCCGAGCCGATGGCGGCGGTGAGCGCGGCGATGCGCCCGCTCGTCTGGTCGGACACGAAGCGCGCGAGCTCGGCCTCGTACGCGGCCTGCACCCTGGCGGAATCCGGCAGCATCACCGCCACGCCCTCGTCGGCGATGCCGACGGGCTCGTAGAGCTCCCAGGCCTTGCGCGTCTCGAAGAAGGCGAGCGTGGCGTCGCGCTCGGCCTCCCGCCACTCGCGGGCGCCGGTGCGCCAGGACTTGAGGAAGCCGTCGGCGACCAGGGTCACCTCGACGGGGATCCACGCCGTCCCCTCGCGCTCGACCCATTCGGAGGGATTCGCGAACAGCCGGCGCGCCGCGTCGGGCGAGAGCCCCGAATCGAAGGCGACGTAGACGTGGCCGGGCACCAGCACGAAGGCCGAGCGGATGCCCGCGGCCTCGAGCAGGGCGGCGTAGAGCACCGAGAGGTCGTCGCAGTCGCCGGCCTTGTAGGCCAGGGTCTGCTGCGGGAACTGGAGGAAGTCGACGGCGGTGTCGCTCTCGGCCAGTTTCTCGTAGGGCGTCGCGGGGTCGACCACGTAGCCGAGCCCGTGCACGCGCAAGGCCTCGAGCAGGCCGAGGGCGGTGCGGATCTCGGTGGTGGCGGTGCCCGAGCCCGTGCGCCGGGCGGCGGAGGCGACGCTCTTGGAGAACGCGAGCACGAGCGGATTCTTCGCGGCCACGAAGGCGGCCGCCTTGCGGTCGTCGTCCCAGGTCATGGCGTTGCGGTTGTTCACCGTCACCGTGACCGGGTAGCGCGCCGTGCGGGCCGAGCCGAGGTAGAAGTACTCCACGACGATCTCGCCGGCGCTCTTGGTGCCTTCCGTCACGCGGAAGATCTGGTCGTTGAACAGGGCGAAGACCGGCACCGAGGCCGAGGCGCCCGGCGCGAGGCGGGGCAGTTCGGCGCAGACGCGCGGGCCGTCCATGTACTGCTTCACCTCGAAGCTGACCTTGACCTTCTCGAGCGGCGACGACTCGTCGTTGCGAAGCACCAGCTCTCCCGCGGGATTGTCGTCGTACCAGGTGTAGAAGAGGGGGAAGATGGGACGCAGCGACGGCTCCATCCGTATCGAGCCGCCCTTCCGCGCGCCAGCGAGGTCGTAGCCGACCCCCGCCGCGATCGATACGCCGCGGTAAAGGCTGCCCGTCGGCGTGAGGAAGTCGCGGTAGCGGCCGCCCAGAGTCAGTTCGAGGGTCGGTCCGAGCCTGAGGCCGATGCCGGCGCCGGCTTCCCAGAAGGGATTCCGCACCGTTCCCGCTTCGACCATGCCCATGTAGATGCCGCCGCCGCCCCAGGCCTTGAAGGTGAAGCGGGCGCCCGCGCGGAGCCTCGCCCCGAGGCCGCCGCCCGCCGCGACGAGGGTAAGTCCCCCCTCGGAACGGTTGATCGGCAAAAGCTCGGCGTCGACGCCGAAACGCAGCATGGTGAAGGGGAGGAAACCCGGCACGAGCTCGCCCTCGAGGCCTCCGCCGCCGCCGATGCCGTAGAAGGGCAACCCGTCCTCGAGGGTCGGGCCGATGGGCACCGCCACGGTCGGAACCAGGGAGAGCTGCAGGTCGGAACTGGCCTGGGCCGCGAGCTGACTGGCGAAAAGGATGGACGCGCCTGCGATGAGCGCCGGTGCGAGGAAACGCGGTCGTGACATGACGACCCTCCTCACTCGACTTGTCGGGATATACGACGAGTCTATACCGCGGAGGTTCGTTTTTCTATGGAAAGTAACGCGCCGGACAAGAAAAATTAACGTCCCGGCCCCTGGAAATGAAGACGCCGCCCGGAGTGCCGGGCGGCGCGTCCGCGTTCCATCGGAACGCGCGGGTCTCGGTCGTCCTCAGCCCTCCCAGGGCTCGCTGGCCGCGGTTTCCGCGTCGGGCGCGGGAACGGGCTCCGGCTCGGGCGCGGTCTTGCAGGACAGGACGAAGACGAGGGAAAGGGCGACGAGGAAGGCGGGGAGGCTCTTGCGGACGGTCACGGCACGCTCCTTCGGGTTTGATCGCCCATATTTTATCCGATAAGCCCGCTCAGGAAAAGCCCTGGTTTCCGTCCGACCCGCTTAGTCCCCGAAGTCCTTCGACGTGGGAACGCCGGAGGATTTGGCCGAGACCTCGATCTTGACGACGGGGCTGACCCAGCGCTCCCCTCCGGTCGTGATGATGCAAAGGCGGTAGTACCAGACGCCGGCCTCGGGCTTCTCCTCCACCCAGCCGCGCGCCTCGCGGTCGCCGACGAAAATGTAGCCGTCCTCGGGGTAGACCGGATTCGGGTTGGTCTTCGACTTGACCAGCTTGTAGTACTTGAGGTCGTCGCGCAGATACTGCTTCCAGGCGAACAACACCTTGCCGCCTTCGAGCTTCGCGCTGAAGCCCATCTCCTTTACGACCACGGGCGCCTTGTAGCCCTCGGCGGCGAGCGCGGCGACCGACAGGACCAGGCAGGCGACGGCCACGATTCTCTTCATGGAAAAGCCTCCGTCGCGCCGCGTTCGAGGCGGCGCGTCCACTCATCATAGCGCGATCGATCCGCGACGTCCGGTTCGACCGCCGCTCCGCGCCGGGGACTCACCACGCGGACTCGAGCAGGGCGTGGAGCTCCGCGTCCGTGAAGGCGCGCGGGCTCGCGGCGCGGTTGCGGTACGAGAGCGCGTCGGCCAGGATGGCCGGCAGGAGCTCGCGGTCGACGCCCGCGTCCCTGAGCCGGCGCGGTATGCCGAGCGTTTTCGAAAGCTCCCGGACGAAGGCGAGCGCGGCGCGGGCGTCGAGGTCCTCGTCTCCCGTCGGGACGAGGCCGAAGGCGGAGGCCAGGCGGGCGTAGGGTCCGGGCGTCGCCTCGATGCAGGCTTCCATCACGTACGGCAGCATGACCGCGTTCGCCAGGCCGTGGGCGGCGCCCGCGAGCGCCCCGACGGGGTGCGCGAAGCCGTGGACCATGCCGAGGCCCGATTGGCTGAAGGCGATGCCCGCGATGGCCGCGCCGAGTGCCGTGCCGGAGCGCGCCTCGGCGTCCGAGCCGTCGGCGAAGGCGCGCGCCAGGTTCGCGCCGACCAGGCGGGCGGACTCGAGCGCGATGGCCGCCGACAGGGCGTTGGCGTTCCGCGACGCGAGCGATTCGATCGCGTGCGTCATCGCGTCCATGCCCGTGGCCGCGGTCAGCGCGGGGGGCATGCTTGCCTGCAGCCGCGGATCGACCAGGGCGAGCCTGGGAAAGAAGCGCTCGTCCGACATGCCGATCTTGCGGCGCGCCACGAGGTCGGTGGTGACCGCGGCGGAACTCGTCTCGGAACCGGAGCCCGCGGTGGTGGGAATGGCCACGAGGGGCGGTCCGGTCCGCTCCGCCTTGATCCGGCCGTGGACGTAATCGCCCCACGCGGCGTCCGGATGGGCGGCGCCCGGAAGCCGAGCGTCCGCGGCGTGCAGGCAGGCCGCCTTGGCGCAGTCGATCGGGCTGCCGCCGCCGTAGGCGACCACGGCGTCCGCGCCGCTCGCGGCTATGGCGGCGGAGCACGCTTCGATGATCGGCACGGGAGGATCGGACGTGACGCCGGAGAACACCTCGACGGCGACGCCGGCCGAGGCGGCGGATGCCCGCGCGCGCCGGAAACCCTCGCTGCCTATGGTGTGGGAGGAGCCGGTGACGAGCAGGACGCGCGTCGCGCCGAGGGCGCGCAGCTCGGCGCCGAGCGCGTCGACCGAGCCTTCGCCGAAAACGATCCTCGTGGGACTGCGGAAGGTGAACGAAGACTGCATGGCTCCCGGCCTCCTGGTCCGCCCGTCGAACGGGCACGCTTCGATTATAGGAGCTCCGGGTTGTGCGCGCGCCACCGGAACGCTACTATTCCGGCAAATGCTTCGCCGGCGGACCGATTTCTCCACCCTCGACCGGGTGATGGGCGCCCTCCACTATTTCCTCTTCGTCCGGTATCCGGCTCTCTCGGTCGCGGCCGTCACCGCCGCCTACGCCCTCGTCGTCCTCCTGGCCGGCAGGCGCCTCGAGATCTCCTCCAATTACTTCGTGCTCCTCCCGGTCATCGCGGCCGCCGTCGCCTGGGGCTTCCGGGGAGGCCTCGTCGCCGGCGCCCTCGGCCTGCCCGCGAACCTCCTCCTCTTCCGCCTCATCGGCCACCCGGAGTTCTCTCCCGCCTCGAAGGTGATCGCCGAGGCCTCGGGCGTGCTGGTCGGCTCGGCGCTCGGCTACCTTTCCGACTACTACCGGAAGCTGCACGCCGAGATCGACCGCCGCCTCGCCATCGAGGAGGACCTCCGCCGCACGCTCCGCGAAAAGGAGACGCTGGCGCGGGAAGTCCACCACCGGGTCAAGAACAACCTCGGCGTCGTCAAGAGCATCATCTCGCTCCAGAGCTCCCGCTCCTCCGACCCCGTCTTCCGCGAGGAGAGCGGACGCCTGACCCGTCGCATCCAGGCCATATCGCTGGTGCACGAGCTGCTGTACCGGAACGAGAGCCTTTCCGACATCGAGCCCGCGGAATACCTCAGGATCCTCGCGTCCGCCCTCGTCTCCGCCCAGATCGATTCGGGTTCGGGCCTCTCGCTCGAAATCCATGTGGACGTAGGGGACGACCGTCTCGGCGTGGACCTGGCGAGCCCGCTCGGACTCGTCGCCACGGAGGCGATAACCAACGCCATCAAGTACGCGGTGCCCCGATCGCGCCACCCGCGCCTCGAAGTCTCGCTCGAACGGCGCGGCGCTTCCTACGTCTTCTCGGTGCTGGACGACGGGCCGGGCTTCGACCCGGACTCGGTGCCGACCAGCAGCCTCGGCGTCAAGCTGAGCAGGCTCCTGGCCAAGCAGCTCAAGGGCGAGGTCGCCTGGATACGCCAGGAAAGGGGGACGCGCTTCGAGCTCGCGTTTCCCCGCCCGACGCGGGCGTCCTGAGCGGACCGGTCCCCGGTCGTTTGCGCGCCCTCTCCGGCGGTGCTATAATGGGGTCTGACGACGGGACCGCGGGTCCCGGGCGCCGCGCGCCGGATCGGCCGGCCCGCGACGCCCTCCGCCCCGATCCCGTGCCGGGATCTTCCCGAAGGAGGTCGAATGAAAGACAAGAGCAAACAGGCCAAGGAGCCGAAGAAGGAAGCGCAGAAGACCCTGAAGGAAAAGCGCGCCGCGAAGAAGGAAAAGGCCGCGCACAAGCACGAGAGCGCGGACTGAGATCCCCTGCGGGCGCATCCCTTCGAGGGAGCGTTCCCGCCCATCGGTTCCTCACATCGCCGGGACCCGCGATTTCGCGGGTCCCGTTAATTTTCGACGAGGGCGGCGAGGACTTCCCAGCGGGCGGTCCGTTCCTCGATCAGCGCCACGAGCTCGTCATGGCGCTTCGTGCCCGCCTTGAGTTCCGCGCCCTGCAGGGCTCCCGTGGCGAAGGCGGCCTCGAGCTCGTCCTTCTCGGCCTCGAGCGCGGCGATCGCGTCGAGTATGCCCTCGTATTCCTTCTTTTCCGCCCAAGTGGGCTTGCGGGGTTTCCCGGCCAGGCTTCCGGCGGCGTCGCCCGCGGCCGCGCCGGCCGTACCGCGCGCGGTCGCGTCAGCCCGCTTCCGCGCGTCGGCGGCGCGCGCGGCCTCCTCCTCCCGCGCGGCCTGCTCGCGCCGCGCGGCTTCCTCGCGCCAGGCCGACCAGTTGCCGGGATAGCGCTCGAGGCCGCCCGCGCCGTCGAGCGCGACGACCACGTCGACCGCGTTGTCCAGGAAGGCGCGGTCGTGCGAGACGACGAGCAGGGTGCCCGGGAAGCCGGAGAGGAAATCCTCGAGCAGCTCGATGGTGTCGACGTCGAGGTCGTTGGTCGGCTCGTCGAGGATGAGCACGTTCGGGTTCTCCGCGAGCAGGCGCACGAGCGCGAGGCGCCGGAACTCGCCGCCCGAGAGCTTCCCGAGCTTGATGCCGTGCATGGTCCGCGGGAAGAGGAAGCGCTCGAGCAGGCGCTCGGCGTCGAGCTCCGAGCCGTCCGCCATGCGCACCAGGTCGGCCTTCTCGCGCACGAAGCCGAGCACGGTCTGCGCGCGGTCCGCGTCGCGGGCCGCCTGGTCCGAATAGCCCACGCGCACCGTGGCGCCGCGGACGACGCTGCCTGAGTCCGGCTCGAGCCTGCCCGCCACGAGGTCGAGCAGGGTCGACTTTCCCGCTCCGTTCGGCCCCACGATGCCGAGCCGCTCGCCGGGCATGAGCTCGAGGTCGAAGGGGGCGAGCACGACGCGGCCGGAGTACGACTTCGACGCGCCCTCGAGGACGGCCACCTTGCTCCCGAGCCGCGCGGTGGCGGTCGAGAAGCCGGACATGGACTCTTCGCGCTCGAGCGCGGCCGCCCGCATGCCGCGGATCACGTCCTTGCGCCGCTCGCTCTTCGTGGCGCGCGCGCGCGCGCCGCGCGCCAGCCAGGCCTCCTCGACCTTGAGGATGGCCTTGCGCCGCTCGTCGGCCTGCTCGAGGTTGGCCCAGCGCTCGGCGCGGCGCCTGAGGAAGGAGCTCCAGTCGCCCGGGTACGCCCATACGCGCGCGCGGTCGATCTCGAGGATGCCCGTGCAGACCGCGTCGAGCACGTAGCGGTCGTGCGTCACCATGAGCACGGCGCCCGGATACGCGGCGAGCCTTCGCTCGAGCCACTCGATGGTCTCGACGTCGAGGTGGTTGGTCGGCTCGTCGAGCAGCACCAGGTCGGAGCCCGGCGCGAGGCAGCGCGCGATGCCCGCCTTCTTGAGCATGCCGCCGGAGAAGGTCTCCATGCGCGCGTCGAGGGCCGGCAGCCCGAGCTCGGTGCAGAGCGAGGCGAACGAGCGCTCGAGCGCGAAGCCGCCCTCCTCCTCCATGCGGTGGTGGAGCGCGGCGAGCGCCGCCTCGTTCGGCGCGCCCGCGGCGGCCGCCTCGAGCGCGGCCTCGTAGTCGCGGACCAGGCGGATGGCCGGCGCCTCGCCCGCGAAGAGGAAGTCCCGCAGGGATTCGCCCGGGGCGAAGACCGGCGTCTGCGGCAGCGCCGAGACGCGGAGGCCCCGCTTGCGCGCGATGGAGCCCGAATCGGGGACGAGCTCGCCCGAGAGCACGCGGAGGAAGGTGGACTTGCCGGAACCGTTGCGGCCCACGAGGCCGAGGCGGTCGCGCTCCTCGATGCCGAGCGAGACCTCGGAGAAGAGCGGCGCGCCGTGCGTGGCCTTCGAGACGCCGTCGAGCGAGATGATGTTCATGCGGCCGCCACTATAGCCGGGAAGGGCCGCGGGCGGCTACGAGGGGCGGGCGGACGACGGGCCGGGAAACGCGGCCCGCCGCCTCGGGTCGACGTGGAGCGAGCCGGGGCTCCGGCGCCTGTTTTCCCATGGTTCTTCCTCCCCGGGGCAGACGATTCCGCCGGGCCGGGCCTTGCCGACGCCCGGCCCTTACCACGCAAGTCTTTTTGGAGTATGATGGACGCGATCGCGGCCGACGCCCGGCATTCCGGGACATGGAAATCGAGGGCCGCAGATATCGCCGGTTTCGCCGAAACCGGATCCCGCGCGGCGCGCGAGGCCCCCGTCAGCGGGCCCGAAGGCGCGCGGCGCCCTACGGACGCACGATGAAATTCAGCGAACTCGAAATGCACCCCGACCTGAGACGGGGAATCGACGAGGCCGGCTACGTGGACTGCATGCCGGTGCAGGAACAGGTCTACCCGCACGCCTTCAAGGGCGAGGACATCTACGCCCAGTCGCAGACGGGCACGGGCAAGACCGCCGCCTTCCTCGTCTCCATCTTCCAGCGCATGATGACCGAGGAGGACTGGCGGCACCGCAAAGCGCTGATCCTGGCGCCCACGCGCGAACTCGCCGCCCAGATCGAGGAGGAGGCGCAGAAGCTCGGCCGGCACCTGCCGATCAAGATGGCCAGCTTCTTCGGGGGCGTGAGCTACGGCCCCCAGGTGGACGCCCTCCGGAACGGCGCGCAGATGCTGGTGGGCACGCCCGGCCGCATCATCGACCTGGTGCAGCAGGGCAAGATGATGCTCGGCGACGTGGGCTTCCTCGTCGTGGACGAGGCCGACCGCATGTTCGACATGGGCTTCGTGGACGACCTCCGCAAGCTCCTCCGCTACCTGCCCTCGGCCGAGCGCCGCCAGACCTACCTCTTTTCGGCCACGCTCAACTTCCGCGTCAAGAACCTGGCCTGGGAGTACATGCACGAGCCGAAGGAGATCGTCATCGCCGCCGAGACGGTGACGGTCGACATGGTGACGCAGGAGCTCTACCACGTGGGCGCGCACGAGAAGATGCGCGTGCTGCTCGGCATCCTCGAGCGCGAGAAGCCGAAGAGCGCGCTGATCTTCTGCAACCAGAAGTTCATGGTCGAGGAGGTCGCGCGGCGCCTCGGCATCAACGGGGTCGAGTGCGAGTTCATCATGGGCGACCTGCCCCAGTCGCAGCGCCTCAAGATCATCGACAACCTCAAGGCCGGCCGGCTCGAGATCCTCGTGGCCACCGACGTGGCGGCGCGCGGGCTCGACGTCGAGGCGCTCGACCTGGTGGTCAACTACGACGTGCCGCTCGACGCGGAGAGCTACGTGCACCGCATCGGCCGCACCGCGCGCGCCGGCAAGGCGGGCAAGGCCGTCACCCTGGCCTGCGAGAAGTTCGTCTACGGCCTGCCGGCCGTGGAGAAGTACATCGAGATGAAGCTGCCGGTCTTCCCCGTCACCGAGGACCTGCTCAAAGAGGACAAGAGCGCCGAGCTCCGCTTCGGCCACTCGCGCGAGCGGGCCCGCGACGGCGCCTCGCGCGACCGCCACCGGGCGGGCGGCGAGCGCGGTCCGCGGCGCGAGCGCGAGCACGAGCGCGGCCGCTCCGGCGCGCCGAGGCAGCGGCCGGAGCGCGGCGGCGAAGGCCGCGCCGCGGAACCGCGGCGGGACGAGGGCCGGCCGCAGGCAGCCAGTCCCCGAGGCGCGGACGTTCGCGGACCCCGAGAGGAGCGCGGACAGCGGGAGGAACGCGGCAGGCGCGACGGGCGCGGACGCGGGAACGCGCCTTCGCCCACGCCGCGCGTCACCTTCACCGAAGCCTCCGGCGACAACCCGTACTCGGTCAGCGCCGACGAGCGCATGAAGCGCTACAAGGAAAAGTACGCGGGTCCGGGTTCAGCTCCCGAGGGCGCCAAGGCCGGCGCGGAAGGCGCCCAGGGCCCTGGCGGCCGCGGCAAGACCGCGGGCGGCGACCGGAACCGGCGCGGCGAGGGCCGCGGCGGCGAGGACCGGCGCGACGGGCGCGGTCCGAGGGCAGAGGGCGCGCGCGACGGCAGGGGCCGCGGCGACGGGAAGCCCGCCGACGGACGCGATGGTTCGCGCGGCGAAGGCAAGCGCCGCGACGGCCGCGCCCCGGCGCAGGGACAGGGCCTGAACGGGCGGCGCGGCCCCGAGGCCGACGCGCGCGGCACGCGCGGTCCGGCGCCTTCGGACGGTCGCCGCGACCGGAACGCCCCGGCCGGGCAGGGCAGGTCGCGCAACCAGGACCGGAGGCCGGCCGCGGCCGCCGCGAAACCCGCCGCGCAGCCCAAGCCCGGCCTGGTCGGCAAGCTGCTCGGCGTTTTTGGCCTCGGCAGGAAAAAGAACAAGGACTGACGCGGGGCGCGGGGTCGACACCCCCTTCGCGAGGGCGGGCGCGTTCCGGTCATGGACCGGGGCGCGCCCGCCCTTTTTTCGCGCGAAACGCTATATTTAAACCAAGGAGCCAGCCATGGAAGGCATCGATTCCGTAGAAGGCGTGCCGCCGCAGCCTCCGCCCCCGCCGCCCCCGGCGCGCGAAGAAGCGCCCCCGCCGCCGCCCGAGGCGCCCGAGCCTCCGCCCCCGCCCCCGGACGCCGGGCAGCAGGTGGACCTGCTCGCCTAGGAGCCGCGCGGCGACGCGAAACCCGGGCAAGGTCCCCTCCCCTCGCCCCGTCCGGTCCGCCTCGAGCTTCCTTGTTTCCGCGGACCGCGTCCGCGATGCTTGGGAAAGCATGAAAACGTCGGGCTCGGGCCTCGCGGGGTCCTTCACGATCCTCTTCGCGTCGGCGGCCGGCGGACTCGGCGCGGTCTGGCTGGCGCGGTTCGCGACGGTCGCCCCGAGCGTCGAGCTCGCGGCCGGCGCGGCGACGGCGTTCGTCATCGCGGCCGCGCTCGCCCTCACCGTCGGCCGGTCGGCTGCGCGCGACCGGGCCGCGCTCGAACGCTTCCTCGAGGGCGCGGGGCCCGACGCCATCGACCTCGGCGCGATGATCGCGGCCGGCGCCGCTCGCGCGCCGCGTTCCGCCGGCGCGCGCCTCGCCTCGCTCGCCGAGCGGCTCAACGAGCACGTCGCGGACATCGCCAAGTCCACCCTCAAGTTCGACCTGTTCTCGCAGGACGTCTCCTTCTCGGCCCAGCGGCTCGCGTCCGAGTCTTCGGAGCGCGCGACCGGGATGGACGCGCTCAAGCATTCCGCTGTGGACTTCGAGCGCGAGCTCCGCGCCATGCACGGCGACTTCGCCGCGCTCGGGGCCACGCTCGAGGAGGGGTCCTCGGTCTTCTCGGACCTGGCGGGCAGGAGCCGCGAGAGCGAGGGCGGGCTCGCGACCCTGGCCTCGCGCATCGGGGCCTCGGCGCTCGTCGCGCGCGAAGGCGCGGCCGGCGTCTCGTCGATCGTTGCGACCGTGGCCGAGGTCCGCTCCGGCCTCGAAGCCGCCCGCGACGCCATGGAACGCGTGGCCGAGCGCTCGGAGCGGATACGGGACGCCGTCGCCCGCATCGACGACATCGCGGAGCGCACCCGCATCCTCGCCACCAACGCCTCGATCGAGGCGGCGCGGGCGGGTCCGGCGGGACGGGGCTTCAAGGTGATCGCCGCGGAGGTGCGGAAGCTGGCGGAGAGCGTCGCGGCCACCACGGTCGAGGTGTCGGCCTTCCTCGGCGAGACCGTCGGGGATATCGCCGCCGCGCGCGACCGGGCGCGCTCGGGAGCGGGGATGGCCTCGCGCCTCGGCGAGGAGGCCGGCGCGGAGGCCGCCACCTTCGGGAACCTGGAGGAAAGCGCTTCGAGCCTGGAGGTCGAGGCCGCGGGCTTCCGCGAGGCCTTCGCGGCCCAGGCCCGGGCCACGGCGCGGGCGACCGAGGCGTACGCCGCCGCCCTCGAGCGGAACCGCTCGCTTTCCGGCAGCGTCGACCGCCAGGCGGAAGGCTACGCCGCGCTGGTCGAAGCCCTCCAGGCGCAATCCGACGCCGCGCGCTCGGGAGCCCGCGCCGCCTCGATCCTCGGGCAGCTCGGGGTCTACCTCAAGGCGGGCGGCTTCGACCTCGACCGGGTGATCGGGCGGCTGCGCTACGACTCGAAGATGGCCGAGCTCCGGAACGGCCGCCGCGAGGCCCGCGACTCGCTCGTCTACAACCTGGAGCTCTTCGGCCCCGGCCCCGACCTGCTCGGCCAGGTCGGCGACGTGTCCTGCTCGGGGCTGTCGTTCTACTCCGACAGTCCGCCGCCGGTCGGGACGCCGTTCGAGGCCCGCATCCGCCTGCCCCTCAGCGCCGAGGGCGAACGTTTCGTCCGGGTGACGATCACGCCGCGACGCATCGAGGCCTCGGGCAGGACCTTCCGCGTGGGTTGCTCGCTCGCCGACGGCGACGCGGAAGGACGGCGCGCGCTCGACGCGCTCGAGGGGACGCTCGGCCTTTCGCGCCTCCGGGCGCCGGGGGCGGCCCCCGGCCCCGATTTCCCCGCGTCCGCGGCCCCGGGCGCCCGCGCGCCCGCCGACGGCAGCGCGGACGCGGACGCCGACGAGCCGGCCGAGCTCGAGTCGCTGCCCTGAGGCGGCGCGACCGAAACGGTTCCCTCGCCCCCGGCCCCGGTCCGCGAAGCGGCGCCACCCCCGCCCGAAAAACCCTCGCCCCCTCCCCCGCCGCCCGACGCGGGGCGACAGGTCGACTTGCCGGCGCGAGCGCAGCCGGTCTCGGCTACGGTCGTGGCCTCCCGCGTGTCCCGCGCCGCTCCGGAAGCCCGTGGTACCGGCGATCGCGCGCGCCGGACCGTGATGCCCGACCTCCTCGATAAGGCCGATTCCGGTCTTGCGCCCTCGGGGGCGCCGGACTAGGCTTGAACGAGCATTCAAGTCCGTCCGCGGGAGGAGAACCATATGAAGCTCCGCCTCAACGTCCAGTATCGCCTGCTGATACCGATAATCGCGCTCCTGGCCATCACCCTCGCCGTCGTGGCGGTGGTGGCCTACGCGACCTCCGCGGACGCGATCACCGAGATGGCCTACAAGATTTCCAACGGCTACGCCGCGGCCGACGCCAACAAGCTCGCGGCCTACCTGTCCGTGCCCATGGACACGGCGCGGACCATGGCCTGGAACATCCTCCAGATCCGGAACAACGGCGTGCTCGACCGCACCCTCCTGGCGGACCTGGTGGCCAACACGCTCTTCAACGCCACCAAGCACGTCCCCCTCATCTCCGCCTACACGCTCTGGGAGCCGGGCGCCTTCGGCGACGACGAAGCCGCGGCGGAGGGCTTCCGCCTCTCGAGCGGAGCCCTGGCCATACAGTACTACATGGACAAAGGCGGCGTGGTCTGGTCGCAGATCGGCGACGCGGAGTACGAGACCGACTTCTACGCGACCCCGCGCGCCTCGCTCAAGGAATCGCAGATATCCCCGTACACCTACTCGTACTCCGGCAAGCCCGAGGACGAGGTGCTCGTCACCAGCTTCACGGTGCCCATCATCGACAACGGACGTTTCCTCGGCATCGCGGGCGTCGACATGAACCTCGAGGATTTCAAGAAGCGCGTCGAGGAAATCCACCCGCTCCCGGACGCCTACGCGGTCATCACCGACAACGACGGCATCCGGATCACCCATCCCAAGGTGGAGAACATCGGCAAGCAGGTCGGCGGCGACGTGCCCGACCACAAGGACGCCCTGCTGGCCGCCATCAAGAAGGGCGAAACCTACGACCTGGTGAAGAAGAACCTCGCCACGGGCGCCCTCTCGCACACGGGCTACGCCCCCATCGTCGTGGGTCAGACCGGCACCCCCTGGTCGCTCATCATGAACACGCCGCTCGACGTCCTGCTCAAGCCCGTCGACCGCATGCTTCTGGTGCTGGTCATCGCCGGCGGCATCGGCCTAGTGCTCGCCGCGGCGCTCATAATCGTGGTGGCGCGCGGCGTCTCGGTGCCGATCAAGTGGGCCACCGTGGCCATCAACCGCACCGCCCAAGGCGACTTCCTCCTCGACGGCTACGACCTCGATCAGGCGCGCCGCTCGAGCCGCCGCACGGACGAGATCGGCAGCATGTACTCCTCGATCCTGGCCATGCGCGACTCGATCATCGACATCGTCGGCACCATCCGGGTCGCCGCGAAGCAGGTTTCCTCCGGAGCCGAGCAGGTGGCCTCCTCCTCGCAGTCCATCTCGCAGGGCGCCACGGAACAGGCCGCGAGCGGCGAAGAGGTCTCGTCGTCCATGGAGGAGATGGGCGCCACCGTCCGGCAGACCGCGGACAACGCCCGGACCACCGAGGGCATCTCCAAGAAGGCCGCCGAGGACGCCGCCGCCGGCGGCTCCGCCGTCGTCGAGGCCGTGGCCGCCATGAAGGAGATCGCCTCGCGGGTGTCCATCATCGAGGAGATCGCGCGGCAGACCAACCTGCTGGCCCTGAACGCCGCCATCGAGGCCGCGCGCGCGGGCGAGGCGGGCAAGGGCTTCGCCGTCGTGGCCAGCGAGGTGCGCAAGCTCGCCGAGCGCAGCCAGAAGGCCGCCCAGGAGATCACCGCGCTTTCCGGCTCCACCACGGTCACCGCGGAGAACGCGGGCCGCATCATCCAGGGCATAGTCCCCGACATCCGGAAGACGGCCGAGCTCGTGGAGGAGATCTCCGCGTCCACCGGCGAGCAGTCCAACGGCATCGCCCAGGTGAACAAGGCCCTGCTCCAGCTGGACCAGGTCATCCAGGGCAACGCCAGCTCGAGCGAGGAGCTCGCCAGCATGTCGGAGGAGCTCTCCGGCCAGTCGCGCGCCTTGCTCGACGCCATCGCCTTCTTCACGGTGGACGCCGGGGACGCGCGACGAACCGAAGGCCGCCGCGGGGACGAGGAGTCGACCCCGTTGCTCGACGCGCCGGAGCTCTGAGCCGCCGGGCGCGACTCACGCGACGGGGACGAGCCGCCCTTGCTCGGCGCTCCGGAGGCGTGATCCGGCGCGGCGGGGCGCTCCCGCGAAGACCGATTCCACGAAGGCCCGGGCCCCGGCCCGGGCTTTTTGCGCATGGCCGGGGATGGGTGGGTCCGGGAGGGAAGGGCCCGCCCTTTCCTCCCGGTCGATCGCCCCTAGCCCGCCAACAGCCCGTCCATCTGGATCTCGAAGAGTTCGCGGTAGTGGCCGTCGCGCTCCATGAGCTCGGCGTGCGAGCCTTCCTCCACGATCCCGTCCTCGGTCAGCACGAGGATGCGCTCAGCCCGGCGGATGGTGGCCAGGCGGTGCGCGATGACGAAGGTGGTGCGGCCCTCGGACAGGCGCTCGAGGGAGTCGCGGATGGCCGCCTCGCTCGCGGCGTCGAGCGAGCTCGTGGCCTCGTCGAGGATCAGCACCGGCGGGTTCCTGAGGAACATGCGCGCGATGGCCACGCGCTGCTTCTGGCCGCCGGAGAGCTTGACGCCGCGCTCGCCGATGACGGTGTCGAGCCCGTCGGGAAAGCCTTCCACGAACTCGAGGGCGTTCGCGGCGCGCAGGGCCTCGCGCAACTCCTCCTCGGTGGCGTCGAGCTTGCCGTAGAGCACGTTGTCGCGGATGGTGCCGGAGAAGAGGAAGACGTCCTGCTGCACGATGCCCACGGCGGCGCGCAGGGACGCGAGCGTCGCCTTGCGGACGTCGAGGCCGTCGATGGAGATGGAGCCTTCCTCGATCTCGTAGAAGCGCGGAATGAGCGAGCAAAGCGTCGACTTGCCGGCGCCCGAAGGGCCGACGATGGCGACGGTCCTGCCCGGCTCGACCTTGAGGCTGACCCGGTGGAGCACCCGGTCGCGCTCGTCGGAATAGCGGAAGCCGACGTCGCGGAATTCCACTTCGCCCTTGACCGCGCGGAGCTCGACGGCGTCCGGCGCGTCGGCCACGGAGGGCTTGCGATCCATGATCTCGAGGAAGCGGCGGAAGCCCGCGGCGCCGTCCTGGAACATCTCCACCGAGCGGACGAGGGTTTCCAGGGGCTGGAAGAAGCGGGTGACGAAGAGGGCGAAGGCCGCGAAGCCGCCCGCGGAGATGTCGCCCCGGATGGCCGCCCAGCCGCCCGCGCCGAGCACTAGGACGAGGCCGAAATTGGAGAGCAGGCCGGTGAGCATGTTGAACGAGACGAACTGCCGCACCGTCGCGAGGCGCGCGTCGCGGAAGCGTTCGTTGCCCTCGTCGAAGAGCCCGCGCTCGTAGTCCTCGCGGCCGAAGGCCCGCACCACGCGCGAGCCGGACACGTTCTCCTCGATGCGCTCGTTGACCGCCGCGATGGTCTCCTTCGACAGCTTGAACACGCGCTTGAAACCGTGGCGGAAGCGCAGGGCCAACGCCAGCTCGAAGGGGATGACCAGCATGACGAGCAGGGCGAGCCGCCACTCGATGGTGGCCATGACGGCCACCGTGCCGAGCAGGCGCGTCGACGCGACGAGCAGGTCCTCGGGCAGGTGGTGCGAGACCTCGGCGATCTCGAAGAGGTCGGAGACGACGCGGCTCATCACCTGGCCGGTCTTGGTGTCGTCGTAGAAGCGGGCGTCGAGCCTTTGCAGGTGCGCGAAGATGTCGCGGCGCATGTCGCGCTGGATGTTCACGCCGAGCTCGTGCCCGACGTAGCCCACGATCCACTCGAGCCCGGCGCGGACGAGGTAGAGCGCACCGAGGCCCGCGACGAAGAGAGCGAGCAGGCGCCAGTTCCCTTCGGGGACGATGGAGTCTATGACCGCGCGCGTGGCGACGGGGAAGGCGAGGTCGATGCCCGCCAGGGCGAGCGCCGCGGCGAGGTCGATCGCGAAGATGCCCCGGTACGGGCGATAATAGGGGAGGAAGCGCTTGAGCATGATGCGAGGATAATAGCACGGCGGGGGAACGGAATGGAGCGCTGGATTCTTCTTGACAAACAAATAGGGGGGGGGAATATACAAATCGATATGCGCATATCAAATCAATGTAAGGAGTAAGCAATGTCGATTGAAATGCTGGGAAATTTCGTAAGCGTCTATTTCACCCCATTGTTCCTGTAGCTTGACGGATCGAGGCGGTACGGGAGCAATGCTTCGCGCTCGGCGTCGTTGGCGCAGGTCGGCAGGACATCGAAGAGGTGGCAGAGGTAGGCGAAGGGTTCGTGGCCGTTAGCCTTGGCGGTCTCGATGAGGCTGTAGAGTCCGGCGCTCGCGTGGGCGCCGGCGGGACTGCCCGAGAATAGCCAGTTCTTGCGACCGATGACGAAGGGCCGGATGGCGTTCTCGACCGCGTTCGTGTCGGGAGTGAGAAGCGCGTGCTCCGCGAAACGTGCGGCGCGCGGAAGTTCGACCGACGCGTAGGCGATGGCCTTCCCGAGGAGGCTCTGCGGCGCGACGTCGGGACCGTGCTTCGCGAGCCAGTCGCGGAGTTCCTCGAAAACCGGCGAAAGGATCGCCCTCCTCCGCGCAAGGAAATCGGCTTCGTCGATCCGCGCGGCGTCGAGTTCCTTCCGCATCGAGTCTTCGAACGCGTAGATCCGGCCGATGATCCTGATCGCTTCGTCGGCGAGTCCCGACGCGCCAGCGACCTTCGCGGCCTCGAAGAATTTCCTGCGGATGTGCGCGAAGCATCCGACGTGGGCGATGCAGGCCCGCTCCTCGAGGTGACGGTAGCCCGAATAGCCGTCCGTCTGGAGGTGGCCCGAAAACCCTTCGAGGAGCGTTTCCGCGAACGAGCC
>JADFDI010000019.1 GCA_018262985.1 Spirochaetota bacterium | reverse complement strand
ATCCTGGCACCTCCGAACCGGCAACGATGCCGGATCCGAGGTCGATTGTCAGGATGGGGGGAAATGGACGCTTACGCAGTATCTGTGCTCTGGGGAAGATGGGTTGTCGCCGTCTATTGGCGAACATGTTGTGATCCCGGTAGTCCTCATGGGCTTGAAAACGTTTGATCGCCTACTCTTACGATCGTACTGAGGTTGTTCTATTAGCCTCGTCCTCTTAGCAATGAAAACGGAAACTCAATTCTCAGCCCGTGGGCTTGGTCGAACCCCAAGTCGATGATGATGAAGCCCAAGGCAAAGCAAGAGTTCAGCGTTTCGCGCGAACAATAGAAAGCGCGATATTGCCCTTGTCGAGAAGCCCCTGTTCGCATCTGAACGTTATGACCACGGTATCTCCAAACTCCGAAACATTAGGGACTTCCATGTCTTTAGGGATCGTGATGAAGAAGTATTCTATTGGAGCTTTGGTATAGGCGATAAACCTAACATTAAAGCCAACAGTCGCCCGGAGCTGTCCCCCAGCTGCCAGCCGGGCTATCAGCCTGACGGTCTTATCTTTGAAAGTAGCGGGATTGTCGAAAAACTGGGCTGCGGCGCTGGTGTTGTACTTCTCGAAAAGCGCCTTGTCGACATAGTCATAGTCCGGTTTAATGTCGGCAGCATCCTGAGCAATAGCCGCAGATAAACCGAAGCTCAACAATACCGAAAGCAGTAAAACAGTCCTATTCATATTAACCTCCTGTTACTTATGCATCTCGTGTGCTCGGCTGTGGATTCGATTGATACTTGGATTCTTTAAGCGTAGCGCTGATTTCCGACAACATGACCTCTTCAGCTCTTTGGACTGCTGATACCCGTTTATCCCGCAACCTGCTACTAACCTTCTCCATGAACCGCCCCGACTTTATAAGCATGGTTAATGCTACGATGCCGATCCCGATACAAAGGATTGCGAAAACAAGACTATTGATATGCGCTGAGTTCGCGTAGATCAGGATCGTAAAAGCCGACGCAAGAATTAGGAGAGCGCGAATGCAAGCGAACAGGAAGGGTTTCGCTCTATCCTGCTTCGTCATGACGGGAAGCGTAGCGTCTACATGTTTCTTCTTGATATCTTCTATCTGGCAGTAAGCCGCGGCAATCTGGGATTCCGTTTGGGCAAGCACGCTGAGAAATTGAGGCAGATTGGCCTCTGGCAAGAAGAAGATGTAGTTATAGCCGGGGATCTTAACTTCCTTGCCTTCATAACCATTCTCTGGCAAGTAACGATGTGCGGTCGAGAACGAGCACGCGTAAAAATCACAGGAATCCGAAGAAGCTCGCCGTAAAAGGACTGCGCCAGGCATCTCAGTTCTGTTATTGAGAGCCTCGCGCAACTCCTTTAGCGTGGAAGCCTTGGTCATGGTTAGGCTAAAGGATGAGAGGTCGATACAACGGTCATCCTTGGTGGCAGCGGTCACGAAATCGCCGAAGGCCTTGGAACGTCCAGTTACCAGGATGTCCTTATAGTTCTCGACCAAGGAGAAATCAACATTGACGCATACACTGATGAGGTTGCGCTCTTTAGCATATCGGGAGAATTCGATGAACTTCGCCGTAAAGGTGGCTCTTTTAGCTTCGCCTTCGGCTTGAGCTCTTGATTCGGATTGAGCCCGGTCGAATTGGCGTTGCTGCTGTCGGATAAGGTATTGCTGATCGGCAAGGATGCGTTCACGACGCTTGTTTTCGTCTTCCTCACTGCGACACTGCGGGCATAAACCATAACCTTTATGCTGACGGCCACAACGGGTACATGTTGTCATGGGTTAACTCCTCCAAGGAAACAGCCAAGGATAAAGCACAACCATGTCATTTACTGGCACGATGCTCATATAAAGAAGTAGCATTTACCTTGGCTGGACAGAAGTTAACCACGCGACGGGCGGGAGGAGTCGTAGCGGGCAAGGGCTTGGGCGATCTCTTTGCGGGTCATGGAGCGGAGCTCCGGCGGGGCCAGGATCTCGGAATCCGGACCCCATGAAAGCGCCCATCTAATGAGGTCATGGAGATTACGAGAGCCGATCGTGATGATGATGGAGCCATCAGCCTGGGGCTTCGTAGACTGGATGATGCCAATATGGCGGGCTGTAGCCTGCTTTGCGACGGCGGATGAAAATCGGATGGTGGCCTGGACGGGTGCGTCCGCTTCGAGGTCGAAGGTGGCGGCAAGAGAAGCGGCATAGTCGATATCGACAAGATGTTCAGAGCTGGTGCCGGCAAGCGTGGCGGATTCGAAGAGATCTAGGTCGAGGAGGCGCAGGTTGGTCTGTCCTTCAGGTTTGGCGTAGAGGTAGAGGCCGCCGCGATGCTCGAAGAGCTTTACAGGATAAAGGGTATACGAGCGGGCAATGCCGTCAACCGGGGAGCGATAGACGACGGAGCAGGCTTGGCCGGTTTTAATGGCGGCGTGGAAAGTCTCAAGGAGCGTGGTGGTCGGATTGTTAGCGGGGGCTGGATCAAGGTCCGGAAGAAGTACGTTGAGCTTGGAGCGGAGCGAAGACAGGAGCGTCGAGGAAGAGGAGTCACGGAGCGAGCGGCCTTCCAGGATGGCGTCGAGAAAGTAACGTTCCTGAGCAGTGAGGTCAAGGCTCGGAAGCGTCATATTTGGGAGACGCTGGGTATAGTCTTCAAGAAGGCGATAGATCTTTTCTGTGGACAGGTCACGGCGTTCGTCTACGATGGGCAGCCCAAGGTCGGTCAGGGCTTCAAGCATCCTGAAGGCTGAGCGCCGTGAGATGCCAAGACGGGACATGAGTGTCTTGATCGTGACGCCGTTCTGGGCGGCGAGGAGTGAGACTGCCTGGATGAGCTTCGTCAGATTCGCGTAAGGATTCGGCATCTCGGACTCCGTGGTGATACGGCCACGCCAGGGCAGCCGGGAAGAAGAGGATACAAGTAGACCGTGCCGAAAGCTGGCACGATCGGGTTGAATGGATTGCAGTGGAGAGAGGCTCGATAAAGGCTCTGGAGGCGTGAATAGCGCGTCGAGCGAGTACTTTAGATAGGGTTCCTGTAGCTTTGCTTGGTCAAGAGATGTCCGGGTATCAAGTATCCAAGCTTGAAGAAAGGCCCCGGGCGAGCCGGGGCCTTTGGGTTAATCATCAGACGGAAGCATGATCGTTATGACAGGTTCTCCGGAGTCGCCAGGGCCGCAGACGGCAAGGAGGTCGACGGGTTCTGGTTCGGCATCGGGGACTTGCGCAAAGAGGACGGTAAAGGACAGGCGGTCCGTCACGGGTGAAGCCTTGATAGCGAAACGTAGGACAGACAGGGTATCCCAAAGGCGGCCATTCAGACTTTGGCCTTCCTTGGCGAGCTCGAGCGGCGGCGTCAGGTAGCCGTGGTATAGTGTGTCGGTGACGGCCACGGGGAGCTTGAAGCCAGCCTCGCGCGCGAAGTCGGAGACATCGATCAGGACGCCATCAGCGAGAGCGCTTGCCCTGCTATACTTGACTATTAGGTCAGGTGTCATGAGGCCGCGTCCTCGGCATAGGCGCGGGCTTCCGGGGAGAAGGACCGCTTGATCTCTACGTGCTCGACTACGATTACGACCGGGGTCATGGCATCGAGCGAAGAGTCGATGCCGAGGCGGCCGACGAGGCGGACGGAGGTGCCGACGTGGAGCGTGTCGCGAATGGTGTCGGCAAGGCGACCATAGGCGATGGCCGGCATGGCGGGGATGTCGGCACCGGCATCGAGAAGGAAGCGGGCGGTGGCTAGGCGGTCGTTGGCGGGCTCGGTGTAGAGCGGTTCTGATGTTAGCAGTCCCTCTAACAAGGTCGAATTTAAGTTACGCATGTTAATTACCTTTCACTTGCAAGCTGGGCGTATATAGAGTTCATCTCGGCCGAGTTCGGCTTCGACGCCAGGGACTGCTTCTCCCTCGGTGAAGATTAGGGAGCGGACGGCGGTCTTGGAGATATCCTCGCGGACGATAACGGCTTCGGGGTGGTTGGCCTTGAGGTATCCGAGGGCTGTCGAAGCGTCCACGATGTCGACCCGGTCCGGGAGCTTACGCAACTGGGCGGTAGCCGTCGGTAGAAGGACAGAGCGTGAGCGGCGCTGTTTGGAGACTTCGATTTCGACCCAGGGCTTGAGGAGCGAGGACAGGTACTCGATGGAATCGGTGTCAGTGGCGTTGGCGTCGGAGAGCCAGGCGTCGATACGGGCCTTGTAGGACCGGGCCAGCTCAGCGCGCTGGGCCGTGCGGGCCTGGGCCTCGAGGATGTGCGAGGCGCACCATGAAGCCTTGGAAAGACTGTCGACCGTGAAGGGCTCGGCGGCCGGGGCCTCCGCGCTGGGAATGGTGAAGTCGAATAGGACGTTTGAGAGCGACGGAAGAGCGACGGGCTCTGCTGTGTCAACAAGCGCGAGCGGGGCGGTAGGGGGAGCGTCTACGAGAGTGGCAAGCATTGGAACCTCCTTGGGAAGATTGGGATGTGGGGATGCGGCCGGGATCGAGCCTGCCTATGAGGTAGGCGATGGCCATATTATGTAATTAGCAGTTGATGGCCAGACTGTGTACGCGATATGCACGGCGGCCGGGGCCGCTGGGTGGAAAGTGAAAACATTTGTGAGACGGGCGGGCTAGATCCGGGCGATTAGGGTGCGTCTCGTAAGGTGCGGAAATAATGCGGTACAGACTCTGGCGACAAAGGCCGCTAAGGCGGCGATAAAGGCCGCAGTGAGTACTTGGGTAAACAACCGTGGAGCTTGAGTTGATTGAAAACCGGGTAGTCATCGAGGATGTGCAGTTTTTGACGTTGCCAGGCGCGGCGTTAGCGGGCGCGGGGCGGGCGGAATGTTCAGCGGTAGACAGCAGTCTGACCATTATGACGCTGATAATTAGTACTAGGAATATATAACTAGTATAATACTCGGGTAGATAGCTATAATATAGATATGGATTTATGATGACCAATATCGTCTAGATACTCTGGCGGCTAAGGCCCTCACAATCGAAGAACAAGAACTCGTGCCGTCAATCCTATAAATTTTTTCGGGCGAGCCCAGACGGGTGCTCCACTGAAAACATCTGCTAATCATGGATGGGTGGCAACAATCCCCTTTCAATAAAAGAAAGATATCCATCGCGGGAAATGATCAGATGGTCGAGGACCGGAATTCCCAGGATCTCACCGGCTTCCTGGAGACGCCTGGTGCATTCGATGTCCTCAGCACTGGGGTCTAGATGCTTGCTAGGATGGTTGTGACTCAAGATGACCGCCACGGCGCCTTCCACGATCGCCGGATAGAAAACAACTGTTGGATGGATCAACGTACGATTGATAAGGCCGACGGTGAGCAGCCTTATGCTTATAATGTCATGCGCGCCATTGAGAAGTACCGCAAGGAACCGTTCGGTCCTTGCTCCTGCGTAACGCTTGAGAGCCTCATAAACATCCTTGGGTGAGCTCACCTTGTATGCCGGCGCTTTTCGTTCGGAAATGAGATCATATATCATCGGACGCTCCTTCAAATCTGTTATCTATATATAATAGAGGCCGGAAGCCGTGCGAGGAAGTCGTCCATTGGCGAAGGAGCGCCTCAAGCCCACTGAAAACATTTGTGAATGAAAAAGGCTCCGGAACCTCAGTCCCGGAGCCTTGGAGGCGTAGTGTATCGGATTAAGCGGCGCTTGCGACCATTTTCTGCCGGTCATCAACTTTGCTGGTATCGCGCTCAGCCGCGATACGGGCTTCCTCTGTGCGTAGCGCGTTCAGGAGCGCGTTGACCTCGGAGTCCGTGTAGACCTCCACGACTTCAACGGTCCGACCCTGGTCGATGTGGACGTTGATCTGGGAGACGTACGAGAGGAACTTATCCTCGTCCGACCTGGACAGCTTGCCAGACGCAAGCTTCTCATCGTAGTCGGCATGTTTCGCGAAGACGGCGAAGTCCCGGGTGGTCATGGACACGAGCTTCGCCCGTACCAGCCTCACGTTCATCTTGTGCGTGAGCATGGCGGCCTTGAGGTGCCGGAGATTGTAGAACACCATGTCGGTATTCACGCCGTCAAGACCGGCAAGGATGGTGGGGAAGGCAATGAGGTTCCTCCCGACGCGGAGGTAGTCGCGGAGCTCCTCCCCGATTCCGAGTTCGGCAAGGGCGAAGGCCGCGAAGGAGCTGTATTTCGCCTTCCAACTCCGTTTGAAGAACGGCTCGTCCTTGAGCCTGACGAGGAGCACGCCGATGGTTCTACGGGCAGGCCCTACGAGCGACAGTCCCGAGCGAATCCGGTCCACGATCTCGAAAAAGTTGGCGGTGCTCCAGTACTCCGCGATGTTGCCCAGGGGATCGAGAACGTCGAAGACGATCTCTCCCGATCTTGACCTGGTGGCGTTGTTCGTCGCGGCGTAGCGCTTTTCGAGCGCGGCGATGGCCACCGGAAGCGCCTCGGGATACTTGCTGGCCAGAAGATACGGCCTCCCGCCCCCGAGTAGGATGCGGCGGCACCCCAGGGCGGCGGGGCAGATTCCCTCGATCGCAGGGGGGGAGGCTTTCTGGTTTGTCGCGGCGTTCTGCGCCTTCTCAGTCGAGCCCCTCGAAACATTCCTCTTCCCCGCCTTTGCGAGTTCGACGAAAGCCTTGAAGGATTTCTCCTTGAAGGCCTTGAGAGCCCGCTCAGGCCCGACTACGGCAACCGCGTCCTGCAGGAACGCGAGCTTGGAAAGATGGCGGCTTACGATCTCGTCGAGGGTGAGTCCCGCCTCGTTGCCGGTCCCATCGAGCAGCAGCCGATGATGATAGCGGAAACTTCCGCCGATCTTGGCGCGAAAGACCACCGTGGAGGGAGCGATGCCGAACAACTCGGGGCTCCTCCTGATGAACTCGGCGGTTGTGTCGCACCCGTAGACGGCGGACTTGTAGCCCTCCTGCTCGATGGCGAGATTGAGGAGAATGCCGGAGCCGAGAACGGCTTTACCCACGCCTCGATGGAGCTTGCGTACGGTTTCCTTGATGAACTCCGCGTCCACGGAGAGGACGGCCTTGGCGGCGTCGTCGGAGTTGTCGAGCGCCATGCCGCTCACAATCTCCCAGACGAGAGCATCACGCTGCCGCTCGTCCTCGGCGGAAAGCTCGCCAAGATCGCCTGCCATCTCCCAGGTAAGGCGTCCCCTGATGATCTCGAAGAGCTTCATGTTTCGCTCGAGGTACTGGCCCTTCTTGGAAACCGAAGCGCCGATCACATTGCGCGTGGCAGTCTCGATCTGCCCGGCTTCGGGCTTGAGATCGGGGATGAAGTCGAGCACGTTGCCCGGCAACTCGTTGGAACCACGGATAGTCTCGGTCATGATGACCTCCTTCTGGTAGGTTCGATCCCGCAAGGAATCTGCCGAGAATATCCAACTAATCGAGAAACAATTCGAGGCGCACCTTGTATGCGATCGCACACAGACGCATGCGATCGGCTCTAATTGCTTATCTCAAGACCATTTGCGACGAGCGTATCGAAAACTCCGAGAATGTCGAGGTCGAGCTTCGGCACCTTGGCGCCCAGCTCTGGCTTGAGCTCTTCGTTGGTAGCCTCCGTCATCCAGCGCGTCAGCTCTTCAAACCGGGTACCGGGTTTTTCGGTGACCTTGTTGCGTTCACGTACAAATCGAAGGTACTTTGGTATCTGTTTCCTGAGCGGATTAACATAGGTTCTGCTAATGCCGACTGACAGCTGTTCACCCCGGACAAGGAATGTATTCAGGATGGCAGATTCGAAGTTGGGAAGCATCTCCTTGATGATCTTCGGTGCCTTGTCCTTCTCTGTCTTGACCTTTCTCACATGCGGCTGGCTGTCGATGTGGAATAGATGCAGGTCGTATCCGACCACGACAAACGTCACAAGAGATCGGGCATCGCCTTTCCAGTTGATCTCTATATCGCGTTCGAAAGCCATCCTGAAGTCGCTCAGGAGATCCTTCATGTATTCGGCGTTTTCGCTCGAAAGGTAGCCGCTGCGTACCAGTTCTTCGGCAAGAAAGTCATGGTCGAAATCTGCTTGGCAGTATTTGAGGCAGGCATCAGGATCATATTCGGACGGATCGAAAGCTGCGGAACTCTCTTCGACATGGTACGAGGGATCACGTGCGAGATTGCGCAAAGTTCGAAGCACCTCGGAAAGGCTTTCTACGACAGGACGTGCTGCTTCAGTCTTGGCATCACCTTCAGCCCCTGTGGTCCATCTAATCTGCCTGAGCCGTTGCAGGATCCGTTCCTCCATCCTGTCCGCGGCGGTTTGTCTGCTCTCTGGCGTACTCTCCCTGAAGACCGGTTCGAGGTATTCGATAGCATCAACTTCACCGAAAATCCGTTGCCGCTTTTCAGCGACCAAGGATGAAAGCCTCCGTTGCGCAGCCTCGATCTCGCTCAAGTAAGCGTCTGCTTTTAAGAGGCTTTCCATCTCGGTTATGGCATTTATGATGTCCTCATCGAGCGCCATTGGCATCACCTCCTCTCGACTCCTGAAAACACTTGTAGCCAATCGGCATAAAGGGGGATTCCCGAGTATTCATAGCCCTAACCATCCAATCCATTGCCATATAACACCTCATATAACACCTAAATAAGCGGATCAGTCGCATTCCTTCGCTTGTAATATGTATCTCATTTCTTCTTCTTGGTTCTCTGCATCCACGTTAGAATATCTGCTTTCTCAAACCGAGGCTGGCGGCCTTCCATGAAAAATGGGATTCCAAGCCCTTTATACACTTGGTAGAAACGCGGAAGTTTATACCGGAGCAGCTCTGCAACCTCCGCGAGGGTCATCACATCAGGGTAGTCTTTGGGTGCCCTAATCGAAGCGAAAGAATCAACCAGGGGCAAGGGCGATTGAATTGTGGCTGATTCAACGGTAGTCGCCTGTAGCGGGATTTTCCGATCAAACTGAAGCTGGAGGCGGTCACGCTCAATCCGCAACCTGTTGATACAGTCGTCCAGGCGATTAGCATAATCCTCACAGTCCTCGGGGTTCACGAGCTCGCCCGCGGTTTCCTGTTGAGCATAGAGGCGGGCAAATTTGTCCTTGGCAACTCCGAGTTCTTGGAGATAGAGGTCATACAGTCTGAGCTGCAAATCAAGGCTCATCGTCTGTAGCAGCTCATGGCGTAGCTTGGCTTCGACGTCCTCGGGTGTGGGAAGTTCAAATGACAGGCGTTCTCTCGACGTGGTAAGCAGAGGCAACTCGGCGGATTCAACCTCGCCGGGATTCTTCACGCCATTCCTCGGAGATGAAGGAGATGAAGAACCTGTCTTCGTGTTTCGTCTTCGCTTGGGCTTGGGCATGTTTTATATCTCCGACTCAGCCTGACTTGGCTGCCGCTTCCTTCTTCGGAGGAGCGTACATCAGGTCCACCGCCTTCGCAACGTCGTCGACCCGAAGCAGTTGGAAGTGGGTGTAGACGGCCTGCACCCGCGTGAGGATCCTCGCCTCGGCGCTGGACCAACCGAGGAAGCTCTGGACGAGGAGAGGCGCTACTCCGGCGGCGAGCAGGTTCGTGTTGAGCGTATGCCGGGCCGCATGCGGCGAAACCCAACGGTCGTCGTCCGGGATGACCTTAGCCTCTCTCGCTTCTTTGATGCAGTCCTCGAGGACGTTATGGAGCCCCTCGTAGCCGAGACCCTTGCCCAGGCTCGTACCGAAGACGAAGTAATCTCCGGGGGCCTTATAGGGCAGGCTGTCCTTCCAAGCCTTGAGCCGGTCCAGGGCGAGCTTTGCGAGGACGATCTCCCTGGTCTTGCCCCACTTGGGCTTCCCGATGCCGTCCTTGCCTTTGTCAGCCTCGATGACCTTACAGCGTCCGGTGGAGAGATCCACCGACGACCAACGGAGGGCGCGTATCTCGCCGGCCCTCATACCCGAGCAGAAGAGCACCGCGATGAGCGCTTCATCGCGTACGGCCTGCAGGGCATCCAGGCTACGGCGGGATTCCTGGGCACCCTTCCTGATCGGGAGGGCATCCTTTGCCTCGGCCTTGATCCGCGCGGTGCGGCTGCTCAGGAAGGCCAGGAATCGGCCGACTTCTCCGGGATTGAGGACGCCGCGCTCCTGCCGTTCGTACTTGATATTCCCAACCATGGAGCCGGGATTATTGTCGATGTCCCCCCGGAAGCAGGCTTCGGATAGAATCGTCTTGACGGTGGAGATGCACTTGTTGAGCGAATTGACGCCCATTCCGGCCGCCTGGAGCCGATGCCGCAAATCCAGGAGGTCACCCCGTCTGATCTTGGCCATCGCTAGTTTGGGAAAGACCGGATCCT
Source organism: Spirochaetota bacterium (assembly GCA_018262985.1). Taxonomy (GTDB): domain Bacteria; phylum Spirochaetota; class Spirochaetia; order Treponematales; family UBA12059; genus JAFGNN01. The sequence continues at coordinate 18,884 of JADFDI010000019.1, read as the reverse complement.
TGAAGACGTGCTTGTCCAGAAGCGTGCGGCATTGGTGCAGGTGGTTGAGGCCGATGCTCTTGCCTTCCTGGCGATAGCGGATAAAGTGGGGACAGGTATCGGCCTTGAAGAAAGGCGCGGCATAGTCGGCGAAGCACAAGGTGGTCGCCTCGGCGCTCTGCTCATCGATGAACGTACGGATGAAGTCCCTGGCGGCTTCCTTGGCCGTCAAGCCAGTGGTCATCCGGCGGCGCTTGCCGTCCTTACCGACGAACATGAAGTAATAGATGTTGCTGTCCGGCCGTCTATACGGCTCGGGATATTTCTTCTTCGTTGCCATGCTGCCCCCCTTATCCCTGCGGTAGGCACTGCCATTGTACTACTGGCCCGACCAGACGAGCGAGTCGCAACATGTTGCGCTGCGTCCACTTTATTGGATCTGCGTCCAATTTGCGTCCAGTCGGGCTTAGAATACGAAAAAGCCCTGGGCATCGCCAGGGCTTAATTCGTTTCCACAGTACAACTTAACTTGCTCCCCCGCGCGGGTTCGAACCACGGACCCAGTGGTTAACAGCCACTTGCTCTGCCAGCTGAGCTACAGGGGAATGCTCATCGCTGAACGGATGCACAGTACCAAAGCGCGCGCCGGATTGTCAAGAGGAACGAAGTGTCACGAAGCTTGCGGATTCCGGGCGGGAGCGATCCGCTCCGCCCGTCGCGGCAACGGCGGAACGCAACCAGCCGGCTGCGCCCTTACTTCTTGCCGCGCTTCGCCTCCGCCCGGCCGAGCAGGCCCGAGGGTTTCGCTTCGTCCGCGGCCTTCCTGCCGCCGGCCTTCTTCGAGGCCGCGGGCTTCGTTCCCGCGGCGGCCTTCTTCGTCGCGGCGGGCTGTATCGCGGCTCGGGCCCTCGCCTTCGGAGCCTCGTCGCCCGAGGCCTTGGGCGGGCGGCCGCGCCCGCGCTTCGGAGCGTCGCCTTCCGCGGCGGCTTTCCCGGTCGCGGGCTTCGCGGACGCAAGCTTCGGCTTTCCGTCGGAGGCCTTGGACGCGCCCTTCGGGGCGGCCTTCGGGGCGGCTTTCGGCGGCCGCCCACTGCCCCGCTTCGGCTCGGCCTCGGCCGGCGCGTCCGCGCGGGCCTTCGCGCGCGCGGCGGCCTCGCGGGGGTCGGGCTCGGGGTTGTCGTCGAAGAGGCCGCCGGAGTCGACGGCGAAGGCCTCGACGGTGTCGCGGTCGGCCAGCTTGACGCCGCGGGCCTTGATTCCCACCGGCTCGTAGGCGGAGGCCTTGAAGCGCTCCTCGAGGACGCGCACCTTGGGCTTCTTCTCGTAGCGGAGCCCGAAGGCGAAGCGCGGCTCGGCGCTGAACGCCAGCACCTTCGCCTCGTCCGGCACGAAGGGATAGTCCTTGTCGAGGATCCAGGCCTCGATCCGCGCGCGCTTGAGCCAGGCGTGGCCCTTGGCGTCGCGATAGACCATCGAGAACACGACGTCCGCGAGGGCGTCCTTGTCCGCGATGGCGCAGTGGAGGAGCCCCTTGTCGACGAAGAGCTTCTCCGGGCACTTCGACACGGACCAGAGGCCGTTACGCCTGATGACGAGCACCTTGTCGAAGGGCGACACGTCGAAGAGGGTCTGGCCCGTGGAGACGGCGGTGCCGAGGTAGCCGGAGGCCGGATCGTAGCGGAGCGCGATGTCTCGGCGCGCCACTTCCTTGACGTCGATGCGGTGGAAGCTCGTTTCCTCGGTGCGCCGCGGCCAGGCGTCCTTGAGGCGGGCGGCGTAGCCCTTGAGGAGCAGCACCGCGTAGTCGACGAGCTTCGCGAGGTGGCCGCGCACCTCGGCGAGGCGCTCTTCGATCTTCCGCATCTCGTCCTTGGCGCGCTCGATGTCGTAGAGCGAGATGCGCCGGATGGGGATCTTGAGGAGGCGCTCTACGTCCTCGTCGGTGACCGCGCGGGCGATCTCCTTCGCGAAGGGCTTGAGGCCGTCGAGCACCGCCTTGCGCACGGTCTCGGCGGTCTTCATGGTCTCGATCTTCTTGTAGACGCGCTCCTCGATGAAGATGCGCTCGAGGGTGCGGGCGTGGAGTTCGTCGAGGAGTTCGCCCTCCTCGATTTTCAGCTCGCGCTCGAGGATGCCGAGCAGGGTCTTCGCGTGGTGCTTCACGACCTCGGTGACGGTCATGAGGACGGGGAAATTGTCCTTGATGACCAGGAGGTTGCACGAGATGGACTGCTCGCAGTCGGTGAAGGCGTAGAGGGCGTCCACCACCTCGTCGGCGTAGACGCCGCGCGCCAGCTTGAGCTCGATCTCGACGTTCTCGGTGGTGAAGTCGGAAATCGAGGCGATCTTGACGCGGCCCGCCTTGGCCGCCGCCTCGATGCTCTCGATAAGGCTTTCGGTGGTGGCGCCGAAGGGCAGCTCGCGGATCACGAGGCGCTTCGGGTCCGAGAAGTCGAACTTCGCGCGCACGCGCACCTTGCCGAGCCCGTCCTGGTATTCGGCCGCGTCGACGTAGCCGCCCGTGGGGAAGTCGGGGAGCAGCTGGAACTTCTTCCCCTTGAGCGCCGCGATCTCCGCCTCGATGACCTCGACCGGGTTGTGCGGCAGGATCTTCGTGCTCATGCCGACCGCGATGCCCTCGGCGCCCGTCATGAGCACCACGGGCAGCTTGGCCGGGAAGGCTTCCGGCTCGCGGTTGCGGCCGTCGTAGCTTTCGAGGTACTCGGTGATCTTCGGGTTGTGGAAGACGTCCTTGGCGAAGGCGTTGGTCCGGCACTCGATGTAGCGCGCCGCCGAAGCCTCGTCGCCCGTGTACAGGTTGCCGAAGTTCCCCTGCCGGTCGATGAACAGTTCCTTGTTGGCGAGTACCACGAGCGCCGAGTAGATCGACGCGTCGCCGTGCGGGTGGTACTTCATGCAGTGGCCGACGACGTTGGCCACCTTGTGGAACTTGCCGTCGTCCATCTCGAACAGCGAGTGGAGGATGCGCCGCTGCACCGGCTTGAGCCCGTCCGCCAGGTCCGGGATGGCCCGGTCGCGGATCACGTAGCTCGCGTAGTGGAGGAAATTGTCGTTGAAAAGCTTCTTTACGTACGCCATGTGTCCTCAGGTCTCGTTGACGAGGTTCTTCATGATGAACTCGCGGCGCTCGGGGGTGTTCTTGCCCATGTAGAACTCGAGCACCTGCGGCACCGCCTTGAGCGCGTCGACGTCGACCTTGAAGGCGCGCATGTCGCTCGCGATGAACTGCCCGAACTCCTTCGGGCTTATTTCGCCGAGGCCCTTGAAGCGCGTCGTCTCGGCGCCGCGGCCGAGCTCGGCGAGCGCCTCGTCGCGCTCGCGCGGGCTGTAGCAGTAGACGGTCTTTTTCTTGTCGCGCACGCGGAAGAGCGGCGTCTCGAGGATCAGCACCCGGCCCTGCACCACGAGCTCCTCGAAGAACGAGAGGAAGAAGGTGAGCAGCAGGTTGCGGATGTGGTAGCCGTCGTGGTCGGCGTCGGTGGCGATGACGATGCGCGCGTAGCGGAGGCCCTCGATATCGTTCTCGATGCCGAGCGCCATCATCATGTTGTAGAGCTCCTCGTTTTTATAGATGGCCGCGCGCTTCCGGCCCTGCATGTTCTCGACCTTGCCGCGCAGGCTGAACACGGCCTGCGTGTAGACGTCGCGCGAACTGACGAGGGAACCCGCGGCGCTCTGGCCCTCGGTCAGGAAGATGGTCGACTCGTCGCCGCGGTCGGGGTCGCCCAAGTGGCGCTTGCAGTCGCGCAGGTTGGGAATCTTGAGCTCGATGCGCTTCGCCGCTTCCTTCGCTTCCTTCTTGACCACCGCGAGCTCGGTGCGGAGCTTCTCGTTGGCCAGCACCTTGTCCTTGAGCTTCTGGGCCGCCTGCGGGTTGCGCCGGAGGAACTCGTCGACGCCTCGCTTCGCCTCCTCGATGATCCAGGGGCGGATGTCGGCGTTGCCGAGCTTGTTCTTGGTCTGGCTCTCGAAGAGCGGGTTCTTGAGCTTGACGGCCACCGCGGCCGCGATGCCCTCGCGGATGTCCTCGCCGCGCCAGGAGGCCTGGAAGTAGTCGTTGACGGCCTTGAGGATGCCCTCGCGGAAGGCGGACTGGTGCGTGCCGCCGTCGGAGGTGTGCTGGCCGTTGACGAAGCTGAAGTACTCCTCGCCGTAGTTCCCGGTGTGGGTGAAGGCGAACTCGATGCGCTCGCCGCGCCACCAGCCGATCTCGTACGCGGTGTCGTCGCCCACCTCGGCGTAAAGCAGGTCCTTGAGGCCCTCGCGGCTCGCGAACTCGCGGCCGTCCAGCGCGAGCGTGAGCCCCGGGTTGAGCCAGGCGTAGTGCCAGAGCCGCTTCTCGACGAATTCGAGGTTGTAGGCGTACTCGGCGAAGATCTCGGGGTCGGGCTCGAACTCGACGAAGGTGCCGCTCGGCTCCTTCGAGTCGCGGCCCTCGCGCGTGTCCTTGAGGACGCCGCGCTCGAACACGGCCTCGAAGAAACGGCCCTCGCGGCGCGCGACCACGCGGAAGCGGCGCGAAAGCGCGTTGACGGCCTTGGTGCCGACGCCGTTCAGGCCCACCGAGAACTGGAAGACGTCGTCGTTGTACTTGGCGCCCGTGTTGATGACCGAGACGCACTCGATCACCTTGCCGAGGGGTATGCCGCGGCCGAAGTCGCGCACCGAGACCCGGGCGCAGCCGTCCTCGAGGCTCTTCACGGACACGTCGACGCGCGTCCCGAAGCCCATGATGAACTCGTCGATGGCGTTGTCCACGACCTCCTTGAGGAGGACGTAGACGCCGTCGTCGGGGTTGCCGCCGTCGCCGAGGCGCCCGATGTACATGCCCGTGCGGAGGCGGATGTGCTCGAGCGAGGAGAGGGTCTTGATCTTGGATTCGTCGTAGGTGTTTCGCGCTGCCATTTCGGGGATGGAGGGTAGCACGAAAGGGCCGCGCCGTGAAAGGCGGACTTTCCCGTCACGGGAAGGCGGGGGGAAGGAGACCCTGCGCGGCGCCGGGCGTCATCTGAACCTTCCAGGGCGGGTCCTGACGCGGGAAAACACACCCCTTCACTGTCGTTCAGGGGCGCGTTTTCCCGCGTCACCCCCCGCGCTGCCGGATTCCGCGAGGCGCTGTCGCCGGTTTCGGGAGATCGACGAAGCCGTTCCTCGGCTTCGTCGCCGCGAGCGCCAGCGGGCGCTCGCGAGCCGCTTTTCCGTGGAGGCGGGTCGGTCTGTCTCGAGCCTGGCTTGCGGGGTGCTCGTCATCCGCCGCGCCGCGGGCCACGCGGATCGGCCCACCCGTTCGGGGGACTTTCACGCCGCATCACCGTGAAGGCAGGTCGGCCTGTCACGAGCCTGGCTGGCGGTGGGGGGGCGAGCGCATTCTGGCGTTCGCGCGCAACTTATTCGGATCTCCGCGACTCCAATGGACGAGCGGCGGTTCATCTTCATGCGAGATGGTCGCCCGCAAGCTTCGTGACACTCCCTGTCCGGTTCGGTATATTCAGATTGACGACTGTCGTAGTTTTGTCATAAGGTGCACCATGCAGATCGCCTATGTCGACGGGCGGCGGCTTCGCCGCTCCCTCATCGCCGGAGCCGCCCTCGTCCGCGAAAGCGCCTCCTACCTCGACTCCATCAACGTCTTCCCCGTGCCGGACGGCGACACGGGTTCCAACATGGCCGCCACGGTGGGCACCATGGAGCGGGGCGTCCGCTCGAGCTTCCTCAAGCACGCCGGCGCCACGCTCCGGGCCGCCGCCGACGCGGCCCTCTCGGGTTCGCGCGGCAATTCGGGCGCCATCGTCGCCCAGTTCATCCACGGCCTGGCCGAGGAGATCCGCCACGAGGCCCGCGTGGGAGTCCGAGCCTTCGCGCGGGCGGTCGAGGCTGCCGCGGCGCGCACGCGCGAGGCGGTGTCGAACCCCCGCGAGGGCACCATCCTGACTGTGCTCTCGGACTGGTCGCGGGCGCTCAAGGAGCACGCGGAGCGCCACGAGGACTTCTTCCCGGTGTGGAAGCACGCCCTCGAGGCGGCCCGTCGTTCGCTCGAGCGCACGAGGGAGCTCCTTCCCGAGGCCCGCAAGGCCGGCGTGGTTGACGCCGGGGCGAGCGGCTTCGTGCGCTACCTGGAAGGCGTCGACGCATTCCTGGACTCGGGAAGGCTCCGGCAGCTCGAAACCGCCCCGGTAGCCGCGCTCGACGAGGACGAGTTCGCCGAAGCCCTGCCGGGCGACGGCCTCGAAGGCGACAACTCGGGACCGCGCTACTGCGTCGAGGCCATGCTCGAGGACGATGAAGGCACCATGGATCCCCGCGCGCTCCGCGAAACGGCGCAAGGGCTCGGCGATTCCGTGGTGGTCGCCGGCGGCGCCTCGCGTGCGCGGGTGCACGTCCATTCGGACGATCCGCCCGCGGTCTTTTCGGCCCTGTCCGCCCATGCCCGCGTCGGCGCCCGGAAGGTGGACGACATGGTCGTGCAGCGCGGTATCTCGGCGGACGCCGGCCGCGCCTGCGTGGTCGTGGTCGACTCGACCTCGGACCTGCCCGACGAGCTCCGCGCCTCGCTCCTCGTGCCCCGCATCCCCGTGCGCCTCGAGGTGGAAGGCGAGGAGTTCCTCGACCGCGACGCCATCCGCGCCTCGGACGTGGCGGAGCGCATGGCGAGGGAACCGGGAGTCAAAACCAAGTCCTCGATGCCGGCCCACGCCGACTACGCGCGCGTCCTCTCCCAGGCGACCGCGCGCGGCGCCGAGGCCGTCTACCTGGCCTTCACCGCCGCGCTCTCGGGCACCTTCGAGGGCGGCGTCCGCGCCGCGGCCGAGCTCGCGGGGAAAGGACGCAGGGCCCGCGTCGTCGACACGCGTTCCGGTTCGATCGGCATCGCCCTCATCGCGCGGCGCTGCGCGGAGGCCGCCGCCGCGGGTGCCAGCGCCGACGAGGTGGAGGCGCTGGCCCTCTCGCTCCGCTCGCGCCTCGAGATCCGCTTCGCCGTGGGCCGCCTGGACCGGCTGGTCCGCTCGGGCAGGCTCTCGCGCGTCGCGGGGCTGGCCCTGACGGGCCTCGGGCTCAGGCCCCTCCTCCGCATCGACGATTCGGGGCGCATCGCCAAGGCGGGCCTGTTCATCGGCCCCAAGCGGGTCCGCGTCACCCTCGAGCGCGAACTCTCCCGCGTCCTCGCGAGGACGGGCGCCGCCGTCGAGGATCTGGCGGTGACGCACGTCGGGGAGCGGGAGGCGGCGGAGCGCTTCGCCGCGACGCTCGAGACCCGTTACCGGCCCGCGCGTCCGGTGCTCGTCGTCGACCTGTCGCCGGCCATTTCGGGACACGTCGGACCGGGCACCATGGCGGTGGCCTGGATAGCGGCGCCCGGCGCCGGGACCCGGCCGTGAGCCCTCTCGCCGCCGCGGCGCTCGCGCTGTCCGCGGGGTACCTGCTCGGCTCGATACCCACCTCGATAATCGTGGGGAAGCTCTTCTTCCACACCGACATCCGAACGCGCGGCTCGGGCAACGCGGGCGGCACCAACACCTTCCGCGTGTTCGGGTGGAAGGCGGGCGTCTTCGTGTCGGCCTTCGACGTGGGAAAGGGCGCCGCCGCCGCCCTCCTCGGCGCCGCGCTCGGCCGGGCGCTCGGTCCCGGCGCCACCTTCCCCGCCTGGGCTCCGGCCCCCGAGGTCCTCGGCCTCGCGGGCGGCGTCGCCGCGGTGGCGGGACACGTGTGGACGGTCTTCGCCGGCTTCCGCGGCGGGAAGGGCGTCGCCTGCGCGGGCGGCTTGCTGCTCGCCCTGGCGCCGCTACCCTTCCTCGCGGCCGCCGCGGTCTTCGCCCTGCTCCTCGGCGGCTTCGGCATCGTGTCGCTCGCCTCGGTGGGGGCGGCCCTCGCCTTCCCCGTCGCGCTGACGGTCGCGAAGCTCGCTGGCGCGGGCGTGGGCTTCCCCCTGCTCGGCGCCGCCTGGCTCCTCGGTCCCTTCATAGCCTGGACGCACCGGGCGAACCTGAAGCGCCTGGCGAGGGGCGAGGAGAAATCCTTCCCGAAACTGCGCGTGATCGGGCGGTTTTTCGACAAGAAATAACGAGGCGGCGAAGAGCGTCAGTGAATTCCGCCAGCGGGGGTCCTGTCGCCTGAAAACACACCCCTTCACTGACGTTCAGGGGCGTGTTTTCACGCGCCACCCCCCGCGCCACCGGTTTCCGCGAGGCGCTATGCCGGGTTCATATTCCCGCACGCCGCCCGGTGGCACTTTGCCTGCGGTTGTGGGTTTTCCTAGCCGCGCCGCAGGCCACGCGAGTCGGCCCGCCGGGTTCAGGTCTTCCGCACGCCGCCGGGTCGCGCCGGGGGGCGGAGGCGCGACGCCGGGTACTTATTCCCGCACGCCGCGCGCAGGTCGGTGGCGATCACAGAAGGCGCTCGACGCCCACTTCCACGACGCCGGCGGAGTGGGCGAAGGCGGCGCGGCCGTCCTGGACGGTGCACTGGAAGTCCATGGTCCGGTCCGCGAGGGCGGCGAGTTCCTTGACCGCGGCCGGATCGAGCTCCATGACGCGGAGCTTCCGGATACCCTCGAGCGCGGCGCGATTCGCGTCGAGCCAGGTCCGACCCTGGCGGCCGTGGTAGAGGTAGAGCACCACCTCGTCTGCCCGCGACGCCGCCTTCCGGAGGCGCTTCGGATCGGGCAGGCCGACCTCGATCCAGAGCCGGTACCGCCCGTCCCAGCCCTTGAGCGCGAGGCTCGGCTCGTCGGTGTCCGCGATCTCCGCCGACAGTTCGAGGCGTTCGTCGGCGTTGAGCGCGAACGCGACGAGGCGCGCCATCATCCGCCCGTCGCTCTCGGTGACGCCGCGGGCGACGGTGAGCGCGTAGTCGGCGTAGCGGTGCCGGTCCAGGTCGGCGACCGACAGGGCGGCCTTGCGGATGGTCGGCTTGATGGCCATGTTCCGTCCTTTCGGGCGCCCGGGCCCTCAGCTCCTGAGTATCTTCTCCATCGGCCTACCCTTCGCGAGCTCGTCGACGAGCTTGTCGAGGCGCCGGACCTCGCGCAGCACGGGGTCCGCGACCTCCTCCACCCGCACGCCGCAGACGACGCCGGTGATCCTGTCGGCGTTCGGGTTGGGGCGGGGCGCTTCGCCGAAGAAGGCCTCGAAGTCCGTGCCGTCCGCGACGCGGCGCTCGAGCCCCGCCTGGTCGTAGCCGGTCAGCCAGCGGAGGATGGCGTCGACCTCATCCTTCGTCCTTCCCTTCCGCTCCGCCTTCGCGACGTAGAGGGGATACACGCCGCCGAACGCCATGCGGCGCACCCGCGCGGCGTCCTTCGCGGCTTTGTCCGGGTCTGTCATCGCGCCGCTCCTTTTCCCCAAGCTTCGTGACACTCAGGAAAGCTTCGCGAGGGCCGCGGCGAGCTTCGCCGCGAGCCGGGCGTTGTTGAGCACGAGGGCGATGTTCGACTCGAGCGAGTCGCCGCCGGTGAGTTCCTTCACTTTCGCGAGGAGGAAGGGCGTGACTTCCTTGCCCTTGACGCCCTTGGCCTCCATCTCCCCGAGGGCCTTGTCGATGGCGCCGTTGATCAGCTTCTCCGGCATCGACATGGACGCGGGGATGGGGTTGGCCACGACGACGCCGCCCGCGAGGCCGAGCGACCATTTGACGGAGACGAGGGCCGCGAGGTCCTCGGGCGTGTCGGAGCGCTCCTCGAGCCTGAGGCCGGAGCGGCTCGTGTAGAAGGCGGGGAACTCGTCCGTGCCGTAGCCCACGACGGGCACGCCGCGCGTCTCGAGGTACTCGAGGGTCTTGGGCAGGTCGAGGATGCTCTTGGCGCCCGCGCAGACGACGGCCACGCTCGTGCGCCCGAGCTCCTCGAGGTCGGCGGATATGTCGAAGCTGCGCTCGGCCCCGCGGTGCACGCCGCCGATGCCGCCGGTGGCGAAGACGCGGATGCCCGCGAGCTCCGCGATGATCATGGTGGCGGCGACGGTGGTGGCCCCGTCGAGGCCCCGGGCCACGATCGATGGCAGGTCGCGCCGGCTCGCCTTGAGCACGGCGAGGCCGGCCTTGCCGAGGGCCTCGATCTCGCCCTCCGCGAGGCCCGCCTTGAGGCGGCCGCCGAGCACGGCGATGGTGGCGGGCACGGCGCCCGCCTCCCGCACGGCGGCCTCGACTGCCAGGGCGGTCTCCACGTTGCGCGGGTAGGGCATGCCGTGGCTGATGATGGTGGACTCGAGGGCGACGACGGGCCGGCCCGCCTCGAGGGCGGCGGCGACTTCTGGCGAACGGTCAAGGTAACGGTTCATGGACGACTCCTTGCGAGAGCTGGATGACTTCTTTTTCGTCGAGGGCGTCCGGCGCGGTGCTCGGGCTAGCGGCGGCGAGGGCGGCGGCGGCCAGGGCCAGGCCGGCGCGCTCCGCGGCCGAACGGCCGGATCGCGCCCAGCGCGCCAAGGCGGCCAGGGCGGCGTCCCCCGCGCCTGAGACGTTTACGGCCTCCGGGCGCTCCGGCAGGCGCGCGAAGCCGCCGGAGGCCTCGCCGAGCCAGATGAGGCCCTCCGCGCCCATGCTCAGGAAGATCTCGCCGGTGCCGCGGCGGCGGAGCTCCCGCGCGGCCGCGGAAGCCTCGGACGGCGTGCGGACGGGCCAGCCGGTCAGGGCCGCCGCCTCGGCCCGGTTGGGCTTGATCAGGGAGGCGCGGCCGGCGAGCCCCGCGATGCGCCGGGCCTTCGCGTCCGAGACCGTATCGAGGCAGACGGGCTTCCGGACGCGGGCGGCCAGGTCGAACAGGCGCGCGAGCGTGTCGGGCCTCAAGTTCGCGTCGACCACGATGATCGAGGAGGAATCGATGAGGGGAAGGGCGGCCTCGAGCTCGTCCGGCCCGAAGCGCTCCATGAGCTCCATGTCCGCGACGGCGCCGACCAGGGTGCCGTCCGCGTCGAGCAGGCAGATGTAACGCCCGGTCCGCGCGCCCGGGAGGCGGGGGCAGCGGTCGGTGCCGATCCCCGCCAGGCCGCAGGCGCGCGCGAGCGCCTCGCCCTCGGCGTCGTCCCCGAGCGGCGCGAACAGCTCGACCGAGGCGCCGAGCCTCGCGGCGCATTCCGCGACGTTGCGCCCCACCCCGCCCGGGCTCGACCAGGCGCGGCCCGGGTTCGAGTCGCCGCCCTTGAACGCGGCGTCGGACCGGGCCTGGATGTCGAGGTTGGCGCCGCCTACGACCAGGATGGAAGGCCTGTCATCCATACGTTTATATCTCCTCCGGATCGCAGAACCCTCATGAGCCGCCGGCGCGGCCGGCTCGAGCCGCCCGCGCGCTTGATCGGAACCGGCGGGCGCGGTAGATTCGACGTCGCGAGGTACCCGTGAGCGACATTCTGGACAGGTTGGCCGAACTCTTCAAGTCCTGGACGGCTCCCGACTACGATGATCGGCACTTCTCCTCCTTCCGTCCCTCGACGGGACGCTCCGGCGACGCCGATTTCGACGACGCGATGGCCGAACTGGAAGCCGACCTAACCGGCGACCGCGCCGCCCGCGAGAAGCTCGAGCGCGAGCGCGAGGCGCGCCGCCGCGCGGAGGACGCCTTCCGCGACCGCGGACGGACGGGAAGCGGGGGCGGAAGCTCCGACGCGCTCCGGGAAAAGCTCGCCGCGGACTACCGCATGCTCGGCGTGCCGGTCGGCAGCCCCTTCGCCGAGGTCAAGGCCGCCTACAAGCGGCTCCAGAAGCTCCACCATCCCGACCGCCACCAGGCAGATCCGGAATCCGCCCGCAAGGCCACCGAAACCTCGGCCCGCATCAACGCGGCCTATTCGCGGCTCGAGCGCTACGCCGAGACCGGCGCCTTCCCCGCCGACGACTGACAGGCCGGGGAGCCCCCCTTCCTCACGAAGGGAAGGGGTTCGCTTTCCGGGCCATCCTTGAAAAAAGCGACAGAATTCGGCAACTCGGCCTACAGCCCGTCCGCGCTTTGGCCGACGATTTATGAGAAGCCATCGGGAGGGGGATGCCCATGACCCAGAATCCGCTCGCGGCCTACCGCGAAACCCGCGTCAGGACGGCCAGCCCCGGCCAGCTCGTCGTCATGCTCTACGACGAGGCCGTCAGGCAGTGCGACCTCGCGCTCGGACCGCTCGAGCGCGCGGGGGGACCGAAGCCGGGCGAGATCGAGAAGCTCAACAAGGCCCTCGGCAAGGTCCAGGACATCGTCACCGAATTGCAGGCCAGCCTCGACTTCGAGGCGGGCGGCGAGCTCGCCTCGAACCTCTTCGCCCTCTACGTCTGGTTCAACTCGGAGCTGCTCGAGTCGAACATCTCCAAGGACGGCAAGCGCATCCGCGCCGTGCGCACCCTGCTCGACGAGCTCCGCGGCGCCTGGACCGTCGCGGCCGCACAGACGCCCTCGGGCGGGCGCGAAGCCGCCGCCGCCGGCGTCAACATCGCGGGCTAGGCCGGACTCCGTGAAGAGCCGCCACGAGATCCAGGGCGAAGAGCTCGAGCGTCGCGTCGCCATCCTCCGGCGTTTCAAGGAACTGCTCGAGCACCAGCGGACCAAGTTCCGCTCCTACCTCGACGTGCTCGAGCGTCAGAAGCTCGATATCGAGCGGGGCGACGTGGACGACCTGGTGGCCCACGTCGACATGGAGCAGGCCATCGTCTCGGAGATCTACACCTTCCAGAAGGCCATCGACCCCCTCGAGGACCTCTACCGCGCCGCCTACCCGGGTTCCGAGCCGGAGGAAGTGCCCGAGCTCAGGGCCTCCCTCGAGGACCTCCGCGAGCGCGTCGTCGAGCGCAACAAGGAAAACCGCGAGCTCCTGAAGCGCCGCATGGAGACGTTGCGGGGCGAAGTCATGCGCGCGCAGAACCCCCTCACCCGGCGCCGTTCCGTCTACGCGGACGGAGAAGGCGGCAACCTGGTCGACTTAAAAGGCTAGGCGGCACGAGGGATACCAGTGCAGCGCGCGCTTTCGGTAGGGAACGGATTGTAGTGCCCGCGCTTCGCGCGGGCGACCTCATGCGCGCGCAGAACCCTCTCACCCGGCGCCGTTCCGTCTACGCGGACGGCGAGGGGGGAAATTTGGTCGACCTTAGGGGCTAGTGGTCACGGGCCACGCATCCTGCGCGGCCTCGTGACATCGCGGAACGCGAAGCGTTCCGCGGGTGGCCGCGCTCGGCCTTCCATGGCCTCGCCTCCAACAGTGACGGCCGGATTCGCGATCCATTTTCCGGTGGCGCGGCGCGGCGGCTCCGGCGCATACTCTCCGCGCGCTGCTTCCCTTGACTCCGCGGCGCGGGAGCCACCCGTGAACTTCGCCGATGCCGCCCTCCTCATCATCCTGGCCGCCATCTGGGGCTCGTCCTTCATCTTCATGCGGCACCTCTCGCCCCTCCTCGGCCCCCTCGTGCTCACCGCGGTGCGCACGCTCGCGGCGGGAAGCATCCTGGCCGGCGCCTTCGCCCTGGCCCGCGTCCGCCTGGACTGGAAGCGGAACTGGTGGCGCTACCTCCTGCTCGGCGCGCTCAACACGGCGGCGCCCTGGCTCCTCTTCGCCTGGGCGGCGCTCCACCAGGGCGGCGCCGTCTCGTCCGTGATCAACGCCCTCACGCCGCTCTGGGGGGCGATCTTCGCGGCCCTGCTGCTGGGCGAGGCGATCGGCGCCCGGAAGCTGGCGGGCATAGTCCTCGGGGTCGCGGGCGTGGCGCTCATCGGCTTCGCCGGTGCCGGGGCGGCGACGCAGGGCGGCGGAGCCCTGCCCGTGCTGGCCTGCGTCCTCGCCACCGTCCTCTACGGCTTTTTCGGCGCCTGGACCAAGCGCTTCGCCGCCGACCTCGAGCCGCGGGCCATCACGGCCGGCAGCCTCGTGTCCGGCGGACTTCTCCTCCTGCCCTTCGCCCTCGCCGATTCGGGAAAGGCCGCAGGCGCGCCTCCGCTCGCCTGGCTGCTCGCGCTGGCCTTCTCCCTGCTCTGCAGCGCCCTGGCCTACCTCATCTACTACCGCCTGCTCGCCCGCGCGGGGGTGGCCTTCGCGCTTTCGGTCACGCTGCTCATCCCGGTCTTCGCGCTGCTGTGGGGGCTCGTCTTCCTCGGGGAAGGGCTCGCGCCCACCGACCTCGCGGGCGCCGCCCTCGTGCTCTCGGGCACGGGCCTCATAGCGGGCAAGGCCCGAACCCGCGCGTCGCCCCGATAGGCGTCCGCGCCGCCTACCCACGACTGGAGCTCCTCGAGCCCACCCGATAGCCGGCCGCTCCCCCTCCCTTCCCTTGCCGCGGGGGCGGGCCGAGGCTACTATTCCCCCATGGACGCGCGCAAACCGACCCTCTACCTGCTCGACAGCTACGGACTCATCTACCGCTCGTACTTCGCCTTCATCTCGCGCCCCTTGAGCGCCCCGGATGGCGCGAACGTCTCGGCGGTCTTCGGCTTCTTCCGCTTCCTCTTCTCGATCTTCGACCGAATGAACCCGGGCGCCTTCGCCGCGGTATTCGACAGCCGCGTGCCCACCTTCCGCCACGAGCTCTACGCCGATTACAAGGCGACGCGCCAGAAGACTCCCGAGGACCTCCACGCCCAGGTGCCGCTCGTGGAGGAAGGCCTCAAGCTCCTCGGCGTCCCGATCCTCCGCAACGACGGCTACGAGGCGGACGACCTCATCGCCTGCCTGGCCGAGCGCTGCCGAGCCGAGGGCCGCGAGTGCCGCGTCATCAGCGCCGATAAGGATCTCCTCCAGCTCGTCGGCGGCCCCGTCCGCGCGCTCCGCCCCGAGAAGGACTCGGTGCGCGAGCTCGGCCCGGCGGACGTGCTCGAGGAATGGGGCGTCGAGCCGGAGCGCATTCTCGACTACCTTTCGCTCACGGGCGACAGCTCCGACAACGTGCCGGGCGTGCCGGGCATCGGCGACAAGACGGCGGCCAAGCTGCTCGCCGAATTCCGCGACCTCGACGACATCTACGCGCGCCTCTCCGACGTGAAGCCCGAGGGCGTCCGCCGCAAGCTGGAAGCCGGCCGCGAATCCGCCTATTTCTCCCGCAGGCTGATCACGCTCGCGTCCACCTGCCCGACCGGCGTCGACGACCTGGGCTCGCTCGAGCTCACGCGCCTCGACCGCGCCGCGGCCAACCCGCTCTGGAAGCGCCTCGGCATGAGGAGCCTCGTTTCGGGGGGGGAAACGGGTGATCTGTTCGGCACGAAGGCGGCCGCCCCCACCCCCCACACCCCCAAGCCCGCTTCGCCCTCCGGCCCCCGGGAGCTGCCGCCTTCCACGCTGCCGGCCGCCCTTTCCGGCGAGGGCGCGTACGAGGCCGTCACCGACGCGGCCGCCCTCCGCCGCTGGCTCGCCGCCGCGAAGGCCGCGGGCGTCGTGGCCTTCGACTGCGAGACCGAGAGCCTCGACGAGTTCGCCGCGACGCCCGTGGGCTTCTCGCTCGCGGTGGAGCCGCGCAAGGCCTGCTACGTGCCGGTCCGCTCGCCGGACTCCTCCTGCGTCCCCGAGGCGGAGCTCAAGGCCGCCCTCTCGGAGCTCTTCGCCGACCCGGCGCTCCAGGTGGTGGGCCACAACCTCAAGTTCGACCTCCACGTCCTCGAGAACTGGGGCGTCCCCGTGGCGGGCCCCGCGCGCGACACCATGGTGGCCGCGTGGATGCTCGACCCGGACCGCGCGGGGCTCGGCCTCGAGGCGCTCGCCGAAAAGCGCCTCGGCATCCACGGGCTCGAGTTCGGCGACGTGGTGCCCAAGGGCGCCACCTTCGCCATGGTCCCCATCGACAAGGCCCTGCGCTACGCCGCCGAGGACGCGGACTTCACGCTGCGCCTCTGGAAGCTCTTCGAGCCCGAACTCGACGCCGCGGGCCTCCTCGGCCTTTACCGCGACGTGGAGATGCCCCTCCTCCCCCTCCTCGCGCGCATGGAGCGCGCGGGCATCCTCGTGGACGCGGACGAGCTCGAGAAGTACGGGGTCGAGCTCGAGGACGGCCTCGAGGAGGTGCAGCGCGAGGCCTGGAAGCTCGTGGGGCACGAGTTCAACCTCGCGAGCCCCAAGCAGCTGCAGGAGGTGCTCTTCGTCGAGCGCAAGCTCGCCGCCGGCAAGAAGACCAAGAGCGGCTACTCAACCGACGTGTCGGTGCTCGAGGAGCTCGCGGCCGAGGACCCGGTGCCGGCCCTCATCCTCAAGCACCGCTCCATGGCCAAGCTCAAGGGCACCTACGTCGACGCCCTCGGCGAGCTCGCGCGCGCCGAAGCGCGGGTCCGCACCCATTTCGTGCAGACGGGCGCCGCGACGGGCCGGCTCTCCTCGCGCGACCCGAACCTCCAGAACATCCCCATCCGCGAGGAGGAGGGCCGCCGCATCCGGCGCGCCTTCATGGCGCCGCCGGGACGCCTGCTCGTGTCGGCCGACTACGCGCAGATCGAGCTCGTCGTGTTCGCCCACCTCTCCGGCGACCCGGAGCTCCGCCGCGCCTTCGTCGAGGGCGCCGACGTGCACCGCCGCACGGCCGCCCTCATCTTCGGCGTCCCGGAGGAGGCGGTGAGCGGCGAGCAGCGCCGCGTCGCCAAGACCATCAACTTCGGCGTCATCTACGGCATGAGAGCGTTCCGCCTCGCGGGCGAGCTCAAGATCCCGCGCGGCGAGGCCCAGCGCTTCATCGACGCCTACTTCGAGCGCTACGCGGGCGTGCGCCGCTTCATCGACGAGACCGTCGCGGCCTGCGAGCGCGACGGCTCGGTGCGCACCATGCTCGGCCGCCGCCGGCCCGTCGCGGACATCAACTCGGGCAACAAGACGGTCAAGCAGGCCGCCGAGCGCGTCGCGGTCAACACGCCGATCCAGGGCTCGGCCGCCGATATCGTCAAGCTGGCCATGCTGCGCGTCGACCGCGCCCTCCGCGAAGCCTTCCCCTCGGCGCGCATGCTCCTGCAGGTGCACGACGAGCTCATCGTCGAGGCGGACGCGGCCGAGGCGGGCGCGGTGGCGGCCCTGGTCAAGGCGGAGATGGAGAAGGCCGTCGAGCTCTCGGTGCCGCTCCGCGCCTCGGTCGAGACGGGCGAACGCTGGGGCGACTTCCACTGATGCCGCGCGCGCCCCTCGTCGGTCTCACGGGCGGCTGGGCGGCCGGCAAGAACGCGGTCGCCGCCCTGCTCGAGGAACGCGGCTGGCGGACCGTCGACGTCGACCGCCTCGGCCACGCGGCCCTCGAGTCGAAGGCCGCGGAGGTGGCCGCCCTGCTCGGATCTTCGGTGCTCGGCGGCGACGGCCGCCCCGTCCGCAAGGCCATCGGCGCCCTCGTGTTCGCCGACCCGGCCCTGCTCGCGCGCTACGAGGCCATCGTCCACCCCGCCATGAACGCCCTCGTGGACGCGGAAATCTCGCGCGCGGATCGCGACGGCGTCCCCCTCTGCCTCAACGCCGCGGTGCTCTACCGCATGCCGCACGCGGCGCGCTGCGACGCCGTCATCGAGGTGCGCGCCCCGCTTCTCGTCCGGCTGCGCCGCGGCATGCGCCGCGACGGGCTTCCGCTCCGCGCGGCGCTCGCGCGCGTCCGCTCCCAGTCGCCCCTGCTCGCGCTCGGGCGACTGTACGCGGAAAAGCGGCGCGTCCTCCGCAACCCGGGCAGCCTGGCGAGGCTCGCGCGCTCCCTCGACGCCCTGCTCTCGCGGCTCGCCCTTCCGTCCGGGTCCGCGGTTCCGCGCCCGCCCCGGGCGCCCGGGCGGTGAGCGCCGGCCGGACGCCGGCGCGAAGCGCGGCCTGGGTCCTGGTCCCGCGACCGGCGGCGGGCTCCGGCCGGACGCCACCGTAAAGCGCGGCCTGGGTCCCGGCCCCCGCGACCGGCGGCGAGCTCCGGCCGAACGCCACCGTAAAGCGCGGCGCCGGAACGCCGATACTTGAAGGGAACGAAGGGCCCGCGATCCGTCTTTTTCCCGCGCGGCAGGCCGCGCGGAGCTCCCGGTGGGGTTAAAAGGCGGACGGGCGCCTCTGGAGGGGTCGAATGCCCGTGGAAACCAAGAAAGTGCTCTGGACCGTTTTTTCGGTCGGAGCCTTCCTCGTGATAGTGCTCGGGGTGCTCCTCGTGGCGTTCTACCCGAAGCCGGGCGCCGAGTACGCGCCGCTAGCCCTCGGCCTGCCGGAGGCGCGCGGCTCCGCGGCCGACCGCTACACCCGTCCCGTCGGGAGCGCGCCCCTTCCCGAAGCCCTGCCCGCGCAGACGCCCGCGACGGACTCCGCGCCGGTCGTCGTCGTCCCGTACGGGGAAAAGCCCGAGCCGGGCAGCCTCGTGCCCTTGCCCGCCGCCGGCGCTTCCGGCACCGCCGCGACCGCGACCATCGCGACGCCCGCGGCTTCCGCCGCCTCGGTTTCGGACGATCCGGCCATCAAGCGGACCTACGCGCCAGCCTCCGGCACCTCGCCGAAACCGAGCGTGGTCGTCACCCCCGAATCGAAACCCGCGGGCGTCGCCACCGCTTCGACCTCGACCAAGCCGGCGGCCTCGACGGGCGCCGCCGCCCCGACACCCGTCGCCGCCGCCCCGGCGAAGAGCGCCTACGTCGACGAGTTCTGGATACAGGCCGGCAGCTTCTCGAGCCGGACCCGCGCCGAGGACCTCCAGGCCCTGCTCAAGGAAAAGGGGCTGTCCTCCACCATCGAGGCCAGGGACGCCGCCTCGGGCGTCGTCTACCGCGTCCGCATCGGCCCCTGGGACCGCAAGGACGTCGCCGACGGATGGCTCGAGACGGTGCGGAAAGTGGACGGTTGCGCCGACGCCTATGTGTCCAAGGTGACGCGCAAGACCTGATCAGTGTCACGAAGCTTGGGGAAAAAACACTAGTCCAGGGCGAAGGCCGGGACTCGGCCGATCCAGTCGGTGCCCGGCGTCGGGAACAGCTTGAGCCATGCCTTCATGCCCGCCGTCGACAGGGCGCTCCT
>JADFDI010000018.1 GCA_018262985.1 Spirochaetota bacterium | reverse complement strand
GCTCTCCAACGCCGATGGTACTGCCCCTTGGGGTGGGAGAGTAGGTCGTCGCCAGGCTTTTTCTTTTTAAACGCGGCTAGAGCGCAAGCGCCATGCCGTATCCTGGCGGTAGGTGCCGTCCGCCGCGACGGATGGCATCCCGGGGCGGCCCGACTCCTTCCGCGCGCCTGGCGCCATCCCCGTAACCGGGGGCCTTGGTTAGGCGCTTCGCTTGCGGGCCGGGAAGAAAGATGCTAGACTTGCACGGAACGCCAGCTTTCGGGCGCCAGGGGAGTAGCATGGCCGAACGGGATACCCAGATCCAGCTCGTCACCTTCCAGCTCAGCGAGGAGCTCTACGGTATCGATATCATGGACGTGAAGGAGATCGTTCGCGTCCAGGACATCAGGCCTCTTCCCAACGCACCGGGTTACATCGAAGGCCTTTTCAACCTTCGCGGCGAGATCATCCCCATCATCAACCTCCACAAGCGTTTCCACCTCAAGAAGGCCCAGCTCGGGGAAGACGAGCAACTTCTCTCCGGTTTCATCATCATCGACATAGACAGGATGAAGCTCGGCATCATCATCGACAAGGTGGAGCGGGTCATCTCCATCGAGGTGAACGACATACAACCGCCGCCGCAGATGCTTTCCGGCATCGGCGCCGAATACATCCAGGGCGTGGTCAACCAGGAAAAGGGGTATCTCATCCTCCTCGATATCCGGAAGATCTTCAGCGCCAAGGAATTGCAGAAGCTGGAAGAAATCCGGCGATAGGTTTTTCGATGAACATTCCCGTGCACAGCTCCTACATCAGGCGGAAGGACATGGATTCCGTCCTGAATTGCCTCGTAAGCGACGCGGTCGGTCCGGGCGAGCTCGCGGAGCGCCTGGCGAGGCTCGCCCGCGAGTCCTTGGGCTTCGACGCGGTCCTTCCCTTCCGGAGCCCCATTGACGCCCTCGGCGCCGCCCTGGAGGCCCTCGGCATCGGACGAGGCGCCCGGATAGCGGCGAGCGCGCTCTCTCCGGTCTGGTACGCGCGGGCTTTCGAGGCGTTCGGCGTCGAACCCGTATGGCTCGACGTGGCCGCGGACTCGGGGCTCCCCGGCCCAGCGGAGCTGGAAAGGATCCGCGAACGCGGCGCGTCCGCGCTGGTTTACCGGGCACCGTACGGCCTCATTCCCGATCCGGCCTGGTTCGCGGAACTCGGTCTGCCGCTCATCGAGGACATTTCCGCCTCGGTGGGCGCGCGGTTCGGCGAGAGATCGGCCGGCGGTATCGGGGCCTTCACGCTTATCGGACTCGAGCAGTCCGACGTGTTGACCGGCGGCGGAGGCGCCTTGCTCGCCGCGACCTCGCGCAGGGAAGGCACCGTGCTCAGGAATCTGGCCGACCGGTATCCCCCGGAATCGCGCCTGCCCGACATGAACGCCGCCCTCGCGATCGCGCAACTCAAGGAGTCGGGACGCGCCGCCGAGAGGAGGCGCGAAATCCGGGATCTTCTGGCCCAGTCGCTCGCCCGCTCTCGACACGCCGCGCTCGTCCAGCCGGGCGACGGCGAGAACGCCGCGTTCGGTCTGCCCATAGTGATCGGTTCAGGCGCGAAGGAAGCGCGCGCGTACGCCCGGAAAAAGGATATAGAGACCGCCGGCGCCTTCGACTCGAGCGCGCAAGCGGCCGGACTGGTGCCCGAAGGTGATTGCCCGCGCGCCGCCGCGCTGGTTCTCCGCTGCGTGCTCTTCCCCCTGCATCCGAAGATCGGAAAAACGGGCGCGCAGAAGCTCTCCAGGGTTCTGGCGACCCTTCCCTAGGATGCGCGATGGTCGGACCTGAGGGACGCGCTCTCGTCGTCGTGAACGCCCGGAAGGCCGGAGCGCTGGAACTGGCCGCGGAAATCCGGACGGAGTTCGCGTCTCGAGCCTGGGACTGCGAGGTCTTCTCCTTCGAAGGAAGACCCGCGGACGAGCCGGAGGCCAGCGGTTTCGACCTCGGCATAAGCCTCGGCGGCGACGGCACCGTGCTCTACTCGGCACGGCTGTTGGCCCGCCACGACGTACCCATCCTGCCGGTGAATCTCGGCACCCTCGGGTTCATAGCCTGGGTGCGGAAGAACGAATGGCGCGAGCGTCTCGTGGATTGCCTCGAAGGGAGGCTGCTGCCGTCGGAGCGCGTCATGCTGGAAATCGAGGTCCGCCGACCGCACGAGCGACCGGCCCGCTTCGTCGGGCTGAACGACGGGGTGATCTCGGGATCGGGCCCCGCCCGCATCGTCTCGCTGCGCGTATCCGCCTCCGGCGCGCCGCTCGGAGCATATCGCTCAGACGGGGCCATCGTCGCCACGCCCACCGGATCCACCGCCTACAGCCTCGCCGCGGGCGGACCCGTCGTGGCGCCCGAGATGGACGCCATGATCTTCAACCCGATCTGTCCCTTCGCCCTTTCGAACCGTCCTCTCGTGCTTCCCGGCTCGGAGCGCATCGAAATCCGTATCAGCGAAGGCCAGCGCACCTCGACGGTCCTGACGGTCGACGGACAGGAGACCTTTCCGCTGGCCGAGGGCGACGTCGTGGCGTTCAGGAGGGCGGCGGAGCGCGCGAGGATCTACTGCGCCGGCCGCTCGAGTTTCTACGACGTGCTCCGAGCCAAGCTCAACTGGTCCGGGGGGCCCGATGCTTGAGGAACTGAGCATCCGCGATTTCGCCATCATCGAGCGGGTTTCCATCCGGTTCGAGAAAGGCCTCAACCTGCTGACCGGAGAGACCGGCGCGGGCAAGTCGATACTGATCGGCGCTCTCGGCTTCCTGCTCGGGGGCAAGGCGGATACGGGAATAATCCGCGCGGGCGCCGAGGAGACCCTGGTGAGCGGCCTCCTCGACGCGAGCGGATCGCCGGAGGCGCTGGCCTGGCTCGCGGAACGGGGCATCGAGGCCGAGGACGGCGCCGTGGTCGTGCGGCGCGGCCTCCGGCGCAACGGGCGCGGCGCGGTATATATCCAGAACGCACCGGCCACCCGGCAGGATCTCGCGGACCTGACATCCTTCCTGGTGGATATCCACGGCCAGCACGAGCACCAATCCCTCATGAAGGTGGAGAACCACCGGCGGCTCCTCGACCGCTTCGCGCGGACGGAGGACGAGGCGAACGCGTTCGCGCGGGATTTCGCGGACCTGAGCGCGAAGCGCCGTTCGATGGAACGCATGGCGCAGGGCGAGCGCGAGCGGGCCCGGGAGATCGAGCTGCTGCGCTTCGCCGTGGACGAGATCCGCGCCGCGAAGCCCCGCTCCGGCGAGGAGGACGAGCTCCGCGACGAGGAGCGGCGCCTCGCGCAGTTCGAAAAGCTGCGCGACGCCGTCCTGGCCGCCCGTGACGCCCTCACGGGAGCGGGCGACGCCGCGTTGCCCGCCCTGCGTAGGGCGCGATCTTCGGTGGAGGCCGCCCAGGCCGTCGATCCGCGCCTCGGGGAGCTCGCCCGGCGCGTCGACGACTCCTACTACGAGCTCGAGGACGTGGCTGACGCCCTCCGGGCCTGGACCGAAGGGCAGGGCGCCGACCCGGCCCGGCTCGAGGCGGTCGAGGAACGGCTCGCCCAGCTCCAGAAGCTCAGGAAGAAGTACGGACCTTCCATCGAGGACGTGATCGCCTACGGCTCGGAGGGCGAGGAACGCCTCGAGCGCCTCGAGAACTGGGAGGAAGATCGCGAGGCGCTCCTCGCGGAGATAGCCGCGATGGAGAAGGACCTCTACGCCCGCGCGCTCGCTCTTTCCGACAAGAGGCGCGCGGCCGCGGCGACGCTCGAGGAGCGCATCGTATCGGTCGTCCGGACCCTCGGCATGCCGCACGCCCGCTTCTCGGTCCGCCTGGCCAGGAAGGAGGCTTCGGAGGACGGCAAGGCGGTCGTCGGACAGTGGGGCGTCGACGAGATCGAGTTCCTGATCGCGGCGAACAAGGGCGAGGCGCCGAGGGAGCTCGCCCGCATAGCCTCGGGCGGCGAGCTGTCGCGCGTCATGCTGGCCCTGAAGACCGCGTTCGCGGAATCCGACACGGTCGGAACCCTGCTTTTCGACGAGATCGACACCGGCATAGGCGGAGAGGTGGCGCTTTCGGTCGGCGAGCATCTCCAGACGTTGGCGAGGGCGCGACAAGTTCTTTGCGTAACGCATCTCGCCTCGATAGCCGCGCGAGCCGATAATCACTATCGGGTGGAGAAGGCGATCGACCAGGAGCGCACGACCACCCGCGTCTCGAGGCTCGAGGGCGAGGAACGCGCGCGGGAGATCGCGCGCATGCTGGCGGGGGATCCACACGGCGGTACCTCGCTGGCGCACGCCGCCGAGCTCCTCGGGCGCTACGCCCCGCGGGGAGCGACGAATGGGTAAGATCAGCCAGGAACAACGGAGCCGCTTCTTCGAGAAGGTCAAGGAATACCGCAAGCTCGTCGACGGCCGCATCGCCAAGGAAAAGACCCTGCAGGATCTCCTGGCCCAGGACCCCAGCGCCGCGGGCTACAAACGCTTGACCCTCGCCGAGGAGGCCCTCAACGTCGCCTCGTACTGGATGCTGCTCTCGAACGTGTCTACCAGCCTGCTCGGCATCAAGAACGAGGATTTCCTCGCGGACGCCCGCAAGGCCATAGCCCGGGCGATCAAGCAGCTCGAGGACACGGTCACCGCCTTCATCGACGCGCCCTTCTCCGATTACGAGGAAAAGCTCGCGGAGATCGCCGACTTCGATCCGGACGCCCGGTACCGCCTGCTCAGGAAATTCGGCTTCGCCATACGCTCGCTCGAGGACGCCTACGGTTCGTCCAAGTGGAAATGGTCCTTCGTCGAGCTGTGGGGCAAGTACGCGACCGTGGCCAAGAACCTGCTCGACCTGAAGAACCTGCAGGCGAACCTGGACTTCTCCTCGCAATACCGCGAAAGCTCCATGAACCACCTGTCCCTCGTGAAACGCCAGTTCCAGCAGGCGGCCGACCGCTACCGCGAGAAGTACGAGATCTATTCGAACAAGGCCGAGGACTTCCGGACCGCCATCCTCTTCCTCTCGGCGCTCCGGCGCCTGAACGCCCTGCTGGGCGAGCGCGACGACGTCGAGGAACTCAAGCGCAAGATCGAGATCTGGAACGCCAAGCTGGAAGGCGACATAAAAAAGCGGGAAGAGCGCAAGGAAAGGTGACCCTCGCCCGGCTGCTCCCCCCGGCCGGAATCCCGCGGGATCGGAGCCTCAGTCGGCAGCGCCCGGTTCCTTGAGCTCGTGCAGGGCGTCGTGCGGGAAGAGCCTCTCCGCGTCCGTCCGCACGAGGGAGTCGGGCGCGTTTCCGAAAATGACGCGGAAGTCCGAGCCGCCGAATTCCGAGAGGACCTGCCGGCAGGCGCCGCAGGGACTGACCGGATAGGCGGCGTCGGGTGTCGCCACGGCGATGGCCGCGAAATCCTTGCGGCCGGCCGCGAGCGCGGCGGCTACCGCGTTCCGCTCGGCGCAGACGGTGAGCCCGAAGGACCGGTTCTCGACGTTGACGCCTTTGAAGACCGTGCCGTCGGAACAGACCAGGGCGGCTCCGACCCTGAATTTCGAATACGGCGCGTAGGCCGAGAGGGCGGCCTCCTGCGCGAGCGCGTAAAGCTTGGAATCGTCCATCGTGACCCGCTTTCGGTTGACAGTTTCGGAGCCTATTCTATACCATCGCCGCGAGGCTGTTAAGGCCCGTTCCCCGGAGTCGCCCATGACCGAAGAAGCGAGGAAGCCCCTCGCCGCCGTCGCCCTCGCGCTCGCGGTACTTTCCTATTATTTCATCGCGGCCGGAAGGCTCGAGCCGGAATTCGTCCTGGCGCCGGCTTGGACGGCGAACCTCGACCGAGCGGGATCCGCGGACGCTTTCGCAACGCCCGCGACCGGGGCCGCCGCGTCCGAAGCCGTCGCCCTGGGCTTCGAGCTCGGGCGCTTCCACGGGCAGGTGGGCCCGGACGGCCGGATCCTCCATGTCGGACTGAGGGATTTCCGCTCCGCGGTGAGCGACGGATACGTAATCCCCTACGACTTCGATTCGGACGGATTGACCGTCCTCGACTCCGTCGGCGCCCCAAGCTACGAGATCAAGGCTCCGGGCGCGCCCTGGTTCTCGTCCGGCAGGCTCTTCCTGGCCGGTCCCGAGATGGGCTCGGTGTCGGAATACTCGGGAAGCGGTGAACTCCTCTGGTCGCTCGACTTCGGCGCTCCGATCAGCGCCTTCGCGGCGGACGAGGGCCTCGCCGTCGCGGGCCTGGTCGACGGTACCATCGTGGCGATCGAGCGGGACGGCTCGGTGGCCCTCCGGACCGCTCCCGGGGGCAGCCGCATCGAGATCATCCTCGGCCTCGCGGTGGATTCCGAGCGCGGACGCATCGCGGCGATCTGCGGCATAGACCGCCAGCGCTTCGTGTTGCTCACGCGGACCGGCGGCGCCTACCGGGTCGCGTCGCACAGCTACCTGTCCACGGACTTCCGGCGCCCCGTCTCCATCCGACTTTCCGCCGACGGGCGCCACGCCTGGTACGAAGGCGCCACCGGCATCGTCGTCCGCCAGCTCGAGGACGGCTCGGAGTCGACGCTCGACCTACCATCGCGGGACTTCACGATCTCGGAGGACCCGAGCCGCGGCCTGACCTATCTGCTCTCCCGCGACGCGGCTTCCGCGACCCTCGTCGTCGTGTCGCCTCCCGACCGGGTTCTCGGCCGCTACGCCCTGCCCGGAGCGGACGCTTTCGCCCGCGCGTACGGCGACCTCGTGTTCACCGGTTCCAGCGAGCGGCTGGCCGCTTTCGCGGCCGGGGAGGACTGAAGGCCATGAGCGGGAAACGACGGAGCTTCGCCCTCGCCGCCGCCGCGCTCGCCGCGGCCGCCATGTTCGCGCTCGAGTGGCCGACCGACCGGCCCGAGGCCGCGTCGACCTTCGGTACGCTGTCAGCCGGGCGCTTCTCGACGGGGATGCTCGTCGGATCGGGCGACGGCCTCGTAAGGACGGCGGCCGCGGGCGACCTCGCCTTCGTCCTCGACGGCGACAGACTGGCCGGAGGCTTTCCGTCGACGCTCGGCGCCTTCGTGGCCGTGGCGCATCCCCAGGACCTCACGACGGTCTACGGAAGGTTGAAACCGGGCACCCTGTCGACCTACCTCACTACGGTGCGCGAGAGGGACATACTCGGAATGGCGCTCGCGTCGGACGCGGGCGCGCTCACCTGGTTCGGCGTCTTCGACCGCGCCAAGGACGCCTGGGTGAATCCCCTTATCCTGCTGGCGCCGGAAAAGGACGCGAAGGATCCCGTGATCCGCGCGGTGCTGCTTTCCAACGACGAACGCGTCTATCGCCTCGGCGAGGCGCGGACCGTCCGCCAAGGGCGGTACGAGGTTTTGCTCGACGCCACTGATCCATCCGGGACGGCGCCCGGGCGGGCGCCCTATTCCGTAAGGCTGCTCGTCGACGGGATCGAACGCTTCGCTTGCCGTTTCGACTCCGCGGTCGCTCCCGAAGGCGTGCGCCTTTTCGATCCCAAGGACGCGCGCACGGGACCGTCCTTCTACGACGGGCGCGGCTACATGCGGCTCGGTACCCTCGATCTCGCGCGGGGCGCGGCCTACCTGAACGTAACCGTCGCCGACTTCGAGGGCAACGCGCGCGAGCTCGCCTACCAGCTGGCGGTGGAGTAGGCGTGCCGGGGGTGAAGACCTTCCAGACCGCTCCCCGCGAGGAGCGGCGCGAGGGCTGGGCCTGTCCGGCCTGCGGAAGCCCGACCGAGGATCGCGCCATCCGCTCGGAGGGCTTCGGCTTCGTCCGCTGCGCGCGCTGCGCCTTGTGGCGTCAACAGCCGCTCCCCGATCCGGAAGCGGTACGGCTACGCTACGACCAGGCGTACCTCTCCTACGAGCTGGCGCGGCAGGAGGAATTCCGCGACCTCGAGCTCCGATCGCTCGCCGAGGTCGGCTTTCCCGTGGATCCGGGCGCGCGGGGCGAAGCGACCGGCGGCCGCGCCCTGCTCGACGTGGGCTGCGCCACGGGAGCCCTCGCCGCCGCCCTCCGGGAGCGAGGCTGGGATGCCCGCGGCGTCGAGGTTTCGGCGGTGATGGCCGCCCGGGCCCGCGCCGACTTCGGCCTCGAGGTTTTCGCGGGCACCCTCGAGGAAGCCCGCTTTCCGGACGGGGCGTTCGACGCCGTTCACGCTTCGCACCTGATCGAGCACCTCCACGACCCGGCCGCCTTCCTCTCGGAGTGCTTCCGGATCCTGGCTCCCGACGGCATGCTCGTCCTGACCACGCCGAACGTCCGGAGCTTCCAGTTCCTGCTCAGGGGAGGCGCGTGGCGCAGCGCGATCCGGGACCACCTGGTGCTCTTCTCGGACCGCACCCTGAGCGCCCTCGCCGCGCGCTCCGGGTTCTCCCTGGTCCGCTCCGCGACCTGGGGCGGCTGGCCCGTCGGCTCGCGGCCGGCCTTCCTCAAGAAGCCGCTGGACGCCGCCGCCAAGCGCCTCGGCGTGGGCGACGTCATGTGCCTCCGCTTCCGGAAGGGCGGGACCGGCGGCGGGGCGTCGCTTGCGCCTGGAACGGGCGCCCGGTAAAGTGGATACCGCAGGGAGGACCGCCGCGATGCAAAACGTCCAGAAGGTGCTGTTCGTCGATCCGTCCACGGGCTATTACCGCATGCGCCGCTATCCGGTCGGGCAATACTTCGGGCCGGTTGGCCTCGGGGCGCACATCTCGGGGCGGCACCAAAGCCTCAACTTCGGCGTCGGCCTCTTCGCCGGATCCATACTCCCGGGTTCCAACCGCATGATCTTCTCGGGCTTCTCGCCCTGCTGGCGCAGCTTCTACGTCTCGAGCATGGGCGGGGCGGGCCTCGCTTTCGACAACCTCGGCATCAACCTGGTGAGCCTCGTCGGCAAGGCACCGGTGCCCTCCGTCCTCTACCTGAACCGCACCCACGGCGAGGAGATCGAGGTCGAGATCGAACCCGTCGACCTCGCGGCCGCCTGGGCGCGCGGCCGCGGAGGCGTCTACGGCCTCCAGGACTACATGCTCGAGCGCTACGGCGGCCGCTACGCGAACGACCCGCGCGTCCTCTCCACCGGCCCCGCCGCCCTGGCCACCGACTTCGGCGGCATCATGAGCGCGCCCGTGAAGGACGGCAAGGTCACGGTCGTCGACACCTGGGCCGGCCGCGGCGGGCTCGGCTCGAAGATGCTGAAGGAGCACGGCATCGCGGCCGTAATCTACGGCGGCACCGTGGTCGACGAGGACTTCCGCGACCGGAAGGTCGCCGACGAGTGGTTCGAAGCCAAGTACAAGGCCAAGCTCGCGGTCAAGGACTACGAGGGCACCACCAAGTACCGCTTCGACCCCAAATTCGAGACGGGCGGCACCCTCGGCGTCAACTACGCCACGGTCAAGGGCGGGCTCCTCGCCTTCAACTACCGCACCACCGCCTGGACCGAGGAGCGCCGCCTCGAGCTGCACGAGCGGCTCGTGGCCGGGCACTACCTGAAGCAGTTCAACGAGGAGACCATAGCCACGAAGAGCCAGGCCACCTGCGGCGAACCTTGCGCCGCAGTCTGCAAGAAGCTCCGCGGCGAGTACAAGAAGGACTACGAGCCCTACCAGGCGCTCGGCCCGCTCTGCGGCATCTTCGACCAGCGCGCCGCCGAACGGCTCAACGCCGCGTCGGACGCGGCCGGTTTCGACGCCATAAGCCTGGGCGGCGTGCTCGCCTGGTTCATGGACCTGCTCGACGCGGGTACCGTGGAACCCGCCGATTTCGGCGTCGCGGAGAAGCCGCGCTGGACGGCCGAAGGCTTCGACGCCGTCGCCGACTCGGCGCACAACGCGGAGCTGGCCATCGAGCTCGTGCGCTCGATACTGGAGAAACGAGGCTCGATCGACCTTTCCGACGGACCGCGCAAGTGGGCTCGCGCCTGGAAGTCGCGCACGGGAGCGCGCATCCTCGACCGCTTCGTCCACACGGCCAACGGCCGCATGGGCTGGATGGTGCCGAACCAGTACTGGACGCCCGGCGCGCTCGCGCCCATGGCCATCATGGGCAAGTACTACATGCACTACGGCTCCGAGTTCCTGCCGCCCCGGGAGCTCGGGCGCAAGTGCGCCGCGCGGCTCAAGGGCGAGCTGGTGCTCGACGAGCTCGGCGTCTGCCGCTTCCACAGGGCCTGGGCCGAGGAGATGCTGCCGGAGATAGTCGGCGCCCTCTACGGCCTCAAGGAGGAGTTCGGCGCGGCCGTGTCGACGCTCGCGAGCCGCATCAACAGCCGCAACGCCTCGGTCTACTGGGAGAGCCGGGCCGACCTCGAATTCGTGGCCAGCTTCCTCGAGCGCAAGCGCACGGTCGACAAAGACCCGAACCCGGAACTCGCCGCGTGGTCGGAGCGCTTCGCCGCGGAGCCCGAGGCCGCCGCGCTCGACTGGTGGTTCGACATGCGCAAGGGCATCGACGAGTCCCTGCGGGACTTCCTGTAGCGGACGGACGGAAAGGCAGGCAGGGCTTGGGCGCGTACGGTTTCGTCGCGGAACGGGTAGCGGAGCTCCGCGGGCGCATGGCGGCGGCGGCCGCGCGCGCCGGACGCGAGGCGGGCGCGGTCACGCTCATGGCGGTCAGCAAATTCCACCCGTCCGAGGCCGCCCTGGCGGCGTTCGCCGCTGGCGTGCGGGTCTTCGGCGAAAGCCGCGTCCAGGAGGCGCTCGCCAAATTCGGCTCCATGGCCGGCGACGCCGGAAACCCCGCCGGCGAGGGCGTCGCCGCCGGCGCGGCGCTCGCCGCCGCCCTCGCGCGCGGCGAACTCGAGCTCCACCTGATCGGCGCCCTCCAGTCCAACAAGGCCAAGAAGGCCGCCGGGCTCTTTTCCTGCGTCGAGTCCGTCCACTCGGTCGAGATCGCGCGCGAGCTCTCGAAGCGGGCGCTCGCCGAGGGCAGGCGCCTCGACGTCCTCCTCGAGCTGCACACCGCCGAGGAGACCAAGTCCGGCTTCCCCGGCCGCGACGCGCTCCTCGCCGCCTGCGACGAGCTCGCGGCGCTCGAAGGCGTGCGGGTCCGCGGCCTCATGACCATGGCGCCCTGGACCAGCGACGAGCGGCCCGTCCGCGCCTCGTTCCGCGCCCTTGCAGCGCTCCACCGGGAGATCGCCGCCTCGGACCGCTTCGAGCGCTTCGATACCTTGAGCATGGGCATGACCAACGATTACGAGATCGCCATAGAGGAAGGCTCCACCCTCGTGCGCGTCGGGACCGCCCTGTTCGGCGGGCGCGACGCGGGGAGGGCCCCGTGAGCCGCGCCGCCTTCATCGCCCGCCTAGCGCCGCTCCTCCTGGCTTCCTGCCTCGCGGGCGGCATCGCGTCCGCCCAGACCGCCCCCCCCGACCCGGCTCCGTCGGGCACGCCGCTTCCCGCCGTGGCCCTGCCCGCGCTGGCCGAGGATCCCGCCGCGGCCGCCGTCGAAGGCCCCGAGCCCTACCTCGAGGACGAGTTCCCGCGCTGGCTCCGCGAGCTCGGCCGCTTCGAGGCCATCAGCGTAGGCTCCTTCCCCCTCATGTACTTCTACGCCGGGATCGGCCTCGACCTCTACCGCTTCACCGCGAACGGCTTCGACGCCTTCTACGCGCCCTGGCCCTTCAAGGGACCGACCTCGTACCAGCAGACCGACGGGGACCGGAATTTCCGCCTCGCGACGGCGCTCGGCCTCTCGGTCGGCGTCGCCGCCGTCGACCTGCTCATCCGGACGCTGCGCGATTGACACCGCGGGGAGCACCCATTAGTATGAGGGCGACGTGAGTACCTTCTACAAGGCGATCCTCGTCGCCTACCCCGATCCGGACCGCGAGCTCGAAGCGGCCGCGAAGGCACTGGCCTCAGCCCTGAAAGGCGCCGCGAAGGACGTCCGCCTGCTGCCCGCCTCGAAGCTCGACGCGCCGCAGCTGCTCGCGGCCGGCTGGGCCTTCTTCGGCGTCGACGACGCCGCGGATCCCGCGTGGAACGAGCTCAAGCGCGTGCTCAAGGGCGTCAACCTCGCGGGCCGCGCGGTGGGCGCCTTCTCGCGCGACGGCGAAGCCGAGACCTTCCTCGCGGCCTTCGCCGACGCGGAGCCGCGGACCGATGCCCACGAGGGTCTCGACGGTCTCGCGCCCTGGGCCCTGTCCCTCATCAAGTCCTGAATTCCCGCCCGCTCGCGCGGCGGCCGAAACGAACCGGAAAACCGATTCCCGGAGGCATTCCCATGAGCGAAGGCTTCAACCTCGACGACGCCATCCGCAAGATTCCCGACTTCCCGAAGCCCGGCATACTTTTCTACGACATCACGAGCGTCCTCGCCAACCCCGACGCCTTCCGCCACTGCATCGATTCCGCGGAGAAGCTCTACAAGGGCATGAGGCTGGACGCCATCGCGGCCGTCGAGTCGCGCGGCTTCCTCTTCGCGGCGCCCCTGGCCGAGCGCCTCGGATTGCCCATCCTGCTCGTGCGCAAGAAGGGCAAGCTGCCGGGCCGCACGCTCTCGCGAAAGTACGCACTCGAGTACGGCGAGGCGGAGATCGAGATGCACGCCGACGACATCCCCATAGGCGGCCGCGTCCTCATCGTCGACGACCTCGTGGCCACGGGCGGCACCCTCAAGGCCACCGCCGAGCTGCTCGTCGAGGCCGGAGCCCTTCCCGTCGCGGTGTTCTCCGTCATCGGCCTGCCCTTCCTCGACTACGCCTCGGCGCTCGGAACCTTGCGCGTCGACACCCTCATCGAATATTTCGGGGAGTAGAAGGGGAAGGGGGCCCGGCTCAAGGCCGATCCGGCCCGGCGTACCGCGCGCCCGCCCGGCGCTTTCCCGCGCGGCTTGCCCGTTCCCGGCCTGTCCGGGCCGGGGACGGGAAGGCGACGCCGCGGGGGCAGAGCGCGTCGGACCCTCTCCGACGCGGAAACCGGAGCGCGGACTCGGTTGCCCCGCGGCACCCCCTCTCGGTACTATTGGAACAGGGCCCGCCGGAGCGGGACACCATAGCGATACCCGCGGCCCCGAGCCAGCGCGCCAGGCGGCCGCGTCCCGAGGAGTTCCCATGTCCCTCTCCCTTGCGAAGAACCCGGCCTGGAAGGGCCGCCGCGGTCCCGTGGTCCTCGTCGTGATGGACGGGGTCGGCTACGGAAAATACGCCGAGGGCGACGCCGTCGCCGCGGCCCTGCTCCCCAATTTCCGGGCCCTCGAGAAGGCCGGACCCGCCGCTCGGCTCAAGGCCCACGGCACGGCGGTGGGGCTTCCCTCCGACGACGACATGGGCAACAGCGAGGTCGGCCACAACGCCATCGGCTGCGGGCGCGTGTTCAGCCAGGGCGCCAAGCTCGTGTCGGCCAGCATAGAGTCGGGCGCCCTCTTCGAAGGCCCGACCTGGAAGAAGCTCGTCGCCAACGCGAAGGCCTCGAGGGGCGCGCTACACTTCATCGGGCTCTTCTCCGACGGCAACGTCCACTCCCACCTCGACCACCTCGAGGCCATGGTGGATCGCGCGGCCGCCGAGGGCGTCGCGAAGGCGCGGATCCACGCCCTGCTCGACGGCCGCGACGTCGGCGAGCAGAGCGCGCTCGAGTACGTCGACCGTTTCGAAAAATTCCTCGAAGGCCCGCGCGCGAAGGGCTGCGACGCGCGCATCGCCTCGGGCGGCGGCAGGCAGTACATCACGATGGACCGCTACGGCGCCGACTGGGCCATGGTCGAGCGCGGCTGGAAGACCCACGTCCTCGGCCAGGGCCGCCAGTTCGCCTCGGTCCGCGAGGCCGTCGAGGCCTACCGGAAGGAACGGCCCGGGGTCATCGACCAGGACCTCGGCGAGTTCGTCGTGGTCGAGGACGGCAAGCCCGTCGGCGCCGTCGAGGACGGCGATTCCGTGATCTACTTCAACTTCCGCGGCGACCGCGCCCTCGAGATGACCGCGGCCTTCGAGCAAAGCGATTTCGACAAGTTCGACCGCGTCCGCCGCCCGCGAGTCGAGTACGCGGGCATGATGGAATACGACGGCGACCTCCACGTCCCCGCGCAGTATTTGGTCCAGCCGCCCGCCATCGACCGCACCCTCGGCGAGTACCTGGCCGGCACCGGCCTCCGCCAGTTCGCCGTGTCCGAGACGCAGAAATTCGGCCACGTCACCTATTTCTGGAACGGCAACCGCACCGGCAAGTTCGACGAGAAGCTCGAAACCTACGTGGAGGTCCCGTCGGACCGCGTGCCCTTCGAGCAGCGCCCCTGGATGAAGGCCGCCGAGATCGCCGACGCGCTCATCGAGGCCATCGGGAGCGGCAGGTACGATTTCATCCGAGCCAACTTCCCCAACGGCGACATGGTTGGCCACACGGGCAACTACCAGGCCGTGGTCTGCGGCCTCGAAGCCATGGACCTGCAGGTCGGCCGGCTCCGCGCCGCGGTGGAGAAGGCGGGCGGCGTCCTGGTCCTGACGGCCGACCACGGGAACTCCGACGACATGTACGAGCACGAGAAGAAGACGGGCGCCGTATCGCTCCGGGCCGACGGCACGCCGAAGGCCAAGACGAGCCACTCGCTCAATCCCGTGCCCTGCGTCGTCTTCGATCCGGAGTACAAGGGCGAGTATCGCCCCGCGCTGCGCGAGGGGCTCGGCATCTCGAGCCTCGCGGCCACCGCCATCGAGCTGCTCGGCTACGTTCCCCCGGCCGACTACGACCGGTCGGTGCTGGAGCCGGCCTAAGGTTCCGCGCGGCGCGTCCTCGAAACGCGCGCCCGGCCCCGGGGCGTCCCGGGGCCGGGTTTTTTCGGAACGGCGCGCGCGGGCTCCGCTCCCGCCGGGCGCCGGGATACGTCTCCGGACTCGGGAGCCTCGTTCCGGTCCATCCAGGCTGCAGCGCCCATGAAGACGATGCCGTTGGCGAAATAGGCGAGCTGCATCCACCAGGGGCAGTGGAAGATGTCCAGGACCGGCCAGCCCCGGAAGGCCGTCCCGCGGTCCAGGTGGACGCCGAGCGCGTGGTAGCCGAGCCATTCGGCGACGATGATGCCCGCCGAGTAGATCGCCGCGAGCGCCGCCCAGCGCCTGGGCCAGGGACGGACGCGGACGGCGGGCACCGCGTAGAGGTAGGCGAACGAGAGGCCCGTGGGCCACGCGACCATCGGGAAGACGGCGAGGTCGAAGAGCTCGAGCTTGAATACGTTGTAGCCCTCGTACATGCGCCCCGAGGCCAGCATCCAAACCGCGGTGATCGCGACGGCGGGGATCCAGCCCTTGAGCCGCCCCGGTCGGAAGAGCGCGGCGGCCAGGAAGGTCAGGAACGCGGCGGCGAGTATCGCGGCGTCGTACGAAAAGCGGAGCAGCAGGGCGATGAGCGAGAGTGAAACCGCGACGTAGGCGATCTCGACATAGGTGCGTCCGGTCGTCATGGCGTTTATGATACCGCGCTTCCGGCCAACGCGCACCCCATATCGACGGGGGCGGCGGCGAAACCGCGGCCTCGCCCCCGCCGTCCCGAGGCGCGCCTCCGCCCTTCCATCCCGCCGCGTCGCGGCCTATAATCCGCCCCATGCTGGAAGTGGAGCTCAAGGCACGGATAGGCGACGCGCGCGCGGTCGAGGAGCGCGTCGGAACGTGGGCGAAGTTCGTCAGGCGCTTCGACAAGCGGGACGCCTATTGGCACGGCCCGGAATGGCGGCTCGCGCGGGGGGCCAAGGGCTTCCGGGTGCGGGTCGACGGGGACAAGGCCGTGGTCACCTTCAAGACGAAGCGGGCCGAGGGCGGCATGGAGCTCAACCTGGAGCGCGAGTTCGAGGTGTCGGACGCGGACGCCTTCGAGGCCCTCGCGGAGCGCATCGGCTGCGAGCGCTTCATCCGCAAGCGCAAGACCGGTTCCGCGTGGGAGAAGGACGGCACCCTGATCGAGGTTATGGAGGTCGAGGGGCTCGGCGCCTTCATCGAGATCGAACGCCTGGTGGACGAGGACGAGCCCGCCGCCATCGCGCTCGCGCAGGGCATGGTCCGCGCGGCCCTGGCCGACGCGGGCGTGCCGCCCGAGGCCGTCGAGAGCCGCACCTACTCCGAGCTGCTCCTCGCGGCGGGCCGGGGCGATCGATGACGGCGGTCGGGCCGGGGGCCGGGGCGTGCGGCGGGCCAGTCGCGCCCGAGGGGCAGCCCGCGCTCCGCATGGTGCCCATGCCCGCGGACGTCAACGTAAACGGCGACGTTTTCGGCGGCTGGATCATGGCCCAGGCCGACGTGGCGGGCGGCATCACCGCCCGGCGGATCGCGGGCGGCCGCCTGGCCACGGTGGCGGTGACAAACTTCCTGTTCAGGCAGCCCGTCTCCGTCGGCGACGTCGTCTCGTTCTACGCGCGGATCATCAAGGTCGGTACGAGCTCCATCACCGTCGACGTCGAGGTCTTCGCGGAACGGCACGAGGGCGACCGCTTCGTCTCCGCGCGCGTCACCGAGGCCCAGCTGGTCTACGTGGCCATCGACTCGGAAGGCAGGAAGCGTCCGCTTCCTGCCGGCGTCCGGGACCCTAGCGCCGACGGCCCGGCTTCGGCATGATGCCCCAGGTCCGCTTCCGGTATTCCGCGTAGGCAGGGTACTTCGAGGCGGTGATGCCTTCGGTGAAGCGGATGGACCCCGCGAAGAGCGCCGCGAGCAGGACCGCGCCCGGCAGCGCCTCGGGGACGAGGCGACCGGCGGCGAGCATGCACGCGAGCGCCAGGAAGGTCCAGAACGAAAGCTCGCCGAGATACGCGGGGTGGCGGCAACGCGCGAAGAGGCCGGTCGTCCGGAAGCCGCGCGCCACGTCGTCCCGGTAGGTTTCCGGCACGGCCTCGCCGGAGCGGGCTCGGCGCTTCCATTCCTGGAATACCCATTGCTCGCGGTCGGCCGCGGTCTCGAGCGCGACGGCGGCGGCCATGAGCGCGAGGCCGACGAGGAAGGGCGCGTTCGGCGCGCGGCCTTCCAGCGCGAGCGAGCGGAGGGGCAGGGTGAAGAGGACGAAAAGGCCGACCTGGAAGAGCGAGATGAACAGCAGGTTGAACAGCTGCCAGCGGAAGCCGGTGCCCAGGCGGGAGCGGAGCACCGCCCAGCGGTAGTCCTCCTCGCCCGAGTAGCCGCCGCGTCGGGCGAAGTTCGCGGTGAGTCTGGCGCCCCACAGCGTCACGACGAGGGCGGCCGCGAGGATCCCGGAGGCGAAGCCGCCTCGCCATGCGTAGTACCAGGCGAAGGCGACCGGCAGGGTGCTCCAGAGGCGGTCGACCCAGGAGTAGTCGCCCGTGGCGATGCCGGCCGCGAAGCTCGCGAGCGCGAAGCCCAGGGCCCAGAGCGCCGCGACGAGGGCCGGGTCCGCGTCGGCGACGAAGCGGGGCAGGGCGCGGAGGCCGCCGGACGCGACGGCCAGGATGAGGCCCGATAGAAGGAACGCGAACAAGAGGAACATGACGAAGCGCTTCATGCCCGGATTCATGCACGACGGACCGCGGGCCGGGCAAGGGAGGGAAGGCAGAAGCTCCGTTCAGGAACGGCTCGGAAGGGCGATGTCGAGCTTGCGCCTGCGGTTGGCGAGTATGGTGCCCTCGGCGCAGGCGGCCACGTCGAGCACGCAGGGCGCGACCAGGCGGTACTCCACCAGGGTGCCGCGCTTTTCCGTGTCGACGAGGCCCGCGGCCTTGAGTTGCGCGAGGTGCTTCGAGGCGACCGACTTCTCGAGCCCGAGCGCGCCCGCCAGCTCGCAGACGCACCAGGGTTTTTCCTTGAGCGTCTCGAGCATGAGGACGCGCATGGGGTGGGCCAGCGCCTTGAAGATACCCGCCCGGAATTCGCAGCGCCTGAGCGTCCGTTGATCCATGCACAATTGTTGCAAGGTTCGGCAACAATTGTCAAGGACGGGGCTTGACAAACCATGCAATGTTGCCAAAATGTGCAACATGGTGAAGTCATGGATACGCTGATGCTGTACGGCCTGGCCGCGCTCGCCCTCGCGGCCTCGCTCCTCAAGGACCGCGGCCGGACCCAGGCGGCGCTCAAGAAGGCGTGGAAGGCCTTCGAGGGCATACTGCCGCAGTTCTTCGCGGTGCTGCTCCTCGTCGCGGCCGCGCTGGCGGTCCTCGATACCGGCGTCATATCGCGCTTCCTCGGTTCGGGCTCGGGCTTCGCCGGCGTCCTCGGCGCATCCCTGGTCGGGGCGGTGACCCTCATCCCGGGTTTCGTCGCGTTCCCCGCGGCGGCGGCCCTGCTCGCCGAAGGCGCCGGCGCGACGCAGATCGCGGCCTTCGTCTCGAGCCTCATGATGGTGGGAATCGTCACCCTGCCGATGGAGGTCAAGTACTTCGGTCGGCGCGCCGCGCTGCTCCGCAACCTGCTCGCGTGGCTGTTCTCGCTCGCGGCGGCCTTTTTCGTGGGCTGGGCGGTGACGGCATGAAAAAGGCCTTTTCGCGCTACGCCGCCTTCATCGCGTTGGCGATCGCGTTCGCCGCCTTCCTGGCCGCGTTCCCGCAGTGGCGGACGAAGGCGCTCGACTCCCTCGCGTACCAGGCGGGCACCATGCTCCTCGTCATCCCGCCCGTCTTCGTCCTGCTCGGCCTGCTCGACGTCTGGGTGCCGCGCGAGAAGATGGTCCGCTACATGGGCGAAGGCTCCGGCATCAAGGGAAAGCTCATCGCCTTCCTGCTCGGCTCCTTCGCCGCCGGTCCGCTCTACGGGGCCTTCCCCTTCGCGGCGGTGCTCATGAAAAAGGGAGCGGGCTTCGCCAACATCCTGGTCTTCATCGGCGCGTGGTCCACCACCAAGATACCGATGCTGCTCTTCGAGGTCTCCGCCCTGGGGGCCCGCTTCGCGCTTTCCCGCCTGGCCATCGACATCGTCGGCATCGTCGTCATAGCCTGGGCGCTCAAGGCCGCGCTGCCCCGCAAGGAAATCGACCGCCTCTACGCCGAGGCGGAGCGGATGGAATGAAACGCGCGCCGCCTGAGGCGCGGCGCGATGGAGGTACACGTGAAGGTCCAGATACTCGGCACCGGTTGCCCCAAATGCCAGCTGCTCGAACAGCACGCCCGCGAAGCCATCGCCGAGCTCGGCCTCGAGGCCGAGCTCGTCAAGGTCTCCGAGGTCGACGACATCATGGAGATGGGCGTGATGATGACGCCCGCGCTCGCCGTCGACGGCGAGGTCAAGAGCGTCGGGAAGGTCCTGACCAAGGACCAGGTCAAGGCCTACCTCGGCGGGCCCAAATTCATCAAGGTTTGACCCGGCCCCGGCCGGGAAGGAGAACGACATGCCCTGCGCCTGCGGATCCGGAAAGGAAACCGTGCTCATCTACGCCTGCTCGGGAGCCGCCAACACCGGCCTGCTCGCCGACCAGGTGGCCCGCAAGCTCGCGCGCGACGGCGAAGGCGACATGACCTGCCTGGCCGCCATCGGCGCCGAGCTCTCGGGCTTCATCGAGTCGGCGCGCGCCGCCGACCGCAACCTGGTCATCGACGGCTGCCCCGTCGGGTGCGGCAAGCGCGCCTTCGGCAACCGGAACCTGCCCTTCACGCACGTGCTCATGACGAGCTTCGGCGTCGAGAAGGGAAAGACCGCCATCACCGGGGACCTCATCGATACCATCGCGGAGAAGGTCGCGCTCGGTCGGTACAATGGCTAAGCAGCCTTCCCCGAACAGGCGGCTCCTGACCCTCGTCGGCGTCTTCCTCGCGGCGTACTTCGTGCCCTGGGGTTCGACGACCGTGGCCGGCGCGCTCAACGAAGCTTTCCTGATGCTGGCGGAGTACGCCCGGCAGCACGTCATCCTCTGCCTCGTGCCCGCCATGTTCATAGCGGGCGCCATCACCGTCTTCCTGAACCAGAAGGCGGTGATGCGCTACCTGGGACCCGACGCGAGGCGCCCGGTCGCCTACGGCGTCGCCTCCGTCTCGGGGGCCATACTCGCGGTCTGCTCGTGCACGGTGCTGCCCATCTTCAAGGGCATCTACAAGAAGGGCGCGGGTCTCGGACCGGCCGTGGCCTTCCTCTATTCGGGCCCCGCCATCAACATCCTCGCCATCGTGCTCTCGGCCAAGGTCTTCGGCTGGAAGCTCGGGCTCGCCCGCGCCGTGGGCGCCGTGGCCTTCTCGATCGTCATAGGCCTCGCCATGGCGCTCATCTACCGCAAGGACGACGCGAAGCGCGCGGCCGACGCCCGCATGTTCCAGGCGCCCGACGAGGCGCCCAAGCGGTCACTGGGCAAGATGGCCGTCTACATGGCCAGCATGGTCGGCATACTCGTGTTCCTGAACTGGGCGGACTCGAAGGGCGGCTCCGCCCTCTGGGACTCGGTCTACGCCGCCAAGTGGTGGATCTCCGGCGGCTTCGCCCTCGCGCTCGCGTACGCCGTGGTCCGCTGGTTCGACCGCGACGAGCGCATCGAATGGGTGACGGCAACACGCGACTTCGCGTTGCAGATACTGCCGCTCCTCTTCGGCGGCGTGCTCGTCGCGGGTTTCCTGCTCGGCAGGCCCGGCCATGACGCGCTAATCCCCACGCGGTGGATCGCCTCGCTCATGGGCGGCAACTCGGTTTTCGCCAACTTCTTCGCGGCGTTCTCCGGCGCGCTCATGTACTTCGCCACGCTGACCGAGATCCCCATCGTACAGGGACTGCTCGGCGCGGGCATGGGACAGGGACCGGCGCTCGCGCTCCTGCTCGCGGGGCCGAGCCTCTCGCTGCCGTCCATCCTGGTCATCGGCGGGGAACTCGGCTGGAAGAAGACCGCGACTTACGCGGGTCTCGTCGTCGCGCTTTCGACGCTGGCGGGACTGGCGTTCGGGGCGGTGGCGTAGACACGCGAACGGATCGGCGACGCGCGCCGAAAAGGCCCGTCGCCGATCCTCCGACCGGAACACGCCTGCCCGGATTCCCGGGATGCCTTGGGAAAAGGCGCGCGCGTTTCCCGGCAGATGCGCCCGAGCGGATTGAAAGAAATCGGTAAATCCGGTACCATTGACCAGCCGTCGCCGGACCCGAAGCTTCGCTCGCGGGACGGCGCTCCGGATCCCGGCCCGTCCCGGGAAATCCGGTTCACGCGGCATAGCGTCCCGAGGAGGCCAACATGTTCGGTCGGATCGGTCCGATGGAACTCATTCTCATCCTGGCTATCGCGCTCGTCATATTCGGACCCAAGAAGCTGCCCGAAATCGGGAAGGCCATCGGGAACGCCATCCGGGAGTTCAAGAAGCACTCCTCCAAGGTAAGCGAGGAAATCGAGGGCGCCGCGTCCGCCGATTCCGAAGCGTCCCCGGTCGAAGAACGGGGGAAGGCCGACGCTTCCTCCAAGCGCAAGAAATCCTGAGCGCGCCGTCAGGGACTCCTCGATGACCGGCTCCGCGCAGTCCTTCTGGGAACACGTGGCCGAACTGCGGAAGCGGCTGCTCATTTCCATGCTCGCTCTGATCGGCGGCACGATCGCGTGCTTCGGCTACGCCGAGCCCGCGGCCAGGTTCATCATCGCCCCGATCGGGGACGCGAGCCTCGTGGTTCTTTCCCCGCCGGAGCTGTTCATGTCCTACGTGCGCATCGCGCTGCTCGGCGGCGCCGTCCTCGCGTCGCCCGTCGCGCTGTTCCAGGCGTGGCTCTTCGTGCGGCCGGGACTCGAGCGGAGCGAGCGGAGGTCGATACTCGGCGCGCTGGTTTCAGGCGCCGTCTTCTTTCTGGCGGGATCGGCGTTCGCCTTCGCCGTGGTCCTGCCGATCACCGTGCGCTTCTTCCTGCAGTTCGAGAACGACGCGATAAAGGCCATGTTCTCCTTCCGCGAATACCTCGGATTCGTGGAGAGCCTCGTGCTTTCCTTCGGGATCGCCTTCGAGCTGCCGGTCGTCAGCCTCCTGCTCGCCGCGCTCGGCATCGTCAAGGGCTCGATGCTCCGGAGCATGCGGCGCTACGCGATCCTGGTCATCTTCATAGCCGCCGCGATCCTGACGCCGCCCGACGTCGTCTCCCAGGTAGTCCTGGCCCTGCCCTTGCTCGCGCTCTACGAGATTTCGGTGATCCTGGCCGGCGTGGTGGAGAGGAAGCGGGCCCGCCGCGCGCCCGCGGAGCTCCCGGGCTGAGCGGCCCCGAACGGCCGGCCTCGGGCGGCGCCCGGGGTCGGCTCGATCGAGGCCGTCCGCCTTCGGCTCAAGCGTAGCTGTGGAGGCCGGGGAGCAGGAAATTCACGCCGAGGAAGGTGAAGAGGGCGAGCAGGAAGCCCGCCACCACGAGCAGCGGCAGCCAAGGGCTTTGGCGCCGCTTGATGAGCCTGAGATGCAGGTAGGCGGTGTAGGCCAACCAGGTGACCAAGGCCCAGGTTTCCTTCGGATCCCAGCTCCACCACCGTCCCCAGGCGGCTTCCGCCCAGATCGCCCCGAAGACGAGGGCCCCGGCCGTGAAGAGCGGATACCCGATGGCGACCAGGGTATAGGTCAGGCGGTCGAAGGACGCCCGCCTTTCGCCGTCCCGCGAGAAAAGCTGGAGAAGCGCCGCCACGAAGCCGCAGGCGAACAGGGCTTCGCCGATGAAGGTGCAGGCCACGTGGAGCACCAGCCAGGCCGACCGGAGCGCGGGCACCGGCGGCTTGATGCCGCTCGGCGCGAGCGGCGACGAGGACAGCGCCATGAAAAGGAACGCGATGAAGGTGCCGCCGAACAGGAAGGCGCGCGAGGCGTCGGCGCCCTTCC
Organism: Spirochaetota bacterium; assembly: GCA_018262985.1. Lineage (GTDB taxonomy): Bacteria > Spirochaetota > Spirochaetia > Treponematales > UBA12059 > JAFGNN01. The sequence goes on along the minus strand of JADFDI010000018.1, from coordinate 8,775 downwards.
GGAGCCGATAGGCGGCGAGCGCGAAGCTGGCGATTCCCGCGAGCACGATGAGCGACTCGTAGACGCCCGTTATGGCGACGAACGAGATCGCGACGCTCCTCGCGACAGTCGTCGCGAGAAGCAAGGCCCCCGCGGCGATGAGCAACCAGGGCGTCAACGGGTCGGGTTTCCTCGTCTTCAGGACGAGGAAGGCTCCCTGGATGACCAGGGCCGCGACGATGATCCAGAAGGCGATGATGGCGGTCATTGTTTGGGCTCCCTGAGCTTGACGATATAGGTGATGATGGTGCCGAGGGCCGCGAGGAGCAACCCCGCGAGGACGAGCGGGAAGCCCGGATGGCTCCGGACCTTGATGGTCGAACTGAGGACGGAGCTCGCGTCGTGCAGCGTGAATTCACCGACCGGATCGCCGATGCCCGCCCCTGACGACCTTCCTGCCGCCTTCCGCGTCCGCGAGGAACACGAAACGCCTGGTTCCGGGTTCGGCGTCCGGATCGGGCGCCATGAAGACTATCGAACCGAGTTCCCCCGTGAGCCGGCTCCCCTGGAGGAGCGTTTCCGGCAGGTCGAGACCGCTTCCGCGGAGCGCGACGACGGGGGTTTCGTCATAGCCGGTCTGGTAGAGAGCGTAGCCTCCGAACCGGATCGGCCTGTTGACCCTCAGGTCGAAGTCCGAGATCCTCCTCGCGCCCTTGGAGTCCAGGTCGATCCGGGAGCTCCACGACTTCGGGCGGCCGTCCGGATATCGCTCGAACGAGAAAACCCGGAGCGTGAGGATTTCGCCTCCCGGCAGGCTCGCCTTCTCGCCCTCGGCGAGGGTGTAGCGGTTTTCGGTCGCGCTTCTCGCGCTCCAAGCCGCTCCGACGATCAGGACGATCAGCCCGACGTGGAGGAGGTCGGGACCATGACGGCGCTCGGCCCGCGGAAGGGCGAGCTGGGTTGTCAGCCGATGGAAGCTGCAGAGTGTCAGGTTGACCGAAAAGAGGGCGGCGACCAGGAGGAAGGCCGGGCCGGTGAAAACCGAAGCCGGCGATATCCAGGCCACGATTCTGGCGACGACGGGGTGCCCGGGGGCGACGAGGCTGGAGTCGCCGCGCTGAGGAACGAGGCCTCCGAGACCGCACTTGCGAAGCGATTCCATGCCTTGCGTAAAAACTGTAAATGTTGAATCGTTATAAAAAGCGACGATTGGCGGTCCCGAAGGGACAAGCGGAAGCGCCGCCTGCAGGCGCGCGGATCAAGGGCGATCGTTTCGAGGATGACGTGGAGCGGGGGAGGCGGGGATCGACGAGCCGGCGATGGCCGCGCCCGGGGAACCGGAATCTCCTCGGGGAGCTTCCCGAGAACCCGGAACGGCCTTCCGCGGGCGCGCGCGGAGCGGGCCGCCTTTCCGCGCTGGCCTCCAGCGGGGGCCGGCGCCACTTCGCCAGACGCGGCGGGTTCCGGATGCTCAGCGCGCCACGCCGCAGGACTTCCGGCGCCTCGCCCCGGCGGCGGTCGCCGCCGAACCGGGCGGGCGCGCTTCCATGCCCGCCTCGATGCAGTCGACCATGTGCGTGACGCAGTCGCAGACGAGGGAGTATTCGCTGAAGGTCCCGCGCTTTTCGTCGCGGACGAGCCCGGCGCGCTTCATGACCGACAGGTGCTTCGAAACCGTGGTGATGTCCGCGCCGACGGCTTCCGTGAGCTCGCCGACGCAGCGGGGCGCCTTCTCGAGCATCTCGATGATGAGCAGCCGGGACGGATGGGCCAGCGACTTGAGGAGGGCCGCCCGCCGCGTCAGCCGCCGCCTGTCGAGCTCGGTCATGCGCTCCCGCCGGAGCGCCTTGTTGGCGCATCCACCAACAATCCATTGACATGCTTGGCCGTCACGCCAATAATACTAGCGATCGCCCGTCGGCCTGTCAACGAGCGTGAAAGGAGCATCCATGAGTGAAAGCCCGAAGAAAGGCATAGGCTTCTTCGCGAAATACCTGTCGCTGTGGGTGGCGCTCTGCATCGGCGCAGGCGTCGCCGTCGGCTACTTCCTGCCGGGCGTGCCCGCCTTCCTGGGCAGGTTCGAGTACGCCCGCGTGTCGATCCCGGTCGCCGTCCTCATCTGGCTGATGATCTACCCGATGATGCTGAAGGTGGATTTCACGAGCATCCGGAACGCGGGGAAGAAACCGAAGGGCCTAGTCGTCACGCTCGTCGTGAACTGGCTCGTCAAGCCCTTCACGATGTACCTGATCGCCTGGTTCTTCCTGAAAGTGGTCTTCAAGGCCCTGATACCCGGGGAGCTTTCCACCGAGTACCTCGCGGGCGCGGTGCTGCTCGGCGCGGCCCCCTGCACGGCCATGGTCTTCGTCTGGTCCTACCTCTCCGACGGCGACGCGGGCTACACGGTGGTGCAGGTCGCGGTCAACGACCTCGTCATCCTCTTCGCGTTCACGCCGATCGTGGCCTTCCTGCTCGGCGTCTCCGACTTGCGCGTTCCGTGGGACACCCTCGTCATGTCGGTGGTCCTGTTCGTCGTCATCCCGCTGGGCTTCGGAGCGCTCACCCGAACGAACCTGATCAGGCGGCGCGGCAAGGAATGGTTCGAGGGCGTCTTCATCAAGAAGTTCGACGGCATCACCGAAGGCGGACTGCTTTTGACCCTGGTCATCCTCTTCGCCTTCCAGGGAAAGGTGATCCTCTCGAACCCGCTCGCCATCGTCCTCATCGCGGTGCCGCTGGTGCTCCAGACCTACCTCATTTTCTTCATCGGCTACGGCTGGGCGCGGGCGTGGAAGGTGCCGTACGAGGTCGCCGCCCCCGCCGGCATGATCGGCGCCTCGAATTTCTTCGAGCTGGCGGTGGCCGTCGCGATCAGCCTCTTCGGCCTTTCGTCCGGGGCGGCCCTCGCCACGGTGGTCGGCGTCCTCGTCGAAGTGCCGGTCATGCTCTCGCTCGTGAAGATCGCGCGCGCGACGCGCTCGCGCTTTCCCGCCCCGTCCCCGGCCGCGGCAGCGGGAAAGGCCTAGGGCCGCGGACGGGCGGGGGTCCTAAACCGTGGCTGAACCCGGCGCGAACGGGCCGGCGGCGATCGACTTCACGACGCATGCCGGCCTCCTTCCTCCCACGGAAGGCGTGGCGAACCTCGCGCCATCCGAAGCCCTCGCGTTCGCGCGCGCGGGGGCCCTCCTCGTCGACCTCCGCGAAAGCTATGAGACCAACTTCCGCGTGTTCGACGTGGAGGAGGTCCTCTACCTGCCGTGGTCGCGCTTCGCCGAACGATCCGGCGTCCTGCCGAAGGACCGCGCGCTCATCCTCGCGGACGCCGCAGGCGTCTATCCACGGCTCGCCGCGCGCATGCTCGAGGCGGAAGGCTACGCGAACCTCGCGAAGCTCTCGGGCGGCATGATCGACTGGGATGCCGAGGGATTTCCCGTGCGGAGGGATGCGCTCTACGAGCTCGGCGGACAGTGCGCCTGCAAGATCCGCACGCGCGTCGGAGCGAACCCGCTTTTGGAAAAAGCCGCGGCCGGCGCGGAGTCCGCGCCCCGCGCGGCGAACAAGGAGTTCCCCATGACCCGAGTCCTGTTCCTCTGCGTCCACAATTCCGCCCGGAGCCAGATGGCCGAGGCCTTCCTGAAGCGTATCGGAGGGGATCGGTTCGAGGTCGAGAGCGCGGGGCTCGAGCCCGGGCGGCTCAACCCCTTCGTCGTGCGCGCCATGGCGGAAAAGGGCGTCGACATTTCCGGAAACGGGACGAAGAGCGTCTTCGACCTGCACGCGGCCGGAAGGCAATTCGACGTCGTCGTCACGGTCTGCTCGAAGGACGCCGCCGAGCGCTGCCCGGTCTTCCCCGGCCGCGTCGAGCGGCGCCACTGGCCCTTCGACGATCCTTCGTCCATGAAGGGGACGGAGGAGGAAATCATGGCGGGCGTCAGGCGCGTGCGCGACGAGATCGAGGCCGCGGTCCGGGACTTCGCCGCGGGACGCTAGAGTTCGTTCCGCGGCGCGCCGAGCCGGTCAGGCCCGGCGCGGCAGGCCGCGTCCGAGGCGCCCGCGCTCAGCCGAAGCGCTTGCGCATGAAATTCCGGTAGGGCTTCCGGAACCAGGGGATGTTGTCGAAGATGTCGCCCCAGAGGTCGTAGTAGTCGCGCTGCGCGACGATGCGGCCGTCGGCGTGCACCGTGAGCGCGGTGGCGCCGTGGAGCTCCGCGCTCGGGTACTTGTCGAACATCATGGTCATGGTCCAGTTCATGAGGATGACGTTCCCCTCGCGCGCGAGCGCGTGGATATCCATGCGGAGCTCCCTGCAGCGCGACGCGAGCCGCGCGCAGAGCGCCTTGAAATTCGCGAGGCCCTCGACGGTCTGTATCGAGTCGCGGAACACGATGTCGTCGTGGTAGTACGGGTAGATGTGCGACCAGTCGGGCTTGCCCTGCGTGTTGTAGGTCTTCGACCAGAGCTCGCGGACGAGGTCGACGTCGAGGGCACGGAGGGACGCTTCGGCGGGGCCGGGGGTTTCGTCGGTATCCATGCGGGAAAGCATAGGCGGGAACGCGGGCAGGCGCAAACGCGAAACGCCGATCGCGAAACCGGCCCGGCGACGGAACGACGCCGCGGCGCGGACCCGCGGCCGCGGCCGGACGGTCCCCCGCCGACGCCTCCGCGCGGCGTTTGGAAAGGAGGGGCCGGGGAGGGAAACCTTTCCGAAAGGTTTCCCTTCCCGGAGGGATTGTTCGCTCCGGCCCTTGCCCGCGCTTCCGTCCCGTCCTAAGCTCCAGAGGTCCGGCGCGGGCCCGCGGCGGGCAGGGATCGGGGAGGCGCTCATGCACATCGAATTCCGGGAAATCGACGACGACAACTTCGACGAGTGCGTGGCCCTCGCCGTGCGCGAGGACCAGCCCTTCGTCGCGTCCAACCTCAAGTCGCTCGCGCAGGCCTTCGTCAATCGGGCCGCGGTGCCCCGGGCCGTCTACGTGGAGGGGGCGATGGTCGGCTTCCTCATGTACCTGGTGGACCGCGGCGGCGGGGAGCTCTACCTCTGGCGCTTCATGATGGACAAGGGCCGCCAGGGCAAGGGCTACGGCACGGCAGCCCTCGCCCTCCTCGAGCGCATCGCGCGGGCCGAGCCCGGCGTGGTCCGCATGCGGCTCTCGACCTCGCCGGACAACGCGAACGGCATCAAGGTCTACACGAAGTTCGGCTTCGTCGACACGGGCATCCTCGACGACGGCGAGGAGGTGTTCGTGAAGGAGCTCAGGTAGGGGCGCTCAACCGTAGAAATCCCGCATCCGCTCGAGGAAGGCGCGCGCCTCCGCGAGGACTTCCGCGTCGCCTTCGATTTTCACGGCGGTGCCGAAGCGCAGCATGAAGCGCACGAACTCGGTCGGGTTGTGAACGCGGAGCCCGACGCGGAGCGATCCGTCCTCGAGCTCTTCCATGGCCTGGTCGAGGCGCAGCCTGTTCCGCCTGAAATACGGGGCGACCGCGGGCGCGGCCACGAAGGCGGCCTGCGCCACCGAGCGCGAGTCGTGGCGGATCATCTTGCCCCAGGCTCCGAGGGTGTAGTCGCGCAGTTCCTTGAGCCCGCCCGACGACATGGACGCGGTGCCCGCCGGGACGGCGCGGATGCCCGCCATCTTGGTCGCGGCGAGGCAGATGAGGTGGCCGTAGGCCTCGTCGTAGGCGACGAGGTAGACCTGCACGGGGTCGAGGAAGAGGCGGACCGGCACCGCGCGGTGGCGCTTCTTTTCGCGGTCCGAGGTGTAGTCGAAATCGATGTAGCGCCCCTCCACGAGGGCCTTGAAGAGCGCGGCGAGCTCGTTGTCGGGACGCTCGCCGCGGCCGGAGTCGACGAGACCCCGGATGCGGCCGAGGACCCGCTCGGGCAGGCCGCGGGTGCGCACGAGGCCGCCGAGCGGCGTCGAGACGATGGCCGCCATGACGTTCTCGTCGTAGGCGCCGTCGGCGAGCTCGATGAACTCGCGGGGCGTGCGGAAGCGGTACTTCCCGTTGACCCTGTCGACGAGGGCGCCGTCGGGGGCGGCGGCGTTGATGTCGTCGATGTAACGGCGCGCCTGGCGGTCCGAGCAGCCGAGGAGCGCGGCGACCTCATCGAGCCGCAGGTCCCGCTCCATGAGCTCGAAGAGGAGCTCGAAGCCCCGCGACACCGCGGAGGCTTTCCGCGGCCCGCCCGAATCTTCCACGTCGTCGTCGCTCCAGCGCACGGTCGTAGCCATTTTCAACTCCTTTCCTTCATGCGAAGCCGACCCGCTTTTCGCACGGCCGGAACCGGCATTCCGAGGCGAGGCCCTCCACGAGTTCGTCCCACCCGAAGGCCGCGCCGAGGTAGTCGGCGCGGTCGGCCAGGGCGGCGAGGTCGCCGGGCGTCGCGACGCCGTCGAAGGGCGCGAGCGCTGACCTCGCGTCCTCGGGCAAGACTATCGCCGGAAAGTAGCGGACGATCAAGCGCTCGAGCGCCCCGGTTTTCAGGGCCCCGAATTCGGCCTTGACCTGGAAGCGGCGGAGCGCGGCCTTGTCGAGCCCCGAAAGCAGGTTGGTCGTGCAGACGAGGGCGCCGCGGAAGCTTTCCATGCGGGTGAGGAACTCGTTGACCTGGGTCACTTCCCAGGAGCGCTGCGCTCCGGCGCGCTCGCGGAGGAAGCTGTCGGCCTCGTCGACGAGGAGGAGGGCGCCGTCCCGCTCGGCCTCGCGGAACGCCTCGGCGATGCGTTTTTCCGTGCCGCCCACGAACATGTCGAGGAGCTCCGAGGCGCGGCGCGCCACCACCTTGAGCCCGGCGCCGGCGGCGAGCGCGCGCGCCGCCTCGGTCTTGCCCGTCCCCGGCGGGCCCCAGAAGAGCATGCGGAGGCCCCGCGCGCCGGAGCCTCCGCGACGCTCCTTCCAGGTGGCGAGCGCGCGTTCGAGGTTATCGAAGGGGATGTCTGTCTCGAGCGCCTCCGCGTCCCAGGCCCGCGGCTTCAAGTGCGCGCCCGGCGCGAGCTTCGCGCCCCCCAGGTCGGCCTGGGCGTCGAGCGACACCCGCAGCATGCGTTCGACGCGATCCCTGTCGCCCGAGCCGCCTGAAAGCTTCAGGAGCTTCACGGCTCCGGCGATGCCGCCCGCGGATATTTCGTAGTCGAGGGAAAGCTGCTTGACGAGCGCGGTCTCGAGCTCGAGCCCCGAGTCCTTCGCGACCGCCTTCCAGGCGCGCTCCCGCTCCGCGTCGCCGAAGCGCTCGAAGCGCACTGGCAGCTCGAAGCGGCGCAGCACCGATTCGTCCATGTAGCGCGTCCAGTTGACGATCCAGACGATCACCCGCGTCGGCGCTTCGAGGAAGCCGTTGATCCACGACTTGCTCGCTCCGCCCCGCGAGCCGAGGAACACGGCCTCGCCCGCCGAGAGGAGCGATTCCGCCTCGTCCACCACGAGGATTTCCGAGGCCGGGTCGATGGAGGCCACCGAGAGCGCGAGCGCCGCCCGCCGGTCCTTCACGCCGCTTTCGTCGCCTTCGCCGAGGAACCACGCGGTCTTGCCGCGGTCCGTCGCGAGGCTCCGCGCGAATTCCGTCTTGCCCGTGCCCGGCGGGCCGTAGAGGAGGATGTTCGCCCCGGCTCCCGAATCGAGGATGGCGCGCGCCGCCTCCAGCACGCCCTTCCGGACGGGATGGTCCTCGAGCGGGAAGCGCGCGGGGCCCGAGCGCGTGCAGAGCCGCTGGTGGTTGAGCGAGCCCGAGAGCCCCGCGAGGCCGTCGAGCAGCATGGGCGACACCTCGAACTCGGTGAGCGGGTCGTCGTCGTCGCGCCGCACGAGGCCGCTCCGCAGGAGCGATCCGTTCGTGGCGAGCGCTTCGCGCACGCGCGCCTCGGGCGCGCCGAGGCAGGAGGCGAGGAAGCGCGGCTTCTGGATGAGGGGGACGCTCGAATACAGGGTGTCGAGCTCGTCGCATTGCTCCATCGCGTAGGCGAAGAGGAGGATCTCGCGTCCCGCTTCGTCGACGCCGAAAATCCGGGCGTACTCGCCAGCCCTCTGGCGGATTTCGCCGCCTGCCCCGGCGTCTTCGTCACGCCCGCCTGCGGCGTCGCACGAGGCGTCGCCGCAGGCGTCCGCCGCGAAACCGTCGAGGAGCCGCTCGAGCTTCGCGGGACCCGTGCGGCGCGCGAGGCTTTCGGCAAGCTGGACGAGCTCGTCGATATCGTCGGCTTCCGGCCTGTCGTCCTCGTCGAACGGCGAGCCCTCGCTTTCGGCGAGGCTCAGGCAGGCGGCCAGGAAGGCCTCGCGTCCCGGACGTCCCAGGGCCCGTATCCGGAAGGCGAGCGCCGGGGCCGAGAAGGGCAACTCGGGCGCGAGCCTCGACGAATAGACGGAGAGGAGGGCCTCGAGTCCGCCCGAGCCGATTCCCTTCATGTGCATCAATGTACCCGCCCCGGCGCGCCGCCGGTTCCGCAGCATTTTGTGTCGCATGGTCCGGAGTATTCCACTCGGCGTGACAGGGGATGTCCGACGGGGCGGCCTGTGAGAATCGTTGCGCTGCGATCCGGTTACTCGGGGACGATACGGCTTCGATGCGGAGACCTTCGATTGGGCGGTGTGCCAAATCATTTCGGCTTCGGGCACTCGAAGAATGTGTTGGGTCTGGATCGGAATGTCATGTTGTGATCGCACGTGACTCGACAACCCTATGCGTCGCTACGCGCCGCTTTCGGAGAGGTATGGATTGTCGGGTAGTGTCCCGTCAAGTGGTGTAAAAGGGACCTCCCTGCCGGCGTCCCTTACGCGATCCTTTTGATCGGTTCCGGC
>JADFDI010000017.1 GCA_018262985.1 Spirochaetota bacterium | reverse complement strand
GCGTCCCGTCATGTCGTCGGACTTGATGGTCAGGAGCTCCTGCAGCGTGTTGGCGGCGCCGTAGGCCTCGAGGGCCCAGACCTCCATCTCGCCGAGGCGCTGGCCGCCGAACTGGGCCTTGCCGCCGAGCGGCTGCTGGGTCACGAGCGAGTACGGGCCGGTCGAGCGCGCGTGCATCTTGTCGTCGACCAGGTGGTGCAACTTCATGAAGTAGATGACGCCCACGGTGACCGGGTTGACGAAGGACTCGCCGGTGCGGCCGTCGCGGACCATCATCTTGGCGTTGCCGGGCAGGCCCGCCTTCTCGAGCTGCTCCTCGATCTGCTCCTGCGAGGGCGACTGGAAGACGTGGCAGCTGAACCATTCGTCCAGGGTGGACGCCGCCCAGCCGAGCTCGGTCTCCATGATCTGCCCGATGTTCATGCGGGACGGGACGCCGAGCGGGTTGAGGCAGATGTCGAGCGGCGTGCCGTCCTCGAGATAGGGCATCTCCTCGATCGGCAGCACGCGGGCGACGACGCCCTTGTTGCCGTGGCGGCCGGCCATCTTGTCGCCTTCCTTGAGCTTGCGCTTGGCGGCGATGAGGACCTTGACCACCTCCTCGACGCCCGGCGAAAGGTCGTCGTTGGCGGAGCGGCGCAGGCGCTGCACGTCGATGATGGTGCCCTCGATGCCGTGCGGCACGCGGAGCGACGAATCGCGGACGTCCTTCGCCTTCTCGCCGAAGATGGAGTTGAGCAGCTTGAACTCGGGCGTGGTCTCGGTCTCGCTCTTCGGCGTGACCTTGCCCACCAGGATGTCGCCGGCCTTGACCTTGGCGCCCACGCTGATGATGCCCTCGGCGTCGAGGTTGTCGAGGCTCTTCTCGCTGGTGTTCGGGATGTCGCGCGTGATCCGCTCGGGTCCCAGCTTGGTCTCGCGGACCTCGGTCTGGAATTCCTTGATGTGGATGGAGGTGAACATGTCCTCCTTGACCACGCGCTCGGAGATGAGGATGGCGTCCTCGTAGTTGTAGCCGTTCCAGGGGACGAAGCCCGCCAGGATGTTGCGGCCGAGCGCGAGCTCGCCGTCCTTGGTGGCCGGTCCGTCGGCGAGCACCTGTCCCTTGAGGATCTTCTCGCCCTTCTTGACGATGGGGCGCTGCGTGTAGCAGGTGTCCTGGTTGGTACGCGCGTACTTGATCAGCTGGTACTCGTCGCGGGCCTTGGCGTCGCCGTCGGGAATCAGGACGATGCGCGAGGCGTCGACGAAGTCGACCACGCCGGCGCGCTTCGCCTTGATGAGGACGCCGGAGTCGTAGGCGGTCTTCCACTCCATGCCGGTGCCGACGCGGGGCGGCTCGGTGAAGACGAGGGGCACCGCCTGGCGCTGCATGTTCGAGCCCATGAGGGCGCGGTTGGCGTCGTCGTGCTCGAGGAAGGGGATGAGCGCGGCCGAGACCGAGATGATCTGCTTCGGCGAGACGTCCATGTACTGGATCTCGGCCGGCGCGCGCGTAGCGTAGTCGCCCTGGTGCCGGATGGACACGGCGCTCTCGGCGAATTTGCCGTCCTTCTCGAGGCGGGCGCTGGCCTGCGCGATGTAGTAGCGGTCCTCGTCCATGGCGGACAGGTACTCGATGTCGTCCGAGACCTTGCCCTTGGCGGCCTTGCGGTAGGGCGTCTCGAGGAAGCCGTACTCGTTGACCGTGGTGTAGGTGGCGAGCGACACGATGAGGCCGATGTTCGGGCCTTCCGGCGTCTCGATCGGGCACATGCGGCCGTAGTGGGTGTAGTGGACGTCGCGGACCTCGAAGCCCGCGCGGTCGCGCGAGAGGCCGCCGGGCCCCAGGGCGTTGAGGCGGCGCTTGTGGGTCAGCTCGGCGAGCGGGTTGACCTGGTCCATGAACTGCGAGAGCTGGCTAGAGCCGAAGAATTCCTTGATGGCGGCGACGACCGGCTTGATCGACACGAGGTCCTGGGGACGGATGGTGTCCGTCTCCTTGAGGCTCATGCGCTCCTTGGCGATGCGCTCCATGCGGCTGAAGGCGCTCTTCATCACGTTGGCGAGCAGCTCGCCCACCGAGCGCACGCGGCGGTTGCCGAGGTGGTCGATGTCGTCGACGTTGGCGTCCTGGTAGTACACCCGCATGAGGTACTTCATCGTCCCGATGATGTCCTCGCGGGTCAGGGTGAATTCCTTGACCGGCACGGGGTGGTCGAATTTCTTGTTGAGCTTGTAGCGGCCGACCTTGCCGAGGTCGTAGCGGCGCGCGGTGAAGAACATGCCGTGCAGGTCGCGCTCGGCGTTCTCCACGGTGATGGGCTCGCCGGGCAGGAGGGTCGTGTAGACGGCGGCCAGCGCGTCGGCGCGGGTCGGCTCGTCCTGGGTCGGATCCTCCTTCACCAGCTTGATGTCCTCGCGCTCGAGGCAGTTGAGGATCATGTCCCAGTGGAGGCCGTCGGCGTGCTCGAAGTCGATCAGCTCGACCTCGGTGACGCCCTGCGCCACGAGCTCGTCCACGTCGTGGAGGTGGAGCTTGTCGCCGGCGCGGTAGAGCTTGCGACGGTCGTCGGCGTCCCCCACCCAGACGGCGCGGGCCAGCTGGCGGTTGACGGCGCGGTCGCGGTCGCCGCGATCCTCGGACAGGCGGACCTTCTCGGACTTGTAGAAGGCGGAGACGATCTCCTCGCGGGTCTCGAAGCCGAGCGCGCGGAGGAACATGGTGCCGAGGATGCGCTTCTTGCGGTCGATCTTGGCGTAGATGAGCTCTTTCTTCTGGTCGATCTCGAACTCGAGCCAGGAGCCGCGATACGGGATGATGCGCGCGGAGTAGACGCCCTTCTCGTGGCTGAAGATGACGCCCGGCGAGCGGTGGATCTGCGAGACGACGACGCGCTCGGCGCCGTTGATGATGAAGGTGCCGCGGTCGGTCATCAGGGGGACGTCGCCGAGGTAGATCTCCTTCTGGCGGATCTCGCCCGTCTTCTGGAAGACGAGGTTGATGCGCGCCTTGAGGGGGACGGCGTAGGTCAGGCCCTTCGACTTGCACTCGATCTCGGAGTACTTCATCGACTCCTCGTCGAGCGAGTAGTCCTCGTACTCGAGCAGCATGTCGCCGTTCGGGCTCTCGATGGGGAAGGTGTTGCGGAAGACCTCCTCCAGTCCCTGAAGTTCCTTGGCCTCGTGCGCCCGCGCGCGCTCCCGCTGGAGGAAGCGCTCGTAGCTGGACAGCTGTATGTCGATGAGGTCCGGAAGCTCCATGGCCTCGCGGAAATCCTTGCCGATGTAGGTCCGGCGTATTTTCTTCTCGGTATAGGCCATCCTAACCCCCTGTAGCGCCCTGCGAAACAACCGCCGAAAATAATATGGAAAGGAAACGCTATGTCGAACGCCGACGCGCGCGAAGCGCGCCTGCGGATCGTGCAAGTCCGGATCCCTCCCCGCGGAAGCGCCTTCCGTCGGGAGGGAGTGGGCGGGCGAAGCCCGCGAACGGATCCGGTCCGGCGTCCCGCCGCCCGGTCCTCAAGCTTTGAAAGAGCGTCGGAGCCGAGGCTCCTCCGCCTCCGCGGGAACCGGCCCGAGGGCCGGTCCCGGAAGACGCGAAAAGGGCCCGCGCGAGCGACCGCGCGGGACCCCGGCCGCCCGTTCCCGAGCGGGAAGGGGCGACCCTGAGTACGTTCTCGGAATTCCGCGGGGCGGAATTATTTGACCTCAACGGCTCCGCCGGCGTCGGTGATCTGCTTCTTGATCTTCTCCGCCTCGTCCTTCGGGATGCCTTCCTTGAGGGGCTTGTCGCCGGCCTCGACCAGGTCCTTCGCCTCCTTGAGCCCGAGGCCGGTGATGGCGCGGACTTCCTTGATGATGGCGATCTTCTTGTCGGCCGGAACGCCGCCCTTGAGGATGACGGTGAACTCGGTCTGCTCCTCGGCGGCGGGACCGGCGGCGGGGCCGGCGGCTACGGCGACGGGGGCGGCGGCGGTGACGCCGAACTTCTCTTCCATGGCCTTGATGAGGGCGGCGACTTCGGTCACCTTCATCTCGGCGATGGCGTCGAGGATCTGCTCGTTGGTGATGGCTGCCATATTATCTTCTCCTACGAAAACTTCGGTATCCCGTACGGGATGCCTTTGAAAGGCCCACAGGAACGGCAGCTAACCGGAAGCCTGAGGGCCGGATTCAATGAACCGTGCCGATCCCGGACCTCAGGCCTGGGGCTCGGCGGACGCTTCGGGCGCGGCGGCCGGAGCGGCCTCCGCGGCGGGCGCCTCGGCGACGGGGGCGGCCTCGGCCTTGGCCGGGGCGCCGCCCTGCTCGGCCTTCTGCTCCTCGACCGCCTTGAGCGTGTAGACGAGGTTCTGGACCGGGGCGCGCATGACCGACATGAGCATCGCGATGAGCGTGTTCTTGCCGGGCAGCTTCGCGTAGGCGTCCATGGCGGCGGCGTCGAGGAAGTCCTTCTCGACCAGGCCGCCCTTCAGCTTGACGGGGTTCTCCTTGGCGAACTCGGCGATGATCTTGGCGACCTCGTTCGAATCCGCCTTGGCGAACGCCACCGCGGTCGGCCCGACGAGCATGCCGGCGACCTGGGGATAGGAGGCCTGCTCGAAGGCGATGCGGGCGAAATTGTTCTTCACCACGTGGAACTCGGCGTTCTTGGCGCGGAGCTGCTTGCGGAGCGAGGTGATCTGCTCCACCGTCATGCCGCGGTATTCCGCGAAGACGAAATCCGTGGACGCGGCGATCTTGGTCGCGAGCTCCCCGATGGCCTCGACCTTGGAGGGCTGCGTTTTCTTAGCGCGGAGTGCCATGGCTTACCTCTCGACCTTCGCCTGGGCGACGCGGACGCTGGGGCCCATCGTCGAGGCGACGTATACGGACTGGACGAACTCGCCCTTGACGTCGGAGGGGCGCTTGCGGCCGATCTCGGCGAGGACGAGGCGGAGGTTCTCGGCGAGCTGGGCGGCCTCCATCGAGGTCTTGCCGACGGCGAGGTGGATGATGCCCGTCTTGTCGGTGCGGAACTCGGTGCGGCCCTTGCGGAGCTCGTCGATGGCGTTCTTGATCTCGAAGGTGACCGTGCCGGTCTTCGGGTTCGGCATGAGGCCGCGGCGGCCGAGGACCATGCCGAGCTTGCCGACGTCCTTCATCATGTCGGGCGTGGCGACCGCGATGTCGAAGTCGAGCCAGCCGCCCTTGACCTTCTCGATCAGCTCGTCGGCGCCCGCGACGGCGGCGCCCGCGTCGAGGGCCTCCTTCACGCGCTCGCTCTTGCAGAACACGAGCACGCGCTTCTCGGCGCGGAACTGGTGCGGCAGCACGAGGGTGTCGCGGACCGACTGGCTCTTCTTGAGGTTGAGCCGGACGTGGAGCTCGACGGTCTCGTCGAACTTGGCGAACTTGGCCTCCTTGAGGAGGGCGCAAGCCTCGTCGACCTCGTACTCGCGCTCGCGGTCGACCTTCTTGGACGAATTGACGTAGTTCTTGCCGTGCTTCATGGCCTTACAGCTCCGTCTCGACGCCCATGGAACGGGCGGTGCCTGCGATGATCTTCATGGCTGCCTGGAGATCGTTGGCCGACAGGTCGGGCATCTTGAGCTTCGCGATCTCCTCGAGCTTGGCCTTCGGGAGCTTGGCGACCTTCTGTTTGTGGGGAATCGGGGAACCCTTGTCGATGCCGGCGCCCTTCTTGATCAGCACCGACGCCGGGGGCGTCTTGGTGATGAACGTGAAGGTCTTGTCCTTGTAGACGGTGATGACGCACGGGATCGTGAGCCCGGGCTCCATCGACTTGGTCCTGTCGTTGAACTGCTGGCAGAACTGCGGAGCGCTCACGCCGTGCGGGCCGAGCGCGGGGCCGACGGGCGGGGCCGGGGTGGCCTTGCCTGCCGGGCACTGCAGCTTGATCATCGCGGTGACGACTTTCTTCGCCATTCGTGACTCCTTTCGTGGTGTACTCGGCTCGCCGCGAGCCCAAGCTCGCGAACGGAGGCCGAGGTAGCGTCCGGAACCCACCCGGGTCCGCGGACTCCCATCTTGCGGAGGTAACACCTCGTGCTATGAGAAGCGCATCCCTCGGTCCCGCGAGGAACCGGAAATGCCGCCGCTGTGCAAAGAACCGGAGCCTGGCCGCGCCCGCGTCTGCGGATTCTCGCGGCGGCCGGCCGCTTGGAACGGAAAAGCCGGGCACCCGAAGGGCCCGGCGGCGATCACACCTTCTCGACCTGCAGCATGTCGACCTCGACGGGCGTCGCGCGCCCGAAGATGCCGACCATGACCTTCAGCTTGGACTTGTCCTGGCTGACTTCCTCGATGGTTCCCGTGAACGACTCGAAGGGGCCCTCGATGATCTTGACCTGCTCGCCGGCCTGGAAAGCCTGCTTGGAACGCACGGTGCGCTCGCCCTTGATCTCGCCGGCGCGCTGCAGGATGGAGCGGGCCTCGTCGGCGGAGATGGGCACGGGCTTGTGGTTCTGGGTGGCGCCGACGAAGCCGGTGACGCCCTCGACCTTGCGGATGGTGGAGCAGGTCGCCTTCCACTCGCCCTCGGGAAGGTCCATCTCGACGAGGAGGTAGCCGGGCAGGATCTTGCGGGCGCTGGTCCGCTTTTTCCCGTCCTTGACGTCCACGACGTCCTCGCTCGGCACCTTGACGTCGGTCACCACGGCGGAATCGAGATCGCCGTTGGCGAGCTTCATCCGGATGATCTTCTCGATCTTGTTCTCGTACCCGGAGTAGACGTGAAGGACGTACCAGGCCTTGGCCATGCGCTCTCCCGGGCCTAGCGGAAGATCACGTCGATCCCCCTGACGAGGAGGAAATCGACGAATCCGAGGAAGGCGGCGACGATGACGACGGAGACGACGACCACCTTGGTCGAGGCCACGACGTCCTCGCGGGAAGGCCAGACGACCTTGCGGAGCTCGGCGTAGCTGTCCTTGAAGAACTGGACGATCTTTTTCATGGCGGCGCCTCCGGGAACGAGCCGCCGGACCATGCCGGCGGGCGGGATTTTCAGACAGGCCAGGAAGGATTCGAACCCTCAACATCCGGTTTTGGAGACCGGCGCTCTACCATTAGAGCTACTGGCCTTCGCGAACCCGGAGCGCTCTCGGTCGAACGCGCCCGGCCCGCGAGGCGGAACCAGAGGTCCCGCCGTACGGCGACGGCCCATCGGGCCGGCCGGCTTACTTTATCTTGGTTTCCTTGTGCGGGGTGTGCTTCTTGCACCACTTGCAATACTTGGAGAGCTCGAGCTTCTCCTGCATCGTCTTGCGGTTCTTGCTGGTGGAATAGTTGCGGCGCTTGCACTCGGTGCACTGGAGGGCGATCAGCTCGACGATCTGCTTCTTGGCAGCCATGATGCGTTCCTTCAAAAAAGGTAGTACGGCGCCACGGACACGAGCCGGAACGCCCACCGATGCAAGGCGGCCGCCCGATGGCGACCGTCGACCAGTCTTTCTCTGGGTCGGGACTTTTCGTCGCCGACTTGCAGCGCGTCCCGGCACCGCCGGGACACAGGTTATGCGAATCGGAAAGATCCGCGGAAAGCCCTCGAACGGACCTCCGGAGGAGGACCGTCTTGCAGGTCTGGATCACCGTCAGGTGATCAGAAAGCCCTCGAACGGAATCGAACCGTTGACCTTATCCTTACCATGGATATGCTCTGCCAACTGAGCTACAAGGGCGCAACGAACGGCGGTACTCTACCGGAAAGCCGGCGAACGTGTCAAGCGCCCCCGACTCCCGAGTTCCCGTCCTTCGCGCTTCCGGCCCCGGCGCCTGCCGCGGGCGCGCGGCGCCCGCGCCGCGCGACGGCCGAGAACAGGAAGAGGGCGACCCTGTCCTTGGTGAGGACGAGCGTTCCTATTCCGACGGCGCCGAAGACGAGGGTCTTCGCGAGCAGCGGCAGCCCCGCGGAGACGAAGCGCGAGGAAGACGCGCCGAAGGCGCGCTCGAGGGGACCGGCGACCAGGACCGTCGGTACGGCGGCCAGGCCGGAGAGCAGCGCGAGCTTCGCGACGTAGGCGAGCGTGCCGCGCAGGGCGGCCTCCATGCCCTCGAGCCGGGCCCGGAGCAGCATGGCGACGAGGATCACCGTGTTGACGGCGCTGGCGAGCGAGAGCGCGAAGGCGATGCCGCCGCCGCCCATCAGCGCCGCGAGGACGATCGCGAGGGCGATGTTGGTCCCGAAGCTCGCGACGCCGGCCCAGGTCGGGTTGCGGGTGTCGCCGCGGGCGTAGAAGGCCGGCGCGAGCAGGCGGTTGGCGGCGATGAAGAAGAGGCCCGTCATGTGCCAGAAGAACGCGCCCGTGGTCAGATCCACCGAGGAAGCGTCGAATTCGCGGGCCTCGAAGAGCAGCGACACGATGTCGCGCCCGGCTATCATCGAGAAGACGGCGACCGGCACCGTGACGAGCGCGATGGCGTCCAGCGCCCGCCCGAGGCTTTCCGAGAACGACTTCCAGTCCCGGCCCGCCGCCAGCCCGGCCAGCTCCGGCAACAGGACCGTGCCCACCGACACCGCGAAGATGCCCAGGATGAGCTCCTGGAGGCGGAGCGAGAAGGTCAGCGCCGTCGCGACCCCGACGCCCGTGCGCGAGGCCACCGCCGTGCAGACCAGGTCGTTGAGCTGGTAGGCGGCCATGCCGACGATGGTCGGCGCGATGAGCGCGAGCACCCGCCTGACGCCCGGGTTCCGGAAGGCGCGGCGGGGTCCTACGAAGCCGAAGCGGAAGCCCTTGCGCAGCACGTAGGGCAGCTGCCAGAGCGCCTGCGCGAGGCCCCCCGCGAGCACGCCGACGGCCATGGCCCGCGCCGGGTTCGCCGTGAAGCGCGAAACCGCCCAAGGCACGGTGATGAAGCAGATGTTGAACAGGATGGGCGCGAAGGCCGCGGGCCCGAAGACGCCCACCGAATTGAGGATGCCCTGCAGGAAGGCCGCGAACGAGACCAGCGCGAGGTAGGGGAACATGAGCCGGGTCAGGATCGCGGTCTCGACCGGCTCCGCGTCGAAGAGGCCGACCACCAGCGGAGCCGCGGCGATGCCGAGCGCGGTCGCGAGGCCGACCAGCAGGGTCAGGGCGCTGAACATGGCCGAGAGGAATTCCTCTCGCTCCCCGATGTCCGCGTCGTGGAGGTAGCCCTTGAAGGTGGGGATGAAGGCCACCGCCACGGAGCCTTCGGCGAAGAGGCGACGGAGGAAATTCGGGATCATGAAGCCGATGGTGAAGGAGTCGGCCAAGCCCGCGGTGCCCATGAAGGCGGCGCGCGTCATCTCGCGCACGAGGCCGAGCACGCGGGAAACCATGGTCAGGAGCGAGAGCCGTCCGCTTTCGCGGACCATGCGCCCCGCGTCGGGAGCTTCGTCGGACATGGGCGGTACCATAGCGCCGGATCGCCCGCGGCATCAAGCGGAGGACCGGGCCGCGCCTCCCGGGCGTGAGTCCGGGGACCGGCGCGATTTCCGCCAACGCACTTGCGCCCGTGCCCTCGCTCGGGTAGGATGGCGCCGCGGAACGTCCCCGGACGGACCGCGCGAGAATGCATCAGAAAGTCGGGAAGACCGAGACCCCGCCGGGATCTCGGGCGACGAGGAGATCATCGTGAGCCAGGAACTCAAGCCGGTCCACGCCAAGCGTTGCTATGCCTGCATCCAATGGGACGGAACCCGTTCATACAACGCCGAGCTGCAGATCGTGAAAGTCGACCCGGGCAGCTTGGGCTTCTGCCGCATAACGCGGCAACAGGTCAAGGGAACCTACCACTGCCCCCAGTTCTTCCAGCTCCGCTAGCGAAAGCCCCGGGAAGGCCGGACCTTCCCGGGGCTTCACTCATACGGCCTCGAGAGCCGCCTCGGCCCCTCCCTCGAGCGCTTCCTCTTCCTTTTCCTCCATGAACTGCGCCTCGTAGAGCCTCCGGTAGTAGCCCTTGCGCGCGAGGAGCTCGCGGTGCGTGCCCCGTTCGACCACGCGGCCGTCGCGGAGCGCCACGATCAGGTCGGCGTGGACTATGGTCGAGAGCCGGTGGGCGACCACGAGCGTGGTCCGTCCGGCCAGCGCGACCTTGGCCGCCTCCTGCACGAGCTTCTCGGTCTCGGCGTCCACCGAGCTCGTCGCCTCGTCGAGCACGACGATGGCCGGATCGGCCAGCACCGCGCGCGCGATGGACACGAGCTGCTTCTGGCCCGTCGAGAGCAAGGCGCCGCCCTCGCCCACCGGCGAGTCGTAGCCCTTCTCGAAGCCGACGATGAACTCGTGCGCGCGCGCGAGCCGCGCCGCCTCCTCCACCTCGGCGTCGGTCGCGTCGAGGCGACCGTAGCGGATGTTCTCGCGGATGGTGCCGGTGAAGAGGTACGGCTGCTGCAGCACGTAGCCGAGCCTGCCCCGGAGCCAGGCGAGCGGCAGCTCGCGGTAGTCCGTGCCGTCTATCAGGATGCGCCCCGAGCTCGGCTCGTAGAAGCGGCAGGCCAGGTTGACCGTCGTGCTCTTCCCCGAGCCCGTCTCGCCGACGAAGGCCACGGTGGCCCCGGCCGGCACCTCGAGGTTGAAGTCGTGCAGGACGACGGGACCGTCGCCGTAGCGGAACGAGACGTCCTCGTAGACGATGCGGCCCGAAAGGCGGGGAATCCGCGCGCCGGGACCGGCCGAGCGGAGGCGCTCCAGGGCGGCCGGGGTGTCGACGATCTCCGCCTTCTCGTCGAGCAGGCCGACGACGCGCTCGGCCGACGCCTGGGCGTACTGCACGTCGGCCAGCACGCGCGCGAGGTCGGTGGCGGGATCGAAGAACTGCAGGGCCGCGAAGACGAAGGCGACCAGGGTTCCGTAGGTGATGGCCCCGTCGATGGCCGCCGAGCCGCCCTTCCACAGCGAAAGCGCCGTGCCGACGTAGCCGATCGCGATGACCGCGGGCAGGTAGAACGCGGATAGCACGAGATGGCGGGTCGAGGCGAGGCGCATGGACTCGCTCTTGCCGCGGAAATCGCGGCCGCGGCCGCGCTCGGCGCCGAGCACCTTGACCGCCCGCGCGCCCCGGATGTCCTCGCCGTAGGCCGCGGTCAGCTTCGAGTTGAGGGCGCGCACCTCGCGCGAGCGCGCGAAGAGCTTTTTCTCGACGACGACCGACAGCGCGACGAGGGGCGGCAGCACCGCGAGCGTCACCGCCGCGAGGCCCGGGTGGCGGAGGAACATGAGCACGCCCATGCCCGCCATGACCGAGAAGCCCCAGGTGGCGTCGACGAGCCCCCAGGCCACCACGTCGGCGAGCCTTCCGATGTCGGAGGTGACGCGCGCGAGGATCCAGCCCGCGCTCGACTTGTCGTAGTAGGCCAGGTCGAGGCGCTGGAGCCGCTCGAAGCAGGCTTGCCGGATGGCGCGGTTCATGCCCATCTCGAGCTTGCCGCTTTCGCCGATGAACAGCCGGATCATGGCCGCCTGGAGCGTCATGGCGGCCACCCAGAACGCGATGAAGGCCGGCAAGGCTTCCATTTTGCCGCCGACCACGATGACGTCGAGCACCCAGCCCGTGATGAAGGGGCTCGCGGCGTCGTAGGCCGCCACCAGCGTCATCATGCCGATGACGAGGACGAAGCGGCCCTTGAACGCCGCGGCGAAGCGCAGCAGCTTGCGCCAAGTCTCGAACTTGAACGGTTTCTTCGTATCGATCTCTTCCATTGGTTCCACCAAGGTTCCGGGTTCCCCCGCGGGGCAAGCGCCCGCGGGAGGGCCCGGCTCAGGCCGAAACGGCCTCGGGCTCGGCGTCCGCGGCCCCGAGGACGGGCGCGTCGGCCGATGACGGCGATTCCTCCTCGGCGGACGCGTCCGCCGCGGCGAAATCCTGTTCCAGGCCGGCCTGGATCTCCCAGACGCGGCGGTAGAGCCCGGGACGGGCCAGCAGTTCCTCGTGCGTGCCGATGGCGGCGACGCGGCCTTTTTCGAGCACCACGATACGGTCGGCGGCGGCCAGGGTGGTCATCCGGTGGGAAACCACGATGGTCGTGACTCCCCGACCCCCGTTCGAGGCCGCCAAGGCCGCGCGCACGGCCGAGTCCGTCTCTGTGTCGAGGGCCGAGAGGGCGTCGTCGAGCACGAGGACGTCCGGCTTCCGGGCCAAAGCCCGGGCTATGGCCGCCCGCTGCCTTTGTCCGCCGGAAAGGGTCACCCCTTCCTCGCCGACCTTGGTTTCCCAGCCGTCGGGGAAACCCGCCACCGTGGTGCTCAACCCGGAATTCGCGGCGAGCGCCGCGAGGGCCGAGTCGTCGAGGGACTCGCCCTCTCCGAGCCCGAGCGACACGTTCCCGCGCAGGGTGTCGGAGAACAGGAAGGGCTCCTGGAGCACGATGCCGATCCGGTCGCGGAGCGAGCGCTTCGAGACCTCGCGCAGGTCGACGCCGTCGAGCCTGATGGCGCCCGAGTCCGGCTCCATGAGCCGGCCGAGCAGGTGGGCCAGGGTGGACTTGCCGCCCCCGGTCCGCGCCAGGATGGCCACGGTCTCGCCGGGCTCCACGGTGAAACTGACCCCGTCGAGCACGCTCTGCCCCTGGGCGAAGGCGAAGGACACGCGGTCGAACTCGATGCGGCCGCGCCCGCGGGCCTCGAGGGCGCCGTCGTCGCCGTACTCGTCCGGTTCGTCGAGGATCTCGCCGAGGCGCTTCATGGCCACCACGGTCTTGCCGAGGTCGGTCAGGGTGCGGCCGAGCTGGCGCACCGGCCAGAGCAGGCGTCCCACGTAGGCGAAGAAGGCCACGAGAGTGCCCGGGCTGACGAGGCCCTTCGAGGCGAGCGTGGCGCCGACCGCGAGCACGAGGCCGGTCTGGGCCATGCACATCCAGCCGGAGATGGACCAGTACCAGCCGAAGAGGTCGATGAGCTTCTTCACCTCGTCGGTGTAGCGCCGGTTGCCCTCGGAGAGGCGGCCGAGCTCGAAGTCCTCGCGCGCGAAGGCGCGCACCACGCGGACGCCGTGCAGGTTTTCCTGCACGAGCTGGCTCAGGGCGGCCTCCGCCTCGTCGCTGGCCTGGAAGGCCTTCTGGATCTTCCGGAAGAACAGGTACGAGAAGGCGAAGATGCCCGGGACGATGGGCAGGGCCGCCAGGGTCATGCGACGGTCGACGCCGAGCATGGCCGCGAGCGTCAGGACGAGCAGGGCGACCGCCCGCGCCACGTCCACGAACTGGGTGGCCAGGAAGCGCTTGACCGTGTCCACGTCGCTGGTGCAGCGCTGCACGAGATCGCCGGACGAAGCCTCTCCGAAGTAGCGGTAGGGCAGGTCGAGGATGCGCGCGTGGAGCGCGTCGCGAAGACGCTTGGTGGCGCGCTCCGCGGCGACGCCCGCGAGGGCGCCGCGCAGGAACATGAGGACGGCGCTGACCAAGCCCGCGGCCACGAAGACGAGGGCGCAGATCCAGATCGAGCGGGCCAGGGCGGACATTCCGCCGAGCCGGTCGACGAGGCCCATCACCCAGGCGGGCGCGTCGCTCTCCCGGCCGCCGATGACGGAGTCGAGCACGAAGCGCAGGACGAGCGGGTCGACGAGCGATACCGCGGCCTGCAGGAGTATGGCCAGGACGGCCCCGGAGAAGAGGAGGCGAGAGCCGCGCAGGGCCCGGAACAGGTGGACGAGTGGCTTCGTTTTCTTCGCTTCAGAAATCATGGATGATACCGCTGCGTTTCATACGCGTGGCCGGTCCGGCGAGCGGGCGGGAGCGCGTCGACCATGCGACGGAACGCTCCGGCTCGCGCCGGATGCTGCATTGACTGGAATGGTGCGGCTGGGAGCGCGCGCCTCGCCCGGACGGCGAAGGCGGCGTCAGGAAATCGGAAACCGGGTCGGTCCGGTCTCTACGATTCCAGGCGGGCCTTCGTCCGGGAGGGCGCGGTTGCCGCAACTGCGTTGCTCGTTACCATGGGTGTCCCCCTCGCGAAGTATGATTGGCGACTCTAGTGCCGCCCTTCGGAACGTGTCAAGCGCCCGTGCAGGGAAAAACCGGGGATGGATGGGCCCGGGAAGGAAGGGCGCGATGGCTCGCGGCGCCATCGCGGCGACGAAAGGCCCCGGGGCCTTTCGTCGATCACCAGTATTACCTTCCCCGGAAGGTACAACTGGACGTGACGGCTCCCTTCCTTCCCGGACGGGATCCGGTCGCGGTTCCGGACGAGAGCGTCGCTTTACAGTCCGCGGATCGGCGCCGACAATGGAACGAAGGACCACCAATGAAGCGAAATGCCACGATTCCGCCCCTCGCGACGACCCTCCTCCTCCTCATGCTGGCCGCGGCCCCGCTCGGCGCCGAGGTTTCGTTCGACGGCCTGGACCTGGCCGAGGACGGGCGCCTGCTCTTCACGGCCACGGTCGACCTGCCCGGCTCCGGTTCGTTCCGGACCCTGTTCATGACCGAGCTCGCGAGCGGCGCGACCAGCCAGCTGAGCTTCTATCCCGAGCGCGTCCAGCTCGTGGACGACGGACGGAGGCTGCAGGTGCAGAACCGGCTCGGCGTCTACCGCACCGGCGCCGACCTGACGGACCTGCAACCCGTGCCGGGCTTCCCGAGCTTCGCGCGCGGGGCTTCGCCCCAGTCGGGCAAGCTCCTGGCCTCGCGGCCCTCGCCGGACGGCAAGTGGCTGCTCTACCTGGCCCCGAGCTCGGCGGCCTACGGGCGCCTCGTGCTGCTCGAGGTGGCGTCGGGGAAGGAGACCGTGGTCGCCGAGCGCGTGGAATTCTCGGTGGAGCGCTTCCCGGCGGCCTGGGCGCCGGGCTCGGAAGTCTTCGTCTATTCGCGCGGCGGGAACATCCACTACTACTCCATCGACCAGCACCGCGCGGGCAGGGTCATCGAGGAAGGCTACCGCCTGCTCGGCGCCGGACGCGTCGAGGCCCTGCGCTGGGGCGCCGACGGCTACCTCTACATGGTCAAGGAACGCTCGATCTACCGGATCATGCCGGCAGAGTTCTTCACCCAGGCCCTCTACGCGGGGCTCATCACCATCGGCACGATGGTCGGCTCCATGCCCTTCCCCTTCGACCCGAATTTCGACTCGTTCTGGATTTCGCCCGACGGCCGCAAGGTCCTGCTCTGCAAGGGCGGGCGGAACCTCTTCCTCTATTACCTGGATCCGGACGACTACGGCCGGGAGGCGCGGATCAGCGCCCTGCCCTACCTCTTCCTGCAGGGCGACACCACCATCCGCACCGTGCTCTGGCCCGAAAGCGACCAGGTGACCATCTTCACCAGCTCGCTCGACGCGGGGAAGCGCGTCTCGGCGGCCTACCGCGTGTCGGCCCCGGCCAGCCCGACGGACCTCGGGCTCTCGCAGACCTTCCGCAAGCTCGACTCGGGCAACGCCGTCACCGTCTCGCTTTCGCCCGACATGAGCAAGGTGGCGCTGGCCGGGCCCGACGGCGTGACGGTGCGGAAGTACTCCGACTGGACCGTGGCCGGGACGATAGCCGCGCCCGGCACCCTGCACGCCATCTGGCTCAACAACCACGAGCTCGTCGTGGCCGGCGAGCGCAGCATCGAAATCGCGCCGATAGCGGGGGGCCTCCGGCGCCTGGTGGGCATCTCGCAGCCGGAGCGCTACGGCTGGTCCTCCTCGACCGAGGGCGCCGTGGCCGTGGAAGCCTCGGGCGGCGCGTGGGAACGGGTGAAGGGCGGGACGGCCTGGACCAGGGCGGCCGCGTACTCCGCCAAGGCGCCGGCCACGGGGAGCGCCGCCTGGCGCGTCTACCTCGACGAGCTCGACTCGGGTTCGTACCGCAACGCCGTCATGGTGCGCTCGATCAAGGGCCTCGGCACGCGCTCGCTCATCGAGCGCCCGGACACCGCCTGGGATCCCTTCCCGGCCGCCGAGGAGAAGCTCAAGGGCCTCGCCTTCGAACACGGCTCGCGCATCCGCCGCCGCGAGGTGGCGCTCGTGTTCAACGCCTACGACGACGCGACGGGCCTGGCGGGCGTGCTCGACACCCTCGCGGAGTTCGGCATCCGCGCCACCTTCTTCCTGAACGGCGAATTCATCCGCCGGAACCCCGGCGCCACCCGGCTCGTCGCGGAGAGCGGCCACGAGGTCGGCAACATGTTCTTCACCACCTACGACCCGACCGACGCCCGCTTCCGCGCCGACGAGGAATTCGTGCAGCGCGGCCTGGCGCGCACCGAGGACGAGTACTTCGCGGCCACCGGCAAGGAGCTCTCGCTGCTTTGGCACACGCCCTGGTACTCGACCAGCACGGTCGCGCTCGAGGCGGCCGCCGGGATGAACTACCGCTACATCGGCCGCGACGTCGACCCGCTCGACTGGGTGCCGGCCACGGAGAAGCTCGTGCCCGGCCTTTACCTCGGCGCCCCGGACCTGGTGGAGCGCGTCATCGAGCGCAAGAAGCCCGGATCCATCATCCCGATCCGCATCGGCGTGCCGCCGGGCGGCCGCGACGACTACCTGTTCGCGGAGCTTTCGCTGCTCGTCAACGCCCTGCTCGAGGAAGGCTACGAGATCGTTCCCGTGTCGACCCTGGTCGAGCACGCCGAATAAGGGAGGGAAGGCATGGCCCCGAAGAAGCTGCTCCTGCCCGCGTCCGAGCTGTCCTACGGCATCAAGGCCCCGGAGGTCCGGCGGCTCGACGGCGCCGCCTGGGGCGAGGAGATCATCGGGCAGGGCCGCGCCATGGAAGCCCTCCGAATGGGCATCGAGATCCGCGCGCGCGGGTACAACGTCTTCGTGACGGGCACCCCGGGCACCGGCCGGCGCACGGCCGCGCTCAGGGCCATCCGCGGCTACCAGCCGCCCAGGCTCCAGCTGCGCGACGTCGCCTTCGCCTTCAACTTCCGCCGGCCGCACGAGCCGGTGGCGCTGAGCTTCCCCGCTGGCGGTGCCCGCCTGTTCAAGGAGGACCTCCACCGCTTCATCGAGAACGTGAAGAAGCTGGTGCGCCTCCAGCTCGAGAGCGACGACTTCAAGGCCAGGCAGGCCGCGCTGGCCTCGGCCTGGGACGCCGAGGAGAACGAGCGCCTCGCCGCCTTCGAGGCAGGACTCGCGGCCGAGGGCTTCCGCGTGCTCCAGGTGGAGGACGAGACGGGCACCTCGAGCGCGGACCTGGTGGCCGTGGTCGACGGCGAGCCGGTCGGCTTCGAGGAGCTCCAGACCCGCGTGGCGGCGGGCACCATGAAGCTCGAGGACTTCGACGCCCTGCGCTCGCGCTACTACGAGCGCATGGACCGGATGAAGCGACTGTTCACCGAGCTCCGGCGCGGGCGCGTGGAGCTCGAGGAGAAACTCGAGGCGCTCCGGGACGAGACGCTCCGCCCCCACGTCATGGCCGAGGCCGCCTTCCTCCGCG
Organism: Spirochaetota bacterium; assembly: GCA_018262985.1. GTDB lineage: Bacteria > Spirochaetota > Spirochaetia > Treponematales > UBA12059 > JAFGNN01. The sequence goes on along the minus strand of JADFDI010000017.1, from coordinate 14,910 downwards.
ACCGCTCCGGCGGCGAGGCCGTGCACGCCTGGATCGACGGACTCTCGACCGACGTGCTCAGGCACATCTACCTCTTCCGCCACGAGGGCGAGGAAGCGAAGAAACCCGGGAAGGCCTCGCCGCTCGCGCGCTACGGCCTCAACATCGTGGTGGACAACGGGGACGCCAAGCGGCCGCCGCTCGTCTTCGAGACCCACCCGACCTGGGCCAACCTGTTCGGGTCCATCGAGGGCGCCGAGTCCGGCGACAAGGCCGCTTACCTGCGCATCCGCGCCGGCGCCCTGCTCAAGGCCGCCGGAGGCTTCCTGGTGCTCCGGGCCGAGGACGTGGCCGCGGACGAGGAGGTCTGGAACCGCCTGAAGCGCGTGCTCCAGACCCAAACCCTCGAGATCCAGGGCCGCGAGGGCCCCTTCGTCCAGGGCGGCCCCCAGGCCAAGCCAGAGGCGGCTCCCTGCGACGCCAAGGTGATCATGATCGGCGCCGACCCGCTCTACGACCTCCTCTACGAGCGCGACCCGGATTTCGGCAAGCTTTTCAAGGTGGTCGCCGAGCTGGACGACACGATGCAGGCGGACGACGCGGCCTTGAGGCAGTACGTCGCCTTCGTCCGGAAGATCGCCGCGGAGGAGGAGCTGCCGCCCTTCGACGACGGCGCGGTCGCCGCCGTGATGGCGCGCGCGGTGCAGCTCTCCGGCCGCAAGGACCGGCTCTCGACGAAATTCTCGGCCATAGCCGACCTGGTGCGCGAGGCGGGCTGGCGCGCCCGTCGCGCGGGGCGGCCCGAGGTGGACGCCGAGTCGGTCGAGCTCGCGGTGGCGGGCCGCGACCGCATGGGTTCCATGCCCGAGGAGAAATTCGCCGACGCGGCCGCCGCGGGCGAGATAGTCATCGACATCTCGGGCGGCGCCGTCGGCCGCGTCAACGGACTCGCCGTGCGCGACCGCGGCTTCTACGCCTTCGGCACGCCGGTCGTCATCTCGGCGCAGGTCAGCCCCGGAGAGACCGGCGTGGTCAACATCGAGGGCGAGTCGGGCCTGTCGGGCGAGATCTACGACAAGGCCGTGCTCATCGTGGAAGGCTTCCTCCGGAGCCGCTACGCGCGCGACTTCCCCCTCCTCGTGACCGCGGGCGTCTGCTTCGAGCAGTCCTACGGCGGCGTCGAGGGCGACTCCGCCTCGTGCGCGGCCGTCCTGGCCCTGCTTTCCTCCATTTCGGGCGTGCCCCTCCGCCAGGACATCGCCGTGACCGGTTCGCTCAACCAGTGGGGCATGACCCAGGCGGTCGGCGGGGTGGCCGAGAAGGTGGAAGGCTGGTTCCGCGTCTGCCGGCGCTCGGGCTTCACCGGCAAGCAGGGCGTCCTGATCCCCCGGACCAACGTGGTCAACCTGGTGCTCTCGAGGGAGCTCCGCGAGGCCGTCGAGGCGGGCGAATTCTCCGTCTGGACCGCCGGCGACATCGACGAGGCCATCGAGGTCATGTCCGGCATGGGAGCGGGCGCCCCGGACTCGCGGGGGCAGTTCCCCCCGGACAGCTTCAACGGCCGGGTCCGGGCCGCGCTCCTGGGCATGGCCAAGGCAGCCAAGGAGTACCTATAAGCGCGGGCCCCGGCCCGGCGGACGCCCGGCCGACGACGTTTCCCTTTGAAAACCGGGAGCATCCCGCTTACTATACGTAGGGCAACGAATCAGTCGTAAAGTCGGTCACGGAAGGAACAACATGGCAGGCACCGAACTCGTAGTCGACGTCCCCAAGATCAAGAAGGCGGCGCACAGCGCCATTCCCCTGACGATCACGACCTACACCCTGCCCCACGAGATCGAGGTGTACGTCGAGGAGGTGCTCGACGTCTTCCTCGGGGAGCTCGGGCAGCGCAAGCTCAAGGACTACCTGGTCTATTGCGTGCGCGAGCTGGCGGTGAACGCCAAGAAGGCCAACACCAAGCGCGTCTACTTCGACACCCGCGGCCTCGACATCGAGAACGCCAAGGACTACGAGGAGGGCATGCAGGCCTTCAAGTCCGACACCCTCGACAACATCAACTTCTACCTGGCCAAGCAGAAGGAGAAGGGCTACTACGTCAAGATCATGTTCCAGGCGCGGGGCTCCACCATCGCCCTCGAGGTCCGGAACAACGTGCAGATGACCAAGACCGAGTTCGTCCGCGTCCACGACAAGCTGGCCCGCTCGCGCAAGTACACGAGCCTCGAGGAGGCCCTCCAGCAGGTCATCGACCCCTCCGAGGGCGCCGGCCTCGGCCTCGTCATCCTCGTCCTCATGCTCAAGAAGATCGGCCTCGACGAGGACTGCTTCGACATCCGCGCCGAGAACGGCGAGACCCTGGCCCGCATCACCGTGCCGGTCGAAGCCACCAAGATCGAGAGCCTCTCGGTGCTGACCGACGAGATCGTCAAGCAGATCACCAGCCTGCCGCAGTTCCCCGAGAACATCGTGGTGGTGCAGCGCCTCATCGCCGACCCCAAGAGCGAGATGATCGACATCGCGCGGCACATCTCCACCGACCCCGCGCTGACCGCCGACCTCCTCAAGATCGTCAACTCCGCGCAGTACATGCTGCCGCGGCGCGTGGACAACATCGTCGACGCGGTCAAGCTGGTGGGCCTCCGCGGCATCAAGAACCAGCTGCTCCAGTACGGCGCCCAGAAGATCCTCGGCGAGAACGAGGAGCACAAGAAGTCGCTCTGGGACCACTCGTACCGCTGCGCGTACTACGCCTACAACATCGCCAAGAACTTCAAGCCGGGGAACCGCGCGCTCTCCGACGACGTGTACGTGGGGGGCATGCTCCACGACATGGGCAAGATCGTCTTCTCGAACGTCCACCCCGAGCTGCTCGACCGCCTGCGCCAATTCTGCGTCTCGAAGAACATCCCCGTGCAGACCTTCGAGGACCTCGCGGGCGGCATGAGCCACGCCGAGATCGGCGCGCGCATCGCGGAGAAGTGGAACTTCCCCGAGAGCCTCGTGGCCGCCATCCGCTACCACCACGAACCGGCCCTCATGACCACCGACCACAAGGACGTGGTTTTCTGCGTGTACCTGGCCAACATCATCTGCGACTACGAGCGCGGCGACGTGGCCTGGAACCAGATCGAGCCGCTCGTGCTGCAGGACTTCGGCATGCTGTCCGAGGCGCAGTTCCGCAAGGCCGCCGAGCAGTTCCAGCAGGGCTTCGTGCGCGAAGCCTCGATGCTGCGAGAGCCGGCGCGGAAGGAATAGCCGCGGGAACCGGACCGGTCCGAGAGGAAAGATGGCGACAAGGTCAAGCCATGCGGTCCGTGGAAGATCATCCCGGCGATCGACGAAAGGCCCGGGGCCCTTCGTCGCCGCGATGGCGCCGAGCGCCGTCGCGCCCTTCCTTCTCGGGCTCTTCCATCCCCGCCCGATTCCGCGCGATTCCGCGCGACGCGCAGGGAGCCTTCTATGAACGAGATCGACGACTACGCCGCCGCCGTGGACGAAAGCTGGCGCGCGGGCTTCTCGGCCCTGCTGGCCTGCGTCCGGGAGAACGTCCCCGACGGTTACGAGGAACGCGTCCTCTGGGGCATGCCCACCTGGGCGGTGCCGCTTTCACGCTATCCCGCGGGCTACCTGGGCGACCCGAAAATTCCGCTGCCCTACCTCTCGATAGCGGCGCAGAAGCGCCACCTCGCCTTCTACCACCTCGGGCTCTACGCCCGCGCGGAAGCGCGCGAGGCCTTCGTCCGCGACTGGGCGGCCAAGAGCTTCAGGCGCAAGCCCGACCTGGGCAAAAGCTGCGCCCGCTTCATGAACCCGGACGAGCTCCCCCTCGACGTGATAGGCCGGAGCTGCCGGCTCTTCAGCGTCGAGGAGTGGGTGGCGGAGTACGAAGCGTCGAGGAAGGGCTGAGCGACGGCGCGAGCGCCCCCGCGAGCAATCCCCCGAGCGCCACCCAAGCCCACACCCAGACGGGCAGTCCCGCGAAGCGCGTCGGGGGCCAGGGCAGCAAGCGGACGGCGAGCGCGGCCGCGACCACGAGGGCGACGCGCGCGAGGGTCAGCGGCGCGAGGTGCTCGAAAAGCCGGACCGGCGCCTCAGGGAGACCCGGGACCGGCGCTACCGCGGCGGGCTCTCCGGCGCCTGGCGCCATGGCGCCGGTCGCACCACCACCGGACGCTCCAAGACGGGCGCCGACCTCGGCGTTCCCCGGAAGCGGCCGGAAGCGCCGGGCGAACGAGAGCGCCCCGGCCGTCGCCGCGACCGCGAGGCCCTGCGCGAGCAGGTTGAAGACCGCGGCGGGCAAGGGCGGGACGAAGAGGCCGAACGCCTCGAGCGCCACGAGGGCGGCCCCGGAGGCGAGCGCCGCCCGGGCGGGCGCGGCGCCCCACCGCGGCGCGTAGAGCGCGAGCAGCACGACCGGGGCGGCGGCCGCATAGCCCGGAAAAGCCGCGCGGTTCAGGAAGTCGAGGATCGAGGCGGGCGGGTCGAGCGAGACGAGCCAGGCGGCCAGGGCCGCGAGCGCTGCGACCACTCGGTACGCCGCGCTCTTTGACTTCCTCCGCGGCATGAAGTCCTCGACGACGATGGAAGCCACGGCGAGAAGCTGGCTGTCGAGCGTCGAGAGCAGGGCCGCGAGGGCGCCGACCACGAAGAGCGCGCCGAGCGTCTCGCCGCCGGCCGAACGGGCGAGCGAATGGAACACGTTCTCGGCGCCCTTGGCGTCGAGGCCCGGCAGCAGGGCCGCGCCCACCACGCCCGCGGCAACCGGGAAGAGGAACACGAACGAAGTGGCGAGCGGGTAGAGGGCGGCGGAGACGCGGAGCGCCCTCTCGTCCTTCGCGACGCCGAAACGGTGGAAGAGCTGGGGGAACATGGGGTCGGCGAGCAGCCAGAGGAGCCAGGTGCCCGCGAGCGCGCCGAAGCCGGCGCCGTCGCCCTCCGTCGAGAGCAGGGCCGGCTTCTCCGCGTCGAGGACTCGCGAGACCGCCTCGAGCCCGCCCCCCACGCGCGCGACCACGAAAAAGGCGGCCGCCACGACGGCCGCCAGCACGCCGAGCTGGAGGACGTCCGTGCGCACCACCGCGCGCATGCCGCCCGCGAGCACGTAGGCCGTCGCGACGCCGAGGATGAGCGCCGACCCCGCCGCGTAGGGCAGGCCGAGCGCCGACTCGAGGAGCCGTCCCGCCGCGATGCCCTGCGCCGCCAGATAGGGCACGGTGAGGACGAGGAGGAAGAGCGACAGGGCCTTCCCGAGCGCGGGCGAGCCGAGGCGGCCCGCGACGAGGGCGCCCTGCGTCCTCCAGCCGCGCTCGCGGGCGAAGCGGCGCGCGGGCAGGCCGACGGCGAGGAAGGAGAGGGCCATGAGGCCCGTGCCGAAGCCCATGGCCGGGTACCAGGCCCAGCCGAGCCTGAAGCCCGCGCCGGAGAGCCCGAACACCGTGTAGGCGGAAAAATTCGTGGCGGCGAGGGTGGCGAAAAGCGCGAGGCCGCCGAAGCCGCGGCCGCCGGAGGCGAAGCGCTCGCCGGGCGTCGCGGAGGCGGGGGCGGCGCCGCCCTTGAGGAGGCCGGCGAGGAGGTTCAACGCGAGAAAGAGGGTGGTGACGATGAGGGCGTACGACACGCGGAGCTGCCTTTTCCGCGGTCGGGATGGCGACCGAGTTGCCCTTTCCCCCGAAGCTTCGTGACACCGGGGAAGGGGCGCGCCGGAAGCCTGGCATGACCGCGCGTCGTGGATATGGAAACTGTCGGCGCGGAGTGTGCCGGAAGCTCCGGGCCCGCGTCAAGCTCGGGGCGGGGTCAGACCCGCGTCCAGGCCTCGAGGAAGAGGATGAGCCAGTGCTGGACGTCGCCGAAGAACTCGCGCTGGAGCGTCGCGGCGGGAAGCCCGAGCCAGCGCCAGTGCCAGCTTTCCCAGTCGTAGCCCGTCAGGTCCTCGAGGCCGCGGGGATACGAGAGCGAGAAGCCGAAGCGGGCGGCGTTGGCCGCCACCCAGAGGCCGGGCTTCGAGCCCGCGAAGGCGTTGTCGATGGGGTCGAAGTCGAGGACGGTGCCGAGCTGGTGCTGGCTGCGGCCGGGGCGCGCCGACACGCGGTCGGCCCGCTCCTGGCCGAGTTCGCCCACCCAGCGCGCGTAGACGGTCTCCTGGTAGGCGTAGGAGCGGTAAGTCGAGGCGGCGACGAGAGTAACGCCCTCGGTGGCGGCGGCCTTCGACATGGCCGCGAGGGCGGCCGCGGCGCCGGCGCGCAGGCGGTGGTCGTCGCGCGAGACCGCGACGCCGAGGGGTTTGAGGAGGGCCAGGTCCGCGGCCTCGTAGTCCTCTGGAAGGGCGACGAGCTTGTCGGCGCGGGCGAAGCGCATGGGGTCGGAGGCGAGGTCGGCGAGGACGGGCTCGAGCAGGGCGAGGAAGCGCGCCGATTCGGATTCGAAGCCATCGCGGAGCTCCATCGGAAAGCCGATCGAGTCCATGGCGGCGCGGGCGCGTTCGAGGCGCGGGTCCGGCGCGGGGGCCGCGGCGGGAGCCGGCGCGGCGGGCTTCTGGGCCGCGGCGGGGCCGCAGGAGGCCAACGTCGAGAGCGCGAGAAGCGCGACCGCGAGGCGGAGGGGATTGAGGCTCATGGTGAAGCATGGTAGCGCGGCGCGCGAAGGGAGGACAACAGGAACCCGGGCTCCCTCGTGTCACGAAGCTTCCGGGAAGCGGAACGCGCGCGCCTTTTCCGCCGCCGCCCGGCCGGGCGCCGCCCGGAAGCTTCGTGACACCGGCATAGCCTTGCCGCGCGGGGCGGCGGCGGTCTAGCATGCCGCCCATGACGCGCGACGCCTGGAACGACTTTCAACGCCTCCGCGACGGTTTCCGCGCCGGCTGCGAACGCTGGAGCGCCGCCCTGCCCCGCCTCCGCGAACAGCAGGAGAAGCTGCGGGTCGAGCTCGGCTACGACGATTACGAAATCGAGACGCCGGTGGTCTACAACCGCGACCTCGACCTGGTCGGCCCCGGCGACAGCCCGGCCTGGGTGCTGGTGGCCGACAATCCCGGCAAGAAGGAGCAGCTCGAGGCGAACCGGCGCTACCTGGTCGGCCAGGCGGGCAAGCTGGCCGCGCGCTTCTTCCGCGAGGAGCTCGGCCTCGAATTCCGCCGCGAGGTGCTCGTCGTCAACAAGACGCCGCTCCACACGCCGAAGACCGCGGAGCTCCGGAAGCTGCTCGCGCTCGACGGCGACGGGAAGCTGCGCGCGGTCTTCGAGGAGAGCCAGCGGGCCATGGCGAAGCTCGCGCTCGGCCTCGCGCGCGCGCTCGACGCGCCGGTCTGGATTTCGGGGCTCGGCGAGCTCTCGCCGCGGGGTGTCTTCTCCGCGTGGAGCCGGGCCTTCGCCGCGGGGCTCGAGGCGGATCCGGACCTGGCGCGGCGGGTGTTCGTCTTCAAGCACTTCTCCATGAACCAGTTCGCCGTCCAGCTCAAGCGCGAGCGCTTGCCCGGCGAGGCGCTCGGGCCCGCGCTCGAACGGATCGGCGCCGCGGGGCGGCTCAGGGCGTTCGGGCTCTGAGCGCGATGGCGCGGCCGGGACCCCGCCGGGGGCCGGCGAGCGGCAAGGCTAGTAGAAGGCCTGCCTGAGCTCGTAGAGGCGGAATTCGAGGAAGCGCAGGCCTTCGACCCTGAGCTCGCCGCGCACGCAGAGGGCGGCGCCCTCCAGGTCGGAGAAGTCCCACACGCGGCCTTCGTGCTGCACCATCGGGTCGCCGCCGAGCGGGATGGCTATCCGGTCGAGGTCGCGCCCGTCCGCGGTCTCGAGGCTCGCCACCGCCACGAGGAAGCGGCCGGGGTCCCGTCCGCGGAGGAACCACCAGGCCAGGCCGTCGGCGGCCATGCGCTCCGCGAGCCAGGCGCCCTCGAGGAAGGTGCCGAAGCGCTCGCGCAGCCGGTCGATCCGCGCGCAGAGAGCCGAGAAGGCGGCGTCGTCGCGCCAGTCGAGGTTTCGGACGGCGATGGTCGCCTCGTAGAGCCCCGTGGAGCGGTCGCGGAAGCCCATGGTCTCGTAGAGCGGGCGGCGCCCGGACCCGCACGACGAGAAGCGCGCCACGAAGCGCCTGAGCGCTAGCCGTTCCCGCCCCATCAGGGCCGCGAGGGGCTGACCCCAGAGCCGCGGCGAGCCCGTGTCGTGGGTGTCGAGGGCGAAGCAGACCGAAGCCTTGCGCGCGTGGGCCGGCGCCGCCGCGATACGGTCGGAGAGCGCGAAGGCGTCCTCGAGGAGGGGCCGGTCGACGCGGCGCAACATGTCCGAGCCGAGCGTCAGGTCGAAGCCCATCCCGGCGTAGGCCTCGAACTCCTGGCCCATGCGCTCGGCCAGGACGGCGATCGCCGGGGCGCGGCCGTCGGCGCGGATCCGGGAGCTGACCGAGCGGAGCACCTCGGGCGTCGGCCGATCGGAGACGGGGTAGCGCCCGGCCTCGTCGAGGGTGGAGTCGAGCACGTGGTCGACCGAGTCGATCCGCACGAAGTCGAAGCCGAAGCCGTCCCGCCAAAGATCGAAGACGCGGGAGAAGTACTCCACGGCCTCCTCGTTGCGCTCCGGCGGTCGCGCCGGATCGGGCCGGCGGTTCGGCGGCAGGCCGTCATGGAAGGCGAAAGGGGTCACGACCGAGTAGGCGGCCTCGCCCACGTCCTCGCCGGACTCGGAGCGGTAGCGGAAGACGGGATAGTTGCCTTCGCGGTCGTAGCGGTGGAATTCGGGAAGGCCGACGCCGTTCCACGCGTGGGAAAGCAGGGGCCAGAGCCCGCGGTCGATCAGGGCGCGGATGGCCGCGTAGTAGGCGCGCTCGACGCGCTCCGTCTCGGCCGCGTCGTCCGGGTCCGCCTCGAGATCGGCGACGGCGGCTCGTTCCTTCACTCCGGCCACCACGTCGCGGACGCGGGACGCCAGCTCGAGGCGGGTCGCGCGCGACCCGATGGATTCCGGGTCGAGCCCTTCCTCCAGGGCGCGCCGGTCGTCCGCCAGGGCTATCCAGCGGAACAGCTCCGGCCGCTCGAGCACGGTGCGGGCGTACTGGGCCAGGTGCGGCACGAGGTCGTAGCCCACGGCGACGCGGAGCAGGTGGCACGCCTCCACGAAGGCGCGGAGCTGCTCGCGGGCGCCCAGGCCCGACGCCGCGAGGCGCGGATCGGCGAGGCGGCGATCGACCATGGCCGGGCTCTCGATGGCGTAGATCACCTCGAAATGGCAGGGGTGGAAGGGCGCCAGGTGCACGGCGCGGACGCCGAGCGCGGGCAGGATCTTGGCCGCCTGCAGGAAGGTCCCGGGTCGCGCGCCGACCCCGCACGCGCGGACGTTGACGTGGCAGAAATCGGCGCGCAGGGCCCACGAGGCGTCGCGGACCTCGCGCACCGGGCTCTGGCTCGAGCGTTCAGAGGAAAGGATGGCGTAGAAGAGGGCCAGGGCCGCGTCGGGCGCGGCGGCCAGGGCCGACTGGGTGTCCGATACGAGACCGTCCGCGCGCAGCTCCGCCAGCAGGCGCCCGGCGAGCTCGCGGTCGGCCTCGGCGGGAGCGAGTATTTCCGCGATGCGCGGCCAGAGGCTCATCGGTCCGTTCCGGAACCGCCGGGGAGCTCCGCGAGCCGCGCGGCCGCGGCCAGGTTCACCGCGACCACGCGGCCGAGCAGGCCCTCGTCGACGTCGAAGCGTGGGTTGTGGTTGGGCTTGTCGATGCCGCGCTCCGGCGCCTGGGTGTCCAGGAACCAGAAGCAGCCGGGCACGCGCTCGAGGTAGTAGGCGAAGTCCTCGCCGCCCATGATCGGGTACCGGAGCTCGACCACCGCGTCCGGTCCCAGCGTCTCCCGCGCGGCCTCCATGGCGGCGCGCGTCGCCCGCGCGTCGTTGACGAGCGGCGGGTAGCCGCCGAGCCAGTCCCACTCGAACTCGAGGCCGTGCGTCGCCGCGATGCCCATCCCGAGCTCGGAGAGCCTCCGCTCGACGAAGGCGCGGGAATCCGGCCGCAGGGTGCGCGCGGTGCCGCGGAACGAGGCGACGCCGGGAATGACGTTGTGCGCCTCGCCGGCGGAAACCGAGCAGACGGAGACGACGCAGGAATCCGTGGCCGCGAGCTCGCGGGCGGCGATCTCCTGGCTGTCCAGGATGAAGCGCGCGAGCGCGGGTATCGGGTCGCGCGCGCGATGCGGGGCCGAGCCGTGGCCGCCCGAGCCGACGAAGCGCCCCTCGAAACGGTCGCTCGCGGCCATCATGGGACCGGCCAGGAAGCCGGCCTGCCCGGGCGCGAGCTCCTCGCTGAGGTCGCCCACGTGCGCGCCGACGATCGCGGCGACGTCGTCGAGGAAGCCCGCGGCGATGACCTCCCGCGCCCCGAAGAAGCCCTCCTCGCCCGGCTGGAAGATCAGGCGGACGCGGAAGGGCAGCTCGTTCCGGCGGCCGGCCAGGACGGCGGCGGCGCCGAGCAGGGCGGCCGCGTGCGCGTCGTGCCCGCAAGCGTGCATGAAGCCCGGCCTACCGCTCGCGAACTCGAGCCCCGTTTCCTCGGCGACCGGCAGGGCGTCGGTGTCGGCGCGTATGGCCACGGTCGGCCCGCGCGAGCCGAGCTCGGCCGCGAGCGCTGAACCCGCGCGGGCGGTGGAGAGCCCGAGGGAGCGCAGCTCTCGCTCGAGGTAGTCCGTCGTCAGGGGCAGGTCGAGCCCGGCCTCGGGGATCCGGTGCAGGGCGCGCCGCCACTCGATGACGCGCGGCAGGACCCGCGCGGCTTCTTCCGCGCAATCGAAGGGAAGCTTCACGGATTCCCGCCTTTCCCGCCCGCGCCGCGGGCGGCCAGTTTCCGCGCCTTGTAGTCCTCGACCAGGGCCAGCGCGTCCTCGAGCTCCGCCTCGGCCACCTCGATACGGAAGCCGGCCACGCTCGAGTCGAACATCGGATTCACGTCGAAGCGCGAGTCCGGTAGGAGTTCGCACGGAATGCCCGCCGATTCGAACAGGGAACGGACGACCAGGGCGTCGTCCTGGAACACGCAGCGATAGGCGACGGCCATGGCGGACTCCTCACGCGCTTTCGGATTCGGGCGACAAAAGCCGCTGTCGCAAGCTTCGCCTCCCGCGGGCCTCCAGTATGCGGCCGCGAAAAGGACCGGTCAACCGCGACGTTCGGGGCCGGGAGGGGCCCGGTCCTCGAGCCAGCGCAAGGCCATTTTCCTGCCGTCCGCGCTCCGCCAGGGGTTCCGCGCGTTTTTCAGGAAGGCCCGGTACGCCGCGCAGGCCTCGTAGTAGCCGTCGGGCCCCCGGAACGAAGAAAGCTCGTCGCAGCGGTAGAGCTCGAGCAGGAGCGGCGCCAGCGGATGCTCAAGCGTGTCCTGCGTGCGATACAGGGGCAGCCGCGCGAAGGCGGCCGGCATCATGTGGCGCCGCACCAGGAAGTCGACCTCGGCCGCCAGCGCGGCCGGGAAGCCGAGCCGGAGCAGGAAGCGCCGCGCCAGGTCCGCGCCGATCTCCGCGTGGCGGTCGAAGCGCCGACCGGACTCGGCGCTCGCGCGCGGCTTCCCGAGGTCGTGGAGCAGGAGGGCGAGCGAAAGCGTCAGGTCGGGAGCCTTGCGGTGGGCGAAGGTCTCCATGGTGTGCCGCCAGCCGTCGCCCTCGGGGTGCAGCTCCTTGGCGTGCTCCACGGCGACCAGCTCCGCGAGCTCGGGCCAGTAGCGCTCGATAAAGCCCGTCCTGAGCAGCCAGTCGAAGCCGCGCGCCGGATCCGCCCCGCAGGCGACCATGGCAAGGAGCCGCCGCTGCTCTCCCGTCGAAACGTCGCGCGGCGGGGGACACTCGATCCGGTCGGCGGAAGCGTCCCAGCCGCCCCGGGCCAGCAGCGCGGCGGTCTCGAAAAGGAGCCGAGCCGGTTCGACGCGGCGCGGCTCGAGAACGCGCGAAAGGATGGCCAGGCGGGCGCCGTTCCGGTCGACGAAGACGCGCCGCCGGCGGTCGTACAGGAGATCCAGGACGGCGTAGGCATGCCCCGTCGGACCGTCGTCCTCCTCGCAGGCCACGAGCAGCTCCGATACGCCCTCGACCGGCGGCTCGTATTCGGGCGGATCGGCGGAGGGCGGAAAGCGCGCCGGCAGCCAGGCCGGCCGACGGCGCGCGGGCGGACGGGGGCCGAACGAGCGCCAGGGCAGGGAGGCGTCGACCCAGGGCAGGCCGGGGTATTCGACGCCGTCGAAGGAGCGGGCCAAGGCGCCCAGGTCGCCCCGGAACGAGCCGAAGCGGATCGGCGCCGGTTCCAGGCCGAGATAGCGGTCAATCGCGGTGAACGAAGCCTCGAGCAAGGCCGGGACGGCCTCCCCCTCGGAGGCGGCGCGGGAATCGCCTTCCATGATTCCTCCGGCTCGCGAAGGGTCGAAGGTCGGAGCCCGCTACTCCCCGCCCCCGGCCACGTGCTCGAGGACCAGCGGCAACACCTTGGCGGCGAGGACGCGGTACTGCGGCGGCAGGCTCGAGCCGCCGGGCGCGTCGTAGCGCTCGATCACGCCCCGGAGCCCGTCGGCGGACTCCTCGTAATCGCCCATCTTGTACTGGAGGAAGGCGATTTCGTAGTCGCAGGCCACCGCGACGGCCGGATCCGCGCCGAAGCGCCCGAGGGCGGCCCCGTAGTAGTCGAGCGCGGCCGCGTAGCGGTAGGCGTCGCTCGCCTCCTGGGCGCGCTGCACCAATTCCTCGTAGCTCAGGTCGTCGGGTATCGCCTGAGCGCCCGAGGCGCAGGCGCCGAGCGCGAAAACCCCCAACGCGAGGACGGCGGCGATCGCGATGGTCTTGGACGGCCGGACGGCCTTGCGGATGCGCATCATTCGGGTACTCCCTTCCGGGGGCGGCGGGAGCGCGGCGGCTTCCCTTCGCCCATGCAGTCTTCTCTGGAAAACCCGCGGCGCAGCGCCGCGGTTACGCCCGGGAGCCCGGGTCCGCGGGCCGCCCCTTCCGCAAGCGTCGCGCCGGCCCGCTAGAGCTCGGCGGTGTAGATCTCGTCGCGGTCGGGCAGCGAGCGCTTCAGGTCGCGGATGAAGTCCTTCTCCTCGCCCATGTCCTCGTACGCGTCGCACGATTCGATGGCGCGGCGGACCACCGTGAAGTACTTGTAGATCTTCTCCTCGCCGAGCTTCTTCCGCCACTTGCCCGCGTCGCAGCGCACGCGCAGGTAGTAGCGCCCGGAGCCCTGGGCGGGCGAAGGAACCAGCTTGCAGTGGATGCAGTTGGCGCAGTGGATCTTGCCGGATGTTCCCGCCTCGGCTTCTTCGAGGTCGAGCGCCGGATCGATGGTTTCGAGAACGCCTTTGGTCATGACGGAGCCCCCCGGGCACCGCGACAGCCGGCCCGCGCCGACCCTGCCGCTGCGACGCCGCGCGCGCCTCCCGGATAACCGGAAGCGCCCGGGCGCCGCGGAAAACGAGCGTGAAACCGGGAGCCCCCGAGGACCCCCGAATGCTCCTCCACGGACGCGGAGGATAGTATATACTCGGCCGCCGGCGGTCAAGCTTGAATTCCGCCGCCCGAGGAACGACCCATGATCGCCACCGTCATCAACGCCCTCGCCATACTCGCGGGCAGCCTCGTAGGCCTCTTCCTCCGGAAGGGGCTCCCGGAGAAGGCCAAGGCCGCCGTGTTCTCCGCCGCCGGCCTCATCTCGCTCGTGCTCGGCATGCGCATGGCCCTCGGGACGGCGCACGTGCTCGCCATGGCCCTCGCCCTCATTATCGGCGGCCTCGCGGGAACGGCCCTCGATATCGAAGGCGCGGTGCTCCGCCTCGGCGAGTGGCTGAAGCGCCGCTTCGCAAAAGGCGACGACTCCGGCACCTTCGCAGCGGGCTTCCTGGACTCCTCGGTGCTCTTCTGCGTCGGCGCCATGGCCCTCGTGGGCTCCTTCAAGGCCGGGGTCGAGGGCGACTACGAGCTCATCCTCACCAAGAGCGTCATGGACGGCTTCATGGCCGTCATCCTGACCGGCGCCATGGGAGTCGGCGTGGCCTTCTCCGCCCTCGCCGTCCTCGTCTACCAGGGCGTCCTGACCGTCGCCGCCGTCTGGATCGAACCCTGGGTCTCGGAACTCATGCTCGCCGAGCTATCCGCGGTCGGCGGCGTCCTGGTCATCATGATCGGCATCAACCTCCTCGGCCTCCGCAAGATACCCACCGCCGACTTCCTTCCGGCCCTGGTCCTCGCCGCCGGCCTCGTGGCCCTCGTTCCCTTCGTCTCCTTCCTTTGAAGAAGGAACCCGTCCGGGGGAAGCAGGGGCCCGAAGCGCCGCGCGGGCAGAGCCCCTTCTTCCCCCGGACCCCCATCTTCCTCCGACGGACTGCGGATTTCCCCGCAAAATCTCCAAAATAGTCGGCCCCGGAACGCGGACCGCTTGACACTCGACGGCCCTTTCGCTATCCTCCCCTTACCAACGACGCAGGGTAGAGCAGTTGGCAGCTCGTCGGGCTCATAACCCGGAGGTCGCAGGTTCGAGTCCTGTCCCTGCTAAACCGAAGAAAACCGCACCGCAAGGTGCGGTTTTCAACTTTAAACACAGGGACAGGACGAGGCAGCGCGCCTACGGCGCGCACGACAATCCATTCCGCTCCGAGAGCGCGCGCAGCGCGCACTCGAAACGAAGGACCCGATGCGAGCGATGGGCGAGCGCGATAAGGACGTGCGCGGACGCGCACGCCATTATCGTTTCCCTACCGCAAGCGAGCCGCAGGCTCGCAGGCCCAGGGATGCGGTCAGGTCGCGCAACGCGCGACCGATTCCATGACTTCCTCTCCGAAAGCGGAGCGATGCGACGCATGGGCCGAGAGGGTCCGGAAGCGGCTTTGTCAAGCGACATCCAGAATTGCCGGTAGTGTCCCCCGTAGTGGTGTAAAAGCGGCGATGGTAGACAAGGCCATCGTGGGTCTCCGATGCTGGTGTCACCACAACTACCC
>JADFDI010000016.1 GCA_018262985.1 Spirochaetota bacterium | reverse complement strand
GGATGGGCGGGCTCGAGGTGGTGTTCGCACCCGGGCCGGGGACAGAAGGGGGGAACCAGCGCGGGTCCGCAGAGCGCGAGGAGCTTGTGCATGCCCCGTCACCGCTCCACGGCACCGCCACGCTTTCATTTCCCCAAGCTTCGTGACACTACTCAAGACCTGAGCATCCGACCGCCCGCGCGGCCGCACCGACACGCCCCCGCCCCGGACGGCGGAGACTTCGCTTTCCGCCCGGCCTCCGCCGATCAGGGTCGTTCGCCGAACAGCGGCGCGAGCGTCCTGACGGCCGCGGCGAGCCGGTCGCCGTTCGCTCCGTCGCCCTCCGCGTCCCCCGAGCCGAGCCGCGCGGAAGCCGCGAGCCAGAGCTCCCTGAGGGCCTCGCGCCGGCCGTAGAGCAGCATGCCGAGGTCCGCGCGCGCGCCGACCCGCTTGGTCGCGCCCTCGGCCTCGGCTTTTTCCGACAGCTCGTCGTAGAGGCTTTTCACGGGCGCCTCGCCCCGCCCGCTTCCGGCGCGCCCCGGCCCCGCGCCTCGCGCAGGAACACGCGCGCGAACATGATCGTGAAGACGTACCAGGGCAGAAGCGAGAGCAGCGAGAAGACGAGGCCGAGCGTCCCGGCGGTGGAGGGCACCGACATGAGGACGGCGGCGGCGAGGCCGAAGCCCGCTGTCGCGCGCGAAAAGCGCGGGCTCCTGAACATGAGGAGCGCGATGACGAGCAGCGCGAGGCCGTTCAGCACGTAGTAGGCGTCGAAGGCCGTGCCCTGCCAGGCCGCGAGCGCCGCCCTCCCGGCGCCGAGCAGCATGGCGCGCGTCGCCTCGTCCCCCGCCCCCGCCCATTCGCGCGCGAGCGAGGCGAGCTCGAAGGTTTGGTTCGACGAAAGGTAGGCCGCGATGCCGATCCAGCCGAGCAGCACGCCCAGCTGCAGGAGGCTCCGGTTCGTGTCCTCGAGCAGGCGGTAGAGCGCCAGGTAGATGACCGCGATGAGGACGTTGTTCACCAGGATGAAGAAATCCGCGTGGAAGAGCCCCCCGAGGAAGTTCCCGTTGAACAGGTCGAACCAGAGCTCCACCGAGGAGGGCATGGGCACGAGCGCGAAGGCCGCGACCTGCGCGGGGATGATGGCCAGCATCGCGACGGACGCGAAAAAGGCGGTCAGGTAGAGGGGACGGCGGTCGTCGCCGTTATCCATGAAAGGCTCCTTTCCGTTGCCGGGGCGCGCCGGGAGGGCGGGAAGGAAGCGAAGCGTGCCCGGCCGGAGCGCGCGGCCATTTTTGGCCGAAGCGCGGGCGCGGTCAAGCCGTCCGCCGGACAGGCGCTCCGGGCTTCGGCGGGCGGGTCGCCTCGGCGCGCGGGGGGCTCCGCGGGCCGCCGCGGACTGCCGCGGGCCTTCTCCACGGAATCCGCTTGAAGCCCTTGCGCCCCCGCGCCCGCTTCCGCGAGGGTGGAAGCAGAGGCGCCGCCGCCACCGTTTCCGGCCCCGGCCGACGCCGGGAGGTAGTATATGAACAAGTCTTTGCCCCGGATCATCGCCCTGGCCGCGGCCGGTCTGCTCGTCGCGGCCTGCGCGCAGCCCTTCGCGGACGACGCGGGTCCGGCGGCTGCCCGCGCGGCCCGGCTTCCGGCGCCCGCCGGAACCGAGGTTCCCCATTTCTTCTTCCTGCCGCCGCTCGCCCCGCCCATGACGGGAACGGGCACCTTCGCGGCGGACGTCGAGCCCGTGGTGCGCGTGGCGCTCGCGGACGGCGAACTCGTGACCCCGCTCGCCGAGTTCACGGTCGAAGGCTCCGCGAAGGAACGGGTCCGCGTCGACGCCACCGACCCCGCGGGCGAATTCTGGATCGTCAACCTCGACCTGCGCCGGCATCCCGCCCCGGCCTGGTCCGTCCTGAGGATCGAGGTCCTCGTGGACGGGAAGATCCTCGGATCGCTCGAGGCGCTCGTCGTGCCGAACGGAGCGGCCAAGGCTTCCGCCGCGGGAACCCTCGCGCTCGTCGCGGGACGCACCGTCCCCGTAAAATTCCGTATCGAGGAAGAGCTCTTCGAGCGCCGGCAGGGCATCATCGAAGTCTGGAACCCGTCCGGCAACGCGCTCGAGCTCTGGGCCGTCCCCGCCTACGACGACTTCGTCGCGGTGGCCGTCGGCGCTTACCACGCGACCGGCCTCCGGGCCGACGGCACGCTCGTCTCCTGGGGCGACGACCGGAACGGCGCGGTCTCGGGCACGCCGACCGACAGCGGCTACGTGGCGGTCGACGCGGGGCTCCTCTACACCCTGGCCTTGAAGGAAGACGGCACGGTGGTCTCCTGGGGCGCGGGGCTCGCGGACATGCCGGCGGCCCCGACGGGTTCAGGCTACACGGCCATCGGCGCGGGCTTCGGCTTCGCCTACGGCATCCTCGAGGACGGCACCCTGCAGGCCTGGAACGGCTCCGGTTCCGCGACGCCGACCGCGGGCGGCTTCGGCTCGGTCAAGGCCGGAAGCTCGATCGCGGCGGTCCTCGACGGCTCCGGCGCGGCCACGCTCTGGGGCTCCAACGCGGGCGTCGCCGGCGCGCCGATTCCCGCGGGCGCCTTCGCGGCCATCGACGTGGGCTATTACCACGCGGCCGGGGTACTCGCCGACGGGCGGCTCGTCTCGTGGGGCGCGGCGGCCTCCGGCTACGGCCTCGCGCAGGATTTCGGCGACGGCCCCTACGTCGCGGTCGCCGCGGGCAAATTCGCCGGAATCGGCCTGCGGGCCGACGGCAGCCTCAAGGCCTACGGCTCGTCATCGATTGTTACCGAGGTTCCCGTGAGCTCCTACGGCTACATAGCGGTGGCCGCGAGCCCCCTCGACACCCTGGTCGCCATCCGGCTGCCGGAGTACGTCGTCTATTGAGGACGCGGCTCCGCCGACCGAACCGGAACCGCCCGCGAAGGCGCGCGGTTCCGGTACGGCACCTTTTCCTTCCCTTCCCTTTCCGTTTCCGTTTGACAGAACAGCATAACGCCTCATCATGGTCGAACCGGCCGCCCCTCGCTCCGTTCAGGGAGCTTGGGGCGGCCCTTGCCAAAGGAGGCAGGAAAAGTGAAGAAGACCCTCGTCATCGCGCTCGCCCTCGTAGTGGCGCTCGCCTCGTGCGCCAACCCGACCCTCGCCGCGTTCGGCGAAGTCGCGGAAGGCGCCAAGCCCGCCCTCGCGCGGCCCGAGTCGCGCGCCATCAGCCTGACGGCCCCCGACGCCTACGAGCAGGACGACTACCAGAGCAACGCCAAGGCCATCGCCACGACGGGCGCGCTCCAGGAACACAACTTCTACGACGACGCCTACGACTGGTACTCGTTCGCCGCCACCGCGGGCAAGGTCTACGTCATCGAGAGCTTCGTGTCCGGCTACACCGACACCACGCTCACGGTCTACGACGGCTCGACCCAGAAGGCCTACAACGACGACAAGGCGACGAGCGACTACGGCTCGAGAATCTCCTTCACCGCTCCCCTCACCAAGACCTATACGGTCAAGTGCTATTCCTACGGCGGGGCCAAGGGCTCGAACCTCGGCTACTCCATCTCCGTCACCGGTCCTACCGCCACGACCGCCTACTCGGTGACGTACAACGCCAACGGCGCCACCTCGGGCACCGTGCCGGTCGACACCGCGACCTACGCCTCCGGCGCCACGGTCACCACCAAGCTGAACACGGGCAACCTCGCCAAGACCGGCTACCTCTTCTCCGGCTGGAACACCAACGCCACGGGCACGGGCACCACCTACGCCCCCGGCGCAACCTTCACCATGGGTTCGGCCAACGTCACGCTCTACGCGAAATGGACCGCGAGCTCCTCAGGCGGCACCTTCACCGAAAACCTCTCGCTGCCGGTCGCCGTCCGCGACTACTACCGGAGCGCCTACGGCCTCTCGGGCTCGGCCCTCAAGACGGCGCTCAAGAACATCGTCACATCAACGCACACCATCAAGACCTACACGGGTCTCTGGACCATGTACCAGTCGACCGACGTCGCGCCGAACGGCAAGGTCTGGGACATGTACTCGAGCACCTCGAGCGACGGCACGAGCGCCGCGTACTGGTTCACCTTCGTGGTCGACCAGGACACGGGCTCCGGCTCCGTCGAGGGCGAGTACTACAACCGCGAGCACACCTGGCCGAACTCCACCTTCGGCGGCACCGCGAACGCCGCCGCCTACGCCGACGGCCATTCGCTCACCCCCACCGACAAGATCGTCAACAACCGCCGCTCCAACTATTCCTACGGCGAAGTCGGCACCGCCACCTGGACCAGCCTGAACGGCTCAAAGCTCGGTTCCGCGCGCACGGGGCTCGGCTACACGGGCACCGTGTTCGAACCGATCTCGTTCTACAAGGGCGACCACGCGCGCATGCACTTCTACCAGGCGCTCCGCTACTATGGCGACTCGAAGTTCCTCTCCTGCGCCTGGGCGGCCTCAGGCGCCAAGCTGCTGCCCTGGTACGACGCCATGCTCCGCTCCTGGGCCTCCGCCGACCCGGTCAGCGCCAAGGAAATCGCGCGCAACAACGCGGTCCAGGCCTGGCAGGGCAACCGCAATCCCTTCATCGACTATCCCGAGCTGATCGGCCTCCTCAGCCTCACCGAATAAATCCGGGAACTGTCCGGGAGAAAAGGGGCTCCGCCCCTTCTCTCCCGGCCCCTCTCATCCCTGCATGATCGGCGAAGGCAAGGCCATCGTCGCCGCCACGGCGCCCGCGCCGTGGCGCCCTCTCATCCCCGCTCGCTCGACGAGCCCCCCGACGATACCGCCATTTGACCGGATGCCGAGCGCGGCGTAAGCTCGTGCCATGAAGTGGGAATCAGGAAGAAGAAGCGCGAACGTCGAGGACCGCCGCCGGACGGGCGGAGCGGGTCGGAAAATGGCCATCGGGGGCGGCGGCGCCGTCGTGGTCGCGGTCATCATGCTGCTGATGGGCGGGGACCCCGCCACGGTGCTGTCGAACCTGCTCGCAGGCGGGACCGCCATCGAGGCGCCGGGCGGCGCGGCCGTCGAGACCTCCCCCGAGGAGGACCGGCTCGCGGACATGTGCTCGGTGGTGCTCGCGGACACCGAGGACACCTGGAGCGCCATCTTCGCGAAGATGGGCCGGACCTACGAATACCCGAAGCTCGTCATCTTCTCGGGCTCGGTCACGTCCGCCTGCGGGGAGGCCGAGGCGGCCATGGGTCCCTTCTACTGCTCGGGCGACGACTCCGTCTACATCGACCTGTCCTGGTACGAGCAGCTCGCGGCACAATTCGGCGCGCCCGGCGATTTCGCGCAGGCCTACGTCATCGCGCACGAGGTCGGCCACCACGTGCAGAACCAGCTCGGCATCCTGGGCGAGGTGCATTCGGCCATGCGCGCCACAAGCCAGGAGAAGGCCAACGAGCTCTCGGTGCGGCTCGAGCTGCAGGCCGACTTCTTCGCCGGCGTCTGGGCCCACTACGCCGAGCGCTCGCGCGACCTCCTCGAAAAGGGCGACCTCGAGGAGGCCCTGCGCGCGGCCAGCGCCGTCGGCGACGACACCATCCAGAAGCGCACCCGCGGCTACGTGGTGCCCGACTCGTTCACGCACGGCAGCGCGGCCCAGCGCCTCAAGTACTTCAAGCTCGGCTACGAGACCGGCGACCCCGGGGCCTTCGACCTTCTGTAGGAAGGCGCCCCCTTTCGCCGGAAGGGGGCGATTCCCGGATCCTCAGTCCGCGAGGCCCGCCAGCACGAAGGCGAGCTCGCCCGTCCCGAGGTCGGCGATGACGGCCAGGTCGGGCGGCGTCAGGCGCCCTTCCATGAGGTCCCGCGTCGGCACGCCCTTGGCCAGCCAGAGTTCGCGGCGCTCCGCGTGGTATTCGGGCGCCTCGAACCAGGACGCCGCCTCGACCGCGCGCGCGAAGCCGAACCAGTTGTCCTCCGCGACGCGGAAGAGGTGCAGGGCGAAGGCGCGCGAGGCGACGGGGCCGGACGCGTGCCGGTCGAGGAAGGCCGCGTCGAGCGCGGCGACGGTCTCCTCCGGCCACCCGAGCGCGCGGGCCTCGCGCCCGAGCTCCGCGCGCAGGGCGTCCGGATCCTCGACGAGCTCCGCGAGCGGACGCGCCGGAACCCACGCGAGCGCGCGCGCGGGAAAGTTCTCCAAGAGCAGGGTGCCCGCGAGCGAGGCGACGAAGGTCGCGGGTCCCCCGCGCGCCTCCTCGCTCATTCGACGAACTCGACGCTCACGGGCGCGTCCTGGACCGCGGGCACGGCGAGGACGAGGAAGGGGCTCGTGAGCGCCTGGGTCACCATCATGCCGGGCTTAGGCGCCAGGTTGCGCAGGCGCACGACGACGGAGCCGTCCGCGAGCGAAACGGCGCCCGCGAGCTCGATGGAAAATCCGCCCGTGTTCTTCCGGCCCATGAAGGCCGCGACGACGGCTTCCTTGGAGAAATCGATCTCCGGTCGCGCGGCGCCGGGCGCGGCGACGGAGGCCCAGAGGCTCGCGAACGCGGCGGCGTTCCTGACGACGCCGACGGAGGGTTCCTCCGCGCGGGCGTTCTGGCCCCGGGCCAGGATGCGGGCTTCGAGCGGC
This sequence comes from Spirochaetota bacterium, assembly GCA_018262985.1. Classification (GTDB taxonomy): domain Bacteria; phylum Spirochaetota; class Spirochaetia; order Treponematales; family UBA12059; genus JAFGNN01. The sequence goes on along the minus strand of JADFDI010000016.1, from coordinate 27,530 downwards.
ATGGCGGCCTCCACGGCGGACGAGGACGCGGCGAGGGCGGACGCGTCGGCCTCGCCGCCTTCGACCCACTCGGTGGCGGCGCCCACGGCCTCGGGTTCGGGCGTAGCGGCGACGGGCTCCGGCTTTCCGGCGCAGGAAACGGCGAGGACGAGCGCGAGCGCGACGACGACGGCCTTGTTGTTCGATGCTTTCATGCGGCGATTATACGCGCCGCCCGGGGCGAATGCCAGAGCCGGGCGCCGTCGGGGGACCGGAGGCGCCGTCGCGCCGGACGACGCGGGCCCGCCGGGAGAGTCGAAGCGAGCTGGCAAGCGTGCCCGCGCCATTCGTCCCCAGAAATGATCCCAGAATACCCTTATACAAAGACACAAAGGCACCAAGCCAGGACCGGCATTTTTACCGAGCCCCATTCCCCTTTGTGCCTTGGTGCCTTTGTGTGAGCTCCTCAGGATACTCGCCATTCATCCCCGGATAAAAAGAACCCGCGCCCGGGCTGTGCCGGACGCGGGCGCTCTGCGGGGTCGGGAAACTCAGAATCCGAAGACGAACTTGAGGACGAAGAAGGCCGCGACGATCCAGGTGACGATCGGGACCTGCTTGACCTTGCCGGTGACGGTCTTGAGCACGACGTAGCCGAGGATGCCGAACACGATGCCGTTGGCGATGCTGTAGGTCAGCGGCATGGCGATGATGGCCAGGAAGGCCGGTATCGCCTCGGTCCAGTCGTCGAAGTCGATCTCCTTGATGGGGGACATCATGAAGAGGCCGACGATGATCAGGGCCGGGGCGGTGGCGGCGCCCGGGATGACCAGGAACACCGGCGAGAGGAAGAGCGCGAGGCCGAAGAGGATCGCGGTGGTCAGGGCGGTGAGGCCCGTGCGGCCGCCTTCCTCGACGCCGGAGGCGCTCTCGACGTAGGTGGTCACGGTCGAGGTTCCGACGATGGCGCCGAAGGTGGTGCCGACGGCGTCGGCGATCAGGGCCTGCTTGGCGCGCGGCACCTGGCCGTCCTTGGTCAGCATGCCGGCCTTGGTCGACACGCCGACGAGGGTGCCGATGGTGTCGAACATGTCGACGGCCAGGAAGCTGAACATGACGATGAGCACTTCGCCCGTGAAGATCTTCGAGAAGTCGAACTTCCAGAAGATGGGCGCGAGGCTGGCCGGCATCGACACGAAGGTGAAGCCCTCGAGGTTGGTGACGCCGAAGGGGATGCCCACGACGGTGGTCGCGAGGATGCCGATGAGCAGGGCGCCCTTGACCTTGAACGCGAGCAGCGCGCCGGTGACGACGAGGCCGATGAGGGCGACGAGGGCCGGTCCCTTGGTGACGGCGCCGAGCCCGACCAGCACCGCGTCGTTGTTGACGATGATGCCGGCGTTCTGGAGGCCGATGAAGGCGATGAACAGGCCGATGCCGACCGAGAGCGCGCGCTTCAGGTTGAGCGGGATGCTCTTGACGATGGCCTCGCGCACGTTGAAGAGCGAGAGGAGGAGGAAGATGATGCCTTCCACGAAGACCGCGGTCAGCGCCGTCTGCCAGCTGTAGCCCATGCCGAGGACCACGGAGAAGGCGAAGAAGGCGTTGAGGCCCATGCCCGGCGCGAGCGCGAAGGGCAGGTTGGCCAGGAGGGCCATGACGAGCGTGGCCGCGAGCGAGGACAGCGCCGTCGCCGTGAAGAGCGCGCCCTTGTCCATGCCGGTGGCGGAGAGGATGCCGGGGTTGACGGCCAGGATGTAGGCCATCGTCATGAACGTCGTGATGCCCGCGAGGATCTCGGTCTTGACCGTGGTCCCGTTTTCCTTGAGCTTGAAGAACTTCTCCACTGACTGCCTCCTTGTCGGTGCCGGTAGGGAAACTGGTTGGATCCGTCCGCGCCGGGGAGCCCAGCGGGATCCGGAGGAGCGGGCGGTTCCGGGCAGTCTAAACCGCGTCGGGCGAGCGCGCAACGTTTTCCCGCGGGAAAAGCGGCGATTCCGCCACCGGTGGCGGGGCGCGGGGTCCCGGTGGCGGTTCCGGCAGGGCGGAGGCATCCAGCGCCGGGCGGCCCCGCGCGACCCGGCGAGTTTCGCGTTGCGCCTTCGGGCTTCCTAGCCTATCATGGGACGAACATCCGGAGTCGGAGGTTCGGGACATGAACGGAGCGCGACACATCGAGGCGGCGGCGGGACACGCCGACTGCGACCTGAACATCGTGGGCGCGCGCGTGGCCGACCTCTACCGGGGCGTGCTCGTCGAGGGCGCGACCGTGTCGATCGCGGGCGGCGCGGTGGTGGGCGTGAACGACGGACTCCGCGCGCGGGAGACCTTCGACGCGGCCGGCCGCGTGCTAGCGCCCGGCTTCACCGACGCGCACGTCCATATAGAAAGCAGCCTGCTCTCGCCCGCGGAGTACGCGCGCCTCGTGTGCCCGCGCGGCACCACGAGCGTGGTCGCCGACCCCCACGAGATAGCCAACGTGCTCGGCTACGACGGCATGAGCTATATGCTCCGCGCCAGCGAGGGCCTGCCGGTGGACGTGTTCCTGGTGGCGCCCTCCTGCGTGCCGGCCACGGACTTCGACACGGCGGGAGCGGCCATCTACGCCGCGGACATGCACCCCTGGCTCCGCGACCCGCGCGTCCTGGGCCTCGGGGAGGTGATGAACTTCCCCGGGGTGCTCGCGCGCGACCGCATCCTGCTCGACAAGGTGGCGCTCTTCCGCGAGGCGGGCAAGGCCATCGACGGCCACGCGCCGGGCCTCTCGGGCAAGGACCTCTCGGCCTACATCGCCGCGGGCATACTCTCCGACCACGAGTCGACCACGGCGGAAGAGGCGCTCGAGAAGGTGTCGAAGGGCATGCGCGTAATGCTGCGCGAAGGCTCGGCGGCGCGCGACCTGGAGAACCTGGCGTCCGCCGTAACGGCGCGGAACGCGCGGCGCTTCATGCTCTGCTCCGACGACCGCCACCCAGACGACCTCGCGAGCGAGGGCCACGTCGACCGCATGCTGCGCCTCCTCGTGGCCAAAGGGGTCGATCCGCTGGACGCCCTGGCCATGGCCAGCCTCGTGCCCGCCGAGCACTACGGGCTCCGCGACCGCGGCGCGGTGGCGCCCGGGAAGCGCGCGGACCTCGTGCTGCTCGAGGATCTATCCTCCTTCAAGGTAGCGGCGGTCTGGAAGGACGGGCGCCTCGCGGCGCGCGACGGCCGCATGGTCGCGGCCATCGAGCCGAGGCCCGTGGCGGTCCGCGACTCGGTCAACATCAAGTGGCTCAAGGCGGAGGACTTCCGCATCCCGAGGGAAGGCCGCCGCGTCCGGGCCATCACCTGCGCCGAAGGCAGCCTGGTCACGAACGAGCTCGTCGTCGAGCCGCCCGTCGGCCCCGACGGCTACTGCGCGAGCGACGCGGAGCGCGATCTGGCGCGCGTCTACGTCATCGAGCGGCACCGCGGCTCGGGCAACATCGGCAAGGGCTACCTGAGCGGCCTCGGCATGAAGCGCGGCGCCATCGGCTCCACCGTCAGCCACGACTCGCACAACATGATCGTGGCGGGCATGGACGACGAGTCGATCTTCAAGGCGGCCAAGCGCCTCAACAAGATCGGCGGCGGCTTCGTGGCCGCCCTCGGCGACGAGGTGCTGGCGGAGCTGCCCCTGCCCATCGGCGGGCTCATGTCGGACCGCGCGGCGGAAGAGGTGGTGGCAGCGCTCGACCGCTTCTCGGCGCTCTTCGCCGCGGAGCTCTTCGCGAACTCCGAGCCTCTCATGACGCTCGCCTTCATGGCCCTGCCGGTCATCCCGAAGCTCAAGATCACCGACCGCGGCCTCGTGGACGTGGAGCGCTTCGAACGGGTCGGGCTCTGGGTCGACTGATTCGTTAAATTTTTAACATTGCGTTATCCGCGAAACGGGCGTACACTGGTCGACCCCACCTGGAGGTCGCAACGTGCTCAAGTCCCTGAGGTTCCGCCTGAACGGCAAGCTGGTCGAGATCGAAGGAAGGGAAGAACAGCCCGTCCTCGACTGGCTGCGCGAGGAGGCGGGCCTTACCGGGACGCGCGAAGGTTGCCGCGAGGGCGACTGCGGGGCCTGCCTGGCCCTGCTCGGGCGCCGGAACCTGGAAGGCACCGGCATCGAGTGGGTGAGCGCGGCCACCTGCCTGCTGGCCCTCGGCGAGCTGGACGGCCGCGCCCTCGTCACCGTCGAGGGACTCGCCGGCGAGGGCCCGACGCCCGTCATGAAGGCCCTCCACGTCGAGAACGCGAGCCAGTGCGGCTTCTGCTCCCCGGGCGTCGCGGTGGCGCTTTCGCACTTCCTGCTGGCCGAGGGTCCGCGCGACGAGGCCGCCGCGGTGGCTTCCGTCGAGGGCAACCTCTGCCGCTGCACGGGCTACGCGAGCATAGGCCGCGCCGCGCGCGCGCTTTCCTCCGACTTCTCCGGCCTGCCCCTCGACTTTCCGACCCGGCTCGCGGCCCTGGCGGCGCGCGGCGTCATTCCCCCGGCCCTGGCGGCCACCATGCAGGATTTGCCCGAACCCGCCTCCGCGGGCGGCCCGGGCGGCTCGCCACCATTAGGCGGCTCGCCACCATTAGGCGGCTCGCCACCATTAGGTGGCGGGACCGACTGGTACGTCCGCAACACCGACCCCGCGCCCGGTCTTTCGCCCCGCTTCGTCGGCCGCGATCCGGAGCTGCGCTTCATCGAGACGCGCGGCTCGGGCGAAGGCGCGACCGTGGCCCTCGGCGCCGGCGTCACGGTTGCGGACTTCTTCGCGTCGAAAGCGGTGCGCGCCATCGCCCCCGGCATCGAGCGCTTCGAGGTCCTCGTCGCGAGCCCTCACATCCGCGCGCGCGCGACCCTGGCGGGCAACGTCGCCAACGCCTCGCCCGTGGCCGACCTGACGGCCATGCTGCTCGCGCTGGACGCCCGGCTCGTCCTCTCGGGAGCGTCGGGAGCGCGCGAGCTCCCGCTCGCGGACTTCTTCCTCGGCTACAAGAAAACCGCCCTCGACGGGGACGCCATCATCGAGACCATCCTGCTGCCCGCCGCGCCGCGCGCGTTCTCCTTCGAGAAGGCCGCCCGCCGAGAGCGGCTCGACATCGCGGCGGTCAACACCGCGCTCTCGCTCGCGGTCGACTCTGGCGGCGCGATGCGCGGCGTCATCGTCTCGGCCGGCGGCGTGGGACCGGTGCCCCTGCGGCTCCGCAAGGCCGCCGCCGCGCTCGAGGGCCGGAAGCCTTCAGTCGCCGCCTTCCGCGAGGCCATGCTGGCAGCCCGCGACGAGGTGGCGCCCATCTCCGACGTGCGCGGCTCCGCGGAGTTCCGGAAGCGCGTCCTCGGCCGGCTCCTCGCCGCCCACGCCCTCCGGCTCTTCCCCGGCGCCTTCACCGCCGAGGAGCTCCTGGCATGAAAGACCGATCCGCCCCCTCCGCCCTGGCCGCCGTCCGCTTCGACCCGGGCGACCGCCCCGAGAGCCTCCGCAACCTCACCGGGGCCACGAAGTACCTCGACGACCTGCCGGAGCCCGCGAACCTGCTCCACGCGGCCGTCGTCCCGAGCCCCTCGGGCCACGGCCGGCGCATGCGCGTCGACGCGTCAAAGGCGCGCGAGCTCGACCCTTCGGTCGTCGTGCTTCTGGCCGCCTCCATCCCGGGCGAGAACCAGATGGGCACGGCGGTCGACGACGAGCCCTTGCTCGCCGACGGCGAGTGGCACTACGCCGGGCAGCCGGTCGCCCTGGTGCTGGCTTCCTCCAAGCGCCTCGCGCGCGCGGCGGCCGCCCTGGTGCGCGTCACGGGCGAGGAGCTGCCCGTCGTCACGGACCCGCGCGAGGCCTTCGCCAGGGGCGAGCTCATCCTCAAGCCCCGCGTGCAGAGCTCGGGAGACCTGGCCGGGGCCTTCCGCGCCGAGGCCGAGGGCGGCAAGGCCAGGTGGATCGTCGAAGGCCGCGCCGAGTCGGACGGGCAGGAGCACGTCTACCTCGAGACGCAGGGCGCCATCGCCGAGCCCGTCGACGGCGGCCTCCGCGTCGTCTCCGGCACCCAGGCCCCCTCGGGCGTCCAGAAGGCCGTCGCCCGCGTGCTCGGCGTCCCCATGCGGGAGCTCGAGGTCGAGGCGATGCGCCTCGGCGGCGCCTTCGGCGGCAAGGAGGACCAGGCCGCGCCCTGGGCGGCGCTGGCGGCGCTCGGCGCGTACGTCACGGGCCGGCCGGTCAAGCTGGTGCTCTCGCGCCGCGACGACATGCGCATGACGGGCAAGCGCCATCCCTATTCCACCGACTTCCGCCTGGCCCTCGACGCCGAAGGGAATTTCCTCGGCCTCGAGCTGGACTTCTACCAGAACGCGGGCGCGGCCTGCGACCTTTCGCCGGCCATCATCGCGCGCAGCCTCTACCACGCGGCGGGCGCCTACCGGATTCCCGCGGTGCGCGCGGCGGGCTACATGTGCCGGACCAACCTGCCGCCCTTCACCGCCTTCCGCGGCTTCGGCGCCCCCCAGGCCATCTGGGCCATGGAGGCCGCCGTCTCGAAGGCAGCGGAGGCGACGGGCATCCCCGCCCTCGAGCTCCAGCGGCGCAACCTGCTCCGCGAGGGCGACCTGACCCACTACGGCATGAAGATGGAAGACTGCCGCGCCGGCCGCCCCTTCGAGCTCCTGCTCTCGCGGAACCCGGCGGCCCGGCTCGAGGCGGAAATCGAGGACTTCAACGCCTCGCACGCGGACAGGAAGCGCGGCTCCTGGGTCATCCCGCTCGCCTTCGGCGTCTCGTTCACCAAGCTGATGATGAACCAGGGCGGCGCCCTCGTGCACGTGTTCTCGGACGGATCCGTGTCGGTGTCGACCGGCGCCGTCGAGATGGGACAGGGCGTGGGCCGCAAGGTCCTCGTGGTGGCCGCCCGGACCCTGGGCATCCCCGAGGACCTCGTGCGGATCGAGCGCACGCGGACCGCCACCGTGGCCAACACCATGCCGACCGCCGCTTCGACCGGCAGCGACATCAACGGCGCCGCCGCCCTCGCCGCCTGCGAGGAAATCCGGAAGCGCCTCCTCGCCTTCGCGGCGACGTTCCTCGGCGCCCCGGATAACGAGCTTTCCCTCGGGAACGGCCTCGTGCTCCGCGGGGGCCGCGACTCGGGGCTCGCCTGGAAGGACCTGGTCGCCAAGGCCCACGAGGCGCGCGTCGACCTTTCCGCCCACGGCTTCTACGCCACGCCGGGCCTTTCCTACGACATGCAGGCGGAGCGCGGCTCGCCCTTCGCCTACCACGTCTACGGCGCGGCCCTCGTGGTGGCGGAACTCGACACCCTCCGCGGAAGCTCGCGGATCGTGCGCGCGGACCTCGTGCACGACGGCGGCGTGCCGATCGACGCCCTGGTGGACCGCGGCCAGATCGAGGGCGCCTTCGCCCAGGGCCTCGGCTGGGCCATCCTCGAAGACCTGGTCTACGGGAAGGACGGGAAGCTCCTCTCCGACACGCTCTCCACCTACAAGCTGCCCGACATGCGGTTCATGGACTTCCCGATCGACATCGAGCTGCTCGACGACGCGGCGAACCCGAAGGCCGTGCTCGGCTCCAAGGCGGTGGGCGAACCGCCCTTCCAGTACGGGATCGCGGGCTACTTCGCGGTCCTCGAGGCGCTCAAGGCGGCGCGGCCCGGGAAGGCCGGCTTCTTCGACCTGCCGCTGACGCAGGAGAAGGCGCTCGACTTCCTCGACGGAGGGAACTGATGCTGGTATGGAACGGGGAAGCGGCGCTCCCCGGGGCGTCGGCCCCGCTCCGCGTCGACATCCGCGTCCGCGAAGGACGCGTTTCGGAAATCGCCGAGCGCCTCGAGCCGGAAGCCGGCGAGGAGACGGTCGACGCGTCGGGCCTCCTCGTCCTGCCGGGCGCCGTCGACAGCCACGTCCACTTCGACACGCCCGGCTTCACGGAGCGCGAGAGCTTCCTCCGCGGCTCGGCCGAGGCCCTGCGCGGCGGCGTCACCACCATAATCGACATGCCCTGCACGAGCCTGCCGCCGGTCGTCAACGCGGCCGCCCTCCGGAACAAGCTGGCGGCCGTCGCGCCCGAGGCCCTTTGCGACTACGCCTTCTACGGCGGCATCCGCGGGGCGGGCCCGGACGGCCCCGCCACCGCCGAGCGGGACCTCGAGGAGCTGGCCGCGGCCGGCGTCGCGGGCTTCAAGGCCTACCTCGCGTCCGGCATGGACACCTTCCCCGCGGTCGACCACGAGCAGCTTTCGCGCATGATCGCCAAGGCCGCGGAGCTCGGGCTCCCGGTGCTGGTGCACGCCGAGGACCCCGCCTACGTGCTGCCCGCCGCCGCGAGGATCAAGGCCGCGCGGGGCTCCGGAGCGCCGACCTGGGACGACTACGTCGACTCGCGGCCCGAGGCCGCCGAGCTCGTCGCCTGCGCCGCCCTCATGGCGCTCGCGCGCGGCCGCGAAGGCACCCTGCACGTCGTCCACGTCGGCACCGCGGCGGCGGCGGAACTCGTCTCGCGTTCAGGCGGCACGTGCGAGACCTGCGCGCACTACCTCGCCTTCTCGCGCGAGGACTTCGCGGCGAAGGGCGCCTCGCTCAAGACGGCGCCGCCGGTCAAGTCGGCCGCGGAGCGCGAACGGCTCTGGACGCTGCTCGCCTCGGGCGCGGTCTCCTTCGCGACGAGCGACCACGCGCCCGCCCGTCCCGAGGAAAAGCGCGGCCGCGACGCGTGGAGCGCCTACGGCGGCATCCCCGGCGTCGGCACCACCCTTCCCTACCTGCTTTCGGAAGGCTGGCTGAAGGGGAAGCTAAGCCTGCCCCGCCTCCTCGAGGCCTCGGGCGCCGCGCAGGCGGCCCGCTTCGGCCTCTCCGCCCGCAAGGGCGCCATCGCGCTCGGCAAGGACGCCGACCTGGTCCTCTTCGATCCCAAGGGAAGGACGACGATGCGCGCCGAGAGGCTCTACTCGAAGGGCCGCGACACGCCCTTCGACGGTCTCGGGCTCCAGGGTTCCATACGTTCCGTCTACCTTCGCGGCCGCCTCGCCTACGACGCGGCGCGCGACGAGGAGAGGCCCGGGGCCCTGCCCCGCGAAGGCTCCATATCCGAAGCGGCGCCCGGCGTCGCGCTCGAACCCGGCTTCGGCCGATTCCTTTCCCGGGGGTGCCCATGAGCGCCGTGATGCGCACGACTTCCATCAGCGAACTGCTCTCCCGCATGGCCGGCGAGTGGCGGTCCGTCCGCTCGATCTACGGCATCCCGGAGGAGACCATCCGCGACGCGGACGCGCTCGCGCGGACGAGCCCGGGCTTCGACTTCTTCGGGACCCGCGTCTCGCTGCCGGTCGGACCGGCCGCCGGACCGCACAGCCAGATAGCCCCGAACATCGTGGCCTCCTGGCTCGCGGGCGCCCGCGTCGTCGAGCTCAAGACGGTGCAGGAAATGGATCGGCTCGAGATCGAGAAGCCCTGCATCGACGCCCTCGACGAGGGGCGCAACACCGAGTGGTCCACCGAGCTTTCGCTCGACGAGGCCCGCGGCGAGTACCGCCGCGCCTGGCTCGCGATCCGCGTGCTCGAGGCCCTGCGCGCGCCTGTCGACAAACCGGACCCGACCGCCTTCGTGCTGTCCGTCGGCTACACGCTCGCGGGCGTCAGGGGCGAGCGGGTGGACGGCTTCATCGAGAAGCTCCGGCGCCCCGAGCTCGACCCGGAGTGGGAGCGCGAGCTCGAGGACGCGGAGCGCGAAGTCTCCGCGCCCGCCTTCGCCTTCGCCTTCGGCGCCGAAGCCGCCGCGCGCGCCGTCGCCGCCGTCAAGGCCCTGCGCGCGAACCCCGCGGAGCGCCCCGTCCACTCGGCGGCCCTCTCCACCATGCACGGCTGCCTGCCCGAGGAGATCGAGGCCATCGCCCGGCACCTGGTCTCGGTGAAGAAGCTGCCGCTCGCGGTCAAGCTCAACCCCACCCTGCTCGGCTACGACCGCGTGCGAGACATCCTCGACCGCGCGCGCTGGGGCAAGATCGTCATCAGCCGGGAGGCCTTCGGGAAGGACCTGCAGTTCGGCCGCGCCCTCGAGCTCGTCGCCTCGCTCGGGACGGCCGCGCGGGAGGCCGGCGTCGGCTTCGGGCTCAAGCTTTCCAACACCCTGGCCCACGAGAACGCGAACACCCCGCTGCCCGGCAGCGAGGCCTACCTCTCGGGGCGCCCCCTCTTCCCGATAACGACGCGCCTGGCCGCGGAGCTCGCCGCCGCCCTGGCCGCCCCGCCGCCCTTCAGCTTCAGCGCGGGCGTCTCGGCGCGCAACGCGGCCGCCTGCGTCCAGGCGGGCCTGGGCCCGCTCACCACGGCCACCGAGCTCCTGAAGCCGGGCGGCTACCAGCGCCTGACCGAGATCGCGCGCGCGGCGTCCGGAGCCCTCGCCTCCGCCCCGGCGCGTCCCGACGCGAAGGCCCTCGCCGCCCTCGCGGAGGCGGCGCTCGCCGACCCGGACTACTCGGGCGAGCGGAAGCGCGGCCGCGCGAGCATCAGTAAGGCCCTGCCCCGCTTCGACTGCTTCGTCGCGCCCTGCGTCGAGGCCTGCCCCGCCAACCAGGACGCCCCCGGCTACATCCGCTCCGGCGGCGCGGGCCGCGCGGCGGAGGCCTTCGACATCGTCAAGGACCGCAACGCCCTCCCCTTCATCACGGGCGTGCTCTGCGACCACGTCTGCCAAACCGCCTGTTCCCGCGTCGACTACGAGGGACCGGTAGCCATCCGCGCCTCGAAGCTCGCCGTGGCGCGCGCCGCGGCCCGCGCCGGGCTCGACGAGCCGGCCCGCGAGAAAGTAGCGCTCCGCACGACCACCCGCGTCGGCGTCATCGGCGCCGGCCCCGGCGGGCTCGCCTGCGCCGAGGCCCTCGCCTCCGCGGGCATCCTGCCCGTCGTCTACGACCGCGACGAGGCGCCCGGCGGCGCCGTCGCCAACCTGATACCCGGCTTCCGCATCGCCCGCGAGGACATCGAGCGCGACGTGAAGCGCATCGCCGCGCTCGGCGTGGAGTTCCGCTTCGGCGAGGAACCCGCGGGCATCGCGGATCTCCGCGCCAGGGGCATCGGGCCCGTCGTGCTGGCCGTCGGCGCCGAGAAGGCCCGCGAGCTGCCCCTCGCGGGCTCGGGCGTGAGCGTCGTGGACGCGCTCTCCTTCCTCAAGCTGGCCGCGCTCGGCAAGGCGCCGGCCCCGGACCCGGGGGCGGAGCGGCGCGTCGTGGTCGCCGGCGGCGGCAATACCGCCATGGACGCCGCTCGCGCCGCCCTCCGCCTGCCCGGCAAGCCCGCGGTCACCATCGTCTACCGCCGCACCGCGGCCGAGATGCCCGCCGACCGCGAGGAACTCGAGGCGGCCATGGCCGAGGGCGCGGACTTCGTCGAACTGGCCCTGCCCGAGGCGGCCCGCCCCGGAGCGCTCGTCGTGCGCCGCATGAAGCTCGGCGAAGCGGACGCCTCGGGACGCCGGAGCCCCGTCGCTTCCGACGAGACCTTCGAGCTCGGCTGCGGCCTCCTCGTGGCCGCCATCGGCGAGTCGCCGGACCGCGAGCTGCTCGAAGCCTGGGGCGTGAAGGTCGGCAAGGACGGCCGCCCGGAAATCGCGGCGGACACCCTCGCCGCGGGCGAGGACCTCTACGTGGTGGGCGACGCCCGGCGCGGGCCGGCCTCGATCATCGCCGCGGTGGCGGACGGGCGGCGCGCGGCCAAGGCCGTCATCGCCGCGCTCGGCGCCCTCGACCCGGATTACGAGCACGTCCGCAAAACGCCCGAGCGCGCCAAATTGGCCGCCCGCGGCAAGCTGCTCGAGCCGCTCCCCGAGACCGACCCCGGCTTCCTCGCGCGCGAGGCGGAACGCTGCCTGGCCTGCGACGAAGCCTGCATGCGCTGCGTCGAGGTGTGCCCGAACCGCGCCAACCTCGCGCTCGACCTGGGGCCGGGCCTGGGCTGGCAGATCGTCCACGTGCACGCGCTCTGCAACGAGTGCGGCAACTGCGAAACCTTCTGCCCCTGGGAAGGCGCGCCCTTCAGCGACAAGCTCAACCTCTTCGATTCGGAGGCCGCCCTGATGGCCTCGGACCGCGCCGGCTTCGCGCCGCTGCCGGACCGCGGCGGCAAGCACGAGTTCGTCGTGCGCTGCGACTCGGGCAAGATCCGTGCCCTCGGCGTGCTCGAGTCCGCCGTCTCCGCCGGCCACGGGAGCGCCGCCTCCGCCGCCTCCGCGCGCGGTCCCGACGACCGCCTCGCCCTGGCCGCCGCCCGCATCTTCCGCGATTACGCCTGGCTGGCCCCGCCGGCCGAAGGGAGCGCCTCATGACCGTCTTCGAACGCGTCCGCCTGGTCCGCTGGGACCCCGCGGCCGTCTCCGAGCCCATCGACCTCCTGGTGGGCGACGACGGCCGCGTCGCGGCCGCCGGCCCCGGCCTCGCGGCCGCGCACCCGGAAGCCCGGAAGGGCGGCTCGGGCGGCCTCGTCTCGCCGGGCCTCGTGCTCGGCCACACCCACTTCTACTCCGCCCTGGCCCGCGGCCTGCGCGTGGACATCGCGCCGTCGAAGGACTTCGCGCAGCAGCTCGACCACCTCTGGTGGCGGCTCGACCGGGCCCTCGACGACGCGACGACGCGCTGGTCCGGCGTGGCGGGCGCCATGGACGCCGCCGCCTGCGGCGTCACCACCGTCATCGACCACCACGCCAGCCCCGAGTGGATCGACGGCTCGCTCTCGGTCCTCGCCGAGGGCATCGGCGAGGTGGGAATCCGCTCGGTGCTCTGCTACGAGACCACCGACCGCAACGGCGAGGCCGGCGCGAAGGCGGGGGTGCGCGAGAACGAGCGCTTCGCCGAGGAGGCGGACACCGCGCGCATGCCGCGCCTGCTCTCGGGCGGCGCCCCCCTCTTCGCGGCCATGATCGGCGCGCACGCGCCCTTCACCCTCGAGGACGAAACCCTCGACGCGCTCGGCGCCCTCTGCAAAGCCAGCGGCCGCCCCATGCACGTCCACGTCGCCGAGGACAAGTACGACGCGGTCGACTCGCGCGCGCGCCGCCGCCTCGACCCCCTCGTCCGGCTCGACCGCCACGGCTGCCTCCCGAAGGACTCCATCGTCGCGCACGGCCTCTGGCTCTCGCCGGAGGAGATCGCGATGATCGACGCGCGCGGCGCCATGCTCGCGCACAACGCGCGCTCCAACATGAACAACGCCGTGGGCTACCAGGCCGCGCTCCCCTCGCTCCGCAACTGGATGCTCGGCACCGACGGCATGGGCGCCGACGTGCTCGAGGAATTCAAGTTCGCCTTCTTCAAGCACAAGGATGCCGGCGGCCCCCTCTGGCCCGACGCCTACCTCAAGGCCCTCGGCCGCGCGGGGAACTTCGCCGCCCGCCTGCTCGGCGTGGAAGCCCTCGAGCTCGTCCCCGGCGCGCCTGCGGACCTGGTGCACTGGGACTACCCCTCCCCGACCGCCCTCGGCGCCGACAACCTGGCCGGCCACCTGGCCTTCGGGCTCTCGAGCCGCCACGTGAAGTCCGTCATGGTCGGCGGCCGCTTCGTCATCGAAAACAAGGTTCCCGCCTACGACGCCGAGGCCCTCGCGGCCCGCTGCGCCGAGGCGGGCGACCGGCTCTGGAAACGAATGACCGACATGGAAAGGAAGGCATGAACATGGATTACTCGAGCATCAAGGCCGCCGCGGCCAAGCACCGCGACTGGACCGCCCGCGCCCTCTCCGAGATGATCAAGGTCCCCGGCTTCTCCGGCACCGAAGGTCCCCGCGTCCAGCTCATCAAGAAGCTGGCCGAGGAAGCGGGCATGGAGGACATCCGGATCGACGCGCTCGGCTCGCTGCTGGGCCGCGTGGGGACGGGCCCGAAGAAGCTCGTCTTCGACGCCCACATCGACACCGTCGGCGTCGGCGACCCGGCGGCCTGGAAGACCCCGCCGCACTCGGGGCTCATCGAGGGCGGGCTCGTGAAGGGACGCGGCGCCTCCGACCAGCTCGGCGGCGCGGCCTCGATGCTCGCCGCGGCGCGCATCCTCAAGGAATCGGGCTACTCGGGCGAGTACACGGTCTGGTTCGCCTTCACCGTCATGGAAGAGGACTGCGACGGCCTCTGCTGGAAGCACCTGATCGAGGAGGACAAGTTCGTCCCCGACTTCTTCGTCTCCACCGAGCCCACGAGCTGCCGCCTCTACCGCGGCCACCGCGGCCGCATGGAGATCCAGATCGAGATCCGCGGCGTGTCCTGCCACGGCTCGGCGCCCGAGCGCGGCGACTCCGCCGCGTACAAGGCCGCCCGCGCGGCGCTCGCCATCGAGAAGCTCAACGAGCGCCTCCTCCCCGACGACGACAAGTTCCTCGGCAAGGGCACCATCACGGTCAGCCAGATCAAGGTCCACGGCCCGAGCCAGTGCGCGGTGCCCGACCAGGCCATGCTCTACTGCGACAGGCGCCTGACCTGGGGCGAGGACGACAGGCTCGCCATCGGCCAGGTGGAGAAGGCGCTCGCCGAAGCCGGCGTCGACAACTACAAGGTCTTCATGCCCGAGTACGCCGCGCCCGCCTACACCGGCAAGGTCTACAAGCAGGAGCTCTACTTCCCCACCTGGAAGTTCCCCATGGAGCACCCCCTCGTCCAGGGCGGCGTGGCCGCGCACTCACGTCTCTTCGGCAAGGCGCCCACGGTGGACAAGTGGACCTTCTCGACGAACGGCGTCGCGGTGGCGGGCCGGCACGGCATCCCGTCCATCGGCTTCGGCCCCGGCGACGAGAACCAGGCCCACGCCCCGAACGAGATCAACCGGATCGACGACCTCGAGATCTGCGCCGCCTTCTACGCGGCCCTGCCCCTCGGACTCGAAGGGAAGAAATAAGACCGCGCGCCGGCCGGGACCGCGGGTTCCGGCCGCGCCGCGCGACACCGGGCGGCCGCCCGCGACGGGCGGCGCGCCGGGAAGAAGGCGAGATGAATCCGACGAAATGGGTCTACGCGTGCTCGTCCTGCGGCAAGCTCTTCCCGCTCGAAAAGGGCCGCTACCTCTGTCCCGAGTGCGGGCCGAAAACGAAAAGCGCGCGGCCGCTCGAGGGCATCCTCGAGGCCGTGTGGGAAGACGAGGCGCCCGCTGAGCGCGTGCCGCTTCCGGTCGAGGCGAAATGGTTCCCGCCGATCGCGGCGGGGAACACGCCGCTCCGCGCCGCCCCCCGCCTCGCCGCCGAGCTCGGCGTGGGCGCGCTCTTCCTCAAGGACGACGGCGCCGAGCCTTCGGGCTCCTTCAAGGACCGCGCGAGCGCCCTCGTGGCGGCCTTCGCGAAGCGCGAAGGCATCGGGGAGATCGTGCTCGCGAGCACCGGCAACGCGGCGAGCTCCATGTCCTGCATGGGCGCCGCCGCCGGCCTCCAGGTGACGGTCTTCGTACCCGCGAAAGCCCCGGTCGCCAAGCGCGTCCAGGTGCTGCAGTACGGCGCGACGCTCGTCCCCGTCGACGGCAGCTACGACCTCGCCTACGAGAGGAGCCTCGAATACTCGCTCGACCCCGTGCGGGCCTCGCGCGTCATGTCGCGCAACACCGCCTACAACCCGCTCACCGTCGAAGGGAAGAAGACCGTCGCCTTCGAGCTCCTCGAGGAGCTCGAACTGGCCGAGGCCTTCGGCGCGGGGAAGAAGGCCGCCGGGGCGCGGCTCCACGTCTTCGTGCCCACGGGCGACGGCGCGATACTCTGCGGCGTCTACAAGGGCTTCGAGGACCTCGTGCGCCTCGGCCGCCTCGACCGGGTGCCGACCGTCTGGGCCTGCCAGGCGGAGGGCTCGTCCGCCATCTTCCGCGCCCTCCGCGACGGGAGTTTCGGGGAACCGGTCCCCTCGGACACGGCGGCCGACTCGATCGCGGTCGACGCCCCGCGCGCCGGCATCCTCGCCCTGAAAAAGCTGCAGCACCACGCGGGCCGGGCCCTCGCCGCGCCGGACGCGGAAATCCTCGCCGCGCAGCGCCTCGCCGCCTCGAAGGCGGGCGTCTTCATGGAACCCTCGAGCGCGGCCGCCATGGCCGCGTACCTCCGCGCCGCGAAGGACCTGCCGTCCGACGCCCTGCCCGTGGTGCTCGCCACGGGCTCGGGCCTCAAGGACGTCCGGACCGCCGCGCGCGCCGTCGGCCTTTCCGCCGACTAGCCTTTCAGCACCGACCACGCAAGGAGCACCGAAATGATCGACCTGAGCACCACCGACAAAGCCGCCCGCGCGCTCAACGTCAAGCGCTGCCGGGAGAAGGGCATAATCCTTCCCACCTACGCCCAGATGCGCGACCCCTCGCTCATCCCTCAGAAGTACAAGGACGAGCTCGGGACCATCGGGCTCTGGGACGTGCACCCGCGCAACCTCTTCCGCGTCAACTGGCACAACGAGCCCGTCGAGAAAGGCGGAAAGTTCGGCGGCGTCAACTACCTCGAGCTGCCCCGCGAGCTGACCGGCACCAAGGCGCGCATCGTCGGCCTCGTCGGCAAGTGGTTCCCCACCGGCGCGCACAAGGTCGGCGCGGCGCTCTCCTGCCTCCTGCCCGAGCTCGTGACGGGCCGCTTCGACCCGACCGCGAAGAAGGCCGTGTGGCCGTCCACCGGCAACTACTGCCGCGGCGGCGCCTACATATCGCGCCTGCTCTCCTGCCCCTCCATCGCCATCCTGCCGGCGGGCATGTCGAAGGAGCGCTTCGAGTGGCTCAAGACCATGGCGGAGGAAGTCATCGCGACGCCCGGCTGCGAGTCGAACGTCAAGGAGATCTTCGACAAGTGCATCGAGCTCGAGGCCACCCGGCCCGACGCCGTCATCTTCAACCAGTTCGACCAGCTGCCGAACCACCTCTGGCACTACACGGTCACCGGGCCGGCCATGGAGGAAGTGTTCAAGAAGATCGCGAAGAGCGGCGACCACGTGGGCGGCGCGGTGCTCTCATCAGGCTCGGCCGGCACCCTGGGCTCGGGCTCCTACCTGCGCGAGACCTTCCCCGGCGCGCGCGTCGCGGTGGCCGAGGCCCTGCAGTGCCCGACCATCCTCGAGAACGGCTTCGGCGACCACCGCATCGAGGGCATCGGCGACAAGCACATCCCCTGGATCCACAACCTCCGCGACACCGACGCGGCCGTCGGCGTCGACGACGAGCTGCCCGTGCGCCTGATCCGCCTCTTCAACGAGGCGGCCGGCCGCGCCACCCTGGTCGAGGCGGGCGTGCTCCCCGAGACCGTCGCGAAGCTCGACCTCCTCGGCATCTCCGGCGTCGGCAACCTGGTCGCCGCCATCAAGTTCGCCAAGTACTACGAGCTCGGCGAGGACGAGGTGGTCTTCACCATGTTCACCGACTCGATGGCCATGTACGGCAGCCGCCTCGCGGAGATGAACGCCGAGCGCGGCGCCTACACCCAGCGCCAGGCCGACCGCGACCTCGACATGCTCATGGGCCTCTCGGTCGACCACGTGCTCGAGCTCTCGCAGGTGGACAAGCGCCGCGTGCACCAGCTCAAGTACTTCACCTGGGTGGAGCAGCTCGGCAAGGGCGTCGACGAGCTCCGCGCCCAGTGGAACGGGCACCGCGAGTACTGGGGCGGCCTCCGCTCCCAGGTCGGCGCCCTCGACGCCATGATCGAGGAATTCAACGCGGAGGTGCTCGGGTGATCCTGCTCAAGGACTGCTTCCGGGTGGTCCGCCCGCGCACCGGGGCCGGCGGCGCGGCGGGATCCTCGTCCGAGGATCTGGCCGGCGTGGACGTCCTCATCGAAGGCAAGCGCATCAAGCGGATCGCGAAGGGCATCGTGCCGCCCGCGGCCTGCGAGGTCGTGGACGCCTCGCGCCACGTCGTGATGCCGGGCCTCGTCAACACGCACCACCACTTCTACCAGACCCTGACGCGCAACGTGCCCGCGGTGCAGGACGCCAAGCTCTTCAAGTGGCTCGTCTACCTCTATGACGTCTGGAAAGGCGTCGACGAGGAGGCGGTGTACTGGTCGAGCATGCTCGCGCTCGCGGAGCTCGCCAAGACCGGCTGCACCCTCTCGACCGACCACCACTACCTCTACCCGCAAGGGTTCAAGGAAGACCTGCCCGGCCTCCAGTTCAGGGCGGCCTCCGAGATCGGGCTCCGCTTCGCGCCGACGCGCGGCTCCATGTCGCGCTCGAAGAAGGACGGGGGCCTGCCGCCCGACTCCGTGGTGCAGGACGAGGACACGATCCTCGCCGAGAGCGAGGCGGCGCTGCGGAAATACCACGACGCCGCCCCCGACGCCATGCGCAAGCTCGCGCTCGCGCCCTGCTCGCCCTTCTCGGTCTCCGAGAAAAGCATGAAGGACGCCGCGGCGCTGGCGCGGAAGTACGGCGCGCGGCTCCACACCCACCTGGCGGAAACCCTCGACGAGGACGCCTTCTGCGTCGAGATGTACGGCCGCCGCCCCCTGCGCGTCATGCAGGACTGCGACTTCGTCGGCCCTGACGTCTGGTACGCCCACGGGATACACTTCAACGACGAGGAGCTGAAAGTCCTCGCGGAGACGAAGACCGGCGTGGCCCACTGCCCCTCGTCGAACATGCGCCTCGGGTCCGGCATCTGCCGGGTCCGCGAGATGCTCGACCTCGGCGTGCCCGTGGGGCTCGCGGTGGACGGCTCGGCCTCCAACGACGCTTCCGACATGCTCGGCGAGGCGCGCCAGGCCCTACTCCTCCAGCGGGTGCGCTACGGCTCGGCCGGCATCAACGCGCGCGAGGTGCTGGGACTGGCGACGGAGGGCGGCGCCCGCATCCTGGGCTACGACCAGGCGGGGAAGATGGAGGAAGGCGCGCTCGCCGACCTCGCGCTCTTCGACGTGATGAAGATGGAATACGCGGGCGCCCTCTCGGACCCCGCGGCGGCCCTGCTCTTCTCGGGCTACGACCACGGCGTGGACCACCTCGTCGTGAACGGTGCGTTCGTCGTGCGGAACCGGAAGCTCGTCGGCGCCGACGAGGAAAAGATCCGCGACGAGGCGAACAAGGCCGCGAAGCGCCTTCTTTCGAAGGCGGGAGTGAAAGCCGAATGGTGAACGAGTACCTGAAACCGAAAACCCTCGACGAGGCGCTGGCCGCGCTCGCCGTCCCCGGATCGGTCGCGCTGGCGGGGGGCACCTGGCTCCTCGTCGGCGAGGAGCACGGCACGAAGGGCGACCTGGGCCGCGCCGTCGACATCGGGGAGCTCGTGCCTTCGGACATCGGGCGGAAGGGAACGACCGCGCGCGTCGGCGCGGGCGCGACCTTCCAGGCCCTCGCCGACTCGCCCGCCCTGCCCGCCTGCCTGCGGAAATCCGCGCTTTCGATGGCCAACCGCAACACGCGGAACCGGGCCACGCTCGGCGGCAACCTGGGGGCGGACAAGTCCTGCGCGAGCCTCGTCCCGATCCTCCTCGCGCTCGACGCGACGCTCGAGTACGCGGTCCGCGGCGCCGACGGCAAGGCCGCGACGAAGACCGCGCCGCTCGCCGCCTGGCTCGAGCGGAAGGATGGCCTCGCGCTCACCGTGAGCTTCGAGGCGCCCGCGGGACTGCTCGCGGCCTCGGGCCGCGCGAGCCGCACCGCCTGCGACGTGGCCACCGCCACGGTGGGCGCGGCGTACCGCCTCGAGGGCGGCGCCGTGAAGGACCTCAGGATCGCGATGGGCGGCTTCGGCCCCCGAGCGCGGCGCATGCCGAAGCTGGAAGCCCTCTTCGAAGGCAAGGCCCTGCCGGACAAGGCCGGGATCGAAAAGCTCGCGGAGCCCTTGCTCGACGCGATCTCCGACCAGCGCGGTTCGGCCGCGTACAAGAAGCGACGCGGCGCCGTAATCCTCGCGGACGCCCTCGCCGGAGCGGAGGCCCTCTCATGAAGGTTAATTTCGAACTCAACGGCCGCGCCGCCTCGTGGAACGTCGAGCCCGGCACCACCTTGCTCGACGCGCTCCGCGCCAAGGGCATCGTGTCGGTGCGGAACGGCTGCGACGGCGAGGGTTCCTGCGGCCTCTGCGCGGTGCTCCTCGACGGGAAGCAGGTCAACTCCTGCCAGATCCTCGCGGTTCAGGTCGAAGGGAAGAAGGTCTACACGGTCGACTTCTACTCGAAGGACCGCAAGCTCTCGGGGGTGCAGCAGGCCTTGATCGACGCGGCCTGCGTCCAGTGCGGCTACTGCACGCCCGCGGTGACCCTCGCCCTCCACGAGCTCCTCGAGCGCAGTCCGGATCCTTCCGGGGACGAAGTGCGCGACGCCCTCTCGGGCACGCTCTGCCGTTGCACGGGCTACGAGCAGTTCTTCAACGCCGCGCGCATCGCCGCGAAGCGCCTCAAGGAACCCGCGTACGCGGAGGCCGCGGCGCCCGAGTTCGCGCCGGAGCTCCGCCACGTCGGCAAGGACCGCGGGAAGGTCGACGCCGCCGCGCTCGCGCGCGGGGAGCGCGCCTTCGTCGAGGACAAGGTGCCGTCCGACGCCTGCCACCTCCTCATCCTCCAGAGCCCGCACGCGCACGCCTGGGTGAGGAAGGTGGACGTCTCGAAGGCCGAAAAGCTGCCGGGCGTCGTCGCCGTCGTCACCAAGGACAACTGCCCCGACCAGGTCTACACCACCGCGGGCCAGGGCTTCCCCGAGCCGAGCCCCCACGACCAGCGCATGTTCCCGCGCAAGGTCCGCCACGTCGGCGACCGCGTGGCCGCCGTGCTGGCCGAAAGCCTCGAGGAGGCGCGCGCCGCCCTCGCGGCCATCGAGGTCGAGTACGAGGTGCTGCCGCCCGTGCTCTCCATCGCCGAGGCCCGGAGACCCGGCGCGCCGGTCGTCCACCACGGCAAGGTCTCGTACGTGGTCGGCGACCCGCCCGCGGGCAGCTCCACCGAGGGCGACGGCCGCGACGACCCCATCGTCTACCAGTTCCCCCTGCATGCCGACCCGCACCGCAACCTGGCGGCCAGCGTGGCCGACGGCATCGGCGACGTGGACAAGGGCTTCGCCGAGGCGGACGTCGTCATCGAGCGAACCTACAAGGGCAACCGCGTCCAGTGCACGCCGATGGAGCCCCACGTGGTGCTCGCCAAGGTCGAAGCCGACCGCCTCGTGCTGCACGCCTCGACCCAGGTTCCCTGGCACGTCAGGCGCATCGTCTCGCGCGTGGTCGGCCTCCCCGAGCACAAGGTCCGCATCATCAAGGAGCGCGTCGGCGGCGGATTCGGCGCCAAGCAGGACATCGTCGTCGAGGACCTGGCCGGCTACCTGGCCTGGAAGACCGGCCGGACGGTGTTCTTCCGCTACGACCGCGCCCAGGAATTCGCCGCGAGCCGCACGCGCCACCTGATGGAGATCACCGTCAAGCTCGGCGCGAAGAAGGACGGCACGCTCACCGCCATCCTGATGAAGCTGGACGCGGACACGGGCCCCTACGGCCAGCACTGCCTGACCGTCCCCATGAACGCCATCTCGAAGAGCCTGCCCCTCCTCCTCTGCGACAACGCGCGCTTCGAGGTGAAGTCCTACTACACGAACCTCGCGCCCGCGGGCGCCTACCAGGGCTACGGCGCGCCCAAGGGCAGTTTCGCCCTCCAGACCGCGCTCGCGGAGCTGGCCGCCGAGCTCGGGATGGACCAGCTCGAGCTCATCGAGAAGAACCGCGTGCGTTCGGGCAGCCGCATCGAGATCCTGCGCTCGCTCGGCGAGGGCCGCCCCGGCGCGGCCGTCACCCTCGGCGAGTGCGGCTTGGGCGAGATGATCGCGCGCGGGAAGAAGGCCTTCGCCTGGGACGCGCCGAGGAGCGCCGCGGACGGCGACTGGAGGATCGGCCGCGGCGCGGTCATCATCCAGCAGGGCTCGGGGCTCCCCGGCCTCGACGCCGCCAACGCGGAGCTCCGCCTCTTGCAGGGCGGGACCCTCCTCATGCTCTCGGGCGGCGCGGACCTCGGCACGGGCCTCGACACGGTGACCACCAAGGCCGCCGCCGAGATCATGGGCCTCGACATGGAGGACGTGGCGGTGGTCTCGGGCGACACGGACACCACCCCCTTCGACAAGGGCGCCTACGCGAGCTCCGGCACCTACTTCTCGGGCAACGCCGCGGTCAAGGCCGCGGAGGACCTGAAGCGCAAGTGCCTCGAGGCGGCCGCCGTCATGCTCGGCGAGAGCGTCTCCGACCTCGTCCTCGTCCACCGCGGCGTCGTCAAGGGGAAGAAGGGCCAGGTGACGCTCGCCGAGCTCGCCCACCAGGGCGTGCAGGGCGAGGGCCACCACGAGCTCACGGGCTTCGGCAACTTCAAGACCGAGCACGCGGCCTTCCCCTACGGCGCGCACTTCGTCGAGGCGGCGGTCAACGTCCGCTCCGGCGAGGTGAAGCTGCGCCGCTACCACGCCTACCAGGACTGCGGCACGCCCATCAATCCGGCCCTCGCGCTCGGGCAGATCTACGGCGGCGTCATGAAGGCGGTCGGCCACTCGCTCTACGAGGAATTGCTCTTCGACGAGAAGGGCAAGCCGCTCAACCTCGGCTTCCTCGACTACAAGATCCCCTCGATCTACGAGGTGCCCGAGGACTTCCACGTGGAGCTCGTGCCCGTCGCCGACGAGGTGGGGCCCTTCGGCGGGAAGAGCGTGTCGGAGATCTCGCTCAACGGCTCCGCGCCCGCCATCGCCATCGCCATCCACGACGCCGTCGGCGCCTGGTGCCGCGAGTGGCCCTTCACCCCCGAGCGGATACTCCGCGCCATGGGGAAGCTCTCATGAGTTAGCTCACACAAAGGCACGAAGGCACGGAGGGATGGAGGATATCCGAAGCCATCCAACTTTGTGCCTTCGTGCCTTTGTGTGCTCGATCGTTTCGAAGCAATTTGGGAGGAAGAAATGAAGACTGACGACGTGAAGGCGCTGATCGGCGCGCTCAAGCAGAAGAAGACCGGGATGTACCGCAAGGACTTCCTCCTGACCTGGGAGAAGTCGCGCGACGAGCTCGAGGCCACCTTCCTCGTGGCGGAGGCCCTGCGGCTCATGCGCGACGCCGGGATCAGCCCGAAGCTCTGGGACTCCGGCATCGCGGTGTCGAACTTCCGCGACAATTCCACGCGCACGCGCTTCAGCTACTCGAGCGCCTGCGACCTCCTCGGCCTGTACGTGCAGGACCTCGACGAGGGCAAGAGCCAGATCGCCCACGGCGAGACCGTGCGCGAGACCGCGAACATGATCAGCTTCCTGACCGAGGCGATCGGCATCCGCGACGACATGTACCTGGGCGAAGGCGACAAGTACCAGCGCGAGGTCGGCCGCAGTCTCGACGACGGCGTGGCCGCGGGCGTCCTGCCCGACCGCCCGACCATCGTCAACCTCCAGTCCGACATCGACCACCCGACCCAGTCGATGGCCGACCTCCTCCACCTCGCCAAGCACTTCGGCGGCCTCGACAAGCTCAAGGGCAAGAAGCTCGCCATGACCTGGGCCTACTCGCCCTCGTACGGCAAGCCGCTCTCGGTGCCGCAGGGCATCATCGGCCTCGCGACCCGCTTCGGCATGGACGTGACGCTCGCCCACCCCGAGGGCTACGACTTGATTCCCGAGGTGGTGGAGCTCTCGAGGAAGCAGGCGAAGGAGTCCGGCGGCACGTTCAGCCACGTCAAGTCGATGGACGAGGCCTTCAAGGACGCGGACATCGTCTACCCGAAGAGCTGGGCGCCCTTCCACGTGATGCAGCAGCGCGTCCCCCTCCTCCACTCGGGCGACCAGGCCGGACTCAAGGAGCTCGAGAAGTCCTGCCTCGCCAACAACGCGAAGTTCCAGGACTGGGAGTGCACCGAGGAGAAGATGAAGCTGACGAAGGCGGGGAAGGCGCTCTACATGCACTGCCTGCCCGCCGACATCACCGGCGTCTCGTGCAAGGCCGGCGAGGTGGCCGCGAGCGTCTTCGACCGCTACCGCGACGACACCTACCGCGAGGCGAGCTGGAAGCCGTACATCATCGCGGCCATGATCCTGCTCGGCAAGCGGAAGGACCCGGCGGCCACGCTCGAAGCCCTCCTCGCCCGCGCCACGCCCCGGACCATCTAGAAAAGGAACGACGCCGGGACGCCGGGACGCCGGGAAGAACGCTGAAGAAGGGTGAGCGAGCTTACAGCCGGGCCGCTTTCCCTTCCCGTTCTCCTCCCGGCGTTCTCGGCGGCTCGGCGTTCATATTCATCATGCGACACTACGCGCTGAAGCGGGCGGGGACGGCGCTCCTGGCCTGGGCAGTCTCCGTGCTGGCGATCTCCACCATCCTCAACGGCTCGCTCGAGGCGACCGCGCGCGCGGACATCCTCGAGACGACGCGCGCCCTGGTCGGCGCGAGCACCGAGGCATCGCGCGAGGGCAGGAGCCCGGAGGATTTCCGCGCCGACACGATCAAGGCGCTCGAGCGCGCCTACGGGCTCCACCTGCCCCTCGCCGCGCGCGTCCTCAAGTCCTGGTGGCGCATCGTCAGCCTCGACCTGGGCGAGACGGGCAACCGGATGTCGGGCACCGCCGCGCGTCGGACCAAGGTGCTCGAGGCCTTCGGCTCCACGCTCGTCCTCTTCTCCCTCTCGACCGCGCTTTCGGTGGCCGCGGGGCTGGCCCTCGCGCTCTCGGCCGCGTCGAAACCGGGAGGAAGGACGGACCGCCTGCTCGCGCGCGTCGCCGCCATGATACACGGCGCGCCGACCTGGTGGGCGGGCGCCTTCCTCGTCATGGCCTTCTCGCTCGAGCTCCGCGTCTTCCCCTTCGGCGCGCTCGCCTCGGTGCCGCCTCCGGAGAACCCCATCCTGGCCTTGCTCGACCGCCTTTCCTACCTGGTCCTGCCGGTGCTCTCGATCGCGGGCCTGCGGGTCTGGGCCTTCGCCCTGCTCGCGCGCGCGGCCCTCGACGCGAACCTCCACGAGGACTTCGTCATGTCGGCGCGGGGGCGCGGCATTCCCGAAGGCAAGATCATGCGGACCCACGTGCTCCGCAGCTCCTCGCCGGCCATCGCCTCGAACGCGGTCATCGCGCTCGTGCAGAGCTTCGGCGGCGACGCGCTGGTGGAGATCGTCTTCGCGCGCCCGGGACTCGGGCTCCTGCTCTGGACCTCGATCCGCGGCAACGACGTCCGCCTGACCGCCGGCGCCTTCGCGGCCCTGGCCTTGGTCATCTGCGTGTCGATGGCCCTGCTCGACCTCGCCTACGGCCTCCTCGACCCGCGGGTACGGGCACCGAAATAGGCGAGGCCACGGGGAAGGGGGAGAACCTCATTCCATTCCTGCGGGAAGCGCGGCAAACCAGGAAGACGCGCTTCCCGGGTTCGTGCTACCCGAGCAGCTTCTCGAGCTCGGCGAGGCTGCGGGCCTGGGGGAACTGGGAGGAGCGGTTCGGGGCGGGGGAGCCGCGGAGGAAGAGCACGGGGTTGAGGCCGTAGTAGGCGGCGAGCTCGCAGTTCTTCGGGCTGTCGTCGACGAAGAGGCACTCCTCGGGCGCCTCGGCGACGCCGGAGAGGGCGATCTCGAAGAGCGTGCCCTCCGCCTTGACCGAGCCGTGGATCGACGAGACGACGAAGGGGTCGAACCAGCGCCGGAGGCCCGCCGCCTCGTAGACCGAGAGCACCGAGGGCCAGGCGTCGGAGATGATGCCGAGGGGGAAGCGCGCGGCGAGGCGCGGGACGGCTTCGCGCACGTCGGCGTAGAACGCGTACTTCGCGTAATCCTTGACCTTGGCGAGCGCGCAGCGTTCCACGACCGCCTCGAGCTCGTCGGGAGCGAAGGGCGCGAGCAGGATGCGGTAATAATCCGAGAAGAGCGCGAGCTCCTCGTCCTCGGTGCGGATCAGGTGGTTCTCGTCGAGGTAGACCCGGGCCACCTCGGCGGTCGGCCCGGCGAGGACCTCCTCCCAGCTCGCGCCGAGCGCGGCGCAGGCGGACTTGAAGGTTTCCGTGGCGAACCAGTGCCCCGTGCGCGGATGCACGAGCACCATGCCGGAATCGAAGAAGACGCGCTTGACGGGGAACTCGAATTCCATGGATGAAGACCGCTCCGGACGCGAGGAGGATGCGCCGCCATCATGGCACGGAAGGCTCCCGAAAATCCAGCGTCCCGGTCCGGGCCGCCTCGGGCCCCGGCCCCGGGCGGACAGGCTCGCTCGCGCGTTCCCGTCATTCCGGCTCGAGCCCGGCGTACGCTCGGACGCGCTCGTCGACGCGGCGCGCGAGCGAGCGCGTGTAGACCTCGAAGCGGTCCTCCCAGAGGCTGGCGGCGGGACGGTTGAGCGTCTCGTAGTCGACGCCGAGAAGCGGGACTCCGGAGCGCGCGCACCAGGCGAAGGCAGCGTCGACCAGGGCCCGGGCGATGCCCCGCCCGCGCGCGGACGGGTCGACGTAGAGGCCCTGGATGTTCCGCACGGAGTCGAGGCTCGAGGCGAAATTCTCCGCCGTCGTGCCGACGCGCAGGAAGGCGACGGGCGCGTCGCCCCGGAAAGCCGCCCACTCGCGGCGCGCCCCGTCGTGGATCCATTCCACGAATTCCGCCGCGGGGTCCTCGTCGGGGTGGTTCATGAAGAGCGGCGAGCGCCGGTAGAACTCGTTGTGGGCGCGGTGGAGCGGCGCGAGGACCTCCGCGTGCTCCGCGCGCGCCGGGGCGATCCGCGCGCCGGGCGGCGCTTCGGCCTCGGTCGCGGAGGCCGGCACGGCGCGCATGGCGTCGGCGCAGCGCATGCCGAAGCCGTTCCGGAACCACGCCTCGATGAGGGGCGCGTCGTGGGCGTAGGCGGTGACCGTGTGCGAAAGCAGGCCGTCGCGGACCCAGGACGCCGCCGCGCGGTCGTAGAGCGAAAGCACGAAGCCGGGTCCGTATCCGGCGGCGCGCGCGTGGCCGTGGAGGGGAATGTGGACGCCCCCGGCTTCGCCGAAATGGGCCGGGACGGGATAGCCCGCGAGGTAGCCGACGAGCGCGTCGCCGGAAAAGGCCGCGAGGCCGCGACCGCGCGAAAAGAGCCCCTCGAGGCGGGCGCGGAGGGCTTCCGCCGCGCCTTCGGCTGGCAGGCAGGGCACGGCCGAGCGTAAGCGTCCATTTCCCCCCATCCTGACAATCGACCTCGGATCCGGCATCGTTGCCGGTTCGGAGGTGCCAGGATGCACATCGCCAAGGATAAGCGGATCTTCGTCAGGATCGGGTTCACGGACATGCGGAAGCAGATCAACGGGCTGGCGGCCATCGTGCAGGAGCTCCGGCCTGAAGGCCCGTTCGACGGGAGCTACTTCGTTTTCTGCGGAAAGACGCGCCGGGTCGCGAAGATCCTGTACTGGGACTCGACGGGATTCTGCCTCTGGCAAAAGCGGCTCGAGCGCGACGCGTTTCCCTGGCCGAGCCGCGGCGCCGAACTCGACGAGATGACGAGAACGAAGATCCGCGCGCTCCTTCGCGGCATCGACGTGTGGAAGGAGCACAAACCGCTTGAGTATCGAGTCGCCGGATAAGGAAATCGTTGCAGCGGGAATTCGTCCATGATAGAATTCCCCCACCATGAAGGCCGCGGATTTGCCCGACGACATTGCGGCGCTCAAGGCTCTCG
>JADFDI010000015.1 GCA_018262985.1 Spirochaetota bacterium | reverse complement strand
GCCGAGCGCGAAGCATTGCTCCCGTACCGCCTCGATCCGTCAAGCTACAGGAACAATGGGGTGAAATAGACGCTTACCGAGGAGGAGCAGCTTCCAAGAAAACATCGCACATCGCCCACCAAGCGGGAAGCGCGCCTTTCCCCCGGTAAGCGGCGTGCAAGAGCAAACCCGGCAAAGGCTTAAATGGGCGCGGGCAGCGCGGCGGGTGGCGCGCGACCGCGTGCCGCGGTCGCGGCGACGAAGCCGCGGAACGGCTTCGTTGAATTCAAGATGGCGCCCCCAAGCGAAGCGAAGCGGCGCGCCGGGGTGCGTATTCTTGAGTCAGGCCCCGCCCTGACCGGCCCCGATAACGCCCCCCCCCGCCGCGCTTTTTCGGATTGCGCGCTTCCCGTAAGACGGGTCGGGTGTGCTCCCCCTTCCACAAGGACGGCGATCCGGCGTACAAAGGCACGCGCAGTTCGAAAGCCACGCCTGCGCGCCCCGGGCGGCTGCCCCGGGGCCACCAAAACTAGTGGAGGTCCCCCGTGGACAAGCAAGGGGGCGGGCGCTTCAGCCTGCTCGAACCCGTCATCGCCGCCTTCGTCGGCCTCATCCTCGTTTCCAACATCGTCGCCCAGAAGTTCCTGAGCTTCAGCCTTTTCAGGCTCGAGCTGTCCACGGACATGGGCACCCTGCTCCTCTTCCCGATGACCTACCTCTTCGGGGACGTGCTCACCGAGGTCTTCGGCTACGCGACCTCGCGGCGGGTCATCTGGTACGGCTTCGCGATGAACGCCGTCGCGGCCCTGGTGTTCAGCGCGGCCGTCGCCATGCCGCACGCGCCTGAATTCACGACGCAGGAGGCGTTCGCGACCGTGCTCGGCTCGGTGCCCGGCCTGGTCGTCGCCTCGCTCGCGGGCTTCTGGCTCGGCAGCTTCACCAACGACTTCATCATGGCGCGCATGAAGGTGTGGATGGTGACCTGGGATCCGCGCCACCGCTGGCTGCCCTTGCGGACCATCGCGTCCACGGTGGCCGGCGAGCTCGTGGACACAGGCGTCTTCGTCCTCGTGGGCACCCTCTTCGGCGTCTTCCCCCGGGAACTTTTCGCCAGCCTCGTCGTCACGCAGTGGCTTATCAAGACCGGCATCGAGACCCTGCTGACGCCCTTCACGGTCTGGGTCTGTGCCGCGATGAAGCGCCGCGAGGGCCGTGACATGGTGGGCGCGGACAGCTGGAGCCCCTTCGCCTTCGGGAGCGGGGGCGGGCGGAACCTCATGGAGGACCGCGGAGCGTTTTGAGGGCGAGGGCTTTCGCCGCCGCGCTTCCTTGATGTCCGGCCTCCCGTTCCCTACAGTGGAAGGTGGAGGCCGCGATGACCCGGGAAATTCGCGCGAAGCTCGTCGACCTGCTCTCCGGCCTTTACGGCCCGCGGGCCATGGAAGCAGCCGCGGGGCTCGAAGAGCGGATCGAGGCGGCGCGGGAAGCCCGCGCGCGGCGGCCACGATCCGAAGGGAACGCCGCGGCGCTCCCGTCGGGCATGCTCCTCATCAGCTACGGCGATTCGCTCCGCGAGGAGAGAAGGGCGCCGCTTTCCACGCTGAGGCGCTTCCTCGACGGTTCGTGCGCGGATTTCGTGGACGCCGTGCACGTCCTGCCCTTCTACCCCTCGACCTCGGACGACGGCTTCTCGGTGGCGGACTGGCGGGCGGTCGACCCCGCGCTCGGCACCTGGGACGACGTGACGGCCCTTGCCGAGGGGCGCGGCCTCATGGTGGACGCGGTGCTCAACCACGTGTCGGCCTCGAACCCCTGGTTCGAGGCGTTCCGGGCAGGGAAGCCGCCGCACGGCCGCTGGTTCCGGACGCGCGACCCCGCGTTCGACGCCTCGAAGGTGGCGCGGCCGCGGGCGCTCCCGCTTTTCACCCGCGTCGAGACGGCCCGGGGGCCAGAGGAGGTCTGGACGACCTTTTCCGCCGACCAGGTCGACCTCGACTACGCGAACCCCGAGGTGCTCCTCGAGGCGGTCGACACCCTGCTCTTCTACGCCGCGCGCGGCGCGAGCCTCGTCCGGCTCGACGCGGTGGGCTACGTCTGGAAGGAGTCGGGGACGAGCTGCCTGAACCTGCCGGGCGCGCACGCGATCGTGAAGGCCGCGCGGCTCGCGCTCGACGAGGCGGGGACGCGCCTCGTCACAGAGACCAACGTGCCGCACGCGGAAAACGTCGCCTACTTCGGCGCGGGCGACGAGGCGCACCTGGTCTACCAGTTCCCCCTGCCGCCCCTACTACTCCACGCTTTCCTTTCGGGGAGCGCGGAGCGCCTCTCGGCCTGGCTCGACGGGGTGTCGCGCGAGCGCCTGCCCGAGGGCTGCGCCTTCTTCAACTTCCTCGCCTCGCACGACGGCATCGGACTGCGACCCACCGAGGGCATCCTGGACGACGAAGGCCGGCGCCTCCTCGTCGCGGCGGCGCTCGAACGCGGGGGCGACGTGGGCTGGCGCGACCTGAGCGGGGGCGGGCGAGCGGCCTACGAGCTCAACGTGAACTACCTCGACGCGCTCTCGCCTCCCGGCGCGGACGACGCGGAGCGTGCCGCGCGCACGGAGGCGGCGCACGCCATCCTCCTCGCGCTCGACGGGGTGGCCGCGGTATATATCCACAGCCTGCTCGGCTCGCGGAACTGGAAGCGCGGCGTGGAGGAGTCGGGCATTAAGCGCCGCATCAACCGGGAGAAGCTCGACTGGCTCCGGGTGCGGGAGGAGCTCGCGGGCGACGGTCTCCGCGCCAAGGTCTTCCGCCGCCTCGCTCGCCTGGCCCGCGTCCGGAAGTCGACGGCAGCCTTCGCGGTCGGCTCGCCGCAGGAGGTGCTCGCCCTCGACGGCCGCGTCCTCGCCGTCGCGCGCGGAGACGGACGGACGGGCAGGGCGCTCTGCCTCGCGAACGTCTCGGACGAGGCGCTCGAGCTCGCCGTACCCTTCGGCACGCGCGACCTCCTTACAGGCGAGCGCGTCGATCCGCGCCGCGTCCGCCTGGAAGCGAAGCGCGCCCGCTGGCTCGGGGAAATGCCGGAGGGCGACCGCGCGGACATGGTGAGCGACGCCCAAATGGAAGCGATCGCCCGCGGCGCGGCCGAACTCCGGCGCGCGCTCGCCGACGCCGACTCCGGCCGCTACACGATCGTCCATTGATGGAACCGTGACCGGCTGCGTAGTATCTCCACGCCTTCCGAATCATATGCAGCCTTCCTCTCCGAAGCCAAAAGAGGATAACCGGGTTTGCTGCAGCTCAGTCCCCTTATCGAGGTCACTGACAGTCGTCGTACCATTCAGATGCCAGCGCTGTCCCCTTGGACGCTCATTTATACTGACCAAGTATAGGCAGGCTGAACCGCGCATGTTCAGGAAAGAGAAGTCCTACGAGCTTTGACGGTGGATCGCATGGATCCGGCACTCCGGAACGGTGTCGCCAGAGTCCGCCGAAGCGCCAGTCGCGCGGGTTCGCCACCTGGCATGCGCTCACCGGGTTGTCGTCGACATACTTGAATACTTCGAGGAAGGCTTTGAGCCCATCGACGACGCGGGAAAAGAATCGGCCGCCCCAGAGATGACCGGTCACGCGATGGCGCCGGTTCCAGGCCATTGCGTAGACGCTCATGATCCACTGCATGATCCGCGAGAGGTTCTCTTCCGGGCCGGGACGGATAATGAGGTGGAAGTGGTTTCCCATGACGCAGAAATTCTCGAGGCGGAAATCGAAGCGCTTCCTCGCCCGGCGGAGCGTGCGGATGAAAAGCGCCTTCATGGCAGCTCCCTTCATCACCAGCTCCTGCCGGTTCGCGCGCGCCGTGACGTGGTACAGCGCTCCTGCTTTAAGCAGACGTGGTTTACGCATGCCGTCGCACCGCCAGCGTATCGGGTCGGCGCTTGCGATCTGAACAGAAAAAACTGTTTGGTCGTCAGCGAGCTCTGTCCCTGTCCTGCTCGAGGTGATGTTTGAGGAGAAGCAAAGGTGTGATACCATTTCTGGTGCGAGCTCTGTCCCCTTAGGGGTTCATAGTCAGGTTGAAAAGGAGTCTGTGATGAAAAGACTAGCGTTCCTGATCGCTCTTGCTTGTTGTGCTTATTCCGTATCAGCCGATCCGAGTTCTTTTACTGTCAATCCTATTCCCATCACAATGGTTGGGAATATTGTTAAGGCAGACCTGGGGATAGTTGATGGTCCTGGCGGCAAGATCCTTGGAGGCTTTGTAAGCGGCGAGGGTATTTTTCATTTCAGACTTAGTCGAATGGATCTTGCCCGATTGCGATCTGATTTCACTGTAGATAGAAGAATAAATATCTTGTCGGATGATGCCTACGCACCGGGTGGATCGGTGTTTTTCTATAGCGGGAGTAGTATTGGAGTAGTAACACAGTACGATGAAATAAAACTATACTACTCTAATGGTACATATTCTGAAAAAAACTACGAGATCGAGTCCTCCCTGTCATTCATCGTTGCAATCGGTGATGTACTGATATTCAGAACAGACACTCGCGACCTGAACTATGTCATCTATTCATTTGGACCTGATGGTACGATGACGCGGCGAGAAAAAGAAGAAGCACTAAAGTATCTGTCAGGAAGCGTTCCCGGCGTGACTGTAAAGGATGGGGTCATCCTCTACAAGAGTAACGAGCTCACGAGAAACCTGAGTTTTAGCCAGGTAGACGATGATGGGAATTTCTATACATCCCGAACTATTTATCAAGGGAATTTGGCTCTAGGGACCATAAACAGCACTACCGACACCTATGATGAAAACCATATGCCTTCCTTCATCGACAACGAGGGCAATTTCTGGGCCATGGATTTCACGAAGGACGAGAAACAGTCACTCGTCCTCCTCTACGCCGGCCGCGACTGGGGCTACCGGGAACCGCCGAAGAAGGCCGTGACCACGGAAGCCGGGCTCCGCATCCGCCTCCGCGCCACCACCGAAGGCTTCGTGCTCGGGAGCCTCGGCAAGGGCGAGGCGATCACCATCCTCAAGACCGGCGAGACGGCGACCATCGGCGGAATCACCGCGCCCTGGTACCGCATCAAGAAGGCGGACGGCCTCATCGGCTGGGCGTTCGGAGGGTACATCAAGGTGGTGGAGTAGGCAGAGCCGCGGTAATAGGGGTAACGCACCTACAGTTCCTGGAGTGGGGGAAGGCCGAGATCGCCGCCCCCGCGTAAAACGGGCATCGGCGCGGGCTCTCCGAGACCGCGCTTTCCTAGTTCCCATGCGGGGGCGGAAGCTCGGCCGTGGGGGAGCCGCGGCGGGAGAGCGTAGCACCCGCCCCCAGAGCGGGAAGCGCGCCCGCCCGACTGGACGCGGCGTGCTGGAGCAAACCCGGCGGACGTTTCTTGCTTGCTGCTCGAACGGCGGGTGGCGCCGGACGACATGCCCCCGAGTGAAGCGAAGCGGAACGACGGGGCATGTAGGCAGGCGCCAGGTCCCGCTCAAGCGGGCATGGATAAGACTCCACGCCGCGCATGCGTCGAAATCGCGCGCTTCCCGTAGTCAGGGTCGAGTGCGCTCCCCCTTCCGCTCAGTGCACGTACAGCCTTTCGAAGAGCGCCCGGATTTCCTTCGACTCGCGCAGGATGTCGAGGGTGAGCTCGGCGTGGCCTTTCACGTAGCCGTTGCCGACGATGAGCTCGATGTCCTTGCCGACGCCTTCGGCGCCGAGTGCGGCCTTGGTGAACGAGGTGGCCATCGAGAAGAAGTAGATGAGGCCCTGTCCCTTGGTGACGAGGATCGAGGTCATCTCGGTGTTGGGGACGTTGACGTTGTTGATGGTGACGTCGCAGCCGCGCGCTCCGGTGATGGCCGTGACCTTGCGGTAGACGTCGAGGGCGTCGGTGGCGTCGGCGACGATGACGTGGGTGGCGAGTCCCAGTTCCTCGATGCGGCGGGCGTTCTCCTTCGAAAACTCCACGACGATGACCTTGCCGTAGGGCCCCGCGTTCTTCATGGCCTGGTAGCAGCAGAGGACGCCGGACTTGCCGCCGCCGCCGATGACGCAGACCGTGTCGCCTTCGCGCACGAGGCGGTCGACCTGGGCGGGGGCGCCGGCGACGTCGAGGGCGGCGAGCGCGAGGCGTTCGGGGATGTCCTCGGGCACGTGGGCGAAGATGCCGCTTTCGAAGAGGACGGCTTGGCCTTCGATGTCCACCTGGTCGCTCGAGGGGTCGAGCTTCTTGATCCGGTCGATGCGGAGGGGGGTGAGGCTGAGCGAGACGAGGGTGGCGACGCGGTCGCCGACCGCGAGCTTCCGCGCGGGGAAGGCGCTTCCGATCTCGCGCGCCGTGCCGACGAGCATGCCGCCGGAACCGGTGACGGGGTTCTGCATCTTGCCGCGCTCGGCGACTATCCCTGAGATCATCGCCTCCATTCTCGCGGGGTCGGAACCGCAGGCGGCGCGGATCTGGGTGTAGCTCGCGGAGTCGATGTTGAGGGTCGAGACGTCGATGAGGAGCTCGTTGTCCCAGATGTCGGCCGTGTTGTCGAGCCTCTGGGCGGGCTGGGGGAGGATGCCTTTGGGTTCGAGGACGCGGTGGCTGCCGTAGCGGCAGCCGGAGCCCTTGGTCCGTGCCTGGGTGCTTGCCTGAGCGCTCATGCTGATGTCCCTCCGGGCGCGCGGATGCGGGGCGCGCCGCGGGGGATGCTAGCATTCCGCCGGGCGGCGCGGCAATCGGGAGCCGGGCGGCTCCGTCGGCTCTGTCCCCGTCCGGGCTCCGTCAGCCCCATCCCCGTCCGGGCTCCGTCAGCCCCATCCCCGTCCGGGCTCCGTCAGCCCCGTCCCCGTCCGGGCTCAGTCAGCTCCGTCCCCGTTCGCGCGCCAGGGCGGCGCGGTCGTACGCGAGGAGGGCGAAGGCGAGGAGGGCGCCGATCGGCACCGAGAGGAGCGCGGCCTTCATGCCGACGGCGTCGGAGAGCCGGCCGAGCAGGAAGGGGGCGAGGCCGATGGCGCTGCCGGAGGCGACGGGGACGAGGGCGCTCGCGCGTGCGAGGGCGTGGGGCGCGCGCGACACCGCGAGCGAGAAGGCGAGGGGGTAGAGGTTGGCGGCGCCGAAGCCCGAGACGAAGAGCCCCGCGGCCGCGGCGAGCGGCGAAGGCGCGAGCCAGTAGAGGGGGAAGCCCGCGAGGGCGAGGGCGAAGGAGAGCGCGAGCGAGCGGCCTTCGCCGAGCCGGTGCCCGAGGCGGCTCGCGACGAAGCGCGCGAGCACGGCGGCGAGGCCGAGCCCCGCGACGGCCGCCGAGGCGAAGGCGGGGCCGGAACCGGGCTTTTCGAGGATGTAGCTCATGGCCCAGAAGCCGATGGCCCACTCGACCGCGACGCCGAGGAAGAGCGCGAGCCACATGCGGGCGTAGGCCGCGCCGAGCCTCGGCGCCGTCCGCGGGCGGGCGGGTCCGGCGTCGGGGACGGAGCCAGGGGCGAGGGGGCCGGGCTTCCGGGGGGCGGCGTCGGGCGGGGTGTGCCTGAGCCCGAGGCCCGCGATGGCGAGGAAGGCGAGGGCGGCGACGGGGCCGACTATCCGCCAGCCGAGGCCGAGTCGCGTGCCCGCGAGCAGGACGAGGGGCACGACCATCGAGACGGCGCTCGCGGTCATGTTGCCTTCCAATATCATGCGGCTGCGGCGTTCGGCGGGCTCGGCGGCCAGCGAGGCCTGGACGGCGGACATCGAGAGCGTGGCGCCGAGGCTGGCGACGAGGATGCCGCCGAGCGTGAAGGCGACCGAGGGCGCGAGGGACAGGACGGCCTCGCCCGCGAGCATGACGAGCATGCCGCCCCACATCGAGCGGGCGAGCCCCCAGCGCTCGATGAGGGGGCCCCCGAAGAGCCCGGTGGCCACCATGCCGAGGGCGAAGGCGGTCTGGTGGAGCCCCGCGAGGGTGTAGGAAAGGCCGAATTCGGACCGGAGCGCGGGGGCCATCGGACCGATGGCGGTCAGCGAGAACGAGAAGAGGCCGAGCAGGGCGTAGCGCGCGAGCGCCCAGGCCGCGCGGCCGTGCGTGGCGGTTTCCATGCTCCTCTTATACCCCCGCGGGAGCTCGCGTGTCCTGTCCCGCAAGGAAGATGAAGGAATCTTTCACTTGACCGGCGTCTTTTTCCGGGTTCTACTGTCTGCTTCCTTTTTATGGGTCGAACGAGACGGACCCGCTCTCCTTCCCCTGGCGGAAGGTCCAAGACGAGGGGAGGCACGAAGTGCTCCATGATTTCCGGTACGCGGCGCCCCGCACGGCGCCTGAACTGCTCGACTTGATCGAAGGCGAGGGAGCCATGCTGCTCGCGGGCGGCACCGATCTCCTGCCGAACGTCCGCAACGGCGTCTTCAAGCCGCGCCTCGTGGTCGACGTCAAGAAGCTGCCCGACGCGGGACGCATCGCCTACGGCGCCGAGGGGCTCGAATTCGGTCCGGCCGTGACGCTCAACGACGTGCTCCGCGACCGCGACGCGCGCGAGCGCTACCCGGCCTTCTGCGCCTGCGTCCACGAGCTCGCGAGCCACCAGGTGCGGAACCGCGCCACCGTGGTCGGAAACGTGATGAACGCCTCGCCTTGTTCCGACACCGCGCCCGCCCTGCTCTGCCTCGGAGCCCGCGCCATAGTCCGCTCGAAGACGGGCGCGCGCGAGCTGCCCTTCGACCGCTTCTTCGCGGGGCCGAAGAAGACCCGCCTCGAGAAGGGCGAGTTCCTCGAGAAGGTCGTCATTCCCGCCGCGAGCGCGGGAGCGAAAGGGCGCTACCTCAAATTGAAGCGGATCAACGGCCACGACCTCGGCATCGTCGGCGTGCTCATGCTGGAGAAGGACGGCGCTCTCTCCTTCGCGGTCAGCTCGGCCGCCCCGACGCCCGTGCTCGTGACGGGGCTCCGGAAGGGCGTCGCGCCCGACGAGGCAGCGGCGAAGGTGCTCGCGGCCTGTTCCCCCATTTCCGACGTGCGCGCCACGAAGGAGTACCGGGAATTCATGATCGGCGTCTACGTGCGCCGCCTGCTCGCGGAGGGCGTGTAAGATGCGTATTCAGGTGAAGGTGAACGGCGAGGCCTACGAGCGCGAGGTGGCGGAGAACCGCACCCTGCTCCGCTTCCTCCGCGAGGACCTCGGGATCACGGGGCCGAAGGAAGGCTGCGGCATGGGCGAATGCGGCGCGTGCACGGTGTTCCTGAACGGCCGCGCGGTCAACTCCTGCATGGTGCTCGCGGTCGAGGCCGACGGCGCCACGGTCGACACGGTCGAGGGCGAGTCGAAGGGACCGGAGCTGTCCGAGATCCAGCAGGCTTTCGAACGGAACCACTCGGTCCAGTGCGGTTTCTGCACGCCGGGCATGGTCATGTCGGTCAAGGAGCTGCTCCGCGACAACGAAAAGCCCTCGGTCGACGAGATCAAGGAAGCCATCGAGGGGAACTTCTGCCGCTGCACGGGGTACACGCAGATCGTCGAGGCGGTGCTCGACCTGACCGGGCGCGCCGCGGAGAAGGGAGGGCTCGGCCATGTTGAGTGAGAAGAAGCCTTCCGAGCTAGCGGTGGTCGGAAAGTCGCCGGAGCGCACCGACGACCTCGAGAAGCTGACCGGAGCCGCCACCTACGTCTCGGACATGAGCCTCCCGGGCATGCTCCACGCCCAGCTCAAGAAGAGCCCCCACGCCCGCGCGCGCATCGTCCGCATCGACACTTCCACGGCGCGCGCCATGCCGGGCGTGCGCGCCGTCCTCACGGGCGACGAGCTCGACTACCGGCTCGGCCTCTACGTCGTGGACAAGCGTATCCTGGCGCGCGGAGAGGTGCGCCACTACGGCGAGGCCGTGGCCGCGGTCGCCGCCGACACGCTCATGCAGGCGAGGGCCGCCGCGGACGCCATCGAGGTCGAGTACGAGGTCCTCAAGCCAATACTCCACCACATGGACGCGCTCAAGCCCGACGCGCCGCTGGTCCACCCCGACCTGGGGAGCTACGCGTACATGGCGGCGGCCTTCTCGCCGCAGCCGGGCACCAACGTCGCCAATCTCACGAAGCTCCGCAAGGGCGACACCGAGCTCGGCTTCGCGGCCTCCGAGTGGATAATCGAGCGCGAGTACTCCTGCCCCTCGGTCCAGCACGTGCCGATGGAGACCCACGTCGCCATCGCCAAGTGGGAGCGCGGCGACCGCGTCACGGTCTGGACGAGCGCCCAGTCGCCCTTCACGGTGCGCAACCTCATGTGCGTGGCCTTCAAGCTGCCGCACAACAACGTCCGCGTGCACATCCCCTACGTCGGCGGCGGCTTCGGCGGCAAGGCCGGCATCGGCGTCGAGCCCCTCGTCGCGGTGCTCTCGCGCGCGGCGGGCGGCCGTCCCGTCAAGTTCCAGGCGACACGCGAGGAGGAGTTCAGCCTCCTGCCCTGCCGCTCGGCGTTGACCTATCGCCTCAAGACCGGCGTTTCCCCGGAGGGCAAGATCCTCGCCCAGGAGATGACGCTCTACTGGGACTCCGGCGCCTACGCCGACTACGCCGTCAACGTGACGCGCGCGTCCGGCTACTCCGCCTCCGGTCCCTACGAGATTCCGAACGCCAAGGTCGATTCGTACACCATCTACACGAACAAGCCCTACGGCACGGCCTACCGCGGCTTCGGCCACGTCGAGTTCCACTGGGCGCTCGAGCGCCACATGGAGCTGGTGGCCGAGGCCATCGGCATGGACCCGCTCGAGTTCCGCCGGAGGAACGCGCTCCGCCCCGGCTCGAAGACGCTCACGGGCGAGGAGATCACGACCCACACGGGCAACGTTCTCAAGTGCATCGACAAGGCCGCCGCTTCGATCGGCTACGGGAAGCTGACTCCCGCGGAAGCCGAGCGCGAGAAAAAGACCGGCTGGAAGATCGGCAAGGGCGTGGCGGCGCTCCAGAAGGCGCCGGCCATGCCTTCGTACACGGCCACCGCGGTTTTCCTCAAGATGAACGAGGACGGCACGGTGACGGTGAACCTCGCGCTGACCGATTACGGCCAGGGCACCTACACCTCGATCCGCCAGATCGTCGCGGAGCGCCTCGGCTTCCCGCTCGAGAAGGTCAAGGTCAGCTTCGAGTGCGACACCGACAAGGACCCCTACGACTGGCAGACCGTCGCGTCGAAGGGCCTGCTCCTCTCGGGGAACGCCGCCATCCTCGCGGCCGAGGACCTGCTCCGGAACGCGTACGACACCGCGGCGCGGGCCCTCCGCGCGCAGGAGTGCGACCTCGCCCACGACGGCGAGAAGGTCTACCTCAAGCACAATCCCGCCAGGGCGGTGCGTTTCGCGGCCATGGCCGTCGGGCTCGCCATGGAGAACGGCAACGGCGTCGGCGGCCCGCTCGTCGGCGTCGGCCGCTACATCGCCCAGGGCCTGACCTTCCTCGACAAGGAAACCGGCGAGGGCTCGCCGGCCCTCGACTGGACCTACGGCGCCCACGGCATGACGGTCGAGGTCAACCCGGAAACCGGCGAGTACCGGGTGCTCAAGATCGCCTCGGTCTACGACGTCGGCAAGGCCATCAACCCCGAGATCGTGCGCGGCCAGGCCATCGGCGGCATGCTCCAGGGCCTCGGCACGGCCACCTGCGAGGGCTACGTCTACGACAAGGACGGACGCCTCCTCAACCCGTCCTTCACCGACAACAAGATCCCGACCGCCAAGGACCTGCCGCTCGAGGTGGAGGCCTACGTGGTCGAGACGCCCCAGCTCGACGGGCCCTACGGCGCGCGCGGCGTGGGCGAACATTCGATGATCTCGGTGGCGGCCGCGCTGGGCAACGCCATCCAGAAGGCGAGCGGGGCGGAAATCGTCCACATGCCCATCCGCTTCGAGGACGTCTGGCGGGCGCTCAACGCGCGCGAGCCCATCGACAACTGGATCACCAAGTCGCCGACGGGGCATTGCCGCTCGGCGCCGGTGGAGAAAAAATAAGCGGGGAAGGGAAGGAACGGGAAGCGGCGAAAGGGGAGGCGCGGAGCCGAGGCTCCGCGCGCGCCCTCGAGCATACCGGCCGCGACGCGGCGGGGGAGTTCTGCGAAGGAGGCTTTCGTGGAAAAGAATCTGA
Source organism: Spirochaetota bacterium (assembly GCA_018262985.1). Taxonomy (GTDB): domain Bacteria; phylum Spirochaetota; class Spirochaetia; order Treponematales; family UBA12059; genus JAFGNN01. The sequence goes on along the minus strand of JADFDI010000015.1, from coordinate 32,494 downwards.
CCGGAAAGAACGTGGTGATGGGACTCCAGCACACGTTCGTCATGTTCGGGGCGACCGTGCTCGTCCCGATACTCACGGGGCTCGACGTCGGCGTGACGCTTTTCGCGGCCGGCGTCGGAACGTGGATCTTCCACATCCTGACCGGGTTCAAGGTGCCGGTCTTCCTCGGAAGCTCCTTCGCCTTCATCCCCGGCCTGATCGCGGTCGGCGCCAGCCAGGGCCTGCCCTACGCGCTCGGCGGCATCGTCGTCGCGGGCCTGCTCTACGTCGTGGTCGGCACGATCTTCAAGTTCGTCTCGTACGAGCACCTGCACAAGATCCTGCCCGCCCACGTCACCGGCCCGATGATCATCCTCATCGGCCTCATCCTGGCGCCGGTCGCCGTCCAGAACGCCAAGGGCGACTTCTCAAAGCCCATCGTCGACGCGATCGGCGTCAACGGCGCCTGGGGCATCGCGCTCTTCACCTTCGCGGTTGGCGTGTTCGTCAAGATCGCCTTCCCGAAGTTCGGCTGGAAGTTCCTCTCGAACCTCCCCGTCCTCATCTCGCTCGTCGCCGGGTACGTCCTCGCGGCGCTGCTCGGCCTCATCGACTTCACCTCGGTCTCCGAGGCCGCCTGGATCGGCATCCCGAAATTCACCCTGCCCAAGTTCTCCGTCGAGGCCATCAGCGTCATGGTGCCCATCGCCATCGTCACCATGGTCGAGCACTTCGGCGACGTGCTGGCCATCGGCAACGTGGTCGGCAAGGATTTCATCAAGGACCCGGGCATCACCCGCACGCTCTGGGGCGACGGCATCGCGACCTCGGTGGCGGGCCTCATCGGCGGCCCCGCGAACACTACCTACTCCGAGAACACCGGCGCGGTCGCCCTGACCGGCGTGTTCAACCCGGTCATCATGCGCATCGCCGCGACCTTCGCCATCGCGCTCGCCATGATCCCGAAGTTCACGGCGCTGATCGGCACCATCCCCGGGCCGGTCATCGGCGGCATCTCCATCCTGCTCTTCGGCATGATCTCGTCGATCGGCATCAAGAACATGGTGGACGCCAGGGTCAACCTCTCGAACGCCAAGCTGCTCATCATCACCGCCACCATGCTCGTCCTGGGCCTGGGCGGCGCGACCTTCGCGTTCGGCAACTTCAAGCTCTCCGGCCTCGGCCTCGCGGCCATCGCCGGCATCCTTCTCAACCTGATCCTCAGGCCGAAGGACGCTACCTCGGCCGAGGGCTGAGGCTGCAAGTGACCGAGGTTCGCGGGTCGTCCCGCGGATCGTCCGGCCGGCGCGGCGCCCTCGGGCCGCGCCGGCCTTCGCTTCCTCCGGGAGGCGGCGGCCCCGCGCACCCGACCGCGCTCGTAGGCCCGCTGGTGCCGGAGGCGCCCTGGACGGCTCCCGCGGTCGGCGCCTTCCCGCGCGCGGTGTCGCTCGCGCACCCCGACGGGGCCCTGGTCTCGATCGTGGCGGATGAACGCTCGATGGAGGCCAGGGCCGTCGCCGTCGGAGCGGAAGCGTTCGGCGAGCTCGCCGGCGCGCTCCGTCGGGGTACGGAGGGCTTCCGGATCGGCCTGGCGCCGACGGGGCTCGAGCTTCTCGGTCCCTCGGGCAGCCTCGTCCGCGCGTGGCCGCTCGATTTCGCCGCGTGGGACGCGGAAGCGCGCCTCGGGGCCGCGGAGCGGCGCCTCGGCGCGGCGGGAGCGCCGGAGTCCGGGACGGCCTTCGACCAGGCGCTCGACGCGGTCGAACGCGCGTTCGCGGAGCGCGCCCCGCGAGAGGGCATCCACGGCGCGGGCCCGTTCGCGCTTCGCTTCGCCGAGCTCGCGGAAGCTTCGGATTTCCCGCGGAACCTCGCGGGCTTCGGACCCGGCACCACCCCGGCCGGAGACGATTTTATCGCCGGATGGCTGCTCGCCGCGAGACTTTCGGGCCGCGAGGGCGTTACCATCGGGGATGCGGAACTGGGCCGCACGACGGCCGCGGGACGCGCCCTGCTCCTGGGCGCGCGCTCGGGCTGCTTCCCGGCCTACCTTCTTCTTTTCGCGGAGGCGTTTTCCGCGGCCGTCACGGCTCGGTCCGAGCCCGCGACGCCCGCGAGAGACGCTTCGACGGACCAGGCCGCGCTGGACGCGGCCATGGACGAGGCGTTCCGCCACGGGGCCAGCTCCGGGGCGGACGCCCTGCTCGGCTTCCTCCGCCGCTTAGGGCGGGACGGGAGCGTTCGGCGTCGACCATGAACCTAGTACGATCGCGAAGGCGGTACGGATGAAACGGATACTGGTACGGAAGGACGCCTATTACGACTCGGTGTTCCTCATGCTCGCCACGCGCGAGCTCGAGGGGACGGAGGGCGTCGACGGCGCGGTGGTGGCCATGGGCACGCCGATGAACCTCGAGCTGCTGACCGGGCTCGGTTACGGCTCCGCGGAAGGCGGGGGGGCGCTCGCGTCGGCCGGGCCCGGCGACCTGGTCGTGGCCGTCGACTGCGCTGACGCCGCGGCCGCGGAAAAGGCGATCGCGCTCGCGATCGACCTGGTCACGAAGAAGAAGGGACCGGCCGCGCAGGCAGGACAGGCCTACCCGCGCGCGGCTTCGACCGCCGGCGCGCTCAAGCTGCTGCCCGAGGCGAACCTGGCCATCGTCTCGGTGCCCGGCGCCTACGCGGCCCGCGAGGCCCGCCTCGCCCTCGAGCGCGGCCTCCACGTCATGGTCTTCTCCGACAACGTCAGCCTCGAGGACGAGATCGCGCTCAAAACGCTCGCCGCGTCGAAGGGGCTCCTCCTCATGGGGCCCGACTGCGGCACCGCCATCATCGGCGGCAAGCCGCTCTGCTTCGCCAACGTCGTCGCCCGCGGCCCGGTGGGCATCGTGGCGGCATCCGGGACGGGCCTGCAGGAAGTCTCCTGCCTCGTCGACCGCGCCGGGGTCGGCGTCTCGCAGGCCATCGGCTGCGGCGGCCGCGACCTCAAGAACGCGAAGGTCGGCGGCATGACGAGCCTCCTCGCCATCGAGGGCCTCGAGCGGGACCCGGAGACCAAGGTACTGCTCGTGGTGTCGAAGCCGCCCGCGCCCGAGACTGCCGCCAAGGTCGTCGCCGCCCTCGAGCGCGGCGGAAAGCCCGCGGTGGCGCACTTCCTCGGGCTGAAGGACCGGCCCGCCGACCGGGATCCCGTCTACCACGCCGCCAGCCTCGAGGAAGCCGCCGCGCTCGCCGCGGCTTTCGCGAAGAATGGCGCCGACGCCGCGGCGCGCATGGCGGCCGCCGCCGCAGTCCGCGCGCGCCTGGACGCCGAGGCCGCGCAGGGGGTCGGCGAGCTTGCCGGGCGCGAAGCCGCCCGCCTCGCGCCCGGGCAGAAATTCCTCCGCGGCCTCTACGCGGGCGGCACCGTCGCCGACGAGGCCCTCTTCATCGCTGACGCCGCCCTCGGCCAGGTCCGGTCCAACAACCAGACCGACCCTTCCCTCGTCCTGGCCGACCCGCGCATTTCCGAAGGCCACACGATAGTCGACCTCGGGGACGACGCGTTCACGGTCGGGAAGCCGCACCCGATGATCGACCCCTCGCAGCGCAACGCGCGCATCGTGGAGGAAGGGAAGGACCCGTCGACCGCCGTCCTGCTCCTCGACGTGGTGCTCGGCTACGGCTCGCACGACGACCCGGCGGGCGCCTCGCTCGAGGCGATCGCCGGGGCGCGGGCCGCCGCGGCGGCGCGTGGCGGCTACCTGCCGGTGGTCGCGTCCGTCATCGGCACGGGAGCCGACCCCCAGGGCTACGGCGCCCAGGTCGCGAAGCTCGAGGCCGCCGGCGTCGTCGTCATGCCCTCGAACCGGCGCGCCGCCCTGCTCGCGGTGGAAATCGCGAAGGCGGCCGCCCGCGGAAGCTCCGCGAAAGGAGGCGCACGGTGAGCGCCAGACCCCTCGATTCGCTGTTCGCCGAGGGTCCGAAGGTCCTGAACCTCGGCCTCGAGAAATTCGCCGCCTCGCTCGCGCGCGAAGGCGCCCCCGTCGCGCACGTGGAGTGGAAGCCGCCGGCCGGCGGAGACGTCCGCGCCATCGCGGCGCTCGACCGCATCGCCTCGCGCGCCCGCGTCGACGTGGACGCGGCCAACGCCGAGTCGGTTCGCCGCATCCTCGCGGCCAAGCCCACCGTGGTCGGCATTGGCGTCGCGAAGGACGTCGTGCCCGGCATGCACCGGAAACTCGTCCTGCACGCCGGCCCGCCCGTCGCCTGGAAGGACATGTCGGGCCCGATGCGCGGGGCCGTCATGGGAGGTCTCATCCACGAGGGCCTCGCGAAGACTCCGGCCGAAGCCGAGGCGCTCGCCGCCTCCGGCGAGATCGAGTTCGATTCCTGCCACCACCACGATTCGGTCGGCCCCATGGCGGGCGTCATGACCGCCTCGATGCCCGTGTGGATCGTCGAGAACAAGGCCTTCGGCAACCGCGCGTACTGCACGCTCAACGAGGGCCTCGGCAAGGTGCTGCGCTACGGCGCCTACGGCGACGAGGTCCAGGAGCGCCTTTCGTGGATGCGCGACTCGCTCGCCCCCATCCTCGCCGAGGCGCTCAAGATGCGCGGCCCGATCGACATGACGACGGTCATCGCGCAGGTGCTCCAGATGGGCGACGAAGGACACAACCGCAACCGCGCCGGCACCTCGACCATCATCCGGGAGCTCGCGCCGCACCTGGTCATGGTCGACGCGCCTAAGTCGGAGATCTCGAAGGCGCTCGCCTTCCTCAACGCCAACGACCACTTCTTCCTGAACCTCACCATGCCCTCGGCCAAGTGCGCCGTCGACGCGGCCGCCGGCATCGAGGGATCCACCGTCATCACCACCATGGCGCGGAACGGCACCGAGTTCGGCATCCGGCTCTCGGGCCTGCCCGGACGCTGGTTCACGGGTCCCGCGAGCGTGGTCGAGGGCCTCTACCTGCCCGGTTTCACGGCCGCGGACGCCGCGCGCGACATCGGCGACTCGGTCATCACCGAGACCTCCGGCATCGGCGGCTTCGCCATGGCGGCCGCGCCCGCCATCGTCAAGTTCGTGGGCGGCTCGCCGGCGGACGCCATCGACGTCACCCTGCGCATGTACGAGATCACGCTCGCGGAGAGCGAGCAGTACCGCATCCCGGCCCTCGACTTCCGCGGCACCCCGACCGGCATCGACGCGCGCAAGGTCGTGGAGACGGGCATCCTGCCCGCCATCAACACCGGCATCGCGCACAAGGAGCCCGGCGTCGGCATGGTCGGCGCCGGCCTCGTCAAACCTCCGGAGAACGTATTCAGGGACGCCGTAATCGCCTTCGCGGAGAGGTATGCATGACGAGCGGTTCCCTGGATTACGCTTCCCCATTCGCCATTCTCCGTGTCTCTATGCCACTGTGTTTTCTTCGTTTAGGAGGTTCAATATGAAGATGATCGACCTGACCATTCCCCTCGGCATCGGCACCCCGCCCTGGCCCACCTACGAGCCGCTCGAGGTCAAGTACTTCAAGCGCCTCGCGCCCAACGGCGCCAACGGCCAGGTGGTCACGCACTCCAACCACATCGGCACCCACCTCGACGGCGAGATCCACTTCTACACGCCGGGCAAGGACATCGCGAGCCTCGACATGGACTTCCTCGTGCACGAGGGCGCCATCGTCGACCTTTCCGACGTCGCCGGCGACTACGACGTCTACACCTCGAAGATGGTCGAGGAGCGCGTGGAGGTGAAGGAGGGCGACATCCTCATCATCCACACGGGCTTCCACCACTACGGCTGGGACCAGCCCACGGCCGACGAGATCCGCTACATGATCAAGCACCCGGGGCCGGACCGCGAGTTCGCGGAGTGGGCCAAGCGCAAGAAGCTCCGCTGGATCGGCGTCGACTGCGGCTCGGCCGACCACCCCATGAACACCAAGATCCGCGAGTGGATGCCCCGCCAGGCCAAGGAGTGCGACGCGCACTTCCAGAAGAAGTACGGCAAGTCCCTCGACCAGTACTTCTCCGACGACAAGTACCAGCTCATGCACATCGAGATGTTCAACGAGCACATCATCCACGCCGAGTGCCTCGGCGGCGACATGGACCTGCTCCTCAACCAGCGGGCGACCATCGGCTGCTTCCCCTGGCGCTTCGTCGACGGCGAGTCGAGCATCGCGCGCATCGTGGCCATGGTCGAGGACGAGCGCTACGAGAAGCTCATGGAGAAGAAGGCGAAGGCGAAGCTGACCAAGTTCGGCGACGTCGCCGGCGCCCTCAACCCCTGGATCCACGAAGAAGCCCGCCGGAAGTAGTCCGACCGGGCCCGCGAACCGCCGCTCGGCGCGCGCGGGGCGGGGAGCGCGGGAATCCGTCCGGGAGGGAAGGGGCGCCTTCCCTCCCGGGCCCTCTCATCCCGGTCGCCCGAGCGTCCGCCCCTTATCGACAAGGAGGCCACCATGCCGAAACCGCTCGAGGGCATTCGCGTCCTCGACCTGACCCGGGTCCTCGCGGGACCCTTCTGCACCATGATGCTGTCCGACCTCGGCGCCGAGATCGTCAAGGTCGAGGCTCCCGTCGTCGGCGACGACTCGCGGCATTTCGGGCCGTTCCGCAACGGGAAGAGCCTCTACTTCCTCAACGTCAACCGCGGCAAGGAATCGGTCTGCGTCGACCTCAAGAACGCGGCCGGCAAGAAGCTGCTCGTCGACCTGGCGAAGGAATGCGACGTCGTCGTCGAAAACTTCCGGCCGGGAACGATGGAGAAGCTCGGCCTCGGCTGGGACGTGCTCAAGGCGGCGAACCCGAGGCTCGTGTACGCCGCGGTGTCTGGTTTCGGCCATACCGGGCCGGACGCCCTGAAGCCCGCCTACGACATCCTCGTGCAGGCCCGCGGCGGGGTCATGAGCATCACGGGTTGGCCGGACTCTCCGCCCACGCGCGTGGGGCTGTCCATGGGCGACATCACCGCGGCGGTCTTCGCCGCGGTCGGCGTCGTCGCGGCGCTCTACCAGCGGAAGGAAACCGGCCGCGGGCAGAAGGTCGACGTGTCCATGCTCGACTGCCAGCTGGCCATCCTCGAGAACGCCCTGGTCCGTTTCCAGGTTGACGGCAAGTCGCCCGAGCCCCTCGGCACGCGCCATCCGACCATCGCGCCCTTCCAGGCCTTCAAGGCCTCGGACGCCTGGTTCGCCGTGGCGGTGGGCAACGACGCGCTCTGGAAGGCGTTCTGCCCCGCCGTCGGACGGGACGACCTGTTCGCGGACGAGCGCTTCAGGACCAACGCGGAGCGGGTGCGCAACCTCCACTTCCTCGCGCCCGAGCTCGAGGCCGTCTTCGTCACGAAAACCTCCGACGAGTGGGTCGCCATCCTCGAGGCGGCGGGCGTGCCGGCCGCTCCCGTCGCGTCCGTCGACAAGGTGATGAAGGACCGGCAGCTCGCCGCGCGAAACATGCTCGTCGAGGCTCCGGACGGCACGGGCGGCACGGTGCTCATTCCCGGCAATCCCGTCAAGATGGAAACCGTCCCGGAGTCGCCGACGCGTCCCGCCGCTCCGGAGCTCGGGGAGCACACGGAGGCGGTGCTCGCGCGCGTGCTCGGGCTGGGCGCCGAGGCGATCGCGCGCCTCAAGGCCGACGGAGCGTTGCCTTCATGAACCGCGCCGAGCCCGAGGGAATCGCTGGAGCCGCCGCGCGCGCGCGGCGCGGCGGGACGTCGCTCGGAGCGCGCGTCGAACTCGCGCTCGCTCGGATGGAGGCCTTCGAACCTGAAATCCTCGCCTTGCTGCCCGAGCCGGGCCGGGCGGATCGCCTCCGCGCCGAGGCAGCCGCGCTCGAACGGCGCTGGCCGGATCCCGCGGCGCGGCCGCCGCTCTTCGGCTGCCTGGTCGGCGTCAAGGATATTTTCTCCGCGGACGGCTTCGAGACCCGCGCGGGCTCTCGCCTCCCGCCCGAGCTGTTCCGGATGCCGGAAGCCTCGGCGACGCGCGCCCTCAAGGCGGCCGGCGCCCTCGTGCTCGGCAAGACCGTGTCCACGGAGTTCGCCTACTTCGCGCCGGGTCCGACGCGGAACCCCCGCGACCTTTCGCGCACTCCGGGCGGCTCGAGCTCGGGTTCCGCGGCCGCGGTCGCCGCCGGCTTCTGCGAGCTCGCCCTCGGTACCCAGACCATCGGCTCGATTTCCCGGCCCGCGGCCTTCTGCGGCGTGTCGGGCTGGAAGCCGACCCACGGCCGGGTGGCCGCGGACGGCTTGGTCCCCTTCGCGCCTTCGCTCGACCACGTCGGACTCATCGGCGCGGACGCCGCGACCTTGGCGGCCGGAGCGGCGCTGATCGATACAGGATGGGATGCCGAAGCCTTTTCGCGCTCCGTCCGCCGCTTCGAGGCCACGCCTCCCGTGCTGCTCGTTCCCGACGGCCCCTATCTCGCGCAGGCCGAGGCCGCCGCGCTCGAGGCTTTCGAACGCTCGCTCCTCCGGCTCGCCGACCGGGGCTTCCGCGTGCTGCGGGTGAAAGCCATGGTCGACGTCGCCGAGGTCAACGCGCGGCACCGGCGCATCGCGGCCGCCGAGATGGCCGCGACGCACGCGTCCTGGTTCGACGCCCATCGCGCTCTCTACCATGCGCGTACCATCGACCTCATCGAGCGAGGGCGCGCGATCCGCGCCGACGAGCTCGCGGCGGACAGGGCGGGTCAGGACAGGCTTCGAGCGGAACTCGACGCCGCGCTCGTGCTGGCGGGCGCGGACTTCTGGATTTCGCCGTCGGCGCCGGGACCCGCTCCGCGCGGCCTCGAATCCACCGGCGACCCGGTCATGAACCTGCCCTGGACCCACGCGGGCGTTCCGACGATCGCGCTGCCCTCCGGAGAGAAGCTCGAGGGCATGCCGCTCGGCCTCCAGGCGGCCGGCCGCTCCGGCGCCGACGAGGAGCTCGCCGCCGCCGCCGAAGTCCTCGAATCCGCCCTGGTCCGCTAGAGGGCGGCCCGGGGCGGCTGGCCGGCGGCCCGGTGCAGCTGGTCGGCGGCCCGGGGCACTGAGCCGCCGGCTAGCGCCGTCAAGCGTTCGCCGCCGGACCTTCGCCGCCGGGCCGCCGCCCCCCGGCCTTCAGCGCCGGGCGCCCGAGCCCGGGCCACGGCGTCCTGGCCCGGGCCCCGGATCCGGGCGTCAGACCTCAAGCGCTCGCCTCCGCGTCGAGGCCGAGGAACTGGCTGCGGTAAAGGTCCGCGTAGAAGCCCTTCGCCGCGAGCAGCTCCGCGTGGGTACCCTGCTCGACGATGGCTCCCTCGTTCATCACGAGGATGGTGTGGGCGTCCCGTACGGTCGAGAGCCGGTGCGCGATGACGAAGCTCGTCCGCCCCTTCATGAGCTTCTCCATGCCCTTGCGCACGAGCAGCTCGGTGCGGGTGTCGACCGAGCTCGTGGCCTCGTCGAGGATCAGCGCCGCGGGGTCGGCGAGGAAGGCGCGCGCGATGGTGAGCAGCTGCTTCTGCCCCTGCGAGAGGTTGGTGGCGTCCTCGTTGAGCACGGTGTCGTAGCCGCGCGGCAGGGTGCGGATGAAATGGTCGGCGTGCGCGGCCTCGGCCGCCGCGACGACCTCCGCCTCGGTCGCCCCCTCGCGGCCGTAGGCGATATTGTCGCGGATGGTACCGTTGAAGAGCCACGCGTCCTGGAGGACCATGCCGAAGGCGCGGCGGAGCTTTCCGCGCGGGAAATCGCGCACGTCGCGTCCGTCCACCAGGATGCGGCCGCCCGAGACGTCGTAGAATCGCATGAGCAGGTTCACGAGCGTGGTCTTGCCCGCGCCCGTGGGGCCGACGATGGCCACGGTGCCGCCCGCGCTCGCACGGAGCGAGAGCCTGTCCATGAGGACGCGCTCGGGGGAATACCCGAAGCGGATCGACTCGAAGGAGATCTCGCCGCGCGGGGCGACCGGTTTCCCGTCGTCGGCGGGGTCCGCGCTTTCCTCCGCCTCGTCGAGCACCTCGAAAACGCGCTCGGCGGCGGCCATGGTCGACTGAAGGACGTTGGCGATGTTCGCGGTCTGCATGATGGGCTGGGTGAACTGCCGCGCGTACTGGATGAAGGCCTGGATGTCGCCGAGGTCCAGCAGCCGCCTCGTCGCGAGAACTCCGCCCGCCACCGCGATGAGCACGTAGCCGGAGTTGTTGATGAACTGCATGATCGGCATGATCATGCCCGTCAGGTACTGGGCCTTCCAGCCGGCGTCGTAGAGCCGGGCGTTCACCGCCTCGAAATCCTCGACGGACTTCGACTCGCGGCCGAAGGCCTTGACCACCGCGTGGCCGGAGTACATCTCCTCGACGTGCCCGTTGAGCGCGCCGAGCTCCTTCTGCTGGGCCTTGAAATAGCCCTTCGAGCGCGAAGCGATGAGCGCGGTCGCCAACGCGTAGAAGGGAAGGGTTGCGACCGCCGCCAGGGTCAGCTTCCAGCTGATGGTGAGCATCATCGCCACCGAGCCGACCAGCGTGACCACCGAGGTCACGATCTGCGAGAGGCTCTGCTGCAGCGTGTTGGCGATCGCGTCCACGTCGTTGGTGACGCGCGAGAGGATCTCGCCGTGCGTCCGTCCGTCGAGCCACGCGAGCGGCAGGCGGTCGATTTTCCGGTCGACGCGCCGCCGCAGCTCGCGCACCGTGCGCTGGGCGACGCCCGCCGAGATCCACTGGGTCGCGTACGAGAGCGCCGCCGACGCCGCGTAGAGCCCGAGCAGGCCTAGCAGGATGGCGCCGACCTTGTCGAAGTCTACCGTGGCGCCGGGGATGCCGCGCGCCTTCGCCATTATGCCTTCGAAGAGGGTCGTGATGGCCTTGCCGAGGATCTTCGGTCCCGCCACCGAGAACGAGGTGGAAAGGACGGCGAGGACGACGATCGCGAGGAGCGGCCTCAGGCTCGCGCGGAGCTCGCCGAGGAGCCTGCGGAAGCTGCCCCTGAAGTCCTTCGCCTTTTCGCCGGGCATCGCGAAGCCGCCGGGACCGTGGCCGGGTCCGAAGGGGCCGCGTCCGCGGGAAGCGGGTCGCGCCTGTCCGCCGCCCGAGCCCCCCGCGCCCGATCCGTCCGGGCGAGCCGCCCGGTTCGCGGGACCGGCGCCGGGGCCGGCATCGCGCCTGTCGTTCGATTCGCCGCTCATGCTTCGGCCTCCGCGGAAAGCTGTGACTGTACGATCTCGCGGTACACCGCGTTGCCTTCGAGGAGCTCGTCGTGGGTGCCGATCCCGGCCACGCGGCCCTCGTCGAGCACCACGATGCGGTCGGCGTCCATGATGCTTCCGACGCGCTGCGCGACCATGATGACGGTGGAGCCAGAGGTCTCGGACCTGAGCGCGGCGCGGAGCCGCGCGTCGGTACGCGCGTCGAGCGCCGAGAAGGTGTCGTCGAAAAGGTAGACCGACGGGTCGCGGGCCACGGCGCGGGCCACCGCGAGCCGCTGCCGCTGGCCGCCCGAGACGTTGGTGCCGCCCTGGGTTACCGACGCGCCGGAGCCGCCCTCCATGGCCCCGACGAAGTCCGCCGCCTGCGCCACCGAGAGGGCGCGGGCCACCGCCGCGTCGTCGGCCCCGGGCGCCCCGAAGCGGACGTTCTCCGCGACGCTGCCCGAGAACAGGAGGGCCTTCTGCGGCGCGTAGCCGAGCCGCGCGCGCAGCTCCGCCTGGCGGTATTCGCGCACGTCGCCGCCGTCGACGAGCACCGCGCCCGAGGACGCGTCGTGGAAGCGCTCGATCAGGTTGAGGACGGTGGTCTTCCCCGAGCCGGTCGAGCCGATGATCGCGGTGACCTTGCCGGCCTCCGCGACGAACGAGACGCCGCGGAGCGCCGGCTCCTCCGCGCCCGGATAGCGGAAATCGACGTCGCGGAATTCCACCCGGCCCGCCGGCTCGGGCGGCGTCGCGGGACGCTCCGGATCCCTGATCGAGTCGTCGGTCCCGAGCACCTCGTTGATGCGGAGCGCCGAGGCGGACGCGCGCGGCACCATGATGAAGATGACCGACACCATGACCACCGAGAACATGATCTGCATCGAGTACTGGATGAAGGCCATGAGCGAGCCGATCCTCACGTCGCCCGAGTCGATGGCGAGGCCGCCGAACCACACGATCGCGATCGTGGTCAGGTTCATCACCAGCATTACGAAGGGGAAGAGCAACGACACGAGGCGGTTGACCTTGAGCGTGACGTCCGTGAGGTCGCGGTTGGCCTCCTCGAAGCGCCCCTGCTCGTAGGCCGCGCGGTCGAACGCCCGGATGACGCGGATGCCTGAGAGCTTCTCGCGGAGGACGCGGTTGAGCGCGTCGAGCTTCTCCTGGATGGCGGTGAAGAGCGGCAGGCCCTTCGCGGCGATGACGGAGATGGCCGCGACCAGCACTGGCACCGACACCGCGAGGATCCAGGACAGCTTCGGCTCCTTCGATACCGCCATGACGAGGCCGCCGATCGCCATCATGGGCGCCATGGCCATCATGCGCAGCATCATGAAGAGCACCTGCTGGACCTGCGTGACGTCGTTCGTGGTGCGCGTGACGAGGCTCGCCGCGCCGAAGCGGTCGATGCCGTCGAGCGACCAGGAGCTCACGCGGCGGAAGATCGACGAGCGGAGCTCGCGGCCGAAGCCGAGGGCGGCGCGCGACGCCAGGAAGCCGCCGACCAGATTGGAGACGATGCCCGCGAACGCGAGCAGCAGCATCCAGAGCCCGGTCCTCCAGATGAAGGGGATGTCGCCTTTGGCGATGCCTTCGTCGACGATGTCCGACATTAGCGTGGGCAGGCTGAGGTCCGCGATGGACTGCGCGAACACGAGCGCGAGCACGACCGCGATGGACGGAGCCCAGGGTCCGAGGCGCCTGAAGAGCTTCAGCATGAGGCGTGGTTCTCCTTCCCGCATCCGCGGGCGTGCAGTTCCGAGAAATATCCGGCGCTACGCTGGAGGAGCGAGGCGAGGGTTCGCGCGTCCTCGAGGCCCAGCCGTTCCGCGAGCCCCTCCATCTGGTCCAGGGCCCGCTCGCGGGCGGAGCGGGCGCACTCGAGCCCGGCTTGGCTCAGGCGTACGCGGATCGAGCGCCGGTCCGCCGCGTCCCCGGCGCGCGAGACGAGGCCGCGGCGCTCGAGCGCGTCGACGGCGCGGGTGACCGTCGGCGGCTTGACGCCGAGCCGCTCGCAAAGGTCGACGACGCGGAGGCCGTTCCCGCCGAGTTCGGCGTCCTCGAGCAGTATCCACAGGCCCCGGTGTTCCGCTTGTCGGGCGGGATTCGCGCCGGGACGCCAGCGCCGCGCCATGAGCGCGCCGAACGCCGCCAGCAGGCTGGCCGCAAGCTCGCGCCCTCCGCCGGAACCTTCTCCGCCGGTATGTCCCGACTCCGCCCGTTCGTTCGATCCCATGGAAGCGCGTCTCCTTCCTGTATGTAGTATGTCTAATAATTAGCATGGCTAACATAAAGGGAGCGTTAAGCATCCGTCAAGGCCTCAAAGGCTCATCAACGCTTCCCGTGAAGCGTTTTTTTCGCTTTCGGCCCCCAAAGCTGGCGATCCCGCCGCGAATCGCTACACTTTGCGCTAAATGGACAATGTATTCCGTCACGGCGCGGCGGAGCGAGGAGTGGATCGATGGCGGCTACGGTCGGCGCGAAAAGCCTGCGGGAAGTCATAAAAGTCGACGAGGACAAGTGCGTCAATTGCCACATGTGCATCGCGGTCTGTCCCGTCAAGTACTGCATCGACGGTTCCGGCGAGAAGGTCAGGATCATCCACGACCTGTGCATCGGCTGCGGCAGCTGCGTCGAAGCCTGCACCCACGACGCCCGCTCGATAGCGGACGACGCCCCCGCCTTCTTCGATGCCCTGCGCCGGGGCGAGCAGATGGTCGCCATCGTCGCGCCCGCCCTCGTCGCGAGCTACGGCGAACTCGGTCCGCGCCTGCTCGGCTGGCTGAAGCGCCTCGGCGTCAAGGCCTTCTTCGACGTCGGCTTCGGCGCGGAGCTCACCGTGGCGTCCTACCTCGACCACGTCGACCGCAATTCGCCTCCCTTGGTCATCGCCCAGCCCTGTCCGGCCATCGTCAGCTACGTCGAGATCTATCGTCCCGAGCTCCTCCCGCACCTCGCCCCGTCGGACAGCCCGATGCTCCACACCGTCAAGATGATACGCGAATTCTTTCCGGAGTACGCGGGCCACAAGGTCATGGTGGTCTCTCCCTGCGCGGCCAAGCGGCGCGAATTCGACGAGACGGGCCTGGGCGACTACAACGTGACGGTGAAATCCCTCGACGCCATCCTGAAGGAACGGAAGGTCGATCTCGGGAAGGAGGAGCCGGCGGCCTACGAGAACCCGCCCGCCGAGCGGGGCGTCGTGTTCTCCACGCCCGGAGGACTCCTCCGCACGGCGCTCCGCGAACGGCCCGGCCTCGCGGCCGTCGCGCGGAAGATCGAGGGACCGGAGCTCATCTACCCCTACCTCGACACCCTCGACTCGTCGGTACGCCAGGGCAAGAACCCGCTCCTCGTGGACTGCCTCAACTGCGCCTACGGCTGCAACGCGGGTCCCGGCACGCTCAACGTCGGGCGGAATCCCGACGAGTTCGAATACAACGTGGAGGCGCGCCGCGAGGAAGTCGAGAAGGCCCACGGCACGGGCAGGCTCTCGCCTTCGGCGGCGGCGCGGAAGGTGCGCAAGGTGTTCGGGAAGTTCTGGCGGCGCGACCTGTACGCGCGGCGCTACGTGGACCGCTCGACGGCGAACCGCGTCGTCAGGCCGAGCGAGGCCGAGTTCAAGGCCATCTACGCCTCCATGAAGAAGAAAGAGGAAAAGGACCACCTGAACTGCGCGAGCTGCGGCTACAAAAGCTGCGAGGGCATGGCGGTCGCCATCCACAACGGGCTCAACCGCCGCGAGAACTGCCACCTCTACCGACAGTACCTGATAGAGGACGAGAAAGCCGCCATCGAAACGGCGTCGAGCCGGCTCGGCGCGGAGGTCGAGAGCTCCCGCGGCATGGTCGAGGGCATCAGGAAGACCGTCGCCCGGCTCGACGAGGGCAGCCATTCGCAGTTCGCCGCCATCGAGGAATCGTCGGCGGCCGTAGAGCAGATGATCGCGACGCTCGGCAACGCCTCGCGCATCGCGGAAGGAAAGCGCAGCCAGATGGACTCGCTCTCCGATACCGCTCGCGTCGGCGAGCGGGACATGGCCTCCACCGTCGAGGCCATCAAGCGCGTCTTCCAGTCGGTGGCGGGCATCGGCGAGATGGCCGGCGTCATCCGGGACGTCGCGGACCGCACCAACCTGCTGTCGATGAACGCCGCCATCGAGGCCGCGCACGCGGGCGACTCCGGCCGAGGATTCGGCGTGGTGGCCGGAGAGATCCGCAAGCTCGCCGAGGCCACGGGCGGCAACGCCTCGCGCATCGAGACCTCGCTCAAGGGCATCCTTGACCAGATGCGCTCGTCCGACGAGCTATCGCGCCGCACCGGCGAAGCGGTGCGGAAGATCGCCGAGGAAGTGCACGCCATGGCCGAAGAGATGGCGGCCCTGCTCGACTCCATGTCCGAGATGGCCTCAGGCGGCTCGCAGGTGGTGCAGGGCGTCGAGGCCATGCGCGACGTGTCGATGCAGGTCAAGGCCCTCTACGACCAGGCCATGGGGGAGCTGGGCGGCATACTCGAGGCGCTCGAGCGCATCGCGCGGATTTCGGAGGAAAGCCGGCGCAGCGTCGAAGGGTAAACCGCCTCCCGGCGCTTGACTGCCGACCCTCCGCGGCGCGAACATCCTCAACCATGAAGCCGTTCAAGGTACACGCGCCGTTCGAGCCCTCGGGCGATTTTCCTGCCGCCGCAGGCGGCACCATACAACCGTTTCCCTGCAAAACGCCCGAGGGTGGTTGCCGGTTCGGCATCGGCGCGCCTGAGGAGGCCGAATGAAGCCGTTCAAGGTACACGCGCCGTTCGAGCCCTCGGGCGATTTTCCTGCCGCCGTAGGCGGCACCATACAACCGTTTCCCTGCAAAACGCCCGAGGGTGGTTGCCGGTTCGGCGTAGGCGCGCCTGAGGAGGCCGAATGAAGCCGTTCAAGGTACGCGCGCCGTTCGAGCCCTCGGGCGATTTTCCTGCCGCCGAAGGCGGCACCATACAACCGTTTCCCTGCAAAACGCCCGAGGGTGGCTGCCGGTTCGGCGTAGGCGCGCCTGAGGAGGCCGAATGAAGCTGTTCAAGGTACACGCGCCGTTCGAGCCCTCGGGCGATCAAGGCCAGGCCATCGCGAAGCTGGCCGAGGGCATACGCGCCGGGCACCGCTACCAGACCCTCAAGGGCGTCACCGGCTCGGGCAAGACCTTCTCGATGGCCAAGCTCATCGAGGAAGTGCAGATGCCCACCCTCGTGATCAGCCACAACAAGACCCTCTCCGCCCAGCTCTTCCGCGAGTTCAAGGACTTCTTCCCGGAGAACGCGGTCGAGTACTTCGTCTCGTACTACGACTACTACCAGCCCGAAGCCTACGTCCCGACCCGCGACCTCTACATCGAGAAGGACGCGTCCATCAACGACGAGATCGAGCGGCTCCGGCTCTCGGCTACCCGCAGCCTCATGGAACGGAAGGACGTAATCATCGTCGCGACCGTCTCGTGCATCTACGGCCTCGCCACGCCCGAGGTCTACCGCGAGATGACGGCGAAGATCCGGGTCGGCGAGGAGCTCGACCGCGAGGCCTTGAAGCGCGAGCTCGTGACGCTGCAGTACGAGCGGAACGACTCGGTGCTCGAACGCGGCCGCTTCCGCGTGCGCGGCGACGTCATAGAGATCTGGCCGGCGTACGCCAACGAGGCCTACCGGATCGACCTCGACTTCGACCGGGTGGAGCGCATCCGTCGCTTCGATCCGGTGTCGCAGGAGTGGCTCGAGGAGCTCGACGCCGCCGTCGTGTATCCCGCCAAGCAGTTCGTCATGCCCGAGCGCATGGTCCGCGACGCGCTCGGCTTCATCAAGGACCAGCTCGAGGAGCGCCACGCGGAGCTCGAGGCAAAGGGCAAGCTGGTCGAGGCGCAGCGCCTCCGCACGCGCGTCGAGTACGACATCGAGCTCCTCGAGGAGATGGGCTACTGCCCGGGCATCGAGAACTACTCGGCGCCTCTCTCGGGGCGCGCGCCCGGTTCGCGGCCGAGCGTCCTCCTCGACTACTTCCCCCGGCCCTTCCTCACCTTCGTCGACGAGAGCCACGTGACCCTGCCGCAGGTGGGCGCCATGTACGCGGGCGACCGCTCGCGCAAGTCGAACCTCGTGGACTACGGTTTCCGCCTGCCCTGCGCGCTCGACAACCGACCGCTCAAATTCGAGGAGTTCGAGTCCGTCATCGACCGCACCGTCTACGTGTCGGCGACGCCGGGCGCGGCGGAACTGGCCAAGAGCGCGGTGGTGGCCGAGCAGGTCATACGCCCGACGGGCCTCGTGGACCCGGAGATCGTCGTCCGGCCGAGCGAGGGCCAGATGCAGGACATCTACGGGGAGATCCGCGCGCGCATCGCGAAGGGCGAGCGGAGCCTCGTGCTGACGCTGACCAAGCGCATGGCCGAGGAACTGTCGGAATACCTCTCGGGCCTCGGGCTCAAGGTGCGTTACATCCACTCGGAGGTGGAGACCATCGAGCGCGTCGAGATCCTGACCGCGCTCCGGAACGGCGACTACGACGTCCTCGTGGGCATCAACCTGCTCCGCGAGGGCATCGACCTTCCCGAGGTCTCCTTCATCGCCATACTGGACGCGGACAAGATCGGCTTCCTCCGCTCGGCGACCAGCCTCATCCAGATCATAGGGCGGGCGGCGCGCAACGCGGCGGGCACCGTGGTCATGTACGCCAACCGGATGAGCGACGCCATGAGGACCGCCATCGACGAGACCTCGCGGCGCCGCGCCATCCAGGTGGCCTGGAACGAGGCGCACGGCATCACGCCCACCACCGTCAAGAAGGCCGTGCACGACATCCTCCAGCGCCACAAGGAGGAACGCGAGACCTCGGCGGCGTTCGAGATCGAGGAGCTCAAGAGGGGTCACAACCTGCTGGTGCCCGCGCAGAAGAAGGCCCTCGTCAAGGCGCTCGAGGACCAGATGCTCGAGCACGCGAAGAACCTCGAGTTCGAGCAGGCCGCGCTCATCCGCGACGAGATCGAGCGGATCGGGCGGAACGAGGCGTAGCGGACCCGTTCGGGGGGCGGGGCGGGAGGAAGGGAGCAGGTGGAAGGCGGGCGGCGCGCTCCCGCTCAGGCGTCGGGCGAGGGGGGCGCGGGCGCGGGGCCTTCGCCTTCCGAGGCGAGCGTGGAACCGGGCTCGGCGGGCGGAGTCGTCGGGGGAGCGGCGCCGCCCGCTCCCGTCACGCGCGCGATGTTTCCCGCGAAGCCCGTGTAGTACGAAATCACCGCGAAGGAATTGACGAAGAGCACCTCGTCGACCGCGCGCGTCCGCGCGTAGGCCGCGGCGTCGCCCTGGAAGTGGCGCGGGTCGATGACGTGCACCTCCGAGAAATGCGCGGCGAGGAAGGGGATGAGCGCGTTCCCGTAGGAGTCCTTGAATACCAGGAGCTTCCGTCCGTCGCCGCCTTCCCGGCGCACCACCGCGAGCGGCCAGTCGTCGCCGAAATAGGCCAGGTACTTGTTCCAGGAGTCCGCGCGCGCGGGGTCGACGAGGCGCCCGCTCACGAACGCGGCGCCCCCGTGGCGCAGGAACTCGAAGCTGGTCTCGAAGGGCGGCTCGAAGAGGCGTACCGTGTCGGGATTCGCCTTGAGCCGCGGATTCAGGGTCTTGCCGTACAAGGTGCCGACGAAGCCTGAGAGGTCGCGGGTCGGGAAGGCGTCGAGCGGGAGCGGAACGACGCCGGCCGCCGCGCACCAGGCGCGATA
Source organism: Spirochaetota bacterium (assembly GCA_018262985.1). Classification (GTDB taxonomy): domain Bacteria; phylum Spirochaetota; class Spirochaetia; order Treponematales; family UBA12059; genus JAFGNN01. The sequence goes on along the minus strand of JADFDI010000015.1, from coordinate 13,638 downwards.
GGCGTAGAAGGCGCCGAGCCCCGTCCAGTGGTGGTCCGTGCGGAAGTACACGTATTCGCCCGAGTGCGAGCCGATGGCGGAGTGGGCGTCGACGCGGTCGACGCGGGGATCGAGCCCGGCGTACGCGGCCCGGATGCCCGAGGCCTGGTCGGCTGACAGGGAACGGTAGCGCTCGTCGTCGAGGAAGGCGATGCTCGAGGGCGCCACGAGCGCGCGTACCTCGACCGACGGATCGAGCCTGCGAGAGAAGGCGTTGACCGCGTCCGCCCAGACGTCCACCGCGCCCTGGCGGAAACGGAGCAGCTCCATGGCGCGGTCGCCGAGCACGAGGAAGTCGCCGAAGGCCTTCCCGGTCTCGATGAGCTCGACCGGATCGTCGCCCGGCTCCCCTGTCCCGCCGAGCGCCGCTCCTGGATCCTCCGGCGCGGCGCCGCGCGCGCGCACGAGCTCCGCCCGCCCGAGCGAGGCCGGGCCGTGAAGGCGCTCGATCGCGGCGCCGGCCGCCACGAGGGCGGCGCGGAAGGGGAAGGCGTCCGCGAACCAGGCCTCGAAGGCGGCGGAAAACTCGCCGGAGAGCCAGGTTCCGACGGCAGGTTCGGGCCGCGGGGCCGACGTCCTGTTTTCGCGCAGGTCCCCGGCGCCCCGGCCCGCGAGGAGGAGCGACAAAATGGCGCCCGCCGCGAGCAAGGCGATGAACGCCAAGGCCCGAGGACGGCCTCCAGGCTTCCTTTCGATCCGCGCCGGACCGCGCCATCCCGTTCCACGGGCCCTTCCTCTCCGCGACTTGCCTTTCGCCATGGTTCAAAACCTGAAGTAGAGGAAAGGATTATAGCTCTGGCCGGCGAGCAGCGCGGTCGAGAGCAGCACGAGGACCGCGTCGAAGAGCGGAGCCAGGACGGGCCGGCGCGGCGACGCGTCGCGGACGGATCCGGAAGGGTACTCGGTCGAGACGCCCAGGCGCTCCAGGAGGCGCGCGGGCAGCGGAGTCGAGGCGATGGCGGCGAAGGCGACGAGGAAGAGCTTGCCGGCGGCGGCCAGTTCGAGCGCCGAAGACGACAGCGGCCTCGAGCCGAACGCGAACATGGCGTCGAGGTAGGCGAGGGCGCGCGACAGGTCGACGTGGTGGAAGAAGACCCAGCCGACCAGGGCCGCGACGACGAGGTAGGCGTGGCCGAGCGGCGCGGGGACCTTGATCCGGGCGACGCGGGAGAGTCCCTTCTCGGCGGCGATGAGCGTCCCCCAGTAGAGTCCCCAGACCACGAAGTTCCAGCTGGCCCCGTGCCAGAGGCCGGTGAGGGCCCACACGACGATGATGTTGAAGAGCGCCCGGCGCCGGTTCCCTCCGAGAGGAATGTAGAGGTAGTCCCGGAAGAACGAGCCGAGCGAGATGTGCCAACGGCGCCAGAACTCGGTCGCGGAACGCGAGGCGTAGGGATGGTCGAAGTTCTCCCTGAACGTGAAGCCGAGCATGCGCCCCAGGCCGATGGCCATGTCGGAGTAGCCGGAGAAGTCGAAGTAGATCTGGAACGCGAACAGCAGTATCCCGTACCAGGCGCCCAGCACGGGAAGGCTCGCCGGGTCCGCGTCGAGGAAGGGAACGGCGGAGGCTCCGGCGGCGTTCGCGATGGCCACCTTCTTGGCGAGACCGAGGGCGAAGCGCCCCGCTCCCGACGCGAACCGGTCCCAGTCGAAGCGTCGCGACTCGACCTCGCGGGCGATCTCGACGTAGCGGACGATGGGACCGGCCACCAGCTGGGGGAACAGGCTGACGTAGAGGAGGAATTTGCCGAAGGATTTTTGAGCCTTCGCGTGGCCTCGGTAGCAATCGATGGTGTACGAGATGGTCTGGAAGGTGTAGAAGCTGATGCCGATGGGCAGGCTGAATTCGGGAACGGGGAGCGAGAGTCCGAGGATCGCGTTGAGGTTGCCCGCGACGAAGCCGGAGTACTTGAAGGCGCCGAGCAGTCCGAGGTTGAGGACGAGCGACGAGGCGACCGCGGCCTTGGCCTTCCAGGTGCCGCGCTCCGCTTCCGCGATCAGGCCGTGGAAGTAGTCGATCGCGGCGCTGAACAGGAGCAGGATTACCCAGACCGGTTCGCCCCACGCGTAGAAGAATAGCGAGGCGGCGGTGAGGACGCCGTTACGCCAAGCCTGGTTCCTCGACGCGTAGTGGAGCGCGAGCACGGCCGGCAGGAAGAGGTAGATGAATGTCAGGCTGGAGAAGACCATACCGTCCCGCTGATCGCCCCGTCCGGGGGCGGCGCGCAGTATAGCCTCGAGAGGCGCTTTGTGCTAGCGACCCCGGTCCGGCGGCGGGATCGGCGCGGCTACGCGTCGCGCTTTCCGCGGGACGAAGCCGGAGTCGCGGGCACGGTCAGCGGCCGAGCGCCGCGGCCACTGAGACCAGCGCCTCGAGGACGGGGCGGACCAGGTCCGGATCGAGGTGCACGCCCTGGCGTTCCCAGGTGACGTGCTCCGACGAGGCGACCGCGCCGTGCTGCGCCTCGAACAAGGAAAGCGCGGCCCTTCGCGCCGCCGCGTCCAGCCTGAGTTTTGCCTGGGCAGGATCCGAGGTCTTCACGCGGACCTTCGGGTCGAAATCCGGGTCTCCGAGCTCGAGGTCCTTGAGGCCGAAGAGACTCTTCCCCAGTTTGGTCATGGCCCCTTCGCGCGTGAGGCGGAGGGCGAAGGGAAGGGGGGTCGGGAGGAAGGCCCGGGCGATGGTCCACGTCGACGAGGACTTGCCGCTGGATCGGGTCTCGAGCCAGACGGCGACGCGGACGCCGTCCAATTCGCCCTGCACCCGGGTTCCGGCGGCCTTGTCCATGAGCGAACGGACAAAGGACGGCAGCTTGTCGAGCCCGGCCCGGATCCGCTCGCCCTCGCTCGCGTCCAGCGCGGCCTCGGCGGCTTCCCGGTCCTGCACGAGGCGGAACCCGAGCGCCTCCGCGAGCAAGCGGGCTTTCTCGGCCTTTTTCCTGCCGTAGCGGGCCGAGAGCACGAAGGACGCGACGATGGTTCCCGCCACCAGGGCGATCATGGCGACGGGCATCGCAGTCTCGAAATCAGGCATGGCGTCCTCCGCGTCCGGATCCGTTCCGGTTCGGGCAATGATGCACCCGAACGTACGCCTCCGCAAGTACGCGGCGACCCGGTGCCGCGGAACGCGACGCGCCTTCCCCGCCGCTAAGCGCGGCGGCGCCGCAGGCCGATAAGGAAGCATGCAGCTCACCTTCCGCTGGTACGGCGAAGCCGACCCGATCCCGCTCGCGTACATCCGGCAGATTCCCGCCATGCGCGGCGTCGTCGCGGCCCTCTACGACGTGGATCCCGCGGAGGCCTGGCCCCGCGCGCGGCTCGCGTCCATGCGCGCCCGCATCGAGGACCACGGCCTCGAGTTCCGGGTGGTGGAATCCATTCCCGTCCATGAGGACGTCAAGCTTGGCCTGCCTTCGCGCGACGGGCGGATCGAGGCCTTCATCGCGAGCCTCCGCGTCGCGGGCGAGGTGCTCGGCCCGCGTTCCCGCGCGACGGGTTCGGAAGCTCCCGTGGTGGTCACCTACAACTTCATGCCCGTCTTCGACTGGCTCAGGACCGACCTGGTACTCAGGAATCCCGACGGTTCCACCTCGCTCTACTACGACCAGGATCGCGTCGACGCCACCGATCCCTTCGAGGACAGCTTCGACCTGCCCGGTTGGCTGACCCGCTACGGACGGGACGAGCAGGCTCGTCTGGTGGAGCGCTACCGCGAGCTTGGAAGCGACGAGCTGTGGAAGAACTACGAGTATTTCCTCAAGGCGGTTCTGCCCGCCGCGGAAAAGGCGGGGGTCTTCCTGGCGGTCCACCCCGACGATCCGCCCTGGCCCGTCTTCGGGATACCGCGCATCGTCGTCGACGCGGACGCGCTCCGGCGCATCGCCGCCATCGACATGTCGCCCGCCAACGGATTCTGCTTCTGCGCCGGCACCTTCGGTTCGAGCGCGGACAACGATGTGCCCGCCATGGCCGCGGAATTCGCCGGACGCATCCGCTTCGCGCACCTGCGGAACGTGCGGCGCTCGGGAAGGCGGACCTTCGCTGAGACCGCGCACTGGAGCGGGGCCGGTAGCCTGGACATGGGCGCCATAGTCCGAGCCTTGCTCGCGGGCGGCTTCGAGGGGCCGGTGCGGCCCGACCACGGAAGGATGATCTGGGGCGAGGAAGGCAAGCCGGGCTACGGTCTCTACGACCGCGCGCTCGGCAGCCAGTACCTCCTCGGCCTCGTCGAGCAAGCCCGCGCCGCCCGCTGAAAAAAAACGCGCCGAAGGCGATGGCCTCGGCGCGGCGATCCTGCGGCGCGGACGGTCGTCCGCGCGGCCCGGCTCCTATTCCTTGGTCTCGACGACCTCGGCCTTCGGGGCGTTCGTCTTGACGCTCTCGATGCCGTTCATGCAGGAGTCCTTGGAATTGTAGGCTTCGCTCGTCGCGATGATCTGGCCGTTGGCCGCCTTGAGCCGGAAGCGGAATTTCTTGGCCTTGTCCTGGTACCACTCGAATTTCGCAGCCATGTCGTCCTCCTTGGTAATCCTGGTCGGACGCGGCCGCGATGCGCGGTTCGCGTCCCGACTACATGGTAAGCCTTTCCCCGCGCATTTCAAGGCGGTATCCGGCGCATTTCGACGGGAAGCCGGCCATAAGCGTCAGCGCCGCGCTCAACGGTCGGCGCCCGAAAGGAAAAACGCCGCGATGCGGTGGAGTTCCGCCGGTTCCGCCTGCGGATCCGCGTCGGCCGCGAGCCGGGCGAGCGTCGGGCGGTCCCGTTCCCCGTCCTCGACCGCCCGCGCGACCGCGAGATGCGCCGCCAGCTCGCGCAGCAGGCCGGAACGCGAAAGCGGCTCGTCATGGCCTTCGACGAAGGTTTCGGCGGGCAGGGCGAGCAGTCGCTCCACGAGGGACAGGAAGCGGCCGGAGCGGTAGGCGACGGGCCTCTCGTAGTAGGCGGGGCCGAGAATGTCGCCGAGGAAGGCCGTGCCCGTTCTCCGGTCGAGGATGACGAGTCCGTCGGCGGAATGGTCGTTCGGTATCCGCTCGAGCAGCACGGACCGGTCGCCGAGCTCGAGCTCGAGTCGCTCCTCGACCAGGATGGTCGGCAGGGCCACGCGAATGTCGCGGGCCGCGCCGTACTCCACGCCTATCATGCGCGCGCAGAACTCGATCTCCTCGCCCGTGGCCACGCGCGCCGCCAGCGCGTCGTCGTCCCAGGTCCAGCTCCGCATGCGCCCGAGGGCCTCGAACGTGGCCCGGTGGGCGATGGCCGGGACGCCGACGGCCGAAAGGCCGAACGAATGGTCCCAGTGCCAGTGCGTGAGCGCCACCAGGTCGGGCGTCCGGCCGGAAGCCTCGCGCAGGGCCTCGACGAAGGCCAGTGCATGGCGGGGCGAAGCGCCCGAGTCGACCATGAGGACGCGTTCCGTTCCGACGACGGCGCCGAGCGCGGGCCGGTCGTTGCGCGCGTCATGGGCCGAGCGCCAGACTCCGGGCGCGATTTCCGCGATGTCGATGCTATCGAAGCCGTGCATGTCGCGCCGCTCCTCCGGAACACAAACATAATCCGGACGGGACATCGGGTGAAGGCCACGGACCGCGTTTTTCCGCGCGCCCGCAACGGCCGCGCTTCCGGAGCGCGCGGTGCACCGCTTCACCCCCCGGCCCCTGGCGTTCTATACTGGTCCCATCAATCGAACGGAGACCCCGATGAAGAAGCTTACCCGGATACTCGCCGTCGCGCTTTCCGTACTCGTCGCGCTGGTCGCCCTCGCCGCGCTCGCGGTGTTCCTCATGGTCGACCATCCGAGGCAGACCCAGCCCGCCTTCCTCGAGTCCCCGGACGGCGCGCCCAGACTGCGACCCGGCCAGGAGCTCACGGTGCTCTCCTGGAACGTGCAGTATTTCGCCGGGAAAGGCTACGTCTTCTTCTACGATCTCTGGGACGGCTCGGGTCCCGACGAGAAGCCCTCGGAGGAGGCCATCGCCCTGACCCTGGAGGGCGCCGCGGCGCTCGTCCGCGAGCTCGACCCGGATGTCATCCTGCTCCAGGAAATCGACGAGGATTCCGGCCGGACCTATTTCGGCGACCAGCTCGCGCTCTTCCGCGGCCTCATCGGTCCCGCGTGGAAGGCCGAGGCGAGCGCCTGGTACTGGCGGGCGGTCTTCGTGCCGCATCCGCGCGTCATGGCGAAAGTGGGCATGAAGCTCGCCGTCCTCTCCAAATACGAGATCGCCTCGGCGACCCGCCACCAGCTGCCGCGCATGGGCGGCGATCCGGTGACGCGCGCGTTCAACTTCCGCCGCGCCGTGCTCGAGGCGCGCCTTCCGGTCGAAGGCGGCGGCGAGCTGGCCGTCCTGACCACGCACCTCGACGCCTTCGCGCAGGGCGACGACACCATGGCCCGCCAGGTCGCGAAGCTCGAGAGCCTCGTCGACGGACTCTCCGCCGAGGGCGTCCCGTGGATAGCCTCGGGCGACTTCAACCTCCTGCCGCCCGGGCGCGCCTACGGCGATCTACCCGCCGACCAGAGCGTCTATTACCAGGAAGTAACCGAACTGGCGCGCTTTTTCGACAAGTACGGCTCCGTCCCCTCGACCGCCGACATGGACGGACCGGATCGAGCGGCGTGGTACACCCATTTCCCGAACGACCCCGCCGTGTCCGCGCCGGACCGCACCATCGACTACTTCTTCTTCCTCAGGACGCTGGAGCTCAAGGAGGCGAGGATAGTCCGCGGCGCCGCGCTCGCGCTCTCCGACCACCTGCCCATGCTCGCGCGCTTCGTCGTCCCGTGAGCGCTCCGGCTCCGCGCTTTTCCTCGCGGCTGCCGCCCCCGCCGCCCGATAACGAGCTCGCGCGCGCGTGGGCGCGGCGGAAGGCGGCCGGGCTCGAGCGACTCGACCTGGCCGACTCGAACCCCACGCGGGTAGGCGCCTCGTTTCCGGAGCCGGATCTCCTCGCGGCCCTCGGGGACGGAGCCAACGCGCGATACGAGCCGGATCCGCGCGGGCTTATCCGCGCCCGGGAAGCCATCGCCGCGCGCGTCGCCCGCGAAGGTCCGGGCGAAGGCTTCGACGCGGAGCGGATCTTCTGCGCGGCCAGCACGAGCGAGGGCTATTCCTGGCTTTTCAAGCTGCTCTGCGATCCCGGCGACGCCGTCGCCGTGCCCCGGCCCGGCTATCCGCTCTTCGACTACCTGGCCGGCCTCGAGGCCGCGCGCGCCGTGCCGTACCGCCTCGAATACGCCCATCCGCGCGGTTGGAGCGTCGACCTCGACTCGCTCGAGGCGGCGCTCGCTTCCGGTGGCGTCAAGGCCGTCGTCCTCATCAACCCGAACAACCCCACCGGCTCCTACGTCGGCGGCGCGGAACGCGAGGCCGTGGTAGCGATGGCGGAACGTCACGGCGCCGCCCTGGTGGTCGACGAGGTGTTCAGGCCCTACGCCCTCGAAGCCGAAGCCGCGCCGAGCTTCGCCTTCGAGGAGCGCGCGCCGGTCTTCGTGCTCGACGGCATGTCGAAGCTCGCGGGCTCGCCGCAGCTCAAGCTGGGGTGGATCGCGCTCGCGGGTCCGCCCGCCTGGCGCGCCGAGGCCGCCTCTCGGCTCGAAGTGATCGCCGATTCCTACCTGTCCGCCTCGGCGATGGCCATGAACGCCGCCCCCGCGCTGCTCGCCGGTGCGGACCGCTTCGTGGCCGGGCTGCGCGGCCGGCTCGCGCGCAACCTCGCCTCGCTCCGCGCTTCGCTCGAGGGGCCTTCTTCGCCCTTCCGGGTGCTCGCCTGCCACGGGGGCTGGACCGCCCTGGTTGAGGCGCCGCGCCTCGAACCGGAGGAGGACTTCGCCTTGAAGCTGATCGAGGAGGACGGCGTCCGCGTCCACCCGGGCCACTTCTTCGACCTCGAGCGGGACGGGGTCTTCGCGCTGAGCCTCATCCTGGAGCCGGAGCGCTTCGAGCGCGGGGTCGCGCTGTTCAGGAGACGCTTCGAGAAAATCCTCGGATAGGGCTGGGCGCCGTACCGTTCAAACCGCCGCGGGAAGCTCCAGGAAGGCGAGCGCCGCCTTCAGTTCGGGCGTCAGCGACACGAGGGCCCGCCGCACCATGGCGCCCGGACGGCTTTTCGGGAATGCGGCTACCAGCGAGGCGTACCAGTAGGGGCACTCGTCCAAACGCGCCGCCTTGGCCGCCTCCACGCCGGCCTCGAGCAGGCTGATCTTCGCCTTCTCCGCTATGGCCTCGAGCCGGGCGTCCTCCAGGGCCTTGCGGCGGCGGATCTCCGCCTCGAGTTCCGCATAGGTCCAGGACTTGACCCGCTCCACACCGAGCGCCGTCGCCGCGCATTCGAGGGACTTGAGCAGGAGCCTCCGGTCGTGGCGCATGCGCTCCGGCCAGATGGCGCTTGACGGCGCCAGCAGCTCGCGGGCCACGGGCGCGTCGAGCCGTTCGAGACGCGTCCGGAAGGCTTTTTCGGCCCTGGCGTCGGGTTCGAGGAAGTAGGCGTAGCCGTCCAGCCGCCCGAACGCGCGCTTCGCGTCGAGGTAGCCGAGCTCCGTGAAGCGCTCGAGGAACTCGCGGTCGAAGTCCAGGATGCCGCCCATCTCGATGGAGTTCTTGATGTAGACGGTCTCGGTGCCCTCGACGCGCGGCCGGCGGTTGAGGCCGAGCCCCGAGATGTCCACGACGATGATTCGCCGGTAGCCGCGCCTCAGGGCGACCGCGTAGGGCAGGTTGTCGTGCACGCCGCCGTCCACGTACTTCCTTCCCTTGATCACGGGCGCGACGAAACCCGGCACCGCGGCGCTGGCCATCAGGTAGTCGACGAGGTGGCCTTCCTCCATCGCCTCGAGGAAGAGCTCGCGGGGCTGCAGCTCGGTGAGCGACACCGTGACGATGCCGAGGTCCTTGCCCGAGGCGCGGAGCCGCGCTTCGTCGATTGAGCGTTCGAGGAGGGCGCGGAGCGGGGCCGTGTCGAGGCCGCCTTTCTTCACGAAGTCGCGGGCGAGCTCGCGGAGCTTGGCGAGGTTCTCGATGCCGACGGACAGCTCGCCGTCCTTGACCAGTTCGGGCGGCACCTTGAGCACGAAGTCGATGCCGATGCCCTTCGCGATCGCCTCGAGCTCGTCGGAGAGTCCGAGCGCCATGAAGGGCGCGACGAGGGCCCCGATCGAGTTGCCGACGAAGGCGTCGACCTCGACGCCGAGCTCGCGGAGCGCCCTCCAGGCGCCGATGTGGTAGACGCCCTTCGCGCCGCCGCCCGAAAGCACGAGGCACCAGGGCCGTTCTTTCGCCATTTCTTTTCCTCCCGTCCACGGCCCGCCGGAACGCCGCGTGCATTTAGGCTGCCGGCTAGAGCCCCGGCATGCCGGGTTCGTCGGTGATGTCGCTCTTCGGTCCCCAGATGGACCCGTCGGAGCTGAAACCCTTCTGCTCGTAGGTGCCGCGGTAGGACGCGTCGTCCGAGAGCGTCAGCCGGGTCACCCACTTGATCCACTTGAAGCCCCATTTCTCCTCGGCGGCCAGCTGGAACGGGAAGCCGCGCTCGGGGGGCAGGACGACCCCGTTGATCGTCGAGGCCAGGATGACGCGCCGTTCCCGCAGCCATTCGAGCGGAAGGGCCGTCGTGTAGCCGTCGACTGCCTCCAGTATCAGGGTTGTGGCGGAGGGCAGGGGACGGGCGGCGTCGACCAGGTCCATGACGAGGGGGCCGGCCCAGAGCGCCTTCACGGACCAGCCCTCGACGCAGTTCAGTTCGATCACCTTTTCGGACGAGCCGAAGGCGAGGACCTCGGCGTAGCTCAGGGTGAGGGGTTCCGCGACCAGGCCGTCGATCGCGAGGCGCCAGGCTTCCAGATCGACGAACTGCGGACCGGCCACGGAATTCTCGCGGAAATCGTCGACCGAGCCGAGCTTCTCGCCGCGATAGTCGCGGATCTCGGCGGGCGCGAGCCTGGGGACCTCGCCGACGCCCGCGGTCTCGACGGAGCCTCCGGGCGCCGTCCCTTCGGTTTCCGACGCGCAGGCCGCCGCGAGGCCCAGGAGGACCGCCATGACCCATAGCGTCCCTGCCTTCGGTGTCAGCTTGCCCATCCAGCCTCCGCGAGGAGCGTTTTGACGCGCTCAGGCCGCGCCGCCCGCGACCCGGAGCGACTGAAGGCTCCCGCGCTCCCAGTGTAATCAGGCGTCGGCGCTTCGGCCAGCGTCCGGCGAGCCGAGGCGTCCCGACCGCATCGGTTCGGCTTCCCGCGGCGTAGGCGCGCCGCTTCCGTACCGGTATACTGCCCGCCGATGAGGGAAACCTGCCCGCGTTGCCGCCGCCCCGTTCCCCACTGCCTCTGCGCCCTCGTGCCGCCAATGGAGTGCCGCACCAAGCTCGTCGTCCTCATGCATCCGCACGAAGTGAAGCACGTCAAGGCGAACACGGGCCGCCTGGCCGCGCTCTCTTTCGAGGACGCGGAGATCCTCGTGGGCGTGGACTTCGACGGGCACGCGCGGCTCCGGGAGTTGCTGTCCGATGCGGCCTTCGTCCCGATGCTTTTATATCCGGGGGAGGGTTCGCGGAACCTCTCGGAGGGCGGACTTTCGCCCGAGGACCTCGGCGGCAGGCGGCTCCTCGTCATCCTGCTCGACGCCACCTGGCCGCTCGCCCGCAAGATGCTACGCCTGAGCCCTTCGCTCCAGGCCTTGCCGCGCCTCATGTTCACGCCGCGCGAGCGGAGCCGCTGGGTCATCAAGCGCCAGCCCCACGAGCTCTGCCTCTCCACGCTCGAGGCCGTGCACGAGCTGATGGCGGCGCTCGACTCCGCCGGCCTCGACCGCTACGAGCGCCCCGGCCAGCTGCTCGCGGCCTTCGAGGCCGTGCAGGCCCTCCAGGTCGCGCGCGCAGCCGACCCGCTCTCTCCGGGCTACCGCAGGAACCCCGGGCGCGCGAGGTCCGTCCGGGAGGCCTTCGAGTCCGGGAGGACCGCCGAAATACGGCCGAAGAGCCGCGGGCTCTTCTACAAGGATCCGGCAAGGAAGGAACCATGAACTACAACGACGTCCTCAAGCGCTTGCGCTATGCCCTGCGCCTTTCGGACAAGGACATGCTCGAGCTGCTCGAGCTCGGCGGAAAGCCCTCGAACGCCGCCGCGCTCGGGGCCTGGTTCCGGAAGGAGGAGGAGCCCGGCTACGCCGAATGCGACATGGCTTCGCTTTCGGCCCTGCTCGACGGCCTCGTGGTCAAGCGCCGCGGCCCGCGGGAAGCGGTCCCGGGCGCCGTCCCGGCCCCGGCGCGCGTCGAGCTCCTCGACAACAACCTGGTCCTCAAGAAGCTCCGTGTCGCGCTCGAGCTCAAGGAGGATGACCTGCTGGCCATCATGAAGAACGCGGGCGTCGAGGTGTCGAAAGGCGAGCTCTCCGCCCTCTTCCGCCGCAAGGACCAGAAGAACTACAAGCCTTGCCTCGACCAGTTCCTGAGGAATTTCCTCGCGGGGCTGGCGAAGCACTCGAAGGCCTGAGCCGCGCGCCGGCGGGAGGACGGTCTAGACCTTCCCCCGGCGCGCGCCGCGCCGTCAGTCGAGCTCCACCACGAGCGGCTCGGCCGGAATCTCGATGGAGCCGGCAAGGTCGATCCTGGCGCCCGAAAGCAGTTCCGTGCCCGCGAGGGGGAAGGGCAGTTCGAGCGGGCCGCTCCGTCCGTCAAGGTTGAGCAGCGCCGCGACCGGCCTCGCTCCGCCCCGGCGCTCGACGAGCGCTACGCCCGAGGCGAGCTCGCGCGCGTCGAAAAGGGGTTCCCGGGAGCGGATCGCCTTGCTCGCGAGCTGCGCCTTCGTGAACCAGGCCGCGAACGCCGCGTCGCCCTTCGTCCAGTCCACCGGATCGGACTCGAAGAGGCTCGGACGTTCCTCGATGGCGAGCTCCTGGCCCATGTAGGCGAAGAAGGTCCCTTCGGCGAGCATCATGAACGCGGTCCAGTTCCGCAGCGCGGGACCCTTCCCGAAGTGGCGAGCCGCGCGGAGCTGGTCATGGTTCTCGAGCATGCGCGCCTTGATCGCGGTGGCCGGATACATGCACTGTTGGAGGAAGAGGTGGTGGAGGTAGGCCGATAGCGGCTTCTTCCCCGCGCGCGCGTCGTCCAGCTCGTGGCGGCCGTCGTAGTCGTAGCTTATGTCGAATGCCTCGTGCAGCTCGCCGTCGCTCGCGGCGTGGAAGCCCCGCCTTCGCATGCTTCGCACGAATTCCTTGTGGGTGCTCTCGGCCAGCCAGAGCGTCGGGCGGATCGCGGCGCAGCGCTTCCGGGCGGCGACCCAGAATTCCACCGGCACGAGGCTGGCCACGTCGCAGCGGTAGCCGTCGACGCCGAAGCGAGTCCACTTTTCGAGCGTCTCGAGGAGGTACTCGCGGAGCGCGGGGTTCGAGTGGTCGAGGTCCACCACGTCGGACCAGTGCTCGTTGCGGGGGGCCGGCTTCCCCTCCGGGCCCTTCCAGAACCATTCGGGATGCTCGCGCACCAGAACCGAGTCGGGGCTCGTGTGGTTGTAGACCACGTCGATGAGGACCTTGAGGCCCTTGGCGTGGGCGGCGTCGAGGAAGCGCCTGAAGCCGGCCTCGCCGCCGAGGGCCGGATCGACCGCGCGGTAGTCGGAGATGGCGTAGGGGCTTCCGACGGAGCCCTTGCGTTTTTCCTTCCCGATGGGGTGGATCGGCGCCAGGTAGACGATGTCGAAGCCCATGCGCGCCGCCGCGTCGAGGGCGGGCAGGGCGGCGTCGAAGGTGCCCTCGCTGGAATAATTGCGGACGAAGACCTGGTAGATGCTCTGTCCCCGCAGGGAGGCTGGCGTGTCGCTGGCCAAAAGTCACTCCTTCCTGTCGCCGCTACGGGCTAAACCGGTTTATGCGAGTATAGGAGAAAAGCGCCGAAAGCGGCAAGCGCCGCGCATCCCCCATATCCAACGCGCCTGCAGGCTTCCCTTCCTTCGTGCCTCCGTGCCTTCATGCGATCATTGGTTTTCCTCACACGGAGGCATGAAGGCACGAAGGGAGAGGCGTAGGGCGTATTCTTCTTCCCTGTGGAACTTTGTGCGATGCTTTACCGCTACCTCACACAGAAGTGTCAAGGTCGGTTTCATTTTGCCGGTTTTAGTCGGTTTGGATTTGCCGGTTTCCGTCCTCAGTCGAAGCCGACGGCCCCGACCTTGAGACGCTCCTTCATGCGGTACGAATCGGCCTTGAGACTCACGAGGTGGGCATGGTGGAGGAGTCGGTCGAGCATCGCAGTTGCGACGGCCTCGTCCGACATGAGCTCGGCCCACTTCCCGAAAGGCTTGTTCGAGGTGAGGACGATCGATCCGGTCTCGTAGCGCGCGTTGACGAGCTGGAACAGTACGTGCGCCTGCTCGGGGGCGAGGGGCTCGTAGCCGACCTCGTCCAGGAGCAGGAGGTGCGGCTTTCGGAGCCAGGCCAATCGCTTCTTGAGGCGGTTCTGCTCCTTCGCGCGCAGCAGGGACTCGATGGCGTCACGGCAGGTGATGTGGTACGCGGTGTAGCCCGAGAGGCAGGCGCGGTGGCCGAGGGCGAGCATGAGATGGGTCTTCCCGACGCCCGAGGGCCCGAGGAGGAGGACGTTCTCCTTGC
>JADFDI010000014.1 GCA_018262985.1 Spirochaetota bacterium | reverse complement strand
GACGCGGACGGTCTTCTTCTTCTTGCGGCCGCCGAACATGCCGGCCAGCCCCTTGAGCGCGCCCTCGAGCTCGTCTATCGAGGGCCCGCCGATGACGCCGAGCGGGGTCGGTCCCTGCTCGCTCACGGTCACCTCGACCTCGCGCTCGTCGAGCTTCCCGGCCCGGAGGAGGCTCCGGAATTTCTCCCGGGTATCGCCGGAACCGGGGTCGACCACGGTGATGCGCGATTCGTCCGCCTTGAGCCCGGGCAGCAAAAGGTCGAGCAGGCGCTCCTCCGCGCGGCGCGCGGCTTCGGCGGCCACCGCGGAGCGGCGCTCGTCGCGGACCATCTGGTGGCCCGCGGCCATGAGGTCGCGGATCATGCTCTCGACGTCGCGGCCGACGTAGCCGACCTCGGTGTACTTGGTGGCCTCGACCTTGACGAAGGGCGAGGCGCAGAGCTTCGCGAGGCGGCGCGCTATCTCGGTCTTGCCGACGCCCGTGGGACCGATCATGAGGATGTTCTTCGGGGCCACTTCCTCGCGCAGCTCCGGCGCGAGCCGCTTGCGGCGCGCGCGGTTGCGCAGGGCCACCGCGACCGCGCGCTTGGCCTTGTCCTGCCCGACCACGTAGCGGTCGAGCTCCTCGACGATGCGCGCGGGGGTCAGGGTATCGAAGTCGTCGGGGCGTTCGGCGCCGTTCACTCGAGTTCCTCCACCATCACGCGCTCGTTCGTGTAGATGCAGATCCGGCCCGCCTTCTCGAGGCTGCGCTTCGCGATCTCCGCCGCGCCGAGCTCCGACGCGTCCAGGTAGGCGAGCGCGGCCGCGTACGCGTAGGGCCCGCCGGAGCCGATGGCGATGGCGTCGTCCTCGGGCTCGATGACGTCGCCCGTGCCGGAGAGGAGCAGGGTCTTTTCGCGGTCGGCCACGAGGAGCAGGGCCTCGAGCTTGCGGAGCAGCTTGTCGGTGCGCCAGTCCTTGGCGAGCTCGACGGCGGCGCGGGTCAGGTCCCCTTCCCGCTCCTTGAGCTTCTGCTCGAAGTGCTCGAGCAGGGTGAAGGCGTCGGCGGTGGCGCCCGCGAAGCCGGCGAGCACCGTGCCGTCGTGGAGGCGGCGCACCTTGCGCGCGTTGCCCTTCATGACCGTCTCGCCCATGGTCACCTGGCCGTCGCCGGCCATGGCCACCTTGCCGCCGCGGCGCACCGCTATGATGGTCGTGCTGCGTATCCTCATTTCGCGCCTCCCGGGCCGTCCGCGCCGTGCCGCCGGCCGCCTTCGCCGTGCGGGTGCGCGCGCGCGTAGACCGAGCGCAGGCGCTCGAGGTCCACGTGCGTGTAGATCTGCGTGGTCGAGATGTTCGCGTGTCCGAGCAGCTCCTGGACCGTGCGGAGGTCCGCGCCGCCCGCCACGAGCGCGGTGGCGAAGCTGTGCCGGAGCGTATGCGGGCTGACCCGCTTGCGGATGCCGGCCGCGCGGGCGCGGGCCGCCACGATCAGGGCTATGCCCCGCGTCGTGATCGGCCGTCCCCGCGCGTTGACGAAGAGGAAGCCGTGGTCGGACGCCGCCCCGGCGCGCGCGGCGCGGTAGGGCAGGTAGGCGCGGATCGCGCGCTTCGCGGCTTCGTTCAGGAACACGACCCGCTCCTTCGCGCCCTTGCCCATGACCCTGACGGTGCCCGGGTCCAGGCGGAGCTCGCGCAGCCTCATGAGCGCGAGCTCTGATACGCGGGCGCCGCTCGAGTAGAGCGTCTCGAGCAGGGCGGCGTCGCGCGCGGCGATGAAGGCGGAGAGCGCAGGCTTCGGCCCCGCGCCTGCCGCGACGCGGACGCCTTCGCGCGGCGCCGGGTTCCCGGGTGCCTCGACCAGGGCCTTCGCCTCCGCCTCGAAGAGGAAGGAAGGCAGGCTCCGCTTCGCGGCGAAGCCCTCGACGTCGGAAGCCGGATTCTTTTCCGCGAGGCCGAAGCGCACCAGGTAGCGGCCGAAGCCGCGGAGCGTCGAGAGCGCGCGGTTGATCGAGGAGTCGGCCAGCCCCGCCCGCACCAGGGTCGCGGCGAACTCGCGCACGTCGGCCTCCGCCGCCGCCACGGGCTCGACGCCCCGGGCCGCGAGGAAGGCCTCCCAGCGCGAAAGATCCTCGCCGTAGGCTTCCACCGTCCGCACGGACAGCGAGCGGACCGCCCCGATGTACGCCAGGAAGGCCGCCGCGTGCTCAGTCATCGGACTCGTCCCCGGGCGCGCCGCGAGCGTGGGAGCGCGCGTGCTCGTGCTCGCCCTCTCCCTCCTCGTCCTGCGAATGGAGGTAGTCGCAGGCGGGGTTGATGCACGCCTTCCAGGCGCCGCGCTTCTTGTCGTACTTCTCCACGAGGAACCAGCCGCATTTCGGGCAGTCCGACGAGGTGGGCTTGTAATAGGTGATGAAGTCGCACTCGGGGTAGTTCGAGCAGCCGTAGAACTCGCGGCCGCGGCCCTTGAGCTTCCGGCGCGCGACGATCTCGCCGGAGCAGTCCGGGCGCGGGCATTTCGCGAGCGGGATGGAGCGCGTGTTCCGGCAGGCCGGGAATCCCGAGCAGGCCAGGAAGAAGCCGAAGCGGCCGAGCTTCTTGACCATCGGGCTGCCGCATTTCTCGCACACGAGCTCGGTCGGCTCGTCGAGCCGGCCGCGGAAGCTCTCCAGGGTCTCCATGACCTCGTCGACCCGCTTCTTGAAGGGGCCCCAGAAATCGCGGAGGACGTGCACCCACTCCTGGCTGCCCTCCTCGACGCCGTCGAGCCGGGTCTCCATGAGCGCCGTGAAGCCCGCGTCGATGACCGCGGGGAAGTACTCCACGAGGATCTCGTTGATCATGCGGCCGAGCGTGGTCGGCGCCAACTGGCGGTTCTCGCGGGTGACGTAGTAGCGCTCGAGCAGCACCGAGATGATGGGCGCGTAGGTGGAGGGGCGCCCGATGCCCTGCTCCTCGAGCGCCTTGATGATGGACGCGTCGGTGAAGCGGGCCGGGCCCTGGGTGAAGTGCTGCTCGCTGTGGATCTTCTCGACCTTCACCGTCTCGCCGACGGGAATGTCGGGCAGCAGGGTCTCCTTCTCCTCGCGCGAGCCGAGCAGCTTGATGGCCTTGTAGAAGCCCTTCTCCACCATCTTCGAGGCGTTGACGCGGAAGAGGCCCTCGGAGCCGTCGCGCGCGGCGACGCCGAGCTCCATCGTCGTGGTGCGGAGCTTCGCGTTCGTCATCTGGCTCGAGACGAAGCGCTCCCAGATGATGGAGTAGAGCTTGAGCTGGTCCTTGGTCAGATGGTCCTTGAGCTTCTCCGGGTCGTACTCGATCATGGTGGGCCGGATGGCCTCGTGGGCGTCCTGGGCCTTGCCGTCGGCCGTCCAGACGAGGGCTTCGGGCGGGAGCTCCGCCGGCCAGCGCGCGCCGATGAGCTTCCGCACTTCCTCGAGCGCGGTCGAGCTGATGCGGGTGGAGTCCGTGCGCATGTAGGTGATGAGGCCGATGCGGGTCGATCCGACGTTGACGCCCTCGTAGAGCTGCTGGGCCACCTGCATGGTCTTCTTGCTGGTGAACCCGAGCCGGTTGGCCGCCGCCTGCTGCAGCTTCGAGGTGGTGAACGGCGGCTTCGGCCGGACCGTCCGCTCGCTCTGGCGGACGTCGCGGACCGTCGCCTCCGTGCCCTCGAGCGCCGCCACCGCCGCCGCGCTCTCGGAGCCCGAGCGGAACTCGGGCTTGCCGCCGGCCCACTGCACGAGCTCGCCGCGGAAGGTGGAGCGCCCGCGGCGGAAATCCGCCTCGACGGTCCAGTACTCCTCGGGAAGGAAGGACTCGACCTCCTTCTCGCGCTCGCAGATCAGGCGCAGGGCGACCGACTGCACGCGGCCGGCGGAGAGGCCGTTCTTGACCTTCTTCCAGAGCAGGGGCGAGAGGTTGTAGCCCACGAGCCGGTCGAGGACGCGGCGCGCCTTCTGGGCGTCGACCTTCTGCTCCTCGATGTCGCGGGGATGCTTGACCGCGTCGCGGATGGCCTGCGGCGTGATCTCGTTGAACTCGATGCGGTGGATGTCGAGGCCGGGCTCCTTGTCGAGCAGCGCCTTGCGCAGGTGCCACGAGATGGCCTCGCCCTCGCGGTCGGGGTCGCTCGCGAGCAGGACCTTGCCCGCCTTCTTCGCCGCCTTCTGGAGCTCCTTGAGGAGCTTGGCCTTGCCGCGTATGGTCAGGTACTCCGGCTCGAAGTCGTGCTCGGTGTCGACTCCGGTGCGGGACTTCGGCAGGTCGATGAGGTGGCCCATCGAGGCCAGCACCTGGTAGTGCGAGCCCAGGTACTTCTCGATGGTCTTGGCCTTCGCGGGCGACTCGACGATGACGAGGGTGCCGGGCCCTTTCGCGGCCCCCGCGGCCTTCGGCTTCGCGGCCTTCGGTTTCGCGGTTTTTCCCGCCGCGGCTTTCGGCTTCGCGGCCTTCGGCTTCGCCGTTTTCGGCTTCGCGGCCTTCGGCTTCGCCTTCGCTTTCGCCGGAGCCTCGCTCCCCGCCGCCGCCACGGTATCCGCCATCGCGTCCGCGTCCGCCGCGCCCGCCGCGCCCGCTTCCTTCTTCGCTGCAGCCATCAGGGTTCCTTCCCGGCGTACGCGAGCCTGGGCTCCGTCGCCTCGATCGTGTCGGTATCGTTCCATTCGAGCGCGAGCTCGAGCGCCGAGGCGAGTTCCCGGGCCCCGTCCGCCGCGAGGGCCTGGCAGCCGGCGCCCAGGGGGCCGCCGCGGACGCGAGCCACCGCCACGTCCCTTCCCTCGTCGAGGGCGAACTGGGCGGTTATCAGGGCGCCCGAGCCGCGCGGGGCCTCGACCACCACCACCGCGCGGCAGAGTCCCGCGATGATGCGGTTCCGCTCGGGGAAACGGAAGGGCCGGGGCTCGGTGCCCGGGGGGTATTCCGAAACCAGTCCGCCGCCACGCTCCAGGATGCGCGCGGCGAGCTCGCGGTTCCTCGGCGGATACGGAGAATCGGCGCCGGAGCCCAGCACCGCCCAGGTGCGCCCCGGAGCCTCCGCCGCCCCGCGGTGCGCCGCGGCGTCGACGCCCCGCGCCAGACCCGAGACCACGGGCATGCCCAGGGCCGCCGCCTCCGCGCCGAGCGCGTAGGCGGCCTCGAGTCCGGCTCCGCAGGGATAGCGCGTGCCCACGATGGCGAGGGCGGGCAGCCAGGGATCCGGCAGGCTGCCCCGGACATAGAGCATCGAGGGCGGCCGCGCGGTCTCGCGGAGGACCGGAGGATAATCGCCGTCGGCCAGCGCGATGGCGCGGATGCCGCGCGACTCCATGAAGGCGCGGTCCCGCTCCGCGGCCGAGAGCGCCGCCCCCACCGGCCCGAGGCGTTCGCCGAGGCGGCGCCCGAGGATCTCCTCGATGGAGTTCCGCGAAAGTACCGAAAGCGCGCGCGGGCCGTCAAGGACCGCGTCGAGCAGGGTCCGGTCGGCCGCCCGGAGCCCGGGCAGCCGTTCGAGGGCGAGGCGGAGCAGCCTACGGTCTTCCGTCGGTCCCATAGAGGGACTCCTCGATGGCCCGGAGGTTCTCGGCGGCCTGGGCCTTCCGGTCCTCGCGGGCGCTCGACCTGACGATCTGCTCGTAGTCGTTGGCGGCGCCTTCGACGTCCCCGACCTGGTAGCGGAGCCGCGCCCGCAGGAAGAGCGCGTCGATGTTCTTCGTCTCGATGGAAAGCAGCTGGTCGACCAGGGGCAGCGCCTCGTCGGGACGGCCGAGCTCGAAGTCGAGCAGCACCGCGAGCCCGTAGAGGGCGCGGGTCGAACGCGGCTCGAGCTCGAGCATGCGGCGCCAGGCGCGCTCGGACACGGCGAGCAGCTCCATGCGCCGCGCCGAGGCCTCGCCCTGCTCGAGGGCGGCGACCTCGGCCAGCCACGAGGCGGAAACGGCCAGGGCGTAGTGGAGGTGGACGTCCTGGGGAAAGGATTCCAGCCCTTCGAGAGCGGCCTCGTAGGACGGGCCGTAGAGGCCTTCCTGGAGGTAGCGGTTGGCGAGCATGCGCTGGTAGACGCCGACCAGCCGGCGTTTTTCCACCACCTCGTCGACCTCGGCGCCGTATTCGGCTATGGCGGCCTTGAGTTCCTCGACGGTGTCGGGCGGGCTCGCGCGGTCCATGCGGCCCTCGTAGGTGAAGTAGCTCCCGATGCCGCCTTCGCAGGACGAAAGAACGAGGACTAGGACGAGGAGGAGCGCGAGCGGCGTCGCGGCCGCGGGTCCGGCGAACGGCCTCGCGGAGGATCGCGCCGGAATCGGGTGACCGCCGCGGGCGCGGGTCGGGCGAGCGTGTCCTGCATCCCTCATTGCCTTCCTCCTTCCCTTCCTATCGTACCGGAACGTCGCCGCGCTTGCGCGCGCGCCCGCTCCTCCCCGCCTCAGCGCCGGGGGAAGTACTCACGGTGCGCCTCGCCGAGGCTGCCCGATTCCACGTGCGTGTAGATCTGCGTCGTCGCGATGTCCGAGTGCCCGAGCAGCTCCTGCACCGTCCGGAGGTCCGCGCCCCCTTCGAGCAGGTGGGTGGCGAACGAGTGCCGGAGCGAGTGCACCTTCGCGTCGATGCCCGAGGCGTCGCGGAAACGCGCGAAGCGCTTCCAGACGCCCTTGCGGGAAATGCCCTTGCCCGCCTGGTTGAGGAAGACGCGGTTCGAGTGCTTCCCCTTGGCCAGCGCCGGCCGGCCTTTCTCCAGGTACTCCGCGAGGCGCGCGGCGGCTTCCTCGCCGAAGGGGATGATGCGTTCCTTGCGGCGCTTGCCGAGCACGCGGATGGCGCGCTCCGACAGGAAGAGCCCGTCGAAGGTGAGCCCCGCCGCCTCGGAGATGCGGAGCCCGCAGGAATAGATCAGCTCGAAGAGGGCCCGGTCGCGGAGTCCCCGGGGACCCGGATCGTCGATGGCGTCCAGGAAGCGGTCGACGTCCTCCAGGGCGAGCACGTCCGGCAAGGTCTTCTCCTTGCGGGGCGTCTCGACCAGGGCCGCCGGATCGTCCTCGCGGAGCCCCGAGAGCCTGAGGAAGCGGAACAGCCCGCGCAGCCCCGAGACTATCCGCGCCATGGTCGTGGCCGAAAGTCCCGAGCCCCGGCGCGAGACGAGGTACTCGAGCACGTCGCGCTGGGACGCGCCGACCAGGTCGGCTCCCCGTTCCCCGAGCCAGCGCTCGAGCGAGCGGGCCTCGCGGAGGTAGGCTTCGTGGGTCAGCGGCGAGCGGCGCTTGCCGGTCAGGAGCCAGGCGCCGTAGCGCTCGAGGACGTCGTCCATCGATCCTAGGCCTCGGTCCTTTCCTGGACGAAGCGGCGGTCGCGGAGCACCGCCGGGATGTCGAGCTCGTCGGCGACCTCGTTCCTGCCGAGCAGGTACTGCTTGGCGCTCGGCACGGGATCCGCGATGCGGCGCCACTCCTCCGTCGAGAGGAAGTCCTCGAGCCCCTTGCGCTGGGTCTCGCGGACCGGCGCTGCGGCGGCGGCCTCCTCCCTCGGCGCGGCGCGCTCGAAGCCGGTCGCGATCACCGTCACCAGCACCTCGTCCTCGAGCGAATCGTCGTGGACGATGCCGGGGATGATGAGCGCCTCGGGGTCGCAGCTCTCGGTGATGATCTGCACGATCTCCTGGAACTCGGTCAGCGAGAGGTCCTCGCCGCCGGAGACGTTGACCAGGATGTTGCGCGCGCCCTCGATGCGGGCGTCCTCGAGCAGCGGGTTCGAGATGGCCTTCTCGGCGGCCTCGACCGCGCGGTTGTCGCCCGTGCCCGAGCCGATGCCCATGATGGCGTCGCCGCGGCCTTCCATCACGGTGCGCACGTCGGCGAAGTCGATGTTGATCTCGCCGGGCACGGTGATCAGGTCGGAGATGCCCTGGACGCCCTGGCGCAGCACGTCGTCCGCCAGGCGGAAGGCCTCGCGGATCGGGGTGCGCCGCTCGACGATCTTGAGCAGGTGCTGGTTGGGGATGACGATGAGGGTGTCCACCGCGTCGCGCAGCTTGCGGATGCCCTCGTCCGCGAGGCGCGCCTTGACGCGGCCCTCGAAGTCGAAGGGACGGGTGACCACGCCGACGGTCAGCGCGCCGAGCTCGCGCGCCACCGCGGCGATGACGGGGGCCGAGCCGGTGCCGGTGCCGCCGCCCATGCCGGCCGTGACGAACACCATGTCGGCGCCCTTGAGGGCGGCGGCGATGGCGTCGCGGTCCTCGAGCGCGGCCTTCTCGCCGATCTCGGGCTTGCCGCCCGCGCCGAGGCCGTGGGTCACCTTCTGGCCCAGGCCGAGCCGGACCGGAGCGTCCGAACGCTCGAGGGCCTGCAGGTCAGTGTTCGCGACGATGAAGTCGACGTTCTGCACCCCCGCCGCGATCATGCGGTTGACCGCGTTCGACCCGCCGCCGCCCGCGCCGATGACCTTTATGACCGTCGGGCTCGTGCCCATCTCTTCCACCACTTCGATATTCATGCCCCCCCCCTTTTTCCTTCAAACGCCTTCGAGAACTAGAAGAATTCCCTGCGCACCCATTCCGCCAGGCGCGAGAGCGGCGAGCGGCGCTCCCGTTCCGGCTCGCGCCCCTCGCGCGCCTCCGCCGGCACCGCCTCCGCGCCGAGCAGGACGAGGCCCACGGCCGTCGCGTAGGCGGGACTCCGGAATTCGTCCACGAGGCCGCCGGAGCCCACGGGGAAACCGACGCGCGCGGAGAGGCCGAGCAGGTCCTGCGCGAGCTCACAGGCGCCCGGCATGAGCGCGCCGCCGCCGACGAGCACGACGCCGCCCTTCACGCGATTCCAGAAGCCGCGCTCCTCGACCTTGCGGCGGGCCAGGCGGAGGATCTCCTCCATGCGCGGCTGGATGACCGCGGCCACGCGGGCTCGCGGCACTTCCTGCGGCGGTCTGCCGCCGAGCCCCGGGATGATCACGGTCTCGTCCATCTCGACCTGGCGTATCCAGCAGGATCCCGACTCGAGCTTGAGCCGCTCGGCGGCGTCCATCGGAACGCTCAGCATGATCGACAGGTCGTTCGTCACCTGGGCCTGCCCGACCGGCACCACCGCCGTATAGTAGGGCGCCCCGTCGTCCCAGACCAGTATGTCGGTGGTGCCGGCCCCGAGGTCGATCACCAGGCAGCCGAGCTCGCGCTCGTCGGAGGTCAGCACCGCGCGCGAGGCCGCGAGGCTCTGCAGCACGAGGCCGTCCACCTTGAAGCCCGCGCGGTTCACGCAGCGCACGAGGTTCTGCGCCGTGGTCACCGAGCCGGTGATGATGTGCACCTCGGCCTCGAGGCGCACTCCGATCATGTCGAGCGGATCGCGGATGCCCTTCTGGTCGTCCACGATGTAGCTCTGCGGGATGACGTGCAGGATCTCGCGGTCCATGGGCACCGCCACGGCCCGCGCCGCCTCGATGACGCGCGCGACGTCCTCGCGCCCGATCTCGCGGCCCTTGCCCGTGACCGCCACCACGCCGCGCGAGTTGATGCCCTCGATGTTGGCGCCGGAGACGCCGACGCGCAGCTCGCGCACCTCGCGGCCCGACATGAGCTCGGCGGCCTCGACTGCCTGGGCGACCGACTTCAGGGTGGCCTCGATGTTCACCACGACGCCTCGCCTGAGTCCCGTGGAGGGAGCGGCGCCGACGCCGGTGATCTCGAGCACCCCGTTTTCATTGAATTCCCCGATGACCGCGCAGGTTTTCGCGGTACCGACATCGAGGCCGACGATCAGGTTCTCAGCCAGAGAGTCCCCCCTTGGTCCGGTAGACCACCGTACCCGTGCGGAAATCGAGCTCGCCCTCCGGGTCCGCGTCGCCGCGGGCCTCGATGACGTCGAGCACGAGCAGGATGGAGCG
Organism: Spirochaetota bacterium; assembly: GCA_018262985.1. GTDB lineage: Bacteria > Spirochaetota > Spirochaetia > Treponematales > UBA12059 > JAFGNN01. The sequence goes on along the minus strand of JADFDI010000014.1, from coordinate 51,575 downwards.
GAGGAGGTCCCCGCTCAAGGCGGCGCCCGTTCTCGCGGGCGTCGAATAATCCATGGTGTAGACGAGGAGCTCGAAGGCGCCGGAAGCCCGCCTGACCAGGCGGAGCTCCGAGAGCGCGGCGAGCAGCTCCGGCGAATCCTTCTCGAGCGCCTCGAGGGCCTCGAGCACCGGCAGGGTCTCGGCCGGCAGGCGGACGCCGTAGCGGAAATCCTCGAAGCGAAGGCCCGACACGATCGGCAGCGTGGCGGCTTCCCGTCCGTCGGCCTCCCCGAAGACGACGCCCTCGGCGTCGACGAGGAAGGCGCGCGTGCGGCCTTCGAGCTCGCCCAGGGCCAGCGCCACGCCGGAGCGGAGCTCCACGGAGAGCGCGACCGCCGAGGGCAGCCGCCGCTCGGCCCGGACGGTGCGCACGCGCGGGTGCGCCGCGACCGCGGCCTCGACGGCCCCTAGATCCACCGAAAAGAGCCAGGGCTCCCCTTCGAGCCCGGCGAGCGCCGCCAGTTCGGCGGCGAGCGAGGCGGGGGCGCCCTGGACCTCGACCGTCCTGGCCCGCATGGCCGGAGCCATGAGCAAGCCCGCCGCCGATACGGCCACCAGCGCCACGATCAGCATGGCGAGGAAGGTCTGGAGTCCCCGCTCGGCCCCGTCCGCGGATGCGCCGCCGAAGCGGGGCGGGCGCCCTCCGGCCCGCTTCGCGACCGGTTCGCCGCGGCCGATGGCTCGGTAGGGAGGCGGGTCGCGGCGCTTCGCGACGGCGGGAGCGTCGGCGGCCCAATCCCTCGCGGCCCAGGAGGTGCCCAGCGCGCTCTCAGCCACGGAAGGCCTCCGCGCCGAGGGCGTACGAAGGTTCGGCCGCGGCGGCGTCCGCGGGCGCCGTCGCGACGCCGCGCGAAAGGTTGTAGAGGAGGCCCGCGGCGCAGGCGCTCGAGAGGAGCGAGGAACCGCCCGCGGAGAAGAACGGCAGCGGAATGCCCGTCGCGGGCACCGAGCCGGAGGCCACCGCGACGTTCACGAGGGCCTGGAGCGCGAGCGATACCGACAGGCCGAAGGCCAGCAGCGACTCGTAGCGTCCCTCGGACCGAAAGGCCACGCGGAAGCCGCGCCACGCGAACCAGGCCCAGAGCGCGGCGAGGGCGAGCACGCCGAGGAAGCCGGCCTCCTCGCCGATCGCCGCCACGATGAAGTCCGAGTGGATTTCCGGCACGCTCGAGGCCTTGAGCGTGCCGAGGCCGATGCCCTTGCCGAGGAAGCCGCCAGAGGCTATCGCCCGCGTCGAGGCGGCCACCTGGTAGCCGATGCTCTCGCTCTGGTGGGTCGGGAACACGAAGGAAAGGATGCGCTTCAGGCGGAAGTCGCTCGTGAGCACCGAGAGGGCGGCGAGCGGCGCGGCGAGGCTGGCCATGGCGGCGAAGAAGCTGAGCGGCGTGCCGGCGGCCCAGAACACGGCCAGGGCGGAGACGCCGATCAGCACGGAGGTGGAGAAGTCGTTCTGGGCGTACACGAGGCCGGTTCCGAGCGCCACGAGGAGGAGCGGCGGCAGCGCGGCGTTGATCGCGTCGCCCATGCGCTCGGCCTTCTTGTCGAAGATGTGCGCCAGGTACAGGATGGACGCTAGCTTCCACGCCTCGGAGGGCTGGAAGGTCTGCCCCGCCACCTGGAACCAGCGCGAGGCTCCGTTCCGGTGCACGCCGATGCCGGGCACGAAGGGCAGGACGAGGAGCGCGATGCCGGCGATGGTGATGACGGCGCTCGCGGAACGGAGCTTCGGAAGCGGCAGGCCGGCGGAGACCAGGAACACGAGCAGCCCCGCCAGGGCGAAGGCCGCCTGCCGCGTCACGAAGTGCTCGGGCGCCTTGCCGAGCGCCTGGGCGTAGCCGTACGAGGCCGAGTAGAGCGCGGCGATCCCGGTCCCCGCGAGCAGGAAGAGGGCCGCCAGGATCTGGGCGTCGCCCCGGGCGGGGCGCGGCGCGCGTTCGACGTCGAAGGCCACTTCCCGCTTCCTACTGGATCTTCAGGGTGGACAGGGCGACGATGGCGAAAAGCGCGCCGAGGATCCAAAAGCGGACCACGACCTTCGTTTCCTTCCATCCCTTGAGCTCGAAGTGGTGGTGCAGGGGCGCCATCCGGAACACCCGCTTGCCGCCGGAGAGCCTGAACCAGACCACCTGGATGACCACCGACAGGGCTTCGAGCATGAAGACCCCGCCCACGATGAAGAGGAGGACTTCCTTCTTCACGCTGAGCGCCAGCGTGCCGATCACGCCGCCGAGCGCGAGCGAGCCGACGTCGCCCATGAACACCTCGGCGGGGTGGGCGTTGAACCAGAGGAAGCCGACCGTCGCGCCGATGAGGGCCAGGGTGAACACCGACAGCTCGCCCGTGCCGCGCACGAAGGGGATGCCCAGGTATCCGGACCAGTCCGCGCGGCCCGAGAGGTAGGTCAGGATGGTGAAGGCGATCAGCGCCATGATGACGAGGCCGGAGGCGAGTCCGTCGAGACCGTCGGTCAGGTTGACCGCGTTCGACCACCACACGAGGAAGATCGTGGCGAGCGGTATCCATCCCCAGCCCAGGTCCAGGACGGGATTCTTGAAGAAGGGGACGTAGAGCTCGGTCTGCCCCTCCTCGCCGAGGAAGTAGAGGGCCAGCACGACGGCGAGCGAAACCAGGGTCTGCATGAGGAATTTGGCCCTGGCCGAGACCCCGTCGGAGTTGCGGTACTTGATCTTGAGCCAATCGTCCAGGAAGCCGATGGCCCCGAAACCGAGCAGCGAGCCGAGGGTGATCCAGACGTAGACGTTGTGGAGATCGGTCCAGAGCAGCACCGAGACCGCGGACGAGACGAGGATGAAGACGCCGCCCATCGTGGGCGTCCCGGTCTTCGCCAGGTGCGTCTCCGGGCCGTCCTGCCGCACCGACTGGCCGAACTTGAGCACGGCCAGCTTTTCGATTATGGCGGGCGCCGCCATGAAGGCGATGAGGAGGGCCGTCACCGCCGCGTACGCCGACCGGAAGGTCAGGTAGCGGAAGACGTTGAGCGGCGTGAAGAATTCGACGAGCGGATAGATCCATTCAAGGAACATGCCGGTCCTCCTGGCCGCGTCCCGCCTGAGTCGGCGAGCCGGGGGCTATGACGGGTACGAGGCGCTCGAGGGACATGCCCCGCGAGGCCTTGAGCAGCACGAGGTCGCCCTCGCGGGACAGGCGGCGCGCGGCCGCCGCGAGCTCGTCGAAGCTTTCGGCGAATTCGAGGGCGCCGGGAAAGCCGGCTCCGGAAGCCGCCTCGAAGGCCGGCCGCGCCTCCTCGCCGAAGACGAGGATGGCGTCCGCCTTCGAGCGGGCGGCGGCGCGGCCGACGGCGCGGTGGGCTTCGGCGCTGCCCTCGCCCAGCTCGAGCATGGAGCCGAACACGTAGACGCGGCGGCCCTTCCATTCGACGCCGTCGCAGAGCTCCATGGCCTTGACGACGGAATCCGGGTTCGCGTTGTAGCAGTCCACGAGCACGGTGCTCGAGCCGCGGACTATCTCGGTGCGCCCGAAAAGGGGTTTCACGGACGAAAGCCCGCCCGATATGTCGTCGGGCGAGGCGCCGAGCCGCTCGGCGGTTTCCGCGGCGGCGATGGCGTCCAGAAGGTTGTGGCGGCCGGGCAGCGGGAAGCGGGCTTCGGAGCCGCGCCAGACGATGCGCCAGCCCTCGAGTCCGAGGTCGACGGCGGTATCCAGGCCCCGCGAGGAACGCGGCCCGAAGAAGGCGACCGTTCCCGCGACGTCCTTCGCGAGAACGTCGCGGAAATCGTCGTCCTCCCAGACCAGGGCTAGGCCGTCGGCGCCGAATTTCGAGAAGGCGCGCTTTTTTTCCTCGGCGATGCGCTGGCGCGAGCCGAGAATTCCGATATGGGCGGTCCCGATGTTCGTCACCGCGACGACGCGCGGAGCCCAGACGCCCGCCAGCACGTCCATCTCCCCGGGGTGGTTGATTCCCATTTCGAAGACGCCGACCTCGTGGCTTTCGCGCAGCAGGAACATGGAGGCGGGCAGGCCGATCTCGGAGTTGAGGTTGCCGGGATTCCAGACCGTGCGCCGGAAGCGCGACATGATGGAAGCCAGGCATTCCTTGGTGGTGGTCTTGCCGCTCGAGCCCGTGACGCCGACGCGCTCGAGGTCCGGGAAGAGCGCGCGCCAGGCGGCGCCGGCCTTTTGCAGGGCCGCGAGCGGCTCGGCAACCAGGACGGCGGCGGCGCCGGCGGCCGCGAGAGCGCCCTCGAGCCTCGAGGCGCGCTCCTTCCACTCCGCCTCGCCCGCGATGACGAGCGGCGTTCCCGAGCGGAGCGCGGCCTCGATGTAGTCGTGGCCGTCGACCCGTTCGCCCTTGAGCGCGACGAAGACGGCGCCGGGCCCGGCGTTCCGCGAGTCGGTTTCGCAACGGCCCGCGCGCGCGGACGTTTCGCCCGAAAGACGGCCGCCCGCGGCCGCCGCGAGCCAGGAGGCTTCGAGGGGCAGGTCGTCGCTAGCCATCGAGTTCCCCCTCGGTCGTGACGACGATCTCGACGGTCGTTTCCGGCGAGAAGGGCACGAGTTCCTCGTCCCCGGACGCGGCTTCCCCGACGCGCTCGCGCGACGAAAGGGCCGCCAGGGCGGCCACCAGCTTGCGGTTCTCCTCGATCAGCTCCTTCTGGCGCTCCTCGAGGGCCAGGGCTTCCCTGCGGAGGACGTCGAAGGCCCGCGCCTGCGCCACCGCGAGGATCAGCGCGAGCGGGACGAGTACGATGGCGACGACGACGAGGGCGCGCCTCATGCCGCGCCTCCGTCCGAAGGAGCCGCGGGCTTGCGGGCGACCCTGAGCTTCGCGCTGCGCGAGGCGGGGTTGCGCGCGATCTCGGCCGCGGAGGGCTCGACGGGCTTGCGCCCGAGGGGTTCGAGCCTTCCCGCGCCCGCCGCCCCATCGCGCGGAACCGACAGGGCATCGAACGAGGCCTCGTCGTCGGCCGCGCGCCTCCCCTTCCTGAGCAGGTAGCGCGCGCGCCCGTCGAGGGCCTTCGCGTCCGCGCCGCCGGAGGCCGCCTCGCGGAGGAAGCGCTTGGCGAGGCCGTCCTCGAGCGAGTGGAAGGTGATGATGCCGAGCGTCCCGCCCGGCGCGAGGATCTCCGCGGCCAGGGCGAAGGCGCGACCTGCGCGGCCGAGCTCGTCGTTGACGGCGACGCGCAGGGCCTGGAAGGTCCTCGTGGCGGGGTGGATCCGGCCGCGCCGCGCGGCGGGCGGCACCGCGGCGCGCACGAGCTCGGCCAGGCGCGCGCTCGAGTCGATCGGCTTTTCGCCGCGCGCCTTGACCAGGGCCGCCGCCACGCGCCGGGCGTAGGGCTCCTCGCCGTACCCGGCGAGGAGCCCGGCGAGCTCGTCCTCGGTCGCTTCCGCGAGCAGGACGGAGGCGGACCTCCCAGTCGACGGGTCCAGCCGCATGTCGAGGAACTCGTCCTCCATGAAGCTGAATCCCCGCCTCGCGTCCCGGAAGTGGAACATGGAAACGCCGAGGTCGAAGAAGGCCACGTCCGGCCGGACGCCTTCTTCCTTGAGCTGGATGAGCGCGTCGTCGGAGAACGCGCGGAGGAAGCGGATCCGGTCGGAGAAGCGCGTCAGCCGCCCGCGGGCCCGCTCCTGTATGGAGGCGTCGGCGTCGACGCCGATGTAGCGCAATGAAGGGAAGCGCTCGAGGAAGGCCTCCGCGTGCCCGCCCTCGCCGAGGTTCAGGTCGACCATGAGGGAGTCGGGCCGCGGCGGCGCGAGCAGCTCGAGGCATTCTTCGAGGAGGACGGGAACGTGGGTCGCTTCCATGCCCGCCTCCTAGAGGGTGAGCTCGCCGAGTTCCTCGGCGGCCTCGAGGAACTCCGACTCGTGCTCCGCCAGGTACCGGCGGTACGCCTCGGCGTCCCAGATCTCGACGTACTTGCTGATCCCGAGGATCACGCAGTCCTTGCTAAGCCCCGCGTACTCGCGGAGCGATTGCGGAATGGCGATGCGCCCGGCCTTGTCGAGCTCCACTTCCTGCGAGGGCGCGAGGATGCGGCGCTGGATCAGGCGGGCGCGGGCGTGGAAGAGGCTGGTCTCGGACATGAGCTTCTCGGACAGGTTCTTCCATTCGGCGGGCGGGAAGAGCCACAGGCACTTGTCGACGCCCTGGGTGAGCGTGAAGGTGCCGACCTCCAGCTCCCCGCGCAGCTTCGCGGGGACCGAAAGCCGGCCCTTCTCGTCGAGCGTGTTCCTGAACTCACCCGTCAACGGTTCCATTCCACCTGTTCCTATAATTTCCCACTTTCTCCCACGAACGACTCATATACTACCCCCGCGCCCCACTTTGTCAACGAAACCGGAGAAGCAAAAGGGGGACAGAATTCGAAATTTTCCGGGAACCGCTACAAGCGCGTATAGGTATCGACGGGTCCGCGGGGGCGCGGCTAGACTGCGGCCATGACGATCGAGACGAACTGGATCGTGTTTCCCGAGGGCGAGGTCCAGGAGATCCCCGGTCCCCTGCGCATGGGGCAGCTGGTCGACCTCAACGGCCGGCCGCTCCCCCTGCCCCTCCCCACCGCGCGCATGATCGCGTACCGGGTGGTCGGCATCCGCAGGAAGGAGGAGCGGGGTTCGCTCGACAGCTTCCATAAAGTGGAGCTGGTCCCCGCCTTCGAGCTAGCCGAATACCTGTAGGGTAGGTCGGATCAAGGGAACGCGACGCCGAGACGCCGGGAAGCAAAGCGGAAGGGGTGGAATGCAAGGCGGCCCGCCCTGCTCAGCTCTTCCTCGTTCCTCTCCGATCCCGCTCGGCGCATCGGCGCCTCGGCGCATCGGCGCCTCGGCGTCCGTTTTCCCTTATTTGGGGAAGAGGTACAGGTCGGGGATCTTGTGGACGCGCTGCATGCTCAAGGCCTCCACGGCGCTCGAGTCGGACACCAGCTCGAGGTCGAAATGGTGCGCGAGCGGTTCGAAGCCCTCGATCGAGGCTTCCAGGGAGAAGCGGAACGTCTTCCGCGCGCCGGCGCCTTCGGCCTTGCTCGGGGCCGGGTAGAAGATGAAGGTTCCCGAGGTGCCCCCCACGATGCGGCAGGGGTTCTGCCAGTTCGGGTCGACCATGCGGACGGGGCCGTCCTCGCCGTCCAGCCTTATCGGCACCTCGGCCAGCGGCTCGAAATTGGAGCCGTTGAAGAGGCGGCCGATGATGGCGGGGAAATTCCACGCCGGCCCGGCGATTGGAGCCGGCGCGCCGGAGCCCGCGGCGTGCTCGAAGTGCGGGCGCTTGGAGGCGTTGATGCGCTCCCAGCCTTCGCGCACGAGGGTCATGACGTCGGCCTGCTTCTGGAGCTTGTCGACGTACACCGAGTCGCGGTGGGCCACGCCCCGCGAGGAGATGACGTACTCGGGCCTCGTCCGGTTCAGCGCGTAGCAGGCGACGTCGAGGCGGCACTGGTAGCAGGTGCAGAAGCCGAGGGCGCGCTTCTTTTCCTCGGCGTCGAAGAGTTCGTCGACCGCCTGGCGGACCACGTCTTCCATCAGGTTGCGGATTTCCATGCGCTCTCCCCGGCACGCCCGCCCGACTCAGGAACCGAAAGGGCCGCCTCCACGATCTTCTCCCTCGCAAGTCTATGCATTTTCGCCAGGTTCGCAACGATCGGGGCCAGTTCCAGGCGCCGGTTGTCCGCCTTGAACGGACAGCCCGCGCTCCCGACGGGCAGGGCGAGGCGCGCGGCGGCGGTGCGGACGGACGACTCCCGCACCAGCATGAGCGGTCGGACGACCTCGACACTGCCGTCTAGCCAGGAGCGGCGCGGGCGCATGGTCTCGAGCGCCCCGCGCTCCGCGAGGTTGGAGAGCGCGGTCTGGGCGAAGTCGTCGAGGTGGTGGCCGAAAGCGACCACGGGAAAGCCCCGGCGCAGCGCCTCGCCGAAGACCAGCCGCCTTCGCTCCCGCGAGCAACGGTAGCACGAGAAGCCTTCGCGGCCCCGTTCGCCGTACATCGAGCCGCGGACTACGGAGAACGGCACTTCGATAAGGCGGAAGAAGTCCTCGAGGGTCTCGACGTAGCCGTCCGGGAAGGGGAACTCGTCCCACAGCGCCATGGCCGCCCCGAGGCGGTAGCGGTCCCTGACGCGCCGCCTCCGCAGCTCGAGCAGCAGGGCTAGTACGAGCGAATCCTTGCCGCCCGACACGCCGACCAGGATGGAGTCGCCGTCCCGCACCAGGCCGAAACGCCCGACCGCGGCCCCGAGCCCTCCGAGCAACCTGAGGAGCCAGGGCTCGAGCCTCCCGTCGAGGGCCGCGCGGAGGACGGCGTTCGGCTCGAAGGCGCTCACGGAAGCGCTTCGAGCGCGGCCCGCGCGGCGGCCTCGTCGTCTTCCGACCCGTCGCGCACGAGGACCCGGACGCGCCGGAGCGAGCGCGAGAAGGACTTCGAGGCGTCCGGTCCGAAGACGCTGCCCGCTTCGCGGCTGTCGCCGACCACGGGAAGGTCGGTCTCGAAGGAGACGGGTTCGGGCACGTCGACGACGACGTCCTCGGGTCGCACGCGCCGCGTCGCGCCGGAAAGCCGCCGCGCGAGGGCTTCCTCGAACGCGGCGCGCCTGGCCAGGTCGAGCAGGACCGGGGCGGCGGGGGAAAGGGAGTCGAAGGGTTCGTCGAAGACGGCGCGGTAGGGCCTGCCCTCCACCACCCGCTCGACCAAGGCGGCCTCCGCTCCCCCCAGGGCCAGCGCGAGCCTGACGAAGCCGGAATCGTCGAGACCGTAGAGCTTATCGGCGACCAACCTTCCAGAAGCGAGGGCGCCGGCGACGGCCTTCTTGACCATGGCCGTCGCCGAACGGACCGCGCGGTGCCAGTAGACGGCCCGGTACATGAGGTACTTCGAAAAGAGGACGGCCTCGACCGACATGACGCCGCGCGCGTCGACCGCGAGCCTGTCGCCCGGCGCCAGGGCGAGGCGCGAGAGCGCGAAGTCGGTGTCCTGGAGGCCGTAGGGCACGCCGCAGAAATAGGCGTCGCGGTTCAGGTAGTCGAGCTTGTCCGGGTCGAGCACCCCGGAGAGGAGTCCCCGGTAGAACCGGGTCTCGCGGTCCGCGCCGGCGAGCTCCGCGTCGACTATGGCCGCGGCCCGGTCGGGGTCGGCGCCCGCGGCCCCGACCGCCTCCCGCAACGCTCCCTCGCGAAGGGCCCGGCCGGTCAGGACCTCGTGGTCGACCAGGGGCAACTCCTTGAGCGAATGCGCCCAGGGAAAGTGGCCGACGTCATGGCAGAGGGCCGCCGCGAGGAAGGATCGGACGCCCTCGTCCGTGAGGAAGCCGAGCCCGGCCCTTCCCGCCAGGCTCGAGAGCAGGCGGCGCGCCATCTCGAGGACGCCGAGGGAATGGCTGTAGCGGGTGTGAGTCGCGCCCGGGTAGGCCAGCCAGGCCGGGCCGAGCTGGCGGATCCCGACCAGCTTGACGAACTCGGGGGTCTCGATGACGGCCCGGAATCCGCGCGGCAGGTAGATATGGCGCCAGATCGGGTCACGGACGGGGTCGGAGAGCTCGATGGCGAGCGCCTCGGGAAGTTCGGGCACGGGCGGCTCCTTCTGTGGCGGCCTGGATGGCCGCGCGCGTCCGTCCGGCGCTTCCGCGGGCCCGTCCACCATTTGACCTGGACGCGAGGACGCGCTACTACTATACCCGTGAGCGTCCCGAATCTCAAAGCGCCTTCAGGCAACGCGCGCGGTTCGTCAGCCGCGCTTTTTTTGCGGATAAGCGCCGCGTGCGTAGCGAGCGGCCTGGTCTTCGCCCTCGCGGCCTGCCAAGCCCGCACGGGCGCGGCGGGCGGCGACGCGCCGCCGCCCGCGACGTCCGGAAGCGACCCCCTCGACGCCGTCCCCGAGGGCGCCCCGCCCGCCCCCCAGGCCCTGCCCGAACGGGCGGCGCCCGCGGGAGCCGCCGCCCCCAGGCCCGCGGCCGCGAAGCCGGCGCCGGCCCCCGCGCCCTTCTCCGACCGGCTGCTCGCCGAGCGCCCCTTCGGCGCCCGCTTGCCCAAGGATTTCGCCATCGGCGCCCTGGCTTCAGCCGCCGACCGCCGCGGAGCCCTGCAGGCGGCCCGTACCTTCCTCCTCGCCATCGCCTCGGGGCGCGACGAGGGCTTCCCCGTCGATCCGGCCTGGGAGGGGACCTTCAGGCTGCTCCACGCCGAGGACATCCGGGCACTTCCCGACGGCCTCGGATTCCGCGTCGCCGAGGCGGTCGAAGGCGCTGACGGCTCCATGACCCATGCCTTCGCGCTGATCGGACCCGCCGGGCGCAGCGAGGGCAGCGCGCGGTTCTACCGGGAAGGCGAGGCCTGGCTGCTCGCCGGTCTCGAGGCGGACCTGGCCCCGGACTCGTTCGCCCGGACGGCGGGCGCGGAGCCCTTCGACCCTGAACGATATGACTGGCCGGACTGAGCTTCCGGCGTTAGGATAGGCGAATGGCGTTCGCGGTAAAGCTGGTCGAGCGGGACATCCTCCTCGAATCGGCCATGTCGGAAAAGGCTCCCATCTCCATCAACGCGGCGGACGGCGAATTCGAGGCGCGGCTTTCCGCCTACGACGAGCGCTCCGTTTCCTTCGTCGCCGACCCCGCCCGCCGCGCCCTTCGGAAGGGCGAGGAGTGCTCGGTCCGTTTCGTGGCGCGGGGCCAGACCGTAGCCTTCCGTTCGACGGTCGCCGCCTCCAGGCCGGGAGCCTTCACGCTCGCGGTTCCGGAGGAGGTCTGGAAGAACCTGAGCCGCCGCTTCGCCCGCGCGTCCGCCCCGCCCGGGCTCAAGGCGGCCTTGAGCTTCGGCGGCGAACGCTACGCCCTCGACTTCCCCACCACCCTCGCCTTCGATCCCGTGTCCGAGCCCGTGCTCTCGAAGGACTTCGATCCGGCCGACCTGCGCGGGCTCGTGAAGGACTTCGAGCGCCGCGCGTCCGAGATCGCGAGCGAACGCGCCATCGTCATGTACAAGGACCGCGAGCCCGCCACGGTGGAGGAGCGGGTCGCGATACGGACCGGCCGGGCCTTCTTCCTTCCGACGCCCTATTCCGGGGTTCCCGAGATCGATCCCTTCCCGAGGCCGCGCATCCTCGTCCGCGACGATTTCCGCGACTTCTTCGCGAAGGAAGGCGCCGAGCCCGACTTCGTCGAGGAGGAGCTGACCCGCTTCGAGCGCCAGAAGCGCAACACCGGCGTCCTATCGGAGATCCTCGCGCCCATCGTCTTCCAGGAGTACGTGATCGGTTCGGTGCGGCTCGTGAACAGGCAGGCCGGCCGGGCGCCCTTCGACCTCGGAGTGCTCGACACCTGGATTCAGTTCACCCGCGTGCTCGCCTGGTCGCTCAACAACTCCGGCTACTTCCGCGGCGCCCCTAAGCGCTCGGGCGGCTACAAGGCGGAGGTGGTCGACCTTTCCGCGGGCGGCGTGCTTTTCGTCAGCCGGGATCCCATCCTCGCGCGCGCGCTGGCCGAGGACTCGTATGTCCAGGTGGAGCTCTCCACGGATCGCCGCACCCTGCGCACCGGCGCGGCGGTCAAGCGGCGCATCCGCGAGCGCGGCGACGATTTCTACGGCCTCGAGTTCATCGACATGGGGCCTGAGGATTTCCGCTTCCTCTTCGAGCTGCTCTACGGCCGGCCCTTCACCGACGACGACGCCGACCTAGTCGAAGGCCTCCCCCCGCCCCTGCGCTGACCCGGCCAAGGAAACCACGCCGAGCCGCCGAGCGGAATGGCATAGCCCGGCGGCCGATCGGACAGAAAAAACCGGGCGACCCGCGGCAGGGCAGGTCGCCCGGTCATCCATCACGCGCTCGGCGCCTCGGCGCCTAGGCGTTTCTTCCCGACGCGGTTACTCCACCGAGATGCCCTGGCGCTTCTGGGGGTATTTCTTGAGCATGGCGACGGCGTTGCGCTTGGTGTTGAACACGAAGCCGCCGTTCCAGTACTCGAGCGCCGCGAATAGCGCGTTGCCGCCGTCGTTGTCGTCGGACAGCAGGGTCCGGTACGAGACGTAGTCCTGCAGGTTCTCGAAGTCGTGGCGGGAGAGGAGCTCGAGGCGCTTGCGGTTGAAGTCGTTCCACTTCTCGAGGTCCTTGAAGCCGTCGCCCTCGTCCTGGACCACGAGGTGCGCGTGCTGCGGGCTGAACGAGTACCAGACGCGCACCTTGCGCTCCGGATCGCACTTGTTGCCGTGCTTGACCGCGTTCTTGATGATCTCCGAGATCTGCTGCTCGAGCAGGTTGATCTCCTTGATCTCGAGCGGGGCGGTCTGGACGATCAGCAGGGTGAAGTAGCGGATCTGGCGGAAGTCCGAGGGGAATTCCTTGTAGAACATGTTGGTCTTGTCGAAGAGCGGGCTGCCCTCGTCGACCTTGATTTCCTTGAGCTCGGAGAGGTAGGTGTTTTCCACGGCGGCCTCACTCGTCCATCTGCTGGATGGCTTCCTCGATGCTGTTGGTGATCGGGAAGTAGCCCATCAGCTTGGTGAGCTCGATGACCTTCTTCACCGATCCGTGGATGTTGGTGATGATCAGCTTCATGCTCATCTTCTTGATGGTCGAGCAGATGTAGATGAGGGCGCCGATGCCGCTCGAGTCGATGTAGTCCACGTTCTCGAGGTTGATGATGAAGCGCTCGACCTTCTTCTCGAGCATCTTCATGACCAGCTCCTTGAGCTTGTAGGAGTTGTAGAGGTCCATCTCCCCGTTGACGTCGATGATATAGTTCTCGCCGTTCTTCCGGATCTTCAGTTCCATGGGCCCACGCTCCTCCCCTATCGCTTCATCTTCATCACGAGCACGGTCTGGTCGTCATGCTGGCGCGCGGCCCCGACGAAATTCGCGAGGTCCTGCTGTATCCGGTTCGCGATCTCCCTGGCGGGGAGCTCGTGGTTGCGCATGACTATCGAACCGAGGTTCTTGCGGCCGTACTGCTTGCCCTGGGCGTTCATGGCCTCGACGAGGCCGTCGGTGTAGAGCACGACGATGTCGCCGTCGTCGAGCGAGGCCCTCCGCTGCGGGTAGTCGGTGACGCGCTCCACGCCGAGAGGCACGCTCTTGATCTCGAGGGTCTCGATGGCGTCGGAAGCCTTGCGGTAGACCAGCATGGGCTGGTGGCCCGCGTTCGCGTAATCCACCTCGCCGGTCGAGAAGTCGACCGAGGCCAGGCTGACCGTCGCGTAGTGGTCCATGTCGATCTTGCCGGTGATGCCGCGGTTGACCCAGGTCAGCACCGTCGAGATGTCGCGGTCGGTGTTGGTCACCAGGTGGAGGATGGAGCGGATCATCACCATGACGAGGCCGGCCGCCACGCCCTTGCCCGCGACGTCGCCGACCGCGATGACCACCTTGTCGCTCCGCGTCTGGATGACGTCGTAGTAGTCGCCGGAGACGCCCTTGGCCGGGATGGTGAAGGCGCCGAAGGAGGCGCCCGCGAACTCGGGCAGCTTGCGCGGCACGATGGCCCGCTGGATCTCGGCGGCGATGTCGGCCGCGCGCTCGATCTCGCCCTTCTCCCGCGCCTCCATGAACGCGAAGAAGTTCGTGATGGACAGGGTTCCGAAATTGGCCAGCAGCTTGGCGCGGTCGAAGTCGCGTTCGGTGAAGGGACGCTCCGAGCGGCTGAGCGCCAACACGCCGATCACCCGGTCCTCGACCTGCAAGGGCAGGGCGATGAGGCTCGCGAGTCGGAGGAAGTCCTCGTCGCCGTTCCGGGCGATCCGGTCGTCCTGCGACGCCGCGGGTATGAAAACCTGCTTGGCCGTTCGCGCGATCTCGCCGAAGAGGGTCTCGCCCAGCTTGAACTGGACGTGCTTCATGTACGATTCGACGCGGTGGCTCTTGCGCGGCAGGTTGTCGGGCAGGGGGAAGGGCGGAGGGAAGAGCCCGGAGTAGGCGCGGGCGACGATGACGTCGTCGAACTCGTCCACCAGGAAGATCATGCCGCCGTCGGCGCCGGTCTCCGCGGTGATGGTCCTCGACATGGCGTCGAGGATGCGCTCCATCGAGAAGCTCTCCTTGAGCTCAGACGCCGTGCTCATGAACACGTTGTAGAGGGAGTCGATGGATTCCTCGTAGTAGTCGAGGGCCTGCACGATCTGCCGTTCGAAGATCGCGGTGGCCCCGAAGGCGAAGGAACCCCAGGCGCCGAGCAGGACGGGCGAGACGAGGTTGCGGAACCACGGTCCTACGGGGTCGAGGACCATGGAGAGGATGGCGTAGAACAGCAGGATTCCCGAAGCCCAGGGCCACGAGGACTGGACGGCCTGTCGCCCGACCGTGTCGCGGTCCTTCGACTTGATGGCCGCGAAGGCCACCAGGACCACCGCGTCGAGAAGGAGGAAGCCGCGCCAGGCCCAGGCCGGCGCGGCGGGCAGGAGCCCGAGCAGGGTGTCCGCTATCCGGAAGCCGGCGAAGAGCAGGTTTAGCGCGAGGATCAGGATGACGGTCAGCCAGGATCCGTAGGGTGCGAGGAAGACCAGGAGAGTGAGGGAGTACAGGACGAGGTCGGAGACGAACAGCAGGGAGGGGTCGGGAAGCAGGGCGAAGAGGACCTCGCGGAGGGCGGAGACGCCGATGGCCACCATGAAGCCGCCGGAAAAACCCTCGGTGTCGCGGCCGCGGAGGTAGAGGAACATGGCGAAGACCGCCGCGTGGAGGAACAGCGTGGCGGCCAGCGGGGTCTCGACGAGGTTCGCGATGTCCTGAATCGTCATTCCCAACCCTTCGGAACGCATGGTGAGGGATGCGCGCGCGTCGTCTCGACCGCCTGCCCCGGGTAACGCCGCAAAGGATAGCATCGGCAAAAATGCGCGTCAAGGAATTTCCCGGAAGGCCGCCCGGATCGCGCGGAATTCATGTTTTCATCGGAACTTATCGATATTGAAGCGAGGCGGGATCGCCGTCCCGTCATCCTGAGCGCCTCCGGTCGTACCATGATCCTAGTCTACGCGAAAATCGACTTCTGGCAGCAGCTCAAGCGCGTCGACCCGAGGCGCGCGACCCTGCTGCAATCCCGCCTCCGCGCGGCGGCGGCCGCCTTCGCGGGCCGCGTCCTGCCCCGGGAGGAACCTTTCGTCGCGGTCTTCGACGAGGACGGGCTCTTCTGGCGCATCCAGGCGGCCGAGACCGCCTTCCGAATCCGGGACGCGCTCGAGGATCCCGAAGCCGGCGTCATCGACTACCTGGTGCTCGTGCACCGCTCCGACGACGAGGAGCGAGGCATCCGCGACCTGAAGCGAGTCTGGTCGGGCTGCGAGGACGGCCGCGGGATCCGGGTCACGGCCCAGGGCCTCGTCCCATTGGCCGCGCACCTCGCCACCGAACCCGGGGAGGAACCCGTCGCGGTATCCGGTCCCGCGTACCGTGGACGGCCCGAAGGCCCCGCCGCGGCGGAACTCCTTTCACGCCCGACGGCCGTCCG
The DNA here is from genome assembly GCA_018262985.1 of Spirochaetota bacterium. Lineage (GTDB taxonomy): Bacteria > Spirochaetota > Spirochaetia > Treponematales > UBA12059 > JAFGNN01. The sequence continues at coordinate 36,132 of JADFDI010000014.1, read as the reverse complement.
CGTCGCGACGGAAGCGCTTCGATCCGCCCTGGAATCCGGCGCGCGCGTTCTCGCCTTCAGGGGTCCCGCCGGCTCGGGCCGCGGCGCCGCCCTCGACGCCGCCCTGGCTTCCCTCGGCCACGATCCCGGCGCCTTCCCTTCATTCAGGGGCAGGGGAACCGGCAAGCCTTTCGCGCCCCTGACGAAGCTCGCGGCCCTGCCCGCCCCCGGCGCGGTCCTCGAGGGCGTATCGGAGGAGGAGCGCGCCGAGCTGGAAACGCTCAAGGCCTCCGGCGCGGTCGCGCTCGCCTCGCCCTTCAGGACGGCGCTCTCGGAGACGCTCGCCACCGGGCTCGCCGCCTCGATCCGCGCTTCCCTCGAAGGCATGGCCGACGCCCTCGCCTCGTCGGGGCTGCCGCGGATCGTCGTCTGCCGCGACGCCGACCGGTGCGCGCCGGAGGCGGCCGGCGCCCTCTCCGGGCTCGCCGCGAAGGGACGCGCCCTGGTCATTTGCACCGTGACCGACGGATTGCCCGAGGCTTGGCCGCGCGAGCTCGCGACCATCGTGGATCTGCCGCCCGAGTCCGAGGCCGATATGGCGCTCAAGCTCAAGGCCGCGGGCTTCGCCGAGGCCGAGGCCCTGGCCCGCGCGGCCCGCGGCGACCTGCGCTCGCTCGGGCACCGGGCGGCCCTCGCGGTCCGGGACCATCCGGCCGCCGTGTCGCCGCGCGCGGAACGCGCCGCGCTGGCCCTCCTTTCGCTCCTGCCCCTCGAGGCGGCGCTGGTGCTCTACGCCTGCGCGCTCGCGGAGGGAATCCTCGACCCGCTCGAGGTCGACGAATTCCTCGAGGGCGCCGGACTGCTGGCCGAGGCGCGGAATCTCGTTCGCGGCATCCTCTTCGAACGCGGGTACCTCGACTCGGACGGCGGCATCGCGGGCGACCTCGGCGCGACGGACATAGAACGGGCGGCGCTGGCGGCCCGGGAGGCCAAGGCCGAGGGGGATGCTCCGACTTCCCGCATCCGCCTCCTGCTCGCCGCGAGGCTGGCGAGGCTCAACGCGAAGGGACGGCTCGCCTCCGACCTCGGCTTCCTGGCCGCGCTGGATTCCCTCGACCCCGCCGCGGTCTCCGGCACGGGGCGTCGCGCCCTCGCCCTCGAGTGCGCATACGGCGAGGCCCAGCGCGACCGGCCGGCGCGCGCGGCGGCGGCGCGCGCGGGCATGTCGAACGCGGAGTTGCTCGGCGCCTTCGCCGCGGCCCAGGCGCTCGGCGATCGGGAAGCGGCCCAGGCCGCCCTCTCGGCCTACCGCGACCTCGGCCGCGGGGGCATCGGAGAGGGCGCGCTCGAGCTCATGGAAGCCGAGCACCAGAACGCGCTCCGCAACCCGAAGGAGGCCGCCCTCAAGGCCAAGGGCGCCCTCATCGCGGCGCGCGGCGCTTGCGGGCCCAAGGCCGAATCCCGGGCGCACCGCGCGCTCGGTCTCGCCTCGCTCGGGCAGGGCCGCTCGGTGGAAGCCCTCGATTACCTCCGGAACGCCCTCGAGCTGGCGGGAAGCTCGAACGACGACTTCGAGATCATGGCCGCCCTCGAAGGCGCGGTCGCCGCGCATTTCACAGCCGGCGACGCGTGGCGGGCCCTGCGGGCCGCGGACGCGGGGCTGGCCCACGCCCGCGCGCTGTTCCGCAAGGATCACGAAGCCTGGCTCGAGTTCGCATCGGGTCGGGCCAACTTCTCGCTCGGCCGTTACGAAGCCGCGGCCCTCCGCTACAGGCGCTCCGCCTTCCTCGGCGCGCGCTACTCGATGGAAGGCTGCGTCGCGCGCGCGGAAATCTGGACCGGCCGCGCACTCGCGTGGGCCGGCCGGGGACCGGAAGCCCGCGAGGTCCTCGGTCGGCATCCGGGAGACTGGGAAGCCCTCTGGTTCCTCGCGGAGCTCGAACTGCTCGAAGGCCGCCATCGGCAGGCCTCGGAAATCGCGGACGGCATCGCGGCTCCCGGCAACGCCCCCTACGACGGCGCGGACGCCATCGCGTGGGATTCGGGCTACCGCCTGCTCGAGCGCCGGGGCGTCGGCTTCGGCGACGGGCGCAGCGCCGACCAGGACTTCCTCCGCGCCTTCGCCCTCTTCGCGCGCGGCCTGGCCTCGGACGACCCGCGACCCGCGCTCGAGATCCACGCCATGACTCGCGAGTCGCGCATTTCGGACGAGAGCCCCGAGTTCATCCGCTACTTCTACTATTGCTACCTGCTCCTCGAGGATCGGGCGGACGCGCCCCTCGACAAGCACTCGATGCTCTCGCGCAGCTTCAAGTACCTCCAGGAACGGGCCGGCCGCATCGACGATCCCGCGGTCAAGGCGTCCTTCCTGGAGCGCGACCCCTGGAACCGCGGCATCCTCGAAGCCGCCAAGCGGTACAAATTCCTGTGAGCGCCGAACCCCGCTTCCTCGACGCCCGGGCCTACCACGCGGCGCCCGGCTTCCTCGGCCACCTGCTCGACGAGCTCGGCGAGGTGGAGCGGATCGACGGCGAGCTCGTGCTGGCGCCGGGACCGGAGCGGAAGGCCTATTGGACGCGCAACGTCTGGCGCGCGCCCTTCCTGGTCGAGTTCGACTCCATCGGCGACGCGGCGCGCGCGCTCAAGGGCCTGCAGCGCAACTGGGCGCCGCTCCCGTCCAGGCTCCACCGCCGCACGGCCCTGATCGCCGAGAAGCTGCCGCACGTGCCGACGAAACCCAAGGCCTTTCCCTTCGAGCTGCCGAAGGCCCCGATCGGCGCCTTCCAGCTCGTCGACGAGCACCTGCTCCTCGGCAGCGCCGACTGTTCGAGCCCCTTCCCCAACGGCGAGTTCGAATTCGTGGAGGACAGGGAGGGGCCGCCGAGCCGCGCCTACCGGAAGATCTGGGAAGCCCTCGTGTTCGCCGGACGGCTTCCGAAAGCGGGCGAACGCTGCCTCGACGCGGGAAGCGCGCCCGGCGGCTGGACCTGGGCGCTCGCGGGGCTCGGCGCCTCGGTGCTGTCGGTCGACCGCGCGGAGCTCGACCCGCGCGTCGCCGCCATGGGCGGCGTCGAGCACCGGATCGGCGACGCGCTGGCCATGAAGCCCGAGGAAATCGGTCCCGTGGACTGGGTCTGCTCCGACGTAATCTGCTACCCGCCGCGGCTCTACGAATGGGTCGCGCGCTGGCTCGACTCGGGCCTCGGGCGGAACTTCGTCTGCACCATAAAGATGCAGGGCGCCGAGTTCGACAAGGCGACCGCCGACCGCTTCGCCGCCATCCCCGGCTCGCGCGTGCTGCACCTGTGGCACAACAAGCACGAGCTCACCTGGCTGCTGATCCGGGACCGAGGAGGAGCACCGGGCGAATAAGGCGCCGAGACGCAGCGGACGCCGAGGAAACCGCGGAAAGGTCGCGAACCTCGGACGGCGGCTTCGACGCGCCGGTTCCGATTTCGCGTCCGCCGATCCGCCCGGCGTCTCGGCGCCTCGGCGTTCAATCTTCGTCCGCGGCCTTCCCCGGGAACATGGCGTTCATCTTCGCGAAAAAGTCCTCGGCGTCGTCGGGGGCGAGCTCGCCCTCGCCTTCGTACCAGGCGACGAGCTTCTCGGGGATTTCCGCGAGGAAGGGCGAGGGCACGCAGTCCACCGGCATCGAGTTGCGCCGGCGCCGCATGGCCGCCGAAATGTGCAGCCGGCGCCGCGCGCGCGTGACGGCCACGTAGAAGAGGCGCCGCTCCTCCTCGAGGTTGCCCTCGCCCTCCTCGAGGCTGCGCGCGTGCGGCATGATGCCGTCCTCGCAGCCCGCGATGAACACGATCTCGAACTCGAGGCCCTTGGCCGCGTGCACGGTCATCAGGTTGACCTTGCCCGAGTCCTCCTCGTCGTCCATGTCGTCGCGCGTGATGAGCGAGATGCGGTTGAGCCACGAGAACAGCGTCGGGTCGTGGTTGTCCGGGTCCTTCTCCCACACGTCGATGCCGTTCACCAGGCTCTCGACGTTGAGCAGCTTCCACTTGGCGGCCTTCTCGTTGTGCAGGTTGTCGGTCACGAGCCAGGCGCGGTAGTCGATGGCCTCGAGCAGGGCGCGCACCTTCGCCGCCAGGTTGCGGCGGCCGAGCATCTCGGCGCGGAAGCTCTCGACCAGCTCGAGGAAGTCCTCCAGGTCGCCGCGCGCCTTTTCCGGCAATTCCATCGAAGGGTTCGCGCGCACGAGCTCGGCCGTCTTGTGGAGCGAGAGCCCGCGCTCCTTGGCCAGCTCCCCGAGGCGCTCGAGCGTACGGCGCCCGATGCCGCGCCGCGGCACGTTGACGATGCGGATGAAATTGACGTCGTCCTCGGGATTCGCGATGACGCGCAGGTAGGAGATGACGTCCTTGATCTCCTTCCGCTGGAAGAAGCTCGTGCCGCCCGTGACCTTGTAGGGCACGTTCTCCGCGAGCAGCCCCTCCTCCACCCAGCGCGTCAGCGCGTTGGTGCGGATCAGCACCCCGAAGTCGGAATAGGCGAGGCGCTCCTTGAGCTTCTGCTCCTTGATGGAACGCGCGATGAACTCGCCCTCCGCCACCTCGTCCTCGGGACGGAAGAGCTGGATGGGCGCGCCCTCGATGCCGGTCGGCGACCAGAGCGCCTTCTCCTTGCGGTTGGAGTTGTTGGCGATGACCGCGTTGGCCGCCTCGAGGATGGTGCCGGTGGAGCGGTAGTTGCGCTCGAGCTTGATCTCGCGCACGCGCGGCCAGTCCTTCTCGAAGCGGACGATGTTCTCGTAGTTGGCGCCGCGCCAGGAATAGATCGACTGGTCGTCGTCGCCGACCGCGCAGACGTTGTCGTCCGAGAGGTGGCGCATCAGCTCGTACTGGATGTGCGAGGTGTCCTGGAACTCGTCGATCATCACGTAGCGGTAGTGCTCGCGCCAGGCCGCGCGCGCCTCGGGGAAGCGCTCGAAGATCTCGATGGGCTTGACGATGAGGTCGTCGAAGTCGACCGAATTGAAGGCCTTGAGCGAGGCCTCGTATTCCCGGTAGACCTTCTCGTAGGCGTCCTCGCCCGTCCACGCGACGCGGCGCGTCTTGACGTCGGAGAAGACCTTGCCCGCGGCCTGCACGTCGAAGGTCTCGAGCTTGAAGCCGAGCTCGCGCGCGCAGTCCTTGATCAGCTGGTTGCGGTCGGACTCGTCATATATGGAGAAGTTCTCGCGCCAGCCGAGGCGCTCGATCTCCTTGCGGAGGATCTTGACGCCGAAGGCGTGGAAGGTCGAGACGGTCAGGTTCTGGAGCTTGCGCTTCGTGAGCGACTTGACGCGCTCGGCCATCTCGCGGGCGGCCTTGTTGGTGAAGGTGAGCGCGAGGATGGCCGACTGCGGCACGCCCTTCTCGAGCATGTAGGCCATGCGGTAGGTGATGACGCGCGTCTTCCCCGAACCCGCGCCGGCGATGATGAGGACCGGGCCGTCCATCGCGGTGACGGCCTCGTACTGCTCCGGGTTGAGCTCCGCTTCGAAGTCGATGTGCATGTTCCGGGGAATCCGGCTCCGCTAGACGCGCTTCAGGAGGAAATCGAGGGCCCCGACGCCGAAGTGGACGACGAGCGAGACGACTACGCCCGCGACGAGCACGCCGAGCGCGACCATCAGCATGGCCTTCCGCTTCGACATGCCGAGCATCCAGGCGCCGAGCACGCCGGTCCAGGCGCCGGTCAGCGGGAAGGGAATGGCGACGAAGACGAGGAGGCCCCAGTAGCCGTACTTCTCGACCGCCGGATGGACTTTCGCGCGCGCCCTCTCGACGAAGCGGTCGAAGAAGCGGGCGTAGGCGCCCCACCTGTAGAACAGCTTGTGGAAGCTCGCCAGGAAGACGAAGGCGAGCGGGCCCGCGAGCGCGTTGACGGGCACCGCGAGGGCGAAGGCCTCGAAGACGGTGGCGCCGCGGGCGACCGCGAAGGGTATGGCGCCGCGCAGTTCGGAAATCGGCGTCAACGAGAGCAGGGCGGTGAAGAGGATGTCGTGGAGGTTCATCGGAGCCTGATTATACCGAAGCGGCGGATCGACGGGAAGGTCTCCCGCGCGGTCGCGGGCGGGAAAGTCAGGCGTCCGCGAAGCGCTCGCGGAGCAAGGCGCGGAATCCCTCTTCGTCGCCGGACGGGAGGCGGATCGCTCCGGGCAGCCCGGAGAAGAAGGTGAGCTGGCGCTTGGCGTAGCGGCGCGAATTCCGCTTCACGAGCTCGAGCACCCGCGCCAGGCGCGCGGCTTCGTTCTCCTCCGGAAGCGGCGGATTCTCGAGGAACTCGCGGTAGCCGATGGCCTTGAGTCCCGGGTCGCCGGGGCCGTAACCCGCCCGGACCAGGGCTTCCAGCTCCGCGGGAAGCCCCGCGGCGAACATGGCTTCGGCCCGCTCGTCGATGCGCGCGTACAGCTCTCCCCTCGGCACGGTCAGTTCGACGAGGACGAAGTCCCAGCGCGCGCGCGGCGCCGCGGGGCGTTCGAAGGAGGAAAGCGGCCGGCCCGTGGATCTGAGCACCTCGACCGCGCGCGAGAGCCGGTAATGGTCCGCCCCCGCGATGCGCGCAGCCGATACGGGGTCGCCCGCTTCCAGCTCCGCGCGCAGGGCCGCGGGCCCCTCCTCGGCGAGCTGCCTCGAAACGGCCTCGCGGACGGCCGGATCGGACTCGGGCGCGGCGGAGAGGCCGAGGACGAAATTGCGGATGTAGAAGCCCGTGCCGCCGGAGACCACCGGCAAGCGGCCGGCGTCGAGGGCCGACTCGCAGGCTTCGTCGGCCAGTCGCACGAATTCGCCGACCGAAAACCCCTCGGAAGGGTCGCGGACGTCCACGAGGGCGTGCGGCAGACGCTCGCGCGAAGCAAGCGTCGGCTTCGCGGTGCCCAGGTCCATGCCGCGGTAGACCTGCATCGAATCCGCCGACACGACGAAAGCCGGGCGCAGGCCCGGCTCCGGTCGTTCGAGGAAGGTCCGTTCGATGAGCGCCGTCTTGCCCGACCCCGTGGGGCCGTACAGGACGAGTACCTTATTCGAAGCGATACTCGACGGCCTTGGTGAAGATCTGGCGCATGGAGAGGCTCACCACCTTGCCGTTGTTCTTCTCCACCTCGGGCGTTCGGAGCACGGCGAGCTGGTACGCGCGTCGCGTGACGGCGACGGTGAACTCGTAGGCGTTGTCGGAGTACTCGAGAAGCTGGTCGAGGGGCATGGACATCGATACGCTCCGATGCGTCGCGGTGGCGACGGGGCTGGTCAGGAATTATAGCGGATCAGGCGGCGAGCATCAAGGGCGGCCCGCCCCGCCCTCGACGCGGGCGAGACCTTCGTCGAGCCGCTGGAGCAGGCGCAGCGCGAGGCGGTCCGCCTCGGCTTCGATGGCCTCCGCCGTCTCGCGGGCGGAGCCGGAGCCCGGATCCGGCTTGGCCCCGGCCTTCGCGCGCTCGAGCTCGTCCACGAGGTAGAGGCCGGCCAGGACGGCCACCTTGAGCGGGTCCTGAACCCGGCTCGCGGCGCGCACCTCGTCGGTCTTGCGCGTGAAGCGCGCCACGACCTCGCGGAGGTATTCGGGGGTTTCGTCCGTCTGTATGGTGAAGGAGGAGCCCAGTACCTCGATCCGCAAGGTCCGCACGGGCACGGCGGCGGGACCGGCCTAGAAGATGTCGAGCTCGGCGCTCGAGGCCACGACGTCGACGGCCGGGTCCGCCGCGGCGTCAGGGGCGGCGTCGAGCACGACGCCGCGGGCGTCCGCGGGCACGGCCTCGGCGGACTGCGCCTCGGCCTCGGAGGAAAGGGTCGCGGGCGCGGCCGGGGCGGCGGCGCCCGCGTTGACGGTCCCGGCGGGAACCGCCTCGCGCGTGCGCAACGCGGCGTCCTCGAGGACGTCGAGCTTGCGCAGCGCGGAGACGATGCCCGCCTCGATCCGCTCCTGGTCGCGGCGGAATTCCTCGATGGTACGTTCGAGCTCGCCCTCGCGCGACCGTGAGGCCTCGAGTTCGCCGCGCAGGGCGGCGTTCTCGCCGGACAGCCGGTCGATGGCGGCGATGGCGCGCTCGACGCGCTCCTCGAGCGCGCGAACCTGTTCGAGGCTCAGCATGGAGACGGCGTCAGGCGCTAGCCGCGACGGCGGCCTTGGCCTTGGCGACGACCGCGGAGAACGCGGCGGGATCGCGCATGGCCATGTCCGACAGGACCTTGCGGTCGAGCGTGATGCCCGCCTTGTTGAGGCCCTGGATGAAACGGCTGTAGCTCAAGTCCTCGGCCCGGACGGCGGCGCTGATGCGCGTGATCCAGAGGCTGCGGAAATCGCCCTTCTTGTCGCGGCGGTCGCGGTAGGCGTACCAGAGCGCCTTCGCGACGGCGTCCTTGGCCACCTTGTGGTTGGTGCTGCGGCGTCCCCAATAGCCCTTGGCGAGCTTGAGGATCTTCTTCCTATGGTCTTTGCGCTTGGTTCCGGCGACTGCTCTCGGCATAGTCTATTCTCCTTGGCGTATACGGTCGGCGGCTTCCTGGAGTCCTCGGTCGGGATCGCGCGCGGACGGGGCTTCCGCGCGGAGCGCCCGTTCCGCCTAGCCGTTGGGAAGCAGTTTCTTCTTGATCTGGTGGATGGGACCGTCCGCGAGGAAACCGGCCTTCCGGAGCTTCCGCTTACGCTTCTGGCTCTTCTTGGTCAGGATGTGGCGGAGGTTCATCTTCTTGTACTTGACCTTGCCGGAGGCCGTGAGCGTGAAGCGCTTGGCGGCGGCCTTCTTGGTCTTCATCTTGGGCATATCGTACCGTCCTTCTATCGAAATCGGATCACGCGTCCGCTTCCGGCTTCTTAGCGGCGGCCGCCTCGGGCGGCGCCTTGCCCGCTTCCGCGGGCTTCCGGTCGGCGGCTTCCGCCTCCGGCGCCGCGGCGGGAGCGCCGACGGCGGGCTGGACAGGCCTCGAAGCCTCGCTCTTCGCGACGGGGGGCTTCTTCGGCGGGTTCTTCGGGTTCAGGATCATCGACATGAAGCGGCCTTCCATGGAAGGCATCTTCTCCATGGCGAAGGAGCCCTCGATGCGCGAGAGGACGCTCTTCAGCACCTCCTCGCCGATCTCGGTATGCGCGAGCTCGCGGCCCCGGAATCGGATGGTCACCTTGACCTTGTTCCCCTCCTCGAGGAACTGGCGCACGTGCTTCGACTTGAAGTCGAGGTCGTGGTCGTCGATCTTGGGTTGCATCCGGACTTCCTTGATCTTCACGATCTTCTGGTTCTTCCGGCTTTCCTTGATCTTCTTCTCGTTCTCGAACTTGTACTTGCCGTAGTCCAGGATCTTGCAGACGGGAGGCACGGACTGCGGAGCCACTTCGACGAGGTCGAGGCCCTGCTCCCTGGCCATGCGGAGGGCTTCCATGGTCGGCACGATGCCGCTCTGATTGCCCTTGTCGTCGATGAGCCGCACTTCGCGCACGCGGATCTGCTCGTTGATCCGCAAATTCTTGTTGTCTGCCAATCGGCCTCCCCGTCTCGGTCATGAATCCCGAATTTGCCAGCCACCTTAGCACACTCGGGGTTTTGAGTCAAAGGGTCGCCGGCAAAGGATGGCCCGCGGCGGGTGGGCGGCGGCGGCCATCCGTCCGTCTTGCGCGCGGCGGAAGGACGTCCTAGACTGGAACGATGCAAGCAAGCCTGGCTACCGCCCTCGAGGAACTCCGCCGCCTCGAGGCCGCGGCCCTCGAGCGCTACCGCGCCCTCGTTCCCTCGGTGGCCGGCCCCGCGGAACGTCGCCTGGCCGAGTCGGTGATCGACCGGAAAGGCGCGCACGGCGCGAAGCTCGCGACGCTCGCCGGCGCCTCCGGCGAGGACGGGGTCGAGTTGCCCGACGACTGGCCGTTCAAGGCGGCCGCGCCGAAACCCGCCCTCGATGCCGCGAACGCCCTGCTTTCGCTCATCTTAAATGAAGAAAGCGCGCTGTCCAGGAGCTACGCCGCCCTGGCGGCGGCCGCCGAGCCGACCGCGCCGGAGGCCTCCTTCGACCTTCGCGCGCTCGCCGCGTCTTCGGGCAATTTCGCCTCCTGGGCGGAGGAGCACCTCGAGCTGCTCGGCCTGGGCTGAGGAAGCGGCTCGGCTTGCGCGAGGTCCGTTCCGCGTGCTAGCTTCGAAGCATGCGAGCCTACCAGCTCTTGTTCGCCCCACTCGCGTTCCTGGTCCTGCAGGCCTGGGTTTTCCCCGAAGGTCGCGGAGCCCACTTCATCCGCAATTTCCTCCGCGGAATGGCCATGGGATTGGCCGGTTACGCGCTGACCCGCCTCGCCGCCCCGCTAGTTCCCCGCGCCTACGGCTCCTTCCTCGCCGTGTTCAGGCTCTGGGTCGAGGGCGTGCTCCTTCCCTTCGGCCTGGCCGTGCTCGCCCGGCGCGCCTTCGCGCCCTGGGACGCCGTCGAACGCTCCAGCCGCGAATACCGCGACCTCCTCGCCTACCTGGCCGGCTGGTTCGGCATCTTCGGCGCCATCGAGGCCTTCTCGGCCTTCGGCCGCCCCGCGTTGCTCGTCGACCTCGCCGAGCCCGCGCTCCGCTTCGCCCTCTCGCTCGGGCTCGTCTGGGCGCTCCGCGAAGCGCCCTCGCGCTACGGGTGGGAACTCGTCGGCTTCCTGGCCCTCGTCCTGGCGGCCAGCTTCGCCGCGGCCTCGGTCCTCTACCTGTTCGTGGCGGGCCTCGAGTTGCCCGCCTTCATCGCCCTCGCGGCGACGGGCGGCGGCGCGGGCTACCTCGGCGTTCGCGGAGCCCTCGAAGGCGCGCGGGCCGAACGCGGCGTCGAGCCGCTCGACGCGTCGAGCTGAGGGCGTACGCGCGGGAGCGCTCCGCTCCTCGGCGCCGTACGCGAAAAAAGGCCGGAACCCCGAGGGGCTCCGGCCTTTCGCCATTCATGGGACCAGGGCGACTCGAACGCCCGACCTACGGCTTAGAAGGCCGTTGCTCTATCCAGTTGAGCTATGATCCCGGCATCCATGGATTGTCTCGGGACGGCGGGAGTCGAACCCGCGATCTTCAGCTCCCAAAGCTGACGCCTTGGCCTCTAGGCTACGTCCCGCGTCGCGACGGCGTCCCGCGCCGTCAACGGTCTATGTAGCCGGGCGCCGCTCGCCGTGTCAAGGACGGCCGGGGCTTTTTCCTTGACAACGCCATTGCCGCGGGCCATCATCTTTGGCGCCCGGGCGCCATGGGGAGGAGCTCGCCTCCCGGCGCCCACGCGCAGCCGCGCCTTTCCGCAAGGCGCAATTCTTCGCGGGCGGGTCCGCCGGCCGGGTCGAAATCCGGAAGACGGACCCATTCGTTTCCATCGCAAAGGAGCGCATATGGCCTTCTCGACCGACCTGATCCGGAACGTGGCTATCGCGGGCCACGGGGGAACCGGCAAGACAACCTTGTTCGAGCATCTCCTTTTCTCAGGCGGCGCGATCGCCAAACCCGAGACCCTCGAGTCGGGCAAAACCGTCAGCGACTACTCCGACGAGGAAGTCGAGCGCAGGATCTCCGTGCACGCCGCCCTCGGCCACGTCGAGCGCGCCGGCCGCAAGCTCAATTTCATCGACACCCCCGGTTCCTCCGACTTCGTCGGGGACGTGATCCTGGCCCTCCGCGCCTGCGAGTCCGCCCTGGTCCTGGTCGACGCCCACGTCGGCGTGCAGATAGAGACGATCAAGACCTGGCGCAACCTGGAAGGCCGCAACCGCCCGCGCGCGGTCTTCGCCAACAAGATGGACGTCGAGCGCGCCTCGCTCGACGGGACCGTCGCCGACCTCAAGGAGAAATTCAAGATCGACGCCGTGCCGGTGACGATCCCCATGGGCGAAGGCCCGGACTACAAGGGCGTCATCGACGTGCTCGCCGGCAAGGCCTGGCCCCTTCCCGCCTCGCACGACCAGAAGGAAGCCGCGGCCGCGGTGCCCGCCGAATACGCCGACGCCCTCGCCGCCGCCCGCGCCCGCCTTCAGGAGGCCGCCGCCGAGGGCGACGACGAGCTCATGGAGAAGTACCTCGAGCGGGGCGAGCTCGGCCCGGAGGAGACCGTGAAGGGCCTCCGCGAAGCCTTCGCCGCGAACCGCATCGTCCCGATCTTCTCCGGCTCCGCCCTGAAGGGCTCGGGCGTCGCCGCCCTGCTCGACTTCGTCGCCGAGATCGCGCCCGATCCGTCCTGGTCCGTTCCCGAGGTCGTGGTCCTGGCCGACGGCACCGAGCGCAAGCACCCCTACGACGCCTCGGGACAGCCGACCGCGCTCGTCATCAAGACGCAGATCGACCAGTTCTCCGGCCGCATCTCCTGGCTCAAGATCTTCGGCGGCACGCTGAAGGCCGACATGGAGCTGCTCGACGTCCGCGAGAACAAGAAGGAGAAGGTCGGCAAGCTCTTCACCGCCACGGGCAAGAAGCTCGAGGAAGTCCAGGAGCTCTGCGCCGGCGACATCGGCATGACCACCAAGGTCGCCGCCCTCCACACCAACGACACCCTCTCGCTCGAGGCCGAGCCGCTTCCCTTCAAGTACCTGCGCCTGCCGCAGCCGGTGCACGCGCTGGCCATCTCCGCGGTCAACAAGAAGGAAGAGGACAAGCTCGGCGAGCTGCTGCACAAGGCGGCCGAGGAGGACCTGACCTTCACCGTGCGCTTCAACGCGGAGACCCACGAGACGGTCATCTCCGGCATGGGCGAGCTCCAGATCAACATGGTGCTGGACAAGATCAAGAACTCGGCGAAGATCGCCGTCGAGACCCGGGTGCCGCGCGTCGCCTACCGCGAGACCATCGCGAAGCACGCCCGCGCCGAGTACTCGCACAAGAAGCAGACCGGCGGCCACGGCCAGTACGCGCGCGTCGTCCTCGAGATCGACCCGCTAGAGCGCGGCGCGGGCTACGGCTTCGAGAACAAGGTGTTCGGCGGCGCCGTTTCGAAGGGCTTCATCCCCGGCATCGAGAAGGGCATCCACCAGGCCATGGAGGCCGGCGTCGTGGCGGGCTACCCCGTGGTCGACGTCAAGTCGAGCCTCATGGACGGCAAGGAGCACCCGGTCGACTCCTCGGAAATGGCCTTCAAGATCGCGAGCCGCATGGCCTTCCGCGAGGCCATGCGCGAGGCGGGCGCCACCCTGCTCGAGCCGATCATGAACCTTTCGGTCTTCGTCGAGGAGAAGTACCTGGGCGACGTCATGTCCGACCTCTCCGGCCGGCGCGGCCGCATCTCCGGCCAGCAGCCCATCGGCGGCGGCATCGTCGAGATCGACGCCCAGGTGCCGCAGGCGGAGCTCCTGCGCTACTCGATCGACCTCCGGGCCATGACGAGCGGCACGGGCGGCTTCGAGGTGGAATTCGACCACTACGCCCCGATAAGCGGCAAGATCGCCGAGGACGTGATCAAGGCGGCGGCGGCGTTCAGGACGACGACGGAGGAAGAGGAGTAAGTCCCTCCCTTCCTTTCGAGGAGGCAGGCCCCTTCCGCGGCGCGATTCCGCGGGAGGGGCTTTTTCGTTCCTCGGGAAGGCGCCCTACCAGAGCCTGAGGGCGCCTCGGTCCGGCTCGAAGCCGAGGGCGACGAGCAGTTCCGCGGCCGGGCTCGAGGCGGCCGGCGCGCCGTCGACGCTCTCCACGACCACCGAGCGCTCGGGGGACACGGCGCGGCGCCGGGGGCGGGCCAGGGCTTCGAGCGACTCGGAGAGGCCCGGCGCGTCGACGGGGACGAAGAGCGAGAGCTCGCGGCCGCCGCGCCGCGCCGCCCAGAGGAGCCTTTCGCCCCGGAACGCGAACGTCGCCCCCGCCACGCGCGGCGGCAGCTCCGGCCACAAGCCCTCGAAGGAGCTGGACGCCGGGCTCGCCGGGTCGCGCGCGTCGAGCGCGAACGCGGCGGATCCCGGTTCCCAGGAACGGAGCCGCTCGAAGTCGGCCGTCCGCATGAACTGGGGTCCCGCGCCTCCCTCGAAGAAGCGCCCGGCGACCAGCTCGCCCGATAGCTCGAGCCGGCGCAGGGCCCGCGAGAGCCGCGCCCAGCCGAAGCGGGGCGCCTCGCGTTCGAAGGTCTCGCGGCAGAGGAGGCCCCGGCGCGCCGCCACGATCCGGACGCGCTCGGCGTCGAGCTCCGCCTCGTCGAGGGTGTCGGGTTCGGGGTCCGCCGCGTCCTCGGGGACTAGCGAAAACCAGGCGCCTTCGTCGCCGCGGGCGCCGGGTCCGCGGCGGAGCGCGGCCGGCAGACGGCGGGCGCGGCCGATGGGATTGCCCGCTTCCGGCGCCCCGGGCGACGCCCGCCCGTCCCCGCCGCGCGCGGCCTCGGGAGCCCAGCCGGACGCGACGCCCTTCCGCACGGCCGCGAAGGAATCCGTCGACGCGAGTCCGCGCCAGGCTTCGTCCCAAAGGGCTTCGAGCAGGTCCGCGCGTTCCAGGCCGCTCGCGGCGGCCAGCTCCGCGAGCCTGCGCGGCAGGCCGCTGGCGAGGCGCGGCGAGCCGTCCTGCTCGACGCAGGCTTCGAGCAGCTCGGGCTCGACGAAAGCGACGAAACCTTTTCCCGCTCCGTACCAGGCGAGTCGTCCCGCCGCGATGGCGGCGTCGAGCGCGCCGGGCCGATAATCGGGAAGCCGGGACGGCAGCACCGAAGCCTCCCACTCCGCGGCCGGAAGCGGCAGGCCCGAAAGCGGCGCGAGCGCGGCGAGGAGCTCCTCGACGGCGTCCGGAGGCGGCCCCTTCGCGCCGGACCGCCCGGCGCCGCACGGCGCCACGCCCTGCAGCTCCGCGACGAAGGCCGGCAGCCAGGAGAGCGGTCGGCCCGAGAAGGCCGGCCGCGCGGCCTTTCGCTTCAGCCTGAGCAGGATGCCGTAGTGCTCCGCGTACGCGAGGCAGTCGAGGGTCGCGCCCGCTTCGCCGCCGCCCGGCCCGCCTTCGAACCCCGTCCCGGCGCCCGCCGCCGTCCGGCCCCCCGCCGCCTCCCCGCCGAAGGCGGCGCGGGGCAGCGCGACGCGGACGAAGGCGCCTCCGGCGACGAAGCGATCCGCGAGCACCTCGAGGCGCCCCGCGTCGAGCCCGAACACGGCGCCGACGCGGTCGAGCGCCTCGGGCCCTCCCGCGCGCAGCCACTCGGCCAGGAGAGGCTCAGGATCGCCGCCCGGCGCGAGCGCCGCCTCGAGGGCTTCGAGCCGCTCCGCCGCGACCAGCGCATCGACGGAGGCGCCGGAGAAGCGCTTCCTCACGACACGGGCGACGTAGCGTTCCTCCGCGCCGAAGGCGGAGGCGACCGCCGGGTCGAGAACCGCCAGCAGGCGCTCCCACTCGTCGAGGGGCATCGCGACGCGCTCGGCGAGCCAATCCGCGAGTTCGAGCGGGTCCGAAGGCGCGAGCTCCGCGCTCTCGCGCCGGGCGCGCGCGCGGAAGCGGGCGACGAGCTCCGGCTCTAGGGCCGGCCTTCGGCCCGATCCCGCGACGGCCTCCTCGATGGCCGCCTGCGCGGCCCCCGCGCCCGTTCGCCGCGGATCCATGCCGTCGTCCTGGTAGAGCAGGCGGTTCGTCTCGCGCCAGCCCGCCTCGCGGGCGAAGGGGCTCGGCCACCGGGTCCGCGCGAAGGGCGTCGCGATCCGTCCCTCCGCGACGTCGACGGCGAAATCCCTGGCGCCCTCCACGTCGAGCGACAGCTCGAGGCAGTCGCGCCGGGCCTGGGCGGCCATGGGGAAGTCCGGGAAGGCCGACACCGCGTCGAACAGGCGCTTGGCCCTGAGCCGCGCCACCCAGAGCGGCCGCCGCTTGCCGAAACCCGGGCGCGGCAGCAGCAGGGCGCGCTCGGAGTCCTCGCGGAAGGCGGCGCCGAAGAGGGGCGAGCCTTCCAGCCTGCGCGCGAGCGCCCGTTCGAAGGCGCCCGGCCTTCCGAGCGCCCGCAGGGCCTCCAGGACCGTCCCCGCCGGCTCCGGGCCGCCCTCCTCCCGCGGCAGCGCCGCGAGGAGGGCGTCCTCGTCGGCGACCGGCGAGACGCGTATCCCGAGCCTCTCCTCGAGCTCCGCGCCGAGCGCCATGGCCAGGGTCTCCGAAAAGGCCCCGCCGCGGCAGTGGTGGATGACGACGCTCCGCGTCTCGGCGCGTCCGGAAGGGTCGTCGAAGAGCTCGAAGGGCGCGAGCACCGGGCCCGGCAGCGGCAGGGCGGCAGCCTGCGCCTTGAGGAAGCCCCCGAGCACCCGCGCCGCGCGCTCGCTGAAGCCCCGCCGCGCCAGCTCCGCGTCGAACTCCGGCGTTCCCGCGCGGCTACCCCAGGCCTCGAGGAAGTCCAGGGTCGCTTCGGCCAGGAGCGGCGAGCGGAAGCGCGCGTCGGCCTTCCAGAAGGGCGCGAAATCCGCTGCCCGCTCGAGCGGGCGCACCTCGACCGCCTCGTGCCCGATGGCGACGATGCGCCAGGACCGCGAACCGAAGCTCAGGGTGTCGCCGACGCGGCGCTCCCAGACGTACTCCTCGTCCAGCTCCCCGAGCCGCGCCCCGCCGTCCGCCTCCCTGAGGACGTAGGCGCCCCGGTCGGCGATGGCCCCGCCCGAGGCGAAGAGCAGGGTGGCGGTGCCCTCCTTCGCGCGCGCGCTCCGCGAAACCGGGTCGACGAGGAGCCGGGCCTTGAGCTCGCCGTAGCGCGCGCCCGCGTACTTCCCGGAGAGCATGTCGACCACCGCGTCGAAGTCGGCGCGCGGAAGGCGCGCGAAGGGGCTCATCGTACGGACCTCGTCGTAGAGCGCGTCCAGCTTCCGCTCCTCCCGCAGGCAGAGGCCGAGCAGGACCTGGGCCAGGATGTCGAGCGGGTTCTCGAGCGCGCTGACCGCCTCCACGGCCCGCCGGGCGACGAGCGCGCTCAGCGCCGCCGCCCTGAGCAGGTCCATCGGGTGCAGAGGCAAGAGCAGGCCCCGGCTCGCCGCGCCCACGGCGTGGCCCGAGCGCCCGACGCGCTGGAGGGTCTGCGCCGCTCCGGGCGGGGTCCCCGCGAGCACCACCTCGTCCACCGAGCCGATGTCGATGCCGAGCTCGAGGCTCGCCGTGGCCACCACGCAGGCGAGCCGGCCTTCCTTGAGGCGCCGCTCCACCGCCCGGCGCGCCTCCTTGGCGAGCGAGCCGTGGTGCGCCCACGCGAGACCCTCGCCCCCGCGGTCGTTGACCATGCGCGCGAGCGACTCCGCCCGCCGCCTCGAGTCGACGAAGACCAGGGTCGAGCGGTTCCGCTTCGTCCGCGCTATCACCTCGTCCGCGACCGCCGCGAGCCGGGTGCCCCCCGCCGAGCGGTCGGCGCCGTCCGCCGCGCCCCCGCCCGCCGCGCCCGGCAAGGATACGCGCACGGGGCTCTCCGGCCAGTCCACCGCGAACTCGATCCGTTTTTCCGAGGGCGGTGCGACCACTTCCATGCGCCTCTCCTCGTACGCGGCCGTTCCGTCGGGCTGCCGCGCCAGCCGGAAGCCCGCCGCGAAGCGAACGGCCTCCTCGACGGGGCTCACGGTCGCCGAGAGCGCCACCCGTCGGAATTCCCCCGCCAGCGACGCGAGCCGCCCGAGCGCCGCGGCCAGGAAGGCGCCGCGCTTCGTGCCGACCAGGGCGTGCACCTCGTCCACGATGACGAGCCGGACCTCCGCGAGCAATTTGGTCCCCGAAACGGAGTTGAGCAGGATGGAGAGGCTCTCGGGGGTCGTCGCGAGGATGGAGGGCGGTTTCGAGAAGTCGCGGCGCCGGTCGGAGGCCGCCGTGTCGCCCGTTCGCACCGAGGCGCGGAGCGGCGGAAACGCGAGCCCCGCCGCGTCGAAGCGCGAGCGGACGCCGCCCAGGGGCTCCAGCAGGTTGACGCGCACGTCCTCGGCCAGGGCCTTGAGCGGCGACAGGTACAGGATCGACAGCCGGTCGGCGGGATACTCGCCCGAGGCCAGGCGCGAGATGCCGTCCAGGAAGGCCGCGAGGGTCTTTCCCGAGCCGGTCGGCGCCACCGCGAGCGCGTCCCGTCCGGCGGCCAGCAGGGGCCAGACCCCGGCCTGCACCGCGGTGGGCGTCCCGTGCCGATCCCGGAACCAGGCGGCCGCGAGCGGATGGAGGCCGGAAAGCGGATCGTCGCTCATGGACGCCATGGTAGCCCCGGGCGCCGGAAGCGGCAAGCGGAGCATAGGTTCCGGAAAAACGGGGGAAACAGGCGCCGGGGCCTTAAGGCCCGCTTCGCCCGCCCCGAGGCGGCGGGTCGCGTTCTCCGCTTCGGGCGGCGGGTCCCGCCCCGGCGCGCCGCGGCTCATCCCCCGCGCCCCGGCGCTCGGCCGTCCCGGCCCTCGGGCGCTCAGCCGCCCCGGTGCCGGGCCTTCGGCGAGCGCGCCTTGAGCGCCGCGAGGATCTCCGCCAGGGCCGCGTCGCCGTGGGGCTCCACCGAGCGCCACGCGGGGTCCAGGGTGCGGAGCGGGCGGAAGCGCTGCAGGACCACCTCGTCGCCCGCCTCGAGGAAGTCGGCCAAGGACGCGGCCGTGTCCGGATCCACGAAACCGGGCGCCGCCGTGACCCGGACCTCGAAGGGCGCGCCGGAGGACCGGAGCCAGGCCAGCGAGCGGGCCACCCGCGCCGCCGCGTCCGGCACGAGGGGCGCGAGGCGCGGGTAGTCGGCGGCGCGGGCCTTCACGTCGATGGCCACGTAGTCGGCCCGGACTTCCGCGAGCGCGTCTGGGAATGAGCCGTTCGTGTCGAGCTTGACCTTGAGGCCGCGCCTCCGGACCGCGTCCGCGAGGCGCGGCAGGTCGGGGTGCAGGCAGGGCTCCCCGCCCGAGAGCACCGCCCCGGAGAGGACGCGCTTCCGTTCGTCGAGGAAGCCGAGCGCCTCGCCGACGGGGACGAGGCCCGGGTCGCCGGCCCCGGGCTCCACCAGCTCGGGGTTGTGGCACCAGGGGCAGCGGAAGTCGCAGCCGACCGTGAAGAGGACGCAGGCGAGGACGCCCGGGAAGTCCGTCAGGCTGCTCCGCTGGAGGCCGAGCCGCGAGATCACGCTCGCGCCCCGGCGCCGGCCGCGCCCACCTCGCCGCCCCGTCAGGCCAGCACGGGCATCAGGGTCGAGCGGAGCTCCTGCACCGAGCGCGCGCGGGCAAGCTCCCGCCCCTCGCCGTCCGCGAGTATGGCGGTCGGGGTCGACATGACGCCCGCGGCCAGCGCCTCGCGGAGCCCCTCGTCGGCGTCGACGTCGACCATGCGCCCCGGCAGGCCCGAGGCGGCGAGGAAGGCCTTCACGGGCGGGCAGCCCGGGCAGGACGCGCGCACGTAGACCGTGTATTCCGCCACCTCGCCTTCGCCGCGCGGGACCGGCGCTTCGCGCCGGGACGAGGGACCGACCAGGTCCTTGAGCGCGGGCGCGGCGCGGAGCGGTTTCCCGCCTGCTCCGCGCGGCCGGGCCGACGGCGCCGAGCAGGCGGGGCCCGCCGCCGCGTACGTCGCGCCGGGCTCCGCGGCAGCGTCCGCGGCGGCCTCGAAATCGCCGGCGTCGACCCTCCGGACGCCGGGCGCTTCCTTCCCGACGGACCAGGGCCGCCTCCGCGAGAATTCCTCCCGCTTGCCCGCGTTCCAGTTCCGCACCGAGCGGTAGTAGCCCACGATGCGCGCGTACACCTCGGTGCGCGTCCCCTCGACCGCCCGAAGCTCCGCCTCGAGCCCCCTGATCCGCTCCTCCAACTCCCCCCGTCCCATCGCTCCCCCCCCATCAGCCCGTTCGATCGACGCCGTCGCCCCGGGCGTCGTTTGCCTTCACCTACAGCGCGGCCAGCTCGGCCTTGGCCCTTTCCAGTTCCTCCGCGAGGGCGCGGCGCTTCTCGTCGCGGCACTTCGGGCAGGCCTCGTGCGCGCCCGACAGGTAGCCGTGCACGGGGCAGACCGAGAAGGTCGGCGAAAGGGTGAAGTACGGCACGCGGTAGTTCGAGGCCACCGACTTCACGAGCTCGCGCGCGGCGCGCCAGTCCTCCACGGCCTCGGACAGGAACACGTGGAAGACCGTGCCCCCCGTGTAGGCGGCCTGAAGGTCCTCCTGGTGATCGAGCGCGTCGAAGAGGTCGATGTCGGCGTCGGCCGGCAGCTGCGTCGAGTTGGTGTAGTAGGGCGCGTCGCGGCCCGACGTGATTATGTCCGGCCAGCGCTCCCGGTCGTGCCGCGCGAGGCGGTAGGACGTGGACTCGGCCGGGGTGGCCTCGAGGTTGAACAGCTCGCCGGTCTCGACCTGCAGGTCCTGGAGGCGCTGCCTCATGCGCTCGAGCACGCGGAGGGCGAAGGCCCTTCCCTCCGCCTCGTCGATGCCCTTGCCGAACAGGTTGAGGCAGGCCTCGTGCATGCCGCATATTCCGATCGTGGAGAAGTGGTTGTCGAAGGAGGGCAGCCAGCGCCTCGTGTAGGGGAAGAGCCCTGCCTCGAGGAGGCGGGCGCAGACCTTGCGCTTCATCGTGAGGCTCGTCGCCGCCAGGTCCATGAGGCGGTAGAGCCGCTTCATGAAATCGGCCTCGTCCTTCGCCAGGTACCCGAGCCGGGGCAGGTTGAGCGTGACGACGCCGATGGAGCCGGTCAGCTCGTCGGAGCCGAAGAGTCCGCCGCCGCGCTTCCTGAGCTCGCGCTTGTCGAGCCGGAGGCGGCAGCACATGGAGCGCACGTCGTTCGGGTCGAGGTCGGAGTTGAGGAAGTTCTGGAAGTACGGCGTGCCGTACTTGGCGGCCATCTCGAAGAGGAGCCGCGCGTTGGGGCAGTCCCAGTCGAAGTCCTCGGTGACGTTGTAGGTGGGAATCGGGTACTGGAAGCCGCGGCCCTCGGCGTCGCCTTCCAGCATGAGCTCGAGGAAGACCTTGTTCACCAGGTCCATCTCGGCCTGGCACTCGCCGTAGGTGAAGCCTTGTTCCTCCCCGCCCACCACCGCCGGCCTGTCGCGGAGGTCGGGGGGGCAGGTCCAGTCGAGCGTCACGTTCGAGAAGGGCGCCTGGCAGCCCCAGCGGCTCGGCGTGTTGACGCCGAAGAGGAAGCTCTGGACGCCCTGCCTGACCTCGGCCTCCGAGAGGCGGTCGGCACGGACGAAGGGCGCCAGGTAGGTGTCGAAGCTCGAGAGGGCCTGGGCGCCCGCCCACTCGTTCTGGAGGGCCCCGAGGAAGTTCACGAGCTGCTGCGCCAGGGTCGAGAGGTGCTTCGCCGGCTTCGACGAGATCTTGTCCGGCACGCCCCCGAGCCCCTCGGCGATGAGGGCGCGGAGCGACCAGCCGGCGCAGTAGCCGGAGAACATGGACAGGTCGTGGATATGGAACTCGGCGTTCCGGTGCGCCTCGGCGATCTCCTCTGGGTAGACGTTCTTGAGCCAGTAGTTCGCCGTGATCGAGCCGGAATTGTGGAGGATGAGGCCGCCGAGCGAGTAGTTGACGTTGGCGTTCTCCTTGACCCGCCAGTCGCCCCGGCCCAGGTAGCCGTCCATGGTGGCGTCGATGTCGAGCATGAGGCGCTTCGTGTCGCGCATGGCCTCGTGGCGCGCGCGGTAGAGGATGTAGGCCTTGGCGACCGCCACCTCCTTCGCCTCGATGAGGGCGGTCTCCACCAGGTCCTGGATCTCCTCGATGGCGGGAATCGAGTTCCGGTGGCGCCCGGCCATGAGCAGGCCCAGGCGGGCCTCGACGTCGGCGGCTATGGTCTCCGCCTTCCCGCCTCCGTCGAGGCCCGTGGTCGCCCGGAAGGCCGCTTCGATCGCCATGACGATCTTGGACGAGTCCCAGGGCTCGACGCGTCCCGACCGCTTGACGACCTGCCGGACGACGGGGCCGCTTTCCCCGCCGCCCGCTTTCCCGAGGAGGCTCCGCCACTCCGGGAAGAACTGCTCGCCTTCCATACTACGCTCCCCTCCCGATCCTCCGCGGCGCCGCGATCCCGGGCGCGCGGAACGGACTCCCTATGACGGCCCGGGCGCTCCGGCCAGCCGCTCGATCTCTCTGAGAAACTCGTCCAGGGTCTCGAACTTGCGGTACACCGAGGCGAAGCGGACGCAGGCCACCTTGTCCAGCTCGTAGAGCCGCGCCAGGATCATCTCGCCGAGCGCCTGGCTCACGACCTCGTCCGAACCCCGGCCCGCCATGGCCGCCTGGTCCTCGATCTCGTTGATGATGTTCTCGATGGTGTCGCGCGAGACGGGCCGCTTCTCGAGGGCGCGCTCGATGCCGCGGGCCAGCTTGGCCCGCTCGAAGGGCTCGCGGCGCCCGTCGCGCTTGACGACCATGAGGGGCCGCTCCTCGATGCGCTCGTAGCTGGTGAAGCGGAAGCCGCAGGAAAGGCACTCGCGGCGGCGCCGGGTGCTCTCGCCGTTGGCGAGGGTGCGGGAGTCGAGGACGCGGTCGTCCAGGGAGCCGCAGTGCGGGCACCTCACCGGATCCTTCCTTCGGCGTTTTTTTCCTGGCGAAGCGTGGCGTCCATGGTCGAGTTGGTATCCTTCTTGCTATGCGGACCATACCATCGGTGGTAGGCTTTTGTTCGATGGATACACGATATAGTACCCCTCCGGAGCCCTGTCAAGCGAAGGCGAGCGGATTCCCGAAGAAACTTGCGTCGCGGTACGCCGCGACTCCCAGGCGATCGGTTTGGACTTGGCGTCCGGGCGGCGTTATCATGGTCTCGGGCGGTCCGCGGAGCCCTCAGGCCGGCGCGGGCCGGGCCGCATCATGCAAGGAGGAACAGAGTGACCTTTTCCGAGAAGCTCAAGCAGTTCGTGGACCAGGGTCTCGACGCCAGCCGCGACTTCCTCTCCAAGGCGGGCGACAAGGCCCAGCAGTGGGGCGAGATGGGCGTGCTCAAGGTGGAGATACTCCAGCTGCGCGCCGAGGCCGGCAAGCTGACGACCAAGCTCGGCGCCCGCGCCTACGAGGTGCTCGCGGAGCGCAAGGAGCCCGTCCTGTCCGCCAGCGACAGCGAGACCAGGGACCTGCTCGACAGGCTCGCCGAGCTCGACGGCCGCATCGACGAGCGGGAGGCCAAATTCCGCGCGCACGGCGGCAAGGACGAGGACCTGAGCGCGAAAGACTAGCGCGGAACATGAAGCGCGCCCTCGTCCTCGACCTGGACGGCACCCTGGTCGACACCCTCGGCGACATCGCGGAGAAGATGAACGGAGCCCTCTCCGCGCGCGGCCTTCCCGCCCACGCGGCGGACTCCTACCGCTTCTTCGTCGGGCGGGGCGTCGGCGAGCTGGCGCGCTCCGCCTGCCCGCCCGATTCCCCGCCGGACCTGGTCGACGGGCTCCGCCGCGCCATGGAGGCCGCCTACGAGGCCGACCCCGTCGGCGTTTCCCTCCCCTACGAAGGCGTGACCGCGGCGCTGGAGGCCCTCGCGGCCGAGGGCGTGGCGCTGGCCGTCTTCACCAACAAGCCCGAGGCGGTCGCGCGCGCGGCCGTCTCGCGCCTCTTTCCCCTCACGCCCTTCGCGGACGTGGTCGGCGACCTTCCCGGCCTGCCGCGCAAGCCCGACCCGTCCCGCCTCCTCGCCCTGCTGGAGCGCCTCGGATCCGCCCCGGAGGCCGCCTGCTTCGCGGGCGACACCGACGTGGACATGCTGACCGCGCGCAACGCGCGCCTCCCCGGCATCGGTTGCGCCTGGGGCTTCCGGGGCCGCCTCGAGCTCGAGTCGGCCGGCGCCGCCCTCGTCATCGAGCGCCCCGACGGGCTGCCGGCCGCCTTCGCCTCCCTCGTTCCGCCCGCCCGGCATTGAGGAAGCCGCTTCCTTCGTAGTATCTTGGATGGATGCGCGGCAAGCCGCCCCGGCGCCGGTCGGAGCGCGCGCCGTCCCCGAAATACGACACGAAGGAGTTTCCATGGATACCCGAACCCTCCGCGAGCGCGCCCGCGCCTATATCGAAGCCGAGACCGACCCGAAATTCCGCGCCGAGGTGGAAGCCCTGCTCGCCTCCGACGACGCGAAGGAGCTGGAGGACCGCTTCTACCGCGACCTCGAGTTCGGCACGGGGGGCCTCCGCGGCGTCATCGGCGGCGGCTCGAACCGCATGAACCTCCTCGTCGTGCGCCGCGCCACCCAGGGGCTCGCCGACTACCTCAAGTCCGCCGTCCCCGGCAAGGAGCTCTCCGCCGTCATCGCCCACGACTCGCGCCATTACAGCCCCGAGTTCGCGGAGGCCGCCGCCCTCGTGCTCGCGGCCAACGGCGTCAAGGCCTTCGTCTTCCCCTCGCTCCGCCCCACGCCCCAGCTCTCGTTCGCCGTGCGCAAGCTCGGCGCCGACACGGGCATCGTCGTGACGGCCAGCCACAACCCGCCGGCCTACAACGGCTACAAGGCCTACTGGAACGATGGCGCGCAGATCATCGCCCCGCACGACGAGGGCATCATCGCGCGCGTCGACGCGAACCCGGCCATCCGCACCATGGACAGGGCCGAGGCGCTCGCCAAGGGCCTCCTCGTCGTCCTCGACAAGGACATGGACGACGCCTACGTCGCCATGGTCAAGTCCAAGCTCTTCCGCCCCGAGCTGATCAAGCGCCTGGCCGGCGAGGTCAAGGTGGTCTACACCCCGCTCCACGGCACCGGCGCCTTCCACTTCGAGCGCGTCATGGGCGAGCTCGGCCTCAACGTGGTCACCGTGCCCGAACAGCGGGAGCCCGACGGGAACTTCCCCACGGTCGCCTACCCGAACCCCGAGGAGGCGCCCGCCCTCAAGCTGGCCCTCGAGCTCGGCGCGAAGGAGAAGGCCGACGTCGTCATGGCCACCGATCCCGACGCCGACCGCCTCGGCATCGCGGTGCCCGACGGAAAGGGCGGCTTCGCCCTCGTAACGGGCAACCAGCTCGGATCGTTGCTCGCCGACTACATCCTCCTTTCGATGAAGGAGCTCGGTCGCCTGCCCGCCAAGCCGGCCACCATCCGCTCGGTGGTCACCACGCGGCTCCAGACCCTGATCGCGGACAAGTACGGCGCCGCGTGCTTCGAATGCCTGACCGGCTTCAAATGGATCGCGGACCTCATGCGCCGCTTCGAGTCGGACGGCAAAGGCTACGAGTTCGTTTACGGCACGGAGGAGAGCTACGGCTACCTCGTGGAGAACGAGGTGCGCGACAAGGACGGCATCTCCGCCGCCGCCATGACCGCCGAGATGACGCTCTACTGGCGCTCGAAGGGCAAGACCCTGCTCGACCGCCTCGACGACCTGTACCGCGAGTTCGGCTACCACGAGGAGAAGGGTCTCAACAAGTACTTCGAGGGTCCGTCCGGCATGGACGTCATGCGGCGCATCATGGAAGGCTACCGCGCCAGCCCGCCCGCGGCCTTCGGCGGCATCGCGGTCGCCAAGGTCCGCGACCTCCTCGAAGGCTACGAGCGCGAGCTGCCCGCCGGCGCGAAAGCGCCGAGCGGCCTCCCCTCCAGCGACGTGCTCCAGTGGACCCTCGCCGACGGCACCGTGGTCACCGTGCGCCCGAGCGGCACCGAGCCCAAGATCAAGTTCTACGTGCTCTCGCGCACCGCGCTCGAGGGCGGGAACCTGGAGGCTGCCAAGGCCGCGAGCGCGGACAAGGTCGGGCGCATCGTCGCCGGGCTCAAGGCCGCGGTCGACGCGGCGCGCTGACGGGAAGGGACCGTGAAGAACCTCGACCTCGCCGCGCTGCGGGAGCTCTGGCCCCGCGCGACCTTCGTCGCCTTCGACTTCGAGACGACGGGGCTCGACGGCCGGAACGACCGCATCGTGGAGATCGGCGCCCTGCGCTTCGGGCCCGAGGGCGAGGGCGAGGCCTTCCAGACCCTCGTCGACCCCGGCCGCCCGATTCCGTGGCAGGCTTCCAGGGTCAACGGCATCTCCGACGCCATGGTGCGCGGACAGCCCGACCTCGAATCGGCGCTGCCGCGTTTCCTCGCCTTCGCGGGCGGCGCGGTGCTGGTGGCGCACAACGCCCCCTTCGACCTCGGCTTCCTCAGGGCAGGCCTCGCGAGGCTCGGCCTCAGGGTCCCCGCGAACCCCACGGCCGACACCTGCGCCCTCGCGCGCCTCGCCCTGCCGCGCCGGCGCTCCTACTCGCTCCAGAACCTGGCCAGCGATTTCCGCATCGACCCGGGCTCGGCGCACCGCGCCCTCGACGACGCGCGGGTCTGCGCCAAGCTCGTGCCGCTCATCGTGGCGGGAACGGAGCGCGCATGAAACGACCTTCGCTCATCCTGGCCGCGTGGACCGCGGTCTCGCTCCTCCTCCTCGCCTTTTCGGTGGCCGCGGCCCCCGGTCCGGGAGCGGCCTCCGCCGCCTGGAGCACCGCCGTCGCCGCCGAAGCCCCGGCTCAGGCGGCCTTCCCGAACGCCGAATCCCTCGCGGGCGCCCTGGCCGCCGCCGCCCCCGACTCCGCGCGCCTCGTGGCCGAAGCCTTCCTCGACGAGCGCCGCGCCGACGGCAGGAGCCTCGAAACGGTGCTCCGCTCCGTCCTGCCGCCGGCCGACTTCTTCATCGCGCTCACCACGGACCCGGACTCGCGCCGCGAGCTCGCCCTCATGGGCCACGACCGCGACGCCTTCGGTTCCTACTACGCCTCGATGGCCGCGCGCTTCCCCCGCATCGACGACGATTCGGCGCGCTGGCGGGCCCTGCTCGACGCGGCCTGGCTCCGCCTGCCGCCTTCGGCCCGCGCCGGCCTCGAGCCGCGCTCGCCCATGATCCCCGCCGAGCGCTCGCTGCCCACCGTCCGCTCGCTCCGCTACAACCACCAGGACGCCATCGACATCTTCTATCCCGTAGTCAAGCGCAAGGGCGCGGAGGAGATCGGTCCGACCGTGCGCTCCATGTCCTACGGCATCGTGGTCGCGGCCGAGACCCGCTGGACCGGCGGCTCCACGGAAGCCTCGTACGTCTCGGGCGGCCTCTCGCCGCGGGCGGGCAACGGCGTCATCGTCTACTCGCCGGACGAAGGCCGCTTTTACTCCTATTTCCACCTGCACGACGTCACGGTCCGTCCAGGCCAGGCGCTCGAACCCGGAGAGCCTCTCGGCCGCGGCGGCAACACGGGCCTCAACGCCCGGAAGAGCGGCCACGGCAAGCACCTCCACCTCGAGATCTTCGACGCGGCCTCGGGCGAGAGCCTCGACTGCTACGAGCTCCGCGCCCTCGTCGCCGCCCGCGCCTGACCCGCGCCCTACCCTGCCGCGGCGCGCTGGCCTTCCCCGTCTCGCCTGATTATCTTCTATATATGACAATCCGAGCGCCTCGAGGCGCTCCCACGCAAGGAAGCCCCCATGAGCCGAACCCTCAGTTCCGCCCTCTCCGCCCCGGCCTTCGCCTTCGCCGCCGTCCTCTTCCTCGCAGCCTGCGCCCCGGAAGCCGGCGCCGATCCCGCGCCGGCCGGAGCGCCCCTTCCCGCCCCGGCCGCCCTCGGTTCCTCGACCGCCGCCGCCGACGAGCGCTACCGCGATCCGAAGGAGCTCGCCGCCCTGCTGGCCTCCGGAGGCGCCGCGACCGCCCTCGACTCGTGGAAAGGCGAGTTCCTCCTCCTCGACGTGCGCACCGCGGAGGAGTTCGCCGCGGGCCACATCGACGGCGCCCTGCTCCTGCCCTACGACGCCATCCGCGACAAGCCGCCCGCCTTCCCCAAGGACGGCCTCGTCATCGTCTATTGCCGCTCCGGCAACCGCTCCGCGCAGGCCAAGGCCACCCTCGCGAGCCTCGGCTGGAGCCGCGTGGTCGACTTCGGCGGCCTCTCGCGCTGGCCCGGCCCCCTCGAGAAGTAAAAACGGGCGGGGAAGCGAAAGGGACCGCGGGGCCGCGCGCGGCCCCGCGGAACAGGCGCCGGAGCCCACGGCGAGCTTCGCGTCGACCGGAGGCGGCGGGTCCGCCCGCTCCCGCCCGACGCCGCCGCCCCGCGGGCGTATCGCCTTGGACATTCACATCGCGCGCGCTACACTATAGGTCTGCATTCAACGGAGGTAACCAATGAAGCGTTTTATCGCGTTATCGCTCATCCTCGCCCTCGCCGCGGGCGGCGTTTTCGCCCAGACCCTCGACGGCTTCCAGACCGCGTTCTCGGGCTTCGCCGACGACATGGCGGCCACCCTGTCCATGAATTCGACCATCGGCACCACCTGGTCGGACGCCTACATCGGCGGCTTCCCGCATTTCGGCGCCGGCATCTTCCTCGGCACCACCTTCGCCGGCAAGGACGGCACCGCGGCGCTCTTCGACGCGATCGGCCAGGCCGTGCCCGCCGAACTCGAGGCGCTCGGAGTCCCGGTGCCCGCGCTCGGCGTCACCGCAAAGCTCGGACTCCCCTTCCTGCCCGTCGACATCGGCGTCAAGGGCGGCGTCGTCACCCCCGAGATGGCCACCGCCCTCGAAGGCGCCTACGGCGTCGCCGCCGAGTACAAGAACCTCGGCGCCGTGCTCAGGGCCCGCGTCCTCAAGGAAGGCGTCCTCATCCCCGAGCTCTCCATCGGCGCCTCGGGCAGCTACCAGACCGGCTCCATCGCCAAGGCGGTGGGTTCGGGCACCACTCTCGATTACGAGTATTCCACCTACAGCTGGACCATCACCGCGACCGACCCGATGCTCGAGCTCGGCTGGGAGTCCACCAGCTTCGACCTCAACGCCCAGGTCTCGAAGAACTTCCTCCTCATCCTGACCCCCTACGCCGGCGCCGGCGTGTCCTTCGGCAAGTCGACCGTCACGGGCGGGCTCGCGTCTTCCATGGGCATCGCCGACGGCGCGCTCGGCGCCGGTACCGGTGACTACGATGGGGATGCCGATACGGATTTCGATGACATCAAGGCGGCCCTGACCGACGCCGGGCAGCCCGTCCCCGACATCAGCGCGAGCGGCTTCCTCTACACCGCCGACGCCAACGCGCCCGTCGTGCGCGTCTACGCCGGCGTTTCGCTCAACATCCTCGTGGTCGTGGACGCCCAGCTCATGTACGTGCCCGCCACCAAGGCCCTCGGCGCCTCGATCAGCGCCCGCCTCCAGCTCTAGTCCCAGCCCGATCCGAAACCGGCCGGCCGCCAAGCGACGGCCGGCCTTTTTCTTCCACTCCCCCTACCCTATTCTTCTTGGTTTCGTGCCTCTTCCTCCTTCTTTCTCTGTGTCTCTGCGCCTGCGCCGCTTCGCGTCGCTTTCGGAGCGGAAGGATTCAGTGCCCGCGCTTCGCGCAGGCGACCTCATCTGCGGTTTCTTCTTCTCCCAGATTCTCCATCCTTGCCACCCTTCGTCCCCGCCGGTACTATCCCCCGCATGGAATCCAGAACCGCGTACGACACCGTCATCCTGGCCGGCGACATCGGCGGCACCAACGCCAATTTCGCCCTCATCGGCAAGAAGGGCGCCACCTTCGAAAAGCTCCACGACCGCCGCTACGGCACGAAGGAAGAGCCTTCGCTGCCCGCCTGCCTGCGCCGCTTCCTCGAAAGCGCCCGCGAGGCAGCGCCCTCGTTCCCGCCCGACCTCTGCTGCGTGTCGGGCGCCGGGCCGGTCAAGGCGGGCCGCATCGAGCTCACCAACGCCGCCTGGAGCATCGACTCGAGCGCCATCGAGCGCGAGTTCTCGATTCCCGCGCGCGTCATCAACGACTTCACGGCGGTCTCCTACGGCGTGCTGCTCCTCGACCCGGCCGACCGGACGCAGCTCCTCCCCATCGCGCGCTCGGACGGCTCCTTCCCCGCGCCGAGCCCCGACGGGGTGCGCCTCGTCATCGGCGCCGGCACCGGACTCGGCCTCGGCTTCGTGGTCCGCGTCGGCGAGCGCACCCAGGCCTTCCCGAGCGAGGGCGGCCACGTGACCCTGCCCGCCTGGGACCGCGACACTCGCGAGTTCTCCGCCTGGCTCGAAAAGCGCTTCGGTTTCGTGCCGGGCGCCGAGGCGGGCGTCTCCGGCATGGGCATCGCGAACCTCCACGAGTTCCTTTCGACGCGCGCCGGCCGCGCGGCCTCGTCCGCCATCCTCGCCGCGCCGGCCGCCGAGCGCCCCGCCCTCGTCTCGAAGGCCGCCCACGAGGGCTCCGACCCCGACGCGGTCCGCGCCATGGAGCTCTTCGTGGAGCTCTACGCCCGCGTCGCCGCCGACCACGCGGCCACCTTCCTTCCGGGCGGCGGCGTGTACCTCGCGGGCGGCATCGCGGCCAAGAACGAGCGCTTCTTCCTCGAGGGCGACCGCTTCCGCGCCGCCTTCGAGGGGAGCTACCGCGAGCACATCCGTGCCATCCTCGCCGAGACGCCCGTCTGGATAGCCCGCGACTACGACGTCTCGCTCTACGGCGCCGCGAACGCCGCGGTCGTGCTATCCTGAAGGAAGCGCCCGCGGAAACCCGGGGCGCCGGACGGGAGGACGACGCATGGAACCGAACGCCGCGTTGCGCGCCGACATGGAGGCGAAGGGCATCGACGTCCCCTTGACCCTCCGCATCCTCGACGACATCAACTCAGGCCGCTACGATTCGCTCAAGCCCGTCGAGGCGGTCGGCGTGCCGCCCGTGGACGGAATCTCCGTCCTCGACGCGGGTCCCGCTCTCCGCGTCGTACTGCCGGCCGCCACGGCCCGCGAACGCCTCGACGCGCTCGGCGTCGCGCTCCGGGATTCAGGCGCCGCCGAGGTTCCGGGCGGCGCCCTCGCCTTCGACCGCGCGGCCCTCCGCGCGCTCGGCCTCCGCCTCCTCGACCGCTGCGCCTACGGCGTCCTCAACGGCGGCTCGGCCACGAGCTACGCGGACTCCAAGCGCAACGCCGCCCTCGGCCCCGGCGTGCTCGAGGCCTTCCGCGGCCCCTTCGAGCGCCTCGCGCCGCTCTGCGAGGGCGTCCCGAAAGGCGCCTCGCCCGCCTGGCTCGATCCGGACGGGCATCCGGGCGCAAGCTTCCTCACGCTGAAAGCCCGCGCCGCCCTCCTCCTCGCCGCCGAACGCCGCGCCCGCTTGGGCGCTCCCGCTCGGCCCGTCCTGCCCCTCTTCCAGATGTCGAGCGTCGGCACCGACGCCGCGCTCGCCGCACACTACCGTTCGTGGCGCGAGCACCCCTGGATGGCGGACCTCGCCCGCGCCGAAGGCGTCGACCCCGCGGCCGTCCGCACGGGCGTGCAGCCCCTCATCGCGGCGTTCACCCATTCGTCCGAAGGGAAGCCCCGCCGCGTCTTCGACCGCGCCTGGGGCAAGGCCGACTCGGCGCTCGCCCTGCCCGGCGGCCACGGCCAGAGCTTCCACGTGCTCGCGGAGGTCTACCGCGGCCTCCTCGCGGACGGCTACAAGTGGGCCTGGCTCGGCAACGTGGACAACCTGGGCTACGTGCCCGACCCCGCCGAGCTCGCCGCCTTCGCCCTCTCCGACGCCCCGGCCGCCTTCGAGTTCGCCTGGCGCACGCCCGTCGACGTCAAGGGCGGCATCCTCGTCGAGATCGCCTCGGGCGGTCGCACCATCGCCGACATCGGTCCGGCCATTTCCTTCGACCGGGTGCTGGAGCTCGAGCGGTCCGGTTCGCGCATCCTCTTCAACTGCGCCACCGGCCTCTTCGACCTCGAGGCCCTCGTGCCGCGCCTCGACGAGCTCGCGCGCGAGCTCCCCGTGCGTCTTACCGACCAGGACAAGGACGCCGGGCGCTACAGCCAGGCCGAGCAGGTCACCTGGGAAGTTGCGGCCCTCATGGACGGCTTCGTCGGCTTCGCCGTGGACAAGTACGAACGCTTCATCGCGGCCAAGCTGCTCCTCGAGACCCTCATGTCGAGCGGCGCCGAGCCGTCGTCGCCCCTCCCCTCCGGCATCGCGGACACCGCCGGACTCCTCGCCGCCGGCCAGAAGCGCCTCATGGAACGCGCCTACGGCCTCCGCCTCGAAAGCAATCGCTGGAAGCCCCGCTAGCGCCGGAGGAACTTCGCACACGGAGACTCTTAAGGCACGGAGACCCTTCGCACACGGAGACACTTCCCTTAAGGAGACCTTCGCACACGGAGACACAAAGGCACAAAGGATACGGCCGAAGGGAAAGCTGGCTACGTTTCTCCGCGCTTTACCTTTGTGCCTTTGTGCCTTTTCGTGAGACCCCTCCCGGCGTCACTGCGTCTCCGCGGTTCAAGTCTTTCAGGGCTATTCAGGCAGCGCTATGGCGAGGACTTCCTCGAAGCGCTCCACGGGGTGGAAGACGATGCCCTTCTTCACGTGCTCGGGGATCTCGTCCAGGTCCTTCGCGTTCCGCTTCGGTATGACGATCTCGCGCACCTTGTTGCGCTTGGCGGCCACCGTCTTCTCCTTGAGGCCGCCGATCGGCAGCACCTGGCCCGACAGCGACAGCTCGCCGGTCATGGCCACGCGGTCCTTGATCTTCCGCCCGAGCACGAGCGAAAGGAGCGCGATGGCCATGGTGATGCCCGCGCTCGGCCCGTCCTTCGGCGTCGCGCCCTCGGGGATGTGCAGGTGGACCTGCCGCTCCTCGAACCATTTGGCGCTCACGCCGTAGCGCTCGGCCGCGAGCTTCCGGACGTAGGTGTAGGCGATGTTCGCGCTCTCCTTCATCACGTCGCCCATCTGGCCGGTCAGCTTGAAGCCCTCCTTGCCCGGGTTCGCCACCGCCTCGATGATGAGGGTGTCGCCGCCCATGCTCGTCCACGCGAGCCCGACGGCCAGGCCCGGCGCGTCCGCGCGCTTCACCTCGTCCGCGTCGAAGAAAGGCTTCCCCAGGTACTTCTCGAGGCCCGGCTTGTCGACGCGGAACACCTCCTTCGCCTTGCCGTCGACCACCACCGCCTTGGCTATCTTCCGGTTCACCTTGTCGATCAGCTTCTCGAGGTTGCGCACCCCCGCCTCGCGCGCGTAGCTCTCCGCGACGTGCACCAGGGCGTCGCGCGTGAACTTCACCTGGCTCTTCTTGAGGCCGTGCTTCTCGAGGCTCTTCGGCACCAGGTAGCGCTTCGCGATCTCGAGCTTCTCGGTGTCCACGTAGCCCGGCAGCTGGATGATCTCCATGCGGTCGCGCAAGGGAGCGGGTATCGTGTCGAGCGTGTTCGCCGTCACGATGAAGAAGACGTTCGAGATGTCGAAGGGCAGGTCGAGGTAGTGGTCGCGGAACGCGTGGTTCTGCTCCGGGTCGAGCGCCTCGAGCAGCGCGCTCGAAGGGTCGCCCTGGTAGCTCGAGCCCATCTTGTCGATCTCGTCGATCATGAACACCGGATCGCGCTTCTTGGCGATCTTGAGGCCCTGGAGGATCTTGCCCGCCATGGCGCCGACGTAGGTGCGGCGGTGGCCCTTGATCTCCGCCTCGTCGCGCATGCCGCCCACCGAGAAGCGGAAGAACTCCTTGCCGAGCGCGCGCGCGATCGACTTCCCCACGCTCGTCTTGCCCACCCCGGGCGGGCCCACGAGGCAGAGGATGGAGCCCTTCGAGTCCTGCTTGAGCTTCCGCACCGCCAGGTATTCGAGGATCCGCTCCTTCACGTCCTTGAGGCCGTAATGGTCGGCCTCGAGCGTCTCCTGGGCTTTCGCGATGTCGAAGCCCGCCGAAAGCGGCTCCTTCCACGGCAGCGAGCACACCAGGTCGAGCCAGTTGCGCGTCACGATGAACTCGCTCGAATTCGGATCCATCAGCGCGAACTTCTCGAGCTCCTGCTCCACCTGCTCCTTGACCTCGCCCGCGAAGCCGAAGGCCTCGATCCTCTCCTTGAACTTCTGGTGCTCGCCGCTCTTCGCGTCGGTCGGCATGCCGAGCTCGGCCTTGATCGCCTTGAGCTCCTCGCGGAGGAAGTAGTCCCGCTGGCTCTTCTCGATCTTCTCGTTGATCTCGCCCTGGATGCGCTTCTGGATCTTGAGGAGCTCCTGCTCGCGCTTGATGAACACGAGCACCTTCTCCATGCGCTCGCGCACGTCGAGGGTCTCGAGGATCTTCTGCTGCTCCTTGCGGTCGACGTTCAGGATGCTCGCGATGAAGTCCGCGATCTTGCCCGGGTGGTCGATGTTGATCATGTTGAGGCGCATCTCCTCGGAGAACAGCGGGTTGTTCTCCGAGACCTGCTTCATCTCGCCGATCAGCGCGCGGGTCAGCGCCTTGATCTCGTCCGAGGCCTCGCGCTCGTCCTCGAGGTACTCGACCGCCGCCATGATGGGCGGGTCCTTCGCGAGGAATTTCTTGACGCGGAAGCGCTTCATCGTGGAGATGAAGATGTTCACCGAGCCGTCCGGCAGGTTGATGCGCTTGACGATCTTCGCCACCGTCCCCACGGAGTGCAGGTCCGCCGCGGTCGCCTTCTCGAACTCGGTCTTGATCAATATGAAGCCGATGATGCCGTCGGCCTGCATGGCCTCGTCGACCGTGCGGATGTCGTCCGCCCCGCCGAGCATGATCGGCGTGAAGATGCCCGGGAAGATCGGCTTGCCGAGCAGCGGCACCACGGGCACCTTGGCCGGCAGGAGCTGGTCGATGGGGATTATCTCGTTCTCGCTCA
Source organism: Spirochaetota bacterium (assembly GCA_018262985.1). Lineage (GTDB taxonomy): Bacteria > Spirochaetota > Spirochaetia > Treponematales > UBA12059 > JAFGNN01. The sequence continues at coordinate 1,807 of JADFDI010000014.1, read as the reverse complement.
TTCCTCGTTCCTTTTATCGGGTTTCGACCCTAAAAATAAGGGAAACGAGGGCTCCGGGCAAGGTTTCGCCCCCTTTCGGAGCTCCGGGCCCGCGAATCGTACGGGGGAATCGAGCGGGAGCGGAGGCTCCGCCTCCTCCCCCGCGCCCCTTCCTCCGCGCCAGGCGGGCGGCGCCGCCGGGCGGCGCGGCGTTCAGGACCAGGCGACCGAGTCGAAGGCGCGCCTCAAGCGCTCCGGGTCCGGCGAGCAGCCGAGCTCGCGCACCACCTCGCCCGCCACGCGGTTCGCCGCGCGCAGCGCCCGCTCGGGCGCCAGCCCGAGGTCGCGCGCGCAGAGGAAGCCCGCCGCGAAGGCGTCGCCGGCGCCCGTCTCGTCGACGGCCTCGATGGCGCGCACGGGGCTCTCGATCAGGTCGCCCGCGCCCGCCCAGATGGCCCCGCGCTCGGCGCGCTTCACGACCACCTCGAGGCCGTCCGCGGCCAGGAGCGGCAGCCCTTCGCGCACCCCGGTGCCGGTCAGGGCGTGGAACTCGTCCTCGTTCATGAAGGCCAGGTCGACCGGTCCCTCGAGCAGCGCCAGGAAGAACTCCGATTCCCGCCGGGCCAGCGCGTAGCTGCCCACGTCGAGCACCACCGTCATGCCGGCCTCGGCCCCGCGGGCGGCCAGGAACGAGAGGAAGTCCCGCCGCGCCGCCAGGAAACCTTCGAGATAGAGGATGCCGCCGTTCGCGAAGGCCGCTTCCGGGACGTCGCCCTCCCCCAGGTCCACGGCGGCTCCCGGCGCCACCACGACCGTCCGGCGCGAACCGGGCTCCACGAGGGCGAGGAATAGGCCCGTCGGGTGCGGGCTGTCGCCGAGGAGGACCTTCACGCCGGCGCCGTCGAGGTCGTCGCGGTAGTGCCGGCCCCGGGCGTCGCCGCCGACCATCCCCACGAAGGAAGCCTCCGCGCCGAGCGCCGCCGCTACGCGCGCCGCGTTGGCCGCCCCGCCGCCCGCGGACGCGCAGGTCCGTCCGAGCGCCTTGGCCACTTCCTCCGCCCGCTCGGTCGACACGTGGCTCGACATGCCCGTGTGGAAGCCGCAGCGCGGCGGGAAGCCTTCCTCCACCGCCGCGGCCAGGTCGAGCAGGGCGTTGCCGATTCCGACGAAGCGCATATGAAAGAAGTATAAACCCGCTCCCGCGAAACCCGCAACGGAATGCCACGCGCCGCGGGATGCCGGGCGCGCGCCCTGCGGCCCCGCCGGCGGCAGCGCGAACGGCCCCGAGCTTGATGCGGCCCCGCCCTTCGTGGTAGCCTCCGTTTCCCGGGGCGCTTGGCTCAGCTGGTTAGAGCGGCTGGTTTACACCCAGTAGGTCGGGGGTTCGAATCCCTCAGCGCCCACGAACGAGGCCGCCGCAAGGCGGCCTTTTCAATCGGGGCGCTGAGGGATTCGAAACGGATCGACTGGTCGCGGAAGCGACCACGTCAATCCCTTCCCTAAGAGATCGGAACGCGTAGCGTTCCGAGCGCCGTCGCGGATCGACCGGTCGCGAGAGCGACCATGACGATCCACTCCGCTAGAGAACGGAACGCCTAGCGTTCCGAGCGCGCGAATGCGCGCGGATCGACCGGTCGCGCAAGCGACCACCACAATCCGTTCCTCCAGAGAACGAAGCGCTCTGCGCTTCGAGCGGGGCCGGCGCCAGGATGAGGAGGTCGCGCGGAGCGCGACCGACAATCGGTAGTGTCCCCCGTAGTGGTGTAAAAGCGGCGATGGTAGACAAGGCCATCGTGGGTCTCCGATGCTGGTGTCACCACAACTACCC
>JADFDI010000013.1 GCA_018262985.1 Spirochaetota bacterium | reverse complement strand
GGGTAGTTGTGGTGACACCAGCATCGGAGACCCACGATGGCCTTGTCTACCATCGCCGCTTTTACACCACTACGGGGGACACTACCCGGCCCCGTTCGAGCGTCCGGGACTTCGAGCTCGGCGCGGTGGGCCTGGCCCTGCTCTCCCTGCTGGTCGCTTTCGCGCTGGCGGCGCATTTCCTCTCGGGCGCGACGCCCTCGCCGACGGCCTTCGGCGCCCTGCTGGGCGCGCCGATCCTGGCGGCCGCGACGATGACGCTGTTCCCGCGCTGGAGCGCGGCCGTGAAGTTCCTGCTGATCGCCCTGGCGGCGGCGGCGGCCTGGGCCGCGCTCGGCCAGGGCCTCGGCGCCACTCCGGCGGACGCGGCGCTCGCCTTCGCCTTCGCGGCGGCCGGGGCCCTCGCGGCGCCCTCGGTGCAACGCCTGGCCGAGTGGGAGCGCGGCATCGTGCTCCGCTTCGGCAAGTTCCGCCGCGTCCGCGGCCCCGGCCTCTTCTTCCTCTTCCCCGTCGCCGACAAGCTGGCCGAGACGGTGGACCTCCGTACCCGCGTGACGGACTTCTCCGCCGAAACCACGCTGACGCGCGACTCGGTGACCGTCACGGTGGACGCGCTCTGCTTCTGGCTGGTCTGGGACGCGGAAAAGGCGGTGCTCGAGGTCGAGGACTACGAGGAAGCGGTGATCCTCTCGGCCAAGACCGCCCTGCGCTCCGCCATCAGCAAGCACGACCTCTCGGTCTTCCTCGAGTCGGGCGAGACCATCGAGGAGCGGATCCGCGCCGAGGTGGACCGCAAGACCACGGACTGGGGCGTGACTGTGCAGCACATCGAGATCACGGACATACAGATTCCCGAGCAGCTGCAGGATTCCTTGAGCCGCCTGGCGCAGGCGGAGCGCGAGAAGAAGGGGCGCATCCTGCTCGCGGAGGCGGAGATCGAGATCGCCAAGCGCTACGAGGAGGCCGCGCGCGTCTACGCGTCCAACCCGACCGCGCTCAAGCTGAAGAGCCTCTCGATCCTCAACGAGGGCCTCAAGGCCGGCAACTCGATGATGCTGGTCCCCGACTCCATCACCGAGGAACTTAAATCGAACGACGTTTTCGGCCTCCAGGCGCTCAACGAGCTCCGGAGGGACGAACAGGCGTCATCCGGCACGGGAACGAAGAAAGCCGCCCCGGACGGGCGCGGCAAGGCAAGGAGCTGAGCATGGCGATCCTCAAACTATCGAAGATCCGCAGGATCTACCGCAAGGGCGACAACGAGGTGACAGCGCTGGCCGGCCTCGACCTCGAGGTCGAGAAGGGCGAGTTCACAGCGGTGGTGGGGCCCTCGGGCTCGGGCAAGACGACCTTGCTCAACATCATAGGCTGCCTCGACTCGCCGACCTCGGGCGAGGTGGTCTACGACGGCACCCCGCTCAAGGCGCTCGGCGAGAAGGCTCTCGCGGACTACCGCAAGCGCCACGTCAGCTTCATCTTCCAGTCGTACAACCTGATCCCGGTGCTGACCGTGCGCGAGAACGTCGAGCTGCCGCTCGTCATCGAGAAGCGACTCAAACCCGCGGAGATCAAGGCGCGGGCGCTCGAGGTGATCGCGGAAGTCGGGCTCTCCGACAAGGCCGACCGCTTCCCCCGCGAGCTCTCGGGCGGACAGGAGCAGCGCGTGGCGATCGCGCGCGCGCTCGTGAAGGAACCGTACGTGGTGCTCGCCGACGAACCGACGGCCAACCTCGACTCGCGCACGGCCGAGGAGATCGTGGAGCTCATGCGCAAGGTCAACGCGGAGCGGAAGACCACCTTCATCTTCTCGACGCACGACAAGCTGGTCATGCAGCACGCGCGGCGCGTGGTGACCATACGCGACGGCGAGCTCGTCTCCGACGAGCGGAGGTGATCGATGGGCACCCTCTGGAAGATCGCGTTCCGCAACGTGCTCAGGCACAAGCGGCGCACGGCGATCACGGGCGTGGTCCTCATGTTCGGGATCGGCGTCTACATCATGTTCGGCGCCATGCTGGCCGGCATGGACCGCATGAGCATCGACTCGATGGTCGACTACTCGACGGCCTCGGCCAAGGTCACGAGCCCGGGCTACCTCGAGACCATGGCGGGCACCCCGCTCGACTACGGGCTCGAGGATCCGGCCGCCGTCGAGAAGGCGGCGCTTGCCGCCGGAGCGAGCGCGACCACGCGGCGCACGGCCTTCGTGGGACAGCTCTCCAACTACGTCGACGCCCTGCCGGTCATGGCCTTCGCCGTCGACCCGGCGACGGACGGGACGGTGTTCGCGCTCGAGCGCGCGGTGGACGCGGGCGAATGGTTCCCGGGCCGCGAGGCGAACGAGATCGTGCTGGGCAGGAAGCTGGCGGCCGAGCTCGGACTTTCGGTCGGCGACTGGGTGGTGCTTTCAAGCAGGACCCGGCCGGGCGCCGAGAACGCCGACGAGTTCGTCGTCGTGGCCACCGTGGACGCCGCGGACCCGCAGGTAGCGAGCGCCGGCGCGTACGTGAGCTACGAGGCGGCCGAGGAATTCCTCGAGCTCGACGGGCTCGTCACCGAGCTCGACCTGGCCCTGCCCCGCGCGGCCACCCTCGACCGCGCGCTCGAGGAAGCGGACGCGCTGGCCGCCGCCCTGCGCGCGGAGTTCCCGGAGCTCTCGACGCGTTCGGTCAAGGACCAGGCCGCCGACTACCTGGCCATGCGCAACATGAAGAGCAAGTTCAGCTACGTGATGATGCTCGTGGTGCTGCTGATCGGCGGCGTGGGCATCGTCAACACCATCCTGATGGCGGTCTACGCCCGCGTGAAGGAGATCGGCGTGCTCCGCGCCTACGGCATGCTGGGACGGGACGTGAAGAACCTCTTCACCATCGAGGGGGTCATCGTGGGCGCCATCGGCTCGCTGGCCGGCGCCCTGTTCGGCCTCGCGCTCACCTGGTACATGGTGGAGCACGGAATACCGGTCGGCACCTTCTTCGCCGACGGATCGCTCGACATGGGCAACCTGCCCCTGACGGGCAGCATGTACGGCGAGTGGAAGCCGCTCGACATCGTCGTCGGCTTCGTCTTCGGCGTGGTCGTCTCGTTCATCGCGGCGCGGATTCCCGCGCGGCGCGCGGCCCGGCTCGAAGTGACCGACGCCCTGCGCTTCGTGTAAGGGAGGAGAAGGTGCGCATACTCGACATGGCCTTGCGGAACCTGGGGCGGAACCATCGGCGCACGGCGCTGGCGGCGAGCTCCGTGTTCTTCGCCATCATGCTGATACTCATCATGAACGGCCTCGTGAACGGCTTCATGGAATCGATGGTCCGGAACTACACCAAGAACGACTCGGGCCACGTGCACATCGCGACCGAGGGCTACCGCGCCCGCGAGCGTTTCATGCCCGTCGACGAGAACGTCCCGGACTCGACCGCGCTGGCCGCGGCCATCAAGGACCTGGACGGCCTCGAGGGCCGCGTGGAGATCGTGGCGGAGCGCATCCGCTTCGGGACCCTGCTCTCCTCCGGCCCCGCCACCAAGGCCGCCTTCGGCATGGCCGGCGACCCGGAGCTCGAGACCGAGCTCGTCATGCTCGACCGGAGCATAGTCGAGGGCCGCTACCTCGCGGGCCCGGGCGACGCGATCCTCGGCGCCAAGCTCGCGGAGGACCTCGGCCTCGGGGTGGGCGACGCGCTGAAGGTGGTGACCCAGCGCGCGGACTACGGGCTCGGCTTCAAGCGCTTCACCATCGCGGGCATATTCAGGACCGGCGTCAACACGCTCGACGGCAACCTCTTCCAGATCGGCCTCGACGACGCGCGCGAGCTTTTGGCCATCGAGGGCGCGCAGCAGCTGCTCGTCATGCTCGACCGTTCGGACTTCGCGCCGGGGGCGGCGCGGATCATCGAGGCGGCGCTGCCCGGCCTCGGCTTTTCGGGACTCACCGCGCGGCCCTGGCAGCAGGACTCGTTCGGCGGCTTCATCACGCTCGTCTCGGGCGTGTACTGGTTCATGTACCTGATCTTCGCCGCGCTCGGCGCCTTCATCATCACCAACGTCATGATGATGGTCGTGCTGGAACGGAAGCGCGAGATCGGCATCATGAAGTCGATGGGCATGCCGCGCCTCGAGCTGCTCGGGCTCTTCCTGCTCGAGGGCAGCCTCATCGGGCTCGCGGGCTCCTTCCTCGGCTCGGCCGTCGGCACCCTGCTCAACTGGATTCTCTCGAAGATCGGCTTCGACATGACCGACGCGCTCGCCGGCTTCTCGTGGCCGCTCGACAACATCATCTATCCGCGGGTCGACCTGCTGCAGGCCCTGCTCTTCGTGGGCCTCGGCACGCTGGTCGCGGCGGCCATGTCGTACCTGCCCTCGCGGAGCGCCTCGCGCATGGACCCCGTAGAGGCCATCCGCTCGGTCTAGATACCGGAAGGAACGCCGAGGCGCCGAGACGCCGAGGAAGAGGCGCATCGGGCGCGAGCCACGGTGGCCGTCCCGAGCGCCCCTGGATCGATCGATCGTCCGGAGTTTCCGGAAGCTCGGTTGGTCGAACGCTCGTCCTGATTCGGCTCGGCGCCTCGGCGCCTCGGAGATCGCTTTCGACAGGAGTGAAATGATGAAGCGCTTCTTTGTTACGATGGTGGCCGCGGCGGCGGCGTTCTCGGCTTTCGCGCAAGCGGCGCCTACCGCGGCGGAAATACTGGCGAAGGTCGACGCCAACGAGAAATTCTCGTCCATCGAGTACGAGGGCCGCATGGAACTCGTTCTCGCGGGCAAGACCCGCGTCAAGACCATGAAGGCGGTGGCGCTGGGCGCCGACAAGGCCTTCATCGAATTCACCAACCCCGAGGACCGGGGCGTGCGCTACCTCAAGCTCGGCGACGAGCTCTGGATGTACTTCCCGAAGGAGGACGACACCGTCAAGATTTCGGGCCACCTGCTCCGCGAGGGCATGATGGGCTCGGACGTGTCGTACGAGGAAGCGCTCGAGTCGGACAGCCTGTCCGAAATCTACGACGCGGTCGTCAAGGGACGCGAGGACTATGAAGGCCGGCCGGTCTGGGTGCTCGAGCTCGCGGCGAAGAAAAGCTCGGCCACCTACGCGCGGCAGATACTCCGCGTCGACGCCGAGCGCTACGTGACGCTCTCGGCCGAGCTCTACGCGAAGAGCGGCAAGCTGCTCAAAATCTCGCGCACGCTCGAGGTCAGGCTCATCGGGACGCGCTGGTACCCCGTGAAGGTCGAGCTCTCCGACAAGTTGCGCAAGGATTCGCGCACGACCTTCGAGCTCGTTTCCATCAAGCTCGACGTTCCGGTCGACCCGAAGCGCTTCTCGCTTTCGGAGCTGGGGAAATGAAAGGCGACGCGGTCGGCGCCGCGGTTCTCGCGGCGGCCATCCTCTTCGGCGCGTTCCCGCTCGCGGCGCAGGAAGGGTCGTTCGAGTTCGCCGGAGTATTCTCCCGGAGCGACGCGGCCGCCTACGCGGAGGCCGGGGAGCTCGACGCGGCCGACTTCTCGTGGACGGCGGCGAGCGCGCTCGAGCTCGAGCTCCGCGCGGCCGGAGAGGGCGCGCGCGCCGAGGCCGCGTTCAGGGCGACCCTGCTCAACGGCTCGGCGGCCCGGGCGCTGCTCGCGCTCGCGGCGCTGTCGCCCTACCCGGCTTCGCCCTTCGCCTCGGGCGGAGCCCTCGTCGTACCGCTCACGTCCGAACCGGACGCGGTCCTGTTCCTCGAGCTCCGCTCCCTGCAGCTCCGCCTCGACCTGGGCGACGCGCGGCTCCGCGCGGGCAGGCAGGTGGTGAACTTCGGGCGCGGCCAGGCCTTCAGCCCGGCGGACGTTTTCGCGCGGCGCGACCTTTCGGGCCTGTCCCCGGCGCGCGCGCCGGCGGACGCGCTCAGGCTCTCCGGCCCCATCGGGCAGCTGGGTGGCTGGGACCTCGTGGCGGCGCCGCGAGCCGTTCCGGAGGACGGGACCTACGCCGCGCGGGCCTGGGCCTGGGCCTGGGCCTTCGGGGTGGACGGCGGACTCCTCGCGGGGCGCGACGGACGACGCGGCGACTGGCTCGCGGCGGCGGACTTCCAGTTCGACCTCGGCGCCACCTTCCGCGGCGAAGCGCTGCTGCGGTACTCCGATTCTGGGGACGCGCACGCATCGGCCATGGCGGGACTCGACTGGTCGCTCGGCGATTTCATTATGGCCGCCGAGTACTACCGGAACGGGGATGGCGCCGCGGGCGCGGTGCCGCTTTCGGGGGTTCCGGGCGCGGACTCGGAACACTATCTCTTCGCGACGCTGGGCTGGCAGATGGGCGACTTCGCGACGCTCGCCGCGAGCGCGCTCGCGGATCTCGACGAAGGGCTCTGGGCTCCCGCCCTGTCCCTCGCGGTCGACGCGACCCAGAACGCCGACCTGGTCCTCGCCCTGCGCGGCCTCGTCGGTTCGGGCGGCGTCTCGAGCGCCGCGCTGGCCGCGACGCTCGAGCTGTCCTTCTAGGACGGCGGGAGCGCGGAGGCGGGACCGGCCGGACGGCGCAGCCGCCGTTCCGTCCCGCGCTCCGACCGCGCGGAAAACGTCCCCGACAGGCGGCGGCCGCGCTCAGAGCCCGCCCCACGGATCGTCCGCGGCCTGCCCGGCGCCGTCCGAGCTCCAGAGCCCCGCCACGAACTCGTCCACGTCGCCTTCGGGTCGGAACTCCGCCGCGAAGACCTCGGCCACCCAGGTCGACGCCTCGGGCATGATGGCGTGCGCCGCCGCGAGACCCGCGTCGAACGCTCGCCGCCGCGCGACGAGGGCCGGGATGGCGAGCGCCGAGGCCGCGACGACGGCGAGGGCGGCGGCCGCGAGCAGACGGGGTCCGGGAAACCCGAAGAACCGCACCCCGCGGCGCGCCGAACGCGCACGGGCGCCGCGGCGGCCGGCAGCTTCCTTCGCCAACCCGAGCGCCCGGGCTTCGAGCGCGCCCGGCTCCCCCTCCCCCGCCAGGTTTTCCACAGCGCCGCGGAGCGCTTCCCCGAGCGCCGCGTCCCTCTCCTCCGCCGTTCCGGACGGTCTCGCCTTCCTCATTCGTGCCCCCATTCCGCGAGCGCTTTTTGCGGATCTTCGCGCGGGCCCGCGCGAGCTTGCTTTTCACCGTACCCTCCGGCAGGCCGAACGCGCGCGCGAGGTCGCCAAGCGAGGCGCCTTCCGCGTCGCGCAGGTAGACGAGCGAGCGCTCCGGCTCCGGCAGTCGCGCCAGCAGCGCCGCGACGCGCTCGCCCGCCTCGCGCCGCTCGAGGGACAGAGCCGGATCGGCGCCCCGGCCAGCCCCGGCGCCGGGCGCCGACGCTTCCCCCGCCGCGAACCGCGCCGCCCGCTCGGCCTTCGCGCTCCGCCTGGCGGCCTTCCGGAGCTCGTCGAGGGCGGCCCGGCGCGCCACCGCGGCCATGAAGGTCGCGACGGCGGAATCGCCCCGGAAGCAGGCGAGCGCGCCCACGAGGCGGACGCAGGATTCCTGCACGGCGTCGTCCACCAGCCCGGGATCGCGGCGGGCGGCCGCGCCGAGCGCGACGAAGGCCGCGCGGCGCATGAGGCCTTCGTGCCGCGCGACGAGGCGCGCGAAGGCGCCCGCGTCACGCCCCTCAGCCCAGGCGGCCGCGAGCGCGGCGTCGTCGAAGCCGGGATCCGCCGCCTCGTGCCGCACTACTGGATGAGCCTCAGCACGCCGGCGAGCACCCTGAGCTTCTCCGCGTCGCCCACGCGCTCGGCCAGCTCGCGGAGGTCGCCCGCCTTCGAGATGGCGGCCACGCCCCGCGCGAGGCGATTCAGGACGCCCCAGCGCTCAGGTCCGAGCAGGGCGCGGATGGCCAGGCCCCGCTCGATCTGGATCATGCGGACGCGGTACTCGGCCTCGAGACTGGCGCGCACGGTCTTTTCCACCTCGGCCCGGTCCGGCTCGTCCTCGAGGAGGAGCCGCGCGAGGCGCGCCTGCAGCTCGCGGATCTCGGCGCGCGCGCGTTCGAGCTCCTTCGCTCCATTCCCCGCCAGCTCGACGATGCGCGCGGCCTCCTCGTCGGTGAGCGCGAGCAGCCGGAAATCGCGGCGCGCCTCGGCTACGCCGTATTCGGCCGCGCGGTACTGGGCCGGCAGCTCGGATCCGCCGACCGGCCGGGTCTGGGCCGCGAGCAGGGCCGGCGCGGCGAGCAGGGCGGCCGCGACCATCATTCCCTTTCCATACATTCCGTTGACGTGCATGCCGTTCATCCTCCGCGCATTGGTCGCCGCGGAAACGCGCGCGGTTCCGGGAATGCGCGCGCCGCGCCCCGGATTGTAGCGCGCGGACGGCTCGCCGGTCGCATCGCGACGGCGGCGCGTCTGGAATTTCACGGTCCACCTGTGCCATACTCGCCGGAACCGCCTCCCGACCGGGGACGCGGCCCACATAGCCGGAGGAAGCATCGTGTTCAAGCCCGTGGACCCCAAGGTGAATTTCCCGCAGATGGAAGAAGCCCTCGTCGAATTCTGGGAGCGCGGGCGCATCTTCAAGCGGAGCATCGAGCAGCGCGAGGGCAGGACTGAGTTCGTCTTCTACGACGGCCCCCCCTTCGCCACGGGCCTGCCCCACTTCGGCCACTTCGTGCCCGGCACCATCAAGGACATCGTCCCGCGCTACAAGGCCATGAAGGGCTACAAGGTCGAGCGCCGCTTCGGCTGGGATTGCCACGGCCTGCCCGTCGAGTACGAGATGGAGAAGGAGCTCGGCATCTCCGGCAAGCGCCAGATCGAGGACTTCGGCGTCGCCAAGTTCAACGAGTCGTGCCGCTCCATCGTGCTCCGCTACACCAAGGAGTGGCGCCGCATCATGACCCGCGCCGGCCGCTGGGTCGACTTCGACAACGACTACAAGACCATGGACCCCGACTACATGGAGTCGATCTGGTGGGTGGTCAAGGCGCTCTGGGACAAGGGCCTCGTGTACGAGGGCCACTACATCCTCCCCTACTGCCCGCGCTGCTCCACGGTGCTCTCGAACCACGAGCTCCAGCTCGGCGGCTACCGCGACGTCCACGACCCCGCCATCACCGTGCGCTTCAAGGTGAAGGCCGCCCCCCCGAAGTTCCCCGCGGCGGACCTGGCGGACGGCAGGACCTACGTGCTCGCCTGGACGACCACGCCCTGGACCCTGCCCTCCAACCTCGGCCTGACCGTCGGGCCCGACATCGACTACGTCCTCGTGAAGGACGGGGACGAGCGCTACCTCCTCGCCGAGTCGCGGCTCGGCGCGTACTACAAGGATACCGACAAGCTCGACATCGCCTGGAAGGGCAAGGGCTCCGAGCTCTCCATGCTCGAGTACGAACCGCTCTTCGACTTCTTCGCCGACGCCCGCGAGAAGGGCGCGTTCCGCGTCCGGACCGGCGACTTCGTCACCACCGAGGACGGCACGGGCGTCGTCCACACGGCCCCCGGCTTCGGCGAGGACGACTATCGCGCCCTCAAGGACACGGGCGTCCCCGTCGTGGCGCCGCTCGACGGCGAGTGCCAGTTCACCGACGAGGTGCCCGACTGGAAGGGCATGTTCGTCAAGGACGCCGACAAGCCGATCATGGAAAAGCTCAAGGCCGAGGGGAAGCTCGTCAAGCGCGAGCAGATCCTCCACGCCTACCCGCACTGCTGGCGCTGCGGCAGTCCCCTCATCTACCGCGCCATCTCGAGCTGGTTCGTCAAGATCGACCCCGTCAAGCCCATGATGCTCGACGCGAACTCGCGCGTGCGCTGGACGCCCGAGCACATCCGGGACGGCCGCTTCGGCAAGTGGCTCGAGAACGCGCGCGACTGGGCCATCAGCCGCAACCGCTACTGGGGAAACCCGCTACCCATCTGGAAGTGCGACTCCTGCGCCGAGACCGTGTGCGTCGGCAGCCGCGACGAGCTCGAGAAGCTCTCGGGGAAGCGCCCCGACGACCTCCACAAGCACTTCGTCGACGAAATCTCGTGGAAGTGCTCCTGCGGCGGCACGATGAAGCGCATCCCCGAGGTGCTCGACTGCTGGTTCGAGTCGGGGTCCATGCCCTACGCGCAGGTGCACTATCCCTTCGAGAACAAGAAGCACTTCGAGGAGCACTTCCCCTCGGACTTCATCTGCGAGGGCCTCGACCAGACCCGCGGCTGGTTCTACACGCTGACCATCCTGGCGGCGGCCCTCTTCGACCGGCCGGCGTTCAAGGCCTGCGTCGTCAACGGCCTCGTGCTGGCCGCCGACGGCAAGAAGATGTCGAAGAGCCTCCGCAACTACACCGACCCCATGGTCGTCATGAACGAGTTCGGCGCCGACGCGCTCAGGCTCTTCCTCATGCGCTCGGCCGTGACGCGCGCCGACGACCTCTGCTATTCCGACGAGGGCGTTCGCGAGGTGCTCAAGGGCATCATCCTGCCGGTCTGGAACGCGTACAGCTTCTTCGTCACCTACGCCAACCTCGACAAGGCCGAGCCCGGCGAGGCCCCGACGGACGCGGCCAACCCGCTCGACCGCTGGATACTCTCCACCTGCGAGGCGATGGTCAAGGCGACGTCGGAGGCGCTCGAGGCCTACGACATGCAGGCCGCCATCGAGCCCATCGTCGACTTCATCGACGCGCTCAACAACTGGTACATCCGCCGCTCGCGCCGCCGCTTCTGGAAATCCGAAAGCGACTCCGACAAGGCCGAGGCCTACGCCACGCTCTACCGGGTGCTCCGCCGCTTGGCCGAAACCGCGGCGCCGATCATGCCCTTCCTCAGCGAGGAGATCTGGCGCAACCTGCGCCGCCCCGACGAGGCCGAGTCGGTGCATCTCCGCGACTACCCCGAATACGACGCGCGCTATCGCGACGAGGCGCTCGAGGCCAAGATGGCGCTGGCCCGCAAGGCCGTCGCCATGGGCCGGGCGCTCCGTGCCCAGTACGAGATGAAGGCGCGCCAGCCGCTCGCCCGCGCCATCCTGGTCACCCGCGACGCGAAGGAGCGCGCGGTGCTCCGCGAGATGGAGGAGCTCCTCCGCGACGAGCTCAACGTCAAGGAGCTCGCCTTCCGCGAGAACGAGGAGGACCTGGTCTCGTACTCCGCGAAGGCCAACTTCCGCACGCTCGGCAAGGAGCTCGGCAAGGACATGAAGGAGGCGGCCGCCCTGATCGAGAAGCTCGACCACCGCGCCGCGGCCAGCCTCGTCGAAGGCTCGCGCCTCGAGGTCCAGGTGGCCGGCCGCGCCGTCGAGCTCGACCTCTCCAAGGTGGAAATCCGCCGCCAGGAGAAGGAAGGGCTCCACGTCCTCAACGAGGGGACGCTCACGGTCGGCCTCGACGTCGAGATCACGCAGGAGCTGCTCGACGAGGGCTACGCGCGCGACCTCGTGCGCGGCCTCCAGAACCTCCGCAAGGAAGCGGGCCTCGAGGTCTCCGACCGCGTCCGGATCAGCCTCCACGGCCCCGCCGCGCTCAAGGCCGCCTGGGAGCGCTTCGCCGAGTACGTCGCGGGCGAGACCCTGGCCGTCGCCGTGGAATGGAAGGAAGGAAGCGGCATGACGGAGATCGAAGCCGGCGAGCTCAGCTGGCTCGCCTCCGTCGAAAAGGCCTGAGAGGATACGATCCGACGCCGAGGCGCCGAGAACGCCGCGGCGAGGAAGTCGAAAAGGGGGAAGGATCATGACGATCCCTCCCCCTTTCTCTTTCCCTCTCGGCGTCTCGGCGTGCTCTTCTATTCTTTGGGTCGACGGACGGACATGGCGGCGGCAATTTTCTCTATAGTCTCCGCGCGAAGGCCCTCCGGGCTTTCGACGGCGCCGAAGCCCTCGAGGGGCTTCGTCGTGCGCGCTCCGCGCGCTTTCGGCAAGGGAAGGATGGTCGTGCCCGCGCTACGCACGGGCAGCCTCATCCATGACGCACCCGTCCGCGTCGCGGACGGGCCATCCCGTGGGCGCGCTTCCGTGCGCGCCTGCCTCGTCGGCGGGCGGCGATCCCACGGAACCTCTCCGCGGAGACCGACGCCACTCAGCGGCGCCTGGCCTCCATGGCGGCGGCAATTTTCTCTATAGTCTCCGCGGAGAGGTAGTGCTCGATGCGGCAGGCGTCGCGCTCGGCGGTCTCGGGGCTGACGCCCAGGTGGTCGCGGAGGAAGCGGGTGAGGAGCTCGTGGCGCCGCCGGATTTCGGCGGCCTGGTCGAGGCCGTCGGGGGTCAGGACGACGTCGCCGTAGGGCTCGTGCTCGACGAGGCCGCGGCGCTCGAGTTCGTGCAGGGCGGTGTGCACCGAGGGCTTCGAGACCGAGAGCGAGCGCGCGATGTCGGTCACCCTGCCTTTCGCCCCCCGCTCCCGGAGCGAATCGATGGCCTCCAGGTACATCTCGAGGCTTTCCGAGAGCCGCTCGTCCGTCACGTCGCCAACCTCCCGCCCGTCCTGTTCGCCTCCCACTCTACACCGCGGTCGAAGGCGCGTGAAGCGGGGGACGGCGGGCGAAACGACCGCCCCGCCGCCCGCGCGCACGACTATCCCCAAATAATCCAAAGTATCGATTTGACAGGAAATATCATATAGGCAAAATTGAAATTCCTTGACAGCATCCGAGGACCCTCCTACGCTACTTGCCATAGTAACCCCCAAGTTCTCCAAGGAGGTCCCATGTCTACGGTCATTGCCCTGATCGCGTTGGGCATCTACGTGGTGTTCTATTTCACCTACGGAAAGAACATCCAGGTCAAGCTGCTCAAGAGCCGCGAGGCGCCCAAGGCGCCGAGCGAGCGCCTTTCCGACGGCGTCGACTACGTCCCGACCTCGAAGTACGTGCTCTTCGGGCACCACTTCGCGTCGATCGCGGGCGCGGGCCCCATCACGGGACCGGCCATCGCGGTCGCCTGGGGCTGGCTGCCGGGCCTCCTCTGGATCTGGTTCGGAAACATCTTCATCGGAGCCATCCACGACTACCTGTCGCTGGCCGCCTCGATCCGCTACGACGGGCGCTCGGTGCAGTTCGTCGCGCAGGACCTGATCGGCAAGAAGGCCGGCAAGGCCTTCAGCTGGTTCATCCTCTTCCTCTGCGTCCTCGTCGTGGCGGCCTTCGGCGACATCGTCGCCGGGCAATTCGCGACCGACGGCCGCGTCTTCTTCTCCTTCGTCTTCTTCTGCGTGGCGGCCGTCATCGCCGGCTACTTCATGTACAAGACGAAGCTCGGCCTCGGCTGGGGCTCGCTCATCGGCCTCGCCCTCGTCATCCTGGCCTTCTGGGGCGGCGACATGCTGCCGGTCAAGATGTCCAAGGACATCTACTTCGGCATCATCTTCGTCTACATCATGCTGGCGTCCACGCTGCCGGTCAACCTGCTCCTGCAGCCGCGCGACTACCTCTCGTCCTTCTTCCTCTACTTCGGCCTGCTCGCGGGCGGCGTCGCGGCCCTGATCAGCATGGCCCCCCTCGAGTCCGTGCCGATCTACACCACCTTCAGCGCCAAGGTCATCGCCGGCGTGCCCTCGCCCTTCTGGCCGACGGTGCCGCTCATCATCGCGTGCGGCGCGCTCTCGGGCTTCCACTCGCTGGTGGCCTCGGGCACGAGCTCGAAGCAGATCAAGGCCGAGAGCGACGCGCTCTTCGTCGGCTACGGCGGCATGCTGGTGGAAGGCTTCCTCTCCACGCTGGTCATCATCGCCATCGCCGGCTTCGGCCTCACCGCCTTCGGCTCGACCGAAAAGGTCATGGGCGCCGCGGCGCTCAACCGCTTCGTGCAGTCCTTCGCGGCCATGGTCAGCACCAACATCCCCTTCCTCAACATGAGCTTCATGACCCTGTTCGCCGCCGTCTGGGTGTCCACCTTCGCGCTGACCACCCTCGACACCACGAACCGCCTCGGCCGCTACGTGGTGCAGGAGATGGCCCTGCCGCTCAAGGATTCCAAGCCCGGCGTCTACAAGGTCTTCAGCAACAAGTGGATCGCCTCGTTCGTCATCGCCTTCCTCGGCATCGGCCTGGCCTGGACCGGCAACTACACGGTGCTCTGGCCCGCGTTCTCCGGCGCCAACCAGCTCCTGGCCTCCATCGTCATGCTCACCGTGGCGGCCTGGGTGACCAAGAAGCTCAACCCGAAGTACTCGGCCATGGTCATGATTCCCGCGGTGCTGCTCTGGATCACGGTGACCGCCGCCCTCATCTGGTACGAGGCCGCCGTCATCCCGACCTTCTTCGCCGACATGGCCAAGACCAAGAACGTGATCACCGGCTCGGTGGTCGGCACCATCACGCTCGTCATGCTCGTGCTGAACTTCAGCATGATCGCGAGCTTCCTCAAGAACTACAAGACCAAGGTCGCGGCCTGACGCGCGTGCGTCCCGGACCGCCCGTTCGGGGCGGCCCGGGGCGATTCCCGGTCGGGGGCTTCCCTCGGGGAAGCCCCTTTCGTATCTTCGGGTGACGGAGGGACGCATGGCGGGTTTCGGCATCGCGCGCCTGGCCAGGGGCGTCTGGTCGACGATGGTGCAGGTGCACCGCGAGAAGGCCACGGGCATGCTGGAGTTCGAGCTCCGCGAGCTCGAGAACGCCTTCGCCCTGCTGGTGCTCGGCGGCTTCGCCGGGCTGCCCTCGCCGCCGTCGGCCATCGCCATCGAGCTCCTGCCCCACCTCGAGCGCGAGCTCTCCGTGATGATGTCGCGAAGCGACTTCGCGCAGGACCCCCTGGGCGCCCTGGCGGGCATGCTCGAGATAGACTAGCGACGATGAAAGGAAAGCCCGTGCGGAACACCGCCTTCTTCCTCGGCAAGGGCGGGGTCGGGAAGACCACCCTCTCCGCGGCCTTCGCCCTCGAGCTCGCGAAGCGCGGCAAGCGCGTCCTCGCCGTCTCGCTCGACCCGGCGCACAATCTGGGCGACGCCCTCGGCGTCATGCTCTCCGACCGGCCCGCGGCGGCGGCTCCGGGGCTCTCGGCCATGGAAGTGGACCTCGGCGCCTGGGTGGAGCGCTACCTCGAGGAGAGCCGCTCGGAGCTCAAGGCCACCTACGCCTACAACTCGAGCTTCAACCTCGACTCCTTCTTCGACATCATGCGCTACTCCCCGGGCACCGAGGAATACGCGATGCTCTGGGCCATCGAGCACGTGCATTGCGAACTGTCCGCCGACTTCGACGTCGTGGTGTTCGACACGCCGCCCACGGCGCTCTCGCTCCGCTTCCTGGCCCTGCCCACCATTTCCGGGCTCTGGGTCAAGGAACTGGCCAAGCTGCGCGAGCGCATCCTCGAGAAGCGGCAGGTGGTCACGCGGCTCAATCCCGAGTCGCCGACCGCCGCGAGCTGCGTGGACAAGGACGACGACCGCGTCTACGGAAAGCTCTCCGCCATCTCGAGGCGGCTCGGCGTCCTGCACCGGCTCTTCGCCGAGGAGAGCTTCCTCTCCGTCATCGTCAACCCGGACGTCCTGTCCGTGTCGGAGGCCCTCCGCATCAAGGACGAGCTCGACCGCATCGGCATCGGCCTCGACGCGGCCTGCCTCAACAAGCGCGGGATCTCCACCGCTTCCTGGCGGCTCGACGACGGGCTCCGGAGGCTCCCCTTCTTCGAACTGGATTTCCGGAGCGAGGGCATCCGCTCGCTCGACGATCTCTCGCGCGTCGACGTGACCGCCCTGGCGGCGGAATTCCTCGGCGGCGAGTAAGGAAAGGCACCCATGAACCCCCTCTTCGTAGGCGGCATCGCCGCGCTCGGCATCGCCGCCACCGTCCAGTACTTCCTCGGCGTCAAGAAGAACCGCTGGATCGCCGCCCGCATCTCGTCGGCCGCGGAGAAGACCTTCGCCCCGAAGGAGACGAATTACGTCAACATCGGCGGCGCCATCGGCCACAACTTCACGTATTCCCTGAAGGATCCCTGGACCGAGGCCAAGGGCGCCATAACCCTGAGCCCCCGCCAATCCATGCTCTACCTGCCGCTCTCGCGCCTCATCGGCTTCGGCGACCGTTTCTTCGCCAATCTCTACACCAAGCGCAAGATGCTCGGCGAGATGCACCTGGTCGAGGCCGGGCACCTGAAGCGCGCCAAGATTGACGGCATCGAGGGCATGGAGCGGCGCAGCGTCGAGAAAGGCGGCAAGCGCTTCCTGATCCTCTGGAAAGGGAAGGACGATACCAGGGTCCTCGACGACACCCTGGCGGCCCTGCCCGACCCGTCGGTGCTCCGGCACTTCTGCTGCTTCCCCGACAACCGCACGGTGTTCTTCTACTTGATTCCGCGGAAAGGCGATCTGGGCGAGGTCCTGCCCGTGCTCGAGCGCCAGGCCCGCGCCTGCGTCCGCGAAAAGGAGTCCTGAGATGGCGGACGAGGTCCGTTCGAAGATCGACTCCGCCCTGGCCTCGGTCATCGAGCCGCAGACCCTGGTGTCGGTGCTCGACCTGGGCTTCGTACGGCAGGTGAGCTACTCCGGGACCGAGCGGCGCGTCATCGTCAGGCTGGCCGTGGCGGACAAGCGTTTCGACTGCCCGGCCTGCAGCCTGGTCGACGGACTTAGCGTCGAGGGCATTGCGCGCCGCGTCCGCGAGGCGATCGGAGCCGCCCTGCCCGGCTGGACGGTCGAAACGGCCTAGGCCGGCCCGGCGCGAACCGGTATCGGGCCAAACCCCCCCGATACCGGTCTTTTCTCCCCCCGAAGGTACACATTCATAGCCATCGGTGTTACCATGAAGTACGGGCGGAGGCCGCGCCGCGTCCGCCCGCAAGCAAAACCGTACGGAGGTCGCCGATGAAACGCCATCGCCTGCTGGCCCTGCCGCTGCTCGCCTTCTTCCTGGCGCTCGGCTGCGCGTCCAAGCCGCCCGCAGCGCCGGAGCCCGAGCCGGAGCCCGCGATCGATATCGCCGCGCTGCGCGCGGAAACCGAAGCCCTGAAAAAGGAAGCCTTCGATCTCGGCCTCGCCGAGACCGCGGACTACCGCGCCGCCAACGAGCTCTACGTCGCCGGCGTCGGCGCCCAGGACGCGGCCGACATCCCTACCGCCGCCGCGAAGTACGAAGCCTCTTCGGCCGCGTTCCGCGAGGCCATCGATTCCGGGCTCGCGCTCAAGGAGAAGGCCGCCAGGGACAAGGCGCTGGCGGCACGCGACGCCGCGCGGTCAGCCGGCGCGGACGCGGTCGCCGCCGACCGCATGGCCGCCGGGGCCGCCGCCTACGCGGCCGCCGAGAAGCTGGCCGCCGAGGGCAAGAGCGAGGAGGCCGCGGCCTCCTACGAAGCCGCCCGGATCGCCTGGTACAACGCCGAGACCAAGGCCAAGGCCCTCGCGGTCAAGGCGCGCATCGACGAAAACGACTGGGCTTCCTACGACGCGGGCAACTACGCCCTCGCCGGAGAGAAGCTGGCCGCGGGCGACGCCCTCTTCCCGGCCGATCCGAACGCCTCGGTCGACGCCGCCGAGGAAGCGCTGCTCCGCTACAACCTGGTCCTCGACAAGGGTTTCGAGTACCAGGCCGGCGAACGCCGAGCGGTATCCGAGAAGGAACGGCTCGCCGCCGTGGACATCAAGGCCGACGTGGCCGCGAAGGCCGGGTTCGACGACGCGCAGTCCGTCCACGACCGAGCCGTCGCCGCCTTCTCCGCGGGCGAGTACGAGGAAGCCGCGAGGCTCTTCGAGGAATCGGAGCGCCTGTTCAAGGCCGCCTGGGAGGAAGCCCTCGCCAAGCGCGAAGCCGCCCTGGCCGCCATGGCCGCGATGCAGGCCGCCCGAGAGGCCAGCGCCGAGTATGCCGCGGAAGCCGACGCGGCGGCCGGAAACTAGTGGGAGGCACGACATGAAGAAAGCAGCCATCGCCGTAGCCGTCCTGCTCCTGGTCGCGGCGGCGCTCATCGCCCAGGATTTTTCCAACAACGAGTACCTGGTCAAGGCCCGCGAGTACGAGGCCCTGGCCCGGCTTTCCTTCGACGAGGGCGACTACGACGCCGCGGCCGACTACGCGGCCCAGTCGAAGGAGTTCTCGAGGCTCTCCGACGAGTACGTCGCGCGCATGCTCGCGCGCTCCGAGGCCTCGACCCGCATGGCCGCGCTCGATAGCCGCATCGCCGAAGTCGAAGCCTACGCGAACGCCGAGGACCTGTTCATGAACCTCGACGTGGCGCGAGCGAGCCTCGAGGCCGCGACGGGGAGCTTCGACTCCGAGGATTACGTCGACGCCCGGCAGTACGCGGAGAACGGCCTCATCGCCCTCGAAGGGCTCGCCGAATCGGGCGTCCTGCCCGCGAGCTACGTGGTCCGCCTGCTCCTGCCGACCCGCGAGTGCCTCTGGCGCATCGCGGCGTATCCGTGGGTCTACAACGACAAGACCAAGTGGCCGCTCCTCTGGGAAGCCAACCGCGACACCTTCGCGCAGCCCGACAACCCCCACCTGATCGAACCGGGCCAGGTGCTGGTCATCCCCAGCCTCGCCGGCGAGCTCCGCTCGGGGTTCTGGGATCCCGAGGCCGTCTACCCGGCCCTCGGCGAGTAAGGCTCGGACTGACGCCGTCCGGGCGCACGCGAAGAAAAGGGAAGGCCCCGCGGCCTTCCCTTTTTTCTTAGCAGCGCGAATCGCTCAGCGAGCTGCGGAGCGCGCGACCTCAGTACAGGTCCGGGCCCCGCTCGAAGAGCTTGCGGATCGCGGCGATCATCCACTCGTGGTCGCGGCCGCCCACGGTCTCGCGGATGGAATGCATGGCCAGGAGCGGCGCGCCTACGTCCACGGTGCGTACGCCCGTGAGCTTCGAGGAGATCGGACCGATGGTCGAGCCGGGGGTCTGGTCCGCGCGCACCTGGAATTTCTGGCAGGGCACGCCGGCCTCGGCGCAGAGCGAGCGGAAGGCCGCTTCGGAGAGGGCGTCGGTGGCGTAGCGGAAATTGGCGTTGGCCTTGACCGCGGGGCCTCCGTTGAGGACGGGGCCGTAGGTTTCGTCGTACTTGTCGGCGTAGGACGGGTGCCAGCCCTGGGCGGCGTCGACCGAGACGGAGAAGCTGCGCGACAACGCGCGCTTGAAGCCCTCGCCGCCCGAGCCGAGGGCTTCCGAGACACGCTCGAGGAGGTCGCGGAGGTAGATCCCGTCGGCGCCCTGGAGGGTGGCCGAGCCGACCTCCTCGTTGTCGAAGAAGACCGCGACCTGTGCGTGCGGCTTCGGCTCCGACTGGCGGAATGCCTGCAGGATGGCGTGGCAGCCCGCGAGGTCGTCCGCGCGGCCGGAGTTCACGAGTTCCGCGTCGGGGCCGAAGGCGAGCGCGCGCTGCGCGTCGACCAGGAAGAGCTCCGTACCGAGCACGTCCTTGACCTCGACGCCGAGCTCCGCGGCCACCGCCTGAAGCGCCCACGGCGCGCGCGCCTGGTCCGCGGCTTCCTCCGCCGGCCAGGCGCAGAGGGCGGGCAGGTGGTTCTGGGCATTGTACTCGAAACCCTTGTTGACCTCGCGGTTCAGGTGGATGGCCAGGTTGGGCACCACCGCGACCGGTCTGGCCAGGTTGACGAGGCGCGCCATCGCGCGTCCGTCCTTGCCGCGGACCGCCACGCGGCCGGCGAGCGAGAGCGGCCGGTCGAGCCAGGTGGAAACGATGGGTCCTCCGTATACCTCCACCGCTATCCGCTCGGAACGGCGCGCGCGCAGGGCCTTCTCGGGCCGCACGCGCAGGGCCGGCGCGTCGGTATGGGCTCCCGCCATGGCGAAGCCCGAGTCCTCGGGCAGGGCGGTGCCCGGGCGGAAGGCGATGACGCTCGAGCAGTTGCGGTCGACGTAATAGGTCTTGCCCGCCTCGAGCTTCCAGGCCTCGCGCTCGTCCAGGCGGACGGCGCCCGAGGCGCGCAGGGCGGCGGCTATGGAATCGGCCGCGTGGAAGGCGGTGGGCGAGGCGTCGAGGAAGTCGCAGAGGGCGCGGGCGGCGGCGGCGGGCATGGGGGGTCCTCTCGGGTCGGTGAGTCGCCGGCGCGGCGCGGACGGCGCTGCCCGACTATAGCACGCGGTCCGGGGGCGGACAAGTTTGGCTCCCGCCCGACGCCCCCCCGTCCCGCGGGAGCCGGTCCAGGAGCCGCCTCGCGTCGACCCAGGCCGCCATCAGCTCCGAGCGGACTTCGGCGATAAGCGCGAGGGCGTCGCGCAGCGCGCCTTCGGCCTCGGCCCGCTCGGCGACGAGGCGCTCGCAGGCTTCCGCGAGCGACAGGCGGCGGCATTCCACCAGGCGGCGGATGCCGAACAGGATCTGGAGATCGCGCTCGGCGTAGACGCGGCGGCCCGAATCACCCCGCCTCGGAGCGAGGAGGGGCACGGCGTCTTCCCAATGCCGGAGGGTGCGGGACGGGACGCCGAGCAGGCGCTCCGCCTCTCCCGTCCCGAGGGGGCGCATCTAGGGCCGCTCGTCCTTGGCGCCGCGTTCCTCCCACTTGGTCCGGGAGGCGCGGATCTCGAGCCGCAAGGGGATGAGGCCCATGCCGAGGTCTTCGCGCATGCGGTTCCGGAGATAGGTGGCGTAGGAGTCGAGCACCGCCTCGGGACGGGAGACGAAGAAGGCGAAGCGCTGCGGGTTGACCGAGAGCTGGGTGGCGTAGCGAACCTTGAACTTGGTGCGCGTCGCGACGGGCGGCGGGTAGGCCTCCACCCATTCCTCGACCTTCTTGTTGAGCTTCGAGGTCTCGATCTTCTGGTTGAGCTGCGAGAACACCTGGGCCGCCATGTCGAGCAGCTTCGGCACGCCTTCGCCGGTCTTCGCCGACAGCGCCAGCACCGGCGCGAAGGCCATCTGGCCGAAGAAGTAGCGCAGCTTGTCGCGCGCCGCCTCGAAGCCGTTCTTGACGCCGGGCACCGCGTCCCACTTGTTCAGGGCGAAGATGATGCCCCGGCCCTTCTCCTCGGCCAGGGCGGCGATCTTCTTGTCCTGGTCGGAGAGTCCCTCCTGCGCGTCGATCATGAGGATGACCACGTCGCACTCGTCGATGGCCTTGATGGCGCGGTTGACGGAGTAGTACTCGACGGCCTCGAAGACCTTCTTCTTTCGCCGTATGCCGGCCGTGTCGAGCACCGTGAAGGGCTTGCCCTTCCAGACGAAGCTGCCCTCCACCACGTCGCGCGTGGTGCCGGGGATGTCGGAGACGATGGACTTCTCGGCGCCGACCAGGCGGTTGAGCAGGGTGCTCTTGCCGACGTTGGGCTTGCCCATGATGGCGACGCGGACGTCGTCGTGCTCGTCGGGGTACTCTTCGGCCTTCGAGAAGTCGAGGCGGGCGAGCAACAGGGCCTCGAGCTCGTCGAGGCCGCGGCCGTGCTCGGCGCTGACCGCCACCATGCCGGAAAAGCCGAAGCGCGCGTACTCGAAGATCCAGGGGTCGCGCTCGGGCGAATCGGCCTTGTTTCCGACCAGCACCACCTTCTCCGCGTGGCGCCGGAGCACGGCGGCGAATTCCTCGTCCTCCGGCGCCATCTTCGCGACGTCGACCAGGAAGAGGATGAGGTCCGCCTTCTCGAGCCACGAGAGGCTCTTGGCCACCACCTGGTCGTCCAGGACCTCGCGGTCGAGCTTGTAGCCGCCGGTGTCGACCAGGGTGATCGGCTTCTCGATGGAACGCAGCATGCAGGTCGACTCGATGGGGTCGCGGGTGACGCCGGGGGTCGGGTCGACGATGGCCTTTCGCTTGCGGAGCAGGCGGTTGAACAGGGTCGACTTGCCCACGTTGGGGCGGCCGACCACGGCCACCACGGGCAGGTTGCGCCAGGCGGTGCGGACGGCGGGCGCGGCGTCCTCCGCCGCTTCGACGACGCTTTCGCTCTGGACGCTTCGGGACTTCTTCATGTGCGGTATTTCTCCGGGTATATGGCGAGATCCGCCGGCGCGGGCGGCTTTTTACGTCAGCGAAGCAGGGCGCCGACCTCGGGATCGAGCCGCTCGCGGAGCAGGCGGTCGATCTCCAGGGGCGAGCCGAGCGAGAGCGCCTCCTCGGCGAGGGCGCGCGCCCGCTCCATGGAGATGGAGCGGACCAGCCTTCGGACCTCGGGGATGCTCACGCTCGACATGCTGAACTCGTCGAGGCCGAGGCCGAGGAGGAGGGCCGCGGCGTAGGGGTCGGAGGCCATCTCGCCGCACATGCCGGCGGGAATGCCGGCCG
Organism: Spirochaetota bacterium; assembly: GCA_018262985.1. Lineage (GTDB taxonomy): Bacteria > Spirochaetota > Spirochaetia > Treponematales > UBA12059 > JAFGNN01. The sequence continues at coordinate 56,101 of JADFDI010000013.1, read as the reverse complement.
CGTGCGCCGAGTCGATGGTGAAGCGGACGAAGCGCAGCACCGCGGGATGGAAGGGCTGGTGCAGGTAGGCCACCCGCTCGTTGCCGCGGTCGACGGCGACGGAATACTGGATGAGGTCGTTGGTGCCGATCGAAAAGAAGTCGGAGTGGCGGGCCAGGATGTCGGCGGTCATGGCCGCGCTCGGCACCTCGATCATGATGCCGACCTTCACGGCCGGGTCGAAGGCCAGTCCAGCGGCCGCGAGCTCGTCCTTGGCTTCGCCGAGGGCGTCGAGGGCCTCGTCCAGCTCGGCGGCGCCCGAGATCATGGGGAACATGATGCGGACCTCGCCGTGCACGGACGCTCGCAGGATGGCGCGGAGCTGGGCGTGGAAGACGTCCTTGCGGGACAGGCAGAAGCGGATGGCGCGCCAACCCAGGAGCGGATTGCGCTCCTCGAGCTCGGCCAGCTCCGGCAGGGCCTTGTCGCCGCCGATGTCGAGGGTGCGGATGGTGACCGGCCTGCCGGCCATGGTCTCCACCACGCGGCGGTAGGCGGCGTACTGCTCGTCCTCGTCGGGCGGTCCGCCCGCGCGGCCGAGGAAGAGGAACTCCGAGCGGAAGAGGCCCACGCCGTCGGCTCCGTGCCGGAGGGCGCCCTCGGCCTCGTCGGGCACCTCGATGTTCGCCTTGACGAGCACGCGGCGGCCGTCGGGGGTTTCCGCCGGCAGGAAGGCGACCGCCAGCAGGTCGCGCTCGCGGGCGGCGAAGCGGGCGCCCTTGCTCAGGAAGGCCGTGACGGAGCTTTCGTCCGGGCTGACGGTGACGACGCCGGAGAAGCCGTCCACGGCGAGCTTGGTGCCGGATCGGATCTCGCGGGCCGCCGAACCGAGGCCGAGCACGGCGGGAATCTCGAAGGCGCGCGCCAGGATGGCCGAGTGGCTGGTCTTGCCGCCGGCCTCGAGGACGATGCCCTTGACGGCCTTGCGGTTCATGGTCATGAGGTCGGAGGGCAGGACGTCGCGCGCCACGATGACGCACTCGTCCACGAGGTCGCCGAGGCGGAAGCGTTCTTTCTGGAGCAGGTGGCCGAGCACGCGGCTCACGACGTCGCGGATGTCGGCGGCGCGCTCGCGGAACATCGCCTCGTCGAGGCGGCCGAGCTTCTCGACCAGGTCGCGCTCGACCTGCAAAATCACCTGCTCGACGTTGCGGAGGGTGTCCTTGAGCGAGGCCTCGAGCTTGTCGATGACGTCGGGGTCGTCCATCATGAGGAGATGGGTGTCGAAGATCGCGCCCTTCTCCTCGCCCATTTCCTCGCGGGCCTTGTCGCGGAGCTCGATGATTTCGGTCCGGGCGCGCTCGAACGCCGCGAGGAGCCGTCGCCATTCGTCGGCGACATCCTCCTCCCGGATGCCGTAGTCCGGCACCGAGCCGTCCGCGTCGTCGACGAGGACGAAGGCCGGAGCCACGGCTATGCCCGGCGAAGCGGGAATGCCCCTGAGCTCCTTCATGTGTCGCTCCAATCTAGCAGAAGCCCCCGAGGGTGTCAAACCGCCGCCCGCCGCGCGACGAAGGCGGCGCCAAGGCGCCGAGGCGCGGGAAGAAACCGACTCGAGGCATCGCGCTCATCGTCTTCCCTTCCTCGGCGCGCTCGGCGCCTTTGCGTTTGATCTCCCTGTCAGTTGTCCCGGGCGATGTCGGTGGCGTAGAGCTCCTCGAAGCGGGCGCGATGGCGCGACTCCTCGGCGGCGAGCCGCTCGAAAGCCTCGGCGAGCTCGCCCGGGCCCGCGGCCTCGGCGAAGGCCTTGTAGAGGCGTTCCGAGCGGTCCTCCTTGCGGATGCCCGCGCGCAGCACGTCCTGGTAGCCGGGGTTCGGGCCGAGCTCCCTGTCCTCGATCAGGTCCGAGAAATCGGCGCGGGAGGCGAAGGCCGGGTTCCAGGTCGGCGCGCCCTTGGCCTTGACGGCCTCGAGGGCGCGCGCGTGCCCTTCCTCCATGGCGGCGAGCTCGTCGAGCATGCCCCGCTGCGCGGCGAAGTCCGAACGGCCGAGCAGGTTCTGGTAGAAGCGGATGGCCTCGCGCTCGCGGCCTATGGCGAAGTCGATCGCCTCGGCGAAACTCCGGAAATCCATGCTCACGCTCCCTTCCGCAGCGCGCGGTCTATGGCCAGGGCGGCGCGGTGGCCGTCCGCGATGGCGCTGATGGCGTCCTTCTTCTCGTTGACCAGGTCGCCGCCGGCCCAGACCTTCGGGTCGCCCGTGCGGCCCGTAGCGTCGACGACGGGTTTGTAGCGCTTGACCTCGAGGCCGTCCGCGGCGTCCGCGGCGATGAACGAAAGGTCCGGGCCCTGGCCGATGGCCGCGACGATGGTGTCGTAACGGACCTCGCGCACGGTCTCCGGCATGAGTTCCGGAAGCGGGCGCTTGCCCGGCCCCTGGTCGACCATGCGGGCCCGGCCCCACGAGACGAGCGCCGAACCGTCCGGACCGAGCTTGAGGCCCGTCGGGATGGCCTGCACGACGATGTTCACGCCCTCGGCCTTCGATTCCACGATCTCCTCGACGTCCGCGGGCATGTCGACCTCGCGGCGGCGGTAGAGGATGTCCACCTCGGCGCCGAGGCGCCGCGCGGTGCGGGCGCAGTCCATGGCGACGTTGCCGCCGCCGACCACGGCCACCTTCTTCCCCAGCTTCGGATCCTCGCCGCGGGTGACCCGCGCGAGCACCTCGACGCCGTCGCGCACGCAGGAAAGATCGTCGCCGGGGACGTCGAGCTTGTACGCCGCGGGCAGGCCCGTGGAGACGTAGACCGCGTCGTGTTCGCGCTTCAGCTTCGCGTAGTCCATATCCTTGCCCACGGCGACGGAAGTCTCGACCTTGACGCCGAGGCTCTCGATGTAGGCGATGTCCTTGTCGAGCGCCTCGTAGGGCAGGCGGTACTCGGGGATGCCGTAGCGGAGCATGCCGCCGGCCTTCGGCGCCGCCTCGAGCACGCGCACCTCGTGGCCGGCCATGGCCAGGTAGTAGGCCGCGGCCAGGCCGCCGGGGCCGGCGCCGACGACGGCCACCTTCTTTCCGGTGGGCGCGTCCTTGCGGGGCAGCTCCTTGGCGTAGTCGGCGAGTTCCACCTGGTCGGCGATGTAGCGCTTGAGCCAGCGGATGGCCAGCGGATCGCCCTGGACGCCGATGGAGCAGGCTTCCTCGCAGACGTGGGTGCAGACGCGGCCGCAGGCCTCGGGGAAGGGATTGGTCTCGTAGAGGAGGCGCAGGCCCTCGTCGATGTTCCCCTCGCGCACGGCCCGGATGTAGCCGGGGATGTCCATGTGCGCGGGGCAGGACGCGACGCAGAGGCCGCACTCGACGCAGCGGTCGGCTTCCTTCTCGGCGAGCTCGCGCGAGTAGCCCTTCACGAGCTCGCGGAAGCTCGCGACGCCCTCGGCGTGCGGAAGCTCGGGCATCTCCACGCGCTCCTTGTCGAGGAGGGAGTAACCCTCGGCGCGCTTGTAGCCGAGCTCGGCCGAGTCCCAGGGCTTGGGGTCGACGCCGGGCACGAAGCGGAAATCCTCGGGGTCGGACGAGATCCAGACGTACTCGTTGCTCATGGTGAGCGAACCCGAGGGGCAGATGTCGACGCAGAGCGCGCACCAGCAGCAGCGGCCGTAGTCGATGCGGGGCCGGAGCCCCGAGTCGCCCGCGGACGGCGAGCGGCCCGCGACCTCCACGAGGTCGATGGCGGCGTTCTGGCAGATGGCCTCGCAGCTGCCGCAGCCGACGCAGGCGTCCGCGTCGTTCTTATGGAAGCCGCGGTAGCGCGGGGCGCCGGGGCGCTCGTCGATCGGCTTCTTCACGGTGAAGGGCTTCTCGAACGCGCGCTTCCAGACCGCGAACGGGGCGATGAAATCCTTGACGTCCATAGCGCGCTACCTCTCGATCTCGGGCGGATAGGTGTGGAGGCTGACCATGAGGCCGGCCACGTCGGCGATGTTCTGGCCCTTCGCCAGGGTCTCCATGACCGACACCGCGTGCGTGTAGCTCGGGCCGCGCACGACCACGCGGCGCGGCTTGTCGGAGCCGTCGGACACCACGTAGAAGCCGTACTCGCCGCGGGTGCACTCGCTCTTCACGTAGGTCTCGCCCGCGGGAATCTTCCAGTGGAGCGGGTTCGGCAGGGCCGTCTTGAACTCGCCGCCCGAGGGCATGCGCGCGAGCATCTGTCGGATCAGGTCGATGGCCTGGTACATCTCGCCGAGGCGGACCTTGGCGCGGTCGTAGGCGTCGGAGCCCTCGGCCGTGACGTAGTCGAAGTCGAGCTTGTCGTAGACCAGGTAGGGCTGGTCCTTGCGGAGGTCGCGGCGGAAGCCGGCGGCGCGGGCGTTCGGGCCCGTGATGCCGTAGCGGTCGATCCAGTCCTTGGGGATGACGCCGAGCCCCTTCGCGCGCAGCTTGAACACCGCGTTGTGGAACATGACGAGCTCGATGTCGTCGAGGTTCTTCTCGATGGTGTCCATGACTTCGAGGGCGTGGGCCTTCCAACCCTCGGGCAGGTCGGAGCGCACGCCGCCGGGGATGATGTACATGTGGTAGATGCGGCCGCCGGAGAGCTCCTCGAAGAGGTCGAGGACGTAGTCGCGCATGGTGGCCGACCACTGGATGATGGTGCCGTGCCCGAAGGCGCCGGCCTGGCCGCCGATCCACATGAGGTAGCTGGCGAGCCGGATCATCTCGAGCGTGAGGTTGCGGAGCCACTTGGCCTTCTCCGGCACCTCGACGCCCGCGAGCTCCTCGATGGCCGCGGCGTAGCAGTACTCGTTGAAATCCGGCTCGGGCACCGCGATGCGGCAGACGAGGGGGAAGTTCTGCATCCAGAGCCTTCGCTCCATGAGCTTCTCGAAGCCGCGGTGCAGGTAGCCCACGTGGGTCTTGCAGTCGTAGACCGTGTCGCCCGCGATCGCGAGCTCGAGCGACATGTTGCCCGTGATGCCGGGATGCTGGGGCCCCTGCCACATCTTGAGGAACTTGCCGGAGCCGAAGTCCACCGGCTCCTTCGGGTCGTAGGGGGGCGGGAAGAATCCCTTGACGCCTTCGAACATCAGAGGGCCTCCGGGTAGAGTTTCTCTTTCATGTGGGTAGCGGGGTCCTTGGTCGAACGGCCCGGGCGGGTCGGGAAGGTCCGCTCGCTGTACTCCCGGGTATCGAACTCGCGGCGCATCGGCGGAATGTCGATCCAGCCTTCCAGCACGAAGCTTTCGTCGACGCGCGGGCTGCCCGGGAAGTCGATGCCGAAGAGCTCCTTCAGCTCGCGCTGGTAGGTCCACATCTGCTCCCAGAGCAGGTGGCAGGACTCCATGACCGCGTTCTCGCGGCCGACGCGGCACTTCACGCCGAGGGAGTGGTTATCCGCGTGGTTGTGCAGCATGTAGGTGAGGACGAAGACGCCCTCCTCGATCTGGTCGGTCGCCGTGACGAAGGACAGGTGGCGGTAGCCGTGGCGGTCGCGCAGGCGCGCGAGCAGCTCGGGCACGTCCTTGGCGTCGACGTCGAGCGTGGAGAGGTCCGCCCGCTTCGACACGAGGGGACCGACCTCGAAGCGCTCGGCGATATCGGCAGGAATGGTTCGCATCGCGTCCGCTCCTAGTAGTTGTAGTCCGGCATGTTCCAGTCGTGGATGACCTTCTTCTGGTTCGCCTTGTACCATTCGAAGTTCTCCGCGTACTTGACCGCGCCCTCGCATTCTCCGCGGCGGATCTTCCGCTGGAGCTCCTTGAAGCCGGCCAGCAGCGCCTCGGGGCGCGGCATGCAGCCGGCTATGTACACGTCCACCGGGATGTAGTGCTCGATGGCGTTGATGGTGTTGTAGCTGTCCCAGTACATGCCGCCGTTGATGGTGCACGAGCCCAGGGCCACCACGAACTTCGGCCCCATCATCTGCTCGTAGGAGCGGACGATGCGCTTCAGGGTCTTGACCGAGGCGTAGCCGCCGATGACGAAGACCGAGGACTGGCGGGGCGTGGGCCGCGGCTGGATGCCGAAGCGGTACATGTCGAAGCGGCTCGTCATGAGGGGGCGGAGCTCGATGGCGCCGCAGCCCGTGCCGAAGCCGAGGATCCAGAGGCTCTTCGAGCGGGCCCAGTTGAGGAAGTTCTCGAGGATGCCCTTGTAGGGGCCCGAGGCCGTCGGGTACGCGTCGCAGAACCAGGCCTTCTCCTCCTCGGGCAGGCCGTCGTTCGCGAGGACGAGGGGCTTGCCGAGGGGACCCGGCCTGCCGGCCGGCTTCAGCGCGTGGTCGGGGTCCGCCAAGGCCCGCGTGAATTTGATGTCGCTCATGTCGTGGCTCCTAGAACGCGAAGAGGACGACCGCGGCGATGCCGATCAGGGTCGGCACGCCGAGGAAGAAGCGGATGGCCTGGTCGGTGCGGAAGCGGGGGAAGGCCTGGCCGACGAAGATGTTGACGAAGTAGATGAGGAAGGTCTTGACCACCATCACGGGCACGTTGGTCGCGCCGCCGAAGAACAGGTTCATGTAGAGGACCAGCTTGGCGCCGTTGAAGACGGCGCGGTTGGTCTGCAGCATGCCGAGCAGGTTCGACTGGTACTCGGTGGGCGGGCCGATCGGGATCTCCTGCGGCGCGATGACCACCGAGAAGGGGTTGTGGCCCGACATGCCGAGGAAGGCGATCATCGCCGCGACCACCGCGAGCGGGTTCGTGAACAGGGTCCAGTTCAGGAAGCCGCCCTGCTGGGCCATGACGATCTTGGTGATGTCGAGCGTGCCGTACTGCACGGCGATCGAGATGATGGAGAGGGCGAAGGGCACCTCGAAGGCCGTCATCTGCGCGAGGCCGCGGCTGACGCCGATGGCGGAGTACGGGTGGCCGCCCTCGGAGGCGCCGAGCGCCATGCCGAGCTGGCCGAAGAAGATGAAGTACATGACGAGCAGGAGGTCGCCCGACATCGAGAAGTTTTGGAAGACGACCGAGCCGAGGACGGCCGGCACGAACATGTAGGTGCCGACGCCGCCCGCGAGCCGGAATACCGGCCCGAGCCAGAACATGACGCCGTGCGAGATCGAGTTGCGCTTGCCCGACGACTTGACGATGTCGATGAAGGGCTGCCACACGGGCTGGCCCACGCGTCCCTGCACCTTCGCGCTGATCCGGGCCATGGACCCGATCAGGAGCAGGCCGTACACCGTGATGACGGCGAGCGACGCGAAGGCGTACGCGATGCGGAGGGGAATGCTCGGTTCCATCAGCGGACCCCCAGGAAAAGATAGAGAATGCCGACGTAGAGCACCACGTGCAGCGCGTAGGTCTGGCCGTTGCCGGTGTAGAGCCGGCGGATCGCGCCCGCGACGCTGGTCGCGAGGCCCGCGACGGCGGTCCAGGCTTTCTCGGAGCGGCCGCGCACCAGGAAGCCGAGCGCGCGGCGGTACGGGGCGAAGAAGTCGAAGGCGAAGTGCGTGGTCTCGGGCCGGAACGGGCGCTCGGCCGCGAAGACGATGTTGAACTGCTTCACGAGCCGCGGCTTCCGGAGGTTCATGACCATCCAGATGAAGGTCAGGACGAAGACCACGACCACGACGACGATGGTGAGGAGGCCGTTCCAGTAGCCGAGCGAGGAGACGAGGGTCTGTCCCTCGAAGGCGAAGCCCGCCGCCGGGTACCGCGCCCCGACGACCGCCATGATCGGGTCGAGGATGAGCCTCGGGAAGACCGAGAAGGCGATGACGGCCACGAGCAGCAGGAGCTGCGGCAGCACGAGCCAGAAGGGCGCTTCCTTCACGGTCCGGTGCTCGTCCTTCGGCTGCCCGAGGAAGATCGAGTGGATCATCCGGTAGAGGTAGAGGAAGGCGATGCCGGAGGCGAGGAAGCTGGCCGCGGCCTCGAAGTACCAGCCCTTCGCGATGAGCGAGTGGTAGAGCAGCCACTTGCCGCCGAAGCCCGTGAGCGGGGGCACGCCCGAGAGCGCGATGATGCCCACGAGGAAGGACACGAAGCTGATCGGCATGCGCTTGATGAGGCCGCCCATCAGGTACATGGTCCGGGTCCCGGTGCGCAGCGACGCGCCCGCGACCGAGAGCCACATCATGCCCTTGTAGAGGAAGTGCGTGGCCGCGAGGTAGAGCGCCGTTGTCCAGCCCATCTGGTCGCGCATGGCCAGGGCCGCCAGGACGTAGCCCATCTGGCCCATCGAGCTGAAGGCCAGCGCGTACTTGGCGTCCTCCTGGAAGATGGCCGCGAGCGCGCCGAGCACCGCGCCGAGTATGCCCACCCAGCCCACGACGCGCCACGCGAGCTCGCCGCCGGGCAGGGCCTCGCCGAAGACGGCCAGGGCCGCCATGAGGGCGAAGACCGCGACCTTCGAGAGCGAGGCCGAGAAGAAGCTCGAGAAGTCGTCGGCGGCCTCGGCGTAGGCGCCCGGCAGCCAGACGTGGAGGCCGAAGGCGCCGAGCTTGGCGAGGAGGCCGAGCCCGACCAGCGCGAGGGCCGCGGGTGACGGGGCCGCGCCGCCTATCAAGCCGCCGCCGAGCTGCAGGCCCGCCATCATGAGGAAGGCGCCGCCGATCGAGAAGGCGAGGTAGATCATGGAGGCCGAGCGGCCCTTCGCGCCCTGGAGGACGAGGAAGTAGCCGCCGAGAGCCATGAGCTCCCAGGCCATGAAGAAGCCGAGCGCCGATTCCGCCACGAGGGCGTAGCCTAAGCTCAGCACCGTCATGACGTAGAGCGGGAAGTGGCCGGCGCGGCGGCCCGTGAGGTAGCCGCCCGCGAAGGCGTGGAGCGCGCCGCCGCCCAGGATCATGAGGGCGAAGAGCTTCTGGAACTCCGACATGGAAGGCAGGGCGAAGTACCCGAAGGCAGCGATGGCCGCGGTGGCCAGCAGGGCCTTGAGCTTGCCGGGCAAGCGGTCGAGGGCGAGGAAGAGGAGCCCGCCCGCGAGCGGCGCCCAGAAGAGCGGGTCCGTGAACCCGCGCGTCCAGGCGGACAGGCCTCCGAGCGCCGCGATGCCGAGCGCCGCGAGCACCGGGCCGACGCCGTCGGCGCCGACGCGGAGGACCGGGACGGGCGCCGCCTCGGGCGTCTCGTCGGCGCCGCCCTTGACGAGCCGGACCAGCCAGGAGAAGAGGTACCAAGCCTCGAAAAGGCCTCCCGCGCCGACGAGGGCGACGAAGGCGTATTCGCGCGTGGCGAGGGCGACGCGCACTAGGTCCCACTTGGCCCAGAAGGCCGGGAAGGGAGGCAGGCCCACGAGGGCCGCCACGAGTACGCCCGCCGCAGCCGCGACGAGGGTGCCCGGCCTTCCCTTCATGGAACCATCCCCGTCGCTCTCGAAGGCCGCGGAGAGGAGGAAGAGGCCGGTCTTCGCGAGCAGGTGGTTGACGAGGAGGCCGCCCGCCACGAGCCAGGCGAAATCGCTTCCTTCAACGTAGCGCGCGCCGAACGCGAGGGCCGCCGCGACGAAGCCGACCTGGCCCGCCGACGAGTAGCCGAACATGCGCCGCGTGGCTGTCTGGCGGAGGCCGACCAGGTTGGAGAACGCGAAGGTGACGATGCCCGCCCACATGACCACCGCGAGGTGCGCGTCGGAGAGGAGCGGGAAGACCTTGTAGAGCGCGAAGAGCATGGCCGTGGCCTGGGCGCCGGAGAACAGGGCGCCGAGGCCCGGGTTGGCGGCCTCGTAGGCGTCGATGGCCCAGCCGTTCGCGGGGAAGGGCTTGAGCTCGACGAGCAGGGCAGCCAGCACGAAGAAGACCGCCGCCGCGCCCGCCGCGCCCTCGAGGCCGGCGGAGCCGATCATGAGGTCGAGGTTGAGGGTGCCGGTCAGGCGGTAGAGGTAGATGACGCCGACCAGGTACGCGGCGCTCGCGATGCCGCCGGCGACCATGTACTTGAAGGCCGCGGACATGGCGAGCCTCCGGTCGTCGAAGCCGAGCAGGGCGTAGCCCGCGATGCCGGAGATCTCGAGGAAGACGAAGAGGTTGAAAAGGTCGCGGGTCAGGACGAGTCCCGAAAGGCCCATGACCAGCATGAGGAAGGTCATCATGCCGGACACGGGCGCCTCGTGAAGGGCCTTGCGCATCGAGAAGGCCGCGAGCAGGGCGACCGCGGCGACCGCGGCCAGGGCGGCGGATTCCTCGAGGCCGAGCCTGAGGGCGATGACGAGCGGCGGCTCGAAGCCGCCCGTGTAGATTTCGAGCGTTCCCGGCGCCGCGACGAAGGACGCGAGGTAGTACGCGGCCAGTCCCGCGAAGCCGGCGAGCAGCGCCCAGAAGAGCGTCGCCGAGACGCGGCGCCCGAGCTTGTCGGCGAGGGGCAGGAGGAAGCCCGTCGCGAGGAAGGCGGCGAAGATCGCGAGCGGCGTCACCATTTCTGCTCTCCGTAGGAATCGATGGCCATGCCGCCGCCCGAGCGCCGCATGCGGACCGCGAAGGACAGCATGAGGGCGGTGACGGCGAGGCCGATGACGATGGCGGTCAGCACGAGCGCCTGGGGAATCGGGTCGACCATGCGGGCAGCCGCGCCGGCCGCGTCGGCGGCCGAGTCGAGGATGGGCGCGGTGCGACCGGGCAGGTAGCCGACCGCCACGATGATCATGTTGACGCCGGTGTCCGCGATGGCGAAGCCGACGATCATCTTGATCACGTTGGGCCGCGACAGCGCGCCGTAGAACCCGACCAGGAGCAGCGCGACCCCGATCAGGGTGACGATGTTCACGTCGCTCATTCGGCGTCCTCCTTCATGGCGTCGAGGATGCCGGTCAGCTCGGCGCCGACCTTGAGCCCGACGAGCGAATAGATGATCGGGATGGCGCCGGCGCTCGCGAGGCGTCCGAGCTCGCCGAGCGGCAGGAAGCGCGGGTCGAGGAAGCCCGCCTGCACGCCCGTGAACCAGAGCCCGACCGCGCCGAGCGCGACGTAGGCGAAGCCCGAGAGGCCCTCGACGACGTGCATGACGCCGTGCGCGAGGCCCGCCTCGGGGTCCGCGAGCAGGCCGATCAGCACCGCCGTGGCGATGACGACGCCGCCCTGGAAGCCGCCGCCGGGGGTCAGGTGGCCGTGCAGGAAGATGTAGACGCCGAACAGCACGAGGAGGGGCGAAAGGAGGCGCGACGCCGTCTTGAGGATCTCCGACGCGTCGGTGGCGCCGCGCTCCGCGGCCTTCTTCTTCCCGTGGCCGGACTTGCGGCGCGCGAGGAGGCCGCCGACGCCGGCGGTGGCCGTGAACAGCACCGTGACCTCGCCGAGCGTGTCGAAGCCGCGGTAGCTGACCACGATGGAGGTGACCACGTTGGCCGTGCCGAGCTCGGCGGGGCCGCGCTCGAGGTAGGCGGTCGCGAGCTCGCCGGGCTCGGCGAGGCCGACGTCGCGGACGAAGGGCCAGAGCGCGAACGCGAGCAGCGCGATCGCGGCGAGGAGGAGCAGTTTCTTCATCATGAGGCGCCTCCGTCTTCGTGGGCGTCCTGTTCCGCCTTCATGCGCGAGAGCGAGTAGAGGAACACCATGGTGGTGAGGGCCGAGCCGATGGCCGCCTCGGTCATGGCCACGTCGGGCGCGCCGACGGCCAGGAACACGAGGCTGGCGAGCAGGCTCACCGCGCCCGAGAGCAGCACCGAGCTGAGCAGGCGCTTCGATAGCACCGACCAGATCGCGGCGAAGATCATGAGGAGCCCGAGGAAGCCGATGACGAGGTCGAGGGTCGTCCTGCCGTCAAGCATGCTCGGCCTCCCCATTGCCGGCCGCCCGAGCCGGGGCGTCGGTGGCCGCGTCCTCGGCGTCGGCCAGGGCGTCGACCGCGAGCACGGTCTTCCCGACCTTGTCGAGCTTCGCGCGCGCGTTGTGCGCCGCGCGGGCGAGGGCGTGCGAGCTGACCGGGTTGGTCAGCACAACGAAGCCGACGAGGAGCAGCATCTTGCCGAGCCATTCGGGGCGCATGACGCCCAGGCCGACCAGGAAGAGGATGGAGCCGAGCGTCGTGGCCTTGGTGCCGGTCTGCATGCGGTTGTAGTAGTCGGGCATGCGCAGCATGCCGACCGAGGCCAGCAGCAGGAATATGGAGCCGCCGAGCGCGAGGAAGGCGCCGATGGTTTCGTTCACTTGAGGCCCCCTTCCAGGTAGCGCGCGATGGCCACGACGCCCGCGAAGCTCGCGAGGCCGTAGACCATGGCCACGTCGACGTAGATGCCCCGGCCCGTGAAGTACGCGTACGCCGCGATGAGAGAGAGCGCCATGATGGTCATGCCGTCGAGCGCCACGGTCCGGTCGACCGCCGTCGGTCCGAGGACCATCCGGAGGCCGGCGAGGACCAGGGCCGCGAGGGCGATGCCCGACGCGACGAGGAGCACGGTATCAGCCACAGAACACCTCCAGGCGCTTCTCGAACTCCCCGACGATGGCCTTCGTGGCCGCCTCGACGTCGCGTTCCGAGACGTTGATCCAATGGATGAAGAAGGTGTCGCCCTTCGTCTCCACCGTGATGGTGCCGGGGGTCAGCGTGATCGAGTTGGCGAGGAGGAGCCGCCCGAGCGGGGTCGCGAGCCTCGTCCGGATCGCGACGATGCCCGGGTTGATGGGCAGCTTCGGGTGGAGCACGCGGAAGGCTACGTCGAGGTTCGACATGACGAGCGCCTTCATGAAGACCGCGAAGTACGCGATCATGCCGAACAGGGCCTTCGGCGAGAGCTTGAGGTCGCCCAGAGCGGTCTTCGGGAAGAGCGGCAGGACGGAGGCGAGCAAGGCGACGATGCCTCCCGCGATCCATTCGTCCCGCTTCCCGGGATCGGTCAGGACGAGCCACGCCCCGTAGAGGAGGACGAAGCGGATCGCCCTGCCCTTGAGGTCCTTCATGGTTCTCTCCTTGCGTGGAGCAGTGTGGGGACGCGGCGGCGGGCGCCGGGCCAGAGAAGGTCGGATGTCCATATACGGGTATTGGAATAGGCCGGAGTGATTATATGGCTTTTCTCCAATATTGCAAGCGGAATATGTTTCATGGATTGCGTTTCCTCCGGAAAGGGTGTATCCCTTACCTCATCCTGTTTCGAGCGGAGAGCTCCATGCACCGGATACTGGAAAAGCGCCAGCTGTCGGAAGAAGTATTCCGCATGAAATTCGAGGCGCGCAATATCGCCCGCGAAAGAAAAGCGGGCCAATTCATCATCGTCCAGCTCGATTCCGACTTCGGCGAGCGAATTCCGCTCACCATCGCCGACGCGGACCCCGTCGCGGGCACGGTGGACATCGTGTTCCAGGCCGTCGGCGCCACCACGCACCGCCTCGCGGACCTCGAGGTCGGCGACTCCATCGCCAACGTGCTCGGTCCCCTCGGCCGCCCCACCCATATCGAGAAGGTGGGTACGGTGGTCTGCGTGGGCGGCGGCATCGGCGCCGCGCCCCTCCACCCGATAGTCCAGGCCCTCAAGGCCGCGGGCAACACGGTGAAGGTGATCATCGGCGCGCGCACGAAGGAGCTCATCGTCATGGAGGACGAGATGCGCGCCCTGGCCGACGAGCTCGTCGTCGTCACCGACGACGGCAGCTACGGCCGCAAGGCCTTGGTCACCGAGCCCCTCAAGGAAGCCTGCGAGGGAGCGAACCCGCCCCAGCTCGCCGTGGCCATCGGCCCCCCGATCATGATGAAGTTCTGCGCGGCGACCACGAAGCCCTTCGCGGTGCCGACCGTGGTCTCGCTCAACACCATCATGATCGACGGCACCGGCATGTGCGGCGGCTGCCGCGTCACGGTCGGGAACGAGACCAAATTCGTCTGCGTGGACGGCCCCGAGTTCGACGGCCACCTCGTGGACTGGGACAACATGCTTTCCCGCCTCGGCGCCTACAAGGTCCAGGAGAAGGAAGCCCACCACGTCTGCCACCTGGACCTCGGCATCGCCGGAGAGGTGAAGTGAAGATGAGCCACCACGCCACCAAGGAAGAACTCCGCGCCGCAGCCGCCGCGACGCTCGCCGCGATAGAAGGCAAGACCCTCGGTCCCCGCGAGCGCATGGCCCTGCCCCTCCAGGAGATGCCGAGCCAGGACCCATCCATACGCGTCGGCAACATGGACGAGGTCGCCGTCGGCTACAGCCCCGAACAGGCCCGCGTCGAGGCGAGCCGCTGCCTCCAGTGCAAGACCGCGCCCTGCGTCGCGGGCTGTCCCGTCGGCATCGACATTCCCCGCTTCCTCGCCAAGGCCGCCGAGGGCGACTTCGAAGGCTCGCTCGAGGTCATCAAGGAATCGAGCCTGCTGCCCGCGGTCTGCGGTCGCGTCTGCCCCCAGGAAAGCCAGTGCCAGGCCCCCTGCACCCTCGGCAAGAGCCTCAAGAGCGTCGACAAGGCCGTTTCGATCGGCCGCGTCGAGCGCTTCGTCGCCGACCTCGAGCGCGAGCGCGGCGCGCGGAAGCTCCCCGCCATCGCGCCCGCGACCGGCAAGAAGGTGGCGGTCGTAGGATCCGGCCCCGCGGGCATCAGCGCGGCCGCGGACCTGCGCAAGGCCGGCCACGAGGTCACCATGTTCGAGGCCTTCCACAAGCCCGGCGGCGTGCTCATGTACGGCATCCCCGAATTCCGCCTGCCCAAGGCCATCGTGCAGGACGAGATCGCGGCGCTCCGCGAGATGGGCGTCACGGTGGAGACCAACTTCCTGGTGGGCCGCACGCGGAAGCTCGCGGACCTGCTCGCGGAGGACGGCTTCGACGCCGCCTTCGTCGGCTCCGGCGCGGGACTCCCCAACTTCATGGACATACCCGGAGAGAACCTCGTGGGCGTGTTCAGCGCCAACGAGTACCTGACCCGCTCCAACCTCATGAAGGCCTACGCGGCGGGCAAGGCCGCCACGCCCATCTTCCAGGCCCGGACCGTGGCCGTGCTCGGCGGCGGCAACGTGGCCATGGACGCGGCGCGCATGGCCAAGCGCCTCGGCGCCGAGACGGTCTACATCGTCTACCGCCGCACCGAGGTGGAGATGCCCGCCCGCGTCGAGGAAGTCGCGCACGCCAAGGAAGAGGGCATAATCTTCAAGCTGCTGACCAACCCGACGCGCATCGTCCCCGACGAGAAAGGCCGCGTGAAGGAAATGGAGGTGCTCCATTACGAGCTCGGCGAGCCGGACGAGTCCGGCAGGCGCCGGCCCGTGCCCATTCCCGGCTCGGAGGAGATCATCCCCGTCGAGGCCGTCATCGTGGCCATCGGCAACTCGTCGAGCCCGCTGATTCCCGCCACCACGCCCGAGATCCACGTCAACAAGCGCGGCAACATCACGGTGGACGAAACGGGCAAGACCTCCATGGACAGGGTCTACGCGGGCGGCGACATCGTGCTCGGGGCCGCGACCGTGATCCTCGCCATGGGCGAAGGCCGCCGCGCCGCCGCGAGCATCAACGCGCTACTGAAGGAATAGCGAGACAGGCGGGAAACAGGAAGCCGCCGAGAAACAGGAAGCCGCCGAGAAACAGGGGGAGAGGGAGAAGAGGGGAAGGAGATAAGGGACTTCGGTCCTCTTTCCTCCTCCTCCCTCCTCTCCACGGTTCCCCGTGAAGTCTCACACGAAGGCACAAAGGCACAAGGAAGAAATCCGAAAGGATTTCCTTTGTGCCTTTGTGCCTTTGTGCCTTTGCGTGAGACGTATCTCGACAAGACGCACACAAAGGCACAAAGGCACGAAGAAGAAAGCCGAAGCGAATTCCTTGGTGTTTTGGTGGCTTTGCGTGATGCTGTCGTTCAGGCGCCGCCTCGAACCGAATGGCCGCCGTTCAGCGAGAGCGGCGGGGGAGTCGTGCGAGCTGGCGAGTGGAAACGCGAAGGCCGCCGCGATCGCGACGGCCTTTCCGCGGAAGGGAGGGCGACCGAATTGCCCTTTCCCCAAATGGATGGATTGATGGAATTCAACCGCGGAGGCGCGGAGCGCGCAGAGCGGAACGGGAACCGGGCCGGCACCGAATCCGTGTCCAGCCTGCCTCGGCGTCTCTGCGGTTCGACTCCTCGAGGTTCCAGCGCTCAGTACAGGAGCGGGACGGGGTTGATGGCGACGCCGTGCTTGAAGACGGCGAAGTGGACGTGGGGACCGGTGGAGTAGCCTGAGTTGCCGAGCTTGCCGATGCCCTGCCCGACCGCGACGTACTGGCCGACCTTGACGGTGGCGGCGTCGAGGTGACCGTAGAGGGTCGAATAGCCGCCGATCGGGTGGCGGATGGTGACGTAGTTGCCGAGGACGCTGGAGAAGCCGACCTGGCTGACCGTGCCGGCCATGGCGGCGCGCACGGTGGAACCTCGCGGGCCGGCGATGTCGAGGGCGCCGTGGTAGACGCGGCTGCCGTTGAAGGGGTCGCGGCGCCAGCCGTACCAGCTGGTGATGCGGCCGCCGAAGGGCCAGCGGAAGAGGTCGCCGGTGCGTTCGCCCATCTCGGAACGCGGCAGCGAGGCGTCGGGAAGGAAGATCGAGCGGCCCGCGTCCAGGGCGACCTCCACCGACTCGAGGCGGTTGGCCGCGACGATGCGCTCGGGCGAGACGCCGAAGGCCTCCGCGAGCGAGAGCGGGGTGTCGCCGGCCTTGGCGGTCCGGAGTATGCCGTTGACGCTGGGGATCTTGAGCCGCATGCCGACGCGGAGCGCGCGCGCGCGCGGGATGTCGTTCATGCTGAAGATGGCGTCCATGGAGACGCCGTACTCGATGGAGATGTCCCAGACGGTGTCGCCGGGGACGACGGTGCGAACGCGGTAGTGGAGGTCCTCGTCCGCGGCCAGATCCGCGGGCGCCTCGCCGAGGAGGGCGAGGTCGTCGGGGCCGGGTTCGGCGGCGACGGGAAGGCCGGAGGCCTCGTCCTCGGTGAACGAATAGCCGCCCTGGGAGGCGGGCACCGGATCGACCGATTCCGCGCGGCCGGCCCCGGCCGCGAAGCCGGAGACCAGGGCTGCGCCGAGCGTCAGCGCGGCGAAGACGCCGAGGGCCGCGGGGATGGCGACGCGTTCGTCGGCCCGGTCCAGGAAATCCTTCAAGGCGTCCATCCGCATGCTCCAGCCGCTCCTCTCCGGTGTTTTCGCCGGGGTGGATACTAGCGGCAAAGCGCGGCGTCGCGCAACAGGAAAAAAGCGCATGCCCCGGAACCTCAGTGCGGCAGGATGATGACGTCGATGACGACCTCGGCTTCCGCGGCCGCGGCCTCGACCGTATCCTTGGTGACCGCGCCGCGCGGCAGCGGATGCGGCGGCGCGTCGCCCACGAGGACGACGAGCCGGTCGTCCGCGTCCCAGGCGAAACCCGCGACCGCCTCGGTGAGCGCCTCGTAGACGGCCTCGGGAATGTCGCGGCCGCCCGCCACCTTGACGGCGTCGACGCGCGACTGGAAGGCCGCGAGGTCCGAGGTGAAGTCCCACTTCTTCGCCACGTATTCCTCGTAGTAGTCCTTGTAGAACACGAGGCCGAGCCGGAAGCGCTCGAAGCGGCCGACGCGCTCCGCGAGCAGGCCCCGCATCGAGGCCTTGACCGCGTCGATGTCGTCGCGCATGGAGTCGGTGGTGTCGATGCAGACCACGAGGTCGACGCGCGGCCCCGCCAGTCCGTCGAGGATGCGGGCGAGCTCGCCGGGCAGGTCCTCGGCGGCCTCGACGAAGCGCACCGTGCCCTTGCCGCGCTCGGCTATGTCGGTGAAGGCCTTGACCGTGTCGTCGAGGTAGATGGAAAGGTCGCGCTCCGCCTCGGGCGCGGCGGGCGGCCGCTCGAAGGGCTTCTGGGTCACGCGGACGAGGTAGGGATTGTCGGCCCAGGCGCCGCGGTAGTCCGCGTGCGGAAGGGCGAAGGCGCGGACGTTGACGAAGGTCCCGTCGGCGACGAAGATTTCGCCGTTCCGGGTCCAGGGGTAGCCGTACTGGAGCACGTAGGGGATGAAGAGCTCGAAGGCGCTGCCGAAGGCCGCGTCGGGCGCGGGCGTGGAATCGACGATGAACCAGCCGGAGCTTTCGGGCAGGAACTTCCCGTCGAGGAGGCGCTTCTCGCCGCCGTTGACGGCGTTGCGTTCCTTGGCGCGGTAGGCGTAGTTGGCCAGCTCGAGGGCCGGGTCCTTGGTGGACTCCGTGAGCAGGACGCTGCCCAGGCCGCTCTTCGCCTTGACGAAGAGGTGGTAGCCCCCGTCGCCTCGTTCCTCGATGCGGAGCTCGGACGGGCCGATGGCGAGGTCCTGGGCCGGCAGCGCGGCGGCGAGCGCCAGGAGGCAGGCGGCCGCGAGCAGGACGCGCTCGCGCGGACGGATCGCCCGGATCGGGGCGGACGGACGGGCTTTTCCCATGCCTCGATTTTCGGCGCGCGACGCCGCCGGTATTAGGAAAGAGCGGTCAATCGAGCAGACCGGCGTGGGAGGCGACCAGGTCGGGGAAGGCGGCGAGGCGAGCCTCGCGGACGGCGGCGTCCCGCTCGGTTTCGAGCTCGAGCGCGAATTTCCAGGCGAGCGCGTTCGCGCAGGCTTCGAGCGCGCGTTCACGCGGGAGCCGGCCGTCGGCCAGGGCGGCGCGCAGGGTCGCCACCGCCTCGGCCGTGTATGGACCGCCCGAGACCATCACGAGGTCGGCGCCGGCCGCGACGGCCGCCAGGGCGGCCTCGCCCGCAGGCAGGAGCTCGAGCGAGGCTTTCATGGCCACGTCGTCGGTCAGGACGAGGCCGCGGAAGCCGGCGGCGCGGAGGCGCGCGATGGCGGCCTTCGACCAGGTGACCGGGGAGACCGGATCGAGGGCGGGGAGCATCACGTGCGAGAGCATGACGGCGGCGGGACCCGCGGCGAAGGCGTCGGCGAAGGGACGCTCGTAGCGCGCGGCGAGTCCGGCGAGGTCCGCGTCGAGCCGCGGCAGGCCCTCGTGCGGATCCAGCTCCGAGGAGCCGGGCCAGTGCTTGAGGACGGCTCCGACTCCCGCGGACGCGAGCCCCGCGGCGAAGGCGCCGGCCAGGACGCCGGATTCGGCGGGATCCGGGGAGAAGGCGCGCCGGCCGAGGAAGGAAGCCTGGCCTCCGCCCGACGACTCGACGACGGGCGCGAGGTTCAACGCGACGCCGAGGGCGCGCAGCTCCGAGCCGGCCGCCCTGCCCGCGACTTCCACCGCCGCGGGACCCATCGCGCCGAGCTCGGCCGCCCAGGGCAGGCGCGTGACGCCCGACTTGAAGCGCTGGACGGCCCCGCCCTCGTGGTCGATGGCGGCCAGGATCGGGGCGGGCAGGAAGGCGGCGGCGTCCTGGAGCTCGCCGAGGAAGCGGCCGAGTCCGCGCGGGTCTTCGGGCACGTTGAAGCCGAAAAGCACGACGGCGCCCGGCCGGGCGGTCTCGAGGAGGGCTCGCGCGGAACGCGGCAGGGAGCCCGTCCCGTCGACGCCGACCATGAGGAGCTGGCCGACCAGGTCCGCGTCGCCCAGGGTTTCGGCGATGGCGCGGGCCCGCGCGCGGTGCGGCGCGGCGGGATCGGGACGGGCGGGCGGCGCCGCCTCGGCGGGAGGGAGAGGCGCGGTCGCGGCGTTCGGGGATCCGCCCTCTCCGGGCGAGCAGGCGCAGGCCGCTAGGACGAGCGATACCGCGAGCGCGAGCGGCGGCGCCAGGCGGGCGACGGGCGGGAAGGACGGAACCGGAAGGCGCCGCGGGGAACCTGGCGCGGGCCGGGCGGGCGGTCTGAGGGTCTGCTTCATGCTAACTCCGTTGATATGCGGTCAGGACCCTTCCGCGAAACCCTCGCCGGCAGCGAGGGCGGCGGCGGCGAGCGACTCGAGGTCCTCGTCGTCGAGCGCCAGTCGAGGCGGGGCGTCGGGCCCTTCGGCGGCCAGGCGCGCGGCCAGGTCGGCGACGGCCCGCGAGAAGGGCGCCTCGGGTCGCGTCAGGACCACAGGCTCGCGCTCGGCGACCGAGTGCGGCACCGCCGGGTCGTCCGGCAGGAAGGCGGCGTATTCGACGCCGACGCCGAGGTTCCGGGCGGCGATGGCGCGGATGCGGCCGCCGAGCTCGACGTCGGCCTGCGAGCGCCCCTGGTTGAGCACGACGCGGGGAACGAAGGCGCGCAGCTGGTCGAGCGCGGCGGCGGCGGCGGGGAACTCCCGCGCGAGCGCCTCGGCGAGCGTGAGGAAGCTCGAGCCGGATCCTTCGAGGCGCCTCGCGGCGACTTCCGCGAGCCGCGTCCGTTCGGGCCCGCCCTTCGGGAGGGCGCGGAAGAGGAGGCGCCAGACGGCCGTCTTGAGGAAGGAGTAGGCGTTGAGCACGCTCGTGGTCTCGGGCCGCGCCACGAGGAGTCCCCGCGCCGAGGCGAGGAAGAAATCCACGACGTTGTGGGCCGAGCCGGCCCCGAGGTCGAGGACGGCGAAGTCGGCGGTCAGCGAGGCGACGCCCTTGAGGATCTTGGTCTTGATCGCGTGGTCGAGGTTGGCGGTGCCGGGAAGGAGTCCGTCGCCGGGGACGAAGTGGAGCCGCGGCACCGGCGTTTCCATGACGAGCGAATCGAAGCGCCGTTCCTGCCGCCAGGCCAGCGCCCCGAGCCCGAGGCTCGAGGACTTGATGCCGAGGCAGGTGTGCAGGTTCGAGGCGCCGAGGTCGAGGTCGACGAGGACCGTGGCGCGGCCGAGCCGCGCGAGCGCGACGGCGAGGTTCGCCGCCAGCACCGTCTTGCCCACGCCGCCCTTGCCGGAAGCCACCGGCACTATCCTGAGCATCGCTGTCCCTCCGCCGCGATGACTGTACACGCCGCGGGCCGTCCGGGCAAGCGCCCGGTTCCGCGTCGAGGCAGGGGAGCCGGCACGCGCGTCGACGCGGGCGGGACGCGGGTGCGGGACGCGGGTGCGCGACGCGGGTGCGGGACGCGGGTGCGGGCGTCGGCATGGGCGCGGAATCGGGCTCGGCCGGAGGACGGTCGCCCCCGGCATGAAGGCCCGCCGGCGGGCTGTACCGCTCCCCCGCGCCGCGCTAGAATCGTTCCCATGAACCGAGCGAAGCAGGATCCGCCGCGAAATCCGAGCGCCTTAGCGCACGACGCCTTCAACCGGCGCGCGCGCGCGCTGGCCGCGGCCGCCTTCCTCTGCCTGGCCGCGGGCGTCGGAGCCGCGCAGGACCCGGAGACCGAAGTGTCGGTCAAGAACGGAGGCTCGGCGGGTTTCGCGCGGCTCGTCGTAGAGACCGAACCCCGCGGCGCCGCCGTCAGCATCGACGGCATCCGCGCCGGCCGCTCGCCGCTCGCGGTCGAGAGGCTCGCCGCGGGTCCGCACGCGGTGCTGGTCGCGCTCGAGGGCTACCGCGAGCGGGAATTCATCCTCGTGGCCGCGGAGCTCACGGAGATCACCATCTCCCTCGCGCTCGAGGAGCTCACTGGCTGGCTCCTGGTGGAGGCGGATCCCGCGGACGCCCTGATCGAGATCGACCGGGACGGCGAGCTCCGGGAAGCGGGCCTCGTGGAACTGCGGGTCGGCCTCCACCGGGTGGACGTATCGCGCTTCGCCCGGGAACCCGCCTCGTTCCAGGCGCTCGTCCTCGAGAACCTCGTGACCACCCTGCGGGCGACGCTCGAGCCCGCGGAATTCCGGCTCTCGGAGCTGCGCGCCTCGAGGAGCGCCTTCGATCCGCGGAACGCGGGTGTGCTCGGTTCCGCGGAGCTCTCCTTCGACGTAAGCTCGTTCGGCGAGGCGACGCTCGAGATCCGCGACGCCGCCGGCCTCCTCGTGGGCTCCGCCGAACTCGGTCCCTTCTCCTCCGAGGCGCAGGCCTACCGCTGGGACGGCCGCGCCGACGGCGTGCCATTGCCGGACGGCGAGTACCGGGCGACGCTGACGGCGCGTCCCGACCCCGCGGTCGAGCTCGCGGATCCGGAGGACGCCCTGGTCCGGCAGGCTACGCTCCGCGTCGACTCCGGCCTCGCCTGGGCGCCGGGAAGCCTGGGCGGCGCCGGGTCGGGCCTCGCGCTGATGGCCGAACCCTTCTCCGATCCCCCGGGACTCTTCCGCGCCTCGATCGGCGCCGCCCTGCGCCCGGGCACGGCGGAGCCGACGGGGCCGGACCTCTCGCTCGCCCTCTCCTACGGCGCCGAGGCTTTCTCGGTCAGCGCTGCGGCCGCGCTGGCGGCTGGATCCGGGGACGGCTGGCTGCTCTCGGCCGCGCTCGCGCGGCCGCTCGCGGAGCGCGCTTCGCGTTTCGGGCTCGCGGCGACGGCCCGCGCCGGCGGCGGAGAGGGAACGTCGGCCGCGCTCGAGTGGTCGCCGGACGGGACGACGGCGGCCTCGGGCGGATTCGCCGCCGGACTCGCGGCGGCCTGGGGGCGCAAGGGCAGCTGGCTCGGCGCCCAGGGCGAGCTCGGACTCGCCGCGGCGGACGGCGGCTACGGCTGGTTCCTTTCGCTCCGCGCGGGAGCCAGCGTCGGCGGCGCCGCGTGGAGGCTCGGCGTTTCCGCGGAACAGACCCTCGACGGGGCGTTCGGCCCGGGCGGCCTCGCCTCGCGCGCGCCGCGGGTGGCCATCGAGGCGCACCTCATGCCGGGCGAAGCGCCGCTCGTCCTGTCAGTCGCCTGCGAAGCGAGCCTGGAGGAGAATTCGGCGGCGACCCTTGTCAGGGCATCGCTCGGAATCGCCTTTTAGCCCCGTCCCCTCCGGCCGCGTCCCTCCGTCCCGTTCCGGCGCCCGGCTCAGGACACGACGCCGAAGTTCATCAGGATGAAGGGCAGGCGGCGGCGCAGCACATCGTAGGAGAAGTACTTCCGGCCGAGCTCGAAGTTGCGGGCGGTCATGGCCTCCGCCCGCGCCGGATCGGCGAGGATGTCGAGCACCTCGCGCGCGGCCTCGTCGTGCAGGTAGCCGTCGATGGCCACGACCGAGAAGCCCGCGGGCTCGATGTCCTGGCGGAAGATGGCGTACCGGTTGACCATCACCGGTTTCCGGTGGAAGACGGCCTCGAGGAAGGCGTTGCCGAAACCCTCGTAGGTCGAGGGATAGGTGACGAAGTCCGAGCGCGCGTACGCGTCCCAGAGCGAGTAGCGCCTCCCGCCGTCGGCGCGCGTTCCGCGCTCGGTGCCGAAGAGGTCGGGCCGCAGGAGCAGCTCGACGTCGAGGAGCTTCGCGTAGGCCTTGACGCGCTCGAAATACTCGCCGCCCTCGTCGCGCTCGGGGTGCGCGATCAGGATCTTGACCCGCAGGCCGCCGATCCGCTCCATGCGCGAGGCGAGCTCGATGGAGCTCTCGATGCCCTTGCGCGCGATGACGCGCGTCGGCTGGAGCAGGAGGACCTCGCCCGGTCCCACGCCGAGCTCGCCGCGGAGCGTGCCGTTGTATGCGTCGGGGCCCTGGGGTTCGGCCTCGAAGTCGTGGACGTTGGGGATCATGACCGAGGCGATGCCCTTGCGCCAGGCCAGTTCGCGGCGGGCTTCGGAATTGATGACCACGTGGTAGATCGAGCGCGCGCTGGGCGGAAAGGCCGCGTCGAGCCAGTCGTCGACGCAGGAGCGGCGGAAGCGCTCGCGCTCCCAGACGAAGTCGTGGTTGTGCGCGATGGTCGGCATCTCGGTCTCCGCGATGAACTCCGCGATGGCGAGTCCGAGCGGGATGTGCACCGGGATGGCCAGGGCGTTCTCCACGACGAGCAGGTCGATGGAGAAACGCTCGACGAAGGCGCGCAGCTCGCGCTTCAGGTCGTCCTTCATGCGCTCCGCGAGGTCGGAGAGCTCGGGGGGACGGGCCGCCAGCGTGAAGAACTTCGCGTGCAGCCCGCGCATTTCGGCCGACCCGAAGAACGCGGGCGGGTAGACGACGCTGGTGGCCGGATCGCGGTCCGAGAGGCCCGAAAACCAGAAGGTGCTGTAGCCGAGCTCGCGGAGCACGACGTCCCACTTGTCGGCCTCGAGGCTCACGCCGTCGGTGCCGGCGAAGCGGGTGCCGACGAAGCCGACGCGCTTGATGTCGCGGAACGTGGTCAGGTACACGCTTTGCCTCCTCGGGCCCTCACGGGCACGCGGCGACGAGCAGCGCCCGGGCCGCGGCGGAACCGAAATCGGGCAGCACGGTGTCGGGAAGGACGGGAAGCGGAGCCTCCCCCGCCCCGGCGCGCGCGGCGACCTCGTCCCGCGGCGGCCTGGCGGACGGCATGGCCCGCTCGCCCCGGGGCGGCGGGCCGCCGCCGAGCTTGAGCGAGCGGCCGTCGCCCGCGAAGAGCGCCGTCATGAATCCGAGTTCGCGCGCGGGCGCCACGTCGTTCGCGAGGTCGTTGCCGACCATGACGGCGTCGCCCGGCTCGATGCCCTTCTCCGCGAGCAGGGCCGCCGCGAGGACGTAGGGCGCGCGGTCGGGCTTCGCGGCGCCGAGCTCGTGGGACAGCACGCGGAGGCGCGGATCGAAGCCGAGCCCGTCGAGCGTGGCGCGGAAGGCCGCCTCCAGCGCGAGCGGGGTGTAGAACTGGGCGTTCGAGACGAGGCCGAGCGCGAGTCCCTCCGTCCTCGCCCGAGCGATCAGGTCGGCGGCGCCGGGCATGGCCTGGGCCGGGTTGACCGCGCACTCCCGCTCGACGCAGAGCTCGCGGGCGCGGCGCGCGTCGAAGCCCGTGATCTCGGCGACGACGGCCGGGGCGTCCACCTCCGGCTGCACGAGGCCGCGCGAACGGCCCTCGGCGTGGACGCGGCGCACGATGCGGTCGAACTCCGACTCGAATTCCTCGGGACCGAGGGTCACGCCGAAGCGGGCGAGCGCCGCGTCGAGGCGCCTGCGCCGGTCGGATCGGGCTTCGCGCGGGGCGGCCACGGCCCCGGGCGCGCGCCGCACGCCGACCTCGCCCGAATCGCTCGCGAGCAGGGTCCCGTAGACGTCGAAGAGGATGGCGCGCGGCCTGCGGGGCAAGGGCCGTCCGCTCAACTCGGACAAGGCGGCGGGAAGGGCCGGCGGCGGCAGGGGCTCGACGGGAATCGCGCGCGCCCGGAACAGGGCGACCAACGCGTCGAGCTCGGCCGGGTCGGGCGGAACGGGGGCGACGCGCGGCTGATCGCGCTCCGCGTGCTTCATGCGGATCTCCTTGCGATGCCCGCGCCCGCGAAGGGGCGGAAGCCGCGCGGCGAGAAGCTGTCGGGCTTCGACAGCGAACGGAAGAGCGAGACCGGATCGGGCGACTTGCCCGCGGCCGCGCGCGCCGCCGCCGCCGCCCCGCGCCAGGCGGCGAGCAGGACGGCGCCGGCCTTGTCAGGCGAGTAGGCGTTCTCGAGCGCGGCTCGGTCCGGGTCGCCCGGCGCATCCGCGTCGGCCAGGCCCGCGAGGAAGGGCGCGTCCTCGAGGATGGCGGCCCGGATTCCCGGGTCGGCGGCGGCCCGCGCGAGGAGCTCCGACTGCGCCTCGGCGTCGAGGGCGGCGAAGTCGAGCACCGGGTTCCCGTAGCGCGCGCGCGTACGCTCGAGGATCTCCGCGACGGTCGCGAGGGCCCGGCGACCGTACGCCGCGAAAGCCTCGCGGTAGGACGCCGCGACGCGGTCGAGCAGGGCGTCGAGGCGCGCGTCGAAGGCGGCGCGGTCGAACAGGCCCTCCCGGGCCGCGATGCCCGAATAGAGCGACGGGAAGCGGATGCCCGCGTCCTCGAAGTCGGGTATCACCGACTCGAGGCGCCGGCCCGCGACCGGCAGGCCGCGCGCCAGGGGCTCGAGGAAGGAGAAGCCGAAGCCCTCCTTGACCGAGGTGCTGAGGGCCGCGCGCGAGCGCGCGTAGAGCGCGTCGAGGGAGGCGGACAATCCGGCGCCGAAGCGCGCGCGCAGGCCCAGTCGGGCGGCGAGCGAGACCCAGCGTTCGTAGTCGGGAAGGTCGAGCGGATTCGAGGGCGGCAGGGTGACCGCGAGCTCGAGCCCCTCGGGCAGGAAAAGCGAGGCGAGCAGGGCCTCGCCGAGGTTCTTGCGGGGTATGCCGCGCACCGGATAGAGGAGGAGGTCCCGCGTCCCGCCCACTGCGGGCGCGGAGCCTCGGTCCTCGGGGATCCGCACCGCGTTCGGCACGAGCGCCACGGATTCCGCGGGCAGTCCGGCCGCGACCAGGGCCTCGCGGTCGCGGCCGTTGAGGACGGCCCAGGCGCAACCCTCGGGGTAGCCGGCGGAGTCGTGGACCGAGTCCGGCCGCCATTCCTCGCCGAAGTCGTGGCAGTGCACCAGGACCGTCAGCTCGCGCGCGACCAGGGCCAGGGCGCCCGGATAGACGCGGGCCTTCCGGAGCGCGAGGTTGTGGGCGTGCACGAGGATGCCGTCGTCGGAGCCGGCGGACCTCCCGCCGACGCTCCGGGCCGCCGCGACGAGCTTGGCGGCCAGCGAGCGCTCGCGCGCGGCGAGCTCGTCGGGGCCGGGCGTCGCGGCGCCGGGAGGATCGTAGGCCAGCTCGGGAATCTCGAAGCGCTCGAAATCGCCGGGCGGACCCTCGAAGCCGCCCGCGGCGACGCCGACGGCGAAACCGGCTTTCCGCGCGAGCTCGGCCTGGGCCCGGAGGACGGAGCCGACCCCTCCCGAGCCCAGGTGGAAATGGACGAGGAGCAGCCTCACCGCCCGCCCTCCCGCTCCGCCTGCCGCGCGGCAAGGTATTCCGGAATCCCGACGATGGGCGGGCGCTCGACGAGCTCGATCCGCCGCGCGTCGCGCCGGTAGCTCGCGCCGTCGAGCTGGAACTGGATCATCTCGTCGGCGGAAGGCGCGGGGTAGCTCGCCTTGCCGGACGACTCGAGCTTGCGGAAGAAGGTCTTCATGATGCCGAAGGCCATGCGCCCGAGGGCCAGGGTGTCCTGGTTGCGGTGCACGCGGCGATCCAGGTCCACCTGCGCGATCACGTCCATGCCCCAGCGCTCCAGGATGTCGATGAGCATGCTGGTCTCGATGCCGTAGCCGATCGGGAAGGGAATGGCCTCGAGCACGTCGCGCGTGCCCGCGTACTCGCCCGAGAGCGGCTGGATGATCTCCGCCAGTTCCGGGTAGTGGAGCGAGAAAAGGGGCCGGATGACCAGCTCCGTCACCCTGCCGCCGCCCGAAGGCTTCAGGTTCCGCTGGTCGACGGCGATGGGGCGGTCGTAGAAGGCCTTGGAGTACTTCACGCCCTCGCGCGCGAGGATGGGACCGAGGAGGCCGTACACGAAGCGCGGGTGGATGTTCTTGATGTCCGCGTCGACGTAGACGACGACGTCGCCCGAGAGCACGTGGAGGGCCTTCCACAGGTTCTCGCCCTTGCCCTTGAGCGGCGGCAGGCCGGGCAGGATGTCCTCGGCGAGCCAGACCGAGGCCCCGCACTCGGCCGCTATCTCGCGGGTTCGGTCGGACGAGCCGGAGTCGATGACCCCTATCTCGTCGACGAGGGGGAAGCGCGTGGCCAGCTCCGCCTTGACCACGACGATCTCCTTGGCGATGGTCGCGGCCTCGTTGAGGGTGGGGAAGCAGACGGATACCTTGAGGCCGAGAGCGCGCTTCAGCTCGACGAGGCGGCCCAGGTCGGAGAAGACCGAGTGGTGGAAGGTGTTGCGTTCGAACCAGGACTGCGCTCTAGGCATCGCAAGCGCCTCCGTCGACGGCCAGCGAAAGCGCGACGAGCTGGGCGAGCCCCTTGCGGAGGCTATCCACGCGCGCGCCGGCGTGCTCGGTATGGTAGTCCCTTCCCTCGGCGATCCCGACGGTGACGGCCGGAATGCCGAGCGAGTGGTAGTGGTGCAGCTCGGAGACGCTCGGGTAGACGTTCGGGTCCGCCCCGAGGGCCTTGATGGTCCTGATGGACTCGCGCACGAGGGCGTGGCGGAAGCCGATGCCCGAGGCGCCGAGCTTGGTGCCCGTCGTGATCGTCACGTCGACCTTGCGGGCGTAGCGGAGCTCTTCGGCTATCGAGGCGATGCGCGACATGACGGACACGAGCAGGGCGTTGGATTCGGATCGGACCTCGAAGCCGACCTCGGCGCTCGGCGCGCTGCCGCCGTGCTTGTACCCTCCCCCGATGGTGCCGATGGTGATGACCGTCTCGGGACGGGAGGGGACGCGGAGGCGGAGCACGCGGTCGACGAACTCGGCGGCCACGGCGATGGCGTTGGTCCGGCCGAGACGCCCGGAATCCACCTCGATGCGCAGGTCAGCGCGTACCACGGCCTCGCATTCGAAATTGAGGCGGCCGAAGTCGCCGCCCTTGACGGCGATGGCGCCGCGCGGCTTCCGCTCGAGGCGCGAGAGGAAGCGCTCCACGAGGCCGAGCATGGGGCCGCCCTCGCGCATGGTGCCCGAATAGGCGACGAGGATCAGGTCGCTCGCCAGCCGCAGGTCGAGCACCCGGAGCAGGTCCGGCACGCAGAGCAGGGCCGCGGCCCCGAGGGCGTTGTCGAGCAGCCCGGGACCCGAGATCCAGCCGTCGGCGATCGAGTAATGGATGCTTCCCGGCAAGGCGAAAGCCGAGTCGAGCTCCGCTCCGAGCAGGATGGGCGGCAGGCCGGGGTCCACCCCCTCGATGAGGCCCACCGCGTGGCCGTCCTCGTCGAGCCAGGCCTCGTCCGCGCCGAGGGCGGAAAGGCGCTCCGCGAAAAAGCGCGGGCGCACTCCCACGCGAGCGGCGCTCTCGTCGCTCGAAACCGTCTCCTCGTCCGAGGGCAGCTCGCCCAGCATGACGAGGTTCCCCAGCACGAGGTCGTCGATCTCCCCGATCCGTTCGGCCAGCGCTTCGATCTCCGCGTCCGATATCCCGAAACCGACGCCGCGTCCTTCCATGATCCTCCCGGCCCCACGACGCAGGCGCGCGGAGCGCGAAATCCGGCGCCGCCCGTCGTCTGCAAGGCACATTTCCTTCAGCGAATAGGAATTAACTTTCAGTACACCAGTATAGTCCCGATCGCCTCGAGGGGCAAGCCGAGCCCGGGTCGGGTTCGGGGGAATCGGCGGGCGGCGCTTGGCCCGAGGGAAGCGGCCCTGCTACACTCTCGGCCATGCCAGCGGGAACCGGATTCGGAGCCGCCCTCGCGCGCGCCCTCCTTTTACCCCGGGACGACGGAGTTCCCGTCGCCTTCCGCCGCCTCGACCTGCCCGCCCCGAGGACCGTCTCGCTCGAGGGACGCGGCTACCTCGTCCCCGCGGAAGGCGCGCTCCGCAAGCTCGCGCGCGAAGCCTTCCTCGAGCTCGGCCGCTACCTTCCCCGGGGCCGCCTCGAGGCCCTGCTCGACGCGCGGGCGGCCGCCTCGAGCGAGGGCGAGCGGCTCGTCCTCGACGCCCTCGTCGCCAACGCCGTGGCCGCCGCCGAGACGGGCCTGCCGCTCTGCCAGGACACGGGGGTCGCCTCGATCCACGCCGTCCGCGGCGAACGCATCCTGTCCGCGTCCGAGGACGGCGACGAGGCCGAGCTCGAGCTCGGCGTCGCCGACGCCTGGCGCGCGGGCGGCTTCCGCCCGAGCGTCGTCGCGCCCCGGAACCTTTCCGACGAGGACGGCACGGGCGACAACCTGCCGGCATCCGTCTCCCTCCGCCCGGTCCCGGGCGACGCGTACGGCTTCCTCTTCGCGGCCAAGGGCGGCGGCTCGTCGAACAAGGCGAGCCTGCGCCAGGAGACGCGAGCCCTCCTCGAACCCGCGGCCTTCGACGCCTTCCTCCGCGACCTGGTCGACGCCCTCGGCGTGGCCGCCTGCCCGCCCTACCGGATCGCCGTGGCCGTGGGCGGGGTCTCGCCCGAGGAGACGCTCGAGGCCATGAAGCTGGCCGCGGCGGGCGCCCTCGACGCCCTGCCCGCGGCAGGCGCGGGTTCCGGTCCGGTCGGAGCGCTCCGTCTCCGCGACGCCGAGGCGCGCATCCTCTCCCTGGCGGCAGGCTCTGGCTGGGGAGCCCAGTTCGGCGGTTCGCGCCTGGCCCTCGACGCCCGCGTCGTCCGACTGCCGCGCCACGCGGCGAGCGTCCACGTCGCGACGGGCGTCTCCTGCGCGGCCCACCGCCGAGCCTTCGCCCGCGTCGACCGCGACGGCGTCTTCCTCGAGGCGCTCGAGCGCGACCCGGGCGCCGTCCTCGCACGCGCGGGTTCTGGCGGCTCCTTCTCCGCCGCCCTGGCACTCCCCCGCCTCGAACTCTCCGGCACGCCGGCGGAACTTGCCGCCCGCGTCCGCGCCCTGCGCGCGGGCCAGCTCGTCTCGGTCTCGGGTCCCCTCGTCCTGGCACGCGACGCCGCCCACGCGCGGCTCGCCGCCCTGCTTTCCCGCGGCGAGGCCCTCCCCGAGTGGGCCCTCGGGGCCGCCATCCTCTACGCCGGTCCCTCGGAGCCTGGCCCCGACGCCCCCGCGGGCGCCCTCGGGCCCACCACCTCGAAGCGCATGGACGGCTACCTCGAAGCGCTCATGGCCGCGGGCGCCTCGCTCCTCACGCTCGGCAAGGGCGAGCGCACGGAAGCCTGCCGCGCCGCCTGCGCGCGCCACGGCGGCGCCTACCTCGCGGTGCCCGGCGGGGCGGCGGCGCTCTTCGGCTCGCGCTGCGTGGAATCGACGGAAACCCTGGCCTGGCCGGAGCTGGGCATGGAGGCGGTCCGCCGCGTCGTCGTGCGGAACCTGCCCGCGCTGGTGGCGGTCGATTCGAAAGGGGCCGACGTCTACGCGCGGAACCGATAGCGCGGGCGGCGGGAAGACCGGGCCGGCCTACGCGCGGCCGCGGTGGCGGAGGTAGAGGAAGGCGGCCGAGAGCATGAGGGCGTGGTCTCCGGGGAAGGCGCCGAGGGCCGCGAGCGCCGCGTCCTCGTCCATGGCCTCGACCTCGACGAACTCGTGCTCGTCGAGGGCTTGCGCGCCGTCCGCCTCGAGGCCCTCGGCCACGAAGACGCGGAAACGGTTCTCCATGATGGCCGGGTTCGGCGAAAGGTCGCCGAGCGCGCGCACCGAGCGGGCGCGGTAGCCGGTCTCCTCGCGCAGCTCGCGGAGGGCGGCGGCCGCCGGATCCTCGCCCGGCTCGACCACGCCGCCGGGGAATTCGAGGCTGTACCGGCCCGAGCCGTGGCGCCACTGGCGCACCATGACCAGGCGCCGCCGCCCCTCTTCCTCGAGCACGGGCACCACCACGGCCCAGTCGGGCGCCTCGATGGTCGTGAAGGCGGCCTCGCGGCCGTGGGGGCCCGTCATGAACCGCTCCGCCACCCGGAAGATGCGCGCGTCGCAGAGCGCGCGCCGCGCGCCTTCCTTCCAGGGGGCGGAACGCTCCTTCATCAGGACTTCTTCCCGAGCAGCCGCGAGGCGTTGGCGGTGATGGCCTCGGGATCGGCCAGGTCGAGGGGCAGCACGATGCGCGTCCCGCCCTCCTTGAGCCTGCGGAGCGACTCCATGTACGACTCGGCCACGCGGAGCCCGGCCGCCTCGGCGCCGTTCGGCAGGGTCAGGGCGCCGGCGAGCCCGCGGATCGAGGCGGCGGTCGCCTTGGCCACGGCGAGGATCTCCGCCGACTGGCCCTGGGCCTCGTTGATCATGCGCTCCTTCTCGCCCTCGCTCTTGTTGATCGCCTCCTCCATGGCCGCCTGGGAGTAGTTGATCTTGGACTCCATCTCGCCGAGCGAGCGGGCGATCTCCGCGCGCTTGTCGCGCTCGGCCTTCATCTGGAGCTCCATGGCCTTGAGGATGGAGTCGGGCACCTTGATGTTCTGGATCTCGTAGCGCGTCACCTTGACGCCCCAGGGACCGGCGGCCTCGTCGACCGCGCGCACCACGGCGGCGTTGACGGTGCCGCGCTCCTCGAAGGTCTTGTCGAGCACCAGCTTGCCGATCAGGGCGCGGATGGTGGTCTGGGCCAGGCACACGCTCGCGAAGCGGTAGTCGGTGATGCCGTACGAGGCGCGCTTCGGATCCACCACCTTGAGGTAGAGGACGCCGTCGACGTGCACCTTGACGTTGTCGGCCGTGAAGCACTCCTGGCTCGGCACGTCGATGGCCTGCTCCTTCAGGTTGAGCTTGTAGGCCACGCGGTCGACGAAGGGCATGAGGACGTGGAAGCCCGCGTCGAGCGTACCCTTGAACTTGCCGAGCCGCTCCACGATATAGGCGGACTGCGCCGGGATGACGCGGATGGAGCGGAGGATCTGGATGGCGAACACGAGGCCGAAGAGGCCGACGATGACGAACAGGGGAATCAGCGCGCTCACGCCTGGCCTCCTTCGCGGGTCTTGAGGGCCGCGCGGACCTTGTCGCGGCCGAAATCCGGGACGCTCTCGAGCGGCACCCGCTCGGCGCCGCCGAGGCCGAGCAGCTCGGCCACGCCCTTGAGCTCGGCGAGCCTGCCCGGCAGCACCGTGGTCGTCGAGGAGCCGAGGATCTCGCCGAGGCGCTCGACGTACTGCTCCGCGAGGCGCAAGGTCATGGCGTCCTTGCCGCCGGGCGCGGCGAGCGCGTCGGCCACCAGCTTGAGGCCCTCGGCGGTCGCCTCGCTCACCGTGGTGATGGCGGCGGCGCGGCCGTCGGCGGAGTTGATGCGCCGCGTGCGCTCGCCCATCGAGAGGTTGATGGCCTCCTGCCTTTCGCCCTTGGAGACGTTGATGCGGCTTTCCTTGACGCCTTCCGACGCCAGGATCTCCGCGCGCTTCTCGCGCTCGGCGCGCATCTGGCGCTCCATGGCCTCGGTGATGACGGCGCTCGGCGTGATGGAGCGGACCTCGTAGCGGGTCACCTTGATGCCCCAGGGGTCCGTCGCCTCGTCCACCGCCTTGACGATGTTGTCGTTGATGGTCTCGCGCTCCTGGAAGCTCCGGTCGAGCTCGAGCTTGCCGATCTCGGAGCGCATGGTGGTCTTCGCTAGCTGTATGGTGGCGAAGCGGTAGTCGTCGATGCCGTAGCTCGCGAGCGCCGGATCGAAGATCTTGTAGTAGAGGATGCCGTCGACCGACACCTGCACGTTGTCCGCGGTGATGCACACCTGCGGCTCCACGTCGATGACGTCCTCCTTGAGCGAGTGCTTGTACGCCACCTTCTCGAGGAAGGGCAGGAGCACGTGGAAGCCCGAGCCGAGCGTCCTGCGGTACTTGCCGAGGAACTGCACGACGTAGGCCTTCTGCTCCGGCACCACGACGATCAGCCTGAAGAACGTGAGGATCGCGACGAGCGCGACCGCGTATGCTCCGATGATTCCGAACATGCTTCCTCCTTGTGCCGCGGAAATCCGCTAACGGTCACGATCCCGCCCGCCATCCGCGGCGCGTGGATCGGGGAGCGACTCGAGGCCCTCGGGCGGGGCCAGGTAATCGTGGGTGACCACGAGGGCGAGGCCGTCGCGGCCCGCGACGCGCACCTTCGCGCCGGGCTCGAAGGCCTCGTCGTAGGCGACGGCCTTCCAGCTCGTGCCGCGGAAATGGACGCGGCCCGGCTCGCCGTCGGCGATCCGCTCGATCACCTCCGCCTCCTCGCCCGCGAGCGCGTCGACGGGGCCTTCGTCCGGATTCCGGTAGAAGGCCGTGCCCGCCAGCAGCTCCTTGAACTTCTTCCGGAGCAGCACGAGCGAGCCGACCGAGGCGACGGTCCAGAACAGGGCCTGGAGCCCGTAGGCGCCCGATAGCCCGGGTACGAGCGAGACGAGCGCCGTGGCGAGCGCCCCGAGGCCGAAGAAAATGATGGCGAGCCCCGGGATGAAGGTCTCGGCGCCCACGAGGAGCACGCCGAGCAGGGACCACCAGAACCAGGCTCCGAACATTTCGCTACGATCCTTCCCCGGCCTGATCGCGCCGGACGTCCCGATGCTAGCGCCCCCCGCCCCCCGTACGCAAGGCATTTCCGGAAAAACGGACCAAAGAGGCACGGACCGGGATTTCCACCGCGGAGACGCGGTTCTCCGGCTCTTCCGACCCGGCGACGAAATCGCGACTCCCTCCGCGCGCGGTTCGCTGGTATACTCGCGGGGCAGGAGGCTTCCATGGACATGCCCGACTGGGTCAGCTCGTTCCCCGGCGCCGTCACGGTCAGCGCCCTCGACAACACGATACTCTGGATGAACGACAAGGCGGCGGCGGTCTTCGCCAAGGACGGCGGCAAGGCGCTCGTCGGCCGGAGCATGACGGGCTGCCACAACGAGCGCTCGAGGGCCATCATCGAGCGCATGCTGGAGACCGGGACGCCGAACGCCTACACCATCGAGAAGGCGGGCGTGAAGAAATTCATCTACCAGGCGCCCTGGCTCGACGCCTCGGGAGCGGTCGCGGGCCTCGTCGAGCTTTCCATGGAGATCCCCTTCGAGACGCCCCACTACGTGCGGAGCGCGCCGCCCGCTTCCTGAGCCGGGATAGGGATAGGGATAGGATTTGGGGGGGGAAGGGCAACTCGGCCGCCGCGCCGGGCGGGCGGGTCGACCCTCCCCTTCGCGGCGTGCCGCCCGAGGGCACCCGCGAGCTCGCCGCGCCTTCCCGCCGCGCCGACGTGGTCAGCTATATAGGTATTTTTAGATATAAAACGATTTTTATAGATTTCTTTTTACCCTATCTTGACCAAAACGCTTTTCTGCCCAATCATGGTCTACCGGAACGGAAGGCGCCCCCGCGCCGCCGGGCCGGCGCGGCGCGCATAGGTCGCCGCGCGAACACCATTCGGAGGCATATGATGAAGAAGATCGTCCTCTTCGCGCTCGCGCTCGTCGCGTTCGCCGGCTTCGCCGGCGCCATGGGCTCCAAGGAAGGCGCCGCCCTCGGGCCGGCCACCGCGGTCAAGTACTTCGTCGCCCACCAGGGCGGCTACATCGGCGAGGCCGTCGTCACGGTCAACCCCGACGGATCCGTCAAGACCGCCGAGGTGCACGAGTGGCAGGGTCCCGGCGGCTGGGCCGCGTACAACTCCGAGGACGGCAAGTCGGTCGTCGACGGCGCCGTCGTCCGCGTGCCGGACCCGCTCGCGAACACCGGCAACGCCGATCCCGAGATCAAGGGCTACATGTTCTACATCTACAACGTGAAGGACGGCCTCGGCGTCTGGTCGCAGTACACCCCCGGCAAGGACGCCTTCGCCCGCCCGACCCGCCAGTACGAGCGCGACTTCGAGGGCCTCATGGGCAACCCGATCCGCGCCGCCGCCTACGTCGCCGCCGCCAAGGCCAACACCCTGGTCAACGTCACCATCGACGGGCTCAAGGTCACCGTGGGCAAGAAGGCCTCCGAGACCGTGCACTACGGCCACATGGACAAGGCCAACCCGAAGGCCACCTACATGCCCATCGGCGCCGCCACCATCGGCTACCGCTACAACATGAAGGCCACCGTCGACTTCTTCATGGCCAACCCGCTCGCCCCCTTCGCGGACGCGGTCGCCAAGGCGAAGACCCCGCTCAAGATCGTCGCCGACAAGGCGGTCGACCTCGCCGACGCCGCCGCCTTCACCGCGGCCGACGACTCGGTCTTCTTCGTCGCCGACGCCGTCACCGGCGCCACCTTCTCCGACTTCCCGCACTACGCCCTCGAGCTCCAGGCCGCCTACAAGCTGGCCCTGGCCCAGCAGCTGATCAACGCGCGCAAGTAAGGCGCCAGGCCGGAAAGGCCGAAGGCCGGGTCCCCGCGCGGGGCCCGGCCTTTTTCATTCGGCGCGAACCGTCGCGGAAACCCGGGTACGCGGACAGGCGACGCGCCCTCCTCAGGCGCCTCGAAGCCGGGAGCCCGGGCGGGCGAGGCCTCTGGCGCGGCTCCTCCCGAAACGCGAAACTAGGCGGGGAGAGCACGGGGAGGCGGCATGAGCGGTACGGCGTTGTCCCAGGCATTCTCGGCGTTCAGCTTCGGCGCGCTTTCCGCCGCCAGCCTGCTCCTCGGCGCGTGGACCGGGGCCTTCCTGAAGCCGCCGCCCCGGCTCGCGGCGGGCATCATGGCCTTCGGCGCGGGAGCCCTCTTCGCGGCGCTCTCGCTCGAGCTCGTGGGCGAGGCGGTCGAGCGTCTCGAGGGCGGGTTCTGGCCGGTCGGCCTCGGGCTCGTCGCCGGGGGGCTCATGTTCGTCGCGCTGAACCGCCTCGTGAACGACGCGGGCGGCTTCCTCCGCAAGCGCTCGACCCTGCAGCGGCGGCTGCGCGCGGACCGCCGCCGCGACGTCCGCCTGCTCCTCGAGAGCCTCGCGCGCGTGCCCCTCTTCGCCAGCCTCCCGCCCGAGGCCATGCGCGGCCTGGCCGTCCAGGTGCGCCGCCTGCGCTGCCCCTCGGGCACCCGCGTCATCGCGGCCGGCGAGGCCGGCGCGGAGCTCTACCTGGTGGAGGCGGGACGCCTCGAGGTGTCGCGCTCGGGTTCGACGCTCGCCACGCTCGGCCCGGGCGACATGGTGGGCGAAATGGCCCTGCTCAGCGGGGAGACCCGGACCGCCGACGTGACCGCCCTCGACGAGACCGCGCTCCTCTCGCTCCGCAAGGCCGACTTCGACCGCCTTCTCGACGCCAACCCGGAGCTCAGGGCGGCGGTGCACGCGCTCTCCGGCGAGCGCCGCGAAGCCCTCGAGAAGGCGGCCGCGTCCGTCGACCCGGAGGCCTGGGCCCGCAAGGCCGGAGGAGGCGACTGGCGCCCGAGCTCGCTCGAGCTCGACGAAGCCCTGGCGGAGGCCGGGGGAAAGAAGGCGGGAGGCGCGCCCATGGCCATCTGGCTCGGCATCCTCCTCGACGGCATCCCCGAGTCGGCGGTCATCGGCGCGTCCATGATCGGCGCGGAGAAGGCGAGCCTCGCGCTCGTGCTCGGGCTCTTCATCGCCAACTACCCCGAGGCGCTCTCGAGCGCGGTGGGCATGCGGAAGCTCGGCATGTCGGTGCGCCGGGTCAGCCTGCTCTGGGGCTCCATCGTGCTGCTCACCGCCGTCGGCGCCGCGCTCGGCAACCTGGCCTTCCGCTCGGCGCCGCCCGAGCTCGTGGCGCTCTTCGAAAGCCTGGCCGCCGGCTCGATGCTGGCCATGCTCGCCGAGACCATGATGCCCGAGGCCTTCGAGCAGGGCGGCTCCATCACCGGCATGGCCACCATCCTCGGCTTCGTGTCGGCGGTCTTCCTCCGCGTGGCCGGCTAGGAGCCTGGCGGGCCAGCCAGTCCGGCCGGCTCCTGCGGATCGCGCCCGGGCAATTCCTGCCGCCCGGGTCAACCTGTCGGGCAGATCCTGCCCCGACGGATCAGCGACCGAGCCGCGCCGCGCCGCGGCCGGCCCTCTTCGGAGGCCTTTTACATAGATTATTTCATATATTTCCCCTCTTCCCATTTCGTGGCACGCTTGTTGCAGTAATGGCAGCGAGGTGCTTATGAAACGAACCCTGCACGCCGCCTTGCCGCCCTCCGCCTCCCTGGGCGCCGCCCTGCTGCTGGCAACTCTCATGCCCGCCGCCCGATCCATGGACCTCGCGGCGGCGCTGGACCGCTCGGCCGAAACGGCGGAAGCCCGTACGGCCCTGGCGCTCGCCGGGTACGCCGAAGCCCAGTACCGCGAGGCCGCCTACCCCGGCGACCTGCGGCTCTCCTTCGATCCCGCCGTCAAGCGGATCGCGGAGGAAGCGCTCGGCGTCGCGAAAAGCTCCACGGTCGAACTCGGCCTCAGTCTCTCGGCGCCCCTGGGCCTGACCGAGGCTGCCCGCGCCCGCGCCGAGGCGGCCGGAGTCCAGGCGGACTGGGCGGCGGCGAACCTCGAATGGCAACTCGCGGCCCTCCGGCTCAAGGCCTATTCGCTCTACGCGGACGCCTGGAAAGCGCAGGAGGAGGCGGCCCTGCTGCTCCGCGAGCTCGACGCGGCCGAACGCGAATTCGCCTCCGCCAAGGCGCGCTTCGAAGCCGGCGGACTTTCCTACGCGGAGTACCGCAAGGCCGAGGAAGCCCTGCTCGGAACCATCGACGACCAGCTCCACGCGTCCATGCTCTCCCGTGTGAGCCGCCTCGAGCTGTTCGCCTGGCTCGGCCTGGCCGACGACGGCGAGGCGCTGGCCATGCCGGACCTGGAGCCGGGCACCCTGCCCCGGGCGGCCGACCTGGCCGCGAGCGCCCAGGCGCGCGATCCCGACGCGCGGAAGGCCCTCGCCGAGCTCGAGCTCCTCGAACGCGAGTTGGCGGACGCCCGCGCCTTCGATCCAGCCTTCAGCGCGCGCGTGTCCGGCGCCAAGGACGGGCTCTCGGCCTCGCTGGCCTGGGCTTCCGATACGGCGCGGCTTTCCGCGGGCGGCGCCGCGTCCCTCCCGCTCGAAGGCACGACCCTCGCGCCCACGCCCTGGACCCTGACGGCTTCAGCCACCATAGCGCTCGACTCGGGCGGCGCGGACCGACGCTCCTCGGCGAGCCTAGAGCTCGAACTCCTCGCGGCCCGGGCACGGCTCGAAAACCAGCTCGCCTTGTACGGCGTCGAGGTCCGCCTGGCCTACCAGGCCTGGGTGCGGGCCGCCGACGCGGCCGAACAGGCGCTGCGAGCCGAAAGCATCGCCCGTTCGGCCCTCGAGACCATGGAGGCGCGCGCGGCGACGGGCGGCGCCACCGAATCCGAACTGCTCCGCGCCGGCATCGACGCCGACCGGGCCGCCTACCAGGCGCTCGCCCGCGCCGTCGACGCCGAGCGCGCCCGACTCGCCGCGGCCATCGCCGCGCGCCATCCCGCTGAAATCAACGAGGTACAGCCATGAGCGATCACGCCGACAAGGCCAGGAAAGCGAAGAAGAGGAATACGGTCATCATCGTCGGGGCCGCGGCCCTCGTCGCCCTGGGCCTCGGGGCCTGGCTCCTGCTACGCGGCGACGGCTCGAGCGAAGCGGCCGCCGATGCCGGCCCGCTCACGGTCGAAGCGGCGAACGGCACGGTCGCCGTCGCGGTCCAGGCCATCTCGGTCGCCGAGCCCATCCAGTCCGTCACCCTGCGCAACCGCGCGGCCGGCTACGTCCGCTGGACCGCCGCCGAGGGCGCCGCCGTAGCGGCGGGCGATCCGGTCGTCGTCATGGACGACGGCGAGCTCCGCTCCGCCCTCTCCGCCGACGAGCTGGCCCTCCAGCAGGCGCGCATCAACCTGGAAAAGGCCCGGTCCGCCGAAACGCGGGCGCGGACCGAGCTCGACTCCAAGCGCTCGCTCTTCGCCGCGAAGGCCGCCACCCAGGAGCAGGTGGACGCCGCCGCCGAAGCCCTCGCCTCGGCGGAGTACGCCCGCCGGGCCGCCGAGGTCTCCGTCGAACAATCGGCCCTGTCCCTCGAGCGAGCTCGCGCCGAATTCGCGGCCGCGACGCTCCGCGCCCCCTTCGCGGGCCTCGTCGCGCGCTCGGCGTTCCAGGCCGGCGACTTCGCGCCCGCCAATTCGCAGATCGTCTCGGTGGTGGATTCCTCGCGCATATTGTTCCGGGCCGAGGTGGACGAGTACGACATCGGCAAGGTCAGGACCGGCCTCCCGGCCACCATCACGGTGCCCGCCCTCGAGGACCGCTCGTTCCGGGCCCGGGTCGAGCTGATCAGCCCCTCCGCCGAAGTGGTCAACTCGATCGCCGTCTTCCGGGTCGGCGTGGTGGTCGACAACGCGGAACTCGAGCTCCGTCCCGGCATGGGCGCGGACGTCGTCATCCAGGTCAGCTCCCAGAAAGGCGTCGTCATCCCGCTCAAGGCCGTGACCACGGTCCGGGACCGTTCCTACGTCGACGTGGTCGGGGAGGACGGGACGGTCGAGACCGTCCGAGTGGAAATCGGCACGGGCGACGGGCGCAACGTCGTCGTCACCGAGGGGCTCGAGGCGGGCGCCCTCGTGGTGTTGCCGGGCGCCGCCCCGGTCGCCGCGCCCGCCGCGGCGGACAAGTCCTCGACGGGCACCTCGATCATCCCGATCAGCGTGCCCGGTTCGGGCGGAGGCACGCGATGAGCGCGCTCGAGCATCCGGTCATGGCGCTCGAGAACATCAAGCGCCACTACGTCATGGGACCGACGACGGTGCGCGCGCTCGACGGCGTCTCGTTCGAGGTACGCAAGGGCGAGTTCGTCTCGATCATCGGGCCGAGCGGCTCCGGCAAGTCGTCCCTCATGAACATCATCGGCTGCCTGGACACGCCCACCGACGGCTCCTACCGCATCAACGGAGAGCCGGTCGAGGGCCTTTCCCGGGGCCGCCTCGCGGAGATCCGCAACCGCGAGATCGGCTTCATCTTCCAGAGCTTCAACCTGCTGCCCCGACTCGACGCCCTCGGCAACGTCGAACTGCCCCTCGTGTACTCAGGCGCGCCGAAGGCCGAGCGCCGGGAGCGCGCCCGCGAGATGCTTT
This sequence comes from Spirochaetota bacterium, assembly GCA_018262985.1. Lineage (GTDB taxonomy): Bacteria > Spirochaetota > Spirochaetia > Treponematales > UBA12059 > JAFGNN01. The sequence goes on along the minus strand of JADFDI010000013.1, from coordinate 16,031 downwards.
CGCGGGTGGGACTCTCCGGCCGCGAGCACCACCTGCCTGCGGAGCTTTCAGGCGGCCAGCGGCAGCGCGTCGCGATAGCGCGGGCCCTGGCCGGCAAGCCCTCGGTCCTCCTGGCGGACGAGCCCACCGGCGCCCTCGACCAGAAGACCGGCGCCGAGATCCTGGAGATGTTCGCCGCCCTGCATTCGGACGGCGCGACCATCATCCTCGTAACCCACGACCTCGGCATCGCGCGCCAGGCGCCGCGGGTCGTGCGCATCATCGACGGACTCATCGTGGCGGACGGTCCCGCCGGGGAGTCGGCATGAAGATGCGCGTACTGGGAGAGAGCTTCGGCATGGCGCTCAAGAGCATCCGCGGCAGCCTGGGGCGCTCCTTCCTGACCACGCTCGGCGTCCTGATCGGGGCCGGAAGCCTGATAGCCCTGACCGCCCTCGGCAACGGCGCCTCGCTGGCGGTGGAGGAGAGCCTCAAGAGCCTCGGCTCGAACCTGCTCATCGTCTATTCGGGCCAAGCGCGCGGCACAGCCCTCGTCCGCCGCAACACGTCCAACATCGTGCCCACCCTGACGGCGGACGACCTCGAGGCCATCGCGGCGCTGGACCTGGTGGCCGTCACCTCGCCCGAATCGTCGGCGAGCGTGCAGGCCAAGTTCGAGAACCGCAACTCGCCGGTCACCGTGGTCGGCACCGACTCGAACTACCCCGCGGTGCGCAACCACTACCCGGAGGCGGGCGAATTCTTCGGCGAGGCCGAGGTCGACTCCCGCCGCATGGTCGCGGCGCTCGGCAGCAAGGCCGCCGTCGACCTCATCGGCCCGGACGTCGACCCGATCGGGGCCAAGATCCGCCTGAACGGCCTGCCCTTCACCGTCGTGGCCGTCATGGAATCCAAGGGGAACGACATGACCGACGCCCAGGTCTGGGTGCCGATCACGGCTTTCCTCCGGAGCGTCTCCGGAGGGACCAAGTACGCGGCCGTCAACGTGCAGGCCGTCGACTCGGGACTGATGCGCGAAGCCCAGGCCGCCATCGAGGCCGAGCTTCTGCGCCTGCACAAGCTGCCGTCGATGGACGCGGCGGACTTCTACGTGGCCAACCAGCTCGACGTGCTCGGCGCCGCGCAGGGCACCGCCGGCACCTTCACCCTGTTGCTCGGCGGCATCGCGGCCATCAGCCTCGTGGTGGGCGGCATCGGCATCATGAACATCATGCTGGTGTCCGTCACCGAACGCACCCGCGAGATCGGCGTGCGCATGGCCCTCGGCGCGAAGCCGGGCAACGTCCTCGCGCAATTCCTGGTCGAGGCCGTCCTGCTCTCGGTCTCGGGCGGCGCGCTCGGCATCGCGGCGGGCGTGGCGGCCGCCTGGGCCTTCTCGCGCTTCGGCGGCATGGCCGCCCGGGTCAGCGCGGGCTCGATCGTCCTCGCCTTCGCCTTCAGCCTCGTCACCGGCCTCTTTTTCGGCGGCTACCCGGCCTTCCGGGCGTCGCGTCTCGATCCGATAGAAGCCCTGCGCTACGAATAGCGCGGGAAAAGGAGCATCGCATGAACCGCATCGCCATCGCCCTCGCAGCCACGCTCGCCCTCGCGTCCGCGGCCTTCGCCCAGACCACGCCCGACCCGGCCATCCAGAAGGCCCGCGAGGACACGGCCGTGGTATTCGATCTCGGCCGGACCTTCGGCTACCTCATGGCCATCGAGAAGGACTCCAAGGTTCCGGCCCTCTCGGCCACCCAGCTCAAGAGCCTGTACGACATCATGGTCGCCATCAAGGCCGCCAAGCGCGTCGAGCCTGAACAGGCCGAGGCCTGGCTCGGGAGCATCGAGGACAAGATCCTCACCCCGGCGCAGCTCATGGCGGTCGACAAGCTCGCGGCGGCCGCGGCCGCGACGCGGACCGGCACCCCCGGCGCCGGAACCGGCACGGGTCCCGGCGCGTCCGGGACGAGCGGCGCGAGCTCGCTGCAGAGCTACGTCGCGGGCGGCGAGTTCAATCCTATCGTCGACGCGGCCAAAACCATGGGCGCCGACTTCAAGGCTTTCTTCGACTACGTGGCCAAGAAGCTCGGCAAGTAGGGTTCACGGGCGGGATGCCGGAGCGCGGGGAGCATTCCGGCATCCCGTGGCGGACTCGGGGCCGGATCGGCAGCGGCCCGTCCCCGGCGGAGCGTCAGGCCCCGCCGCCCGGCAGGGCCGAGGCGATGACGGCGCGCACCTTTTCCGGCAGGGCCTTGCGCTCCTCCGCCGAGAGCCCCGCGGTGGGGATGGCCGGATGCATGACCACGCGGACGTCCGCGGGCCGCACCCGCCGCTTCTCCTCCCAGACGTGCCACGAGCCGTCCACCGTGACCGGCACGACGGGCACGCCGGCCTTCGTGGCCAGCTTGAAGCTGCCGTGCTTGAACTCGCCGATGCGGTCGCCGCGGCTCCGCGTGCCTTCGGGGTACACGAGCACGATGCCGCCGGCCTTGAGCCGCTCCACTCCCGCGTCGATGGCCTTCATGGCTTTCCGCGCGTTCCCCCGGTGGATGAAAACCCCGCCGAGCGCGATTATCCAGAGGTTGAGGAAGGGCGTGAACAGGGCCTCGCGCTTGGCGACGAAGCCCGGCGCCCGCGGTAGCGTCGCCAGCACGATGGGCACCTCGAGGCTGCCCTGGTGGTTGCCGACCATGCAGACCCCGCCCTCCGCGGGCACGTTCCCGGCGCCTTCCACGGTGACGCGCGAGCCGGTGGCCCACACGACCGAGCGCGCCCATCCGCGCGCCCCGGCGTGCAAGGCGCGCGTGAAGGGCCGGTGGAGCCCGAGCGCCATCAGCAGCAGGTAGGGCACGACGATGGGAATCGTCAACGCCAGCGAAACCCAGAACCACAGGTAGAACAGGATGGTGCGGATCATGCCGGGCATTGTGGGCCATCCGCGCCGAATTTTCCAGCGCTTCAGGGCTTGCGGGCGCCGAGGCGGGTACCCGAGTCGAACACCACCCGCCCCTTCCGTACCGCGAGGGGCGGCCGCGACGCGCGCGCGGCCCGGAGCGCGGCGAACTCCTCCCCGAGCCGGGGGAAGCGGTAGACGGTCCAGCCGCCGTCCTCGCCGTCGAGCTCGGCGCCGAAGCGCGCGGCGATGGTCTCGACGGCGGCGCGGATCGATGCGTCCGAGCCGCGCCCGGCTTCCGCGTCGCGGCCGGGGGCGAGGCGCGCCACCGGCTCCTCGACGTCAGCCAGCTCGAGCAGGGCCGCGCCCGCGCGGACGAGCGCGTCTTCGCGCCGCCTCCGGCGGTTCTCCTTCGAGACGGCGAGGGCGCGCGCGGCCGGGACCGCCAGCCCGAGCAAGCCCCCGAGCGCCGGTACGATCCCGAAGGCCCAGAAGGTGAAGGCGGGAGGGACGAGGCCGAACAGGCTCGCGAGGAAGGCGGCGAACCACGGCGCGCTCCCTCCCGAGGCCTCGGCGGCGAGCACGGAAAGCGCGAAGACGGCGACGAGCGCGCCGGAGGCGAGGCCCGAGGCGCCGACCCCGGCCGCGACGGCGTCCCATTCCGGCGTGTTCTCCGAGAAGCGCTTCGGCGCGCGCCGGACCGGGGGCGGCAGGGCGGGCAAGGTGCCCGGAGGCAGGGGGAAGCGCCACGCGAGTAGACCGGGGCCGAGCGCCTCGGGCGCGCCTCCGTAGAGCGCCGCGTAGCCGGCGAGGCGGCGCCCGGCCTCCTCCGGCTCGAGCCCTTCGCGGAGGGCGTACTCGGACGCGGACGCGAGACCTCCGCGCGTCGCCGCCCAGGCCAGGAAGTCGGCTCCCGAGCGCGCGCGCCGTTCCGCCTCGGGGTCGCGCGCGCCGCCGAAGACGAAGGAGAACACCACCTCGTAGAAGCCGGTGCGCCGCCCGTTGACGGTCCAGGCGCCGCGTCGGGCGCGCGCAGCGAGGAAGCCCCACGAGAAGAAAGCCCACGGGGCGTAGGCCACGGCGAGCGCGGCGCGGGCGAGCAAGCCGCCGAATTCCCGAGCGGCGCGCCGGAACGCGAGGGAGCGCGCGCCTTCTCGCGGTCGCCGCGGCTCCAGATGGCCGGGGAAACGCCAGAGCACCTCGCCCGAATCGGTGGCGGCCACGGCGGCGCCGTATTCCGCGGCGAGCGCGGGCAGGAGCGCGAGCAGCTCGTGCTCGGGCAGGCCCGTAGCCTGCACGAGCTCGCGCGTCGTCAGGTCGCGGCTCCCGCCCCGCCGCGGCACGAGCGCCTCGAAAGCCCGGAGCGCCAGGCCCCGGGCCCGCTCCGCCTCGTCGCCGCCGACCGCCCCGCGCGCCATGCCACAACGATAGGCTTCCCGCCGGGCGCGCGCAACGCGGCAAGTGTCACGAAGCTTCCGGGTTGGGAAGGATGAGGGGGTCCGGGGCGGGAAGGAAGGGCGTGACGGCGCTTCGCGCCGTCACGGCGACGAAGGGCACTGCCCTTCGTCGATGTCCAGGCAGCGCTTCGCGCCGTCACGGCGACGAAGGGCACTGCCCTTCGTCGATCCACCGAACGAGCCGCGCGCCCTGCCTTTCCCCCCGGACGGATGCCCCTCAATAAAATCGCCCCGGCGAACCGGGGCGACGCGAATCGGAACGCCGGAAGGCCGGCCTACACAGCGTCCATGCCGGCCTTGACGGCGGCGAGGTTCGACGGGATGTACTTGTGCTTCGACTCGGGGAAGAAGGTCTTGAGCACGGGCTCGAGCTTGTCCATCTTGATGGCCCCGGTCACCTTGGCGAGCGCGCCCATCATGACCATGTTGGCGATCTTGACGTCGCCGATCTTCTCGGCGAGCTCGTTGCAGGGCACCTTGACCACCTTGAGGTCCTTGCGCTTCGGCTCGACCTTGACGAGCGAGCTGTTGACGAGCAGGTAGCCGCCTTCCTTGACGATGTCCTCGCAGATCGGCAGCGAGTCCATGTTCATGACGACCGCGCTGTCGGGCTTGGTGACGAGCGGGCTCGCGATCTCGTCGGTGGAGACGATGACGCTGGCGCGCGCGATGCCGCCGCGCTTCTCGGCGCCGTAGAAGGGGAAGAAGGTGACCTTGAGGCCCTCCTTCATCCCGAGGTAGACCCAGAGCTGGCCGAGCGAGATGACGCCCTGGCCGCCGAAACCGGCGATGAAGGTCTTCTCGGTCATTTGGCGGCCTCCTCGAGGGTGTTCTTGACCTCGCCGAGCGCGTAGAAGGGGATCATGTTCTTCTCGAGCCACTCGACGCTCTCGCCGGCGCCCATGGACCAGTTGGTCGGGCAGGGCGAGAGGATCTCGACCATGGTGAAACCCTCGCCGCGCATCTGCGCCTCGAAGGCCTTCTTGATGTACTGCTTGGTCTTGCGGATGTTGGCCGCGTTGTTGACCGAGCCGCGCGCCAGGTACTTGGTGCCGCCGAGGGTGGCGAGCATCTCGAGCACGCGGATGGGATAGCCCATGCCCGCCTCGACCGGGTCGCGGCCGTAGGGGGCCGTGGTGGCGTGCTGGCCGACCAGGGTGGTCGGGGCCATCTGGCCGCCGGTCATGCCGTAGATGGCGTTGTTCACGAAGATGGTGGTGAACTTCTCGCCGCGGTTGGCCGCGTGGATGATCTCCGCCGTGCCGATGGCCGCGAGGTCACCGTCGCCCTGGTAGCAGATCACGAGGTGGTCCGGCAGCACGCGCTTGATGCCCGTGGCGGCGGCCGGGGTGCGGCCGTGCGCGGGCTGGACCGAGTCGAAGTCGAAGTAGAGGTCGGCCCAGATGGAGCAGCCGACGGGGTTGGTGATGATCGAACTGCCCTGGAGGCCGAGCTCGTCGATCACCTCCGCGATGACGCGGTGGATGACGCCGTGGCCGCAGCCGGGGCAGTACTTGGTCTGTATGGGCTTGAGGCTTTTCGGGTGCCCGTACGCGAGTTCCATGCTTCCCTCCGTCCTTACTTGCCCAGGATCTTGCGGGCGGCCGCGAGGACTTCGTCCTCGGTGGGGATGACGCCGCCGCAGCGGCCGTAGAATTCCACGGGCGCCTTGCCGTTCACCGCGAGCCGCACGTCCTCGACCATCTGGCCCATGCTCATCTCGACGGCCAGGAAGCGCTTGCCCTTGCCGGCCAGCTCGGCGAGCCGCTTCTCGGGGAAGGGCCAGAGCGTGATCGGGCGGAAGAGCCCCACCTTGAGGCCGGCCTTGCGGGCTTCCTGCAGGGCGCCGAGCGACACGCGCGCCGAGGTGCCGTAGGCCACGAGGACCAGGTCCGCGTCCTCCACCTGGGTCTCCTCGTAGCGGACGAGGGTCTCCTTGATCTTCGCGTAGCGCTCGAAGCGCGCGCGCACGGAGGCTTCGAGCTCGAGCGGCACGAGGTTGATCGAGCTGACGTGGTTGATCGGCCGGCCCTGCTTCGCCTGGTCGCCCACGGCGTACGGGCGCTTCGGGAGCTTCGAGAGCTCGCGCTCGGCCGGCAGCACCACGCCCTCCATCATCTGGCCGATGAGGCCGTCGGCGAGGATCATGGCCGGGATGCGCCACTCGTCGGAGAGGTCGAAGGCCTCGTAGGTGAGGTCGGCGGCCTCCTGGACGCTCTTGGGCGCCAGGACGAAGTGGTAGTAGTCGCCGTGGCCGCCGCCGCGGGTCGACTGGAAGTAGTCGGCCTGGCCGGGGCTGATGCCGCCCAGGCCCGGGCCCGAGCGCGCCACGTTGACGATGACGGCGGGCAGGTCGGCGCCGCAGATGTAGCTGATGCCTTCCTGCTTGAGGCTCACGCCCGGGCTCGAGCTCGAGGTCATCGAGCGCGCGCCGGCGGCGGCGGCTCCGTACACCATGTTGATGGCGGACACTTCGCTCTCGGCCTGGATGAAAGTGCGCTTGCGGTCCAGCATGTGGCGCGCCATGTAGGCGGTGAGCTCGTTCTGCGGGGTGATGGGGTAGCCGAAATAGGCGCGGCAGCCGGCGCGGATCGCCGCCTCGGCGATCGCCTCGTTGCCCTTCATGAGGCGGATGTCTTCAGCCATGCTTGCCTCCCTTACAGCTTGTAGACCGTGACGGCGACGTCCGGGCAGACCAGGTAGCAGTTGCCGCAGGCGATGCACTTGTCGGGGTTCGCCACCTTCGCGGGGTAGTAGCCCCACGAGTTGGCCGTCTCGTCGACGTCGAGGACCTTGGTCGGGCACGCCCGCACGCAGAGGAGGCAGCCCTTGCAGCGCTCCCGGTCGATCTCCGTCTTTCCTTTCACTGCCATTCGTTCGCTCCTTCGGAACGGATTGTCGAAACCTGTCGAAGCCCGGACGGCTGCTCGAGCGGAGCCGTCCGGGCGAATGGTGCTTTCAGCCGGAACAGGCGGAAAGCTCGCGGGCGGCGCAGAGCGAGGCCAGCGCGATGCTCGCGAGCTTGGTGGCCGCGCTGTCGGCGCGGCTCGTGAGGACGATGGGCCTGGCGGCGCCGACCACGAGGCCGGAACCCTTGGCGCCGCCCAGGTCGAGGAGGCACTTGTAGAGGATGTTGCCCGCCTCGATGTCCGGCGCCACGAGGATGTCGGCGTCGCCGGCGACCTCGGAGTCGATCTTCTTGATCTTCGCGCTCTCGGCGCTGACGGCGTTGTCGAGCGCGAGGGGGCCGTCCACCACGCAGCCCTTGACCTGGCCGCGCCGGTTCATCTGGGTGATTATCGCGGCGTCCGCCGTGCAGGGCATCTTCTCCGCGTTCACCTTCTCGACCGCGGCCAGCAGGGCCACCTTCGGCCGCTCGATGCCGAGCGCCTGCGCCACCGACACCGCGTTGGCCACGAGGTCGAGCTTGGCGGGCAGGTCCGGCGCGATGTTGATGGCGGCGTCGGTGACGAACAGGAGCTTGTGGTAGTGCGCGCTCTCGATGACGCCGACGTGGCTCGTGAGGCGCCCCGCGTTGAGGCCCGTCTCCTTGTTGAGGGCGGCCTTGAGCAGGATCGAGGTGTCGAGGATGCCTTTCATGAGCATGTCCGCCTCGCCGGAGCGCACGAGCGCCACGGCCAGGGCGGCCGCCTTGGCGTTGTCCTTCTCCTCCACGATCCGGAAGGCGGAGACGTCGAGCTTCGCCTTGGCCGCGACGGCCTTGATGGCCGCGCCGTCGCCCACCAGGATCGGCTCCGCGAGCCCCGCCTCGTACGCGTCGCAGGCCGCCTCGAGGGCGCTCTCCTCCTGGGCGGCGGCCACCGCGATGCGCTTGCGCCCGGCCGCGCGGGCGGCCTCGATGATCCGGTCGATGGTCTCGATCATGCCGTGTACTCCATCACGCAGGAGGGATCGGAGAGCGCGCGCATGCCCGCGGCCGCCAGGGCCTCGAGCTCGCCTTCCCCGGGGTAGACCACGACGGGCGCGATCCAGCCGCAGCGGGCGACCAGGCCGTCCACCACCTCCTTGCCGTAGGCGATGCCGCCCGTCAGGATGATGGCGTCCAGCTTGCCCGCGTTCGCGGCGGCCATGGCGCCGACGTACTTGGCGATGTTGTAGACGAAGGCCTCGTAATAGAGCGTCGCCTCGGCGTCGCCGGCCCGGTGGCGGCGCTCGACCTCGCGCATGTCGTTGGTGCCGAGCAGGGAGACGAAGCCGCCCTGGCCGGTGATCATCTTCAGCACTTCCTTTTCGGTCTTCCTGCCGGAAAAGCAGAGCTTGACGAGGTCGCCGGCGGGAAGGGTGCCCGAGCGCTCGGGGCTGAAGGGGCCTTCGCCGTTCAGGGCCTGGTTGACGTCGACCACGCGCCCCTTCCGGTGGAGGCCGACGGAAACCCCGCCGCCCATGTGCGCGACTATGAGGTCGGCTTCCTCGTACGCCTTGCCGTTTTCCCGGGCCCAGCGGCGCGCGCAGGCCTTCTGGTTGAGGGCGTGGAAAATGGAAATGCGGCGGAAGTCCTTGTGGCCGGCGACCCTTGCGACCGGGTCCAGTTCGTCCACCACCACGGGGTCGGCGATGAAGGAAGGCACGCCGAACTCCTTGCCCAGCGCCTCGGCGATCAGGGCGCCGAGATTGGAGGCGTGTTCGCCGAAGCGGGCCTCGCGCATGGTGGCCGTCATGGCGTCGTTCACGCGGTAGACTCCGCCGGGAATCGGCTTAAGGAGGCCGCCGCGCCCCACCACGGCCGAAAGCCGCTTCGCCTCGAAGCCGCGCGCGGCGAGCGCGTCGCGGATGTGCCGCTCGCGGAACTCGAACTGCGAGGCGATGGTATGGAAGGGGGCGAGCTCCTCGGCCGAGTGGCACACGCTCTCCGTGAACAGCTCCTTCCCGTCCTCGAACGCGCCGATCTTGGTCGAGGTCGAGCCGGGATTGATGACGAGCACCGTGAAGGGCATGGGAACTCCTTGCGTCGTATCGGAGACGAATGGCGTTTGGCGTTCGAGGGTCGGCCGGATCGCGGCGTTGATGCGGCACGGAAGCCCGGCAGCCGCCGGTGCGCCCAGTATAGCACCTATTGGAGATCCGGCAACCAAAAGCTCCTCAGCGTTTGAGGGCGAAGAGCATGTAGAGGGTGATGTATTCCTCGAGGGCGGCGTGGTTGCGGATCTTGAGGAGGTTCGGCGTGTCCGAGAGCGTGGAAGCCAGGGCCTCGACGCGCTCGCGGGTCAGTTCGGAGGGCTTGAGGGTGCGCATGAGGCCGCGCAGGTAATCGCGGACCAGGACGTTGACGTCCTCCGTCAGGTTGTTCTTGGCCTCGAGGTTGATCATGGTGTTCCAGCGGCCGATGAGCACGCCGAGGTATTCCTCGAGGTCGGCGCCCTTCGGGAGTATCTGCGCGGCCACGCGCTCCGCCTGCATGGCGAACTCGACGCGGCGGTCGACGGCGGGCTTGCCCGCGACCTTGGTCGTGGCCCGCTCCTCGGTCTGCCTGACGGCGCGACGCTCCTTCGCGTGCCGCGACTTTCGCCGGACGAAGAGCGCGACGATGGCCGAAATGATCGGTATCGAGTACCAGATGGGCAGGAGGTTGCGGGCGTCGACGAGGAGCTGCTTCCGGTGCAGCTCGAGCAGTCCCTCGAGCGAGACGAGGTCGCCGCGGTAGAATAGCCGCTCGAGTTCGGCGGGGGAATCGCCCGAGCCGGAAAGCTCGTCGTGCACCAGGGGCAGGATGCGCTCGGACACCATGGCGGCGAGTATGGGCGAGGTGCGCGTGAGGCGCGCGGCCAGCTCCTCGCGGAAGCGCTCGTCGCTTTCCATGGCCGGCAGGTTCGAGAATTCCTCGAGCGCCGCCCGCCAGTCCTCGAGCAGCCGGGCGCGGATCGAGCTCCGCGCGTCGCCCACGAGCTTCAAGGCCAGCATCAGGGCGCGATCCTTGGGGACGAACCAGCGCTGGCCCTGCGCGGTGACCACGACGAGCAGTCGCGGCAGCCTGCCCGGCTCGGCCTCGGTGGTCTGGACGCGGTACCATTCCTCGAATTCTTCCTTCGAGTACTTGCCGAGCAGGGGCTGGCCCTTCGCGTCGCGGAACGCGAGCACGTCGTCGAGGGCCCAGTGGTAGGGCTGCTTCCGGATGGCCTGCTCGAGGGTCTTGAACGCGGCCTCCCGGTCGGCCTCGCGCTGGGCCTTGCCCTTGAAATGGTTGTTGTAGACGTCGACGAGCCAGGCCGCCTGGACGCTCGACCACTCCTCGGGCGTCTTGTCGTTCTTCTTCATGACGTCCTGCTTGACGTAGCTCGTCAGGTAGGCCCAGCAGGGGAAGGAGAAGTCGGAGCCGCCGGAGCGCAGCTCGCGCGCGACGTCGTAGGGCTTGATCAGGACGGACTGCAGGTAGTCCTTGAGCTGGGATTCCTTGGCGGGAAAGGCGTAGGCCAGCTTGTGCTGCACGAAGTCCTTGTTGGAGCCGCGGCGCAGGTACTGGCGTATCTTGAGCACGGCCAGTTCGAGCAGCTTCTCGCCGACCAGGTCCGACATGATGATGAAGGGTCTGACCCCGTCCGGGAAGACCAGCCGGTAGAAGGGCGTGCGCCGCGTTCCCTCGGCCTCGATCAGCGAGGGAAGGTCCGTGTCGATCGAGACGGACTGGATCCACTCGGGCGGAATGCCGAGCTTGAGCGCCTCCTCGTCGGGGAAGGGCACGTCCGGGCTCTCGTCCATGCGCCGGTACTCGGCGCGCAGGGCGTCGAGGTAGAAGTCGGGCAGGATGACCCGCTCGATCTGGTTGCCGGAGCTCTCGATGGAGAGCTTGCCGTCGCGGGAGAGCTGGTAGAGGCGGGGGACGAGGACCACGTCGGGGTTGACCGCGAGGTCCCGGTAGACGGGAACCGTCTGGTCGCTGGCCGAGGCCTGACGCTGCACCGCCTGGGCGAAGGCCCGGTAGGGAATGGAGGCGCTCTTTGCCCGCTGCGCGTAGACCGCGAGCAGCTTCTGGACGTCGACATCCCGCGTCATCGTATTTTGTATAACCCCAAATCCTTCCGACATCAAGAAAAAACGGCCGTCCACGATTCGGACGGCCGTTCCTGGGGGCTCTTTCCCGCGCGACGCCTAGCGGGTCTTGTGCCGGTTCTTTCTCTTCTTCTTCTTGCGCTTGTGCGTCGCTATCTTCTTCAGCTTTCGCTTTCTGCCGCAGGGCACGGTAGCGTCTCCTCTTCCGGCGCGGCAGGCGAGGCCCCGAAGGACCAGGCGGCACCGGCACCGACTGCGTGTGGCGGCCAGTATGCACGGTCGCGGGCCGCGCGTCAAGCGGTCGCGGCGCCCGGCGCCGCGGGTCGCCCCTTCCGGGCGCCCGTCGGCGGCGCGGGCGTTCTCCGGCCGGGGCGTCCGGCCGGCGCCGGTTTCCGGCCCGCTTATCGCGCTTGCAAAGGCGGCGGGCTTGGATTATAACCGAAGGCGATCCTCCCGCTCAGGCGGAACCCGATCCGCCCGGACGGAACGGGGACACCGGACAAGGAGCCGCGCACCGTATGATCGCCAAGAGTGACATGCCGAATATCAACGACAAGCGCCCGGACGGCACGAAGAGCGACGGCTCCCCCTACCGGGTGCTCATCGTGGACGACTCGATGTTCATCGCCAAGCAGCTCGGGCAGATCCTGAGCTCGGAAGGCTTCGAGATCGCCGGCACGGCCGCCGACGGGCTCGCGGGCATCGACAAGTACAAGGAGCTCTATCCGAACGTCGACCTCGTGACCATGGACATCACCATGCCCAAGATGGACGGCGTCACCTCGCTGGAGAAGATTCTCGAGTTCGACAAGGCCGCCTGCGTCGTCATGGTGAGCGCCCTCGGCAAGGAGGACGTGGTCAAGAAGAGCCTGCTCCTGGGCGCCAAGAGCTACATCGTCAAGCCGCTCGACCGCAAGAAGGTCCTCGAGCGCATCCTTACCATACTCAAGCACTGACAGCGCGACGCCGGGCTCGGACGCGACGCGAAGGGGGACGGTTCCGGAAGGGCCGTCCCCTCGCCGTATCCGGGGCTCCGCACCGCCGGAAGGAAGCCCGTCCCATGAGCGTATTCGAAGTCATCATGCTGCTCTGCTTCGGGGCGGCCTGGCCCTTCTCGATCGCGCGGAGCCTGAAAAGCCGCTCCACGGGCGGCAAGAGCCTCGTGTTCCTGCTGATCGTGATAGCGGGCTACGCAGCCGGCATCGTCCACAAGGTCCTGTACTCGAAGGACTTCGTGTTGTGGATGTACGCCTTCAACATGCTGATGGTGGCGACCGACGCCGCCCTCTGGCTCCGCAACCGCCGCCTGGAAGGTTTGAACAAGGAATGACGCTCCGCAGCGCGGAATGACCGGTACCAAGGAACGACGCCGAGGCGCAGAGGCGCCGAGCGGAAAGACCGGAACGAGGAATCGTGCCCCCGACCGTCGCCCTTCGGCTTCCTCCGGAACCCGGCGTCGCGGCGTCGCGGCGTCGCGGCGTCTCTGTGGTCGATCTTCCCGGCTCAGTCTTCCTTTTTGTCGGCGGGCTTCCTGCGGACGACGGGGCGCTTCTTGGGGGCGGCGGCGGGGGTCTTGGTGGCGCGGAGCACCTTGCGCTTGCGCTCGCCGTCGGGGCCCGGGGCCGCGGGGGCGCGGCGCGGCTTGGCGGTGAAGCCCTCGGAGCGCTCGGCCATGCCCTCGGGGCGCGGCGGACGCGGGGCGAAGGGCTTGCGGCTCTCGACGCGGCCGGGGCCGCGGGAGCGGGCGTAGCGGCGCTCGGCCTCGGGATCCGGCGTCTTCTGCCACTCGTCGCGGCCGTCGCGGTAGTCGCGCTCGGTCCGCCAGTCGTCGCGGCCGTCGTCGGACTTGTCGCGCGAGGCCCGCGCGGGGCGGGCGCCCTTGGCGCCGGGCTTGGAGTCCGGGCCGCCGGAGCCGGTCTCGATGTACTTGAGGGCCTTCTGGAAGGCCTCGACGAAGGTCCGCATGTCGTCCTTGAAGACCACCACGCTGTGGCGGTCGAACCCTGAGCCGTCGACGGGCTTGGACTCGACGATGTTGAGGAAGAGGTCCCCCATCCGGTTCTCCTTCACGTTGAAGAAGTACGAACGGCCCTCGCAGACCACCTTGGTGGAGTAAAGCTCTCCCCTGATACCCATGCGGATCTCCTTCCCTATGACTGTCGCCGCAATACTACCATTTTCTCCAGTCCCGCGCAAGACGTCAGGCGTCGGCGGCGCGGAGGGCTTCGACGTGGAGGGCGAGGAGCCGCTCCTCGAGAGCGGGGTCGGAGCCTTCGACGTCGGCCATGACGCGGAAGACGGGCTCGGTGCCGGAGCCGCGCATCCAGAGGAAGGCGCGGGGAAAGCCCGCGCCGTCGAGCAGCTGGACGCGCAGGCCGCCCCTGCCCGATTCTCCCCAGTCATCGCCGAGTTCGCGCTCGACCGTCCCGTTGGTGGCCAGGGCGCGGTACGAGGCGAGCTCGCAGCACCCGGCGCAGGCTTCTCGGACGCGGGGCCACAGGGCGAGGAAGGCTTCGCGGTAGCGGCGCTTGAGCGCCGCGTGGTCGGCCTCGCGGACGATGAGCGCGGCGCGGCTTTCGAAGACGCTGGTGCTCACGTAGGCGGGCAGCGACGCGACGATGTCGTCGAGGTCGAAATCGGGCCTGAAAGCCTCGCCGCGGCCGGTGGCCTCGAGCCAGAGCCGGAAGAGCCCGGGACCCTCCGCGCCGTCGCGGACGCAGAGCAGCTTGAGCACCGAGACGAGGGTCGAGAGCGGGTCGCGGACCGCGGCCGGATGGGTGATGTTGCCGCCGTTGGAGCCCTCGCCGAGGATGCGCACGACGGCGCCTTCCTCGCGGAGCTTCCGCGCGAGACCCACCACGTTGGCCTCTCCCGTCTCGGCGCGCGCGACCCTGGCGCCGAACGCGCGCGCTATGGCCTCCACGCGCATGCTCGTGGCGTCGTTGACCACGACCGCGACCCGGCCCCCCGCTCCGCCCTTGCGCGGGGCTCCTTCGCGCGCGAGGCCGGCCAGCTCCGCGAGCGCGCTGAGCGCGAAGACCTCCTGGGCCTCGAGCGCCACGGCGGCGCCGGAGCGTTCGACGCGCACCAGGTTGCCGCGGTCGCCGTCGCAGTCCGGCACGTAGCCGAGCACGAAGCCCGGATCGGCGCGCGAGGCCTTGCCGAGCTCGACGCGGCAGAGCTCGAGGCTCGATCCTTCCGGCACGATGCGGTGGGCGAACTCGCGCGGCCTCGCGTTGACCGCCTTGACCTTGAGGCCCAGGCCCTCGAGGAAGTCGACGTCGATCGACAACGAGCGGGCCGAGCCGTTCATCTCCGCGACGACGCCGTAGCCGCGCGCGGAGGCCTCGGCGGCGAGGGCGTCGAGGACGCGCTCCTGGTCCTCGAGCGCCTCGCGGTCGGAGGCGATCCGGCGCGAGAACAGGAGGTAGGCCGAGCGCGCGCGCCGTTTCCAGGCGGCGCAGGAGGCCATGGCCCGCCCGAGCTCCTCGGGGTCGGGCGCCGCCATGAGGGCGGCGACGCGAGCGGGCGTTGCGGGGTCGGCGAGCGAGGCGCGCAAGGCGTCCGCGAGCGGCGCGACCGACGCGCCGTCGAGCACGCCGCCCGAGCCGAGCCCGAACTTGACGCCGTTGTGGCCGGGCGGATTGTGGCTCGCGGAGACGTAGCAGAAACCGTCGAGACGGCCCTCGTCGCCCGCGCCCGGGAGCGCGGCCTCGCGGGTCCAGGCCATGAGCTCCGGGGCGGCGACGATGAAGGCGTAGCGGACGGCGAGGCCGCGCGCGAGGAAGACGCGGAGCATGGCGTCGGCGAGGCGCGGGCCCGTCGGCCGGGAGTCGATGCCGAGCGCGACGGCAGGCCCGGGCGTCCGCCCGAGGAGGAAGTCCGCGAAGACCTCCGCCATGGCGCCGGCCACGACGAGGTCCGCCGGGGAGACGTCCTCCGCCAGGGCTTCCTCGTCGCCGGAGGCCGCGAAGACCTTGCGCCAGCCGGAAGCGGACAGTATGAGGGGCTTCGCGGCGGCGGCCATTTCGGCCGATGAAGGAAGCGCGTCGGGATCGAGGAGGAGCCTCTCGGGATCGCCCACGGCGAAACCGGTGCCGGGATGCGTGATGAGTGCCATGGGAACGATTCTAGCGGCCGCCGCGGCCTTGGGCAATAAAGCGGGGAGCTGGCAGGAGGGGTTCTCACACAAAGGCACGAAGGCACCACGGGAGTGAACCGCCCCGGGTTTGCCGGAGAGTCCGCTAATTGAGTCCGGCTCCTACGGCCAGACCTTGTTGCCCGGAATAGTACATCGTCTCGTACTCCAAAGGCGAGACATACCCGATAGGCCCGAGCAGACGCTTGGTATTAAACCAGTGCACCCACTCGAGCGTCCCATATTCGACATCTTCGAGCCCTTTCCACGGGCCGCGGCGGCGAATCAGCTCAGCCTTGAACAGCCCATTGATCGTTTCTGCCAAGGCGTTGTCATAGGCATCCCCGACCGATCCGACGGACGCTTCGATGCCCGCCTCGAGGAGCCGCTCGGTATACCGGATGGCCACGTATTGCGATCCTCGATCAGAGTGGTGAATCAGATTCCCCTTGATGCGCCTGGCCCAGAGCGCCTGCTCCAGCGCATCGAGGGTCAAGTCGGCGCTCATGCTCATCGATGCGCGCCATCCTACGATCATCCTCGAAAAGACGTCGATGAC
>JADFDI010000012.1 GCA_018262985.1 Spirochaetota bacterium | reverse complement strand
ATCGCGCTTCTGGCGTGACGAGCGCTTGGCGGGATCAGCCTCCAAGGTTTTCCTCTCGTAATACGTCGAGGGAGCGATCTGCATGACTCGGCAGAGCGGCTCGACTCCCAGCGACGCACGGTGCTCATCGATGAATCCGACAGCTCCGTCTATTGGCGGTCGAGCTCCGCCTTCGCGAAATATGCTGATGCCAATCGTAGGATTTCGTTGGCCTTCCGGAGCTCGCGATTTTCGCGCTGGAGTTGCTTCAACTCTTCACGTTCGTTTGTCGTTAGCCCTTCGCGTTTCCCTGCGTCCCGCTCTGCCTGCCGCACCCAGCGTCGTAGTGTCTCGGCGGTACAGCCGATTTTCTCGGCTACCGAGCAGATGACGGACCATTCCGAATGCTCACCCCCAGCCTGCTCGAACACGAGCCTGACCGAGCGCTCCTTGACCTCCGGCGAAAACGTGTTTGCCTTGCCCATGACCGTATCCTCTCACACAAAACGGTCTCCGGCAAACCCGGGGCGGTTCATACCATCGCCGCTTTTACACCACTACGGGGGACACTACCAGCCGGGTTTCCCGCAAGCGCCTCACACAAAGCCACGAAGGCACGAAGACCCGGCGTGTACCACGGCAAAGCGACCGCCCCGCGAGAGCCTCGCGCAAAGCCCGAACCGGTGGACTCCCGGGCGTGCGGCGTGAAAGCGCAAACCCGGCGGGCAGGATGGCAGCGCACCCGCCCAGCGAGAGCCTCGCGTAAAACTGAATCCGAGAAAACCCGGGCGGGCGGCGTGAAAGCGCAAACCCGGCGAAGCGTCGTCATCCATGACGTACCCGTGCCGCATGCGCCACGGGCTGCCGACTGGGCGCCCATCCATGGGCGCCTGCCCGCGCTTGACCGTCGGCACCGCCTCCGCCCCGCGAGATCCTCGCGCAAAATCCGAACCTGTGGACCCCCGGGCGGGCGGCGTGAAAGCGATCCGAACCCGGTGGGCCGATCCGCGACGCGTCCGGCGCGGCGGGTGGCGGCGAAAAACATGCGTCCGAGCGAAAGCGAGGATGCATGTTCTTTCGCCGCCAGGTCCCGCTCCGGATGGTCTATGGCCCGGCTCGCCGCCGCTCTCATCGCATTTCCTGACCCCCGCGCCCGGGCATTCACTATTTTGGAGATTTACGCTAGGATCGAGGCATGAACATGGAACTGCTCGCCCCGGCCGGGGCGCCCGACGCGCTGTCAGCGGCCGTCGCCGAGGGAGCCGACGCGGTCTACCTCGGACTCCGCACCTTCAACGCGCGCATGCGCTCCGCCAACTTCGCCTTCAACCAGTTCGAGGCGGCGACCGAGGCCCTCCACAAGCAGGGCAAGCGCGTCTTCGTCACGGTGAATACGGTCTTCGAGCAGCGCGAGGCCGACCGGCTCTGGCAGTTCCTGCAGTACCTCGAGCGCGTCGGCCCCGACGCCATCATCGTGCAGGACTTCGGCGTGGCCAAGATGGCCCGCGAGAATTTCCCGGGCCTGCGCCTCCACGCGTCCACCCAGATGAACGTGGGCTCGGCCGCCGGCGCCAACCAGCTCTCGCGCGCCGGCTTCAAGCGGGTCGTGCTCAACCGCGAGCTCTCGCTCGAGGAGATCCGCAAGGTCCGCGAGGGCTCCGGCCTCGAGCTCGAGACCTTCGCGCACGGGGCGCTCTGCGTGTCCGCCTCCGGCGCCTGCCTCTTCTCCAGCTGGCTCGGCGGGCGGAGCGCCAACCGGGGCGCCTGCGCGCAGGCCTGCCGCCGCCTCTACAAGACCGAGAGCTCCGAGGGCTTCTACTTCAGCCCCGACGACCTGGAGCTCGTCGACCGCATTCCCGACCTGGTCGAGGCGGGCGTGTCCTGCGTCAAGATCGAAGGGCGCCTCAAGAGCGCGGAGTACGTCGGCACGGTGGTGGCCGCCTACCGGTACATGATCGACAACTGGCGCTTCGATCGCGAACGCGCGGCCGCCAAGGCCAAGGCCATGCTCCAGAACGACTTCGCCCGCCGCAAGACCACCTACTGGTTCGACGGGCCGAACGCGCTCGAGTTCCTCCGGCCCGAGCAGGCCGGCGGCACGGGCATCGAGCTCGGGAAGGTGCGCCTCGTGCGGGTGTTCGACGAGGGCCGCTTCGCCCTGCTCGACACCTTCGAAGGCATCGCCGAAGGCGACTCCGTGCGCATCCACCGCGCCGACGACTCGCAGCGCGTCACGGCCCGCGTCAAGGAAGTCCTCAACAAGAGCGAAGGCATGTTCCTCCGCCTCGAGGAGGAGTTCCGCGTCGGCGACCGGGTGTACCTGGTGCAGACCAAGAGCATGAGCCGCCGCTACCCGTCCATCCTGCCGAAGGACCTGGCCCGCTTCCGCAAGTTCCCGAGCTGGGAGACGGCTCCCGAGCCGGCCATCGCGACGCCCGCCCGGGACCGGCTCGAGGATCTGCCCTCCGGTCTCTGGGCCATGACCGACCGGGTCTCCGCCCTCCACGTCATGCCTTCGATGCGGCCCTCGGTCGCCGTGCTCCGCCTGACCCGGAAGAGCGCGCGCGAGCTCGCCGCCGCCGAGGCCACGGTGGTCTTCAAGCGAGGGTCGCTGGCCATCTGGCTGGAACCCTTCTGCCCCGAGACCGAGGCCGCCTGGCTCGCTCCCGAGCTCGACCGGCTGGTGGAGAAGGGACAGACCCTGTTCATCGCCAACAACCTGGCCCATCTCAACATGCTGAAGGGCCGCGGCCTCCGGGTCATCGCGGGTCCCTTCCTCTACGCCTTCAACCGCTGGTCCGCCGCCTGGCTCTTCGAGCAGGGCGTCGACGCCATCGTCCCGCCGCACGAGATCTCCAAGCAGGCCCTCGGCAAGCTCGCCGAGTCCATCCCGGCCAAGGCCTTCCTGCCCCTCGTGTTCGCGTGGCCGCAGCTTTTCACCATCCGCGGCGACCTCGGCGCCAAGTACGACTTCAAGTACTTCCAGGACCGCGACGACGCCTCGTACGAGATCGTCCCCGGCGAGGAGGCGAGCGCGGTCATCCCTTCGACGCCCTTCAGCCTGGTCGACCGCATCCCCTTCCTCAAGGAGGAGGGCTACGTCCGGTTCCTGGTCGATTTCAGCTTCGTGGAGCTGCAGAAGAGCCTCTACCGCAAGGTGATGAAGGCCGCGATCGACGGCAAGGTGTTGCCCGACACGAGCCGCTTCAACTGGAAGGAAGGCTTCTGGGCTCCCGAGGAGGAGAAACGCAAGGACGAGGGCGCGACGAAACCCCGCGGCATCGGCGCGCGTCCGCGCGACGCGGAGCGCTTCGGCCTCAAGGTGCCCGGCGAGGGCAAGGCCTCGGGCGACGGCGCCAAGGGTCCGCGGACCGGCGCGAAGGGCGCGTCCCGCGGTCCGGGCTCCGGTTCGGGCGGCCGTGACCGGCGCGGCTCCGGCGAGGGCCGGAAGGGCGGCGGATTCCCGCGCGCCGTCACGGGGCGCGACCGCAGGGGTTCGGGCGACGAGCGTCCGGCCCGCGGCGGCAAGTCCGCGTCGTCCCCGGCCCGGACGCCGCGCTCCGGCGACGCCGGCAAGGCCGGCGGCCCGAAGCCCGCGAAGGGGCGCAGGCCGCCCCGCTCCTGAGTCGCCGCCCCTCGATCCCGGTCCGTCGCGGCGCTGCGCGCGGGCTCGGGCTCGAGGCCGAAAATATATCCGTGCGCCGGAGCCCCCGAGGGCGTATAATGATCGCATGGAAAGCATGCGAGCAATGATCATCGAACGCACCGGGGGACCCGAGGTCTTCGAGGCCCGTGAATTGCCGCGCCCGAGTCCGGGACCGGGACAGGTGCTGGTCCGCGTACGCGCCACGAGCGTCAATCCCATCGACTGCAAGGTCCGCTCCGGGGCGGTGGCCGTCATTCAACCCTTCCCGGCGGTGCTGCACGGCGACCTCGCGGGCGAGGTGGCGGCGCGCGGTCCCGGCGCCGGGAAGTTCCGCGAGGGCGATCGCGTCTTCGGCTTCGCCGGCTGGACCGGCGGCGAGGGCGGGGCCCTCGCGGAGTACGCCATCTGCGACGAGCGGCTGCTCGCGGAGGCGCCGACCGTGCTCTCGTTCGAGGAAGCCGCGGCCTTGCCCGTGGTCGGCCTGACCGCCTGGCTCGGCCTCAAGGTTCGCGCGGGCGTGAAGGGCGGCATGCGCGTCCTCGTCCACGGCGCGACCGGAGGCGTGGGGCACGTGGGCATCCAGGTGGCCAGGGCCCTCGGCGCCGAGGTGTCGGCCACGGGCTCTTC
The DNA here is from genome assembly GCA_018262985.1 of Spirochaetota bacterium. GTDB lineage: Bacteria > Spirochaetota > Spirochaetia > Treponematales > UBA12059 > JAFGNN01. The sequence continues at coordinate 90,404 of JADFDI010000012.1, read as the reverse complement.
CCCCGAGAAGCTGGCCATAGCCGAGCGCCTCGGCGCCCGCTACCCCATCGACTACCGCAAGGAGTCGGTCACCGACTACGTCGAGCGCATCACCGCGGGCAAGGGCTTCGACGTGGTGTTCGACACGGTGGGCGGCAAGAACCTCGACGCCTCGTTCGAGGCGGCGCGTTCCGGCGGCACGGTCGTCGCCACCGCGGCCCGCTCGACCCACGACCTCACCCCCCTCCACTCGAAGGGATTGACGCTCCACGTGGTCTTCGTCCTCCTCCCGATCCTGCAGGGCTCGGGGCGCGAGGAGCTCGGCGCGGCCCTCCACGAGCTCGCCCGCCTGGCGAGCGCCGGCCAGCTCAAGCCCCTGCTCGACGAGCGCCGCTTCACGCTGGCCGAGGTGGCGGACGCGCACCGCCTGCTCGAATCGGGCGCCGCCCTCGGCAAGGTGTCCGTCTCCCTTCCGTAGCCGCCGCCCGTTTCCGGAAGGGCCGTCCCGCCAGCCGCGCGCTTTCGGGACGGCCCGACGCTTTTCCGCGCTCGCGCTCCGTCAGAAGACCGGTTCGGGCATGCCCGGGGCTCCCGACGGGGCTCCCGCGGCGGCCTGGCCCTCCTCCCGATCGCGGTTGAACACGGGCTTGAACTCCACGTGCTCCGCCACGATCTTCACCTTGGAGTGCTGCTTGCCCTCCTGGTCGTTCCAGCGGTCCTGCTTGAGCCTGCCGACCACCCTGACGCCGCGGCCCTTCTTGAGCTGCTCCCCGCAGGACTCCGCGAGGCGATTCCAGGCTTCCACGTCGAAGAAGCTCACCTCCTTCTCCATGGCGTCGTTCTGGCGGTAGAAGCGGTTGGAAGCCAGCGCGAAGGCGCAGACCGGCGTGCCGCCCGGGGTGGTGCGGAGCTCCGGATCGCGGGTCAGGTTCCCTTCCACGAGTATGCTGTTGAGCGAGTTCAATGGATCCTCCTTGGGGCGCCGTCCGGCGCCCGGCTCAGTCGTGTCGGCCGACTACGGAAGGAACGCCCGCGAACGCGGAGGCGCTTGCGGAACGCGGGAAAAAAAGCGGGGCGCGGATCGGGGCCGGCGTCGTGGCCCCGGTTCGGGACGCGGCGCCAGGCGGCTCAACGACGGGGCTTGGGACCCTTGGTCGCTTCCGCCTCGAGAGGGTTCTCGGGCCAGTAATGCTTCGGGTAGCGGGCGCGAAGGGGACCCCGGAGTTCCGCGTAGGCCGCGCGCCAGAACGAGGCGAGGTCGGACGTCACCTGGAGGGGGCGGTCGGCGGGCGAGAGCAGCTTGAGGACGAGGCTCTTGCCGCCGACCCGGGGGCTTTCGGCCGTGCCGAAGACCTCCTGGATGCGGAGCTCGCAGAAGGCGTCCCCCGAGGCTGGGTAGGCGATGGCGCGCCGGCGGCCGCCGGGCGAGACGAAGGAAGCGGGGAAGTCGCGATCGAGGCGGCTGGCGGCCTCGCGGCCGAGGCGGGAGCGGAGGGCTTCGAGGAGGGCGCCGGAGTCGAGGACCTCGTCGGATCCGGCCACGCAGTAAGGCGCGAGCCATTCCGGGGCGTCGGCCGCGAGCGCGGCGTCGTCCCAGGCGCCGCCTCCCGGGTCGGCGCCGGAACGCGCGGCGTAGCGGACGCGCTCGAGGAAGGCGCGCGCGGTCTCGTCGAAGGGCAGGCAGGCGAGCCCTTCGCGCGCGACGCGCTCGCAGGCGGCCGCGCCGACGGCTCCGGAATCGGTCGGGACGGCGCTCCGCTCCGAAAGGACCAGGCGACCCGAAAGCCGGCGCTCGAGGGCGCGGGCGTTCCAACCCTTCCACTGCACCGTCCGCTCCACGCGGGAACGCGAGGCGAGGACCTCGAGCGCCTCGGACTTCGCGAGGGGGGCCGCGAGCCGGACCGCGCCGACCGTTTCGCCGGAGTCGGCGTCCACGGCGACTATCCACTCCTCGCGGGAGAGCGAACCCCGGAGGGCCGCGCGCCGCCCGGAACGGAAGGCGTAGACGCCCTGCCCCGGGCGGGAGTCGGCGCCCTCGGGTTCGAGCCTGGCGACGCGATCCGGGAAGGCTTCGGCGAGCAGGGCGCCCGTCGCGGCTTCGTCGCCGGCGCCGAAGCCCGCGTCGCGCGAAGCGAGCTCGGGCGCGGAGAGGCCCGCGTTCCGCGCGATCCGGGCGGCCTCCGCTCGGACGCGGTCGTAGCGCTCGTCGCGGGCGCCGGAACGCAGGCGCTCCAGGCGGAGGCGGAAGTCGGGGTCGTCCTCGGCGGCGCCCGGGTCCCGGTCGCCGAGCAGGGCGGCTGCCGCGCAGGCCAACGAGGCGCGGCCCCCGCCGCGCGGCGCCTCGCGCGCCACGAGGACGCCGAGCCGCGGCTCGAGGCCGAGGGCGGCCGCGGCCTTGCCGAGCGGGGAGGGCCGGCCGTCCGGATCGAGGGCGCCCAGGTCCGCGAGGAGCTCGCGCGCGGCGTTCCAGGCCGACTCCGGGGGCGGGTCGAGCCAGCGCAAGGATTCCGGCTCCGTCCCCCAGAGCAGGGCTTCGAGCGCGGGACCGGACAGTTCCGAACGGAGGATCTCCGGATCGAGGGAAGCCTTGAGCGCCTCCGATTCGGGCCAGGCGCGGACGCAGAGCCCGGGGCCCAGCCGCCCGGCCCGGCCCGCGCGTTGGGCGGCCTGCGCGGCGCTCACGCGCTCGGTGACGAGGCGGTTCATGCCCGATCCGATATGGAAGCGGCCGTGGCGCGACCAGCCTGAGTCGACGACGGCGCCCACGCGCGGAACGGTGAGCGAGGTCTCCGCCACGCTGGTCGACAAAACCGCCCGACGGGGGCCGCCCGGCCCGGCCAGCACGACCGCCCGCTGCTCGCCGAGGGACAGGCCGCCATGGAGGACGCGCGTCTCGACGCCGCGCAGGCCGGCGAGCTCGCCCGCGACCCGCGAGATTTCCCCGAGGCCGGGCAGGAAGCAGAGGACGTCGCCTTCGGTCGCGGCGAGCGCCTCGCGAACGGCGGCGGCGACGGCCTCCGCCTCGAAGCGCTCGGGGCGCGGACCGGCGAGCCAGCGCGCCTCCACCGGGAAGGCGCGGCCGGGCACCTCGAGGACGGGAGCGCCGACGAACTTCCCGACGCGCTCCGCCTCGAGCGTGGCGGACATGAGCACCAGTTCGAGCCCGGGCCTGAGCTCGCGGAGTTCGAGCAGCAGGGCCAGGGCCAGGTCCGCGTGGACGCTCCGCTCGTGGAATTCGTCGAGGACGACGCAGTCGACGCCTTCGAGACCAGGGTCGGATTGCAGCATGCGGACGAGGAGGCCCTCGGTCAGGAACTCCACCCGCGTCGAGCGCGAGACGCGGACCTCGCCGCGCACGCGGAAGCCCGCGAAGCCGCCGACCTCCCCGCCCGCGAGCTCCGCGACCCGGGCCGCTCCCTGCGCGGCCGCCACGCGCCGCGGCTCGAGCACCAGGACCCTCCCGGATTTTTCCGCGCGCGAGGCGAGGAAGGGCGGCACGAGGCTCGTCTTGCCCGCGCCCGGTTCGGCGCGCAGCACCAGGGCGCCCGACGCGGCGAGAACGCGCGCGATGTCGTCGAGGCGGGCGGCGACGGGCAGGTCGATAGAGCGGAGTTCCATGGCGCGCATCATGCCCGACCCGGGCGCGCGGGGACAAGCCGCTTCCCGTCGGGACTCCGCCTCGCTATAGTCAGAACCGGGACGCCGCGGCCCCGAGCCGCGCTCCGCTCCCGGAGGCTTCCAGTGTCCATGTTCGCGAGCGTGGAAGACGGCGAAGGCGAGACCCTCGGCGACGTGGTCGAGCTCTTCGAGATCTACAAGGCCTTCCCGTCGGGACCCGACGCGGCCGGAGTCTGCCTCCGCTTCGCCGGGCCCGAGGTCGACGCGGCCTTCAACATGCGCCAGTTCAAGTACCTGCGCGAGGAGCTCGAGGCCCTGCGCGGCCCGAAGCTCTCCGCCGCCGCCGCCGCGGAACTCGAGGCCCTGCTCAGGCTCGTGAAGAAGGCCGGCGAGGAACGCCGCCGGACCCTCCGGCTCTACGGGGATTTCTGACATCGCCCCGAAACGACCGGGAGGCCCGGACGCCGCGCCGCGCGCCTCCGGCAGGATTCCCGTCCTGTACGAGGACGACGAGCTCCTCGTCCTCGAGAAGCCCGCGGGCCTGCCCATGATCCCGCCGGACGGCGGTCGCGGCAGGTCGCTGCTCGACGCCGCCACGGCCATCGTCCGGATCCGAAACCCGAAGGGTCGCGCGGCCCTGGTGCACCGCGTCGACCGCGACACCTCGGGCTGCGTCATGTTCGCCAAGAGCGCGCGCGGCAAGCGCGAAATCATGGGAGACTGGAACGAGCTCGTCACGGAGCGCCGCTACCTGGCCCTCGTCGAAGGCGCGCCGCCCGCCGCCTCCGGCGGCGTCGACGACTTCCTGGTCGAGAACGCGGCCGGCACCGTGTATTCGGCCCCTGCGAAAACCCGGGGGGCGCTGCGCGCGATCACGCGCTGGGAGCTCGTCGAGAAAGGCGCGCGCTACTCCCTGGTCGCGGCGGTCCTCGAGACGGGCCGCAGGCACCAGGCGCGCGTCCACCTCGCGGGCCTCGGCTGCCCCGTCGCGGGCGACGAGCGCTACGGCGCGCGCAGCGACCCCCTCGGCCGCGTCTGCCTGCACGCGGCCGTGCTGGAATTCCGCCACCCCTTCACGGGCGAGACCGTCCGCGTCGAAAGCCCGGTCCCGCCCGACTTCCTCAAGGCGCTGAAAGCCGCGCCCCGGCGCGACGCGGACGCGGAAGCTTCCGCGGGAAGGAAACGGGGGCCCGGGGGAGAAGGGAGGGGCGGAGCCCTTCCCGTCGCCCCCGGACGGTCCCCGGAAAAGAGGACTGGCGAACGCGGGCGCGAGCATCCGGCGCGCGGGAACGCGGCGCGCGAAAAACCCGACAAGCCGCGCGCCTCCCGGGGAAGCGCCCCCGACTGGGCCAGGCCCGCGCACGAGCGGAAGCGCGGACCGAAGCGAGGATAGGCGCCGTGGACTCGGGCGGACTCTTCGTCGCGGAGCGCGCGGGCATCAACCTGTACGCGGAGCGCTCGCTGCACGCGGCGCTGAAAGCGTACCTGGCCGAGCCGGGGGACCGCCTCGAGGTCGCCGTGGACGGCCGCGTGGTGGACCTGGCGCGCGCGGACGGCGAGCTCGTCGAGGTGCAGACGCGTTCGCTCGGGGCGCTCCTGCCGAAACTGCGAGCGTTTTCGGCCGCGGGGCGACGCGTCCGCGTGGTGCATCCGATAATCCTCGGCTCGACCCTCGCGCATCTCGATCCGGAAAGCGGCGTGGAAATCTCGCGCCGGAAAAGCCCGAAGAAAGGCGACCTTTATTCCGTGTTCGACGAACTCGTGCGCGCGTCGGAATTGATCGCGCTGGGCGGCGTCGCGCTCGAGCTCGTGTCCGTCCGCGTCGTCGAGACGCGCGTGCGCGACGGCTCCGGCTCGTGGCGGCGGAAGGGCGACCGCGTAGCCGACCGCTTCCTGGAATGCATCGAGGAGCGGCGCGTGTTTTGCTCGCGCGCGGACTGGCTTTCGCTGATCCCCGCGGAGCTCGCGCCGCCCTGGGATTCCGGGACCCTCGGCGAGACGCTCGGCATAAAGCCGGAGCGCGCGCGGAAAATGCTCTACGTGTTCGCGCGCGCGGGCTTCCTCCGCGAGGACGGAAAGGCGGGGCGCCGCAAACTTTACGCGCCCGTTCCCGTATCCGCCCCGCGCGCGCGACGGCGCGCCCCGGCCGCCGATTGACCGGGCGGCCGGCGCCGCGCTACCAATGAGATCCGATCCGGGAGGGAACGTGGACGCGAACGCGGCGAAGCCGGTCAATTATCTCGCGGGGTTCGGGACGAGCCTCATCTTCGGGTTCTCCTTCCTTTTCACCAAGAACGCGCTCGACGCCCTCGGGGTCTACGAGCTCCTGGCCCTGCGCTTCGCCCTCGCGGCGGCGCTCATGCTGGCGCTGCGCGCCGCGGGCCTCGTGCGCCTCGAGTTCCGCGGCAAGGACCTGAAGCCGCTCGCGGCCGTCGCGCTGCTGCAGCCCGTGCTGTACTTCCTCCTCGAGACCTGGGGGCTCGAGCGCGCCTCGTCGAGCACGGGCGGCATCGTGCTCGCGGGCATTCCCGTCGCGGTGGCGGCGCTCGGCGCGCTCATGCTCGGCGAACGGCTCAAGGCCGCGCAGGTCGGCACGGTGCTGCTCTCGTTCGCGGGCGTCGCGCTGATCGCGTTCTTCCGCTCGCGCGACGCGGCGGCCGGCAGCCCCGCGGGAATCGCGCTGCTCTTCGGCGCCATGCTCTGCGCGGCCTTTTTCAACATCGCGAGCCGCAAGGCCTCGCGCACCTTCGCCGCCGCGGAAACCACCTTCTTCATGATGGCCTCGGGCGCCCTGGTCTTCGGCCTGCTCGCCCTCGTAACGGGGCTGGCCGACGGCTCGCTCGCGACCTTGGGCTCGCGCCTCGACGCGCGGAGCCTCGGTTCCATCGTCTACCTGGGCGGCCTCTCGAGCGTGGCGGCCTTCTTCCTGGTCAATTTCAACCTCTCGAAACTGCGCGCGCCCGAGGCCGCCGTCTTCGCCAACCTGACCACCGTGGTCTCGGTGGTCGCCGGCGTCGCGTTCCGGGGCGAGGGCCTCTCGTGGATGGACGGCGCGGGCGCCCTCATGATCGTGGCGGGCGTGTGGGGCACCAACGTCCTCGCGGGCGCTCCTCCCCGGAGCCGGGCGAGCTGATCCTTCCGCGTCCGCCGCCGGGCGCGCCCGGATCCGCCGCGCTTTCCCCGCTGGCCCTTCCGCGCCGCCCGTGGCATAATCGTCCATCGCTGGAGGGAGGTACGCATGCGACGTTTCGCCACCTTCGCCGTATCGATGGCGGCGGCCGCCGCGGTCGCCGCGGGCCTGTCCTCCTGCGGGCCCGGGGCGGCCGACGCGCCCGAAGCGAGGGCCGTCCCCGAGGCGCGCGCGGCGCTGACGCTCGAAGATCTCCGGCTCGAGCCCGCGGCCGCCGACTGGCTCGCCTCGCGGAAGGCCTCGGGCGGGAAGCTCCGCGTCGCCATGCGCGAGCGGCCCGATTCGTACGTGCCGCAAGCCGACGGCGGCGTCAAGGGCTTCGATTACGAGCTCGTGGCCGAGCTGTGCCGCGTCGCGGGCCTCGAGCTCGAGGTTTCGGTCCAGCGGACCATCGAGTCCTTCTTCACGCGGGACGGGGTCATGCCGTCCGACCTCGGACAGGGCGGAGCGCACAGCTACACGCCCGATCTGCTCGAGACCGTCGATTTCTACGCCGGTCCCTTCGGCATCACCCCTTGGCGCGAAGCGCTCGCGGACTGGGTGCCGCTCTGGCCCACCCGCAACGTGCTGGCGGGCAGGAAGGGCGAGGAGATCGGCGGCGTCCGCGACCTGGACGGCAAGCGTTTCGCCGTCATCGAGGACTCGATCCAGGAGAAGAGCCTTTCGACGCTCGCGGAAACCGAGGGCATTGCCTTGTCGTTCGTGTACGGCGACGACGAGGAATCGCTCTTCAGCCTCGTGGAAACCGGCGGGGCCGACTACGTGCTGGACGCGAGCGTGGTCATGGCCAAAAGCAGGCAACGGCATCCCGCCCTGACCCTCTCGCCCTTCCCGGAGCCGGTCATCACCATCGGGTGGGCGGTGAAAAAGGACGACGCGGGCCTCGCGGCGCTGCTCGACGCGTTCGTGAAGGCGTCGCAGCTCAACGGCGTCTTCGCGGAGCTCTGGTCCGCCACCTTCCGGATGGATTTCGGCGACTACCTCGACGCGGTCCTCGCGACGGCGGAGTACTGAGGGAACGGGGCCGCGCGGTGAGATTGAGGATCCAGCTGCAGATCGTAGGACTCATGCTCGTCCTCGTGCCCGCGATCTGCTTGACCCTGGTCTACGGGGTCATGATGTCCGGCCACGCCGCCTCCACCGCGGCCGAGATCGCGAGCGCCAAGCTCGGCCTGCTCGAGAACCGCCTGGCCTCGGCCTTCGAGGTCCTGCGCGAGGCGGGGCTCTCCGACTCGGAGTATTACCTGGCCGCCTACCGCCGGAGCGCGGTCGAACGCTTCGCCGAGGGCCTCCGCCCGGGCGAGGGCTTCCTGCTCCTGTCGCCCGACGGCGCGGTGCTGGACGGGGCGGTCCGCGCGGCTGACGGGGTCCCCGGCGCCGCTCCGCCTCACGTCCACGGCGACGCGCCGGGCGCGATCCCGGACGCGATCGTCCTCGAGGACGAAGGCAGCGCGCAGGCCGTCATGCCGGTCCTGGGACCCCGCGGATCATTCATTTCGTGGCGGCGCTCCGAGGCGTTCGACTGGATCCTCGTGTTCGCCTACCAGCGCTCCGTCGCCCTCGCCCCCTCGAGGGCGCCCTGGCGTTCTCGTCGCTCCTTTCCCTCGGCCTGCTCGGGGCCGCGTCGATCCTCATGGTCCTCTACGCCCGCCGGGTGGGCAATCCGCTCGCACGGCTCTCGGGTGTGGCCGCGGGGCTCGGCGAAGGCCGGATTCCGCTCAAATCCGGCATCGACGCGTCCTTCGCGCGTTCGGGCGTCGACGAAATCAGGAACCTCGCCCGCGAAATCGACCTGATGGCCGGCAAGCTGGGCGCGCTCACCGAGGGCCTCGAGGCGCGGGTCGCCGAGCGCACCGACGAGCTTTCCCGGGCGAACGCGAACCTGGTGGCGCTCAACAACGACCTCGCCCTCTCCCTCGAACGGCAGGAGCGGATGCGGGGCGCCCTGGTCCAGTCCGAGAAGCTCGCGGCGCTCGGGCAGCTCGTGGCCGGCATCGCGCACGAGCTCAACACCCCGCTCGCCGCCATCCGGTCCGCCGCGGGAACCCTCGACGAAGCCTGGCGCGAGCCCGAGCGCCTGGTGGGCGCCGTGGACCGGCTCGGCTCTCCGCTCACGGAGTCGGCCTTCGCCCTCGCGCGCGAGCTGGGCGGCATCGAGACCCTGCAGCGTCCGGCGCGGGTCGCGCTCGAGACCCGGCTCGCCGCGGAGCTCCGGGCCCGGGAGGTCGGCGCGCCCGAGGAGCGAGCGGCCGTGCTGGCCGACGCCTGCCTTGATCCGTCCAGGCTTCCCGCCGAGTTCGCCGGCGAGAGGGGCGCCGCCGCGATCGACCTGGCCGTCCGGCTGTCGAACATGCCGCGTTCCCTCGCGATCATCCGCGAGGCCACCCAGCGGGCCACGCGCGTCATCGAGGCCTTCAGGATCTACACCCGGCAGTCCAAGGACGAGGAGCCCGCGCCCGTCGACCTGGCCGCCAACATCGAGGGCATACTCCCGCTCTTCGCGGCGCGCATAACCCGGGACGTCGAGATCGCGCGTCGCTACGAGATCCGCCCGCGCGTACTCGCCCAGGCCGACAAGCTGGCCCAGGTCTGGACCAACCTGCTTTCGAACGCCCTGCAGGCCATGGAGTACAAGGGACGGATCGAGCTTTCGATCCGGGAGGCGGGGCGCCGGGCCGTCGTATCGATAGGCGATTCCGGACCCGGCATCCCGGCCGGGATCCGGCAGCACATCTTCACCCCGTTCTTCACGACCAAGCCCGCCGGCGAAGGCACCGGCCTCGGCCTCGAGATTTCCCGCCAGATCGTGCTCGAGCACGGGGGCTCGATCCGCTTCGAGACCTCGGACGCGGGGACCACCTTCTTCGTGGAACTGCCCCTCGCCGAGGAGGAAAAGCCGGAACCCGCGAGCGTGAAGGAAACGGAGCGGGAAACCTCCGGGGGAGCCTACTGAATCCGTCCCCGCGCCGTCGGGGCGGAAAGCTCAGTACACCCAGCCGAGCGAAAATCCCGGCGCGATTCCGACAAGCGGGTCCTCGCCGAAGACGTACGGGTATTTGATGCACGGTTCCACCAGCAGCCAGGGAAGTCGCCGCGGCACCCACGCGTAGGCCAGCTCGAGCATGAAGCCGAAGGCCAGGGTTTCGGTCCCGAAATCGGTGCCCCGGAGCGCCATGGGATACGCGCCGAAGAGGAAGCCCTCGATGGCGGGCGCGTCGAAGCTGAAGCGCGGTCCCGCGTAGGCGATCAGGGTCGAGACGCCCGCGTCGCCGAGCCATTGGTACTCCGCCATGACGAGCGCCGAGAAGCGCGAACCGAGCCGACCCTCCCAGCCCGCCGAGAGCCCGAAGCCGCCTGAAGAGAGGCCGAGCGTGACGGGCCGCAGATCCACGCGGAGGTCGACCCGGGGTCCGTCCGGTTCCGCCGCTGCGCCTTGGGCGGCGCAGGGCGCGAAGGGCGCGAAGGGCGCGAAGGCCGCGAGCGCGATGAATGCCGGGAACTTCGACATGCCCAAGCGGTTCCGCATCTGAGGCCTCCTGGGCGCCGGGGCGCCGCAAGCACAGCGTACACCGCCGCGGGCCGGAAAGCGACCCGGGCGTAACCCGGAAGCTTCGTGACACCATCGCCCGCGCATCCGGGGCCGAGCCGCCCCGAAGCTTCGCGGCACCCATCGCGATTTGCCGGAAAGGTCAAGACCGCGTGCCCGGAGCGATGCATACTCCTTCCCGTCATGACGATCTACGAGCAGGTGCAGCGCGCCGTCGACTACATCGAGGACCGCCTCGGGGGACGCCTCCGCGCCGAGCGCGTCGCGCGGGCGGCCGGCATGTCGGTCCGGAGCCTCAACCATTGGTTCCGGGCCGTCACCGGTTACCGGTACGGCGACTACGTCGCGAAGCGCCGTCTCTCCGAGGCCCTGCGCCTCCTCTCCTCGACGGAGGAGGGCATCCTGGACATCGCCCTCGAGGTCGGCTACGGGACCCACGAGTCCTTCTGCCGCGCCTTCAAGGGTGAATTCGGCGTCGCTCCCCGCGAGTGCCGGCGCGGCCGGCCGGAGCTCCGGGGCGCGGCGCGCGTCGAACTCGCGAAGGAGCGTTACATGGGAGTCATCGTGAAGGAGCTGGGCGAGCTGAAGGCGGCCTCGTTCGAAGGCTACGCGCCGGAACCGGAGGCGAAGGCGAAGGCCGCCCTCCGCGCCTGGCTGGACGCGCGGCCCCCGGCCGCCGCGCCGCGCCGGATCTTCGGCCACAACATCGACCGCGAGGGTCGCCTCGCCTGCGACCCCGTCAACGTCGGCTACAAGTACCTGGCCACGCTCGAGCCCGACGAGGACTCCGGCGGCGCCCGCGTCGAAACCATTCCGGCCGGGCGCTACGCCGTCACGGGCATCGAGGGGAATTTCGACGGGGATCCCGCGGGCGCCTGGATCGGCGAGGGCTGGCGGCGCATGAACGAGATGATGGCGGCGAAGGGTTTCCGCGCGAAGCCGGGCGGCCGCTGGTTCGAGGAGGAGCTCGAGCCCGCGAAGCCGGGCAACCTCAGGCTCGACCTCTACCTCGAGCTGGAATCCTGAGGCCGGCGCCCCGGGGTCGGTAACGGCCCCGGGGCCTCGAGCCGCCCGAGCCCGAGTCCGCGCCTCGGGGCCGGGCGCCGCCCGGAAGCTTCGTGACACCATCGTCCGCGCTTCCGGGCCGGGCGCCGCCCGGAAGCTTCGTGACACCGCCCCGAGCTTCCGGGTCGGCGAGCGCCCGAAAGCATCGTGACACCGCCCCGAGCTTGACGGCGCCCTCGAAGCGCGCGACCATTCCCCAGCGCCCTCCGCCGGCGTTCCGCGTTCCCCTTCAGCCGGCCGGGCCGCGAAGGAGACGCGCATGGCAGAAACCGAAGGAAAGAAGGAAGACGCCAAGGCCGCCGAGGCCAAGGCCCCCGACTATGTCCCGCCGAAGGGCTCGACCGCCAAGCTGTCCGTGAAAGCCGGCGGCCGCGAGCTCCGCTACGAGGCCGAGGCCGCCTGGCTGCCCCTGCGCAAGGACGAGAAGCCCAAGGCGGAAATCTTCTACGTCCGCTACTTCCTCGAGGGCGGCGAGAAGCGCCCCCTCACCTTCGTCTTCAACGGCGGCCCCGGCGCCTCGTCGGTGTACCTCCACCTGGGCGCCCTCGGGCCGCGCCGCATCGAGCTCGGGCCCCGCGGCGAGCCCCTCGCGCCGCCCTCGGTCCTCGTGGACAACGCGGAGACCTGGCTCCAGTTCACCGACCTGGTCTTCATCGACCCGGTGGGCACCGGCCTCTCGCGCATGATCCCCGACCCGAAGGAAGAGGAGGAGAAGAAGAAAGCCGGGCCCGAGGGCGAGAAGGACTCGGAGTACTGGCGCGTCAAGCGCGACCTCCAGAGCCTCGGCGAGTTCATGCGCAGCTTCCTTTCGAAGTACCACCGCTGGGAGAGCCCCGTCTGGCTCTGCGGCGAAAGCTACGGCGGTTTCCGCGTCGCGCGCCTCGCGCGCATGGCGCAGGAGGACTACGGCATCGGCCTCGCCGGCATCTTCGTCGTCTCGCCCGCGCTCGAGTTCACCCTGCTCGAAGGCTCCGACTACGACGCCCTCATGTGGGTCGACGCCTTCCCGACCATGGCCGGCGCCGCCGCCTTCCACGGCCGCGCGCGCAAATTGAAAACCGACGAGGACCACCGCGCCTACATGGAGCGCGCGGCCGACTTCGCCGTCGACGAGCTCTTGCCCGTCCTGGCCGCGGGAGACCGCGTGGGCGCCGCCCGTCGCGACAAGGTCCTCGACGCCGCCGCCGACTGGATCGGCCTCCCGCGCGCGACAGTGCGCGCCAAGTACGGCCGCGTCACCATCGACTGGTTCACGCGCAACCTCCTCCGCGACGAGGGCAAGCACCTCGGCCTCTACGACGCGAGCTTCGCAGTCTCGAGCCCCTTCCCCGACCGCGACGAGTGGACCGGCCCCGACCCCACGCTCCACATGCTCGAGCGCGTCTTCGCGGCCGGCATCAACACCCAGATCCGCGCGGCCATCGGCCTCGACTCCGAGCGCGACTACGAGCTCATGTCCGAGGCCGTCAACAACGGCTGGAAGGTCGACACGCGCAAGCACGCCCTCGAGACCCAGGTCGGCGCCACCGACGAGCTCCGCTACGGCATGGCGCTCAACCCGTCCATGAAGGTGCGCGTCAGCCACGGCGTCTACGACCTCGTCACGCCCTTCTTCTCGACCGACCGCATCGCCGGCCTCCTCAAGCTCGACGGCGAAAGCCGCAAGCGCTTCTCGGTCAAGCATTATTCCGGCGGCCACATGTTCTACACCTGGCAGGAAAGCCGCGAAGCCTTCTTCCGCGACGCGAAGGAGCTCTACGGCGCGAAGTGATTTTCAAGGGCCCGTCCGGGAAGGCAACCTGCGGTTTCCTTCCCGGGCCCATCTTTCCCTTCAATCCAGCGCTTCGCAGAACCGCATCAGGTCGGCCGTCTCCTTCCGCTTCCTCGCCGTGAGCCGGATTTCGCGCGGCTCGCCCTTCACGAAGAATTTCCCGTTCTCCGTCCGTTTTCCCAGGGCGAGCTCGACGCAGGTCCGGGCCCCTTCCTTCGCGTCGATGAAGAACGGGGCGCAGAGCGCCCTGATGAGGAAGTCGAACCACTTCCCGGTATACATAATTGAAGTGTCCACGATCCCGGGATGCACGGCGTTGATCCGGAAGCCTTCCGCTTCCTTCTCCAGGCTCAGCCATCTGGTGAAGAGAAGGAGCATCCGCTTCGACACCGCGTAGGCCCTGAACCACCGGTAGCGGTCGATCCTGTCCGTCCTGAACCGGCCGATGGCCTCGATACCCGAGCTCAGGTTGACGATCGCCCTGTCGCCCGCCCGGTCGAAATGCGGTAGCAGCCGCCTGGTGAGCAGGTAGGTGCCGATGAAGTTCGTGCCGATGTTGGGCTCGTGGCCGTCTACCGTCGCTTCGCGCGCGCTCGTGGAAATACCCGCGTTGTTGACGAGGACGTCCAGGGTCCGGAACCGCTCCGCGAACGCGGCCGCGAACGCTTCGATCGAGGCCTTCGACGCCAGGTCGACCCTGAGGACGTGCAGGTCCCCGTTGCCGGTCTCGCGGGCGATCTCGGCCCGGGCCGCTTCCGCCGCCGCGACGTTCCGGCAGGCCATGATCACCTTGCATCCGGCGTGCGCGAGCCCCCGGACCGTTTCCTTGCCGATGCCCCTGTTCGCGCCCGTCACGACGACCGTCTTCATCGCGGCGTCCCTCCCGTCGCGGCCAGCATGGGCGACGCGGGATGGCCGGTCAAGGCGAGCGAGGCCGGGCGGCGGCCGCAAGGTCCGTCCCGAAGCGGAACCCTCACTTGCGGCGGACGCCGTTCGGCCCTATGCTCATCCTGCCCGGCCGCCGACGCGACCCGGGCCATTCCCGTTCGGCGAGGGTTTTCCATGACCGACCAGGCGCTCGAAAAACGGCGCAGGCGCAACGCCTCGATAGGCTTCGCCTCGTTCTTCGTCTTCATGCTGCTCCACCAGGCCGACAAGCTCCTCATCGGGCCGCTCCAGGGGCCGATCATGAAGGACTTCGGCATGACGAACACCCAGTGGGGCCTCATCAACACGGGCGCGCTGATCGTCGGGTCGGTCTTCTACCCGCTCTGGGGCTGGCTCTACGACCGCTTCTCGCGGCCGAAGCTGCTCTCGCTGGCCTCGCTGCTCTGGGGCGCCACCACCTGGCTGAACGGCGTCGCGCCGAATTTCCGGACCTTCCTCGCGACGCGCGCGTCCACCGGCATCGACGACTCGAGCTACCCGGGCATCTACAGCCTGGTGTCCGACTGGTACCCGCCGGCCAAGCGCGGCAAGATGTACGGCATCATGCAGGTGGCGCAGCCCCTCGGCTACCTCATCGCCATGGTGCTCGGCCTGGCCCTGGTCGCCTCGCTCGGCTGGCGGCGCATCTTCTTCGTCACCGGAAGCCTCGGCATCGTGCTCTCGTTCTTCATCTTCCTCTTCGTGAAGGACGCGCCGCGCGGCTCCATGGAGCCGGAGCTCGCGGGGGTGCAGCACCTCGAGCGCTTCAAGTTCAGCTGGAAGGAGGTCGCCGGCCTCTTCCGCAAGCGGAGCCTCGTCGTGCTCTTCATCCAGGGCTTCATCGGGGTCTTCCCCTGGAACGTCATCACCTACTTCTTCTTCGGCTACCTGCAGATGGAGCGCGGCTACGACGAGACGAGCACCCTGCTGACCATGGTGCCCGCGGTGCTCGTGCTGGCGGCCGGCTACCCGCTCGGCGGCCTCGTCGGCGACCGCCTGTTCAAGCGGACGCTCAAGGGCCGCGTCACGGTCGGCGCCGCGGGCGTGCTGGCCGGTGCGGTCCTCCTCGTGGCGACCATGTCCGTGCCGATGGGCGGTTCGAAGCTCCTCTTCGGCGCCCTGCTCGCGGCCACCGCGCTCTTCATCCCCTTCGCCGCGCCGAACGTGCTGTCCTCGTTCTTCGACGTCACCGAGCCGGAGATCCGCGCCACCACCAACGCGGTGCAGAACTTCATCGAGTCCATCGGCTCCGCGCTGGCGCCGCTCGTCGCGGGCATCGTCGCCGACCGCTTCTCCATCGGCAGCGCCATATTGTGGATCTGCACCGTCACCTGGGCGCTCTGCTTCGTGGCCTTCGCGTTCGCGGGCAAGTTCATCCCGAAGGACATCGAGGACCTGCGCGCCAAGCTCTCCGCGCGCGCGGCCTCCGCGAACGCGGGCTGATCCTCCGCGCCTCCGGGATTTCCGGATGGTGGATGAAACGGGGCGCCGCCCGGCGCCCCGTTTTCACGGCGCTGCCCGAGGCCCGCTCGCTTCCAGCCTGTCGAGCGCCCTGTCGAGCTCCGCGTCGTCGAGCGGCTTGGTCAGGGCGGCCAGCGGCTCGAAGCCGAGCCGTTCCGGGGCGAGCTCGGCGCCCGCGCAGCCGGACAGCATGATGACGGGAACGCCGAGCTCGAACGAGAGGATGCGTCCCGCCTCCGCGCCGCCCATGGCGCCGCCGAGGCCCCGGTCCATGATGGCCACCGACGGGCGCTCCGCGCGCGCCATCCGTACCGCGTCCTCGCCCGTCGCGGCGAGCCGCGCCTCGCCGAATCCGCGACGATCGAGGTGGAGCGCCAGCTCCATGGCGGTCAGCGCCTCGTCCTCGACCACGAGGGCGCTCAAATGCCGCCCCGGGCCGGCGCTGTCGATCCGGCCGCCGGGCCCGACTCCGCGCCGGCCGGCGCGCAGTCGAATTCGAGGACCCATGCTGCGCCCGGCCCCGGCTCGAGCCGCAGCTCGCCCCGCAGCTGGTGCCGCGCGATGCTCTCGAGGCTCTTCATGCCCATATGGCCGCGTCGTTCGATGGAAAAGCCGCGCGGCAGGCCGACGCCGTCGTCCGCCACCCTGAGCCGGCACCTGGCGCCGAGCCTGCCGAACTCGATGGAGACGCGGCCCGCCCGCCCCTCCGGAAAGGCGTGCTTGAGGCTGTTCGACAGGAGCTCGCTCGTCGCGAGGCCGAGGGGCAGGGCGCTCTCGATCGGCATTTCGACCGGCGGCGCGTCCACTTCCAGTACGACGCGTCCGCTCGCCCCGTACCCCTCGAGCATGAGGCTCGCCAGGTCCCGCAGGAAGCCTCCGACCTCGATGCGCGAAAGCCGCTTCGATTCGTAGAGCTTCTGGTGGACCATGGCCATCGACGCGATCTTGTGGCCCACGTCGCGGAAGATTTCGCGGTCGCGCCGGCTCTCGAGCTCGCTCCCGTGCAGGGCCAGCATCGAGGAGACCACCTGCAGGTTGTTCTTGGTGCGGTGGTAGAGCTCGCGGAGCAGGGTTTCCTTTTCGTCGAGCGCCTCGCGCAGCTCCAGTCCGGCGTGCTTTTCGCGTTCCGCCCGGTCGAGCGCGGCGTACACCGCCCCGACCGCGAAGGCGTACTCCATCGCGTAGGGAATCCGGAGCAAGCCGTAGCTCACGGAAAGGTCGATCAGCCAGGCCGCGCCGGCCACGATCGGAATCATGAGGAGCCGCCGACCCTCGGTCGGGTCGCGACGCCTGAATTTGAGCGCTTCCAGGAACAGGTAGACGAAGAACGCGGCGCCGACCAGGGTCTGGACGTCGGTGAGCGGGCCCGTGCCGGCTTCGTGGAAGGACCAGGTGGGCAGGAAGGGCAAGCGCACTTCGTGGAGGTGGCCGGCCGAGGCCCGCCAGGTCAGGGTGCCGAGGTCCAGGAACTGGCTGAGCGCGAAGGCGCCGAAGATGGCGGCGATGGCGATCCGCCTCCGCTTGGGTATGGTTCCCGTGACCGCGGCGAAGAACTCGGTCAGGCAAATGCCCGAGAGGAAGAGCGTGCCGATCTGCAGCCTGAGCCAGGGCACGGTGGCCGCCGCGTCGGCGGCGTTGTACTGTCCCGCGCAGGCGGCGGCGTAGACGGCGCTCGAGAAGAACAGGAAGGCGAGGGCGAGGTCCTGCCTCCTCGGCCTCCGGACGGTCCAGCCGACCAGCTCGTAGATGCCGAGCGCCGCCGCGGCGGAGAGCAGGACGTACTCGGGCAGCGAATGCGGGGTCATGGCGCGACCGCGGGTCCTTTTCCCGAGCCGGCTCCGAGCCATTCCTCCAGCTCCGCGACGCCTTCGGCGAAGTCCGCTCGTCCGAAGCCGAGCCGGAAGCGCGCGGCGTCGGCTTCGTAGAGCGCGCCAGGCAGCAGCAGGATGCCGGTTTCCGAAACCAGCCGCTCCGCGAGGGCGCCAGCGTCGCCGAAGCGGCCGAGCGCCGCCGCAGCGAGCCGCGGGAAGGCTATCGATCCTCCCGCGGGCGGAGTCCACTCGACGAAGTCCGGGTGCCGCGCGGCGAAGCCCTCGAAGGCGTCCAGGTTGCGCTCGCAGAGGGCGCGGGCCCGGTTCCCGAGGATGTCGTAGTTCCGTGCGGCGACGAGCGCCAGTACCTCGCTGGGTCCGGAGCTGCAGATGGAGTTGTAGTCCTTGAAGGCGGCGACCGCGTCCAGGAGCTCGCGGTCGCGGCTCGCGAGCCAGCCGATCCTGAGTCCCGCAAGGCCCGCGTTCTTCGAGAAGACCCCGAGCGACACGCCGCGCTCGTAGGCCTCGCAGACGGCCGGCAGGCGCGGCGTTTCGCGGAGCTCGAGCCCGCGGTACACCTCATCCACGAGAAGGATGCAGCCTTCCTTCCGCGCGACCGCGACAATCGCGGCGAAGTCGGATGGGCTCACGGTGCCGCCGGTCGGGTTGTGGGGCAGGTTGAGCACGATCATGCGGGCCCCGCGCGCGAGGGGCGCGAGTTCGTCCGGGTCGAGTATCCAGCGCCCCCCTTCGATCCGCCAGTGCCAGGGCAGCGTCGTCGCCCCGAGCGCGCGCGGCAGCTCGGAAAGGCTCTGGTAGCAGGGTGTCGCCACGACGACGCGGTCCCCGTCGGAGAGCGTCGCCGCGAAGAGGTTGAGCAGGGCCTCCTCCGCGCCCGCGTGCACGAAGATCCCGTCGGCGCCGGGACCCTCGTAGCGCGAGGCGAGCGCCTCGCGGAGCGCGGGCGCGCCACGGGTCTCGGTGTAGCCGAGCCTGAGCGAGAGGAGGCTTTCCTCCGAGCCGGGTTCGAGCGCGAGCAGCTCGCGGACGCTCATGGACTCGCAGTCGGAACTGCAGAGCAGGCGGCGGGCCGAGAATTCGTGCTTCGCGAAAAAGCGCTCGAGGGCGAAGGGCCGCGGTCGGAACATGGGGTGCCTCCGGAACGCGAGTATAGCACCGCTTGTCGGATCGGGGCCGGGCGTCCGGATGGGGACGAGGACGGCGCGCTGCCGATTGGAAGGAAAGGAGAAAGCGATTCCCGTCTACACCCTCCGGCCGACCCTTGTGGGCAAGTGTCTACGTCATGCGACGCCGCTTCGGCTTGCGAAAGGGCGCCAAGGGGGATACTCTTTCCACGTCGGGGGACGGAGTGGTTGCCGACCCCGGCAAGGCCGCTCAAGCCGATTTAAAGATCATCAGGAAACCATTTAAAAGCGCCCATCCCAAAAGGGGGCATGAAAAAAAACGCGAAAGGCGTCCCGGCGGGGGCGCCTTTCGCGTTTTCGGGCGCCCCGCTCCGTGTCCGCTGGGCGTCTGCAGCGATGGTCATCGGAATTCCCATATATTACTAAAACACTTTACTATAGCGGCTCGACTTCGTACCTTTCGGACTGCGGCCAGCGAGCCGCGAATCGAATATCAGGAGTTGCTACCATGACCGCATATACCGAACCCGCCTCCCGCGCCTCGATCGACAAGGCCGCCGCCGCCCTCGAAGCCAACGGCTTCCGCGCCGTGGTGGCGAAGGACCGGGCCGCCGCCCGCGAGGCGGTGCTGGGCCTGATCCCGAAGGGTGCCGAGGTCTTCACCATGAGCAGCGTCACCCTCGAGGAAACCGGCCTGGCCGAGGTCCTGAACGGCCCGGACTACGACTCGGTGCGCGAGCGTTTCAAGGCGATGGACCCGGCCCGCCACGCCAAGGAGATGCGCGCGCGCGGCTCCGCGCCCGACTGGTCGCTCGGTTCGGTCCACGCGCTCACGGAGGGCGGCTCGCTCGTCATCGCGAGCCTCACCGGTTCCCAGCTGCCCGCCCAGGTCTACGGCGCGGGAAATGTGGTGCTGGTGGTCGGCGCGCAGAAGATCGTGAAGGATCTCGACGCCGCCATGGAGCGGCTCGAGCGGCACGTGGTCCCCCTCGAGAGCGTGCGGGCGCGCGAGGCCTACGGCCTTCCGGAGGGCTTCAAGACCTTCCCGTCCAAGATCCTGACCTGGAACCGCGAGACGACGCCCGACCGCGCCACTGTGGTGATCGTGGAGGAGTCGCTCGGCTTCTGAGCGCCGGGTCCTTGCCCCGCCTCTCCGACAGGCTTCCGGAATTGCGCCAGGCGGCGCCGCGGGTTTCCACCACGGCGCCGCCTGCGCTATAGTGGTTCGGGGAAGGGGACGAGCGCTCATGGTCAACGTGGAACGCCTGCAGAAGTATTCGCTGTTCGGAGGTTTGAGCGACGAGCAGCTCGCCCGGGTCATCCCGCGGCTCGAGCGCGCCTCGTGGAGGGCGGGCGAGGCCATCCTCCGGGAAGGCGACTCGAACGACCGGGTGTTCTTCATACTCTCCGGCCGCGTCCGCGTGTCGCGCGGCGACGAAACCCTGATCGAGTTCGGCGAGGGTGACGCCTTCGGCGAGATGGAGCTGATCGAAGTCATGCCCGTCGCCGCCACCATCACGGCCCTCGAGCCGGTCGAGACCGCGAGCATCTCGAACCGCGCCTTCCGCGCCCTCTACCACGAGGACCTGCCGGCCTTCGCCCTGGTCGTCATGAACCTGGCCCGCGAGCTGTCGCGGCG
Organism: Spirochaetota bacterium; assembly: GCA_018262985.1. Taxonomy (GTDB): domain Bacteria; phylum Spirochaetota; class Spirochaetia; order Treponematales; family UBA12059; genus JAFGNN01. The sequence continues at coordinate 70,251 of JADFDI010000012.1, read as the reverse complement.
GCTCCGCCGCATGGACGAGCGGGCGACGGACCACCCGGGCGCCTGAGTCCCGGCGCGCCCGCGCTCAGGTTTCCGTTCCCGCCGAGTAGAAAGTCTTCGCCACCTCGCGCACGGCCTCCCTGTCCAGGTAGGCGCCCGACACGTACTTGCGCAGTACGAGCATGGCCAGGGTCTGGTAGGGCAGGCCCTCGGCGTCGGCGCGCTTCCTGAGCGCCTCGATGAGCGACTCCGAGAGGCGCAGGGTCACGTTGCGCTTCGGATCGGCCCTGAACGGCGCCAGCATGGCCTCTCGCACCTCGTCGGGGTAGGGGACGACGGCGCTGAAGTCGAGGTTGTCCTCGAGTTCCTGCTCTTCTTCATCGAGAACGACACGCTCGGGGTCGAACGGCATCTCAGCTTCCTCCATATTCCCGCTGTCCCTTCCTGGTCGGGAAGATCGTCTTCAGGAACCATGATCCATCGGATTCCACGACGAAAGGAACGGCATGTACGTATCCTCGAATCCGGACGAACAGCACCCGTTGATTCTTCCTGACCGGGTGATCGATGACGGCGAGTTCCTCTCCCCGGTTTATTGCCGAGGCGATCTCATCGAACGACACGCCCCGATCACGACGGAGCGCCCTGTCTTTTTCCGGATCCCACCTCAGTTCCACGCTCCCCAATATAGCTCCCGAGCATTGCAAATGCAATGCAGGCGCACGGCTATCCCTCGAGGCGCACGTTTTCGACCGCGCCTCTGGACAAACGCGTCTATTGTGGTATGCTGGTAATACCACCGCGTGAATCCTCCGCGGCGGACGGAGTCGCGCGTGAAAAGCTTCGACATCGCGGGCGGGCCCTTGCGGGGCCGCTCGCTCAAGGACGAGTTCATCGGGCGCTTCGAGGCGCTCATCCTCTCGGGGCGCTTCGCCGCGGGCGAGAAGCTCCCCGGCGAGCGCGAGCTCGGCGAGCTCTTCGGGGTGTCCCGTCCCGTCATCCACGACGGCCTCCGCGCCCTCGAGAGCCGCGGCCTCGTGTCCATCGAGAGCCGGAAGGGCGTCCGCGTCAACGACTGGCGCCGCGAAGGCTCGATCGAGCTCCTCCTTTCGCTCCTCTCGTTCACGGGAGGGAAGCTCTCGGAGGGGATCTTCGAGGGCCTCCTGGAGATGCGCCTCCTCTTCGAGACCGAGACCGCCCGACTCGCGGCCACGCGCGCCAGTCCCGCGCAGCTGGCCGCGTTGGGCGCCCACGTCGAGCGCGAAGGCGCGCTCGACCCGCTCGATTCGGGCGCCGTGGTGGCCGCCGACTACGAGTTCCACCTCCAGGTGGCGCTCGCCTCGGGCAACGAGATATATCCCTTGCTCATGAACTCCTTCCGCCGCGTCTACGAGGGCATCCTGGCCTCGTTCTACTCCCTGCCCTCGGTGGTCGGCCGCGTGTTCCGCCTCCACCGCGCCTTCGTCTCCGCCCTCTCGACGCGCGACGGCGAAACAGCCAGGCGCGCCATGCTCGACATCCTCGAATTCGGCGAGGCGGGCCTGCGCCGCGTGCTCGCGGCGGCCGACGGCGCCGCCGCCGCGGCGCCGGGTTCCGCCGGCCCGGGGGGAGCGGCATGAAGCTCGCGAAGCTCAGGAAGGAGCTCGACGGACTGGGCTGGCGCGAGGTCGCCCTCCGAGAGCGCGCCTCCTCCATCGTGCTCGAGGGCCGCGTGCCGACCTGGGACGACCGGGTCGCGCTCGGAAAATTGGCCGCCCGTCGCGGCTGGAAGGGCGTCGTCAACGACCTCGAGGTGCCCGGGCTCGCGCCCGACCGTCCTTCCCTGCCCGCGCGCCGCGACGGCCTCCTCGAGGGCCGCGCCTTCGACGTGGCCATAATCGGCGGGGGCGTGGTCGGCGCGGCCGTCGCCCGCGAGCTCGCCCGCCTCGACGTTTCCGTCGTCGTCCTCGAGAAGGAGCACGACGTCGCGGTGCACGCCTCGAGCCGCAACGACGGCATGATCCACGACGGCTTCGCCGCCAAGCCCGGCACCCTCAAGGCGCGCCTCAACGTCGAGGGCAACCGCCTCTGGGGCGAATGGGCGCGCGAGCTTTCCATCGACTTCTCGCGGCCGGGCTCGCTCATCCTCTTCACCAACAAGGCCGCGGCCGCGCTCTACCCCCTCCTCGTCGCGCGCGCCAACGAGAACCGCGTCGACGGCCACGAGTACTGGTCGCGCGCGAAGGTGCGCGCCGAGGAGCCCTGGGCCGCCGACGAGCAGCGCGGCGGCTTCTTCTTCCCGAGCGCCGGCGTCCTCTCGCCCTACCGCGCCACGGTGGCCATCATGGAGAACGCGGTCTCGAACGGCGTCGAGCTCGCGCTCGAATGCGCCGTCGAGGGCTTCGACACCGCCGACGGCCGCGTCGAGCGCGTGCGCACCAACCGGGGGAATTTCCGCGCCGCCGTCGTGGTCAACGCCGCCGGCGCCTGGGCGGATCTCGTCGCGGGCTACGCCAACGACCGCTTCTTCAGCCTGCACCCCCGGCGCGGCACCGACCTCGTGCTCGACGTCAAGGCCGGCCGCTTCATCCGGCACGTCACCGCCATGCCCTCGCTCGACCAGCTCAAGAGCACCACCAAGGGCGGCGGCCTCATCGTCACCAACGAGGGCAACGTCATCGTCGGCCCCACCGCGCGCGAGCTGCCCGGCCGCGAGGACTACTCCACCGAGCCCTCGGAGCTCCGCGCCCTCGAACGCCACTTCCGCGCCAACAAGGCCCTGAACCTCTCCCAGGTCATCACCTACTTCGCCGGCACCCGCGCCTGCGCCTGGGAGGAAGACTTCATCGTCGAGCGCTCCGAGGCCGTGCGCAACCTCGTGCACGTCGCGGGCATCCAGTCGCCCGGCCTCGCGTCCGCCCCCGCCATCGCCGAGCTCGCCGCCCGCCTCGCCGTCGAGGCCCTCGTCGACTCGGGCCGGCCCGCGCCGCGAGCGCGCGCTCGCTTCGACCCCGCGCGCAAGGCGCCCCCCGAGCTCCGCCATCTCGACCTCGAAGCGCGCGCGGCCCTCGTCGCGCGGAACCCCGACTACGGCCGCGTCGTCTGCCGCTGCGAGGCCGTCTCCGAGGGCGAGGTGCGCGACGCGCTCGACTCGAACGTGCCCGCCACCAGCCTCGACGCCCTCAAGCGCCGCACGCGCGTCGGCGCCGGCCGCTGCCACGGCGGCTTCTGCACCCCGCGCGCCATGGAGCTGCTCGCCGAGAAGCTCGGCGTCGACCCGGCCGAGGTCACGCGCAAGGGCCCCGGCTCGGCCGTCGTGGTCGGCCACACCAAGGAAGCGCGGCCGGAACCCGGACCCGGCCCCGATGCCGCCCCGCGCGTCGCCGCCTCCGCCCCCGGCGCACCCTCCGCCCCGCGCGCGCCCGACGCCGCCCCGCGCGTCGCCGCCCTCGCACCCGACTCCGAAGGAGAACTCCCGTGATCCGCGACGAAGCCTTCGACGTCGTCGTGCTCGGCGGCGGGCCGGCCGGCCTCGCCGCGGCGGCCGCCTCCGCCAAGGCCGGCGCCTCCACCCTCCTGCTCGAGCGCGACGAGGCCCTCGGCGGGGTCCTGCGCCAATGCGTCCACGACGGCTTCGGCCTCCTCAAATTCCGCGAGCAGCTCGCGGGACCCGAGTACGCCTACCGCGCGGCCGCCGAGTTCGCAGCCTCGGGCGCCGCCGCGCGGACGGGCGCCTTCGTGCTCGAGATCCGCCGCGACGCGCGGGGCGGCTTCGAGCTCGCCGCGAGCTCCAAAACCGAAGGCGTCCGCCGCGCCTCCGCGCGCGCCCTCGTGCTGGCCACGGGTTGCCGCGAGCGCTCCGACCGCCAGGTCTTCATCCACGGCGACCGCCCCGCCGGCATCTTCACCGCGGGGCTCGCGCAGTACCTCGTCAACGTGAAAGGCCTCCTCCCCGGCCGCCGCGCCGTCATCCTCGGCTCCGGCGACATCGGCCTCATCATGGCGCGCCGCCTGACCCTCGAGGGCGTCGACGTGGAAGGCGTCTACGAAATCAAGGCCGAGCCCTCGGGCCTCGCGCGCAACGTCCGCCAATGCCTCGAGGATTTCGGCATCCCCCTCCACCTTTCGCGCACGGTCACCGCCGTCCGCGGCAAGGGACGCGTCGAGTCGGTGGAGGTCGCGGAGGTCGACTCCCAGGGACGGCCTGTCCCCGGCACCGAGCGGAACGTCGAGTGCGACTGCCTCGTCCTCTCGGTCGGCCTCATCCCCGAGAACGAGCTGGCGGAAAGCCTCGGCTGCGAACTCGACGCTCGCACGCGCGGCCCCCGCGTCGACCAGGGCTGGGCCACGGAAATCGAGGGCGTGTACGCCTGCGGCAACGCCGTCGCCGTCATGGACCTGGCGGACTACGTCTCCGAATCGGGGGAGGCCGCGGGGCGCTCGGCGGCGGACTTCGCGCTCGCGTCCCGGACGGCCCCGCGGAAGGTCGCGACTCCGGAAGGCGGCGCGGCTCAGGCGGGGGCGCGAATCACCGTGAAGGTTCCGGACGCCGCGCCTGGAGGCCCCCCTTCCCCGGGCGGGCCAGGCGGCGCGCTGTCAGGCCGCGTGCCGATCAAGGCCGGCCCCGGCTTCCTCGCGCTCGTCCCCCAGGAATTCGACCCGCGCGCGGCGCGCCGCTTCCCGCTCTGGTTCCGCGCCAACGCCACCATGGGCCGCGCGCGGCTCGTCGTCCGCGCGGGAACCGAGACCGTGCTCGAGCGGCGCTTCGAGTCCCTGCGCCCGCCGGAAATGGAGCGCGTCATGCTCGACGGCGTCCGCGTCCTCGAAGCCCTCGCCCGGGCGGGGGAGGGCGCCTCCATCGCCGCCGAGCTCATCCGCGAGGATCGCGACGACCGCGAGGATCGCGGGGAGGACCGGCCATGAATCGCGATTTCCTCGAAGCCGCCTGCGTGGAGTGCCCGCGCGGCTGCCGCCTTTCCATCCGGAAATCGGGCGGCGAGGTTTCCGTGTCCGGGGCGGCCTGCCCTCGCGGCGAGGCCTGGGGGCGGCGCGAGCTCCTTTCGCCCGCGCGCGTGCTCACTGGCACGGTGCGCACGACCTCGCGCGACATGCCGCGCCTTCCCGTGCGCACGCGCGAGGCCGTCCCCCTCGAAAAGCTCCTCGAGGCCGCGCGCGCGCTTTCCTCCATCGTCGTCTCGGGTCCCCTCGTCCCCGGCGACCTCGTCGCGACTGATTTCGCCGGCCTCGGCGCGGATCTCCTCGCCACCGCCGAGCTCCCCCCGGACTCCCTCCCATGACCCTTCGTTCCTCTTCTTCCGCCACCTCAAGGAGCCCCTCATGAAGTCTTTCCGTCCCGACTGGTTCGAAGGCGAACTGCCCCCTCGCAGCTTCCGTTCCATTTTCAAGTGGGGCGACCCGCGCGAATACAAGCACCCGAACGCCCGGCTCTACGCCGAGATGAAGCGCGTATTCCGCATGACGGACGACGACTTCCGCGAAAAGCGCAAGCTCGGCCTCGAAGAGGTGCCCGAGTCCGGGCACCCGTGCGCCTTGGGCGCCGCCGACGTCGAGGCCCTGGTCGCGCTCGTGGGCGGCCCGGCGAACGCGCGGAGCGACGTCCACTCGCGGCTCGCCGTCAGCTACGGCAAGACCATGGGCGACCTGACGCGGCTCCGCGAGGGCATCGTCGAGAACCTGCCCGACCTCGTGCTCCACCCGCGCTCGCGCGCGGACCTGCGCGCCGTCGTCGACTACTGCGACGGAAAGCGCATCCCGGTCTACGTCTACTGCGGCGGCTCCTCCGTCACGCGCGGCACCGAGGCGGTGAAGGGCGGGGTGACGCTCGACACGCGGGTCCACCTGAAGCGCGTCCTCGAGCTTGACGAGACGGACGGCACCGTCACGGTCGAGGCGGGGCTCCAGGGGCCCGAGCTCGAGCGCTTCCTGCAGAACGCGCCCGAGCTCCTCGGCGCGAAGGAACGCTACACGCTCGGGCACTTCCCCCAGAGCTTCGAGTACTCGGGCGTGGGCGGCTGGGTGGTCACGCGCGGGGCGGGCCAGAACTCCACCTACTACGGCAAGATCGAGGACATGGTCGCGGGCCTCGACTGGGTCTGTCCCTCCTGCGACCTCGTCACCGAGCCCTTCCCGCGGCGCGCCACGGGCCCGGACCTCGACCAGCTCATGATCGGCAGCGAGGGCGCCTACGGCGTGCTCTACTCGGCCACGCTCAAGCTGCGCCGCTTCGACCCGAAAGCCACGCGCCGCATGGCCTTCGTGTTCCGCGACTTCGACTCGGCCACCGCCGCCGCCCGCGAGGTCCTGCGCGGCGAGTTCGGCATGCCGAGCGTCTTCCGGCTCTCCGACCCGGAGGAGACCGACATCGCGCTCAAGCTCTACGGCGTCGAGGGCACGCCCGTCGACTGGGGCCTCAAGTTGCTCGGGTATCGCAAGGGCGAGCGCTGCCTGCTCGTCGCGAGCGCCGACGGCGACCGCGCCGCGACGCGGCTCATAAAAAGGAAGATCGTCGGCATCGCGCTCCGGCGCGGCGCCTTCTACGCCACGGGCTTCGTCGAGAAGGCCTGGGAGCACGGCCGCTTCCGCGACCCCTACCTGCGCGAGAGCCTCCAGGACTATGGCGTCATGACCGACACGCTCGAGTGCGCAGTCACCTGGAGCCGCCTCGAGCGCGTGCGCGCGGAACTCAGGAAGGCGGTGCACGCGCGGCCCGACGCCATCTGCATGATCCACGCCTCGCACTTCTACCCGCAGGGGTGCAACCTCTACGCCATCTTCATCGCGCGCATCGACTCGCTCGCCGAGTACAAGGCCTACCAGGCTTCCATCCTCGACGCCATCCAGCGTTCGGGCGCGGCCCTGAGCCACCACCACGGCATCGGCAAGTCCTTCGCGCCCTGGCTCGAGGGGCAGGTCGGCAAGGCGGCCGTCGAGACTTTCCGCGCGCTGAAAAAGCGCTTCGACCCGAACGGCGTCATGAACCCGGGCGGCACCCTGGCCCTCGACCTGCCGGACGGGGAACGCCGCTTCGAGCGGAACTTCGACGCGGAGCGAGCGGGAGCGAAGTAACGGCGGCGGGCGCGCGGAATCGAAGGAGCGGCCCGCGCGCGCGGGAGGAGCGCTCGGCGCGTGCGGGTGGGAACGGGGGCCCGAGCAGGCGGGGCCGTTCGGCGCGGGCTTCGGGGAAGGCGAGGAGGAGCCGGGATCCCTCGACTCGCTCCTCGAAGGGGTCTAGACTTGTACCCGACGCGGCGTCGCCGCGTTCCCGCCGTTCCGCGACGGAATATCCTCCTGTCCTCGCAGGGGAGGTTCCCATGAAATTCGCGAAGTCCCTCTTCGGCTTCACGGCCCTGACGGCCGTCCTGCTCGCCTCCTGCGCCACCGCTCCCGCGCCGGAGCCCGAGCCTGAACCGGAAGCCGTCGCCGCCGCGACCGAAGAGTGGTCCGAAGAAGCCGCCGCGCCGGATGCCGACTACTTCCCCGCGGGCACGGTGCTCGCCGGCATCCGCCTCTTCGACTGGCAGGGCGATCTCTACACGGTGCCCTTCTACACCGCGAAGATCGTCACGCCCGCCTCCGAAGCCACCCTGGGCGCCGCCCTGGTCGAACCGACCGGAAAGGTGGCCGACAGCGCCGACGCCCGGTTCCGGACGCCCTACATCTTCGAGTCCAGGCCCGCCGTCGCTGAAGACCTCGCCGTCGGCGTCCTCGTGTTCGCCATGGGCGACGCCAGTCCGCGAACGCGCGAGGAGCTGGCAGCCACCACCCGCTGGGCGCTTTTCCGCGTGAAATCCCTCCCGGACCTCGGCAAGGGGACGGTCACCCTCGAATACCGCGATACGTACTGGAACGAGTGGAAAGCGGGCGAGTACCACGTGGACAACATCCGCCTGGTGCTCGGCGAAGCGTCCACGGAGCTTTAGGAAGCCGGGAAGGGCGCCGGCCCCTTCGGGCGCCGGCGATCCTGGCGCCGCCCCGCCCAACGGTCCCCGCTGACCTGTCCCCCGCGGCGGGACCGAGCGTTTGCGTCCGTCCCCGGGCGACGCTATGCTTCATTCATGTCCTCCGGTACCGAGCGGAGCGCGTTCCGCATCTTCGTCGCGGCCATCAGCGTGGCCATCCTCCTCTCGTTCACCGTCATGAGCGTCGTCATGTCGCTCCGCGCGGAGGCGATGATACGCCAGGTCGAACTGGAGCGGGCGCGGTCCATCTTCGGCACCCTGGTGCTGGCCCGGCGCTGGAACGCGGGCTACGGCGGGGTCTGGGTGCCGAAGACCGCCGGGGTCGAGTCGAATCCCTGGCTCGTGGATCCCGACGTCGAGACGGCGGCCGGGGTCTTCACCAAGCGCAACCCGGCCCTGATGACCCGCGAGATTTCCGAGATCGCGACCACCAGGACGGGCTTCCGCTTCCACATCACCAGCCTCGAGCCGCTCAATCCGGGCAACGCGCCGGACGCGTTCGAGCGCGAGGCCCTCGGTGAATTCGAGCTGCGCCTGACGGACGAGGACTGGCGCGTCGAGGAGCTCGACGGCGAGCCGACCTTCCGCTTCATGGGCGCTCTGCTCACGGAACAATCCTGCCTGGCCTGCCACGAGGTCCAGGGCTACAAGGTCGGCGACGTGCGCGGGGGCATCTCGGTCAGCTTCCCCATCGGCGCCATGGAGGCGGCGCGCATCCGCGACCTCCGGCTCGCGCTGGGAACGAGCGGCGCGCTCGGCCTCGGCCTCGTCGTCCTCTTCCTCGCCCTGGTCCGCGCGCTCCGGCGCAAGCTCGACGAGCTTCGCCGCGAGCTCCGCGAACAGGCGGTCATCGACCCGCTGACCGGGCTCCACAACCGGCGCTGGCTCATGGAGCGGCTCGCCGAGGAATTCGCCAAGAGCCGACGGACGAACCAAAGCCTCTCGCTCGCCATCGGAGACCTCGACTGGTTCAAGCTGGTCAACGACCAGCTCGGGCATCCGGCCGGCGACGCCGCGCTCAAGGCGCTGGCCTGCATCCTGCGGGAGGGAGTCCGCCCCTACGATCTCGTGGCCCGCTTCGGCGGCGAGGAGTTCATCGTCGTGCTGCCCGCCACGGACCCGGCCGGGGCCATGGCGCTCTGCGAGCGCCTGCGCGTCGCGGTCGAGGGAACCCTGGCGACCCGCGCCGGATTCACCGGGCGCCGGATCACCATCAGCTTCGGCGTGGCCGCCCGACTCGAATCGGACGAGATTCCCGACGCCCTGCTCGCGCGGGCGGACGCCGCCCTCTACCGCGCCAAGTCGGCGGGCCGGAACCGCGTCGAGTCGGCGGCGGAGCCCGGGCCGCCGCGGCGGGACGGGCCGGATCGCGACTAGCCGGTCGGAAGGGGCGAGGCCCGCCCACGGATCGCCGGTCCGCGGGCGGGCTACACGCGGAACCGGAAAATCGCTATCTTGATGAAACCACAGCTCCGGAGCCGCCCGTGATATTCCTCCTCGCCCTGCTCCTCGTCGCCGCGGTGTTCTCGACCAAGCTGAGCGCGCGCTTCGGCGTCCCCGGCCTCCTGCTCTTCCTCGGGCTCGGCCTCGTCGCCGGCTCCGACGGCCTCGGCCTCATCGCCTTCTCCGACGCGTCGCTCGCCAAGCGCATCGCCGACCTGGCCCTGGTCTTCGTGCTCTTCGAGAGCGGATTCCATACGAGCGGCGCCAAGCTCCGAGCGGCCTTCGGGCCAGCCGTGACGCTCGCGACGGCCGGCGTGGCCGCCACGGCGCTCGCGCTCGCCGCGGCCCTGCACTTCCTCCTCCGCTGGCCCCTCGAGCGCGCCCTGCTCGTCGGCGCCATCGTCTCGTCGACCGACGCCGCGGCCCTCATCGCCATGCTGCGCCAGCGTTCGATCCGCGCGCGGGTCTCGACCACGCTCGAGGTCGAGTCGGCCACCAACGACCCTATGGCCATCATGCTCACGGTGGTCCTCGTGGAGACCCTCGTATCCGGCTCCCCGAGCGGAGCGCGGCTCGGCCCCTTCCTGCTGCGGCTCGCCTGGCAGTTCGGCGGCGGGCTCGCGATCGGCTTCGCGGGCGGCGCCGTCGCGCGCTTCCTCTTCGACCGGCTGGACAGCGAGAACCGGGGCTACTACTACGCGCTTTCGATCGGCGTCGCGCTGCTCGCCTTCGGCGCCGCCGACGCGATCGGCGCCAACGGCATCATCGCGGTGTTTTTCGCCGGGTTCCGGCTCGGCAACTCGGAGTTCGCGCTCAAGCGCGGGGTGAGCAACTTCGTCGAGGGCGTCTCCTCGGTGGCCAACCTGGGGGTATTCCTCCTCCTGGGGCTGCTCGCGTTCCCGCGCCAGTTCGCGGGAGTCTGGAAGGAGGGCCTCGCGGCGGCCGCGCTGCTGACCTTCGTCGCGCGACCCGTCGCGGTGCTGCTTTTCGCCGCGCCGTTCCGCTTCCGCTTCCGCGAGCTCGTCTTCCTGGCCTGGGGCGGCATCAAAGGCGCGGTGCCCATCGTGCTGGCCACCTATCCGGCGGCGGCGGGCCTCGATCCGGACGGCGGCATCTTCAACGTCGTGTTCTTCGTGGTGCTGGCCTCGAGCCTGGTCCAGGGCGGCACGCTCGACCTGGCGGCCAAGGTTCTCCGCCTCGCCGGAGGACGGCTGCCGAAACCCCCGCACTCGCTCGAGCTTCTCTCCCGCGGCAAGACGGAGCTCGAACTCGTCGAGCTACGGGTCGAGCCCGGGGTCCGGGGCGACGGGGCGAGCCTGCGCGAGCTGGCCTTGCCCGAGGGCGCCCTGGTGTCGGCGGTCATGCGGCAAAACGCGGTGCTGGCGCCGCGGGGACATACCCGCCTCGCCGCGGGCGACCTCATCTACGTGCTCGCCCCGCCGGAGGACGCCACGAGGGTGGCGGCCGTGGTCAACGGCCCCCGGCCGGAGTCCCCGGGAACGGGCGCCGCGACGCTTCCCCCGTCCGCTCCGCCTTTACCCGCCGGACCCGGATCCGACCGGGGCTGAGGATTCCGAGCTCCGCGCCACGCGCCGCGCGGCCCTCCGTTGCCCCGGGCCGGCCGCGCCTGCTAGACTGCGCCCGTGAACGAAGACCGGTCAGCGCCCCCCGTCGCGCAAGCACCCTCCGACGTACTCGGCCTCGACCTGGCCGCCTTCCGCGCCGAGCTCCGCGCGCGCGGCCTCCGGGCCCAGGGCCTGGCCGCGGAGGTCTGGGTCGACGCGTTGAAGCGCGGCGCCTTCGAGCCCGAGCGGGCGGGCCTCGTTCCGAGGGCGGCGGCGGCCTGGCGGGAGGCCTTCTTCCTCCGGCTGCCCGTTCCGCGCGCGCTCGTCACGGAGGACGGCGAGCTCGGTCCCACCGAGAAGGCCCTGCTCAGCCTGGCCGACGGCGCCGAGATCGAGATGGTCCGCATCCCCATGCCCCCGGGCCCGGACGGCCGGGAGCGGACCACGCTCTGCGTCTCGAGCCAGGTGGGCTGCCGCATGGGCTGCGCCTTCTGCGAGACCGGCCGCGGCGGACTCGTCCGGAACCTGGGCGCGGGCGAGATCGTGGGCCAGGTCCTGGCCGCCCGCCTGGTGTTCGGCTGGAACGTGCGCAAGCTGGTCTTCATGGGCATGGGCGAGCCGCTCGACAACTTCGACGCGCTGGAGGCCGCGCTCCGGGTGCTGCTCGATTCCCGCGGCCCCGCCTTCTCGCAGGAGCGGATCACGGTCTGCACCTCGGGCCTCGGCGACGGTATCGCGCGGCTCCGCGCTCTCGGCCTGAAGCGGCTCGGCCTTTCCGTCAGCCTCAACGCTCCCGACGACCCGACGCGGACCCGCCTCATGCGCATCAACCGCGAGCAGCCCCTGGACGCACTCGTCCCGGCCCTGGCGGCCTACCCGCAGCGAGCCTCCTTCGTGCTCGGCGTCAACTACTGCCTGATCCCCGGCCTGAACGACCGCCCCGGCGACGCCGCGCGCGTGGCCGGCATCGCCGCGCGCCTCGGGCGCGCGCTCGTCAACGTCATCCCCTACAACCCGGGGCGCGCGCCGATCGGCCGGGCGCCGAGCGAGGCGGAGGTCGAGGCCTTCGTCGCCGCGCTCGAGGCGGAAGGCGTTCCGGTGCGCCGCCGCGCGACGAAGGGGCGCTCGATCATGGCGGCCTGCGGCCAGCTCGGTTCCCCCTCGCCCTAGGTTCCGCGCCGCCGGATCCGGCCGCGCCGCGGGCGGAGGGGGCTTCCGCGATTCGTATCGCGGACCTTATCGCGCCCGCGAAGTAGCCTCGAGGCGGCTGAGGGGTTATAGTTGGATGCGGCGCGCTTCCGCCTCCGGGATCGGTACGGACGGGCGCGACCGCGCGGGAGGATTGAACGATGCTCGAATTCTTCGCCAAGGGCGGCCCGGTCCTGTGGATCATCATGGCGCTCGCCTTCGTCGGACTCTCCATCATCATCGAGCGCCTGCTCTATTTCCGGCGCATCGACGTCGACGAGGAGAAGCTCTTCTCCCGCGTCAAGAGCGCGCTCGAGAAGGGCCGCTTCGACGAGGCCATGGCCATCTGCGACACCAACGTCTCGCCGCTCTCGGCCCTCATGAAGGTCGGCATCGAGCATCGCTCCCGCAGCGAGCAGGCCCAGAAGGAGGTGCTCAAGGACGCCGCCAACCAGGAGGTGCCCCGCCTCGAGAAGGGCGTGTCCGCGCTCGGCACCATCGCCCATATCGCGCCGCTGCTCGGACTCCTCGGCACCGTGACGGGCACCATGAAGGCCTTCGGCGTCCTCGGGCGCTTCGGCGCCGTCACCGACCCCGCCGTGCTCGCGCTCGGCGTCTCCGAGGCCCTGGTGACCACCGTCGGCGGCATCGTCGTCGCGGTGCCGGCGGTCATTTTCTACAACTTCCTGGTGACCAAGGTGAACCTGATCCTCGTCAAGATGGAGAACCAGGTGAACACCCTCATCCTCATGGTGAACGCCGGCAACAACCCGAAGCGCCGCGCCGAGGACCGCGACGAAACGCTCGGCGGCAGCTTCGTCGACCGGGCCTCGGGCTTCCGCAAGGCTCCGTCGCGGGAAGGGGAACGGCCGTGATCCTCGAGCGCAGGCTCAAGCCCAACGTCAACGTCGACCTGACGCCCCTCATCGACGTGGTCTTCCAGCTGGTCATCTTCTTCATGATCACCAGCGTCTTCAAGACGACGCCCGGCATCCCCGTCGACCTGCCGGGCTCGGCCACGGCGGAATCCACCGCGGTCTCGGAGATCCGCGTCATCATCCGTTCCGAGAGCGAGATCTGGGTCGGCCAGGACCAGACCGACGTCCGCGGGCTCGAGGCGCTCGTCGCGAAGGCGCTCGAAGGCGCGCACGGCGACGACACGGTCGCCACGGTCGAAGGCGATTCCGGCGCGAGCTACGCGCTCATGGTGGCCGCGCTGGACGCCCTGCGCGCGAACGGCATCGATTCCGTGGGCCTCGTCGCCCGGCGCGAGGCTGCCGGGACCTCCGGGGGCTCGTCGCCGTGACGAGGACGGAATGGCTTCGCGAACAGGACCGCAAGCGCCTGGCGCTGTCCTGGCTCTCCTCGGCGCTCTTCTACGTACTCGCGGCGATCCTGCTCGTCCTGCTCGGCATACTCCGGATCGACGAGGTATCCGAGTACTCGGGGCCGGTCATGATACGCCTCGGCCAGCGGGAAGGGGTGGAGTCGGAACCGCGCCCCGTCGAGTCGCCCGAATCGACCGAGCGCGCGCCCGACGTGGAGTCGCTGCCGCCGGAGCCTTCCGAGCCCGCTCCGGCGCCCGTCGACGCGGCCTCCGTATCGCCCGATCCCTCTCCTTCACCGGCGCCGTCTCCCGCGCCGGGCGCCGCCGTCCCGAAGCCCGCGCCCGCGCCCGCCCCGACCGCGCCCTCGACGCCGGCGCCCGCGGTTCCCCAAACGCCGCCGGCCCCTCCCGTCATCAAGGGCAGCGAGATGGGGAATTCCTACGAAACCACCTTCGAGACCAGTTCCGGCACCATCAGCCGCAGCCTCTACGAGCCCGTATGGCTCTACATGCCCCTGCCCGAGTCGATCGACGAGTTCATCTACCGGGGCATCGAGGCGCGCAAGGACCGCTACCCCGACGAGGCCGAGCGGGCCAAGGCCACCGAGGAGCTCAAGCGCGAATTCGAGAAGTGGTACGCGCACTCGCTCAAGTATCCGTATCCCTGGTATTCGAGGGGCGAGGTGCCCCTGCCGGAACGTCCCAGGCTCTGGTTGATGCTCCAGGCGGCCGGTCTCGACTTCGCCAAGGAAGCCGATTACCGGCTCCGGCCGGGCCTGCGTCCCGTCGAGCTCAGCTTCCGGCTGACCAGCGCCGCCACGGGGTCCCCGCGGCTCGAGGAGGTCCGCCTCGTCAGCTCGTCCGGCTATCCGGACATCGACGAGGCCGTCCTCTACGGATTCAGGCAGGCTTCCTTCTCCAACGCGGCCGACCGCTCGGTAACGGGCCGCTTCGTCTACCGTTTCGAGGGGGCGCGGTGAAACGGCGCGCCGCGAAGGCGTCGAAAACGGCCGGAAGGCCCGCTTCGGGCTCCGGCAGGCTTGAACGGGCCGGAGGGGCGCGTTACCATGTCGGCAATGCGTAACACAGCCGAAAACATTTCGTCGAAGACTTCTCCTCCCGCGCTGTCCCCGCCGGGTACTGCGCCGCGACCCACGGGCGTCTACGGCGTGCCGATCTCGCTCATCCTCTACGGGGCGCTCCGCGCGTACGCGGCCGAGGCGCTCGAGGACGGGACGCGGACGGTGGCCCTCGCGCTCGCCGCGCTGCCCGTGCTCGCGGGCGTCTTCAGTATCATCCGCGCCGCGGTCAGGACCCGTCTCTCCAGGACCTCGCCGGAAGAGGGCGCGGGACGGGGTCGCGGCTTCCTCGCCTCGGTGGACGTTCCCTTCGGATTCCTGGCGGCGGCGTGGGCGGCGGCCGTCGCCCTCCTGGGGGCGTCGGACCTGGATTCGCTCTCGGGCTGGGTGATCGGCGCCTTCCTGTCGGCGCTCTCCCTCCGCAACCACACGAAGCTGCTCGCCGTCGCCATGATCCTGCTGGCGGCGACCGGAGCCGGCGCCCTCGTCCTCGGGCACTTCGATCCCGAACAGGGAATCGCGGCCTTCGGCGCGCTCGGCCTGGCCTGGTCCGCCGCCGACGCCATCCGCCGCCGCGCCGCCGAGAGCCTGCTCGAGATCGAGTCCCTCGAGCGGAGGAACAGCGAGCTGCTCGAGCTTTCCATCCGGGACGGACTGACCGGGCTCCTGAACCGTCGCGCCCTGGCCGAGCTGGGCGGTTCCACCGTGGCGGCCGCGCGCCGCTACGGCGACCAGCTCCAGGTGCTCATGTTCGACATCGACCACTTCAAGAAGGTGAACGATTCGCTCGGACACGCGGTGGGCGACGAGGTGCTCAAGCAGCTCGCGGAGATAGGCCTTTCCTGCCTGCGCGACTCGGACTCCCTTGCCCGCTACGGCGGCGAGGAATTCGTCGCGTTGCTGCCCCGGGCCAACCTCGAGGACGCCAACCACGTGGCGAACCGCCTGCGCGACACCGTCGCGCGCACCTCGTTCTCGCGCGTGCCCTGGCAGGTGACCATCAGCATCGGCGTGACGGGCCTAAAGCCCGACGAGGAATTCGGCGCGCTCCTCGAGCGGGCCGACTCGTTCCTCTACCTTTCGAAGCAGACCGGCCGCAACCGCGTATCGAGCGGTTGACGCGGGGAGGCGAGCCGTCCATGGGATACTTGAGCGCGACGCCGTCCTCCGAAGCGATCGGCCGGAAGACCGCCGTGCCTCGTCGCGGCGCTCGGGCGTCGATCCTGGCCGCGGCCGCGACGGCCTTCCTCGCCTCCTCGTGCGCCGGCTGGCATATCGCCATAGTCCGCGACGAGCCGCCCGCCCTCTCCGATGTCCCCGGCGCCGCCGACTTCTCCGACGGCGCCCCCGCGGCCTCGTCCGCGATCCCGAAGGCCGAGGCCGATTTCCGCGAGGCCGTCCGCGAGTCGGCGCTCTCGCTGAAGGGACGCAAGCACGAAGAGAAGGTGACGGTGCGCGGCCGCGCCTTCACCCTCGACTGCATCGGCACGGTCAGCGCCGCCTATTGGGGCGCCGGCGTCGACGTCACGGTGGATTTCGCGAAGTACGAGGGCAACGGCGTGTCGCGGCTGCACCAGAGCCTCCGCGACCGGAAGGTGCTGCTGCCGGGCCGCGAGCCGCGGGTGGGCGACGCCATCTTCTGGGACGACACCTGGGACCGGAACGGCGACGGCAAGTTCGGCAACGATCCGCTGACGCACGCGGGCATCGTGGTGCAGGTGGACGAGGACGGGACCATCCACTACCTGCACGACAACTACTTCTACGGCGTCACGGTCGAGCGCATGAACCTGCGCCGCCCCGCGGACTGGAAGGACGAGGCGGGCAAGGTCATCAATTCTCCGCTCTATATGGCCAGCTATCCCGGCAAGAAGGGGAACCCGCCGCGCTTCCTGGCCGGCGACCTCTTCAAGGCCTTCGGCTCGGCCGAGGGCATCAGGAAGAGCTTCTAGGTCCGCGCTTACTTGACGGCGGCTTCGTAGATCCGGCCGGCGGTCTCCCAGTCGACCAGGCGGAAGAAGGCCTCCACCCATTCGGCGCGGCGGTTGCGGTACGAAAGGTAGTAGGCGTGCTCCCATACGTCGATGCCGACGACGGGAACGTGGCCGTCGGAAATCGGGCTGTCCTGGTTGGGCGTCGAAGTCACCGCCAGCTTGCCGCCGGGCGTCAGGACGAGCCAGGCCCAGCCGGAGCCGAAGCGCGACAGGGCCGCCTTCGAGAGCTCGGCCTTGAGCGCGTCGAAGCCGCCGAGTTCCCGGTCGATCGCGGCGCCGAGGACTCCCGAGGGCTTTCCGCCGCCCCTGGGCGAGAGCAGGGTCCAGAAGAGCGAATGGTTGGCGTGTCCGCCGCCGTTGTTGCGCACGGCCGCGCGGATGGATTCCGGCAGGCTCCCGAGCTCGCGGAGCAGGGATTCGATTTTCCATTCCGCGTACTCGGTGCCCGCGACGGCCTTGTTGAGGTTGTCGACGTAGGCCTGGTGGTGCTTGCCGTGGTGGAGCCGCATGGTCTCCTCGTCGATGGCGGGAGCCAGGGCATCGTATGGGTACGGAAGATCCGGAAGGGTGAAGGGCATCTCGTTCTCCTTTTGGCGCGCGGCGACCGGCGTACGGAAATTCGCTCGCGTGCATGTTTTACATTATTAAAATAGTCATATAAATCCGTGCAGGCAAGGACGCGGCGGCTTCGCTCGCGTCACCGGAACGAATGCACACACGAAGGCACAAGGACACAAAGGAGGGATGCTGCGAAAATCTGTTCCGCTACCTTCGTGGCTTCGTGCCTTGTGTCTTTGTGTGAAAGGGATCGGAAGATCAACCTGCCAGGACGCGGTTGCGGCCGCCTTCCTTGGCCTTGTAGAGGAGCTCGTCGGCGCGGCCTACCAGCTTCGCCGCGTCGTCGCCGGGTTCGGCCATGGCCGCCCCGCCCGACATGGTCACCTCGAGCTTGCCGCCGCCCTCGAGGTCGAGCCAAGCCGCCTGCACGAGGATGCGGCAACGCTCGGCCAGGCGCTCGAGGGTCGGGAGGTCCACGCTCGGGGCGATCACGAGGAATTCCTCGCCGCCCCAGCGCGCCACCGCGTCGAGCCTGCGGAGCGCCCCGGCGATGGTGGCCGATACCATGGCGAGCACGCGGTCGCCCATGTTGTGGCCGTGTACGTCGTTCACCTTCTTGAAGTGGTCCACGTCGAACAGGGCGACGCCGAAGGGCACCTTGTGGGTCTCCAGCTCGTGGAGTCGGGTCTCGAGGGTCATGACCGCGTAGCGGCGATTGCCCACGCGCGTCAGCTGGTCGACCAGGGCTTCCTTCTTGAGCCGCTCGAGCTCCTCCATGACCGCGCCGCGGTCCGAGCGGTCGGCGAAGATCTCGATGGCTCCCACGATGGCGCCCGAGGAGTCGGTGACGGGTGCGGCGCGCACGTCCACCGGTACGCGGTGGCCGTCCCGGTGGTGGAGCCACACCTGCGCCTCACGGCTCTTGCCGTCCGACATGGTGGCCGCCAGCGGGCAGCCGTGGACGCAGAGCTCCGTGCCCCGCTCGTCGACGTGGCGGAGGATGTTGTCGCGGCAACGGCTGCCGGTCACTTCCTTGGCCCTGAAGCCCGTGATGCGCTCCGCCGCCTTGTTCCAGAACGTGATTCGCCGGTCACGGTCGGTGAAGTAGACACCTTCGGATATCGTATCGACGATCGACGCGAGCAGCTTGTCGGGCATGGGCGTTTCAGAACGGCTCGAAATGGTGGGCGTCGAACCAGTAGCGGCGCGACTCGTCCTGGATGCGGATGAGCTCCTCGTAATGGCGCGATTCCCACTTCGAGAGCGACTCGAGGAAGGAGCGGAGCGCCCCGACCGGTGCTTTCTCCGCGGCGTCGGCGTAGTGCTTGATGGCGTTCGCCTCGAGCAGGGTCGCCGCGGCCACCGCGGTGGAGAGCGCCTGGCTTTCGCCGACGCGCTTCAGGAAGTCCTCGGTGAAGATGGGCGAACGCGCGCCCTGCGCCGCCGCCTCGGCCGCCAGGTCGCGCGCGGGCGGCGCGCCGCCCTCGAGCTCTTTCCACCAGGAGAGCAGCCAGTCGTGGTGGCGCTTTTCCTCGGCCGCGCGATCAAGGAAAAAGCGCCGGACCTCGCCGTCCGACTTCATCGCCGCCTCGGAATAGATCGTTATGGAGTCGAGCTCGCCCTTGAGTCCGGACTTGATCGCCTCGATGAGCGTGGTGTCTGCCATAGGGTTCCTCCCGGCTTGTCGCGGCTTTCCGGCCGCGTGCAACGTCCTCAGGACTATGGTAGGCGCGAAGCGGCGCGGGCGCAAGGCGCGCTTCTCGCTTGTTGCGCCCGGATTTCGGTGGTAGGCTCGCTCTCCATGAGCATCGAAGCGATAGCTGACGGCGTTGAACGGCTCGCGCGACGTACCGGCGTTTTCGGGGAAAAACCGCTCTCCGTCCTGATGATAGCGAACCCGAGCGCGGGCGGCTTCACGCGGCGGCGGGTGTACCGCAGGCGGCTCGCGGAGCTCGAGGCCCTGCTCGCGCGCGCGGAGGCGGGCCCGTCCGGCCGCGCCGCGCCCGTCGCCTTCTCGCTCGCCCTGACCGAGCGGCAGGGGCACGCGGCCGAGCTCGCGCGCGCGTTCGCGGAAGCGCCGTCCGCATCCCCCGACGGGGAGCGCCTCGTCGTGACCGCGGGAGGCGACGGCACGAGCCACGAGGTTCTCTCGGCGCTCGCCGTCCTGCCGGCGGAGCTCCGGGCGCGCGTGACGGTGCTGCGCCTGCCCATGGGCACCGGCAACGACGGCTCCGACGGCCGCGACCTCCAGGACGCGCTAGGCCGCCTGGTGGAGCCCGGCGGCTTCATCATGACCCCGTGCGTGCGCGTGGTCTCCGCCGATCCTTCGCGCCCCGTCCACATGGCCTTCAACATCGCGAGCATCGGCTTCGACGCCTACGTCGCCCACCTGACCAACCGGCTCAAGGCGGGCATGCCCGGCGATTCCTACAAACTGCTGCTCGACCTCATGTCGGTGCTCTACGACCGCATCTTCAAGGTGGCGCCCATGGGCGTCCGGGCTTCCGGACCCGGCGGAAAGGCGGTGAGGGAACTGCGCCGCGAAACCCTGCTCGTGGCCCTGGGCATCTCCGGGCGCCGCACCTACGGCTCGAACAAGCCCATACTGCCCGACGACGACAACGCCTGCGTCATCTTCCAGATGTCGCTCTTCCAGAAGCTGATCCGCAAGGGACCCATCGCGCGCGGCCTCCACCGCGGCCTGCCCATGGCCGACCTCTTCACGGCCGAGCGCCTCGAGATCGACTACGACCAGAGGATCCTGGCCCAGGCGGACGGCGAGTGCTGGGAACTCGGTCCCGCCGACTTCCCGCTCGTCATGGAGCGCTCGGAGCCTCTCGTGCGCACCATCCGCCGCGCCGACCCGGCGGGCGCGGCCGGCCGGGAACCCTGAGCGGCCCGGGCGGGCGGACGCCGGAGGACCGGCCCGACCGCGCCCGGCGCTTTCCCGATCCATCGGAGCGGAGGGGACGATGCGGAAGCTCAAGGTCGCGATCATTTTCGGGGGCAAGTCCGCGGAGCACGAGGTGTCGCTGCAATCGGCGCGCAACGTGTTCGACGCGCTCGACCGTTCGAAATACGAGCCCGTCCCCATCGGCATCGACAAGGCGGGGCGCTGGCTCCTCGGCGACGGGTCCCGCTTCCTGCTCGACGCCGACGATCCCGCCCGCATCGCGCTGGCGGCTTCGTCCGACGAGGTGACCTTCGCGCCGGAATCGGGCGGCAGGCTTTCCCAGGTCGCGGGCCGGGGCGAGGCTCCCGCCGGCGCCGCGTTCGCCGGTGGCGCTGTGGACGTCGCCTTCCCCATACTCCACGGTCCCCTCGGCGAGGACGGCACCGTCCAGGGTTTCCTCAGGCTGGCGGGCATACCCTTCGTCGGCGCCGGCGTGCTCGGCTCCGCCGTCGGCATGGACAAGGACGTGATGAAGCGCCTGCTCCGCGACGCGGGGCTTCCCGTGGCGGATTTCCTGGTCCTCAGGGCGGGCGAACCGAGGCCCGGCTGGGACGGGGTCGTCGACCGGCTCGGACCGGTCGTCTTCGTGAAGCCCGCCAACATGGGTTCGTCGGTCGGCGTCTCGAAGGTCCGCTCCGCGGCGGAATGGACGGCCGCGCTCGACGAGGCGTTCCGCTGGGACCGGAAAATCCTGGTCGAGGAATTCGTCGAGGGCCGCGAGCTCGAGTGCGCCGTGCTCGGCGACGAGGCGCCCGAGGCCTCGGTGGTCGGCGAGATCCGCGCCAACGCCGACTTCTATTCCTACGAGGCGAAGTACCTCGACGAGAACGGCGCGGCCCTCGACATCCCCGCGAAGCTCCCCGAGGACCTCGCGCTCCGGGCGCGCGAGCTCGCCGTTCGGACCTTCCGCGTCCTCGAGTGCGAGGCCCTCGCGCGCGTCGACATGTTCCTCCGGAGCGACGGGGGACTCGTGGTGAACGAGATCAACACGATGCCGGGCTTCACGCGGATCAGCATGTACCCGAAGCTGTGGGAAGCCTCGGGCCTGCCGTACCCGGAGCTCGTCGACCGCTTGATCGCCCTCGCGCTCGGGCGCGCCGAAAGGGAGCGCGCGCTCCGCACGAGCCGCTGAAGCTCAGGACGAACCGAGCCGCGCCTTGAGGGCTTCGGAGCGCTCCGAGAGGGCGAGCAGGAAGGCGGCCAGGAAATCGGCGGCGTCCTGGTTCGACTCGACCGGTCCCCGGGCGAGCGCCAGCTCGTCGTGGACGCGGCCGATGGCGCGCGCGTCGAGCTCGAAGAACCCGGCCAGCGTCTCGAAGTCGGGGCCGTCCGCGAGGTAGACCTGGTCCTGGAGGGCGAGGACCGCTTCCTCGCGCACGTTCGAGGCGCGCACGGTCAGCACGACGCCGACGATGGCCACCACTACGACCGCTCCCGCCACCACCAGCACGACCGTGCCTGTCCCTCCGTCGGCGCTGCCCGCGGTGGTGCCCTCGGTCGACTGGGCGAAGCTCTGCTCGGACGAGTCCTGGGACGAGGTCTCCGAATTGGCCGACGATTGCTCCGAAGTGGCCGCCGAGCTCTGTTGGGTGGAATCCTGCATCGATTGCTGCGAGGATTCCTCGCTGATGCCGGTGCTTTCCTGGGCGAAGGCGACCGGAGCCTGCGAGGCCAGGTAAATCGCCGCGACCGCAAGGACGAGCGCCTTGTTCAT
The DNA here is from genome assembly GCA_018262985.1 of Spirochaetota bacterium. GTDB lineage: Bacteria > Spirochaetota > Spirochaetia > Treponematales > UBA12059 > JAFGNN01. The sequence continues at coordinate 48,493 of JADFDI010000012.1, read as the reverse complement.
GGAACTGCCTCCGTCGGGGCGGGCGGGAGGACGGCAAGCCCTCGGCGTGCCGTTCGCCTGAAGCCCGTGCGGAAGTATATCCCTTTTGCACGATATCCGCATCCGGGATTGTTCCGCGCCCGATGCGCCCGATGCGCCCGATGCGCCCGGCGCGGTCGCCCGTCCGGTGGCGCCCGGGGACGGCGGCGCCGCTAGAAGCTCAGTCCCGCGACGAGTTCCAGCTCCGCCCCCGCGAGGCCGTCGGGTCGCGCCGGATCGCCGACGCTCGCCGCGGCCGACGCCTCGAGCCGGAGCCGCGCGTTGGTCCTTCGGCCCGGCGGCCACTCGAGCCGGGCGGAGGCGGCGAGCGACGAGCGGCGCGCGCCTTCGCGCGGGATTTCCAGCCATTCGGCCGAGATCCGGAGCGAGGCGCCGTTCGTGGACGCGACGCGGAATTTCGCCTCTGCCTTGAGCGGCACGCCGAGCGCGAGGCCCTCGAGGAAGGAGGCGCCCGCTTCCCCCCCTCCGGAGAGGAGCGAGACGCCGGCGGCGATGTTGAGGTAGTGGCGGAAGTCGTCGAGCTCGAGGATATTGAGGACCGCACGCGCCTCCAGCAGCCTCGCCTTTCCCCCGGAGCCGGGGAAGAGGCGAGCGCCGTCCCAGAGCACCGACGAGCCATCGAACAAGGTCAGGCCGAAGCCCGGGTTCAGGAATGCGGAGCGGCTCGCCTCGCCCGGCCGCGCGATCGTCTCGAGGTCCAGGACCGTGCCCCGGCTTTTCACTACCAGGCCCGCGGCTTCCGGGGCGAGGGGGGAAAGGCCCGGCGCCGTCTCGACGCGGAGCTCCGAGGCGAGCAGGACGAGGCGGAGCTCGCGCTTGAGGGCGCACGCCGAATCGTCGCCCGCCTCGCCGCGATAGAGGGCGGTGGACCAGGAGGCGAAGCCGACCGGGCCGTCGGCGCCGAGGCGCGCGCCGGACGCGGCCTGCCGGAAATAATAGGCGTTGCCGAAGTACGCGCCTTCGGCTTCGCGGGCCCTCGCCTCGTCGCGCTCCGAGCGGACTCGCCGCGCCAGGCCGTAGAAGTCGGCGTCGGGCCAGGACGAGTCCGCGTGCAGCCTGAGCCGCGAGGACGCGAGGCGCAAGGCCGCGATCTCGGGGGAGTTTTCGCGGCGCGAGCGGATCCGGTATTCGGCGCTGTCGAGGAGGGCGCGCTCGAGCTCGCGCGGGATGGCTTCCGGGTTGGTCCAGGACGAGCGGACGGTTTCCGGCACGGCCAGGAAGAGTTCGCGCTCGAAGGCCGCCTCGAGCCAGCGGAGGGCGAGCTCGCAGAGTTCGCGCCGCCCCGCGTCGCCGAGGACCGCGCCTCCGACGCAGAAGTCCGCCAGGTCGGCGTAGGCCTGGTCCCGCCCGGGCGCGGCGCGCGCCAGGAAGGGCTCCCTGAAGAGTCCGTCGCGCCGTATGTCGGCGCTGCCGTCGGCCAGCGAGCGCGCGAGGATGCCTTCGAGCTCCACGCGCCCCTCGTCGGGGAGGAGGGCGCCCATCCGCTCCGCGAGCGCCGCCATGGAAGCCGCGGCCTCGCGCGCGTCCGCCCCGAGGGTGCGCTCCTCGGGCCGCGCGACGCCGTCGATCCGGCCCGCGAGCGCGAGGCGCGAGAGGACCAGCATCGGCGCGACGACGGCCTCGTCGAGCTCGACGCGCGCGTCCGGCTCGAAGGCGGCGTTGAGGGCGTCCATGAGCAGGCTCGCGCAGTTGTCGCCGAAGAAGCGGTAGGAACCGGACCAGGCGAGCCGCTGCGCGTCGAGGCGTTCCGCGAGTCGTTCGATTTCCGCGCGCGACATGGAAAGGGGATAGCGGAGGACGGCGCGGTTCTCCAATACGACGCCGCGGAAGGCGAGGTCGGCGAAGGTTTCGACGCTCAGGGTCGAGCGGTAGCGGCCCGTGATGCCGCGCCAGGCGTAGCGGAAGCCGCGGACGCCCGCCGCGCGGTCGCGGGCGGTTTCGCCCACGAAGCCGTAGACGAGCGAGTCGGAGCCGTCGGGGCGGTCGCCCGCGCGTCGCACGAGCAGCAGCGTGTGTCCCGCGATCGAGGCGATGGACGCGGCCGAGGGGCTCGTGACCACGAGCTCGACGCCGGTGATGCTCGAAGGGTCGAGGCGCGCGGGCGCGGGCGACGCGGAGGGCGGGGCCGGTTCGGGCGAGGCGAACGGCGCGTCGGCCGGTGACGCCGACGGCGTGAGCCCGACGGCCGCCCGCGCGGCCTCCACGACGCCGGGGCAGCGTTCGACGACGAAGCGCGCGCGGTCCGGAAAGCGGTACGCGGCGCGGCTCCGCGCGTCCAGGCAGGCCGGTTCGAGCGCGAGCTCCGCGACGAAGGCGGCGAAGTCGTCCGCGGGGGAGGCCGGCGCGTCCGGTCCCGCGTAGCCGCGCGGGTCGAGGTTCCCGGCCTTCCACCCGCCTGAAAGAGTCCGCTTCCAGTTCGAGAACGTCTCCCAGTCGGCGCGGAGGGGGCGGGGCAGGGTTTCCCACCGAGCCTTGGCGAGCGCGTACGCCGCCGCGCGCGGCGAGGACGTGGCGTCGCGCCCGGCTTCCGGCGCGGGACCGCCGGCCGTTGCCCCCGGGGCGGGCGGCGCGGCGCTCTCCGCGAGCCGCTCGAAGCGGCCGGCCGCGATTCCTCCGCCGAGGAAGGACGCGCGCACGGAGAAGCTTCCGTCGGGCGCTATCTCGAAGGCTTCGAGCTCCTCGACGAAGCCCGCCGGATCGACGAGGCGGAGGACCGGTCGGCCATCCTCCGAGCGCACCGCCACGAACCTGTACGGGAAGGCGGACGGCGAGGCGGCGAGGGGAGCGGCCCCGTCCCCGATTTCCGCTGGATCGAGGCGGTGGAGGGGAGATCCGTCCGCCGCCGCCCCGGCGCGCCCTACGAGCAGCGCGCGCGCGTCCGCGCCGCCTGCGGCCCGGTACGCGTAGAGTCCGCCGAGCGCGAGCAGCGCGGGCGCCGTACCGAAGCGCGCCTCCGGTCCCGCGAGCGGCGAGAGGCGCGCGTACTCGAGAAGGGTTTCGTTCCCCCCGGACGGACCCAGGCCGATGGATCCGTCGGGATAGATCGTCGAAACGCGGTCCCGGCGCGCGGCTCGCGGCTCGTCCGGCTCGCTCCAGGCGAGCCACCACTCGCCGTCGGCGCGTTCGAGGGCGACGCGCGATACCGAACCCGAGTGATCCTGGTCGCCGAAGAGGCCTTCGCGCACGAAGGCCCAACCCGAAGCGGGCAGTTCGCGCACCGTCTCCACGAGCCAATCGCCTCCGCCCGTCGGCGAAAAGCGGACGCTGACCCGGCCGGTCCGGGGATGGTCGAGCGACCACACGCCCGAAAGCTCCGGAACCGTCAGGAGCCGCGCGGGCGCGATGCGGACCCCGCCCGAGTACGCGAGCTCGACGGGATCGCCGCGCTCGGTGTCCTCGCCGTCCGGGACGAGCGCGAGGCGCGCGCCCGCTTCGTGCGAGGCGACCCGGTTGCTTCCGAGTTCCCGCCCGTCCGCGGCGAGCCAGCGCATGAAGGTCGCGCCGTCCCGTTCGGCCAATTCCGCGACGACGGCTTCGCCGAAGAGCCCGTCGCGCAATTTGCGCAAGCCGGAGTCCGTCTCGCGCCAGATCGAGACGTCCCAGCGCGGCGGGCCTTCGACCGTCTCGAGCGGGTAGAACTGGACGAGCGCCTCGCCCCAGTCCTCCCGCGGGTGCGTCGTCCGCCAAAGCCCCGCGAGGTCGGGCAAGGGTTCCGGCCCGGCGGACGGGACGAGGGCCGCGAGGATCAGGACCGCGAGCGCGAGCTTTCTCGGCATGGGGCGGGGCTCCGTTCCTCCACTATACCCCCGCTTCGTCCTCCGTCGAGCCCCCGCCGGGCAGGTACTCGAGGTTCACCCTCGACATCGAGTCGAAAAGGTTCCGCTTCAGCTTCGAGGAACCGTCGGTGAGCGCCGCGAGCTTGGCGCGGACTTCCTTGCGCCGCGACGCGCCGTCGTAGCCGCAGGTGCAGGTGAAGGCGCCGAAGCCCCGCTCCCTCGCGCACTCGACGATCTGCCGCTCCTCGACCAGGGCCAGGGGCCGGATGACCGAGAGCGGGTATTTCGCGTAGCGCACCACGGGCGGCATGGTGGAGATCTCAGCCTTGTGGAGCATGTTCATGACGAGGGTCTCGACGATGTCGTCGAGGTGGTGCCCGAGCGCGATCTTGTTGAACCCGTTGGCGAGCGCGTGGCGGATGAGCTCGGTGCGGCGCTGGGTCGAGCACCAGTAGCAGTTCATCTTCTCGCCCGCCTTGAGGCGCCCGATGACCGGCACCTCGAGCTCGATCCATTCGATGCCGGCTTCCTCGTAGAGCTTCCGGATCGGGCCGAGCTCGGGCCTCGTCCCGACGTCCGTGGCGACGTGGAGGGCCGCGAGCTCGAAGGGAACGGGCCACCAGCGCCGCTTGGTCGCCAGGTCCAGGGCGAGCGCGGTGGAGTCCTTGCCGCCCGAGGCCCCGAGGAGTATCCGGTCGCCCGCTTCGATCATGGACCAGCGGCGGATCGCGACCTCGACGAGCTTGGCGACGGTGGTGCTTGCGTTCTTCATCGGGTCGGAGCCTAGCCGTAGGCCGCCTCGCGGCGCAAGCGGTGACCGGCCGAGGCGGGACCGAGTCCTTGACTAAAGATTAGTAAAGAGGTAAGGTTGAAACATGAACAACATGCTCTTGGTGAGAATGATTAAGGGCGACCGGGGCGACGCGTGCGGCTGAGCGCCCGGACGGTGACCGGGCTCAGGGCCCTCGTCGCGCTGGCCCGATCGGGGAACGGGGGCCTCACCCTGTCCGCGCTCGCGGAACGGAGCGGGGCGCCGGCGGCCTACCTCGCGAAGCTCGTGGCGCCCCTCAAGGCCGCGGGACTCGTCGGCTCGACGCGCGGCTTCCGGGGCGGCGTATCGCTGGCGGCGCCTCCCTCCCGGATAGCGGCGGGCCGGGTGCTCGACGCGCTCGAGGGGCCCCTCCTCGAGCGGGAACCAGCGGCCGGCTCGGGCGATCCGGCCGTCGAAGCGCTGCGCGCCGGGCTGGAAGGGGCGATGCGCGCCTGGCTCGAGGGCGTCACCCTCGAGGACCTGGCCGCGCGTCCCGGCCTCGACGACTGGACGATTTGACGATTTGACGATTTGACGATTTGACGATTTGACGATTGACGCGGGCGAGCGGCTGGGCCGCCGCCCGGTCGGAACCGATGGAACGGCCGGCGGGGTCCGGCGGGAGGAAGGAACATGGCCTTGATGAAGTCGATACTGGAAGCCGTCGGGAACACGCCGCTCGTGGAGCTCGGCCGCATGAACGGCACGAAGGCGCGCGTCCTCCTCAAGATGGAGAGCCTCAATCCCTTCTCGAGCGTGAAGGACCGGGTGGGCCTCGCGATGATCGAGGACGCGGAGGAGCGCGGGCTGCTTAAGCCGGGCTCGGTCATCATCGAGCCGACCAGCGGCAACACCGGCATCGCGCTCGCGGCGGTTGGCGCCGCGCGGGGCTACCGGGTGATCCTGACCATGCCCGAGACCATGAGCGTCGAGCGGCGGCGCTTGCTCGCGGCCTACGGCGCCGAGCTCGTGCTCACCGAGGGCGCGAAGGGCATGAAGGGCGCCATCGCGAAGGCCCAGGAGCTCGTCGCCGCGACGCCCGGGGCCCTCATGCCGATGCAGTTCGCGAATCCCTCCAACCCGGCCATGCACGCGCGCACGACCGCGGAGGAGATCTGGCGCGATTCCGGCGGCGAGGTCGACGTCCTCGTGGCGGGCGTCGGGACCGGCGGCTCGATCACGGGCGTCTCCCGCGCCCTCAAGGCCCGGAAGCCCGGCTTCCGCTCCATCGCGGTGGAGCCGGTCGACTCGCCGGTGCTCTCGGGCGGCGCCCCGGGGCCCCACAAGATCCAGGGCATCGGCGCCGGCTTCAAGCCGGACAACTACGACTCGAGCCTCGTCGACGAGATTCTCACGGTCCGCCACGAGGACGCGGGCGAAACCGCGCGCCGCCTGGCCCGCGAGGAGGCCGTGCTCGGCGGCATCTCGGCGGGCGCCAACGTATGGGCCGCCCTCAGGGTGGCCTCCCGCCCCGAGATGGCGGGCAAGACGGTGGTCACCATCATCTGCGACACCGGCGAGCGCTACCTCTCCACCTGGCTCTTCGACCAGGCCTGAACCGGCCGCGACCAAACTGACGCCCGACGGAGCGGAATAGTCTCGAACCGAACCGAACCGATCCGGTCCGATGCGGGTTCTCCGGTTTGATACTTGACAAAATGAGTCATGTAAAGTTAGATATCTCTAATTTTACTGGAGCATGCGGAGGTTCGCGATGGAAACCCTGATACCCGGCATCGTCATAGGATTCCGCGAAGGCCTCGAGGCCTTCCTGGTCGTCGCGGTGGCGCTGCGCTTCCTCGAGCGGAGCGGTCGCGGCGAGGCGCGGAAGGCGGTCTGGACCGGCGCCGCGGCCGGCGTGGTCCTCTCCTTCGGGTTCGGCGCCGCCCTGTTCGCCGCAGCCGACGCCCTCGGCGGCGCGGGTTTCGCGGCCAAGCTCTGGGAAAGCGGCGCCAGCATCGCCGCGACCCTGCTCGTCGGCACCTTCATAGTCTGGATGATACGCCACGGCGCCGAAATGACCGGCGCGGTGGAGCGCGGCGTGGCCGCGAAGGCGGGCGCGCTCGGCATCGGTCTGGTCATCCTGGCCATGGTGCTGCGCGAGGGCGTGGAGATAGCGCTCTTCGCGTTCGCGGGCACCTACCCGCTCGCGGGCATCGCGCTCGGGCTCGTCGGAGCCCTCGTGCTCGTGTACCTCGTCTTCGCCTCGCTCGTCAGGGTGAACCTGAGCGCCATCTTCAACGCGACGCTCGTCTACCTGATCCTCCAGGCGGGCTTCCTGCTCGGCTACGGCATCCACGAGGGCCTTTCCGCCTTGAAGGAATCCGGCGCCCTCGACCCTGCGTCGCCGCTTCTCGCTAAGGCCTTCGACCTGTCGAAGACCATCCTCGACCACAAGCAGGGCCCGCTCGGCCTGCCGCTCTACGCGCTGGTCGGCTGGTACTCGCGCCCCGAGTGGGTGCAGTTCGCGGCGCAATACCTCTTCACGCTCTCCCTGTTCGGCTACTGGGCCCTGGACGCGGCGCGACGCCGCGCGCGCGCGAAGGCTGCCGCGAGCATGACGGACGGCGAGCGGTGAGCCTCGAGCGCCGGACCCTCCGGGTTTCCGGCATGAGCTGCCGCTCGTGCGAGCCGCGCGTCGAGCTGGCGCTCCGCGGAGTCGACGGCGTGCGGTCCGCGGAAGCGGACTTCGCCTCGGCCACGGTCCGGGTGGAATTCGATCCCGGGACCGCGGACGCGCCCCGGTTCAAGGCGGCGCTCGAGGCGGCCGGCTACCGGCTCGCCGAATCGACCCTCGCGCGGTTCGCGCCGTACCTCGCGGGGCTCGGCCTCGTCGCCCTGTACGCCCTGGCCTCGCGCGCGGGCCTCTTCCGACTCCTGCCCGAACCCGGGGCGGCGGCGGGCTACGCGGCGCTTTTCGTGACGGGGCTTCTGACCTCGGTCCACTGCGTGGCCATGTGCGGTGGCCTTTCCCTCTCGCAGGGCGTCAGCGCTCCCGGGGAACCCCGGGGCGCGCGCGCAGCCGGCCCGCGAAGCCCCTTCGCCCCGACCCTGCTCTACAACGCGGGCCGCGTCGCCTCCTACGCAGCGGTGGGCGCCGCCGCCGGCGCGCTGGGCTCGGTCCTCGACCCGACGCCGGCCGTCCGCGGTGCCGTCACCGGCCTCGCCGCCCTCCTCATGATCGCCTACGGCTTCCGCATGCTCGGCTTCCGCCTGCCCCGCTTCTTCCAGGGAGCGAGGCGCGCCCCCGCCAAACGCGGCGCCCCGGACGGCCTGCTCGCCCGCCTCCGACGCCGGGGGCCCTTCGTCGTGGGACTCATCAACGGGCTCATGCCCTGCGGTCCGCTCCAGAGCATGCAGCTTTTCGCGGTCGGCACGGGCAGCGCCTTTTCCGGCGCCGCGGCCATGGCGGTCTTCGCCTTGGGCACAGTGCCGCTCATGTCGGGGGTCGGGCTCTTCGCCGCGCTCGCCCCGCGCCGGCACGCTCACGCGTTCGCGAAGGCGGCCGCCCTGCTAGTGGTGTTCATGGGACTTCAGGCCGCGCTCCGGGGAGCGGCCTTGGCCGGCATCGCGGTGCCGTGGCCCGGAGGCGACGCGGCCGCGTCCCGGCCGGCCCGGAACGCCATCGAGCCCCCCGCCTTGAGGCTCCAGCCGCCCGCTTCGCCCCGACGCGTCGCTCCGTCGACCGGTTCCGCGGGGACGGCCGCCGCGGCCGGCGCGTCTTCCGGCGTCGCGGCCGTCATGGAAGGCGGCGTCCAGACCGTGCTGACCGAGTTCACCGCGAGCGCCTACGTCCCCATCGTCGTCCGCGCCGGCGTCCCGCTCCGCTGGACCGTCCGCGTGGACGCGGCGGACCTCAACGGCTGCAACAACCCGGTGACCATCCCGAGCCTCGGAATCCGGAAGCGCCTCGTTCCCGGCGACAACCTGATCGAGTTCACGCCCCGGAAGGCGGGCGTCATCGCCTACGCCTGCTGGATGGGCATGATTTCGAGCCGCATCACCGTGCTCGAGGCTCCCGCGGGCAGCGAGGCTGTCGGTGGGTCGGACGGAATCGCGTCCGGAAGCGGAAGCGACCCCGCGTCGTCCCCCGTCGCGTCGACGCCGTCGGCGCGTCCGTCCTACCCGGGCCCGGTCGGCTACGCGTTCGAGGAGGACGGCGTGCAGACCTTGACGGTGGCCGCGGGCGCCTCCGGCTTCTCGCCACTCGTGTCCCTGGCGCGCCGCGGCGTCCCCCTCGTCATCCGCTTCGAACCCGAGGGGGAGCTCGGCTGCGTCGATCCGATCCTGTTCCCCCAGTTCGACGGCCTGCTCTCGCTCGAGGACGGCCAGTACGCGACGCCGGTCCTCGACGCCGGGCGCGACATCGTCTTCGCCTGCTCCACCGGCCGCTACGTCGCGCTCGTCCGCGTGGTCGACGAGCCGGCGACGGTCGAGGCCGAGGCGCTGCTCGCCGAGTGGAAGGCGCGCCTCGAACGGGGCGGCTGACTTCCCGTCGTTCTCGCCTTGACTGATCCCGAGTGAAGTGGTAATGTAAACGTACCCCACCCCCTATGGGGGTGGGGTGACGATTTCCGTTTTCCATCGGGGTCTGTCCCCAGGGGGGCTGTCCCCTCGGGGTCTGTCCCCAAGAGGGTCTGTCCCCGGTGGGGGTCTGTCCCCGGGGGGGGCTGTCCCCAAGAGGGTCTGTCCCCGGGGGAACCTGGCGAGAGGGACCGACCGCGGCCATATCGAGGAGTAGCTCGTGGACCATACGACCTGTCGGAGCGCCGAGGCGCTCAACCTGCTCAAGACCGCGCGCGGCCAAGTGGACGCCGTCGTCCGCATGATCGAGGACGACCGCTACTGCATCGACGTGTCGAAGCAGGTGCTCGCCACGATGGCCCTGCTGAAGAAGGCGAACCTGCTCGTGCTCCGGCAGCACATCGACACCTGCGTCAAGGACGCGATCGAGTCGGGGAACGGGCGGGAGAAAATGGACGAGATCGCGCTCATCCTCGAGCGCTACCTCGGCAACTGAGACCCGCGGAACGCGGGAGGGAAGGAATCGCGATGATCAAGGCGCTGGACCTGAAGATACAGGGCATGACCTGCGCATCCTGCGCGCAGGCTTCGGAGCGGGCCGTCCGCAAGCTCGGCGGGGTGGCCGAGGCCTCGGTGAATTTCGCCACGGAGCGGCTCACGGTCTCGTTCGACGACGCCGCGCTGGGAGTCGACGACATCAAGGCGGCGGTGGCGAAGGCCGGATACGAAGCCGTGGACGACCGCTCCGAGAAGGAGGCGGTCATCCCCGTCGGCGGCATGACCTGCGCCTCCTGCTCCGCGGCGGTGGAGCGCGCGCTCTCGCGCACGGCCGGCGTGAAGCTCGCGTCCGTCAACCTGGCCACCGAGCGCGCGACCGTGCGCTACGATCCTGCGCTGACGCGCGTCTCCGCGCTCAAGGACGCCATCCGCAAGGCGGGCTACGAACCCCGCGCGCTAGAGACGGCGGACCGCGTCGACGCCCATCGCGAGGAGAAGGAGCGCGAGATCCGCTCGCTGAAGAACCGCTTCCTCGTCTCCGCCGCCCTCTCGATCCCCCTTTTCTACCTGGCCATGGGCATGATGCTCGGCTGGCCCGTGCCTCAGGCGCTCGACCCCATGCACCAAGGCCTCCGCTTCGCGCTCGCCCAGCTCGCCCTCGTCATCCCCGTCATGGTAGCGGGCTCGCGCTTCTACCGCGTGGGCTTCAAGGCCCTTTGGCACCGCGCCCCCAACATGGACTCCCTCATCGCCATCGGCACCTCGGCGGCGCTCGCCTACAGCCTCTGGTCGACCGCCGGCATCGCCCGCGGCGAGCACGGCATGGTCGAAAGCCTCTACTACGAGACGGTGGGCGTCATCATCACGCTCATCCTGCTCGGCAAGTGGCTAGAGGCCGGCTCGAAGGGCCGCACGAGCGAATCGATCAAGAAGCTCATGGGGCTCCGGCCGAAGACCGCGACCGTGCTCCACGACGGCGCCGAGCAGGAGCTGCCGATCGAGGAGGTCGAGGCAGGGGACCTCGTGCTGGTACGCCCCGGCGAGAAGATCCCGGTCGACGGGGTCGTCGTTTCGGGTTCGGGCGCCGTGGACGAGTCGATGCTCACCGGCGAGAGCCTGCCCGTCGACAAGGCGCCGGGCGACCGCGTGGTGGGCGCCAGCCTCAACAAGCACGGCGCCCTGACCGTCCGCGCCACCGAGGTCGGCGCCGACACGGCGCTCGCGCGCATCGTCAAGCTGGTGGAGGACGCGCAGGGCTCGAAGGCGCCCATCGCGCGAATGGCCGACGTGGTCTCCGGCTATTTCGTGCCGGCGGTCTTCGTCATCGCGCTCGTCGCCGCGGGCACCTGGCTGGCCCTCGGGCACGGCGTCGTCTTCGCCCTGACCGTGTTCGTGGCGGTGCTGACCATCGCCTGTCCCTGCGCCCTCGGGCTCGCGACGCCCACCGCCATCATGGTGGGCACCGGGCGCGGCGCCGAGTCCGGCGTGCTCTTCAAGTCCGGCGGGGCCCTCGAGACGGCGCACGCCATCGACACCGTGGTGCTGGACAAGACCGGCACCATCACCAAGGGCGAGCCCGCGCTGACCGACCTCGTCGCCGCGCCCGGCGTGGGCGGGGACGAGCTCCTCGCGCTCGCCGCCGCGGCGGAAAAAGCCAGCGAGCATCCCCTGGGGGAAGCCGTCGTGAAGGCGGCCGCCGCGCGGGGCCTGTCCCTCGGCGAGGTGTCGGACTTCGAGGCCGTGCCCGGCCATGGCATACGCGCCGCGGTGGGCGGCCGAGCCGTCCTCATCGGCAACGCGCGCCACATGGCGGCCGCCGGCGTCGACGTCTCCGGGGCGGCGGCCGCGGTCGAGCGGCTTTCGGGCGAGGGCAAGACCCCGCTCATCGTGGCCGCCGACGGCCGCTGGCTCGGGCTCGTCGCCGTCGCGGACACCGTCAAGGAATCGAGCGCCGCGGCCGTGGCCGCCCTGAGGCGCATGGGCATCGAGGTGGCCATGATCACGGGCGACTCGCGCCGCGCCGCGGAGGCCATCGCCCGCCAGGTGGGCATCGATCGCGTGCTCGCCGAGGTGCTGCCCGCCGACAAGGCAGCCGAGGTGGCCAAGCTGCAGGCCGAGGGCCGCAAGGTGGCCATGGTGGGCGACGGCATCAACGACGCCCCGGCGCTGGCGCGCGCCGACCTGGGCGTCGCCATCGGCTCGGGCACCGACGTCGCCATGGAGAGCGCGGACGTCGTCCTGATGCGCTCCGAGCTGACCGACGTGCCCACGGCCATGCGCCTCTCGCGCGCGGTCATCCGCAACATCCGCCAGAACCTCTTCTGGGCCTTCGGCTACAACGTCCTCGGCATTCCCGTGGCCGCGGGGCTCCTCTACGCCTTCGGCGGCCCCCTCCTCAACCCGGTCATCGCCGCCGCGGCCATGGCCCTCTCGTCCGTATCCGTGGTCACCAACGCGCTCAGGCTCAGGCGCTTCAAGGCGAGCGCCTGAAGAAGGCGGCCGGAGCCCCGGACGGCGCATGCCGTCCGATACCGAATCCGTCGGAGGAACCGACATGAAGAAGATCCTGAAGATCGAAGGCATGAGCTGCGGCCACTGCGCCATGCGCGTCAAGTCCGCCCTGCTCGGCGTCAAGGGCATCAAGTCCGCCGAGGTCACCGTGGTCGACGGCCAGGCTGTGGTCGAGGGCGAAGGCTTCCTCGACACCGCGCTCTCCGCCGCCGTCTCCGAAGCCGGGTACACCCTGAAGGGCGTCACGGGCTGAGTTCCCGGATCGGACAAGGCGGCGAGACGCCGGTCCCGTTCCCGGCTTCCATAAATGTCGAAGAGGGTCCGTGGGCCGGCGGCCGTGAGGCCGCGTCGAGCGATCGCCGAAGCCTTTGCCTTCGGCGCCGTGAAGCGCGAAGCGCTTCACGCTGATGCCGGGAACGGGACTTCCCTCCGGCTCCGCGCTTCGTGCGCGGGAGCCTCCGGGCCGCCTCGCGGACCGACGCGCGCCATCCTTGGCGCGCTTTCCCCACCCGTCGCTCACCGGTTCGCGCCGGTCGGGGGTCCGCTCGGTTCAAGCCCCTTTCCCGGCTTCCATAAATAACGAAGAGGGCTCGTTGGCCCTCTTCGTTCATTCGTTGCCGGGAACGGGACTTGAACCCGTACGCCTTGCGGCAGGGGATTTTAAGTCCCCGGTGTCTACCGTTCCACCACCCCGGCGCGCGCCGCTTCGAGGCGCGGGACTTTTATAGCCCGTCGCGGGCGGCGGGTCAACGCCTAGGGACGTCCGCCGTCCGGGCGCCGCCGAGCGCCACGTAGGCCGCGGTGAATAGCTTGAGCTCGGGCCGCGAAAGGTTGGCGTCGAGCGCGGCCTCGGCCAGCACGATCTCGGCGCCGGGTTCCACCCCGAGCGCGAAGCAGAGGCGGGCCATCGGCGCCCCGTCGTCCGGCGCGGCGAACAACGCGTCGAGCGCCTCGTCGTAGCGGGCGGCGTCGTCGCGGTCGGGCGGGGGCGTCCGGTCGCGGAACGCCGAGCGCAGGGCGTCGAGCGCCTCGTCGCGATCCTCCCGGTACAGGCGGAAGATAGGGTAGAAGCCCCCCAGCAATCCGAGCAGCGAGGCTATGGCCAGCACGAGCTCGTCGCTCGCGAAGCCGGGACCGCCCTGCCTTCGCAGCGAGGCCACCAAAGCCGGCACCGCGCGACGGTCGCCGAAGATCTCGAGGGCGCTCGCGCACGCGATCCGCACGCGAGGGTTGTCCGTCGCGGTCAGCAGGCGCTCGACGAGTTCCGCGCTCTCCGAGTCCCCCAGCCGCGCGAGCGCGATGATGGCCGCCCCGGACAGCATGTAGTCGTCGGAGGCCGCAGCCTCGCGGATCAACGGAACATGCTGCGCCCCGCCGCGTTTTCCGAGGATGCGCGCCGCCACGTAGGCGGTGGTGTAGGGGTTGCGCTCGATCTCGGCGGCCAAGGCCGCGAGGGTCCGCTCGTCCACCCGCTCCAGGTTCTCGAGGGCCAGCAGGGCCTCGATGCGCACCTCGAAGCGGGGCGACGCGAGGTAGCGGCCCAGCTCGCGCGAGGATCGCGCGTTCGCGAGCTCGCCGAGCTCGTGGATGATGCGGACCTCCTCTCCCGGGTCCTCCGAGCGCTCGAGGCGACCGAGCAGGTCGAAGGCCTTGAGATCTCGGGGCGAGAAGAGCACGCCCAGCGACTCGCGGATCGGCAGCGCGTCGAGCGAGGTCAGGCGCCGGGTCAGCAGGGCGCCCGCGCCGAGCACGAGGGCGCTCGAGGCGAAGAGCGCCCGGTAGGCGTCCGCGACGCCGACGCCCGCGCCCTCGAGCGCGTCGAGCAGGAAGCCGCCCGCCGAGGCGCCGACCGTTCCCCCGAGGCCGAACGCCACGAAGTAGACGATGGACAGGTCGAGCGTGCGCTCGCGCGGCACCAGCGCGAAGTGGTAGGTCTGCCCCGCGTTCTCCGCGCCCGCGAGGCCGAAGCTGGCCAGGAAGGTGACGCCGCCCGCGAAGAGGGCCGCGCCGAGCGCCGTCCCGAAGCCGGGCGAGACCGCCACCGGCGCCAGGGCCAGCGCCGCCGCCGCGCCCAGTATCGCGTAGAGCGGCTTGGCGCCGAGCCGGTCGATGACCCGCTTCATCACGAGCCCCACGCTCACCGAGCCGAGCGAGGCGAGGAGCGACCACAACATGACCAGGTCGTCGCCCTGCGCGTACACGGTCTTGGCCCACACGGGCAGGAACGAGCGCGCCGCGCCCGAGGCCACCGACACCGGCAGGAACACCGCGAGGAAGGCGCGGTACCCCTTGTCGCGGAACGAGTCGCGCGCCGTGCGGAAGGCGGAGGAGTCCGCCGCCGGCCGGTACTCCTCCGGCTCCGGCACGCGCGTGAGCAGCATGGTGCCCGCGAGCCCCGCCGCCATGCCCGCGCCGACCAGGGTCGCGTAGAGCCCGGTCCCCGCGTCGCGGCCGAGCAGCAGGGCCGCCGCGAGGCTCGTCCCCATGCCCGCCACGTTGGCTATCACCTGCACCGTCATGATGAAGGCCCCGCGGTCGCGCCCCTCCCCCAGGTGCGCGAGCACCGGGTTGTTGCCGATCATCCCGACGCCGCGGAACACGTTGAACAGCGCGGACCCGAGCAGCACCGCCCCTATCGCCAGAGCGTCATGGCCCGCGCCCGAGAGGAAAGGCGCCGCCAAAATCGGCGCCATGCCCAGGTAGCGGGCCGCCCAGCCGAACGCGTACACCCCGACGATGCGGTGCCGCCTGACCAGGCGCTTCCCGAGCGGCATGAAGAAGAAGGTCGCGTAGCCGAACGCGTTGAGCAGGCCGAGCTCCGTCCCCGTCGCGCCGAGCCGGAGCGCGAGCAGCGTCACGAAGCTTCCGGACAGCAGCGCGAACGAGACCGAGTTGAGCACGTTGAACGCGTAGTACGAACCGCGAGCGCGCCGCCTCGCGGCCGGGGAAAGCTGTGCCATGGGTCCGAGTCTAGCGACGGAGGGCGGCGGGCGCAAACGGGTCGGATCCGTCCGGGGGGAAAGGCAGGGGCGCCGTCTTTCCCCTCCGCGATGGCTCCGCCGCCGCGGGCGTCCCTTCCTTCCCCTCCCGGGCCCCCTCATCCATCCCCGTTCCGCGCGGGCGGTCGACGAGCGGCCCGCTTTTCGCGTATCATCCGAGGGCAAACGACCATCGCGGAGGAATCCACAGTGACGAACATCCAGGCCGAGCTCGCCGCCGCCTTCTCCAGGGCCATCGCCGCCGCCTTCGGGCCCGAGGCCGCCGACGCGGACCCCCAGGTCAAGTGGGCCGCCGACGCGCGCCACGGCGACCTCCAGGCCAACTTCGCCATGGGCCTCGGCAAGCGCCTCGGCAAGGCCCCCCGCGAGGTGGCCGACGCCGTCGTGGGCAAGCTCGCGCTCGGCGACCTCGCCTCGAAGGTCGAGGTGGCCGGCCCCGGCTTCGTCAACGTCACCCTCGCCCCGGCCGCCCTCGCGCGCCTCGTCGCCGAGCTGTCCGCCGACGGCCGCTCGGGCGCCGCCCGCGCCGCGAAGGGCGAGCGCGTCGTCATCGACTACTCCGCCCCCAACGTCGCCAAGGAGATGCACGTCGGCCACATCCGCTCGACCATCATCGGCGACGCCCTGGCCCGCGTGCTCATGTTCCAGGGCCACGAGGTGCTCCGCCGCAACCACCTCGGCGACTGGGGCACCCAGTTCGGCATGCTCGTCGAGCACGTGCGCGAGCTCGGCTGGAAGCCGGGCCAGAAGCGCGAGATCGGCGACCTCAACGCCCTCTACCGCGAAGCCAAGGCCCGCTTCGACGCCGAACCCGATTTCGCCGAGCGGAGCCGCCTCAGGGTCGTGGCCCTCCAGGGCGGCGACGAGGAGACCGTCGCCCTCTGGCGCGAGCTCGTCGAGGAGTCCAAGCACCATTTCGCCGAGGTCTACGCGACGCTCGGCGTCCTCCTCGACGACGGGGACTACTTCGGCGAGAGCTTCTACAATCCCATGCTGAGCGACGTGGCAGCCGAGCTCGAGCGCTCCGGCGTCGCCACCGTGAGCGACGGCGCGCTCTGCCTCTTCCTCCCGGCCTTTAAGGGCAAGGACGGCAAGCCCGTCCCGCTCATCGTGCGGAAGGGCGACGGCGGCTACGGCTACGACACCACCGACCTCGCGGCCATCCGCCACCGCGTCCGCGACCTGCACGCCGACCGCCTCGTCTACGTCACCGGCGCCCCGCAGAAGCAGCACTTCGCCATGATCTTCGAGGGCGCCCGCGCCGCGCGCTGGCTCTCCGAGGGGGTGCGCGCCGAGCACGTGCCCTTCGGCTCCATCCTCGGCGACGACGGCAAGCCCTTCAAGACGCGCGCGGGCGAGAGCGTCCGCCTCCAGGACCTCCTCGCCGAGGCCCTCGAGCGCGCCTACGCCATCGTCGCCGCCAAGAGCCCGGACTTCCCCGAGGAAGAGAAGCGCGCGGTCGCCCGCGCCGTGGGCATCGGCGCGGTCAAGTACGCCGACCTCTCCAACGACCGCATCAAGGACTACGTCTTCGACTGGGACCGCATGCTCGCGTTCGAGGGCAACACCGCCCCCTACCTCCAGAACGCCTACGTGCGCATCATGAGCATCTTCCGCAAGGCCGGCGTCGACCACGCCTCGGTCCTCGGCCAGGCGCCCTCCGTCGACGCGAGCGAGGAGCACGCGCTCGCCCGCCACCTCCTCGCGTTCGGCGACGTGGTCGAGCAGGTGGCCCGCTCGCTCGAGCCCCACCGCCTCTGCACCTGGCTCTACGAGCTCGCCGCGAGCTTCCACCACTTCTACGAGAAGTGCCCCGTCATGACGGCCCCCGACGAGGCCGCGAAGCGCGGCCGCCTCGCCCTCTGCGCCGCCGTGGCGGACGGGCTCGAGCGCGGCCTCTCGCTGCTCGGCATCGCCACCGTCAAGCGCATGTAGGGACCTTCGCCGGGGCAAGGGGAGGGAAGGTCCGGAAGGGAGGGGACGAAGAAGCGGGCACGCCCGCCCGGTCGCTTCGACCCTTCAGGCGGGCCCGCCTTCGCGCCCCGAGCGCGCGCCGCCAAAAGTTCCCGCAGCCCGCTTCCGCCGCGCCGCCCTTCAGGGGCGGCGCCTTCATTTCGCGCGCTTCGGACCCGCCAGGACCACGCGGCGCCTGAAATCGCGCCACGCCAGGGCGTCGGCCCCCTCGCGCGCGGCGATCTCCAGCAGCTTCCGGTCGTCCGTCACCAGCACCGCCTTCGCCGCGCGCGCCGCCTCCAGGATGGCCCGGTCGGCCGCGTCGCCCGCGCTCCGCCCGGGTTCCGGCTCGGGCGCGGCCACCCGCGAGAAGAGCTCCCCCGCCAGCGCGAGCAAGCCGGCCCGCCGCGCTTCGTCGGGCGTCGCCGCGAGCTGGGCGTCCACGACGGGCGCGACGAGGAGGCGCAGGTCGCGCCGCCCGGCGAGCTCTCCCGCGGCCTCGCCGTCGTCGAGCAGGCGGTCGAGGGCGCAGGCGTCGAAGAGGAAGCGCGTCGCCGGCCTTTTCCTTCCCCGCCCGTCGTCCTTCCCGCGCGCCGCGCCGCCTCCCTTCCCCCACGGCTTCGTCACGAGTTGGCGCCCTTGAGCGGGACGAAGCGCACTCCCTCCCAGTACTCGACGCGGCGGCCGCCGGGGGCGCGCGGGTCGAGCCGCACGCGCACGAGGGCGCCGAAGGCTTCGGGATAGAGCAGGATGCCGCCCGGCGCGAGCCTCCCGACGAGGGGCTCCGGGTCGAAGCCGCGCTTGACGCCCGCCGAGAGGAAGACGCGGTCCCAGGGCGGCCGGTCCGGAAGGCCGAGCGAGCCGTCGCCCTCCGCGACCTCGATGTCGGCGCGGCCCGCGAAGCGCTCAGCGAGCGCGGCCGCGAGCGAGGGAAGGATCTCGCAGGCGCACACGGAGCCGCCTGGCTTCACCAGTTCCGCCGCGAGGGCCGCCGCCCAGCCCGAGCCTGAGCCCACCTCGAGTACCCGGAGCCCGGGTTCCAGGAGGAGCAGGTCGAGCATGAAGGCCACCATGCTCGGCTGCGAGCAGGTCTGTCCCCCGCCGATGGGGAGCGGCGCGTCGACGTACGCTCCGGAGCGCTCGGCGGGCGGCAGGAAGTCCGCGCGGTCCACGCGGGCCAGGGCTTCGATGACCCTCGGATCCCGCGACGAAGCGCCGAGGTAGGCCGGGGCCGCGCGCGCCACTTCGTCAGCCAGCTCCCCCGCCCCGCCCATCGCCTTCCTCCCCGGTACCCCGCCCGCGCCGATCCGCGCCCGCCCGGCGGCCGGCTACCGCTTCTTCCCGAAGTACGTGTTCTTCACCCAGGCGCGGTTCAGCCACAGGTGCGCCGCGACCAGCAGGGCCAGCAGGTAGCCCGAAACCGGGTGCGCGACGCGGAAGACCTCGTAGGGGATCGGGTAGCCGAAGAGCCCCTGGACGATGCCCGATACGGCGAGGGAAAGGAAAACGATGGCGAGCAGGACGTTGACCACCTTGAGCGCGTTCTTCGTTGCCATGCGAACCTCCCTTGGACGGGTCGGCCGGAAGCCGGCCGTCGGAGTACGAAAATCGTCACGGACGGTGCCGGAGGGCAAGCCGTCCCGCCGGACCGCCGCCTCTCAGTGCGGGCTCGCGGGTTTCCGGTTCGGCACCGTGGCCCGCACGAGCAGCCGGCCTTCCGCGACGGACCCCGCCTCGAGGGTTCCGTGGAGCTGGTCCTGGATCAAGGTGAGCGCCAGTTCGAAGCGCTTCGTTCCAACGCCGCCCGGCCGGCCTTCGATCTCGAGCGCGATGCGGCCGGCCCCGTCGTTTCCGAGCCGGATCCGGCAGGGGGAGCCCGGGTCGAGGCCCGAGAGCAGCTCGCCGAGCGCGAGTCCGAAGGGTGTGGCCACGTCGAGCGAGCACTCCGCTTCCTCGAGCTCTAGCTCGAGCCCGGACCCGGGGTCGGTCGCCCGGTCGGGCCGGGCTCCCGTTCCGCCGCGCATCGCGAAGGGCGCGAACTCCCGGACGTACTCGTCGAGGCGGATGCGGGCCAGGTCCTTGCGCTCCTGCAGGCCCCGGTGCACCAGGGCCATGGACTGGATCCGGGTCTCGAGTCCCGAGAGGACCGCGAGCGCGGCGGGATCGGACGTTTCGCGCATCTCGATCCGGAGCAGTCCGAGCGTGACCTGCAGGCTGTTCCGCGTGCGGTGGAAGAGCTCGCCGATCAGCACGTCCTTCTCCCGGAGCGAAGCCTGGAGGGCCGCCTCGCTGGCCTCGGCCCGCGAGCGGGCGGACTCGACTTCGGCGTAGGACTCGCGGAAACGCCGTTCGAGCCTGCCGTACTCCTCGAGCAGCGCGTCTATCTCGTCGGCCCGGAGCCCGCTTCCCGGGGGCGGGAGTTCGCGCTCGACCCTGACGTCGAAGCGCGCGAAGTGGTTCGCCGCCGCGACTATCCGCCTCGCGACGCCGCGGTCGACGAGGATGAAGAGGAAGGAGGATACGAGGACGACCAGGCTCGCGAGGAGGGGCAGGTCGCGGGCCAGCGATTCGATGAAGACCTGGCGGATCCGGTGGGCGTCCCCCGCCACCGTGAGGCGGCCGAGCTCGATCCTCCGTCCCTGGAAGTCGTAGGCAAGGGTCGCCTCCCGTTCGCGGACGCGTTCCGCGAGCCGGGTTCCGGCCTCGGCGACGGGGCCCTGCCCCGTATCGACGGAGGCCCAGGCGATGAGGTCGAGGTTGGTCAGGGCTTCCACCTGGGCTTCGACCAGGGCTTCGTCGAGGGTCCACAGCGAGCGGGACAGCGGATCCGCGTAGGACGCCACCGCCTCGTCGAGGGCTTCCTCGAGCTCGCGTTCCGCGCGCACGTAGTTCGAGCCGGCGCGCACGGCCATGGCCAATAGGGTGACCGCCGTCGAGAAGGCCAGCGTGGCCGCGAACAGCCGTCGCCCGAGCCGGCCGCGGGCCCTCCGGCCGTTCAGGGGAACGCCCCGGCGGCGAGGATGTCCGGTGCCGCGAGCCTCGCGTCGCGGGAGGACTTCCGGGGCGCGTAGAACCGCGCGCGCTTGTTCATGCCACCAGTATAGGCTTCGCCCGACGTCGCGCAACGTGGAGCCTCGGCGCCGCGGTAGTGGATTCGCTCCCGCGCTGGCGGAGGCGGCTCCCGGCGCATACACTTTATGGTACAAGGCCCGTGCGGCCTCGGGGAGGCTTCCATGCGAAGGAAAACCATCGTCGTCGTGGCGCTGCTCATCGCGGCGTGCGCCGTATCCGCCTGGGCCGACGAGATCGTGTTCGGATTCAGGCCCGTACCGCCCTACGTCATGATCGACGCGGCGGGGAAGTTCTCGGGTCTCGAGTACGAGATCATCGTCGCCGCGCTGGCCGTGAAAGGCCACACGGTGAAGCCGCAGCAAATGCCCCTGGCCCGGCTCGTCGCCACCTTCAACGAAGGAGGCATCAAGGGCGCGGCGCCGGTGCTCGCGACGACCGCCACCACCGGAACCCTGAGCGTCTCCTACATCACCTACAACAACGTCGCCATGGGCCTCAAAGCCGCCGGCCTCAAGATAGAGAAGATCGCCGACCTGAAGGGTCTCGGCATCGTCGCCTTCCAGACCGCCACCAAGGCGCTCGGCCCCGATTTCGCCGCCGCCGTCGAGGGCAACCCGAAGTACGTCGAGGAGGCCGCGCAGATCACCCAGATCCGCATGCTCGTCGGCAAGCGGGTGGACGTCGTCATCGGGGAGTCCCGCATCCTCAACTACTACCTGAAGGCGCCGGAAACCGGCGTCGATTCGGGAACGCCGGTGGTGGAATTCCGGATCTTCAACCCCACCAACTACTCGGTCGCGTTCGCGAACCCGAAGCACGCCGAGGATTTCAACGCCGGGCTCGCGGAAATCAAGAAGAACGGCACCTACGACGCGATCATGAAGAAATACGCGAAGTAGACCGTCAGCGTCCTTCGGGGTTCCGGACGCGAACCGGGAACGGGCAGGGTCCGGAACCTTCGCGACGGGATCGATGAAGGCGAAGGCCCGGGAGAGGCGCTCTCCCGGGCCTTCGCGTTCTCCGATCCGGCGACCGGACCCGGGCCGGCGCGCCGAGCGGCGTCAGTCCGGCGAGCGCAGGTAGCGGACCGCGTCCTCCTCGTCCCCGTCCTCTTCCCCGTCCACGCTGAAGTAGCCGACCTCCCGCTCGAGCGCCGCGGCCTCGGCGGCCAGGGCGGAAACCAGGGTGCCGACCTGCTCGGCGAGCGCGGCGTTCTGTTGGACGATGGCGTCAAGGTCCCCGACGGCCTTGGCTATCTGGTCGGTGCCCGAGCGCTGCTCCGCGCTCGAAACGCTGATCTCGCGGACGAGTTCCGCCGTCTTGCGGATGTCCGGAACCATGACGCCGAGCAGGGTGCCCGCGCGGTCGGCGACCGATACGCTCGAGGCCGCCAGGGTGGAGATGCCCGTCGCGGAGCTCTGGCTCCGCTCGGCGAGCTTGCGGACCTCGCTCGCCACGACCGCGAAACCCTTGCCGCTCTCGCCGGCGCGCGCCGCCTCGATGGCGGCGTTGAGCGCGAGCAGGTTGGTGTTCCGGGCGATCTCCTCGATGACGAGGATCTTTCCGGAAATTTCCTTCATGGCCGTGATGGTCTCGGAAACGGCCTTGCCGCCTTCCACGGCGTCCTCGGCCGCCTTCGCGGCGATGCCCTCCGTCGCGCGGGCGTTGTCGGCGCTCTGGCCGGCGTTGGCGCTCATCTCCTCGACGGACGCGGAAATCTGCTCGGTGGCGGCGGACTGGGTGCTCGCCCCTTCCGCGAGCCGGGTGGCGGAGTCGGACAGCTTCTCGCTCTCGGAGGCGAGGGTGTTCGCGATTCGCTTGACGCTGGAAACGATGCGGGAGAGCCGCGAGGACATGGCGACGAAGTCGCGGGCGAGCGCGAGGATCTCGCCGGAACCGAGCCGCGTCTCGTCGACGGAAGCCACCGAGCCGAGGTCCCCCGCCTCTACGCGGGCGATCAGCGTGGAGAGCGAGACGATCGGTTTGAGGATGAGGGTGTTGACGAGCAGGATGACCAGCAGGATCACCATGAGGTCCACGACGCCGATCTGGATCAGGGTGAAGACGAGTTCGGCAGAAAGCGACGCGTCTACCGCCGCCAGGTCGTAGCGGAGCTCGAAGCTTCCCAGCTCGGCTTCGTCCTTGACCACGGCGCCCGTCCGCGAGGCGGGCGAGGGGGGGAGCGCCGCGTCGCCCTCGAGGGGAACCGGGCCGGCGTCGCCCCGGACCGCCGCCACGACGCGCTGGCCGGCGTCGTTCCGGACCTCGATGCCGACGACGGCGTGATCCTGGGCCTCGGCCTTTATCAAGGCGGCGGCGGAAACGTTGTCGAACTGCCAGAGCGGGACGCCGAGGCCGATGGAGAGGCGCCCGGCGGCGTTATCCATCCGGGTCTCCAGCTCGGCGCGCAGGGTCGAGGCGCTCCGCGCGTACTGGACGGCCCCGAGCGCGGCGAGGATGATCGTGACTCCGATCACGGAGAATCCGAGGAAGACGACGCGTACGCTTCGGTTTTTCGCGGCCATCGGGGACCTCCGGGCGGGCGGCGTGCGACCGGCCGCGCGGGCCGGTCGTCCGGTTGGTCAAAGTATCAGCCGGGGTCCCCCCGAACGCAAGCCGGCCTCATTTCCGGATCCGTTCCCGCGTTCCGGGGAGCCGAACGGGTGCTTTTGATTGTCGGGCAGAGAGGATTTGGCTTCATGGAGCGCGCGTCGTGCGCGCTCCATGAAGCCCGTCTCCGCGCCTGCCGGCGCCTTCCTGGCGCCGGCGCCACTCCGCGCGCATCCGCGCGCTGCGTGACGGCGCTACGCTTCAAATCCTCTCTGCCCGCCGCCGGGTTCGCGGTCACCGTGGTCGGCAGGGTAAAAGAAAAACGGCTGCCGGTAGCCGACAGCCGCAAATCGGGCAGAGAGGATTTGAACCTCCGACATCTTGGTCCCGAACCAAGCGCGCTAGCCTCTGCGCTACTGCCCGGAAAAAAAGCCGCCGACCGTGGTCGGTCGGCGGCGATCGGGAGCGACGGGGCTTGAACCCGCGATCTCCGGCTTGACAGGCCGGCGCGATAACCAGCTTCGCTACGCCCCCGTGTCATCGCTGACAGGACGGCACTATAGCGACGGACCTCGGGAGTGTCAAGTGGGGGCGATTACCGCGCCCGACTTGTCGTCGCGCTCCTTCTTCTGAGGGCGCGTCGTCTCGACGAGCGTGCCGGCGGGAAGGTCCGAGGCGGTCCCGAGGGCGAGGGTGTAGCCCTGGTCGGAGCAGGCGTAACGACCGGAACGGCCGCCGGGAAGCCGGATGAGGTCGGAGACGAGGCGCACTCGGAGCGGACCGCCGGCCTTGCCCTTCCCCTGGGACCGGTGTTCGGCGGCGCCCGGCTCGGGAAGCTTCAAGGCGAGCCACGAGACCGTCAGGCGCTCCTTGGGCAGGCCGACTTCCTCCGAGAAGCGGGCGAGGCGGGCGGGGGCGTGCTCGAGGGGGACGGGGACGTGGCACCAGGGCATCTTGGCGCGGCGGCGCGGATGGACCACGACCGGCAGGGCCGAGCGGGCGCGGGTGAAGCGGGCCTCGTCGTCGTCGCGCTCGCCGAGGCCGCCGAAGGCGCCGGGCATCGGGCAGGCGCGGTCGTGGGGGCAGGGCGATTCGGGGCTCGCGCCGCCGAGTATGGCGACCTCGCGCAGGGCCGCGAGCATGGCGCCCGAGCGCGGCTCGCCGGGTTCGACCACGAGGACGCGCCCGCCCGGGGCCGCTAGCGAGGAGAGGCGGCGCATCAGCTCGACCGCGCGCGTGCCGATCGGGCGGCGGTCGGACCAGAAGAACTCGGTGAAGACGTTGGCCGCCGTCACGAGGTTCGCCTTGACCGGCTCGCCGACGTCCGGGAAGACGGCCTTGCGCCGCTCGACGGTCCAGGTGTCCTCGGGGCCTTCGGTGAGCTCGCGGAGGATGGAGAGGATGGCGTGTCCCGCGTCGAGGGCGCGGCGGGCGCGGTCGACGCAGACGATGCGGAGGCGCCGCGCGCGGAGCTCGGGGCGGGCTATCCAGAGGGCGATGGGCAGGGCCAGCGGTCCCGAACCGACGTCGAGGATGACGGAGTCGTCGGGAAGCTCCAGCGGCAGCGAGGCGAGCACCGGCACGAGGCGCACGACGTTCCAGGCCATGAAATAGCGGGCGTAGGCGGAGAGGACGGCCGCGTCGCCCATGTAGTCGAGGTGGCGCTCGGCTCGGTCGGCGGTCAGGTCGCGCCACAGGTCGAGCACGGCGCCCTTGAGCATGCGCCGGCGCGCGGGATCGAGCGGCAGCGCCTCCTCGACGGCCTCAAGGAAACGCTCGAGGTCGCCGGCGGCGTTCGGCGGAGCGGCGAAGGGGGCCACGACGCGCGTCGCGGGCTTCGGCGCCTCGGTCCGGGGCGATGCGTCCTGCCGAGTTTCGCGGGACGCGCGCGACGCGACAGCCGCGCGCTTCGCGATGAAGTCCTCGACCGGATCGCGGGGCCGATCGTCGCGCGGCTTGTCGCGCCCGGCCGTGCCGCGGGGCCGCTCGTCGCGATCGCCGCGGGAAGTGTCGCCGCCGCGACCGGATTTGTCGCCGCCGCGACCGGATTTGTCGCCACCGCGACTGGATTTGTCGCTACCGCGACTGGGGGCCTTGCGCGAACGGGCGGGCAGCCGGGTGCGCGGATCGACCGAGGGCCGTTCGGGGCGGGCTTCCGGAGCGTCGCTCCGGGCCTCGGCATCGCGCGGGGCGCCCGTGAGGAAGCCGTCGAGCTTGGCGGAGAGGGGACCGTCGTCGGACGGACGCGGGGTTTTGCCTGAAGCGGGGCGGCCGGGGCCGCGGGGGGATCGGGGGTCTTTCACCTGCCCATTATGGCCTTAAAACGGGGGATGGGCAAGCCGCGCTCCGGTGCGGCGGGCGTGCGGAGCGAGCTTGAGGGTGCCGACGGAAAAGGCCGCCGCTTTCCGCGACGGCCCCCTCCGCGAAGGGGAAGTCGACCGAGTTGCCCTTCCCCCCCAAATTCCTTTTTCCTCTTTACCTGTTCCCTTGGTGCCTTCGTGCCTTTGCGTGAATTCCCATCAGAACGACAGCACCACTTTTCCGGACTGCCCGGAGAGCATGGCGGCGAAGCCTTTCTCGAAGTCGTCGAAGGCGAAGCGGTGCGTGATGACGGGGCTGATGTCGAGGCCGGAGAGGAACATGGTCTGCATCTTGTACCAAGTCTCGAAGATCTCGCGGCCGTAGATGCCCTTGATGAGGAGGCCCTTGAAGATGACCTTGTCCCAGTCGATGCCGGCGCCGTTCGGCATGATGCCGAGCATGGCGACGCGGCCGCCGTTGTACATGGCGTCGAGCATCTGCGCGAAGGCCTGGGGCGAGCCGGACATCTCGAGGCCGACGTCGAAGCCGCCGACCATCTCGAGCTCCTTTTCGACGTCCTTGAGGTTCTCCTTCGTGACGTTCACCGTGCGCGTGGCGCCGAGCTTCTTCGCGAGGTCGAGGCGGTAGTCGTTGACGTCGGTGACGACGACGGAGCGCGCGCCGACGTGGCGGGCGATGGCCGCGGCCATGCAGCCGATGGGGCCGGCGCCGGTGATGAGGACGTCCTCGCCGACCATGTCGAAGGAGAGGGCGGTGTGCGTGGCGTTGCCGTAGGGGTCGAAGATGGCCGCTACCTCGTCGGGGACCTTCGGGTGGACGTGCCAGGCGTTGGCCGCGGGGACGGAGACGTACTCGGCGAAGCAGCCGTCGCGGTTGACGCCGACGCCGCGGGTGTTCGGGCAGAGGTGGCGCTTGCCCGCGCGGCAGGCCCGGCAGACGCCGCAGACGATGTGGCCTTCCGCCGAGACGCGTTCGCCGAGCTTGTAGCCGGAGACGGCGCGGCCCATTTCGACGATCTCGCCGACGAACTCGTGGCCGACGGTCTGGCCGACCGTGATGGTGCGCTGCGACCAGGCGTCCCAGTTCCAGATGTGCACGTCGGTGCCGCAGATGGCGGTCTTCTTCACCTTTATGAGCAGATCGTTGTCCCCGACGGCGGGCATCGGGACCTCTTCCATCCAGAGTCCCGGCTCGGCGCGGGACTTGACGAGGGCTTTCATGGGGTGCTCCTTGGTGAAACCGAGTATAAGGCTGTTTTGGGGAAAAATGAACCACAGAGGCACAGAGGCACGGAGAGGGGAGTGAGGAATGGGGAGAAGGGAATGGGAATCGATTCTCCTCTTTTTCCAAAATCTCTCCCTCTTCCCCTCTTCCCCTCTTCCTCTGTGTCTCTGTGCCTCTGTGGTTTCTTGTTTTTGTGGGGGGGGGATTTGTTGCTGGGATTGGAGGCGGCGTGGGACGCGGGGTGCCGGGTTCTGGTGCTGGGGTCCTTCCCGTCGGAGGCCTCGCTGGCGGCGGGCGCGTACTACGGCAACGAGCGCAACTTCTTCTGGCCGATCGTGGCGATCGCGCTCGCCGCGCCGGAGCTGGCGGAGGCGCCGCTCGGGGAACGGGCCGGCCTGCTGCGCGAACGGGGCGTCGCGCTCTGGGACCTGTGGGCCGCGTGCGAGCGGGAAGGCTCGCTCGACTCCGACATCCGGAACGGCGTGCCGAACGACGTGGCGGGCCTGGTAGAGCGCATGCCCGGACTGCGGACCATCCTCCTGAACGGCGGCGGGGCGGCGGCGGCGTTCGCCGCGCGCGTCCTGCCGGAGCTGCTCGGGCGGAAGCCGCGGCCCGGGGAGGCGCCGCGGGATATCGGCGCGCCGGTTCGTCTCGCGCTTGCAGAGGGGTGCATCGTGGCCGCGGTCCGGATGCCTTCCACGAGCCCCGTCCCGAGCGCGCGCTTCAGGAGCCTGGAGGATCGGCTCGCGGTCTGGGCTCCGGCGCTGCGGGAAGCGGTGATCCTCCGGTAAGCGTCACGAAGCTTCCGGGTGAGGGCGCGGGCGGGGGGCGCCGGCGCTTGTTGCCGGAAGCGGCGAGTCCGCGCTACCATCGCCCCGACGGAGGCGCGATGGCGGCGGGCGGAGCGGTGACGGGCGCGGGCGAGGCCTTCGAACTCAGGATCGAGCGCCTCGTCGCGGGCGGCGAAGGGCTCGGCTTCCATGAAGGCCGGGCGGTCTTCGTCCCCCTCGCGGCGCCGGGCGACCTGGCGCGCGCGCGGCCCGTCCCCGGGGCCAAGGCCGGCGCCTCCTTCCTCAAGGCGGAGCTGGTCGAATTGCTCGAGCCGGGTCCGGGCCGGGCGGCGCCCGCCTGCCCGCTCTTCGGGACCTGCGGCGGCTGCGACCTCATGCACCTTTCCCGCGAAGTCGAGCTCGAGGCCAAGCGCGGCATCCTCGCGGAGAGCTTCGCGCGGATCGGCAAGCTCGAGGCTCCCGGCATCGAGATCCACGCGGGCGCGGCGCTCGGCTACCGCAACCGCATGCGGCTCCGACGCTCCGCCGACGGCCGGGCGGCCCTGACCCGCCGCCGCGGCAACGACACGGTGCCGCTCGACAGTTGCCCCGTCGCGTCGCCCGAGCTGCGCGCCTGGATCGAGGAGCGCGCGCGGCTCCGCGACATGCGCGCCGACCTTGAATTCGGCGCCGACGAAACGGGCGGCGCTCCCGACTCGGTCCCCGGCGCCCCACCGGGGACGGGCCGCGGGCGCGGCCGTGGCGGCTCGGGCGCCGCGGCGGGCGCCGCCGCGGGAACCACCGTGTTCGGCGCCGACGGCCGCGTCTGGGTGGGAGGCGTCGACGCGGAGGCCGAGGCTTCCGTCGCGGGCAGAACCTTCCGCTTCGACCCCGCGGGCTTCTTCCAGTCCAACCTCGAGCTCTTCTCGCGCCTCGCGCCGCTCGCGACGCGCGCCCTCGCGGAGGCCGCCCCCGCGCGCGGACGCGCCGTCGAGCTCTACGGCGGCGTAGGCGTCCTCGGCGCCTTCCTCGCGGACTCCTTCGATTCCGTCGTCTCGGTGGAGGGCGACCCGCGCGCGGCGCCCTTCGCCGCCGCCAACCTCGGGCCCCGCGGCGAGGCCCGCCGCTCCTCCGCGGAGGACTGGGTCCGCTCGGCGGAAGCCCGCTCGCCTTTCGACGCGGTCCTCGTCGACCCGCCGCGCGCGGGCCTTTCCCCCGCGGTGCGCGCCTGGCTCGCGGCTTCCGGCGCGACTGCCCTCTCCTACGTCTCGTGCGACCCGGCCACCCTCGCGCGCGACTCGGGCGAGCTCGCCCGCGCGGGGTGGCGGCTCGAGCGCCTCGAGCTCTTCGACTTCTATCCGGGCACGCGCCACCTCGAGTCGTGGGCGCTGCTCGTCAAGGATCGAAGCTCGTGACCCGGCACGGGAAGGTGAAAGTGAAGGGCGGCCTGGCGAAGATCGCCCTCGCCGCGCTCCCGCTCCTCCTGTCGCCGACTCCAGCGCCGCTCGCCGCCCAGCCAGCTTCCGCGGCGCCCGCCGAGGCCCCGCTCGCCTTCCGCTTCGCCCTGCGCGGCCGGCCCGTCGCGGGCCCCGTCGTCGCGCGGGGACAGGTCTGGGTAGTGTCCGAGAGCCGCGAGCTCTTCGTGCTGGACGAGGGCGGCCGCGCCCTCGCGCGCCGCTCCTGGGACTCAGGCGCTCCGAGCTTCATCGCGCCCGATCCCTTCGGCCGCGCCCTGGTCGGCACGGCGGACGGGCGGGTCCGGATGCTCAACCGCGCTGGAGGCGAGGTCTGGACTGTCAAGGCGGGAGGGCTCCTCTCCGCGCCGCCCGCCTTCGGCTCCGACGGCCGCTCCTTCCTGGTCGCGGGCGGC
This sequence comes from Spirochaetota bacterium, assembly GCA_018262985.1. GTDB lineage: Bacteria > Spirochaetota > Spirochaetia > Treponematales > UBA12059 > JAFGNN01. Next base: position 19,574 of record JADFDI010000012.1, on the reverse strand, counting down.
CGCCTCGAATGCCGCGCCGCGTCAGGCGCCCCGCTCTGGCGCGCCGAGCTCCCCGGCGCGGCCCTCCTCGCGCCCGCCGCCCTCGCCTCGGGCGGCGCCCGCTCGCGCGAGGGCGTCGCCCTCGCCGTCGCGGGCGGGCGCATCGCGGCCTTCGACGAGGACGGCGAGCCGCGCTGGCTCGTGGAGACCGGAGCGCAGGTGGCGGCCCTCGCCGCCGCGCCGCCCGCCTTCACCCCCGCCGCCCCTCTCGTCGCCCCGGCGGCCCCGGATGCCCCGGCTAAGGTCGCCCTGCTCGCCGCGCTCGGCGACGGCGGCGTCCTCCTCGTCCGCGCCGACGGCGCCGCGGAAAAGGGCGGGCGTCTCCCCTTCGTCCCGGTCCTCCTCGAGGGCGACGCCGAAGGCTGGGTCGCGGCTGGCCCGGCCGGAGAAATCGCGCGGCTCGACGCGTCCGGGACCCTGCTCTGGAGCGCTCGGACCGACATCGGCGCCCCCCACTCCGTCGGCCGCTACGGCTCGGGCGCCGAGGGGCGCGTCGTGGTCTCGGGCAGCCGCGGCGCCGCCAGCTTCGACCCGGCCGGCACCCTCATGCGCGCCCTCGCGGTGCGAGGCGCGGTCGGCCCCGTCGTCGCGAGTCCCGCCGGAAGGGTCTACGCCGGCGCGACCGACTGGATACTCTACGCCTTCGAGTTCGAGCTGCCCTTCCCTGCGCCCCGACCCGCCGCGGCGGCCGCGGCCGGGGGCTTCTCGGCGGGCGCCCGCTCCCTCCTCGCCGGCGACCCCCTCTGGGCCTGGGACTTCGGCGACTCCGACGCCCTCCGCGCCGGCCTGGCCGAACTTGCAAAAACGCTCCGTTCGGGTACTATTGGTACGGAAGAAGGATACGCGGGGGCATGGGCCGCGGCCGTGGGCCTCGGACTCGGACCGGCGCCCGCATCGCCCTTTGGCGGGCCCGCCCCGTACGGGCCGCAGCCCATCGATCCGCTGGCGCGCGCGCGGGCCTGCGAACTGCTCGGGTCCCTCGGTTCCCCGCGCGCGACCTCCGCGCTCGCGGAGATTTGGTCGAATGACCCGGACCAGGCGGTGCGCGCGGCCGCCGCCCGGGCGCTCGGCGCCATCGGGCTCGACCCGGACGGCGCCTTCCTTTCGGCCTTCGCCGCCGCGCTCGACCGGAGCGTCCTCGACGAGGGCCTGGCCCTGGCCTCGATCGACGCGGTCGAAGCCCTCTACCGGGCGAACGGTTCCCTCGGGGACGCGTCCGCCGCCCTGGCCCTGGTCAGGCTCGCCGCCAAGCCCTACGGCTCGGCGGTGCGCTCCCGGGCGGCCAAGGTTCTGTCGCTGCTGGCGCGGGGGCCATGAGGGCGCCCGCTTCCGATACGCAAGGAGGCATGATGAAATCGTTCCGCCCGTCCGCCGCGTCCCCCGCCGCCCTCGTCGCGCTCGCGCTCGCCGCGACGCTCGCGCTTCCCCTCGGGGGACAGACCCTCGACCGCCCCGAGGTCGAGTCCGTGCGCGACCGGCGCATCGAGTTCGTCAACTATCTCGGACCGCACGAGACGGTGGACACCCTCGACGAGATCCGCGCCATCGGCACGGAGCTCGGCCGCGCCGTGAAGGCCGGAGCCGCGCGCGCGGGCTACCTGCCGCGCTACGCCGTCCTCCACCTGGTCGACCCCGCCGTCCCGACCGGCTTCGACGCCGACATCATCGTGCTGGGCGAGGGCGCCCGCGTCGACCACGTCCGCAACCTGCGCCACATCATCGGCGCCTACCTGGAAGCGGCCTACGGCTACTCGCGCGACGACGCCTACCTGCTGGCCACCTTCGTCACCGTCTACAACGCCGTCTACCGCGGCGACCTGGCCACCTTCACCGCCCGCTACAAGCCGATCGTGGTGAAGGAGCTAAGCGCCGCCGACGCCGGGCTTTCCATCCGCTGGGACGAGTGGGCGGGCCGCTCGCGCATGGTCATACCGCTCTCCAAGGCCCTCGCCGCGGGCCGCGTCGGTCCCGACGGGCTCGGCGCGGTCGATTCCTCGGCCGTCTCGGACGACGCCGTCGTCGAGTCCCTCCGCGAGGAGCCCGACCGCGCCGTGGAAGAGCGCCGCGACCTCGTGGACCTGAAGGAGCGCGAGATCGAGGCCGAGAAGAAGGATATCGAGGCCGAGAAGGCCGCCATCGCGGAAGAGGAGAAGGCCATCGCCGAGGCGGAGAAGGCGCTCGCGGAGGAGCGCGCGGCCGCCGGCGAGGACGCCGAGGCCTCGCTGACCCGCACCGAGGCGGACAAGGCCGCGGAAGCGGCCGCCGAGGCCGCCATCGAGGAGCGCAAGGAGGCCGTCGAGGAGGCCAAGGCCGACGTGGCCGAGCGCGAGGCGGACGTGGCCGCCAAGGAAGCGGACGTCGCCAGCGACCGCGAGGCCGTCGCGACCGACCAGAAGGAGGCCATCGCCGCCGAGGTGGCAGCCGCTTCCAAGCCCGCGCCGGCCACCGTGGACGCCTGGCGCCTCGTCTCGCCGCTCGGGCCGCTCTCCGAGCTCGTGCGCATCGACCCCGCGACCGGGCAGGTCGTGGACCGATCCGGCACAAACGCCATCAACGCGCGCTCCGCCGTCGAGGCCGGAGGCGGCATCGTCGCCGTGGCGGGGAGCACCGCCGGCACGGGCGCCGTGCGCCTCGTCCTCATCGATCGGGAGACCCTCGACGTCGCCAAGGAAGGGTCCTTCCCCGTCCACCCCGACAGCCTCGTGTGGAACCTCTCGGGCGCTTACTACGTCGTGGCGGGCACCCTCGGCGACTGGCGCCTCGTGCGCTTCGACCCGGCCACGCTCGAGGAGCAGGCGCGCTCCGCCGAACAGGTCGCGCCGTACACCCACCTCGAGGAAGCCCAGGGCGGCCTCCTCGCGCAGGCCGCCTCCGGCGCCCTCGTCGTTCTCGACCCGAAGGCCCTGACGGTAAGCAAGGAACTGCTGAAATAGAAGCTCGGCCACAGAAGCAAAGGGACACCGAGGTGGAGGGAGAAAGGGAAAGGAAGCGAAAGCCTCCGGAGCTCTTTCTCCCTCTTTCCATTTTCCTCCGTTTCCATTCCACTGTGCCTGCGTCGCTTCGCGCCGCTTTCGGAGAGGAAGAAGGGTAGTGCCCGCGCTTCGCGCAGGCGACCTCATCCGTGTCTCCGCGATTTCCTTGAGGAGGGATCATGACTGGACGGAACGGGCCGTGGCGGGGGAAGACGATTCAGGTGGTGGGCGACCTTTCGCTCGACGAGCAGCGCTGGCTCTACCGGAAGACGCGGGAACTGAAAGAGGCGATCCGGAACCATGACGACCTTTCGCGCTTCCGCATCGACGACGGCGACTACGCGGTCCACCTCGTCTTCCTCGAGAACTCCACGCGCACCCGCGAGTCCTTCCTCAACGCCGCGCGTTTCCACCGCGTCCGCGTCAACCGCTTCGACGTCGGCACCTCGAGCTTCCAGAAGAACGAGTCGATCTCCGACACGGCCAAGATGCTCGTCGGCTACGCGCCCGAGTCGTGCTTCGTCGTGCGCTCGAAGCTGGAGGGAACCTGCCGCGCCCTCGAGGACTCCATCGGCGACTACTGCGAACGCGCCGGCTTCCCCCGCGCGGCCTTCATCAACGCGGGCGACGGCCGCCACGAGCATCCCACCCAGGAGTTCCTCGACGAGCTCAGCTTCCTCGAGCAGCTCGGCTGGGACGAGTCGCATATCCACCTGGCCCTGGTCGGCGACCTCTGGCACGGGCGCACGGTCCACTCCAAGACCGACGGGCTCAAGGTCTTCCGGAACGTCGAGCTCGACCTCGTGGCGCCGGAGCTCCTCCGCATGCCTGAGCGCTACGTCGAGCGCATGAAGGAAAACGGCTTCGAGGTCCGCGTCTTCGAAAGCCTCGACGAGTACCTGGCGCGGGGACGAGTCGCGCCGGCCTGGTACTTCACGCGGCTCCAGCTCGAGCGCATGGGCGACACGGTGCTCGAGCAGGCCCCGCGCCTCCGGCGCGCCGTCACCTTCCGACAGGACCTGCTCGGCCGCCTGCCGGAGGGGACGCGCTTCTACCACCCATTGCCGCGCGACCGCCTCGCGCCGACCATCCCGACCTTCCTCGACGCCCTGCCCTTGAACGGCTGGGACCTTCAGTCCGCCAACGGCTACTACACGCGCATCGTGGAGCTCGGCATGGTGTCGGGCCTGCTCGGCGCCGACTTCGAGGGCGAGCGAGCGCTTCCCGCCGCGGAGCCCGAGGACTTCGTGCGCGAATCGGCCATCGTCCGCCGCCCGAAGCCGGAGTACAAGGTGGGCATCAAGCCCGTCGAGAACGGCATCGTCATCGACCACATCGCCTCGGGCCGCCCCGTCGAGGAGATCTGGAACCGCGTGGACGCCGTCCGCCGCATCCTCGCGCTCAACGTCCGCTCCTCGCACGGGGTCTACCACTCGAACGCGGGCCCCGAGACCTTCAAGGGCATCGTCAGCCTTCCCGACATCCTGGCCTTCGACCGCAAGGACCTCAAGAAGCTGGCCGCCATCAGCCCCGGCTGCACGCTCAACATGGTCAAGGACGGGGAGGTCGTGCGGAAGTACCGCCTTTCCATGCCGCCCCGCGTCTACAACTTCGACGAGATCTCCTGCCGCAACCCGAACTGCGTCTCGCACCCCGAGCACAAGGAGGGCGTGCCGCCCGAGTTCCGCCGCGTCGCGGGCGAGCGCTTCGCCTGCCGCTGGTGCGAGGCCGAGCACGCCTTCTCGGAGATCTGGAACCTGGGGAACTGAGGCATCTCAACCGCTGATGAGGCCGCCCGCGCCTGGCGCGGGCGTAGCGAAGACGGAGGGGGCCGCCGCGGGAAGGCTAGCTTCCCGCCCGCCTCCGGCGGGCTACCTCGTATAACAGGATGCCGGCGGCGACGCCGACGTTGAGGCTGTCGACGTGGGCGCTCTCCGGCATGGGGATGCGCAGCGCCGCGTCGCATTTGTCCTTCACGAGCCGCGAGACGCCCGAGCCCTCGGCGCCCATGACGATCGCCAGCTTGGAGGGCAGGTCGGCCGACCAGAGCTCCTCGCCGTCCATGTCCGCGGCGTAGGCCCAGAAGCCCGCGTCCTTGAGGGTGTCGACGGCGCGCGCCAGGTTCGTCACGACGGCGACGGGCACCCAGGCCAGGGCTCCGGAGGATACGCGGGCCACCGCGTCGGTCTCCTTGGCCGCCCTGCGCGAGGGCACCACCACGAGGTCGACGCCGAGGGCGTCGGCGGAGCGGAGTATCGAGCCGAAGTTGTGCGGATCCGAGAGGTGGTCGAGCACCAGCACCGTGCCGGAGTCCTTGTCGAAGTCCGCGAGGAAGTCGTCGAGGTCGGGCGCGGGCGGCTCGACGAGGCCGCCCGAGGGTTCGAAGGCCACCCCGCGCGCGTCGGGAGCCAGCGCGGCGAGCCGGGATGACTCCACGCGCTCGACGCGCACGCCGCTCCGCTTGGCCGCCTCCTCGAGAATGCGCTTGATCCGCGGACCCGAGCCCGCGACCAGGACGACGCCTTTCGCGTCGGGGCGCCTCAGCGCCTCCTCGATCGCGTGGAAACCGGTAAGGTAGGCCATGGCTCGAGCCTAGCCCGAAGCGAGCCGGGGCCGCAAGCGCCGGATCCCGTCGCCGTCGCGCCGAATACCGTGGAAAGCCCGGACGCGATGGGCGAAGCTTTCCTTATGCGGGATTTCCTCTTCTCCATCCGTCCAGAGCCGGAAGAGTCCCCGGTCCAGCAGCGCGTCAGCCTGATCGCGCTCTACGCCATCGCCCTGGCGTCGCTGCTCGCCGTACCCTACAACCTCGTCATCGACTACCGCCGCGGCGACATCTCCTCGGTCTTCGTCCTCGGCGCCTACGGCGGCTTCGTCCTCTCGGGCCTGGCCGTCTTCTTCTCGACGCGCTCGGTCCGCAAGGCGCGGCTCCTCTTCGCCATCGGGGTCTGCGCGCTCGCGCTCCGGCTGATCTGGGAAGGCGGCGGCGAGCGGGGCTTCGGACTGCTCTACTTCATCCCCGCCTTCCCCGTCTTCTACTTCGTGCTCGGACGCAGGGGCGGCCTCGCGTTTTCCGCGCTCTTCCTGGCCGGCGTCGGCGCCCGCTTCGCCTTCGGTTCCTTCCCGCCCGAGTCCTTCCTGGTCGACTCCGAGAACCGCATGCGGGTCTTCATGATCTTCGCGGTGGCGACGGGGATGGGAGCCGCCGGCATCCACTACCAGCACGTGCTCGTCGCGCACCTGAGCCGGCTGGCCTACGTCGATCCGCTCACCTCGCTCGCGAACCGCCCGAGGACCGCCGAATACCTGGAACAGGCGACCCGCGCCGAACGCCCCCTCTTCCTGGTCGCCCTCAAGATCCACCACTTCGCGCAGGTCGCGGGTTTCCGCGGCGCCAAGGCCGCCGACGCGCTCATCGCGGCCCTGGGCGCGCGCATCCGAGAGGCGCTGAACCCCGGCGACTTCGCGGGGCGTTGGGCGGGCACGGTGTTCCTGATCAGCCGCGAAGGAAGCGACGCCGCCCTGCTCCGCGACTGGGCGACCGCCCTGCTGCGCTCCGCCACGAGCCCGATCAGCGTCGAGGGGCGCGAAACCTCGCTCCGCGCCGGCATCGCGGTCACGCGCTTTCCCGAGGACGGACTCACCCTGGACAGGCTGTCCGCCAACCTCATGTCCACCCTCGACACCAGCGACGTGCGGCACGGCAAGGTGCGCTTCTACAACGAGGCCTCCTGGTCGGCCGAGCAGCGGCGCTTCCGCCTGGCCAGCGCCTTGAAGGGCGCGGTCGGCCGCGGCGAGCTCAACCTGGTGTACCATCCGAAGATCCGGCTCTCGGACGGCGCCTGCCTCGGGGCCGAGGTCCTCTCGCGCTGGCGCCACCCCGAGCTCGGCGTCGTGCCGCCCACCGAGTTCATCCCCGTCGCGGAATCGATCGGCTGCATCGGCGAGATCACCGCCTTCGTGGTGGAGGGCTTCCTGGCCGACTGGCCGGCCATCGCGGAAGCCCGCGGACCGGCCTGCGACGACTGCCGCCACGCGCTCAACCTCTCGCCCCTCGACCTCGCGAACCTCGACTTCCCAGGCTACATCGCCTCGCGCTGCCGGGCCGCCGGCGTGCCGACCCGCGAGATCGAGCTCGAGATCACCGAGGGCATGATGATGAACGACGACGGCGCCACCCAGGCCGTCCTGCGCGAGCTCAAGGCCGCCGGCTTCCGCCTGGCCATCGACGACTTCGGGACCGGCTATTCCAGCCTCTCGTACCTGCACAAGCTGGAAGCCGACAACCTCAAGATCGACCGCAGCTTCATCGAGAAGCTCGGCCCCGAAGGCCTGACCGGCCCCATCGTCGACGCCATCATCTCGATGGGCCGTTCGCTCGGCATGACCATCACGGCCGAGGGCGTCGAGACGGACGCGGACGCCGCCTACCTCGAGGGCAAGGGCTGCGAATTCGCGCAGGGCTGGCTGTACACGGAACCGATACCGCTCGAGTCCTACCTGGCCTGGCTCCGCAAGCGCGCCTGAGGCCGCGCCGCGATCGGCGGCCTTACCCTGCCGACGGACCCAGAGCCGGATGTTGAAATAGGTCATCGGACCTATTTCAACATTACCTTGAATTCCACAATTACGCAGAAAAGCGCAAGCTTTTCGAGGAATTGTGTTGCAGGTTGTTGAAATGCTTCGAGTATTTCAACAACCTGCTAGGGCATCACCGTGAAGTCCTGGACCACCTGGATGGCGCTTTCCACCTTCTCCGCGCCCGGCACGAGGCGGGCGGCCGCCAGCGCGGCGTCGATGGCGCCCTGCGTGTTGGCCACGCCGTGCAGCGTGACAAGCCCCTTCGACACCGAGGCCTCGAGGAAGTGGATCGGCACCCGCTTCGCGTAGAGCACTTCGGTGACGATGCGCTGGCCGAGGGCGAGCTCCTTGAGCCGCGCCGCGCATTCGCGTTCGCGTTCCGGGGTCGAGAATACCTGCCGCGTCGCCTCGATGGCCTTCGCGACGGCCTCCGGCGTTTCGACCGCGGTGTTGAGCACCAGGTCGTAGTTGACCGCGTCGCGCCAGTCGGTGTTGAAGAAGAAGCGGTGGAAGCCCTCGCGGTCGCCGTCGGAGCGCTTGATGATCTGTTCGGCGCGGCGCTCGTCGCACTGGTAGTGCTTCGCGACGCGCTCCACTCGCAGATGGTGCGGCGCCACGACGCGCACCGACAGCGCGCCGGGAACCCCCGCGAACACCGCGGTGCCGCCGCGGCCGAGCACCACGAAGTTCCCAGCGGCGCCTTCCTCGTAGAGTATAGTTTTCAGGTAGTGGAGGTAGTCGTCGCGTTCCTGCGAGAGCGCCGACCAGAAGCCCGGCTTCCGCTCGTCGTACTTCTCCCGCTCGTCGGGTCCGATGCCGTGCTCCGAAAGCTTCCGTTCGAGGTACTCGCGGTCCAGGAGGCGATAGCCGGTCAGGGCCGCGTAGGCCTTCGCCGTCTCCTCGCCGAGGGCGCCGAGCTCGCGAGCGATGCTGACTACCGACATGATCCGCCTCCCCGGGACGGTCCGGAAACCCGCGCTCCGTCCCTCCTTTAAACCTAGGACCGTCCGCGGCATCCGTCAAGCTCGGCCCTGTTCACGCGCGCCGCGCCCCGGCTATGATGCGCCCACCATGGAACGCCTCGGAGAACTCGCCGCCTTCGGCACCGCCATCTGCTGGACCGTGTCCGCCCTCTTCTTCGAGACCGCCTCGCGGCGCACCGGCATCTTCGCCGTGAATTTCTGGAAGCTCGCCTTCGCGCTCGTCTTCCTCGGAGTCGCCGGCGCGCTCTTCCGCGGCATGCCCCTGCCGCTCGACGCGCCCGCGTCGGCCTGGAGCTGGCTCGCCGCCTCGGGCCTCGTCGGCTTCGTCATCGCCGACATCTTCCTCTTCAGCGCCTACGTCATGATCGGCTCGCGCCTGACCACCCTCTTCCTGGCCTTCTCGCCGCCCTTCGCCGCCCTGATCGGCTGGCTGCTGCTCGGCGAACTCATGCCCGCCCGGGGACTGGTCGCCATGGCGGTGGTGGCGGCGGGCATACTCATGGCGGTGCTCGGTCGACGGGGCGCGGCCGCCTTCAAGCCCGAGGACAAGGCCCACGCGGCGCGCGGCTACCTCTTCGCCACGTTCGCCGCCATCGGCCAGGCCGCCGGCATGGTGCTGACCAAGAAGGGCATCGCGGGCTACGACACCGTTTCCGGCACGCAGATCCGCGTCATGGTGGGACTGGTCGGCTTCGCCGTCGTATCGCTCGTGTTCCGGAACGGCCGCCGCGTCTTCGTCGAGTGGCCCCGCGACCGCCTGGCCGTCAAGGCCACCGCTGTCGGCGCCTTCTTCGGCCCCGCCCTCGGCGTCGCCCTTTCGGTCTTCGCCCTCGCGCGCACCTACGCCGGCACGGCCAGCACCCTCATCGGGCTCACGCCCATCCTGATCATCCCGCCCGCCGTCCTGCTCCGCAAGGAACGCCCCGCCGCCCTCGAGATCGTCGGCGCCCTGGTGGCGGTCGGCGGAGCGGCCCTGTTCTTCCTGTAGCGGATTTGGGGGGAAGAGGATCGGGCTTCATCCCGGGCTCGCTTCGCGTCGACAGGCGGGCCCGCCTCTCCGGAAAGCGGTCGCCCGGAAATCCCGCGCCGCTTCGCGCCCGCTCGGGTCCGGCGCCGCCGGAACAGGCCGGTGGGCCTGTTCCGGCGAGTCGCTAGACCCTCGGCGTCGCCTCGACGATGGCCTTGGCGCGGTCGATCTGGTTCGGGAAGAGGTCGGCGGGCACCTTGGCCGGGCCGGCCTTCGAGAACACGTAGTAGCGGGCGCAACCGGAGTTGTCCCATTGGCAGTAGCGCTTTTTCATCAGGGTGGACATGGCCGGCATGCTGGCCATGCGGTTGTTGAAAAATGGGCAGCGGGGAAGGCATTCGCAGGTCGCCATCGTTTTTTCGGTCTCCGGGCCGGGTTCGGCCGAACGATTTGGATACGGAAATAACTATATCGCCCCGCCCCCCTTCGTCAACACCGCCTTCATCAGGCGCGACCGAGCGAGAGGTCGCCGACGATCTTCCAGACGGGGCCGTCGCGCTCGACGCGTAGCTCGCGGTCCGGGAAGGCCTCGGGCAAAAGGGCCTCGAGGCGGTCCCGCACGAAGAGCTCGATCTCCGCGCGCGCCTCCGGGGGCACTTCCTCGCGGGCGGCGATGTCGATGTCGACGCCGTAGCCGCGGCCGAGCCTCGAGCCGTAGCCCGGCGTGAAGTAGGCCTGCACGTTGAACAGGCCGTCGGACTCGGGATTGGCGGTTTCGCCGCGCTCGGGTCGGTTCCAGCGCAGGGCGAAACGGCCGTGCCACCGGTCCTCGAGCTCGCGGTCGAGGCGGTCGAACAGGGCCTTCATCCTCGTGTCGAATTCGACCATCTTCGGGTGGTACAAAGAGGATCCTCCGGAACGAGTATCACACAATCACACAATGAGACAAAGGCCGTGCGAGGAAAGGGAACGGCAAAAGCGTTGTCTCCTTCGTGCCTTCGTACCTTCGTGCCTTCGTGCGCGTCGGCTTCAGCTTCCCGCCTTGGAGGCTTCCTCTTTCTCCAGTTCGTTCCAGGCCACCTTGCCGATGCGCGTCAGGGGCAGGGTCTCGCGGAACTCGATCGAGCGCGGCACGCTCCAGGTGATCAGGTGGCCCTTGCAGTACTCGATGAGCTCGGCGGCCTTCCCCGGTCCGGCCTTGCTCCGGTCCTTGAGCACGACGAACGCTTTCAGCGCCGCGAGCTTCTTTTCGTCGGGCACGCCGATGACGCAGGACATGTCCACGTCCGGGTGCGAGTCGAGCGTCTCCTCCACGGTCACCGGCGACACCGACACGCCGGAAACCTTGACGATGCGCTTCATGCGCAGGCGGAAATAGATGAAGCCGTCGGAGTCGATCGAGCAGAGGTCGCCCGTGTGTAGCCAGGTCCGGCCGTCCGCGTGGACGCGCAGGGTGCTCGCCGTGTCCTCGGGGCTGTTGAGGTAGCCCTGCATGAGGGTGGGGCCGGAGACGCAGAGCTCGCCGTCCTCGCCGGGAGGCAGCTCCTCCTCGGTGCCGGGCATGCAGACCTTGGCCAGCATGTCGGGCAGCGGGATGCCGATGGAGCCCGGGCGGTAGTTGCCTACGGGCGTGGTGACGCAGGCGGTGACGCTCTCGGTCAGGCCGTAGCCCTCGAGCAGGGCGGTCTTCCCGTTGTTCGCCGCGAGCAGCGCGTCGAAGCGCTCCTTGATGCCCTGGGGCAGCTTGTCGCCGCCCGCGTAGATGCCCTTGAAGCACGAAAGGTCGGTGCCCGTCACGTTCGGGTCGCGGAGCAGCGACTCGTAGAGCGTCGGCACGCCGGCCATGTACTGCGGCCGCACGGTCTTGATGAGCTTGGCCACGGTCTCGCTCGTGAAGCGCGGCACGAGGACGCAGGTGCCGCCCGCGATCATGAAGGCGTGCACGCAGACGCCGAGCCCGAAGCCGTGGAACATGGGCAGGATGGATAGGATCGTGTCGCCCGTCTCGATCGGCCCCTGGGTGCCGATCTGGAGCCCGAGCGCGTTGAAGTTGCGCGACGAGAGCAGGATGCCCTTCGGGAGTCCCGTGGTGCCGCCCGAGTAGAGGATGACGGCCGCCTCGTCGGGCGCGAAGGCGTCCGCGGGCGCGCTCCCGCCGTTCACGCTCGGCGTCGCGAGCAGGTCCTTCCAGCGGAGCACCTTGCGGTCGTGCTCCGGGGGCTTGCGGATCTTGCGGCCGGCCTTGGCCCAGAAGCCGAGCCGCTTCACGATGCCGAGCGCGTCGCCGATGGACACGAGGAGGTGGGTCTCCACCCCGACCTTCGCGGCCGGGCCGTGCGCGTCGCCGTAGAAGGCGTCGAGGGTGACGAGCCACTTCGACGAGGACTGGCGCAGGTAGAACTCGATCTCGGTGGGCGCCGAGAGCGGGTGGATCATGCTGGCGCGCACGCCGAGCCGGTTGAGCGCGTAGAAGAGGATGAGCGCCTGCGGGCAGTTCGGCAGCGACACCGTCACCGTGTCGCCCTTCTTGAGGCCGCGCGCGGCGAGGGCCTCGGCGGCCGCGTCGACGTCGGCCACGAGCTTCGCGTAGGTGCTTCGCGTGCCCATGAAGTCGTAGGCGGTCGCGTCGGGCACGGCGGCGGCGCGTTCCCGTACGAGGCCGTACATGGTGCGGTCGGGATAGCGGAGCGTCTTCGGGGTGCTGCCGTAAAAGGCCAGCCAGGGCTTGCGGTCGGCGATGCTTTCCATTGGTTCCCTTCCTTATGGTTATTTGGAGGCGGCTCGGGTGGCGGCTCGGGCGACCGCACGGTCGGCCGCCCGGCCCGCCGGCCCGCGCGGCCCGCTCAAGCGCCGGGGTTCCCCGCGGCCAGTATTTCCTCGAGGGTGGCGTCGCCGCGCTCGAGCAGCTCCGGATGGAGGAGCAGCGCGCGCAGGGCCATGATGCTCTTCGCGTGGTTGAAGCCCTCCGACACGCGCTCGTCGATGGTGAACGCGAGCTCGACGCAGTCGCGCGCGACCACCTCGCCCGTCGCCTCGTCGACCATCGCTTCCTTGCGGATCTTCCCGATGACGAGGAAGAGGCTCGCGCTCCCCCATTCGTAGAGGTGGTGGAAGGGCGCGCCGAGCCCGATCGAGCCGAGGTTGGCGAGGTAGCAGCTCGTGTAGAGCGGTATGGCCTTCATCAGGAACTCGGGCAGGACGTTGTGGTAGTCGAGCTTCCGGATCAGCCAGGCGACGAAGTTGATGACCGGTCGCGGCAGGTTCCCCACCAGGTCGATGAGCTTGTCGTCGTCGCCCTTCGCTTCCGAGCGCGCGAAGGAGAGCTTCTTCGCGACGCGCTCGCGCACCTCGTCGAGTGTCTCCTCACCCGTGAAGACCATGCGCACCTCGGCCTCGGGCGCCTCCTCGGTGTATTCCTTCTTGGCCACGAAAGTGATGGAGATGTCCTTGTGCGCGTAGAGGCGCTTCCCGACGATGAAGCGGTTGAGCTCGGGCCGGAGCCTCAGGGTGCGCGCGATGGCCGCGAGGAACACGTGGAAGAGCTTGATCCGCTCCGCTTCCGGCTTTCCCGCGTTGCGCCTTTCGAGGTACGCGAGCAGCGCGCTCGCCTCGACCTTCTGGCTCGAGTAGACCGCCGATTCGGTGCGCGTCGCCATGATGTAGGGGAAGAGCTTCTTGAACGGGGGCAGGTCGCGGACGTAGACGCCGTCCGACCGGTGCTTGAACGCCATGCTTCGACTCCGGGTGCCTGATGATCGGCCCCGCGACCGTCCGCTCCGGGCGGTACCGCGCTGGGCCGTAAAACGCGGGCGAGTATAGACCTTCCCGAATGAGCCGGCAACGGAAGCGAGGACGAACGTGCGTTCGAAAAAGGGCGGCCCCGGAATCCGCGAGCCCGGCGCCGCGGACCGGGGCGGGAATGAAAAAAGGGGCGGCCCCCCGGAGGGGGCCGCCCGACGATGCCCGTGGAAGCGGGATCAGGGAGCGGTGTAGACGTACCAGTCGATCATGTCGGCACCGGTCGGCGCTTCGATGGTGGTGGCCTCGTCCGAGAAGGTCAGTCCGTCCGACAGGAAAGCCCGGAGCGGCGTGTCGATGGTGACGGTCGTTGCGGTGGCCGGGCTGTCATTGGACTCGAGGCCGTCGACGAGCGGATCGCCCGCCAGGGCGGCGCCGGCGTTGCCGAGGTCGTCCGCGACCGGGGTCTGGGTGACGAGCAGGGTGTAGTTGCCGCCGTAGCAAGTACTTGAAGAATCAGTGTACGGCTCTATAGCCAGATAGTAAGACTGTCCGGATTCGCATGGCCATACGATAGAGTCGAGGGTATCCCAGTCATATGACATCAACCAGTTCAGGTCACCGTCAAACAGGTGGAGGATCGTGTCAGCGTAGGACAATCCTCCACCGTTGTAGTAGCCGTTCCCGTCGTTCTGGAGCGTCTGGAAGGACGTCATCGGGACGGAGAACTCCATCGACACCAACTGGTTGGCGCCAGTGAAGGTCACGTCGATGCGCGAGGCGCTCGCGTCGCTCAGGGTCCGGCCGTAATAGTCGGTCGCGACCGTGTAGGTGCCGCTTTCGAGGAACTGGAAGAACGCGTCGCCGTAATCGTCGGTCAGCGCCGCGGTTACGAAAGCTCCGGCCTCGTCGTACAGGTACACCGGGCGGCCGATGATCGCGGACACCGCGTCCGGATTCCCCGAGTCGAAGGTGGCGTCGACGTTGGTGAGCTCGACGACGAGCGGCTCGGAAGCGTAGGGCGTGGCGATGGCGCCGCCCGCCACGACGGCGGCGATGGTCTCCCGCACATCCACCCGGCCGTGGCCGAAGGAGCGGTCGAAACCTGCCGCGCCGAGGTCGACGGCGTTGTCCTCGAGCAGGTATTTGATCTCGGCGGGGGTAAGGGTCGGGTCGAAGGTGAGCATTAGCCCGACGAGGCCGGTCACGAAGGGCGTTGCCATCGAGGTGCCGGACATGTTCTGGTAGGCGCTGGTCGCCCAGTTACCGACCGACTGGATGTTGTAGCCGGGGGCGGTGACGGAGACGTGGCGCCCGCGGTTGGAGAAGGGCACGAGCTCGTCTACGCCGTTGGTGGCGCCGACCGTTATGACGCCCGAGTAGCCGGCCGGGAACTGCATGAGCTCCTGGCCGTCGTTGCCGCTTGCGGCCACGACCACCACGTTCTCGGACAGGCCGTAGGCGATCATGTCCATGGCGAAGTAGTTGGCGTAGTCGCCGCCGAGGGACATGTTCACGGGGATGGTCTGGGTGACCGAGTTGGCGATCTTCCAGTCCACGAGGTGCATGAGCGAGCCGTACACGGACCACGAGGAACCTGAGCCGGTGATCGAATTCCCGGATGCGTCGTCCGCGAAGCACTTGTAGGTGATGAGCTTCACGTTGTCCGGTGCGACGCCGGTGACGCCGAGGGCGTTGTTGCCGAGCGCGGCGATGGTGCCCGCGACGTGCGTGCCATGGCCCTCCGCCGGATTGGAGTCGAAGTTCGTGCCGTCCATGGCCACGGGCTCGACGCCGGCGCCGACGTAGGTGTAGGTCACTGCCCCGTCGGTGCCGGCCTTCGACCACATGGAGTACCCGTGGTCCCAGACGCCCTGGAATTCCTCGTGCGGGGCGTTGATGCCCGAGTCGACGACGGCCACGTACACTTCGTTGGTGCCGACGCCGAATTCCTCGAGCGCCTCGCCGAGACGGGTGATGTAGTAGGAATACTGTCCCATGCGGATCCAGGGATCGTTCAGGGGGGCCGTGTAGTCGACGGGAGCGTCGAGCTCGAGCTTCAGGTCCGGCTCGGCGTAGACGACGCCCGTGGCGAGCTTCAAGGTGCGGAGCAGACCGAGGACGTCCGAGTCCTTGTGGACGAGACTGTAGCGGGCGCCGTCGAGTTCGAAGGAGTCGACGACCTCGGCGCCGAGGCGTTCGATCAGGGACGCGTCGAAGCCGGCGCCGGTCTTGAGGATGAGGTAGCCGTAGTTGGACTTCGCGGCGAGCTCGGACTCGCTCTCCGGTTCCAGCATGGGCATGCGCGTGGCGGCCGTGCTGCCGGTGATGACCGGCATCTTGTTGACGGCTTCGAGCGCGGCGCCGGCCTTCGGAATCAAACCGAGGGAACAACCCGCGAGGAGGGCGAGCGCGAGGACGCCCGCGAGGGGAGCCAGGATTCTTTTCATCATCATCCTCCTAGAGCGCGTCCGGCGCGATGGTCAGCGTGAACCAACCGTTGGTGGCGTCGTAGCCTTCGCCGTAGTTGGCGCAGTAGCTCCTCGCGACGGAAGGGTCCGTCTCGTGGTAGCTCTCGAAGTAGGGTCCGAAGCTCGGCATCGAGACGTTCCACTCATAGGTGGCATTCCTCGAAAGGGCAACGCCGGCTTCGGCCAGGTCGAGCGAAACCACGCCGCTCGCGATCGAGAACTCGGGCGCGGGGGAATCGTCGTTCAGGTCATAGAACAGACCATCGGAGCTGTCGTAGTAGATGGACCGCACGTAGGCTTCCGGACCGGTGACGTCCTTCACGGTGAAGGTGAAGTTGTAGTAGTCGGCCGTCGCGAACAGCGCGGGCGCCGAGGTCGCGAAGCCGAGGACCGGGGAAACGACCGTGCTGACCGCGTCGTTCGCGGGCGTGGTCAGGTTCAAGTGGTGGGCGGGCAGCAGGGTCACCGCCACGGGATCCGAGACCAGGCTGGCGCCGGTCGCGTTCCGCGCGCGGACCGTGTACGAGTACTCGACGCCCGGCTCGAGCGCGGCGTCGGCGTCGCGGAAGTCGTAGCTGGCGGCGCTGTTCAGGTAGGGCCATACGAGTTCCGCGACGAAGACCGGTTCGGCTCCGGCGGTGGAGCGCCAGATCTCGAGGGCGCGGATATTCTGCGGCACGTCCGGGTCCACGCCCGGGGTGGCGCCGGGGACGTCGACATGGATGGTCAGGCGGATGTAGCTCGAGGTCGCGATGCCTTCATGGTAGACGGCCGCGCGGGGCACGGGATCCGTGGAGAAGATCGTGTTCTGGTAGCCCCAGGTGCGTCCCTCGACCCAGGTCAGGGTGGGCGCGACCGCGGAAAGGTCGGGGTCCGTGGCGATGACGTCCGCGCCGACGAACGGGATGTCGGCCTCGAGGCGGTTGTTGGCGAAGTCGAACACGATGAAGCTGGCGTTGAACTGGCCGGTGGCGAATTCGACGCCCGTCAGGTCCCATTCGGCGACGGTTTCGAAGACGTCGGCGATCGAAGTGACGGTCGTGGAAACGGGACGCCAGGCCGTGCCGTAAAGGTCGCCGTAGGTCTGGTTTGTGCGCCCGCCATCGAGCGAGAGCGTGATGCCGAGGCCCGACCAGGCGGTCGCGTCCAGGCTGGAGTGGCTGGTGAACGTGGCGCGCACGAGCGCCGCCTCGGCCCCGGTCAGGGAGGCGCCGGCTGCCAGTTCGGTCCAGGCGCTTCCGTCGGAGGAGATTTCCACCAGGTCGAGCGTCGGCGCGATGGCCGCGTAGCTGGTCATCCCGAGGTCGTACGAGTAGACGTCGAGCGAACCGTCGAGGGCGAGGGCACCCTGGTAGCGGCCCATCGCGGCGCCGGCTTTCACTGAGGTGACGACGTAGTCGCCGTCGCCGGGAAGCCGGACGGTCGCCTCGCCGTTCGCGTTCGTGGTGCCGGAATCGACCAAGGTTCCGTCCGGATTCATCACCTGGACGGTGGCGCCTTCGAGGGCTACGCCGCCCGCCGAACGGAGCACCTGTACGGTGAAGTTGTCGGGTTCGACCGGATCCACCGGCTGGGGGCAGCCGGTCAGCGCCGCGAGCGCGAGCAGCGCCACCGCGGCGGCCAGGAATAGTCGCATCCTTTTCACATGTTCCTCCTTGTGACTTTCCATGGATGCTGGAATTTGGAGGACAGGGTAGGGTGGCTGGGTGGCGGCGTCAACCGAAATGCCGCGGTCGAGGGCGCCGCGGGCCGATTATCTACCATGCATGTCGGATCGGGGTTGCGGGATTTCCGATAAAACCGGTTTGCGGCGCCGCGCGGCGGAAGCGCGCGGGGTTCTAGCGCTTAGCATGAGAAAATCGCTCATGCATTCAGTGAAAACGAGCCAGCCGATCCTCGAAAATCTCGAAACCCGGCAGCGACCGGAAGTCAAGGAACAATCGTTCACTTATCCGGCGGACTTCCTCCGGTCGCTCCCGCCCGCCGCCGCGCCGTGACGGCGACCGGGCGACGCGAGGGCGGCCCCCGGAGGCGCGCAACGCGAGCCTGAGGGCCCTGGCCGCGTTTTCCCCCCTATCCCCAGGGTCATGTCGAGCTCTGTCCCCGTTCCGCTCCGCGCCTTCACCCCCGCCGCCCCGGCTTCTCCTCGGCTTGCGGTCTCGGCGGATGCGCCCTAGACTGTCCCCATGAGCATCAGATTGTGGTCAGAAGGGGCGGCCGGCGAGGTGACCGGGTCGAAGCACGTGCTCGAGGTGGACGGACGGCGCTGCCTCGTGGATTGCGGGGCCTTCCAGGGTTCGCGCGCGGAGAGCGACCGCAAGAACCGGCAGCTGGTGCCGGACCCGGCGGGCATCGATTCGGTGGTGCTGACCCACGCGCACTACGACCACTGCGGGCTCCTGCCCCTGCTCGTCAAGCGCGGCTTCGAGGGGAATATCCACTCCACGCCCGCCACGCGCGACCTCGCGAGCATCGTCATGATGGACTCGGCGCGCATCCAGGCCCGCGACGCCGACTACCTTTCGCGCCAGGCGCAGAAGAAGGGGCAGAAATTCGACTGGACCCCGCTCTACTCCGAGGCCGACGCGGTCAAGGCCGCGGGCCAGTTCATCACCGTATCCTATAACCGTCCCTTCCAGGTCGGCGACGGGCTCCGCTGCGAGTTCTTCGACGCCGGGCACATCCTCGGCTCGGCGACCGCGCTGATGGACGTCAAGGACGCCGCCGGCTCGACGGTCCGCGTCTGCTTCTCCGGCGACCTCGGCCGGCCCGGCAAGCCGATCATCCGCGACCCCGCACCGATACCCGACGTGGACTACCTCGTCATCGAGGCCACCTACGGCGACCGCCGCCACGACCCGACCTCCGACGCCCTGGACCGACTGGCGGACGAGGTGAACCAGGTGGCCAGGCTCGGCGGCAAGCTGGTCATTCCCGCCTTCGCCATCGAGCGCACCCAGGAGCTGATCTGGTACTTCCACATGCTGGCCGAGCAGAAGCGGATACCGCCCATCCCGATCTGGGTGGACTCGCCCATGGCCATCAACGCCACCACGGTCTTCCAGATCCACCCCGAGTGCTACGACGAGGAGACCAACGAGGCCTTCGTCAAGCACCACAAGAATCCCTTCGGCTTCAACCAGCTCAAGTTCTCGAACACGGTGGACGAATCCAAGGCCATCAACGCCGCGCGCGGCCCCATGGTGGTCATCTCGAGCGACGGCATGTGCGAGGCCGGCCGCATCCAGCACCACCTGATCCACACCATCTCGGGCGCGGACAACGCCATCCTGATCGTGGGCTACATGGCCAACGGCACCCTCGGCCGCCGCATCCGCGACGGGGCGAAGGAGGTGCGCATCCATGGCGACCTCTTCCAGGTGAAGGCCCGCGTCGAGGCGGTGGACGCCTTCAGCGCCCACGCCGACTACGTCGAGGCCTGGGAGTGGATGAGCCGCCTCGACCTCTCGCGGCTCAGGAAGGTGTTCCTGGTCCACGGCGAGGAGGAGCCCACGGAGACTTTCCGCAAGTACCTGCTCGACAAGGGAGTCAAGGCTGTGCAGGTGGTCAGGTACGGCGAGCGCTACGACCTGGTCTGAACGGAAGCCCGGAAGCGCGTCGGGGCGCGCTTTTTCCGCCCCCGCCCCCGTTGACACGATCCGCGCGCGTCGCTAAACTGCCAACGCTTTCGGGGGTGTAGCTCAGTTGGCTAGAGCGCTTGAATGGCATTCAAGAGGTCAGGGGTTCAATTCCCCTCACCTCCACTGAAAGAACAGGCTACCTTTGCGGTAGCCTGTTTCATTTTGCAGGCAGCTGAGGTGAG
>JADFDI010000011.1 GCA_018262985.1 Spirochaetota bacterium | reverse complement strand
AGCCGCATGGGCCTCCTCCTCGACATGGCGGTGGCGGCGCTGCGCTCGGTGCTCTACTACGAGAAGTACGTCGTCATCGACGCGGGCGACACCGACCTCAAGAAGCAGCAGCTCCTCACTGAGGAAGAATACTACGAGGCGCAGGAGCGCTTCGGCGGCGCCTTCTCGGCCGGCATGGGCGCCGAGGCCATCCGCTCGCTGCTCGAGGGCATCGACCTCGACGAGCTCGCGGTCGAGCTGCGCGCCAAGATGATCGAGAAGGGCCCGAAGTCCGACAAGCGCCTGCTCAAGCGCATCGAGATCGTCGAGTCCTTCCGCAGCTCGGGCAACAAGCCCGAGTGGATGATCCTCGACGTGGTGCCGGTCATCCCTCCGGAGCTCCGGCCCATGGTCCAGCTCGACGGCGGCCGCTTCGCCACCAGCGACCTCAACGACCTCTACCGCCGCGTCATCAACCGCAACAACCGCCTCAAGCGCCTCCAGGCGCTCAACGCCCCCGACATCATCATCCGCAACGAGAAGCGGATGCTGCAGGAGGCGGTGGACGCGCTCTTCGACAACTCGAAGAAGAAGCGCGTGGTGAAGGGCGCCTCGAACCGTCCGCTCAAGTCGCTCTCCGACATGCTCAAGGGCAAGCAGGGCCGCTTCCGCCAGAACCTGCTCGGCAAGCGCGTCGACTACTCCGGCCGCTCGGTCATCGTGGTCGGCCCCGAGCTCAAGATGTGGCAGTGCGGACTGCCCACCAAGATGGCGCTCGAGCTCTTCAAGCCCTTCATCATGAAGAAGCTGGTCGAGAAGGACGTCGTCTACAACATCAAGAAGGCCAAGATGCTGGTCGAGCAGGAGACGCCCGAGGTCTTCGCGGTGCTCGACGAGGTCGTGCGCGAGCACCCGGTGCTGCTGAACCGCGCGCCCACCCTGCACCGCCTCGGCATCCAGGCCTTCGAGCCCGTGCTGGTCGAGGGCAAGGCCATCAAGCTGCACCCCCTCGTCTGCAAGGCCTACAACGCCGACTTCGACGGCGACCAGATGGCCGTCCACGTCCCGCTGACCCACGCGGCCCAGTCCGAGTGCTGGACCCTCATGCTCTCGAGCCGCAACCTCCTCGACCCCGCGAACGGCAAGACCATAGTCTACCCGTCGCAGGACATGGTCCTCGGCATCAACTTCCTGACCCGCCACAAGGGCGGCGCCAAGGGCGAGGGCCGCCGCTACTCGAGCCGCGAGGAAGTCTACATGGCCTGCGAGGCCAAGGCCTGCGACTGGGAAGCCCACATCCGCGTGCCCGTCGAGAAGCGTCCCGTCTGGGCAGCCCTCGGCAAGCCCGACGCCGACGCCGAGGCCGGCCGGGCCATCGAGACGACCGCCGCCCGCCTCCTCTTCAACGAGGCCATGCCCGCCGAGGTGCCCTTCGTCAACTACGCCCTCGGCGAGAAGGACATCCGCGGCCTGATCGAGTGGGTCTACAAGCACCTCGGGCCCTACGTCACGGTACGCATGCTCGACGCCGTCAAGGACATGGGCTTCCGCTACGCCACCTTCTTCGGCGCCACCATCGGCATGGACGACATCGTCATCCCGCGCGAGAAGCCCGAGATGATCGAGGCGGCCAACACCCAGGTCGAGTCCATCCAGAAGCAGTACCTCGCCGGCCACATCACCCAGGACGAGCGCTACAACCGCGTCGTCGAGGTCTGGTCCAAGACCAACGAGGACCTCACCTCCGTGATGATGAAGGCCCTCGAGAAGGCCAAGGACGGCTTCAACAACATCTACATGATGGCCAACTCGGGCGCGCGCGGCTCGCGCAACCAGATCCGCCAGCTCGCGGGCATGCGCGGCCTCATGGCCAAGCCGTCCGGCGACATCATCGAGCTGCCGATCCGCTCGAACTTCCGCGAGGGCCTCTCGGTCATCGAGTTCTTCATCTCCACCAACGGCGCCCGCAAGGGCCTCGCCGACACCGCCCTCAAGACCGCCGACGCCGGCTACCTCACCCGCCGCCTCGTCGACATCGCCCAGGACGTGGTCATCAACGAGGACGACTGCGGCACCATCAACGGCATCGTCCAGCGCGCCATCAAGGACGGCGAGGAGATCATCGAGCCCCTGCGCGAGCGCATCATCGGCCGCTTCACCCTCGAGCGCCTCAAGCACCCGATCACCGGCGACGTCATCGTCGACGTGAACGGCGAGATCACCGAGGAGATCTCTCTCAAGATCGAGGAGGCCGGCATCGAGGCGGTGAACATCCGCACGGTGCTCACCTGCGAAGCCGCCCACGGCGTCTGCCGCCGGTGCTACGGCCGCAACCTCGCCACGGGCCGCACGGTCGAGATCGGCGAGGCGGTCGGCATCATCGCCGCCCAGTCCATCGGCCAGCCGGGCACCCAGCTGACCATGCGTACCTTCCACATCGGCGGCGCGGCCACCAAGATGTCGGAGGAGAACCGCATCTCCCTCAAGTACCCGGTCGTCGTCACGGACATCCAGGGCACTTTCGTGGAGATCGACGACCGCCTGCTCTTCACGCGCAAGGGCTACATGGAGGCGGCCAAGGTCTTCGCCGAACACGACGTCCAGAAGGGCGACAAGGTGCTGGTGGAAAGCGGCCAGCGCATCCTCAAGGGAGAGAAGATCATCGAGCGGAAGGGCGGCGCCGTCCTCGCCTCGGACATCTCCTACGCCAAGGTCATGGCCGACGCCAAGGGGCATCCCCTCAAGGTCCTCCTCGTCGCGCAGGAAGCGCGCATCGAGGTCAGGAACGGCTCCGAGGTCCTCGTGAAGGTCGGGTCGATCGTGCCCGCCAACGGGTCCATCGCCACCTTCGACCCCTTCTCCGACCCGATCATCTCCGAGTTCGAAGGCTACGTCCGCTACGAGGACATCATCCCCGGCTCCACCCTCAAGGAGGAGATCAACGAGGAGACCGGCAACTCCGAGAAGAAGATCACCGAGTTCGCGGTCGAGCGCGACGCCAAGCAGCCGCGCATCATCATCGCGGACGAGGCCGGCAACGAGATCTTCACCTACTTCCTGCCCGGCGGCGCCTACCTCAACGTGGACGACGGCGACTTCGTCAAGGCCGGCCGCACCATAGCCCGTACCCTGAAGGAATCGGCCAAGGCCATGGACATCACGGGCGGCCTGCCGCGCGTCTCGGAGCTCTTCGAGGCCCGCAAGCCCAAGACCCCGACCGTCCTGGCCATGGTGTCCGGCACCGTCTCGTTCCGCGGCATCGTCAAGGGCAAGCGCGTCGTGATGGTCCGCGACATCTTCGGCAAGGAATACAAGCACCTGGTGCCGATGGGCCGCCGCCTCCTCGTGCGCGACAACGACCAGGTGGAGGCGGGCGACCTCCTCTGCGACGGCAACAAGAGCCCGCACGACATCATGAACATCCTCGGCGAGCAGGTCTGCCAGCGCTTCCTCATGGACGAGGTCCAGCAGGTGTACCGGCTGCAGGGCGTCACCATCAACGACAAGCACATCGGCGTCATCGTGCGCCAGATGATGAAGAAGGTCGAGATCGTCGCGCCGGGCGACACCCGCTTCATCTACGGCCAGCAGATCGACAAGTACCGCTTCCACGAGGAGAACCGCCGCGTGCTCGCGGAGGGCGGACAGCCCGCCGTGGCCCGCCCGCTCCTCCTCGGCATCACCCGCGCCAGCCTCAAGATCGACTCCTTCTTCGCCGCGGCCTCCTTCCAGGAGACCACCAGGGTCCTGACCGACGCCGCCATCGCGGGCGCCACCGACGGGCTCCGCGGCCTCAAGGAGAACGTCATCATCGGCCACCTGATCCCGGCCGGCACGGGCATGAAGCGCTACCGCGAGATCAAGCTGTCCGACGACGAGAACGAGGACCTGGACGCCTTCGTCGAGGAGATCCTCGAGAAGCGCCGCAAGGAGAAGGAAATGGCCGCCATCCCCGCCTTCGACGAGCACGCCGAGTACGACGGGGCCGGCTTCGAGGAGAACACCGCCTTCGAAGGCGACGAGGGCTTCAGCCCCGTCGAGGACGACGGCGACGAGGACTGATGCAAGAGGAGAAAACGCCGAGGCGCCGAAACGCGGAGGGAAGATCAGGAGAAGGGCGGGAATATCGCCTAAATCGTTCCTGCAAAGGAACTGGTCTTCCATCCCTCTCGGCGTCTCGGCCTCTCGACGGCTACATTCCCCCGACGGGCACTAGACCAAGCGGGCGGAAAAATTCTATTGTGCTTATCCGGAGCGTCCTTCGGGTCGTTCCGGTTGATCTTGAGATTCCCGCGTACCTTAGAAACGTGCCGCGCGATGCTGACGCGAGGCCAAGACAGGAGTTAGCGCGTAATGCCTACCATTAACCAGCTCGTCCGGAACGGTCGCAAGATGTCCGTCTGGAAGACCAAGAGCCCGGCCCTCGTCGAGTGCCCCCAGAAGCGCGGCGTCTGCACCCGCGTCATGACGGTCACGCCGAAGAAGCCGAACTCGGCCCTCCGGAAGGTCGCCCGCGTGCGCCTTTCCCACGGCATCGAGGTCACCGCCTACATCCCGGGCGTCGGCCACAACCTTCAGGAGCACTCGGTCGTCCTCATCCGCGGCGGACGCGTGAAGGACCTTCCGGGCGTTCGTTACCACATCATCCGCGGCGCGAAGGACACCCTCGGCGTCGCCGACCGCAAGCAGTCGCGCTCCAAGTACGGCGCCAAGCGGCCGAAGGCGTAAGGCGGAGGATCCGACATGGGCCGCAAGAAGAAGACCATCGACCGGGGCCACGCCCCCGACGCTCGCTACAACAGCGTCATCCTCACCAAGTTCGTGTGCCGCATGATGCTCGAGGGCAAGAAGGCCACCAGCCTCCGCATCGTCTACGACGCGCTCGGCCAGCTCCAGGAGAAGTCCGGGGCTCCCGCGCTCGAGGCGTTCCTGAAGGCCCTCGACAACGTGAAGCCCGCCGTGGAGGTCAAGTCCCGCCGCGTGGGCGGCGCGACCTACCAGGTGCCGATCGAGATCCGCGACGTCCGCCGCGAAGCCCTGGCCATGCGCTGGGTCATCGCCGCGGCCCGCTCCCGCTCCGGCCGCTCCATGGCCGAACGGCTCGCCGCCGAACTCGGCGACGCCTTCAACAACACCGGCACCGCGGTGAAGAAGAAGGAAGATACGCACCGCATGGCCGAGGCCAACAAGGCTTTCGCCCACTATCGCTGGTAAGTGATCTTTCGCCCCCGACCGCGGGGCGTGCGATGTAAAAACCCGTCGGCTTCCTTTCGGAACCGGCACTTGCGCGCGGAACGGACCCCGCATATACTGCGCGGGCTCGCGAAAACGCGGATGACAACCACGTAAATGCACCCCAGAGGAGGAGTAGCATGGCGAAAGAGAAATTCGAGCGTACCAAGCCGCACATGAACGTCGGTACGATCGGCCACATCGACCACGGAAAGACGACCCTCAGCGCCGCCATCACCATGTACTGCGGCGCCAAGTTCGGCTCCAAGGTCATGAAGTACGACGAGATCGACAACGCGCCGGAGGAGAAGGCCCGCGGTATCACCATCAATACCCGGCACCTCGAGTACCAGTCCGACAAGCGCCACTACGCGCACATCGACTGCCCCGGCCACGCCGACTACATCAAGAACATGATCACCGGCGCGGCCCAGATGGACGGCGCGGTCCTCGTCGTGTCCGCCCCCGACTCGGTCATGCCCCAGACCCGCGAGCACGTCCTGCTCGCGCGCCAGGTCGGCGTGCCCTCCGTCCTCGTCTTCCTCAACAAGGTCGACCTCGTCGACGACGCCGAGCTCATCGAGCTCGTCGAGGAAGAGGTCCGCGACCTCCTCAACTTCTACGGCTTCCCCGGCGACAAGACCCCCATCATCAAGGGTTCCGCCTTCAAGGCCATGTCCGACCCGACCAACGTCGAGAACAACAAGTGCATCCAGGAACTCCTGGACGCCATGGACACCTTCTTCCCGGATCCCGAGCGCCTCATCGACAAGCCGTTCCTGATGCCGATCGAGGACGTGTTCTCGATCTCCGGCCGCGGCACGGTCGTCACGGGCCGCGTCGAGCGCGGTATCGTGAAGGTCAACGAGACGGTCGAGATCGTCGGCATCAAGCCGACCAAGAACACGGTCGTCACGGGCGTCGAGATGTTCAACAAGCTCCTCGACGAGGGCCAGGCCGGCGACAACATCGGCACCCTCCTCCGCGGCATCGACAAGAAGGAAGTGGAGCGCGGCCAGGTCCTCGCCAAGCCGGGCACCATCACCCCGCACGCCAAGTTCAAGGGCCAGATCTACGTCCTCAGCAAGGACGAGGGCGGCCGCCACAGCCCCTTCTTCTCCGGCTACCGGCCCCAGTTCTACTTCCGGACGACGGACATCACCGGCTCGGTGACGCTCCCCGCCGGCAAGGAGATGGTGATGCCCGGCGACAACACCGAGATCAACGCCGAGCTGATCTACCCGATCGCCATGGAGAAGGGCCTCAAGTTCGCCATCCGCGAGGGTGGCCGCACCGTGGCTTCCGGCCAGGTCATCGAGGTTCTCGAGTAAGCTTCCTTTTCAGGCAGCAAGCGGGGCGCCCCTCGGGGCGCCCCTTTCCCTTTTTCACGGCAACCCTCGCGGCTTTTCAAGGAAACCGGTTGTATGCGGTCGCCTTCGGCGACCGGTAAGTCCGCGAGGGTGGCCGCACCGTGGCTTCCGGCCAGGTCATCGAGGTTCTCGAGTAAGCTTCCTTATCCAGGCAGCAAGCGGGGCGCCCCTCGGGGCGCCCCTTTCCCTTTTTCACGGCAACCCTCGCGGCTTTTCAAGGAAACCGGTTGTATGCGGTCGCCTTCGGCGACCGGTAAGTCCGCGAGGGTGGCCGCACGGTCGCTTCCGGCCAGGTCATCGAGGTTCTCGAGTTAGCTTCCTTTCCAGGCAGCAAGCGGGGCGCCCCTCGGGGCGCCCCTTTTCTTGCCCGGGAAGGCACACGGCGCCGGGCACTTGACCCTTCGGGGCGATCCGAAGTATGGTGCCGCGAATACTCCCGTCCAAATAGGTGGATGGGAGGGAAGGCGGGGCCTCCACGGCCCCGCGGCATCGGTCGACGCGCGCGCCCTCCCGGGAACGGCGCGACGACGCGGATGCAAGAGATCTTTGGAGGACCTATGAAGGACAGGATTCGCGTCAGGCTCAGAGGGTTCGACGTACGCCTCATCGACGATTCGGCACGCTCCATCGTGCAGACCGTCCAGAAGGCGGGCGCCAAGGTATCGGGACCCATCCCGCTCCCCACCCGCACCAGCCGCTACACCGTGCTTCGCTCGCCGCACGTCCACAAGAAGTCGCGCGAGCAGTTCGAGATGCGGACGCACAAGCGCCTGATCGACATCATCAACCCGACCCCCGACGTCATGGACGCCCTGATGAAGCTCGAGCTTCCCGCGGGCATCGACGTCGAGATCAAGCAGTAAACGCCCGGTTCCGTACCGACGCGTTCAACGCTTAGGAGTTATCCATGATCGGATTAATCGGCACGAAGATCGGCATGACGCAGGTCTTCGACGACACCGGGCGCCTCGTGCCCGTCACCGTCGTGAAGATCGCGCCCAACGTCGTCGTCGCGCGGAAGACCGCTGACGCGAACGGCTATGACGCCGTCGTGTTCGGCGCCTTCGTCGCGAAGAAGACGCGCGTCACCAAGCCCTACGCCGGCCAGTTCCCCGAGGGCGTCCAGCCCACGAAGCTGCTGCGCGAGATGCGGGACTTCGGCAAGGAAGTCCAGGTCGGCCAGTCGCTCGGCGCGGAAGCCTTCGAGGGCGTCCGCTTCGTCGACGTCACCGCCACCTCGAAGGGCAAGGGCTTCCAGGGCGTCATGAAGCGCTGGGGTTTCGGAGGCGGTCGCTCGACGCACGGCTCCAAGTTCCACCGCGAGCCGGGCTCGACGGGCCAGCGGACCTATCCGCACAAGACGTTCAAGAACGTGAAGCTTCCCGGACACATGGGTTCCGAGAAGGTCACGGTCCTGAACCTGAAGGTCGTCCGCGTCGACGCCGCCGAGGGACTCGTCCTCGTGCGCGGCGCCGTTCCGGGACCGCGTAACTGCACGGTCGTCGTCAGGTCGGCCGTCAAGAAAGCGTAAGCGGGGCAGGAACAGCAATGGAAAGGAAAGTCATTTCCGTCCAGGGTAAGGAGCTCCGGAACGTGGAGCTCTCGGACGCCGTGTTCGGCCTGCCGGTAAACGAAGACGTCATCTGGTACGCCATCAACAACGAGCTCGCCAACAAGCGCGTCGGCACCGCCAGCACGAAGGGCCGCGCCGAGGTGCACGGCACCAACCGCAGGCCCTACGCCCAGAAGGGCACGGGCCGCGCGCGCCAGGGCGACGTCAAGGCGCCCCAGTTCGTCGGCGGCGGCATCGTCTTCGGACCCAAGCCGCGCGACTACAGCTACATGATGCCGCGCAAGGCCAAGCGCCTCGCGATGAAGAGCATCCTGAGCCTCAAGGCCCAGAACGAGACCCTCAAGGTCGTCGAGGACTTCTCCGTCGCCTCCGGCAAGACGAAGGACCTCATGGCGGTCCTCGACAAGGTCCTGCCGCGCGACAAGGCCGAGCGCACCGTGGTGGTCCTCAACGAGGACGACGCCATGATCAAGCGCGCCGGCCGCAACATCCCGTGGCTGCACTTCCTCTCGTTCCGCCGCCTCCGGGCCCACGACCTCTTCTACGGCCGCTCCGTCATCGTGATGGAGTCCGCCGCGAAGAGCCTCAACGAGTTCTACGGCGAGAAGTAAGGGAGACCGTCATGCAGCAGTACGATACGGTCCTGGTGGAGCCCGTCCTGACCGAGAAGACCAACGCCATGCGCGAGCAGGGCAAGTACGTCTTCCGCGTCGACCCGCGCGCCTCCAAGCCGCAGATCATGGAAGCGGTGCGCCGGATGTTCTCCGTGACGCCGGTCTCCTGCACCGTGATCAACGTGAAGGGCAAGCCGAAGCGCCTCCGGGGCCGCTCCGGCGTCACCTCGGCCTGGAAGAAGGCCGTCGTCAGTCTCGCCAAGGGCGAGACCATCAAGGCGTTCGAGGGCGCGTAAGCGCTTTCGGACGATCCCTCAAGGGGAATTTATGGCGATCAAGACTTTCAGGCCGATAACCCCGGGACTCCGCCACCGCGTGCAGGTGGTGAACGAGGCGCTGACCCAGGGGAACGCGCCCGTCAAGTCCCTGACCAAGGGCAAGGGCGACAAGGCCGGCCGCGGCGGCTCTGGCCGCATAGCGGTCAGGCGCCGCGGCGGCGGCCACAAGCGGAAGTACCGCGAGATCGATTTCCTCCGCGACAAGCTCGGCATCCCGGGCTCCATCGCGAGCATCGAGTACGATCCCAACCGCAGCGCGAACATCGCCCTCGTCAACTACGTCGACGGCGAGAAGCGCTACATCATCGCGCCGCAGGGCCTCGCGGTCGGCCAGAAGATC
Source organism: Spirochaetota bacterium (assembly GCA_018262985.1). Lineage (GTDB taxonomy): Bacteria > Spirochaetota > Spirochaetia > Treponematales > UBA12059 > JAFGNN01. Next base: position 95,454 of record JADFDI010000011.1, on the reverse strand, counting down.
GTGGCCGGCCCCGACGCCCCGCTCGAGCCGGGCAACAGCCTGCCGCTCGAGGCCATTCCCGTGGGACTCACCGTCCACAACGTCGAGCTCAACCTCGGCAAGGGCGGCCAGCTGGCGCGCTCCGCGGGCGCGGGCGCCCTGATCGCGGCCAAGGAGGGCGACTACGTCACCCTCAAGCTGCCCTCCGGCGAGCTCCGCATGGTCTTCAAGAAGTGCATGGCGACCATCGGTTCCGTCGGCAACGGCGACCACATGAACGAGCGGATCGGCAAGGCCGGACGCAACCGCTGGAAGGGATTGAGGCCGAAGGTCCGCGGTATCGCGATGAACCCGATCGACCACCCGCACGGCGGCGGCGAGGGCCGCGGCAAGGGCTACAAGCAGCCCGTCACGCCGTGGGGCCAGCCGTGCAAGGGCTACAAGACCCGGAGCGAGCACAAGCCGTCCGGCAAGTTCATCGTCAAGCGCAGGAAGTGATAGGAGACGACCATGTCGAGATCAGTCAAGAAGGGTCCTTTCATCGAAAAGTCCCTCTACAAGAAGGTCGTCGAGTCCTCCAAGGCCGGCGACAAGAAGATGCTCAAGACCTATAGCCGCTGCTCCACCATCATTCCCGAGATGGTCGGCATGACCATTTCGGTGCACAACGGCAAGTCCTGGGTGCCGGTCTACGTGACCGAGAACCTCGTCGGCCACAAGCTCGGCGAGTTCGCCCCCACCCGGCTTTTCCGCGGCCACGCCGGCTCGGACAAGAAAGCCGACAAGAGGTAAGGGATGGACAAGAAAGGATACAACGCGAGCGCGAAGTTCCTCATCGGCAGCCCGTTCAAGATCAGGCCGGTGGCGGACCTCGTGCGACGCAAGACCTACGCCGAGGCCATGGCGATCCTCGAGCACATGCCCCACAAGGGCGCGCGCCTGATCCGCAAGGTCGTGGCCTCCGCCGCGGCCAACGCGCTCGACCGCAACCGCAAGCTCGGCGAGGACATGCTCTTCGTCAGCGAGCTCCGCGTGGACGAGGGTCCGCGCATGCGCCGCGTCTGGTTCCGCGCCAGGGGCCGGGCCGACATGCAGCTCAAGCGCATGTGCCACATCAGCGTGACGGTCGACGAGATCGGAAGGACGGAGGCGTAAGGTGGGTCAGAAAGTAAACCCGACCGGGCTCCGGCTCGGCATCAACAAGGATTGGAAGTCCCGCTGGTACGTCGATCCGCGCGAGTACGCGAAGACGCTCCACGAGGACCTCGGTCTCCGCAAGCGGCTCCTCGAGCTGCCCGAGGCGAAGGGCGCCGACATCTCCGAAGTGGAGATCGTCCGGCACCCCCAGCGCGTGACCGTGATCATCCACACCGCCCGCCCCGGCGTCCTCATCGGCGTCAAGGGCGCCAACATCGAGAAGGTCGGTCTCGAGCTCCAGAAGGTCGTGGCCAAGAAGGTCCAGATCAAGATCAAGGAGATCAAGAAGATCGAGACCAACGCGATGGTGGTGGCCCAGAGCATCGCCCGTCAGCTCGAGAGCCGCGGTTCGTTCCGCAGGGCCCTCAAGATGGCCGTCGCCAACGCGATGAAGGGCGGCGCCCAGGGCTGCAAGGTCCGCGTGGCCGGCCGCCTCGGCGGCGCGGACATGAGCCGCACCGAGCAGTACAAGGAAGGACGCACCCCGCTCCACACCCTCCGCGCCGACATCGACTACGGCTTCTGGGAGGCCTCGACGACCTTCGGCAAGATCGGCGTCAAGGTGTGGATCTACCAGGGCATGGTCTACAAGACCGACAAGAACGAGGACGCCGGAACCCTCGTGCGCAAGCCGCGCCATGAGGGCGGCCACGAGCGATCCGACCGGCCGGCCCGCGAGGGTCGCGACAACCGCGGCGGCCGCCCCGAGCGCCGCGAGCCGAGGAGCTAAGCCATGCTCGCACCCAAGAGAGTGAAGCACCGGAAGGTGCAGCGCGGCCGGATCCACGGCAAGGCGCAGAGCGGCAACACCGTCGCTTTCGGCGAGTACGGGCTCATGTGCATGGAGCCCGAGTGGATCACGAACCGCCAGATCGAGGCCGCGCGCGTGGCGCTCAACCGCTACATCAAGCGCGGCGGCAAGCTGTGGATCCGGATCTTCCCGGACAAGCCCTACAGCAAGAAGCCCGCGGAAACCCGCATGGGCAAGGGCAAGGGCGCTCCGGAATACTGGGTCGCCGTCGTCAAGGAAGGCACGATGATGTTCGAGCTGTCGGGCGTCGAGCGGCAGGTCGCCGAGGAGGCCATGCGCCTCGCCGGCTCCAAGCTGCCGATCAAGACGAAGTTCGTCGTCCGCGCCGAGATGGAGATGGAGTGATCCCATGCGGAATTCGTTCAAGGAAATGAAGAAGGACGAGCTCCTCGCCAAGCGCGACGAGCTTCGCAAGAAGTATTTCGACCTGCGCTTCCAGATGGTCGTCGGCCACGTCGACAACCCGCTCCAGAAGCGCAACCTCCGCCGGCAGATCGCCCGCGTGGAGACGCTCATCCGCCAGGCCGAACTGGCCGTGCCGCAGGCCTAGGGCGAGGAGACAGGACGTGGAAGAGAACAAGGGAACGAAGGGCAGGCAGGAGCTCACGGGCATCGTGGCCAGCGACAAGATGGACAAGACCATCGTCGTCGAGATCACGACCCGCAAGCTGCACCCGCTCTACAAGAAGTACGTGAAGAGCTCGAAGCGGATCAAGGCGCACGACGAGGCCAACGAGGCCAAGGCCGGCGACACCGTCCGCGTCGTGGAAACCAGGCCGCTCAGCCGCGACAAGCGCTGGCGGCTCGCCGAGATCATCGAGCGCGCGAAATAGGCGGAGGGGAAAAATGATCCAGGTCGAATCGTTCCTCAACGTCGCCGACAACTCGGGCGCGAAGATCGTCCAGTGCATCAAGGTGCTCGGCGGCACCCGCCGCCGCTACGCCTCCATCGGCGACATCGTCGTCGTCGCCGTGAAGCAGACCATTCCCAACTCGGCCGTCAAGAAGGGCACCATCGAGCGCGCGGTCATCGTCCGCACGCACAAGGAGTACCGCCGGCCGGACGGAACCTACATCCGCTTCGACGACAACGCCTGCGTCATCATCGACGCGAACAAGAACCCGAAGGGCAAGCGCATCTTCGGGCCGGTCGCCAGGGAGCTCCGCGAGAAGGATTACATGAAGATCGTCTCGCTGGCCCCCGAGGTTCTCTAGGAGTTACGCGATGGCAACCACTACCGTGAAGTTCAAGCTGCGCAAGGACGACCTCGTCCAGGTGATCGCCGGCAAGGACAAGGGAAAGCAGGGCAAGATCGTCCGCATCGATCGGGAGAAGGGCCGCGCGATCGTACAGGGCGTCAACATGGTCAAGAAGGCCATGAAGAAGCGCAAGCAGAACGATCGCGGCGGGATCGTCGAGATCGAGGCCGCCCTGCACATTTCGAACATGATGATCGTCTGCCGCAAGTGCGGCCCGACGCGCATCGGCTACAAGATCGAGGGAGACGCCAAGAAGCGCGTCTGCCGCAAGTGCGGGGAGGCCCTCTGATGGCTGAGAAGAAGACCGTCGACCCGGCCGAGGCCAAGGCCAAGGCCGCGGCGAAGAAGGCCGCCGCCGGCAAGTCCGCCGGACCCTCGGCCGCCCCGCCCAAGGGCTACGTGCCCCGGCTCAAGAAGACCTTCAGGGCCGAGATCGCGCCCGCGCTCAAGGAGGAGTACGGTTACTCCACCCTGATGCAGGTGCCCCGCCTGGCGAAGATCATCGTCTCCATGGGCGTCGGCGAGGCGAAGGAAAACAAGAAGATCCTCGACGCCGCCGTCGAGGACCTCGCGCACATCACCGGCCAGAAGGCCGTGAAGACCAAGGCGCGCAAGTCCATCGCCACGTTCAAGATCCGCGAAGGCCAGGAAATCGGCTGCCGGGTGACCCTCCGCGGCGCCCAGATGTACGAGTTCCTGGACCGCCTGGTCAACGTCGCGCTGCCGCGCGTCAAGGACTTCCGCGGCGTGAACCAGAACGCCTTCGACGGGCACGGCAACTACTCGCTCGGCATCACCGAGCAAATCATCTTCCCCGAGATCGACTTCGACAAGATCGAGAAGGTGATGGGCCTCAACGTCGCGATCGTCACGACCGCGAAGACGGACAAGGAGGCGAAGAGCCTCCTCGCCCGGTTCGGCATGCCGTTCAGGAAGTAAGCGAGGAACCCATGGCCAGGAAATCAATGATCCTTAAGGCGCTCGAGAAGCCGAAGTACTCGACCCGCCTCGTCAGGCGCTGCAAGGTTTGCGGCCGCCCCCGTGGATACATGCGAAAATTCGACATGTGCCGCATCTGCTTCCGGAAGCTCGCCAGCGACGGCATGATTCCGGGCGTCACCAAGTCGAGCTGGTAGGAGGAAGGCAATGAGCGTTAGCGACCCCATCGCCGATATGCTGACCAAGATCCGCAACGCCTCGGCGGCGCGGCACGAGAAGGTCGACATCTCCACCTCTCGCATCAAGCTCGAGATCGTGAAGATCCTGAAGACCGAAGGCTACATCAAGAACTTCAAGAAGATCGTGAACGAGGGACAGAACTCGATCCGCATCTTCCTCAAGTACGACGAGAAGAACGATCCGATCCTGCACGGCGTCGACAAGGTCTCCAAGCCCGGCCGCCGCGTGTACTCCGGATACAAGGACCTGCCGCGCGTCCACAACGGCTACGGCACCGTCATCATCAGCACGAGCGAAGGCGTGACCACCGGCCGCAAGGCCGTCGAGAAGAAGGTCGGCGGCGAGCTCATCTGCACCGTCTGGTAAGGGAGGGGCAATGTCCAGGATCGGATACCTGCCCGTCGCCATCCCGGCGGGCGTCAAGGTGAACATCGCGAACGGCCTCATGACCGTCGAGGGCCCGAAGGGCAAGCTGACTCAGGACTACAAGGACGTCGTCGACTTCAAGGTCGGCCCGTCCCAGGTCGACGTCGCGCGCCGCGACGAGACCAAGCCGTCCAAGTCCTTCCACGGCCTCTACCGCCAGCTCCTCGCCAACATGGTGAAGGGCGTTTCCGAAGGGTTCAAGATCACCCTCGCCATCAACGGCGTCGGCTACAAGGCCGAGCTCCAGGGCAAGCTCCTGATCCTGAGCCTCGGCTTCTCCTCCGACGTCTTCGTGGGCATTCCCGAGGGAATCCAGGCGACCGTCGAAGGCAACGGCCAGAAGATCGTCCTCACCGGCGCCGACCGCCACGCGGTCGGTAAGCTGGCTTCCGAGATCCGCAAGCTCCGCGCTCCCGAGCCCTACAAGGGCAAGGGAATCCGCTACGAGGGCGAGTACGTCCGGAAGAAAGTCGGCAAGTCCGGCGTGAAGTAAGGGAAAGCCATGAGCACGAAGGAACAGAGCGAGAAGCTCCGCCGTCGTGGCCAGCGCAAGGGCCACGTCCGCAAGTCCATCACGGGCACTCCCGAGCGCCCGCGCATGACGGTCTTCCGGAGCAACAAGTACCTCTACGTCCAGGTCATCGACGACGCCGACGGGAAGACCCTCGTCGCCGCGAGCACCCTGGAGGAAGCCCTCAAGGGCACCAAGCCGACCGTCGAGGGCGGAGCCAAGCTCGGCGAGGCGATCGGCGCCCGGCTGAAGGAAAAGGGCGTGGCCGAGGTGGTCTTCGACCGCAACGGCTACAAGTATCACGGCGTCGTCAAGGCGATCGCCGACGGAGCCCGCAAGGCCGGGATCGCGTTCTAGGAGGGCCTCGTGGAAAACAGGACCAGGGACAGGGATCGGGACCGCGACGGCTCCCGTGACAACTTCGTCGAGAAGCTCGTCAAGCTCAACCGCACGGCCAAGGTCGTGAAGGGCGGCCGGCGCTTCTCGTTCTCCGCCCTCACCGTCGTCGGCGACCGCCGCGGCAACGTGGGCTACGGCTTCGGCAAGGCGAACGACGTCAGCGAGGCCATCCGGAAGAGCATCGACCGGGCGAAGCGCAACATGGTGAAGCTGCCCGTGAAGAACGGCACGCTGCCGCACGACGTGGTCGGCGAGTACAAGGCCACCCGCGTCGTCCTCAAGCCCGCCGTGTCGGGCTCCGGCATCATCGCCGGCGGCGCCGTGCGCGCGGTCATGGAGGCGGGCGGCGTCACCGACGTCCTCGCCAAGAGCCTCGGCGCCCGCACCAGCGTCAACGTCGTCCGCGCGGTCTTCGAAGGCATCGCGGGCATCATGGACGCCCGCACCGTAGCCCGCAACCGGGGCAAGGCGCTCAAGGACATGTGGGGTTAATCGAAATGGCCAAGAAGCTCGAGATCCGGCTCGTCCGGAGCGTCATCAGCGAGAAGCCCGAGCAGCGCGCGACCGTGCGCTCGCTCGGCCTTCGAAAGATCAATTCGAAGACCGTGAAGGATTCCAACCCGGCGGTGCTGGGCATGATCCGCACGGTCCAGCACCTCGTCGAGGTCAAGGAGATCGAGGAATGAGCGACTTCAACCTCCATCCTCCGGCCGGCGCCACCCACGCGCGCAAGCGCGTGGGCCGCGGCCAGGGCTCCGGCCTCGGCACCACCGCCGGCAAGGGCAACAAGGGCCAGCAGGCCCGCTCCGGCGGCAAGACCTATCCGGGCTTCGAGGGCGGCCAGATGCCGCTCTACCGGCGCCTGGCGCACCGCGGTTTCTCCAACGCGATGTTCAGGGTCGAGTGGCAGATCGTCAACCTCCGCGACATCGAGGAGCGCTACGCCGCCGGCGAGACCGTCGACGCCGAGAGCCTGCTCCTGAAGGGCCTCGCGCGCAAGAGCGAGCTCCCCGTCAAGGTGCTCGGCGACGGCGACATTTCCAAGGCCCTCACCTTCGTCGTGTCCAAGGTCTCGGCCTCGGCCAAGGCCAAGATCGAGAAGGCCGGCGGCAAGATCGAGACCCGGTAACGGGAATACGGTTAAAGAAGGTAGCGAGCAATGGCAGGCAACAACCCCCTCGTCGAGGTTTTCCGGATCAAGGAGCTCCGCGACCGGATCCTCTACACTCTCGGTTGGCTCGTGATGTTCCGGATCGGCGCCTATCTGCCGATCCCGGGCATCGACGCGAGCGCGCTCGCCGCGTACTTCGGGTCCCAGACCCAGGGCGGCGGCATCACCGATTACCTCGATTTCTTCGCGGGCGGCGCCTTCAAGAACTTCTCGCTGTTCATGTTGACCGTGATGCCGTACATCTCGGCTCAGATCATCATGCAGCTCCTCCTCGTGATCTTCCCTTCCCTTAAGAAGATCGCGGAGGAGGACGGCGGCCGGAAGAAGATCGCCCGCTGGACGCGCCTCGGCTCCATCGCCGTCGGCCTCGTGCAGGGTCTCGCGGTCGTTTCCTACGCCCGGAGCATCCCCGGCGCGCTGATCATCGACGAGCGGCTCTACACCGTCGTCGCCCTGATCTCCGTCACCGCCGGCGCCCTGTTCCTGGTCTGGATCGGCGAGCAGATCACCAAGCGCGGCATCGGCAACGGCGTCTCCCTCATCATCTTCTCGGGCATCGTGGCCCGGCTCCCGAACGGCCTCTTCGCCCTCTGGCAGAAGATCCGCTCCGAGGAGCTGAACCCGGTGTTCGCGATCGTCGTCCTGCTCATGTTCGGCCTCGTGATCGCGCTGGTCGTCTACGAGCAGCAGGGCCAGAGGAAGATCCCGGTCACCTACGCCAAGCGCGTGGTCGGCAGGAAGATGTACGGCGGCCAGAACACCTACATCCCCTTCAAGATCAACCCGTCGGGCGTCATCCCGGTCATCTTCGCCTCGTCCCTGCTCTCCTTCCCGATCCAGATCGCCTCGGGCCTCGGCCCGAACGTGAAGTGGCTCAGCGACTTCGCGGCCTTCATGGATCCGGGCAAGGTCTGGTACTGGGTCTTCTACGTCCTCCTGATCGTCTTCTTCGCCTACTTCTACACGCAGGTTTCGCTGAACCCGCAGGAGATCTCGCGGAACATCCGCGAGAACGGCGGCTCGATACCGGGCATCCGCTCGGAGAAGATGGAAGAGTACCTCACGAAGATCCTCAACAGGATCATCCTGCCGGGTTCGCTGTACCTGGCGCTGATCGCCCTCATCCCGACGGTGGTCCAGCGCATGTTCAACTTCCCGGCCGAGCTCTCGTACCTGCTGGGCGGCACCTCGCTCCTGATCCTCGTCGGCGTCGACCTCGACGTCATGAGCCAGGTCGAGGCCCAGCTGAAGATGCACCACTCCGAGGGCCTGGTCCGCAAGGGCCACATCCGCTCCCGGAACCTGTAGACGAGCGCTCGTAAAACGTGGTACAAATGCGCTTTACGAAGCGCGGAGGAAGTCAATGAAGGTCAGGACCAGCGTCAAGACCATTTGCGATAAGTGCAAGGTCATCAAGCGGAGGGGCATCGTGCGCATCGTGTGCGAGAACCCGAAGCACAAGCAGAAGCAGGGTTGAGGGAGATAACCGCATGGCACGCATAGCGGGAGTTGACCTCCCGAACAAGCACGTAGAGATCGCGCTCACCTACATCTTCGGCATCGGCCGGACGAGCGCGCGCAAGATCTGTGATTCCACCAAGATCGATCCCGCCAAGAAGATCGGCGACCTCTCCAACGAGGAGGTCAACGAGCTCCGCAAGGTGATCGAGAACGACTACAAGGTCGAGGGCCGCCTCCGCACGGAGACCGCCCTCAACATCAAGCGCCTGATGGACATCGGCTGCTACCGCGGCCTGCGCCATCGCAGGGGCCTCCCGGTCAACGGCCAGCGGACGCGGACCAACGCGCGCACCCGCAAGGGCAAGAAGAAGACCGTGGCCAACAAGAAGAAGGCCTAGGGAGGATCCTGAATGGCAACCACCAAGACCAAGAAGAAGAAAGAGAAGAAGAGCGTATACGAGGGCAAGGTCTTCATCCAGGCCACCTTCAACAATACGATCATCACCGTCACCGACCTGAACGGGAACGCGATCTCCTGGGCGTCCTCCGGCGGCCTCGGCTTCCGCGGCGCGAAGAAGTCCACCCCCTTCGCCGCGCAGAGCGTCACCGAGACGGCAGTCCAGAAGGCCCTCAACGTGGGGCTCCGCGAAGTGCACGTCTACGTCAAGGGCCCCGGTATCGGCCGCGAGTCGGCCATCCGCCAGCTCGGCGCGCTCGGCCTCAAGGTCAAGAGCATCAACGACGTGACGCCGATCCCGCACAACGGCTGCCGCCCGCCCAAGGCGCGGCGCATCTAAGGCAGGAGAAACGCATGGCTCGTTATATCGGCCCGGTCTGCCGGCTCTGCCGCACCGAAGGCAAGAAGATGTTCCTCAAGGGCGACCGCTGCAAGAGCGACAAGTGCCCGATCAACCGCAAGCGCCCCGCCCCGGGCAAGAACCCGAAGGCGCGCGCCGGCAAGCAGTCCGAGTACGCCGTCCAGCTTCGCGAGAAGCAGCGGCTCAAGAGGACCTACGGCCTCCTCGAGAAGCAGTTCCGCCTCACCTTCGAGAAGGCGCTCCGCATGCCCGGGAAGACCGGCGAGAACCTCCTCGGCCTGCTCGAGAGCCGCCTCGACACCGTGGTGTACCGCCTCCGCTTCTCGAGCTCGCGCGCCCAGGCCCGCCAGCTCGTGCTGCACGGCCACGTCACCGTCAACGGCAAGCGCGTCAACGTCGCCTCCTTCATCGTGAAGCCGACCGACGTGGTGGCCATCCACCCGACCTCGCAGAAGCTCGAGCTCGTCAAGCAGGCGTTGCAGGAGTTCGGGAAGAGCGGCGTCATGCCCTGGCTCTCCGTCGACCCCGACGGACTCAAGGGAACCTTCAACGCCGTCCCCCAGCGCCAGGATATCACCGACATGGCCGATATCCGCGAGCAGCTCGTGGTCGAGCTCTATTCGAAGTAAGGAGCGAGCATGGCGCGTAAGAACCTCCTCAAGGGATTCAAGAGGCCGAAGGGAATCACGTACGAGACCAGCGAGAGCTCGGCCACGTACGGCAAGTTCGTCGCCTATCCCTTCGAGCCCGGGTACGGTACCACTATCGGGAACACCCTGCGCCGCATACTCCTCTCCTCGATCCAGGGCTACGCGATAACGGCGGTCCGGATTACCCGGAACGACGCCGACGGCGCCCAGCACGTGGTCTCGAGCGAATTCGAGACCATCCCGGGCCTCGTCGACGACACCATCGAATTCGTCAACAACCTGAAGCAGCTCAGGCTCAGGCTCCCCGAGGACCAGGAGCAGGCTACCTTCATGTTCGAGCTCGCCGGTCCCGCCGAGCTCAACGGAGCCGCGTTCGCGCGCGGCACCGAGCTCGAGGTGCTCAACCCCGAGCTCCGGATCGGCACCCTGATGGACGGCGTCAAGCTGGACCTCGAGGTGCAGGTGGACCTCGGCAGGGGCTACGTCCCCTCCGAGGTCAACGAGAAGTACGTGGAGATCGTCGGGACCATCCCGATGGACGCCATCTTCTCGCCGGTCAGGAAGGTGAAGTACGCGGTCGAGCCGACCCGCGTCGGCCAGCGCTCGGACTACGACAAGCTCGTGCTCGAGATCTGGACGGACGGCACCGTGCGGCCCGAGGACGCCTTGGCGGAAAGCGCCAAGATCGCCAAGGACCACTTCTCGATCTTCGTCAACTTCGACGAGGGCGACGGCGCGGGGGACGAGGAGAACGACGAGGTCGAGGAGCGCATCAGGCAGATCCTCGGCACGCCGGTGGAGGAGCTGGAGCTCTCCGTCCGTTCGTCGAACTGCCTCAAGAACGCGAACATCAAGACGATCGGCGACCTGACCAAGAAGACCGAGGACGACATCGCCAAGACCCGGAATTTCGGGAAGAAGTCGCTCCAGGAGATCAAGGACAAGCTCAAGGAGTGGAGTCTCGAGCTCGGGATGAGCGACTACGGTCCGCTCCGGAGCCACTTGATCCTCTCCATGCAGAAGGAAGAGCCCAATGAACCATAAGATCGGCTACAACAAGCTGAACCGGGTTTCGGCCCACCGCAAGGCGCTCATCAAGAACATGATGACGGTGCTCTTCAAGCACGAGCGTATCGTCACGACCAAGGCGAAGGCCATCGAGGTCCGCAGGAACGCCGAAAAGCTGATCACCCGCGCCAAGGAGGACACGGTCCACAACCGCCGCCTCGTCGAGCGCAAGATCCGCGACGAGGCCATCCTCGCGAAGCTGTTCAAGGACATCGCGCCCCGCTTCAAGGAGCGGACCGGCGGTTACACCCGCATCCTCAAGATCGGCTTCCGCAAGCAGGACGCCGCCGACATGGTCGTGCTCGAGCTGGTGGACTACAAGCTCGACACCGAAAAGAAGGCGAAGAAGGGCGACAAGCCCGCGAAGGCCGAGAAGCCCGCCGCGGAAAAGAAGCCGGTCGCGAAGAAGGCTGCCGAGGCCAAGAAGCCCGCGGCCGAGAAGAAGGTCGCCGAGGCGAAGAAGCCGGCGCCTGAGAAGAAGGCCAAGGCGCCCGCGAAGCCCAAGGCCGAGCCCAAGGCCGAGTAGGGGAGGCGGAAATGTCCAAAGCCCATCGCGGTAAGGGGATCAAGGAACTCGCCAACCACGGCCGAGGCACCTGCCCCGTCTGCAATCACGAAGGCGTGAAGGTCCTGTACGAGCAGGAGATCGACGGCAAGAAGGTCAAGATCTGCAAGATCTGCAAGGCCACGCTCGCCAACAAGAAGTAAGAACGGGTTCGCCGCGGCGCCGACGCCGGCCGCCGCGAGGAGCCGGATTCGCGTACATCGAAGGATCGCCGACGGCGGTCCTTCTTTTTTTTGTGGAGGCCCGATGGGCGCAACCGTGAACCGGGGACAGGAAATGCCCGCGACGCCCGCCGACGCGCGGACGACGACGCTCGGCACCATGTACGGGTTGTCCGCGTACCTCATGTGGGGGCTCTTCCCCCTGTACTGGAAGGCGCTTTCGGCGGTATCGGCGACGCAGATCCTCGCGCACCGCATAGTATGGGCTTTCGTCTTCACCGCCCTGCTGGCGCTGGCCGCTCGGAAGTCCGGCGCGCTTCGGACCCTGCTCGCCAACCGACGGCGCCTGCTTTCGACCGCAGCGGCGGGGTTCCTGGTCAGCGCGAACTGGGGCATCTATATCTGGGCGGTCAACGAAGGCCGCATCGTCGAGACCAGCCTCGGGTACTACCTGAATCCGCTCGTTTCGGTGGCGCTCGGCGGAATCGCGCTGCGGGAAAGGCTCGACGGCGGCATCAGGCTCGCGACCGGCGCCGCGGCCGTCGGCGTGCTGGTGCTGGCGCTTTCCTACGGGCGGATACCCTGGATTTCGCTCGCCCTGGCCGCGACCTTCGCCACCTACAGCCTCGTGAAGAAACTGGCGGGGCTGGACGCGGTGGTGGGCATGGTCGCCGAAACCGCGGCCGTCCTTCCCTTCGCCCTGGGATTCCTCTTCGTCAAGCACGGAGCGGGCGACGGGGCTTTCTGGAACTCCGGTCCCGGAACCTCCGTCCTGCTCGCGCTCGCCGGCCCTGTGACCGCCATCCCGCTGCTCGCCTTCGCCGCCGGCTTGAAGCGCATCCCGCTCTCGCGCATGGGCTTCCTGCAGTACGTGTCCCCGACGCTGCAGCTTTTCCTCGGCGTGGTGGTCTACGGCGAGGCCTTCGGAGCGATGCACGCCATCGGCTTCGGCACCGTCTTCGCCGCCCTGGCCATCTACCTCTCGACGAGGATGCGGGCACCGCGAACCTGACGCAGGGGTAACGGCAAGACGACGCAGAGGCGCCGAGACGCGGAACAAGACGGAGAGAGGGGTGAGCGGGCGAGATGGAGACTGGCTATGGTCATGTCTTTCAGCTCTCTCCGCCACTCGGCGTTCTCCGCGCCTCGGCGTTTGACTGGGAGACGTCCCGCCATTCTAGCGCGCGGCGTCGTCCGCCCCTCGGAAGTTCTCCTACTTCGGGCCGTACACGAGGGCGCCGGACTTGTAGACGCTCCGGACCTGGTTCATGCCCACGTGGTAGGCCAGGTGGAGGTGGCTCGGGGCGTCGAGGATGAGGAAATCGGCTTTCTTGCCCGGCTCGATCGATCCTATCGACCCCGCCAAGCCCAGGGCGGCGGCGCCGTTGAGGGTGGCCGCGCAGAGCGCTTCCTCCGGGCTCATGCGCATCTGCAGCACCGCGAGGGCGAGGGCGAGGGGGATCGATTGGCTGTAGCAGGAGCCTGGGTTCAGGTCGCTGGCGAGCGCCACCGCGCAGCCGGAGTCGATCATGGCGCGCGCGTCGGCGTAGGGTTCGCGGAGCGAGAAGGCCGTGAGCGGTAGCACCGTCGCCACGGTGCCGGCGGAGGCCATGGCTGCGATATCCTCGCGCGAGGCCTTGAGGAGGTGGTCGGCGCTGGTGGCCCTGAGCTCGGCCGCGAGTCCGGCGCCGCCGATGCGGACGATCTCGTCGGCGTGCAGCTTGAGAGCGAGCCCCGCGCGCGCGGCGGCCTCGAGGAAGCGACGGCTGTCCTCGAGCTCGAAGACGCCTTTCTCGCAAAAGATATCGGCGAATCTCGCCAGCTTGCGGGCGGCCACCGCCGGAAGCACGGTCTCGATGCAGAAATCCACGTAGGCCGACGGCTTCCCGGCGAACTCCGGCGGCACCGAGTGCGGACCCATGTAGGTCGGCACGATATCGACTTGGTGGCGTTCCGAAAGCGCTCGCATGGCTTCGAGCTGCCGGAGCTCGGTATCGAGATCGAGGCCGTACCCGCTTTTGCCCTCCATGGTGGTGACGCCGAGGGAAAGGGCGGTGTCGAGCCGCCTGGCGCCGAGCTCGACGAGCTCGGCGAGCGTGGCGGCCCGCGTGGCGTCGACGGAACGGCGGATGCCGCCGCCGCGCGCGTGGATTTCCATGTAGGTAACTCCGCCCGCGCGCCAGTAGAATTCGTCGGCCCGGAAGCCCGCGAACACGAAGTGCGCGTGCGAATCCACGAAACCGGGAATGACCGCGCGACCGCCGGCGTCGACCTCGAGCGCGCCGGCGGGAGCGGCCGGCGCTTCATGCGAGGGACCGGCCCAGCGGATGATCCCGTCCACGGCGAGCAGCGCCGCTTCCGGGACGACGCGGAGCTCGTTCATGGCCTTCCCGCGACGTGCTTCGAAGCCGATCGGCGTCGCGAGCTCGCCGATGCCATGGATGTATACGCTGCCCGACATGATCCGACCTCCGGTCGCGCCCGCATGCCGAGGGCGCCGGATCCGAGTATAGCATCGTTCCGGCGATCGGGAAAAATCGCCGGAGCGCGGCCGCCCCGGCGTTCCCTCGAGTATTGCGCTAGAATGTTATCGTGATGGAGGCAAGTATATGAAAGTCGGTCGCACCGCGTTGATCGTGGTACTCTTGGCTCTCGGCGCCGTAGTGGCATACGCCCAGGAGTCGATGGTGGCTTTCGTCGACGGCTCGGTCCAGGTCAAGGCAGGAGCCGCGTGGAAGGAAGTCGACATCGGGCAGAAGCTCGAGGCGAACGCCACCGTGAGGCTGGGCATCGGCGCCCTGCTCGAGCTCACGGCCGAGGGAGGCCGATCGCTCCTGCTTTCCAAGGCTGGAACCTATGAGCTCGCTCCCCTCTGGAAAACCGCGCCGGCCGCGAAGGGCACCGCAGCCAAGCTGCTCGGAGTGGTCGAGCGCATCGCCGCCGGCACCCAGGCCGCCGCTCCGACCACGGTGGCGGGGGTTCGGGGCGCTTCCTCGGACACGGACGACATGCTGTGGCTCGAGGACGCGGAGGATCCGGAGACCCTCTACGAATCCGGCCGGAAGGCCGAGTCCGAAGGGCGCTACGCCGAGGCGGCGGTCTTCTACGCCGAGGCGCTCAGGATCGTCAACGAGCGCTCGGTGATCGACAAGGAACGCGCCTGCGTGTCGGCGTACGCCGCGGCGCGGGCGCACGTGGCCGCGGGCCAGCTCGGTCGCGCGCTGGCTTCCCTCAAGGCGGCCGATCCCGCCGCGGCGGGCGAGCTCCGGCCGGCTTACGCCCTGCTCATGGCCTCCCTGCTGGCGGAATTCGGCGACGCGGAGAGCGCGCGGATCCTGATCTCGAAGGGGAAGGCCGAAGCCTGGTTCTCCGGCGACGCGCTCAAGGAAGCCGACGCCCTCCTCGCCGCCTTGAAGAAGTAACGAAGGAGATATAAGCGCCGAGGCGCCGAGGCGCCGAATTGGGGGAGAAAGGGTGGAGGGATGGAGCTTGATCTGCGCACGATCGCGCTCCGCTTCCTCGATTCCGCTTCCTCTCCGCGTCTCGGCGTCTCGGCGTTTCCTTCCCGGCCGCGCTAGCCCCGGAAGAGGGGGTCGCGGCCGATGGTGCCGATCAGGGCTTCCAGGTAGGCCGGCTTCCGGACCAGGGCCAGCTTCGCTTCCGCCGCCTCGAGCGAGCGCTTGAGGCGCTTGGCCGTCTCCGGGTCGCCGCCGCGCTTCTGGAGCGTCTCGCGGATGCGGAGCAGCGACTCCTCGAGATAGGCGGCCTCCCGGTCCCGGTAGCGTTCGAGCCGCGCGCGGTACCAGCCCGAGCCTAGCACGTAATCGCGGTCGAAGAGCGCGCGGAGCTCGGGATTCTCCAGTCCTTTGCCCTTCCACGAGCCTTCCGCCATGACGCGGAGTATGGCTTCGAGCGGCGGTATGGCGGTTTCGATCGAGCCGTCCTCGATGTACATGCGCGCGACGCGCTCCTGGGCCTCGGCGATGTTGAGCACTCCGTCGGCGAAGTCGGCCAGGCTCTGCAGCTCCGGCCTGAGCACCTCGTCGGGGAAGACGGCCGCCGGCGTGTCGAAGAGGCGCCCGAGGAAGTGCGCCGCGAAAAGCGGCGTGACGCGCCAGCCGAGCCGGCTCGCGGGCACCATCCTTCCCTCGAATTCGAAGTCCTCCACCCGCTCGAGGTAACCGTTGGCGATCAGGTAGGCAGGGTCGCGCTCGTCCTCGTCCATGCGGGACCAGAGTTCCGGCACCAGGAGCGACACGTCGTGGTCGATCTTGAATTTGTGGCCGATGTAGCCGGCCGCGGTCGAGAAGCCGCCGTAGCCCGTGAGGATGTAGGACAAAAGGGCGTTGTTGAGGTCCGTGACGGCGACGAGTGAGTTGAACGGTCCCTTGGTCAGCGCGCCTTCGCTGCCCGCGCCCGTGGTCGACGGGCTCTTGCCGGTCAGCGAGCAGATGAAGTCCATGAAGAGCTCGGGAAGCTCCTGGTAGTGGATGGGCGCGTAGACCGCGAGCGGACGGATGCCCGCGGCGCGGTCCGGGGGATTGTTGCGACGGCCGGGCAGCACCGCCCCGACCGGGTGCAGGACGGGCCTGTCGGCGGGTACGCGGCGGTAGAGCCTCGGGCCGAGATCCGATAGGTAGCGCGCCAGGGGATTCGAAAGCCCCGGATCGACCTGGAGGTAGCGGGGATTCTTCGAGGGCTTGCCGTCCACGAGGCGGGGCCTGGCGGAGCAGACGAACCAGCGGAAAGCGTCGTCGGCCTCGGCGCCCGTGATCATGGCGCGCATGGGGTCGGTGAACTCCGAGAGCTCGACCGCGCGCTCCGCCATCTCGTGGGCCTTCGCCCGGGAGAGCGGTTCGAAGTTGGAGATGAAGTTGTCGGGCCGCGCGAGGTCCTTCTCGGCCTGCTTGTCGTAGCCGGGATGGACGGCGTCATCGGGCCGCTGGAAGAAGCGCGCCTCGCAGTTCCGGGCGAACTTGAGGCTGCGGTTCGTCGCGGTGTCCGGCAGGCCCGCGAGGCTCCTGGCCGGGACGGTGACGCTGGCGGTGATGTCGTCCTCCCACTGGACCTTCTCGCTGGGCATGAAGTCCTGCCTGAGCTTGAAGGTCCAGCGGAGCCCCTGCGGCGTATAGCCGACGCGGAGGAAGGTTCCGAGCAGCGGCCGGCCGTCGAACTTGAAGATGTTGCCGGTGGTCCCGTTCACGACGTCGACCGAGAAGCGCTTCATCCAGTCGTCGCCCCAATCCGGGCGGTAGAAGCGCTTGACGAGGAAGACGAGGCTCTTGATGCGCTCGGGCACCGAGCGGAGCCATTCGTTGTAGGCGTCCGAGTAGAGCGGCGAGGGCGAGAGCAGCTTGATGACCGAGCCGAGCGAGCGCTTGGGCGAGAGGATGGAGCGGGAATCCTTCCCGTGGTTCTCTTCCGGATCCTTGAAGCGGTCGCCGTAGCTCCGGTCGATGAGCTCCTTCAGGGCGGCCATGTCGCGCTCGAAGTCGCCGATGATGATGGGCTGGAAGGTCATGGCGTCCTGGATGCTCTTCGAGATCTCGCTCTTGCCGCCGCCGGAGACCGTGCAGGGCTTGTGGCAGAGGAGGCCGTCGGCCGCCGTACCCACGAGGCGCCAGGCGCCCGAGCCGCCGTGCCGATCCATGCGGACGCGGTAGCCGGTCGGGTGCACGTAGACCTCCTCAGGGACGATGCGCAACGAGCGCTCGACGCCGTCGCGGACCCACGTGGCTTTCTGGTCCTCGAGGCTGATGACGGCGTCCTCGGGAAGGTAGACCACCTGGGGGAAGGTGAGGTCGACCGCATAGCCCTCGGGCCGAACCGCGACGCGCCCCTCGAGCAGCTCCATGGCACCGTCGAAGGTGTGGCCCTTCGAGTGCAGGTTGGTGTCCGGCACGAAGCGCGTGCCGAGGTTGAACGAGGGGAAGACGAGGGCGCCGCCGGAGTGCTCCTCCTCGGCGAGCCCCAGCAGGTTGGCGGAGTAGGAGATCATGGTCTTGATCTCCTTCTTGGAGTAGCCGAAGTAGTTGTCGGCGATGATGGTCACGATGACGCCGCGGCTGTCGCGGGCGCTGATCTTGAAGGGACGGCCGTCGTTGTACGCTTCCTTGGCGTCCTTCCAGGCCATGCCGTCGCGCTTCTGCCGCTCGGTGGCGTCCTTCCATTGCGGCAGGCCGAGCGCCTTCTTCGGGAGCCCGACCAGGTGCGTGGCCAGGATGATGCAGCCCGTGTGCCCGGTCCAGCGCAGGGGGTCGAGGGCCGCGTCGTTCTCCACGATCCATGGGTCGCCGGAATTGCCGAAGATGCTCTCGACGAAGTCGCAGTTGGCCACCAGGCTGCCCGGGGCGAGGAAGCGGATCTCCATCGAGCGCTCTTCGCAGTAGCCCGGCACCTCGGGGCGCACGAGGGGGCGGAGCAGCAGGCTCGCGAAGCAGCGGGCCCGGGCGCCTTCGCGGGCGGTATAGGGCAGCTCGGCGAGCTCGTCCGGCGGGTTGAGCGCTGCCGCGAGCAGGCGCGCGAAGGCGAGCTTCGGGACGGCCTTCTTGTCGGGCGGCACCGGCAACCCGCCCTCGGCGACATGGAAGACGCCTTCGGTGGTGCGCCGGTCGTTGGCGGGGTTGTGGAGCACCCCGTTCCGGACCCGGTAGCTCGTGAGCGTGGGCGACGAGTGCTCGTGGGCTTCGGGCGGCAACGACAGCTCACGCGCCATGCCGTAGCGGTCCAGGGTCAGCGTGTTGCCGGGCATGCGCGGAATCTCGTCCGGGCCGAGCTCGGCGAGGTAGGCGTCGAGGAAATCCTGGATGCGCCGGTCCGCCGGCGGCAGGTAGTCGGCGAGCAGCCGGGTTTTCTCGCGGTGGTTGGCGAGCAGTTCCCGCGCGAGGTCGACGAAGGCCGTGGCTTCCTTCGAGTAGAAGGGCAGGCCCATGGCTTCGAGCTTGAGGTTGATGTAGGCGAGCAGCCGACCGCGCTCCTGGGGCTTGGTACGGTCGAGGTCGAGTCCGAAATCGCGCTTGACGGGCATGGAGGCCTCCGGTAGTGGGCGGCCGGGCCCGGATCCGGGGAGCTCCGGTCGGCCGTTATACTATGGAGGAAGCATACACGGGAACGCGGGGCCGAGGGCAATACCCCGGGCCGCGTTCCGTCGCGCCCCGGGGCTCAAGCTCATTTCCCGACCCGCAGCCGGTTGAGGTAGGCCTGATCGCCCTCTTCGGAGAAGGTAAACCAGATGAAGGACTCGCCCGCGGCCTCGGTCACGAGGCGCAGGCCTTCAGCGCCGGGATACTCGACGCCGTTCACCACCACCACCCTGAAGGAGGAGCGGCCGATCTTCTTCTCGGTCTCGAAGCCCCATGACCCGCCGTCGTTCGAGACGAATACCTTGGGTATCCAACCGTACGGGCCGTATTCCTTGCCGTTCACCAGGAAGGCGCCGGCGCCGCTGGACTTCATCACGGAAGCGAACCACGGCGATTTCAATCCTGCCGGGCGGAGGAAATCGAAGCCTTTGAACGGTCCGTACTGCTTGCCGTCCGCGACGATGACGTAGCTTTCCGGATCGAGTTCCGCGGCGAAGATCCAGTGCTTGCCGTCCGGGCTGAATTCGGGGTTGAACTTCAGGTGCCGGTATGGCCCGTAGCTCTTGCCGTCCACGCGCAGCGTGGTTTCCTCGCCGCGGTTGGTGGATAGTGCCCAGGACGAACCGTCGTCGGACATCGTGAAATCTCCCCAGTCGAAATCGGCCGGGAAGCTCGCGACCTTCTTCCCCTGGATTATCACGTCGACGATACGCGGACCCTCCCGCTTGTCCTTCCCGGAGGCTATGCCGGCGAAGCCCCACCGACGACCGTCCACCGAGAAGCGGGGCGTGCCGAAGAGCTCGTACGGTCCCCATTCCGTGTCGCCTATCGCGATGAGTCCGTCCGCCATGGTGTAGACGGGCACCTGTTCGACCGACTGCGCGGCGAGGTTCTGGTGGAGCGGGACGAGCAGGGCGGCGATGGCGACGGCGAGTGCCAGGTACTTCATGCGTTCCTCCGTATGGCTCGAGATGCGGACGCGCCGCCGACGCCGGGCGGATTGGCTACGCCGCGGGCGAGGGGAACGTCACCTACCGAGTATGCGCGCCGGGCCGTCCGGCGCAAGGACCCGCCCCGAAGGATCCCCGGGCCGCGCCCGCGGTCGGAACGCTGGCGGGTCGAAGGCGCTTCAGCCGCCCACAAGCCGTTTCACGAGCGCGTCGTCGACCGAGTAGGGCAAGGTGACGTGGCCGAGGGCCGCCTGATCGCGGTTGTATTCGGCCGAGGTCGAGACGGCGTTCGGATTCCGGGCCCAGGCGCGGCGCGCGACGCCCGCCATGACGTCCCAGGGCATGGCCGAGCGGATGATGTCGTCCACGCGCGCGGAACCGTCGAGCACGAGGCCGAAGCCGCCGTTGATCGACTTGCCGACGCCGACGCCGCCGCCGTTGTGCAGGGCCACGAGGCTCATGCCGCGCGCGGCGTTGCCCGCGAATACCTGCGTGGCCGTGTCCGCCATGACGTTCGAGCCGTCCTTGACGTTGCTGGTCTCGCGGAAGGGACTGTCGGTGCCGCCCGTGTCGTGGTGGTCGCGGCCGAGCATGACGGGGCCGACCTCGCCGGAGCGCACCATGGCGTTGAAGCGGAGCGCGATGTCGCGGCGGCCGAGCGCGTCCTGGTAGAGGATGCGCGCCTTGGTGCCCACCACGAGCCGGTTCTTCTCCGCGTCGCGGATCCAGATCCAGTTGTCGCGGTCCTGCCCGCGGCGCTTCGGGTCGATGCAGGCCATGGCGGCCGCGTCCGTGCGGCGCAGGTCCTCGTCCTTGCCCGAGAGGCACACCCAGCGGAAGGGCCCGTAGCCGTAGTCGAAGAGCTCGGGCCCCAGGATGTCCTCGACATAGCTCGGGAAGATGAAGCCGTCCTTCTCGTCGACGCCGTTCTTCGAGACCTCGCGGACGCCCGCGTCCCAGACCGCCTTGAGGAAGGCGTTGCCGTAGTCGAAGAAGTAGGTGCCCTTGGCCGAGAGCCGCTTGATGACCTCGAAATGGCGCCTGAGCGACTCGTCCACCAGGGCCCGGAAGCGCTCCGGGTCCTCGCGGAGGAGGCGCGTGCGCTCCTCGAAGGAGACGCCGGCGGGGCAGTAGCCGCCCTCGTAGGGCGCGTGGCAGCTGGTCTGGTCGGAAAGCAGGTCGATGTGGATGCCCACCCGGTCGGCGTGCTCGAGCAGATCGACGATGTTGCCGAGGAAGGCGACCGCGACGGGCTTGCCCTGGCTCCGGGCGGCGAGCGCGAGGCGGAAGGCCTCCTCCGGCGACTTCGCGACGTCAGTCACCCAGCCCTGCGAGTGGCGCGTCTCGACGCGGCTCGGGTCCACCTCCGCGATGATGGACGCCGCGTTGGCGATGACGGCGGCCTTGCCCTGGGCGCCCGACATGCCGCCGAGCCCCGAGCTGACGAAGAGCTTGCCTGAAAGGTCGCCGTCAGCGCTGACGCCGAGCTTGAGGCGGCCCGCGTTCAGGATGGTGTTGAAGGTGCCGTGGACGATGCCCTGCGGGCCGATGTACATCCAGCCGCCCGCGGTCATCTGGCCGTAGTTCGCGACCCCGAGGGCCGCCGCCACCGCGAAGTCCTTCGGGTTGTCGAACATGCCCACCATGAGGCCGTTCGTGACGATGGCGCGCGGCGCGGTGGCGTTCGACTTGAAGATGCCGAGCGGGTGGCCCGACTCGACCACCAGGGTCGACTCCGAATCGACCGCCTCGAGGTATTTCCTGACCAGGCGGTACTGGAGCCAGTTCTGGAACACCTGCCCCGTCTCGCCGTAGGTGACGAGCTCGTAGGGATAGAGCGCCACGTCGAAGTCGAGGTTGTTGTCGATCATCACTTGGAAGGCGCGGCCCTCGATCGTCTTGCCCGCGTACTCGTCGATGGGGAGGCCGCGGAGCCGGCCCGCGGGCCGGAAGCGGTAGGCGTAGACGCGGCCGCGCTCGCGGAGCTCGGCGAGGAACTCGGGCGCGAGGATCGCGTGCCATTTTTCGGGCACGTAGCGGAGGGCGTTGCGGAGCGCGAGCGCCTCCTGCGCCATCGTGAGGTGCGCCTCGCGTCGGGGCGCGCGGCGGATGCCGGGCTCGAAGACCGGGTCGGGCGGCAATTCGTCGAAATCGAGCTTTATGGTCATGGCGGCGGCGCGGTCGGCGTTGGTCATGGCGGGACTCCTGGGTGGCGGTGGAAGGTCGCGGCGGCCTCGGGGACCGGGCCACGGACGAAGACAGAATATCACGGTTTCGTCGGGCCTTGGGGACGGAGCTTTGACTGGAGGCTTCGTGGAAGGAGTGGGGGTGGCGGAGAAGCCCGGACTACCCGTGCCACCGGCACGGGTGGGAGGACTTCGGAGTGAGGGGGAGACGCGTCGATGCGGGCGGGGCGCGGCGGGGAAAGCGGCCGCTTTCCTGGATGGTTCTCCCCCTATCCCCTATCCCCGATTGCCCTTGAGCGCGCGCTCGAGCACCGCCGAGAGGCGGGCGAAGACTTCCTCGAAGGTTCCGGTGCCGTCGACCTTCTCGACGCGGTGGCGCTGCGCGTACTTTTCGATGACTGGCACGGTCTTGGACTCGTGCTCCTTGAGGCGCTGGACGATGCGCGCGGTGGTCAGGTCGTAGGGCATGGCGCGGTCGGTCTTGGAGCGGATGTCGAGGCGCTTGATGAGCTCGAGCGTCGGCACCTCGAGGTCGATGACCGTGGACACCGAGCCGCCGCGCTTCCGGAGGAGGCCGTCGAGGATGTAGGACTGCACGAGGGTGCGCGGAAAGCCCTTGAAGATGAAGCCGCGGACCTCGCCGGCTTCGGAGAGGCGCTTCTCGATGAGGCGCACCACGATCTCGTCGGGCACGAGCTCGCCCGAGTCGTAGAGCTCCATGATGCGCTTGCCTATGTCTGTGCCGAGCTTGATCTCGCGGTCGAGCATGGCGCCGGTGGAGACGTACTCGAGGCCGTAGGCGCGGGCCAGCGCCGCGCCCTGCGAGCCGCGGCCCGAGCCGGGGTAGCCGAAAAGGACCACGTTGACGGGACGCTTGGAGAGCTCCTCGCGGACGAGGGCCCGGATGGAATCCGACACCGCGGGGATGGCGGCGGTGCCGTCCACGGCGCGGTACACGCCCTTCTCCTTGAAGTAGCCGAGGACGGGCAGGGTCTTGTCCTCGTATTCGCGGAGGCGCTTGCGGATGACCTCCTCGTTGTCGTCGAGGCGGCCCGAGCTCCGTCCCCGCTCCACGAGGCGCGAGACCGAGGTTTCCGCGTCCACCTCGAGGCTGACGAGGAGGTCGAGCGAGGCGCCGAGCTTGAGGAGCAGCCCTTCGAGGATGTAGCACTGCACCCAGGTGCGCGGGAAGCCGTCGAAGAGGAAGCCGTTGGCCTCGGGGTTCTCCACGATGGCCTTCTCGATGACCTGGACGATGATCTCGTCGGACACGAGGCCCCCCGAGGCTATGACCGAGCGCGCCTCCTCGCCGAGGCGGGTGCCCGCGGCCATCTCCTTCCGGAGCAGGTCGCCCGTGGAGATGTAGAAGAGGCCGTATTCCTTGACGAGGAATTCCGACTGGGTACCCTTGCCCGCGCCGGGCGGGCCGAAGAGCGCGAGGTTGACCATGGCTCAAAGTGTAGACCCGTCGCGGCGCGCGCGTAAACCGGGGACCTGTCGTATAATCCGAAGCGCGCCGGACGACCCGGCCGCGGAGGGGACGATGGCTACCTGGATCTACGTGCTCAGACCCGTCCGGCTCGGCATGCTCACTGCCTCGACCGCCGAGGAGGCCGCATCGTGAGGCTCTGGTCGCTCCATCCGCGCTACCTCGACGCCCGGGGCCTCGTCGCGCTCTGGCGCGAGGCCCTCCTGGCCAAGGCGGTGCTCGAAGGGAAGACCCGCGGCTACACCCGCCACCCCCAGCTCGAGCGCTTCCGGGCCGCGCCCGACCCGGCCGCCTTGGTGTCGCGCTACCTGGCCGCGGTGCTCGCGGAGGCCGACGCGCGCGGCTACGCCTTCGACCGCTCGAAGTGCGCCCCGGCCTGCGGACCCGCCGCGCTCGAGGCGACGGACGGCCAGCTCGACCACGAACGACGGCACCTGCTCGCCAAGCTGCGCGTCCGCGATCCGGGCCGCGTCGCCGCCCTCGAAGCCGGCGCGGCGCCCGAGCCGCACCCGCTCTTCCGCGTGGTCGAGGGGCCGGTCGCGGACTGGGAGAGGCGTCATCCGTGACGTACCCGTCGGCCACGCCGACGGGCATTCCCGTGGGCGCGCATCCTTGCGCGCCAGTGCTTGGTCGCGATCGGGGAAGCGGGCTCGTCATCCGTGACGTACCTGTCGGCGGCGCCGACGGGCTCTTCAACCTGCGCGCATCCTTGCGCGCCCCGCCCGGGCCTGGAGTTCCGCCTACGCCCGTCGCCAGGGCCTGAGCGTTCCCCGGCCGGCCCTTCCGGAGCCTGGTAGGGCGACGCTTCCAGGCGCAGATCCCTCCCGAGCTGGACACTGTCGCCGAAAAAAGGTATCATAGTACCGCAATGAGGATCGTTACACGATGAGCGAAGGCAAACGGAAACTGCTCACGGCGCTCGGCCTTCTGGCCTTCGCCCTCGGTTGGCTCGGCGTCTTCCTGCCGGGCCTTCCGACCACCATCTTCTGGATACTGGCCGCCACCGCCTTCATCCGCACCAACCCTCGCCTTTACGAAAAGGTCGTCGCCCACCCGCGCTTCGGACCCGGCGTGCGCCGCTTCGTCGAGGAAGGCACCATCAGTCGCCGCGGCAAGCTGGCGTCGATCTCCGCCATGATGCTCTTCGCGACGATCGGCGCCTTGGCGATGCCTCCGCTATGGCTGAAAATCCTCGTCCTCGGCCTTGCCGCCTCGGGTTCGACCTGGGTGGCCCTGATCCCCGCGCCCGAGCGTCGCGCCGCGCGCGCGAAGGCGACCGAGGCGCTGGAAAGGGCGGAATAGCGACGGGCCGCCGCGCGGCCGAACCGGGAGGAACGCATGCCATCGTACGAGGCAACCGCGAAAAGGTCTACGATGTCATCTGACGGGCGACTGCCCGCGATCTACCTGCCCCACGGCGGCGGGCCCTGGCACCTGCCGGGCGGCGACTCGATGGACCTGCCCGGCTACGCGGCGCTCCGCTCGTGGATCGGGACCTTGGCGGCTTACCGCGACGCGGGCATGCGCGCCATCCTCATGATCTCCGCCCATTGGGAGGCAAGCGTCCCGACCGTCCACGCGGGCGCGGCGCCGGGGCTTCTCTACGACTATTACGGCTTCCCCGAAAGCGCCTACCGCCTCTCCTGGCCCGCGCCCGGCGAGCCGGGCGTCGCCGCCGAGGCCGCCGCCCTGCTCGGGGCCGCCGGCTTCGAGGTCGGCCGCGAGCTCGAGCGCGGCTTCGACCACGGCGCCTTCGTCCCCCTCATGATCGCCTTCCCCGAAGCCGACATCCCCGTCGCGCAACTCTCGCTCGTGGCCGGCCTCGACCCGGCGCTGCATTTCCGCATCGGCCGCGCGCTCGGGCCGCTCCGCGAACGCGGCGTGCTGATCGTCGGCTCGGGCATGAGCTACCACAACCTGCGCGGCTTTCTCTCCGGAGGACCCGCGGTGGCGCGCGACTCGGCCGCCTTCGACGCCTGGCTCGGAGAGGCCGCCGCCATCCCCGACCCCGAGGCCCGCGGCGAGGCGCTCTCGCGGTGGCGCGAAGCTCCCGCGGCGCTTTCCTGCCATCCGCGGAGCGAGCACCTCGCGCCGCTCTTCGTGGCGGCCGGGGCGGGCGGCGCCGATCCGGGCGTGCGCGAGTTCGGAGGGACGCTCATGGGCGCGACCGTTTCGGGCTTCCGCTTCGGCTGACGCGGGAGCGCGAACTGCTCCGCTTGCCCCGATCGCCGTTCGGCGCGACAATGGCACCCGGAGCCGGGCCGGTCGAGCGGCCGCTCCGGGAGACCCCATGCGGAAGACCATCGCCTTCGTGCTTCTCGTCGCGCTCGCCGTGTCGGGCGCCGCCCAGGACTGGACCCTCAAGGAGCTCGGCGTCGGGCTCGTCGTCGAGGACGCCGCCTACGCCGAGCGGCTGACCGTCGCCGAGCGCGGCTCCTCGTTCGACGCGAAAGCCCTCTACGAGAACGGCGCCCTGGCCGGCACCTACCGCGGCAACCAGCGCTTCGCCGCGTGGATCCAGGGCCCGCCTTCCGACCACCCGGCCTGGTACTGGTCCTGCGTCGTGCGCTTTCCCGACGGAAAGACCGCCGAGTTCGGTCCCTACGGTTTCTACGCCGCCGGGCACGGTACCCTCGCGATTCCCGTCGGGGGCTACGCGGAGGGCGCTTGGGAACTCCGCTTCTCGATCCGCCACCGCGACACCAAGGAAGTCCGCAAGGTCGGCACGGTGAAATTCACTACCACCTGGGGCTCCCCGACCGCCGCCGCGACCCCGGGCTGGAAGCTCCTCGACTCGGGCGTCGGTATCTATGACCAGACGAACTACGACACCGTGCTGGCCCCGGTCGAGCGGGGCGAGTCCTGGTCGCGTTCGCGGCTCTACGAGAAGGGCTATTTCGCCAACCGGAGCCTCGTGTTCGGCGCCTGGCTGAAAGGTCCGCCGACCAAGGACTACCTCGATCCGGGCGGCATGCCGATCTGGCTCTACGGCTTCACCCTCACGGAACCGGGCAAGGCGCCGGTCGATTTCGGGCCCTACAATTTCTACGCGCCCGGCTTCGCCACCGCCTTCATCAACTGCGCGTCCGGCTCCCTCGGCGCCTGGAAGCTCGACTGGTTCCTCGTGAACCGCGCGAACGGCCAACGCTTCCCGGTGAAAACCCTGGGCTTCACGCTGACGGAATAGGGACAGAAATGAAGAGGCTTATACAAAGACACGAAGACACAAAGGAAGAGCAATAAAATCTACCGACCTTCTGCCCTTGGTGCCTTCGTGACTTTGTTTGAAGAGAAATCCGAGGATTTATCTTGGGCGGGCTGCGCGCTCGTCATCCTTGACGTACCCGTGACGCGGCGCACGCGTCACGGGCCGCAGACTGCGCGCGCATCCCTGCGCGCATGAAAGGCTGCGCGCGGCCCTCGCCCTTCATTTCTTCGAAGCGGCCTCGATCAGCTCCTGCCGGCGCCGGCGGTATCCCATGATGGGCTTGTCGCCCTGGAACAGATTTTCGCCGATGCGGAGCCCGGAGGCTTTCGGTACCTGCGTCTCGACGACGCGGCGGTCCTGGTGCGCGACGACGAGGTTGAACTTCGAGATCATCCACCCCATGAAGGCGCGGACGAGGGGCCAGGTCATGAAGCCCTGGTAGACGCGGAGGTAGAGCAGGGTGTTCTCCGCGTCGACCGGCGCGAAGGCCGCGAGCACGCGCATCTTCCCGGCGATGCGGTTCTCCCACAGGTTCGGGAAGCGGAACTCGATCTTGTAGCCGGAAGGGCTCGGCATCGGGACCTCGTCGGGCTTCTTCGGTTTCTGCCCCGAGTCGACCTCGTTGTAGACGAACATGTCGAAGCTGTCGGCGCCCGTCCATTTGACGCCGGGGCCGTTTACGAGCGTGCGGTTTCCGCGTCCGATGGTGCTGCGGTGGATGAAGGGCAGATGCACGCAGTCGAGCTGGTTCTCGATGACGCGGCTGTAGTGCGCGCGCCACGGGTCGCGCACCGTGGCCCATTTCATGCCCTCGGGCAGGTCGTCGAAAAACGCAGGCGGCGCCAGGTCGGCGGGCGGATTATCGCCCCACCAGATGGAAACGAAGCCGTGCGCCTCGTGCGCCGGGTACGAGGCGACGCGGAAATTGGGCGGCACGCTCGCGTCGCGGCCGTTGGCGGGAATGCGGACGCACTTCCCGTCGGGCGCGTACTCGAGGCCGTGGAAGGGGCACATCACGCGGTCGCCGTGGAGCTCGCCGAGCGCGAGGCTGGCGCCGCGGTGCGCGCAGATGTCCGACAGGCACGAGACCTTCCCGTCCGGACCGCGCCAGAACACGAGCTTCTCGCCCATGCGCGTCACGCCCACGGGCTTGCCCGGCTTCACTTCCTTCGACTCGAGCACCACGTACCATTGCCTGCGGATCATCGGATGGACCTCCGGCCGCAAGTGTAGGCGATGCCCCGCGCGCGCGCACGCTCGATGAACGCGAATTCGGGGAAGAGAAGGGGGGAAGCGGGCCGCGCGCCAGCGTCCGGGGCGGACAGGGGCCGAGGGCGGAAATGGCGACGCCCGCCAACCCGTTCCGCGCGCGGCCCTTCCGGGAGACTCTCACCTTTTTCTAGAATTCCGCCAAACGCGGGCAGGGCCGCGCATCGGGTCGTGGTATATTCCCGGTCGCATGTCCGAAACGGAACGATCCGGAGTCATGATGAAACGAACCATGAATACCATCGGAGCGGCGACGCTCGCGCTCGTAGCCGTGCTGGCGCTGGCGGGATGCCCGGTGATTGAGGAGGAAGGTTACCCCGGCTGGCCGACCATCGAGCCGCAGTATGCCTCCACGGCGATCGAATGGCTCGAGGTGAGCATCACAGTCGATGGCGGAGACCCCGGCCAGACTGTCTCGTACGGACTACTGGCCCCTGGCGCGACGGGCGGGACGCCTTCGAGCTGGATCCGCTACGAGGGCCCCTTCGTCCTGGACCGCTCGGCCACGGTCGTCGGCCGGACCGAGCTCGACGGTACCAGCTACGAAAACGAAAAGGCTTTTACCATCATTGCCCGCACCCCTACGGCGGTACTTTCGGGAGGTCCCGAGCAAGCGGCGACGACCGGCTCCTATTCTTTCCCCTTCGACGTCCTTTTCGCGCTCGACGCCGACGCCGATCCGCGCAACGAAATCTGGTATACGCTCGACGGATCCGACCCCGTGCCCGGCGCGCCGAGTCTGAAATGGGAAGGCGCGCCGATCACGATCGACGGCGCGGGACCTGTGGATCTCAAGGCGGTTGCCTGGCGCGAAGGGGTCGAGGTCTCCCCGAGCTTTTACGCGAAATACACCCGCCAGACGGAGCTGATCGCGCCGACCTTCTACCATGCCGACCTGGCCACGACCTATCCTTCGACGGGCACCTACGACACGCCCCAGACTGTCCGGGTGGACGGGCCGTACGGTTCCACGCTCTACTGGACGCTCGACGGCAGCGACCCGACCGATCCTGCGAGTGCGAGGGTTTCGGCGACGGCATCCAGCAATCCAGTCGTCAACGTCAACCGGCCCATGACGGTCAAGGCGTACGCGGAGCTCCCGGGATACGCCGATTCGCCGGTCGCGACCATCCAGTTTGATCTGCGCGCGGGTACGCCGACCTTCTCGTCCGCGGCCGGCACCTACACCGACGCGCGGACCGTGACCATCTCCACCGTCACGCCCGACGCCGTCATCCGCTACACCACCGACGGCGGAGACCCGACTGGCGGCTCGGCCGTCGTCGTGGCCGCGAGCTCGGTCGACGTGCCGGTCTCCGCGAACCAGACCCTCCGGGCTGTCGCGACCCGCGAGCTCTGGACCGATTCCGCCGAAGCCTCCGCGAGCTACACGATCACGGGCCACGTGGCGCCCGTGCAGTACTCCGTGCCGGGCGGAACCTATACGACGGCCAAATCGGTGAGCCTTTCCACGACGACGCCGGGCGCCTCGATCCGGTACACGACCGACGGGGCTATTCCTTCGAGGACGATAGGCACCCTTTACTCTGGTCCGGTGGCAATAGACTCGAGCGCGACGCTCCGCGCCTACGCCTGGGTGCCGGACTGGCAGTCGGACTCGGACGCGAGCGGGAGCCGGGCCTACGTCATCACCGGCTACGTGGCCGCCCCGACCTTCAGCCTCCCTGCCGGGATCTACGACTCCGACCAGTACGTCACGTTGTCCTGCACCACCGCGGGCGTGTCCATCAGGTACACGACCGAAGGCACCGAGCCTTCGCGTACCGTGGGGATTTCGTACACGCTCGGCAGTACTATCTGGATAAACCGCTCCGCGACCATGAAGGTCTACGCATGGGTCGACGCTTGGGAGACCAGCGCCGACGCGATCGCCAACATCGTGTACGAGCTCAAGGTTCCCGCGCCTGTGCTGAGCCCGGGCGGCGGCGTCTTCATGACCGGGCAGCTGGTTTCCATGTCGTGCCCCGCCGCGGGCGCGACCATCCGCTATACGCTCGACGGCACCGAGCCGACGGCTGCTTCGACCCAGTACGTATCGCCCAGGAACATCCTTACGACGAAGACGGTACGCGCCAAGGCTTTCAAGTCCGGCTGGACCGAATCGGACGAGGACATCGAGATCTACGACATCCGCGGCGGCATCGTCGTCGATCCGGGCGACCCGGCCACCTACGACATCGCGCTGGACGCGATGCCGGCATCGATCGAGATTGGCGAGTCCCGCCTCGTGACTGCGAGCGCCCCGGTCGCGGTGGCTGCATGGACCTGGTACGTGGACGGCGCGCAGGAACAGTCCGGCGCATCGAACGTCTACCGCCTGGTCGCCGACAAGGCGCCGGGACTCCATTCGCTCTCGGTCAAGGCGACGACGGCCTCGGGCACGGTTTTCTCGCGGAGCGTCGACTACAGCATCCTCGCGCGTTCCGGCGCGGTCTTCGGCTTCGACGACGGGGTTCTCCCGAGCTGGTTCGCCAATACGGCGACGACTTGGGCCGTGGTAGCGGGAGGCGCCGACGGGAGCCCGTACGCGCTGAGGTCGCCGGTCGTGGCGCAGGGCACGTCGCGCGCGGCCCAGCTCCGGACCGTGGTGCCCCCCGGCAAGACGCTCACGGGCCTCTCGTTCAGGTATCGCGACTCGATGTCCGAGCTCGACACCTTCGAGGTGAAGGTCAACGGCGTCGTCGTAATCTCCGGCACCTACTTCGGCCAGGCGCCCGGTGACACGCCGAGTTTCGACCCATGGCCGAAGTTCACCAGGACCGGCCTTTCGTACGCGACCGGCAGCGCCCTCTTCATCGAGTTCGTATTCACCAACGACCACCTGGACTCGTGGGGCGACGACTCGATGACGATCGACTCCATCATCCTGAATTATGAATGAGGGCGGTATGATGAAACGAACTTTGCTGGCCATATTGGCCTTCACGACGGTATTTGCCGCGTTCTCGTGCGCGCCCTTCCTCGATCCGTCCAGGGAAGGTGAAGGCGGGTCGCTCCGCATTTCCTTCGGCGATCCGGCGCGCAACCTATTCCAGTACTATCCCGCCGCCCCGGCGAGCTTCCGGGCGCACGGCGACGGCCCGGGCGAGGAAAGCTTCGACGTGGTCTGGAACGCCGCCGCAACCGACACATGCACCGTGGAGAATTTGGTGACCGGAGCCTGGAGCGTCCAAGTGTGGGCCTACGAGGCGGCCGATGCCGCGGGCAGCCCGTACCGTTACGGCGTCGCCCCGGCGACCGTCACCGCGGCGAATCTCGCCACGGCGACCGTCCTCCTCGGCGTCGTCGCGGGGACGGGTTCCATTTCCTGGGACATCGCGTTCTCCGCGGATCTCGCGCCGCTCTCGGCGAGCGTCGACCTGTACAAAGCCGCGGTATTCCAGCGCACCGAAAGCCTGAGCGTCGACGCCGCCTCTGCCGCGGGCATTTCGACCGGGCTTATGGCCGGCGAGGACTGGTCCGCCGTCATCCACCTCGCGGGCGCGGCGGAGGAACGGCTGCTTGAGGCCACCATCCATGTCACCGACTCCAGGACCACGGCGGTCGTGATCGACGCGTCGGCCTACGGCGCCCCCGCGCCAGCCCCGACGGGGCTCGCCGCCGTTTCGGGCCGCTTCCTGGTGGAGCTTTCCTGGACGGACGTCGCGGGCGAGTCGGGCTACCTCGTGGAGCGCAGGGCCGCTGGCGAGGCCGGGTTCGCGACCGTGGCCAGCCTCGGGCCGGATACGGTCGCCTATGTCGACAAAACCGCCGAAGGCGGCACGACCTGGGAGTACCGCGTGGCCTCGATCGCGACCGGTTCCGCACTGAGCTCGCCGTCCGACATCGCGTCGGTCGACGCGGATTACTCCGCTTTCATTGTGCGGAACCGGGTCGCCACGATCTCTCGCATGACGCTCAAGGTGGAGGACGATGGTAGCGTTACCCGCTACGGAGCGACGCCGTACGAAAACGTGGTCAACCGCTACCGCGCGGACGACTACCTGGTATTCGCTAATGGCATTCAGTTGTCGGGTCTATCGGACATCGTGGCCGTGCATGCAGGTGAAAGTCTCGCGGCGTTCATTGATGCGTATGGCAAGGTGTGGACTTGGGACGCATTCTCCTCGACCGATCCGTACGCGCCATCCGGCGTGCCTAACAGGAATTCCTACATCGAACGTGTTGTAGATTTGGATCTGGGATCCTACGGCTCATATAGCGCCTCGCTGGGCGGCTTCGTCGTGGCGCTCGACGCCGACGGGGCGGTGTGGACCTGGGGGCTGAACGTCGATGGCCAGCTCGGTGACGGTACGACGACCTCGAAGAAATTCCCGAAGCAAGTGCCCCTGCCACGTCCCGCGGTCTCGGTCGCTGCTGGCGTAAAACATACGCTCGTCGCCCTGGACGACGGCAGCGTCTACGCATGGGGAGACAACTATTACTACCAGCTCGGCCTGAACGACCAGGTCGACCGGACGACGCCGACCCTGGTCCCGACCTTGAGCGGCATCGTCAAGGTCGCGGCCGGCTACGACACAAGCTATGCGATCGACGGCTCCGGCCAGCTCTATTCCTGGGGCTACAACAATGTCCGCCAGCTTTTCCATCCTGACATGACGACCAGGCAGGAGCCGACCCTCGTCGCGGGCCTTCCCGCCGTCGCCGAGATACGGGCTATGACTCGACAAGCCCTGGCCCTGACGGAGACCGGTACGGTCTTGGGCGCCGGCATGAACAACCGCGGCATCCTGCTCTCGGTCTCGCCGAACGGCGTCTCGCCGACGGCGCCCCTCGAACTGCCCGGGCTGTCGAATATAGTCGAGCTCTACGCGGGTGGTTACGACCTGGCTTCATCGACAGAATCGCTACGGGCTTTCGCGTTCGACGGGAGCGCTTGGTATGCCTGGGGCGACGGGCGGCTCGGCGAACGGGCGGACGGTTCGCTCTCCGCCTCGCTCGCCGCGGCGACCTGGACCCCCGCGGCGGCGTTCACCAGGCTCGTCGCCGGGAGCCGGCACGCAGTGGCGCTGGACTCGAACGGCGAAGTGTGGACCTGGGGCTACAACGACGACGGCCAGCTCGGCCTGGGCGACAAAGTGACCCGCGGCGCTCCCGGAAAGGTCGCGCTGCCGTCCGCCGCCGTAGCGATCGCCAGTGCGTCGGCCATGAGTTATCTCAGTTTGGAGCGGAGCGCGGCGGTCCTCGCCGACGGCTCCCTCTACCTCTGGGGCAACGGCGCGACTACACCATTTTACGTGAATGACGGAAGCGCCATCTCGGGACTACCGACCGCCGCGATCGCGCAGGTCGCGTTGGGGGCGACCTTTACCATCGCGCTCGACTCGTCGGGCCAGGTCTGGGCCTGGGGTACGAATGTCGACGGTCAGCTCGGAGACGGCACGACCGTTTCCCGAACCGTTTCGGCTGCCTTGGTGCAGGGCGTGGGCGGTGTCGGAACGCTCACCGGCGTACGCGCCATCGCGGCCGGCGGAAACCACGCGCTCGCCCTGCTTTCGGATGGCAGCGTCGTGGCCTGGGGCGACAATGCGTACGGCCAGATCGGCGACGGAACGACCACCGACCGGTCCACGCCCGTGGTCTTGGGCGCCCTCGCGGATATCGCGTACGTGACGGCGTGTTTCGCCGGTTCGGGCGCCATCGCGTCCGACGGAACCTTGTATTCCTGGGGCGATGACTCCATCGAGCTGAACGAATCGAGTCCCGCGGAGATCGCGGCGGGCGGCTCGTGGGTGTCCGCAGAAATGGACTTCGGCAGCTTCTCTGCGGTAACGAGCGACGGCAGGCTCGTGCTGGCCGGAAAGGGCGTCATGGGCAACCGGGGCGACGGCAAGCACCTCGGTCCGGATTCCTACCTGCCTCTCGCCGTGCCCGCGAGCGTCACCCGGGCGGCCGCCGGCGAGGAGTTTTCGCTCGCACTTGCCGCGGACGGCACGGTGTACGCATGGGGCTCGAACGAGTTCGGCCAGCTCGGCATAGGGTCGATCGCGCCGACGTACTCGAACGTACTGACCACGCCGATCGGCTGGTAACGGATGCGGAGGCGCTCGTCGCCAATGCCTCGTCAGCCAAGCCTTGAACGAGCCCGCCCCTCCGCCCCAAGCGGAGGGGCGGTTTTTTTGACATCAATTCTTTTCTCCGTGTCTTCTTGAATTTGTGTGAGGGTTTCCAGGATTTCTCTTCTCCCGGGCGGGCTGCGCGCCGGGCTCTCAGGCCGCGCCGCCCGAATCGTCCGGGGCGCCGCCCTCCAGTGACCCCGGCGCGCATGGATGCGCGCCCCGTGCTTGCCCCTGCCGCGCAACGCGGCAGGGGCACGTCATGGAAGACGACGGCCCTCGCCCCGATCCTTCTTCCTATTCCGAGTCGGCCGCCATCGCTTCCAGCGCGGCGTCGAGGATGGTGCCGTCGTGGACGAGCGAGGCGGCGGCGGCGATGTCGGGGTACATGACGCGGTCGGCGTCGACGCCGGGGACGACCGAGCGGAGGGCGCGGTACGCGGCGGCGGTGGCGGGCGAGAGGGCGTCGGGGCCTCCGCGCAGGTCCACGGCCTGGCAGGCGGCGAGGAGCTCGATGGCCAGGGCGTCGCGGGCGTTGCCGAGGATCTGCCGGGCCTTGCGCGCGGCGATGGTGCCCATCGAGACGTGGTCCTCCTGGTTGGCGCTGGAGGGGATCGAGTCGACCGACGCGGGGTGGGCGAGGACCTTGTTCTCCGACACGAGGGCGGCCGCGGCGTACTGCATGATCATGAAGCCGGAGTTGACGCCGCCCTCGCGGGTCAGGAAGGCCGGGAGGCCGTTCGAGAGCGCGGGGTTGACGAGGCGCTCCGTGCGGCGCTCGGAGATGTTGGCGAGCTCGGCGAGCGCGATGCCGAGGTAGTCCATGGCGAGCGCGACGGGCTGGCCGTGGAAGTTGCCGCCCGAGATGATGGCGCCTTCCCCTTCGTCCGCGGCGATGATCCCGGCGACCGCGTCCATGTCGGGGTCGTCGGAGGGGAAGATGAGCGGGTTGTCGGTGACGGCGCCGAGCTCGCGCGAGACCACCTCGGCGACGTGCTCGATGGCGTCGCGGCTCGCGCCGTGCACCTGGGGGACGCAGCGGAGGGCGTAGGCGTCCTGCACGCGGAGCTCGCCCTGGCGGCTCGTGAGGCGGGAGCCGGCGAGGAGCTCGCGGAGGAAGGCGGCGGAGTCCTCCTGGCCCGGCTGGCCGCGGAGGGCGTGGATGCGGCCGTCGTAGGCGTCGGTGACGCCGCGGAGGGCCTGGTGGCTCAGCGCGGCGACGAGGTCCGCCGTGCGCGAGAGGGCGAGGGCGTCGTGGACGGCCAAGGCCGCCACGGCCGTCATGGCCTGGGTGCCGTTGATGAGGGCGAGGCCCTCCTTGGCGGCGAGCTCCACGGGCTCGAGGCCGGCGAGCTCGAGGGCGCGGCCGCCGGGCATGCGCTCGCCTTTGTAGAAGGCTTCGCCCATGCCGCAGAGGACCAGGGCCATGTGCGAGAGCGGCGCGAGGTCGCCCGAGGAGCCTAGCGAACCCTTCTCCGGCACAACGGGCGCGATGCCGGCTTCGAGCAGGTTGACGAGGGCCAGGATGGTGGAAGGGCGGATGCCGGAGTAGCCGACCATGAGGGCGTTGGCGCGGAGCAGCAGCATCGCGCGGACGACCTCGACCGGGAAGGGATCGCCGACGCCGCAGGCGTGGCTCATGATCAGGTTCTTCTGGAGGGCGGCGTTCTTCTCGCGGTCGATGACCACGTCGGAGAATTTCCCGAAGCCGGTGGTGATGCCGTAGCGCACGAGGCCTTCGTCGACGCAGCGGTCCACGAGGGCGCGCGAGCGGGCGACCCGCTCGAGGGCGGCGGGGTCGAGGACGACGGGGGCGCCGTCGCGGGCGACGGCGACGAGGTCGTCCAGGTCGAGCGAGCGTCCGTCGATGACGATGGGTTCCATGGCGGCCTTCCGGGTAGAGAGGATTGGGCGAGGAGCGTCCCGCGCGCGGCGGGTCGGGCGGGCAGTATACCACGGTTCCCGGACCGCGGGGGCGGCCGGAAGCGCGGAGCGGCCGCGCGCGCCTGCGGGCGATCGGGGTCGGGGCGGCCGGTAGCCCTTGCCGGCCCGGCATTTCCGTGCGAGCATCGTCGGGCCCGCGCCGCCTTCCGGCCCGGGCGCCGACAAGGAGCAACGAATGCCAGAATGCGGAGAGAGCCGCTTCCTCGCGGAGCGCGCGGCGCGCCTCAGGGAGGCCGTCGACGGTGCCGGCTCGCGTTACGACTACCTCTCGGTCCTCGGGACCGATTCGACCGGCCTGGGTTTCGGGGCGACGCCCCGCGAGAAGCGCGCGGAGGACTCCCGGTGGAGCGAGCGCGGTTTCGTCTTCCGGGCCCAGAAGGACGGCCGCGTGGTCGAGTGGGCCACCAGCTCGCTGCCCGAGGGCGACCTGGCGGCTTTGGTCGCGGAGCGGCTCGACGCCCTGCTCGCGTCGGCGGCCGGCGCGCGGCGCTACCCGCCGATCTCGGACGAAAAGGTCGAGGCCGCATGGCGTTCCGGCTTCGAGCGGGACCCCTTCGCCGAGGATCCCGAACGCGTCCTGGCCACCCTCGACGCCGCGCGGAAGGCCGTCGCCGCGGCCTCGGACGAGATAGTCTTCTCGACCGCGCGCGCGGAGTTCATGCGCGTCGCGAAGCTTTTCGTCTCGCGGAACCGGACGCTTTCGCAGTCCTTCGTCTGGGGCCAGGCCTACCTGGTGGCCGTGGCGCGCCGCGGCGACGTGACGAAATCGGCCCATGAGTCCTTCTCCGGCCTGAAGGGGCTCGAGCTGCTCGACGCGCTCGCCGCCAAGGCCGCCCCGGTCGCCGAGGAGGCGTCCGCCCTGCTCGGCGCGGGCGGCGTCGAGCCCGGAGAGTACGACGTCATCCTGACGCCGGCCATTTCGGGACTGCTCGCGCACGAGGCCTTCGGCCACGGCGTCGAGATGGACATGTTCGTGAAGGGCCGCGCCCTCGCCGCCGAGTATCTCGGCAAGAGCGTGGCCAGCCCCATCGTCGACATGTACGACGGCGCGAAAGGCGTCGACGAGTGCGGCACCTACCTTTTCGACGACGAGGGCGTCCTTTCGACGCGCACCCTGGTCATCGACAGGGGAAGGCTCGTCGCGGGCCTCTCCGACCTCCAATCCGCCCTGGCCCTCGGCGCGGCGCCGACGGGCAACGGCCGCCGCGAGGCCTTCGACCACAAGGCCTACGCGCGCATGACCAACACCTACTTCGCGCCGGGAACCTCGCGGCTCGAGGATATGGTCGCCGCGGTGAGGCGCGGTTGGCTGCTCGAGAAGATGGCCTCCGGCATGGAGGACCCGAAGAACTGGGGCATCCAGCTCGTCGTCTCGCTCGCGCGCGAGATCCGCGACGGCAAGCTGACCGGTCGCGTGGCGGGGCCGGTGGTGTGCTCGGGCTACGTGCCCGACGTGCTCTCGGCCATCGACATGGTGTCCTCAGACTTCGCGCTCTCCGGCTCCGGCTACTGCGGCAAGGGCCACAAGGAGTACGTGAAGGTCTCCGCCGGCGGTCCGTACCTGAAAACGAAGATGAGGTTGGGATGATGAACACCGTGGAAAGAACCCTCGCCGCGCTCCGCGCCCTGCCCGGCGCGGACGCCTGGAAACTCGTCGAGCTCCGCGCGGAGCGAAACGAGCGCTATTACATCGGCCGCGTGCCCGAAACCGCGCGCGCCGTCTCGAAGACCGACTGCGACGTCTCGGTCTACGTGGATTCGGGGGAGGGCGAAAGCCGGACCCGCGGCGAATGCGCCGTCAAGATCGCCGACGGCGCCTCGGACGCCGAGATCGCCGCGGCCCTGTCCCGAGCGGTTTCCACCGCGGCCGGCATGCGGAACCCCTGGTTCCCGCTCGCGGAACCCGGCTCCGCGGCGCCCGTCCCGCCGCCGAACCCCTTCGAGGGCGTGGACCCCGCGGTGTCGCTGGAAGGCCTGCGCGCGGCGCTCTACCGCCACGACGGCGAGGGCGGGGCCTCCATCAATTCGCTCGAGCTCTTCCTGAGCCGGACCGCGACGCGCGTCGTGAACTCCTCCGGCGTCGACGTCTCGTGGACCGCCTGGAGCGGCCACTGCGAGTTCGTCGTGAACGCGGGGGCTGGGCGCGACCAGGTCGAGCTCTGGACCGAGCGCGACTTCGCGGTTCCCGACCACGAGGCGCTCGCCGCCCTGGCCCGCGCGCGCCTTGCCGCCGCGCGCGACCGGCTCGCGGCCGTCCCGACGCCCGACTGCGAAGGACTGCCTCTCGTCCTCGCCGGCGAGCTGGCGGGCGAGATCTTCGCGTACTACAAGGCGAACCTCTCCGCCCAGGCCGTCTACGAACGGCGAGCCGCCTTCGCGCTCGGCGAGGACACGGGCGGCCCCGGCGACGGCGACCGGCTCGAGCTCGAGGCCCTGGGCTCGATGCCGCACGCTGCCCTCGGCGCGCCCTACGACGCCGACGGCTTCCCGCTCGGCTCCGCGCGCTGCGTCGTGGACGGCAGGGTCGAACGCCTCGTGGCGCCGCTCAAGTACGCGCGCTACCTGGGCCTCGAGCCGACGGGCTCCCTGCGCCTCTTCAGGCTCGCGGGCGGCCGCGAAACGGCCGCCGCGCTCCGATCGCGGGATCACGTCGAGGTGGTCGACTTCTCGGACTTCTTCGTCGATCCGACCGGGGGCGACTTCGGCGGCGAGATCCGGCTGGCCTACCTGGTTCGGGACGGGCGACGCGTCGCGGTGACGGGCGGTTCCGTGACCGGGACGGTGCCGGCCAACCGCGGCCGCATCAGGCTCTCGGCCGAGACGGAGGCGAAGACCCTCGGCGTTTCGCCGGTCCTCTGCCTCCTGCCCGCGGTTACGGTGAGCAAGGCGACCTAGCGGGCATCCGGAAGGCCCGGAGCGGTCCGGAAATCCGCGGTGCGCTAGACCGAAAGGCGTGCGCCTTCCAAGCGCTCGCGGGGATGGATGGGCCCGGGAAGGAAGGCGGCGGAGCCCCTTCCTTCCCGGACGATCCTCGCCTCCGCGCTAGACTCCCAACACGCTGTAGACGGCCGTCCAGAAGGTTTCGTCGTCCATGGCGCGCGCCAGGCGGGCCTTGAGGAAGGCCGAGACCTCGGGCGGGAAAGCCTCGAAATACGAGTCCTGCCAGCGCGGATCCATGTCCCAGAGCTCCTTCTGGCGACTCGGGAGCATGCGGCCTTCCGAAAAGTCGAGGAAGTCGCGGAGCATGGCGACCAGGGCGTCGGCGGGCAGCTCGCGCCTGGCCTTGGCGACCCGCTCGCGGCGGGCCGCCGGGTCGGGCACCCATTCCGCGAGCAAGGCCTCCAGGTCGGCCTCGGGTATCTCCGGGGCCTCCTTGCGTATCATCTCGGACACGAAGCCGCGCACCATGCCGCGGATGGAGTCCGCCGAGGCGCCGACCTGTTCCTGGATGGCGCCCGCCAGGTCGCGGGCCGCGCGGTCGGGCGAGTGCCCTCCGAGGCGGGCGAAGCGCGTCATGTCGGAGCGGCGGCGCTCGACGGCCTTGGCCAGCACCTCGAACTCGGCGTCGCCGGCTCGGTTGAGGATGTAGTCGAGCGCCGCGGCCAGTTCGTCGCGCCGTCCCGGGCCGCTCATGCCGATGCTCCGCGCGTTCGCATGGGGGGCAGCATGGCGCGGACCGGGGCTTTCCAACGCCCGAGCACGGCGCGGACCGCGATCGAGGCCATCAGATGCCCCGCCGCCTGCGGCACGAAGGGGCTGGAACCCTGCACCGCGCGCACGCGGGCGCCGTCGCGGAGCTCCCCGGGCACCGATCCGTCGGCCGGCAAGGCCGGCGGGACCGGCGGCTCGTCGGACCAGACCGCGGGGAAATCGGCGGTCGCTTCGAGGCGCCTGAGGCGCTGGCGGACGCGCTGGGCCAGGGGATCGCCCGTCACGTCCCAGGCGGACGAGACGCGGAGCCGTTCCGGGGCGAGCCGCCCGGCCGTGCCCATGCTCGAGACGAAGCGCTCCTTCCGGGAAAGCAGCCAGGCGATCAGGTTCACCTTGGCGTTGAGCGTGTCGATGCAGTCGAGCCAGGCGTCGCAGGAGCCGGGCAGGTAGGAGCCCGGGTCGTCGCCGCGCACCAGCGCGCCGACGGTCTCGACGCGGCAGTCCGGGCGGATGCGGCGGGCGAGCTCCGCGAAGGCCTCGACCTTGGGCCTCCCGACGAAGTCCGCGTAGCCGAACGCCAGGCGGTTCAGGTTGGAGTCCTGGACCTCGTCGAAATCCACCGCTACGACGTTCCCGACCCCGGCGCGAACCAGGTCGAGGGCGGCGGCGGCGCCGACGCCGCCCAGGCCGACCACGCAGACGCGCGCGGCGGCGAGCCGGGCGAGCCCGTCGTCCCCGAACGCGATCCGGTTGCGGTCGTCGATGCCCATGGTCCCTCCGGCGGCCCTCGTTGACTCGGGTCGCGAGGGAAGTATAATGAAGGCAACAATTTCCGGAAACCGGGGGCCGAACGCGATGAGAATCAGGACTAAGGTCAGCTTGCTCACTTCCGGCATAGCCGCGCTGTCGGCCATCGCGCTCGGTCTGGTGGCAACCTTGACCTCGATCGGGTTCCTCCGCGAGAACGCCATGCGCTACGCCGACCTCATGACGGAGCGCCAGTCCACCGTGCTGATCTCGCGCTTCG
The DNA here is from genome assembly GCA_018262985.1 of Spirochaetota bacterium. Lineage (GTDB taxonomy): Bacteria > Spirochaetota > Spirochaetia > Treponematales > UBA12059 > JAFGNN01. The sequence goes on along the minus strand of JADFDI010000011.1, from coordinate 54,915 downwards.
AGTCGGCCACCGAGCTCGTGCGTTCGCTCGGCACCGTCATCGGGCTCTACGATTCCATCCCCGAACATGCCCGCTACGATTTCATCGACATGTTGATGCGGCGCGCGCTGGAGCGGAACCCCGACATCCTTTCCACCTGGCTGGTGACCGAGCCTGACGCCATCGGCGCGGCCTCTTACATCGCCGACCGGACCGGGCTCACGCCGGACGGACGCTACGCCGCGGTATTCTCGCGCGACGGTAACCAGGTCCTCGCGGCGACCATCGACGACTACGCCGATCCCGAGCAGAATTCCTACTACACCATCCCCCTGGCCTCGTCGTCCGCCCGCGTGCTCGAACCCTACACGGACGACCTCGGGGACGGCAACGAGCTGCTCATGGCCAGCGTGGCGATGCCGATCAACCTGGTCGGCAACACCCTCGGCGTCGTCGGCGTCGACATCTCGCTGGACAGCATGAAGAACCTGGCGGGACAGGTCGGCCAATTCGTAGGCTCGTACTCCTTCGTGACCACCACCGAGCCTACGCTCGTCGTGCACCCTAAGGCCGAGCTCGTCGGCAAGAACATGTTCGAGGTGGGAAATTTCACGCCGGAGCACGAGCGACAGCTCCGGGACGCCTTCGCCACCTACCAGCCAACCTCGATGATCCGGACGAGCGTCGGCACCAGCCTTCAGTCCTACCAGCGCTTCCTGCCCGCGCGCTTCACCGGCACTCCCGATGCCTGGTACTTCGGCACCTCGGTGCCCCTCCGGCAGGCGGTGAGCGGCGCCTTCATGGTGATCCTCTACATCGCCGTCGCCACCCTCGTCATCCTCGCGCTCGCGGTGCTCTTCTCCAACCTGCTGGGCAGGTCCATCGCCCGGCCGGTCGCGCTGCTGGCCGAGGGAGCGGCCCGCATGGCCGAGGAGCGGGACCTCGGCGCCGAGATCCTGCACGGGCGGACGACGCGCGACGAGGCCGGAGCCGCCGTTTCCTCGTTCGCGGCGCTTATCGGCGAGTTCAAGGACTTCGTGGTCGCCACGCGCGAACGCGCCGAGGAGTTGCAGGACATCGGCGAGAAGCTCGCCGCGGGGGCCCAGTCCTCGTCGGTGGCCGCCGACGAGATCGCGGCCAGCATCGCCTCGCTGCGCAACGTGGTCTCGAGCCAGGCCGCCAGCGTCGAGGAATCGGGCGCCAGCATCCAGCAGAGCGTCCGCCGCGTCGAGGACATGTCCCGCCTCGTGGAGGCGCAGGCCGCGAACGTGGTGGAGTCGAGCGCCTCGATTGAGCAGATGGTCGGCAACATCGCCCAGGTGGCGCGCAGTTCCGGGCTCCTCGGCGAGGAATTCGAGCGGCTCATGAAGGCGGCCGACGCGGGCCGGCTCCGCGTCGGCGAGGCCGTCAACGCGAGCCGCGAAATCGCTTCCCAGTCCGACGTCCTCGTCGAGGCCAACGCCGCCATGGCGGCCATCTCGAGCCAGACCAACCTGCTGGCCATGAACGCGGCCATAGAGGCCGCCCACGCAGGCGAGGCCGGCAAGGGTTTCGCGGTCGTCGCCGAGGAGATCCGCCGCCTGGCCGAGTCTGCTTCCGAGCAGTCCAAGGCCATCGAAAGCTCGCTCGGCGGCATCAAGTCCGGCATCGACGCGACCGCCGAGGGCAGCGCCGAGGCCGAGCGCGCCTTCGAGACCATGCTCGGCGCCCTCGCTTCGGCCCACGAGCTCCAGGAGACCATCTCGCGGGCCATGGCCGAACAGAACGAGGGCACCAAGCAGGTGCTCGAGGCTCTATCGGAGATCAACCGCGGCACCTCGGAAGTGCGTTCGGCCACCGCCGAGATGCGCGAGGGCAGCGTCATGGTCGCCACGGAGATGAAGCACCTGGTGGAGGTCACGGAGGAAGTGCGCGCCGGCATCGGCGCCATCGACGAGGGCGGTAAATCCATCGCGGAATCGGCCCGGATCTCCGCCGAGCTCGGCGAGCGCAACCGCGAGCTGGCCGCCAAGGTCGTGGAGCAGGCGAACCACTTCAAGGCCTAGCGTCAAGGCGCCTATGGCGCCTTGACGGCGCCGAAGCTTCGCTTCGGCGATCTACCGAGCGCCCTTCGCGGCGCCGAAGCTTCGCTTCGGCGATCTACCGAGCGCCCTTCGCGGCGCCGAAGCTTCGCTTCGGCGATCTACCGAGCGCCCTTCGCGGCGCCGAAGCTTCGCTTCGGCGATCTACCGAGCGCCCTTCGCGGCGCCGAAGCTTCGCTTCGGCGATCTACCGAGCGCCCTTCGCGGCGCCGAAGCTTCGCTTCGGCGATCTACCGAGCGCCCTTCGCGGCGCCGAAGCTTCGCTTCGGCGATTACCCGAGCGCCTTGACGGCGCCGAAAACCGCCTCGTAGTTGAGCCCTACAGGCTCCGCGAGCGTCTCGGGGGCGACGCTCCGCAGCGCCGCGGCCGCGGCGAGTACCCGTTCGAGGTGCGCGGGCAGGCAGTGCCGCTCGCCGCGGGGCGCTTGCCAGGGCGCGTCCGTCTCGAGGAGGATCGCGTCGTCGGGGAGCGCGGCGCAGGACGCGGCGGCCTTGCGGTTGCCGTTCAGGATGGGCGTTCCGAACGAGAAAAAGGCGCGGATGCCCCTGGCGAGCAGCGATTCAGCCTCGCGCGCGGGACCCGACCACGAGTGGAAGACCACGGCGGGCAAGGCTTTGAGCTCGCGCGCGTAGGCGAAGACCTGATCGAGCGCCTTCCGCTGGTGGATGACTACCGGCAGCCCGTGCTCGCGCGCGACGCCGAGCTGGAATTCGAAGACGGCGCGCTGGAGCTTCTCGTTTTCCTTCGCGCGCGTCCATTCGGGCCGGTCGCCCGAGAATTCGAAGCCGCATTCCCCGATGGCCACGATCCGCCCCGAGCGCGCCAGGGCGGCCAGGAAATCCGCGTCGTCCCACACGGCGTTCTGCGGATGGATGCCGAAGGAGAGCTCGAAGGAAAGCCCCGCCTCGCGGTAGGCTTCCGTGGCCTCGAATTCGGCCCGGTCGTGGCAGGCGGAAGCCCGGCGGCGCCCGCGGCCGGAGCCTTCCTCCTCCGCCAGCGCGCGGATCGAGCCCGGCGAGGCCGACTCGAGGTCGAAAAGGTGGAGGTGGGCATCGGGAACTTTCGGATCCACGATTCGAACATAGCCCCGCGCGCCCGCTCCGGCAAGCGCCGCCGGGTCGGGCGCGACGCCGTCGCGCGGCTCTGGCGCGAAGGGGCGCGCGGCGCGATAATTGCCTCGTCCGATACCTTTCCCGCGGAGGAACGCGATGGGCTTTTTCATCGGCGCCGGATTCTCGCTCGTCCTGGGCCTCGTCTTCTTCCTGGTCGGCGGCTCGAAGGCTCGCAAAGCCTATGACGTGGCCTCCACCGAGACGAGCCGCGCGGCGGAAGTCGGGGCGCTCGCCGCGGCGGTCGCCTCGGAGATAGGCGCGGGCTCCTTCAACCGGATCGTCGAGCTGAAAGGCCGCGCGGTCGCCGTCGAGCCGCTGCGCGCGGAGTATTCGGGCACGGACTGCGTCTGGTACGAGTGCGTCGCCACCCGGCTCTGGGAGGAGGAGTACTGGGAGGAGAGCGACGGAAGGAGGGATCGTCGTTCGCGAAGCGGATCCGACGTGGTGTCGAGGATACGCCGCGAGCCGCCCTTCCGCGTGGAGGACGCGAGCGGCGGCCTGCTCGTGGACCCCCGCGGCGCGAGCGTCGAGGCGGAAAAGACCTTCTCGAGGCACGAGGCCGGCACGGGGCTCGGCTCCATCCGCGTCGGATCGGCGTCCCTCGACCTGGGCGCGCTCGGTGGCCTCGCCGGCGGGCGGCGCACCACGGGCTACCGCTTCGAGGAGACCTGCATCCCTTCCGGCCGCGAGCTCTACGTGCTCGGCGAAGCCACGGATTCGGGCGGCAAGCTGGTCGTAAGGAAGCCGGAGAAAGGGCGCTTCCTCGTATCCACCAGATCGGAGGAAGCCATTCTCGGTTCGGCGCGCAAGGCTTCAGCCGGATTCCGCGTCGCCGCCGCCGTCTGCCTGCTCGCCGTCGCCGCTCTCGCGGTGGCGGGTATGTTCCGCGGCCGCTGACCGACCGCCGTTTCCGACTCGCGGCCCGCTACGCGCGGGCCGTTTTTATTCGAATTTTGTTGACAGTCTGGCTTCTTAATATTATGTATTGCATAGCAAGATATTTGGAGGTTGTCATGCGAAGCGTTTCGATGACGACGGCCGCGAACTCCGGAGGGCTCGCGCGCGCCTTGGGCGCGGCGGCCGAGGCGTTCGGGCGCGAGCTCGCGCGGCGGGAGCCGGCGGGTCGGACGGCGGATTCACCCGGCACGGCGCCGGCGGCTCCGGAGCGAGGTTCCGCGGGTGAGCGCGACGACCCTTCCCGGTTCCGGGATATCAGGGACGGCTTCTGCGCCCGCTGGCGCATGCCGGAACTCAGGTAAAGGAGACGGACATGGATGAAATGGACGCCGCCATGGCCCTCGTGGAGAAGTGGCGCTCGCAGAGCCGCAAGGGTTTCCTGGACCTCTGCGCGCTCAGCCTGCTCGCTTCGCGGGACGAGAGCTACGGCCTGGACATGATGGAGGCGCTCGCCCAGGCTGGGCTCGAGGTCTCGGAAGGGACGCTCTACCCGCTGCTCGCGCGCATGACGCGCGAAGGCAGCCTCTCGCCTTCGTGGACCACGCCCGAGACGGGGCATCCGCGGAAGTACTACCGGCTCTCGCCGACGGGGCAGCTCGTACTGGCCGCCATGCGCGAGGAATTCGATCGAAACGTAGCCGCCTTGAGGCGGATCGAAGGAGGCACGCGATGACCGCGCGCGAGTACCTGGAAGCCCTGCGCTCGGCGCTTGCGTCGATGGAGCCCGGAGAGCGGGACGATTTCGTCAAAGAGATGGAAAGCCACATCGACGAGCTCAAGGAGCGGCATCCCGAAAAGGGCGAGGAGGAGCTGGTCGACGCCTTGACCCCTCCCGACGCGCTCGCCGCGGAACTCACGGACGGAAAAGGGAGAGGCGATCGACAAGAGGCGGGCGGGCGCGAGCGCGGCCACGACGGATCCGGCGCCCGGCACGCGCGCGGATCGCGCGCGGAAGGTCTTTCCGGACTCGGCGTCCGCCTCCGCGACGCGCTCGAGACCCTCGGGCACAAGCTGGAAGGGCTCGACCTCGACCTCGACCTGAACCTCGACCTCGGTCCGCTCGGACCGAAGGAAGGGGATCGCTACGGCGAGGGGGAGATCGAGAAGGTATTCCCCGCCGATGGACTCGACGCGATCCGGCTCGAAGCCTTCTCCGCCGAAGTGCGCGTGCTGCCTTCGTCGACGGCCGAGGCACGCTTCGTCGCGCGGGGCGAACGGGGGGCGGTGAATTTCGCGTTCGAGCAGGAATCAGGCGAGCTCGCGATCATCGAGCGGTCCGCGGGCCGTCATGCCGCCGACGAAATCCGCCTCGAGCTTCCCGGAAACCTGGTCCGAGCGCGGGTCGTCACGAGGTCCGGCGATATCGCCTTGGAGGGCATCGCCTGCGAGCTCGAACTCAAGACGGCTTCCGGAGACGTCGAGGCTCGGTCCTGCCCCGGGGCCCTGTCGATCGAGACCATCTCGGGCGACGTGGACGCCCAAGAGGTTGGAACGCTCGCTGTCAGGACCGCGTCGGGCGACGTGAGCGCGAGCGGCGTGTCCGGCAGCGCGGCGGCGCGCAGCGCCTCGGGCGATATCGAGCTCGAGCGAGTCGGCGGGGACGCCGCCGGAGAATCGGCCTCCGGTTCCGTGGGCATCGACACCTGCGCCGGACGGGCCGCCGCCCGGGCCATATCCGGCGACGTGAGCGTGTCCGGCGTCGGAGGGCGCGTCACGGTCGGCGCCTCGTCGGGCTCGGTGGAGCTCGACAGTTCACGAGGATTTTCGGGCGCGGAGATCTCGACGGTCTCGGGCAACGTCTACGTCGAGCTCCCCGCGGACGTCGACGCGGAGCTGGCGTGGTCCACTGTGTCCGGCGGCATAACGATAGAAGGCGCGCACGGGAAGCGCGGAAGCCTGGCGCTCGGCGCCGGCGGAGAGGGGCTCGTGATCAAGACCGCCTCTGGCGACATCGGCGTGGATTGGTAGCTGGGCTCGCGTCAAGGATCCGGGAAGGGTCGTCCGCGCTGCGCGGACGACCCTTTGCATGAATAGCGGCGCGACCCGGCTTGGCCCGGGCAGCGCCGTCATCGTCCCGATCAGGCAGCGCCTATTTCACGCGGCGCAGAACGGTGACGCAGTTCGTCACGGCGCTGCCGCCGACGTTGAGGGTGACGCCCGCTTCGGGAGTTTTCGCACGGGTCGCGCCGATTTAAACGTCGCCGTGAGGCGACGCCCTATGATCCGTTTCCATAAAAAAACGGCGCGACCCGGCTTGGCCCGGGCAGCGCCGTCATCGTCCCGATCAGGCAGCGCCTATTTCACGCGGCGCAGAACGGTGACGCAGTTCGTCACGGCGCTGCCGCCGACGTTGAGGGTGACGCCCGCTTCGGGAGTCGTCGACCGGGTCGCGCCGATTTAAACGTCGCCGTGAGGCGACGCCCTATGATCCGTTTCCATAAAAAAACGGCGCGACCCGGGTTGGCCCGGGCAGCGCCGTCATCATCCCGATCAGGCAGCGCCTATTTCACGCGGCGCAGAACGGTGACGCAGTTCGTCACGGCGCTGCCGCCCACGTTGAGGGTGACGCCCGCTTCGGGGGTTTTCGCGCGGGTCGCGCCGATGGGCTCGCCGGTGAGCTGCTTGTAGAGCAGGGCGTGCATGGAGACGCCGGTTGCGCCGACCGGATGACCCTTGGCCTTGAGGCCGCCGGAGAGGTTGACCGAGCACTTCGGGTCGTCGCGGCCGAAGCGGCCGTCGGCGTAGTCGTAACCGGCCCGCCCGTCCTTCGAGAGCCCGAGCGCCTCGGTGCAGAGGACCTGGTTGATGGTGAAGCAGTCGTGCACCTCGGCGGCCTGGACGTCGCCGATGCCCATCTTCGCCTCCGCGAAGGCGCGGCGGGCGGCTTCCTTGCCGGCCATGAGCTCGTGCATGTTCGGCCTGACGCTGATGGCGAGCCGCTCGTTGACGTGGCCGATGCCCGCGATCTCCACCGCCTTCTTCCCGGCCTTCTTCGCGTCGTCGGTGCGCATGACGACCACGGCTGCCGCGCCGTCGGTCACGAGCGAGCAGTCGTGGAGCCTGAGCGGCTCCGCGATCATCGGGTTCTTCTCCTCGGGCAGGCCGAGGATGGCGTCCGCGGTGACGAGCTGGAGCTTGTCGGCGGGGCTGCCCTTGCCGAAATGGGCGAGCGGGTTGTCGAGGCCGTTGCGATAGCAGAGCGCCGCGACGTGGGCCAGCTGGCGCGCGAGCTCGGCGTCGGAAAGCCCGTACTTCGCCCGGTAGCCCTTGGCGTACTCGGCGAAGAGCGCGGGGAAGCTCATGCCCGTGCCGCCCTCCTCGGGCCAGTAGGAGCAGGTTGCCAGCGCGTGGGTGACGCCCTTGGTGTTGAGCAGGTTCATCTTCTCCACGCCGAGGACCAGCGCGACCTTCGCGCGCCCGGACTCGACGGCGTACACGGCGTTGTAGAGGGCGACCGAGCCGGAGGCGCAGGCCGCCTCCAGGCGCGTCATCATCTTGAAACGGAGGCCCTCGGGGTCGATCTCGGCGCCGATGGCCCCGATGTGCTCCTGGTTGGCGAAGAGCCCGGGCGCGCAGGATCCGGTCCAGACGCCGTCCACGTCCTTCGCCGAGACTCCCGCGTCGGCCAGGGCTCCGCGGCCGGCCTCGATGAAGAGCTCGTAGATGCTTTTGAGGTCGGTGACCTCGCCGGTATCCCTGTTCTTCTGGACGAAAGAGCCGAACTTGGTGTTGTAGGCTCCGACTATGCTGGTCATGCTCACGGGCAACCTCCTCGGGTCCGATCGTCATTCCATTAAACTACGGTCATTGACCGTGGTCAATGAAAATCAACCGATTGACTAGATGTAGCCGAGCGCGCGCGCCTTGGCCTTGAGCTCCTCGCGGAATTCGGGCGCGGCCACGGCTATCAGGGCCAGGGTCCGCTCCTTGACGGTGCGGCCCCGCAGCTTCGCGACGCCGTGTTCCGTCACCACGTGGTCGACGAAGGAGCGGTGCAGGGTGACGGCGCTTCCCTCGGCGAGCGTCGGGACGATGGTGGAGACGGCTCCGTTCTTCGCGGTGGCGTAGCAGGCGATGATGGACTTGCCGAGCCCGTCGAAGCCGGCCACCGCCCCCTGGGCCGTGTCCGACTGGCCGCCCGTGCCAGAGTACTGGCTCGTGCCGATGGACTCGCTGGCCACCTGGCCCGTGAAGTCCACCGAGAGGCAGGTGTTGATCGAGACCATGCGGGAATTCTGCGCGACGATAGCGGGATTGTTCACCCACGAGCCGCGCTGGAATTCCACGGCCACGTTGTCGTCGAGCCAGTCGTAGAGCCTGCGGCTGCCGAAGGCGAAGGTGGTGACGAACTTGTCCTTCTTGAGCGCCTTGCGCCGGTTCGTGATCACGCCGAGCTCGTAAAGCTCCATCATCGAGTCGACGAACATCTCGGTGTGGACGCCCAGGTCCTTCTTGCCCTTGAGCGCGAGCGCGGCGGCGTTCGGGATGCCGCCGATGCCGAGCTGGATGGTCGAGCCGTCGTCGATCAGGTCCGCGATGTACGCCCCGATGCGGAGGTCGGTCTCCGAGGGTTCGGGCGAGGGCAGGGAAGGCACCTCCTGGTCGTGCTCGACGAACCAGGTGACCTGCGAGACGTGCAGGTGCGTGTCGCCGAGCGTGCGCGGCAGCCTCGGGTTCACCTCGAGGATGACGAAGCGCGCCTTTTCGAGGATGTCCTTCTCGTAGGTGATGCCGAGCGAGAGCGAGACGAAGCCGTGCTTGTCCGGCGGCGTGCAGGTCCCGATGAACACCTCCGGCGGCCGCGCGTGGATGCGGTCGCTCGCCGCGCGGTGCAGCATGTTCGGCACGAAGGTGACCGTCCCCGTGCCGGCCTTCAGCGCTGTCCGCGAGCCGGGCGCGTGGAACCACGAAGCCAGCTCGAAATGCCCCTTCATCTCCGGCTTCATGTAGAAGTCGTAGGGTTTCAGGGTCAGCACCGAGAACACGCGCACGTCGCGCACGGCCGGCGCCAGCGTATGCAGGCGCGCCATGGTGCCCTGGGGCTCGCTCGCGCACTGCCCGACCACCACGTCGAACCCCGACTCGATGCATTTGATCGCCTCGTCGATCGACCTCAGGCGCGACTTGTACTCGTCATCCCACCTCGACATATACTTCCTCCCATGATCCCCGAATTTCCGCTCTCCCGATTTCCTCGGCTGATCTCTTCTCTCCGTCTTCCCTCGGCGTCTCTGCGTCTCTGCGGTTCAAAGCTTCAGTAGATGAGCAGGTTCGCCGCCACCGCGAGGCCGGCCCCCGACGCGCAGAACACCACCGCGTCGCCGCGCTTGATCCGCCCGTCCTTGACCGCGTGGTGGAAGGCCATGGGCACGCAGCCCGAACCCGTGTAGCCGTACCTGTCCATCACCGTCGGGGCGAGCTCTCGCGGGCGGCCGAGCTCGTCCATCACCTGCTCGATGACGGAGCGGTTGATCTGCGTGAAGACGAAGGCGCCGACCTTATCGAGCGGCACGCCGCCCTTCCCGCAGAGCGCGCGCACGACGGGCGGCCAGAGCTTGACGTTGCGGTCTCCGGGCAGGCGCTGCAGCAGCTCGAGGCCGTATTGCCCGGATTCGAGCAGCTCCTTCGTGACGGGCTTCCGCGTGCCTCCCGCGTAGACGCCGACGTAGTTCCACTGCGTGCCGTCGGCCACCATGTGGCCCGTCACGTAGCCGGACGCCGCGGAATCCTCGACGCGCTCGAGCACCACCGCGCCCGCGCCGTCCGCGAAGATGGACCAGCCGAAGGCGTCGCCTGGCCGGACGTGGGCGGGCATATTGTAGACGCCGACCACCACCGCGTAGCGGAGGCTCGCGTCGCCCGCGACCATGCGCGCGGCGGCGTCGAGCGCCGTCGTGAAGCTGGCGCACGAGGCCGCCACGTCGAAGGCGGCCGCGTCGCGCTGGCCGCCCTGGATGCGTCCCTGCACCAGGATGGCGGTCGCGGGCGACACGTATTCGGGCGTGTCTGTCCCGACGACGAAGAGGCCGACGTCCTCGCCGGAGATGCCCGCGTCCGCGAGGGCGGCGCGGGCCGACTTTTCGGCGAAGTCCGCGGTGCTCTCGTCGATGCCGCGCAGGCGCGCCGCGTGCCGCGCCTTGATTCCGACCTTCTCCTCGAGCCTCTGCGCGTCGAATTCGACGCCCGCGAGGCTTTTCAGTTCCTCGTTGCCGATCGGCTCTCCCGGTACGTAGATCCCGGTGCCCGCTATGCGCGCCTTCGCCATTACTTACTCCTTGCGCGGTTCCGGGGGCCTCGCGGCTCCGGACCGGATTCTTTCGAGCCGGATCCGCCGGGCTGACCCGCCTCCGGCTCAATCGGCGCCGGAGCGCGCGGCGCTGAAGCCGCCCGACAGCCGGAGCCCTATCTCCTCGATGAGCGCCCGGGCGTTGCCGGGCGAATTGTCGAACACTATCTCGAGCCCGAAGTAGTGCGAGATGCCGAGCATGAAGTTGACCCGGGCGGCCGAGACGGGATCGCGCGAGCCGGGCGTGCCGGATTCGGGGTGGCGCCGGTAGCCGGCCTCGAAGGCGTCGTAGTAGGCCTTGACCTCCGCCGGGAGCACGAACTCCGCCTCGCGGACCACGTTGTAGCACCAACGGTCGATCGACAGGAAAATGGAGAAGAGCCAGATGCCCTGGAGCTCGCGCTCGAGCTCGTTGAGGCCCGGCGTAAGGTTGCCGGAGATGAAGCGCCTGACCTCGTGGCCGACCAGCCGGATGAGCTCCGCGTAGAAAGCTTCCTTCGAGGGGAAGTGCAGGTAGAACGATCCCACGGCCAGCTTGGCCGCGTCCGTGATCTCGTGGATGGCCGTCTCGTGGTAGCCTTTCTCGCCGAAGAGCCGTTTGCCCGCCTGCAGGAGCCGCTCCCGCGTGGCGGGCGCCGCGACTATCGGGGGCGGCTTCACCTCGATCTCGAAGACCTTCGAGGCGTCGAAGGCCTGGCCGGGGAAGGCGCCGAACTCCACGATCCGCACTAGCTCGGCCGGATCGAGCTCGACGCCCTGCAGGGCGCGCCGTATGCTCGCGAAGCGCACGCCGCCGAGCGCGAACAGGTAATCCGCCATGCCGCAGCGTCGGCCGAGCGCCGTGGCCAACGCCTTGCGATAGATGTCCATCAGGGACCGTTCGTAGTCGAAGAAGCGGTACTGGCCCTCGCGGAAGATCGCTATCAGGTCGGGATTGGCGTGCGTGTATCCGGTGAGCCTTCCGACGAAATCCTCGAGCCGCCCGTGGAGGCCTGAGCCCCCTACGCCGCGAAGCGCGTCCTCGATCGACGCGAGGATGCGGCCGAGGAGCTTGCGGAAGAGCTCCTCCTTGTTGCGGAAGTATCTATAGAAGATGCCGTTCGAGACGCCCGCCTCGCGGCAGATCTCGGCCACGGAGACCGTCGCGTACCAGCGCGTGGCGAACAGCTTCTGCGCCGCCCGCTCGAGCCGCTCGCCGGTCGGCGGGGCGATCGCGGTAGGGCTGTCCGGCGTCCCACTATCCGACATGCGGTCTCCTTGCATCTTGATGTGAAAACTGGCGTGAGAGACGATTCACTGTTCACCCAGTATCGCACCAGATTTCCGTTCGCGCAATGGAGAAGTTCACCCAGGAAGTTTCACCCGGAGGCACGGAGGCATAGAGGAGAAGGAACAAGGCAGCGGGGCGGGGTAGCTTGGCTCCGATCAGCCCGGTTCAGTCCGCGCGGCGGCAGGCGCGCTACGTACATCACACGCTTTTTGCGCTGTGTCTCTGTGCCTCTGTGGCTTCTTCGAATTTTTTGGCTTGACGGATCGGGGAAAGCGGACAATGCTACCGTTGAGAGCTGATTCATATCTTTGGAGCGATTATGCACGTGGGGATCATCGGGCATGGCACCTGGATGCCGTCCACCTACCTATACGCCTCCGACCTGGCCAAGGCCACGGGAGTGCCCGAGGACGTCATCGCCCTCAAGTTCGGCGTCAAGCGCAAGCCCGTCGCGGGGCCCGAGGACACGACCGCGGAGATGGGCCTCAAGGCCGCCCGCCTCGCGCTCGCCGACGCCGGCGTGGAAGGCAAGGACGTCGACCTCGTGATCTGGTGCGGCGCCCAGCACAAGGACTACGCCTGCTGGCTGGCCGGCCTCTACGTCTCGGAGAAGATCGGCGCCTCGAACGCCTGGAGCTTCGACATGGAGGCCATGTGCGGCTCCATGATGGCCGCCCTCGACGTCGCGAAGAGCCTCATGATCGCCCGCGACGACCTGTCCACCGTGCTGCTCGTCTCCGGCTACCGCAACAACGACCTCATCGACCTCGCCGAGCCCTCGACCCGCTTCATGATGGACATCGGCTCGGGGGGTTCGGCCCTCGTGCTCCGCAGGAACGCGGGCCGCAACGCCGTGCTCGCCAGCGCCTTCCGGGGCGACGGCTCCTTCTCCGAGCTCTGCGTGGTGCCGACCCTCGGCGCCAAGTCCTGGCCCCCGAAGCCGGGCGACGAGCTCAAGGCCCATTTCGCGGTGCCCGACGAGCCGACCTTCAAGGCCATGCTCGGCGAGAAGACCATGCCGAACTTCTACGCGGTCGTCCGCGAGGCGCTCCGGCGCTCCGGCAAGCCCGAGCAGGGCGGCATCGACTACCTGGCCATCCTCCATTTCAAGAAGAGCGCCCACGACGCGGCGCTCGCCGAGCTCGGCGTCCGGCCCGAGCAGAGCACCTACCTCGACGAGTACGGCCACATCGGCCAGAACGACCAGGTGCTCTCGCTCGAGCTCGGCCTCAGGGACGGGAAAGTGAAGGACGGAAGCACGATAGTGTTCGTGGGGGCGGGGCTCGGCTTCGTCTGGGCTTCCACGGTCATCCAGTGGGGCCCGTACCGGGAACCCTGACGCGGAGGCGCCGGGCGCTTCCGGCGCGTGGAACGCGGTCGAACCCGCCGCGCGGACGGCGGTCGAGATAGTGAATCGCGGGCGCGTACGCGCCCGGAGAGACCTGAGGAGGCATGCGATGAGGAAAGCGCTCGCTCTTTTGGCGATCGCCTTGATCGCGATCCCGGCGTTCGCCCAGACCGGCGGCACCATCAAGATCGGCGGGATCTGGACCCTTTCCGACATCACGGGCAAACAGGGCAGCGCGGCCGCCCTGCTCGCGGTGGAGGAGATCAACAAGGCCGGCGGCGTCAACGGCAAGATGCTCGAGCTGATCATCGCCGACGACGAAGGCAAGGCCGACAAGGCCGCCGCCGCCGTCGAGAAGCTGGCGACGGTGGACAAGGTCGAGGCGTTCATCGGCGGCATGGCGTCCGGCGCCGAGGTCGGCAAGATCCCCGCCTACGCCAAGTACAACAAGGTGGTCGTCGCGACCGGCGCGGCCTCGAGCGCCATCGTCGAGAAGGCCCTCGGTCCGTCGCCCGGATCGGACTACTACTTCCACCTGCATCCCTGGGACTACAACCAGGGTGCCTCCTACGCCGAAGGCTGGGACGCGATCCAGAAGAAGTATCCGTCCATCAAGATCAAGAAGATCTTCCTCGCCTACGAGGAAGGCGCCTTCGGCAAGTCCTCGTGGGACGCCACCAAGCTCCTGTTCGGCTCCGACAAGCGCTACACGGTCGACGGCGCGCCCTTCAAGAGCGCCCTCCTCGGCGGCGGCGACTACAGCGCCGTCCTCGAGGCCGCCAAGGACTTCAAGCCGGACCTCTTCCTCTGGGCGGGCTACGACGCCGACGCGCTCCCGATGCTCGAGCAGTCCAAGGCGATCAAGTTCACGCCGAAGATCTACCTCGGGGCGCCCCCCGGATGGCCCATCGGCTTCGGTTCCTCGAAGCTTTCGAAGAACGTCATGCTCTACGGCATGTGGTCGCCGTCCATGAACGACACCAACCCGGCAAGCAAGAAGTTCTACGACGCCTACGTCAAGAAGTACCGCGAGGAGCCGGCCACCTACTTCGCCCTGCTCGCCTACGACGCGGTCATGATCCTCGCCGACGGCATCAGGGTCGCCGGCACCACCGAGACCGCGGCGCTCGTGAAGGCGCTCGAGGCCACGAAGTACGCCTCGCCGCTCGGCGAGACCATCACCTTCAAGCCCTCGAACATCATCAAGCACCAGGGCATCACCCGCCAGAAGATCCTCCAGTGGCAGAACGGCTTCCAGGAGGTCCTCTGGCCCTTCGAGGCGGCGACCGCGGCCCCCGTCTTCCCCTTCCCGGCATGGAAGTGACCGGAATCCGGAAGGCTTTCTGAAAAGGCCGACCGGAACGCGGGGAGGCGCGCCGCGGGCGCGCCTCCCCGCACCCTTCCGGCGGCACAATCCCGACAAACAAGGCAGTCAAGATGGCAATGAAACGTCGCGCGACGATACTCGCGGCGCTGTCCGCCGCGGCCACGATCCTGATCCTCCTGTGGAAGCCGTCCGTCATCAACAACGGCATCCAGCAGGCCGGCCTCTACGCGGCGATCGCGATCCCGATGGGACTCGTGCTCGGCATCGTCCACATCGTGAACCTCGCCCACGGCGAGTTCATGATGGTCGCGGCGTACGCCACCTATTTCGCGTGCCGGGCGACCGGCATGGATCCCCTCCTCGCCGTGCTTCCCTCCGCCGCGGTCACCGCCGCGTTCGGCTGGGTCGTCTTCAAGCTCACCATCAAGCGCGCGCTCAAGGCGCCCGAGCTCAACCAGCTCATCCTGACCTTCGGCATCGCGATAGCGCTGACGCAGGCGGTGAACATCCTGTTCACCTCGCAGACCTTCAAGCTGCAGCTCGACTACGTCTCGGCTTCGATCGACATCGGCGAGGACACCTTCCCCGTCTGGTCCTACGTCTTCGTCGCCTTCGCGATCCTCTACGCCGCGGGACTCAAGCTCTTCCTGACCCGCACCACGATCGGCAAGGCCGCCCTCGCCGTCGGCCAGAATCCGAAGGGCGCCGCCATCGTCGGAATCGACGTGAACCGCGTCTACGGCCTGGTGTTCGCGCTCGCCCTGGCCCTGGTCGGCGCCATGGGAGCGCTCTTCCTGACCAAGCAGTCCATCTTTCCCTCGGTCGGATCGCCGTACACGATGAAGAGCTTCTGCCTCGTGGCCGTGGCGGGCATCGGCAACATCCCGGGCATCCTCGGCGCGAGCCTCCTCCTCGGCATTTCCGAGCAGGTGCTCCGCGGCTTTCGCGACACGCGCGCCTGGGCGGACATCGTGTTCTTCGTGCTGATCATCGCCGTCATCCTCGGACGTTCGATCAAGTGGAGGAAGTCGTGAACCGGAACCTGGCCCGCGTCGTCGCGACGCTCCTCGGCGCCCTGGCGGTCGTCCTCCCGGCCCTGGCCGGCGCCTACCCCCTCCAGGTCGCCCGCAACGTCATGCTCTACATGGCGCTCGCCATCACCTGGGACATGCTGCTGCGTTCGGGGCAGATCAGCTTCGGCATAGCCGGGCTCTTCGGCCTCGGCGCCTACGCCTCGATACTCGGCGTCATTCGGGCGGGAATGCCCGCCTGGGCGTCCATTCCCTTCGCGGCCGCCTTCTCGGCGCTGGCCGCGCTCCTGATCGGCTACCTCATCCTCCGCCTGCGGGGCATGTACTTCTCCATCGTCACCCTGGCGCTGGCCGAGATCTTCCGCATCGTAATCCACAACCTGCACGACTTCACCGGCGGACCGGAGGGCATCGTCGCCCCCGCCGGCGTCATCTTCGGGGGCAGCGCCTCGGGCCTCTACTGGCTCGCCCTCGTCGGCCTCGCGGTCGCGCTCGGCGCGTCGATCTGGTTCGAAAAATCGAAATTCCACTTCGCGCTGACCGCCATCCGCGACAACGAGATAGCGGCCAGCTCGAGCGGCGTGGACATCTTCCGCTGGCTGCTGGCCACCTTCGTCATCACTTCCGGAATCCAGGGCCTGCTCGGCGGCATCTTCGTGCAGTCGTACGGCTTCGCGACGCCGGACTCGGTGTTCAGCGCCGACTTCACCCTGCTTCCCCTGGCCATGGCCCTGCTCGGCGGCATCCACGGCACGGTCGGCCCGATCATGGGCGCCGTCCTGCTCGGCGTCGCCTCGGAATGGCTCAAGCTCCAGATGCCCTACGGGCACCTGGTGGTCTACGGGATCATCATCATCATCGTGATCCTCTTCATGCCCCGCGGGCTCTACGGCCTCGCCCGCAAGATGGCGCGCCCCGCCGAAGGGAGGGCCGAATGACCAAGCTCAGGACCGAGCGCCTGACCCGCGCCTTCCTCGGCCTCGTGGCCGTCAACGACGTCTCCTTCTCCATGGAGGAGGGCGAGATCCTCGGCATCATCGGGCCGAACGGCGCGGGCAAGACCACCTTCATCAACCTGGTGTCCGGCATCATCATGCCGAGCTCCGGCAAGGTGGAGTACAAGGGGCGCGACATAAGCTACATGCCGGCCCACGAGCGCGCCCGCCTGGGCATCGCGCGCACCTACCAGCTGATCCACCCGCTCGAGAACCTTTCGCTGATCGAGAACGTCATGGTCGGCTCCATCTTCGCGAAGGGCAACGGGCTCAAGACCGCCCGGGCCAAGGCCGAGGAGGTCTGCGCCTCGCTCGGCCTGACCGGCCTCGACCGCGACACCTCGAAGCTGACCATCCTCGAGATCAAGAAGATGGAGATCGCCCGGGCGCTCGCGAACGAACCGGAAGTCCTCTTCCTCGACGAGGTGATGGCCGGGCTCAACTCCGACGAGACGCGCGAGCTCATCGCGCAGGTGCAGGCGATCGCGCGCGAGCGGAAGCTCGCGGTAGGGGTCGTGGAGCACGTCATGGGCGTCATCAAGGAACTCACGCACCGGGTCATAGTCCTCGAGGCCGGCGAGCTGATCGCGGAAGGACCCTACGAGGAAGTCTCGAAGAACCCGCGCGTCATCGAAGCGTACCTCGGAGGCGCCGCATGATACTCGACATCCAGAAGCTCGAGACCGGCTACGGAAAGCTCAAGGTGCTGCTCGGAGTCGACCTCAAGGTCGGCAAGGAATCGGTCGGGCTCTTCGGCCCGAACGGCGCCGGCAAGACCACGCTCATCAACACGATCATGGGCATGCAGCGGCCTTGGTCGGGCTCCGTGAAATTCGACGGACAGGAGATCGGCGGCAAGGCCACGCACCTGGTGGCCCGTTCCGGCATCGCCCTCGTGCCGCAGGAGCGCGAGCTCTTCCCCGGCATGAGCGTAGCGGACAACCTCGAGCTCGGCGCGGCCTGGGTGCCGCGCGCAGCCGGCATCGAGAAGCGCCAGCTCGACATGGTGGTCCAGCTCTTCCCGATCCTCAAGGAGCGGCTCAAGCAGTACGTGGGCACCATGTCCGGCGGTCAGCAGCGCATGGTCGCCATCGGCCGCGCGCTCATGGCCAACCCGCTGCTCCTCATCCTCGACGAGCCTTCGCTCGGGCTGCAGCCGTCCATCGTGGCGGAGGTCTTCGAGCGGCTGGCCCTGCTCAAGAAGGAAGTGGCCATCCTGGTTACCGAGCAGAACGTCCGCGAGAGCCTCAAGGCCATCGACCGCGGCTACGTGCTCGAGAACGGCGCGGTGGCGCTCGAGGATTCCGCGGCCGGGCTCGCGAAGAACCCGCACGTCGTCTCCGCCTACCTGGGGATATAAATGATAAGGATCGACTCGGGCGGCGTCTCGTTCGCGTACGAGCTCTCGGGAACGGGAGCGAAGGGGACGGTCGTCCTGCTCAACGGCGTCGCCATGTCGATCGCGCACTGGAAGCCCGTCGCCGCCGCACTGGCGGAGGCGGGCTTCCGCGTACTCTGCCATGACTTCCGCGGCCAGCTGCTTTCCGACAAGCCCGCGGGACCGTATTCGCTCGAGCTCCACGCGCGGGACCTCGCGCACCTGCTCGACGCCCTCGGGCTCGAGGGGAAGGCGCACCTGGTCGGAACCTCGTACGGGGCCGAGGTCGCCCTGTGTTTCGCGCGCGATTTTCCGGAGCGCTCCGCGAGCCTCTGCATGGTCGACGGGGTCTGCGAGGCCGACGCCGTGCTGAGGGCCGCGGTGGAATCGTGGAAGCGCGCGGCGGCGGCGGGTCCCTCGCTCTTCTACCGGACGATACTGCCCTGGAACTATTCCTCCGCGTGGCTCGACGCCAACGCGGCCGCGGTGGCCGCCCGCGAGGCGGCCATGGCCTCGCTGCCGGTCTCGTGGTTCGAGGCCTTCATCGAGCTCTGCGACGCCTTCCTCGCCATCGATCTCCGGAAGGACCTGGGCCGCGTCGCCTGCCCGACCCTGGTCGTGGCGGCCGGGCTCGACATCCTGAAAGGACCGCGCTACGCGCGCGTCATGGCCGAAGGAATCGCGCGCGCCCGCTACGCCGAGATACCGGAAGCGGGCCACGCGGCGGTCATCGAAAAACCGGACGAGGTCTCGCGCCTCGTCCTCGGTTTTCTGGACGGAATCCGATAGGCACGGCGAACGGAGGCGACGCATGGACGGCAACACGATCCTGGTGAACGGAATCCCGATCTTCTACGTCGCGATGGGCGCGGGCGTGCCCGTCCTGCTCGTGCACGGCAACACGGGCTCGAGCCTCTGGTGGCGCGACTCGATGGACCTGCCGGGCTTCCGGACCGTGGCGCTCGACCTGCCGAACTTCGGCCGCTCGGGGCCGGTGCCCGGCTACGCGCCGGAGAACGCGCGGCTCGAAACCTACGCGGAGTTCCTCGCCGCCTTCATCGAGGCCATGAAGCTCGACCGCCCGGTGCTGGTCGGGCATTCGCTCGGCGGGGCGGTGGTCCAGGCCCTGGCGGCGAAGCGTCCCGAGCTCGTCCGCGCGCTGGTGCTGGTCGACTCGGCCGCGCCCTCGGGACTCGTCACTCCGAAGGAGCGCCACCCGGCCATCGAGATGATGCGGGCGAACCCCGCGGTGCTGGCCATGGCGCTCAAGACCGTCGTGCCCGCCATGACGGACGACGCCTGGTTCGCCGCCCTCGTGGAGGACGCGAAGCTGATGGCGGCGCCGGCCTGGATCGGCAACGCGGAGGCGCTCTCGCGCTTCGACCTGCGCGGCAAGCTCTCCGGCTTCGGGAAGCCGGTCCTCGTGGTATGGGGACGCAAGGACGTCATCGTCACCGAGGCCATGGCGCGAGAGACGGCCGCGGCCTTCCCGGGCGCCCGCCTCGTCGTGGTCGAGGAAGCGGGCCACTCGGTCATGGCCGAGCTGCCCGCGGCCTGGCGGAAGATCCTCCTGGAGTTCTTGGCCGACCTGCCGTGACGGGCGCGGCGGCGCGAAACTTTCGGTTTGCGCGCGGCCGGGGGGCGATTATACTTCCCCCATGGATTTGTCCCGCTTGAGGATCAGACGGGCCGCCGGCGGCATCGACGCCGACGCGAAGCTCATCAACCGAACGGCCCTCGGCTTCGCGCTGGCGTTGATCGCCTTCGGCTTCTGGAAGGCCGGCTTCGATCCCGCCGTCGTCATCCGCGGCCTCGGCGTCATCGTCGTGCAGCCGGACATCCTGATCAACGACTACGTCGCGCGCGCGGGGCTCGGTCCCGCCTTCGTCAACTCCGGTCTGCTCGCGCTCTCCACGTGGGCGGTCCTGCGCCTGGTCGGCGTCCTCATCTCGGGCCCCGCCCTCGCGACCATCTTCACGGTCGCGGGCTTCGCGCTGTTCGGGAAGAGCGCTTTCAACATCTGGCCGATCATGGCCGGCGTGATGATCTTCACCAAGGTCGAGGGTCGGCCGGTCAAGGACAACATCATCGTGGCCCTCTTCGGCACCGCCCTGGCGCCGATCGTCTCGGAGGTCACCTTCGGCATCGGCATACCGGCGCCCTGGAACCTCGTCTCCGGGATCGCCGCCGGCCTCGCGGCCGGTTTCTTCCTGACTCCCGTGGCGCGGGGCGCGCTCGATTTCACGCGCGGCTACAACCTCTACAACGTCGGCTTCGCGAGCGGCTTCGTCGGCACCGTGACCATGTCCGTCCTCCGCGCGTTCGAGGTGCCGCTCTCGGGTGGTTTCGCCTGGGCCGAATCCGGTCCCGACGAGATCCTGCCCTTCCTAGCGCTCTACTTCGCCTCCATGATCGTCCTGGGCCTGGTCGAGGACGAGGACGCGCTCGGCGGACTCCTCCGAATCTTCGGCACCACCGGGCGCCTCGTCGCGGACTACCCGCGCGCGTTCGGCATCGGCGCCACGCTGGTCAACATGGGACTCATGGGCTTCATCAGCTGCATGCTGGTGCTGGCCACTGGCGGCGACTGGAACGGGCCGGTGGTCGGCGGCATCTTCACCGTGGTCGGCTTCGCGGCCTTCGGCAAGCATCCGCTCAACGCCCTGCCGCCGATGCTCGGCGTGGCGCTCGCCTCGAGCATCACGCATTACGGCCTCGACAGCCCGGGCAGCCAGCTCGCCCTGCTCTTCTCCGCCACGCTCGCCCCGATCTCCGGCGCCTACGGACCCATCGCCGGCTTCGCCGCGGGCATCCTCCACCTGACCTTGGTGCACACGGTCGGCCATCTCCACGGCGGTCTCGACCTCTACAACAACGGTTTCTCCGGCGGCATGGTCGCGGGCATCATGGTGCCCATGCTCGACTGGATCAAGGAAAGGACGCGCCATGAATCTTGACGCCACGCAGCTCATGCGCTGCGGCGACGAGCTCGCCAAATACTTCTACCAGCACGGTTCCCGCCGCATCCGGGTCTCGTACGACTTCGGCGAGGAGCGCTCCTTCTGCGCAGTCTCCGCTTCCGACTTCCAGCTCGGCGAGGAAGACCAGGCGCGTTTCCGGAAGATATTCTCCGGACCCATCCAGCCCGAGATCGCCTCGTACTACGGAAGCCTGGCCGGGCGCAAGCGCGACAGCTCCGAGCTCGACCTGCTCGGCACCATGGCCGAGCTCGAGGACCTGATGGTCACCGAGGGCGGCGGGACGCAGATCGTGGTCTCGCGACGCGAGGCGGAGTACTTCGGCAAGAAGAGGAAGTGACCGGCCGGGAAGCGACGGGGAACCGGCTCCGCGGGGTCGACGAAGGGAGAAGCCCTTCTTCGCCGCGACGGCTCGAAGCGTCGTCGCGCCTCGCCCTTTCAGCGGGCGGGCTCAAGGGCGCCTGAGCTCCTCGATGAGCCGGCCCGGCGCCACGCCGCGTGGACAGGCGCGCGAGCACGCAAAGGCGCGGTCGCAGGCCGCGACGCCGTCCGGGGCCGCCGCCACGGCGCGCGCTTCCCGCGAAGCCGGGCCGCCCTTCGCGATTTCGCGCCGCGCCATGCCGAGCGCGGCGGGGCCGACGAAGGGCCGGATCGGCCGCTTCGCCTCGTCGCTCCCATCCCTTTCTACGGGGACGAGCACGGGGCAGGCGGCCAGGCATAGGCCGCACTCGATGCAGTCTTCGAAACGTTCGCGTTCCCGTTCCGGCCGATCGGACGGCAGCGGCGCCTGGTCGGGAACGCTGCCCGGCCGCGCCGGGGGACGCAGGTAGCCGAAGTCGGGCAGGGAGTCGAAGAGCGGCCCCGGCTCCACCGCGATATCGGCGATCACCGTGGCGTAGGGCAGGGGATCGAGCCGGACGACGCCCGGCGGCAGCTCCGAAAGCCGCGTCCGGCAGAGGAGCCGCGGCGCCCCGTTCACGAGCGCCCCGCACACCCCGCAGGACCCGTGGTGGCACGAATGCCGGTAAAGGATTCCCTGCGTCCCGTCGGCCGACTCGAGCGCATCCAGCACAGTCGCCCATTCGGGCGCCTCCGCCTCGATTTCGACGCGCCCCGCGCCCCGCGCCACCGACAATTTCGCGATCATGACGCCCTCCCACGGTAGAGCGCGCGCCACGAGGGCGGCGCGGTTTCGAGCGTCCGGCACGCGCGTTCGGCGTCGAGCTCGCGGCAGACCAGGTCGGCCGCCTTCTCGGCCATGACGCGCAGGGTCGTGGCCTTGCCGCCGACCACGCTGGCGACGCCGGCCACGCCGTCGCGCTCCGCGTGGTCGAGGACGGCGAAGTCGCGGCTCGCGGCGCGGCCTCCCGCCTCGTCGAGGGCGGAGCCGAAGAGCGGGCGCGCGGCGCACCAGGCCGAGTCGATTTCCGCCTCGGCGAAGGCCGGCGCGAGTTCGGCGCCCGAGCGCCTGAGGAACGCGATTTCCTCGTCCGCGGGCAGGAGAGCGTCGGGCGAAGCGACGAGCCGCTGCGTCGAACCGATGATCGAAAGCCCGCGCTGCGGCACCAGGATGTCGCCGTCGCCGGGAGGACGGAGCCGCGAGATCACCAGGTCGCAGAGGCGGCCCTTCACGGCCAGCATGGAACCCGCCGCCGGCGTGACGGGCACCTCGAGCCCCGCGAGCGCGCCGATGGCGCCGCCCCAGGCCCCGCCCGCGATCACGAAATAGTCGGCCTCGATCCGTTCCTCGATGCCGCGGCCCCGGTCCAGGACGCGCGCAGCCGCGATCCGTCCGCCCTCCGCCTCGAAGCCGACGACCCCGGTCCAGGGCCTGAGCTCCGCGCCGAGCGCGCGCGCGCCCGCCAGGAAGGCGGCTGGAACGCGCCACGCGTCGAAGGTGCCGTCCGGAACCAGGAAGGCGCGCTCCACTTTCGCGGACAGGCCCGGCTCGAGCTCGCGCGCGCGGGCGGGAGGGATTTCCCCGGCCGGAATTCCGGCCTCCGCGCAGGCTTCCGCGAAGCGTTCCCCGTAGGCGGCCTCCTCCCCGTCGAGTGCGACGAAGAGGCCGCCGTTGTACTCCACCGCGTCCGGCACGAGGCGCCGGAGCGCCAGCGTTTCCGACATGCATTCGCGGGCGATGTTCGGGTCGCCGGCGGCGTAGCGGGCGCCGGAATGCAGTTGGCCGTGGTGGCGGCCCGTCGTGCCGGAGAGGAACTCGCCCCGTTCGACGAGGACGACGCGGAAGCCGCGCAGGGCGAGATCCCAGGCCAGGGCGGCGCCGGTGCCGCCGCCTCCGATGACGGCGACCCGGAAGGGCAGGGGATCGACGCGGGGCGTTTCGAATGCCATGGACGACAGTATAAACGCATTTCCGGCCGCCCGTGGAATTTCACGGCGTTCTCTGCTAGACTGCCCGGAACGGCGCATTCCGCGGGTTTTTTCCACCCTTTCCGCGACGCGCCCACCCCGACGACGGAGCGCTTCCCATGAAGGCCATCGAGCTGCCCAAAGCCTACGCACCCAAGGATTTCGAGAACCGCGTGTACGGGGAGTGGAAATCCTCGCTCGCCTTCCAGCCCGCCGGCAAGGCCGGCCGCAAGCCCTTCGTCATCGTCATCCCGCCGCCCAACGTCACCGGCATCCTCCATATCGGCCACGGCCTCAACCTTTCGCTGCAGGACATCGTCGTGCGCTTCCACCGCATGGACGGCCGCCCCACGCTCTGGGTGCCCGGGACCGACCACGCGGGCATCGCGACCCAGAACGTCGTCGAGAAGAGGCTCAAGAAGGAAGGCAAGAGCCGCCACGACTTCGCCCGCGAGGATTTCGTCGAGCTCACCCGGAAGGTTTCCGAGGAGCACAAGGCCATCATCCGCGAGCAGCTGGCCAAGATCGGCGCCTCGGTCGATTGGAGCCGCGAGCGCTTCACCCTCGACGAGGGCCTCTCGAAGGCCGTGCGCGAGGTCTTCGTCACGCTCTACGAGCGCGGCCTCATCTACCGGGGCAAATACCTGGTGAACTGGTGCGTGTCCTGCGGCACGGCGCTGGCCGACGACGAGGTCGAGCACTCCGACGAGGCGGGCAAGCTCTGGAACATCAAGTATCCGCTCGAGGACGGCTCCGGCTTCCTCGAGCTCGCCACGACGCGCCCCGAGACCCTGCTCGGCGACACCGCGGTCGCGGTGCATCCGGAGGATCCGCGCTACCTCCACCTGCACGGCAAGCGCGTGCGCCTGCCCCTCGCGGACCGGCTTATCCCGATCGTGGCCGACGCCATGGTCGACCGCGAGTTCGGCACGGGCGTGGTCAAGATCACGCCCGCCCACGACCCCAACGACTTCGCCGTGGCCGCCCGCCACGATCTTCCGAAGCCCCAGGTCATCGACGCGAAGGGCCTCATGTCCGGCGACATTCCGGACAAGTACCGCGGCATGAAGGTGGCCGAGGCGCGCAAGGCGGTGCTCGCCGATCTCGAGGCCGCGGGCCTCCTCGCGGGCGACAAGGCCATCTCGCACGCGGTGGGGCACTGCTACCGCTGCAATACCGTCATCGAGCCCCACCTTTCCGAGCAGTGGTTCGTCAAGATGAAGCCGCTCGCCGAAAAAGCGCTCAAGGCCTGGTCCGACGGCGAGGTCAAGTTCTGGCCGCGGAAATGGGAGAACACCTACCAGCGCTGGATGGAGGGCATCCGCGACTGGTGCGTCAGCCGCCAACTCTGGTGGGGCCACCGGATCCCGGTCTGGTACTGCGACCACTGCGGCTACGTCATGGTGGAGCGCGAGGAACCGACCATCTGCCCGAAGTGCAAGTCGACCGAGCTCCGCCAGGATCCCGACGTGCTCGACACCTGGTTCTCGAGCTGGCTCTGGCCCTTCAGCACGCTCGGCTGGCCGAAGGACGCGGCGGACTTCCGCAAGTACTATCCGACCTCGACCTTGATCACCGCGTACGACATCATCTTTTTCTGGGTCGCCCGCATGATCATGGCCGGCGAGGAGTTCACCGAGAAGGCGCCCTTCAAGGACGTCTACATCCACGGCCTCGTGCGCGACAAGCAGGGCCGCAAGATGTCGAAGAGCCTGGGGAACGGCATCGACCCCCTCGAGATCGTCGACGAGTACGGCGCCGACGCCATGCGCTTCACGCTCGCGTACAACTGCGCGGCCGGCCAGGATATCCTCATCGACAAGGAAAGCTTCCGCCTCGGCTCGCGCTTCGCGAACAAGGTCTGGAACGCCAGCCGCTACCTGCTCGGCAACCTCGAGGGCCGCGAGCTCCTCCCCGCGGGAACGGCCGCCCGCACGCCGCTGGACCGCTGGATCTTCCACCGCCTCGACGCCGCCGCGCGCGCGTGCCGCGCGGCCTTCGCCGAATACCGCTATAACGACGCCGCGCAGGCGGTGTTCTCGTTCTTCTGGGACGACTTCTGCGACTGGTACATCGAGGCCACCAAGCTGAGCTTCCGCGGCGACGACGCTGCCGAAAAGGACCGCGCCGCCACCCTGCTGCTCGAGGTGCTCGAGGAGTCGCTCCGCCTGCTGCACCCGTTCCTGCCCTTCGTCACCGAGGAGATCTACCGCATGCTGCCGAACCGGCGCGGCATGCTGATCGTCCAGGACTACCCCGCGGCCGACGACGCGAGGCGCGACGAGGACCTCGATCGCGACTTCGAGCAGCTGCGCTCGCTCGTCTCGATGGCGCGCGCGTTCCGCCCCGAATTCCAGATAGCGCCCGAGAAACCGGTGCCGCTCGCCCTGCGCTTCGACGCCGACAACCCGTCGGCGGCCTTCGTGCGCGCCAACGCGGAGCTGGTCAAGCTGCTGGCCAACGCGCCCTCGGTCGAGGAGGTCGCGGACAAACCCGCGGGCTCCGTCGCCCTGGTGGGCCGCGGCTTCCAGGCCTGGGCCCTGGTGCGCGACGCCGTCGACGCGGCCGCGCTCGCGGCGAAATTCTCGAAGGACCTCGAGAAGGAAAACGCCTACTCCGAGCGCATCCGCGGGAAGCTTTCCAACGAGGGCTTCGTCAAGTCCGCGCGACCGGAGCTGGTCGAGGCCGAGCGGGCGAAGCTGGCCGAGTCGGAGACGCGCGCGGAGCGCATCGCCGGTTTCCTGTCGGAGCTGGCGTAGGGGCCGGCCATGGCGGGTTCGGGCGGTAAAGGCGCGAGGGCGCCGGCGGTCTCCGCCGTCCCGGTCTCCGAGGCCGAAGTCGGCGACTCGATGGGACAGGACGAGATGAAGCGCCTCAAGAGCATGCACCTCGCGCCCTACATCCAGCTGGCCACCGCGCTGATCGGCAAGCGCCGCCGTTCCGGCGGAAACATGTTCCGCCACCAGATCGACACCATGGGCATCCTCATGGACTACGGCTACATCGATTCGGTGTTGCTGAAGGCCTCGGTCATCCACGACCTGGTGGAGGACGTCCCCGATCTCGACCGCGAGCGCATCCTCGAGATCGACGAGGAAAGCGCGGACGTCTACCGGCTGGTCCTCGAGGTGACGCGGCGGCCGGTGGAGACGAAGCAGGTCTTCCTCGAGCGCATCCAGCGCTTCGGCAGCCGCGAGGCCAAGATACTCAAGTGCGCCGACCGCATCTCCAACGTCATCTCGCTCGGCTACGTCACCGACGTGGTCTTCATCCGGCGCTACACCGACGAGACGGCCGCCTACGTCTTCCCGATCGCCAAGGCGGTGGACAGGCGCATGTACGACGAACTCGTCGACCTGGTGGCGACCCGGCGCGAATACCTGGCGCACTGCTTCGAAATCTAAATCTGAGGAGTCACGCATGCCCAGGGAATGGACCAAGGCGAGCCTCGCCGCGACCATCGACCACACCGCCCTCAAGGCCACCACCACCGAGCGGCAGGCGCGCGAGCTCTGCGCCGAGGCGCGAAACCACGGCTTCGCGGGCGTGTGCGTGAATCCCGTCTGGGTGCCGGCCTGCGTCCGCGAACTCCAGGGTTCCAGGCTGTTCGTGTGCAGCGTCGTCGGGTTTCCGCTCGGCTCGGTGCCGACCGCCGTCAAGGTCGAGGAGGCGCGGCTCTACGCCAAGTCGGGCGCCCGCGAGCTCGAAGCGGTCATCGACCTCGGCGCGGCCAAGGGCGGCGACTGGAAGTCGGTGGAGGAAGACCTCCGCGCCGTCGTGAAGGCGGCGGCGCCCGCGGCGGTGAAGGTCGTGATCGAGACCTGCTACCTGACCGATCCGGAGAAGGTGCGCGCCTGCGAATGCGCAGCGCGCGCGGGCGCCCGCTTCGTGCAGACCGGCACCGGCTTCGGCTCGGGCGGCGCCACGAGCGAGGACGTGCGCCTCATGAAGAAGGCCGTCGGCGAGAAGCTGCTCGTGAAGGCCTCGGGCGGCATCCGCACCTACCACGACGCCATCGCCCTGCTCGAGGCCGGCGCCGACCGCCTGGGCTCCTCGAGCAGCGTCGCCATAATCAGCGAGTTGCCTGAATAAGGATTTCCACCGCCGAGACGCAGGGACGCAGAGGGGATGGATAAAAAAACGGGACCTGAGGGATAAATCCCCCGAGGTCCCGTTCCACGGCGAGTCCCTTCCTGGCTCTCTCGTGTTTCTCGGCGCCTCCGCGCCTCCGCGCCTCCGCGGCCTCTTTCGCTCAGTACGCCGAGGTGCCGGACTGGCCCGACACGATGGCCACGCCCGAGCTGGTGCCGAGGCGGTTCGCGCCGGAGCGGATCATCAGCACGGCGTCGTCGAAGCTCTTGACGCCGCCCGAGGCCTTGACGCCCATGTTCGGCCCGACCGTGCGGCGCATCAGCGCGATGTCCGCGGCGGTGGCTCCGCCCTTCGAGAAGCCCGTGGAGGTTTTCACGAAGTCCGCGCCGACGTCCTTGGCGATCTGGCAGGCCAGCACCTTTTCCTCGTCCGTGAGCAGGCAGGTTTCCAGGATCACCTTGAGCACGATGCCGGGCCGGCACGCGCGGCGCACCGAGAGCATGTCCTCGCGGACCTTCTTGAGGTCCTTCGCCTTCATGGCGCCGATGTTCATCACCATGTCGATTTCGGAGGCGCCGTCGGCGATGGCCGCGCGGGCTTCGAGGCCCTTGGTGCGGGCGTCCATGGCGCCGAGCGGGAAGCCGACCACGGCGCAGACCTTGACGCCCGTGCCGCCGAGCTTGCGCGCGCAGCGCCCCACCCACGAGGAGTTGACGCAGACCGACCAGAACTTGTGCTTGGCGGCCTCGTCGCAGAGGGCGTCGATCTGCTCGGGCGTGGCTTCGGGCTTGAGCAGGGTGTGGTCGATGTACTTCGGCAGGTCCGAGGGAAGTATGGTCGCGCCGCTCCCGATGCCCGCGCCGTGCGCGCTCCCCGGCGCCGCCTGGCTTCCGCCCTGGGCGGCCGGAGCCTGGTTCGAGCCGCCTGAGGCCATGCGCGACATGACTTCCGCCACGATCTTCTGGATGATCTCGTTCTGGTCCATCAGTTTTCGGAGCCTCCCCGCTCCAGCGCCATTATCTTGTTGATCCGCGCGATATGCCGGCCGCCCTCGAACCTCCGCTCGAGCCAGACCTTCGCGAGCTCCGCGAGGACGTCCGGCGCGTGCAAGGGGCCCCCGAGGGTCAGCACGTTGGCGTTGTTGTGTTCCCGGCTGTTGATCACGGTCCTCAGGTCGTAGCAGAGCGCCGCCCTGATGCCGCGGATCTTGTTGGCCGCCATGCACGAGCCGATGCCCGCGCCGTCGAGGATGATGCCCCGCTCGCAGTCGCCGCCGGTCACCTTGCGGCACACGGCCTTGGCGATGTCCGGGTAGTCGACCTTCTCCGTTCCGAATGTCCCGACGTCCACGACGCGGTACCCGAGCAGCTCGAGGTAGCGCGCGAGCATGTCCTTCTGTCCCACGGCGCCGTGGTCGGCTCCGATGGCGACGCTCCTCACCTGGTCCTTCATTCCCGTTCCGTCGCTCACGTGGCCGCTCCGAGGTCGATCGTGTCTATGATGCCGCAGATCGCGGTCCGTATGGTCACGGCGTCCTGATCGCCCACGACGGAGCGCGCGGAGCCGCCTTCGTCCACCACGAGCACGAGGTCGCCGATGCCGGCCTGCACTCCGTCCACCGCGACGATCGGCCTGCCTTTCGGCGCGAGCGAGGCGTCGAGCGGCTGAACCATGAGCAGTTTGTGTCCCGCGTAGTGCGGATGCTTCTCGGTCGAGACCACGCTCGCCACCACCCTGCCCGCGATCATCGCGCGCCCTCCGTGTTGACCGCGTCGACCACGCCGAGCACGGCGGCGTCGAGCGGGTTGAACCAGCCGTTCGGGTTCGCCTGCGCGGCTTCCTTGCCGCCCTCGTACATCACGAGGTCGCCCTCGCCGGCGCGCGCCGTGTCGAAGGCGACGAGGGCGGGTCCCGCGTCGGCCAGGTCCTGGTCCACGGGCTGGACGAGGAGGAGCTTGAGCCCTTCCATGCTCGGTATTTTCTTCGTGCTGACCACCCTGCCGATCACCCTGCCTATCTTCATGCGCGTCCCCTAGATGATGCGGAAAGCGTCGACGAGCGTGCAGCGGCGCTCGCGGGTGAAGCTGCGCGGACGGGTGATGCCGTCGCCGGTGGGGCTCGCGATGGTGAAGGACGTATGCCCCGCGCCGCCCGCGCCGAGGCCGGCGTAGCAGGGGCCGTTCTTCACGAAGAGCGAGCAGTTCATCGCGCGCGCCATGCGGGTCAGCTTGTCGACGTCGTGCGAGTGCATGACGGCGGTGTGGCGGAAGCCGTGCTCCACCAGCACCGCGAAGTCGATGGCCTCGTCCACGTCGCGCATGCGGACGAAGGGCAGGACGGGCATGAGCTGCTCGACCCAGACGAGCGGGTGCTCGCGGCCGACCTCCATGAGGAGGATCTTCGTCCCCTCGGGAACCTCGACCCCGGCGGCCCGCGCGATCAGCTTCGCGTCCTTGCCGACCCAGGCCTTGTTCGGGGCGCCCTCGCGGTCGGGTCCGCCCGGCTCCGCGACGACGAGCTTCGTGACCGCGTCGATCTGCGCGCCCGTGAGCTCGAAGGCGCCGTTCTTCCTCATTTCGGATTTGAGCCGGTCGGCGATGGACTCGACGGCCAGCACTTCCTTCTCGCAGATGCAGACGATGCCGTTGTCGAAGCCGGCGCCGGCCACGATGTCGCGCCCGGCCTTGACGAGGTCGGCGGTGGCGTCCACGACGACCGGCGGATTGCCGGGGCCGGCGCAGATGGCCTTCTTTCCGGAACCCATGGCCGCCTTGACCACCGCGGGACCGCCCGTGACCACGAGCAGCTGGATGTTCGGGTGTTTCATGAGCGCGGCCGCCGTCTCGAGCGTGGGCGTCGCCACGGCGCAGAGCAGGTTGCGGGGGCCGCCCTCGCTCGCGATGGCGTCGTTCAGCATGCCGATCAGGCGGTTCGAGATGCCCTTGGCGTTCGGGTGCACGTTGAACACCACGGCGTTGCCCGCGGCGATCATGCCGATGGCGTTCGAGACGATGGTGGCGATGGGGTTGGTCATGGGCGTGATGGCGCCGATGACGCCCCAGGGGGCCAGCTCGGTCAACGTGAGGCCGTGCTCGTCGCTGGCGGCTTCGGGCACGATGTCCTCGACGCCGGGGGTCTTCGAGGCGGCCAGGGTGTTCTTGACCAGCTTGTCGGCCAGGTTCCCGAGGCCCGTCTCGGCTATCGCCTCTATGGAGAGGTCGCGGTTGTTCCAGGTGATGACGCGGCGCATCGCGTCGATCATGGCCCGGCGCTTTTCGAGCGGCAGGAGCGCGAGCTCTCGCTGCGCTACCGCGGCCGCGGCTACGGCGGAATCCATGTCGGCGTAGATGCCGGGCCGGGCCGGCGCGGCGGGAACCGGGACCGCTGCCGCGGGGGCCGCCTGGGCGGACGCCGCCGGAGCCGCCGGAGCGGGCGCCGACTGCGCCGCGGGCGCCGCCGCCTTGAGCAGGGCCTGTATGTCCTGGCTTTTCAGGACTTCCTCGGTGATCTTCCGTATCTCTTCGGCTAGGTCTGCCATGCTCGCTCCCGTCACTCGGCTTTCCAGGTATCGACGCCGCCCGAATCCATCCGGTCGACGATGGCCACGACGAGCGCGTCCATCGGCTTGTCGTCGGTCTCGTAGGTCCAGCGGCAGGAGCTGCCCTGCGCGAGCAGCACGAGCTGCCCCCGGTCGGCGCCGACGAGGTCGAGCGCGACGAGCCATTCGCCGCGGCCCGAACCCGCCTGGTCGCATTCCTCCACCAGCAGGAAGCGGGGATTCCCGACGCCGTCGGACCGCGCGGCCGCTACGACGCTTCCCCGGACGCGGGCCATGTTCATGCGGTCTCGCCCTTCCGGTAGGTGAACGAGCCGTCCTTCTCGACGGCGTCGACGATGGCGATGATCGTGGCGTCGGAGGGCTTGCCCTTCGTCGTCGCGGTCATCCGCGCGCTCGAACCCGTCACGAAGAAGACGATCTCGCCCGGCGCGGCGCCGACCGAGTCGATGGCCACGACGAAATCGCCCTTGCCCTTCATGGTGACGGGATCGACCTTCTCGACGAGGAGGAGGCTCAAGCCTTCCATCCCCTCGCTCTTGTGGGTCGAGACGACCGTCCCGCGCACGCGCGCGAGTACCATTGCGCGCTCCCTTACTTCTTCGGGGCCGCGGCGGCCTTCGGCGCGCGACCGAGGGGCAGGGCGGCGTCGACGGACTCGTGCGGCCTCGGGATGACGTGGACGGATACCACCTCGCCCACCTTCTCGGCGGCGCGGGCGCCCGCGTCCACGGCCGCGCGGCAGGCCGCCACGTCGCCGCGCACGATGGCGGTCACGTAGCCGCCGCCGATCCGCTCGTGGCCGACCAGGTCGACCTTGGCGGCCTTCACCATCGCGTCGGCCGCCTCGACCATCGCCGCGAAGCCCTTCGTCTCTATCATGCCGAGCGCGTCGTTCATGTCTGCCATGTCATGCTCCTCGTTTCGGTCTGTAATCGGGGGCGGCTCGTCGCCGCCCCGGGAACCGGGGGGAAACCGGACCGGGCCGTCGGACCCGGTC
Organism: Spirochaetota bacterium; assembly: GCA_018262985.1. Classification (GTDB taxonomy): domain Bacteria; phylum Spirochaetota; class Spirochaetia; order Treponematales; family UBA12059; genus JAFGNN01. The sequence continues at coordinate 23,157 of JADFDI010000011.1, read as the reverse complement.
CCGCGTCCCGCTAGATGCGGCCGCCTTTAGCCTCGAGCACCCGGCCCGAGATGTCCGCGAGCCTGGCCTCGACGACCTTGCGCGCCTCGATGACCTCGGCCTCGTCGCCCGCGATGTACACGCGGCCGAAGGCGCCGAAGCCGACCACCTCGACGATGTTGACGTCGGAAGTCTTCTCCGCTTCGTTTGCGGCGTAGTAGGCGTAGCCCGCGGGCTCCACCTCGAGCACGTAGAGGGTGTCGCCGCGGAGCACCATGTTGCCGTGGCGGACCTTGTTGATCAGCTGGGCGTGGTGGTCCGAGACGTTCTTGATCAGCTGGCTCGTGAGCACGCGGGGCTTGAGCCGCGCCTCCTCGGTCATGCCGAGCTCGCGGAGCACCGCCTCGCCGGCCATGCGCGCGTCGCCCTGGTTGTCCGAGTGGACCTCCAGGAGGCCGTAGGCGCGCTCGACGATCTGGAGACCGGGGGTGACGTTGGTCGCCTTGAGCGCGATGTCGGTCAGCCGGTTGATCTCGATGCCGGGGGCGATCTCGATGACGCAGCAGGCCTGTCCGCCGATGGGGTAATAGCCCTTCGAGATGGTCGCGATGAACGACGCGTTCTGGAGCTGGAGGGAATCGAGGAAGACGTAGGTCCTCAAGTCGATGGCCATGGCTTACGCCTCCGCCCGGCCGAGGGGCAGCGCCGCGTCGACGGACGCGTGCGGCCTCGGGATGACGTGGGTGGAAACGACCTCGCCCACCTTCTCCGCGGCCCGGACGCCCGCGTCCACCGCGGCGCGGCAGGCCGCGACGTCGCCGCGCACGATGGCCGTGACGTAGCCTCCGCCGATCTTCTCGAAGCCGACGAGGTCGACCTTGGCGGCCTTGACCATCGCGTCGGCGGCTTCCACCATGGCCGCGAAGCCCTTCGTTTCGATCATTCCGAGCGCGTCCATACCGTCCGCCATGATTCCTCCTATAAGCCTTCCGCTGCGTATCGACGTTTTCCGCCGACTCACGGCGGGTCTACGCAATCCTAGGGAGCGGGCTGTGAAATGTCAAGCAAAATGTGGTGAAAAAGTGAATATATTAACATTCGGGCTTGCACAATCCGCACGGTAAGGTATACTGGGCCGTCGGCGTGCTTTGCGCTTCCTTCAATAATGGGGCCGCGCGGACAACGGGGATCTCAATGAAGTCTATGATATGCCGCGCACCATGCAAGGGGGACGGCCTTTGAACAAATCCGATCGACTGTCGCGCATCCTCGGCATCCTCGAGGACGCGAAGGCCTCCAACGTCCAGGAGCTCGCGCGAGAGCTCGACGTCTCCCACATGACGGTCCGCCGCGACCTGGTCCAGCTGGTGGACGAGGAGCGGGTGAAGATACTCCACGGCTCGGTCATCCTCCATCCGCGGAGCGACGCCCGTTCCCGGGACAGCCACTATTCCCTGATAGCGGCCGGCGCCAGGAATCCCGAGCGGAAGCGGGCCATCGGCGCCCTCGCCGCCACGCTGGTGGAGAGCGACGACAACCTCATCATCGATTCGGGTTCGACCACCGAGTACCTGGCCAAGTACCTGCCGGACGACCGGCCCTACACCGTCCTCTCGTACGCGCTCAACATCATCTCGGAGACCGTCCGGCGCAAGAACTGCCGCACGCTCCTCGCGGGCGGCCTCTTCCACGAGAACACGCTGATGTTCGAGAGTCCCGAGGGACTCGAGACGCTCATGCGCTTCCGCGCCACCAAGGCCTTCATCTCGGCCGGAGGGGTTTCGGACCGTTTCGGGGTCACCTGCATGAACGCCTACGAGCGGAACCACAAGATGGCGGCCCTCGAATCTTCCATAAGGAAGATCCTCGTCGTGGATTCCTCGAAGTTCGGCCTCGTGCGTTCCGACCATTTCGCCGAGCTCGCGGCCTTCGACGAGGTGGTGACCGACTCGGGCATCTCCGACGAGTACGCGCGCGTCATCGGCGAGCTGGGCCTCAAGCTCCACATCGCCGCGGACTGACCCGAGGACGCGCGGCCCGAGCCCGCCGCCGTGGTTTTCCTTTCTCGTTTTCGCCGAAACGTAGTACGATGCCCTCCAGACCCTGTACCGGAGGCTTCCATGCGGACGCGTCGGGCTTTCCCCATCGCCGCCATCTTGACCGTCGCCGCGGTCCTCTCAGCCGCGTTCACGCTCTCGTCGTGCGGCGCCCGCGAGGGCGCTTCCGCCCCGAAGCCCGAGGGTTACCGCTGGCGCATCGGCATCGTCTTCGACATAGGCGGCAAGGACGACCGCTCCTTCAACCAGTCGGCGTACGAAGGCCTCAAGCGGCTCGCCGCCGATTTCCGCGGCCGGATCGCCGACGATCCCGAGGGCGGCGACCATGGCGACGAGGTCGAGCTCCGCTGGCTCGAGTCGAAGCTCGAGGGCGCCGACCGCGAACAGCTGCTCCGCTCGCTGGCCGACCAGGGCTACGACCTGGTTTTCGGCGTCGGCTTCCTCTTCGCCGATTCCATCTTCCGCGTGGCCAACGACTACCCCCGGACCACCTTCGTGCTGATCGACGGCAACATTCCCGACCTCGACGAGGGGTCCAACCTGATCTGCGTCAGCTTCGCGGAGGAGGAAGGCTCCTTCCTGGCCGGCGTGCTCGCCGCCCTCCTCGTGGAGGCGGACAGCGACCCGAAGGTCGGCTTCCTCGGCGGCATGGACATGACCCTCATCCGCAAATTCGACGCCGGCTTCCACGCGGGCGCGGCCTACGCCTCGCCCGTCATGCGCCAGCAGGGCCGGGTGCTCTCGGCCTATATCGGCAAGGACGGCTCGGCCTTCAACGATCCGGGCCGGGCCTCGATCCTGGCGGAATCCATGTACGCCGCGGGCGCTGGCGTCATCTACCACGCGGCCGGAGCCTCCGGCGCGGGGCTGTTCTCGACCGCCGCGCGGCTCGGGAAGCGGGCGATCGGCGTGGACTCCGACCAGGGGCTCGCCTACGCCTCGAGCGCCGACCCCGCCGAGCGCGACGCCTCCCGCTTCATCCTGAGCTCCATGCTCAAGCGCGTCGACAACGCGGTCTACGCGCTGTCCGAGGAGCTGATGCGCCGCGGCTCGATCGAGGGCGGCTACCGCGTGTTCGGGCTCGCCGACGGCGGCGTGGCCCTGGCGCGCAACGACGCCAACGCCGAGGCGCTCGCCCCCTACGACGAGAAGCTCGAGTCGATCGCGCGCCGCATCGTCGCCGGCGAGATCCGCGTTCCCTTCGATATGGAAAGCCTCGAGGACTTCCTCGAGGAACTGCGTAGGTGAGGGCCGCCGGTCCCCTGCGGATGCCCGCGGCACGCCACGTAGAATGGCATCTTGCGCAAATTCCCCGGGGGGAATACACTATGTTACAAACCTCACAGTGAGGAAAAGGAGAGAGTCCATGAAGTATCGCGTGTTGCTGCTCGCCCTTCTCGTTCCGGCCCTCGTCATGTTCGGCTGCCAGAAGTCCGAGCCCGCCCCGGTCGCCAAGGCCTTCACCGTCGGTCTCGTCACCGACGTGGGCGGCATCGACGACAAGTCCTTCAACCAGGGCACCTGGGAAGGCGTCGTGAAGTTCGCCGCCGACTACGGCCTCGTCAAGGACAAGGACGTCAAGTACCTCCAGTCCTCGGCCGAGCAGGACTACGTCCCGAACCTGAGCACCTTCGCCGACGAGAAGCTCGACATCATCATCGCGCCCGGCTTCCTCTTCGAGAGCGCCATGCGCGAGGTCGCGCTCAAGTACACCGAGCAGAAGTTCCTCATCATCGACATGGTCGTGACCACCGCCGACGGCGCCATGATCCCGAACATCGCCAACGCGGTCTTCGCCGAGCACGAGGGTTCCTTCCTCGTCGGCGTCGCGGCCGGCCTCAAGGCCAAGGCCGACGGCAAGAACACCCTCGGCTTCATCGGCGGCGTCAAGTTCGCCCTCATCGAGAAGTTCCAGGCCGGTTTCGAGCAGGGCGTCAAGGCCGTGTTCCCCGAGGCCAAGATCCTCGTCGACTACGCCGACTCCTTCATCGACGCGGCCAAGGGCCAGGCCCTCGCGCAGAAGCAGTACAACGCCGGCGCCTACATCATCTTCCACGCCGCCGGCGCCACCGGCAACGGCATGATCAAGGAAGCCAAGGAGCGCCAGGAGAAGGGACAGGTCGTCTGGGGCATCGGCGTCGACAAGGACCAGTACGCCGACGGCGTCTACGGCACCGCCGGCAAGTCCGCCGTCCTGACCTCCATGATGAAGCGCGTCGACGTCGCCGCCTACGACGTGGCCAAGGCCGCGAAGGACGGCACCTTCCCCGGCGGCCAGGTGCTCATGTTCAACCTGAAGAACAAGGGCGTCGGCATCCCGAACGAGAACCCCAACCTCTCGGCCGACATCGTCGCCAAGGTCAACGAGTACGCCGCGAAGATCGGTTCCGGCGAGATCGTCGTCTCCGAGATCCCGGCCCAGTAAGTCGGACGCGGACGGGTTTCGACCCGACCGCGCCGGCATCGAGCCCGTCGAAGGCCGCTCCCCCCGGGGGCGGCCTTCTTCGTTTCCTGGGCGGCGCGGCCCGCCGCGTCGCCGTCCGCCGTTCGATCTTGGGAAAATTGTGCGAATTCGAACATAGGAGAACGTTTTCGTAGCCGCTCCGGGGGCTGGCCCGAGTCGCGCGATCTTGCTACGATTCGGCTTCACCGGGCGTTCCGCCGTCGAACGGCCTCCGCGATCCCGACGACCGTGCTATACTGCCCGGATAAATTTCCCTCGAAGGGGAACACAAGTGCCACACATCATCGAGATGCTCGACATCACGAAGGACTTCCCGGGCATCCGCGCCAACGACGCCGTGACGCTCCAGGTCGAGAAGGGCAGCATCCACGCCCTGCTCGGCGAGAACGGGGCCGGAAAGTCCACGCTGATGAGCATCCTGTTCGGGCTCTACCAGCCCGACGCGGGCAAGATCCGCATACGCGGCGAGGACGTCCGCATCACGGACCCGAACGTCGCGAACCGGCTCGGCATCGGCATGGTCCACCAGCACTTCAAGCTGGTGCACAACTTCACCGTGACCGAGAACATCATCCTCGGCCTCGAGCCGCGCAAGGGCCTCGTGCTCGACACGAAGCGCGCGGCGAAGCGCGTGGCGGAGATCTCGAAGCTCTACGGCCTCGACGTCGACCCGGACGCGAAGATCGAGGACATCACGGTCGGCATGCAGCAGCGCGTCGAGATCCTCAAGATGCTCTACCGCGACGCCGAGCTCCTGATCTTCGACGAGCCGACTGCCGTGCTCACCCCCCAGGAAATCCGCGAGCTCATGCAGATCATGAAGCGCCTGGTCGAGGAGGGGAAGACCATCCTCCTCATCACGCACAAGCTCAAGGAGATCAAGGAAGCCGCGGACACCTGCACCGTGCTGCGCCGCGGGCGCCTGATCGGCACCGTGCCCGTCGCCTCGACCAGCGAACAACAGCTCGCCGAAATGATGGTGGGCCGCGAGGTCAACTTCCACGTCGACAAGAAGAAGGCCAAGCCCGGCGAGGTGGCCTTGGCCATCGAGAACCTCGAGGTGAAGAACGCCAAGGGCGTCATGGGCGTCAAGAAGCTCTCGCTCGAGGTCCGGAAGGGCGAGATCCTCGGACTCTGCGGCATCGACGGCAACGGCCAGACCGAGCTCGTGCAGGCCCTGACCGGGCTCGCGCCCATCGAGGGCGGCCGCGTCCTGCTCGCGGGGCGGGACATCACCAAGCTGCCGGTTCGCAAGCGGCTCGACCTGGGACTCGGGCACATTCCCGAAGACCGGCACAAGCACGGCCTCATCCTCGACTTCCGCCTCGACGAGAACCTGGTCGTGCACAGCTACGGCAAGCCGCCCTTCGCGAAGTACGGCATCCTCGACTTCGAGGCCATACGGAAGAACGGCGAGCGCCTGATCGACGAGTTCGACGTCCGCTCCGGCGAGGGCCCCGCCACCCCGACCCGCTCGATGTCCGGCGGCAACCAGCAGAAGGCCATCGTGGCCCGCGAGATCGACCGCAGCCCCGAGGCCTTCGTCGTGGCGCAGCCGACCCGCGGCCTCGACGTCGGCGCCATCGAGTACATCCACAAGCGCATCGTGGCCGAGCGCGACAAGGGCAAGGCCATCCTCCTCGTCTCGCTCGAACTGGACGAGATCCTCGACGTATCGGACCGCATCGCCGTCATCCACGCGGGCGAGATCGTCGGCGTCGTCGACGCGAAGAAGACCGACGAGAACGAGCTCGGGCTCATGATGTCCGGCTCCATGCGGAAGGTTGGCTGACATGACCAAGGCAAAGAACGACAAGCTCGTCCTGTCGCTCGTGGCGACGGGGCTCGGGTTCCTGCTCGGCGCGATCGTCATCATCGGGACCGGGAAGAACCCCTTCATCATGCTGAACGCCATGGTGTTCGGCACCACGGGCATCAATATCGCCAAGGGCATCTTCAACGCCCGCTACATCGGCGAATTCTTCATCCAGGCCATGCCCATCATCCTGACCGGACTCTCGGTGGGCTTCGCCTTCCGCACCGGCCTGTTCAACATCGGCGCGGAAGGCCAGGTTCTCGTGGGCGGGCTCGCCGCCACCATCATCGGCCTCGGCGTCCGCGCGCCTTCGATCGTCCACGTGCCCATGATCATCCTCGGCGCGATGCTCGCGGGCGCCCTCTGGGGCGCGTTGCCGGGCTTCCTCAAGGCCCGCTACAACGTGCACGAGGTGGTGGTCACCATCATGATGAACTACATCGGCCTGCACCTGAACAACCACATCGTGCGCAACATCATCGGGACCACCGACGGCGTGAAGACCGCGGTCTTCCCGAAGACGGCGATGCTCTCGAGCGAGTTCCTGGCCGGCGTCACCAACGGCTCGCGGCTCAACTGGGGCATCGTGCCGACGGTGCTCGCGGTGTTCGTGTTCTGGTTCCTCATCGAGAAGACCACCTTCGGCTTCGGCCTCAGGGCGGTCGGCTTCAACAAGGAAGGCGCGCGCTACGCCGGCATGAAGGTCGAACGGAACGTCATGACCTCCATGGCCATCGCCGGAGCCTTCGCGGGCCTGGCCGGGGCCGTCATGGCCATCGGCACCTTCGGTTTCGGCCGCACCCTGCCGGCCGCCGAGGGCTACGGTTTCGACGGCATCGCGGTGGCCCTCGTCGGCGGCAACGCGGCGTTCGGCATCATGCTCTCGGGCCTCCTTTTCGGCATGCTCAAGGCCGCCGCGCCGCTCATGCAGTCGGCGGGCATACCGAAGGAGATCGGTTCCATCATCCAGGCTTCGATCGTGGTGTTCGTCGCCATGAAGTACGGCCTCGAAAAGCTCCTGGTCCTCATGGGCAGGAAATCCCGCGAGCCCGTGGAGGGGTCGGCCGTATGAGCTTCACCATACTTCTCGAGATGTTCCCGATCGCCCTCATGTTCGCCGTGCCGCTCGTCATCGCCGCCCTCGGCGGCCTGTTCAGCGAGCGCTCCGGCGTCGTCAACATCGCGCTCGAGGGCATCATGATGGTGGGCGGCTTCGCGGCCGCGGCGATCACCTGGCTGCTCGAGCCGAGCATGCGCGGATGGGCGCCCTGGATCGGCCTCGTCGTCGGCATCGCCTCGGGCATGGTGTTCTCGCTGATCCACGCCTTCGCGAGCATCAACCTCAAGGCCGACCAGGTCATCTCGGGCACGGCGCTCAACATCCTGGCCGGCGGCCTGACGGTGTACCTCGCGCAGATCTTCTTTCACCAGCAGCGCACCAAGGCCTTCACGAGCGGCTTCACGAAGATCAGCGTGCCCGTGCTCGAGGACATCCCGGTGCTCGGGCGCCTGTTCTTCGTCCAGGCGTATCCGACCTTCTACGTGGCCATAGCCCTGGTGGCGCTGACCTGGTTCGTGGTGTACAAGACGCCCTTCGGCCTGCGCCTGCGCTCCTGCGGCGAGCATCCGCAGGCTGCCGCCTCGATGGGCATCAACGTCTACCGCATGCGCTACATCGGCGTGGTGATTTCCGGCGCGCTCGCCGGGCTCGCGGGCGGCGTCATGATCCTGACCCAGGACATCCAGTACACGGTGGCCTCCATCCACGGCTACGGCTTCATCGCGCTGGCCTCGCTGATCTTCGGCAAGTGGAACCCCTGGGGCGTGCTCGGCACCGCCATCTTCTTCGGATTCTCGGAGACGCTCGCGCTGTACGCCAAGGACATCAGCTTCCTGCGCGGGTTGCCGACCGAGGTGTTCAGCATGGTCCCCTACATCCTGACCATCATCGTCCTCGTGCTTTCCGCCGGAAAGACCGTCGGTCCGAAGGCCGCCGGCGAGATCTACGACCAGGGCAAGCGCTAGCGGCGCTGCGCGCCGCTAGCGGCGACGAACCTTGCGGTTCGTCGAGGTACCGGAACCCCGGCGCTGTGCGCCGGGGCGCTGCGCCCCGCTAGCGGCGACGAACCTCGCGGTTCGTCGATTTCCAGAGGGAAATCCAGCCTGCCAGTCAACCATAAGGGGGGAAGGGATTGGGTCCCTTCCCCCCTTCCGTTTCTTCCATGTGTTTCTGTAGTTGGTTTTGGTTCAGAACGTGACCACAATGCGGTCGCCCGAGGGACCCGCGCGGTGTTCGACGCGGCTCGAGAGGTTGCGCACCATTATGAGACCGAGACCGCGCCAGCGTTTTTCGACCGGCGACCACGAAGGCAGGGAAGGGCCGGGGGCCTTGAGCCAGGCCCGGTAGCGCGCCGAGCGGAACGTGAAGGCCAGCGTCATGCGGCCGGCCGAGTTCCTGCCGAACCGGACCGACATGCCGCCCCGGAGCGGAGCCGCGTGGGTCGCCAGATTGTCGAAGAGCTCTCCCCCCACAAGGCGCAGGCGGGCCCGCGCGCTCCCGTCCCCGCACTCCAGCCCGTCGATGAAACGTTCGAACGAGGGGCATTCCGCGCGCGAGCCGCGGAAGCGCGCGCGGGAGCCGCGCGGATTCCGCGCGCCGCCGCTTTGCCCGCGCAAGGACCGATCCGTCAGAACGCCTCGCGGAGCGCGCCGATCACGGCGAACGAGTCCGCGAAGCCCGTGCTCTCGATGGCCATGCGGACGATCTCCGACGGCTTCAGGATCCAGAGTTTGCGGCCCGCGTCGTTCGCGTCGTCGATGGCAGCCATGAGCACGCCGAGCCCGGCCGACGAGAGCGAGGTGACGGCCGCCATGTCGATGACCAGGTCGGCCTTCTTCGACCAGGCGTAGACCTTGGTCTGGAACTCGGTGAAGGTGTAGGAGTTCACCGGTCCCTCCACCACCAGGATGGCTCCGCGGTCGGTGACCTTCTCGCTTATGTTCAGTTGATCCATTTTATCCTCCGTGGCCCATGCCCCGTCCCGGACCGGCGCCGCGCGCGCCGTCCAAGCGCGGGCGCTGCGCCCGTCATGCCTTGGTCCTCAGGATGAACAGCGTGACGTCGTCCTCGACGTCGCCGTCGCCGAAATCGTAGGCGGCCTTGACGGCCAGGTCGACTCCCTTCGACGCCTCGTAGGAATGGAATTCCGCGAGGGCGCGCTGGAGCCGTTCCTTGCCGAAGCGTTCGCCCCGCAGATTGGTGGCCTCGAGGATGCCGTCGGTGGCGATGGCCAGCGTCGAGCCGGGAGCCAGCGCGATCCGACGGGTCTTGAGGTGCGGCGCTATGTCGCGGACGAAACCCAGCACCTTGCCGTCGCCCTGCACCTCGACGAAGCTCGCGAAACCCGGCGCGTTGAGGTACATGACCGGGATGCCGCAATTGATGAAGTACAGGTTGCCCGCGGCGAAGTCGAGGTAGCCGAAGACGCCGGCGAAGAAGGAGCCGCGGGGCAGGCTCTTCTTGACGAAGGCGTTGGTCTTGGCGACGAGGCGCGTGAAATTCTTCTCCGTCTTGAGGATGTTGCGGATGGTCGACTTGAGTATGACCATCGACATGCTGGCGTTGAGGCCCTTGCCGGCGACGTCGCCGACCACGAAGAACCAGCGGTCCTCGGAGACTTTCACGAAGTCGATGAAGTCGCCGCCGAGGCGCCTCGTCGAGCGCGTGACGAAGGCCGCGTCCGCCTTGGGGTGCTCGATCCGGTCCACGTTCTGCTGTACCGAGCGGATGACCTGGTCGGACAGCGCGATCTCGCGATCCACGGTCTGGATGACCCAGGCGCGGGCCGCGTTGCGCAGGTAGTAGGCGAAGACGAAGAGCTTGCCATAGATGCGGGCCAGGCTCTCGAAGTCGTAGCGGCCCCAGTCGGCGCCGCCCAGCTTGCGCCCGAGCCCGAAGACGCCGACCACCTCGCGCCCCTCGCGCGCGATGACCAGCACGTCGGCCTGCAGCAGGTCGAAGATCTCGAGCAGGCGGGTCCGCACGATCGCGTAGTTCCGGTTGTCGCCGGCGCGGCGGCGCGAGACCATGGTAGTGCCGAGGTTCACCAGGTGCTCGAGGGCCGGATCGCGCCGGTCGATGCGCGGCTTCGCTCCGCCCGGGCAGCGGAGGGCGTCCAGCTCGCCGTCGTTCTCGTAGAGCACGGCGAAGTCGCGGAAGCGCATGGCCTCGCCCAAGGCCTGCTCGAGGGCGTCGAGCACCGATTCGCGGCCCGAGTCGAGGTCGATGGCCGCGAGGTCCTCCTCGAGCCGCTTCATGTAGCGACGGCCGCCCCGCAGCGCGGAGAAGAAGCGGCGCCGGGCGAACTCGGCGGGCGCCGTCGCGGCGAGGAACAGCGCGCCCAGGGCCGCGAAGCGCGTCCATGAAGGTTCGGGCAGGATCCTTCCGATCCACCAGGCCCCGAGGCCGACCGGCAGGCCGACGCTCAAGGTCCAGGCCGCCCCGACCAGGAGCAGCCTGAGGGCTTCGTAGGGGCCGATGACGTGGTCCGTGGTGGCGGCGTAGTGGCCGGCGACGCCGAGGAGGACCCAGGAGGCCAACGCGACCGGTCCGGCGAAGGCCGGGGGCAGGAAAGCCGCGATGCCCGCCGCGAGCGCGGCCACCGCGCCGCTCATGCCGAAGACCGCCGCCCTCGGGCGCTCGTCGCGGTCGAGGGCGCGGTCCGGGAACAGGATGATGGCGATGGAGGCCGCGAGCACGGCAAGCGCGGACGCGAGGCCCGCCGCCGTCCGGAGTGGCGCCGCCCCGATGCCCGCGCCGAGGCGGAGCATGCCCAGGAGGGCGGCGGCGGCGAACCAGGCGCCCCAGATCCAGGCGCGCGCGACGGGCGCCTGGCGGTCGGCGGGGAAGCCGAGGGAGAGCGAGGCGAAGGAGGCCGCCCCGGCGAGCCTCAGGACGTCGGCCGCCAGCGACATGGCCGGCATCATGCCCCGCATCGATTCGAGCGCCGACGCGGCAGCGTACGCGGCCAGGGCCAGGCAAAGGCCCAGCGTCCGCCGGCCGAGGCGGCGCGTCGCCGTGGAAGCCTCGGCGTGCGCGCCGAAGATGACGAGCAGCAGCGCGGCCATGAAGCCGGAAACGATCATGACCATAGGTTGCCCGCCTTCACCGCCAGCATCGTCACGTCGTCGCGCAGGGGGCGCGAGCCGACCCAGTCCTGCACGAGGCCCGCGAGCCGCTCCACGAGCTCCTCGCCCTGCATGGCGAGCGAGCGCTTGAGCAGCGCCTCGAATTCCTCGGAATCGCCGAGCTGGACCCCGTCCTCGTTGGCGACCTCGGTCAGCCCGTCGGAACTCACCAGGATGGTGTCGCCGGAGCGGATCTCGACCTCCTCAACCGGCACCTCGTCGATGGGCAGGATGCCCACGAGTCCCATGGTGGAACCGAGCCGCTTCAGCACCGGCCCCATGACGCCCCGCGAAACGACGCAAGCCTCGGGCATCGAGGCGTTGACGTAGCGCAGGGTCCGCGAACGGGAGTCGAGCAGGCCCAGGAACAGCACGGTGTACTTGTCGTCGAAGCGCATGTCCTGGATGGCCTCGTGGACGAGCCTGACCAGGGCCGGGAGGTCGGCCGGATCCGGCGCTCCCCGGATCGCGTTGACCACGATGCCCATCACGAGCGCGGCGGCGAGCCCCTTGCCCGAGACGTCGCCGAGCACCAGCAGGGTACGGTGCTCGTCGACGGCGATCGCGTCGTAGTAGTCGCCCGAGACGTTCACGAGCGGACGGAAGTAGGGGACGATGGAGAACCTGTCGCGCGCGGGCATGGCGGCGGGCAGGAACGAACGCTGCGTCTCGGCCACCAGTTCCCATTCCCGCGAGAGCGAAGCGATGCCGAAGAGGCGCTCGATGACGGCCGCCCGGTCGAGGCAGGCCCGGAGCTCGACGCGGAACTCGTCGACGGCCTCCGGTTCAAAGAACGGCGCGAGCCTCGAAAGCAGGAAGAACTTGTGGCCGCGCTCGGAGACGAGGATGCCGCGCGAACCCTTCGGGCCGGACAGCAGCCCGAGCTCGCCGTCGAGGTACCACAGGCCCTCCCCGCGCTCGCGGTAGTTGCGTTCGAGCGTCTCGAGCGCCTCCGGGCTCGTCGAGACGGCCGCGGGGCTCTGGTAGAGGATTTCCCACTCCGTCCCGCGCACCACCACGGCCGCCGCGTCCGCGGGCAGCTCGAAGGACTGGCGGAAGGAGTCGATCAGGTCCTGCATGGAGAACGACATGCGCAGGCGGTCGGAGAAGGCCGCAAGGAAGCGCGTCTCGCGGCGGGCGAAGCGCTCGCGGCGGATCAGCGCGTCGGCCAGCCGCGCCAGCGCCGCGCGCAGCAGGTGGACCAGCGCGAAGCCGGCTCCGGCCAGCGCGACGAGCGCGGGCGCGCCGAGCTTCCCGGACGGCGCGAACGCCAGGGCCCCGTACGCCGGGGCCAGGACGAGCGCGATTCCCGTCGCGGCGAGCGCCTTCGATGATCGGTAGCTCATGTTTCCCCGCCCGTAGCGTGTTGCCCGCGCGCCGTACGGGGCGCGGGGATCGGCCTTGTTTTATAAACCGGTTTTATCGGGGTGTCAACGAAACGCGGGCGGTGCCGCCGAACCGGGGCGAGCCGTTCGCGCTTCAGGTCCCTACGATAGTATCGACGAAGGCGGAAAGCACCTGCAGGGCCTTCTCGTTCGAGCCGCCCTCGGGGATGATCAGGTCGGCGTAGGCCTTGGTCGGCTCGATGAACTCGAAATGCCCCGGACGCACCACGTTGAGGTACTGGTCGATGACCGATTCCACCGTGCGGCCGCGCTCCGTGATGTCGCGCTTCAGGCGGCGGATGAAGCGGATGTCGTCGGGCGTGTCGACGAAGATCTTGAGGTCGATCAGGTCGCGCACCTTCCGGTCGGTGAACACCATGATGCCCTCGAAGATCACCAGCTTCCGCGGTTCGAGCCGGATGGTCTCGACCGCCCGCCGGTGGTGGACGAAGTCGTAGGTCGGCATTTCGACGGGCTCTCCGCGCTTGAGCGTCGCCAGGTGCTCGCGCAGGAGCTCGTTGTCGAAGGCCTCGGGGTGGTCGAAGTTGAACGCCGTGATGTTGGTGTTCGAAATGTACTCGGCCGACTTGTAGTAGTTGTCCTGGGGCAGGAAGGCGAATTCCTTCGCCATCTCGCCGATCTTGCGCACGATGGTCGTCTTGCCCGAGCCCGAGCCGCCCGAAATGCCGATGATCCTGACCGGTTCCATGAGACCGAGTATAGCGGAGCGCGCGGGGAGGGGGAAGAAGGGGAAGGGAGGGGGAAAAGGGGGCTTCGCGTTCCCGGCGCGCGGTCGCTCCTCCCCCCTGCGCCGGAAGGCTCGCGGTACCGTCCCGCGCTCCGGCGGGGCGGCGCCGGGAGGGGGGCTATCCGGGGCCTCGCGGAGGACGGCGCCGGATCCGCGCTTGCCTCGTGATGCCCGATCGGTCGACAAAATGCCGTCCGGCCCCCGTGTCGCGCGTTCCGGGACGGCTCCATCATGGAGGCATCACCGCGCAAGTGGAGGCTTTCCCGTGAAACGAATCGCGTTCGCCCTGCTCGCCCTGGCCTTCGTGGCCGCGTCGCTTTCCGCGCAGGCTCCGGCCGTGCCCGAGCTCAAGGGCAAGACCGTCGAGATCACCATCTGGACCCACGAGGACGTGAACCGCACGGCCATCGAGAAGCGGTACATCGACGAGTTCACCAAGGCCAATCCCGGCGTCAAGGTCAACTACGTCACCTATCCCTCGGCCAAGATCAAGGACATCGTCACCGCCGGCTTCGCCGCGGGCAACGGCCCCGACATCTTCAATCTCGAGATCTTCGACGCCTATCCCTTCCTCGCCGAGGGCTTCGTGGCGCCGGTCGACCTCAAGGCCGCGGGCTACAAGTCGTACAAGGACATCGAGTCGAAGTACGTCGCGGGCATGCTCGCGCCCGTGGTCGAAGGCGGCAAGGTCTACGGACTGCCCCTCGAGCTGACCAACTGGGCTCTGTTCATCAACAAGAAGATGTTCCGCGCCGCCGGCCTCGATCCCGAGAAGGACTGGCCGAAGACCTGGGAGGAGGTCCGCTCAGTCTCCGAGAAGATCGCCAAGCGCGACGGGCAGATCCTCCTGCGCCGCGGCTTCGACTTCCGCTATCCCTACTACCTGACCTCGGTGGTGCCCATGGTCGAGCAGCTCGGCGGCGAGCTCGTCTCGAAGGACGGCAAGAAGGTCGCGGTCGGCGACGCCGCCTGGCTCAAGGTGTTCGAGTACTTCCGCGACTTCGGCCCGAACGGCAGCAACCTCGGCTCGCCGACCTACACCGCCGCGCGCAAGGCTTTCGACCTCGACAAGGACGAGATCGCCATGTCGCTCTCCGGCCTCTACCAGATCCCGCGCCTCCAGGCCGCCAACCCCGCCTTCTACGACTCGAAGGAGTGGATGGTGGTGCCCTTCCCCCAGTGGAAGGATGCGAAGAAGGTGGTGCCGAACAACTACTACGGCCACTACTACATGGTCAGCTCGCAGGAGTCCAAGCTGCAGCAGCAGGCGTCCTGGGCCCTGGTCTCGTACATGCTGTCGCACGGCGAGGAGTACCTCGGGAAGGTTGGCATCGTGCAGCCGACCAAGGCCCTGATGGAATCCGCCGCCTTCAAGGCCATGCCCTACTCGGACGTGTTCGCGAAGGACCTGGCCAAGGCCCACATCGTGTACTACGGCGCGTCGAGCACCAAGATCGACGCCCTGCTCAAGGAAGCCTTCGAGTCGGTGATGCTCTCCGGCGTCGAGCCGGCCAAGGCCCTCGAGAAGCTCCGCAAGTCGATGGCGGAAGCGCTCGCCGACGAGTAAGCTTGCATCGATCGGGACGCCGCCCGCTTTCGGGTCCATCGGGACCGGCCGGGCGGCGCCCGCGTTTTCCGAGGGGGAGGGGTCCGACCGTGAAACGAGCGTCCGGCATGGAAGGGAAGAGGGCGCGCTGGGGCTGGGTCTTCGTCGCCCCGGGGCTCCTCTTCTTCTCGCTGTTCTCCTGGTACCCGATCGTCAACGCCTTCGTGACGAGCTTCACCAACCGCAAGCTCATCTCGCTCAAGGCGCCGAAATTCGTCGGGCTCCAGAACTATGTCCGCGTCCTCTCGTCGGAGGACTTCTGGAATTCCGCGCGGGCCACGGCCGTCTTCGCGGTCGGGGCCTTCGTGCCGCTCCTCCTCCTCTCGCTGCTGTTCGCGGCCCTGATCGTCTCGCTTCGCGGCTGGAAGCGGCCGGCGCAGATGGCGCTCTACTCGCCCGCCGTGCTCTCGAGCGTGGTGGCCGCGCTGATCTGGCTCGTCGTCTTCGACCCGCGCGGGCTCGCCAACCAGGCGCTTAACGCGCTCTTCGGCACGCCCGGGATAGACCGGCGCTGGCTGGCCGACGCGACGATGGCGCAGATTTCCACCATCGTGGTCTACGTCTGGAAGTACGTCGGCTACTTCACCATCCTTTTCGTCACCGGCATGGGCAAGATTCCCGACGCGGTCAACGAGGCGGCCCTGATCGACGGGGCCGGCCCCTTCCGCCGCTTCTTCTCGATCACCCTGCCCCTCATCCGGCCGACCACGGTGCTCGTGTCGGTCATGATCCTCATCCAGTGCATGAAGACCTTCAGCACGCAGTACCTTTTCGTCCAGGCGGGCGCGCCGACCGGTCCCATCGAGGTGATGACCCTGGCCATCTACAACACGGCGATGCGCGACCTGGCCATCGGCCGCGCCAGCGCCATGAGCATGCTGCTCTTCGCGGTAATGCTGCTGCTCTCGTGGCTGCAGCTGCGCGCCTCGCGGGGCGGGGAGGACGCGCTGTGAGGAAGCCGTCGATACCGAAGCGCCCTTCCGAGCTGGCCCTCTTCGTCCTCGCGCGCCTTGTCGTCGCCGGCGCTGCGGCGCTCATCCTCGTGCCGCTCGCCTTCATGCTGAGCGCCTCGTTCATGCCGGCCTCCGACATCGTGTCGATCCCGTACCGCTGGATTCCGGACGGCTTCCGCTGGAAGAACTACCTGCAGGCGCTCGCCGGCAACGACGGCTCGTGGCTCTACGCGCGCAACGTGCTCAACTCGCTGGTCGTGGCGGGCGCCGTCGCGGCGACCACGGTGGCCATTTCGGCGAGCGTCGGCTACGGCTTCGCCAAATTCCGCTTCCGCGGCCGCAACCTCGCGTTCATGGCGGTCATGGCCACCATGATGATCCCTTTCGAGACCGTCATGGTGCCGCTCTACCTGGTGGTGGTGCGGCTCGGGCTGCAGGACTCGTACCTCGGGCTCATCCTGCCTTTCATGGCCAGCGCCTTCGGCGTGTTCCTGATGCGGCAGTACCTGCTCGGCTTCCCGGACGACATCGTGGACGCGGCGCGCATCGACGGCTGCTCCGAGTGGCGCATCTTCCGCTCGGTCGTGCTACCCTCCATCGGGCCGGCGTCCGCCACGCTGGCCGTGCTGGCCTTCCGCCAGCAGTGGGACAACCTGCTCTGGCCCCTGCTCGTGGTGCAGCGCGAGGAGATGAAGACCATACCCGCCTACATCGTCAAGTTCGCCGCCGAGAAGAGCGCGGACGAGGGCGCCATGATGGCGGTGGCGGTCATCGCGTCGCTGCCGGTGTTCATCCTCTTCACCACCCTGTCGAAGTACTTCCTCGGCGGTTCCGCGGTGTTCGCGGCGGGCAAGGAATGAGGAAGGAGGGCGGCGTCGCCCCGCGCTCCGCGCCCGGCTCCGCCGCGCGCCGTCCGCCGCGCGCCGCGCTCGCGCCGGCGGTCGTCCTCGCGGCGACCTGCGCCCTGGCGCTGGCGTCCGCCTGCGCGCCGCGGAATTCGGGCGCGCAGGCCAGGGCCGAGCCGGACCTCGTCGTGTGGACCTCGCATCCGGAGGAGCTCGTCGAGGCGGCGCGCTCCGAATTCGAGGACCGCTCCGGCCTCCGCCTCGAGGTCCGCCGCGGCGGCACCGGCGAGCTCCTTTCGCTCCTGCGCTCCGGGGCGGAGGGCAGGCCGGACGTCTTCTGGGGCGGCGGCGCCGAGAGCCTCTCCGCCAGCGCGGACCTGTTCGAGCCCTACCGTTCGCCCGAGGCCGCGGTCATCCCCGACGGGCTCCGCGATCCGGAGTGGCGTTGGACCGGCTTCAGCGTGCTGCCGACGGTGCTGGTGTACAACGCGCGGCTCGTGGAGCCGGGCAGGGAGCCGCGCTCGTGGAAGGCTCTGGCGGACCCGGTCCTTCGCGGACTCGTGGCCTTCGCCGACCCGCGCGTCTCGGGCTCGGCCTTCACGGCGCTCGCCACCATCGAGGCCGCCATGGGCGGGGCCTTCGTGGAACGCTTCGCCGCGAACCTCGACGGACGCCTGCGCGAGGAATCGAGGGCGGTCTTCGCCGCGGTGGCGTCCGGCGAGTGCCTCGTGGGGGCCTCCTTCGAGAACGGCGCCCTCGAGGCCCTGCGCTTCGGCACCGACCTCCGCTTCTCCTATCCGGACGAGGGGACGAGCCTGGTGCCCGACGGCATCGCGCTCGTGGCGGGCGCGAAGCGGCCCGAGGCGGCGCGCGCCTTCGTCGACTTCGCCCTCGGACCCGACCTGGCCCGCGTGGCGGCGTTCCGCTACGGAAGGCGCTCCGCGAGGAGCGACGCGCCGCCGCCGCGGGGCGCCTTGCCGCTGTCCTCGGTCAAGCCGATCGATTACGACATCGCGGCGCAGGCCGCCGGCCGCGAGTCCCTCATCGCCTGCTTCGTCGCGGCGGTGGAGGGCGCCGGTCCTTGAGCGGCCGCTGCCGCCTCCGGATCGCGAGCGAGCCGAGCCACGGAACCCTCAGCGCCCGGGTCGCTCCCCGTCGACGCTTCCGCCCGCGCCTGCATGGCCGCCGGTCCGGCCCTGGCGCCATTCCGAGGGCGTCACGCCGACCAGGCGCCTGAACAGCTCGCTGAAGTAGCGCTGGTCCGCGTAGCCCACCAGGTCGGCCACCTCGCCGACCCGCAGGGTCGGGTCGCGCAGCAGCTCGAGCGAGCGGGCCACGCGGTAGCGCGCCAGGTAATCGGCGAAGGTCCGGCCCGTGGCCTTCTTGAAGACCCGCGCCAGGTGGCCGCCGGTCACTCCGAGCGAGGCGGCGATCTCCTCGAGCGAAAGGTCGCGGACGTAGGCGTCGCGGACGCGTTCGGCGACGCGGTCGGCGAAAGGGTTGCCCGTCGAGGCCGGGGCGGCGCTCTCCGCGAGGAGGGCCAGGGCGGGATTCCCCGAAGCGGCGCGTTCGAGGCGCGACCGGCGCTCGCGCTCGTCGAGCGCCGCGGCGGCCCGCCGCATGCAGGCCGCCAGCTCCGCGTCGTCCACCGGCTTGAGCAGGTAGTCGAAGGCGCCGAGGCGGACCGCCTCGCGGGCCCAGTCGAAATCCGCGTGTCCGGTGACGAGCACGACGAGGGGGCGCTCGTCGACCACGAACTCCGCGGTCAGCGCGCGAACGAGCTCGAGCCCGTCGAGGCCCGGCATGCGCACGTCGGTGAGCACCACGGCTGGACGCTGCTCGCGAGCGAGGCGCAGCGCGCTCTCGCCGTCCTCGGCCGCGCCCGCGAGCATGAAGCCGTATTCCTCCCAGGGCACCGCGACGCAGAGTTCCCGCCGGAACAGTTCCTCGTCCTCGGCGACTATGAGGGGCCTCACGCCGCGCCTCCGCCGGCGTCCGGGGCGGAATCCCCGCGGCGCGGCGCCGGTACCTTGAGCTCCGCCTTGAACCCTCCTCCTCCGGGGCTGCCGACCGTGAGCCCCCACCCGGCCCCGAAGAGGAGGCGTATCCTGCGGGCCGTGTTGGCCAAGCCCACGCCGCGCCCGGATTCCGGGATCGGGCCCGTCTCGCCGCCCAGGGTGGCCGCGAGCGATTCGAGCTCGTCGGCGCGCATGCCGGGCCCGTCGTCTTCCACGGCCACGACGGCGGCGCCGTCGCGGACGCGGGCTTCGATGCGGAGCCGGCCGATGCCGCGCTTCCGCTCGATGCCGTGCAGCAGGGCGTTCTCGACCAGGGTCTCGAGCGCCAGCGAGGGAAGCTCCGTCCCGAGGGCGGCGTCCTCCACGTCCTCCTCGACCGCGAGCCTTTCGCCGAGGCGCACGCGCTCGACGGCGAGGTAGTCGCGCGCGCGCTCCAGGCTCTCGGCCAGGCTCGCCGTCTCCGTGCGCGCCTCGATGGCCGGCTTCAGCAGGCGCCCGAGCCGCGAGACGAGGTCGGAGATCTCGGCCGCGCGTCCCAGTTTCGCGAGGCTTTTGATGGAGGCCAGGGTGTTCCGGAGGAAGTGCGGATCCATCTGCGCGGCCAACGCGCGGAGCTCGGCTTTCCGTAGCAGCTCCTGGCGCTCGACGGCGGCGCGGACGAGCTCCTCGAGCTCGGCGGCCATGGCGTTGAACGAGCGGCCGAGCGCGCCGAGTTCGTCCTCGCCGTCGGGCACCACCCGGGCGGAGAGGTCCCCCGCCTCGATGCGGCTCATGGCGGCCGAGAGGCGCAAGACCGGCCGCGTGACGCCCCTGGACGCGGCGAAGGCGAGGAGCGCCGCGAGGAGGGCTCCCGCGCCTCCTCCCGCGATCCCGATGGCCGTCATGGCGCCGCCCGCCTCGTCCACGGGCATGGCGGACAGCGAGACCGACCAGGTGAAGCCCCGTCGCTCGAGCGCGAAGGCGCGCTCGCCCCGGGGAGCGGGCGTCGATCCGTCCGGGCGCGAACCTTCGAGGGCGGGGTCGCGCAGCTCGAACGCGATGAAGCCCTCGGGGTCGACCACGCGCGCGCCGGCCAGGTCCGAGCCCGCGCCGCGGACCGCGGCCTCGAAGCCCGCGCGCATGAGTTCGGACGCGGCGAAGCCGACGGTCCGGCCGCCGATTGAAACGGCGCGCGCCCAGGCCATGACGCTGATCGTCCCGTCCTGCGCGACCCGGCGCCGCGAGCCCGACGCCGCCGCGCCCGACGCCGCGCGCGCGCGGCGGAAGATGCCCCAGGAATCGTAGGCGGCCATGTCCCAGTCCGAGGGGAGGGCGTGCGTCCCGATGGCGCGCGCTTGCGCGATGTCGAGGAGGGCGAGCGACCAGCGCGCGTCCGAGGCCGCCGCGATTTCGTTGAGCCGTTGCACGGCCTCGGCCGCGATCGCGGGGGCATGGCCGCCTTCGAACCACGATAGCAGGATCGGATCGCGCGAGGCCGCCTCCAACGCCGCCTCCAGACCCGCGAGAAGCGCGTCGCCGCGCCCGGCGAAGGCGGCGACGGCCTCTGCGCCCCGCGACTCGAGGGCGCGGTCGAGCGCGGAACCGGCCACGGAGGATACGAGCGCCGCCACCAAGCCGACCGGCGCGAGGGCCGCGGCGAGGAAGGCCGCGAGCACGCGCCACACATAGCGCGGGCGGCGGCGGTCCGTTTTCACGCCTTCCCGCGGGCCAGCGCCTCGGCGACCTCGTCCACCACTTCGTCGGGGGTGCTGGCGCCGGCGGTCAGGCCGACGCGCTCGAAGCGGAAGGCCTCGGGCGGCAGCTCCGCCGCCCCCTCGACGTGCCATGCCGGCAGGCCGGCCTCCACGGCGCTCCGGTAGAGGCGGCCCGTGTTGGCGCTGTCCTTCCCGCCGACCACCACCACGGCCTCGACGCGCCGGAGCAGTTCGCCGAGGGCGCCCTGGCGTTCCAGCGTGGCGGGGCAGATGGAGTCGGCCGCCTCGACCACCGCGTGGCGGCGGGAGAGGACTTCGAGAATGGCTTCGTACTCTTCCTTCTTGATGGTGGTCTGGGCGATCACGCCGATCGGGCCTGCGAGCTCGAGGGCTTCGGCCTCGGCCGCGGTGGAGATCACGGCGGCGCCGGGAGCCCTCGAGGCGACCGCGACCATCTCGCCGTGGCCCTTGTCGCCGACGAGCACCACGGACCAGCCGCGCGCGGCGAAGTCGGCGGCCCGCCGCTGGCTGGCCACGACGCGCGGACAGGTGGCGTCGAGCACGGTGGCGCCGAGCTCCTTCGCCCGTTCGGCGGTCTCGGCCCGCGCCCCGTGCGAGCGGATGACGAGCACCGAGCCCGCGAGCCGCGCGTCGAGGCTGTCCTCGCCGAGCACCTTGACGCCGTGCTCCGCGAGCGAGGCGACGGCGCGCGCGTTGTGCACGAGCGGACCGAGGGTGAAGACGGGACGGTCCGGCTCGGCGAGCGCCGCCGAGCGCGCCATGTCGACGGCGCGGCGCACGCCGGCGCAGAACCCCAGGACCCGGGCGCGTACTACGATCATGTCGATGATGATAGCCCCGGCGCTCCAAGGGGCGCAAGCGCGACCGGCTTGCCGCGTTTGCGAAAACCTTCATATAATCGACGCTCCCCGGCCGCGGATCACGAGCCGCGCGCGGGTCCACAAGGAAGGTTCGACATGAGCAGGAAGACCATCGTCGTCGCGCTCGGCGGCAACGCCCTCATCGAAGAGGGCGCGGAAGGCACCAGCGAGCAGCAGTTCGAGAACACCCGCAAGTCAATGGCGGCCATCGTCGGCATGATCGCCGAAGGGCACCGCGTGGTGCTGACCCACGGCAACGGCCCGCAGGCCGGCGTCCAGCTGATCCGCAACGAGGCCGGCTCGTCCCAGGTGCCCCCGAGCCCGCTCAACGTCATCGTCGCCGACACCCAGGGCTCGATCGGCTACATGCTCCAGCAGTCGCTCCAGAACGCGCTCGCGCTCAAGGGGATCAAGAAGGACGTCGTCACCGTGGTCACCCAGGTGGTGGTCGATCCCGAGGACCCGTCCATGAAGAACCCGACCAAGTACGTCGGTCCCTTCTTCAAGGAAGCCCAGCTCGACGCCTGCCGCGCCAAGGGCTGGGTGATGAAGGAAGACCCGGGCCGGGGCTACCGCCGCGTGGTCGCCTCGCCGCTCCCGAAGGACGTGGTCGAGAAGGACGTCATCCACGAGCTCGTGGAGAACGGCAAGATCGTCATCGCGGTGGGCGGCGGCGGCGTGCCCGTCGAGCGCAAGGCCGACGGCACCGTGGTCGGCGTCGACGCCGTCATCGACAAGGACCGCGCGTCCGCCCTGCTCGCCAACCTGCTCAAGGCCGACGAGCTCCTGATCCTGACCGGCGTCGACCGCGTGGCCATCAACTACAAGAAGCCCGACATGCAGGTTTTCGACCGCATGACCGTGGCCGAGGCCGAGAAGCACCACGCCGACGGACAGTTCCCCAAGGGCTCGATGGGCCCGAAGATCGAGGCCGCCTGCGACTTCGTCAAGCGCGGCGGCAAGCAGGTGGTCATCACCGACCTCGACCACGCCCTCGCGGCCGTGGACGGCAAGGCTGGCACTCTGATCACGAAGTAATCGGTCGTCCACGGCCGCGAGGTTCCTTGCGATCGACGAGCGCCATCCCGGCGCTCGTCGCCGTCCGGCCCGCAGGGCCGGCGCGTGGACGGGAAGGCCGGGACGCTTATCACGAAGTAAGGACCCCGTCGACCGCGGCGAGGTTCCTTGGCATCGACGAGCGCCATTCCGGCGCTCGTCGCCGTCCGGCCCGCAGGGCCGGCGCGTGGACGGGAAAGCCGGCACCCTGATCACGAAGTAGCCTTCGAGCCGAAGGATGCCGCGGGCGAGGCGTCCGCCTTCGGCGGGCGACCTCATCCGCGGTTCGCGATTCCCGGGCCGTCCGGCCGTGGAAACGGCGCGATTGACGGCTCCGGGGGCGGCGTGGTACTTTAGCGGCAATCTTTCGCCCGTAAGGAACCCGCCATGTTCACGCTTATTCCCGGCCTGAACGTTCTCCAGGCCGCCGCCCCCTCGGGGGACCTCGTCCAGATGATCATCACCTTC
>JADFDI010000010.1 GCA_018262985.1 Spirochaetota bacterium | reverse complement strand
GCCGGAACCGATCAAAAGGATCGCGTAAGGGACGCCGGCAGGGAGGTCCCTTTTACACCACTTGACGGGACACTACCCGGGGCCGCGGATTCTTGATCAGCGTACCGCCCGCCCGTGCGCCCGGTTTCGGGTCGGCGTCCGTTCGCGCGCGCCCTGCAATCCAGTTCCGGAAAAACGTCATCGATCCTCCCTGAACCCGAGGACGAGCGCGGCCATCCGCTCGCGCCCGATCCCGAGCTCCTCCATGTCCTTGACGAAACGCCCGACCCGCTCGTCGATCCGCGCCAGGAGCTCCTCCTCGGCGGAATCGATCGGCGTATCCGATACGAAAGTGCCCGAACCCACCTGCGTCGTCACGATGCCCCTGAGCTCGAGCTCCGCGTAGGCTTTCTGTATGGTGTTGGGGTTTATCCTGAGCTCGACCGAGAGGGCGCGGATGGTGGGCAACCGGTCCCCCGGCTCGAGCCGCCTGGCGAGGATGGCGTGCTCGATCTGCTGGATGATCTGGCGGTAGAAGGGCAGGCCGCTCGCCGCGTCGAGCCTGAGTTCCACCCCCCGATCCGACATTGTACTATTCATCTAGTACAATAGTACGATCAAGCCGCAGGCTCGTCAAGCGCAAGAACGGAAAAAAAGACGCGCGCGAAGCGCCCCCGGCCGGCGTTTGCCCCTGAGTCCGCGAAGGGCTATCTTTTGTTTATGAATACTGTCAGGAAAGCGATGGCGGCTATCCCCGAGGGACAGAGCTCGCTCCCCGAGGGACAGAGCAAGCTCCCCGAGGGACAGAGCAAGCTCCCCGAGGGACAGAGCAAGCTCCCCGAGGGACAGAGCAAGCTCCCCGAGGGACAGAGCAAGCTCCCCGAGGGACAGAGCAAGCTCCCCGAGGGACAGAGCAAGCTCCCCGAGGGACAGAGCTCGCTCCGCGGGGGTATCGCTATACTCGCGCTCGCGCTCGCGCTCGCGCTCGTCGCGTCCTGCGCGCCCGTCGCGCCCCCGGACGACGCCGATCGCCTCGCCGCCCGCAACGCCCTCCTGAACCCGGCACCCCTCGGAAAGGAGTACACCGTGTCCGACTCTTCTGCCTTCAAGGAACTCGTCCTGGGCGGCGGCTGCTTCTGGTGCCTGGAAGCGGTCTACGAGCTCGTCCCCGGCGTCGCCGACGTCGAGAACGGCTACGCGGGCGGCTCCCGCGCGCACCCGAGCTACGAGGAAGTCTCCACCGGCCTCACCGGCCACGCCGAGGTCGTTAAGATCCGCTACGATCCCGCGGTCGTGACGCTCGCCCGTTTGCTCGAAATCTTCTGGACCGTCCACGACCCCACCACGGAGGACCGCCAGGGCGCCGACGTCGGCGAGCAATACCGTTCCATCGCCTTCTTCGCCGACGAGGACGAGCGCCGCGCCATCGAAGCGTCGCTCCGCGAGGCGCAAAAACGCTTCCGCGACCCCATAGTCACCCAGGTCGAGCCCCTCAAGGCGTACTGGCCCGCCGAGGCCTACCACCAGGACTATTTCCGCCGCAACCCCGAGCAAGGCTACTGCCGCGTCGTCATCGCCCCCAAGGTGGACAAGTTCCGCACGATGAAGTGATCGGGGGAGGGGCGGGGGAAAGGGCAACTCGGCCGCCTTCGCGTCGGCGGAAAAACAGGGACAGAGCTCGGTGGCGGCCCGCGACGGCACCCGCCAGCTCGCCTTGCCTTCCTCTCGCACCCGCTGGATCGCTGCCATCAGATCTTGAGCGGCGCTTAAAGAAAAGCTCACACCAAGGCACGAAGACACCAAGGGAAACGCAACGCACTCGGCGCGGCGGGTGGTGAAGAAAAACACGCCCCCGCGCGGATAGCGCGGGGGCGTGTGGAAAAACCAATGCGATCGCCGAAGCGCAGCGTTCAACACGCCTTTTGCCGGAACGCGGCGTGAATGGCCCACTACCCGGCGTCGCCCGATCACGGACAGGTCACACGGGGGGGGGGGCGACGGGAAGCGCGCCCCCGTAACCGCCGAAGCGCGGCGTTCAAGGCGCCGCTTACGTAAAACGCGGCGTGATAGTGCTAACCCGGCGCAGCGCCCCGTGGAACCCGTCGGCGCGGCGGGTGGCGAAGAAAAACGCACCCCCGCGCGGATAGCGCGGGGGCGTGTTTTTCTTCGACAGGACCCGCCCCGGCCGGCTCCGATGGAACGCTACGCCGCGCGGCCGATAACATCGCGGAGCGATAGCTCGGCGCCGTGATCGGGCTAGCCCGATCACGCTATTCCTTGAACAGCGCCTTGATCTCCGCGGCGTAGATCTCGTTGACCGCGTGCCGTTTCACTTCCTGCTTGGCCGACAGCTCCTTGCCGACCTCGAAGGGCGTCGCGAGCAGCTTGAAGCGGAAGATGCGCTCGAAGGCCTTGAAGCCGTTCTTGGCGGACACGAGCCCCTGCACCTCGCCGTCGACCAGCTCCTGCACCTCGGGCTGCTTGAGCAGGGTCTCGTAGTCCAGGATGGGCAGCTCGTTCTCCTTCGCCCAGGCCATGACGGCGTCCTGGTTCGGGACGATGAGGGCGGTCAGGAAGCGCTTGTCCTGCCCGAGCACCATGGCCTGCTGGATGAAGTCGCTCTCGCAGAGCTTCTGCTCGATGGGCAAGGGCTCGATGTTCTCGCCGCCCAGGAGGACGATGGTGTCCTTGGCGCGGCCGGTGATGCGGAGGCAGCCGTCGCGGGTCAGCATGCCGAGGTCGCCCGTGTCGAGCCAGCCGTCCTTCGACAGCACCTTGGCGGTGAGGTCGGGCTTGCGGTAGTAGCCTTTCATCACCTGAGGGCCGCGCACCTTGATGAGGCCCTTGTGCCCGGCGGGGAGCGGCTTGCCCGCCTCGTCGACGATGACGATCTCCGTGCCGAAGATGGCCGGCCCGACCGTGCCAGGCACGGGCCGGTCCTGCTCGCGCACCGCGAGCACCGGGGCGGTCTCGGTCAGGCCGTAGCCCTCGAGGATCAGCACGCCGAGCGCGCCGAAGAAGCGGTCGACGGCGGGGGGCAGGGCGCCGCCGCCGGAGATGCCGGCGATGAAGCGGCCGCCGAGCTTCTCGAGGATCTTGTGGAAGACGAGGGCGTGGCCGAGGGCGCGCAGGGGCGAGAGCAGCAGCCAGGGCAGGACGCCGACCAGGGCGTCGAGCGCGCGCGAACGCTTGCCGAAGTCCGGCAGGCGCCCCATGGTCATGTCGCGGAAGTGCGCGTGCAGGGCGCCGACGGCGACGAAGAAGCCGAAGAGCGCCTTCTTGGCGCCGCCCGCGGCGTTGATGTTGCGGTAGACGCCGTCCTTGACGCTCTCCCAGATGCGCGGCACCGAGGCCATCCACTGCGGGCGCACGGCCTTGAGGTCGGCCAGCATGATGGCCCCGATGGGCTTGGAGTACGCGACGCCGGCGCCCGCGGCCATGATCATGTACTGGGCGATGCGCTCGAACGAGTGCCATACCGGCAGCACGGACAGGAACACGTCGCCTGACTTGATGTGGACGATGTCGAGGATCTGCTCGGCCTGGTGGAGGAAGTTGCCGTGGCTGAGCTCGACGCCCTTGGGCTCTCCCGTGGTGCCGGAGGTATAGATCAGCGTGGCGCGCTCGTCGCGCTTGCCCATGGCGACCTCGCGGTCGTAGAAGGACGGGTCCTTCGCGAGGCGCGCCTTGCCGTCGGCGAGCACGTCCTGCCAGGCCTTCACCTCGAGCCCCGCCGCCTTCGCCTTCGCGGCGGCCTCGGGACCGGCCATGTCCATCATGACGGCTATCTTGAGCGCCTTGATGGCGTCCTTGCGCTCGACCACCTTGGCGAGCTGCTTCTCGTTCTCGAGCACCGTGACGACGCACTCGCTCCAGTCGAGGATGTAGGCGATCTCCTGCGCGGTGGCGTCGCAGCCGCGCGGCACGTCGGCGCCGCCGAGGCCCAGCACCGCCAGGTCCGTGGCCAGCCATTCCTTGCGGTTGTCTGCTATCAGGCCCACGTTCGAGCCGCGACCCACGCCGAGCGCCGCGAGGCCCGAGGCGAACGCGGCGACGGTCTCCTTGAGCTGCGCGTAGCTGATCGGGACGAACTCGCCGCCCCCGTTCTTGGAGAACTGCGCGCTGGTCTCCGGGTGGAGCGCGACGCGTTCGAGGAATAGCTGGGTAAGGGTGTTGGCCATAGGGACCTCCATCGTATTTTTACAAGATAGCAAACGATGTAAAACTGTGCAAGTCAGGATTTCTCGAGTTGGACCCGGTCGGCGGGCCCTTCTCAGGATTTCTCGAGCTTGACCCGGTCGGCGGGCCCTTCTCAGGATTTCTCGAGCTTGACCCGGTCGGCGGGCACTTCGCGGAAGTAGGCCTTCACCGCTTCCCTGACCCCCGCGATGCCCGGCGCGTTCATGACGGCGGTGCGGAAGTGGTGGGCGAAGCGGACGTTGTCGCAGTAGTAATGGAAGAAACGCTTGGCCCGCGTCTCGTGGAACTCGGGCGGCAGGTGCGCCTCCACGAGGTCGAGGAAGCGCAGGGCGGTCGCCTCGAGCTCCGCTTCCAGCTCGAAGCCGGCGTCGCGTTCGAGGCCGCGGAAGAGGGCGAACACCCAGGGACGCCTCACGGCCTCGCGCCCGAGCATGACGCCCGCCGGCGCGTAGGCCTCGCGCGCGTGGATCCAGTCCTCGAAGCGCCGGACGTCGCCGTTGAGCAGCACCGGGATGCCCAGGTCCTCGCCGAGGCGCCGGGCCAGCTCGCGCTTGGGGGCGCGCTTGAACTTCTGGGCCTTCGTGCGCGGATGCAGCACCAGCCAGTCGAGCCCCGCCTCCTCGAGCGCGCGCGCGAACTCGAGGAGCTTCCCGTAGTCGTCCTCGTAGCCCGCGCGGGTCTTGGCGGAGAGCGTCCGCCCCGGCGCCAGGTTCGCGCGGGCGGCCTTCACCAGTTCCGCCGCTCCCGCGGGGTCCTTCATCCAGGCCACGCCGCCGCCCGAGGCCACGATGTGCGGCGCCGAGCAACCGAAGTTGACGTCCACGCCGAGCGCGGGTAGCGCGTTCGACTTCGCCACCGCCTCCCCGAGCCGCGGGGCGTCCGGGCCGTAGAACTGCAGCACGGTCCGCTCCGGCGCGGGTTGCGCGTCCAGGAACCACGCGTCGTAGGGCGCCCCCGAGATGTAGCCCGGCGCGCTCGACATCTCGGTGTAGTGGAGGTCGCAGCCCCCGAATTCCTCGACCAGGGTCCGGAGGGCCCGGTGCGAGAGCCCCACCATCGGGGCCAGCGCCAGCGCGTCCGCGGGAAGCGTGTATGCCATGCGCGCACCGTATCCGTTTCCCCCGCGAAGGGCTAGGGGGAGGGAAGGACGGGGTGGAGGAAAGTAGGCGGACGAATGGCGCGGGCTTCGGCGCCAGCTCGCGTTTACCCTTCGCGGAAGGCCCGCCCTCCCGAAGGCGCCGCCGCGAGTCCCCGCGGGCGTCGCGTCCGATCCCTCCGTGCGCGCGGCGCCCCTTACCAGGAAACTCCGTGGCGCTCCGCGAGCTTCGCGAAAGTGCCGTCCGCCACGATGCGCGCGAGCCCTTTATCGAACAGCCGCCTCAAGGCTTCCGCCTCCGGCGCGGCCCGGGAAAAGGCCAGGTAGACCGCGTTCTCCTCCAGGATGGGACCCGTCGCCACGATGTCGGCGGCCTCCTTCCGAAACCGGGTCCTGAGCAGGTATTCGATGACCTCCGCCGGTCCGGCTATCAGCTCGCAGCGCCCGAGCAGCGGCATTCGTACGAGCGACTCGTGGTTCTCCACCTCTATGCGGACGAACGAGGTCGATGCGTCGAATTCCCGGCCGTGCGCGGCGCCCCGGACCACGCCGACGACCCGGCCCTCAAGATCGGAGAGCGACGCGACGGAGCGCGCGGCGTCCGCGCGCGCGTAGAGGCGCGTCCTCACCATCCCGATGGCCTCGGGGTAGAGGAAGAGCTTTTCGCGCTCCGCGCTCCGGAAGGCCCCGAGCAGGCCGTGCTCGGCGCCCGAGGCAACCATCGCCACGGCCCGCGCCCAAGGGGCGTACGCGATCGAGACGGCGAAGCCCGAGTCAGCGAAGACCGCTTCGACCAGCTCGGACAGGAAGCCTCCCCCGGGCAGCTCCGGACCCATGAAGGGCTGCCAGGGCTCGGCGACGATCCGTATCGTCCGCCCCTCGGCGACGGCCGAGGTCGAGACCGCTATGACGAGCAGGATGAGGGCGGATCGGCGCACGGTGCTCCCCGGCGCGACTGTCCCGCGCCGCGCCTCCATTAAGGTAGCGCATTCCCGCCTTCCCTGCCCGTACCGGCGTCCGTCGCCCCGAGCTCTGTCCCTGCGTGACCGCGCGAGATCCAGCGTATCAGATCCGCGCGCCCAGGTATCCGTCCAGGTCGTGTTCAAGGTAGCTCAGGTGCTCCGCCAGGTGTTCGGCCTGGCGCCGGAGACTTTTCCCGTAGTTCCAGTCCTCCGCCCTGTCGCTCGTCGGGTAGCGCGCCGGGACGTGGACGAGGCCTTTGCGTTCCTCTGGATAGTTTCCGTAGAAGTTCCGCGAGAGGGGCAGGAAGGCCAGGAAGCGATCTTCCGGTGCGAGCCACGCGTCGGGCCATTCCGAAAGGCCCTCATCGATGCGCGAGCAGTACCACCAGACGCAGTTGCCCAGGTGGACGAACACCTCGTCGAGGCTTCTTCCACCCTCGCGCGGCCGCGTCGCCCTGAGTCCGGCGGGAACCCCGCGCGCCGTCTCCACGATGAGCCGTGCCAGCCGTTCGACGGCCGGCCAGACCGCGGCAACCCCTGGCGGGGAGGCGTCGCAGGAAAAGCGGGCCATCGGCGAGCCCGACTCTCCCACGACGCCGGTCGTGTTGAGGACGCGTCCGGCTACGACGTAGGGCCCCGCGGGCGGAGCCCGGCCGAGCCTGGCGGCGTGTCGCCCCATTTCATCGGCGGCGCGCTTCAGGCACGCAGTCTCGTCGAGGTCCAGCCAGCACGCGCCCGGCAGGCTCGGCGCATGCGCCATCCAGGGCCCCTCCGGCCCCCGCTCCAGGTACAGTTCCGTCGCCATGTCCGCAGTATACAATCCCTTTCTGCACGCTCGAGCTCTGTCCCCGCGAGCTCTGTCCCCGCGAGCTCTGTCCCGCCTGAGCTCTGTCCCGCCTGAGCTCTGTCCCGCCTGAGCTCTGTCCCGCCTGAGATCTGTCCCGCGCGAGCTCTGTCCCGCCTGAGATCTGTCCCGCGCGAGCTCTGTCCCGCGCGAGCTCTGTCCCGCGCGAGCTCTGTCCCGCGCGAGCTCTGTCCCGCGCGAGCTCTGTCCCGCGCGAGCTCTGTCCCCGCCCGAGCTCTGTCCCCGCCCGACCGCCTGCGGCGCTCGCGGCGACGAAGCCGGGGGACGGCCTCGTCGATCCCCCGAGGCACCGCATTCGCTTTAAGCCCCGCCCGACCCGCGCCATTACGGAGTGGCGGCGTGAAAGCGCAAACCCGGCGCTGAGCCTCGCGGAACAAAGCAGGACGGCGGGTGACGAGCGGAGACGCGCCCCCGAACGGTCCTGATGAGGTCGCGCGCTCAGCGCGCGCATTAATCGCTTCCTCTCCGAAAGCGGGCCATCGGCCCGCAGTGAGCGGGGTGTGTCTCCGCTCGTCAGGCCCCGCCCTGCCGTGCCCCATGACGCCCAACGCCGCGCTGCCTGCATCCCCCCGCATTCCGGCCAGCGCGCGGGACGGTCGGGGCGTCCGTTGACCAAGGCGCCGATTTCGGGTATGAATGATGGTCACGTCCGTTCCCCGTATCACGGTCCGGCCCAGCGGGGAGCCCACATTCCGGATGCCGGACCGACATTCGCGCGCGCGGCAAGCGCGCCTCCTGGAGGATCCCTTTGAGCGTGAAAATCCGGCTCAAGAAGTTCGGCGCCAAGAAGCGCCCCTACTACCGCGTCGTCATCGTGGACTCGCGCGACCCGCGCGACGGCGCCACGATCGAGGAGATCGGCACCTACCACCCGGTCGAGGCCGCCGGCAAACAGCTCTCCATCGACGAGGGCAAGGCCCGCGCCTGGCTCGACAAGGGCGCCGTCCCCTCGGACACCGTCCGCGACCTCCTCAACAGCCTCAACATCCACGTGAAGTGAGCCGCCCCCGCGGCGCTCCGGGCGCTCGGAGCCCGGCCGCGGGGAGCGTATCGCTTCATGACGGAACGGCAAAAAAGGAGAACGACGTGGAACGAGACCTGGTCGAGTACATCGCCAAGAGCCTCGTCGACGACCCCTCCGGGGTGAGCGTCAACGTGGTCGAGGGCGAAAAGTCCACCATACTCGAGCTGCGCGTCGCCGGCGACGACATCGGCAAGGTGATCGGCAAGCACGGCCGCATCGCCAAGGCCGTCAGGACCATCCTGTCCGCCGCCGCGACCAAGACGCAGAAACGGGTCGTCCTCGAGATCCTCGACTGACCCGAATTTCAATGGACAAGCTGGTCATCGGGCGCCTCGGCGCGCCCTTCGGCGTCCGCGGCCACCTGAAGCTGCGGAGCTCCTCCGGCGAGTACGGGCACATCGCCCGGCTCGCCGAGCTGGAGCTTCGCGGCCCGGACGGCCGCGCGAAGCGCCTCCGCGTCGCCGAGCTCGTCGACGCGCCCGGAGGTGCGGCCGTCCGCTTCGAGGGCGTCGACAGCCCCGAGGCGGCGCGGCCCTACGTCAATTTCGAAATCATCGCGGACCGCGCCGACGCCGCGCCGCTCGCGGACAACGAGTGGTACGTCGGCGACCTGGTCGGCTGCGCGCTCGTGCACGCGGGCATCGTGGCGGGAACGGTCGAGGCGGTGGTGGACGGGGCGGCGGATCCGCTCCTGGAAACCCGCCTTCCCGACGGCCGCAGCGCCCTCGTCCCCTTCCGTAAGGAATTCGTGGGCGAGGTCGACGTCGAGGCCAAGCGCATCGAGCTCCTCGCGCCCTGGATCCTCGAGTGAAATTCACGGTCCTCTCGCTCTTCCCGGAGATCCTTCGCGGGTTCTTCGAGAGCTCCATCATGGCCAAGGCCGTCGAGCGGGGCCTGCTTTCGTACGAGCTCCGCGACATCCGCGAGTTCGCCACGGACCGGCACCGCAAGTGCGACGACCAGGTCTTCGGGGGCGGGGCGGGCCTGCTCATGCTTCCCGGGCCCCTCGGGGCCTGCCTCGACGCGGTCGGGGCGAAGGGCAAGCGGGTGGTCTACGTGACGCCGGGCGGCAGGCTGCTCAACCAGGCCTACGCCCGCGAGCTTTCGCGCGAAAGCGAGCTCGTCATCGTCTGTGGGCGCTACGAAGGCGTCGACCAGCGCGTCGTCGACGAGTACGTCACCGACGAGATCTCGATCGGCGACTACGTGCTGAGCTCCGGCGAGACCGCCGCGCTCGTGCTCGTGGACGCGGTCTACCGCCTGGTGGACGGGGTCATCTCGGGCGAGTCGCTGTCGGAGGAGAGCTTCGAGGGGGGACTCCTCGAGTACCCCCAGTATACACGCCCGGCGGCATATGGTACACTCCGCGTCCCGGAGGTCTTGGTCTCCGGGCACCATGCGAACATCAGGTCGTGGCGACTCAAGGAAGCGGTGCGCAAGACGCTCGCCCTCAGGCCCGACCTCCTCGCGGACGGAGTCCTCACGGACGAGGTCCGCAAAATCCTGCTTGAGATAAGCGCCGAAGGGGGATGCGATGGACATCATAAAGAAGATTGAGGCCGAGCAGCTTCGCGAGACTTCCGACTTCAAGGTCGGCGACACCGTCAAGGTGCTCTTCAAGATCGTCGAAGGCAAGAACGAGCGTATCCAGGCCTACGAGGGCCTCGTGATCTCCATGCGCCACTCCGGCGCCTCGGAGTCGTTCACGGTGCGCAAGCTCAGCTACGGCGTCGGCGTCGAGCGCGTCTTCCCGCGCAACTCGCCCCGCATCGAGAAGGTCGAGATCGTGCGCTACGGCAAGGTCCGCCGCGCCAAGCTCTACTACATCCGCGAGAAGGTCGGCAAG
Source organism: Spirochaetota bacterium (assembly GCA_018262985.1). Taxonomy (GTDB): domain Bacteria; phylum Spirochaetota; class Spirochaetia; order Treponematales; family UBA12059; genus JAFGNN01. Next base: position 99,907 of record JADFDI010000010.1, on the reverse strand, counting down.
AAGGCCAAGATCAAGGAGCTGCTCGGCGGCCGCAAGCCCATGGGCGCCAAGAAGGTCGAAGCCTGATTCCGCCTCCGGCCATGGAGTACGTAACCGGGGCCGGAGACTCAATGAAGATCGCCGCGCAGGACGGCGCCCGCGGAACGGAGAAGTTCCGTCCGGGCGCCGTCCGCGTTTTCACGTTCGAAGGCCTGGACGCCTCGGGGCTCTGGCGCCTGTCCTCGGGCGGCGCCTCCCTCCTCGCCGCGGGTTCGGGCGAGGGCGTCGCGGGCGCGCGCTACCGCGTGCTCGCCGAAGCCGGGCCCGACGGCGCGCTCGCGTTCCGCGTGCTCGGCCGCGCGGCCGGCCCGGGCGCCTCCCGCGGCGCTTCGGCCGACGCGAGCTCCGTCCCCCGGACCGCCGCCGCCCTCGCCGCCGGCCTCGCCCCGCCGGTTCCGGATTCCGGGGCCTTGGCCGGCGCGCTCTCGGCCGCGCTCCGCGCCCTCGCCCGCGAGGGCCTGCCCCTCAGGCTCGCGCCCGCCCTGGCCAAGGCCGCCGCGCGCTCGGGCGACGCGGAGGGCGCCGTTTCCTTCCTGGCGCGCGCCGCCGCGCTCGGCCTCGGCGAGGGTGACGGGCTCGACGCGGCGGTCGAAGCCGTGTTCGGCCGCGGGGACGGCTCGGGCGGCCCCGGGGCGGAGGGCGGCGACGCCGGGGGCCGCGATCGCGGCGACGCGGAGCGGAGGGCTCGGGCGCGCGGCGATGGCCCGGTGGCGGCGGGTGGAGCCGATTCGGACGCGGGCGCCTGGCTCGACGCCGGAACCCTCGACGGACCGGGCTTCGGCCGCTTCCTCGAAAGCCTCGCTCTCGGCGCGAAGTCCCCCCGGGGGCGGGAAAAGGGCGCGTGGAGCTTCGTTCCCTTCGCCTTCGAGCTCGACGGCGTTGAAATCTCGGGAACCCTGCGTCTACAATTACCGGAAGAATCCGGCGGCCCCGGGTGCATCGCGGCCACGCTCGTCGCGGGGCGCGCGCGGACGCGCTGGCGCTTCCGCGTCGATTTCGGGGACGGTCCTTCGCCGCGCCTTTCCGTCGGTCGGGACAGGGCGGACGACGGGGCGCTCCGGCGGGCGGCGGCGCGGCTCGCCGCGGCTCACGGGGTCGCCTCGTTCAGGGTCCTCGGCCCCGGCGAGGATGCGGACGGCGGGGACCTGCCTCCGGGGGCGGACGAGCGTGCGTAGGAAGCTGGCGACGGCGCTGCGCTGGGATCCGCGGCTTCCCGCTCCGTACGTGCTGGCGCGCGGCCGCGGGTTGGGCGCGGAACGGATCGAGCGGATAGCCCGCGGGGCGGGCGTGCCCGTCGTCGAGGACGCGCCGGCCGCGGAGGCCCTCGACGTCCTGGACGCGGGCGATTTCGTCCCGGCTGAGTATTGGGAACTGGCGGCGGCCGTCCTCGCGACGGTCGCCCTTATGGAGAGAAAATGAAGAAACGTCTGGCGCTCTCGGACCTCTCCGCGGGCATGAAGTTCACGGAGGACGTCCTCCTCGACGAGAAGAACCTGTTCGTCCCCGCCGGCATCGCCATCAGGCAGAAGGACCTCGACATGCTCTCGGCCTGGGGCGTCACCCACGTGATGAGCTCGGGCGAGCCGGTCGAGGAAGGTTCCTCGGCGGCCGAGGAGGGGCCGGAGGCCGAGCGCGCCGACGGCATCAGGCCCAACCCCTTCGCCGGTGACCGCGAGCTCTACCGGGAATACGTCGACATGGTCGACCGCCTCGCGGTGGTCTTCGACCGCGTCGGCCGGAACGAGAAGGTCGAGCCGCGCACGGTCGACTCCATAGTCCAGGACCTCCTGCGGGTGGTGCGCGACAAGCAGGCGGACCTCGTCTCCGCCATCCTCTCCGGGGAGATCGCGGCCAACGACTACGCGCGCGCGGGCGTCGACGCCGCCATCCTGTCCATCGTGGTGGGCTCGGCCATCAAGCTGCCCACCTGGCGCCTGGCCTACCTCGCCACCGGCGCCCTGCTCCACGACCTCGGCATGGCCCGCGTCCCCGAGTCCATCGTCAAGAAGAAGGGAGAGCTGGCCGAGGACGAGCTCCAGAAGATGCGCGCCCACCCCTTGCTCTCCTACCGCATCATCACCAAGGAGCTGATGTACCCCGACGAGGTCGGCCTGCCGGGCCTCCAGCACCATGAGCGCTGGGACGGCGAGGGCTACCCCCGGCGCTCGCCGGGCAAGGACGTGGATCTCCTTTCGCGCATCGTCTCGGTGGTCGACGCCTTCGAGGCCATGGTCAGCGAGAAGCCCTACCGCAACTCGATGATCGGCTACGCGGCCATGAAGAACCTGCTCTCGGACAACTCGCGGCGCTTCGATCCGGAGATCCTCAAGGCCTTCATCCGCGCCATGGGCATCTACCCAATCGGCTCCCTCGTGCTGCTCAACAACGCGGCCATCGCCAAGGTGGTGGGCATCCACGCGGACGCGCCCCTGAGGCCGAAGATCCGCATCGCGGTGGACGAGTTCGGGAAGCGCTACGGCGACGACGAAGGCGAGATCCTCGACCTGCTCAAGGAGAAGACCATTTTCGTGGCGCGCGCCCTCGACCCCCGGGATGTCGCGAGGAAGTGAGCGGAAGCGGAGGACCGCCGCCGCCGCCCGGTCCGCGGAAGCCGTCGACGCACGACGCGGGGAAGGCCGCGGAAGAGGTGGCGGTCCGTGCCATGGAGGCCGAGGGCTGGCTCGTCGTGGCGCGCAACTGGCGCGCGGTCCCCGGCGAGCTCGACATCGTCGCCCGCAAGGGCGAGGAACTGGCCTTCGTCGAGGTCAAGTCGGTCGACGCCTACGGGCCGGAATCGGCGGAACGCCTCGTGGACGCGAGGAAGCGCCGCCGCGTCGTAGAAACGTCTCAATTCTTCCTCGCCGCGAATCGAGAATATAAGCGTATGAGCCTTCGATACGACGTCATCCTGATACGCGCCGGCCGCCTCGAACGCTGGCTCGAGCGCGCCTTCCCGGAGCGCCCGTGAGCCCCCGCAAGGATCCCGCCGCCCGCCAGGGACGGCTTGATGAACTGCGCGAAAAGGTGCAGGATGAGGCGTACATCGCCGGCGCCATCCTGCGCATCGCCCAGGTCCTGAGCGCCGAGCTCGCCACCGTGAACGGAGTCCCCCATGTCGGACGGAAATCGAGATAGCTCCCGCCGCCGCGGCCGCGGACGCTGGTACCGGGGCAAGAATACCGGCGAGGCGCGCAAGGCCGAGGCCCGTCCGCAGGTTCCCGCCGCCGTCTGCCCCCTCTGCGGCGAACCCATCTATGACCTTTCGAGCGCGCTCGCGGAGAAGGAGACCAACCTTCCCGCCCACTTCGACTGCGTGCTCGCGCGCGTCGCCGCCGCCGAGGAGCTGGAGAGCGGAGAGAAGGTCGTCTATATCGGCGCAGGCAACTTCGCCGTGGTCCAGTTCCGCGACCGGAACGAGAACGCCTTCACCGTCAAGCGCCGCATCTCCTGGGAGAACGAGAAGGAGAAGGACAAGCGCGAATGGCGCAAGGCCCTCTCCCAGCGCGTGCAGATGCTCTGATCCTTCCTTCCTCCGTTCCCGGAACCCGTTCCTTCCTCCGCGCCTCCGCGGTTTCCTCGTCCGGACCGACCCCTATGAGGACAAGCCCCGCTCTCTGGCCTCGAGCAGCCCCGCCGCGATCGAGGTGAACACCTCGCCTTCCTCCACGCGGCCGGGGAAGAGCGAATCGAGCATGCGGATGAAGGCGGGAATCCGGCACGAGCCTCCTACCCGCACCACCTTGCCGACCTGCCCGGCCTCGATGCCGGCTTTCTCGAGCGCGGACAGGACCAGGGCCTTGGCCGCTTCGACGCGGGGGGCGGCCAGCGCCTCGAATTCCGCGAGCGCGACCGGCTCGCGGAAGGAAACGTGCGGCGGCGCTTCGAACGCGATCTCGGCCTCGTCTTCCGAGGAGAGGCGTATCTTGGCTTCGTCGATCCGCTCGAAGAGGCGGAAGCCCAGGTTGCGGTCGATGAAGTCGAGGAGCCCGCGCAGCTTCGGCTTGTCGATCGGGCGCGCCTCGGACAGCACCTCGCGGACGGACGCGCGCGTCCTGGCCAGGTCGGCGAGCGGCAGGGCGTGGAAGCTGGCCGCCTGGTTCGTGAACCACGAAGGCATGTCGAGCCAGGAGCCCTTCATGGTGCGGATCTTCCCTTCCGAGCCGAAATGGCGGATGACGCGCGCGCGGGAGAGGTCCTCGTCGAGCAGGTAGCCGCCCAGGTCCATGCCGGCGTTGGCGAGCGGCTCGATCGAGTCGGCTCCCATGCGCGCCACGGTGACGTCGAGGGTGCCGCCGCCGAAGTCGAACACGAGGACGACCCCGCGGTGCCGGCCGAGCAGGCTCGTCGCCGCCCCGACCGGTTCCGGCACGAAGGACACCTTCGCGAAGCCGGCGAGCTCCGCCGCGGCGCGGAAACGCCCCTCGAGCCGCGCGTCCTCCGCCTCCTCGTCCGCGAGCCTCACCGGCCGCCCGAGCACGACCTCGTCGGCCTCGGTCCCGGAAGCCTCGTCGGCGCGGCGCTTAAGCTCCCGGAGGAAGATGCCCGCGAGCGCCTCGGGCTTGAGCCGTTCGCCGAAGACCGTCGTGCCTTCGTAGAAAGGATCCTTGAGCGCGAGCTTCAGGGCCTGGAAGAAGCGGAAGCGTTCGTAGAGGTCCTTCTCGCCCTTCCAGCGCTCGAGGGCGGCGGCGTAGTCCGCGGCCGCCGCGCGGCCGACCGAGGAGCGACGATCCCGCTCGAAGTAGAGGAGCGAAGGAAGCACGCCGCCCTCGTCGAGGGCGAGCATGCGGGTCCCGGCGCCTTCCCGCGCGGTGACCACCGTGTTCGAGGTGCCGAAGTCGATGCCGTACAAACCGTCTTCCTCCCTGGTTCCCTCGGGCCGTACCGCGTTCCGCGGTCCGCGCCCGGGATCCGGTTCGATCGCCCCCCGCCCGCCGCCGGAAAGCCCGGCTCCGGGGATTCCGGGGCAATGACGAAAGGCCGCGGAGGAGGCATCCCCCGCGGCTCGAGTGCGTGAGGTAAGCATGGGGAGGACCTCGGGGTCAAGCGCGCGGGATCCGGTTCGGCCCGCCTGCGCGCTCCGCGCTAGGTTCGTTGAGATGTCCGGCGCCCTCCGCTATGCTGTGAGGATGCGAACACCACCGCGGCCGGGACCTCGGGTGAGGAAGGAAAGGCTCGCGGCTCTCGCGCTCGCGCTGGCGCTGTGGCAGACGGCGCCGGCCGCCGCCCGTCCCCTCGTGTACGGCCTGGTGCCGAACGCGCCGCCGACCACCTACGTGGACGCCGCCGGGAAGCCGACCGGTTTCTTCGTCGAGCTCTATTCGCGCATCATGGACGAGCTCGGCATCGAGTACGACTTCCGCGTCGGCGACTTCGCCGCGCTCTACCCCCTCATGGTCGCGGGCGAGGTCGACTTCTTCACCACGCTGGTGCGGACGCCCGAGCGAGAGGAGTTCTTCCATTTCTCCGACGAGACCGCGTCGGCCGGCTGGAGCCAGCTCTTCGTCGCCAACGACACGGAGCTCCGATCCGTCCTCGAGCTCCAGCACAGGCGGATCGGCGTGGTGGCGGGGGACCGCAACGGGGCGAGCTTCGGAATCTACGCGGAATCGCTGGCCATTCCCTGCGAGCTCGTCGAGTTCCGGGATTTCGACGCGCTCGTCGAGGCGGTGGCCGGCGGCGAGGTTTTCGCCGGGGTGCAGTCCAACTGGTTCGTGGCCGTGCAGAAGCGGGTGAAGGGGACGACCATAGTCTTCGCGCCCTTCCGCTCGTATCCCGTGCTTTCGCGCAAGAGTCCCTTCACCGCGGAATTCGAGGCCATCAACCGGCGCTACGCCGAGCTCGTGGGGGATTCCGGGTCCTGGTACTACGAGTTGCAATCAGAGTGGCTCGGCCACGAACGGACGGAGACGGTGGTGGTGCCGGCCTGGCTGGCCGGGGGCTTCGCCGCCCTGGCCTTGGCGACCCTCGTCTCGGTCCTGGTCATCCGGGCGCTGACGCGCAAGCTCAGGCTGGCCAACCGCGACCTCGAGGCGAAGGTGCTCGAACGGAGCGCCATGCTGGTCGAGGCCGACCGCATGGCGGCCCTCGGCGACCTGGTGGCCGGGCTCGCGCACGAGCTCAACTCGCCCCTTCAGGCGGCGCTCTCCGGCATCGACGCCATGGAAACCCTGCTACGCGACGGCGCCGCCGGACCGGCCGGCTCCGAGGCCCTGGTTCCGCCCGAGCGCGCGCCGGACGCGGAACTCGCCGATTCGCGGACCGCGCGCCGTACCGCCCTGGCGGCCCTCGAGCGCGCCGGATATGGCGGTAGGGACGAGCTCGCGGACTTCTGCCTCGCGCTCGGCCTGGTCGAGCCGGATCCGGGCTTCATCGCGCGCGCGGCCGCCGCGAGCCCGGCCGCGCGCGAGTTCGCCCTCGAGCGGGCGCGCGCCTCCATTGCGCTCGACGCCTCCCGCGGGGCGGTCTCCCGCATGGGCGCGGTGATAAGCGCGCTCAGGATCTACGCCCACCGCGACAGCAAGGGAGGCAACGTGCCCGGCTCGGTGGCCGCGCAGATCGACGCGGTGCTCTCCTTGCTGACGCCGCGCACCCGGGACTCCATCGAAGTGGTCAGGGATTACGAGGAGGTCCCGGACTTCCCGTGCCGGCCGGAGCGCCTCGGCCGCGTGTGGATGAACCTCGCGATGAACGCCCTCGACGCGATGGGATCCTCTGGGCGCCTGACCGTGCGGATCCGGGCGGAAGGCGACTGGATCGTCGCGAGCTTTTCCGATACGGGGCCGGGCGTCCCGGAGGCGGTCGCGCGGCGCATGTACGAGCCTTTCTTCACGACCAAGCCGCCCGGCAAGGGCACCGGGCTCGGACTCTCGGTAAGCCGGGAGATAGTCCGGGACCACGGTGGCGACATCGCGTACGCAGGCGACCCGGGCGGGTCGACCTTCACCGTGCGCCTGCCCGCGGGGACTGGCGGGGGCGGCTGCCTTGGCTGATCGATCGATCCTGGTCGTCGACGACGAACCCATCATCCTCCTGGCCTTGAGGCTTTCGCTCGCGACGGCGCTCGGTCCCGGCTACCGCGTGGAGACCGCCCCCTCGGGCGCCGCCGCGCTCGCGCTCATGGACGAGCTCGACGCGGACGGTCCACCGCTCGCGGGCATCGTGAGCGATTGGCGCATGCCGCTCATGAGCGGCGACCAGTTCCTCCGGGAAGCGCGCGCGCGGAAACCGGACCTTCCCCTGGTCCTCCTGACCGGCTACGCCGACCGGGACCTCGCCGAAGCGCTCCACCGCGAGCTCGCTCTGGCCGCCAGCCTCGAGAAGCCCTGCGACACGACCGTCCTGGTTCGTGCCCTGCTCGGCTGACGGTCGCTTTCGAAACGCGATTTTTCCATCCAGTTGCGAAAACAGCTTGCGTCCTCCCGGACTCCGGGGTAAAACGGTTTAGCAAACCGGTTAATCGGGGTCGTTCAACGTTGCGGTCGCAATTCGACGCGCCCGAGGTTCGGAGGATCCCCGCGCGGCCGGGGCGACGGGGGCCGGAATCCCCCGGGCGATAAAAGGAGGCGATGACATGAAAGGAAGGCACTCAAGGCTGCGCGCGGGGTTGGCTGTCGCGCTCGCGCTGCTGGTCCTGGCGTCCTGCCAGGGACCGTTCGCGCCGCAAGCCGCGCTCGACGGCGAGGCGCCCGCCCGCTCGGCGACCGGCAAGTCCGGCGTCATGATGCAGGGCTTCTACTGGGACGTTCCCGCGGGCGGCACCTGGTACAACACCATGAAGTCGAAGGCCGCGGGGCTCGCCAACATGGCGGGCGGCTTCGGCATCGACGCCATCTGGTTCCCCCCGGCCTCGAAGACCGACAACGGCGCCTATTCGATGGGCTACGATCCCTTCGACTACTACGACCTCGGACAGTACAACCAGAAGGGCTCCACCGAGACCCGTTTCGGCTCCCAGGCGGAGCTCAAGAGCGCCATCGCGACCTTCAAGAGCTACGGCATCGCTTCGATGGCCGACATCGTGCTCAACCACCGCTCCGGCGGCCTCTCCGAATACAATCCCCGGACCGGCTCGAACACCTGGACGAACTTCTCGGCGGCCCTCTCGGGCAAGAGCCTCTGGCATTGGGACTCCTTCCACCCGAACAACTACCACGCGGCCGACTCGGGCGTCTTCGGCGGCTTCCCCGACGTCTGCTACTCCGCGGGCTCGGCCTACACGGACACCAAGACCTGGATGAACTGGCTCAAGAGCACGACCAACGCCGGCTTCGTCCAGTGGCGCTTCGACTACGTCAAGGGCATCGAGCCCTGGGTGGTCAAGGACATGAAGGCCGCGACGGGCGGCGTGTTCTCGGTCGGCGAGTACTGGGACTCCAATACCTCGACCCTCGACTGGTGGACCGCGAGCGCGAACTCGTCCGCCTTCGACTTCGCGCTCTACTACGCGATGAAGGACGTCTGCAACAATTCCACGGGCGGCGGCTACCTGCCGAACCTGGTGGACTACGCCAAGAGCTTCGCCGCGAAGAACCCCACGCGCGCGGTCACCTTCGTGGGCAACCACGACACCGACGAGATCTACCGCGACAAGATGATGGCCTACGCCTTCATCCTGACCTACCAGGGCTATCCGTCGATCTGGTGGAAGGACTACTTCGACTACGGGCTCGCGACCCTCGGCGGCCAGTGGGGCAACGGCATCAAGCAGCTCGTCTGGGTGCGCGGCAAGCTCGCCATGGCCGCCCCGAGCATCCAGAACCTGAAGACCAACGACGGCGACCTCCTGATCTACGGCAGCTACGGCTACTCGACCGCGTCGCCGGGCTACATCGTCGTCATCAACGACCATCCGACGGCCTGGAAGGGCGCGACGGTGACCACGGCCAACGGCTACCTCAAGAACAAGAACCTCAAGGTCTACGCCTGGTACTCGCCCGTGTCGGGCCAGAACTACCAGCCCGCGACCAAGTACTGCAACAGCTCGGGCACCGTGGAAGTCTGGGCGCCGCCGCGCGGCTACGCCGTGTACTCGGTGGACGGGCTCTGAGAACGTTGATCCTGGCGGCGGCGGCCCTCGCGGTCCTCGCCGCCTGCGCTCCTGCGCGCCCCGACGCCGCGGACGGGGCGGCTCCGTGGCCCGATGGCTACGTCGCCTACGAGGCCGTCCCGTCGCGTCTCGTCGCGGGGCGCGTCCGCGCGGCCGCCTCGCTCGCCGTGGATCCCGCGACGGGCGAGGTCCTCGTCAGGCTCGCGCTGGATCGGGGACAGAGCTCGATCGCGGTCGATGGAGCCCTCGCCGCGCTCGCTACGGCGGAAGGGACGGAAGCCGCGCTCGCCTCGCCGGGCGGGGCCGAGCCCGGTTCCGCGCCCGGTTCGGGCGAAGCTTTCACGCTCCGCTTCCTGCCCGTCACCGATCCCGCGCTCCACGCCCGCTACGCCCTGGCCGGCGCGCCTTCGGCCGCTTACCGGCTGGACTCGGGCTTCCTGCGCGACGCGGCGGGGAAGCGGCTTTTCGAAGGCGCTTTCGAGTTCAAGCCCGACGAAGTCGCGCGCGCGGCGATCCGGGAAGCCGCCGACCGGCTTTACTCCCTCGCGTCCTACGAGTACTCGGGCAACGCAGCGACCTTCGCTTCTCGCCAGACGGTTTATATGGAAAGCGAGGGTCTCTTTCCCGCGGCGCACGGCGACGGGGCGGACGCTTCGGACCTTGCGGACGCGGCGCCCGCGGATCGCTTCGTCCTCGTGTCGGGCGACGAATTTTGGCTGGACCGCTGGCTGGTGAAGGTTTCGCCGTACCGGCTCGGGGAGGATCTCTTCGCGCGCGTCCGCGTGGTCTCGAAGACGCCCGAGCGGCTTTCTCTCGACTGGTCCCGCGTCGCCGTCGTCGCGGGAGGGGCGTCGGCGGCGCCCGCGGGCGTCCTCCGCGAAACGGCAGGCCGCCTCGGTTCGGCTCTGTCCCTCTTGCCCGCGCCGTTCGAGCTCGGCCAGAACGGGCGCGCGGAACTCACCCTCGTCTGGCCCGGCCTCGGCGCCGCGGCAGCGGGAGGCTTCGGCATGAGGCTGGACGGCGTCGCGACGACGGGAGGCGTTCCCCTGTTCGGCCTCGCGCTGGAATACGCGCCCGAGCCTCGCTGAGCGCGAGGCCTTGATCAGCGCAGCGCCACGAGCTCGCGCAGCTCCGCGTTCCCGAGCCTGGTCAGCCAGGTTTCGCCCGAGCCGACCGTGAGCTCGGCGAGCTCGCGCTTGGCGGCCAGGGCCTCGTCGATGCGCTCGTCGAGGGTGCCGCGCGCGATCAGGCGGTGGACGAAGACGTTCCTCGTCTGGCCGATGCGGAAGGCGCGGTCGGTCGCCTGGTTCTCCACCGCCGGGTTGTACCAGAGGTCGTAGTGGAAGACGCGCGTGGCGGCCGTCAGGTTGAGCCCGACCCCGCCCGCCTTGAGGCTCACCAGGAAGGCGCCCGGACCCGTTCCGTTCTGGAAGCGGTCGACCGCCGCGTCGCGCCGCGCCTTCGCCATGCTGCCGTGGAGGAGCTCCGGCTCGACGCCGAGGTTTTCGCGCACGACCGGCGCGAGTATGTCGAGCATCTCCACGTACTGGCTGAAGACGAGGACGCGCTCGCCGGCTTCGAAGGCCGAGTCGAGGAGGGAGAGGAGGAGCCGCGACTTTCCCGAGCGCGCCGCGTCTCCCGGGCTCGTCTTGTCCCAGTTGCGCGGGTGGTTGGCGATCTGCTTGAGCGCGGTGAGCAGGGCGAGGACGAGCCCGCTACGGTTCGCGCGGTCCGCGGATTCGACGGCGGCCATGCCCCGCTCGACCGCGACCGTGTAGAGCGCCGCCTGCTCCGCCGTGAGCTCGGCGTATTCGGCGATCACCGATTTTTCCGGCAGGTCCGGCGCGATGGCCCGGTCGGTCTTGAGCCGCCTCAGGATGAAGGGAGCGGTGACGCGGCGGAGCCGGGCGGCCGCCTCGGCGTCGCGCGAAACCTCGATGGGCCCGCGGAACTCGCGGGCGAAGTCCTCGAGGCGGCCGAGCCAACCGGGCAGGACGAAGTCGAAGAGGCTCCAGAGCTCCGCCAGGTTGTTCTCCACCGGCGTGCCCGTGAGCGCGAGGCGGCGGGCTGCCTTGAGGGTCTTCACGGCCTTGCTCCGCGCGGCGTCGGGGTTCTTGACGAGGTGCGCCTCGTCGAGCAGGGCCAGGTCCCATTCCTTCGCGCCGAGCGTCCCGCGGTCGCGGAGGAAGGTCTCGTAGGTCGTGAGGAGCAGGTCCGGCTCCGGCCCCTTTTTCGCCGCGCGCCTTCCGGCGCCGTAGTGGAGCGCGACGCGGAGGTCCGGGGCGAAGCGCGCGAGCTCGCGCTCCCAGTTGGTGAGGAGGCTCGCGGGCGCGATGACGAGGGCGCCGCGGGCGAGCCGGCCGCCTTCCTTGAGGAGGAGCATGAGGGCGATGGCCTGCACGGTCTTCCCGAGGCCCATGTCGTCCGCGAGGAGGCACCCGAAGCCCGAGGCGAAGTTGGCGGCGAGCCAGCGAAAGCCGCGCTCCTGGTAGGGACGGAGCTTCGCCGCGAGAGCGGAGGGAACGGGCAGGCGCTCAGGGTCGGCGGCTTCGCGGCCCCTCGCGAGCAAGGCCGCCGCCGCCTCCGCGAAGGCGCTCCCTTCCTCGACCTCGCCTTCCATGACCGCCCGGAGGGCCGCGGAGGCGTCCGGCGCCTCGCGGCGGCGGAGCCGTTCGAGCAGGGCCGCCGCCTCGCCCGGATCGAGCCGCACCCAGGCGTCGCGGAAGCGGACGAGGGCCCGGCCCTTCGCCACGAGGGCCTCGAACTCGGCCAGGTCGACGAGCTCGCCGCCGAGCTCCACCTTCCAATCGAAGCTGAAGGCCGCGGCCAGGTCCAGCGCCGAGGCGAGCGAGGCAGCGCCGCGCCGGCGCTTCGCGGCGAGCACGGGGCGCGGACGGGCGAGCTTCGCGAGCTCTTTCGGGAGGACCACGGGCACGCCGAGCCGGGCCAGGAGGGGCGCGGCCCCCGTGACGAGGCGGCCGAGCGCCTCCTCGTCGAGGACGACGCCCGGGCTCTTCCCGAGCGCGGCGAGCTCCGGCACGAAGGCGGAAAGGAGGGCGGGGAAGGCGAGGGCTTCGGGTCCGAGCGACGCTCCCGCCGCGTGGATCGCCACCCGCGTACCGTCGGCGCCAGCGAGGCTCGCTTCGAGCCGGTAGCGCCGCCCTGCGTCTGCCCCGGGTTCCGTCGCGGCGGGCCTCCGTCCCGGCGCCGCGCGCACCAGGAGCTCGAGGCCGTGCTCGCCCGCGGCGAGAGCGTAGACCGAGAGGCGGGCGGCCAGGGCCGCGGGCAGGGAGCGGAGGGCCGGGGCGCGCGCGTCCACGGTCGCGCTTTCGAAGAGCGCCCGCGAGACCGGGCTCGCGGCGGCGTAGGCGCCGGAGGGCGAGAAACGGAGACGGCCTACGTAGTCGCGGAGGAAGGCTGCCGCGAGCAGCGCGACGAGCGAGGCCCGGTCGGGAACGGCCCTGTGGAGGACAGAGCTCGCGCCAATGGGGACAGAGCTCCGTTGTGCGCCGGAGCCCGGCAGCCGTTCGGGGACAGAGCTCGCGCCAATGGGGACAGAGCTCCGCTTCGCGCCGGAGCCAGGCACCCGTTCGGGGACAGAGCTCGCTTCGTTCGAGGCTCGGTCGGGGACAGAGCTCGTTCCGTTCCGGTCGGCATCCGGCGGGACGGCGGCCGCGGCCACCCAAGCCAGGGCGGCGCGGACGTCGGATCCGAAGGCCGCGGGCATCCAGAGGACCGCGAAGCCGTCAGGCCGAGGGTCGAGCGCGGGGTGGATGGCGCCCGCGGCCACGATGGCCCGCAGGGCGAGCGCGAAGCGGCGCAGGAAGGTCCAGGAGGCGGAACCCGAGTCCTGGTCGGATTCCAGCGCGAGGGCGGCCGCGTCGAGGGGACAGAGCCGCTCGCCCGCGGGCGTCCCGAAGGCGCAGTCGCGCCCATTCACGAACACGCGCCACTCGCCCGTGGCGAGCGCGCGGCGCCCGGCTTCAGCCGCGTCCTCGTCGCCGCGCTTCCGAGCGCGCGGCCGGAGGGGCGCCTCCCAGCCGCGCGCGAGCGCATGGTGGAATTCCTCGAGGCCGACCCGAAGGTCAAGGCCCGCGAGCGGCGGGCCGGGCGGGAGCAGCTTCGGGACCAGGCCGGAATACGGGGCGAGGCTGGGGAGCTCCCCGTCGGAGCCGGCGCCCGCCCCGGGTAGCGGCCCGTCGTCCCAGGAGGCCACGAGCCGGACCGGGAGCGGGTCTGGGAAGGTTGCCGGCTTCGGTGCCGGAACGTCGTCGGCGCGACGGCGGGTGACGCCGTGCGTTTCGTTCCCCGTCGCGGCCGCGGCCGCGGCGCCGGCCGCCCCGGGCTCGAGCGCGAAGCCGCGGAGCCTGAAGAGCGCCGCGGGCTCGCGGTCGATCTCCTGGGCGATGACGTAGTAGACGGCGGCCTCGTGCTTGCAGGGGTCGCCCGAGTCGGGGCAGCCGCAGGAGCGCTTCATGGCGGACCAGCGCCGCGGGAAGAGGCGGACTCCGGCCTTTTCGAGCGGGTGGATCAGTTCCGGGGCGAGCTCGCCCGCGCGGAGCCGGGCGGCGGAGAGCGGGTCCGCCTTCAGCGCCGCCTCGATGGCGGCGGCTTCCTCGGGCGCGAAGGGCGGGAATTCGATGCGCACCCTGTAGTACGGCGCGTAGCGACCCTCGACCCGGGCCTCGGCCCGACCGTCCCGGATCTCGAGCGAGAGCACCCTGCCGTTTCCGGCGTACGCGCGGCCGCGCTGGAGCCGGGCCGGGTCGGCCAAAGCCTCGAGGGCTTTTATGAAGGCGGCGCCCCAGGGCGTGAGGCCGAAGACGTGCTTGCGCGGCATGGCGGAATGGTGGCCCGGGCGCGCCGGAAGCGCAAGTGCCTCAGGCGGGGGACAGAGCTCGACGGCGACAGGGGGCGAAGAGTACAGGGCTCGATGGGGACAGAGCTCGGGCCAAGAAAGGAGCCCCCGTCACCGGGGGCTCCGCTCGCCGACTCCGTCGGACGGCTATTTCCGCCTGATCTCGCTGAACCCGGTGTAAGGCACCAGGGCGGGAGGGATGGCGACCGAGCCGTCGGCGCGCTGGAAATTCTCGAGGATGGCGATGATGCCGCGGCTGATGGCGATGGCGGTGCCGTTCAGCATGTGGACGTACTTGTTCTTGCCGTCGGAGTCCTTGAAGCGGACGTTGAGGCGGCGCGACTGGAAGTCGGTGCAGTTGGAGGTCGATGTGACCTCGCCCCATTCCCCGTTGTTGCGCCCGGGCATCCAGGCTTCGAGGTCCCATTTGCGGTAGGCGGGGGCGCCCAAGTCGCCGGTGCAGGTGTCGACCACGTGGAAGGGGATGCCGAGGCCGGAGAAGATCTCCTCCTCGATTTCCCGCAGCTCGGCGTGGATGCGCTCGGAGTCCTCGGGCAGGCAGTAGACGAACATCTCGAGCTTGGTGAACTGGTGGACGCGGTAGAGGCCCTTGGAGAACTGGCCGGCGGCGCCCGCCTCGCGGCGGAAGCAGTGCGAGACGCCCGCGTACTTGATGGGGAGCTTCTCGCGCTCGAGCACCTGGCCCGCGTGGTAGCCGCCGAGGGTGATCTCGGCGGTGCCGATGAGGCAGCTGTCCTCGCCCTCGAGCGCGTAGATGTTGGACTCCGCGCCGCGCGGGTTGAAGCCGATGCCCTCGAGGATCTCGGTGCGCGCCACGTCGGGGGTGATCATGGGCGTGAAGCCGCGCTTCATGAGGATGTCGAGCGCGTAGCGGACCAGGGCCATCTCGAGGATGACGCCCTCGTTCTTGAGGTAGTACCACTTGGTGCCCGAGACGCGGGTGGCGGTCTCGAAGTCGATGAGGTCGAGTTCCTGCCCGAGCTGGACGTGGTCCTTCGGGGGGAAGTCGAACTTCGTGGGCGAACCGACGACCTTGACCTCGAGGTTGTCCGCGTCGACCGCGCCGCGCGGGGCGTCGGGGTGCGCCATGTTGGGAAGGCGCCGGGCCTCGCGCTCGAGGTCCGCCTCGACCGTCGCGGACTCGGATTCGAGCGCCGCGATGCGCTCCTTGAGCGACTTGCCCTCGTCGATGAGGGCCTTGCGCGCCGCGTCGTCGAGCTTGGCCTTCATGGCGGCGGCGTTCTCGTTGCGCTTCCTGCGGAGCTCGTCGAGCTCCTGGATGAGGGCCGAGCGGCGCTCCGCGAGGGCGACGACGAGGTCGGGATCCGCCTGCATGTGGCGGTCGGCGACGTTGGCCTTGACGGCGGCCAGGTTTTCCTTGACGAACTTGAGGTCGAGCATGCGTCGATGATACCCGAGCCCCGCGCGCGTCTTCAAGCGGTGTCGCCGGAGTACCGGCGCCCGGAATCCGCGCTCGAAGGGAAAGCAACTCTCATGATCGGGCACGGCGAGGGGCGTTATGAAAGCCCGCCAGCGCGGGGCCTGGGCGGGAAAAACATGCCCCACTCACTCGGGACCGTTCGGGGGCATGTTTTTCCCGCCCACCCGCCGCGTTACGGCATCCCGCGTGGCGCTTCGCCGTGGTTTGCGCTTGCACGCCGCCTCTCTGCGGATGCGGATTCCGGGGTGCGGCCTCGAGGGCCTGCGGGGTTCGGGCTTCATCATCGCGGCGATGGCGGTGTCGTTTCCTTCGTGCCTTTGTGCCTTGGTGTCTTGGTGTCTTGGTGTGAGGCTCTGTCCCCCTCAGACTCTACTCGCGCGAGCTCTGTCCCCCGTGAGCTGCTCCTCCCCGCGGTGCCGTTTCCTTCGTGCCTTTATGTCTTGGTGTGAGGCTCTGTCCCTTTTCGGGAAGCTCTGTCCCCTGTGAGCCGCTTCTCCTGCGCCGCTTCCCGGGAAATGGGCGTCGCCCGGCGTTTGCGGCGGGAGGGTAAAGCGAGCTTGCGGGTGCCGGCGGAAACGCGCCCGCGCTCCGCCCCGGCCTGTTCTGCGGTGATGAAAGCGCCCGAGTTGCCCTTCCCCCCGATTCCCCGATCCCCTTCCGTTCCCTCGAGCTCTGTCCCCAGTCCCCCGAGCTCTGTCCCCAGTCCCCCGAGCTCTGTCCCCAGTCCCTCGAGCTCTGTCCCCCTCGGGTTCTCCGGCTCTGTCCCCTACCGGTCTTCTCCCTCTTCCCTCCCATCCTCCGTGCCGCCGTGCTTGCTTCGCTTCCCATGGCCGTATTGCGGAAGCGCGGCCGAATCGGTACGATGGTGCCATGAAACTGGAGATCAACCCCCGCGG
Organism: Spirochaetota bacterium; assembly: GCA_018262985.1. GTDB lineage: Bacteria > Spirochaetota > Spirochaetia > Treponematales > UBA12059 > JAFGNN01. Next base: position 83,606 of record JADFDI010000010.1, on the reverse strand, counting down.
CAACGGCGCCTGCCCGCTCTGCGAGCGCAACAAGGACTGCCGCATCCGAAGGCTCATGTTCGAGAACGTCGAGAAGCTCGGCGAGCACGACATGGAGATGGAGATCGTGGTGTACGCCTGCCCCTACTTCAAGGAGAAGGTCTCGCCGTGATCGACCGGCTCGAGCTCACGGCCGCCCGCCACGCCGAACTCGAGGCGCTGACGGCCGATCCCGCGCTCGCCCGCGACCAGAACCGGTACCGCGAAACGATGCGCGAGCTGTCGCGCCTTCAGCCCGTCGTCGAGGGCTACCGGGAGTACCGGAAGGTGCTCGCCGAGCTCGGCGAAGCGAGGGAGCTCGCGCGCGCGGAGGCCGATCCGGAACTCCGGGAGCTGGCCGAGGCGGAGGCCGTCGGACTCGAGGAGCGGAAGGCGGCGCTCGAGGCGAAGCTCGAGGAGCTGCTCGTCCCGCGCGACCCGCTCGACGACAAGAACACCATCATGGAGATCCGCGCCGGCACGGGCGGCGACGAGGCGGCCCTGTTCGCGGCCGACCTTTACCGCATGTACGCGCGCTACGCGGACGGACGGGGCTGGAAGCTCGAGGTGCTCGACGCCGCCGAGACGGGACTCGGGGGCTTCCGCGAGATCGTCTTCTCCGTCTCGGGGCAGTCGGTCTACGAGAGCCTCCGCTGGGAATCCGGCGTGCACCGCGTCCAGCGCGTGCCGGCCACCGAGGCCCAGGGGCGCATCCACACGAGCGCGGTGACGGTGGCGGTGCTGCCCGAAATGGAAGAGACCGAGATCGACCTGAAGGCCGAGGACCTCCGCATCGACGTCATGCGCGCCGGCGGACCCGGCGGACAGAGCGTCAACACCACGGACTCCGCGGTGCGGATAACCCATATCCCGACGGGCATCGTGGTGCACTGCCAGGACGAGAAGAGCCAGATCAAGAACAAGGCCAAGGCCATGCGCATCCTCCGCGCGCGCCTGTTCGAGCACGAGGACTCGAAGCGCCAGGCCGAGCGGGCCGCGGAACGGAAGAGCCAGGTCGGCTCGGGCGACCGCTCGGAGCGCATCCGCACCTACAACTTCCCGCAGAACCGCGTCACCGACCACCGCGTCGACCTGACGCTCTACAAGCTGGACCTGGTGATGCAGGGCGACGTGGGAGAGCTGGTCGACGCCCTCCGCGCCCACGCCAGGGAGGCGGCCCTCCGGGCCGACCGGGCATGATGGGTCGGGCGGCGCTTTCCGAAGGAGCGGCCGCCCTCGCGTCCGTCTCCGACACCCCCTTCCTCGACGCTTCCCTGCTCCTGGCGCGCGCCCTCGGGACGAGCCGCGAGCGCGTGCTGGCCATGGGTCCCGAAGCGCTCGACGAGGCCGGCGAGGCGGCCTTCCGCGGCTTGATCGCGCGCAGGATCTCGGGAGAGCCGGTCGCCTACATCCTCGGCGCCAAGGAATTCCGCGGGCTCGAATTCCGCGTGGACGCCCGGGTGCTCTGTCCCCGACCCGATACCGAGCCGCTGGTCGAGACGGCCCTCGAGGCGGCGCTTTCGCTGTCCGCCGCGGGCCGGGCGCCCGTGCGGATCCACGACGCCTTCACGGGCTCCGGGGCGGTGGCCGTTGCGCTCGCCGCCGAGCTCGGGGACGGGGCTTCCGTGTCCATGTCGGACCTTTCGCCCGACGCGCTCGTTCTGGCCCGGGAGAACGCGGGGATGCTTCTCGGCCGCGAGCTTCCGGCTCGCCTCTCCGACTGCCTGGAAGGAGTCGAGGGACCTTTCGACCTGGTTACGGCCAACCCGCCCTACGTGACGAGCTCGTTCTGCGACGGCATCTACGCGGCGGGCGGCAGGGAACCTCGCCTCGCCCTGGATGGAGGAGCCGACGGGCTCGACCTGTACCGGCGCCTCGTTCCCCGCACGCGCGGGCTCCTGTCCCCGGGCGGCGTCCTCGCCGTCGAGATCGGCGACGAGCAGGGGGCGGCCGTGTCCGCGCTGTTCGCGGAGGCGGGCTTCGCCGAGCTCGCGGTGCTCCGCGACCTCGCGGGCCGCGACCGCGTGGTCCGGGGGAGGGCGCCGTGAGCGCGCTCGAGGAGCTCCGGAGGCTCGTCGCCGCGAAGAATCCCGACGAGCGCGAGCGGATCGAGGCGGCGGCGGCCTGGGCGGCGGAGAAGCTCGAGGGCCGCGTGCGCGCCTCGGGGGAGGCCGCCGTCGAGCATCCCCTCCGGGTGGCGGTCATCGTCGCCGAGCTCGGGCTCGACGCGGACTCCATCGTCGCCGCGGCGCTCCACCACGCGCTCGACCCCGTCTACAAGGCGGCCGCGGCCGAGGGCAAGGATGCCGGCCGCAAGGAAGCCGGCGCCAGGGAGGCGGGCGCCAGGGACGCGGACGCCAGGGAGGCGAACCCCAAGGCCCTGCTCGCCGAGCGCTTCGGCGTCGTGCCCGCGCAGCTCGTGGAGGAGCTGGCCCGCGTCGAGGCGCTCCGGGCGCGCAACAAGACCATCCAGGCCGCCGAGACCATACGCAAGATGCTTTTCGCCATGGCGAAGGATATCCGCGTCATCCTCGTCAAGCTCGCGGACAAGCTCGACTCCATGCGGACGCTCAAGTGGCTGCCCGACGAGGACCGCCGCCGCATCGCGCAGGAGTGCCTCGACATCTTCGCGCCGCTCGCGGACCGCCTCGGCGTCGCGGGCGTCAAGGACGAGCTCGAAGACCTCTCGCTCAAGGAGCTCAACCCGGAGGCTTACGCGCAGATCAAGAAGATCGTCGCGGAGCGCAAGGGCGAGCGCGAGCGGTTCCTCGAGCGCGTGGCCGCGGACATCCGCCTGGCCGCCCGCGAGGAAGGCTACGAGGACGTCGAGATCAAGGCCCGGGCCAAGCACTTCTACTCGATCTACCGCAAGATGCGGAAGAAGGCGAAGGACGCGGAGGAGCTCTACGACCTGCTCGGCATCCGCATCCTCTGCGGCTCGGAGGGCGAGTGCTACGCGCTCGTGGGCGTGGTGCACCGCCTGTGGAAGCCCATCGAGGGGCGCTTCAAGGACTACGTCGCCATGCCGAAGGCGAACGGCTACCGGAGCCTCCACACCACGGTCATGGGCTACGAGGGCCGCCTGCTCGAGATCCAGATCCGCACCCGGGAGATGGACCGCGAGGCGGAGTTCGGCGTTGCCTCGCACTGGCTCTACAAGAAGGGCTCGGGCGCGGAGTCGCCCCGCGTCGAGGACCTGCCCGTCGTGACGAAGCTCCGCGACCTCGAGGGACTCCTCGAAGGCGGCGCGGACTTCCTCGAGGGCATCAAGCGCGAGATCCTCGGCGATTCCATCTTCGTGTTCACGCCGCGCGGCGACGTCGTCCAGTTGCCCGCCGGCGCGACGCCCCTCGACTTCGCGTTCGCCATCCATTCCGACGTGGGGCTACGCTGCGTGGCCGCCAAGGTCGACGGCGCCATCGTGCCGCTCTCGGGCGAGCTCCGCAACACGCAGGTCGTGGACATCGTCACCTCGGCGACCGCGCACCCTTCGATAAACTGGCTCCGCTCGGTGCGCACCTCGAAGGCCCGCGCCAAGATCCGACAGTGGCTCGTGGCGAACGGACAGGCCCTGGTCATCGAGAAGAACGTCGTCGCCAAGCGGAGCGAGGAGGCGAAGGCCGAGGCCCGCGCCGAGGCGGAGCGCGCGGAGAAGGCGAAGGAAGCGGCGAAGGCTGCCGAAGCGCCCGAGGAAGCGCCCCGCCAGACCGAGCTCCATTACTACATCCCCCGCGAGGCTCTCGACTCCACGCGCGCCGGGCTCTCCGTGGGCGGGACCGCCCACATGATGATCCGTTTCGCCGGCTGCTGCCGGCCGACCACCAACGACGAGATCGTCGGTTACGTCTCTCGGGGGCGCGGCATAATCGTGCACCGCGCGAGCTGCCGCCAGCTCTCGAGCATCCCGGACTACGCCGAGCGCTCCATCGAGGTGGAGTGGGAGACCGAGCGCAAGGGCCTCGAGCGCCGCTGGCGCGTGAGCGCGAAGCGGGGCGCCGACCTCTTCTCCGAGGTGGAGGCCGCCGTTCGCAAGCGCCGGGCCAAGCTGCTCGAAGGCCGCCTCGAGGACGACGGCGACGGTGTCGTCGGCTGGTTCACCATCGTGCTCGAGAAGGGAGAGGACGCCAAGGCCATCGAGAAGTCGATCCGCGGCATCCCCAGCATCCGCAAGGTCGAGGCGCTCTAGCTTCCCCGGGCAATTCGACACGGAGACACGGAGCCACCGAGAGCTCAAGGCGGGGCTAGGGTCCGGCCACCGGGCCTAGTATCGACAGCTCGGCGCATGGTACATATTGGTTCGCGTATGGCTCCCTCTACTCCCACTTCAGATTCCTCCGCGCCTGCGTCGCTTCGCGCCGCTTTCGGCAAGGAATGGATTGTAGCGCGCGCTTTTCGCGCGCTTCCTCATCTGCGCCTCTGCGGTTACCTTATCCGTGAAACCACGGCGCCGGCCCTCGCTATCGAGGGACGGCGCATCCTGCGCGCGCAGGGGAAGGCCTTGACGCGTGCGGTCGACTCGGGCGAGCTCGGCCTGCCGGTTCTGCCCGCGCTTTCGGGCGAACCGCTCCGCCCGGGGAAGGCAGCGCGTCCGGCCGCGGCGTTCGTCCGGAAAGCCTGGGGCCTGGCGTGGCGCTCGGTGGCGCTCGCTCACGCGTTCTTCATGCTGACGACCTCGCTGCTCATCGCCTGCTACGCCTTCTTCGACCCGCCCGTGACCGTGCTGGCCGCCTATCGCAGGCTTCAGGGCTGGGAGCTCCAGAAAATCCGTCCCATCGCGCTCGCCGAGGTGCCGCGCGACGTGCGCCGCATGGTCGTCGCCGTCGAGGACTACCGTTTCTACGAGCACTTCGGCATCGACCCCGCAGCCATACTCAACGCGAAAGCCATCAACGACCGCCTCGGTCGCCCGCTCTACGGCGGCTCCACCCTGACCATGCAGACCGCGCGCACCCTCTTCCTCGTCCCCGAGAAGAGCTACCTCAGGAAGTACCTCGAGGCCATCGTCACGCTCGAGCTCGAGCTGCTGCTCTCGAAGGACCGCATCCTCGAGCTTTACTTCCAGTGGGCCGAATGGGGGAAGGGCGTGTTCGGCGTCCAGGCCGCCTCCTACCGCTGGTACGGCACCGGCATCGCGAACGTCTCGCTCGGCAGCCGCATGCGCCTGGTGGCGCTGCTCTCCTCGCCCATCCTCTATTCGCCGAGCACCCTCTCGAAGAGCCGTATTCTCGCCAGCCGCTACGAGTTCCTGCTCCGCCGCTTCGGGAGTTGACCAGGGAAGAACCCCTTTCGTTTCGAGCGAAAGGGGTTCTCCCCCGCGAGTACCCTCGCGGGACCCCCGTTCCCCGAAGCACGACCAGGGGGTTCCCCCCTGGACCCCCTGCCTACATACCCGTGGAGCCTCTTCAGCTGCCACAATAACCCGGCGACGTCGACTTCGACATCGCATTGGCTCAAGCTCTGTCTCGGGGAAGCGAACGCCCCTGCCCGAGCTCTGTCCCTCCGGGAAGGCGCGGCGTGATGGCGTGCCGAACCCGGCGGACCGATCCGCGGATCCAGCGGCGCGGCGGCTGCCGCCATCGCCCGAGCGAGCGCCCCTGCCCGAGCTCTGTCCCTCAAGGAAGGCGCGGCGTGATGGCGTGCCGAACCCGGCAGGCCGATCCGCGGAATCCGCGGCGCGGCGGGTGACGGCAAAAAATAACCCTTGAGCGTCAGCGAAAAGGCTCGTTCTTTCGCCGTCAGGCCCCGCGCGGGAGTGTCCTTGGCCCGGCTTCCCGCCGCGTCCTCCGCAGATCCCGCCGAGCTTTCCCGGAGCGCTAGGGCTTGAGCAGGCGCGCGAGCGACCTGTCGAAGGCGTCCGCGAACTTCTTCAGCTCCTTCTCGCCATAGCCCCGCGAGCGTTCGAGGCCTTCCGCGAGACCGAGCGAGCGGAGCTCGGCCATGGCGTCGCGGAGCGAGAGTCGCTCGCGCACGGTGTCGGCGCTCCACTCGGCGCCGCGGTCGTTGATGCAGGCTACGCCGGCTTCGACGATCCTCGCGGCCAGCGGGATGTCGCGCGTGACGACCAGGTCGCCGGGGACGGCGCGCGCGGCGATACTGTCGTCGGCGGTTTCGCCCTTCGGCACCACCTCGAACGTGCAGCCCGGGCCCGGCTTCTCCGGGAGGCGGCGGTTCGAGACGAAGAAAGCGACGAACCTCGCCCCTTCGGGCGAACGCTTCGCCTCCGACCGCGCGCGCCTCGAGATGGTCGCCCGCACGGCGGGCGCCAGCGAGTCGGCGTCCGCCCAGACCGTCACGATCCGGCCTCGCTCGAGGCCAGACCGACCCCGGCCCGCCAGGCGCGGCCGTCGCCCTCGACGCGGTAGGCCTCGCCCGCGGCCACGAAGGCGGAGCTCCCCTTCGGCAGGGCGAGGCGGGTGCCGTCGTTGCCCGCGACGTAGAGCGCGCCTTCATCGCAGAGCAGTATCTCCGGGCCGCCGCCGCAGCGCGAGACGGGACCTAGGCGCGGCTCCAGCAGGTCGAGCGCGAACTCGTCCGCCTTGCGCGGGTAGGCGAGCGTGCCCGGCCCGACGCGTTCCGCGGCGAGGCGCTCGGGGACGCGCATCTCGAAATCGAGGGTCGAGACGAGCTCGGGAATGTCGACGTGCTTGGGCGTCAGGCCGCCGCGGAGCACGTTGTCGGAATTGGCCATGATCTCGAGCGCGGTGCCGCGCAGGTAGGCGTGGAGGACGCCCGCTCCGATGTACAGGCCTTCGCCCGGCGCGAGCTCTACCAGGTTGAGAATGAGCGGGGCGAGCGCCCCGATGTCCCGAGGGTACTTGTCCATTAGGGCGAGCGACGCGCGCGCGGCGGCTTCCGGCCTCGGTCCGAGGCCGGTCTCGAGCGCGCGCTCGAGGCGGACGCGCGCGCGCGCGAGCAAGCCGTCGCGTTCCTCGGGCGGCCGCGAGACGACCCCGTAGAAGCCGACCGAGAGCTCCACCTTGCCCGGATTGCGCTCGAAGCGCTTCCCGAAGGTCTCCCACCGGTCGCCGGCGACGATCTTCATGTTCTCGACGAGCTCGTCGGCCGGTCTGAAGCCGCAGAGGGCCGTGAAGGGCTCGAGCGCGACGGCCATCTCAGGCTTGTGGTTGGAATCGCGGTAATTCCGGTCCGGCGCGGAAAGTGGCACGCCCGCGAGGTTCTCGCGGGCGAAGCCGAGCTCGGCCTTGCGTTTCGAGGGGTGGGCCTGGATGGAGAGCGGTTCGGCCGCGGAGAGCACCTTGAAGAGGAAGGGCAGCTGGCCGTAGCGGGCGGCGAGTGCCGGGCCGAGCATCGCGTCGGGATCGGAGGCGATCAGCGCGTCGAGCGGCCGGGCTCCGGCGTCCGTCAGGGCCTTCGAGGGTGCGCTCGGGTGCGCGCCCATCCAGAGCTCGGCGCAGGGGCGCCCGTCGGGATCGGGCGTGCCGAGCAGGGCGGGGATGGCGTCGGTCGTTCCCCAAGCGTAGTGCTGGATCGTGTTTTCGAGCGGATAGATTCGCATGGCGGAAGATGGTAGCACGGGAAGGCCCGCGGGTGAAGGCGCGCGCGTTCAGCGTCCGAGGAAGGTCGCCACGATGCCGGGCATTTCCGCCGCGCTCGCGGGCTCGACGCGCACCGGCGGCAGGCTCTCGACGAAGAGCGAACCGTAGCGCTTGCCGAGCACGCGCGAGTCGAGCACCACCACCACGCCCCGGTCTTCGGAGTGGCGGATGAGGCGCCCGAAGCCCTGCTTGAAGCGCACCACGGCTTCCGGCAGCGAAAGCTCCATGAAGGCGTTGCCGCCCCGCTTCTCGATGGCGTCGGAGCGCGCCTTCTGCACCGGGTCGGTCGGGACTCGGAAGGGCAGCTTCGCCATGACCACCACCTTGCACGCGTCGCCGGGGGCGTCGACGCCTTCCCAGAAACTGTCGGTGGCGAAGAGCACGCTCGAGGCCTCGGCCTTGAAGCGGTCGAGGAGGCGCGAACGCTCGTCGGCGCCCTGCCGCAAGCCCGCCACCCCGAGCCTGTCGAGCACGGGTTTCGAGGCTTCGAACGCCGAGCGGAGGGCGTCGTAGCTGGTGAACAGCACGAGCGCGTGGCCGCCCGACGCCTCCACTATCGAGGCGACGGTCGCGTCGACCCAGGGGCGGTACTCGGCGGAATCGGGCGAAGGCGCGTCGCGGGCGAGGACGAGGAGGGCGTTCTCGCGATAGGGGAAGGGCGAGGGCAGCAGCACCGTCTCGAAGCGCGCGTCCGAGAGCCCGATGCCCACCCGCGCCGCCCAGTGGCCGAAGCTGCCGCCGACCGCCAGGGTGGCCGAGGTGAACACGACGGTGCGGAAGGGTTCGTAAACCTTCTCCGCCATCAGGGTGCCGATCTCGAGCGGGGTCGCCACGAGGCGCGCGAAGGCTTCGCCGCCCGAGGTGCCGCCCCGCTCGAGCCAGAACACCGTCTCCGGCTCCTCGTCGAGCCGGCGGAAGCGGGCGCAGAGCGCCGCCGTCTTGGCCAGCGTGCGCGAAACGAGCCGCGCCTCCTTCACCTCGAGGCTCTCCTCGCCCTCGTCGCCGATGGCCTCGAGGGTGTCCGAGAGGAACTGCACGAGCACCGCGCAGGTACGCTCGAGCTCCTGGAGGGGCGGGAAGAGCAGGGTCGCCACCTCCCGCGTCGGCTCGGTGAGCCGGAGCGACTTTTCCTTGCCGAGGAAGCCGAGCACCGCCTCGTCGAGGCCCTCGGCGGCGCGGCGGCAGGCGCCGACCGCCTCGGGGAAGTCGGCGAGTATCTTCGGGGGTATGCCCTTCAGGTTCTGCAACTTGGGCACCAAGCCGAATTTGCGGTCGCGCTTGATGCGGAGCAGGCGGCCGAGCGTGCGGTAGACGTCGAAGCGCGCGAGCTCGTCGGAGAAGTAGCTCGTGGCGCTCGATTCGACCGCGTGCGCTTCGTCGAACACGATGGCGCGGAAGGGCGGGAGTATCGCCGCGTCCTCGTAGCCCATGCCGTCGGAGCGTATGGCCAGGTCCGCGAAGAGGATGTGGTGGTTGGAAACGATGAGGTCGGCGTCCGCGAGCTCGCGCCGGGCGCGGAGGAAGAAGCAGGTTTCGCGCAGGGGACAGCGGAGGCCGAAGCAGGTTTCGCTCTCGCTCCTCACGCGGCTCCAGGCGGCGTCCTCGGGCAGGAAGGGCAGGTCGGCCCGGTCCCCCGTGGGACTCTCCTTGGCCCAGGCCGCTATGGACGCGAGCTGCCCGTCCTTCTCGAGGAAGATGCCCTCCTCGTCGAGGGCTTCCGCGAGCCGCGTCCGGCAGAGGTAGTTGCCGCGACCCTTGGCCACCGCGGCCTTGAGCTTGCGCTTGAAGAGACCCGCGACGGCGGGAATGTCCTTGTCCGCGAGCTGCCGCTGCAGGTTGATGGTGGCGGTGGAGACGACCACGCGCTCCTCGTTGCGGGCGGCCCAGGCGAAGGCGGCGAGGAGGTACGCGTAGCTCTTTCCGACGCCCGTGCCCGCCTCGGCCGCGAGGACGCCGCCCGAGTTGAAGGCGCGCACCACGCGGCGCACGAGCTCCACCTGGGCTTCCCGGGGCTCGTAGGCGCTCAGCTTGGTCGCCAGCTTGCCGCCGGGTTCCAGCACGGCCGCGATCTCGTCCGGATCGAGCGCCCTGAGGGCGCGCCGGCGGGCCGGCTCGGCCACCACGTAGACCTCGGCCACCGACGAGTCGACGATGTAGAAGCCGAGGCCCTTGTCGCCCGCGAGCGAGGCGACGCCCAGGTCGGCCTCGCTCGGGACGAGGCGACCCGAGGGGTGGTTGTGCACGAGGATGTCGCCGCGATCCATGGCGGCGACGATGGCCGGCACCGCGGAGACGTGCCCGCGCGCGGCCACCTGGAGCTCGGCCACGAGCCCCCCGTCGTCGAGGCGGCCGGAGGCGAAGACCTCGTTGCCGCGCGCGTCCTCGATGGCGCGGCGCAGCACCTCCGCGGCTGCGGGGGTGAAGCGCTCGGAGGCTTTCATGCCAGGGCGCTGAGCAGGTCCAGGACCAAGGCCTTGAGTTCGGATTCGACGCGCTTCCCGACCTCCACCACTTCCGCGTGGTCGAGGGGGGCCGAAGTGATGCCGGCGGCCATGTTGGTGACGCAGCTGATGCCGAGCACGCGCATGCCGAGGTAGCGGGCGGCCGTCGCCTCGGGCACGGTGGACATGCCCACGAGGTCTCCGCCCATGGCTCGGACCATGCGGATCTCCGCGGGGGTCTCGTAGGAGGGGCCGCTCAGGGCCGCGTATACGCCTTCCTTCAAGGGGCGCTTCGCCTTCGACGCGGCGACGGCGCGGAGGCCGGGATCGTAGATGGCGCTCATGTCGAAGAAGCGGGGGCCGAAGGGGCGCCCGTCGGCGTCGAGGGGATTGGGTCCGATGAAGGCGTTGGTGCCCATCAAGTTGAGGTGGTCGCGGATCAGCACGAGGTCGCCGGGAGCGTAGGCTTCGTTGACGGCGCCCGCGGCGTTGGTGAGGATCAGGTTTTTCACGCCAAGGGCCTTGAGCGCGAAGATCGGGAGGACCACGTCGTCCATCGGGTGGCCTTCGTAGTAATGGAAGCGTCCGGCCATGATGGCGTTCTTGCCCGAGAGGCAGAGTACGCCCTTGTGGCCCTGCACGGTGGGCTTGGGGAACTCGGCGATCTCGCCGAAGGGGACCTCGCGGTATCCGAGGCCCTCGACGATGCCGGAAAGGCCCGACCCGAGGATGACGGCGGTCTCGGGCTTGAAGCCCGGGGGGATCGAGGCGGCCGCGCGCTTGACGCGTTCGCCGAAGTCGCTTCTCATGGCGTCTCCTTGACGTATGCTCGCCGGCCGACCGCGGCGCGCGACCGACCGGGCCTTGTTCAGTACCCGATTTCGAGACCGAGCGTCCAGCCCCACGCGCCCGGGGCGCCCGCCCGACCGAACGCGTAGCCTAGTTCCGCGGCCGCGTTCGCCTTGATCCGTGACAACCCGCCCGCGGGCGGCGAGCCCGACAGTTCGAGCCGGCCGTAGACCGAAGGCTGGAAGAGCTCCGGACCCAGCGCCGAGCGCGCGCCCGCCGAGAGGATCGTCCGGGCCAGGTAGACGGGCAGGAGGGGGAGCGGACCCTGCAGCTCGACGGCCGCGAGCGTGAGCCGGGCGTCGAGCTGGGCGTAGAAGGTCGCCGCCGGACCGGAGCCCGCGAACTCGCCCACAACAGGATACCATGGAAGGAGGCTCGAGGGCGAAAAGCTTCCGCCGTCGACGAGAACCCGCCCTCCGGGGCCGAAAGCCGCGCCGCCGAGCGGCGCCCAAGCGGCCCATGCCGCGAACGAGAGGGCGCTCCGCGCCTCGGCCAGCTCGAAGGCGCCTTCAAAGGCCGGCCTCGCGTCGGAGGGCTCGACCAAGCCTTCGGCGTCCGCCTCGAGCGTGCCGCGGAGGGCGAAGCGGAACCCCGCGCGCGCCCTTTCCTCGCCGAAGATTCCGCGGCGCGTTTCGCGGTGGAGGCTGGACCAGGCAGCGCTCGCGTCGAGGGTCGCGAAGGAGGCGGCGACCTCGCCGCCGTACGGATCTCCCGACGGCGCCTCGGCGAGGCGGGAGGCGGCGAGGGTCAACCGGGCCGACAGGGCCCGCCAATACGGAACCAGCGGAAAGTCCGCCGCGAGCGAGGCCGCCCCAGCGGATAGCCGGTACGGACTGCCGTCCTCCAGCGCGGAGAACCCGTCGCGACCGGCCAGCGTCACGGAGAAGGGACCGGCCGATACGGCGAGCTCCGCGTACAGATCGGCGGCTCCGGCGGCGAAATCCCACGAGGACTCGACGAGGAAGATCCAGCGCTCGGCGGGATCGGCGAACATCGCCCCGGCTCCGAGCCCGCGCGCGCGGAAGGAGCCGTTTTCCACCGTCACGTCCATGACCGGCCAGCGCAGGGGCCTCAGGATCCAGGGCCAGGGGTTCCACGCGCCGACTTCGTACCCGGCTCCGGGGCGCTTCCCGGCGTCGGCCGCTCCGGTCCCCGCTCCCGCGGCCTCGCCGCCCGAGCCCGCCGACGAACCCGGGTCGGCCGTGCGAGCTCTGTCCCTGTTGTCTTCGAAAGCGCGCCAGATGACCTCGTAGGCTCTCGTTTCCAGTTCCGGGGCGGCCGGATCCAGCAGGCAGAGGCGTTCGCCGTCGGAAAAGGCGCCGAGGTAGGCCACGGCTCTGTCCCCGCCGGGAACCGCGAGCTCGACGGGCCTCTGGACGCCGCCCGAGATTTCCGCGCCCATGACCTGCAGCGCGCCTCCCTCGAGCCGGGCCAGGCGGTAGAAGCCGTCGTCGCGCGCGACCGAGAAAAGCAGGCCGTCGCCGCGGCCGCGCGAAAGGAAGCGCGGCCAGCCGAGTTCCCCTCCGGCCATGAAGAGGGCGTCACCCTCGTCGTCCTCGACCGCGAGCTCGAGCAAGGTACCGTCCGGCAGCAGGCGGAACACGGTCCAGCGCCGCCCTCCCTCCGGGGCGCCGGCCGGGCCCGCGAGATCCGCGAGATCGGCGGCGAAGGCGATCGAGCCGTCCGGGAGCGGCACCGGCGCTCCGTAGGTCCGTCCGGATCCCCCTTCGAGCAGGATACGGCGCGAGCCGTCCCGAAGCACCTCGACCAGGTCGGCCTCGAAGGCTCCCGGCTCCAGGCCAACGATGGAGGAAGCCCCGGAAAAAGCCGCGGCGGCGAGGTTGCCGATCGGGGCGTCTGCCCAACGTCCCGATTCGAGGTTCCAGACGCGAGCCTCGGCTTTCGTCTGGCCCGAACCGGTCCGGGCGTACGAGACGAGGAGCCGCGTACCGTCGGTCGAGGCGTCGAGTCGCGACACGTAGCCGTCGATCGCGAATAGGCGCTCGACCGGGCCGCCATCGGCCGGGTAGGCGAAGACCGCGGCCCGCGAGGCGTCGGCGACGAACAGCGCGCCCGGGCCGGCGGCCAGCGCGACGACTCGGAACGTCGGCGCGCGCAGGCCTGGGTCTCCCGGTTCGAGCAGGCGGGGGACGAGCAGGGGAACCCGGGGCGTCAGGGCGACGAGGAAGGCCGTCCAGAGCTCGTCCAGGTCCTCGCCGTACGCGCGCTCGAACGCGCCCGAGGAGAAGGCGTTGCTACCTTCGCCCTCGAGCGGGCGCCCCGCTCCCAGTTCCTTCCAGAGCGCGGCATAGGCTAGCGGTCCGCGCGTTTCCCGGAGCCAGCGCGAGAAGGCGCCGCCGTAGTGGTAATGGTTGGCGCCCCAGGGGTAGCGGTCGCCCGCTCCCGAAGCCTGGGCCCAGCTGCGCCTGACGCCTTCCGCGAGGTCCTGCCGCACGGTCGCCATCGAAAGCGGATCATTGGCCCTGCCTTGCGCGACCGCGCCCCCGTCCGGGGCTTCGCTCTCGAAGGCTGTCGTGACGCCTTCGATCATGGGCGGACTCGCGGTCCAGAGCGCGGCGGGAGCCCAGGCGTCGCCGAGGACGGCCGCCGCGGCGCGCCAGAAGGGCGAGCGGATGGAGAGCGAGAGTTCGTGGGTCAGCTCGTGGAGGAACGCCGAGCGCAGGTCGTCGTCGAAGGAACCGAGCGTCGAATCGAGCTCCGCGGGCGCCGCGTAGAGCACGATGCGGCCATAGGGCGAACTCGCGCGGTAGGCGTTGATTACCCCGGAATCCGGCGTGAGCATGACGGGGATCCGCGGTCCGTCCCTCCTCACCGTTCCCGCCCCCTCGGGGTCGAGCTTGGCGGCGACTTCCTCCCAGGCGGAGTCCGCGAACGAGGCGAGGCGTCGCGCGGTTTCCTCGAGCTCCGGCGGGAAGGCGATGGCGAAGCGTTCCGTGCGGATCTCGAGCAGGGGGCGGTTCGGGGCGTAGAGGTCGGCATGGCCGTACGCCGCGGCGAGAACGGAGAGGAGCGCCGCGAGGGTGAAGCGCGGGAAGGCCTTGATCCGGGAGCGCATGGCGGGAACTCCTTCCGCCGTGCGGGCGGATCTTTCCGGTTGACGCGCCTTGCGACGCGCCTCGGGGACAGAGCTCGCGCGGCGCGGCTGGCGCGGATGCAGTATAGTCGAAGGCGCGCGGCGCGGGTAAAGCCCCGATACGCCGCGAGGCCGCGAGGTCTCGTGGAATGGACTCGGCCCGGGACCGCGATCGGCCGATAACGAAGTACGCGTTCCGCGCCCTCGGGGCCGGGTACGCGGCAAAGCATGATGACTACGGGCCAGAAAGCATCGATCAGCCTCCTGCTCGGCGTGATACTCTTCGCCGGGTTCGCCGTGCTCGGTTATTCCGGGCTGTTCGGCGAGATCGAGCTGCGCTTCTACAACCCGCGCGTAGCCCGGGCGGCGGCCGCCCGCGCGGGCGGCATGGCCGAAGGAATGGAGCGTTGGCGCGAGTCCCTCGACGGGCGCTTTTCCGCCGTCGTGGCCATGGACGCCGTCAAGCGCTCCTGGCTGCCCAATCAGGCCGCCGAGGACATCGCCGAGCGCGACCGCGCCTTCGGCCTGCTCGCCGAGGCCACGCCGGGCTACCTCGGCGCCCGCGTCCTCGACGCGGACGGCCGGCGCCTCCACTATTCCGGCTTCGAGGGCGACGTTCTCCGGCGGGAATCCTTCCGCACGGTGTATCGCGCCTGGGGCGACGAGGCCGACCGTCCCTACTCGGACTTCGCGTTGCCGTCCGGCCGGGACTCGAACGTCTTCATCGACGCCCGTATGGACGCTGTCGCCTTCGCCTACCGTTTTTCCGACGAATTCGGCGTGGAGCGGGGAGTCGCGGTCTTCTGGGTGTCCCGCGGCGGCCTGGCCGGCCATCTGACCCGCGAGGGGCTGCTGTCCGTCGGCGAAGCGCCCGTGTTCGCCGGCGAGGCCGGCGTGCTCGCGGGCGTGCCCGCTTTCGGCCGCGAGGAGCTCCCGGCGCGGGTCGCCGAAGCCTGGTCCGGCGGGCTCGGAGACGAACCCGTCCCGGTCGCGGGTTCCGAGGCCTCGGGCGATTTCGTCCTGTTCACGTCCCGCGGTTCCTTCCAGCGCGTCGGTTACCTGGCCCCCGCCTCCTGGTTCCGCCTGCCCGGCGCGATGCGCCTGGTGCTGCTCGGCGCCGTGTTCGTCACTGTATTCCTCGTCGCCTTCCTGGTCCTCAACCTCAGGCAGGATCCCCTCGTCGTGGTCGCGGACCGGGTCAAGCGCTTTCAGATCGGACTCGTCGAGGAATATCTCGAACGGGAAGGGGAGCTCGACCTCCGCCGCTGGCGCGCCGAACTGGAATCGCGGCGGGCCGAGGCCCGCGCCGCCCTCCGGCGCAAGCTCGGGAAGGTGCCGAAGAAGCGCGAAGCCGAGCTCGACGGGCTCGTGGACAAGGGCTGGTCCGAGATCCTCGCGGTCCTGGACGCGCGTCTCGGCGGAACGGATCGCATCGACGCGAAGCGCCTCGAGGAACTCCTCGGCAAGGCCCTGTCCGGCGGCAACATCGTCGTCGCTGCCTCCCCCGCGCCAGTCGTAGCCGGAAAAACCCAGGCGGGGGCGCGCGCCGCCCTCGCCGCTCCCGCCGCCGTCGAGGAAGCGGAGGACCTCGAGTCGTTCGAGGAACCCGGGGAAGCGGCCGAAGCCGAGGAACTGGACGAAATCGAGGAACTGGCCGAAATCGAGGAACTGGCCGAAGCCGAGGAACTGGCCGAAGCCGAGGAACTGGCCGAAGCCGAGGAACTGGACGAAATCGAGGAACTGGCCGAAATCGAGGAACTGGCCGAAGCCGAGGAACTGGCCGAAGCCGAGGAACTGGCCGAAGCCGAGGAACTGGACGAAATCGAGGAACTGGCCGAAATCGAGGAACTGGCCGAAGCCGAGGAACTGGCCGAAGCCGAGGAACTGGCCGAAGCCGAGGAACTGGCCGAAGTCGAGGAACTGGCCGAAGCCGAGGAACCGGCCGAAGCCGAGGAAGCTGAGGAAACCGGAGCGCCTGTCGAAGCCGGGGAGCTTGAGGAACTCGAAGAGCTCGCGGAAGCCGAGGAACCGGCCGAAGCCGGGGAAGCTGAGGAAACCGGAGCGCCTGTCGAAGCCGGGGAGCTTGAGGAGCTCGAAGAGCTCGCGGAAGCCGAGGAGCTCGAGGAGCTCGAAACGGAGGAAGCGGCGCTCGCTTCCGAAAGCGCCCTTGAAGTGGAGGGTCAGGAAGATCTCGAGGATCTCGAGGTCTTCGTCGAGAAGCCCTCGCTGACCGCCTGGGGCGACGTGGCTCCGGCGGACCAGCTCGAGGAGCTGCTGACCGGTCCCGCCGACGAGAACGTCGCCGTGGGCTCGAGCATCCGGATCTACTCGCCCATCGGCGCCGGCGCGTCCGAGGGGGAAACCGGAGGCGGTGCGGAGCCCGCGGCCGACGCGGAAGCCGGTGTCGAGGAAGCGGGCGGCGGCGCGTCCGACGAACTCGAGGAGCTCGAAGCGCTCGCCGAGGACGATGATGGATCCACCATCTTCGACTTCCAGGCGGACGAAGACGTGCCGGTCATCCCGGAATCCATCGGGCTTGAACTCGTGGACGAAGCGGCCATCGAGGAAATCCTCGCCCTCGTCGAAGGATCTGCGGGGGACGAGGACGCAGTCGATCTGGAGGCGGCCTCGCTGTCGCTCGAAGACGACCAGTCCGGCTCTGTCCCCGCCTTGGGCGCGCGTGATGGATGCCGGTTCGCCGCCCCGCGCCCGCCGGCGCCGGCCGGGGCCGACGGCGCGGAAGCGATCGAGGATCTGGCGGAACTTGAGACCATCGAGGAGCTTGAGGCTGTCGAGGAGCCGGTCGATGTCGCGGAGTCCGAAGTGCCCGCGGAGCCCGAGGAACTCGTTGAACCCGAGGAACTCGAGGAACTCGGGGAACTCGAGGAGCTCGGGGAGCTCGAGGAGCTCGGGGAGCCCGGAGGTTCCGTGCAGGCGGCTGCTCCCGGGGCGGGCGCGGAAATCGAGAACGTCCCGGTTTTCGATGAAGCTTCCGACGCCGGCTCCTTCGAGGCAGGATCCGACACTTCGACCGGCGGGGCGGTCGCCGGCGTGCTCTCGGATGCCGAGGTCTTCGTGGACGCCACCGGCGCCGCATACGAAATCCGCGAGGCTGTCGGGGAAGAGGAATCCGACGAGCTCCTCGACGAGGCCGAATACGAGATCTACCTGTCGTCGCTCGACCTGAGCGGACTCGAAGGCTGGCGCGAGGAAGCCGGTTTCTCGGCCCCGCGCCCCGCCGACGCGCTGGCAGAGCTCGAGGCCGGCGCCGCCGAGGAGGAGGCCGACGATTCCGCCATCCGCGACGGCGAGATCCCGATGCTCTCGGACGAGGAGCGCGAGCGCGTCGAGGAGCTACCCACCGCCGAGTCCCGCGAGGACGAGGCGCCGACTGACGCCGTGCCGGTCTCGCCCTCGTATTTCGCCTACCGCTCGCCGGAAAGCGGCAGTCCCCGCTTCCGCGCGGCGGCCGAGGGCGAGATCGAATCGATCGGGGGAACCGACGACGCACCCTCCGCCTTCGCCGAACTCCTCGAACTCGGCGAGCTCTCGGAGCGCATGGACGGCTTCTCCGGCGACGAAGGGGACGAAGAAGGGGCGGCCGCGGAGGGTGGCTTCATCGTGTTGCGCGACGGCCTCTTCCAGATAGACTCTGGCGGCGCCCGACCCGGCGTCGGCGGCGATCCGAAGCTCAAGGCCCTGGCGGACGCGGTACTGCGCGCGAGAAGGCGCTGACCCGCCTCCGCTTGACAGCCTCCGGGCCGTTCCGTACCTTGACCCCATGAGCGCCGAGCCGTTCCGGGTTTTCGAGCTGCGGTCCCGACCCGGCTCCTCCCTCCTCCTCCACCCCTTCTACCCCGGCTCGCGGGTCTTCCGGGCGGAAGCCTCCACGATCCTTTTCGAGGGCCTGCTCGGTTCGGCCGAGGACGGCGCGGTCGATCCGGCCGCCCTGCGTTCCCGCCTGCAGGCGGCCTTGGACTCCGGCGCCAAGGCCGACGCCCTCGATCGCGGCTTCGCCTTCCGGCTGGCCGTCGCCTCGCTCGTCTTCATCGTCCTCTACCTGTTCCTGGGCATCGTCATACGCGATCCCGTGCCGCTCGTCGACGAGCTCCTCGTGTCCGGGCTCGGCGCCGTCGCATCCTGGTTCTGGCTCGAACGCCGGGCCCTGGCTTCGCCGGCCTTCTCCACCCGCCTCGCGAGCCTCCGGCTCGCCCTCGACCGCGCCTTCTTCCGGACCAGCCCCGCGGTCTCGATGATGGAGGAAGCCCTGGAGGACGCCACGCTCCTCGAGCCGGAAGCCTTCGCCGCCTGGATCTCCGGCCCACCGCGCGTCGAGCTCGACGCCCGCGACGCCTCCGACCTGGATGCGCTCTGCGCCGCGATAGAGGATCGCATCTACGCGGTTTCGACCCTCAAATCGGCCCGAGCCCTTTCCGAGCCCTCCGCGGACCGGGCTTCCCTGCTCCGGAAGCTCAGGCGCACGGCCGCCCGTGCCGAATTGCCCCTGCTCCTGGCCTACGCGCGCGCGCGTCCGATGGCGGGGAGCGCGAAATGAGGGCGTCGGAAGCCCTTGGGAAGGTGGCGCGCGGCTATCTCGCGGCGTTGAGGACGGGCGCCGGCCTCGCGATCGCCGTGGTCCTGGCGGGCTGCCTCAGCGCCCTGGTCGCGTGGCCGCTCTGGCTCGCCGCCACCTCGAACCCGCGAGCCTACGCGCTCTCGATCATGGTTCTCGCCGGTGCCGCGCTCGTCCTCGCTTCCGCCCGATCGCGCGCGGCGGCTCGGCGCGCGGGCGCGCCCCGCGCCGATCGCCTCGGCGCGGCCCGGAGCCTCGCGCTCGCGGGCTGCGCGCTCGCCGCCCTCCCCGCGCTCGCCCTCGCCGCGCGGCTGCCCTGGCTCGGCGTACCGCTCGTCGGCGCGCTCGTCCTGGCGGCGGGGCTCGCGCTCTTCGCCCGGAGCGCTTCCTGAGCGGCTCGCGGTTCGCGCGGATACCGGTTCGCGCCCTCTTCGGTTGCCTCGTCGCCTGGCTCTCGCTCTCCCTCGGCGCGCGTTCGGCGGCCCAGGGCGCCGCCTTCGTCTATCCCCTCATCCGCCGCCTCGACCCGGTCGACCTCGTGTTCCGCCAATTCACCGACTCCGCCGCCCAGGGGCGCCGAGCGGAAGCGGGCACCGCCCCCTGGCCAGACCTGGTGCTCGCCTTCTGGCGCTCCGACGCGCCGACCGACGTCTTCTCGCTGGCCGCGCGCTTCGACCTGCCCTACGAAGCCATCGTCACGGCCAACCGCCTCGCCGGCCAGGAGGCCATCCCCGCCGGGCGCCTCGTCGTCATACCATCGGTGCCGGGAATCTTCGTAGCCGCGAGCCCCGCGAACGACCTCGAGCACCTCGTGGCCGCTGGCCGCGTCGAGGAGCCCGACGCGGGCTATCCCGTCGAGCTGGCCCTGCCCTCGGGCGCCGCCCGCTTCCGCTTCCTGCCGGGCGCCCGCTTCAATCCGAGCGAGCGGGCCTTCTTCCTCAACATCCAGTTCCGCTTCCCGCTGCCCAAGGGACGCCTTACGAGCTCGTTCGGCTCTCGCCCCAGCCCCTTCACCGGAAAGCCATCGATGCACGCCGGCATCGACCTGGCCGCGCCGGCCGGCACCCCGGTCTACGCCGCGCGCGCGGGCACCGTGACCGCGGCGGGCTTCGACCCGGTCTACGGCGAGTACCTCGTCGTAGAGCACGAGGGCCGCTGGTCAACCCTCTACGGACACCTCTCGAAAAGGCTGGCGGCATTGCGCGACGTCGTCGCATCCGGTAGTATCATCGGAGAAGTCGGCAGCACGGGCCAATCGACGGGTCCGCACCTGCATTTCGAGGTCCGCTTGGGGGGCGCGGCGCGCGACCCCCTGCCGGTCCTACCCCGGAATCCATGATGAACCTACGCACGACCTTGCTCGCGGCTACCCTTCTCGCCCTGTGCCTGCCCGTCGCGGCGCAGGAGCGGCTCCGCGTTCCCGTGGCCGCCGTCGTCGAACTTTCCGGCCTCGCCGAGGAAGGCGCCTGGGTGGAGTGCGTGCTCGGCGACGCGGTCGCCGTCACCTTCGACTCCCCGAACCCCTTCATCCAGGGCCTCGAGTTCGAGCTGCGCGTTCCGCCGCCGGCCATGGCCGCCTCGTCGTCGATACTCTGGTCGGTCTGGCGCTCCCTCGCGCCGGAACCCTCGAAGGACCTCTTCGACTACCGCGCGATCCACGTGGCGACGCAACCCCTTCCGGCGCGCGTTTCCCTCGTCGTCCAGGTGCCCGCCATCGCGCGCCACACCCTCCGCGGCGGTCCCTACGCCCTCGTCATACCCGAGCTCGTGGCCTCCAACCGCTATCCCCTGCTGTTCCACCTGGAGGCGGCCGGCAAAGGCGTCTCCGCGGAGCTCGAGAAGGCCGTGTTCCGCCTCCGCGTCCGACCCCTCTACACCGACGAGGGAGGCATCGCGCTCACGCTCCGCAACGCCGAAGGCGCGACCCCGGCCGCCGCGCCGGAGGTTTGGGTCGACGGCAAGAAGGTCGAGCTCAGGGAAGGACTCATCATCCTGAAGAAGGGCGTCCGCTCGGTGCAGGTCTCGGTTCCCGGTTTCCGCGACGAGCACCGCACGGTCACGGTGGAGGCCGGCCGCGTCGTCGAACTCGCGCTCGAGCTCGCTGGAACGGCCCCCGTCCTCCGCGTCCAGGCGCCCGACCTCGCCCTCATCGAGCTCGACGGCCTTCCCTGGGATCACGCCGCGAACCCGCGCCTCGAGATCGAAGCCGGCGAGCACACGCTGGTCTGCCGCCTCGGCGACTACACCGTCACCCGCCGCTTCACCGCCGTGAAGGGGCGAACCTACGACATCGTCCTCTCGGTCCAGCTCGAGGTGACCGAAGGACCCTGATCCCCCGCGCGGGCCCCCGGCGCCGCCCGGATCCGCGGGGAGCCCGGAAGGATGAAGGCATGACCAGGCTGATCTCTTGGAACGTCAACGGCGTGCGCTCCGCGCATTCGAAAGGACTGCTCGACTGGCTCGACGCGGAGCGCCCCGACGTGCTCTGCCTGCAGGAGACCAAGGCCGACCCGGACCAGCTCCCGAAGGAGCTGCTCGCGCCCGCGGATTCCGAAGGCCGCCCCTACCGCGCCTACTGGGCCAGCGCGAAGAAGCGCGGCTATTCGGGCGTCGCCATTTGGTCGCGCGAGGAACCCCGCTCGGTCTCGTTCATGGGCGTCCCGGAATTCGACGACGAAGGCCGCACCCTCGTGGCCGACTTCGGGCTCTTCGTCCTCGTCTCCGCCTACTTCCCGAACTCGCAGGACGCGGGCGCGCGCCTTGAGTACAAGCTCGGCTACTGCGCGGCCATGAAGGACCTGCTCGACGGCTTCGTGGCCAAAGGGCGCCGCGTGCTCGTCTGCGGCGACTTCAACATCGCGCACAAGCCGATCGACCTCGCCCGCCCGAAGGAGAACGAGGGCAACCCCGGCTACCTGCCCGAGGAGCGCGCCTGGATGGATTCCTTCTTGGGCTCCGGCTACGTCGACACCTTCCGCATGTTCGACCCCTCGCCGGAGAAGTACTCCTGGTGGAGCTACCGCACGCGCGCCCGCGAGAAGAACATAGGGTGGAGGATCGACTACCACTGCGTCGACCGGGATCTCGCGACCAAGGTCACGGGCGCCGCCATCCTCGACCAGGTGCAGGGCAGCGACCACTGCCCCGTCTCCGTGAGCCTGGACGTATGAAGATCAAGTACAACGCGCCGGCGGTGCTCACGTTCACGCTCGTGTCGGGCCTCGTCCTGGCGCTCGATTCCGTCGCCTTCCCGGGCCTCGCCGAGAACCTCTTCAGCGCCCCCGCGCGCGGCACCTTCCGCGCCGGCGATCCGCTCGACTGGCTGCGCCTCGTGTCCCACGTCGCGGGCCACGCGGGTCTCGAGCACTTCCTCTCGAACTTCATGATGATCCTGCTGCTCGGCCCCATCCTCGAGGCAGTCTACGGCTCGGGCCTCATGTTGCTCATGGGCGGCGTCACGGCCCTGGCCACCGGCATCCTCAACGCCCTGATCTTCCCGACCTCGCTCATGGGCGCGTCCGGCATCGTCTTCATGATGATCCTCCTCGCCAGCTTCACCAATTTCGGCAAGGGCGAGATACCGGTCACCTTCCTCCTCGTCATGGTCCTTTTCCTCGGCCGCGAGGTGCTCGCCAGCTTCGCCTCGAACCAGGTCAGCGAGTTCGCCCACATCATCGGCGGCCTCATGGGCGCCTTCTTCGGCTTCCTCCGCCCCCGCAAGGCCTGAGGCGGGGAAGGAAGCGCCGGGGGAAAGGGCAACTCGGGGGCCTTCGCGGCTCGGGCGGCGGCTCCGTCCCCGGCACCCGACAGCCCGCTTCGACCCGCCGGCCGCACCGCCCGGCGCGGCGGCGTTTTTCGGGCGGAAAGGCTTCCCCGGAGGGCGGCGCGGTGTCGTATACTCTATGAACCAAACCAACACACCCACGGGAGGGACACATGGCAGGAAAGAACTCCGGCTTCGACGACGCGGCCGATTTCGTGGACGGCGCCGGCTTCGGGGAGCTCGACGCGCTGGTCGCCCGCATCGACGCGCGCCGCCTCGAGCTCCGCAAGGCCGGAGCCAAGGATCTCATGAAGAAGCTTCACGTGGGCGCCTTCGTCCGCTTCGAAACCTCCAAGGGCCAGGAATGGGGCGTGGTCGCCGGCGTCACCGAGGAGTACGTGTCGGTGCGCGGCCGCGACCAGACCCGCGGGCGCCAGAAGCGCCTCGAGTTCCACGAGGTGCTCGAGCTCACCGACGACGAGCCCCCGGCCATCGAGGTCGAGCCCGTGGCGGCCACCGGCCCGAAGAAGCGCGGCCGGAAGCCCAAGGCTTCCTGAGCGGAGCGGAAACGCGGCGCATCGAAGGGCGGGGAGTGGAAACGCTCCCCGCCCTTCCTATACTTGAGGGGTAGGCCGGAGCGCGGGAGGCAGCATGTCCGAGGACAAGTCGATCAAGACCTTCGTGGTGGACACCAACGTGCTCGTGCACAACCCCGAGGCGGTCATGTCCTTCAAGGACACCGAGGTGGTCATCCCCCTCTGGGTGCTCGAGGAGCTCGACGGGCTCAAGATCTCGCCCGACTACAAAGGGAAGGCCGCCCGCGACGCCATCCGCTTCCTCGACTCGGTGTCGGGGAAGGGGAACCTGCACGCGGGCGTGAAGCTGGAGAACGGCTCGACCCTCCGCGTCGCCCTCGATCTGCCCGCCGAGCGCCCCCGGGAGTTCGACGCGGGCAAGTACGACAACCGCATCATCCTCTGCGCCTACGCCCTCCAGCAGGAGGGGCGCAAGGTGTTCTTCGTCTCCAAGGACATCAACGCCCGCGTCAAGGCCACGGCGCTCGGCATCAGGGCCGTCGACTACGACAAGCAGAAGGTCGACATCGACCGGCTCCACTCGGGCTTCCGCGACGCGGTCGCCACGGGCGAGGACCTCGCCGCCCTCGATTCCGGCGTCGGGCTGCCCTGGCCCGACAAGCTCCTGGCCAACGAGTTCGTCACGCTCCGCTCGCGCTCCGGCGACCTCCAGCGCCTGGCCCGCTACGACGCCGTCGAAGGCCGCCTTGAGCTCGTGGAGGCCAAGTACGAGGAAGTATCCGGCATCTCGGCGCTCAACGAGCGCCAGCGCATGGCCTTCGACCTCCTCCTCGACGACCGGATCAAGCTGGTCACCCTGGTCGGCAAGGCGGGCACGGGCAAGACCCTCATGGCCATCGCCGCGGGCCTCAAGAAGATCCTCGACGAGAAGAAGTACTCGCGCATGCTCGTGTCGCGGCCCGTCATCCCCGTCGGCAAGGACATCGGTTACCTGCCCGGCGAGAAGTCCGCCAAGATGAGCGCCTGGATGCAGCCCATCTTCGACAACCTCGAGTATATCCTGGGCGTCCACAAGCGCCCGAACATGAAGAGCGCCGAACAGCTGCTTAAGGACCGCGTCATCGAGATCGAAGCCCTGACCTACATCCGCGGGCGCTCGCTCCCGAACCTCTACATCGTCATCGACGAAGCGCAGAACCTCACTCCCCACGAGGTCAAGACCATAGTCAGCCGCGCCGGCGACGGCACCAAGGTCATCCTGACCGGCGATCCTTACCAGATCGACAACATGTACCTGGACGCCAACTCGAACGGGCTCTCGTTCCTCGTGGAGGCGTTCAAGGGCCAGGCCTGCTACGGCCACGTCACGCTCGCCCGGAGCGAGCGGAGCGAGCTCGCCGAGCTCGCCTCGACCCTGCTCTAGGACCAAGGGAGGGAAGGGCGATGCGCGTCGCGTTCTGCGCCTCCTGCGGCCGGATGATACTCCGCAGCTTCGCCTTCTGCCCCTACTGCGGCTCGAAGGCCGCCGAGGAAAGCCGAGCCAGCTTCGAGGAGTCCCTGGCCGGCCCCTTCGAGCGCCTCGCCGAGGCCGCCGGCCAGGGCGGCCGCGACGTCGTGAGCCTCCGCATCGACCGCCTGCTCCGCGACCTCTCACGGCTGGAGACGGAGATGGAGGCCATCGAGGCGTACTCGGGCGCGTCGAAATAGCGCGCCGTCCGCACCGAGGATTTCTGGGGAAAGCGTCGAAGGTTTTATCAGAGTCCGCGAGCGGGGGTCCTGTCGCAGGAAAAAAACACCCGCGCGCTTGGAGCGCGCGCAGGCGTATTTCCACGCGCCACCCTCCGCGTCGCATTCACCCCGAAAACATCGGCGGGGTTTACCAAGCCGCGCAGCAGGCGCGCAAGGATGAGGTCGCCCGCGCGGAACGCGGGCACTGTAACCATTTCCTTGCCGAAAGCGAACCGAAAGGACGCATGCGCGCCAGACATTTGGCCCGTCCGCTCGTCGGACGGGTACGTCATGGATGACGACACCCCGCATCGCGGTTAGGGCGCTCCGTCGGCGGGAGTTCGACCGGGCGGTTGCGTTGCCGCGTAGGGGGCGAGCGGCGTGCGGGGGCGAGGATGGGCCGGGACGCGGATGTTGATGGAGAGGGGGCGATTCACGACGTTGAATCGAAAGTCGTGACGGGCGCGGGCAACGCGAGTTTTACGTGTTCCGGGAAGAGCAGCGCCACGTGCGAGGATGGCGGCTCGCCGGGATCCGGGAACCCGGTACGTTGGCGCCAGAGCCCTCCGAAGCGCCACTCGCGCGGATTCGATACCTGCCCGGCGCTCACCGGATTGTCGTCGAGATACTTGAACACTTCGAGGAAGGTTTTGAGGCCTTCGATGATTCGCGAGAAAAACCGATCGCCCCAAAGGTGACCGGTCAGCCGATGGCGACGGTTCCAGGCCATGGCGTAGACGCTCATGATCCACTGCATGATCCGCGAGAGGCTTTCGTTCGGGCCGGGGCGGATCATGAGGTGGAAATGGTTTCCCATGACGCAGAAGTTCTCGAGACGGAAATCGTACCGTTTCCTCGCGCGGCGGAGCGTACGGATGAAGAGCGCTTTCATGGCGGCCCCCTTCATCACGAGCTCCTGGCGGTTTGCGCGCGCGGTGACGTGGTACAAGGCGCCATCCCTCAGCAAGCGTGGTTTGTGCATGCCATCGTACCGTCAAAAGACGACAGGGCGCTTGCGCTCGCAGAATATTTTTACATCGCTGAAGCTCTGTCCCCAAAACGTCCCTGGAACCGAGTCGTTCCTTCATGAGAGCTCTGTCCCTGCTCTCGTTGTTGCCGGAAGCTCTGTCCCTGCTCTCGTTGTTGCCGGAAGCTCTGTCCCTTTGATTCCGTTGTTGCCATCTCTGAGCTCTGTCCCTATGGGGGGGACTCGCTTGTTGCCCTGTGAGCTCTGTCCCTATGTGATGACTGGCACGATCGCTGTCGCCCGAGCCTGCGCCGGAATATCGGCGAAGCAGTTCCGCGGCTTCGTCGCCGCGGCCGCCCGGAGGCGTTCGCGTGCCGTCTCGAGGCGGGCGAGGCGAGCTGCGGACTTCGGCGCCTGTCTCCCCCGCCCCGATTCGCATCCTCCCTTACGGTCATCCTCTCGGAGTATCTGCGCGCTCGCGCATCTTTCTACGCATGGCCGGTTTCGATAAAAGGGTGTATCATCGTCGCGACAGTTTCCACGGGAGGGACAGAGGTGTACGGCGCGCTGAAAGACGATTTGACGAAGAAGCTCGCGGCCATCCGGGCCGACGGGACCTACAAGAACGAGCGCGTGATCGCGACGCCGCAGGGCGCGCTGATCCGCACCTCCGACGGCAAGGAAGTGGTGAACTTCTGCGCCAACAACTACCTCGGCCTTTCCAACCATCCGGCGGTGGTCGCGGGCGCCCGCGCGGCGCTCGACGGGCGCGGCTACGGGCTTTCGAGCGTTCGCTTCATCTGCGGCACGCAGGACCTGCACAAGAAGCTCGAGAAGGCGGTCGCCGATTTCCTCGGGACCGAAGACTGCATCCTCTTCTCGTCCTGCTTCGACGCGAACGGCGGCGTCTTCGAGCCGCTCCTCGACGAGGATTCGGCCATCATCACCGACAGCCTGAACCATGCGTCCATCATCGACGGGGTGCGCCTGTGCAAGGCGAAGCGCTGGATCTGGAAGCACGGCGACCTCCGCGACGTGGAGGAGACCGACCCCGACACGGGCAAGACCGCCAAGGGTCTCGAGCGCTGCCTCAAGGAGGCGAAGGGCGCTAAGTTCCGCATGATCGCCACCGACGGCGTCTTCTCGATGGACGGCGACATCGCCGACCTCAAGGCGATCTGCGACCTGGCGGAGAAGTACGACGCCCTCGTCATGGTGGACGACAGCCACGCTACGGGCTTCACCGGGACGAAGGGCCGCGGCACCTGGGAATATCGCGGCGTGGCGGGCCGGATCGACATCATCACGACGACCTTCGGGAAGGCGCTGGGCGGCGCCTCGGGTGGCTGCGTGGCGGCGCGGAAGGAGATCGTCGAGTACCTCAGGCAGAAGGCGCGGCCCTACCTATTCTCGAACACCCTGGCGCCCTCCATCGTAGGCGGCACGCTCGCCGCGCTCGAGCTCCTCACCGCGAGCACCGAGCTCCGCGACAGGCTCGAGGCGAACACGAAGCGCTTCCGCGAGAGGATGACGGCCGCGGGCTTCGACATCCGCCCGGGCGTCCACCCCATCGTGCCGGTCATGCTCTACGACGAGAAGCTCGCGCACGCGCTGGCGGACCGCCTCCTCGAGAAGGGCGTCTACGTCATCGGCTTCAGCTTCCCCGTGGTGCCGCGCGGCAAGGCACGCATCCGCGTGCAGATCAGCGCCGCGCATACGACGGAGCAGATCGACGCCGCCGTGCAGGCCTTCGCCGAGGCCGGCAGGGAACTGGGCGTGCTGAAGTAGCGAGACAGGCCGCGGGCGAAATCGCCCGCGGCGCCCTCGTCGCCGAACGGCTCGACGGCATCCAGCGAGGGGAAGTTTGACACGCCGGCGGTGGTTCCTATCCTTATGATACCGGGCGGCCACGGATCGACGCGCCGCCCGTGGAGGGACGCGCCGCATGCTGGAATCCGGGACCATCTCCGAGATAGCCCTCATCTTCGTCACGGGCGACGGCTTCGACGTTCAGGTGAACCGCAGCCTCGCGCTCATGGGCTCGCGCCTCGGCGTTTCCCGCTGCTACCTGTTCCTCGATTCCGACGACGGAGAAACCACCTCCAACACCCACGAGTGGTGCGCCGAGGGGGTCGAGCCCGAGATCGACAACCTGAAGGACATCCCCTACGCTTCCATTCCCAGCTGGAAGGCCATCCTGGACCGGAAGGTGGTCTACCCGGTCGAGGATGTCGGCACCTTGCCTGACGACGTCCGCGGCGTGCTCGAAGCGCAGGGCATCAGCGCCATCGTCTTCGCGCCCCTCCTGGTCGAAGGCGGCGTGCGGGGCTTCCTCGGCTTCGACGAATGCTGCGGCCATCGGGCGTGGACCTCGACGGAGATCGAGACGTTGCGGACCATCTCCGGCATCGTCTCGACGGCGTACGCCAAGAAGTTGCTCGGCGACCGGATCGCCGTCTCCGAGGCGAATTTCCGGACCTTCTTCGAGACGGTGGACGACATCATCGTGGTGGGCGACACGGAGGGCCGCGTGGTCTACGCGAACGAGGCCGCGTGCCGCCGCCTGGGCTACGCGCGCGGGGACTTCGTGGGCTTGCCCATCATCGAGCTGCACCCGGCCGACAAGCGCGACGAGGCGGCCTGCATCCTCGACGCCATGTTCCGGCGCGAGCTGGACCGCTGTCCCCTCGAGCTCGGCGCCCGCGACGGCAGCCGGGTGCCCGTCGAGACGCGGGTCTGGTTCGGCCAGTGGGACGGGCGCCCCGCCATCTTCGGCGTGTCGAAGGACCTCAGCGCCGAGCAGGCCGCCCTCCAGAAATTCGAGCGGCTCTTCCACGGCAATCCCGCGGCGATGGCGGTGAGCTCTGTCCCCGACCACCGCTTCGTCGACGTCAACGAGGCCTTCCTCCGCGTCTTGGGCTACGAGCGGCGCGAGGTGATCGGCGTGCGGAGCCCCGAGCTCCGGCTCTTCGTCGACGGCCGCCGCTGGCGCGGCGCGGTCGGGGAGCTCGAGGCCGGGGGGCGCGTCCGGAACCGCGAGCTCGAGCTGCGCCGCAAGGACGGCGCGCTCATCCACGGGCTCTTCTCCGGCGAGCTCATCGAGACGCAAGGCCGGCGATTCCTGCTTACGGTGATGGTCGACGTCACCGAGACCGTGACCCTGCGCGAGGCGCTCGAGGTCGAGCGGAAGCGCCTCGCCAACGTCATCGAAGGCACGCGGCTCGGTACCTGGGAGTGGAACGTGCGGACCGGCGAGACGGTGTTCGACGAACGCTGGGCGGAAATGCTGGGCTATTCGCTCGCCGAGCTTTCGCCGACGAGCATCGGCACCTGGGAAGCGCTCGCGCACCCCGACGACCTCGCGGAGTCGGATCGGCTCCTCGCCGAGCACTTCGAGGGGCGCGCGCCGTACTACGAGCACGAGAGCCGCATGCGTCACCGCGACGGCTCGTGGGTCTGGGTGCTCGACCGCGGGCGGGTGGTGGAGCGCGACGCGGAGGGCAGGCCGCTCAAGATGTACGGCACCCACTCCGACATCACCGAGAAAAAGCTCATGGAGGAGCGCATCCGCGAGCTCGCGGTCCGCGATCCGCTCACGGGAGCCTACAACCGCCGCCACCTCTTCGAGCGCCTCGAGGCGATCGGCGCCGAGTACGTGCGGCGCGAGAGGAATTTCTGCGTCTCGATCCTAGACATCGACCGCTTCAAGGCCATCAACGATACGTTCGGCCACCAGGCGGGCGACCTGGTGCTCAGGAATTTCGCGGCCTTGCTCGCCTCGTCGATACGTCCCTACGAATTGCTCGGACGCTACGGCGGCGAGGAATTCCTCATCGTCTCGCCAAGCGCCCGAAAGGGCGAGGTCATCGTCATGCTCGAACGCATAATGGGCGCGGCGCGGGCGCTGGCCCTCGACTTCGAAGGCCGCGCGATCCGCATGACGTTCAGCGGCGGCGTGGCCGACAGCGCGGAATTCGAACGCGAGGGCTTCTCGGTCGAGGCGATGGTGGCGCTCGCCGACAGGCGGCTCTACGCCGCCAAGGCCTCGGGCCGCGACCGCTGCCTGGCCGACTGAGCGCGCCCGGCCTCGAAACCGGCGACGGCCGACTTCGAGGCCGTGGCCTCCGGCGCCTCCGAGCCTCCGCGGTTCTCTTTTTGATATAAGGCTTTAGCCTCGGTCTTGCGGGGGCGGGGGGCGGCGTGCTAGGATGCGCCCTTCCCGCAGAGCTCTGTCCCCGAGGGTGACCCGTGTTCCTGAAAAGCCTCGAAATTTTCGGCTTCAAAAGCTTCGCCGACCGGACCCGCATCGAGTTCGCCGACGGCATCTCCGCCCTGCTCGGCCCGAACGGCTGCGGCAAGTCCAACGTCGTCGACGCCATCAAGTGGGTGGTCGGCGAGCAGTCGGCCCGCAGCCTCCGCGCCGAGAGCATGGAAGACATCATCTTCAACGGCACCGAGACGCGCAAAGCCCTATCGGTGGCCGAGGTCACGCTCACCATCTCCAACGAGACGGGCCGGCTTCCCATCGACCTGCCCGAGGTCCAGATCAAGCGCCGCCTCTACCGCTCCGGAGAGAGCGAGTACCTGCTCAACGGGACTCAGGCCAAGCTCAAGGAGATCCGCGAGCTCTTCTGGGACACGGGCATCGGCAAGAGCGCCTACTCCGTCATGGAGCAGGGCCGCATCGACCAGATCCTCTCCTCGAAGCCGGAGGAACGCCGCTACCTCTTCGAGGAGGCGGCCGGCATCACCAAGCACAAGGTGCGCTCGAAGGAAGCCGAGCAGAAGCTCGCGCGCACCGAGGAGAACCTGCGCCAGGTGCAGGGCATCCTCGGCGAGGTCAAGCGCAGCCACGACACCCTCAAGGTCCAGGCCGACAAGACGCTCGCCTACCGGGCCTTGCGCGACCAGGTCTTCGAGTCCGAGCTCGACCTCCACCTCCTCAAGCTGCGCCAGTTCGTCGACGAGAAGGCGCGCCGCGACGAGGAAGTCGGTCACCGCACCCGCGAGCGCGACAAGGTGAAGGGCGAGATAGACGCCATCAACCAGACCCTCGAGGAGAGCCTCGACGTGGTCAACTCGATGGAGGCTACGCTCGTCGAGCACCAGAAGACCGTGTACGGCCTCGCCGTCGAGCGCGCCGGCAAGGAAAAGGAGCGGAAGCTCCTGGTGGAGCGCGTCGCCGAGGCCAAGGCCAAGGCGGACCAGGCGCGGCTCCGGGCCAAGGGCGTTTCCGAACGGCTCGAGGGCTTGCGCGAGGACGTCGACGAGAAGGAGGGCGAGCTCCGTTCCGTCAAGGGGCGCCTCGCCGAGATCGACCGCAACGTCGCCTCGTTCGAGGAGAACATCGCCGTCGCCGACGGCCGCATCAAGGACAACGAGGCCGCCGTCGTCAAGGCCGAGGCGGAGATCCTCAAGCTTGACCTCGAACGCGGCGAGGCCCAGCGAGAGCTGGACGCCATCACCGAGGACATCGTCGCCGAGCTCGACGCCCGCCTCAAGGAGACCGGCTATTCCGCCCAGGAGCGCCGCGCGGCCGAGGAGGCCATCGACGCGCTCGTGGCCGGCATCGTGGCCCGGCTCGAGGGCCGCGCCGCCCTCTTCGACGACCTCGAGAAGCTCCGCGACGTGGGTTCGGACTCCGCGAGGGAACTGCTGCGCCGCGCCCGCGCGGCCCTCGACGAGACCGCCGCGCAAAGCCTCGAGCTCCGCGAGCGCTTCGCCCGCTACAAGGCCACGAGCCCGGCCTTCCTCGACGAGTTCCTCTCGCCCGAAGGCATCATCACCAAGAAGCGGAGCGCCGACGAGCGCATCCGGAAGATCGCCGAGGGCGTCGCCTCGCGCCGCGCGGATATGGCGCGCCGCCGCGAGGAGAACCGCGAGCTCGCGCTCAAGGTCGACGAGTACCGCAAGACCCTCGAGGAGCTCCGCGGCAACCGCATCCGCATCCAGACCCAGGCCCAGGCCGCCGAGGAGAGCCTCGCCCTGCTCCGCC
Source organism: Spirochaetota bacterium (assembly GCA_018262985.1). Classification (GTDB taxonomy): domain Bacteria; phylum Spirochaetota; class Spirochaetia; order Treponematales; family UBA12059; genus JAFGNN01. The sequence continues at coordinate 52,086 of JADFDI010000010.1, read as the reverse complement.
GCGAGGTGGCCGCGCAGGAGGCCATGCTCCGCGAACTCGAGAACGAGGCCTGGCTCGAGGAGAAGCGCCACGCCGAGGCGGAGGAGCGCCTTTCCGACCTCGACGAGGAGATCGCCGAGATCGAGAAGAAGGGACGGGAACTGACCGCGGCGCTCGAGAAGCTCGAGAAGGACATCGCGCTCCGCAACTCCGAGCTCTCGAACCGCCAGGGCGAGCTCAGGAAGAAGATGGAGAAGCTCGGCCAGGTGCAGTCCGAGCTCGAGCGGCTCCACATGGGCCTCGCGCAGGTCGAGACCGAGATCCGCAACGTCAAGGACAACTTCCGCGAGCAGTACTCGCGCGAGCTCGTGGAGTTCGAGGAGCGCATGTACGAGCTTCGCGCGCCGATGGCTGACCTCCGCGAGAAGCTCGCCGCCGCGCGCTCGAAGCTCAAGGACCTCGGCTCGGTCAACCTCATGGCCGTCGAGGAGTACGCCGAGGTCAAGGAGCGCTACGACTTCCTCTCGACCCAGCTCGCGGACCTCGAGAAGGCGCGCGAGGACCTGAAGCGCATCACGGCCGAGATCCGCGCCGAGAGCGCCGAGCTCTTCCTCGAGACCTACAACAAGATCAAGAAGAACTTCCACAACCTCTTCCGAAGGCTCTTCGGCGGCGGCCGGGGCGAGCTCCGCATGGTCGACCCGGACCACGTCCTCGAGTCGGGCATCGAGATCTACGCCCAGCCTCCGGGGAAGCGCCTCGAGGCGATCAGCCTGCTCTCCGGCGGCGAGAAGTCGATGACCGCCATCGGCCTCCTCTTCGCGACCTACATGGTCAAGCCCTCGCCCTTCTGCTTCCTCGACGAGATCGACGCCGCCCTCGACGAGCAGAACGTGGTGCGCTTCGTCACGCTGCTCCGAGAATTCGGCCGCATGAGCCAGTTCATCGTCATCACGCACAACAAGAAGACGGTGACCGGCGCCGACGCCCTGCTCGGCGTGACCATGGAGGAATCCGGCGTCACCAAGGCCATCGCCATGCGCCTCGAGCGCTCCGACGGCGCCCCGATCGTCCCGCCCAAGCCCATCGTGGCCATGGAGGACGAGGAGGAGGTGCCCTGGGAGGACGGCCGCGAGCTCTCGCTCGGCCTTGACGACGCATCCTCCGCCCCCGGCATCGAGGATGGCGCCTTCCGCGACCCCGTTGACGCCCCGATCCCGGACGATGCCGGAACCGGCGGAGAGGGACAGAGCTCGGAGACCGCCGGTACCGGTGATGGCGACGGTCCCGTCGGCGGAGAGGGACAGAGCTAGATGACCGGCAAGGCGTCTTCCGGAACGGGACCGGCGAAGCTTTTCGCGGCGGCGGGACGGATCGTGAAGGAAGCCCGCGCCCGCTTCTCGAAGGACGCGAAAGCGCCGCCTCCGGCCAATGACGACGACGCGGCCGTCTCCGCCCTTGGTTTCGACGACGACGCGGCCCACGTCGCCGCGGACGCGCTCAAGAGCGCCCGCGTGAAGCCCTCCGAGCTTCTCAAGGAAGGAGTGGTCGGCCTCAAGGACCGACCCGGACTCGTCTTCGGCCTTGCCGTCTTCCTGGCGCTCGTGCTGGCGCTCTTCGTGGCCTTCGCGGTCGCCGCCCGACCGCCAAAGCCCGTAGAGGCGCCGCCGCCGCCCGAACGGCGTTGGCTCGAACTGGCAGGTCGCCTCGAACCGCCTGAACCCATGCCGGACGCCGCCGTGTTTCCGCTCGACCGTCCCCGTCGATCCGTCTTCTCCGATGAGGATCTCCTCCTCCTCATGCCGGACCTGGAATGGGTCGATACTCGGGATATCGAGTCGCGCGTGCGCGAAAAGGTTGATACGATGCTGGACGGTCTGGAGTAGACGGTATGCCGAAAAGCGGAGACGCTGGGATTCGCTGGATCTGGCCGTTGATCGCGTTCGGCGTCTCGGTCGCCCTCGCATCCTGCGCGACCGCTCCGGAGCAGGCTGCGGCCCTGGCGGAATCGGCGGAAGAGCCGAACACCGGCGAACCCGCTTCCGGGACACCCCCTGAGGAAAGGGTTCCCGACCCCGGACCGGCGGTAACCTACCTCGCTCCCGCGCAGGCTGTCGGGCCCATCGGCGTTCCCCTTTACGAACCCGCCGCCCCCGTGCCCGCTCCTGCCGCGAAACCCGCGCCGGGCGCTCCGGTTCCCGCCGTCCCGGCGGCGAGCCCCGAGAGTTCGACGTCTCCGGTTCTTCCCGGCCTGACTCCGGCCCCTGCGCCAGCTCCCTCGCCGTCTCTCACGGCCACAACGCCCGCCGGGGCGAAGCCCGCACCTGCCGTTCCAGCCCCGTCGCCTCCCACTCCCAAACCCGCCGTGCCGGCGTCGGCTGTCGCGGCGCCGGCCGCCAGCCCCGCCGTGCCCGCGAAACCAGTTGAGAGCCCCGCGCCGGCCCCGGTCGCCGCTCCGGCTCCTTCGATCGCCGTGATACCCATGGGTGCGCCCGAGGTGCTCGATCCCTCGTCTCTTTCCCGCGGCCCGGATCTCGAGTTCGGGATTCGCCGGGGCGACCGGTTCGAGATTCGCGTTTCCGGATCCGGCTGGACCTACCTCGGCGAGTCGGCGGGTCAGGAGGGCATCGCGTACGAGCATCGACGCTTCCAGGACGGAGACGCCATATTCGCCCTGAGCGCCGAGCGCGCGGGCGACTATCTCCTCGACTTCCGCAGGCTCGATCCACTGCTTGGCGTGCCCGAGTCGAAGACCGCCCGCATCGTGGTGACCGACGCGGCGGTGCCGCTCGGGGCTCCCTTGAGCGGTCTCGGTACCGGCATCATGGGCAGCGTCACGGGCAGCCGGGTTTCGTCGCCTTCGCCGGTCGCCGCAAGCGCGAGCTCTGTCCCCCCGATGGCGTCCGGTGCTCCCGCGGCCGGCGCGGGCTCTGTCCCTCCGCTACCGCCCTCGGCATCCAACGCGAGCTCTGTCCCGGTTGCCGCCACGCCGGGCTCCGCTCCCACGGCAGGCGTGAGCTCTGTCCCCTCTGCCGTCGTCCCGCCGCCCGCGCTCAGCCCGTCGTCGGCAGCCCCCGCCGCCTCGGGTTCCGTCCCGCCCGCCGCGAGCTCTGTCCCTATCGCTGTCTCTCCTTCGACCGTGACGACCGGATCCTTCGCCGCGACCGCTCCGGCGAGCCCGGTTGCCGCTTCCGTCTCCGCCACCCCCGCGGCGATCTCGCCCGCTTCGGATTCCTATGCCGACCTCCTGCGCTTCTCGCGCGACGAAATGGCCGCCGGCCGTTTCGAGAACGCCCGCCGCAACCTCGAACGTCTCGTGTCGCTCTATCCGAACTCGGGCGACGAGCCATGGTACCTGCTCGGCCGCGTCTACGAGGAACCCGGTCCCCTGCGAGACATCCGCAAGGCGCACGCGGCCTACAAGCGCGTTCGCGACGAGTTCCCCGAGAGCGCCTGGTGGCAGGACGCATCCGACCGCGTGGCCGCGATAGAACGGCGCTACTTCGACATCCGCTAGCGGGCCTGGCCCCCTACCTTCCACGCCGCGCGGCGGAGAACTTTTCCCCAAGCAGGTCCCCGGAGTTCCTGTCGCGGAAAACACGCTCCCTCCGCTACGCTTCGGGAGTGCGTTTCCCCTCTCCACCCCCCGCGTTGTCGTTCTGGAACCGTGCTTCGCCGGGTGTGGGCCACGCCCGCCGCTTTTCCGGGTAAAGGAAAAAACGCAAGTTTCCCCCCCAGGATCCGCGGCGTGCCGGCGCATGCCCGGAGACGCTTTTTCGCTGACGGCTGAACGGCGGGTCGCGCGCGATGACGCGCCCCCGAACGGTCCCGAGCGAGGGCGGTGTGTTGTCGCGTGCCAGGCTCCGCTCAAGCGTGTTTGGATTAAGCCCCAGGCCGCGCTCGCGCGAACCTCCTTTGACCCCGCCTCCGCGCCGCGCTATCATGCGGCCATGGCTACCAGAAGGACCTACTACGAACGGCCGGGACTCGACGCGCTCGTCTCCCGGGTCACGCGGCGCCTCGAACTTGACGGGAAGCCTGCGGCGGTCCTCGCCGAGTCGGTGTTCTATCCCGAAGGCGGTGGACAGCCCGCGGACCTGGGCTTCGTCGACGGCATTCCCGTCGTCGACGCGATCGAACTCGGCGACGAGGTCGCGGTGATCCTCGAACGCCCCCTGCCGGAAGGCGCGGAATCGGTCGCCTGCCTGCTCGATTCCCCGAGACGCCGCGACCACGCCCAGCAGCACACGGCCCAGCACCTGCTCTCCGCCGTCATCCTGCGCCTCCTTGGCGGCTCCACCGTTTCCTTCCACCTCGGCGAGGATTATTCTTCCATCGACGTAGACCTCCCCGCCATGGACGCATCCGACATCACGGCGGTCGAGGCCGAGATCGAACGCGTCATCCTCGACGAGTATCCGATCAGGGTTCACGTATGTCCGCCCGAGAACAGCGAAGACTTCCCGCTCAGGAAACGTCCCCCCGCGGGCGAGGAAACGCTCCGCATCGTCGAGATCGACGGGCTCGATTACTCTCCCTGCTGCGGCACCCACCTCGAGCACACGGGGCGAATCCGCGCGTTCCGGATCATCAAGGCAGAAAAGTACAAGGGCATGACCCGCGTCTATTTCCTGGCCGGCGACCGCGCCGTCTCCGATTGGAAGCGCCTGGCCGCGCTCGCTCGCGTTCTGGCGCGGACCTTCGCCTGTTCCGAGGACGAGCTGTCGGGGAAGTCGCTCCAACAGAAGGAACGGCTCGCGGCGCTCGAGTCCTCCCTCGCGTCCATGGTCCGGGAACGAGCGGCGCTCGAGGCCGAGCTCGCGTCGAAGGATGAAGGGGCAGGGGGAACGGGCTGCCGCGTTTTCCGGTGGGCGGATCGGCCGATCGCCGAAATCCTCGAAACCGTCAAGGCCGTCAGCCTCAAGCTCGGTTCCCCGGTGCTGGGATCCTCCGCGGCGGAGCTGAAGGTCGCGGTGGCGGCTCCGGCTCCCGACGCCCGCCTCGGCGAGCGCCTCAAGCCCCTGGCGGCGGCCTCGGGCGGGAAGGGCGGCGGCGGTCCGACGCAGTTCCAGGCCGCATTCGACGACGCGGCTTCGCTCGAGGCCTTCGTGAAGGCGGCGGTCGGCAAGCTCGGCGATGCATGAAAAAGCCGCCGCGCGAGAGCGCGACGGCTTCCCGTCCGAGGCGGAAGCGGACGAAAGCGCTTACGGCTTGATACCGGAACCCGTTCCTGAACCCGTCCCGGCGCCCGCACCCTCGGCGCCGCCGGGCACCTGGCCGTTGCCGTTGCCGCCGGCCCGGGTCGCGGTGCGGATGCGTTCGCGGACCATTTCCTCGAGCTTCTCGAGCGAGTCGCCGGCCTTGGTCCTGAGCCGCACCTGCTCGGCCAGCTGGAGCATCTCCTGGGTACGGAGACCCTCTTCGAGGCAATCCTCTGCGAGCCGCAGCGCCTGCCTGGCCTGGAATCCGCCTTCCTCGAGGGCGTAGAAGGCCTCGCGCACCGCCACGGCTTCCTCGTCGGTGAGGCCGAGCTCGACGATCTTGAGCTCGAGCGCGGCGAGGGCCTCGTCCTCGGTCATCGATTCGCGGGCGCCCAAGGCGAAGGCCATGGTGCCGATGGCCAACAACGCGATGACGATCATCAGCTTTTTCAAGTTCATACCTCCTGTCGTCCGGCTTTCCGCGCGGGGCGCGGCTTCCGGAGCCTGTACATCGGGTTACCACGATTGGGCGCCTGCGGTTGCCGGAAATCGGGTCGTGGCAAATTGGGTCGATGTAATTGGGGACAGAGCTCGGAGCTCGGTGGCGGTGACTGGGTTCGCCGGGAGCCGAGCTCGCCCCTGGGGACAGAGCTCGCTCGTGGTAGATGGAGGCCGTCAGCGGAGACAGAGCTCGGAGCTCGATGGTAGGGACAGAGCTCGGAGCTAGATGGCGGGGACAGAGCCCGCCCCTGACTTTTCCCGCGTCGGCGTGCTATATGTCTCCTCCATGGAAACCGGGTCGGACGACGCCGCCCTCGTCTCGCGCGTGCTCTCGGGCGAGGTCGAGGCCTTCAGGGGCCTCGTGGCCCGCTATTCCGACGCGATCTACCGTTTCTGCGCGGCCCGGCTCGGCGATCCGGGCGACGCGGAGGACGCCGTGCAGGACGTACTCGTCCGCGCCTTCCGTTCGCTCCGCTCCTTCGACGTGACGCGCAGCTTCCGCTCCTGGCTCTTCGCCATCGCCGCCAATCGCGTGCGCAGCCGCTACAAGGCCCGCGCCGGACTGCCCCGTTTCGCGCGTTCCGCGGAGGGCGAGGATTCGCTGGACGAGCTCGCGGATCGTAGGAGCCCGGGTCCGGAGGAGCTCGCCCTCGCGGCCCTCGACGCCGAGTCGATCCGCGCGGCGCTGGGCGGTCTTTCCCCCGAACGACGGGCACCGGTCGAGCTCTACTATTTCGGCGGCCTCCAGGTGGCTGAGGTGGCCGAAGCCCTGGGACTCGGAGAGGAGGCGGTCAAGTCGCGCCTGTTCCGGGCCCGGAAGGAACTCGCGGCCCTCCTTGAAAAGCGGCCGCAACCGGAGCGCTCCGCGAGGGGTAGAGGTGGTATATGAAGGAGACCGTACGCACGCAGCTGTTCGAGCGCGATCCCGATCGGGCCGCCCGGAGCGCCGAAGCCGTCATGGCGAGGGTGCGCTCTCTCGGCGCGCCCGATCGCGCGCCCGCGGTCCTCGACTTCCCGGCCTTCGTCCGCTCCAGGCTCGTGCGCTACGTCGCGGCCGCCGCGCTCGTCGCGGTCCTGTCCTCGCTCGCAACCCTCGCGATCATCGGCGACGGTGCCTCCGCCCAGGTGCGCTTCGTGCTGGAAGCCCCCGAGGCCTCCGAGGTCCGCCTCGCAGCCGATTTCAACGGCTGGACTGGCGAAGGCTACGCCCTCGAGCGCGACGCTTCCGGAACCTGGTCCATAACGGTGCCGCTCCGCAAGGGCGCCTCGTATTCCTACATCTTCCTGATAGACGGCGAGCGCTGGGTCCCCGACCCGGCCTCCCGCCAGGTGCTCGACGACGGGCTCGGCGGCGGGGTCTCGACCATATCGCTCTGAGCGCGTTCCGGCCGCGCCCCCGCGGGCGTGCCGGAGTACGGAGGTTTTGAAGGCCATGAAGCGAATCGACTGGCGTAAGGCCGCTGCGTTCTCCCTCGCCCTGTGCTTCGCCGCGTCGTTGGCGGCTCAGGGCGGCGCTGGCGGTCCGGGCGGCGCCATGCCCGGCGCCGGCCCCGCGCCGGGTTCTCCGGGGACGGGTGTGCCCGACCGGAGCGGCGGAACGTCCTCGGGCCCGGGAGCGCGGACAGGATCGGATATCTCCGCCATCGAGTCTCTCGGAAGCTGGCTCGAGACCTCCCGCGAGGTTTCGCGCTTCCTCTCGGTGCGCGATCGCCTGCTCGCCGCGGCGGTTCCCGCCATCGAGGCAGGGGCGCCCGCCGAGGCGTTCCGCATCCGCCTGAGGGAGGCCGCCGCGAAAGGCGCTTCGCCCGAGACCGCCGCCGAAGCCCTCGAGGCCGACGCCGCGCGCTGGACCGCGCTCGCCCGCTCGCTCGGTCCCGAATGGCCGACCGCTTCCAAGTCCGCCGCCTTCTACGTGTCAGTGGCCCTGGCCATGCGGAACGGCATCGAGCTCGAAGCCGTGACGGGCGTGGCGGGCTTGGCCCGCTCGGGCAAGGCCAGCCCGGAACGCGCCGCGGCTGCGCTGACCGCGGCGGCGACGCTCCGCGCCTCCATCGCCCTATCGCCCGCCGAGGCCGGTCGGGCGGCGCTGGCGGTGGCGGCCTCCCGCCTCAGGGTCGGCGATTTCGACGAGCTCGCGGGACTCGGCGAACGGGCCGCGCGTTCGCTCGTATCGCCCTTCCTCTTCCTGGCCGCGCTCGAGTCCACGCTCGGATCGGGCGGGACCCTCAAGGATCTCGAACGCCGTCTTTTCCCCTGAGGCCCTCGCCGCCGCGCCCTAGTCCGAAACGACCTTGAACGCGCCGACCTCGGCGCCGATGCGGCCGACGAAGCGCTCGTTCGCTTCCGCGAGCTCCAGCACCGTCTTGGTGGCGGCCTCGATGCGGACGCTCTCGACCGCGACGCCTTCCATGTCGGCGCTGATGGCGGCGTTCCCTTCGGACAGCTCGCTCGAGGCCGTCGAGAGCGTGCCGGATTTCTCCCTGAGGAACAGCGCGCCTTCGCGGACCTTCGCGGTCGCCTCGTGCATGTCCCGCATCGCCTCGGATATCTGGGCCGAGCCCGCGGCCTGCTCTCTCATCGCGTGGCCCACCTCGGTCATGTGGTCCGCCACCGCCCTGACTCCCTCGAGCACCAGCTGGAACGACGAGCTCGCGCTCCCCGACGACTCGACGGCCCCGTCGATCGACGCCTTGATCGCCCCGAGCTCGGCGGCGATCTCGCGCGACTGGGATGCGGTCTGTTCCGCCAGCTTGCGGATCTCGTCGGCGACCACGGAAAAGCCGCGCCCGGCGTCGCCCGCGTGCGCGGCCTCGATGGCCGCGTTCATGGCCAGCAGGTTGGTGGTTCCCGCGATTCCCGAAATGATCTCCACCGCGTCCAGCATGCCGCGGCTCTTCTCCGCGATCGCTTCGATGGCCGAGAGCACCTCGTCGAGCTTGGCCCGGCCTTCCTCGCTGTTCGTCATGAGCGACTCGACGCCGGACTTGGTCTCGCCCACGTGGCGCTCGATCGAACCGATGTTGCCGATCATCTGCTCGGTCGAGGCGGCGGTCTCGGTCACGGCCGCGGCCTGTTCGCGGATCAGCAGTTCCAGCTCGGCGGAGAACGAGTTCATGGAATCCATCAGGCCCGCGAGCCGCTGGCTCAGCTCGCCCTGGCCCGCGATCTTCGACCGGGAGTCCTCGAGCATGGCGCCGATGCCGTGCACGGCGGCGTGGGCCGCGCTCATTTCCGCGGACAGGCGGGCGCCCGTGTCCTTGAGCTTCCCTACCTCGCCGAGGAGCGTGATCGCCATGGCCTGGTACTTTTCCGTGGCGGCGTCGAAGGCCGACTGCTGCCGTTTCAGCAGGCGCTCGATGGTCGCCGGGATATAGAGGAGTCCCGCGCCGAAGAGCAGGATGTACATGCTCCGATAGAACTGTCCCGAGGGTTTGGCGTGGGGAGCGTACGCGTAGAGCTCGGGCGGCACCGCGGCCACCGTGCTCCAGTAGACGAGATTGTAGCTCGCGATGGAAAGCAGCGTGGCGTAGACGACGAGCCGCCGTTCGTGGCGGTACGCGGCCACGAGGATCACCACCGGGTAGAGCAGCGATATGGCGGTGGTGGCGGCGCCCGAGGGGTGCATGAAGAGCGTCGTGGTCAGGATGCTCGCGCTCACGAGCAGCACGTCGACGCTGACCGAGATCCAGCGTAGCCAGGCCGGGTAGCGCTTGCGGATGACCAGCGGGAGCATGCCGAGGTTCCAGGCGGCGGCCACGGCGATGTTGACGAAGCCCCAGCGTCCCGCGGGGGCCTGCACGGGATCGGCCAGCTGGAGGCCGGCCATGACCGCGAGGAAGGCGATCATGCCCCAGCGGATGAAATACGAGGCGCGCTCTCCGCGCTTGGACTCTTCCGAAAGCAAGGACGCGAACATGCCCATCGCCCGTCTCCGTCAGCTCTTGATTTGGAACGCTTTTGAGTTGTGGAGGCAGGGAGCATCCTAGCACGAAGCGGGGCGCGCCGGGCGCGCGGCCGCAAAAAAAAAGCGGACGCCTCGAGCCCGTCCCGGACCGGCCTTTCGCGCGTCGCGTTCCGATCGGATCGCCGCGCCTACAGTTCCACGGGCCGCCGGTTGTCCGCCAGCCGCTTCCGGAGGAACTCGCGGTCGAGCCCGAGGTCGTCGACGATGCTCCTGAGCAGGTCCACCGGCAGCAGGTTCTGCTCCGCGAAAAGGTACACGAGGGCGCGCTCGGCGATGCAGGGCACCCGGAGCGCGTCGAGCTCGGGGCCCTCCCCATCCTCGCCCCGGGCCTTGCGCAGCGACGCCGCGAGCCGGGAGCGTCCGATGTCCCCCGCTATCGCCGCGAGCTCCGCCAGGAGCGGCTTGGTCTCGCCGCGGGCCGCCTTCTCGCCGAGGGGCTTCAGCGTGAAGAAGGTGTACTCCTTGCCCGGCAGGTGGTGGTGCGCGTCGCAGCGCGTGCAGTAGTTCGGCTCCTTCCCGTCGTCGCGCGTCGCGTCGCCGCCCACGATGATCAGCGGGTCGAAGTAGAGCGCCGGGCACTCGACGCCGTCCGCCAGGTAGTACCGGTAGGTGTAGAGCGAATCGGCGACGCAGTCAGGATGCTCGCAGTAGGCGGTCAGGGGGAAGACGTCGGTCGCCGTGTCGAGCAGCAGGCGCGCGGTCTGGTTGAAGATCTCCTTGCGGAAGTTGAGCACGAGGGTGGGCAGTACGAAGACGAGCCCGCGCCGCTCCGACTCGTTCCGCATCAGGTAGGCGATTCGCTCGTCGTAGAAGGCCGCCTCGTCCACGACGAAGGTGCCGACCTCCGGGTGGGACGCGATGACGCTCTCGAGCTCGAAGGAGTCGCGCACGCTCGCGATGCGCTCGCCGAGGCGCTCGAAGCCGCCGCGGTACGCGAGGGCGTCGGTCGGGTAGTCTTTGAAGCGTCCGAGGTCGAGCACCGAGCGCACGAAGAAAAGCTCGCGGCGGTCGGCGCCGTCGGTCGAGGTGCGCGCGGCCACGGCGGGACCCTTGCGCAGGGCGACGCGGCTGTCGCGCCACATGCGGGCGGAGAATTCCGTCTTTCCCGAGCCCATGGGTCCGATGACGAGGATGCGCCGGCCCGAGCGCGTGAAGTCGAAGTGTCCGAAGGCGCGGTGGAGCTTCAGCTCGGGGAAGCCGAGGCTCCGGAGCAGGGACAGGGGCGAGGCTTCGTCGGGGCTCACTCGTCCTCCCCGCGCTCGGCGGCCTCGATCGGGCGCGAAGCCCCGAGGGCGACGGCCGCGATGACGCTCGCGACGCCGCCCGATACGATGAAGCCGTTCGAAACGAGGCCGGCGAGGCCGCGCGCCCAGGCGGCGAGCCCCTCGGCGGCCGGGCCGCTCAGCATGGCGGCCAGTTCCGGCGAGCGGAGCGCGCCCGAGAGGGCCGCCTCGAGGGGCAGGCGGAGGAGCAGCCCCGTTCCGAGCACGATGCCGCCGGGTATCGCCAGCGTGGTGCCCAGCCAGCGCACCCGGCGCGACCAGGAGCCGTAGGCGGCGAAAGCGAGCCCGATCCAGAGCGCGGCTCCCGCGAGGAGCGACGCGCGCGAGGCGGCGCCGAGCCCCTGGCGGGCCGCGACCAGGTCGGCCGCGGGAGCGCCCGCGCCTTCGATCGGGACCGAGTCGGGGATGCGGCCGGCGGCTTCGCGCAGCGCCGCCTCGATGCCGCGGGCGACGTCCTTCGCGCTCGCTCCCGCGGGAAGGACCGTCAGGTCGGTCGGATCGGGGATGGTCCCCGAGGGGGCGGGCTCGAGACCCGCCGCGTAGGCCGCCGCGATTTCGTCCGCCCTGTTCTCGAGGATGGTCCGGAATGGTTCGATCCGCACCAGGTCGTCGTTCCCGGAGCCCCGGGCCTCGTCCCAGAAATCGGCGAAGGAGTTGAGGGTCTGGATCTTCAGGTCGTCCCAGGGCAGTTCCTCGCGCGCGGCGTTCCACAGGAGGCGCGCATCGATCCGCGCGCCCGAGGGCAGCTCGGCGACGGCGGCCTCGAGGCTTTCCGCGGGCGGCTCGAAGGTCCGCGCCGCGGTCCAAAGGCGCTCGTCGCCGAGGGCGTCCGTCCAGGTGTCCCGGTCGAGGAGTCGGGGCGAAGCGCCCGCGAGGAAAATCGCGCCGAGCAGCACGGGCAGGGCGACGAAGGCGTAGACGAGCGAGGCGAAGACCTTGCGCACGATGATCTCCTTCAGTGTGAGCCGAACGCGACGGTGGCGGACGGGAAGGCGATGCCCGAGGCCACGCCCGGCATGGGCCGCCACGAGCCGAAGCCCATCGCCTTGAAGGGATGGATGTCGAGCACGTTGTCGAACCAGCCGTCGACCACCTCGGGATTGACCAGGTTGATGGCGAGGCTGTGGTAGATGGGCATGACCGCGGCGCCGCCGAGCAGGAGCGCCTCGGCCTTCGCCAGGGTCGCCGCGCGCTTCGCGCCGTCCTGCGCGTTGGATTCCGCGATCAGCCTGTCGAACTCGGCGTCCTTCCAGCGCGCGTCGTTCAGGTTGGAATCCGACACCCACATCTGCAGGAAGGCCAACGGGTCGGCGAAGTCGCCGATCCAGCTGGTGAGCGAGACGTCGTAGTCCTCCGACTTGACCTTCTCGAAGAAGCGGGAGGGCGGGACCACGGCCACCTCGTACTCGAGGGCGATCAGTTCCTTCCACGCGTCGCCCATCAGGGCCGCGATCCGGCGGGCGTCCTCGCCGTCGGGGATCATGAAGCGGATCGCGGGCAGGCCCTGCCCGCCGGGAAAGCCGGCCTTCTCCAGCAAGGCCATGGCCTCGTCCAGGTCGGCCTCGGCGATGCCCTCGGGGGCCTCGTAGCCCTCGAAGGGCAGCACGAGCGTTTCGGCGACGATGCCGTAGAGCTCCTCGTCGCGGATCTCGTCCCAGGGCAGCAGCAGCGCCAGCGCCCGGCGCACGTCCGCCTTCGCCCAGGGGCCGGAATCCGAGCGGAAGAACCAGTAGTGCGTGGCGAACATCGGGTGCGCCTGGAGATCCTCCTTGGCCAGCAGCGAGTCGTAGTCGAAGTTGCCCGTAGCCCAGTGGATCTCGCCGTTGTTGTAGAGCCGGCTTACCTCCGCGTCCTCATCGATGAAGGGGAAGCGGATGGCGTCGAGCCGGACCGCCGCGACGTCGCGGTAGAGCGGGTTCCGTACGACGCGCAACTCGTCGGCGCTGTACGAGGCGACGGTGAAGGGTCCGTTCACCGGCAGCTCGCCGGCCGCGGCGACGCCTTCCCAGTCGTCCAGGGCGAGCATGGAGGGGTGGACGGGCGAGAAGCTGTGGTGGCAGAGCAGGCGGGTGAAGTACGCGGCCGGGTTTTCGAGGCGCACCTCGAGCACGGAGTCCGACTTCGCGACGATGCCGACCTTGGCCTTGTCCTTGAGCTTGCCGGTCCTGAAATCCTTGGCGCCCGCGATGACGTCGAAGAAGGCCGCGTAGTCGGCCTTTCGCTCCGGCTCGAGCATGCGGAGCCATGAATCGCGGAAGTGGGCGGCGGTGAGCTTGTCGCCGTTCGACCACCGGGCGTCCGCCGCGATGGTGAAGGTGTAGACCTTGCCGTCGCGCGAGCGCGAAAAGGCTTCCGCGGCGGCCTTGACCGGCTCGAGCGTGGCGGGATCGTAGGTGAACAGGCCTTCGTAGATGGCGGTGAAGATCTGGGCCTCGGTCGCGGTGATGGCCGAATGCGGGTCGAAGTCGATCCCCCCCGCGGGGCAGGACACGACGAGCTCGGTACGCTCCTGTCCGGCGAGCGCGGCGGGAGCGGCCAAAAGGAGGAACGCGGCGAGGGCCGCAGCGATCTGGCGGTGCATGGGGTGGAACCTCCGGGCCGGCCCGGTTTTGGTTCACGGCCGGCGGACCCCCTAACACTACCATGAAGCGGCCCGGCGCGCACGGTCCCGCGCGCGTTTTCGCGGCGCCTGGTCAGGCCTGGTCGGTGTGGATGCCGAGCTTCTTGAACTGCTCGAGCTCCTCGCGTTGCGCGACGTACTCGTAGCGCTTCTGGTTGGCCTTGATGATGGCGTTCTTCATCGAGGAAAGCTCCACCTTGATGCCCCTGACCCTGTCCTTGAACTCGGTCTCGGCCAGCCGGCCTTTGAAGAATTCGTCGAGGGCGGTCATGGTCTTGTGGAGCTTCTGGACTTCCTCGAGGTTGCGCTCGAGGTAGTTGAAGGCCTGCTCCTCGGTCGCGGATTCGAGGCGCTTGTAGGCCGCCGAGCTCCGCGAAGAGATGGAGCGGTAGAGGGAGGCCTTGCGCGAGGCTTCCTCGTGGAAGCGGACGAAGGGAACCTTCTCGGTCTTCCGCTCGCTCGTGGCCTGCTCGACGAACTCGATCTCGTAGGTGACCTCCGGTTCCGGCGCCCCGGTCAGCCTCCGCCAGGCCCGTCCGAGACGGACGGCGAAGGAACGGTCGGCCGAGCGGAGCAGGGTGTGGTTCTCCATGAGCTTCTGGAGGGAGTCCTCGAGCTGCAATCCGGACGACGCGACGGAACGCACGCCGTCCAGGATGATGAGCTTGAAGTTGCGCTCCTCCTGCGCGGACTTCTTCTCCTCGGGCACCTCCAGCCGCTTCATGACGGCGTCGCGCAGCGACTCCGCCTCGCTCGACCAGTCCTCGGAGAGGACGTCCTGGGCCAGCTCGGGGTAGAAAGGCTTGTCGCCCGCGGCCTCCGTCCAGATCTGGCGCAGCTTCCTCACCGTCTCGTCAGGGTGCGTGACGATCCAGTCGCGCTCGAGGCCCTGGAGCGAGTCGCCCGCCGCCTTCCTGAGCTCGAGCTTCCAGCGCTCCTTGTGCCAGTCGGTCAGGGCCTTGAGGATGCCGAGGATCTCGCGCGTCGCGCGGTCGAGCTGTAGCAGGGCCTCGCCGAGTATGCCGGACGAGAGTTGGTCGGAGCCCTTGCGCACCTGCGCCACGATCTCGGCGAAGTAGCGGGTGTTGAGCTGGTTGGAGGTCTCGGCGAACTGGGTGAAGTTGAAGTAGCGGGTCAGCTGCAGGAGGCGCTTGATGCGGGCCATGCCGAGGAAATCGACCGAGAACTGGTAGTAGTTGTTGAGGAAATCGAGGTAGCTCTCGTACTGCGAGAGCCGGATGCTCATGGCTTCTAGCTTTTCGTTCTCGGTGAAGGGGCTCTCGCTCGGTACGCCGACCTCCGAGATCTTGAGCTCGTACTTGTACGGATCCTCCTGGATGACGCCCTTTCGGAGGAGCACCGCGTGGATGCCCTGGAAGGCGGTCTGGAAGAGCTTGAAGGCGTCGCGGAGCTTCTTGAGGTCGTGTCGGTCGAGGTGGCTCGCCCGCGCGTCGAGGCGTTCTTTCAATGCGCGGGCGAAGGCGTCGGGAGCGTCCATGCGGGAGAGTATGAGCGAAATCGCTTCAGGCGGCAAGCGCCGCGCTCCTCGCGGACGGTAGGCCGGCATGCGACGTTTCGATCTACCCGCCCCCTTCCTCATCGCGGCCTGCGCGTGCCTCGCCGGGTGCCGCCTGTTCCCGCCCGAGCGCGTGATTCTCGTCGCGCCGCCCCTGCCGGAAGCCTGGTCCGCCCCCGGCTTCGTCTCGGGCTGGAGCCTCGAGGCCGCTGGACTCAGCTCCTGGCTGGCTCCGGGCGCGGACCTCGGGCTCGAGGTCGGGGCGGAGGAAGTCCTGCCCGTCTTCCTGCT
The DNA here is from genome assembly GCA_018262985.1 of Spirochaetota bacterium. Classification (GTDB taxonomy): domain Bacteria; phylum Spirochaetota; class Spirochaetia; order Treponematales; family UBA12059; genus JAFGNN01. Next base: position 36,731 of record JADFDI010000010.1, on the reverse strand, counting down.
CGCGTCCGTCGCGGGGAATCCGCTGCCGCTCAGGCCCCTGGGCACGGTATGGCCGCACTGCCTCGCCGGCGAAAGGCTCGTTCCGACCGCGGCGGGCGGCTGGGCGGCGAGCGTCTGCGCCATGCTGAGCTCGCGCGACGCGCGCCTCGCGGCCTCCGTGGATTGGGCGCGGCTCGAGCGCGAGGCCGCATCGAGGCTGGCGGACCCCTGGGCGCTCGAGCCCGCCTTGGTGGCCGCCCGCCTCGCCGACGGGGCCTTCCGGGTCACGGACCTCTCCGCGCCCGCGTCGGCATCCGTCCAGCTCGAGGGGCTTCCCGGCGCCTTCGTGGACGAGAGCCCCGCCGGCGCTCCGCTCGCGCCGGATCCGGAAGGAAAGGCCGCGGCCCGCCTCCCTCCGGGCGTGCGCCGCTTCCTCGCCCCGGGCCTCGCGCTCGATGTGTCGGTCGACGCCGATGGCCGCGTTACGAGCTGCCTCTTCGTCCCGTGAACCCCGATAAGGAAAGGAACCACGGAGACGCGGACGCGGAAGCGCGCGACGAGCGGGCGCCGCGATCCCTTCCATTCCGAAAGCGCGAAGCGGCGGAGACGCGGAGGCGGGAGAGCAGAGTGCGAAGGGGTGACAGGGGAAAACGTTCTAAAAAGATTTTATTCTCCGGTTTCTTGGCTTTCCTGGACCCCTTCCTCCCTTTGTGCCCATGCGTCTCCGCGGTTTTTCCCTTCCTCCAGGCGAAGGGGGATTTCGAGGCGGAAAACGGAGCCGCCGCCCTGCCGCGGGTTGACGGAGACGGTGCCGCCGTGCGCCAGCGCTATGTGCCTGACTATGGCGAGCCCGAGGCCGGTGCCGCCCGAATCGCGGCTCCGGGCCTTGTCGAGGCGGTAGAAGCGCTCGAAGATGCGCTCGGCGTCCTTCGGCGCGATACCCGGTCCCCGGTCGGACACCTCGATGACGAGCTTCCCGCCTTCGGCGCGCGCGACCAGGTCCACGGGCGATGTATCCGGGGCGTACTTGAGCGCGTTGTCGACCAGGTTGAGGACGGCCTGCTCGAGCAGGCCCGGGTTGCAGTCGGCCTCGAGCTCCGCGGGACATTCGAGCGAGACGCGCGCGGTCGCGCCGACGGACCGCGCCTCCAGCGCGGCGAGCGCCTCGGCGAGCGGAAGGTGGACCTTCGCCCGCGCGTAGCCGAGGTTCCCGCCGCCCGCCTGCTCCAGCCGGGCGAGCGAGAGCAGGTCGTCGATGATGGCCTCGAGCCGCTCCGCGTGCCGCGAGACGATGCCGAGGAAGCGGCGCGCTTCGGCCGGATCGTCGACCGCGCCGTCGCGGAGGGCTTCGGTGAAGCCCTTGACCAGCTGGATCGGGGTGCGGAGCTCGTGGCTGACGTTGGCGACGAAATCGGTCCGCACCTGCTCGAGCGCGCGGAGCCGCGTGATGTCGTTGAGGACGAGCACCGCGCCCTCCACCGGAGCGCCCGGGGCTCCGAGCGGGGCCGCGTACACGAGGAAATGGCGCCGCTCGTCCCGATAAAGCTGGAACTCCTCCTCGAGCGGTTCCGCGCTCTTGACGCAGGCCGCGGCCAGCTCGGCGAGCGCGGTGCTGCCGAGCGCCTCGAGCAGGCTCCGTCCGGCGCTGTCCGATCCGAACCCGGGAAGGAGGAGCTTCCGGGCGGCGGGGTTGAGCCTGCGGACCCGGAGCGCGGCGTCGACGGCGACCACCGCCTCGCCCATGCCGTCCAGTATGGACAGGAGCTCGCGCCCGCGGGACTCCGACTCTCGCATGCGCGCGTCGAGCTCGGCGGCCATGTCGTCGAGGACTCCCGCGAGGGCGTCGAGCTCGGGAATCCCGGCGCGGCCGGCGCGCCGCGTGAGCCGCCCCGCGGCCCAGTCGCCGGCCGCGGCCGCCAGTTCGGCCACCGGCGCGACGAGGGCCTTGCCCACGGCGCGCGCGGCGAACGCCCAGGCGGCCCCGGAGACCGCCGCGGCCGCCAGGAAGGCCAGCGCGAAGGGCGCGAGCCGCGCCGCGAGCTCGGGCGCCGCGAACGATAGCCGTAGCGCCCCGACCGGCTCTCCGCCCCGCAGGACGGGCGCGGCCGCGTAGAGCGTTTCGACTCCGGTCGTGGCGGAGCGCCGCGTCGCCCAGCCGGGCGCGCCCGCCAGGGCCTGCGCCACTTCCGGGCGGTCCGCGTGGTTCTCCATCGCGGCGGCGTCCGCCCGCGTCTCCGCGATGACGGCCCCGCCGGCCGCGACCAGGGTCAAGCGGAAGCCGGAACCCGACGCCGCGCGGGCCGCCCAGGTCCCGGCTTGGCCCGGCTCGGCGAAAACCTCCGCCGCCAGGTTGGCGAGCGCGCGTGCCGATTCGGCCAGCGCGAAGCGGTTCGCGTCCGCGTACACCGAGCGCGCCACCGCGAACGAGAGGGCGCCGAAGGCCGCCACGCCCGCGAGCGCGGCCAGGGCCAAGGCCGCGCCCACCCGGCCCGCGAGCGAGCGCCGCCTCACGCCTCCGCCCTCATTCGGTAGCCGACGCCGCGCACCGTCTCCACCAGGACGCCCCTCTCCCCGAGCTTGCGCCTGAGCGACAGGACCTGCACGTCCACCGAGCGGTCCGTCACCGGATAATCGGGCCCTTTTATCGCGTCGATGATGCGTTGCCGCGAGTAGACGCGGCCCGGGCTGCGGCAGAGGAGCTCGAGCAAGGAGAACTCCGTCGCGGAAAGCTCGAGCGGGATGCCGTCCGCGAGCGCCTCGTGGCGCTCCGCGTCGATGGAAAGGCCGTGGACGCGGAGCGCGGAGCCCCGCGCCGGGTCTCGGGGCTCGGCGCGGCGGAGCGCCGTCCTGATGCGCGCCACCAGCACCTTGGGGCTGAAGGGCTTCGGCACGTAGTCGTCCGCGCCCAGCTCGAGGCCCGAGACGACGTCGGATTCCTCGCCGCGCGCGGTGGCCAGGATCACCGGCACGCGCGCCAGGACGGGGTCCGCCTTCAAGCGGCGCAAGGCCTCGAGGCCGTCCATGCCCGGCAGCATCACGTCGAGCACGATCAGGTCGGGCATGGAGCGCCGGGCGGCCACGAGTCCTTCTTCCGCGCTCTCCGCCTCGACGAGGGTCCAGCCTTCCTTGCCGAAGGCGTACGCGAGCAGCTCGCGGATGTCCGGGTCGTCCTCGATGGCGAGTATCGTCGCCTTGCCCATGGCGCGTTCCTCCGCTTGTACCACTATGCGACGGGAGGACTTCCGCGGCAAGCTCTGTCCCTCACGCAACGAGCTCTGTCCCTCGCGCAACGAGCTCTGTCCCTCGCGCGGCGAGCTCTGTCCCCGCCGCCGGTTCCCGCCGCCGCTTTCCTACTCGTTCAGCTCCACGTGGCGCCCCTCGACCATGAACACCACCGCCTCGCAGATGTTGGTGACGTGGTCGCCGAGGCGCTCGAGCCAGGCGGAGGCGCGGATGAGGCGCATGCCCTGCTGCGCTTTGTCCGGGTTCTCGCGGACGAAGTCGAGCGCCTCCTCGAGGAAGGCCTTGTGGCTCGCGTCGACCTCGTCGTCCCGCGCGGCGCAGGCGCGCGCGAGCTCCGCGTCGCGGTTCAGGAAGGCCGCGACCGCGTCGCGGACCATCGAGATCTCGAGCTCGGCCATGCTCTCGAGCGGCTCGATCGAGCGCGGGTAGGGCTCCTTCGCGAGCCGTTTGGCCGCCTTCGCCAGGTGCGAGGCGTAGTCGCCGATCCGTTCCAGGTGCTCGGTCAGCTTGAAGACCGTCACGAGCTCGCGGAGGTCGCCGGCCACCGGCTGCTGGGTGGCGATGAGGACGGCGGCGCGGTCCTCGATGGTCACCTGCATGGCGTCGACGGCGCCGTCGCCCGCCCGGGCTTCGTCCGCGAGCTCGGCGTCGCCGGAGCGGAGCGCCTCGAGCGCCTTGGCGAGGTTTTCCCCGACGCGGGTCCCCATGGACAGGATGTCGTGGTGGAGGCGCGAAAGCTCCTCCATGAACTGGATGCGCGAATGCATGCTCTGTCCCTCCCCGGGGTCTCAGCCGAAGCGGCCGGATATGTAGTTCTCGGTGCGCCCGTCCTTCGGATTCAGGAAGAGCTCCTTGGTGGGTGCGTACTCCACGAGGTCGCCGAGCAGCATGAAGGCCGTGCGGTCGGAGACCCGGCCCGCCTGCTGCATGTTGTGCGTCACGATGATGATGGTGTAGCGGGACTTGAGCTCCTCGAGCAGGTCCTCGATGCGCGAGGTCGAGATCGGGTCGAGGGCGCTCGTCGGCTCGTCCATGAGCAGGATCTCGGGCTTGACCGCCACGGCGCGCGCGATGCACAGCCGCTGCTGCTGGCCGCCTGAAAGCGCGAGGGCGGACTTGTCGAGCTTGTCCTTCACCTCGTCCCAGAGCGCGGCCTGGCGGAGCGAGCCCTCCACGAGCTCCTCCTCGTCGCCGGAGTACCCGTTGATGCGGGCTCCCCAGAGGATGTTCTCGCGGACGCTCTTGGGGAAGGGGTTCGGCTTCTGGAAGACCATGCCGATCCAGCGCCGCACCTTGACCGGGTCCACTTCCGGCGCGTAGACGTCGGCGCCGTGGAAGAGCACCTGCCCCTCCGTCCGGCAGCCGGGTATCAGGTCGTTCATGCGGTTGAAGGCGCGGAGCGCGGTGCTCTTGCCGCAGCCGGAAGGGCCGATGATGGCCGTGACCCGCCGCTTCTCGAAGCCCATGGTGAGGTCCTTCACGGCGCGGAAGGCGCCGTAGTCGACGCTCATTCCCCTGGTCTCGAGCGCCCAGGGCGTCTCGCCCGTCTCGACGGCGAGGTCGAAGGGATCGGTGGCGCTGTCTCTCTTCATGTCAGGCGAACCTCTTCTTGGCGCGGAGGCGGTTCCGCAGGATGATGGCGAAGGCGTTGAGCGAGAGCATCAGGACGAGCAGCACCAGGATCGCGGCCGCCGCGATGTTGTGGAAGTCCTCCTGGGGTCGGGCCGTCCACTGGTAGATCTGGATGGGCAGGGTGGTGAATTTCGAGAAGACCGAAGTCGGGTCCTGGGTGAGGAAGGTCGACGCGCCGACGACCACGAGCGGCGCCGTCTCGCCGATGGCGCGGCTCACCGCGACGATGGTGCCCGTGAGCACGCGGTCGAAGGCCGCGGGCAGGACGTGGTGCCACACCACCTGCCACTTGGTGGCGCCCACCGCGTAGCCCGATTCGCGCAGCGTGCGCGGCACGGCCCGGAACGCTTCCTGCGCGTTGATGATGATCACCGGCAGCACGAGCAGGGCCAGGGTCAGCCCGGCCGAGAGGATGGTCCGGCCGTTGGCGCCGGTCGGGTCCGCGGCGGCGCCGAAGGCCGCCCCGCTCGTCACGGGCTCGAGCGCGCGCACGAAGATGGCCAGGCCCAGCATGCCGTAGATGATGGACGGGACGCCGGCCAGGTTGTAGATGTTCACCCGGATGAAGCGGTTCCACTTGTCGTCCTTCGCGTACTCCTCGAGCCAGATCGCGGCCGCGATGCCGATCGGGAAGGCGGTGGCCACGGTGATGAGGATGGTCATCAGGGTGCCGATGAGGGCGCTGCGAACGCCCGCGTCGATGGCCGTGGCCGACTGCGAGGCGGAGAGATAGCGCGCGTTGACCCAGGAGCGGAAGACCAGCTTCGCCTGCGGGTGCTCCGCGGCCACGAAGGCGTCCACCTCGGCGCGGCCGAGGAGCGATTCCGCGAGCGAGAAAGTCTCGACCACTTCCCATTTGATCACCTCGTCCTCGACCAGGGCCAGCAGGTCCGCGCGCTCGCGTTCGGCGAGCGGCTTCTCGTTGCCGAGGGCGCGGAGCCGGCGGCTTTTCAGGTTGCCCTCCAGCGCCGCGACGAGCTCCGCGTCGGAGAGCTTCTCGATGTCGCCGCCCGGCGCGAGGGTCGCGGGGTCGACCGTGTACTCCATGGCCACGAGGCCGAAGGCGTCGTTGACGATGCTCGCGACGAGGGCGCCGAGCACGAGGACCGCGGCGATGGTGGCCGCGGCGAAAGCCGCCGCCCAGCGCCTGCCGGCAGCCTGGCGCTTCCCGAGGTTCGGCAGGAAGCTCCCGTCGCCGCGCGCGCCGGTGGCGGCGCGGAATTTCCCGGCGTTCATTCGTAGACCTCCCAGTGCTTCGCCACGATGCGGCGCGAAAGGATGTTGAGGGCCAGCGTGACCAGGAAGAGCACCAGGGCGATGGCGAAGAGGCTCCGGTAGTCGATGGAGTCGTAGGAGATGTCGCCGCCCGAGATGCGGACGATGTGGCCGGTCATGGTCTCGGCGGGCTCGAAGGGGTTGAGGGTGAACTTCGGTCCCGCGCCAGCGGCCAGCGCCACGATCATCGTCTCGCCCACCGCGCGCGAAAGGCCGAGGATGAAGGCCGCCGCGAGCCCCGAGAAGGCCGCCGGCACCACCACCTGCGTGGCCACTTCGAGTTTCGTGGCGCCCATGGCGTAGGCGCCCTCGCGGAGCGAACGCGGCACGGCGGAAAGCGCGTCCTCGCACATCGAGCTCACCAAGGGCAGGATCAGGATGCCCATGACGAGCCCCGCCGAGAAGGTGTTGTAGACGCCCACGAGCTCTGTCCCCAGCAGGGAGCGGAGGAAGGGCGTCACGGTCGCGAGCGCGAAGTAGCCGTAGACCACGGTCGGGATGCCCGCGAGCACCTCGAGCACGGGCTTGAGGGTCTCGCGCACCCGGTCGCTCGCGTACTCGGCCAGGTAGATGGCCACCATGAGGCCGACGGGCAGGGCCACCAGCATGGCGTAGAAGCTCGTCGTCAGCGTGGCGTTGAACAGGGGCCAGATGCCGAAGTCGCCGATGACCGGCTGCCACTCGAGCGAGCCGAGGAACTCGAGGACGCCCACCTCGCGGAAGAAGCCCCAGGACTCCGTTCCGAGGGTGAGCACGATGCCGATGGTCGTCAGCACCGAGATGGCGGCGGAGACGAAGAGGAGGCCGCGGATGGCCGCCTCGAAGGGGCGCGCGCGCCTGGCTAGGCTCGGGCGGCCGTTCGTTTCCTCCGGAAAATTGCCTGTCATGTACGCTCCGTTTCTGGCTGAAGGCCGGGCCCTCCGCGTTCGTAGCCCGGCCCGGTGCTTCGGGATCGATCCGTCCCGCGGTCCGCGGGACGGACGCGTATCGGGCTTCTTGTTAGTAGCGGCCCTTCATGGCGTCGAGCAGTTTCCGCTTGGCGGCCTTGATGTCGGCCTCGGGGGCGGGGAAGTAGCCGACCGCCTCGAGCGCCTCGTCGACGTTGGAGAGGTAGTAGGTCAGGAAGGCCGCCACCTGGGGCTTCTCGTTGATGATCTTGGCGTCGGAGTAGAGGAAGAGCGGGCGGGCCAGCGGGTAGGTGCCGGCGTCCACGTTCGCGGCGTTGGCCTCGACTCCGTCTATCTTCAGGACGTTCAGCTTCGACTTGTTCTCGAGGTAGTAGGCGAAGCCGAAGTAGCCGATCGCGTACTGGTCGGCCTCGACGCCGCGCACCAGGACGTTGTCGTCCTCGGAGAGCTGCAGGTTCGCCGCGCCGAGCAGGGGCTCCTTCTTCTTCTTGAAGAGATGCTCGACGAAGTAGCTGAAGGTGCCCGAGTCGGTGCCGGGGCTGTAGCGCTTGACGGGCATCTTCGGCCAGCTCGGGCGGACGTCGGACCAGTTGACCGCGGTGGAGAAGAGCAGGGCGAGCTCGGCCTGGGTGACGTCCTTCGCGAAAGTGTTCTTCTTCGACACGACCACGGCGAGCGCGTCGGTGCCGATGCGGAACTCGATCGGGTAGCGGCCGATCGCCTTGGCGGCCTCGTAGCTGCTCGCGGGCATCGGCGCCGAGGCGTTGGCGATGTCGGTCTCGCCGGCCTTGGCGAAGCGCTCGAAGCCGGCGCCCGAGCCGATGGAGTCGATGCTCACCTGCCCGGTGAAGCCGTCCTCCTTGAAGATCTCGGCGATGTACTCGCTGACCGGGTAGACCGTCGAGGAGCCGGCCGTGACGATGGCGCCGGTCGTCCTGGCGGGATCTACGCCGGGGAGCAGCTTGTCGGGGTCGTCCGATACCTTCGCGACCCAAGTGAATTTGCCTTGCGCGAGCGCCGAGCTGGCGGCGAGGGCAAGGAGCGTGATGGCGAGCGTTTTCTTCACGATGGCCTCCGTGGTCGGAAAAGGCGTTCGGAGGAGGCGCCGCTTTCCCGCGTCCGCCCCGCGTCCGTCCGGGCGCGTTCACGCCCCCGGCGGGCGTAAACATGGCGGAGTCCCGTGAGGCCATCGTCAGCGGATTGTTAGCGTATGGTTAGATCGTTGAACCGCTCTATTCGATCAACAAGCCCTTTATGTCCGCGACGCGGGCGACGCGATTCTGCCGCATCCACGCTTCGATGCCTTCGAGGACGCGTAGGGCGGCGCCCGGGTCGGCGAAGGTGGCGGTGCCCACCTGCACCGCGTCCGCGCCGGCCAGCAGGTATTCGAGCGCGTCGTCTGCCGTGGCGATGCCGCCGAGGCCGATGACGGGGATCTTCACCGCGCGGGAAATCCGGTAGACCGCCGCGACGCCGACGGGCCTGAGCGCCGGTCCCGAGAGTCCGCCGGTCTTCATGGCCAGGCGGGGCCGCCGGGTCTTCACGTCGACGGCCATGCCGACCAGGGTGTTGATGGCCGACACCGCGTCGGCGCCCGAGGCTTCCGCCGCGCGCGCCGTCTCGCGGATGTCCGTCACGTTCGGCGAGAGCTTGACGACGAGGGCCCGCTTCGTGGCGCGGCGGACCGCCTCGGTGACGAGCGCCACCAGGGCGGGGTCGGTGCCGAAAGCCATGCCCCCGGACTTGACGTTCGGACAGCTCACGTTGAGCTCGTAGGCGTCGACGCCGCCCGCCGCCTCGATTTCCTCGACCACGCGGACGTAGTCGTCGAGCGCGGCGCCGGCCACGTTGACGACGGTCCTGAAGCGCCGCGCGCGAAGGGCGGGCAGCTTGTCGCGGATGAAGGCCACGAGCCCCGGGTTGGCGAGCCCGATGGAGTTGAGCATCCCGCAGGGAGTCTCGGCGAGGCGCGGCGCCGGGTTGCCCGCGCGCGGCTCGACCGTGACGGCCTTGGTGTAGACGGCTCCCAGGGCGTCGAGGTCCAGCAACGCCGCGTATTCCTCGCCGTAGCCGAAGGTGCCCGAGGCGACCCCGACGGGGTTCGCCAGCGTGAGCGGCCCGATCCGGACGGAGAGGTCCGGGGCGAAGGGTTCCGGCGCCGCGCCGACGGGCGCGCGAGTCGCGTCGTTCAGTCCCATTTCACGAGCCTCCCGTCGAGGACCGGGCCGTCGGCGCAGGCGCGCGAGTATCCGCCGCCTTTGAGCGGCACCGCGCAGCCCATGCACGCGCCGACCCCGCAGGCCATCCATTCCTCGACCGCCGCCTGGTAGGGCCATCCGCGTTCCGCCGCGATCCGGTCCAGGGCCGCCATCATGGGTTTCGGTCCGCAGGCGAAGAGCGCGACGCGGGCGTCGCGGGGAAGCGCGGCGACCGCGTCGGCCGCCGTACCTCGCGTTCCCAGGCTGCCGTCGTCGGTGCGGACCTCCACGCCCGCGCCGCGCGGCAACAGCGACTCGGGCACCAGGGCGGCCGTCCGCGCGCCGAGGATGAAGCGGCTCGCGACGCCCGCGGCGTCCAGGGACGCGCGGAGGAAGAGCACGGGGCCGACGCCGATGCCGCCCGCTACCAGCACGGGCTCCGTCCCCCGTTCCGGGAAGGCGAAACCGCGTCCGAGGGGGCCGAGCAGGTCGAGCTTCGCGCCCGGCTCCAGGGTCGCGAGCGCGCGCGTGGCGCTTCCCCTCTCCTGGATGACGAGCGTGGCTTCGTCCTCCGCCGCGTCGTGCGAAGCGAACGCGAAGGGTCTCCTTAGTAGAGGATCGCCCCCCCCGCGCGCTCGGAGCGTCAGGAACTGGCCCGCTGCGGGCGCGCCCGCACCGGATGGCCAGCGTAAGCGGAGTTCGAAGTACCCTTCGGCCACGCGCCGCTTCGAGAGGAGTTCCGTGTCTATCCGCACCATGTTCCGGCGAGCTTAGCGGCGCGTCGCGCGGGGGGTCAAGCGAGGGCGGCCGGGTTTCGCGCCCGGACTGCCATCAGGGACAGAGCTCAACCCCGGCGAATGCATCGGAGGGACAGAGCTCAACCCCGGCGAATGCATCGGAGAGCTCAGCCCCGTGGGATGCCTTTAGGGACAGAGCTCAACCCCGTTCGGCGGCCGGCCCGCGCGATCGCTCGCTTCCGGGGACAGAGCCCGTCTCGACGGGGACAGAGCCCTCCGCTTCTGCTAGACTGCCCGCATGCAAGGCTTCCTGCAGATCCTCGTCCTCGTCGCCTTTCTCGTGGCCGGCGCTCTCGCCGCGCGCCTCCGCCTGGCTCCGTCGCGCCGCACGGTCGACCTGCTCGTGCGCGTCGTGCTCCGCGCCCTGCTCGCGGTCATGGGCTTCCGGCTCGGCAACGACCCGGCCCTGGCGGCTCGACTCGGTGACATCGGCCTCCTTGCCCTTGCTTCGAGCCTGGGGGGCTTGACTGGAACCATCGTAATCGTGGGCGCAGTCGAGCTTCTCATCGAGCGCTTGAGCGGACGGCCCGGCCTCGGACGGACGGCGCTCGGCGCGGGGACCGCTGACCGCGGGCGCACGGGTGGCGCCGTTCCGCTCCTGAAGCGATTCCGCGATCCCCTCGTCCTGCTCGCCTACGTGGTCGCCGCGTTGCTGGGAGGACTGCTCCTTCCGCCCCTCGGGCTCGACACGGGCCTCGCGACGGCGTGGATCCTCAACGCCCTGCTCTTCTTCGTCGGCATGCAGTTCGCGCAGGCCGGCATCTCGTTCAAGGAAGCCGCGCTCCGCCCCGAAACGCTCGCGGTGCCCCTCGCGACGGCGCTCGGCTCGCTCGCCGCCGCCTTCGTCCTCGCGCCCGCCTTCGACCTCGGCCTCGGCCGCGCGCTCGCCCTGCAGGCGGGCTTCGGCTGGTACAGCCTCTCGGGCGTCCTCATCGCCGACCTGGGCGATCCCGCGCTCGGCTCGGCGGCCTTCCTTGCGAACCTGCTCCGCGAGTCCTTCGCCCTCGTCCTGATCCCCTTCCTCGCGCGCACGCGCGTCCCGCTCGCGGCCATCGGCGCGGGCGGCGCGACCGCGATGGACGTGACCCTCCCGCTCATCGAACAGGGCCTCGGACCGGCGAGCGTGCCGGTCGCCTTCGCCTCGGGCGCCCTGCTCTCGCTCGCCGTCCCCGTCCTCGTGCCGCTCTTCTTCGGCCTGTGAGCCAGCAGTCCCCCAATCTCAGGAGACTTGCGCCGCGGAGACGAAGAGGGACCGGCGGAACGGGGACAATTCCATCGGCAAGCTCCCGGCTTCCCGACTCCTCTGGCGTGTCCATTATTCTCCGCGTTCTCCGCGCCTCCGCGGCTGGCTTCGTCTCAGGGGGGCGAACCCAGGTTCTCGAGCTCGCGGGTGACCCGCTCGAGCTTGTCCGCCAGCATGGCGATGGTCCGCTCGAGGCGGGTCTTTTCCTTTTCGAGCCGTTCCGCGGGATCGGTTTCCGGCGCCGCGGCGCGCACCAGGGCCTTCACCTGCTCCGGCGCCTTGCCCGCCCGGTACGCCTCCACCGCCACCGCGCGCCTTTCCGGATCCTTCAGCGTCGACGCGTGCTTCATCGCGTCCCAGCCGAGTTCCGCCGGCAGGGCGAAGGTCGTGGCGCGCATCGACGCGTAGGCCGTCGTGCGGGGCAGGCCGAGCGCGCGGTCGACGAAGTCCTCGAAGCGCACCTTTTTTTCGCGGCAGAGCTTTTCCGCCTCGACCATGAGGGCGCCGAGCTCGAGGAGGAGCCTCCCGTTCTCTCCCGTGGCCGCCTTGATGCGGCCGGAGAGCTCGCCGAAGGCCGGGTCCGACTCGAACACGTTGCGGTAGTGGCCTTTCTTTTCCGCCTTTTCCAGCAAGTCGTGGAAGGCGCTCCAGAACTCGTTGGTGTGGGGCCGTCCCGTCGTCACGAAGTTCTGCCGCTCCGCCACCAGGTGGTGCGCGTACTCGTGCAGGGCCGTGTAGACCAGCTGGACGTCGTCGTCGAAGTTGCGGTTGTGCAGGACGATCTCGCGCGTGGCCGGCTTGTAGATGCCGTTGGCCACCTTGCTCGCCTTGCCCGAGAGCACCACGGAGAAGTCGGTCGAGCACTCGGCGGTGTCGAGGAGCAGAACCTTCACTTGGTCGGAGTTCATGGTGTCCGAGGATACGGCGGCCCGGGCCCCGCGGCAAGCCGTTCCGTCGGCGCGGGGCTTCCTTTAGGGCCGCGCCGCGTGGGGCGGGCGGGGGGACGCCGTTCCCGTCATCGATCCGGCCGGTGCTTGGCGAAGCATTCCGGGCAGATGCCGTGGCTGAATTCGGCCTTGGACCTGGTCTCGATGTATTCCTCGATCACGTGCCATTCGTCGTTTCCGTCGCGGATCTTCTTGCAGTAGGAGCAGATCGGCAGGATGCCCTCGAGCTGCTCCACCTTCCGCTCCATCCTGCCGATGCTCGTCCGGATCCCGTCGACCAGCATGGCCACCATGCCGAAGGCGGCGAGGATCTGCAGGCCCACGAGGAACCCGTAGTAGACCACGCCGTCGATCCTGACGAACGCGGAGGCGAGGATGTAGGCCGACCAGAGGATCAGGCTGCCGCCCGCGATGTTCGTTCCCGCCGGGTTCCGGCCCTTCCTGCCGACCATCAGGACGGCTCCGGAGATCAGCAGCACGAGCGCCCGGAGCGCCTTGAGCGAGAGCCCCGCCAGGTAGGGGCGCTCCCCGAAGTACCGTATGGAAAGGAACCAGGCGAGGCCCCAGAGCAGGAGGAAGGGTACGTAGACGGGCGCGGGTATCCTGACCTCGGCGAAGAGCAGCGCCCCTACCGCGAGCAGGTAGAATCCCGCGATGTGGAACGCTTCCCCGACCACCTGGTACGCGACGGGGTCGATCGGGACGAGGCCGGACCAGAAGGCGAAGCCGGCCGAGTTCGAGAAGAAGGAGAGCGCCCAGAATCCGGGTCCCCTGACCTTCCTGAACACGAGAGCGAGGACCAGGAAGCCGAAGCCGACGCAGACGAAGACGGCCGCCAGTCCCAGCTGCAGTTCCGGCACGGCGTTGTAGACCACGGTCATGGGTGCTCCATCGGGGAGGGTGCGTCCGGGATTTGCCGTTCGCCGCCCGGGAAGGGGGCGGCCCGGATCAAGCCGGTACGCGGCCGGAACGGATCCTCCGGACTATCCGACATCGCGCCGGCTTCCGCAAGGGGGAGGAAGGGCCCGGGGCCTCCGGGCGACGCGCTCCTAGAACGCCCAGCCCAGCCGCAGCGACAGCGCGTATTCCGCGCTGTCGGTATCGTTGACTCCGGAGTCGGATTCCAGCCAGCCGTAGAGCCCGTGGAGCCGCGCGCCGACCGTGAGCGGCCCGAAGAGCCGGCGGTCCGCGCCGAGCTCGAAGCCGAGCGGGAAGCCCGCCCAGCCGTAGTCCTCGATGAACGAGCCGGACGAGTTCCAATATTCGCCCCCGCCGGCGCAGAACCCGACGAGGCCGCCCAGATATGCCTGCCATCCCGCGAGCTCGAGCATGAGGCCCGCGCCGCCCGCCAGGTTGAGGAACCAGGTCCAGGTCTCGTTGTAGCTCGCGTCCTCGAAGTAGTACTCGGCATAGCCGGCGGCGGCGCCGGCGTAGAAGATGCCGCCGAGGGGGAAGCGCGCGTCGAGGCCGAAGGCGATCGCCGCGACCGTCTCGGCCGGATAGAGCTCGAGGTCCGCGAGCGAGTAGAAGTCGAGGTAGTAGCCGCTGCCGTTGGTGAAGGCCATGGAATCGAGGCCGATCCCGACCCAGGCGCCCGCGCTCGCGAAGCGGCCGCCCGGGTAGGCGGATCGGGCGCTCGCGGGTTTCGCGGGCTTTTCGGGCTTCGCCGGCGCCGCGACGCCCACGCCGGGACCCGAGGACGCGCCCCCGCTCTCGCCCAGCGCCGCGGCCACGAGCCGCTCGCCCACCGTCCCCGCCAGCTCGATCAGGACCGTGGCGGTCCCGTCCTTGTCCGCCGAGGCCTGCGCGACGATGACCCCCGTGCTCACCTCGATCATCTTGGCCGAGATGAAGTAGCGCGTCTCGAGGCGCTGCACGGTCGACACGACCACGTAGGTGGCCTTGAGGAAGCCGCCGAACTCGGCCAGCTTGCCCTCGTCCGCCACCAGGTCCGAGAGGCTGAATTCCTTCTCCGACAGGGTCTTCTCGATGAAGGCGCGGTCCACCACCACGAAGCGCTTCGAGCGGACGAACTCCTCCATGATCTTCTCGGTGATCGGGATGACCACGCGCCCGTCGATGCCTTCGGGCAGAACGGTGTCGAGCACGGCCAGGCGTTCCTGCGCGGCGGCGCCTAGCGCCGCGGCGAACGCGAGGCAAGCGATCACGGACGATTTGGTTTTCACGGCGTTCCTCCGCATAGCTACACGGAGTAGCATAGCCCGCCTGCGACGCCGATGAAAGACGGAAGAGCGGCGAAAATGGAAACGGCCCGCCCGGACCTGGGCGAGCCGTTCCATGTCGGCGGGAATCCGCCGGAGCCCCGGCGCGCGCGGCGCGGCAGCCGGGCAGTCGGGCGGGCCTTCCGCCCGGGTACTCAGCGCAGGGCCGCCTCGAGCGCGCCCTGGTTGAAGCCGACGATGATGCGGCCGTTGATGTCGGTCACGGGCACGCCCATCTGCCCGCTCTTCCGGACCATCTCGTCGGCTCGGCGCGGGTCGCGGGCCACGTCGTACTCGTCGAAGCGCACGTTGCGCTGCTTGAGCCAGTCCTTGACGAGCCGGCAGTAGGTGCAGGTGGGGGTCGTATAGACGGAAATCGCCATGTCGCTTTCCTCCGCAATATATAGAAAACTATATGTAATATAGCGCCCCCTCCGGATCGGGTCAAGGCCTCGGCGCTGCGGGCCGCGCTGAGGGACAGAGCTCGGGAGGGACAGAGCCCGCCGCGGGAGGGACAGAGCTCAAGAGGGACAGAGCTCGGGAGGGACAGAGCTCAGGGACAGAGCTCAGGGACAGAGCTCAGGGACAGAGCTCAGGGACAGAGCTCAGGGACAGAGCTCAGGGATAGAGCTCTGGGACAGAGCTCGGGGAGGGACAGAGCTCAAGAGGGACAGAGCTCGGGAGGAACGGGGACGGAGGCGCGGGGGAAGGGGAAATGGGGCTTCGCCCAGTCACGCGGGATGATGCCCTATGCCCCCTGCACGCTCAAGCTCGCTGCGCATTTCCGCGGGGCACCCCTGTCCGCGCCGCCGTTCGGGTGGATAGAATGCGGTCCATGCCGTCCACTACCGAAGTCCCCGCCGCGACACCGGTCCGGAAGCCTCCGTTGCCGCGCGCAATCTACGCGCTCTTCCTCATCCGCCTGGTCGTGTCGGCGGGCAGCTTCGTGCACGTGCTCCTCGTCATGATCCTGACCGGCCGGCTCGGCTGGTCGGGTTCGGCGGCGGGCGTGTTCATGTCGCTCGTCGCGGGTCTCTCGGGCGTCGGATCGCTCCTGGGCGGCAAGCTCGGCGACGCGTTCGGCCGTCGCCGCGTCCTCGCCCTCCTCCAGAGCCTCGCCGCGGCCATCTTCCTCGCGTCCGCCGTCGTCGGCTACGGACCCTGGACCCCGGCCCTCGCGGCGGTCGCCCTCGCCTTGCTTTCCGGCTCCTGGCCTTCCATCAACGCCCTCGTGGCGGACCACGCTCCGCCGGAGCGCCGGCGCGAGGCCTTTTCCCTTCTATACTGGGGTAACAACGTGGGCTTCTCGGTAGGGCCCGCGCTCGCGGGCTTCCTCTACGTCCACGCCCCTCGCGCCCTTTTCGCTGGCAACGCCCTGGCCCTCCTCCTCGCGGCCGCCACCGCGACGCTCTTCGTGCCCGAGCTCGCGGCGGGTAGGGCGGCGAGGCGGAGCGGCGCCGCGGCGTCGTCGCTCCCTTCCGTGAAACCGGATCCCTCCACCCGGGCGGACGGCTCCGCCGGAGGGGCGCCCGTCCTCGGCCGCGCGAGCACCCTGGCGGTGTTCCGCGCCGACCCGGTTTTGAGCGCGTACGGCCTCCTCGCGGTGCTCACCGCCTTCGTCTACGACCAGCACCGTTTCGCCCTGCCGCTCACCCTGAAGGAAACCTTCGGCGAGGCGCTCGGCGCGCAGGCCTTCACCTGGGCCATGAGCGTCAACGGCCTCACCGTGGTGGCGGCCACGGCCCTCGTCACCCTCGCTTCCCGCAGGCTTCCGAGCCTCGCGGCGGTGGCGCTCGGCTCCGTGTTCTACGCGCTCGGCTTCGGCGCCTACGGATGGGTGAGCGGCGTTCCGGCCTTCCTCGGCGTCACCGCCTTCTGGACCCTCGGCGAGATCCTCGGCGCCACCAACGGCAACGCCTTCGTGGCCGAGCGAGCGCCCGAGAGCCATCGCGGGCGCGTGAACGGCGCGCTCTCGCTGGCCTACATCATGGGAGGCGTGCTATCGCCCCTCGTCGCGGGACCGCTCGCTGACGCCTTCGGCGCGCGCGCGGTCTGGGGGCCGATCGCGCTCACCTCGGCGCTCGGGGCGCTCGGGCTCTTCGCGCTCTCCGCCTGGAACCGCGCGCGGGGACCCGGCTCGCTGCCGGCCCGGGCGGAGCGTCCCGCGCCGGCCCCGGATTCCGGCTCCGGCCAGGCGTAGGAGTCCGGCGGGAGCATCCCGCCCGGCCTCGTCCCGGATCGCAAGCGCGGCTTCGTCGCGCGGGCGATAAGGGAGCATGGCATACGGATCGTTCTCCCTTGGCCCGATTCCGACGAGCCCGCTTCCGCCGCGACCGCGGGCCTTCCGCCGGCTACGCGGCGCGGCGCTCGCCTGCTTCCTCTCGCTCCCCGCCGTCGGGCCGTTCGTCGCGTCCGCCCAGGCCACGGCCCCGGCGGACGCGCGACTCCGCTCCTACGTCATCGATTGTTCCGAAGCCTTGTCGGGGGAGCTGCCCCTCGCGTCGGCCGGGAGCGGCCTCCTCCTTCCCGAGGCGGAAACGCGCCTCGCGCTGACGGACGGAGCATCGCGCTTCGTCCTCTCCGCCTCCGGCGCGGAGGGCCGGGTCTTCGAGGTTCGCGCCGGCCTCTCCTCGACCTACGCGCTCGTCGGTCCGCTCGAGTTGTCCGGACTCGCTCGCTTCCTCCTCGACCCGGCGGGAGAGGGCTTCAGGCTGACGGCGCCCGATGGAAGTCCCTTCGCCCTCGACGCTTCGCTCGAGTCGTCGAGGCTCGGAGTCGCCTTGGGCGGCGACGGGTTCGGCGCCGGGGCCTGGGTGCCGGCGGGAGAGGCTCCGGTCCTGACGGTCTGGCTGAACGCTTCGCCCGCCCGCGCCGCCTCGTACGGCCTCCTCGCCTGGCGCTTCGTCGAAACCGGGCCCTCGACGCGGAGCTGGGTCGACGCGGAGGCGGTGGCGGCCGCGGGTCCCGCGCTCGCGCTGGCCTTCCACGCGTCGCTCGCTCGCGCTTCCTCCCGCGCCAGCCTCGCGGCGGGCTTCACCGACGCGCTCCGCGGGCCGGAGGGCGCGGCCGTCCGCTTGGAGGCGGGGCTCCGCTCGGGGCCTTTCGGTCTCGAAGCCGCCGCCGCCGCGCGCTCCGGGGCCTGGTCTACTCCGACGGGACGGCAGGGCGCGGCCCTGCTGCTCCGCGCCGACCTTTCGTTCGAGCCTTCCGATTTCGTCGTCCTCGACGCGCGGCTCGTCTCGTCGAGCGAAGAGGGTGAAGGCAGCGAGCTCGATCTCGCCCTCGACGTCGAGGCGAGTCCTGGCCCGTGGCGGATCGCCCTGGGCTTCACGCGCGAAGGTCCCGCGCGCGATCCGCCCCGCCTCGGCGCGGAGTTTGAAGCCGGCTTCGACGGGGGCGCGCTGGAGGCGGACTTCTCGTGCCGGATACTGGCCGATCTCGCGGACCTGGCGTCGGCCCTCGCCGACGCCGATTCGCTCTCGCTGCACCTCGTCCCCTCGGTCGCCTTCAAGACCGCCGGCCTGGCCTTGTCCGCCGCCTTCGCGCTCGAGCTGCCGCTGGCGCTCGTCGCCCCTCCCGGACTGGAGGCGTCCCTCGGCGCGACACTGCCCCTCGCGGGCGGCGCGCTTTCCGCTTCGCTCGGTTTTGCCGCCCCGTCCGATGGCGCTCCGGAGGCGGCCTGGAACCTGCGCTGGAAGCGGCGCGTCAAGGTCGGAGGTGCATGAGCCCCGGCCCCGTTCGCGCAGAACCGGGAGAGTACTCATGACGATCAACGAAACTCGCCGCCGCGGCACTCTCGCCGCGACGGCCGCCGCCCTGTCACTCGGCCTGCTCGCCGTCGTGGGCCTCGGCGGATGCGAACTGCTCGGCCCCAGCGGCGCCGCGCCCGTGGTCGAGCTCAGCGCGTCCACCACCACGCCGGACGAATACACCAGAGTGACCTTCACCGCGACCGCCTCCGATCCGGACGGAGATCCTCTGAGCTACGCCTGGTACGTCGACGGAACGCAGTACAGTTGGGAAACCGGGAGCGTCTTTGAGTACACGCCCTATGGCGATGGCGGAAACTCGGTAACCATCGAGGTGATCGTTTCGGATACGCACCGTAATTCGACCTCCGCTTCCGTGGCGATCGACGTGGTCAACCTGGTCGACGTCACCCTGGCCTGTTCCGCGAGCTCCGCGAACCTCGGCGACGCGGTCGTCTTCACGGCGAGCGTGGACGTTCCGGATGCGTCGTCCCTGGCCTTCACGTGGAAGGCCGGTGGCCAGGTGCTCGCCGAAGAAACGGGCACCACGTACACGTGGACGGCGGTTCCCGTCAAGTACAACCAGCTGAACGTCAGCGTCACCGTCACGGACGGCGCTAGGACTGATACCGCATCCGCGACCCTCGCGGTCAACGATCCCGTCCCGTGGCCTACCGCGACCCTGGCCGTCGACGATGACTACCTCTATCCCTACGAGCCGGCCCATTTCACCTCCTCGGTGACGCAGGCGGGCTATTCCGGGGCCTATTCCTACGAATGGCAGGTAGACGACGCGGCGCAATCCGGGCAGACCGCTTCGACCGCCACGCTCCATCTCCCCAATTTCCTTACCCGCACCGACACGTCCACGGTGGGAGTCAAGATCACCGACGCGGACGGACGCTGGGTCCTCGCCGAAAAGACCGTGAACGTCTGGACCGGTGCGGCCCTTCTGGTCTCCAATATATCGGGGAAGGTCCTGTCGGGATTGAAGTACCGCGAGCATTACGTCACGGACTGGAGTTCCTGGACCGAGAACCTGCCCCTCGCGAACGGCGACGACCTGTACCTTTGGGGAAGGCTTTCGACCGGTACAACTACGAAAATCTACGATTTCCAGATGATCTTCTCGGACGGCACGAGCTTCGCGACGACCACCAAGTACTCTACGGGCATCATGATGCCCGTCGGATACTGGAAGATGCTTTCCATACAGGCGAGCACCTTCACCGTTTATTGAGCGTTTCGCCGCGGGCCCTTTCCATCGCTCCGATGGGGGCGTGACTTCGGCGGCGCGATGCGGTTCGGCCGCGACCGATGCGTCCACGGAGGTCACAGTTCCAACGTACAACACGGCGCCCGCGGCCCCCGCCGCGGGCGCTTCCTTTTCCCCATCCTGCTCTCCCTCTTGCCTCGGTGTCTCCGCGGTCACGCTCCCGCGCCGAGCGCTACCCCGAAGTCGGCATACGGCGGCGGACTGCCGTCCAAGGCTTCCAGCGCGGCCCGGCCCGCGTCCCAAGCCTCCGAGACCGAGTCGACGAGGGCCGAGTCGCCCGTGCCGGCCACGGCGCCGTCCCGGAGGCACGCGGTTTTCACGGCGAAATCGGCGCTCCTCGCGAGCTC
This sequence comes from Spirochaetota bacterium, assembly GCA_018262985.1. Classification (GTDB taxonomy): domain Bacteria; phylum Spirochaetota; class Spirochaetia; order Treponematales; family UBA12059; genus JAFGNN01. The sequence continues at coordinate 16,915 of JADFDI010000010.1, read as the reverse complement.
TGTCCCCGCCGCGACGCCCCGCGCGGCCAACGCCTCGGCGAAGGCGCGCGCGTGTTCCGCCGAACGGGGCACGGGTGAGTCGAAGGCGGCGATGACGCGCGCGGGACGGGCGGCCGCGACCGCGTCGGCCACCAGTTCCGCGGCGCGCGCGAAGCGGGTCGGGTCGGCAACCCGGCCGTGGGCGCCTCCGGCATCGCGCACGAAGCCGTCGTCCGCGATCAGGATGAAATGCCCGGCAAGGCGGTTGGCGCAGAGGAACAGGGCGTTGTAGGCGTCGAGCGCGAGGATGCGGCCCCCGATCGAGCCGAGGCGCTTCGCGGCGCGTGATCGCGAGGCCGCGGCGGAGCTGACGCCCCGATAGAGGGCCAGCCGTTCGGCGGCGTCGAGCCGGCGGCGGTCCTCGACCAGCGTCGCCGAGCCGCGTTCCGGGTAGCCCCGGTCGAGCAGCCAGCGGTAGTCCCGCGCGGCCTCCGCCAGGCTGGCGGTCATCGTGTTTCCCATGTCTCGAGTATAGGTCCGGGCGCCGCCCCGCGGATTCGCACTTTACGGAAGGGCTCGGGAAAGGGTACTGTCAGCCGTCGCCGGTGCCCGAGCGGGGCGCGGCGCGCGGAGGAGCCATGAGCGAGCTATTCGGGGACGCCGCGTTCGTCCTCGTCGACGTCCAGAACGACTTCTGCCCCGGCGGGGCCCTTGCCGTGCCCGGCGGAGACGAGGTGGTGGCCATCGCCAACGCGCTCGCGCCGCGCTTCCCCCTCGCCGTCGCAACCCAGGACTGGCACCCGGCCGGCCACGCCAGCTTCGCGAGCGCGCATCCGGGCGCCGCCGTCCACGACTCCGCCGACGTCGGCGGCATCAAGCAGGTGCTCTGGCCCGACCATTGCGTGCAGGGGACGAAGGGCGCCGAGCTTCGCGCGGACCTCGACCTCCGTCCCTACCGCCTTATCATCCGAAAGGGCGCCAATCCCGGCTTGGACTCGTACTCGGCTTTCTTCGAGAACGACCGCGTGACGCCGACCGGGCTCCGCGGCTACCTGCAGGGTCTCGGCGTCAGGCGCGTCTACCTCGCCGGGCTCGCCACGGACTACTGCGTGCTCTTCTCCGCGCTCGACGCCGCCAGGCTCGGCTTCGACACCTGGGTGGTCTCCGACGCGGTCCGGGCGGTCGGCGTCCCCGCGGGGTCCGAGAAGGCCGCCTTCCAGGTCATGGAGAGCGCCGGCGTCCGCCTCGTCTCCTCCGCGGAGCTGTTGCGGCCATGACGAGCGCCCTTTTCACCGATTTCTACGAGCTGACCATGGCCCAGGGCTTTTTCAAGGGCGGCGCCGACCGGCCGGCCGTCTTCGAGATGTTCTTCCGAAGGCAGCCCTGGCACGGCGGCTATTCGGTCTTCGCGGGTCTCGAACCCCTGCTCGAGGACCTCGAGGCCTTCCGTTTCGGGGACGAGGACCTCGCCTGGCTGGAGGCCCAGGGAGCCTTCGCCAAGGATTTCCTCGACTTCCTGGCGGCTTTCCGCTTCCGCGGCACGGTGGACGCCGCCAGGGAAGGCGAGCTCGTCTTCCCGCAGGAGCCGCTCGTGCGCGTCTCCGGCGGCATCGTGGAGTGCGCCCTGGTCGAAGGGCTCATCCTCAACCGCCTGAACTACCAGAGCCTCGTCGCCACCAAGACCGCCCGCCTCAAGCTGGCCGCCAAGGGCGCGGGCATCATGGAGTTCGGGCTCCGCCGCGCCCAGGGTCCCGACGGCGCCCTCTCGGCCTCCCGCGCCGCCTACGTCGGCGGGGCGGCCGGCACCTCGAACGCGCTGGCCGCCCGGACCTTCGGCATTCCCGCCATGGGCACCATGGCGCATTCCTGGATCATGGCCTTCCCCGACGAACTGTCAGCCTTCGAGGCCTACGCGGCCCTCTACCCGGACCGCAGCGTCTTCCTCGTCGACACCTACGACACCCTCGGCTCCGGCGTCCCGAACGCGATCAAGGTCGGCAGGCGCCTGGCCGCCGAGGGTCGCCGCTTCGGCATACGCCTGGACTCGGGCGACATCCAGTACCTCTCGATCCGCGCGCGCGAAGCCCTCGACGCCGCGGGCCTCCGCGACGCCTACATCGTCGTGTCGAACGAGCTCGACGAGGAGATCGTCGAGCATCTGGTGGCCGAAGGCGCGCCTGTGGACACCTGGGGCGTCGGCACCAACCTCGTCACCGGCGGCTCGGAGAGCTCCTTCACGGGCGTCTACAAGCTGGCCGCGCGGGCGGGCGAGGACGGGCGGCTGGAGCCCGTGATGAAGTTCTCCGACGTCCCGGAAAAGGCGACGAATCCCGGCGTCAAGGACGTCTGGCGCCTCTACGACGAGCGCGGCATGGCCAAGGCGGACGTGCTCGCTCCGGAGGGCGAGGGCATCCCGACCGGCGTCGAGCAGACCTTCCACCACCCGGCCCTGGACGCCCGGCGCTTCGCCTGGACGCCCTGCTGCGAGGCGCGCCCCCTGCTCCGCCGCGTCATGACGGAGGGGCGGCGGGAAGCCGCGGGCGGCGGCCTCGAGGACGCGCGGCGGGTCCTGGACGCCGAGCTCGCCCGTTTCGACGCCACCTACCTGCGCCTGCTCAATCCGCACGCCTACAAGGTCGCGCTCACCCAGTCGGTCCACGACCTCAAGCTCTCGTTCTTCGAGCGCTACCGGAAGTTCAGGACCTGAGACTCAAGGCCCGCCCTTCCTCCCCGGACGGGCGAAGGCGCGGGCCAATGCGAGCTTGGCCAGGGCGAGCAGGGCCAGGAGCGACGCCGGAATCCAGCGGCGCGCTTCGGGGGAGGGGAGGACGACGCGCGGTCCCGGCGTAGCCTCCTCGTACTCGGCGGCCGGCGGCGCCGCGGCGCGGACCCGGCCGTCGGAGCCGTACGCGAACAGGCCGTCACCGGCGCTCACGATCTTCAACGCCTCGAAGGCCCCGTCGATCCGCGCGGCCTCTCGCTCCAGTACGGTCCAGTAGGCGAGCGGCAGGTTCGGGTTGTCGAGGGCGCGCGGGGCGAGGACGAAGTCCGCCTCCGGCGGCCCTGCCCCGGGCGCGCCGAGCGCGAGGAGCCGTCCGCGCGTCGAGGCGGGATCGGCGAGGCGGACCGCGGTTTCCGCATCGGTCGCGATAGCGCTCGCCACGATCCGCGCGCCGTCGACGCCGCCGACCGGAGCCGGACCGCGAGCTCCGTCCCCCTGCGGGGCATCGGTGAAGACCGCGCCCCTTCCGCCCAGATCCGGCAGGAACTCGAAGACCCCCGCCATGGCGGCGGAAAAGGAGCCATGCCCGGACGGGCGCCCGGGTCCTTCCGTCGCGACGAAGGGCAGCGTCGCGTCCTCGGCCATGGCCAGGTAGGCGCCCGGCGCGGAGAGCCTGACCTTCCAGCCGCCGTCGACGGCTTCGACGGCGGCGCGCTCCGGTCCGAGCGGCCTGGGCGCCGCGCCTTCCGGACCCGGCTCGAGGACGAGGAGCTCGCGGGCGCCGCCCCGAGCCGCCAGGAAGGCGGTCCAGCCGCCCGCCTCGTGGTCCCGCGAAACCCGGGCTGGCAGGGCGGCTCGTACGGGCGAGCTCGGCATGGCCAGCAGCTCGAAGCCGACCGCTTCGTAGGCCGCGGAATCGCTCGCGAGCACGATGTCGCGGCGCGCCTTTCGCGAAAGCGCGGCGAGCGCGGAGGGGTCCGCGCCGAGCATGGGCCGCGTCGCGCGCAGCACCGCCACGAGCGAGGCCGGATCGCCCCCGCCCGCGATCGCGGCCGTCGCGTCCTCCACGACCGCTTCCCCCGAGAGCGGGTCCTGCCTGAGCAGGAACCACGAGGCGCCCTCGGCGCGCGGATCGGCCCGGAGCGAGCGGATGGCCAGGTCGACCGGGCGCGAGCCGGGGAAGCCCTCGGCCATTGAGCGCGACCAGTCGACCACGAAGGCGGCCGGCAGCTCGCGCGGCCCGGGCCAGCCTCCGAGCGCCGCCGCGATGACCAGGGCGATGAACGCGTCGATGGCGGCGTCGTAGAAGAGCCTGAGCCGCCTGAAAAGGAGCCGGCCCGCGGTCCGCCCGTCGCGCCCGAGGAAGAGCGTGTGCGGGTAGCGGAGCCGTTGCCGCCTGAGGAGCCCCGCGAAGAGCAGCGCCGCGACGGGCATCAACAGCAACGCGAGGCGTACCGCGAACTCAGGCATGGAGGCGCTCCAGCGCGGCCCAGTAGACCGCCTCGCGGTCCGCGCCCTTTTCGAGCGTCCAGTGCCCGGTGCGCGGCGCCGACGAGAGCTTCCGGCGGAGCGCTTCCTCCTCCGCCTCGTAGCGAGCCGCCTCGGCCGCGTCCCAGGGCGCGCGGAGCAGCCCGCCCGTCTCCGGATCCTCGATCTCGAGCTCGCCCTCGACCGGCGCGAGGGCGGCGAAGGGTGCGCGGAGCTGGAAGAGGAAGGTGTCGGGAAAGCGCTGCCTGCGCGGATCGAAGCGCGGGTCGAGGAAATCCGAGAAGAGGAAGAGCCGCCTGAAGGCGCTGCGCCTCCGGAGCGAGTTCACGGCACGGCCGATGTCGGTGCGCCCCCGGAACTCGGTCGCCTCGAAGAGCGAGGCCAGGGCGCGCGCGTCGCCGCGCCGTCCGAGCCTCGTGACCCGCGGCGCGCAGGCTTCGTCGAAGACGGCCGCCTCTACGGCGATGCCGAGCGCGCCGAGCAGCCAGCCGAGCGACACTACGAGCCTGCCGTAGTCCTCCCGGTCGAAGATCTCCATCGAGGCCGAGGCGTCGAGCAGGAAGGCCACGCCCTCTCCGGCCTCGTCCCGGAATTCCTTGACGTAGGCGCGGTCGGTGCGCGCGAGGAGGCGCCAGTCGATGGAGCGCGGGTCGTCGGAACCCTGGTACTCGCGGATGGTCTTGAGGTCGAAGCTCGAGCCCGAGCGCCGGAACATGGGTTCCCGCGCGCGCACCGAGGCGGGCAGGAAGGCTCGCACGGCGCGGCGCGAGAAGGCCGCCGCGATGGCCGGGCACGCGGCGTCGGGCAGGATCACTCGTCGCGCTCCGCGAAGGCGCGCCGCGTTTCGCCGACCAGGTTCGAGAGCAGCTCGCGGCGGTCGACGCCCTCGCTCTCCGCCTCGAACGAGAGCACCACGCGGTGCGCGGCCACGTCGCCGAAGAGCTCGTCGACGTCGTCGAACGACACGCGCGCGCGTCCGCGGACGGCGGCGCGCGCCTTGGCCGCCTTGAGCAGCGCGATGGCCGCTCGCGGCGAGGCGCCCGACAGCACCATGCGGCGGGCGGCCTCCGGGCTCGAAGGCGAAGGGTGCGTCGCCAGCACGAGCCGGGCGACGTACGCCTTGAGCGACGGCGGCACCGCGAGCTCGGCGTGGAGCCGGTTCCATTCGGCCAGGACCTCCTGGGTTTCCCCGAGCTCCGCCGACCGCCCGACGGGGCGCCTTTCCCCCAGTTCGAGGATCGAAACCAGGTCGGCGAAGGATGGCATCCGGAAATCGAGCTTCATGAAGAAGCGGTCGACCTGCGCCTCGGGCAGGGGGTAGGTGCCCTCGAGCTCGATCGGGTTCTGCGTGGCGATGACGAAGAAAGGATCGGGCAGCGTCCTCGTCTCGCCGAGCACGCTCACCCTCCGCTCCTCCATGGCCTCGAGGAAGGCCGATTGCGTCTTCGGCGTCGCGCGGTTGATCTCGTCGCCGAGCACCACGTTGGTGAAGATGGGACCCTCGAAGAAGCGGAAGCGGCGGACGCCCGTCTCGTCCTGCTCGAGGATGTTCGAGCCGATGACGTCGAGCGGCATCAGGTCCGGCGTGAACTGCACGCGCCGGAAGCCGAGCCCGAGGAACTCCGCGTACGCGCGCGCCAGGCTCGTCTTGCCGAGGCCCGGCGCGCCCTCGAGCAGCACGTGCCCGCCCGAGAGCAGGGCGATGAAGAGCTTCTCGAGGAGCTCCGGGCAGCCGAGCACCCGCTCGCCCGCGTAAAGGCGGTAGCGGTCGTAGAAGTCCCGCACCCGCGCGAGGCCCCGTTCAAGCTCGTTCGAATCCATCGTGTACTCCTCGGGTCGGGTCGCGCTCGTCGCCGCGTCCGCGCCTTCTCTTCCGCGCCGGGCGCGGGGTATCCAGGTCGATGAGCGAAGGGCGGTCGAGGGCCGCGGTCGCGCGCGCGGCCAGGATCGCCAGCGCGGCGAGGTTGGCCGCGCCGACGGCCGTCCGGAGCGCGGGGCCGGGTCCGGCGAGCGCTCCGAGATTGAGGGTAAGATGCCAGAGGAAGGCCGTCCCGAACGCGATGGCGCCGCGGGCCAGGGGACGCGCGGCCTTCGCCGACTCGCCGCGCGCGAGCGGCGCGAAGGCCAGGGCGAAGCCGAGCGCCGCGCCGACATGGAGCGGCGTCGACCAGAAGAGGCGCCGGAAGGCCGAGGCGTCGGGAAAAGCCGCGAGGAAGGCGAGGTTCTCGAGGAGGGCGAAGGCGGTCGAGGCCACCGGGCCGAAAAGCGCGAGGGCCCCGTAGCGCGCCTTCCGCGCCGCGAGGGCGAAGGCCAGGCCGGCGGCGAGACGGGGCAGCTCTTCCGTCAGGACGGCGGCCGCGACGCGGGGCAAGGCCTCCGGCGTCGGCGAGCCCGCCCCGTCGAGGGACAGAGCTCGCTGGAGGATGGCCGCGAGCGCCCATTGGAGCGCTCCGACGCAGGCCGCCGCGAGCGCGAAGGCGACGCGGCCCTCGGCCAACCCCGCGAAGCGGCCGATCGGCCCGCGCGATGCCCGGAACGCGGAACCGAGACGGGACGCTCCCCTGCCGGGCCGCCGCATCCCGTTCATCGCGCGGCCTCCCGCAGGGCCGCCCAGGCCGCGGACAGCGCCAGGGCCGTCGCTTCCTCGTCGGCCGTCGCGGCGATGCCGATGCGGAGGCTTCCGTAGGCGCGCGCGACCGTCTCTGCGTAGCGTTCCGGCGAGAGGAAGGGCGAGGCGGCGTACGCGGCCGGCGCGCCGGCCAGGCGCGCGGCCAGCAGTCGCTCGAAGCGCGCGCGATAGTCGACCAGCGGGCTCGCCTCGAGGCTGCTCCCCGAACCCTCGTGGCCGGTTCCGGCGTTCGTGGCGGCGCCGGGCGATCCCCGGCCCTCGGTCCCCTCGGGGGCGGAATCACCCGCGGCGGCGGAGCCCGGACCGTCGTCCCCGCTCCCGGTTCCGGAGCTCTGTCCCCCGGCGCCTCCGCCCGCGCCTTCCTCGCCGTCATCGCCCGAGCCGGAGTCCGGGGCCGCGGCGGGGGGCCGGCCCCTCGTGACGGAGCCGCCCGCCTCGTCCGGCTCGGCCGGGCCGCCGTCCGGCGCCGCTCGGCCCTCCGGATCCGCTCCGGCGCCCGAGGCGCTCCGCTCCCCCTGCCCGAACGCGCCTTCCGCTTCCGAACGCGCGAGGCGCTCGCGGAGCCGTTCGAGGGCGGCCAGCTCGTCGAGCGCTCCACCCGCGCCGTCGGGCCGCGCGTACGTTCCGGCGCGCGGAGCCTGCGGACCGGGCGCCTCCGCGACGATCCCTTCAGCCGCCTCGGCGAACACCTGTCCGATCTCGGAACGCCCCGCCCGGGAACGTGGAATGGCTTCCACGTGGCCGAGGCGGATGCCGAGCCCCGAGGCGACGAGCCAGGCCTGTACGGCCACGAAAAGGACGGTTCCCGTGGCTAAGGCGAGCGCGGCGCGGAGGGGCGGGCGTTCCGCGCCGCGGGGACGGAGCGCGAGTTCGGCGAAGTGCGCGTCGGCCTCCAGGTCGACCAGGTGCTCGGCGGCGCGTCCGCGGGCTTCGCGCAGGGCTTCCAGGCGCCCGTCGGGGTCGAGCGCCTTGAGCGCCCGGTCGGCCAGGCGCTTGCGCGGCGGGAAGACGGCGACCGCGAAGAGGGCGGTGAAGGCCGCGAGGTCGACCGCCGCGGCTCCGGCCGCGGCGACGAAACCCGCGCGGCCGAGCGCGAGCGTGAGGGCCTTCGCCGCGAGGTAGGCGCCGCCCCACCACGCGAGCCGTCCGGCGAGGGCCGCCCGACGAGCAGCGGCCACGCGCGCGCGGAGCCAGGCCAGGTTCTCGCGCCTCACCGCCGCCTCCGCGCGAGGAACCAGGCCGGCAGGGCCGCCGCCAGGGCCAGGACCGGCAGGCCGGCGGCGGGTCCGAGCCGGGCCAGGACCGCGGCTCCCGCCGTCAGGCAGGCCGACGAGGCGAGCAGGCCCGGGGCGCGCCTCGAGTCGAGGCGGAGCGCCGCCGGCGCGAGGATCCCGAAACCGAGCAGCGCGAGGTCGGACGGGACGAGGAAGGCGAGCCCGCCCGAGTCGGCGGCCGAGAGCGCCGCCCAGGCCCAGGCCCGGAAGGGCAGGCCGGCGGCCATGAGCAGGGCCGCTCCCCGCTCGTCGCGACCTTCGAGCCAGGCCGCGATCCTGAGCCAGGCGAGCACGGCAAGCGAGGGCGCCCAGGGGGGCAGGGGAGCGTCGGCGATGGGCGGCGCCAGCAGGACCGCCGCGAGGAGCGGCGCCAGCGCGAGCGCCGTCCCGAAGGCGGCGCGGCGGCCCTTGTCGCGCGTCATCGCCCGATCCTCCAGGCCATGAGGAAGCGCTCGGCGGACAGGCGGTAGACCCCGTCCGCTTCCAGCGTCACGCGAGGGGGCGAAGAGAAGCGGTAGAGCTCGCCCGGTTCCGACGCGACGGGAATGCCTTCCCCTCCAGGCGCGTGGAAGGCCAGGTAGGCGAGGCGTCCCGTCGCGTCCGCCGTCCAGGCCAGGTTCCTGCCGCCCCCGCGGATGGCCGAGTCCTCGAGCCGCGCCTCGAAGCTCGCCGCTTCTCCTTCCCCGGGAAGCTCGAGGCTCCAGGCCATCGGTTCGGGCGCGGCGAGCAGGGCGGCGCCGATCGCCGCCGCCGCGCAGGCCGTTACGAGCGCCAGCGCCGCGAGCCGGGCGGTCCCCCGTCTCCGGGCGCCGGACGTGGAGGCGTCCCCCGCCTCCGTCGCGCCGGTTTCGCCCTCCGTCGGGCCGCCGGCGCGGCCGCCCTCCCGCGCGGCGGCGAGTCCCGCCGCGATCGCGGCCAGGAGCGTCCACGCCGCCAACGCGGCCGCGGCCGCCAGTCGCTTCGGCCGGAGGAAGAGCCGGGCCGTCGCGAAGCGCGCCGCCCGCGCCGCGTCCATGCCCTCGAAGCGCTGCAGTTCGGGCGGCGTCCCTCCCGCCGGGCCGCGAATCGGGAAGGGCAGGGCGCGGAGCAGGGCGCGGTCCGAGCGGAGCGCCGGGTTATCGTCCGGCCGTTCCGCCCTCGCCGCCGCGTGGAGGGTGGCGCCAGACTCCGGGTCGCGGAGCTCGAGGCCGACGATGAGCTCGGGAGCGAAGAAACGCGCCTCGACGCTTCGCGTCCAGGAGAGCCCCGAGGCGGCGAAAGCCGTCACTTCCGAGCCGTCGCTCAGGAGCGCCAGGAGCTCGAGGTCGCCGTCGAACCCTTCCCGCGAACGCAGTTCGAGCGCGGCGAATTCCAGCGGACCCGGCACGGGACCGCCGAAGGCGGCCTGGGCCGAAGCTTCCGTCCCGCCCAGCGCGAAAGCGAGCGCCGCGGCGAGAGCCCGCGCGGACGCGCGGCCCGGCATCGTCCCGGCCGCCCTCATCGCCGCCTCTGCCTCAACGCGACGGACGAGGCGAGCGAGAGCCCGAAGAAAGCGAGGAGCCAGGCGCCCCGGTTTCTCGGCAGCGCGAAGAAGGACTCCTTCCGGGGCGCGGCGCGCTCCGCCTCGGCGCTCGCTCCCGAGAAGCCGCCCGACGCGTGAAGCGCGAAGCGGCCGGCCACCTCGCTGCCGTCCCGCACGAGCGCGACGTATTCCCCCGCCCAGGGCGCCTCGACGCGCGCCGCGAACAGCCCGGGCGCGACCCGCTCGGCGCGGACCCGCTCCTTCCAGCCCTCCGGTCCCGACACCTCCAGTTCCGGCGCGACGAGCAGCTCGCCGCGTACGAGGGCCGTGAGCCCGCGCTCGTCCTCGACGACGCGCGCGCTCGCGAGCCGTTCCGCGAAGGTCGCGTCGAGCCGCGCCGCCACCACGCCCGCCGCGCGCGGACTTCCCCAGAACTCGGCCGTCATGCTCCCGTACAGGTCCGAGGCCAGGAAGATCGAGCCGCGCGCGCCGCGCTCGACGCTGGCCAGGAAGGGGTCCCCGAAACGGTTCGACAGCAGGACCTGCGCCTCCTCCTTCGCCGTGTACTGCGCCATGCCGTCCACGACCGCGAGCGCGGTCCCGTCGAGCGCGAAAATCTCCGTCCGTTCGTCGAGGAAGCCCGCGCGCGAGATCGCCGCCCGGTCGCGGAACAGCACCGCCGGTATCTCGTCCGGGCCCTCGACCCGCCAGGCCCGGCCGCCCGAGCGCGCGGCAATCGAGGCGAGCAGGGCCGAGTCCGCCTCGTCGCCGATCGCCATGGTCGATATCGTGACGCCCTCGGCGACGGCGCGCTCGACCAGGGTGGCGAAGTCCGCGGGCTTCGTGATCCCGTCCGAGACCACGACGACGTGCCGGCCCGTCCCCGGAGCGTCGAGCGCCGCCAAGCTGTCCAGCCCCTCCTCGAGGGCCGCCGCCAGGTCGGTGCCGCCCTCCGCCGCCACGGGCTCGAGCTCGCGCGCCGCCCGGGTCTCCTCGCCCGGCGCGAACTCGTAGACCCAGGTCCGACGGTCCGAGAACAAAAGGAGTCCCACCAGGTCCCGCGCCTTGAGGTTGCGGAGCAGCTCGACGCCGCTCACCTTGGCGAGCGAGAGCTTGTCGCCGAACATGGATCCCGATACGTCCAGCATGACGAGCACCGCGAGCTCGGGCAGGCGCTCGAGCGAGCGCGGCCTCGATATCACCGGCAGCAGGGCCTCCAGCCGCCCCGAGTCGTCCGCCGCCGCGCCGAACCCGGCTGAATCCGCGACGGCCAACAGGGACGCGCTCCGCCCCTCCAGCGCCTCGGCCAGGGCGTCGGCGCCCCCGGGCGGCAGCGAGCGCGGTCCCACCCCGTCGAGCGCGATCAGCTCGTAGCGGGAAAGGTCCACGCCGCCGAGCTCCTCCGGGAGCACCCGGTCGGTTCGATAGAGGGCTTCCAGCGCGCCGGACAGTTCCGGCCGCTCGGTCACCACCAGCACGCGCGCGCTCTCCGCCTCCGTCCGCCCGGCCGCGACCTCGATCCGGAAGCTCCCTCCGTCGCCCGATGCCTCGAGGACTATCGGCTCGCCTCCCGCCGCCGCGACGAAGCGCAGCACGCCGTCCGCGGGCCTCGCCGGCCCGGCCGCCTCCGCGAGGAGCAGTCCGCCCTGGCTCGCCCGTAGGCGGGCGAAAGCCGCCGCCCCGGGGCCGAGCGCCAGTTCGACCTCGTACGACGCGTGGCGCCCGCCGGCTTCGCGGCCCAAGGCCATGAAAGGCCGGGGCGCCGCCGGCTCGAGGCGCTCGAAGCGGAAGGTACTGCCGGCCGCGCGCGACGCCTCCTCGAGCGCCGTCCGCTCGGCGGCCGTCGGCAGGAAATCGCCGGCCACCACGACGCGGGCCGGGAACCGGGACCGGCCCAGGTCTCCGAGCGCGCCGGCCAGAGAGCCCCGCGCCGGGAGCCTCTCCGCCAGCGCCGCGAGCGCCTCCGCGGCATCGGGTTCCGGCAGCCGGATCGCGGCGTCCGGCAGAGAAACGCGGGCTCCCCGTTCCGCGCGCGCGAGCTCCGCCAAGCGCGGCGCGAAGGAAGCGTCGAGCGCGAGGTAGCGCCGCTCGGGCAGGAAGGGGCGCGGGACGGGCAGGGGCAGGTCGGCCAGATATGCCGCGAGCGCGAGGAAGGGAAGGACGGGCAGGAGCGCCTTCCCGAACGCGGCCGATTTGCGCTGGGCCATGGTGGTGCGCTATTCTAGGTTCCAGCAATCGTCGCCGCAAGCGAAAAGGAGCGACAACACGGTGGACAACCCGCTCGTCGAGACCGCGCTCGCCTCCGTCCGGGAGGTCTTCAAGGACATGTTCGGCCTCGACGCCGCGCCGGGGCCCGTCCGGATCGGCGGCCAGAGCCCCACCCACGGCTGGGACATCTCGGGCCTCGTGGGGCTCGCGGGCCAGGCCCAGGGCATCATCGCGGTCCGCATGCCCTCGTCCCTGGCCGCCGCCATGCTGGAACGGAGCGGCGTCGAACCGGGCGACGAGCGCGAGCGCCGCGAGATGGGCGGCCACCTGGTGGCCGAGTTCACCAACATCGTCGCCGGCCACGCCTCGAGCGCCATCGCGGATCACGAGGTCGACATCTCGCCGCCCGTCGTGGTGCGCGGCACCAACCACCAGATCGCCTGGCCCGACATCGCTCCCGTCAACATCCTGCCCTTCTCGACCCCTTCCGGCGATTTCGAGATCGTGGTCTGCCTCAAGCTCTGATTTCCGCTTGACAGAACGCCCATTCGGCGCGCAAGGGGCATTCCCCGTCTTCGAACCGTAAACCGGTTTGTCCCGGGGGCGCTCCCGAGACCCTTCCTGCCCGCGATCCCTCCAGGTTCCGGAATTCGGAACGACAATCCGTTCCTCTATGAAACAACATTCCAAAACACTCCACAAAGGACGGCCGGAATGGATAAATATGCGGGAAACCCGATGCGGCCATGCAAGAAATTTCGCTTGACAGCCGGGAAGGTGGATTAAAATGCGGCCATCATTTCCCCGTCCTTAAGGAGGACCTCGCGATGAAAAAGTACCTGACGATCGGCGCTCTCGCCCTCGCGTTCGCGGCGATCCTGGCTTCCTGCGGTTCGCCGGTGTTCACCGACGCCGCCATCGCGGCCGCCGACGAAGGCGTCCGCACCGCCACCGTGTCCGCCGCCCCCGCGGCCGACGCCGCCGAAGGCCGCTACATCGTCGCCTTCAAGGAAAAGCCCACCGCGGCCGCCCGCTCCGCCATCGCCGCCCGCGGCGCCCGCATCGAGCGCGAGTTCAAGATCGTCAACGCGATGTCCGTCCGCGTCGCCGACAAGGCCGCCCTGGCCGCCATCGAAGCCGACCCGAACGTCGCCTACGTCGAGCCCGACTACATCCGCTACGCCCTCGGCGAGACCGTCCCCTGGGGCGTCATCGCGGTCAAGGCCCCGCAGGCCTGGCCGACCAGCACGGGCGACGCGGTCAAGGTCGCCGTCATCGACACCGGCATCGACTACGGCCATCCCGAACTCGCCGCCAACTACAAGGGCGGCTACGACTTCGTCAACAAGGATTCCGATCCCTTCGACGACAACGGCCACGGCACCCACTGCTCCGGCACCATCGGCGCCGTCACCAACAACGATCTCGGCGTAGCCTCGGTCGCCTACAACGTCGACCTCTACGCCCTCAAGGTCCTCAGCGCCGAAGGCTCCGGCTACTCCACCGACATCCTCGCCGCGGTCGACTGGGCGGTCCAGAACGGCATGGACATCGCCAGCATGAGCCTCGGCGGCGGCAGCTACTCCACCACCGAGAACACCGCCTACACCAACGCCGTGAACGCGGGCCTCTTCGTCATCTGCGCCACCGGCAACGACGGCGCCACCACCATCAGCTACCCCGCCGGCTACGCCGCCACCTTCGCGGTCGGCGCCGTCGACTCAGCGCTGGTCAAGGCCGACTTCTCCAACTCCGGCACCGGCATCGACGTCGTCGCCCCCGGCGTCAACGTCCTTTCCACCGTCCCGCGCGGCACGGGCACCGTCGCCAACGTCACCTACGGCACCTCCACCCTCGCCGCCGACGCCATGGAGTTCTCCCCCGCGGGCACCGTCACCGGAAAGGCCATCTACTGCGGCATCGGCGACTCCGCCGCCGCCTTCCCCTCCACCGTCGCCGGCAACATCGCCCTCATCCAGCGCGGCACCATCTCCTTCGTGGACAAGGTGAACAACGCCATGGCCGCGGGCGCCAAGGGCGTCATCATCTACAACAACGTCGCGGGCACCTTCACCGGCACCCTCGGCACCGCCGGCACCTACGTCCCGACGGTCTCCATGTCCATGGAAGACGGCGAGTACCTCAAGTCCCTGAACGGACCGACCGTCACCCTCTACATCGGCCCCTGGGACTACGCCTACTTCGACGGCACCTCGATGGCCACCCCGCACGTATCCGCGGTTGCGGCCCTCGTCAAAGGCGCCAACCCCGCGCTCACCGTCACCCAGATGAAGGACATCCTCCGCTCGACCGCGACCGACCTCGGCGCCTCCGGCTACGACACGCTCTACGGCTACGGCATCGTCAACGCCGAAGCCGCCGTCTACGCCGCCGTCAATCCGCCCGATCCCGCCGACCCCGTCACCGAGGTCTTCACGGGCACCCTGGCCAAGCGCAAGAGCGTCACCCGCACCTTCGCGGTCGCTGGCGGCGTTTTCCAGGCCGCGCTCTCCTGGAGCCCGAGCACCGTCCCGCTCACCATGAAGCTCTACAACCCCTCCGGCCTCCTCGTGGCCCAGGGCACCACGAGCCTCTCCTACGACACCGGCTCCGGCGGCTCGTACAAGCTCACCATCACGAACGGCTCGAGGACCCTCTCGGCCACCTACACGCTCACCGCCACCTACCTGAAGTGACGCCCCTCCGGGCGGCATGAACAACGGGGCCCGCGCAAGCGGGTCCCGTTCTTTTTTGCCGGTTCGCCTTTGAGGGACAGAGCTCGACTCCAGAGCTCGACTCCAGAGCTCGACTCCGGGACAGAGCTCGGCTCCAGGGACAGAGCTCGGCTATAGGGACAGAGCCCGCCTTCGGGACAGAGCTCGGCTCCAGGGACAGAGACCGGCTACAGGGACAGAGCTCGGCTACAGGGACAGAGCCCGACAACAGGGACAGAGCTCGACAACAGGGACAGAGCCCGCTTTCGGGACAGAGCCCGACTACGGTGAAGGAGCCGGGTGCCCGCCCGTCGCCTGAAAGGCTCCGGTCGCCGGGCTTTCCGCTACAATCGGAGCGCCGGGCGTCCCCGTCCCCGCGACGCCGCCCCCGGGCGCTCCGATTCCGCTCCAATCCCTGGCGCGACCACAGGCGGGGCGGCGCTTCCCCGGGTTGGCGGGCGGCGCCGTCGGGGCGCCTCCCCGTCGGCCGCCGTCCCGTCCCGCCGACAATGAAAAGCGCCTTCCCGCGGCGTACGGGAAGGCGCTTGCTTCAGCCGGAAGCGCCGGCCGAGCCGGAAGCCTAGACCAGGTCCGGAGCCGGCAGCTCGCGCGTCCCCGACCTTCCGCCAGCGTCGCGCGTCTTGAAGAAGCCGACCGTCGAGAAGAGCAGTTCCGCCTGACCCGAGAGCTCCTGCGACATCGACGCGAGCTCCTCGGACGCGGACGCGGTCTGCTGCACCACGGAATCCAGCTGGGTCATGGCCTTGGCTATCTGCTGCGAACCCGCGTTCTGCTCGGCGCTCGCCGCGGCGATCTCCTGCACCAGGCTCGCGGTCTTCTGGATCTCCGGCACGATGCCGCCGATCAAGGAACCGGCCTTCTCGGCCACGGCGATGCTCCGGCCCGAGAGCTCGGAGATGTCCCGCGCGGCGGTCTGCGAGCGCTCGGCCAGTTTCCGGACCTCGCTCGCCACGACCGCGAAGCCCTTGCCGGCCTCTCCCGCGCGCGCGGCCTCGATGGCCGCGTTCAGGGCCAGCAGGTTGGTCTGCCGCGCGATCTCCTCGATGATGCCGATGCGCCCTGCGATCTCCTTCATCGCGCCGACGGTCTCGTTCACCGTCGAGCCGCCCTCGGTGGCCGCCTGGGCGCTCTTCCGCGCTATCGCGTCGGTTTCGGCCGAATTGTCGGCGTTCTGCCGGATGGTCGCCGTCATCTGCTCGACCGAGGCGCTCACCTCCTCGGCGGCTGCCGCCTGCTCGGTGGCCCCCTGGGACAGCTGCTGCGCGGTCGAGGCGATCTGCTTCGAGCCGGAGCTCAGGTTCGACGAGGCGTTGCGGATGTCGCCGACCACCTCGGAGAGCTTTCCCGTCATGGCCATGATCGAGCGTGCCAACTCGCCGGTCTCGTCGCGCTTGCCGAGGAACTCGTCCTCGAGCGAGCCCTCGAGGTCTCCCGAGGCCACCCGTTCGGCGAGCGCGGCCGTCGCCTTGAGCGGCCGGACGATGGCGCGCGTCAGCAAGGCCGAGAGCAGGGCGACGCCGACCAGGGCCACGCCCGAGGCGCCCACCAGCACGAGGAACGCTGTGCGTCCCGCCAAAGCCGCCGCTTCCGCGGTTTCGAGCGCGTTCGCGTTCACGAGCTCCTGGAGCTGGTTGATGTACTCCCGCATCTCGTCGAAGGCCGCCTTGGCGCCGCCGGTGGCCAGCTTGAGCGCCTCCTCGCGCGAGACGCTGTCGCCCGCGTTCCGCAGCGATATGACGCGGCGACCGAGCTTCACCCATTCGTCGCGCGATGCGACGTGGTCCGCATAGAGCTGCCGCTCCTCGTCGCTCAGCGCCACCGCGTGGTAGGCCGCGAGGCGTTCCTCCGCCTGCCCCACATTCTCCTCCCAGGCGGCGACGAGGCCCGCGGAGCGCGGATCCTCGAAGGGCAGCAGTATCAGCTCGCGCTCCGCCACGAGGGCCTGGTGGAAGTCCCGGTCCGCCTGGTCGAGGTTGTCGACCGCCGGCAGAATGTTCCTGTAAAGCAGGGTGAAGTCCGCGAGCACGGCCGACAGCGTGAAGCCCGCGAACACCGCGATACCCGCGAGAACCACGAGGATCGATATGAAACCCGCCCAAAGCTTTCCGCCTATCTTCATCGTCCGCCTCCCGGAAGCATGATTGAATAAGTCAATATTCGTGCCGATCCGGTCCCGGCGCAAGGGCAATCCTCCACCCAAGCTCTGTCCCTCGAGCTCTGTCCCCCGAGCTCTGTCCCCCGAGCTCTATCCCTCGAGCTCTGTCCCCCGAGCTCTGTCCCCCGAGCTCTGTCCCCCGAGCTCGGTAGTGTCCCGTCAAGTGGTGTAAAAGGGACCTCCCTGCCGGCGTCCCTTACGCGATCCTTTTGATCGGTTCCGGC